>NZ_CP051301.1:0-3041759 GCF_024181365.1 Treponema sp. OMZ 799
CTATTTATTCGTATTTTCTTTTATCGTGTTTCTAAGATCATGGATGATTTTTTCTAAGCTCGGATCGGCTGCAATTTGTTCTTCAATCTTGTTACAGCCGTGCAAGATGGTTGTATGATCCCGGCCTCCGAATTCGTTGCCTAGTTCGGTTGTAGAACACTCGGTCATTTCCCTACAAAGGAACATCGCAATTTGACGCGGAAACGAAAAGCTCTTCGTACGTTTTTTGCTTTTAATATCCGAAATCGAAATGCTGAAATAGTCTGCTACGGTTTTTTGAATGAGGTCTATGGTAACATTTCTTTGACGGGTTGAACCGAAAATATCCCTTAAAAGATTCTTTGCCGTAGCCTCGTCCATAGTTTTCTTTGTAAGCTCGGTATAGGCGATGAGTTTTGTTAAGGCTGCTTCCAAATCACGGACATTTGAAGAAATATTTTTTGCAACCATGTCGATAACTTCATTCGGAATCTTTGTGCTGTGTTTTTCCATTTTCTTTAAAAGAATCGCATAGCGTATCTCGTAAGCCGGTGTTTGCAAGTCTACATTTAATCCCCTTTCAAACCTCGATTTTAAACGCTGTGAAAGGTTTTTAAGCTCTGCAGGCGGACGGTCGCAGGTAAAGACAATTTGCTTATTTTTTTCATAGAGCTCATTAAAGGTGTGAAAAAGCTCTTCTTGAGTTTCCACCTTTCCTTGAAAGAAGTGGATATCGTCTATGAGAAGGACATCAGCCTTTCGGTACTTACTCTTAAATGCAGGCATCATCTTTTTTTGAACACATTCTACAAATTCGTTTGTAAAGTTCTCTGCCGTAACATAAATAACCTTAAGCTTTGTCGTGTTCCATATTTTATTTCCTATAGCCTGCATAAGGTGGGTTTTGCCCAAACCAACCCCTCCGTAAATCAAAAACGGATTATAAGCGCTTCCGGGATTGGTAGAAACTGCTATAGCGGCATTTACTCCAAAGTTATTATTCGGCCCTACAACAAAGTCCTCAAAATTATACTCAGGCCTCAAATCGGGATGCTGCCCCCTTCCGCCCTCAGCTTTTAAAGATTTTTTCTTAGGCT
Source organism: Treponema sp. OMZ 799 (assembly GCF_024181365.1). Classification (NCBI taxonomy): domain Bacteria; kingdom Pseudomonadati; phylum Spirochaetota; class Spirochaetia; order Treponematales; family Treponemataceae; genus Treponema; species Treponema sp. OMZ 799. Next base: position 1,077 of record NZ_CP051301.1, read on the forward strand.
CCGTTGATGACGGCTTTTCGGCATCTGCTTTTTTATCGGCCGCTTCCTCATCTTCTTCTTTAGAAATATCTTCAGAAGTCTTTGCTTTAATGATAAAATCTATAAATAAATTTTTACCTGAAAGCTCAAATAATTTTTTTTCGATACTGTTCTTATAATTATGAACCATCTGATCTCTAAAAAATTTCGACGGAACACTCAGATATACGGAATTTTCCGTAGATTTTTCATACTTAGACGGCAGAAACCACATAGAAAATATAGAAAGGGGTAACTCTTCCTTAAACTGATTAACAGCTTCATCCCAAAAAATTTTATAATCCCATTCGCTCATAGTGTGCCATTATACTACTTCTTTACTTTTTTTTGCAATAATGATAGAATAAAAAAAGGCATTTATTGTCAAATTTTATGGGAATTTATAAGTTTTTAAGGAAAAAAAATGACAAAGTCAAATTATTCGGCAAATAATATTACGGTTTTAAAGGGATTGGAAGCGGTCAGAAAAAGACCGGGTATGTATATAGGTTCAACGGGGCCGGACGGCCTTCATCATCTTGTGTATGAGGTTGTAGATAACTGTATAGACGAGGCTATGGCCGGTTTTTGCGATAAAATTTTGGTAGTTCTTGAACCTAACGATATTGTGCGTGTAGAAGACAACGGCCGAGGTATTCCTGTAGATATTCACCCGACAGAAAAAATAAGTGCCTTGGAGCTGGTTTTAACCCGCCTCCATGCCGGAGGTAAGTTCGACAAGGGTTCTTACAAGGTTTCAGGCGGTTTACACGGTGTAGGTGTTTCTGTTGTAAACGCTCTTTCAGTCTGGATGGAAGCCAAGGTTTACAAGGACGGCTTTGAGCACTATGCAAAGTTTGAAAAAGGCTCAATCCTTGAACCCGTAAAAAAGATAGGCGAAACCGAAAAAAGCGGTACGGTTATCAGGTGGGCAGCAGATTCTTCCATCTTTACCGAAACTACCGTATACAATTTTGAAGTGCTTGCAACCCGTTTGAGGGAACTGGCCTTCTTAAACAGCCGAATTTCCATCACGATGAGGGATGAACGCCTTTCCACTCCAAAAGAAGTTACCTTTGCCTTTGAAGGCGGAATATCTCAGTTTGTTTCATACCTAAATGCCTCAAAACAGGTTTTCCCTAAAACTCCGGTTTTTATCGAAGGCGAAAAAAACGATATTATCTGCGAGGTTGCTCTTCAGTACAATGACGGATATAACGAAAACCTTCTTTCCTTTGTAAACGATATAAATACACGCGAGGGCGGAACTCATCTTGAAGGCTTTAAGACAGCCCTCACCCGCGTGATGAACGAGTTTTTAAAGAAATATCCTAAACTTGTAAAAAAGATGGATAAGGAAGAAAAACTTACGGGTGAAGATGTCCGCGCAGGTCTCACCGCCATCGTTTCCGTAAAGGTTCCCGAACCCCAGTTTGAAGGACAGACCAAAACAAAGCTGGGCAACAGCGAGGTTCGAGGTATAGTCGATTCCTTTGTAAACGAAAAACTCACCCTCTTTTTTGAACAAAACCCGAATGAGGTCGAAAAGGTTTTGGAAAAATGCGTTGCCGAGGCCGCAGCCCGAATTGCAGCCCGAAGAGCAAAGGAAGCTACCAGAAGGAAGAGCGGTTTAGACAGCTTCGGCCTCCCCGGAAAACTTGCAGACTGTTCTTTAAAAGACCCCGAGGCTTGTGAGGTTTACATAGTTGAGGGAGACTCTGCAGGCGGTTCAGCCAAAAAGGGAAGAGACAGCAAGACGCAAGCTATTCTCCCACTTTGGGGAAAAATGCTCAATGTCGAAAAAACCCGTCTCGACAAGGTTGTAAACAACGAAAAGCTCCAGCCGATTATTGCTACCCTCGGCACGGGTATAGGCAAGGATTTTAATATAGAAAAACTCCGCTATCACAAGGTTATAATAATGGCTGATGCCGACGTTGACGGCTCCCATATCCGCACCCTGCTATTGACCTTCTTTTTTAGATACATGCCTCAGGTTATCGAAAGGGGCTATGTCTACATTGCCATGCCGCCTCTTTATAAAATTTCTCACAATAAAAAAGAGTGGTATGTTTACAATGATGACGAAAGAGATTCCGTTTTGGACGAAATCGGACGGGGAAACAATGCTGCTGTTCAGCGTTATAAGGGTTTGGGTGAAATGGACGGCACCCAGCTTTGGGAAACGACCATGGACCCTGCAAGGCGGAAGATGATGAGGGTTACCCTTCCGGACGCCGTTGAAGCCGACAGAATTTTCAGCACCCTAATGGGCGAAGAAGTAGAGCCCCGCCGAAAGTTCATCGAAGAAAACGCCGTCTACGCAAATTTGGATGTGTAATAAATATTTGATTAATCGATAAAAAAAGTTTGGGGGTATGTATGTTTGATGTTAATAGTTCTGTGCTCTTTTGGTTTGCGGGAGTTGTGATTCTCTTTGTTTTGCTGCAATCAGTCTTTTTTTTGGTAAAGGCTTTAAAGCGGGCAAAAGAGTTAAACATGCCCAAAAAAAAGATAAAGCAAATTATTTCCGGAGCGGCGGTTTTTACGATCGCTCCCGCCATTTCCATCATTCTCGGAATGATAAGCCTTTCCAAATTTTTAGGTCTTCCTCTGCCCTGGCTTCGTCTTTCGGTTCTAGGAGCCTTGACCTATGAGCTTACGGCTGCAAGCACAGCAGCATCGGTCTTGGATATTCCCTTGGATCAGCCGATTGCAGATGCGGCAGCCTATACGACTATTTCTTGGGTTATGGCCCTCGGAATAATTTCGGGGATTGTGGTGATTGCTCTTTTCTTACCCAAGATGCAAAAAAATCTTATTAAGATGAAGTCCAAGGATGAAAGATGGAGCAAGCTCCTCATCGATGCCCTCTTTATGGGCATGATTTCCGCCTTTTTAGGAATGATATTTTCGGAAATCCGTCTGGGACTTAGGGGATGGATTCCCGTTTTTGTGATGTTCTTTTCGGCCCTCTTAATGCTTATCTGCGGTTTAATCGTAAAGAAGACAAGGTCTAAATGGCTTGAAAGCTATGCTATGCCGATAAGCCTTTTGGGCGGAATGGCCTTTTCCATTCCGATCACAATGCTGATAGGTTAAATCACCGGTTCTTATAGGAGGAATTATGCAAGATAAACAAATCGAGTTCAGTTCATACGAAAAAAGCATACATAGGTGGGGTAGAATATGGATGGTAATAGCCATTATTATGTTTCTTTCTTATCCTCTTTTTACCTGTATTTACTATAATACTTGGCCCAATTTTTGGCTCCTTTTGAGGGGGCTTTTCGGTGTTGCCGTTATTTTTTGGCCGGTAGGAATTATTGAAGCCTTTACCTTTGCACCCATGCTAGGAGCAGGCGGAACCTATGTAGGCTTTATCACAGGAAACTTAACAAACCTAAAGGTTCCCTGCGGAGTCTTAGCCTTGGAGGCCGCAAAGGTTGAAGCCAACACCGAAGAAGGCGACGTGGTTACCACAATAGCCGTTGCAGTTTCTTCCATAACGACAACCCTTATTTTAATAGCGGGAATGCTTTTGCTAACTCAGTTAAAGCCAATTTTGGAATCTCCTATTATGGCTCCGGCCTTTAAAAACATCCTGCCGGCCCTTTTCGGCGGCCTCTTGATAGTCTTCGTTGCAAAAAATCCTAAGATTGCCGTTGTTCCCTTTGCCTTTATGCTGATTCTTTTTATTGCCATGCCTCAGCTGGGAAAAGCCATAAGTATGCTCATCCCTGTCGGAGCTATTATTACAATCATCTACACGAGGATAATGTATAAGAAAGGGAAGATATAAAAATAAATGGAGATATACATTTATGAATACTAAAGATCTATTGGAAATTATTACATTAGGAGAAACAAGCAAGGTTCAATTTAAACAAGATTTACCTAATTTGGAAAGCATCGCTCAAGAAATTGTTGCAATGTCTAACTCCATAGGAGGACTTATTTTAATAGGAATTAAAGATGTTACCGGTGAAATCTTAGGTTTATCTCCCGAAAAAATAGAGGATTATGGTAAAAGGATATCTCAAGCTGCCGATAATTTAAAGCCTCCTGTTTATATTGCAACTGAAGTATTAAAAATAGAAACACCTGCCTCTAAATATATTTTAGCTATTCATATTCAAGAAGGAATAAATAAACCTTATAAAACATCAAAAGGCGAAATATTTATAAAACAAGGAGCAAATAAAAGACTTGTAACCGATAATTCGGAGATAATGCGTTTATTCCAACAAAGTGCGAATTTACTTGCCGATGAAATGGAAGTTTATGGAACCTCCGTAGATGATATCAATAAAGAAAAATTTTCAGAATTTTTTAAAAAAGAATTCGGTACAACATATGAAGATAAGGGATTAAATCTTGAACAAGCCTTAAAAGCAAAACGGGTTTTGCGAAATGAACATTTAACGCTTGCAGGATTGCTTTTTTTTGGAAAAAATCCTCAAGAAATAAAACCGGCTTTTACGATTAAATTTGTTTCTTTTTTTGGAAACGATATATCGGAAAATTACTATAGAAACAAACCTTCGGATCTAAAAGGTACAATTCCTGAACTTTTTGATGAAGCTATGAGATATTTAAAATCTTGTTTACACCATGTTCAAAAAGAACAGGGGTTTAACTCGACAGGAATTCTTGAAATCTCTGAAATAGCTCTTATCGAAGTATTACAAAATGCCTTGCTGCATAGAGATTATTTTAAAAATTCCCCCATTAGAATTCTCATTTTTGATAATAGAGTCGAAATAATTAGCCCGGGTAAATTACCTAATAGCCTGACTGTTGAAGAAATAAAATTCGGAAATCCTGTAATAAGAAACAACCAATTAGTTTCTTACGCTTTGCATCTTTTACCTTTTAGCGGTTTAGGGTCAGGAATTAAAAGAGCCATATCCGAGCAGCCTAATATAGAATTAATAAATGATATTCAAGGTGAACAATTTAAAGTAATTATACCAAGACCGGAAAAATCTAAATGACCAAGTATCCTTTTATCAGAACCTTTAAGCTTTTTTTTAAGGCCTCGCCTTTCAGGGTAAGTGCCGTAGCGGGCTATGTACGGAAGATGGTATTTTACGATAATGGGGTACGTTCAAAACTATTTTGATATTATGGATTGCTGATTTGGATATGGATTCATACCGGGAAAGGCTGTCGGCGGTATTCCAAGACTTCGCCGTTTACTCAGGCTACACTGTGGACGAAAATATTTTTATAAAACCCGAACACTCTGAGGAAGAGGAAAAAGAAAAAATCGAAAAGGTAAAATATTTAGGAAAAGACTTTGAAAAGAAGCTTGAAAATAATTACTCCCTCGTTTTGGGAATGCAATACGGCGGTAAAGAATTTTCAGGCGGACAAAGACAGAGGCTTGCCGCCTTGCGTTCCTTCATCAAAAAAAGCGATATAATATTTTTTGATGAACCCACTTCAGCAATAGGCCCGATAGCCGAAAACGAATTTATCTAAAGCATCCTTATGCAGGGCAAGGGAAAAATCTCGCTCATCGTAACTCATAGAATGGGAAGCGTAAGGTCCTGCAGCGATATAATCGTAATCGATTCAGGTACCGTAATCGAAAAAGGAAACTTTGAAAGCCTTTTAGCTCAAAACGGTTTATTCGCAGAACTTTATAACAGCCAAAGAAAAAATTTTATAGAAGAAAATCTATAATTTAATCACAAATAGCGATTTATTTATTCTCTCAATCAGTCCGTATTTCCTCATGTAAAAATCTAACCCAAATGATATGCGTTACTCAAGTAAAAATCTAACCGTAGTTATGTAGACCAGCTGTGAGCCATTGAAATAAGTTTGCTCTGTAGCTCTTGTGTTTTATCAATCAGCTGTTGTAAATCTAGTCTGTCCTTCCTACGTCGCAGTTCATCTTTTTCAGCATCGCTTATATCAGAACTCTCCATAAGCCTACGATACGGTGTCTTAGCTTCATCATATTTCTTTATGACCTTTGCGTCTACCCTGTGCTTTGAAATAATCTTCATTGAAGGAAAAAAGAAGTTTACAAGCATGTTATATTGCTCATAAAGGTCAGCCATAACGCTTCGTGTCTCCTCTCCCTCAAATCGATAGTAGCCGACAATGCGTCTTACCACACTGTCATTTTTCTGTTCAACAAAACAATTATCATTCTTTTTATACGATCGGCTTCGAGTAAAGATAACATTATTCGTGTTGCACCATTGCAAAAGCTGCATATTCTTAAACTCGCTTCCGTTGTCGCTATCAATACCTTTCATCTGAAACGGTAAGTTTATTTTCACATCCTCTATCGCTTCTTTTACCCATCGGTGAGCTTTGTTTAAAAGGGCTCTATTTTCCGTCCAACCTGAATGAACATCAGTAAGGGTAAGTGTGCAAATATACTGTCCTTTAGTACTTATACCACAGTTTGCGACAGTGTCAACCTCAAAAAAGCCCGGTTTGCGTTCATCCCAGTCGAAAAAGGTGCGGATTGGAATGAGCTTATTAAGATTCTTTGAAGGCCGTGTTGTTGAAATACCTCGGATAGAATGTTTTGGAATTTCAGGCTTGAGAATCCTACCGACCGTTGCGCTTGATATGCGAGCAAGTTTTGCTTTAAGTTGTTCATCATAACCGAACTTTTGAGCAAAGTAATCGATATTATCACGTATAAAAGGCACGAGCCGTTTTGAACATAGGTACATCGAAAAAATCCATAGCCGGATGACTTGCTCTTGTACGTCTTGACCGTAGTATTTTTCATAGGTTCGCTTTTTTCGTGTCTTTTTAATAACATTCACACTCTTTTTGGCGACGTTGTTAAAATGCGTTATTTTTATGTATGCACTGTTTTTCAGAATGTGAATTGCATACTTTCGGTTGTATTTGGTTGTTGCGACAAACTCATCGAGGATTTTCGTCTTTTGTTTCTTGCACGCAGTGCAGTACCGTTTCACTATTTCCTCAGTCAGCTTCTTTCTCATTTTCATATCTAACCTCATTTTGCCCTTCCTTAGGGCTTCTATTTTAAGTTAGATTTTTACGTGATGAACAGCTTTTTTTTCGGTTAGATTTAACGTGAGGCAATGCGGGTACTTGTATAAAGATTAAAAAAATATTATAATCAGTAATTCTTATTAGCAAAAGGGAGATACTTTATGGAAGATCATAAAATTTCAATGGAAAAAATTGTAAGTCTTTGTAAAAGAAGAGGTTTTGTTTTTCAATCATCCGAAATTTACGGGGGACAAAACGGTGCATGGGATTACGGCCCTTTAGGAATAGAATTAAAAAATAATGTTTCGCGTGCATGGTGGAAGGAGATGACACAACTTCATGATAATATTGTAGGGCTTGATGCTGCAATTTTGATGCATCCCCGCACGTGGGAAGCCTCCGGCCATGTTGAAAATTTTACCGATCCTTTAGTTGACTGCAAAAAATGTAAAAGCCGCTTTAGAGCAGACCATCTTTCTCCTGAAAACCTTGAAAAAAAAGTTTGTCCCGATTGCGGAGGCGAGCTTACCGATACACGTAAATTCAATCTTATGTTTAAAACTCATATTGGTCCTACTGACGATAACTCAAGTGTTATTTATCTTCGCCCGGAGACGGCTCAAGGTATCTATGTAAACTATAAAAATATTATTCAATCTAACCGAATGAAGATTCCCTTCGGAATCGCACAGATCGGAAAGGCCTTCCGAAACGAAATTGTTACAAAAAACTTTATTTTTAGAACCTGCGAATTCGAGCAGATGGAAATGCAGTTTTTTGTAAAGCCCGGAAGCGATGATGAATGGTTCGACTATTGGAAAAAACAGCGCTGGGCCTTCTATGAAAAATACGGAGTAAGAACAAATAAGCTTCAATGGCACCAGCACGGCAAAGATGAACTTGCCCATTATGCAAAAGATGCTTACGACATTGAATACGAATTCCCGATGGGCTTTAAGGAGCTTGAGGGTGTACACAACCGAACCAACTATGACCTTACACGCCATACCGAGTATTCAGGCAAGGATATGCAGTACATCGATCAAGATAACGGAAACGAAAAATACATTCCGTATATAATTGAAACATCAGCCGGATTAACACGAAATGTGCTTATGTTTATCTGTGATGCTTACGATGAAGAAAAGGTTGCCGATAAGGGAAACGATGATGATTGGAGAACCGTACTTCGCTTCCACCCGAATATTGCTCCTATAACTGTAGCTGTTCTTCCCTTGATGAAAAAAGACGGGCTTGCAGAATTGGCTGCTGAAATTCGAAATGAGCTTAAAGAGGAATTTAAGACCGATTACGATCAAGCCGGAGCTATCGGAAAAAGATACCGCCGTCAGGATGAGGTCGGAACTCCTTTCTGCGTAACTGTAGATTATGATTCAAAAGAAGATAATACGGTTACCCTGCGTTTTAGAGATTCCATGGAACAGGTTAGGATTCCCAGGGCTGAATTAATTTCAAGAATAAAGACAGAAATTAAAAACTATAAAAGAGTATAGTAAAAGAATAATTAATGGAAAATTACTCTTACAGTGCAGAGGATAAGTCCTTACTTACTCCTCTGCTTTACAAGTATTTTGTTTTCCCCCTTGTAAGGATTTTACCTGAATCCGTTCCGGCCAATATAATAACGATATTTTCCAATGGCCTTGTAGTCCTTGCGTTTTTTATTGCTTATATAAACTATTTACATGATGCGTATAAGTTTTTATGGCTTATACCGATCCTATGCTGGTCTTATATTGTAGGCGATTGTTCGGATGGAATACAGGCAAGAAGAACAAAGACCGGTTCCTCATTAGGGGAATATTTTGATCATTTTTTGGACAGCTTTGTTACAGGACTTCTTACCGGTATTTTAATGCTTTGTTTTAGGGTTACAAATCCGATTTTGCTTTTTTGCGTATATCAGTTTTTATATGTAGGTCAGATAGGAACATTTTGGGGCCGCTTTAAAGACGGGGTAATGCAGTTTGCTCTCTTTAGTACAAGTGAAGGTGCGATGGCAATTACAATTACGGCAGCCCTTGCTTCTTTTAGCGCTATTAGAGAACTTAGTTCTCATTCTATTGTGCTAGGTTTGAGCATTATTCACATAATTATGCTTGCTGCCTTTGGAGCGGCTTGGCTTACAGGAATTCTAGTTATTTTTAGAACAAAAAAATTGACTATACGTTTATTTTTACACCTTGTATTTTCTGCCCTCATAGGAGCTGTTTTAGTTTGGAAAGTTCAGGCTCCGATATTTATGCAGACCGTGATTATTACATTCTATAATGTGTTGTTTATTCAATCGGTTCTTTCAGCTACGGCAGAAAAGTTAAGAGAAGCTTTGCCCGATTTTTTAGTGCCCTTAAGCTGCTTACTCTATTTTGTGTTCTTAGAATATTCTATTATTATCGGAGCAGCCCAAAGTTTATATCTTTTAATAAGGATAATAATAAGATTTTCGATATTTTTAAAAAAATATAAGCATTGCTGGTATTGGAAAAATCCTCTTCCTGCAAAAAAAAGTAAATAAAATGCTTTTAAGGTATTGACAAAATCTTGATAAAATAGCAAGGTATAGCCATGGTTGATCCGATATTTAATGATGAATTTTTGATGTCCCCTGAAATAAAAGAGATTGCAGTTTTTGAAATTCCAAGATTTATAGATGCTGCAGATACGGAGCTTGTCTCATCGGCTTTAAAAATATCCAAGGCCTTCGGACGAGGGGCTTCTTTTGAAATTTATACGGATAGAACCAAGATAGATGCCGAAAAAAACTTGATAGAAAGTTTTATGAAAAATATTCAGCTGCTTGTACAAAAAACTTGGGTTGAAAAAGATGATGAAGAATGTAAAGAAGATACCTTGTACAGGATAAATTCTTTATGTGAAAAACTTATAAGATCGGAGCATCCTGCGGCATACAAGGAATCATTTGAAGATTGTTTTGCAATTTTACGCGATGTTGTTGCCCTTCTTTTTGGAGACTTGGTAAAAACCGATTCTTTTGTCGAGTATGCATTCCGCATTGATCCTGACTTCGGATTTTTTTGGTATTATGTTACACGTCTTTCAAAGGTGGAAATTATATCTGAAGAAAAGGCCAGATATGCTTCCTTGCTTGCAATGTTCTTTTTAGCAAATTTTTAGAGTAAGTTCTTTTTAATTTTCAATTGTTTTTTTAAAAATATGAGATCCGAAAATCTCCCGATTCTTTGAATCCTATTTTTTTATACATTTGCCTTGCTGCCTGATTTTTAATTTTTACAAAGAGGGCGCATTTTTTTTTATACTGAAAGCAGTCATTTATCAGCATCATCATATTTGCCGCACCCACACCCTTATTTCTATATTCCGCTCTTGTAAAGACTCCGCCTATTTGATTCCATCTAAAACCGGAAGCATTTATTCCGGCCTTTGCAATATACTTGCCGTCTTTTTTTACTGCATATAGGGCATGATTGTTTATTCTTTTTTTTAGAAGCTTTAGGCAGGATTCGTGAGAGGCTCTTACTCCTGGGGCCAATACTTCGGTTTCATTGTATTCTATTTCCATCGGGCAAAGGAGTTCTGCATCTTGAATCGGAGGTTTTATAAATTCCAATTCGGTATTTAAATTATCGGAAGCCCTTATACAAAAAATGTTAGGTGCTGAAGGTTTTGTTTTGAGGGTAAGAAGTTTGTAGTTTTCAAAACGGTCAGGCACAAGTGACAGACTTTCATTTATTAATTTTTCTAAATAGATGGAGGTGTTTTTTTCTCCCATCACGGAAAGAGGTTCTGTGTGTTTTAAAAAATCTTTTTTGATATATTTTGCAATATCATCAGTAATTTCTTTGGTAAAGCAATGGAGTAAAACACTGTGAGCTGCTAAAAATAAAATCCCTATAAATTCTTGATTATTTGAAAAAAAGGCATCAGCCTTTATAAAGGTAAAAAGTTCTTGGCCTGCATCAAAAAATCTTTTTTGTTTTTTTAGACATTCGGCAAGATTTACGCATAAGTGTTCATAGGGTAGAATGTTATCGATGAAGAGATTTATATTGCTGCTTGTAAGATGAAGAACCGGGCATTTCATTACTCTATTCCTGAGATAGGAAGTCTTCCGTTAGCATTAAAATCTCCGCAAAGGGCTCCGAATGCAGCGGTAAAGGATGCAGGCGAATAGCTGTAAATGGCAATAGCCGTTTCAGCTTTAGGGACCTTTGCCAAAAATGCGGGGGACAGGACTGAAATAACTATGTATTTTTTCTTGGGATAGGCCTGCATTATTTTTTGTAAAACACTTAAAGAGTACTTATCGGAAAGACAAAAAATTATTGTATCAAAGCGCCGTGCATGGTGATAGGCTGAGTCTACCTCTATTATTTTTGCCTTGGGGAAACGTTTTAAGCCGTATTTAAAAAAATCTTTATAGGCAGACACAAGGAGGATATCCTCATGTTCTTCAGGTTCAAAAGGGATATCTGCATCGCGCACTATTGTAGTTGAGCGGCCCGCCAGGCTTAAAAAGAATTTTTGGCCTTCCTTATCGGGGATGTTTTCATCAAGTTTTTCTATATCGGGCATAATGGGAACATGGTTATCGCTTTTAAAATACTTTAATTTTTCAACTAAAATTCTAAAGGCTGCATCCTTTACCCTTTCTTTAAATTGGGGGTCGTCCTTCATTGCCCTGATATTATCCTTCCAAAACGCTTGATAGTGCCGAGGTGTTGTCGAGGATTCGATTATATCGTTTCCGGCTTCTAAGGCCATTTTCACGGCCTTTGCAATGCCGCCTGCAAAATTCATAGCGCCGTGCATCATCATGTCATCGGTAATTATGAGTCCCTTAAAGCCAAGTTCTCCGCGCAGGATATCTTTTAAAAGATATTTGGAAAAGGTGGCCGGTTCTCCATTAGGTAAGATTGACGAAAAATTTAGGTGTCCTGTCATAATTGCAGGTACGCCGGCATCTATCAGGTATTTAAAAGGTATCAGCTCCCTGCTGCGGAAGGTTTCTTCGGATATGTCGATTTTAGGTAAACGGCCGTGACTATCGATGCTGGTATCTCCGTGGCCCGGAAAATGCTTTGCTGTTGTAAGAACGCCTGCATCCCTGCTTCCCCTTACAAAGGCTGCTCCTAAGATACCGGCGGCATGAGGGGAGTCTCCAAAGGAGCGGGGGCCTATTATTGAGGAGTCATGATCCGTTAAAAGATCTACAGTGGGAGCAAAATTTAAGTTTATACCTAGGGCTCTTATTTCTCTTGAAATATAATAGCCTGAATAGTAAGAATCTTGGGGTATGCCTGATGCTCCTATTGCAAGGTTTCCCGGAGTCTCTGAGGTTAATCCTTTGACATGCCGTACCCAGCCCCCTTCTTGATCGGTTGCAACAAAGAGCGGGATGCCGAATCTTCCTTCGAGGGATTTTTTTTGCAAAAGTGAAATTGACTTGGCAAGCTTGTGGGAGTCTCCGGTGTTCCAGCCGAAAATCTTGATGCTGCCCAGTCCGGAGTCTTCAATCCATGATAAAAGTAAGTCTCCGGGATCTTGACCGGCCCAGCCGAACATAAAGGTTTGAGCCAAAAGTTCTTCATCGGTCATGTTTTCGACTATTTCGGATGCCAGTTTTTCACTCGGCACATTATCGTAAAAGTTAGGCAACCTTTTTACGGCAGAATTGGAGTTCAAATTGACCGTCAATAAAAAAATACAGACAAAAGATAGTATGCTCTTTTTTGTAAGGGAGAATTCGGTTTTCATAAGTTTATTTATTCCAGCCAGTAAACCTTATCGGGTGCTCTTTCCGTAAGGAAAAAATTTTCATATCGTTTTGATGATTCTACACGAATATCGTCAGGAAAATATGTCGAATGCAAGAACCAAACGACGTCCAGCAGATCTCCAAAGGAGTCGGAGCATGAATACCTGTAGTAAAGCTCTATATCGTCATCTTCCAATATTTTTCTTCTTTCGGGATCTATTTTTGTATCGGGGTCGATTGCTTCCCGTATATTGCTTCTTAAACCTCCGTACCACGCGTGGGTTACCGATAAAAGATTGAGGTGCTTTTCCTTATCCATTTTGTACAGCTCGTAAACACCAGAAACGGCGGGAACTGCACGGTTTATCTTGTATTTATCGGCCTTTGTAAGAGGCGACCATGTAAGAATATAATGAGGTTTGTTCTTAAATATTTTCTTTATTATAACAGGTTCCATTTCAAACATATCTGTCATTATACTATTTTTTTATTAAAATTGCTATAAGGCCTTGTCAAAGTTTGTATTTTTTGATATACTATCTAAACTTCGGCGCCGTACCCAAGTGGTAAGGGACAGGTCTGCAAAACCTTCATTCATCAGTTCGATTCTGATCGGCGCCTTTTTCCATTTTTTAGTTTTTTTTTCATAATGGGAACCTCCTTTACAGAGGTTCCCCTCCTTTTTTATAAGCCTTATAGCCTATATTCATGTTGGCATTCTTATTTAATCAGATTTGCAATAAGGGCAGGAACCGTTATAAATGTTCCTATCGAGCTTCCAAGCGAAGAAAGAATAAAAACAAGCAGAACCTTTGTTATTCTGTTTTTATACCAGCCTGAAAAGGTGCCGGCATCGTTTGTGAGGTTTTCCATGTCTTTTACCTGAGGCTTTTTTGCCCAAGCCTGTACCAGTCCCGAAATCATTCCTATACCCAAAAGAGGGTTGATAGTCGTAAATGGGGCTCCCAAAAAGGATGCAAGGATAGCGAGAGGATGGCCGAGTGCAATTAAGGCACCGATTGCCGCAAGTCCTCCGTTCCAGAGTACAAAGGATAAAAGCATTTGTCCGGTTTTTATGCCGCCTCCCTTAAAGAAGCCGAGAATGATTAAGCCTATTATAACTACCGGAAATATCCAAGAGGCTGCCTTGCTTGCGGTACTTTTGGGAGGGATTACCTCAATGTCTGATACGTCTGTTGTTTTTGTACCAGCCTCAAGTTCTTTTATAAAGCGTTCCGTTCCGGGAAGATGTCCTGCCCCCAAGACGGCTACGATTTTTTTTCCGCCGCTTTCCCAAATTTTTGATGCAAGATAGCGGTCTCTTTCATCGATTAAGACGCCTTTTATGTTTGGAAGGTACTCTGCCATTTCCTGCATCATATTGTCCATTGCGCTTTGATTTTTTAATTTTTCGATTTCGGCTTCATCAAGTTTTTCGTTGGAAAAGGCGGCGCTTAAAAGAGTTGCCAAGAGCTTCGATCTGCCCCAGCCGCGGTTTTTTGCCCAAGCTCGTTTTAAGGTTGTGTGAATCGGGCGGTCAACCATTTCGGTTTTTATGTTTAGTTCTTGAGAAACTTCGATTGCCGCCTTCATTTCATCTCCGGGTTTTACACCGAGGTCGGTTCCGAGTTTTTTTTGAAAGGAGGATAAAACAAGGTTTGCAAGGAGTAAAAAGCCTTTGCCTTCCCGCAATACTTGGGAAATATTTATTTGCTGCCATGCATCTTTTGAGGTTAGGGATTTGTATCTTCCTTCATCCAATTCTACACATACACAATCGGGATTTTCTTTTCGAATTGTAGATTCAACATCCTTAATACTTTCTTTAGAAACATGTGCTGTTCCTAAAAGAATAATTTCGCGGTCCTTTAAAAGAATACGCTTTAAAGTTTTTTCATTATTTTCGTCCACAGTGATTCCTTTCTGTCTGAATTTGCAAGCTCAACGATTGAGCCTAAAAGTATTTTTTTTCCGGGATATTTTTTAGAGTCGATTATTCCTCCGGCCATATGTGCATGTCCGCCTCCTCTTCCTATACCGCTTAGAGCTTCTTTAACAAGATAACCTGCATCGAGGGTTTTATCGCGGCTTCTGGCAGATAGTTTGTATTCGTCTCCGTTTGTTTCTATTACGATAACAAAAGAAATATCCTTGATCCAAATTAAAAAATCTGCTACAACCGACAAAATAGCTCTCGAATAGTCTTTGCTTAATTCCACCAAGAGGAAGTTTCCTATCTGAAAATAATCGGTAAATGCCCTGCCTATTTCTTCGAGTTCACCAATGTGTATTGTCGTTTTAATCATTTGATACATTGTCTGAACATCGGATTTAAAATAAAGTTCATAATAGGCATCCATATCAAGATGATTGACTCGTCTTGATAAAAATGATGTATCAAGCTGAATACCTGCAATCATTGCAGTAGCCGTTATTCTGTCATATTCTTTACCGCTTTCTTTCCAGTATGACCAGATAATTGAGCAGCAGGCTCCCATTTCGGGTCTTATGTCCATGTATGCTGCAGTGGATTTTGTGCGGGGAGGATGATGGTCTATAATGGCTTTTAGGACTCCTCCAACCTTTGAAACCGTAGCTTTAAAGGGAGAGCCGTCTACAATTATAACTTGATATTTTTTGAGATCTTCAATTTCTTCTACTTTTAAAAGAGGGTTATTTAGATATTTGACGAATTCGATCAAGGGAAGACTTTGAACGAGTCCTCCGTAAGCTATTTCTGTTGTATAGCCGTAATTTTCTAAAAGTTTTGAAAGAGCATAGGCCGCTCCTATTGCATCATGATCGGGAAAATCATGAGTTTGTACAAGTACCGGTTGATCTTTGTTTAAAACCGAGCAAAGCGTAGATAATTTTTCTTCCATAAAATAATCCTAAATTATGGGAATAATATATCATAAAAAAAAGTGTTTTTCAATCAGGTTTGCACCTGGTTATTTTTAATAAGTTTTTTTCTTTTAAATAAAAATAAAATTGCAAATAAAGGTATTGAAAAACTTATATTCCATGCTGCATATGGGCTTGCCGCCATTGCTGATGCAGATAAAAAATAAATAGCAAAAAAAGATAAATTTATACTGCCTGTTGTCCAGTTTATTGAGACAGAAAATATGCCAAACAAGATTAAAATACACCATAATACTTTCTTTTTAAACTTAGGAGTTTTTATACATAAAACAAAAATAAATATGGAGTATAACGGCATTAAAATTGCGAGTAAAAGAATAGTAATGTGTTTCCATGTTTTATCTTTTAATGTGAATTTGTTTATGTTTTTTTGTGAATCAGGAGCCGCTGTTATACGAAAGCCCTGTAGTATTAGCGTGTTTTCTTTTTTAAAGTTTAAGGATATAATTCGAAATTCTTTATTTTGATATTCATATTCAAATAAAAACTCATAATAAGTTTGCTCATTTAGTATTTTTTTATGTGAGCCTAACATTATGATATTACTTACTTTTGAATTTGGGATAAGTGTTTCAATATTATTAAATGTTTCTTGCGTAAGCTGTTTTTTTATATTTTCATCTGAATTTTCATATATAAAGTTAAAATCTTTTTCTTTAAATTTAGATATATATTCTTTTGCAATCTCTATCTCCTCATGCGGAGCTATTATACTTACTATATTATTATAACTGCATGAAAAGACCGGAAATAACGATAACAATAAAAGTAAATTTTTAAGATTTTTCATTTTTGCCCTCAATTTAATACTCTTAATAATTATAGATAAATCTCCTTTTCCGGATATTCTTGCTCGATTGACTTTAATTTTGTTTTTTTATTTAAATCAATATCATACAAAAAAAACGTCAAAACCGTTCCATCATGTTCAGTGAATAAAAGTTGGTTGTTGTCTGTAATTCTAACCTTATATACCGAGTTTGAAACTTGAATTAAATTTTTACCGTCATAATCGGAAACGTATAAGGCTACATTATCCTTTGTATTTAGAGTTTTATCGTTGTTTGTGTCTTCATTTACAACAGCATAAATATTTTTATCGCAAGAAATGTTATTTCTGTTTGAGCTTTCAGCAAATCGATATCTATATATAAAAATATTTGATTCAAATAGGTTATACTCTTCGTAATTTTTATCTTTTATAAAAATTAAGTTTGTAATTCCTTCATTACCGGATTTTGCCGAAAAACTTGGGCTTGATTTAAGAGAAACTTTAGGTATATCATCATACAGCCCATCGGCTTTTATTTTAGAGCTTTTAAGGTTAAAAATAAAAACATCTTTTATCTTTTCATTGAATTCTATATATTCCCGTATTTCTTCTTTATTATCAAGTTCAACGATCGCGACTTCATTTGATACGCTGTGGCGGCTTCTAAATGGGTCAAATATACTTATCATAATAATAACCCATGTAACAATTCCTAAAATCGAGAAAATAAAAATCAACACAAAATCAATTTTTTTGATTAATTCAAACGATATTTTTTTCATTTTATATCTCCTACGCTTATGAATATTATATTAGCATTATTGTATATCTTTTGAGCAAGAAGTACAAGATGACGATAAAATAATAAATTATTATCGGGAAGTGTATATTATGCAAATTCTAGATCAGAAAAACTTACGCTTATAGCTGAATTTTGATTGAATTTTTTATATATTGGTTTTTTCAATATTAGCGGATTATCCAAAACATAGATGTATGCTTTATCATCATCAGAATTATAAATACGAGAACGAGGGGTTTTAGGCGGTATAATTTCTTTTACGGGATATAATTTTTTTATCAATACTTTTTTTGCATCTGTATCCCATTCACGAATCCCGATAAATATTGGTTGGTGATAATTGTCATTTCTATAAACAAGGTCTTCCTCTATTCTTTTGATCTCAGCATCTTTATTGATGACAACCGCCCATATGTCTATATCCGATATTTTCATATTTTGACTCCCTGTAAGATAACTATCAAATTCATCTGCGATATTTATAGTTATGTTGTATTTTTTGATTACTTCATATATTTCTTTCCATTCTTTATACAGAATCTTTACATTAGTGTTTGCTGAAAATTCAATTTGATTATTATACTGTGTTAGCAATATAAGAATCTTTTTCGGCTGACTGTAATTTTCAAGAATTTTTAAATACCTATTCATTTGATCTTGTCCAACAGTGCTTAGCCCTATTTTAGTTTCTATAACTATTGCATAATTCTTGCTTAAACAAAGGATATCAAAACGTGCAGAACCAAAACTGGGCTCATAATAAACTTCTAGTGTCTTAACATCTTCCTTTTTAAATTTAAAGTTTTCGCCTTTTATAATTTCTCGAATTACCCTATAGTCAGAATAAAATAAGCAAGCCAAAGTTCTTGATAAACTGGTTTCTTTACGATTGTATAAATCAAACAATGATTTTATTTTTTCCATTTTTTCTCCATGCTTAAAGTATTGCTATAGCACACACAAAAAATTATAAAGGTATACTGTTTTACTTTACAAATTTTCTCGTATTTCCTTAGCTACTCTTTCTAATTCTTCTCTATTCGGCTTGTGATTATAGTACCTTTCAGAAAACTGTAGTTTAAATCCGTCATCTTTATATCTTGGGAAACAGTGTATATGAGCATGGCTCACTTCTTGAAAGGCCGCTTCTCCATCTGCTAAAAAATAGTTAATACCCTCACATTTTATTTTAGACTGACGTATTGCTTTGTTAATTTTATTTGTTACCATAAACATTTTAGATGTTATCTTGTCATCGATTTTATATATGTATTGTTCGTGTATTTTGGGAATTATTAATACATGGCCTGCGTTTACAGGCTGAATATCCAAAAATGCTAAGCAATCATCATCTTCATAAATCTTACTTGCGGGTATTTCTCCCTTTATAATTTTACAAAATATACAATTATCCATTTTTGCTGTCTCCTATTTAGATTATGCTCTTAACAAAACTTCTTCATCCTTAATCCTACATCAATACCTCATTTTTTTCAAGTAAGAAAAAGCATTTGTGTGTCCACAAACCAGAGAAGGTACCCCCTAGCCATAGCAAAAAGCTATGGCACAATGGAATCACCACAAACCGGAAAAATGCCCACAGGTATAGAGTAAAAGCCGCAGCAAAATCTAGCTCAGCGAGGTTATGCAGCGCGGTAGATAAATGATAAAATAGTAGTTGAACAATGTTTATAATCAATCGGAGTATAACTAATCTGACTAAGGGGTGAATATGGCAGAGGGTGATATTTAATGACAATAAATTGTTTTGTATATCATTCACAGGGTGAGCTGCTCTTTGTTTTTTCCATTAATTTTTTTAATTCCGGATATATTTCTTTTATATCATAGTCTTGACTTTTAGGGATAATAAATACTCTTGCAGGACTAATATAAATGAGTAGTATGGTTTTTAGGATTTTTATTTTGTATATATCACGATATTTTAATTTATATGAACTGTATTTAGTTATTTCTTCTAAATCGTATTCGTTAAATTTTATTGTAATTTCTGATTTTAATACAGGATCTCGATTATAAACATATCTGCTGTACAAGATTATCAGAAAGTAATATAGAATAAATAAAAAAAGTGTTGGTATAAATGCCATTATAATAGTGGTAATAATAAATGAAAAAGAAGGATTTTCCATTATTGAAGGTATTTGTACTATCAGAACAATTAAATAACAAAATAAAAAATATTTTTGATAAAAGAAAGCTTCTAATAAAAATTTTGAATATTCTTTTATGCTAATTCTAAAAGTTATAGATTTTTCCATATTTCACTCCTGTCTTTATAGTATAAAGCATTTTATAAAAAAATTCATCTTTTTCAACCAATAAAAAACCATTCAAAATGTTGGATATACATTCTGAACGGTTTTATCTTATTTGTTTACCGCTTTTTAAAATAAACCTCTTATTTTATTTTTTTAAAGATTGCGACACCGTTATGGCCTCCGAAGCCGAGGGAGCCTGAGGCGGCGCAGTTTATTTCGCCTTTGACGCCCTTGTTCGGAACATAGTCCAAATCGCAGCCTGCTTCAAGGTCGGGTTCGGTTAGGTTGATGGTCGGGGGATAAAATCCTTCTTCCATTGCCTTTATACAGAAAATAGCTTCAAGAGCTCCTGCGGCACCGAGGCAGTGGCCTATCATCGACTTGGTTGAAGAAATCTTCATTTTATATGCATGGTCTCCGAAGGCTTTTTTAATCATTGCAGTTTCTGCGGGGTCGTTGATCGGTGTTGAAGTTCCGTGAGCGTTATAGTATTGAACTTCTTCAGGTTTTACGCCTGCATCCGCTAAGGCATTTGTGATGGCTAAAGCCCCTCCGTCTCCTGAAGGGTCGGGGCTGGTTAAGTGGTAGGCATCGGAAGAGGCTCCATAGCCTGCAAACTCTGCGTATATTTTGGCTCCTCTTTTTTTGGCGTGTTCATATTCTTCAAGGATTAGAATGCCTGAGCCCTCACCCATTACAAAGCCCGAACGCTTTTTGTCGAAGGGGCAGCAAGCCTTGGCAGGATCACCTGAGGCGAGGGTTTGTAGGATTGTGAAGCCGCTTATTCCGAAACCTGTAATTGTAGATTCCGTTCCGCCCGAAACGCAAACATCTACACGGCCTGAGCGTACAAGGTCTAGGGCGTTTCCGAGGGCATCGGTACCTGAGGCACAGGCTGTGGCCAAGGTCCAAGACGGTCCCTTTATGCCGAACTGCATACTTATGTTTCCGGCTGCCTCATTCGGGATAAGAAGGGGAACGGTCATAGGAGGAATACGGTCGGGAGCAACTTCAAAATATTTTTTAAAGGCTTCTTGGTAGATTTCAAAACCGCCTATGCCGTTTCCTAGTATGATGCCTGTTCGGTTTGCATCGATGTTTTCTTTTGAAAGGCCTGCATCCTTCATGGCTTGAACGGCTGCCGCTACGGCAAATTGGGTAAAGCGGGCCATTTTGCGTGCATCTTTTTTATCCATAAATTGTGAAGCATCAAAGTTTTTTACTTCTGCCGCTATTTGAATCTTAAAATCGGTACAATCAAATTGGGTAATTTTTCCGATTCCGCATTTACCTGCTTTGATCCCTTCCCATGTTTCATCAAGAGTGTTTCCTATGGGGGTTACGGCACCGAGGCCTGTAATTACAACTCTTCTCATATAAACTCCTTTTTTTGCGTCAATTTTTCGCTAATTTTTATTGTTCCTAAAAAAGAACAAGGTATTTCATTTTAAATAGGCCGTTTTAAGCCTATGCTGCCTAAAGTGTACTTGCTTAGGGCTTCTATGTCAAGTTAGGCCTTATCAAGCCTTTTGACTCCTTATTGCGGCCCTGCTTATCTTTCCGTTGTGGGTCTTAGGCAGGGCTTCTACAAATTCGAGAGAGCGCGGAGCCTTGTAAAGGGCTGCATTTTTCTTTGCAAAGAACATAAGCTCCTTTTCCAAGGCTTGGCTCGGCTTGTACGTTTTGTTTAAAACAACAAAGGCCTTTACAGCCTGTCCTCTTTTTGGGTCGGGAACTCCGGTTACCGCACATTCAAAAACAGCCGGGTGTTGAAGCAAAACCGATTCCACCTCGAAGGGGCTTATACGGAAGCCGGAGCTTTTTATAAGGTCATCGGTTCGGCTTTCAAACCAAAAATAGCTGTCCTCATCCCTATAGGCTGCATCTCCCGTGTGATAAACTCCGTCCTTAAAAACTTCTGCCGTTTTTTCTTCATTTTTATAATAGCCGCCGAACATTCCGAAGGGAACTTTTTTATCCAGACGCAGAATTATTTCTCCCGATTCTCCTGCCTCGCAAGAAGAACCGTCGGGGCGGATAATATCTATTTCATAGCCGGGGGCAGGTTTTCCCATCGAGCCGGGTTTTATTTTCATTCCCGGGAAGGTGCCGGTTGTGAGGGTAAGTTCCGTTTGGCCGTAGCCCTCGCGCAGCTCCAATCCGGTTTTTTCTTTAAAGGTGTTGAAAATATCCATGCTCAGGGCTTCGCCAGCCGTTGTGCACTCTTCGAGAGAAGATAAATCATAGTCTTCTATTTTTTCGCGGATTAAGTATCTGTAAACCGTCGGCGGAGCGCAAAATGAAGTTACCTTGTATTTCGATAGTTTTTCGAGCATGTTTTTAGGGATGAACATTTTCATGTCGTACACAAAGACGGAACAACCGCAAAGCCACTGCCCGTAGATCTTTCCCCACATGGCCTTAGCCCAGCCTGTTTCCGCAACGCTTAAATGCCTTCCGCCTTCTTTTACATTTTGCCAAAACTTTGCCGTTGCTATGTGCCCGAGCGGATATAGAAAATTATGTTCTACCATTTTGGGATTACCCGAAGTGCCGGAAGTAAAGTACAAAAGAGCCGTGTCATTTCCGCAAGGATAGGCTTCTCCTGCGGGGGGCGTAAACTCATCGCTCATATTTTTTACAAGCTTATCAAAGGAAATCCAGCCTTCCATCTCGTCATGTACCCAAACAAGAAGGGGCTTATTATAGGCTGATTCGGCAGCCTTTTGAATTTCTTCCTGCAAGTTTTTTTCTTGTACGGCCATGACCATTTTTATATTGGCGGATTGAATTCTGTACTCAATGTCGTGGGCTGCAAGCTGAACCGTCGCAGGGACGGCTATGGCTCCGATCTTGTGCAGAGCCGGAAGAACGAACCAAAATTCGTATCTTCTTCTCAAAAAAAGCAAAACCGTGTCGCCTTTTCCTATCCCCATCGCCTTAAAAAAGTTTGCCGTCTTATTTATTTGTTTTGCCAATTCTCCGAACGAAAAAATCCTTTCTTCGGTTTCGTCGCACCAGACGAGGGCTTCCGTTTCAGGGCTTTCCTTCGCCATTCTATCTATTATGTCATAAGCAAAATTAAAATTTTCGGGAGCTTTGACTGAAAAAGAGTTATGTACGGTTTCCCAATCATCGCTTTCAATATAGTTTATATATTCTTTATAAAACATAGTTTCACCCTATAAAATAATAGACAAGGCTGTTTCCAAAAGGTTGCAATAGAAAAAAAAGGAAAAATATGCTAGAATTTGGCTTTATGGGAGAGCTTATATCAAGGACAACGAGCGATATCCTTTTGGATATGCTGATAGAGCAAAACGGAAAACCTCTTTCGGGCGAAGAAGCTGCTTTGCGCTTGGGGCTTTCGCGGGTTTCCGTTTGGAAGGCCGTACAAAAACTGCGGAGTGAAGGCTATGATATCGAAGGCGGAAAGAACAAGGGCTATGTCCTAAAGTCTTCTTCCGATGTGTTAAACGCTTTTTTTATCGAAAAGAACTTATCCCGCCTTGCCGAATCTGTTTGCGGCAGCAAAATCGAAGTTTTTAAGACAATAGATTCTACAAACACCGAGGCGAAAAGGCGGTTGAATTCTTCTAATAATGCAGAGTCTCTCCATGGAACTCTTCTTTTTGCTGAGCATCAAACTGCAGGGAGGGGCCGCTTTTCGCGAAATTTTTATTCGCCTGAAGGAGCAGGCCTCTATTTTAGTCTTATTTTCTGTCCATATCTTCCTGCAAAGAATAAAAAGGAAGCTCCCGATCCAAGCCTTTATACGGCAATTTCGGCAGTAGTCATTTGCCGCTGTTTACAGGAATTGGCCTTTGCTCCAAAAATAAAATGGGTAAACGATATTTATCTCAACGGAAAAAAAATCTGCGGCATTTTAAGCGAAGGAATTATCGATATGGAAACCTCTTCAGTACAGGCCGTAATTATAGGCATAGGCCTCAACGTAAAAGAATCGAATTTTCCTCCCGAACTTAAAAACAAAGCCGGAGCACTTTTTAGTGAGACTTTCTCTCTTTCCGGTAAAGAGTGTATTCCGTTTAAAGAAACTTCTTCCTTCAGCCGAAACGCCTTGGCTTCTTCTATTATATCGAGTCTAATCGAAGCTCTTTACGGCCTTCAGTCTAAAGAGAAATTAATGGAAGAATATAAGGGCCTATCCCTCCTTACAGGAAAAAATGTGAGGGTTTTGCCCTTTACCGGTGCCCCCTATGAAGCCTTGGTTCTTGGAATCAGCGATTTAGGTCATCTTATTATAGAAAACGAAGAAGGAAAAAAGGGAGAGCTGATTTCGGGTGAGGTGAGTTTGGAGTTTGAGTCTTGAAAACTTTATTTTTAGTGTCGGCATTTTGCTAGACATAAACATTAAAACATGCTAAAATACAGTGCAAGTAAAAAATTGTTAGTCCGATTTAAACATGCGGAAAAGATTTAGGAGATAAAGTTATGAGTTTTGTAGACGAAATGAAAAAAAAGGCAAAAGAATATGCTAACCGCCTTGTTTTGCCTGAGGGTACTGAAGAAAGGACTCTTAAAGCAGCCCGATCTATCGTAGATGAAAAATTGGTATCGGAACTTTTTTTAATCGGTTCTGATGAGGCTGTTTCTGCAGCTGCTTCTAAAGCAGGAGTAAGGCTGGACGGAATTAAGGTAATTGATCCCAAAAAATCCGAGTGGCTTGATTCCTTTGCCGAAAGCTATTACGAAAAAAGAAAGGCCAAGGGCATGACCCTCGAACAGGCTAAAATAGATATGAGTGCAGAACTCGGTTTTGCCGCAATGATGCTCGTTCAAGATAAGGCAGATGCAATGGTTGCAGGAGCCTTAAACACAACAGCCGACGTTCTCCGTGCAGGCTTAAAGGTTATCGGTACTCTTCCCGGAATGAAAACCGCTTCTTCATGTTTTTTGATGGACACAAAAAATCCCAAACTCGGAGCAAACGGAGTTTTTATCTTTTCGGACTGCGCCGTAATTCCTACCCCCAGTTCAGAACAGTTGGCCGACATTGCCTGCTCTGCTGCCATGAGCTGTAGAACCTTTGCAGGAGTTGAACCCGTTGTTGCAATGCTCTCCTTTTCTACAAAGGGCTCGGGAGGCGACAAGGATGAAAATATTTTGCGTGTCCGCGAAGCCGTAAAAATCTTAGAGGAAAGAAAACCCGACTTTGTCTTTGACGGAGAAATTCAGTTGGACTGTGCTATAGTTCCTTCCGTTATGCAAAAGAAGGCCGCCGATTCTCCCGTCAAGGGACAGGCCAATACCCTGATCTTCCCTGACCTTGGAGCCGGAAACATCGGATACAAACTGGTACAAAGGATTGCCGGAGCAGAGGCCCTCGGTCCCTTCCTCCAGGGCTTTGCAAAACCAATATCCGACCTTTCCAGAGGCTGCTCGGTAGACGACATAATCACCACCTCGGCTGTAACCTTGGTTCAAGCCGGAAGAAAATAAACCTATGGCTAAGTCTGTAAATGCGCTTATAAATGAAGCCATTGAAGCCGGAAAAAAACGCGACTATAAGACTTCAATTTTAATTTTAGAAAAACTTGCCGCAGAAGGCTTAGCCGAAGTATCTTCTCCCTTTTACGGCGAAAAAAAGGGAAATCCCGAAATATATTTATATCTTTCCAGGGCTTGGGCTGCCGTAAACAATTACGGCAGATCCATAGCCTATGGTAAGGCCTACGTTAAAAGGTGCTCATCGGACCCTGCTGCAAATAGCACAAGTCTTCCTATGGGCTTCTTTTTTTTGGGCCGCTCCTATTTGGCCGCGGGACAGTATGACAAGGCTGTTTATTGCCTTGAAAAAAGCTTAAAGCTCAATCCTCATCCTCTTGAAACAAGGGCAATGCTGGGCTCGGCCTATCTAAAATGGAAAAAGCCTCGGCTTGCCCGCGAAACATTTGAAGAAGCCTTAAAATTTGCTCCTTCCGATGCACGGCTGAATGCCGGATATTTAAACTCTCTTTTTGTTGAAGGTGTCTATGAATTAAGAGGCGGCAACGCGGATATGGCCCGCCAAATGTTCAGCTTTGCAATAAAAAACGGGATAGACGGGGTTGCTCCGCGCCTTTATCTTGCACACGCCCTTAAAATGGAAGGTTATCTTCCCGAAGCCCTGGGCCAGTACGAGGCTGCCTGCGAATTCGAGCCCGATGATCCGGCCCTAAAATGGTATCCTGCAATGATAAAGATGCAGCTGGGCGATGCTGCAGGAGCCGCCGAAGACTTTGCAAAGCTGGGAATTGAAATTCCCGATGACGGAGTCTCGGACCGTTTTTTTGCGATGGGCGTTATCAAAAAACACATGGAACGGGGCGACTATTCAAGGGCTGCCGTTGCTGCCCGCATCTTTATAAAAAGTTTTGGAAGCGATGCCGAAATCAGGCTTCTTGCTGCCGAAGCTCAGCGTTCTATGGGGAACACCAACACGGCCTTAGGCCATTATAAATGTGCTCTTGAACACGAGCCCGAAAATCCTTATCCGCATTACGGCATAATGCTTTCCCTCCAAGAAGCATACCGATGGGAAGAACTTAGTGCTGCAATTCTGCGTGCCGAAGCTGCAGGCTCCTGCGATGCGGACGATATTTATTATTATAAAATAATTACCGCCGCCCATATCGATAATCCGCCTGAAGAGGTTTTACCGCATCTTCAAGCCCTTATTCAAAACGGAAGAGCCGATTCGGCAATCTTTAATGCCATGGGCTGCTGCTACATAAAACTTAACATGCCCGATTTGGCTCTCAACTGGTATGAAAGAACTTTAAGCATCAATGAAAAAGATGAGGAAGCTAAAATAGGAATTATCGCCTCTTACGAAAATTTACAATTAAATAAAGAAGCCGATGAGGCCTATGAAGCCTATCTAAAGGAATGGGGAAAGAATATTTACATAAGGCGGGACTACGTACTATTTTTGGAAAAAT
Source organism: Treponema sp. OMZ 799 (assembly GCF_024181365.1). Taxonomy (NCBI): domain Bacteria; kingdom Pseudomonadati; phylum Spirochaetota; class Spirochaetia; order Treponematales; family Treponemataceae; genus Treponema; species Treponema sp. OMZ 799. The sequence goes on from NZ_CP051301.1 coordinate 27,574, forward strand.
GCGAGCGTTGGGAAGATGCCGGCAACCACCTTGAAATTTTGATGAGCCAAGGAGAAAAAGTTAATTTTGATCCTGAGCTTGCCTTGTTCCGCCGAAGGGCAGGGCAGTACCAAAAAGCCGCTATTCTTTACAGAAAGATGCTTAGGGCTAAGCCGGAAGAAAGGCTTTTATTACATAATCTTGTATTTTGCCTTGATAAGATGGGGCAAACAAAGATTGCCCTCGACTTATTAAAAGCTGCCGAAAAAATGTTCGGAATTAAAAACGATTCTCTGCTTATTAAGGGAATCCTTCAAATGCGTTTAAAAAAGAAAGAAGATGCAATAAAAACTTTTCAATATATATTGGAAAAAGAACCTAAAAATAAACATGCAGCCGAATTCTTGGAAAAGGCTTACGGGAAGTAATTTATGGAGGAGTGATAAACAGTTCGGCAGAAATTCAGCCTCACTGTTTATCTTCGAGTTTTGTGCTTTGCACAAAACATCGCATTATATGTAGTTTTGCTTTGCAAAACTACTTGAAAAAACTTTTTTCGGAAATTGCTATTTCCTGCAAAAAGTTTTTATGGAGGAAAGATGATTTTTATTTATTATCCGAAATGTACTACATGTATAAATGCAAAAAAATGGCTCGATGATCACGGGCTTTCTTATACAGAAAGATATATCAAGGAGAAAAATCCTACAGCTGCCGAAATTAAAAAATGGCATAAAAAGAGCGGCCTGCCCTTAAAGAAATTTTTTAACACAAGCGGTTTGGTTTATCGCGGTTTAAACCTTAAAGAAAAATTACCGAATATGAGCGAAGAAGAAATGTATAATCTTCTCGCAAGCGACGGTATGTTGGTAAAACGCCCCTTGTTAATTACCGAAACTTCTGTCCTCATCGGTTTTAAACCTAAGGATTGGGAAGCAGCTCTACAAAATCGGTAGAAACTTTTTCGTTAAATTTTTTGTCGTGCTCTACCAAGATAATTGCGGGGCTGTACTTTAAAATCATCCTTTCGATTTGAAGACGGGAAATAACGTCGATATAGTTTAAAGGCTCGTCCCAAATATAGAGATGGGCCGACTCGCAGATTGAATGGGTCAGCAGCACTTTCTTTTTTTGACCGCCCGAATAGGTTTCCATTTTCTTGTCAAAATTGTCCTGCGGAAAATTTAGCTTTCTTAAAGTTGTCAAAAAAATTGTTTTGTCTATATTGCTTTCTTCTATAAAATCGAAAAGCGGGCCTTTTAAAAAATCAAAGTTTTGCGGGATATAAGAAACTTTTAACCCTTGCGCTTTTTTTAAGATTCCGGAAAATTCTATTTTTTCTCCCATCAGTAATTTTAAAATGCTTGATTTTCCCGCTCCGTTTTTTCCGTTAAGGCTTAAAACACCTCCGGCTTCAAGGGAAAAATCGACCGGTGAAAAAATCTTTTTACCGCCATAAGAAACTGAAAGCGCGGAAGCTTCAATAAGGTGCTTTGCGTGATGATGGAGAGGCCTCATAGGAATGTCTTCGATCCTCTCGATATTTTTTAAAAGCTTTTCTTTTTCGGTAACGACCTTATTCGCATTCCGCTCGATATTTTTTGCCCTCTTCATCAGCTTAGCGGCTTTGTGCGATATAAAACCTCTGTCACAAGGGCCTTGTCCTGATTTTGTTTTTTCTTTTAAGTCAGCCCAACCGGCCTTTTGGCGGGCCGCTTCTTTGAGGCGTTTGATTTCTTTCCGCAGCCGGATATTTTTTTCAATCTCAAAATTATCCTGCCGGATTTTATTTTCTTCCCAAGTGTCATAGTTGCCGTTTTGAACATATATTTTATTTTTTTCGATTGTTAAAACGTGGTCAACAGTCCGGTTTAAAAAATCTCTGTCATGCGAAACAAGAATAAAACCTTTTTTCTTTTTTAGATAATCGGCGACAGCGGTTCGTCCGTAAGCATCCAAGTGATTTGTAGGTTCATCAATCAGCATAAACGCGTTTTCATGTAAAAACATAACAGCAAGCAGCACCTTAATTTGCTCGCCCGAACTTAAAGTTTTAAAGGGCCTGTCTGCAATTTCGTCAGAAACTTCCAATAGGGAAAGCTCGCAATCAAGCTGCCAGTCTTCGAGATGAGGTAGTCGGGAAAAAACCGCCTCGCGGACGGTCTTTTTTTCTTCGAGAACATAAGGGAAATATTCAAAGCTGACAGGAGAGATAATCTTCCCTGAATATTCGAGTTTGTTCCGGAGTAAATTTAAAAAGGTGGTTTTCCCGTAGCCGTTCCTGCCTATAAGACCGAGCTTCCAATCCGTATCCAACTGTAAATTAAGATTTTCAAAAACAGGTTCCGCCGAACCATAATAAGCAAAGGTTAAATTCTTAACATCTATTAACATAAACATTCCTTAAAATTAATATTAGTTTTGAGACAATATTTTACATTTTGAAGAATGTTTAGTTATTCATTTTAGATATTAAAAACTCCCTTTGATAAACGATTTGTTATTTATTGGAGCGATTGTACTACAAAACACGATACGAGTCAAGACTGTACCCGCATTGCCTCACGTTAAATCTAACCGAAAAAAAAGCTGTTCATCACGTAAAAATCTAACTTAAAATAGAAGCCCTAAGGAAGGGCAAAATGAGGTTAGATATGAAAATGAGAAAGAAGCTGACTGAGGAAATAGTGAAACGGTACTGCACTGCGTGCAAGAAACAAAAGACGAAAATCCTCGATGAGTTTGTCGCAACAACCAAATACAACCGAAAGTATGCAATTCACATTCTGAAAAACAGTGCATACATAAAAATAACGCATTTTAACAACGTCGCCAAAAAGAGTGTGAATGTTATTAAAAAGACACGAAAAAAGCGAACCTATGAAAAATACTACGGTCAAGACGTACAAGAGCAAGTCATCCGGCTATGGATTTTTTCGATGTACCTATGTTCAAAACGGCTCGTGCCTTTTATACGTGATAATATCGATTACTTTGCTCAAAAGTTCGGTTATGATGAACAACTTAAAGCAAAACTTGCTCGCATATCAAGCGCAACGGTCGGTAGGATTCTCAAGCCTGAAATTCCAAAACATTCTATCCGAGGTATTTCAACAACACGGCCTTCAAAGAATCTTAATAAGCTCATTCCAATCCGCACCTTTTTCGACTGGGATGAACGCAAACCGGGCTTTTTTGAGGTTGACACTGTCGCAAACTGTGGTATAAGTACTAAAGGACAGTATATTTGCACACTTACCCTTACTGATGTTCATTCAGGTTGGACGGAAAATAGAGCCCTTTTAAACAAAGCTCACCGATGGGTAAAAGAAGCGATAGAGGATGTGAAAATAAACTTACCGTTTCAGATGAAAGGTATTGATAGCGACAACGGAAGCGAGTTTAAGAATATGCAGCTTTTGCAATGGTGCAACACGAATAATGTTATCTTTACTCGAAGCCGATCGTATAAAAAGAATGATAATTGTTTTGTTGAACAGAAAAATGACAGTGTGGTAAGACGCATTGTCGGCTACTATCGATTTGAGGGAGAGGAGACACGAAGCGTTATGGCTGACCTTTATGAGCAATATAACATGCTTGTAAACTTCTTTTTTCCTTCAATGAAGATTATTTCAAAGCACAGGGTAGACGCAAAGGTCATAAAGAAATATGATGAAGCTAAGACACCGTATCGTAGGCTTATGGAGAGTTCTGATATAAGCGATGCTGAAAAAGATGAACTGCGACGTAGGAAGGACAGACTAGATTTACAACAGCTGATTGATAAAACACAAGAGCTACAGAGCAAACTTATTTCAATGGCTCACAGCTGGTCTACATAACTACGGTTAGATTTTTACTTGAGTAACGCATATCATTTGGGTTAGATTTTTACATGAGGAAATACGGTACCGATTAAATAGGCTCACAGATTATACAAATTGCAAGCCTAGTTTAACAAAAAAAGAGTTTTACAGTTGCAAATATAGTTTTTTTATGCGATAATATTACCATGAAAACAGATATAGAAATAGCTAGAGAAGCGAAGCTAAACAAAATCGCTGAAATTGCAGACGGCTTAGGGATTCATGACGATAACGTCATTCCCTATGGAAAGTACATAGCCAAGGTTCCCTATAGCGTTATAGATGATGAAAAGGTAAAAAAGAACAATCTAATCCTTGTTACTGCTATCACGCCTACAAAGGCCGGAATCGGAAAGACAACCGTATCAATCGGTCTTGCCTTAGGCTTAAACAAAATCGGAAAAAAGGCGGTTGCTGCCTTGCGGGAGCCTTCCTTAGGCCCCTGTTTCGGTATGAAGGGAGGTGCAGCAGGAGGGGGCTATGCCCAAGTCTTGCCTATGGAAGACATTAACCTCCACTTTACGGGAGATTTCCATGCAATAACATCGGCACATAACATGATAAGTGCCCTTTTCGACAACTACATTTTCAGAATGCAGGGAACACCTAAAGCAATCAAAACCGTACTTTGGAAAAGAGTTTTGGACGTTAACGACAGAAACTTGCGCCAAATTGTTACCGGATTAGGAGACGGTAACGGCGTAGTAATGGAATCCGGATTTGATATTACCCCGGCTTCCGAAATTATGGCTATTTTCTGTCTTGCAAAAGACATTGAAGATTTACGCCGAAGAATCGAAAATATCATATTGGGTTATGATACCGAAAACAATGCCGTAAAGGTAAAAGACTTAGGTATTGCAGGTTCAATAGTAGTTCTTTTAAAAAATGCAATCAACCCCAACCTTGTACAAACAACGGAAAATACCCCGGCCTTTATCCATGGCGGCCCCTTTGCAAACATAGCCCACGGATGTAACTCCGTAATAGCAACAAAGACAGCCCTCACCTACGGTGAATATGTAATTACAGAAGCAGGCTTCGCCGCAGACCTCGGTGCCGAAAAATTCTTCGACATCAAGTGCCGAAAAGCAGGTTTAAATCCGAAATTGACGGTAATTGCAGCCACTACGGGCGGTCTAAAAATGCACGGAGATGTTCCCGAAAAGGAAATATCCAAGCCCAACGCAGAAGCTCTCAAAAAAGGCTTAGCCAACCTTGATAAACACATTGAAAACATGAAAAAATTCGGACAAACAGTAGTTGTAGCCCTTAACAGATACGGATACGACATTGACTCCGAGTTGGATCTGGTTAAAAAGCACTGTGAAGCACAAGGCGTAGGCTTTGCCGTAAACAATGCCTTTGTAGAAGGCGGAAAAGGAGCTGTTGCACTTGCCGAGCTCGTTGTCAAGACCATCGAAACAACTCCGTCGAAGCCCTTAAAATTCATTTATGAAGATAAGGACTGCATAAAAACCAAGATAGGAAAAATCTGTAAAGAAATCTATGGAGCTGGTGATGTTACATATTCGGGAGCTGCCGACAAGATGATCAAAAAGATTGAAGAAGCCGGAATGGCAGACTTCCCTGTTTGTGTTGCTAAAACACAGTACTCGTTCTCGTCCGATCCTAAACTTTACGGAGTTCCTACAGGCTTTGAAATGAATGTCAGGGATATAGTTTTAAACTCAGGTTCCGAAATGATTGTTGCAATTATGGGTGATATGATGAGGATGCCGGGACTTCCTAAAGATCCCCAAGCCGTAAGAATCGACTTGGTAAACGGAAATGTTGAAGGCCTGTCATAAAATTAAAAAAATATACGATAGTATTTGATTTTTATAAAAGAATATCGTATAATATAGGGTAAAGATTTATAAACTTGCCGAAAGGCAAGTTTATAAATTATATTAATACTTAAGGAGTAAAAAATGAAAAACATTTTGAAAGTTTTGGCAATTATGGCCCTTTTTTCTTTTGTACTTACGAGCTGTGGAACGCCCCCCACCCCTCCTCCCGAAGAAAAACCCGCACCAGTTGTTGTAGAAGAGCCTGCACCGGAGGTAAAATCGGAGCCTGAACCTGCACCCATGCCGGACCCGGTTGTTGAAGAGCCCAGAGATGTACCTGTAAAGGAATATTTAGTTGTACAGGGCGACACTCTATCCGAAATTGCTTTGAAATTTTACGGAACAAGAGAAAAGGCATACTACTTTCCTATAATTATGTCGATCAATCCCGGTAAAGTTCAGCACCCGGACAAACTCACACCTAAGACCAAACTTTTAATCCCCGATTTTGATCTTTTTATGAAACACTCACCTTCAAAAATGCTTGCAAGACCTGAGTTCGAAAAATGTATTAAAATTTATGAAGATGAAGGAAAGTCAGGAGTAGTTGAGTCTTTAAGACGACGGCTTAAAGAGTTTTAATCTTCGATATACAACTTCCTCCCTAAGGGGAGGAAGTTTTTTTATTCCCGCAAAACAATTTACAAACAATCAGGAGAATCTAATTTATGAACGTAGGATATGCAGTAGACCTTACAAAGGAACTTTTACAAATACACAGCCCCGGAGGCTACACAAAAAACATAATTGAACGAATAAAAAAAGAATTTGATGATTTAGGCATAAAATATACTGAAACAAATAAGGGCGCCATTTACGGCACTATAGAAGGAAAAAACTCTTCAAAACACAGAGTTGTTTCAGCCCATGCCGATACCCTCGGTGCTATGGTGCGCCAAATTAAACCAAACGGCTGCTTAAAACTTGCTCCTATCGGAGGTATAGCCTTTAACAGCATCGAAGGAGAAAACCTTTACATAATTACAAGAACAGGAAAGGTCATCACAGGTACAGGTCTTCCGGAAAAAGCCTCTGTTCATATCTTTGAAGCAATAGAAAAAGAAGAAAGGAATGGAGAAACCTTTGAAGTCCGTCTTGACGCTGAAACTCACTCAAAGGAAGAAACCTTAGCTCTCGGTGTAAACATAGGAGACTTTGTAGCCTTTGAGCCCCGCACAATCGAAACGGAAGACGGCTACATAAAGTCCCGCCATTTGGACGACAAGGCCTGCATAGGCATGCTTTTTGCCGCCTGTAAGGCTTTAAAGGAAAAGGGAGAGAAACCTGCTTACACTACTCACTTCTTTATAAGCAACTATGAAGAAATAGGCCACGGTTTTTACGGTATTCCAAAGGAATGTTTTGAAGTCTTGGCTCTGGACATCGGAACTGTCGGAGGCTGCCAAAACTCGGATGAACATGCAGTAACAATCATCGCCAAGGATTCGCGCACCCCCTACGATTTCGGCTTTAGGCATAGACTTGAAAACCTTGCTATTCAAAATAAGATCAACTACAGAACGGATGTTATGTTCAGATACGGATCTGATGCCAGTATGTATGTTTTACAGGGCTTCGATATTAACTTTGCATGTATGGGTCCGGGAGTAAGTGCCACCCACCATTATGAAAGAACTCATATAGATTCTTACAAAGAAACTATAAACCTCTTATATGCTTACTTAATGAGCGAGTAGGCTTTTAGGATTGAATTAAATACTATTTTAATTAATAATTTTGAGAAGCGGTAAATCTATAAGGCGGCAAGTCTTTAGCTTTGCCGCTTTTTTAAAATTTCAGGCCTTATCTTACCCTCATAACCCTGATCGCTTGGTTCATAAAAGTGAGTACCATCAAGTCCGTCGGGGAGGTATTGCTGCTTGACCCAATGCCCTTCATAATTGTGCGGATATAAATACCCTTCCCCATGCCCTAAATCCTTTCCGTCCCTGCTTGCATCTTTTAAGTGATTGGGAACTTCCTTATTTTCTTTTTGAACAAAATCAAGAGCTTTAAAAAAGGCTTCGGCACTGTTCGATTTAGGACAGGTTGCCAAATAGAGGGCAGCATGTGCCAAATGATACCTTCCTTCAGGCATACCGACCCGGTCAAAGGCCTCCGCAGCACCTGCAACCACACTGACAGCTCCGGGAGAGGCAAGTCCGACATCTTCACAGGCGGAAATTAACATCCTTCTAAAAATAAACCGCGGATCTTCTCCTGCCGCTATCATACGGGCAAGCCAGTAAACAGCCGCATCGGGATCGCTTCCGCGAATCGACTTTATAAAGGCACTTATAACATCATAATGATAGTCGCCGTCCCTATCATAAAGGACAACCTTCTTTTGTATACTTTCTTCAGCTGCCTTGAGGCTGATTAAAATTCGCATCCCTTCATCAGGAGGCCAGTAGTCTACGCCGGTTTCAACAGCAAGCTCAAGAGCATTTAAAAGACTCCTAGCATCTCCCGAAGCAGTATCTATCAAATGCTCTAAGGCACCTTCTTCAAATTCCACCTTCCAGCGGCCGTACCCCCTTTCCTTATCGGTAAGCACAAGCTGCACAACCTTTTTTAGATCCTCATTTGTTAAGGCCTTTAATTCGAAAATTCGGCTCCGGCTTACAAGAGCCTTGTTTACTTCAAAATAAGGGTTTTCAGTTGTAGCCCCGATTAAAATTATCGTACCGTTTTCAACCCAGGGCAGGAGGGCATCTTGCTGGGATTTATTCCAACGGTGGACCTCATCTACAAAAAGAATAGTCTTGCGGTTATAAAGCTTTTTATTTTCTTCGGCATTGGATATAGCCTCCCTTATCTGCTGCACACCTGCTAAAACGGCATTTAAACTTAAAAAATTGCTTTTGGTGGTATTTGCAATGACTCTTGCAAGGGTGGTTTTTCCTGTTCCGGGAGGACCGAAAAAGATGATGGAAGAAAGCCTATCAGCTTGGATTGCCCTTCGCAAAAGACAACCCTCACCGATAATATGTTCCTGCCCCACGTATTCATCCAAATTAAAAGGCCTCATACGGGAGGCAAGAGGTTCATTTTGTTTAGAGCTTGAAGCCGCAGCTTCAAAAAGATCCTTACTCACGGTTCCATTCGCGTTTTTTGTCGCTGTAAAAGCCCCAAAGGCCGGTATTTCTTTTAATTACTCCGGAATAAATGCCCATAAACACTGCATAATCTCCGTTGTCCCTATCGACGCCCAAAACAGGATATGTATAATAACTTCCAAGAGTCGTTTGATATTGAGAATAAGAACCCGGCGGCGTTGTAGAGCCGGAATCCCCCGGATTAAACTGTGTTGCATTTGAAAGATTTATCGGCGTATTCAGCTTTACCTCGGTATACCCATTTGTGCAGCCTAACAATATGGTTTTTCTTGCTTTAAAATAAGAAATACTTACAGGGCTTTTGGATATTGATATTGAAGAACTCCAAGTACCCCCGGCACAATAATGGATTGAGGATCCGGCCAGTACAAATATTTTATCGGCATCACCTGCTGAACACATACCCTTCACTCCGCTAGGCAAGTTTTCTACAACAGTGACAGGAGAAGTATCGGCCTTATACATAGTTTCAGAGCTGCCTGACTTTACTACAACATAGTTCCCTGCCGCAAAAAGACTATCAACCTTACCGGAGTGTATTACTTCGGAAGGAGCGGCATTTTTTACTATCTTAAAAACTTTTTCTTGGCTTTCATCATACCCGAAAACAATATTATCACCGGCAATAATGCGTATATTTCCGGAGCCGGGAACAGTATTCCAATTTCCGGCTTCATAATATTTTACGCTCCCTGAACCAAAACAAGCAAAAACAATATTAGCATTATCATGTGCAAGTTTTTGAGTACCTGACACACTTAAAATTTTTGACCAGGAACCGTCGGATTTTTTTGATTTTGAATAAACTCCGCCTCTATTTGAGGCATAAACATTTTCGCCGGCTTCCAACAAACTCAAGATATTTCCTTCAACCGAAAAATCTTTTAAATCAATCTCTTGTTCAATGGCTGCAAATATGGGCCTATCATTACAAGCTATAAAGCCGATAAAAATAAGCGGCAGTAAAATAAAAATATATCTTCTAAGTTTCATACTGAATTCTCCATTTAATTAAAGATGGTATCTGGCAGCAAGGCTGATACCTAAAAAATTTCCTGTACGGTTATTTTCTTTCTTCTTGTACCACTGAGGAACAACATTCCAAGACACATCCCCTCCAAAGGACCATTCGGGAGAAAACTGATAATAAGTTCCTGCATCAAATCTAAAAATCATTCCGAAGTACTGGGCTCCGTTTCCGCTATAGGACTGAACTGCCCCGCCTATACCTCCTCCAAGAGGAATGCGCCATTTTCCGGCAGCAAAGGTATAGCCCATATCAAAGGTTATAGGAACAGCAAAGTAAAGATTTTTTGCCAATGTAGGATAAAACTGAAAACTTATACTTCCGCCCAAAGAAAACCCGTCTAAAATATAATAGCTGAAGGCTGCATTGATAGAGCCTCCCGGCCAAATATTCGGCTTAATCGCAAATTTGTCGGCAGAAGTATTAAAAAGAGGCACACCCAAGGATAAGCCTATTTTTATAAATTTATCGCCTTGTCTTACAGGCCGGAAGACTGTGGCACCGTCTATTTTACTATTTGAAGGAGTTTCAGCCTCTTCTTGTGCAAAAATCGGAATCAAAAAAACGCTGATAATCAAAAAACAGGAAATAAATCTCTTCACTTTTTATTCACCTCTAACTTAATGAAAATAGTATATCTTATTTTTTACAAGAATGTCTATATGTAAGACTTGCACAAAATCACATTATGTTATAACATAAATAAGGGTACTATAACATAATATGGTATTGCCGGTCCTATTCCAACATAAGAATAGAACAAACAAAAAAAATAATAGTTACTTAATCTACTAATGGAGGAAAAAATGAGTGCAAAAATTATTGACGGCGCACAGATAGCTGCCGACCTGCGAGCCGATGTTGCGAAAGACGTTGAAAAAATAAAGGCAAAGGGAGTTCAGCCCACCTTAGCCGTTATTTTGGTAGGGAATGATCCCGCATCCCAATCCTATGTAAAGGGAAAGACAAATGCTCTTCACGAGGTAGGAATGAATGACAGAACATTCAGACTTCCTGAAACAACAACTCAGGATGAGTTACTTAAACTTATTAAAGAACTCAATGCCGATAAGCTGGTAAACGGTATTTTGGTTCAATTACCCCTGCCAAAGCAAATCGATCCTGATACGGTCATTGAAACTATAAGCCCCGAAAAGGATGTAGACGGTTTCCATCCGGTAAATGTAGGAAAGCTCCTTTTAGGACACGACACCTTTATTCCCTGTACACCCCATGGCGTAATTCATCTTTTAAAGAGAACAGGAATTGAAACAAGCGGAGCAAAGGTTGTAATTGTAGGCCGCTCCAATATAGTAGGAAAACCTCTTTCCGTTTTAATGATGAATAAGGATGTAAATGCAACCGTAACGGTTTGCCACAGCGGCACAAAGAATTTACCTGAAGTTACAAGAGAGGCCGATATTTTAGTTGCAGCTATGGGAAAGCCTCAATTTATTAAGGCCGATATGATTAAAAAAGGCGCTGTCGTTATCGATGTCGGCGTAAACCGCATTGATGACAGCTCAAAAAAGAGCGGCTTTAGACTTGTAGGAGATGTCGACTTTGAGCCCGCCTGCGAAATTGCCTCAGCAATAACGCCGGTACCCAAGGGAGTAGGCCCTATGACAATCGCAATGCTTGTTGCAAATACACTTGTTGCGGCAAAACGTCAAAACGGTTTGGAATAAACTTTAATGGAAAATCTAAAATTTATGTTTTTAGATAATTTACTCACGTAAACTATCTAATCCTAATAAAAAGCCCTGAATTGAGATTATCAATGCAGGGCTTTTTATTTTAAATTACTTTTTTAAATTATTTTAAGATTACAAAGACTTGTGGCAGAACCAGAAGTCGTAACCCTCATACTCCTTTAAGCGCTTTTTGGCTTCTGCTTCTGTGGGAGGAGGAGGAATAATTACCTTATCCTTGATCAAGCTGTTGTTGGGCCAGTCTGCGGGCATAGCAACCTTGTTCTTGTCGGAAATCTGAAGGGCCTTAACGGCTCTAAGAATTTCTTCCATGTTTCGTCCGATTTCCTGCGGATAGTAAAGAACAAGTCTGACCTTGCCGTTAGGGTCTACAACAAATACGGCACGAACAGTGTTTGTACCTTTTCCGGGGTGCAAGAGTCCGATCTGATTTGCAATGCTGTCATTTGCAGCAATTACAGGGAAGGTAATCTCAACTCCGAGTTTTTCCTTGATCCATTCAATCCATTTTAAGTGGCTCTGCATTTGGTCTACAGAAAGACCGATGAGTTTTACACCGAGCTTTTCAAATTCAGGTGTTAAGTTTTGAAAAGCTACAAATTCCGTAGTACATACGGGTGTAAAATCGGCAGGGTGGCTAAAGAGCACAAACCAGCTGCCTTTAAGATCACAGGGAAGCTTCATAGCTCCATGTGTTGTCGAAACTGTTAATTGAGGGAAGTCATCTCCCAATAGGGGCATATTCATTGCCATCTGTTCCATAATTTTCTCCTTAAAAATTTATTTCAAAGCGGATTTTAGCATCCATATTTCTTTGTCAAGGTATTCGATAATCCCGCTAAGGATTCCGTCTGTAGCTACATCATTGCTGTCTGCAGCTTCAATTTGAGTTACCTTTATTTCTTTTGCAATGTACTCGAAATCGCCTAAGATTTTTTTAAGAGCATCTGCGGTTTTAAACGATTTATCTGTTTCTTCCTCTATTCCCGTTATTGCCAAATACTCTTTCATAGAAGAGGGAGCTTTTTCGTTTAGCTGTAAAATTCTTTCAGCAACCGCATCATAGAAATCGCTCATATTATCGTAATATGACTCTATCATTTCATGCACAGGCTTAAAATCGAGCCCTTCTACATGCCAGTGATAATTATGCAGCTTTATATAAAGAACTGCAAAGTCGGCAGTGTGGACTGATAATCTTTTAATTATATTGTTCATAAACACCTCCATATGTGTTCAGTTATATGTAAGCAATTTTCATGCTAAATATAAAAACGAATGAAAAAGCATTTTTTAAGCAAAAATAGAGGAATTTTGTCGAAATATTCAGAAATTATTTAAAATTTTAATAAAAAAGATTGTTTTTATCGGAATTTTCACTGATATATCGGTGAGCAATCACTGATATATCAGTACACCGATATATCAGTGATATTGTTTTTCTTTTAAGTAAAGGAAAAGGGCAGCATTCATTATTGCATGAGTATAAGGAGGATTGCCCATATTTTGAATAACTTTTTTCGCAGGGATTTCAATAATATTTAAGAATTCGTCTTCATCCAGATTTTGTTTAACCTCTCCCCTGTCAAGCTCGGCTAAAAAGATGGTGCAAGAGTTTTCCATTATTGCGGGATTGGGAGACAGAACCGACAAGCATTTTATATTTTTAGGAGTCCGCCCTGTTTCTTCAATAAGCTCGCGCAAAGCGGCATCTTCCGGTCTTTCGTCTGCATCTACAACACCGCCGGGAAATTCTATACAGACACTTTCAGAGCCGTGCCGCCACTGCTGTACCATCACAAAGATATCTTCTCCGGAGGAATCCCGGTAAACAGGCACAATAATGACCCAACTCGGAGCTTTTAAAGAAATAAAGGTCTTTTTTTCTCCTTCAGGAGAAATACTATCTTTTTCGCATACGGTAAAGACCCTTGTTTTTAATATTTCTCTGGAGGAATCGGGCTTCCATATAATCTCATTATTCTTTTCCATAAAAATCGCAATTCTCCATTTGACATATCAAGGATTTCGAGTTATTCTATTATAAAGAGAATTTAATTGCAATAGGAGGTTTTTATGGCAATTATAACTATTTCAAGAAAGATCGCTTCCTTTGGCGATGAAACAGCAATTGAGCTGGCCAAGCTTTTAAATTACAACTTTATCGACCGTAAGTCGTTGGAGAAAGATTTGCTCTCACGGGGAATTTCTGAAGCTCAGTTAAAAAAATATGATGAACGCAAACCCGGGTTTTGGGCATCTCTATCGAGAGAAAGAGATTCTTACTTTGATTATCTGCGCGAAGCAGTATATGAACATGCCTCTTCAGGAAACAGTATTTTTATAGGAAGAGGAGGATTTGCAATTTTAAGGAATGTCCCCGGCCTTTATTCAGTTCGCCTTGTTGCCGCAGACGATGTAAGAATTTCAAGACTGATGAAGGAATTTAATTACTCCGAAAAAGATGCCAGAGCCAGAATGGAAGAAAGCGACAATAACCGCGACGGTTTCCACAAAAGCTTTTTTAATACTGCAAATGAAGACTCTTCCGAATACAATTTGGTTATAAATACAGGACACATAACGCCTGTCCAAGCTGCCGAGATAATCAAATACGGATTTGAAAAAACCATCAGCAAAGAAGAAGCAGCCTTAGGTGATAAGAGAGTAAAAGAACTTTTGTTGGCTCAAAAAATAGTAAATCATATCTCTTTTGATCTTAAACTGCAAATATACTTCCTAGAAGCAGATATTTCGGAAAATGAGGTTATTTTACACGGCGTTGCAGACAATGCAGGTTTAATTCAAAAAGCAACGGATATAGCTCAAGAAATGTCGGAAGGCCGAAAAGTTTCTTCAGCGATAAGCATGGTAAACGAATATAAGCCTTTTCCGTAAAAGCTGACAGTATCTTAGCCGGTCTTAAGCGTTTCAAGCAACTTAAAAAAAATCGGCCGAAGTTAGGCATGGCCGATTTTTTCTTTTAATAAATTACAGCCTTAAAAAAAGTTACAGTTTTAAAGCTATTCTACCGTGTATCCGGCTTCTTCAATAGCTTTTTTTAGATCTGCAACTGCAACGCTTTCTGGATGTGAAATAGTTGCAGTTTTTGCGCCCAAATCTATTTCGGCAGAAACCCCCGAAATCTTTGTTAAGGCTTCCTTAACATGGGAAACACAGTGTTGGCACTGCATTCCGTTTACCTTTAATACAGTATTCATAAGTTCTTTCTCCTTAATTTTATTTTCTTCCGTTATGCAAGATTCTGCATTACGGTTTATTTTATGTTTCCGTTTGGGCTTAAAATAATTTAAGCGCAGGGCATTACTTACAACCGACACCGAGCTCAAGCTCATTGCAGCAGCCGCAATCATCGGGCTTAAAACTATGCCGAAGACAGGATAAAAAACTCCTGCCGCTAATGGTATACATAGAGAATTATAAAAGAGTGCCCAAAAAAGATTTTCCTTTATATTGCGCATTACAACACGGCTTAATTGAATCGAATCGACCGCAGATTGCAGGCTGTCATTCATCAAAATAATATCCGCACTTTCAATCGCTATATCGGTTCCGTTGCCTATGGCGATCCCAACATCGGCCGTCATAAGGGCCGGAGCATCGTTTATGCCGTCGCCTATCATAGCCGTTTTATGACCGGCTTGATGAAGTTTTTCGATTTCACTCTTTTTGTTTTGAGGCAAAAGCTCGGCAGCAAAACCGTCGACTCCTGTTTGGGCCTTTATGGCATTTGCAGTTTTTTTATTGTCACCTGTCAGCATTATGGTTTTTATGCCCATAGCCTTAAACTCTGCAATAGCCTCGATGCTGCCTTCCTTAATTTTGTCGGCCACGGCTATAATTCCGATGAGCTTTGCACCTGAATCGGTTCCTGAAGAACTTCCGTCTTTAGCACCGCTTAGACCTATTAAAAGAGGAGTTGCTCCTTTTTCTGCAAGAGCATCAATTTCTGATGCAGCATGGGAAATTTCGATATTATTTTTTTGGAAAAGCTTTTCATTACCTGCAAATATTTTTAGCCCCGAAGCCTCTTCGATACCCGAAATACCCAAGCCGTGTTCAGCCTTAAAGTCCTTAATTTTTAAAACATCCAAGCCTTTTTCCTTTGCCTGTTTTATAACGGCATTTGCCAAAGGATGCTCTGAAAGAACTTCCAAGCTGTAAGCAAACTTGAGCACTTCGTCCTCGCTAAAACTTGCGGTTTTTTTAATCTCGATTACATCGGGGCGGCCTTGGGTTATAGTTCCTGTTTTGTCCAAAACTACGGTGTTTGTTTTATGGGCAGTTTCAAGGGCCTCAGCCGAGCGGATTAAAATACCGAGACGGGCACCCTTCCCTGTTCCTGCCATAATGGCGGTGGGGGTTGCAAGACCTAGGGCACATGGGCAGGAAATTACAAGCACCGAAATAGCCCTCGAAAGAGCAAATTCAAAACCCTCTCCTGCGGCGAGCCAGACAAAAAGGGTAATCACCGCAATAAGGATAACCGCAGGCACAAAGTAATTGCTTATCTTATCTGC
Source organism: Treponema sp. OMZ 799 (assembly GCF_024181365.1). NCBI lineage: Bacteria > Pseudomonadati > Spirochaetota > Spirochaetia > Treponematales > Treponemataceae > Treponema > Treponema sp. OMZ 799. The sequence continues at coordinate 43,674 of NZ_CP051301.1, forward strand.
TAATTTTGAAACAGGAGCCTTTGAGGCCGAGGCTTCTTCTACAAGGGCAATTATTTGGGAGAGGGTTGTGTCATCGCCTACCCTTTCAGCCTTAAAGGTAAAGGTTCCCGAAAGGTTAATGGAAGCGCTTACAACCTTGTCTCCTGCAGCCTTTTCGACCGGGAGACTTTCACCTGTAATTGCAGCCTCATCTACCGAAGAACTGCCCTCAACCACAACTCCGTCAACGGGAATGGAAAAACCGGGCTTGATTAAAACAAAATCGCCCTTTACAATTTCCTCGACAGGAATTTCTTCTTCCTTACCGTTCCTGATAACAAGGGCGGTTTTAGGCCTAAGGTTCATCAGCTTTGTAATTGCCTGCGAAGTTTTTCCCTTTGCATTAGCTTCAAGGAATTTGCCCAAGGTTACGAGGGTTAAAATCATCGCAGCCGATTCAAAATAAAGATCATGGGAAAAAAGCCTTACCGTTTCCATATCGCCGTGCCCCATTCCGTAGGCCATCTTATAAATGGCAAAGATTCCGTAAATGACGGCAGCACCGGAGCCGACAGCGACAAGGGAGTCCATATTGGGAGCCTTGTTTAAAAAGGCCTTGAAGCCGCCTATAAAGAATTTTTTGTTTAATACCAAAACAGGAAGGGTCAATAAAAACTGGGTAAAACTAAAAAGAATAGCATTTTCTATCCCATGCAAAAAATGAGGAATCGGGGCTCCCGCCATGTGCCCCATAGAAATATAAAAAAGAGGAAGCACAAAAATCAAGGACCAAATAAGCCTTGTTTTTACCTGATCCCGCTCACGCTTTGCAGCATCCGTCTGAGATGAACGCTTTGCCCCATCTTTGGATGAATCCGAAAGAGAAGGCTTTGTTAATCCATCTACATCCTCGGCCCCATATCCGGCCCTTTCGACTGCTTCTATAATTTTATCCGGTGTCAAAAGATTTTCATCATAATTGACACTCATACTATTGGTTAAAAGATTTACCTGTACTTCGGCAGCCCCCTCAAGCTTTTCTACAGCTCTTTGAACATGAGAAGAACAAGCCGAGCAGGTCATACCGGTAATATTAAATTTTGTCTTTTTATTCATGTTACTAATATACAACTTTTAAACGAAAAGGTCTAGGAAAATAAAATTATAGTTTCTCTATCTCGTTAATTTTTAATACTGTGGCTTTAATACGCGGTGAAAATCCCGGAATTGAAAATTATCCTCGCTTCTGTTATACTCCTTGACAATGGCAAGACAAAGTTATGGGACAACGCCCTGGGGTGCATGGTTTTTGGAAATGCTCAAGGCCTACGACGATTCGGGGCGATTGTCTCGCGGGAAGACTTATGCAAATACCGGAAAGGTAAATTCTCTTGTAGTAAACGGACAAACGGCGGGAGCAAAGGTTAAGGGGAACTATGTTCCCTGGTACCATGTATATTTTAAATTTCCGCCTCTTTCAAAAACAAATGAAAATGCAATCCGCTCAATCTTAGAAAAGCATCCTATTGAGCTCGCAGGCCTCCGAGCCGGAATTATGAGCCCTGCCCTAATCGAAGCCTTAAAGAAAAAGAAGGTTAGGCTCATTCCTGCCCGTTGGAATTTAATCGAAAGGGACTGCACCTGCCCCGATTCGGGAGATCCTTGTAAGCACATGGCAGCCGTTCTTTTTTTGCTTGCCAAAGAAATAGACCATGATCCCCGCCTCTTGTTTAAGCTTGCAGGTTTCGATCTCGATTCGGTAAACATATCCGAAGGTGCTGCTTACAAAAACGGCAGTCCCGAAAAGGAAGGAAGGTTTACCCTCCTCCAAGAGCATCCTGTTCCCTTAAGTCTCCGCAAAAATGAAACTTTAAGTGAGACAGGCCTCACTTCAGACTCATCGGGTAATAGGGAAGCTCTGCCTCCTTGCAAATTAGAAGCACCTTTGAAGTTCAGCCTTGGAGAATCCTATCTTCCGCTTATAAGCGGCATCCTTCCGCCTGAACCCAATTTTACATCGAGCGATTTTATAATAAAGCTTACGGAATTTTATCACAAGGCGGTTTTAAATTACGGGCTTAACTTTTACAGTCAAGAAAAGCAAGGCGAAGAAGAAAAATCGGTAAACCCTTTTTTGTTTGCAAGGGTAAAAATAAACATCGACAATATCCGAAAGCAAAAAAGAGTCTTTCCGCTTGAGCCTAAAAGCCCTCTAACGGTAAGCATAAAATTAGGCGAAAACCAAGAGATAAATCAAACCCTTTTGCAGGCTCAAAATTTTTATAAAACAAGAAGCAGTTTAAACGAGATGAGCCCCTCGGTCAAAATTCTTTTTTCTCTCTTTGCCATTGCGGGAAAACTCATCCAAAGCTCGGCACTTATACCTGCCGTATTTACCGAAAACAAAAAACTTTTTATCTTTTGGAAAAGTCTTTCTGCCTCTTCCGAAATAAAGGCCGACATTCTTAAATTTGCAGCTTCCCTCACAAAGGACTTTTTTCTTCCGGTCGAAAAATGGGGAAGGCTCTACTGTGCCGAACTTTTACTTACAGCTCTTTTAACCGAGTATGCGGCATCTTTAAAATTTTTCCCGAGTAAGTCCTATACCAAGGATAAAGAAATAGACTCTCTCTTTTTTTCAAATGAAGAAATCGATATAAGCGTTCCCGGCAAGCGGAATTTGGATACGGTAATTTACTCTTGGCTTTCGGTTTTAAATTACAGCAATTGCGGCTATGAATACCGCCTGACTTTGGACTCACTAAAAGAAGACGAGTTCTTTTTGCTTTCCGCCCTTGTGCGTAAGGCTAAAGAAAACTCCGGTGAAAGCACATCCTTTGAAAGCGATGCATCTTCCTTTTCTCTCGAAGCTGAGGCTCCATTTACCGAGTTAAATATCGCAGCAAAGAGGAGCAAAAATCCCGACGATATTTTGCGCTTTCCGGCAAGCCTTTCGGCCTACTTACCGGCTCTTTCGATTCTTGCAGTCAAAAAAAATATTATGCTCTCACGCGAAGAAGCAGGCCTCTTTTTGCAAAGGGCGGCCAAACTTTTGCAGCGGTTCGGCATCGACATAGTTTTACCTAAAAGCCTAAAAAATGTTTTGACGCCCAAGCCCGTCATAAGTGTAAAATCCGTAAAGGGAGCAGGAAATGTAGTTTCGTTTTTAAACCTTGATGACGTTCTTTCCTATGACCGGGCCGTAATGCTTGGAGACACCGTAATAGACATAGACGAATTTAAAAAGCTCTTTTTAAATAAATCGGGCTTGGTAAAATTTAACGATCAATTCCTTTTGCTCGACCCGGAAGAAGTTGCCAAAATGTTAAAGGTCTTTGAAAAACCGGCAGACATGAGGGAAGCCCTTCAAGCGGTTCTTTCGGGGAATGCAGTCTGCTCCAAACCGGCCGCAGAAATTATCGACGGCATTTTCAGGCAAGATGACATTCCTGTTCCTCAAAACTTAAATGCGGAATTGCGGCCCTATCAGGAAAAGGGATTCCGCTGGCTTTATGCAAATATCAAAAGCGGCTTCGGCTGTCTTTTGGCCGATGACATGGGCTTGGGCAAAACCGTACAAATTATAAGCCTGATACTGGCCTTTAAAAATTCAAAAGAAGCAGAGGAGCCTTTTTTGGTTATAGCTCCTGCAAGCCTTCTTTCAAACTGGGAACACGAAATAGCCAAGTTCGCTCCCTCCCTTAAAGCTGACCTTTATCACGGAGCAAGGCGCAAGTTCAATACCGAAGCCGACGTAATAATAAGCACCTACCAGACGATGCAAAAAGATATAGAAAAATTAAAGGATAAAAAAGTTTTTTGTATTATTTTGGATGAGGCTCAGGCTATAAAAAATTCGGGAACAAAGAAGGCCCATGCAGTAAAGGCAATTCAGGCGAAGGGCAGAATCGCTCTTACCGGCACCCCTGTCGAAAACAACCTTGAAGATATGCGCTCCATATTCGACTTTTTTCTCCCCGGCTATCTGGGCTCGGCTGACGAGTTTAGAAAAAAATGGCGCATTCCGATCGAGCTTCACAATTCCGAAATCGAAGCAGACGATTTAAAGAAAATCACTTCACCCTTTTTGCTCCGCCGCCTAAAAACCGATCCCAAGGTTATCTCCGACTTACCCGACAAGATAATTACAAATCAATATTGTAATCTTACGCCTGAGCAGCTGGCAATTTACGAGAACCTTGTCGAAACCGAATTGCACAAGGTGATGGGAGCCGAAACTAAGATTGAAAGGCAGGCCTATGTCCTAAAACTTTTAACGGCCCTAAAACAGGTATGCAATCATCCGCGGGCCTATGACAAGGAAACTCCGAGCGAGATGAAACATTCCGGGAAGGTTACCGCCCTCATCGAGCTTTTAAGCGAGATAATTTCTTCAGGCGAAAAGGCTATTATTTTCAGCCAATATGTAGGCACCCTCAATATTCTAAAAACCATTATTCAAAAAGAATTGGGAACCGTCCCCCTTTTGCTTCACGGCCAAATGCCCGCCTCAAAACGCAAAAAAGCCGTCGGCCTTTTTCAAACGGATCCTGCTTACCGTATCTTTTTAATTTCGCTTAAGGCGGGAGGAACGGGACTTAACTTGACGGCAGCTAACAGGGTAATTCACTTTGACCTTTGGTACAATCCCGCAGTTGAAGATCAGTCCACAGACAGAGCCTTTAGAATAGGGCAGACTAAAAACGTATTTGTGCACCGCTTTATCTGCTCCGGCACCTTTGAAGAAAAAATTGATGAAATGATTCAAAAAAAACGGGAAATAAGCGGCATGAGTATTTCTTCAGGCGAAACTTGGATTTCAAAATTAAGCAATGAAGAGCTCGCAGGCCTTTTTAAGAAATAGGCGGCTGCAAATTCCGCAACATTGAATAATACCCTGTCTTATGTTATAATCATCTTTGAGGAGGCTTGATATGGATTTTGATTTATCGCGAAAGATACCTATAGGCGTTCAAAGCTTTGAAAAAATGAGGAATGATAATTATTTATATGTAGATAAAACTCGTTATATTTTTAGCCTTGTTCGTACTTCCTCTCCATACTTTCTAAGCCGTCCTCGCCGCTTCGGTAAAAGCCTCTTTCTTTCGACATTGCGGTCTTACTTTTTAGGGCAAAAAGAGCTGTTCAAGGGCTTATACATCGAAAAAGCCGAAGAAAAGCGGGCCGAAATTGAAAAGACCGATGCTTGGATAGAATATCCTGTACTTTATTTGGACTTTAATACAAAATATTATAAGAATGAAGAAGCTCTTCTAACTATTATAAATTTACACTTAGATGACTGGGAAAAACTTTATGGTATCACAAAAACATCCGGAAGTATTGAAGATAGATTTAAATCTATAGTTACAACCTTATATGAAAAAACCGGCCGTCAAGTAGTTATTTTAGTAGACGAGTACGACAAACCTCTTTTACAGACTATGGGGGTAAACGAAGCCTTGAACGAAGAGTACCGTAACACGCTAAAAGCCTTTTATTCCGTAATAAAAACCTGCGACCAGTACATACGCTTTGCCTTTTTGACGGGTGTAATAAAATTCAGCAAAATAAGCATCTTCAGCGATTTAAATAATTTACAGGATATAAGCATGTTAAATGACTATGCCGAAATATGCGGACTGACACAAGGCGAAATAGAAAACACCTTTAAACCCGAAATAGAAAGATTAGCAAATAACACTAAAAACTCTTATGACAAAATGCTTGAAGAATTAAAAAAGCGTTATGACGGCTATAAGTTCAGTGTTTTAGGAGAGTCGGTTTATAATCCTTTCAGCATATTAAACACTCTTAATTCCGGTCAATTAAAGGATTACTGGTTCTCAACAGGTACACCTACCTTTTTGGTAAACTACCTAAAAGATGCTTATTACAATATACCCAAGCTGGACGGAAAAGTTGAGCTTGATGAGTCAGGTATAGAGCTATATAGGGCAGATACAAAAAATCCCCTACCCATACTTTTTCAATCGGGATATTTAACGATAAAAGAATACATAGAAGAATCTAACCTTTACCGCTTAGGCTTTCCTAATGATGAGGTGAGGTTCGGCTTTTTAAAAAATCTTTTACCTGCCTACTCCTCTCTTGGGCCTGACGAAACAGGTGTTTCGGTATGGGAGTTTGTAGAGGATGTAAGGGCAGGGAATGTAGACGGGTTTATGGAGCGGATGCAGGCTATAATAGCAGGCGTTCCTTACGATAACTTGCCTAAAGATAAGCTCAAACTAAGGGAGCAAAACTATCAGACGGCAGTCTACCTAATCTTTAAGCTTATGGGACAATTTGTACAGACTGAAATCCACTGTGCAAAGGGCAGGGCTGACTGCATTGTGCATACCAGAGATTCAATCTACATCTTTGAGTTTAAGCTGATGAGTGTAGGCACCGCCGAAGATGCAATAGCTCAGATAAAAGAGAAGGGCTATGCCGCACAATTTAAGGGAGAGGGTAAAAAGATAATACTGATAGGTTCAAGCTTTGATGAAGAAGAAAGAACTATCGGGGAATGGAAAAGTGAACAAGTTTAAAAATAAAATTCGGAAATTACTTACAAAAAGTTTTATAGGGAGCAAGTATGTATTTTTTTATAAACGATTACAGCGAAGGCTGTCACCCAAAAATTCTTAAGACATTAACGGAAACAAATGAAGAGCAAACTGTAGGTTACGGCTGTGACCAATATTGTACAGAAGCAGCAAACCTTATCTTAAAGGAGCTGGACGCCCCTCAAAGTAAGGTTTATTTTTTCTCGGGCGGAACACAAACAAACCTGACAATGATAGCTTCGGTACTAAGACCCCATCAGGGGGTAATAGCGGCCGATACCGGACATATAAATGTGCATGAATCGGGTGCTATAGAAGCATGCGGACACAAGGTTCTTACCATCGAATCGGCAAACGGAAAAATAACGGCAGAGCAGGCTGAAGCTCTTATAAGGGCCCATTATGATGACCCTACTGCCGAACACATGGTTCAACCCGGGATGATTTATATTTCAAACCCTACCGAGCTCGGTACCATTTATTCAAAAAAAGAATTACAGGATTTAAAGCTGACAGCTCAAAAATATTCCGTCCCGCTCTATGTTGACGGGGCCCGCCTCGGAACAGCCCTCACTGCGGACAAGAACGATTTAAGCCTTGCAGACTTGGCAAGATATACGGATGCCTTTTATATAGGCGGAACAAAACTGGGAGCCCTTTTCGGTGAAGCCCTTATAATAAACAATCCCGATCTTCAAAAAGATTTTAGGTACATCCAAAAACAAAAGGGAGGTCTCTTCGCAAAGGGCCGGCTTTTAGGTCTTCAGTTTAAAACTCTTTTTACAGACAACCTTTACTTCGAGATAGGAAAAACGATGAACGAAACGGCAAAGATGATACGCAAGGGATTTTCAGAACGCGGCTTTTCCTTTTTTATGGAAAGCGAAACAAATCAAAGTTTTCCCATAATCGAAAACAGTCTTTTAACTAAAATAGAAAAAGAATTTAAATGCGAATTTTGGACAAAGATCTCAGAAAATCAAACAGCCGTACGCTTTTGCACCTCTTGGGCTACAACAAAAGAAGCCGTAAAAAAACTCTTTGAATACTTGGACGAGATAAACAACAAGGGGAGCAAAGATATTTGATAATTCGTAAAAAATTCAAATGACCCTTGCTCCCCTCATTCGCCAATTGGACTTTGCAGTTAAACCTATTCGATCTTTGAATAGATTGTCTTTAAAATTTCGGTCTTTAGCTTTTCGCCTTCTTCAAGCATCTTATTGCATTCTGCCCTTGTCTTTTCGCAGAGGGGGGCATCGTCGATACCGCCTAGGTTTATCTTGACGTTTAAGATAGCGCCTTCCAAACCGGAGCGGGCATTAAGGGCTGCAACACCTGCATCGGATGCGGCATTTTTGTTTCCGTGAACGGCAACAATGGGTAAAAAGCGTAAAACTTCCAAACAGGTTTTAGCTGTTTCAAGCGGAACCTGCATGGCTACAACAGTAGCATCGGACATAGCCTTATTACGTTTTGCCTTTTGCTCATCAGTGTCCTTAGGTAATTTTAAGGCTTCCATAAAGGCATTAAAGGCCTGAGTGTCTTCGTCAATGATTTCGACCAATCGTTTTTGTGCCTTTTCCAGTTTAGGAAGCTGAGCCTTAAATTCCTCTTGAGTTTTTTCATCAAGAGAAGCAAAGGCTTTTTTTCCTGTCGTCAGGCGGATAACCATCTGACCGAGGGCCGAGGCGAGCGAGCCTGCTAAGGCAGAAACCGAACCGCCTCCGGGGGCCGGAGAATCGCTTGCTGTTTCGTCAACAAAGGCACTTACCGTCATCTTTACTAATTCCATAAAAAATCTCCTATTGTTCAAACTTTTTTGTTTATTTAATTAAAATCAAAATCAGTTCTTGTAAACTACCTGCCTTTTTTCGGCAGCGAGCTTTCCCTTTTTCCAAACCTGATCAACGGAGTTTACGCCGAAGTGATAAACAAGGTAATCAATATTGGGGGCATCAAAGATAACAAGGTCTGCCTGTTTTCCTTCTTCGATGCTGCCTATAGTTTTTTCGCGGTCGATTGCATAGGCCGCATTGATGGTTACTCCGCGTAAAATCTGTGCAGGTAAAAGCTTCATCTTAAAACAAGCCGCCCACATAGACATTTGCAGGTTTTCGGTCGGGCTGCTTCCGGGGTTATAATCGGTTGCAAGGGCGACCCTTACGCCTTCTTCAATCATCTTTTTTGCAGGCGCATAAATAGGCGACATCAAAAAGAAAGAGGTGGCAGGAAGAAGAACGGCAACGGTTCCCGATTTTGCAAGGGCCGTAATTCCTTCATCGGAGATTGCCATCAGGTGCTCTGCAGAGTGTGCATTCATCTTTGCGGCAAGCTCGGCACCCTTTAAAGGAACTATCTCGTCTGCATGAAGCTTTAACTTAAAGCCGAGGTCTTTAGCAGCCTTCATTATTCTCTCGGTTTCTTCTACAGAAAAAATCTTGTCCTCACAAAAGGCATCGGAAAATTCGGCCAAGCCTCGTCTTTTAACTTCGGGCATAACCTCTTCTATCATAAACTTGATATAGCCTTCTTTGTTGTCCTTGAATTCGGGCGGAGTTGCATGGGCACCCATATAGGTCGAAACAATATCGATAGGATGATTTTCGTTTAAATAAGAATTTATCTCGAGACACTTAATTTCGGTATCCATGTCGAGGCCGTAACCGCTTTTTGATTCGGCAGTGGTTGTACCGTGAATAAGCATTCGGTCAAGACTGGTCATAGCCTTCTGTGTCAACTCTTCTTTTGAGGCAGCTCTTGTTGCTCTTACGGTGCTGAAAATGCCTCCTCCGCTTGCGTGTATTTCAAGATAGCTCTTTCCTTCGAGTTTCATTGCAAGCTCATGTTCGCGCGAGCCACCGTGCACCAAGTGGGTGTGGGCATCGACAAGACCTGCAGTAATGGTCTTTCCTCTTGCATCAACTATTTTTTCGGCTTGGCTTTTTAAACTTTCGGGAGCCTCGCCCTTGCCGATCTTTTGAATAATACCGTTTTCTACAACTATGTAACCTGCGAAGGCCTTATCAAAATCCTCGCTCTTTTTTTCGGTAGAAGTAAAAATACTGTCGCTTATAAATAAAATCATTTTGAGTCCTCCATAAAAATAAAACTAATCTTGATTTATAAAATTTCTTAAAATCTCTTTTAGATTTAAATTTACGGCATTGTTTATAAATTTAAAAATATCGTCTTCCTGCATTTTATTTAAGGTCTTAAAAAAGGTAAGAGGATTTTTTAATTCGTTTATGTTCTTCAAGCCTGCGGCTTCAAGAGAATAATCCGCAAGTCCGCCGTAATTTTCAAATTTCCAGTCTTCCGTCATACTAAAAAGAGCCCTGCCCTTTTTATCGAAAAATACGGAATAATTTTTTTTGTCATCAGGGTTATATTTATTTTTTACATTTCCGTTCCATCTTAACGGGAAACAATCCGCATCAAATCCGGCTTCCTTTACCTTTTCACGAATTGCTTTTTCTATACCGTCGGAAACAACTATAATTTGAAATTGATCTTTTAAACCGGCATTTTCGGATGCCTTTTTATAATAAGAAGCGGCTTTTTTATAGGCGGCCGATTTTAAGGCATCGCTGTCATCCGCAAAAATAAGCCATGTTACGGTGTACCCTCGTAAATCTTCATCCTTGATCTGTTTGATTATTTCAGTTTCTTTAGCTAAAGAATCCATAAGCTCGCATCCCGTCAAAATAAATGCAAGAACTGCCATAAAAAACACAATTTTAATTTTTTTCATTTTCACCTCTGATTAACTAAGATAACACTAAAAAGAATGTTTTTCAATAGGCTTACAATTAAAAAGAGCCTTGCTATTCCATACAAAATATTATATAATACTAAACTATGAAAGGGAAAAGAGAGTATTCGAATATTAAAACTTTTGATAAGCATGTCAAACTACTTGACAAAACCGAAAGCAAACCCATAATCACTCAGCACTCAGCACTCTTTTAGATAAACCGCAAAGAATAATTAAGAAACACCTTACAAATTCCTCCTCACATTCCTTAACACCATTGTGCTCTCTGCGGCTAAATTTAAACAATCACACACAGGATATAATTTTCTCACATCGTTTAATAAAACCGCAAGAGGCACAAAAAGTGCCAAGGATTATAAAGGAATATCATACAAAGACTACCTTAAAATTCTTTGCGAAGTTGAGCGTAAACTCAACGCTTCGCACCCTTAGCAGTTAAATAAAAAAATAAATTAAAAAGGAAGGAAAGAGGAATGAAGCAAAGTAAAAGGAAATCATTTTTTGGGGCAGTAAATCTTACTGCATTGGTATTGGCAGCCGGGCTGCTGATGGGATTATTGACCGGTCTGTTGACAGGGCTGTTGACCGGCTGTAAGCCTAAGGTTGATCCTAGATATAATTACACGGTAGAACACTTGCAGCAAAATATCGGTAACGATGAGTACACCGTGTACGAGAGGGAAATCTTAAGCGGTAAGGCAGGCGAAACCACCTCTGCGAAGGCCAAAGCCTATGAGGGCTTTACGGTGCAAGATTTTAGCCAAACCTCAATAAATGCAGACGGGTCTACGGTAGTGCAGATTAAGTATAACAGAAACGAAATTACCATTACACTTGATTTACAAGGCGGAAGTACTACTACAACTCTTATAGATGATAATAAGCTAAAGGGCAGATACGGAGCAGATATAAATCTTGTTGAGCCGACAAAGACTGAACATATTTTTTGGTACTGGGAGCCGGAACTTCCTTCAACCTTTCCTGTTCAAGATGCAGAATACAAGGCCTTCTGGAATAAAAACTTCCACATTACCATAAAAGGTGATGAAAGAACAGAAATATCTCAAGAAAACTTCATCGAAATTCCCATTACCGAAACCAAAAAATGGGCAGACATAAAAGCTCAAGTAGAAGCTAAGGTAAACTTAAAACCCGAATGGCAGGGCGGCGATTATGAGGTTTACGAATGGAGACTTGACAATGAAAACGGAGCAAAACTGACCGACGGCTACCAGATAGACAAGCACATAACCGTATACGCCGTAACCAACTATGCCAAAGCCAAATTTAATATCGTAGGCGATAAAATCAAACTTATAGACAAGAAAGGCTATAGCGGAGCAAAACCCAAAGGCAAAATAATAATCCCCGACGGTATTACCGAAATAGAAGAAGGCGACAACCAGGATAAGGGAGCCTTTAGAGATTGTAGCGGAATAACTTCCGTAAAGTTACCTCAAAGCCTTACCCAAATAGGCGGCTATGCTTTTAACGACTGTACGGGCTTAACAAGCATAGACCTATCTTCTTGCACAAACCTGGGTACAATAGGATGGGAAGCTTTTAAAGGCTGTGAGGACTTAAAAAGCATAAACTTACCCGCAAACCTGACTACAATAGACAAGTTTGCTTTTGAAAACTGCAAGGGCTTAACGAGTGCGGTCTTTGCAGATACCAACGGCTGGGCTGTGAATGCGTATGAGGACGATTCCGCACCCATAAATGAAGAAGAATTGAAAGACCCCAAAACAGCGGCTAGTTTTTTAAGCAGAAAGTATTTCATGAAATACTGGAAGAAAAACTAAAATAAATTAGGAATTATAAATGCTTAATTAGGAATTGACTTAATTCTTAATTAAGCATTGTAAATTGAATATTTTAAGGAGAAAAAGAATGAGTGAAGGAACTAACTTATCGGTTGAAAACTACATACAAAAAATGCAAATGCCGATCTGCACTTATGTAATATTTATGCTTTTAAGTCTTTTTGCGATTGGACTGTTAATTTTTTTATGGTTAATTGTTTACCCTTTAGGCAATCAATATGTATTTATCATAACTTCACTTTTTATAGGTATTACTATAGTTTTTATTATTGCTTTTACCGTAATCAACCTTATATTTTCAGAAGATAATCGCAAAAAAGCCCTATTAACATACGCCTATGATGAGGCTCTCGAAAAATTAAAAGACGATAGGGATAAACATATGGTAAATACACCTAAAGGAGATATGGACTTAAAAACAACCAAAAATCCTACACCAACCGAAGAGATTATAACTATGAATAGGTATTATAAAAAACAGCTTACCAAAATATTCGAAACTTATTGTCAAAACATCACTTCAAAATAAGGAGACTTTTATGACCGATACATCAAAGGACGAACAAAAAGACAGACCCACAGCAAAGGACATTTACGATTATCTTTGGCACGGGAGGGATTTTGAGCTTGAACACCTTTGGCAAAGGTCTGTTTTCCTTGGTGCTTTTTTACTCGGCATTGCAAGCGTCTATGCTTTTTATGTAAAAGACATCTTTATTCCGCATTTAAGCCCAAATCAAATTACTGTAACACTTAATGCGGACAAAAAAGAGGCAGAAGGTTCAACGGAGTATACACTAATCATAAACCCGAACAACAACCCCGAAACTAAAACTTCAATTAAAAAAGATAAGTCTTTTTCGCTACTTTTTACATTCGGTGCGGTTCCGATCCTCATTTCCCTTTTAGGTATAATCTTTTCGGTGCTTTGGATTATTATGGGCAAGGGCTCAAAGGCTTGGTACGAAATCTACGAAAGCAACTTGGCAAAAATGAGCAGTAACCCCCGATTCTGGAAAAGTGAAGACGAAGCCGAAGGCAAATCCGAGCTCGATAAAATCTTTTGCAATAAAACCACCGGACGATACAGCGAATATGTTTTTGGGCGTCTTAAAAATTGCCACGGCGACCCCATAGACAAAAGCCTTTTTTCTACTGCCGGAGGCTCTTTTTCGGTTTCTAAGGTCAATATAATGATAGGTATAATAAGCCTCAAGTTTTTTATCCTCGCCCTATTTTTCCACATTTATTGGCTCTGTAAAACCATCTTTGCCGACCCTTGGCCGCCCATCCTCATCAGCTTTCCCACAGCAATCTTACTCCTCATTTTGCTTATTTACCGCTTAAAGAAAAAACTCGGCTCATCGTATCTTGATAATTAATTTAAAGGTTTTCTATTTCTTCTTGGCTTAGACCCGATATTGTGCAAATATCATCAATGGGATAATTCATACCCTTCATCATTTTTGCCGTTTCAAGCTTGTTTTGGTAAACTCCTTGAGATATACCCTGAGATATTCCTTCAGCAAAGGCTATTTCTCTCTCTTCTGCTCGTTGTACAGCTATATCTGTTTCATAATCATATTCGGCTAGTAACATATTCAACACCTCCTTAGTCTTACGCTTTAGATAGTCTCTCAAAATATTGTTTTGTATACATTCTTCAATCGCTTTTTCAAAGCCGTTTTTAGGGTCTGCCTTTTTCCATCTCCGCACTGTTTCTACAAATACTGTGTATTCATACATCGTCTTGCAGTTTTCAAGTATCGGATGACTGTTTTGCTTATTTATGTTTATTATCTTAACGGTCAGCTCAAGATTAGTTTCTGTTGCTTTTTCTATAAAAGCATCTGATAGTTTTAATGTTTTATCGGAAGGATAGTGTTCCTCTCCATTGTAAAAGACATAAAATTCAGGTCTTGGAATTTTTAGGAGTTTACGGCTGTATTTTTCTTTTGACTCGAAAAGAGTTTCATAAAGGCGGCTTATGTATTCAAGACAACGTAAAGGCATATTTGGGTTGATTGTCGATTGATGCTCTGCTAAAACTATGATTTTGTTATCTACAAGGTAGGAGACATCATTATAAAATGACATATATAAAACTTGATCAAGCCTGACATTTTTCAGCTGTTCCGTATCTTTGAGTTCGGTATTATGCAAGGCATTGTAAAGAGATAAAAAGTTTTCTTTTGCTTTTTCGTCTTCACTGAATAAATCGACGAAGACTGAATCTTTATATTTTCTGTTTGAAATACTCATAGCCTTTCCCTCACATTTTAATTATACACCTTTTTGTTTGAAAAATCCAGTATAAGCTGTGGGGGAAATTTGAGCTAGGGCAATCATGAAACTTGACAAGTTTCTCTCATTACCCACTACCAATTACCAATTAAAAACGCCTGTCTGCCGTAAGAGCTTCACACCATTTTTGCATACAGATACCGAAGGCAACGCTCACATTTATCGAGGCCTTTATTCCGTACATGGGAATTGTGATAACCCGTCCTTCGGCTTTTTTTATAGCTTCGGGGCTGACCCCCAATTCTTCCGAGCCTATCACAACAATTCCTTTTTTGGGGAAGTCAAACTTCGAAATATCCGTTCCGCCCGTTTCAAGCACAATCAGAGGAAGGTCAGGAAGGCTTTCAAGCCCGGCTCTTTCCCATGGAAGATATTCGGTGCAGCCCATTGCCGTTCTTTTAGCCTTGGGGTTGTCAGGAGAAACGCAGTCGTGAGATAAAAAAACTTTTTCGACCCCGAAGGATTCGGCTGTTCTAAAAATCGAGCCTATGTTAAAAGGGGTGCGTATGTCTTCGGCATAGACATAGACTCCTTCAAAAAAAGTCCGCCTGAAATTTGCAATTTCATCGGCACCGGAATTAGGCAAAATCAAATCCCACTCCGCAGGAGCCGTATCAAGTTTTTTGTAAAGTTCATACCGTACAAAATTGATAATTTTTCTTTTATCGTTTTCTTGCGGATTTTCAATCCAGTTTTGAATTTTTATTGCAGAGGAAGGTTCTAAATCTTCTAAAATGATTTTTAAAAGAGAACGCAGATAAAAAGCATCAAGAAATTCGTCAGCCTTGTTTTGCACAAGGGCAGCTTCAGCCGATTCCAAGATACGCAATATTTTACGGCATCTTTGTTTTTGCGGTAAGTTATAAAGCTTAAAAATCTCGGGCATCTTAGAAGGCTTGTTTTATAATTTCAAAAATATCGTGATTTGCAAGAGGCCTTGGACTGTAGTTCATAAAACTCAAACGGGCGGCATCCTCTGCAACAGGCACAAGGGATTCTATAGTTAAATCTATGTCTTTTAAACGTATAGGTAAATTGGCCTCGGCAAGTCTTCTTCTAATTTCTTCAATACCTCGTTTTGCAACCTCGGCTGCATCTCCGCCTTCAAGCATGGTTTCGCCTAACATTCTCGCAACGGCAACAGTCTTTGAAAGACTTGAAGAAATGGCATCATTAACAACATGGGGGAACAATATACTCGAAATAAGCGGGCTTGCTATTCTGTATCGTCCTCCGGCAGCAAGAGCTATAGCTGTTCCAAGTCCCGGGGCGGAAGCCGCAATTCCTATAGCCGAAAGGCAGGCAGCTTGCGCCACAAGTTCCTCTCTGGGCATGCCTACCAATTTTTCATGCTGAGGGTCAAGGGAAATTAAAAATATCTCGACAGCCTTACCCAAAATTGTCTCCGAAAAAAAGCTTCCCCGTGTCGAAACATAGGCCTCAAAGGTAGAACACAGGCCTGCAAAAATCATTGAAGTCATTGCGTTTGGAGCAAGCCCTGCATAGGTATTTGAATCGAAAATTACAAGGTCGCATAGGTCTTCTTTTATCTTTAATAAATTTATGGTTCTATTTCGTGAATCGACGATGAAGCTTGAATTTCCGAACAAAAAGGGGTCACTGCAGCTTGTAGGAATTTGAACAAGAGGTAAGGCTTCTGCCGTGATAGGCTCTCCTTCAATATATCTGTATACGGGTTTATCTTCATTATAAAGAGCCGCTATAGCCCGCCCTATGGCACAGGCAGTCATATCTCCGCAGGCAATTACTCCCCTTATATGAGCCCCTCTGGCTAATGAAAGTGCCCTTTCTATAACCTCAGAATCGGCTGTCTGCTCAAAACCGTTAAAAATAAAAAGGGATATATGCTTTTCTTCAAGAGATTTTCGAATCTTATCGAGCAAGCCCATATCTTCAAAAAACGGATCTACTACAAACATAAAATTATTACCGAATTTTATGACTTCTTCACCGATGCGGGCAAGAGAATAGTTACCTAAAATAACCTTTGATGAAAGTTTAAATACAAAATCTGCCATCTTTTCAAATTCCTCTACAGAATAAATTTTCGGCATATTTTTTTTAAACTTGAATTTTAATTCCTGCCTTGAAAAATATAGCATTTTTGTTTATAATGACAGAAAACCCTAGGTCATTATGGAGGGGACTATGACTACAGGTACTATAGTTACTTTAATGCGTGAAGGCGTAGGTATCATACTGATGCTTTCCGCACCCATCTTAGTTGCAGCTCTTTTAGTAGGCTTAATTGTTGCAATCTTTCAGGCGACTACTTCTATACAGGAACAGACGCTGACCTTTGTTCCTAAAATTTTAACTATTTTAGGAATGATTGCCCTTTTGGCAACTTGGATGATTACGGTGTTAAGGGAATATTTTGTTTCTTTAATGAATTTAATTCCTCAACTGGTAAGATAAGGGTCATTCCATAAAATAAATGCAGCCCTTTGATTTTATCCTAAATAAAGAACCTATTTTTTTACTCGCAGCAGTCCGAATTTTTGCCATGCTGATGACATCTCCCCTAATGTCGATGCGCAATGTTTCACGAATCGCAAAAGTTGCTCTTGCGGGTTTAACTGCATTTATGGTAACCCCCTATGCCTATCCCAACTTCGGAAATCTAAATGCCTTCAGTCTTGAGTATCTTCTTTTACTTTTAGGAGAAGGGCTCATCGGCGTGTTAACAGGCTTTTTTATAAGCATCTTGTTTTCTACATTCAGCACTGCAGGGCAGTTTTTTTCGTTTCAGATGGGTTTCGGAGCTTCAGGAGTTTTTGATGCTCTTGCACAAGTTGAAAACCCCTTGATAGGTCAATATTTTAACTTTATTGCAGTCCTTATTTTTTTACGCATAAACGGTTTCCAGCGCCTTTTTTTAGGCGGAATAATGAAGAGCATCGAACATGTCAACTGCTTTATGTTTTTAGAAAGACAGGATGTGCTTTCAACCTATCTTTTAGGGGCAGTTGGAAATCTTTTTTTTAATGCGATGATAATTGCCTTGCCTGTTATGGGAACCCTTATTTTAATTCACATAACCATGGGACTTTTAACAAAGGCGGCCCCTCAAATGAACCTTTTATCTGAAGGCTTCCCAATTACTATTTTAACCGCATTTTTTATTTTGACCATTGCTCTGCCTTTTTTTATAAACACCTTTGAAATTATGTTGGAAAAAGGCTTTTCGGATTTTTGGCGGCTTTTAGACAGTTTGAGAGGTACTAAATGATATCCGGAAAATCATCCATCCTTTACCAAAGATATTTTTCGCAAGAAGAACTCCTCCTCAATAAGACAATAGGCTTGCAGTGGTTTGCTGCCGAAGATGAAGGCAGAACTGAAGACCCGACCGAATATAAGATACGCAAAGCCAGGGAAGAAGGAAGGGTTGCAAAAAGTCAGGATCTAAATGCTGCGATGGTGGTGCTGCTTCCCGTAATTACTCTTATAATAATGGGCCCCTACATATTTAAATCCTTAATGCAGGTCATCTCCTTCTTTTTTGAACGCTGTACAACAGAGGACGTTTTAAACGGAGCATGGTTCGGGATCTTTGTTTCGTATTTTTTTAGAACAGTTTTCCCGATAACGGCAGTGGCCTTAATTTCAGGCGTTTTAGGAAATATTATTCAAAACAGAGGCTTTTTATTTTCGACAAAACCGATTACGCCCGATTTTAAAAGAATCACACCCAACTTTGCAAGGTTCTTTAAAAGGGCACTGTTTTCTGCAGAAGGACTTTTTAACCTGGCAAAATCGCTTTTTAAGGTTGTCATCATAGGCTTTATAGGCTATCTTGTTATAAAAAACAATATTACAAAGATGATAGCCCTGCTTCAATCCGATTTTACTAATTCGATAATCTTTATAGCAAAAACGGCAGCTCAAATATTGGTCTACGCATCCATCGCTCTGGTTCTTTTAAGTATTCCGGATTACTTTTTTCAAAAACGGCAATTTTCAGAATCTTTAAAAATGTCAAAAACAGAAGTTACCGATGAGTACAAGGAATTGGAAGGAGACCCGATGGTAAAGGCCCAGATAAACAGGCAGATGCAGGCAATCTTGCAAAAAACCGGTATAAAAAATGTTCCGGATGCAGATGTCGTTATTACAAACCCGACCCACTATGCTGTCGCTCTTCAATGGAAACAAGGGCTTATGCCTGCTCCCATGGTTATATCGAAGGGAGTTGATGCAACAGCTCAAAATATAAAAAGGATTGCCAAAGAAAACAATATTCCCACAATCGAAAATGTTCCCTTGGCGCGAGCCCTTTATGCAAACGTCGATTTAGGACAGATAATTCCAAGCGAGTACTATCAATCGCTTTCAATTATTTTCTTAAAAATTTACTCTATGAAAGAAAAAGAAATGTTAAGGAAAAGATGGAGGTAAAACGATAAATGGCCGAAAACAGATTTTTTAAGGAAGTACCAAATTCCTTGGTAGCCATAGGAGCTATCATGGTAATATTTGTAATTATTATTCCTCTGCCTACAGCTCTTTTGGACTTTTTTATGGCACTGAATCTTATATTCAGCTTGATAATACTGCTCATAGTCTTGTTTGTAGATAAGCCTACCGAATTTACGGTTTTTCCTTCATTGCTCTTAGTCTCCACAATATTCGGGCTTGCTCTCAACGTTTCATCTACAAGATTGATTTTGACATATGGAGAAGCCTTTGACGGAAAGATGATAGCAGCCTTCAGCAAATTTGTTATAGGCTCTTCAGGAAATCAGGGCTTGGTCATAGGTTTTGTAGTTTTTATTATCTTGATTGCAGTCCAAGCCTTTGTAATCACAAAGGGTGCAACAAGAATCGCTGAGGTTGCAGCCCGTTTTGCCTTAGACTTCAATAACACGAGGAGCATGTCTATAGAGGCAGAGTACAATGCCGGCGTTATCACTGAAGCTGAAGCTCGAAAGAAAAAAGAAGACCTGCAAAGATCTACCGATTTTTACGGGGCTATGGACGGTGCAAGTAAATTCGTTTCAGGAAACGTAAAAATAGGTATCTTTATAACGGTTTTAAATATTGTAGCCGGTTTAATTGTAGGTATCATCTTTAGACAAGAAGCCTTCGGCAAGGCATTGCAGATGTACACAAGGTTTACAATAGGTGACGGACTTTTAGCCCAGCTCCCTTCTCTTTTTATATCGGTTGCAACAGGTCTTGTAGTAACCCGCTCAGCTTCGACAGGTTCTTTCGGAAAGGACATAACAGATCAATTTGCACGCAATTCGACTGTTTATTACATAGCCGCTGTTACCTTGACCGTAATGGCCGTTTTACCCGGCTTCCCGTCAATAATCTTAATCCTAATAGCACTAAGCCTTGCCTTCTTAGGCTGGCGCTTGCAGACAACAAGGGTAACAAGGGCTCAAAAAGAACAGGCAGCCAAAGAGGCTCAAGCTGCATCGGAAAAGGCGGCAAAAACCGAAACGGATGATACCAAGGCTGTAAGCCCCTATGACGATCTATCCTTACAGTTCGGATACGGCCTTATTCCTCTGGTCGATGAAAAAAGAGGCTCCGATCTTGTGCCCAGAGTAAAACGAATACGAAAAGAAATAGCCCTCGAAACAGGCCTTGTAATGCCGGTTATCAGAATGATGGATGCTATGAATCTTCCCCCCGATGAATATTGTATCACGATACAGGGGGCCGAGGTAGCAAGATCAAAGATAAGAATGGGCGCATACCTCGCGGTAAACCCGGGAAACGTTCAAGATGAAATACCGGGCGAGCCTACCTTAGATCCGGCCTTCGGCCTCCCGGCTATCTGGATTTCGGAAGCAAACCAAGCCGCCGCCGAAAGGGCAGGATACACGGTAATAGATCCGCCTTCGATAATAGCAACTCATTTAACTCAGGTTATAAAAACACATGCAGACGATATCCTTTCAAGGCAGATGGTAAGCAACATCTTGGATTCCGCAAAAAAACTAAACCCAATCGTAGTTGATGAAATTCAATCAAACGACAAGCTGACATTGGGTGACTTACAAACCGTATTTAAGTGCCTCCTTAGGGAAAATGTTTCCATACGCAACACAACTGCCATCCTTGAGACCATAGCAGACTATAGACGCATAACCGGAGACATGTATATAATCGCCGAAAAAGTCAGACAAAGACTTGGCAGACAGATTGTTCAGCAATACTTGGGAGAAGACAAGGCCCTGCGGGCTTTTATGGTAGATTCAGCCTTTTTCCAAACCGTTTTGGCAAGCCGTATTGACACCCTGACCGGGCCTCAGCCTGCAATCGACATTGAATCTAAAAAAGCATGGCTTAGGGCAGTTCAAACTGCATACAACAACTTTAATGCCCAATTTGTAGGCATCGCAGTCATCCTTGTTCCCGAAGAAGGCCGCCTCCTAATAAAGAGACTCCTCGAATACGAAATGCCCATGGTTCCTGTCTTATCCGTCCCCGAAATTCCAAAGGATGTTTCGGTCATCGGTATGGGAAACATAACACCCGAAATTCAATAATGATTGACTTTTTTCTTAAATGATGTTAGAATAGCTCCATGATATTTCCATTAGAAGAACTCATCGAGTTTGATGACAATATTTACGAGATTACATGCGCATCGACAAGAAGGGCCTATCAACTGGCTAAAATTCAAGATCCCAATGTCGAAAAAAGCGGAGACAAGGTTGTTTCAGCCGGAGCAAAGCAGATTTTTACCGGCGAGGTAAATTATCAGGTAGAACGGCACCCGGAATTCAACTAAAATTTCAGCTTTAAAAGTTTGCGTGTTCCTGTATTGATTTTTTTCGGAGCAACGGCTTCGGGGAAAACAAGCTTAGCTTCCGAAATATTTTCTTATAAACATTCAAAAGATTTCTCAAAAGAAGGCGAAATTTCGGCTCTTTCATCTTGTGCCGAAATTATAAGCGCCGACTCGGTTCAGGTGTATAGGCACCTGCATATCGGCTCGGCTTCCCCTTCAAAAGAAGAATTGGAAGACCTCCCTCATCATTTAATCGCCGTAAAAGAGCCCTCAGAAGAATTTTCGACGGCCGACTTTGTAAGGGAGGCCGATAAGCTTTGTCCCGAAATATATGCGAGGGGAAAACTTCCGGTCTTGATGGGAGGCACGGCCTTTTTCTTAAAGAATTTTATCTATGGGCTTCCCGTTACTCCGACAGCCGACCCTAAAATCCGGGATCACTTTCAAAAACGCGCAAGGGAAGAGGGTGCAGCCGTCCTTTTGAATGAGCTAAAAACAATAGATCCTGTCTCGGCCCAAAGGCTTCATGTCCATGACGAATACAGAATAGTAAGAGCTCACGAGGTTTTTGCCGCCTCAGGAAGGCCTTTAAGTTCTTTTGCCCTCCCAGAAACCCCAAGAAAAGAATACGCGTTTTTTATCTTAAGTATTGAAAGAACCCGCTCTCTTCTATACGAAAGAATCGAGAAAAGGGTCGATGCAATGTTTGCCGAGGGGCTCTATGATGAGGTAAAAAAGCTTTACGAAATGGGTTATACGGGAGAAAGCCCAGGGCTCAAAGCCATAGGCTACAGGGAATTCTTCGATGAAAACAACCGCTTAAAACCCGAATCGGCCTTGGAAGAAGTCTCGGCTCTTATAAAACGGAATACCAAGCACTACGCCAAGCGGCAGGAAACCTTTTTTAAGACCATCCCCGATGTTCACCGCTACTTTATAGAAGACGGAACCGAGATATTAAGGCTTTATAAGGATATTTGCGGGTTTTATAGGAAGATGCGACTATCTTAACTTAGTACGGCCGGTAAAAGTTTAAAACAATTCAAATGACAGCTTTACTCTTCCCCTTCTTCGGCTTCAGCCTCTTCTTCGGGAGGAGGTGTTTTTTCTTTTGCAGGCTTGGGAGCTTTCTTTTTGGTGACAAGACGCCTAGGCTTTTTCTTATAGCTCATTACATAAAAAATAAAGCTTAAAAGCAAGCCGCAAACGATAGTAACACCAATTACTATAGGAGAAAGGACAACATTTTTTACCACATAAAAAAAACCGGGTGAATTCATACTCTTTTATCGGAAAAACCTATAAAAAATTTTAGCGGCTTCTACGGTTGCTGCCTATCCAAATATTTCCTTTCGCCTAATTATACTATGTTTTTAGGAGATTGTTAAGTGTATAGGCAGTGACGACAACTTCTCATCTACGCAATATCCAAAATATCCGTATTGAGTAGGAAATCTTTCATATCCATAATGACAAAACCATCTTCATTTCTCCACGGTTTCTTGCGGCCGCTTATAATGATAATCTTCTTAAAAGAATCGGGAATGTTATGCAGTGAATAAAACTCTTGATTTTGTTTAGCTTCCGAATTGATGTCAAATGCAACTTGAATATAATATCGCCGGTTCCCCTGATTTGCCGCAAAGTCAACCTCCAGCTGCTTGCGGATACGCTTGCCCTCTTTGTCATATAGACCGTTCCGGCATCCGCATTATAGCTGCGAATCAATAACTCATTATAGACAATATTCTCCATGATATGAGTAGGCTGCTGCTGTCTGAAATTAAAACGAGCGTTTCGAAGTCCTAAATCCGTAAAGTAATATTTCATATTTGCTCCAATATACTTCCGTCCCTTAATATCATACCGGCTCGCCTTGGAAATCAAAAAGGCATCCGCCAAATGTTCAATATGGTTGGAAATCGTCTTATTGGTATAAATCATTTGATGCTCACTTGCAAAGGTATTGGCAATTTTCGTAGGATTGGTTGAAGCACCGATTACAGAGGCAAGCAAGTCAACCAAAACTCCAAGCTCATCCGCACTTTGAATCTTGTTTCTTTCAATCACATCTTTTAGATATACATTTGTAAAAATATTTTTTAGGTGATTCTCTTTATCCCTTTCACTCTTTATTTTTGTTCATTTGCACACTTTTTATTAACGATATTCTATCACAAATTACTGCCGATTTCAATATTCATTCCATTTTTATGTGTATATATACATTTCTTCGGAATCAAAAAAGGAAGTATCGGCTATTTGCTTTTACTTCTTTTTAGTGATTTTATTTAATTGCTTTAGTGCGGCAAACCGGGATTTGTCTAAAATACTTCGCATATCATCGAAGCTTGTTCATAGAAATTTTTTCCTACCGATTTATATTCTTCAGAAAAAAAGCTGTCATGAACATCTCTCCAATACCGATAGATCCTATCTTCCTCTCCTTCATGCCATGCATGTTCCGTTGTAATTAATTTATAAGGCATTATATCCACCATTCCGAGGTCAGTTCCCCTTCCTGAATCAATGGGTTTAAACTCTTTTCAGCCTCTATTACAAAATCATTTTTCTTCCGGGACATTTTTCAATATATATTTACTTACCAAATAACCGATAGAAGCAAGAACAATTCCAACACCCGCAAAAGAGGCCAAGGCAATAAAGTAGCCTGAAATCTTACTTGTATCAAACCATCCGCTGTATAATAAAGCCGGATAAACGGTACAAAGCATAGCTATAGTATGAAGAGTGATTTTTTTCTTAACGCTCCAAACATCATAGTCATATAATGCCGAAAACCCTGATACTGAAGCCGATATAATCGTAATTGCAACCATCATCCGAAATTGCTTAAGATCTCCGCTTTTATAAGTAAAATATGTGCCGATACCCATAATAATCAATAAGATGCCGCCTCTCAGCAGACCACTCCTAATCACTTTTCTTTTCAGTTTCATATGTTTCTCCCTTCTAAATAGATAGTTATTTTTAAGATAATCTCTTTTCTTATATCTTGCCGATTCATGTTATTTAAAACTACTGCTCTTCAGTATCCGTCATATTTCACACAACCATTCTGCGTTTCTCTAAACACTAAATATGCATCAGACAGCTTCTAATTTATATCATCACAATATAGTTACTTAAATAAGCAACTATAATATTAATTTCATCATAAAATACATTCATTGCACTTTCATCTTTTAACTTAATTTCTCTCATCTTCTTCCTTTCCATAATTATCATCAAAACTAATCACATCATTCGTAGTGCATTCAAGTGCCTTGCATATTCTCTCAAGGTTTTTGAATGTAATCGGCTTATTCTTTCCCATCTGTGCCATAACATTAGTGGTGAGTCCCGCCATTCTTATGACATCGACTTTCATCAGATCCTTTTTTATTAGTTGTATCCATAACGGTTTATAATTAAGTGCCATCGTTCATTCTACTATCTGCATAAACTTTATCAATTATACCATATAAATTGAATAAACTCAATCTAATGTTCTCGAATTTAAGTTTTGCAAACCTTGTTTCACTTGTTATTCCGTCTTTATTCTGCCATTAAATGCTTTACGCCTTGGCTCTTTCCTTGAAGTAGCCGAACACATGGATAAAATCGCCTTTCTTAAAGTTCCTTGCCATCTCACTTTTTTCGCCATACACCGAGCATTTGGTGTATTCCTTACCACCTCCGTACTTCTTCACCAAAGTGAAGTTTGCCACCTTTACCTCTTCGCCATCTTTTTCAAATGAGCTAAACACCGGTTCTTCCACAAGACTGGCATTGATGTTAATCATTTTTTCTTTGTCCATTTCCTTATCCTTTCTTATTTTGAGTAAAAAAATAGACGATAGGATTCCTCTCTATCGCCCTAACTACTTGCTTATTCTGATTATTTCCACCGATATAGTGGGAGATCGGTTCCTTATTGTCATCTTTTCCTCCTTCATTTTAAGCATCAAAAAAGGAAGTATCGGCTATTTGCTTTTACTTCCTCTCTATAATTTTATTTAATTGTTTTACTTCGACAAACTGGGATTTATCTATGATTATAAGTATTGAATTTTTTTAAGTTAGTCCAAACAAATTTCTATTTTAATTCTATCCGGATCCTCAAAATAAACTGCATAATGTTCATTCCCACCGGCATTTGGATATTTATTATCATATAGCAAAACTATATTTCTCTGAATAAGCAACTTCCTAATTTGATCGATTTCATCCTTGCTATGACACCGAAAAGCAAGATGATTTAATCCGATACTGCATCTATTGTATCCCTTAATTAGATACTTTTCTTTTGCCTGCACAAAGACAATATAAAATCCATCCTTTTTATAAGAAAATCCGTCTTCCCATTCCTGAAACAACTTAAAGCCTAAAATGCTAAGTATCCAAGAATAGAATTCCTTGCTTTTGTCTAAATTACTTACATAAATCTCAATATGATGCATCATATCACCTCAACAACTTCTATTTTGTCAATTTCTCATCCACCCCATTATATCACTTTTCCCATATTCTGTCAGTTAATCAAGTTGAATATTTGTTCTTGTAACTATTCTATGAATACTTTCCACCTACCGTTTCGTTTCCCATTTTCTCGAGCAATTAAGCCCTTTTCTTGCATTTCTATGGTTCTTGTCTTAATGGTTCTTTCTGATTTTCCAATAATACGAGCCAATTCTTTTTGTGTAATACTCGGATTTCTTATCAGCTCTTTCATAATAGCCAATTATTCTAAAGTGCAATTTTTGCACTTTGAAATATTTACATTTGCACTTTGATCAGCACTTTTGCCGTTATATTAAATATGCATATATCTGTTTTTCAGCTCATGTTCGGCATCCATCAAAAGATTTTCAAAAAACAATTCCAAGAACTCAGTTGTTGCATGGATACCATTCTGCAAATCATTATAATTTGCTCTAACTAAAGCATTTCTAAAATACCAAGAATTTTCTGCAAATGTTTCATTACTAAAATTAAAACCGGGAGTTATCTTTCCAACAGCCGAATCCATTTTTTCTGTCTATGCGCATAGAAGCATTTTGCCCACATCCATACAAAAATCGTCTTCCATCCTGCGCCAATCTCAACTTCATCACTATATGTAGTAGTGCCATCCTTGTTGTCTATCAATTGAATTCGATGATTCCACATAGGAACGTGTGTATTGCTTTCGTTTGTATATATCCCCTCTTTAGAAAACTCAATAACATTAATAGTATGAATCCCATAAGGAATTATGCCAAATATTTTGAATCTGAATGTTATTGTCTGCCCAGGATACCACTCTATATCATCACTTTTGGTTTGCGGTTCAAATGCTGCATAGGGTATTGCAATGCATTGCAAAGTAGAAAGATTTTTCAAAAGTGAATACACTCTATCAATTTCACATGGGAAGACGCTTTGTCTATATAGTGTTTTTGTTTTCATGCCGCTCCTTGCAAACTTCCAATTTATCAATTTTTCGTCCAATCCATTATATCACTTTTTCAATATTCTGTCAGTTAATCAAGTTAATATCATCGGTATCCGAAACTGTGTTTCCAACTATGCTTTAAGAAAATCTTCCATTAACAAAAAGTCTCTAATCCCAATATAGTAAATTCCATATTCATCATATCTCGGCACTATATTATCTTTAACAATGATTATTTTTTTAAAGGAGTCATCAATTCTTTTTAGAGAGTTTCTTTCTTGTTCTTTTTTCTCCTCACTATTGATAGCAAAGGCTGATTGAATATAACATCTAAGATTTCCTCGGTTGATAACAAAATCAACTTCTAACTGTACTCTTGTTGTTTTTCCATTTACATTTGGAAAATATTCCACTACTCCCACATCTACATTAAATCCTCGCCGTAATAAATCATTATAAATGATATTTTCCATAATGTGTGTTTTCTCAACTTGCCTAAAATTGAGTCTGGCATTTCTCAATCCAATATCAGCAAAATAGTATTTAAGCGGCGTAGAAAAGTATTTTGCTCCCTTAATATCATATCGCTTAGCAGCATACAAAATATATGCTTCTTCAAAATAAGATAAATATTTTGAAATGGTATTATTAGATATATTCATCTTCTTTTCAGAAGCAAATCTATTTGATAATTTAAGGGGATTTGTAAGGGAGCCTACTGCTGAAGATACAAAATCAAGTAAAACTTCTACGATTTCTTCGCTATTTTTTATCTGATTTCGTTCGATAATATCTTTAATATAGGTTTCTTCAAATAGGTTTTTTAAATAGTTGCTTTTTTCTTCAAATGTTTCAAGTTCAAGTATAAACGGCATCCCGCCGCAGAGTACATAATCTTCCCACGCTTTATCTTTATTTTCATAACAGCTGCTCATTTCAGCAAAGGATAAAGGATACATATGAATTTCATCTCCCCTATCTCTAAATTGTGTTAGAATATCTTTAGAAAGCATTTTTGAATTACTGCCGGTAACATATATATCAAGATTTTTCCGTTTCATCAGAGAAAGTAATGTATCAACAAAAGTAATTTTTTCTTCTTCGTCATCGATATGCGGATTTTTTACCGATTTTGAAAATTGTATCTCGTCAATAAAAATATAATACTGTTTATTATTATCGATTTTACTCTTGATATAGTCATTGAGCTTAAATGGATCTCTATACTGAATGTTTTCAATATCATCAAGTGCCATTTCAATAATTTGTTTTTTAGATATGCCGTTTTTCAATAAATAATTTTTGTATAGCTCAAACAACAAATATGATTTGCCGCATCGCCGTATCCCTGTAATTATCTTAATTCTTCCATTATCCTTTTTCTTAATAAGTTGATCCAGATATTGTTTTCTTTTTATAATCATACTATCACCAGTCCATATAAAATATTTTACGTGGCATACCACAGTTTTTATTCGTATATATTTTATCATTTTTAATGAGCCGTTTCAAGTATTTTAGTACTTGTTACATAGCAATCTTATTTAATTGTTTTACTTCGGCAAACGGGATTTATTGTACCCTTGTTGGAATAAAAACTGTGTTCTTTTCAAAAATACCGAATGCAAATCCAAATTTATAAAACAAAGGCATGTTTTCAAATGAATTAAAACTTGTCCTATTTACAAATTCATTTAAGGAAACTGTTTCAATATATCCGTATGGATTGACAATTATAACGCTGTCATTTCTTATATCCATTCCAACTACCAGCGAATAATGTAATGTCCATTCTTCATTGTGCTTTGCTGCCCATTCAAGTGGGACAGAAACACCATCTGCTAAACAGTCATATACTTTGTAAATCAACTCGCTATTAGTAAGATATTTGTACATTGTTGTCTGAAATTCGGGGAACTGCCGGTTAAACTCATCACAAAAAGCTTTCCCTGTGGAAGTCACGACTTTTCCATATTTTTTATAAAGATCTTCTTCCGTAAGTTTTCCGCCGTTCCATGCAGAAAACATTTCAATTACAGCATATCCGCAAGAAACATCCTGATTTATAACCTCTAGGCCCTCAACTAAAACCGGAGTCTGATACTTTTCATTATTTATAGCAATAGCATAGTCATCTTGGATTCTATTTGTTTTTACTGCCAACACTGTAAAAGCGATTCCGACAATAAAAACAGGAATGATAGTAAATAACAAGATAGCAATCAACGCTATTTTTCTATTATTTTTCTGCACCTCTTAGCCTCCGCAAATTATAATTTGGTTAATATCTTTTCCAATATTCTCTAAAATTTCAAATCCGGTTAATAAATAGTAACTAATACATTGCCGTTAACTTCGAGCACTTGCTTATAAAACTTTTTCATATTTTGAAAGCAGTCGATTAATTCCTCTTTTATTTCATCAGCCTCTTCTTCATAGCCCCAGATGTTCGGATATAAATCCGCTTTTTTGCATTCTTTCATACTGAATTTTTCTAAAGCTTTTTCTATATCAAAATTATCGAGAGCTGAAACAATATCAGCAATTCTGGTTTTTTCTGTATAAGCTATAAACTCTTCTACATCATCAAGAGAAGATACACCAACGACCGCTTCACTAAGAGGGTCATTTTCTATCGGCTTGCCGCTATCCACTCCGGTAAGCAGAAAATGAAGTGCATCCCACATCTTATCTATATCGAGTAATATCTCTGCATTTTCATTCCAATCTTCTGCAGTCTCAAAGATTTCATCTTCTTCTGCATTAAAAGATTTGAGTTCTTTTAAGTTTTCGTCACTTAAAAATTGATAATTTGCTCTTATTCCCATTTTTATTTCCTCCTAAACTTCTAATTTTTCAATTTTTCATTTAGTCCATTCTATCATTTTTTCCGTATTTTGTCAGCAATTGAACAAAAAAGGCTTTTATTTTGCAATATTAAAAGAAATTTGAAAAAAAACTAAAAAAAACTTGACTTTTAATCAAAAGAGGCTTAGAATGTATGCATGGAATTTAAAGATGCATTGAAACCCGATTCTGTAGATTTAAAGGATGTCATTACTCCTGAAACCATTAATCTGCACTTAAAAGGGACTACAAAAGAAGCTATTATTGATGAGTTACTTGATACGCTTGTAAAAGCCGGAAAAGTAAAGGACAAGGTTGCTACCAAGGCTTGTGTTATGGACAGGGAACGCAAGATGTCCACAGGTATGAAGCATGGTATCGCCATACCTCATGGAAAGACTGATTCAGTAAGCGATCTCGTTGCATGTATAGGCATCGCAGATAATCCGGTAGACTTTGATTCTCTTGATCAAGAACCGGCCCGAATATTTATTATGACTCTGTCACCCCTTGATAAGACAGGTCCTCACTTGCAATTCCTTGCACAGATAAGTTTGTTATTTAAAAGTGCAGAAAAAAGGGAAGAGCTTTTAAGGGCGGCAAGTGAACAAGCTGTAATCAAGCTTTTAATGGAAAGCGACGAAGAGTAACAGGTTAAAAAGCCTTAGATAATGGCCTATGCC
This sequence comes from Treponema sp. OMZ 799, assembly GCF_024181365.1. Taxonomy (NCBI): domain Bacteria; kingdom Pseudomonadati; phylum Spirochaetota; class Spirochaetia; order Treponematales; family Treponemataceae; genus Treponema; species Treponema sp. OMZ 799. Next base: position 73,872 of record NZ_CP051301.1, read on the forward strand.
TGCCCTGGCACAGGCCGTTATTTTTTGCTCAACTCGTTTTACGCTGTGAATATCTGAACCGGTTGACAAATCAGCTGATTTAACTCATATTATTACCATGCCCAAGAAAAAAGAAAATTTTTTCCAAAAATTATTAGGTTTGTTTATGTCCTCAGACAGTCCCGAGGCCTTAAAAAGGCGGAAATTGAAGGATATTGCAAAAAATATAGGAAAAACCAGATACGGCAAATGGTATAAATCGAGTTCTCAAGAGGTATTACCTCAAGCAGCACAGTTTTTTTACAGTATATATAAGGTAGTAGGCCCGGCACGGCCTCTTTTAGCCGGTGCTGCATCTTCAAAAGTACTAAAAAATGTTACCGTCGAAAATGCTCTCTCAGATAAGCAAAAAAAGTTACTTGAAACTCTATCCGAAGAGTCAATTATCGAACAATCAAAAACCGTTAATGCCGAGATCCTTGCCGAAAAGGTAAAAAAGGAATTAAAAACCTTTGTAGGGGAGCTTGATTCCAATCAAACGCAAAAAATCGACCTAAGCTATCAACATCTTGATGCCTTTATTCACTTTGTGCTTTTTGACTACTATTTTTTACTTCGAAAATTCGATTCTAACTTTGTCGAAAATAATTTCAACTACACTCCCAACTTTCAGGCAATAAGGGGAGAATATATTACCGAAGACTTAAAAGATTTTGCCTCGGTTTTTTATCAGCTGAGTATAGATACCGATTGGAATCTTATCTTCGATATAATAAAAACCTATAAAAATATTCAGCCGGTTCATGCAGGCCAATGGAAAAAGCTTTTAGGAGCCCTAAATGACCTCCGCCGCTCACGAGCTCTCGAATATATTATTCAACATATTACAGAAGATATAATTTACACGGTTGAAACCTCTCCATTTACCGAAAAAGTAACCGATACCTATGTTTCTCAAATTAAAACATCTACCCAAAATGTGATAAACAAGCTCATCGAGGAACAAAGATCTTCAAAGGTAGCGGTTTTGATAAGTAAAATATTCGGAGATCAAATAATTTCCGGGATGAAGAACTACACTGCGGACGCCAACAAGGCTTTTACAAAAAGAGGCTTGTCGGGATATAGCTATACCGAAGAACTGAGCTATCTAAAATCCTTTTTAATAGAATATGTAAAAACGGACGTCAGGGCTCTGTGCGACTTATTTTTAGTAAGGGGTAATTGGGGCAGCTTTGCAGGCACTACATCGGACTTTTCCAATAGTTTCCATGCAATAATTCAAATAACTTCCAAAACAATAGAGTTCGATGACAAACTTTCTGAAGTTTCCGATGTAGGGGTAAAATTCCGGACCCTTCTTTCCAGAATGGAAAGAGAAAAGGAAGCCGGAAGGCAGGCCGCAAAGCTTTTAAATGATGTAAACGAAACAGCCCTTAAGCTTATAAATATTTCACTAAAACACATAATAGTAATAGGCAATAACTTTAAAATAATAATAGCCGATTATGACAAGCCCCGACGGGAATTAATCCAAAACTGGAAAGAAATTGAACAACATTCTGAAAGGCCTGTAAGGGAGTGGCTTGTCGAGGCCTACAAAAAAATCTACGACTTTACCATGCTAATGCAGCTTTTTATCAAAAAAGAATAAAAAGCCGCTTCACAAAAATCTACATCCTATCTTAGTTTATATCATTGTTGTGGGCTGACCTGTAGCATCCAAAGCATCCCGCCACAAAGAGCTTTCAGGGTTAACATGCTTTCTTTCTGAGACTATTTGCTCAATCGGTAAGTGCACGAATTTATTGTTGACAAGCCCGATAAGTGTACGGGTTTTTCCTGACATAGCCGCATGAACAGCATTATTTCCCAACCGCTCGCAATAAACCGAATCGATGGGGGCTGCGATTGAAGACCGAATCTGATAGCTGGGATCAATGTATTTTAGGTTTATGTGCATTCCAATCTTATCAAAGTAATCGGTTATTTCTTTCTTCAAAAACAAACCGATATCAGCAAGCTTTTTATTTCCTGAGGCATCCGTTCCTTCTTCTATATTCATTAAGTGTTGACCGGCTCCTTCGGCTGCAACAATGAGGGCATAACCGTTTTCAACAAGCTTTTTTTCCAAAAGCTTTAAAAAGCCGTTCTCTCCGCCTAATTCAAAGCGGACTTCGGGGATAAGAACAAAGTGGGCCTCGTGGCAGGCGATGGCCGTATGTGTTGCTATAAACCCGGACTCTCTTCCCATGAGCTTTACCAAGCCTATACCGTTAATCTGGGAACTCGCTTCCATGTTGGCTGCTGCCACAGACTCCGTAGCCTTTGCAATAGCCGTATCGAAGCCGAAGGACTTTTGTATAAAGGAAAGATCATTATCTATCGTTTTGGGAATACCTATTACGGAAATTTTTAAGTAACGTCTTTCAATCTCTTTTGAAACTTCAAGAGCTCCTTTTTGCGTACCGTCTCCCCCGATAAAAAAGACCATATTGATATTCATCTGTTCAATTCCGTCTACTATTTCGGTTACTCTCGTTCCTCCGCCTCGGGACGTACCCAAAAAAGAGCCTCCCGTTTTGTGGATTCCGTTTACAACTTCAGGAGTTAATTGAATAGGGGAAAAGCCATATTCCGAAATAAAACCCTTGTAGCCGAATTTTATTCCGCTGATTCGGCGGACTCCGTATCTTGTCCAAAGACAGCGGACTATAGCCCTTATAACATCATTTATACCGGGGCATAGACCTCCGCAGGTAGCAATTGCTGCATGTACATAGTTAGGACTAAAATATATCTTTTGGCGGGGCCCGGCCTTTTCGATAAGATCGGCATGAGTAAGAGGCTCACCGACTTCACCCATTGAGGCCTCTAAATTATATCTTATAAATTCGTTATCGGTTACATAATTTGCAATCAGATCTCCGTGGGTTTCAGACAGCATAATAGGAGACTGTATTTTACATTCTCCCAATGAAGGAATGGAAAAGTCCGTTTTTTTCATGATAAACTCCTTTTTATTTAATCTTTCTCTTTAAAAGATAAATTGTTTCTTGTGTCAATTTATCTCCCTCTTTTATATTCATTCTTTTAAACATACCCTGAGGAACCTCAAGGGCATAGCGTACAGAATAGGTACTTTCAACCGTTTCCAAGCTATAAGGCATCATATCATATATTTCTTTAATCAGCCCTGAGCTGTCGATAAAAGCGATTGAAAGAGGGTGAGGAGTATTCTTCATCCAAAATCTGAGCTTTGCATCTTCTTTGTATAAAAAAATCATTCCTGTACCTTCAGGAATTACCTTCCGCTCCATAAAGCCCCTTTGCTGCTGGGCAGGTGTAATTGCAAGCTCTACGTTTATTTTTTCGATATTCGTTTTAACTGAATCTTCCGCTTTTGTTTCTTCGTTAGTTTCCTCACTTAAAATTTTTTCTATAAAGATATCTTGAGTCTCCATCTTATCTTGTCCGTCGCATGAAGAAAAAAAACAAAGCATCAAAACCGCTATTATGGCCTTTTTAAAAATCATTTATAAATTCCTCTCGTAAAATATCACTGTAGGCCTTATCGGTTTGACTTTTTTCTAAAAGTTCATTAAAGACCTTCAAATCAATGTATTTTATTGCCAAGGGGCGCTCTAAAATCATTGAGACTGTTTCATTTTTCCAGACAGCCCTCTTAGGGTCTATGCTTAAAGGCTCGCCGTATTTGGAGGTTAACGCTGAATACATCGAATAATAATCTATCTTGTCCGTATCCATCTGGATAATGATTATGTAAAGATTTTCCTCATAGAATTGAAACCAAGCCCTTTTAATATTACTTGAACCCTTTGTTTCAATAAGGCTGCGGTTTTTTCCCGGTAAAAGCGAAATATCCCTTTCACCCCTGTATCCGAATATAGAGTCTTTTAAAAGGGCTTCTTTAGCTGCATCCATACTCATGCCGAGACTTATTTCTCTATAACCGGCAGGAAGTTCAGCAAAAACCAAATCCGTCTCTTCAAGTTTTTTAGCTGCCTCATTTTTATTTTCGGGAGTTTTTTGTTCTAAACTTGCTTCTTGAGCAAAAACAGTACCAATAAGAATAAAAACTATATAAAAAAATAACTTTTTCATAACGTGTTTCCGTTCTACCAATATCCGCCGCTTTTTGCACGGGCATTTATACGGGATTTTTCAATTTCCTGCATCTTCTTAAAGTAGGCTGCCTGCTTTGAAAGCTCCAGCTCATCCGTTATGGAAATTTTTGACCCGTCACATCTTACTATCGGCTGTTTTAAAAATCGTGTAACTGCTTCAGATACCTCTTCTTTAGGTATGCCGCACATATTTGCCAATTCAACAGGGCCGAAGTTAAAGGTGTGATACTTGCCCTTTACAGGTTTAATTCTCGATTTTTCAAGCTGAATAGCAAGCATATCGTACATTTTTTCGACATGATCTTTTATAAGGGTGTTCGCAAGCTGTTTATACATTGCCCAGATTCTATCTGCAAAGGTTGTTGTAAGACGGGCAATCAACTGAGGCTGAGTTGATACCATTTGGTTAAAGTTTTGGCGGTTTACCGCTAAAAGCTGACATCCTTCTTCGGTAACGATAGCGCTTGCAGATCGGGGTTTATTTTCCAAAAGGGCCATTTCGCCGAACATATCGCCCTCTTTTAAAACGGCCAGCAGAACTTCATTGTTATCCAAAATCTTTGTGATTTTGACATGACCTTTTTGAATAATATACAATTCCGTTCCGGATTGACATTCACAAAAAATCATATGTTCTTTATCGTAGAGCCTTATCATTTGGTTTGTAGGAGGTTCAAGGACTTCCATGGGTATCTTAACCCCCATCGCCTTAATTGCCATAACCCTTTTTTGAGCTGCATCGGCAAATTCACCCTTGGGCTGGGCCTTCAAATAATGATAATATGCATAGAGGGCCAGATCAAATTTGGACATCCTCAAATAATATTCACCGATTGTAAAAAGATGTGAAATGCCTGTTACAACATTCCTTTTTAGGGTAATGCGGGTTAAAGCCTCATCCAAATAACGCATCTTTTTTGAAAAAGAATAAATTATCTTCATTGCAACGGAAGTATTCTTTTCGATTAGATAAGGAAACTGGCCGTATGGAACTGAAATTAAAAGCGCATCGGTCAAAGCAATAGCTGTTTCAATTTGAGTATGCCCCGACATACAGGAAACAACGCCTAAAAAGTCTCCGGGACCTAGAACATTGCCGCCTTCTTCTGCGACTACCTCATCTTCCTTTGCGACCTGCACTTTGCCGCTTTGTATAATATAAAAATGATCGGTATCCGACTTTCCTTCTATAAGAATATATGAGCCTTTTTTAAAATTCAAAAATGACAGCTGTAACAAGTTTTAACCTCTCATACCTTTGTGCATTGAAAAATAGAAACATTGCACATTTATAGTATATTTTGAAAAAGTCGAATTGTCAACCTACTTACCTAAAATACTTTATTAATTATCTTCTGCCGATTGTATTTTTGAACTTTTTTTGATAAAATACGCAAATGAGTACCTTTAAAAAAATTACCGATTTTATTGAATCCAAAAAAGAAGATATTATAGGATTGGAAAAGCTTTTAAGCTCCATCCCTGCAGTGGCCCCGGAATCCGATGGGGACGGAGAATTAAAAAAATGCGAAGCCCTGGAAAAATACTTAAAAGAAGCCGGTTTTAGTAATTTTGAAAGATTTGATGCCCCCGATGAGAGGGTTTCTTCAAAGATACGCCCCAATTTGATTGTTACCATCCCCGGAAAAAACGATAGGGAAAGGCTCTGGATTATGAGCCATCTGGACGTTGTTCCTCCCGGAGATCTGTCTAAGTGGGAAAGCGATCCTTGGACAGTAATCGAAAAAGACGGAAAACTTATCGGACGCGGAGTTGAAGACAACCAGCAGGGCCTTGTTTCTTCGGTTTTTGCAGCCTTGAGCTTTATCAAATTGGGAATCACCCCCGAACACACAATTAAGCTTTTGTTTGTTGCAGATGAAGAAGTAGGCTCCCAATACGGAATCATTTACCTTCTTAACAACCACAATCTTTTTACAAAAGACGATTTGATTCTTGTACCGGACGGGGGAGATCCTAAAGGAGAAACAATAGAAATTGCCGAAAAAACAAGCCTTTGGCTTAAGGTTATCACAAAGGGAGTTCAAACCCATGCCTCAATGCCGAACACGGGTAAGAATGCCTTTGTTGCAGCCTGCGACCTTGCCCTTCGCTTAAACGATCTTGAAAATCACTTTAACAAAAAAGACGATTTATTTTCACCTAATTATTCGACCTTTCAGCCGACTAAAAAAGAAGCCAACGTGCCGAATGTAAACACAATTCCGGGTGATGACGTTTTTTATGTGGACTGCCGCATTCTTCCATCTTATGATGTAAATGAGGTCTTAAAAGAAATGCAAAAAAGAGCTTCAGAGGTTGAAAAAAAATACGGCGTTACTATCAGGTTTGAATATGATGAACCGGAAGCCTCTCCTGCAACACCTAAGGATGCAAAGATTGTAAAACTTCTTTCATCCGCCGTAAAAAAGGTAAAAGGGATTAAAACTTCTACTATAGGAATAGGAGGCGGAACGGTAGCAGCCTGTCTTAGGGCTAAGGGCTTTAATGCCGTTGTTTGGAGCTCCCTTGATGACAGCTGCCATCAGCCCAACGAGTACGCATTTATAGAAAATATCGTAAGCGATGCAAAGGTTATGGCAGCCTTGATGTTCGGCGTCGAAAATATTTAAAACCTAAAGCACTTAAAATATGAACGAAAAAAATTGGAGGGAATTTTCGGCTGCCGAAACAGCAGATTTTGAACAGCCCGTCTTAATTTCCTCCGCTTTTCAAAAATTGATAGAAGAAGCCGAGCCTCAAGATGCAAGGGCCTTGCGCCTTCAAGTTGAGCCTTCCGTCCATGAAAAAACAGCCTGTCCTTACGAAACCTCAGACCCGCTCGGCGAGCAAAAATATTGCATAAGCCCTTATCTTGTTCACCAGTACGAAAACAGGGTGCTTCTTATAACGACGGGTACATGCCTTTCATATTGCCGTTATTGCTTTAGACGGGGACTCACAGCCCGCTCTCAAAACTACATTGGGGCTGAAGAATTAAAGGAAGTTACGGGCTATATCAAAAAAAATCCGCAGGTTACAGAGGTCCTTGTTTCAGGCGGCGATCCCTTAAGCGGAGGCTTTGAAAAGCTTGAAAGGGTATTAAGAGAATTACGCTCCATAAAAAATGACCTTTTGATAAGGCTGTGTACGAGGGCTCCGATATTTGCCCCCGAACTTTTTACGGGAAAACTTTTACGGCTTTTAAAACAGGTGAGCCCCCTATGGCTTATTCCCCATATAAACCATCCTGCAGAGCTTGGAAAGGAGCAAAAAAGAGCTTTAAAGACTTGCATTGAAGCCGGTATACCCATTCAAAGCCAAACCGTTCTTTTAAAAGGCGTAAATGATAACGAAAAAACCTTAGTCAACCTTTTTCACGGCCTTGCCTGCATGGGCATAAAACCCGGCTATCTTTTTCAGTTAGATCCCGCAGCCGGAACCTCCCATTTTCGAGTTCCCTTAGAAGAGGCCCTAGAACTTTGGGAAAAAGCAGAAGCAAAGCTTTCCGGCCTATCCCGTCCTCAATTTGCTGCCGATCTCCCGGAAGGAGGAGGAAAATTTCCCCTTTCGGCACTTATTTATTCTAAAAAAATCATAGAGCAAAAAGCAGCTACAGGCTTTAAGGCTGTCGGTATAGATGGCGTTATACATAAGTATACATATTAATGTATACAAAAATATACAATCTTTTATTAAAAATCAATACTTCTAATTAAAAATATCCATAAATTTAAATAACTCCATTATTTCCGTGAGAAAAAAAGCAAATCTTAGCACATCTTTTGCTTAGAACTTTATGAGGTAATAAATTATGACGGAAGATCTGCTTTTACAATACATTAAGGATAGCAAAAAATATCCTCTTTTATCAGCCGAGCAAGAAGCAGAATTAGCCGATAAAGTAAAAAAAGGCAACAAAGAAGCATTGGAAAAGCTTGTCACATCAAACTTGAGGCTTGTAATAAAGATGGCAAAAAAGTTCAGCTCAAATGAAACCCAAGTTATGGAGCTAATCCAAGAAGGCAATATTGGACTGATGAAGGCAGCCGCTAAATTTTCAAAATCGTTTAAGGTACGCTTTTCCAGCTACGCCGCATGGTGGATAAAACAATCTTTTTTAAGATATTTAAATTCGGCAGACAGGGCTATAAAAATGCCTGTAAGAAAAGAGCTTTTAATCAGGCAGGTACGCCAAGAAGAAGAAAATTATAAGATAAAGTACGGAATTTCACCTTCATACAAGCAGCTTGCAGAAATAATGAACGAAAAAATAGATGTTATAGCTCAAATAAAATCTTTTAATTATACCGAAATATGCAGCCTAGACGATCCTATTGATAAAGAAACATCTTCCACTCTTTATGATTTTATTCCATGCAATACCTATAATCCTGAAGAGGAAGTTATAGACAACGAATTCAAAGAAAAATTAAATAAATGTTTGGAAATACTTAACGACCGCGAAAAAGATGTTTTAAAAAACAGATACGGCCTTGACGGCATCATGACAGCAATCCCCTTTGCAGTCTTAGGAAAAAAATATTCCATTTCGGCAGAATCCATCCGCCAAACCCAGCTTCGAGCATTAAAAAAATTAAGAGCCGATAGAAATAAGATTAAAGCCATGGTCTCGGTGTAGGCCCTTTCTTTCCCACCTGATTTTTTTTGTAAAATGTGGTACAATGGGGCTAGAGGTATAAACATGAACATAGAACTTTTAGCTCCGGCAGGGAATACTGAAGCCCTTGATGCCGCCATAAACGAAGGAGCCGATGCCGTATATTTAGGCTTAAAAACTTTTAATGCGCGTATGCGCTCCTCCAATTTTGCATGGAGCCAATTTGAGGCAACCGTAGACAGTCTCCATAAAAGGAATAAAAAGGTCTATGTTACGGTAAATACGGTTTTAACCGAAGAAGAAACCGAAAAGATGTACCGCTTTTTAAAATACCTTGACTCGATTGGGCCTGACGGCATCATTGTTCAAGATTTGGGTGTCGTTCAAATGGCCAAATCATACTTTCCAAAATTAAAACTTCACGCCTCTACCCAAATGAATATAGCTTCGGCCAAAGCTGCAAACGCTTTAAGCCGCTTCGGAATATCAAGGGTTGTTTTAGCCCGAGAACTTTCATTAAAAGAAATCGAAGAAGTAAACTTAAACATCTCCTGCGAGCTTGAAGTTTTTGTGCATGGGGCACTCTGCGTATGCCAATCGGGGCTTTGTATGTTTTCCTCATACCTCGGAGGAAAATCGGCCAACCGCGGAATGTGCGCCCAAGCCTGCCGAAGACTTTATACGGCACACACTCCTCAGGGAGACAAAGACGGCTATTATTTTTCTCCCCATGATTTGCAGCTAATCGACTATGTTCCCGATCTTATAAAGGCCGGGGTTTCTTCATTTAAAATAGAAGGAAGAATGAAGAGCGCCGAATATGTGGGAACCGTAGTTTCGGCCTACCGCCATGTAATCGACAATTGGGAAAACAGCAAGAAAGAAGCCGTCGAAACAGGCCGCCGAATTTTAGCCGGAGACTTTGCCCGCAAAAAGACTAGCTTTTTATTTGTTTCTTCAAAGGCCGAAGAAATCTTAAACCCGAATCAGGCGGGCGGAACGGGCATTTTTTTAGGAACGATAGACAAAACCGCTCAATTTAAGATTAAAGAAGTTGAAGGGAAGACTAAAGAAGACCCGATGCGCAAGGTGCACTATGCACTTTTAAAAGGAGGCTCTTATACTCCGGATTTCGGAGATTCGATTAGGCTTCATACAAAGGACGACAGCGGAAGGGAAAGCTGGAAAATTCAAGATATAAGAATTGAAAAATCGGTTTCAAAAAAAGGCGGGCCGACAGAAGAAGTATGGATTCAGGTTCCTGCCGATTTTGGAATCGGGGACAGTGTTTACCTCTTACAGACCAAGAGCATGAGTAAGCGTTATGCTCCGGTGCTTCCCAAAAGTTTAAGTCCTTTTAGAAAAAGGCCGGGAGACGATAGGCTTCCCGAGCTTAAGCTCTACCCCGAAGGGAATCAGGCAGGAAGCATTAACGAGAATGCAAAGACTGCCGCCAAGGGTTCCCCTAAGAACGAACCTAAAACAGGAAGCAAAAATAAACAAGAAGATAAGCGGGGAAAAAAGATTTTGAACAAATCCAATATCGACATCTTCCCTGACGGCCTCTATGTGCAAGTATCGTCCATAAGCAGCCTCCACACAATTCTTTCCGACAGACCTGTGCGGGTTATTATCAATCTTAACGAAGATACAAAAGAAGCCTTAGCCGGTACGGGAAAAATCGATAAACCTCTGCCTTTCTCAAAACGGGAAATTTTTATTTCGCTCGATCCCTTTATGGGGCAGGCTGAAAGCGATGAGCTTGAGCTTTATCTTTTGAACCTTATCGAAAAAGGGTATAACCAGTTTATCATAAACAATCCTGCCCATATTACGATGCTGAAAAACAAAAACTTGAATCTTGTTGCAGGTCCCTATCTTTACGGATTTAACCGCTGGGCCGTAAAATGGCTTCAAGAAAACAATATTTTGCAGTTTGTATCTCCAATCGAAAATTCGCAAAAAAACCTTGAAGATGTTTATGCCCCGGGCATGAGAAAGCAGGTCTTAGTTCCGGTTTTTGCTTATCCGGCCCTATTTAGAATGAGGTTTACTCTTCCAAAGGCTTATGATTTTTTATATTTTTCCGATAAACAGGGAGAGGCTTTCAAGACTTTTTCAACACCGTCGTCTTCTTTTGTATTGCCTGAAAAACCCTTTTCGATAACCGACCGTATCGGAGCTCTCGAAAAGAAGGGGTTTGATAAATTCCTCCTAGATTTCTCTCATACGGAAATTGAGCGGACAGAATATAGGCATATTGTCGGTTCTTGCCGTAAAGGAACATTACTGGAAGACACTTCAAGATTTAACTGGAAGGAAGGTTTTTACGACCCTGTAAAGATTGAGGCCCGAAAACAAAAGTAGTTGTACGAATTCATCGAATGGAGGCTATATGTCGGAAAAACAAACTCTTTCTCAAAATGTCACAGGCTCAGTTAAAAGCCGCTTTTACTCCATCGGAAGTAAGCTCTTGCTTTTTACGGTTATCTTACTTTTGGCCCAATACCTGATCATCGCTTACAAGGATTGGCGCAGTTTAAAAAAATTCTCTGAAAATCAAATCAAAATGATGGGTGACTTAAAGCATTCGGCATTCAATCATGAATTGAATACATATCAGCTTATGGGACAAATATTACTGGATAGTGTAGCAAAGGATGAGGAATTAATACAGGCCTTTGCAGAAAGAGATAGAAAAACTCTTACGGATCTTGCCCTTCCTATATTCAATGATATGAAGAAAAAATATAGGGCTAAACAATTCCATTTTCATACAGCTCCGGCTGTTTCGTTTTTGAGAGTACAAAATCCAAAAAAGTTTGGAGATGATCTTTCATCATTTAGAAAGACCATTATAAAAGCAAATTCCGAAAAAAAAGAAATATACGGTCTTGAGGTAGGAGTAAGTGATTTAGGTTTTAGAGTCGTCAAACCTCTTTTTGATCAAAGTAATAAGCATATAGGCTCCGTAGAATATGGAGGAGCGGTAGATACGGAATTTATTTTAAATTTTATATCAACCTGTACACCTGATGTTTTGGCAGGAGGTTTAAACATAAGCGTATATGCAAAAACATTACAAAATATTTATAAAATAATGGGTTCTAACTTTGAAAATGAAAACTCCGAAGACTCCGAATCCATTATGAAACAAATCGGAAACAAAGAAATAATGATAAAAATTGATGGAACTAATGCAGCCGCTTATTATCCCATCTATGACTTTTCGGGAGATATCATAGGATATTCAAAATTTTTATATTCTATTGAAGCAATTCAAAGGAATCAAACAAATTTCTTTGTAAAGACAACTGTTGTTTTACTATTTATATTTATTCTATTTGTTGTGACAATTATAATTTTTACAAAACTGTTTATAATTCGTCCGGTTAATATGATTATCAAATCGCTTAAAAATATATCTGAAGGAGATCTACGAGTTAAACTTCCTTCACGGGGAAATGATGAAATAGGAAAATTGACAGGCTATTTTTCCGATACAATTGAAAAAATAAGTCACATGATAAAGAGCGTTCTAATGCACTCGAAAGAAATGAAAGATGTTGGTGAAGTACTTGCACAAAATATATCGGAAAGAGCAAGTGCAATACACGAAATTACTCAAAATATAGAGTCTGTAAAAACTCAAGCCGTTAATCAAAGCAGCAGTGTAACAGAAACATCTGCAACGATCGAGCAGGTTATAAGCAGACTCGGAGAACTAGACAGCGACATTGAAGTACAGGCAGCAAGTATCGAACAATCCTCTGCCGCAGTTGAACAAATGGTTGCTAACATAGCTTCAGTTACAAGCAATCTTGAAAAAAACAATACTCTTATTAAAACAGTATATGAACAAACAAAGAGCGGTAAAGAAGGCGCAAGATTAGCAAATGACGTAGTTGGACAAATAGCATCTTTATCAGCCTCCTTGCTTGAAACGAGTGAGATTATTCAAAACATTGCAAGTCAGACAAACCTTTTAGCCATGAATGCCGCAATTGAAGCAGCTCATGCAGGAGAAAGCGGAAAGGGCTTTGCCGTTGTAGCCGATGAAATAAGAAAACTTTCAGAGCAGTCTAATATGCAGGGTAAGCAGATAGGTGAGGTTATGAAAAAATCTACCCAGATTATCGAAAAACTCACGGTTGTCGGTGAAGAAGCTGAAAAATCTTTTATTAAGGTTTATGAACTGGTAAACCAAATTTCACAGCAAGAAGAGCTTATGGTATTTGCAATGAAAGAACAGGAAAACGGAAGCAATGAAGTCCTCGATGCAATAAAAAACATAAATACGATTACGGGTGAAGTAAAGACCAGATCGGTAGAAATGCTTTCGGGAGGCATCAAGGTTTCGGAAGAAATGCAAAAACTAGACGCCCTTACCAAAAATATAACCAATAGCATGAACGAGATGGCATCGGCAGCTTCTGCAATAAATGAATCAAGTAAGGAAGTCCACGATATATCGAAAAAAAATAAGGCCAGTATCGACCAGCTGTCTATTGAGGTTAATAAATTTAAGGTATAAAGCCATTAGAAGGGACCGATTGACTTCAAAGCTCAATCGGCCTTTAAATTGATTAAATCTATGACCATATCAACGCCGGAATTTTAATATGATCCACAATTTCATTAATAACATCCTTTAGATTTAACATGTAGTAAGTTTCCATTTTCATTAATATAATCATTTATTTGCTTAATATCTTTATCGATCTGCTGTCTTACTTCTGCAAGGCCTCCTGCAAATTTCCGAATTCCTCTAATATAAACCAATAATTCAAGAAAAACTTTTTGTCCATATATATCGCGGTCAAAATTCAATAAAAAGGTTTCAATAGTAGGAATTGGAATATCATCATCTGACGGACGCAGTCCTACATTTGTCATTCCAAAATGATTCTCTCCTTGAAAATAACTCATTGATCCATAGACACCATGCGGCGGAAAAAGTTTATTTGATGCAACTGCAAGATTTGCTGTAGGCATACCGAATTTATGCCCCACTCCTTTTCCATGAACTACAGTTCCGCTTACAAGATAAGAAGCGCCAAGCATCGAGGAAATTTTAGAAAAATCACCTTCTTGAATTGCTTTCTTGATAGTATTAGAGCTAACAGGAACATCATTGATACATTTCATTGGAACAGTTTCCACAATAAACCCATACTTTTGTCCAATTGAGCGAAAATGATTTACATCTATCTGATCAATTCCAAAAAGAGCTTTCTCACCGGCTACAAGGGTTTTTGTATTTAGCATCTTATTTAACACATCATGTGCAAAAGACTCTGCCGTCATATTTTTGATTATATCTTCAGATAGAGAGAACATAGTATCCAGTTTACCATTTTGCAATAAATAGGACTTTTCTTCTTCAGTATAAATAACAGGACTGGAATTATTAGACAAGCTAATTAATACCGGCCTTAGATTTTTGCATTTACAGAGTCTATCAATAACGGCTCTGTGTCCAACATGAAGTCCATCAAAAAAACCGACAGCAACACAACTTTCTCCATTAGTGATAGGTTGTAACTTATCCGTAATTCTCATTATTTCCTCCTACAGAAAACAGGCAAATCGCTGTCAAAGAAGCAGCGGAAACCCGCTGCTTCAAATCTCAATCCTAATCAGCCTTATTTTTTTTCATCATTATAAACATAATAATTCCGCCGATACCATATAAAATAAATGTGAATAGCCACATATATACACTGCCATTAAAAATAGCAGGTATATAACAAACTAATATCAGAATAATCGTCAATATTGAAACAATATTTCCTCCGGGAGCAGCATAATTACCTTCTACATGAGGTAGTTTTTTTCGAGATGCTATCAACGAAAAACACACAATAACTATAGTGATTGCTGCTGAAATTGATCCTAAATTTACCAATAACTCTGTAATGCTTGGAAAACAACTTAGTACAATTGTACATGCTGACAAGGTAAGACAGGCTGTGGATGGAACCCCGTTTTTATTGACTTTACCAAAAAATGCCGGCAGCATTTTTGCATTTGCCATTGAACATACAGCACGAGCATTTAAGAACCCGACAACAAGCATTGTCGTCAATAAGGCGAGCAATGCAGAAATAGAAATGAGCTTTGAAAGCCATGGGAACATATTAAGAGATGTAAAAGCTGCAGCAAACATAGGTATAAATCTCATACCGGGATTCTTAATTAAAAATTCCGTGGTAATATTTCCCATTGTTCCCAGAATCATAAGTTGATATAAAAGAACAACAAGAATAAGAGAGATAGCTAACGATTTAGGAACTGTTCGATTTGGATTTTCTACTTCTCCAACCATGAAGGCAATGGCTACTACAGAGCCATACCCAACCATAGCATTAGGAATAGCTTGAATAAAACCGGCTACTCCTTTAACACCTTGTGTAAAAAAAGGAACCATGTTTTGAGGATTCCATCTACCGGCAAACATAGCAATACTTACAAAAGTGAGCATTGTTATCACAAGTAAAGCTACCAACACATTATTGTACTTTCCTGCACTTGTAACTTTTATTAAGTTAAGAGCCGTACATATAACAATAGAAATAATTGCCAATGGGATTCTAAATCCGGCTAGAGCTTGAAAACCGACTCCCAAGTATACAGCTACATAAATAGCTGAGAAAGCTACTGCAATTATATTGGAAATAACATAGCCCCAAGCAGAAATAAATCCCCATACTTTTCCTTCCCGCTCATTTTTACCCATTGCTTTTGCAGGAAATACAAATACACCTCCCGATTTAGGATATCGAATTGATAGTTCAGCAACCTGAATCCCATACAAGCCTAAAATCAAGGCAGCAACAAACCATGTAATCAGAGCTGCAGGACCCGCGTAATACATAGTCATACCGGAAAGCGAAAAGATAGCACTTCCGATACAACCTCCGACAAGAATAGTTACACATGAGCCTAAACCTAATTTTTCGTTTTCTTTTATTTTCATGATAGACCTCCTTAAAAAATAAAATTTTTAATCTGTAATAATAATACGAAATGTGCCCGGAACAATAGCTGCTTCGAAAGCTTTTTGAGCCTCCTCAAAAGGAATTTTTTTAGCAATCAAAGGTTTACAATTAATGATACCTGTAGATAATAATCTGTTTGCAGTATAAAAATTTCTTTCATCAGGACTAATTGCTCCCGTTAACACAATCTCACTACCATGCAGCATTTGAGGACTAACAGGTGTGGGAGAATCAGGATGCATTGAACTGTATTGGATCATCCTTCCGCATTTACCGGTCATTGCGATTGCTTGAGGAACAACTCCAGGAATAGGTGTTGTATTAAATACTGCATCTGCTCCTCGTCCATTTGTTAAACTTTGTATAAATGTAACAGGGTCATGCTCCAAAGGATTAAAGACTATATCCGCCCCCAGCTGTTTTCCCAGTTTGCATCTTTCCGGATCAACTTCACTTAAAATAACTCGACAACCGCGGCACTTGGCTAACATTATATGATATTGCCCCATAATACCACCGCCTATTACAACTACATCTTCGCCCAACTGTAGATTTGCTCTTTCAATACTGTGTACACAGCAGGCCAATGGTTCTGTAAGACATGCTTCCTCGTAGCTTAGCTCGTCTGAAATTGGAAAAAGAGCAGAAGTATTAACAATGATATAATCACATAAGCCTCCGGGGCCTACCAATAAATTTTCTCTTACAGGTTTTTTTTGTGCGCGCTCGCATAAATTATTATGTCCGCTATGACAATAATGACACTCACCGCAATTATAAAGCAAGCGCACAGCCACCCTATCCCCTGCAGACCATTTTTTCGTATTTACCCCATCACCAAGGGCAACTACTTCGCCTGAAACCTCATGACCTCCGGTACAAGGCAGGGGCATGGGAATTTCACCCCGAAAAATTCGCTGCTCTAATGTACAAAGAGCAACTGCATGAACTTTGACAAGCACCTCACCGCTTCTAAGATCAGGCGTGTTCAGCTCTAGGATTTCGACTTTATGCGGGCCTGTAACTGCTGCAGTCCTTATTTTTATTGACATATTTTATTATACCTCCTATTTCAATATGGAAAGAGCTTCGGCAACAGAAGCATCGTCATGAATGACAATAGATATCGCTTCACAAAAACGAGCAATATTGGAATGGCGATATATATTCCGCCCCATAATTATCCCCTTTGCCCCTGCTTCCAGTGCAGATTTAATATCCAAAAAAATCTCTTCTTCAGATTTTGCTTTGCTTCCTCCAAGAACCAAAATGGGAGCAAAGCAGCTTTCGGTAACTCCAATAAAATCATCCTTGCCTACAAACTCGGTTTTGATAAAATCGGCTCCAAGTTCAGCTCCTTGGCGGCAGGCGAATTTTATATTGTCGATTGAGCGGGTATCAATGCCTTCATGCTTTTCAAATCCAAACGGAAGCATTTCAGCTCCTATGGGTAGACCGAATTTTTCTCCGTCTGCACAAAGTTTTGCAAGATATTTAAGGCTATGCTCATTATCCGTAGAGCCCGGATAACCCATACATAGCATAGCATCAGCTCCAACTCTTACAGCATCTTCTGCCGAATACAATAGATCCAGCCGATCCATAGGCTTTCGTAATGAAGAGATGCCTCCATCCGCCCTCATGATAAGACCGGTATTTCCAAATTCTTTTTGGAAATTTTTTATCATACCATAAGTCGTCAAAAAGGCATCAGCCCCTCCGGATACTGCTTCACGTATCACTCGGCCGGCATCATGTAAATCCGGAGACGGCATCATTGCTGCATGGTCTAAAGCAAGCACAAAAGCCTTTCCGTCACTACGAAAAATGTTGTTCATTCTTCGCTTCATAATTCCTCCTTTCATCTTAAAGATGAATTTAAATCAAATCTATATAAGGATCAGTAAGCTTCAGCAAATATTCTGCTATAGCCGCACTGATTTCCGCCTAAATAAAGATGTGTTGTATTATCCAAAACCAATTCATTATTTGAAGGAGGGAAAAAACCTCCGGATTCTTTATTAAGCCGAAATGTATCTCCTCCAACAACACGCTTAACCTGTTTGAGATATACAGGTTTTTCAATAGAACCTCCTGTACAAACTGCATCTGCTTCCGGAAAGTGATCAACAAGCAAAACGCCTTCAGTGCCGTCTTTCCCTCCAAATTCAAATGTAATCGTTGAAGCCATAATTCCATGGTTTTCTGCTGTTTGAATAGTATACATACCGTCAAGGCAGGCATTTCCGCCGCCTTCCCACGCCATTACTAATCCGTCCGCTTTAAGTATCTGTGCGAGTTTAACGCAATGACTGGCACATCTTTGCTTATGCCAGTTACTTGGATTATGGCTACGGCATAAAATAATTCCTTTAAACCATAAGTCCTTACCATGCCGGCGATATAAATCCAATAAAATCGGATGATTAACATGTAAATATGTCGGTACCTTAAAAGCCGGCCAAACATAATTACCGCTTACTATACAACCATCAAGCATCTCATTAGGATGTAGGATAGTCGGGACAATATCATAAATAGGCAGTCCATATAAAAAAGTATTAGCATATGGCCCTTGATTTTGGCATTGCCATACCAAAACAACATTTGGAAGAGAGCTGTTATTTTGTAAAGTTTGAAATGTTTCGGTACGATCAGGTTTAAGAGTTCTGGTAAGCTCCGCAAGATATGTAGATATTTTAATGGCTATCAGACGGATATCATTGTCATATTCCATTGCAGATTTTCCTTCATTTAAATCATATACTATCACTAGATTGTGCATTTCAGAAAATGGAGTATATTGAGCATAGTCTCCGGCTATTTCAATTATAGCATCACGCGGATACAGTAACCCGCTTGATGCATTAGTCTCATCCCATGGAAGAGCAGCACTCTCCATAACTGAAAAACCTGAAAAGATATTTGTTATGCCACGCCCTACAGTAAAAGGTGTTCCAAAAAAACCGGAATATTGCTGTCCTTCTCCTTCAAGCTTTACCATAGAAGCAAGTGTATCTAAAACATGAATTATTCGAGCATTTTCTCCGGGATGGGTAATCTCCAATCTAAACCCTTTAACAGCGTTAAATAAGTCTTTGGCAACTTCATTCAATTCATCCTCGGAAATTGTTAAAATTCCATCAGAAAAGCAGCATTTATCCCCAAACTTAACATCTTTAACATCAAAATACTGACGAATTAAAACCATATCATCCATATTTTATCCCTCCTTATCATGGTCTACAGTGAAAACAGTAGGTGATAAGACTTCTGTTTGCAAGGCTTCTAAAGCTTTATCAACAATTTTACGTCTGTATGCCGTCTCGCGTTCAAGAGGGAGCATAGGATTACCTACAGGTGCAGTAAATCCACCGCCAAAAACAATTCGGTTTGCCCCAACACTTTCAGATATGGACGTAAATGCGTTTATATGTACGTTTGGAATACCGACACGATCCAATTCTTTGCAAATCGTTGCACCGCAACGTGTACAGGTTCCTCACGTACTAGTTAAAATTACAGCACCTACACCTTCTTCTTTAATTTTCCTTGCCCAAGCCTTGCCCATGGACTCACTAACAGCCACATTTGTACCAACACCGCATGTCGTTCCAAAGTAAGGATATATTCCCCCAATAATACCTTCGGCTTCACATTGTCTTAAAGCATCTAAGGGAATCAATCTATTAGGCTCTGCAGATGCTGCTGTAGTATCATATCCCCCATGAATGGACTCATATACCCCTTGCGGCAAGGTATCGCGGTTAGAAATATCGTAGACTTTAAAATCCTCAGCAAAGGCTTGCTTGAGTTTATCAGGGTTTCCAATAGGAACTAATCCGCCGGTAGTAAATAATGCTATAGTTGTTTTGTTCATTTTATGAATAGGCGGAGCAGGAGGAACTCTCTCAAACCCCCGTAAGGGAACCTCAGTTTGATAGGGCCGGCCATTTAACTTATCCAACAACATATCCACCACTCTTTCAGCACCGGTTTTTTTATGGTATTCATTATAGCGATGCCCTGTCGGTAAATATCCTTCAATACGGGCAGGACCTATTTTTTCCTTCTTAGCAAGTTTTAAGGCAAGTTCAGCTAAGTCCTGCAATGTTTTGTGCATCCCTGCAGCAGTTTCTGTACTGCTTATTATATAATTATTTCTAACATATATTTTAACAGCGGGATTTTCGTGCCACATAGCCGTAACAGACGGAAGGTTCAGATTACTCCGAGCATAGTCACATATTTTAGCACAAGCCATACCATATCTTCCGGCATTAAATGCCGGACCTGCAATTAAGACATCAGGTTTTTCTTCTTCTACAATTTTTTTCAGCTGCCTACATACTTCTTCAAAATTCCTATCAAGATTTATATAATTATCTCCGCAACAAATAACTTTTGTCACAATCATCTTTCCATGCCATAAGTCTTCTAAGCCGATAGCAGGACCCTTTTTGTCTTTCAAAACAATGAAAACGGAGTCTGCCGATGATTCACCACCTATACCGGCATAAAACTGATTTATATAATGAATAGCCTTATATATCATCTATATCCTCCTATTGCTTTACGGCTTCTTCTTTTCAGGTAGTATTTGCTGTCCATAAGGAGGACTTGATACTATCACCAAAGTAGCAGGTTGTTCTTCAGTATAAATTAAATGCTCAGCGTCAGAATCAAAAATAATACAGTCACCCTGTTCAATTTTAAATTTTTCGGCTTCTACCATCACACAAACACAGCCGTCTAATACTAAAACCATTTCTTGTCCCTCACCATGCTTGTGAATGTTTCGTTCAGACGGTTCATTAGGAGGTAAATAAGCATAACTAACCTGCAAATGGGTATAGCTTTCCGGGGTGATAACTTTATATGCAATGTTATCGTAAGTATTGGCATTACTATACAAGTCTTTTTTACGAAAGACCCTCGGCACAGGTCCGTTAGGTGTAAGAAAAGAAACAAGATTAACTTTAAAATAACTTGCAATTTTTTGTAAATTTGTGATGGAAACCGAATATTTATCATTCTCTAAACCTGAAAGGTAAGAATAACTCATACCAAGATCTTTTGCCATTTGTTGTAATGAAATACTACGCACTTTTCTAAGAGCTCGAATTTTAGAACCTATAGAAATATCTATTGACTCTTCTTTTTGTTTAATATCTTCTTCCATAAATACCTGCCCCTTATAGCCTTATCAAATAGGAGGCAACACATTATCAATGGTTTCAACAAATACGGTTTTTGAAATCATATATTTATGTATACCTGCTATCCCTATCCCACTTTCTTTCCATCCGGTACCGGGTGATTCAATCATACCCTTACTAAAATAATTGTTTATATAAATCTGACCGCTATTTATTCTGTCTGCCACACGAATCGCCCTCTTTATATCTTTTGTAAATACCCCTCCGGCTAGGCCATACTTAGTTGCATTTGCCAAAGAAACAGCATCTTCTTCTGTGTCAAAGGGTGTAACACAAGCAACAGGACCAAATATCTCATTTTGGAATATATCCATTTCAGGTGTAACATCTGCAAAAATAGTCGGCGGAATAAAATTGCCCTTCTTTAAGGAAGGGTCCGAATATGGAACTCCTCCTAAAACTAGTCTTGCATTTTGTTTTTTACCTTTTTCAATGTATTCCCATACAGTATCTGCATGTTGCCGAGATATTAAGGTGTTCATATTTGCAGAAGGATCAAACCCATCTCCCGGTTTTAATTTAACTGCTGCCTCAACCATCGCTTTGATAAAGGGTTCATATATACGGCGTTGTACTAAAATCCTTGTCCCGGATACGCATATCTGACCCGCATGATTAGTAAAACCATACACGGCAAAACGCGCTGCTTGCTCAATATCAACATCTTCAAAAAAGATGTTAGGACTTTTACCGCCCAGTTCCAGGGCAATATCTTTTACCAATTTTGCAGAATGCGCAATTATTTCACGGCCTGTCTCTACCCCGCCTGTCATCGATACCATATCCACAAGCTCACTCTCAACTAGACAGTTTCCTACTTCAGCACCTGAGCCGGTCACTACATTAACGACACCGGAAGGAAAACCGGCTTCTTCATAAACACTTGCCATAAGAATCATTGACAACACACCCCAACTTGGTGGTTTAATTACAACGGTATTACCGGCTGCTAAAATTGCATTTACTTTTTGACATCCCATAAGAAATGGACCGTTCCATGGGAGAATCTCTCCTACTACTCCGCAAGGATTCCATGTTACATAGTTAAGAGTTCCATATTCACTCGGTACCACTTTACCATCCAAGCACCTTGCTTTTCCTGCAAAGAATTCAAATGAATCAATGGCCATCGGTACTTCCCAATAGCGGCATGCACTATAATTCTTACCGCATTCAAGCGTTTCAATAACTGCAAATTCTTCAGCACGCCGTTCAAGAATTTGAGCAGCCTTTAATAATAATTTACTACGGTCTTTTGCAGACATTTTTCTGTAGGGGCCTTCATCAAAGGCTTTTCTTGCTGCAGAAATTGCTTTTTCGCAATCAGCTTTTGTGCCTCGATAGGCTTTAGCAAAAGGTAAATTATTGGCAGGGTTAATTACATCAACAATAGATCCATTCTCTGACGGAATATATTTACCGTCAATAAACAGCTGATAAGGCTCTTTCTTAACATACTTTAAGGCTTCCATTTTTATCTCCTTTTTAACAAATTTTACTTTTCTATTATATCCTATTAATAGAACATCCTATTAATAGTATAAAACCTATAATTCATTATGTCAAGAAAAAAAATATTTTTTTTATATTTATGACAATTTACGTCAATTGAACAACTTTATTACAGCTAAAAATTGATATTTTAGAAATTTTAATTGAATATACTTTAAATTTTTTGCTTTTTAAGATAAATCTTCGCAGCAAATAAGAAAACTATAATAATTTATTATGATAATACTATTTATAGAACTATCAGTGCTTTAGGTTTTAGAAAATTTCGCATATAAAAAGGTTATAATTCCATGCCGGCTCTAAACTCTTATAATCAAAGCGCCGGTTTTTCTGTCATGGAAGAACCGGTTTATTTTTTCATCTTCAATTTTTATAAGAGAGCCGTCTACATATTCTTTAAGCTTTGACCGAGAGCCTTTTTTTTCGGTTAAAAGTAAAAAGCCTTTTTCGGAACAGGCGTAACGGCCGATCTTTCCATCGTCAAGCTTTATTATTTCGGAGCTTATGCGTGCAAGGAAGTCTTTTTTTCCCTTTTTCGACTCAGCCTGCTTTTCTTTTTTTTCTTCTCCTCCTCTGCAATATATAAAAGAAAGGCTTGCTCTGGTCTTTTCAAGCTTTGCGGCTTCGGAAAGTTCAACAAGTTTAGAAGGAGCGTCATCTGCATAAAAAGAAAAATGACACCACTTGTCCGAAGCTATAGGATATTTTATATCGTTTTTTTCAGATACTTTTTTCCCGGGAATAGGACAGATTCCCGCGTGCGGACAGGGAGAAAGAATCCCGCATTTTTTCTCGAGAAAGTTTTTGCGTAAGGCTGAAACGAATTCGCCGGCAAGGGGTATGCCGGGCTCAATTACCAAGGCGGCTCCGTCTTTTTCAAGATAGTACAGGATTGCTTTTGCAGCTCTTTCAGCTTCGCCTTCAACCTTAATTGACGAATCCCAAAATATTTCGTTAAACATATTTGCACTTACAAAAAGCTTTATCTTCTCTTTTAGCGGAAGGCCGAAGCTGCCGTTAAGTTTTGTGAGCTTCCAGTTTGAAACCGTCTCTGTTCCGCGCTTACTTTGATTTGTAAACTCAACAAGAGAATTAAACAAAGCCTCTCCTGCCGCCAATGCCTTCCCCGAAATATCGGCACAATACCAATGAAGTTTTTTTGAGCGCAGCTCAGGCTTGGCAATCCAAAAAGCACACATGAGGGTCATAGGCCCGCAGCCGAAGTCGGCAATTACATCTCCATCCTTTAAATCAAAATCAAGATTGCCTATCAATTTTGAAATGCGTACCAAGTTCCACCACATATAGTGATAAATATAGGCCGTTAATTTTACG
Organism: Treponema sp. OMZ 799; assembly: GCF_024181365.1. Classification (NCBI taxonomy): domain Bacteria; kingdom Pseudomonadati; phylum Spirochaetota; class Spirochaetia; order Treponematales; family Treponemataceae; genus Treponema; species Treponema sp. OMZ 799. The sequence goes on from NZ_CP051301.1 coordinate 97,687, forward strand.
GGATTGTTTAGGTAATTTACTTTTCTGGAGCTCCTTTCATTTGTCAGCTCGTGGAAGAGGATACGGATATCCTTAGGGATCGAATAAATTTGCTTTGAAGAAAGTTTAAGAGCATCTTTTATGATAAGGTCAAAGGAATTTAAAAGGCGATTCGTGTCCTCATCATTTTCTTTAAAAATATTTTTCCCCGTATTTTTTGTCTTTACAATTTTTATAGGAAATTCTTCTTGCTTGTTTTTCTTTTCGGTTCTTTTTTCTTTATTCGGATCTTCATCAATTTCTTTTTTCTTTTGATGATGAAATTTTGATTCATTTTTCTTTACAAATTTTTCGTAAAATGGTTTATTTTGTTCCGTCATTTTTTTCTTCCCGTATAATTTCGTAGATACTTAAAAGCTGATCCCTAAGCTCGGATATTTTCGCTGTAACCGAGCCTTGTGCTGAACTTTGATTTATTATCTCGGCGGCAGCACCTTCAACCGTGTACTTCTTTTTATTTATTAAATAGTCAAGCCGATAGATGATACCTAAATCGTGGGAGCTGTACAATCTTCTTCCGCCTAAGTCTTTTTTAGGCTGCAAGATAGGGACGTTCTCTTCCCAATATCGCAGAGTATGAGACTTTACTCCCGTAATTTTTTCAACCTCACCTATCGAAAAACCTTTCATTGCCAAAACCTTAAATTTAATTTTGCGATGCTTTGCCTTAAAGCCTTTCTTCCCAGCGCTTTCGGCTTCCCTTAACTTTTAACAAAATGGGAATCATTTCAAAACCCAAATCGCTTCTGATTTTATTTTGAATATAGCGCATATAGGACTCAGTTACATAATCGGGCCTGTTTGAAAACAATAAAAACTCAGGCGGGCGGGAACCGGTCTGTACAATGTACTTAAAGGTAAAGGCTGTTTGACGGCCTTGCGGAGGAGGAGCTGCCTGAAGCCAGTCTTTTAAGGCAATGTTAAGAGCTGAGGTTTCTATTTTTTTATTTAGCTGCTCGAACATTTTGACGGCAGTATTTAAAAGCTCCTTAATTCCAGTTCCCTCATTTGCCGAAATTGCAAGTACCGGAGCATAGTCCATTTTGCCGAACATAACCTTTATGCGCTCTTCTTCATCCTTAAAGGCTTGCTTTGTTTGCTCCATCAAATCCCATTTGTTTAAAACAAAGATAACGCCGAGTCCGCGGTTGGTAGCCTGCACTATAATTTTTTTATCCTGCTCGGTTAAGCCTTCTTGAACATCTATCATGTGAAAAACTATGTCGGCATTGTCCATGCTTTTAATTGCACGCACTACGGAATAATATTCTATATTCTCGTTCACCTTTGCCTTACGCCTTATCCCTGCCGTGTCCTGAATAACGAATTTTTTATTTTTATATAAAAATTCGCCTTCAACAATATCGCGGGTTGTTCCTGCAACATTCGAAATTATCGAGGCAGAAGAATTTGTAAGATAATTTGCCAAGGTCGATTTTCCCGTATTGGGTTTACCGACAATAGTAATTCTTATTCCGGCATCTTCTTCAAGTTCTTCTGCCTTGCTAAAGTCCAGTCCTTCTGTCAATACTTCAGCCAAGTCTGAAATATTGTCTCCGTGTTCTGCACTTATGCAGGTCAAGGACTTAAAGCCGTAAGAGTAATAGTTACAAGCCTCCGCCATGAGCCTTCCGCCCTCGGTCTTGTTTACGGCAACAACCAGCTTATTAAAATAGGGACGCAAAAATTGAATAAACTCTTCGTCCTCAGCAGTCGCAAGTCCTGCATCAAGGAGGAGCAAAATTCTATCGGCTTTTTTTAAGGTGGAAATAGTTTTTTCCATAACGAGCTCGTCTATCGTATCTTCAAATTTGTCTCCGCTCCTAGTCAGCTTAAAACCGCCCGTATCTACAAGAAGAACAGGAAGGCCGTTTACAATTGCCTGAGCTTCAACAGGGTCGCGGGTTACACCGGGAGTCGGATCCGTGATCGAGCGGCGCTTTCTTAAAAAGCGGTTAAACAATGTAGACTTCCCGACATTAGGGCGGCCTACAATGGCGATCAAGGGAATGTTCTTATATTTTTTTTGATGAGAAAATCCTGAAACTTCCGAACTCTCATTGTTTATATTTTCTTCATCAAAAAAGTCGTCTTTATTTTTCGGCATAATATTTCTCCAATGTTTTTTCTACCTTTTCTTTTATTTCAGCTGCAGAGTTTAAAGTTTTAATTTCTTCGTATAGGGCTTCCGCATCCTTGACATTTACCGACTGCATAAACTTTTGCATTTTTAAAATTTTTCCGGCAGGCATACTAAAATGCCTCAAGCCCATTCCTAAAAGCAAAAAGGCCGCATCTTCATGCGAGGCCATTTCTCCGCACATCGAAACCAAATGCCCTTCCTGCTCCTTTATAAACCTTTGTGCATCGATAACGTTTTTGATAAGGCGCAGGACAGCCGGTTCAAAATAGTTTGCAAGATAGGCAACCTTCGTGTTTTCCCTGTCTGCGGCCATTGTGTATTGAATAAGATCGTTTGTTCCGATAGAAAAGAAATCCAGATGCGGAGCATAGAGGTCGGCAGCTACAGCCGTGGATGGAACTTCAACCATGATTCCTACATTGACCTTGTCAATTATTTTTTTTCCGGCAGCATTACATTCGAGTTTACATTCTTCAATTATTTTTTTTACTTCGATAATTTCTTCAATGTTTGAAATCATAGGAATTAAAAGAAAAACGTTTCCGAATACTCCGGCTCTTAGGATGGCCTTGATTTGGGTTTTAAACACCTCTTTTCTGTCTATACAATAGCGGACTGCCCGCCATCCGAGAAGAGGATTTTTTTCGCGTAAATGTTCTTGTTCGTCAATCATCTTGTCGGCGCCCACATCAAAGGTGCGGATAACTACGGGCTTTTTGCCCATGGCTTCAACAACTTTTTTATAGGCTTCAAATTGAGTATCTTCATCGGGGATTTTTCCGTCCTCTAAAAATAAAAACTCGGAGCGGAAAAGGCCTATGCCGTTCGAGACGGTAACGAATTTATTTTCGATTTCTTCGGGGAAGGCAATGTTTGCATTTACCGAAACCTTAACTCCGTCCTTTGTTGTGATCGAAAGCCGCTCGGTATAGTTTTTTTGAGCTTCCAAAAGCTCCTTAATTTCAGCCTTTCTTTTTTCGATACGGACCTCATATTCTTTTATGAGGGCTTTGGAAGGGTTAAACAAAACAAAGCCGCCGTCCGCATCGAGGGCTGCAGGCATATTTGTTCTGGCAAAATCCATACAATCTTTTACGCCCACAAGCATTGGGATATCCCAAGCGCGGGCCATAATCGAAATATGGCTGGTAATGCCGCCTTCTTCCATGATTATACCGCTCACTCCCGCATTTTTGACCAAGAGGGCTTCAGAGGGCTTTATCAGCTTGGCCGCAATAATCGCACCCTTGGGAACCTTCGTAAATCTTGAATCCCTCGGCCCCTGTTTGAGGAGATGGACAAAGACGGATTCAAAGGCATCCTGAATATCCACAGCCCTTGCACTCAGGTACTCATCTCCGGCTGATTTTAACATCGCAACGGTTTCGTCCAATTTTCTTTTTAAAACGGACTCGGCATTCATTCTTGTTTTTTCGATATCGGAAAAAACGGAATCCAAAAAGGCCGTATCCGACAGCATAAGAATGTGGGTAGAGATAATATCTTCGCCGGTCTTGTCGTTTTCGCTTTTTTCCCCATCCGAAGATGAAGAGATTAATTCGGAAAGCTCGTTTTTTGCCTTTTCGACGGCTCCGGCCAATCTTGATTTTTGCGAAGCGATTTCATTTTCGGATATGGAATAAGACGGAATCACCGTTTCAGGCTGCTCCATCACACAATATAAGGGCCCGGCGGCTAAACCGTCGGAAGCTATGAGTCCGTTAAGTTTTTTCATACTATCTTTATTATAGTAGAAAATGGGGGGATTGGCAACTATTAGGGGAAAAAAGACTACACCGGAAATTTATGTAGATATTCATTATCTGTCTCAAGCTCAACACAGTGTCCTGTTTTTAAATAGAAGATAAATGTTTTCACTTCTGTTTTTGTAAGATCGAAGGCGGCTTTTTTGTAAATTTTCAGCTGAGTTAAGTGTGCTTCAGGATTTTCTATTTCGTCTGTTTTATAATCGACAACATAGACTGTCTCGTCTTTTTTAAAAAGAAGGTCTATCTGCCCGCTTACAAGCTGCCCCTCATACTCAGTTAAAAAGCCGTATTCGCTTTTTAAGTATTCGGCATCCTTGGCAAGAGCATACATATCCGAATTAAAAAAATTATCGGCCCAAGCATAAATCTTTTTTCTTTCAGTTTCGGAGTGACCTTTCGGATAAACAAATTCTTTATTTAAAAGGCGGGCTTCAATTAGAGAGTGGGCTAAAGTTCCAAGCTCGGCAGCAGTAAATTCTTTTTGCTCATTCATATTTTTAGAAAACTCAAGGATTTTATCTTTTTTTGGAGTAAAAGAATAAACCGATTCCTCGTTCCTCTTTTTGTTTACTTCATGCGCAAGACCTGTGGCTGTTGTTATTCTTTTTTCTGCAAGAGTAAATTCTTTTACCTTAGAAGACGCAAAAAGCTCTTCAAAATTTATTTTTTCTCTCACTTTTATTTTTAAATTATTAAATAAATTTTGTCTTTCAATCGGTAAAATTTCATTAAAGATAATATCTTTATGTTCATTAGGAAGAGCAGGTAGGAGCAATTCAAAAAAACTTATAGTCTTATCCGAAATTTTAAGCATAGCCTTTATATCTTCAAGACTTCGCGGATTTTCAGATGAATACTCGCTATCTTTATTTGTTGAATCTTCATCTTGCAGATAATTGTACACACCGCTCATTATTAAATAGGACTCTGCCCTTGTAGCAGCAACATAAAGAAGCCTCTTGGTTTCGGCAACAAGTTTTGCATTAGCCTCATCGCGTAAAGACTCAAAAATAAGATTACCGGGCTTCGTCGACAAACAATAAGCATTCGGTGAATACAAAACAGGACCCATATCTTCATTATAAAAAACAAGACCTTCTTTTTTTTCGGGGATACCCCTGTTACCGCAATCGGGGACTATAACAATGGGGAACTCCAAGCCCTTGCTCTTATGCACAGTCAAAAATCTCACGGAGTCTTTTTCATTATCCAAGGGAAGCTCCATATCATCAAGTCTTTCATTATCTTCAATATGAGAAGCGAGAGAGTCTACAAACTGAGAAAAAGTTAATCCGTTTATATCTGCCTGGCAGGCGAGCTCAAAAAGATAATCATACAAATCTATGTAATGATGATTTTCTTCATTGCTCAATAAAAAATATCTATAGGCTCCATCATACCAAAGATATGTAACCAATTCTGCACAAGTCATTGTTAAAACAAGCTCATTCAGTCTTGCAAATAAGCCACAGCCACGCAAATATGCTTCTTTATTTTTTCCGTTTAATTTTTCTGCTAAAGGACTATCAAAGGCCCTTGTAAAATTTAAAAGCAAGACGGCAAAGGCATCATCATCGATATTTACAAAAGGAGAATGTAAAACTTGCGCATAAGTTTTTTTATCCGAAGGATAGGCTATAATTTTAAGCATAGCATAAATATCGTTTATAGGGGCATCGTTGAATAAGCCCCTCTGTTGCACACTCCTATAGGGGATACTTAAGTTTCGGAAAACTCTTTCATAAACGCTCTGTTTTGTCGATGCCCTAAGCAAGACTGCAAAATCGTTCCATGAACAAGGTCTTGCATTTTTCCCGTCTCTAATCTTAAAACCTTGATTATGTAATTCTAAAATTCTTTTTGCAAGATAAAAGGCTTCCGTTTCTACAGGATTAAGAAACTCACTTGAATCTTCTAGGGCATTAAATCTTTTTTTATCAAAAAACATTATTTCAATTTTCGGTTCAACTTCTTTTATCGGCGCCCTCGTTTCAGTCGGAACATATTCCGCTTCATAGGCGGGAACGGATGATTCTTTTTCCAAGGGCCTATTTATCTCGGAATAAAAAACTTTGGAAAATATTGTATTAAATAAATTTATAAGAGAAGGTTCCGTACGGTAATTTATTAGAAGCCTTGTAGCGGCAAGCCTTTCCTTATCCGAAATATCGTCTGCAAGTTTTCGGAACACGGAAACATCAGCCCCTCTAAAAGCATAAATCGACTGCTTTTCATCCCCTACAAAAAACAATTTATTCGGACAAAGTTCCTGAGGAGATGGAATAGATTTTTCGGAACGTTCAAGTTTTTCGGCAATTAAAAAGAGTAAGTCTCTTTGCAGACTATTGTTATCCTGAAACTCGTCTATCATTATAATTTCTGCATTGTTTTTATAAAAGTTCCGCAAGTCCACATCCTTTATCAAAACGTCCACGGCGAGCTGCGACACATCCGAAAAAGTTAAAAGGCCTCTTTGTTTTTTTTCATATATATACTCTTTTTGAAGCTCTTCAAGCATGGCAAAAAAAGGAACTAAGTACTCCCGCGAGTACTCAAAATTATAAATACACACAAGTTTTTCATATATGCCTTTTAATTTCTCTTTTATTTCCTTTACGGCATCGTTTCCTCTACCTTTTGCTGTTTTAGAAATTTTATCGACAATAGGAAGCAGTTTAAGAAAGGCTTCATCTTTTACCGATTCAGGAAAATAAGAAAGACTCGAATATGCACTTACAGCTTCTTCAGTAAAATTTTTAGAAGGATCATTTTCTTTTATAAATTCAAAAACATCAAAACATTCGGACAAGGCTTTTCTTTCTTCTTCAGCATGATATTTTATTTGAGCCTCTAAACTTTTTTTAAAATCAATAGGTTTTGAAATCAAAACATAATTGCTTAATAATCTTGCAAAAAGGCCTGCAACAAAATCATCTATTCCATTATCCGCTAAAAAAAATTGCATGGTTTTGTCGGCCCGCATTTTTAAAAAGAAATCCAAACCTATACGATAAGCCAACATTTCGGACTCGGCATTATCAATAGTAAAATCAGGGGAAATACCGAAGTTCCTGCATGCAGTCTTTGCTATCCAATTACAAAAAGAATCTATTGTCGAAATCTTAGCAAGATGAAATTTTTCGATAGCTGTTTTTGCATTCGGATGATCTATTTTTTTTAATTCGTTATAAATTCTTTTGTGCATCTCTGCAGCAGCCTTTTCGGTAAAGGTTAGGGCTATTATTTTTTCTACACTTACTCCCTTTTCAACAACAAAATAAACATAACGGGCAGCCAGCACCTTTGTTTTTCCCGATCCGGCTCCGGCTGCAATTACCGAATTTTTTTCAACAGTTACCGCATTTCTCTGATTTTCATTTAAACTATCCATTATATTTTTTATATAATCATTCATCTTAATTTTCTCCAATAAAGTCCTTACTTAACTGAATAAGCTGTTCTGCAAATATGTTTGAAACCGCATGAACTGCATGTTTCAAATGAAACGGAAGATGGCTTTGTAAAATCTCGGGTTTTCACCATTTCTGCAAACTTTTCAGCCTCTCTGATAAATGCATCGATTGAAGATTGAAAATCTTCCCGTGTTCTTTCAGAGCCGGCACGCGTAACTGGAACAACCTCATTATCGTTTACAACCTTATTTATTTTTTGCTGCACAAAACTTAAAAACCATGCATGTTCTATAGTTTCAAAATTTTCTTTTTTTGTATCCCGTCTTAATTTGGATTCTGCTAAAAAGATATACATGGGTATTTGAAAATCGGTTAATTCTATATCTTCCGTATTTGAATTTTTTTTACCATATGAAGAGTATGCCGGCATATTATTTGTTTTATAATCTATAATTATACCGCTCCTTTCATCTTGGGGAAAAGAAGCCCTGTCAATTTTTCCCCGATACAAAATACCCTCATTTTCTATTTCAATCCATTCTTCTACCCATTTGGGAGCATAGCCGTCCAAAAGAGAAGCATCGCTTTTTAAAACAAAGTTAACGGCTTCCAAAACCCTTCTTTTTAAGGATTGAATAAAGGGCTTCGCCAAAGCACCTCTAAAGTCCATGGATTTTTCTGCAATATCATCAAATATTAAAGAGGCTCTTTCAACATACTTATCCAAATTTGCAGAATTAAAAATCTTATCCGTTGAACCTATTTCTTTATAAAGGGCTTCTAAAACATTGTGAGAAAGGTTGCCGATATTTCTCGCATCAAAAATACCTGCATCGTAATTTTCCGAAAAAACGGAAAGCACTTTTTCTAAAAACCATAAAACAGGACACTCGGTAAAAATTTTTAAATCGGTTTGACTTAATTTAAGAGCTCCGTCCTTAAATAAATTTTCTTCGATAAAGGAATTTAATTCTTCACTAATTTTATCATACGGAGTTTTTAAATAAGAAAAATATTTTTTTGTTTTTAATGCCGAAAAAGCAAGGGCCGCATTTTTTTGAATTTTATATACCGCTGAATTCTTTTTCAATTCATTTTTTGTATCGAAGGTATAATCGAGTAAAAAAGAATCGTAGGGTTTTAATTCTTTTATTTTTTTATTTATCCTTTCGGTATTTTTAATTTCTTCCTCTTCAGAAATTTCAAAAAGATTATTTATAATTAAATACGAATTAAAATTGTGAGGACTAAAACTAAAAACGGTATTGGGCGATGCGGTATAAGCTTCAAAAAAATGAGCGGATGCATCGGTTTCATAAACACCTAAGGCTTCCCTTTTATCCTTTCGCAAAAACGAAAGTTTATTGTAAATAATGTTTGTATGCTCTTGACTGCAATTTAAAATAAAATGATGAGCAAAAGGCGTTGCCGCTGCAACCCTGTAAGGGAATATACTTACGGCAAGACCTGTATTTTGCGGAACATAGATAGCCTTATCCAATTCCGAAATAAAAAACTTAAACCTATCGGACGGCATGTAGGCTTCAAACTTATCTTCCAAATATAAAAGTTCTTGAAGACAAGAAATACAGCGGCCTAAGATTGCATTATCTTTTTCGGAAAAACGAGTTTCATCTATCAAATCTTTTCTAAACAAAAAGTAATTTTTTTGTAAATCGTTAAATGTTTTAGATTGACAAATTCTATTTACGGCATAATAAAAACTATAAAACCAATCCCTTGCTTTTTTCTTTTGTTCAAGCTCGGCTTCGTCTTTTTCATAGTTTATTTTAAAAGATTCAATCCAAATATTTTTATAAATCCTATCTTCTTTATTTTCTTTCCATGATACGGCACAATTATTTTTTACGCCGTAATCTATTAAGGCTTCAGCACCTGCCGCATCCTGCCACGGAATATGTTTATTTAAAACTATGGGCTTCATAAATTCAAAGGCAAAATTATTTTGTACGCAATCATAAATAAGAGAAAAAAGTTTACCCGCCTGTTCAAGTCCTAATTTAAACCCTGAACGGAATTCTGCCGGCACACCTCTAAGATAAAATTCTCTTTTTATATAAGCTGCATAGTTTTCAATATCGGGTACACTTACGGCAATCTCATCCGCACTCACCCCCTCACCGAGAAGTTTTTCAATTTGTAAGACAGTATTTTTTAACTCGCTCCTGGAATTTTTATAAACATCAATCGAATTTTCTTTTTGATTGAATTTAGGACATGGAACATAGATAATATCTTTCTGTAAATCTAAAAGTTCTGCATGTTCGGCAAAATCTTCCATCAATTCGGGGTAAATAATAATATATTTTTTTTGATATGAATAAAATTCGGAAGAAACCCAAGAAGGCTCAAACAAAGAATTCTTTTTTAAAAAATCGGCATACTCATTTTTTAAAAGAATATAGTCCTTCATTTCGTCATCTTCCAAAAAATCCGCCCCCTTATCGGCATAGCGTTTTTCAAAGTGATCAAGCTGAGGCAAAACCCCTGCAATCCATTCTGAAAATACGGTACCGGTTTCGGCATAGCTTTCAGGAATAAGAGACTTAAACAAAGGTGTCCCGTCTTTTGCTTTTTCGGAATTAACGCGGCTTATGTATTGGGAAAAAATTCTCCGCACCGTATTTGATACAGGACTTAAAGACGAGGCTTTCGAAACAAGGCAAGATTCCTTAAAGCCGTCCCATGACATATAATTTTCCGAAGGAACGGTTCCCAATCCGGTAATACCAAGAGATTTTTGAAACCACAGCCTTGAAGCAATCCTCGAAGGAAATACAAAAACATTTTTTAAATCCCTGCCATAGGTCTTTATTGTTTGTTCTATTAAGTTCATATCGCATACGATTATATCATAAAACATCAAATTTATTAAGGGCTTATTTTTCTCTAAATTAAGAATATTTTAATTAAGAATTTTTATGCTCTTTTCAAAAAGTAAAATTTATTGTACTATTACAAAATGAAAGTAATTATAGTAGGCGGCGGTGTTACCGGAACCGAATTAGCCCGCAGGCTTATAAGAAAAAAACATGATGTTGTTTTAATAGAAAGAGATGAAGAAACGGCACGCCATGCAGCAAACAGACTTGACTGTATGGTTGTACAAGCTGCAGGAAACGATACACAGATCCTATTGGATGCAGGAATAAAAAAAGCCGATGCCATGATAGCCGTAACCGATTCGGATGAACTCAATATGATAATCTGCGGCATTGCTGAAAGTCTCGCCCCTGAAGTTATAAAAATAGCCAGAGTACGCAATGAAGATTATGTAAAGGCTCTAAACTTTTCAGAAGAAAGAACCCTAGGTATCAATGCTCTCGTTTACCCCGACGAAGAAGCAGCCCTTGCAGTTATACAAGCGATTGAACACGGAGCTGTCAGCGATATCCTATCTTTTGAAAATTCAAGTTACGAGCTTACACGCTTTAATGTTTGCGAAAAAAGCACTCTGGACGGCCTTGCCGTGTTCGATATCAGAAAATATGTAGACATACCTTTCATTGTTGTAAGCGTGGAGCAAAACGGAAAAAATAAGATCCCATCAGGAGATACTATTTTAACGGCAGGAACTAGAGTTTCGATTTTAACAAAGCCGGAGCATATAAAAAAATTCTATGAGCTGTCAGGCTTTGGAACTCAAGAATTTAAAAAAATTGCCTTAGTCGGAATGGGACGCATAGGAAAAAGCGTTGCAGAATACCTGCTTAAAAACTCAAAAGGCAAGTCCTTTCTTTCAAAACTTTTACCGGCAAACTTAAATCAAAAATGGAAAATCTCCATTATAGAAACTAATGATAAAAAAGCGAAGGAAGTAGCAGCCGAATTCCCCGAAGCCTCGATCTATAAGGCTGATGTTACAGACGAATCCTTTGTAGACGAAATAGGGCTTGACTCATTCGACTTAGTAATATGCACAACACCGAACTATGAATTTAATATGATTGCCTGTGCCTACCTAAAAACTCTTGGCGTTTATAAAACCATATCCCTCGTTCAAAGCGCCGTACTTGAAAATGTTGCATATAAGATAGGTGTCGATGTTGCAGTGTCTTTTAAGGATGTAGTTGTAGACTCTATTATGAGTCATCTTGTAAGCGAAAATGTAACAAGCGTTCATACAATGGGTGACGGGAAACTTGAAATAATAGAATTGCAAGTATCCGAAAAAAGCCCTGTTCTCGGACAAAAACTAAAAGATATATCTCAACATGGAGTATATCTTGTTCTTCTTGTTACAGATAAAGACGGCGAACAGATTCCTACCGGCGATACAGAAGTCGAAGCCGGAGATAAGATTGTCTTTATAGTAAAATCTTCGCGAAGCGATGAAATTATAAAAATGTTCGGAGGCAATTAAATTTCAAATGAAAGCACTCCAATATATCCGAATTATTTTTATGATTCTAGCAATAATTTCCATAAGCTTTATAATTCCGATTGGAACAGCCATTTATGAAAATGAAGCTTATTTGATTCCGTCTTTTTTAATCCCTACAGCCTTTATCTTTGCAATTGCAGCAGTTTTTTTCTTTTTTTTGAGAAACAAAAAAGTAAGACTTTCGATTTCGGGCGGTATAATATTGGTTGCAACAGCATGGATATCTGCCGGCATTCTGGGAGCACTGCCTCTTTTTATTTCAGGCGTAATACCCAACTTCGCAGATGCCCTCTTTGAATCGGTATCGGGTTTTACAACAACGGGAGCAACAATTCTTACTAACGTCGAAGCCTGCCCAATGACAATGCACGTATGGCGCACCCAGATGCACTGGCTTGGAGGCATGGGAATAGTAGCCCTAACCGTTGCCCTCTTTCCGCTATTAGGTGTCGGCGGTTTTCACCTGATCAAAAGTGAAACAACCGGCCCCGACAAGGGAAAGGTAACGGCAAAAATAACCCACACGGCAAAGGCTCTTTGGTTTATCTATCTTGGAATGACCATAGTGCAGATAATCCTTTTGATGCTCGCAGGTCTTCCATTTCTTGAAGCCCTCTGCCACACCTTCGCATCTTTGGGTACTGGAGGTTTTTCAACAAGAAATGCAAGCGTCGGTGCCTTCAACTCCCCGGCCGTCGAAATCATTTGCGCCGTCTTTATGATCTTAGCCGGTGTAAACTTCAGCCTTTATTTTCACCTGTTTACAGGCCATCCGGAAGAGTTTTTCCATAACTCGGAACTAAAAGCCTATCTTAAAATAGTATTTATATCAACCGTTTTAATTGCCGTTTCTGTCTATCCTATTTACGGCCTCGGAGGGGGATTCAGGCAAAGCTTTTTTCAAGTTGCCTCAGTAATAACTACAACCGGCTTTTCAACGGCCGACTATAACGCATGGCCCGAATTCGCAAAAATGGTTCTGTTTTTTTTGATGTTTGTCGGAGGCTGCTCAGGTTCAACGGCAGGAAGTATAAAGGTTATCCGCTGGCTCATCCTGCAAAAACAAGCAGGAATGGAAGCAAAAAGGCTTTTAAGTCCCCACGGCGTTTTCGGTATTCAGCTTAATAACAGGCCGGGGAGAAAGGACATAGTATACAGCGTTGCAGGCTTTATGTTTTGTTACTTTCTTTTAACCCTTATTACAGCCCTGGTTGCAGCCGCAGACGGAGCTGACCTATTAAGCGGATTTACGGCTTCTCTAGCCCTTATAGGCAACATTGGCCCGGGATTCGGCAGGGTAGGCCCTGCGGGTAACTTTGCATTTTTTTCATCGCCTGTGAAGATCTTCTTTTCTTTTGTAATGTTGGCAGGCCGCTTGGAGTTGTACACAATGATAATCTATTTTATGCCGGCCTTTTGGAAAAGATAAGACTCTAACAACTTATTTCCGGATATCGGCTGCTTAGTAAATAGCGATTATGTTCGGAGTCCGCCAAACTGAATTATATTTTGTAAGACCGTAAAATTCTTCCCAGCCGTTATAAAAGGCGTAACTTCGCTCTTTTGATACCATTGTACTGTTAGATGCCATCGGCGGCTGAATATTTTCACCTCGTGAAAATGCAACCCTAAAAGCATCTAAGTTACCGAAATACCAACTCTCGCTTTGGGGCACACCCATATCGAAGGGAACTGATTTTGCTAAACCTAGATCTACAGGTATCCACCCGAAGCCCTCCAGATAAAACTCCGCCCACCAGTGAAGATAAGCCTTTTGAGAAACATCAGTTATAATACCGGCAATCGGTTGGGCAGGTACACCTACAGCTCTTGCAAGGGCTGCAAACAAAATAGCTATATCGTAGGTATCGGCCTTTTTTTCTATCAAAGCATTTACAGGCGAAGCCCCGGAATTCAATATTGAAGCCGGAATTATTTCGACATTTCTTAATAAATAATTATATATACGTCTTGCCCTATTATAAGGGTTTCTTTCATTTTGGACAATTTCTGCTGCCGTTCTTTGAATGACGGGATCATTAGAAGGTATAAGCTCAGTGGCAATAGCATAGTTATCATAGATAGCCTTGTTTTGGCGGGAATTAACTCTTACATTAACTGGATTAATCCTTGTATTTACCTCATAGGTATTTACGCCATACTCTTGCCTTATGTGAATTTTTGTAGAGGAATTTATATTTTCATATTGATGAATGGCAGCTCCCTGATAATCGGCAACAAAGGGTGCAGGTAAAATAGACAGGACTTTAACATCCCTCTGCGAATAGGATTGAACCGGCAGAGGAACCTTTATAAAAAGAGAATTTTTTTCGGCAGCCTCTACATTCGAAATATCAACCTCGGCTGCAATTGCAAAATTCTTTTTATTGGAATAAGTTTTTGTCCCTATCTTATTTTTTACTCTAAAGGGAACAGAGTTGCTGGCTCCGGAAGAGGTTACAACCAAAAGCATTCCCGAATCCGCCCCATCCGGAACCCTTACATGAAGCTCTTCATTTGACCAAAGCACAAAATCATAATCATAGTCCGAGCATCGGGCTGCTTCTATATCTTCTTTTTTTTCAACTTGTTCAATCATTGAAGAATTAAAATCGGAGACAAACAAAACTTGAGAGCTACCCCTTGTTTCTCCAAAATTTTCACCTGAAATTTTTATAATGCTGCCTACCTCAGCAAAATCCTTATCTAAAGCAAGGATTGAAGGAATTCCGCCCGAATAGGTCTTATCTTTTATTAAAGGAATTGATGAAACTGAAGCCATAAATGAAGGCAAAGATTTTTTATTTTGTACAACAACATATACTATTCCGCCGCTTTGATATTCAGGATATTTAAAAATAATTTTTTTATCGGTCCAAACAGTGCAATTTTCCGCTTGAATAATGGCATCTCCTATTTCAATCCATGAGGAGTCTCCTTCGTTTCCAAAGTACTCGCCATCTATTACAATTTCATCTCCTGCTTGCGCAATGGGAGGCTTGATTTCTTTTATCAAAGGATATTTAGCAGTCAAGGACGTTAAATATAAAATAAAGGCTGCAAGACCGCAGAAAATAAGAAGGAATACAAAAAACCTAAAAATAAAAAATTTTCTAAATAAATAAGTAAATCTATTGCCCATTGTTTACAGAGGTAAGATTTGTGATTTTTTGAGTGCTTAAAAATAAAACCTGAGGCTTTATTTCTTGTTTTAATATATCAAATTCTTCCTTATTTGAAGAAGGCAGATATAAATTTACATATTGACGTAGATTTATTCCCCTCTTTTTTCCTTCAAAAACTAAAGAATTTTCGTTTACCCCCAAAACATTTGAAACATTTAACTTGAATTTATTTACCGGTTTTAAATCATTACCTAGTTTAAAATCACTAACGATGGGGTCAATAGACTTAAACTCTCCTTCAGCAACAGAGTCTGATGGAGCTAAGGTTTTTTGGGTACTGAGCATAATAATCGGTGTCAGCACAAAAAGAAACAAAGCAGCCGCAGCTAAGGCCGGAACAGGAATCCTATTGGATTTATAAAACCAGCTTGTCGGCTTGTTCTTGTTGAGCTCCATTCTTTTTAAGCAATCCTGCCTTTTGGCATAAAGCTTAAGGAAAGAACCTTCAAGATCCAGTTCACAAAACGAATTTTCAGATAGTTTTAGACTTATTTTTTTATATGAGTCAACAACTATACTGCATTTTTCACAAGAAGCCAGGTGAGCTTCTATTTTTTCTTTCCAAGGGGACTGTAGTTCTCCATCAACATAAGCTGAATATAAATCTTTATCAGGGCATGTAGACATCGCTTTCTCCTATATGTTTCGCTAATTGCTCTCGGGCTCTAAACACCCGGACCTTCACGTTACCTTCACTTATTCCAAGAATACTCCCTATCTCCTTATAGTTCAAACTGCCGTACTCTTTTAGCTGCAAAACAGCCCTCAGGTTTTTAGGCAATTTTTCGAGAGCTGCTTGAACCGAATTTATAGATTCTTGCTTCAAGACTATCTCTTCTCCAGTATCGACTTTGCGAGTATCTTCCTTTAACGCTTTAGCATAAGCCTTTCGCTCCCGACCGCACCTTTTTACATGATTAAGAGATGCGTTCCTTGTAACCCTAATGAGCCAGTATTTCGCATCATCCATAGATGGAAACTCCATCTTTTTTTCGGTCATTTTTATCAAAGAATCATGGCATATATCCTCTGCTATGTCCCCTTCTCTGACTATATTGTAAGCTACTTTATAAATAACAGGCATGAGGGCCTCGTACATTGACCTAAAATCTTCATCTGATGTTGCCCTCAAACAACCTTTCTCCTTAAACATTCCGAACTCCAAGACGTTACAGTTTTATAAAAAAAACATGTAACTTATAATTTTTTCCACGTTGTTTTACCTGCCTGATCTTCAAGGATAATACCCATGCCCTTTAGTTTATCCCGAATTTCATCAGCTAGTTTATAATTTTTGTCAAGTTTTGCCGAAGCTCTCTCTTCAATAAGTTTAATAATTTCGGACTCATTTATCTCAAGAGAATGTTTATGGTCAAGGATGTTAAATGCTTCTTCAATCAGTTTGATACCCAAAATTGAATCCATAACGGCGAGAGCTGTTAAAACATCCCTTTGCGGAATATTCTTTTCCTTTATCAAAAGCTGTAGTTCCGATAGAGCTTTCGGTGTGGATAAGTCATCTTCCATGGCGGCCGTAAAATCATCAAAATAGCCGCATACTACCTGATTTTTAATCTTCTCCTTTGCAGTTTTAAGATCAACGGATTCCGTCAAAGCGATAAAATCCTTAACTTCTGCTTCGGATAAACCTTCCATCAGTTTAGAAACCCTCATATTCAAGTTTTTTCTGCCGTTTTTTGCCGTTTCCATAGCTTCCCAAGAAAAGGTAAGCTGGCTTCGGTAGTGCCCTCCCAAAAGCAAGAAACGGTAGTCAAGTGGTGAAAAACCCTTATTGATAACATCTTCCAAAATGATAAAGGAACCGGCAGACTTAGACATCTTACCCTTATTCATAACAAGGAATTCGTTATGCAGCCAGTAATTTACCCATTTTTTACCCGTAGCTCCTTCGGATTGAGCTATTTCGTTGGTATGATGTACCCTTATATGATCTATACCGCCCTTGTGGATATCGATTTGTTCGCCTAAGTACTTCATACTCATGGCAGAGCATTCGATATGCCAGCCGGGATAGCCTCTTCCCCAGGGTGAATCCCAAACAAGGGCTTGATTTTCAAACTTGCTCTTTGTAAACCAAAGAACAAAGTCATGGGGGTTGCGTTTATTTTTATCTATTTCGATACGGGCTCCGGCCTTAAGATCTTCAAGGTTTATATTTGCCAGTTCACCGTACTTCGGAAAGGTAGAAATATCGTAGTAGAGGTTCCCTCCGGCCATGTAGGTGTGCCCGTTTGCTTCTATTCTTTTTATAAGCTCTATCATTTCGTTTATATGCTCGGTAGCCTTGCAGACAATACCCGGCCTTTCGATATTAAGCCTTTCGGTATCGTTAAAAAAGGCCTTGGTATAGAATTCTGCAATTTCAAGAACCGATTTACCGCGCTCTTCTGCGGACTTTACCATCTTATCTTCACCCGAATCTTCATCATCTGTCAGATGCCCGACATCGGTTATATTCATAACATGGGTAACATCATAACCTAAAAATCTTAAAGTCTTAACAAGGATGTCTTGAAAAACATAGGTACGTAAGTTTCCTATATGTGCGTAGTCATAAACTGTAGGACCGCAGCCGTAAACACCGGCCTTTCCCTCATGAATGGGAACGAATTCTTCTTTTTTATTACCCAGGGTATTATATAATTTTAAACTCATGCCTTGTCTCCTTCCATATCCCTTGCTATTCAAATACATAATAAAGTATACTAACATTTATATGGATAATCTATTTAGTATACTTCATAATACCCCTTTATTTCAAGAGGGAACTATAGAATTCGATAAACCTACAGCAGAGCTGACATCATACAAGATTGGAGGACCTGCAGAAGCTATTTTTTACCCCCTAACCGAGGAAAATTTAAAAGAAGCTCTTATTTTTTTTAGAAAAAATAAGATTCCGGCCTCTTTGATAGGAGGCGGAGCGAATATTCTTGTCTCGGATAAGGGTTTTAAGGGCGTTTTAATAAGTCTAAAAAATTTAAACAAAATAGAAATTATAAGTGAATCCGAAGGAGAGGTCTTTATAAAAGCTGGAGCCGGAGTTTTGATTGATGACCTTACAAAATGGGCTGTTGAACACTCTCTTTCAGGTCTGGAGTGCTTCGGAGGGCTTCCCGGATCTGTAGGCGGAGCCGTATTTATGAATGCCCGCTGTTATGACGTTTCAATTTCGGATAGATTAAAGTCTGTAAAATATATCTTAACCGGTGATGAAAAGGCCGAATTTGCAGAATATGAATACAAGGCTTCGGATTGGGACTATAAACTTTCACCGTTTCAGCAATATCCTATAAGCACAGAAATTAAAAAAAATAGGAAGATAGTGCTTTCCGCAGCGCTTACCTTGAATCATGGAATAAAAGAAGAAATTGCCGCAAAAACCGAGGCAAAAATTCAAGACAGAATTTCAAAGGGACATTTTAAGGCTCCATCTGCAGGAAGCACATTTAAAAATAACAGAGCTTTCGGACAGCCCAGCGGCAAGCTGATAGAGGATGCAGGCTTAAAAGGCCTTTGTGAAGGAGGAGCTCAGGTAGCTCCATGGCATGGAAATTTTGTGATTAACAAGGACGGAGCCTCCGCTTCAGACGTAAAAGCTTTAATCGAAAAAATACAAAAATCGGTTAAAGATAAAACAGGCTTTTTACTTGAACCTGAAGTTATTTTTGCAGGAGACTGGATTTAGAGTTTTTAGACTTTACCGCAATAAACCGTAAATAATCGTAAATAATCGTAAATTTTTCTTTAATTTTACATAAAAATACATAAAATTCTTTTAAATTCGCTTGACTTCTTTTTTTCTTTAAGGTATATTAGATATATCAAGAGCAGATAAAAGACTGCCAACATATTTAAGGAGAAAAATATGAAAACATTATTAAAGCTTATTAAGTCGAACAAAAAAAACGGAATCCCTCAAAGATCTGAAATACTAACACCCCAAGACAAAGTCCACGAACAGGCCCTTGTTTGGAAGGCTCACGTAGGAAGCAATTACTTTACAATCTAATTTTGTAAACATTGTTTAGGCTATAAAATCTTTAGGTAAAGATTTATCCATAAAACTAAAGACCCGCGAAAGCGGGTCTTTTTTTGTCTTTTGCCTGTCATAATAATTTCTATAATATATCTAAATCTGAAGAAGTTTCTTGTAATAAAAATTGTTCCAGACCTATATATAAAATCCCTGTATTATCATGCCTTGGAACAATCTTATCTTTTACAACAATTATCTTCTTAAATGAATCTCCTATTTTTTTTAAAGATGCTGTTTCCTGCTCTTTTTTTTCCTCATCTGCCACAGATAATGCCGATTGAATATAGTATCTTATATGTCCCTTATTTACGACAAAATCAACTTCCAGCTGTATTTTTTTTCTAGATCCATCCTTATTCACTTCATGCTCTACCACTCCTACATCAACATTATAACCTCTTCTCCTCAAATCATTATATATAATGTTTTCCATAATGTGAGTTTCTTCCACTTGCCTAAAATTTAATCTGGCATTTCTAAGGCCTACATCGGCAAAATAATACTTGACCGGTGTGCTAAAATATCGTGCTCCCTTAACATCATAACGCTTTGCACAATACAATACATAAGCCTCCTCAAAATATGCAAGATATTTAGAAATTGTTAAAGAAGAAATCTTTATCCTTTTTTCGGATAAGAATCTTTTTGCTAATTTATTCGGGTTAGTTAAAGATCCGATGGCAGATGATACAAAGTCCAACAAGGTTTCAAAAATTTCTTTTTCATTTTGAATCTTATGTCTTTCAAGAATATCTTTTAAGTATGTTTCATAAAACAAATCCTTTAAATATTTACTTTTTTCTTCATCGCTCTCCAAAGAAAAAATATAGGGCATACCTCCATAAATAGCATAATCTTGAAAAGCCTGTACTTTATCTTCATACAAATCGTATATTTCAGAAAAAGATAAGGGATTTACATGGATTTCATCACCTCGATCCCTAAATTGTGTCAGAATATCACCAGATAGCATTTTTGAATTACTGCCCGTCACATAAATATCTAAATTTTCAATTTTCATTAAACCAAGAAGTACATCAACAAAGGTAATATTGTTTTCAGAATTTTCAATGTAAGGGTTTTTTACAGTTTCTGATAATTGAATTTCGTCAATAAATATATAGTATTTTTTGTTTTTATTCTTAGCCTTATCTTTTATATATTCATTCAACTTAAATGGGTTTCTATATTCTATATTTTCAATCTCATCTAAGGCGATTGAGATAGTCTGATTTTCTTTTATGCCTTGCGATAACAAATATTCTCGGTATAACTTAAATAGCAAATAAGATTTTCCACAGCGCCTAATACCCGTAATTATTTTAACGCGGCCATTGTCTTTTTTACGGATCAGCTGTTCTAGATAATAATCTCTTTTAATCATCACATGCACCTCAGTCGAAAAATTTAGGTGTATTTCCACCTTTTTTTTCGTATATATAATAACATGGATTGCGTTTTTTTACAATACAGTCTGCACCCTATACTAAATAAGAATTTATGTGTAAAATATAAGAACTGCATTTTAAAGCAGTAAAGGAGCTAAATATGATCAAAATTGTAGTGGTGGGTGCAAATCATGCCGGAACATCGGCCATTAATTTTTTGACGGATCTTTCAAAAGAAAATGAAGTAGTTGTTTTTGACAAAAATACCAATATCAGCTTTTTAGGCTGTGGAATGGCCCTTTGGATAGGAAATCAAATCAGGGGCTCTGAGGGTCTCTTTTATTCCAATAAGGAAAAACTGGAAGCAAAAGGAGCTAGGGTTACAATGGAAGCCGATATTACCCGAATCGACTTCGATAGAAAAATCGTATACGGAACGGTAAAGGGCTCTCAGCCTATAGAAGAATCCTACGATAAATTGATCCTTGCAACAGGTTCAATTCCCATAATGCCCAAGATTAAGGGCATGGATCTGGAAAATGTGCAGCAAGTAAAGATTTTTCAAAATGCTCAAGAAGTTATCGACAAACTAAAAAATCCCGAAATCAAAAACATTGCCGTAGTGGGAGCAGGCTACATCGGTGTCGAGCTTGCCGAAGCCTTCCAACGCCATCAAAAAAATGTAGTCCTCATCGATGCGATGCCCTCAAGTCTTTCCAACTATTACGATAAACCCTTTACCGATTTAATGGATAAAAATCTAAGCGATCACGGAATAAAACTTGCATACAATCAACTCGTTCAAGAGATTAAGGGAACCTCAAAGGTAGAAGCCGTTGTTACAGACAAGGGAGAATATCCTGCCGACATGGTGGTAGTCTGCATCGGTTTCAGACCCAACACCGACCTCGGAAAGGATAGGCTTGAAACCTTTAAAAACGGAGCCTACTCGGTCAACCTAAAACAAGAAACAAGCATGAAGGATGTTTACGCCATAGGCGACTGCGCAACCGTTTTCGATAATTCTTTAGGAGAAAAATCCTACATCGCCCTTGCAACAAATGCAGTAAGAAGCGGAATTGTGGCCGCCCATAATGCAGCAGGCGTTCCCTTAGAAGGCATCGGCGTTCAAGGTTCTAACGGTATCAATATCTATGACTTAAAGATGGTATCGAGCGGCCTTACTGTAGAGCGCGCAAAAAAACTCGGCCTTGACGTTGACTTTACCGACTTTGAAGACTTGCAGCGCCCCGAATTTATGGAACACGATAATCCGCCCGTAAAATTGAGAATCGTGTACGACAAAAAAACAAGGGTTATAATCGGAGCTCAAATGGCTTCAACCTATGATATGTCTATGGGCATCCACATGTTCTCCCTTGCTATTCAAGAGAAACTTACAATCGATAAGCTTAAACTCTTAGACATCTTCTTTTTACCCCACTTCAACAAACCGTATAATTATATAACGATGGCGGCCTTGGGAGCAAAATAAGCTTTAACAATTGTGTACGGCTTGCAATTTTAAGCGAGCCGTACAAGAGTTAGGACGACGCACTAACGCACGCAAAAAGAAAAATATTAAATTCAAATTGTATTGATGAATTAATTTTAAGGTAAGTCTATGAAAAAAAATTATCCGTCTGATATTTTTAAGTTAAATAAGTATTTTTTACTTCTTTTAATTTTATTTGGTTGTGTAAATTTTTATTTTACGATTGCTTCTTCGAATATGATTTCAAAAATTGCGGCTGAGGCAAGTTTAGGGAATCTGAAATTTTTGGAAGTTTTAAAAACAGCAGGCGTGATCTTAACTTTTTTTATATTTCAAATAGTTTTTAAGCTAATGCTGAACTCGCGATTTTTTAAAAAATCTGCACTAAAAATGCAAAATAAAATTATACAAAAATATTTTAGTTTGCCGTTTTCATTTTTTTATGAGCACAACGCAGGGGATATTGTATCATCAATTTATCAGTTTTCTGCCAGTTCCATATCGAATACGATTGCTTTTTTTGAAAATGTATCGCAAAGCTTATTGACTGCAATTATTCTTGCTTTCCTTTTTTATAAAAATTTTTGGCTCACATTGCTATTCTTAGTTTTTTCAATACCTTCAATCATTGTTCATCTTGTATATTTAAAAAAAATACAAAATATAAAAAGAAATGTAAATCAACTTTTTCCAAAAACTTTTAGAGAGTTAAAGGATGTTTTAACAGGAGCGTTGGATATATCTACAAATAATATTTATCCATTTTTTCAAAATAAATTTAAAACCGATTTTGATGATTTAACAATGAATGGCTTATATGCGGTTTCAAAAACTCAAAGATTACAACAACTTGTATTCGTAAATTCTCAACGCATTATTCCGCTGCTTGCTATATTAGTTTATATCTATTTTAATAATGCAACAGATTCAAGTTTTTTTATTGGCTTTTATTTTTTGACACTTATGATACCAAATCTGTATAATCTTTTTTTGCTAAAGCAGATTTATAGAAATGTAAAAATTACTCAAGAACCTCTTCAAGAGCTTTTTGAAACGCCTGATGAAAAAACCGGAAATACAAAATTTGAAATATTTAAGTATAAACTTACCGATTTTTCGGTTACGCTTAGAAAAAAGACATTGATTAATAAATTCAACTTAAATATACATGGCGGCGAAAAAGTGTTAATCATTGGAGGAAGCGGTACCGGCAAGTCTGTTTTATTAAATGCACTTATGGGTGTTGATTACCCGTGTACAGGCTCGCTGACAATCGGCGGTGTAGATATGGCGGCTGTTGACTTACAGGCAATGAGAAAACAAATTGGATATTGTGATGTAAAAGGTTATGTTATAACAGGTTCTATTTTGGAAAACCTTCAATTCAATAATTCTCTTTCTGAAACTGAAATTAAAGACCAATTAGAAAAAATGGGGATTTTAAAGTATATGCCGCGGCTTGCAGATTTAAATAGTGTAATTAGCTCTGATGAAGTTTCTGATGGTGAACGCGAAGTGATTTCTATTTTACGCTGTGTGTTTGCACAGCCTCAAGTTCTATTTTTAGATGAAGCAACGTCCGGAATGACTGCGGAAATTGAAAAAATTATTCTAACATTTGCACAGCAAAAGGTAAAAGCAATTATTGCAATAAGTCATAACTATACAACGACAAAATATTTTAATAGGCTTATTTATTTAAAGGGAAACACAATTGGGCTTGATATGCCAATGCAACAAGCCTTGAATACTGATGAGGTAAAAGAATTTTATTCTCATCAAATAGGCAATACAGAAGATGCAAAATAGGAGGGTATATGGAAACAAACTATATTAGAGAATATAAAAAATTATATTATAATGACAAGAAACTAATTGTACTGTGTATTTTTGTTCTGCATATTTTATCGGCCATAGTTCTTGCAACAAATGCATTCGTATCGAGAATATTTACTAATCAAAATCAATTTATATATTTAACATGTACTGCTATTACCATGTTTATATATTCAGCGTTGACAATTAGTCTTAATTTATTGGGCGAAAAATACTTAATGTTTCAACCATTATCAAAAATTATGCAAAAGAGTTTCGAGAAATGTACCAATGATTCTTCGGTAATATTTGGAAACTCACAAGCCGGCAGCGGTATTTTTTCAATCATAAGTTTACCGCAAACTATTATTCCTTTCTACCTTGCAAGGATCAGGTTTTTTTCGGATATGTTAATTTTTATAACGGTATCGGTAATTCTTTTTTTGTTTTCTCCATTTGCGTTATTTTTAGTTGCAATATCAATTGGATTAGACTTGTTTTTATTTATCTCCCGCAAAAAATTTGAAAGCTATAGACAAGAAATTGATGAGAATGGATTAGAGTCACAAATTATAACCCAAGATGTTTTTGATGCAATTGCATCTGTGAAACTAAATGCAGCAGATGAAGTTTGTGCGTATCTTATTGATGAAAAAAATAGAAAAGAATTAAATGTCAGTGTAAAAATGTCTAACTTGGAAAAAGTAGTTAATACGATAACTCAGTTAAAGTCATTAATAATGCAAATGCTCGGTGTTCTATTTTTATATTCATTTTCAGATTATATTTTAATTTCTGATATTGCAAATATTATGTTTGTAAGTTCAATAATATCTTCGGCCTCAAATAATATTATACATGGAATTATTGATATAAAAACTCTTTCACTCAGTGTCAGCCGGCATATCGATTTTTTAAGTACAAAAAATAAGGCAGAGTACTCTTTAGAAAAAAAACAAATAGATGATAATACAATTTTGGATTTGCAAAATATTCAATATAAAACAGCTGAGAAGACTATCTTTGATAATGCATGTTTAAAAATAGCAAAGGGTGAAAAGGTTGCTATTACGGGTCAAAACGGATCCGGAAAGTCTACCCTTTTAAAGATAATTGCTCATACATGTCCGGAGCTTGTTACAGCAGTGTGGAGTAAACCTCATTTATTCAATCTTTCTCTAAAAACAAATTTAACATTTAATAAAGATTTTGATATAAATAAAGAAAAGATTGAAAAGCTTTGTACCGAATTTGAATTAAACACTTTTTTAAATAGTCTGCCAAATGGCTTTGATACAAAAATCGATATGAATCAAATGACCATTTCTGACGGTGAGAATATGCGCTTAGCACTCGTTCGTAGTCTTGTTTATAATTCTGAAGTTCCAATTATTCTCTTGGATGAATTTTCTCGTAGTGTTGATTCTGCAATAGAAACAAAAATCGTCAAACATCTTTTATCATATAAAGACTTGACCGTAATTGCAGTTACAAACAGAACATCTACGGCTCAGTTGTTTGATAAAATTTATTGCATTGATCAGAATCAGATAAAGGTGTGCTAATACAAATAGAACTAATTAAAATAACGAACTTCAAATCGGATCTGTTCTTTTTACAAAAGCAGGTTAAGCGAATGTTATATACGCAGCCCTGTGGGCCGGTAAAGTAATATAAATGTACAAATAAACCGTTTTATTAAAGGCAAAATAAAATTGAATTTAACTACATAAATCCGCTTTATATATTGCCGATAATATGTTATAATATACCTATGAATAAGATAAGATACATATCTGTTAAAGAAACTGCAAAACGCTGGCAAATCAGCGAACGCAGTGTAAGAAATTACTGCATGCAGGGCAGAATTGTGGGAGCTCTTTTAGAAGGTAAAACATGGAAAATCCCTTCCGATGTAGAAAAGCCTCATCGAAAAACTCGTCATACAGCAAAACAAGATACTCTCTTATCATTTCTTAAACGTGAAAAGGAAACGGGTTTAAAAGGCGGAATTTATCACAAAATTCAGATTGACCTTACTTATAATTCAAATCACATTGAAGGTTCAAAACTTACACATGACCAAACTCGATTTATTTTTGAAACAAAAACACTTGGCATTACAGATGAGGTTGTTAGAGTTGATGATATTATTGAAACGGTAAATCATTTCCATTGTATTGATTTAATAATAGAAGGTGCACATACGAAACTGTCAGAAAGTTTTATAAAGCAGCTTCATTATATTCTAAAGTACGGCACAACTGACAACCGGAAATCATGGTTTAAGGTTGGGGATTATAAAATGCTGGAAAATGAAGTGGGCGGCGATGAAACTACAAAACCTTCTGATGTTGCATCAGAGATGAAAGTATTATTAATGGAATATAATTCAAAATCGGCGATCACTTTTGATGACATCTTAGATTTTCATGTCCGATTTGAAGCTATTCATCCATTCCAAGACGGCAATGGCCGTATTGGAAGATTAATAATGTTTAAGGAATGTCTTAAACATAATATCGTCCCTTTCATAATTACTGAAGAACTAAAAATTTACTATTACAGAGGAATTAAAAATTGGAAAAATGAAAGAGGTTATTTAAGAGATACCTGTCTTACCGGACAGGATTTAATGAAACAATGTTTGGATTATTTTGGTATTATGTATAATTAGTCATTAATTTCAGGTAATTCTTATTTACCCGACACATTATTGCATAAAAATTTTTTTTATTATATAGTTATTTATGAGTGTGCCAGATATGAAACTTTTTACATGGGAAGGAAAAAATGAGACCGCACAAAGATTGGAAAATCTATTAAAAAATCAAAATAATTTTATCTTTACCGAAAACAAACACAAAAGTTTTAACGCAGACATTGCAGAAAATCTTTATATAGAATCAGATAATCTATACGCTCTTCTTTTTTTGCAAAAAGATTATAAAGAAAAAATAAAAATAATATACATCGACCCTCCGTATAATACGGGAAAAAAATTTACTTATGCCGATAGTTTTCAAAGCATGGCCGAATGGATGAATTATCTTTATACAAGATTGAGCCTCGCAAAAACCTTATTAAGTAATGACGGGCTTATTTTTATAAGCATTGACGATAAGGCCTATCCTTATTTAAGAATCATCCTTGACGAAATTTTCGGTATGGAAAATTTTATTTCTACCCTTGTCTGGAATAACTCGACGGGCGGAGGCTTGCGGAAAAAACATATCAACACATCTCATGAGTACATCGTCTTATATGCCAAGAACAAAACTAAGATTAAGCCCATGACAGCCCCGATGCCTGAAAAGGCAAAAAGAATGTATAAATACAGGGACGATGAGGGCCGGCTTTTTAGGTATCAGCAATTTGCGTGGAAAAATAAGACGAAGGCAAAAAATCAAAGATATCCGATAAAAACTCCCGACGGTAATTTTATAATTCCAAAAGAAGGTTATATTTACCGCTTTGTCGAAAAAACTTTTTTAAACCTGTTAGAAAAAAATTTAATCGTATTTAAAAAAACGGACAAGTCCGTTTTTAAAGAGATAAACGGCAATCCTACCCGGTGGACGGTATGGGTAAAAACCTACCTTGAAAAAGAAGAAAAAACCGTTCCTAAATCGCTCCTCCCAACGGAGTATGTTAAAACAAATATACAAAGTGCTTATGAACAAAAAGTTTTATTCGGAGCAAAGCTTTTCGATTATGCAAAACCTGTCACTCTTTTAAAATATCTTTTTAAACTGGTTCCCGATTCGGAGGATGCTATTGTTTTAGATTTTTTTTCGGGTTCGGCAACAACAGCCCAAGCCGTAATGGAACTAAACGCAGAGTTTAACGAAACCCGAAAATTTATTTTGGTACAAAGGGACGAGCCCTGCCCTGAGGACTCCCCTGCCCTCACGTCCGGTTTCAAAACGATAGCCGAGCTGGGCAGGGAAAGAATTATAAGAGCCTCCTCACTAATCCAAAAAAGGTTCCCGGAAAAAACTTTCGGTTTCAAGTATTTGAAATTAAGCGGAGAGCAAAAGCCTACTTTTTAAGATACTTTTCAAACCAGTTAAATATCTCGGTTAAACGGCGGATTCGGTGCTTGGGCTTTCCTGTTCGGGAGAGGTCGTGATTTTCCCCGTGGAACAAGACAAGCTTTGCTTCACAGCCGTGATATTTGAGGGCCGTAAACATTTGGAAGGCGCAGGCCTCAAAACAGCGGTAGTCCTCATCCGATTGAATAAAGAGAGTCGGAGTCTTGCACTTATCGGCATACTTGAGGGGGCTGTGATCCCACATTTTTTCAAACCCCTTCCAAGGAGTTGCATTTCCGTTTTGATCCGAGTTAAAATAATAACCGATATCGGTCGTACCGAATTTGGAAATCCAGTTTGAAATAGAACGCTGGGAGCAGGCTGCAGCAAAGCGGTCTGTGTGGCCGATAATCCAGTTGGTCATAAAGCCGCCGTAAGAACCGCCCATAACGCCTACCCTATCCTTATCGATGTCCTTGTATTTTTTTAGAACCTCATCGGTTAATTTCATTAAGTCGGAGTAATCGATTGTACCGTACTTGCCCCGGATATCGGCAAAGGCCCGCCCCATTCCGTCGGCACCGCGGGGGTTTGTATAAAACACAAAGTAGCCTGATTGGGCTAAAAACTGCATCTCGTGATAAAAGATTGAGCCGTAAACTGTCTTAGGCCCGCCGTGGATGGTCAAAATACCGGGATATTTTTTTCCGGCCTTGTAGTTTAAGGGTTTTAAAACAAAGCCGTGGAGTTTAACGCCGTCATTTGTAAACTCGAATTCTTCGGGAACAATCTTTTGAAGTTTTGAAGCGTAAGCATTGTGCTTTGTAAGACAGTTTTCTTTTTCGCCGTCAAAAAGATAAACCTCCTGCAATTCCTGCTTTCTAAACCCGATAAAAAGAATTTTATCCTCATGAACGGCAAAGCAATCTACCGAGCCTTTTTCTGTAATAACTTGTTTTAATTCTCCTTTTTCGTCAATGACATTTACAAAAGAAGAATCATCCTCGGTTGTAATAAAATAATATTTTCCGTCCTTGACATGAGAGTTAGCTCCGCCCCCGTACCTTGAATCTGAACCTACGGAATTCCATAAGCTCTTGTCGTAATTCTTGGGCGAAATCATCTTGGCTCCGGTTCCAGTTTTGGGGATAAGATAAATATCGGCATCTTGATTAACGCCGTATTTTTTTCCGTCGGCACCCGTATAAAGAATTTTATCTGCGAAGAATTTGGCATCGGCATACATAAAATCCTGACCTGCATTTAAGAGCTTTGCCTTTTTGGTTTTTAAGGGCATGAGCATGAGTTCGTTATAGATGGGCATCTTATCTGTATAAGTAGACTTTGTAAATAAAATCTCTTGGGTCTTTTTATCGAAGTCAAAGCCGTCAACCTGAGTGAACTCATCTGTGAGGGCCGTACCCTTCATGTTTGAAAGATTGTAAACAAAGAGCCTGTTCCTCTTGCGTGAAGTAAAACCGCCTCCGTTTCTCCAAAAGGGAATCTCCTCAAAGATTTCATAATCGGCCTCGTCTTTTTTTGCTTCTTCGGCCTTTTCTTTTGGGAGCTTTTTAAAAGGGTCATCCTTCCATGAGTGTAAAACAACAGCCGTCTTTTTATCGGCAAATTCCATTTTTAAAACAGGATGGGGAAAGGTGTAGGCAAGCAAGGCTTCACCGCCTGACACGGGAATAGAATAAACAAAGGTTTTCTCTTTTTCTTCCTTTTCCTTTTTTGTTCTTCTTGCAGAAAAAAGAAGCCTGTCTCCGTCAAAGCCGTAAAAAGAATTTACGTCCTCGCCCGTCAGCTGCTTTGTTTTTTTTGTTTCCATGTCCAAAAGAAAAAGGGCCTTGTTATAATCGTTTTCGGTTAGGTCGGCATGGGCACACACATAGGCCGCATATTTTCCGTCTTCCGAAAATTTAACATTACTTAAAAATGAATAATTTTTAAAATCGTCCAACTTTATTGTTTTCATAAATTCTCCTCAAATATTCTTGTTAAATTACTATAACACTATTGAGAAGTTTGAACAAGGGGAGGAGGGTGGTAATTGCGGAAGTTATAGGTATGGAAAAGACACAACCTTTTCACATCATCTGTTGTTTAATTTTTATTTTGAGTTCCTTCCTGAGGATACTCTTTCATACCGTCTAACTTGCTTTGTAAGCACCATTTAGGAATACACTTTAATATGTTAGTTATCGCTATAGAGAATATAAAAGATATAACTCCAAAACAAATATTAAAGTTTGTATTTTTATCGCAATTAGAAAGTTGAATATATATTTTACAAAAACATAACTTTCCTAATATCTGATATGCCAATAATGTCCCCCAAGCAAGGGCTGTAACAAAAGCAAACAATAAAACTACTTTTGAAGTTGAGATATTCGCACCTGACAGAATACAGCAATAACTATGATTATTTTCTTTGTTCGGACAAAGTAGGTAAACCATTTCTTTAACATCTTTGTCTTTTTCATACTCATGCAACAGTTTTATCCAGTGTGTTACCCAATAATAGTAACCCTTGCATGACCAATACCAAAAAAGAGAAACCGCATAACCAAATATCAATAAAATTATTTTTTCAAAAGCAAACTCACCTTGAGATGTTAATAAGTTACAATAACCTACGAAAATTGCACCTATGGCAATATAAAAGAAAGCCATCCATGTGTGAAAATTTTTATAATGAAAGTTCCTTGCATCTATAAGCAGCTCATAACGGCTTTTAGAATTTGTATTTTCGCTCATTTATACTTCTCCTTTCTGAGGGTTTCTTAATTTTCCGCAATAATAAAATTTTATATTTATTCCCTTATCCGACTGAAAAAAGCCGGATAAGGGAAGTAAATAACTAGTATTCTCCTATCCTATCTTCAGGATAGCCTGAATCTTTTACAAGTTTTTTTATCCGTTCAAAATTAGGACCTGATTTTATAAGGACTTCTCTACAAAAAGATGGAGGCAAACCGGAAGGAGGAAAGCCGGGAGAACCAGGATAACCAAAAGCCCATTTTTCTATTGTAGTTATACTTTCAGGCAGTTTTACTTTTGAGCATGAATCAAAAACTTCTTTTTCTATTTTTGCAAAGCTTGTACACTCGGATAAATCTAAACATAGCAAAAGATTAGTACAGTCATAAAAACTATATTTTCCTATAGTAGTGAGACCTTTACACCCCGATAGGTCTAGTTTTTGCAAATCCTGACAAAAATAGAAAGCCTCTTTTCCTATGGCATCAAGATTTGCACAACCCGATAAGTCCAAATTCTTTAAAGAAGCACAGTTCCAAAAAGCACTATTTCCTATTTTAGTAATGGTTTTAGGAAACTTTACAGAAATTATTTCAGTACAGTCTAAAAAAGCTCCTTCATTCGATTTAGTGTTATCTTCTATTTCAGTAATACCATCAGGGATTATTATTTTACCCTTGGGTTCGCTTCCGGTATAACCCTTGCCGTCCGTAAGTTTAATTTTGTTATCTACAATATTAAACTTATTATAGTTGGTTACAGCATATACGGTTATGCTCTTATTTATTAGATAACCGGCGGTAAGTTTTTCCCCATTTTCATTACCGATTCTCCATTCATATATGCCGTAGTCATCCGTATCCCATACACTCATTAAAAATACCTTTTGCATCGCTTGAGATTCTATTTGCCCCCAAGTTAAGTTTTGGTTAGGCGGTATTTCAATAGATGCATTCTCGTGTAAAGCTATCCGCTCATCACCGTTTATTGTGATAATTTTTGCCGCGGGAGTGTTATCAACCGCCTTTTGCTTACAACCGGTAACAAGGCTGCTTAACAAAAGCGCCGCCATCAATACAAAGAAACCTAAGTTTATATATCGGGAATATAAACCGGTTTTTACATAATTAGTTTTCATATAAACTCCTTTTTGCAGATATTATCCGCATAAATTTTAGATATATTTTTATTGAGACTAAAATAATTGTGTGAGAATAAAATTTGTGTAAGATATTTGAATTTGCCGAAATAATTCTTAATTAAGCATTCATCACTCTTAACTATTTTTCGGGGGGGGGGGGGGGGATACTATACAGTATTTTCCTAATCTTTGTCTAGGGGTTTTTGAGTAAAAAATTGATTTTTTATCTAATAGAATACCGTGCTGTACCATACTCAATATTATAGGGTAAAGGGGAGATGCTGTCAAGGTTACAAATGTTGAGTGTCAAAATTTTATCTTTGTTACAGTTTTTCTATTTCTTCAACAGGAAGGCCGGTAGCTTCTGCTATATTTTCAATCGACAGCCCTAACCGAAATAAATTCCTTGCCGTCTCAAGCTTTGTTTGGTATACCCCGTCAGAAAATCCCTGTTGTATGCCAATCCTTAGGCTTTCTTCTCTTTGTACTTATATCCGTATCATAATCATATTCAGCTACTAACATGTTTATTACCTCCCTTGATTTTCTCATTAAGTATTCTCTTAAGATTCCTTTTTCTATACATATCTTTACCGCATTGGTAAAGCCGTTCTCTTAGGGAGAGAGAGGACACCTCGTTCAGAGCAAGGTTTCCTCTCTCTTCTTCCCGCACTGCTTAGGGCTCCGCCCTAAGAACCCGGTCTTCTTTAATTAAGATTACGGCACGGACACCGTAGAAGCCGCAAGTACACGATGTTTTAGGCTGTAAGCCTAAAACTCGAAGTCAAGTAATGTATACGGAAGTACATTCCTTGACTGGGCATATTCTCGTTTATAGTGGATTGGTGTTCTGCAAGAATAATAATCTTATTGTCTACAAGGCAGGAAACATCGTTGATTATGTTCATATACATAACATTATCAAGTCTTATATTTTCTACGGGACAAGACATTTGCAGGCTTGTTCCATTCAAGGCATTGTAAAGAGATAAAAAATTTTCCTTAGCCTTTTCGTCTTCACTAAAAAGGTCGACAAATACCGAATCTTTGTATTTTCTGTTTGCCGTACTCATAGCCGCTCCTAACTATCTGTATTATACCACAGATCAAAGGATTTTTAAAGCTGTAAGTATCGATATTTCACTTTGCAATTAAAACAACAACCGTACGG
The DNA here is from genome assembly GCF_024181365.1 of Treponema sp. OMZ 799. Classification (NCBI taxonomy): domain Bacteria; kingdom Pseudomonadati; phylum Spirochaetota; class Spirochaetia; order Treponematales; family Treponemataceae; genus Treponema; species Treponema sp. OMZ 799. The sequence continues at coordinate 130,508 of NZ_CP051301.1, forward strand.
GCGAGTACTACATATATTTGCTGGTTCATAATTTGCTCGGTATTATCTTCATCTAAAAAATCTTTGCCGCCCGTGTACGAGGTATCTATCAGGCGATGCCAAACTGTTCCGCCTGAAGATGGAGGAGGAAGTCTTACCGTTATGTCGTTATTGTAACTATTGGCCATAACATAAAAATCGTTATCGTCTTCATCGCTTTCCAAATTAATTTTATTTCCGTCTATTAAAAAGGCTAAAAAATTAGAAGGCTTGGTCCAGTCCGGAGTTTTAGCCTGATAATCAAACCATGTAATATCATTCGGGGTTCCGTTATTTTTAGGCACACCTGTAAAAAAATGTTTTCTTAAAAAAGAAAAATGTCTTTTTCTCAAGTTTACAAGTTTTTTTGTGAATTCAAAAAAGTCCTTATTTTCTTCAACAAGTTCCCAATCAAACCAAGACATTTCATTGTCCTGGCAATAGGTATTGTTGTTACCGTTTTGTGTACGGAATACCTCATCTCCCATGTTAATCATAGGTGTGCCCGCCGAAAGAATAAGGGTTGTCAAAATATTTTTTGCAGACCTCATCCTCATAAGCTCAACCTCGTTAGAAGCCCGTCCCTCTATTCCGTGATTATAGCTTAAATTTTCATTTGAACCGTCACGGTTATTTTCTCCGTTTTCTTCATTATGTTTTTCGGAGTAGCTTAATAAGTCCCAGAGGGTAAAGCCGTCATGACAGCAAACAAAATTTATTGACTGATAAGGCCGTCTTCCGCTCTGAAAATATAAATCCGATGAACCGGTTACCCTGCTTGCTAAGTGCCTTATGTCGGGATTCGGCTGAAGCCAAAACTGCCTGACCGAATTCCTAAATAAATCGTTCCACTCTGCCCAGCGTCCCGGGAATTTTCCAACCATGTAGGCGCCGGCGGCATCCCAAGCTTCAGCTATAATCTTTGTAGAATGAAGCGCAGGATCATCCGCTATAGCCTGTATCATAAAAGAATTGAAATCTATATTTCCGGTTTTATTTCGTGCCAAAACAGGAGCCAAATCAAAACGGAATCCGTCCACATGCATTTCGGTTACCCAATAACGTAAGCAATCCAGAATAAATTTTATGACCGGAGTTTCTGAGGCCTTTATACTATTACCGCAGCCTGAAAAGTTTTTATAATAAAGCTTATTATCTTCAAGATGATAGTAAATGGAGTTATCCAATCCTTTAAAAGAAAAAACAGGACCGTTTTCGTTTCCTTCTGCAGTATGGTTAAAAACCACATCCAAGATTATTTCGATACCGGCCTTATGAAACTCCCTCACCATAAATTTAAACTCGTTTACGGCATTCCCGGGATCCTCGGCATAGAGGGCTTTAGGGGCAAAAAAAGCAATGGTACTGTAACCCCAATAATTTTTTAACCTGAGGCCTGTTTTCGGGTTCACGTTCATATTTTCGTTTTCATCAAATTCAAAAACCGGCAGGAGCTCAAGAGAGGTAATTCCCAAATCTTTTAAATAAGGAATCAGTTCCACAAGCCCTGAATACTTTCCCCTCTTAGTAGGGCTTATCTTATCGTTTAAAAAAGAAAAACCTTTTACATGGGCCTCATATATTACACATTTTTGGAGCGGGATATTTAAAGGCTTATCTCCCTGCCAATCGAATTCCCTTTCATTTACAACAACACACTTAGGAAAACCGTTTGCCGTTCTTTTATTTTGATTTTTACCGCCGGAGACCTTGCTTTTTATTTGATTAAAAATTTGCTCCGAATTAAATATGGAGTGAGCACTTATAAGCCGCGCATAAGGATCGAGCAAGTAATTATTTGTATCAAATAAATGGCCGGCTGAGGGTAAAAAATCCCCGTCTGCCGTATACAGATAAAAGGCCCAATTTTTCAGCCCTGCTGCAAACACATGCCAAATATCGCCTGTTTTATTTATTTGCGGATCCAGTTTATATGAGATTATAGGCTCGGAATCCTCTACCGTTTCAAATAAGTGAAGGACCATTTCTTTTGCATTTCTGGAAAAAACACTAAAATTTACCCCATCCGGGCTCAACTGAGCCCCAAGGGGTGCGGATCTTCCTTGAAAAAAAGATAAATCGTTCATATTCATCGTTAAAGTATAGTATGTATTTCAAATTTATGCTATAATGCGGAGTATATTTTAAAGGAAATAATGATGAAAAAGGTACCCATAATAAGCACAATAAAAACTACGGTCAACGGATTAAAAGCCGCTGCAGAGAATATTGAAAACGTCGACATTGCCGTTCTCGATAAATATGAAAACATCGTTTCATTCTTTAAATATGAAATGCCTGAAATTAAGATTATTGATTTTGCAGATCCCAATATAGATGCAGAGGCCTGCTTAAAAATCATAAAAGATGATCCTTGGCTTTTATTCGGAGGAATTATAGCAATAACGGAGACTCGCCATGAAAAGGCAAAACTGGAACAAATAAAAGAGCCGAACTTTTTATTTGTATGTACACGAAAAGACTTTGAAAAAAATACAACTCAAATAATAAAAATTTTAAATCAGCATCAGCACTTCCTTTTTAACCGCGGTATGCACCAAAGACCTGACGAAAAAGAAACGGGACACTTCGTAAGCGATACGGACCCTTTCGAAATTGTCTTTTATGCAAACCTAATTGGAACCTACCTATACAATACCGACAGGGTTAATGAAGAGGAAAGATCATCCTTACAAACGGCAATGATGGAATTTTTGCTTAATGCTGTAGAGCATGGAAACTGTAATATTTCCTATGAGGAAAAGAACAAATGGCTGAGAAGCGGCAAGAATATGCTTGACCTTATTGCCGAAAAACAAAAAAATCCCGAAATAAAAAAGAAAAAGGTTTATATCACATATTCGGTATTGCCCGAAAAAACAAAGATAACTATCAAGGATGAAGGAAATGGCTTTGACTGGAGGAGCCACCTTGAAGCAGACTTTGAAGCAGGCCTCCACGGTATGGGCATTAAACTTTCTCAAACTCTGGTAAAAAATATACGCTACAATAACATCGGAAATGAGGTTTCTTTTGAGGTAAAAAACCAAAGACACATAGCAAACCTGACCCCGGCTATTTTAAAATCGCAGCAATTACTAACCTTTAAGCATATGCAGATTGTTTGCCGTGAAAACGAAGACTCAAGCGACCTTTTCTATATAAGCTCGGGACGGTACGCTGTCTATGTAAACAATAAGCTGATGTCCGTTTTAACCCCTGCAGACATCTTTATAGGCGAAATGGCTTTTTTAATGAACGACAGAAGATCTGCAACAGTGGTGTCCATAGGTGAAGGTTCTCTTGTTAAGATTCCTAAAATGAAGTTTATGCAGCTGATTGAGAAGTATCCTCATTACGGTATCTTTTTGTCCCGCCTGTTGGCTAACCGCCTAGCCCGCCAATCAAAGGTTACGGCAAAGCTAAAAGAAGAACAAGAAAACTGTAACAAGTGTGAAGCCCAATAAAAGGCCGTTCGTTTAACTAGCGGAATTCTATCAGAATTTCTTTTAGAGTTTTTACAAAGACCTCAAGCTCTTTTTTTTGTGTTGAAGGGCCTATCGAAACCCGCACCGAATTTTGCTGCACCTTAGCATCGATTTTCATTGCCTCTAAAACGGGACGGATTTGCTTTCTTGAAGAACATGCAGAACCTGTAGAAATACAGATTCCCTTCTCCGATAAGCAGCGGACAAGAACCTCACCTGTCAATTCTTTAACGGCAAACTGTAAAATCCACGGAGAAAATTTATCTTTTAGCTGAGGACGAGCTTCAGGGATAAAACTTAAACCCGCAATACCCGATAACTCATCAATTAAAAAATCCATCAGTTTTTTTGCATGAGAAACATAAATATCTAAGTTCTCATAATATTTTTTTAAGCAGCCGGATAAGGCTAAAATACCAGCAAGGTTTTCGGTTCCGGGCCTTATACCATTTTCTTGCCCGCCCCCGCGGATAAAGGATTCTATGTTTTTTTTAAGATACAAAAAACCGATTCCTCTGGGAGCTCCTATTTTATGCCCGCTAAAAGAAGCGGAATGAACAGCCGTCTTTGACAAATCAAAGGGAATTTTCCCTATAGCCTGCACAGCATCCGTATGAAAGTGAATCTTTCTTTTTCCCTTAGAATATTCCTCAAGGGCCTTCCCTATTTCGGCTATGGGCTGAATTGCTCCTGTTTCATTGTTTACTGCCATTACAGAAACAAAGACCGTATCGGAATCTATGGTTTTTAAAACGGCATCGGCACTTATAAAACCGTTTTTGTCTGCCGGAATTTGCAAAATCTTATAACCTCGGGCCTTCATAATATCAGCCTGCTCCCTAACGGCGGAGTGTTCTATATTGCTTACCGCAATCGAGCATGTAGAAGGATGGGACAAAAGGGAGAGCATGGGTATGTAATCACCCTCGGTTCCGCCAGATGTAAAAACAATATGCTCAGGAACCGTATTTAAAAGACCGGCAATTTCAGAACGGGCTTCTTCGAGAATTTTTCGAGCTTCTTTACCCATAAAATGCTTTGCAGAAGGGTTTGCAAAGTATTCAAAAGATTTTTTTAAGGCTTCAGTAATTATATCTTCTTGAGGAAGGGCTGTAGCCGCCCAATCCAAATAAATCATAGGACCTCCCGAATAATATCTTCAGAAACCTCGCAGGTAAAGGTTTCGCAAATATTTTTTTGCAAAATTAAACGGATCTTTCCGTTTATGTTTTTTTTATCTTTTTTCATTGCTAAAATTATTTCATCCGGGTCAGGTAAAACCGATTCATCCGGCAAGCCGTAGACCTTGATAAGATCTATAACCTCATCAGTATAAGCGGGATCGGTCAAGCCAAGTTTTTTACCTACAAGCAGAGCCCTCGAGATTCCCCAAGCAACAGCTTCTCCGTGAGAAACTTGAGAAAAGTTTAAAACCGACTCCAGTGCATGACCAAAAGTATGCCCTAGGTTTAAAAAGGCCCTTTCATTTTTTTCGTCAAAGTCGCGGCTTACAACCTGAGCCTTAGCCTCAACGGCCTGTTTTACAAGCTCTAAACAAAGGTCCTCATCCCTTGCCAATATCTTTTCTTTTTGAGTCCTAAAGGCTTGATAAATATCGTTTGAATATAAAAGGCCCATCTTAAATATTTCCGACAAACCTGAAAGATATTCTTCCTCGCTTAAGCTTTTTAAAACCTTGGGACTTATGTAAACTTCATCAGCCTTAAAAAAGGTTCCAACCATGTTTTTATAACCGTCAAAATTTATTGCGGTTTTTCCGCCTATGGCTGCATCAGCCATGGCTAAAAGACTTGTAGGAACAAGCTTGCATTTTGCCCCCCTCATATAAACCGAGGCAGCAAAAGCCGCCAAATCGCAAACAAGGCCGCCTCCGGCTCCGATAAAAACAGAATTACGGCTTAAGCCCGCATCGAGGGCTGTTTTTAAGATGAGCACAAGGGAGGTAAAATTCTTATGTTCTTCTCCGGCTTCAATTATAACCAATGGAAGGTCAGAACGGAAATTCTTTGCAGCCCTTGCGATAGAGGCCGTATTGGAATCGGCAATGTACATTCCGCCCGATATGCCTACAGGCGGTAAAGAAGGCTCATCGCAGTAAAAAACTTCAGTTTTTCCTTGAACCGTTGTAAACTCAAAGCTATCCATAACTTTCATAGTTTTTAAAGCATCTTCAGCATTTGCAGCACCAGAAGAGAGGAATCCTTTGCTGCCTGTGCCGAAAAAACATCATAAGAAATTTTAGCAGCCTCGTCCCTGCCGGCCGTATCGGAAATACTTCTCAAAATTAAAAAGGGGATTTTATTTATTTTGCACACCTGAGCTGCGGCGGCACCTTCCATTTCAACACAGGCAGGATTAAATTCTTTGATAATCCTTGCCCTGATTTTTTCATCGGATACAAAAACATCTCCTGAGGCAATGAGGCCTTCAACAAGTTTTAAATTTTTTATATGCTCATCGTCATGTTCTTGTTGCATAGTCTTAAAGGCTTTTACGGCGAGATTTTTAAGCTTTTTATCGGCAGGCCAAAAAGGCGACTTTGTCATAGGCACCTGTCCAAGAGGATAGCCGAAGGCCGTTGCATCCACATCGTGCTGAACGGCTTCCGACGATACAACAATATCAAAAACCTTTAAGTCTTCTATCAGACCGCCGGCAGCCCCTGTGTTTATTACGGCATCAACCTTAAACTCCGAAATAAGAATTTGACAGCAAAGAGCTGCATTCACCTTGCCTATTCCGCTGCAAACCAGAACAACATCCTTTCCCATTATCGTACCGGTAAAAAAATTAAGGCCGGCAATTTTACGAATTTCCCCAACTAAATGCTTTTTTAAAAGTTTAACTTCCTGCTCTTCAGCGCCGAAAATTCCTATCTTCATATCTTAACCTCTTTCTAAATTCAAAATAAGGGCATATATTGTAGCAAATGCCTTACAGTGTTTCAATAGCTTAAAGCTTTTACCTCTTCTATATTTTAAATCAGCTTAAGCTTTCCGTCTTCCATTCCCCGATAGTTCTTTCTTCTTCATCAAAGCTTGAACCTATCAGGATTATCTTTTTCCCTTCTGCCTTAAATTGTTCGGCATAGCCCTTCTCTTTTATTTGTGCGATCGCATCTTCGGCGGTGCCGGCACTCATAAGCTTAAACTCAAAGATGTAGATTGTGTCTCTGGTATGCACAATGCAGTCAGCCCTGCCCTTTGCACAGTGGATTTCAGTCTGTACAAATTGTCCCATAAGCTTAAAGATTAGGTAGACTGCCGTCTGATAGTTTTGCTCCCTTAGTTTGAGCTTATCTTTAGGCAAGTTATCGTAAGGAACGCCTGCTATTATAGCCTGCATCCGCTCCATAAACTCATCTACATTCCCCGCCCGGATATCTTCGGCAAACCTCCATACGGAAGAGGCCGTTTCATAAGGCCTAAGAGAAGAGTATGCAGGCACAAGGTTTTCTAAAAAGCCGTAACGCACCTCATCATTAGGGAAGCCCAAGCGGTAGATATCGGCAGCCTCTATATATTCTTTTATCGTTAAATACCCCGATTGAAAAAGTATGGGCAAGGGGTCTTTTGCATCAGCTCGATATAGGTCTATCCCTGCCTCATTTATTTCGACTCCTCCGTCTAAATCGGGCACATTGTAATAAGCGTCTTTTAGGTAGTTTACCAAAAAGGTAGGTGTACCTGTCGCAAACCAGTAATTTTTTAATTCACCTGAGCTGAGAGTATTTAATATGCTGAAAGGATTATATACCGATTCTCCTAAAACACTGAACTTATAACCGTCATAGCGCTTTTTTAATTCTTCAAGCATTTTGTCATAAGAGTTTTTAGTGTTATTTGTTAATCTTTCTATTTCGGGCTGAAAGGTGTTTTCTATTTCGCCTTGTGTCAGTCCGCATATTTCGGCATAATCATTCAGCATACTTATATCCTGTAAATTATTTAAATCGCTGAATATGCTTATTTTGCTAAACTTTGTTACCCCCGTTAAAAAGGCAAAGCGGATATATTGGTCGCAGGTTTTTATTACGGAATAAAAGGCTTTTAGGGTATTGCGGTATTCTTCGTTTAAGGCCTCGTTTATACTCATTGTCTGTAAAAGCGGCTTGTCGTATTCGTCCACAAGGATGACCGCTTGGCGCCCCGTTTTTTCGTAAGCACGCTTTATCACACCGGCAAAGCGTTGGGCAGGCTCTTCTTCTTGTTTATTAGCCCCATATATTTCTTCAAATTGACTTAGGGCAAGGTTTAAATGACTTTTTAAGGAATGAGGTTCATCGTATTTGCCTATATTAAAATCCAAGTAGAGCACAGGATACTCCACCCAAGCTTCAGTCTTTTCGATTTCGGCCCTTTTTTCTTCAGCTTTTTCTATATATAAATCTTTAAACAGTTCTTTTTGACCTAAAAAGTAAGACCTCAAGGTTGAGAGAAAGAGGCTTTTACCGAAGCGGCGCGGACGGCTTAAAAAATACACCTTGCCTAAGTTAGCCAGCTTAAAGGCATATAAAGTTTTATCTACATATAAAAATTGCTTTCTGCGTAAATCTTCAAAACTTTGGATCCCTATCGGTATCTTTCGTGAAAAATCAAAATCCATATTAAGCCTCCTTAATAAGATTATAGCATAAAAAGAGGGGATTATTCTATATCTTGATTTATTAAGACGGTATACAAACAAAAAACCGCCCCGTAAAAACTTAATGTTTTACAAAGGCGGTTGATTTAAAATATTTACAGCTTTACTCTTTTGCAGGCTCGGTATATAACTCGAAAGGAGTTACCGCCGAAGGCAGACCCTCTACCAAGGCCGGAAGGGACAACAGAATGGTGTCCTGAAAAAGAGGGATTCTAAATTCTCCGACAAAATCTTCTCTTCCGTCGGTAAATCTTATAACAACCCTGTGTTTTTGGCCTCTCAAAAGGATCTTATCCCTATCGCCCTTAAAAAGCTCCAAGGGTTCTTCATTATTAAAAGTAACTTCAATTGCATCAAAGGCCTTAAAGCTGCCGTCAGCAGCCTTTTTATTTTCAAACAAGACTGCGTGAGTTCTGCCAAAAGTGAACATCAGTGCAAGTAACAAAACATAAAGAATAGGCAAAATTATTCTTATTGCCAAAACCGTTTTTTTCGACTGTATTCTCATTTTTCTTCTCCTTCAGCTTGCAAACGCAATTCGGAACGTTTCTTTTCCGCATTTCGCTGATTTCTTGCAGCATAGAGTACCAAGGAAAGGGCTATAGCTGCATAACCTGCAAAGTCTCTAAAATACTCACCAATCATTGCAGAACCAAGAAGCTGTTGGCCTGCCATCGGGGTAACAATGTACAAGAAGTGGAGAAGGACAACACCTATAAAAACATTCTTTATACTTACCCTGCTGACCGAAGCGCCTCCGACCAAGATGGCGGCTGCAGCAAAGAAACCGGTCTGGTCGTGAGCATTGTAGGTACTCATATTTCCCATATTCTGTAAGAATATAATCTGTCCTATACAGGCCAAAACCGTCGAAATTATTATCGAAATAATTCTTGTGTGTTCAACTGCAATACCTGCCGAATTTGAAACAGATTGATTTTGACCGATTGCCCGCATATCCTGCCCAAGCTTTGTTTTTCTAAACCATACGATAAAGAAACAAAGAGCAATGATGATAAGATAGGATAAAACAGGTATACGTAAGCCTGCAATATTAAATGAGAATGTCGTATCGAGCACCTGCCTTACGGGAGCAAGCTCAAGGGTGTTTCTAACTCCGAAACCTCGCGAAAGCTTTATGGCTTTATTGTGCATCGGAATAACAGAACCCATCAGATACAGAACAAAGAACTGATATACACCGTTGAAGAAAAAGCCCAAGATATAACTTGTTACCATTTCCCGGCCTCTTGCCTTGTTGAGGATGGAACCTGCTATATAGCCCAACAAAACCGAAAGAGGCATTCCTATCAAGGCAGCAAAGACCAATCCGTAAATACCTCCGATACCCCAGTCCATAGCAAATATTAAGCCTATCTGTCCAGCCATTGCACCCAAGACCATACCGAAGTTTATACCCATACCGGCCATAATCGGCAAGATAAGAGAGAATACCAAAAATGAGTTTCTTCCTATTCGGGTTAAAATCTCGCCGATAATGTGATGGGCCGAAAGCCCCGACACGGGAATAGCCACAAAAGAAATTAATAGGAAGAGAAGCGAAACAAGATTATCAGCCAAAAAATCGAGCATCGAAAATTTCTTTAATTTTCTATTTAATTTTTCCGTTATTTTATTCATAATCAATTACCTCGTCTTTTGCGTTTTTCTTGTCAAAGCATATAAGATCATACCGTTTGAAAGTACGATTCGGATAACCTCAGACATGTCGGTCTGCAAAATACTGTTTATAACCGAAGGAGTCATCGACAAGATTCCCTGAAAAAGAACAGTGCCTATGACAACGTTTAAAATCGAAGCTTTATTTACCGAAGCACCGCCTATAAGAATAGCGGCTACTGCGGGAAAGGCCATAAAGAGCGGGGCCTTATAAAGCTGGATAAAACCGAAGCTCTGCTGATACAACAAGATTCCGACTCCTCCGCATATTGTGGAAAGAATTATACTTATAGTTCTTGCCTTGTTTATGCTCACACCGCTAGCTCTTGCAAAATCGGGATTGGAACCTACGGCCGTCAAAGCCGTGCCTGTCCTTGTCTTCATAAAAATCTTCATCAAGAACATACAGACTGCGCAGAATAAGATAACACCCGTCGGGAATTTAAATGAACCTATCTCAATAGCCAAAAAGTTATTTAAAATATTTACCCAATAGCCTTCAAGAGTTATTGTAGTACGCAGGCCTTGTCCCGAATAAGCCCAAACCATACTCGGATTTGAATAAGGAAGTACTATCCACAAAATAGCCATAAAGGTGACGGATGCAAAGCCGATGTACATGGCTATCGTCATCTCCTCGCCCTTAACCTTATTTAAAACCTGACTATAACCGAAGCCTATTATTCCTGAGAATATTATCGTTAAAAGCACGGCGACGGCAAAACCGGCAAGTCCTACAAGTCCGAATTGCATCGCCAAGGTAGAGCCTAAAAGGCCGCCCAAAACTCCCAATGAAAGACCGAAGTTTAAGCCGCAGCCTGTTTGAATCATGGGAACCATGGCCAGAACCATCAAGGCATTCATACCGAAACGGTTTGCAACGTCCGAAAGAGAGGCTCCGATGCTTACCTTAACAAAGGGAGCGATTATAAAAAGGGTAAGAAGGAATAAGAGAATAATTATTCTCGGTATACCGAAATCTGCAACTATCTTTTTAAATTTTTCCATATTATTTTACCCCCGCCATATATAAAGCAAATTCGGCCGGCTTTTCTTCCGGCGATAAAACACCCGAAATCTCTCCGTGGAAAACAATTGCGACCCTGTCACAGATAGAGCGCAGTTCTTCAAGCTCACTGGAAATCATAACAATAGTAGTTCCAAGCTCCTTGTTGATTTTTCTCAAGGCATCCAAAACAAGGGCCTTTGCACCTACGTCAATACCGCGGGTGGGCTCTGCAACAAAAAGAATTTCAGGTTCAAGGCAGAAGGCCTTAGCTAAACAAATCTTTTGCTGATTGCCGCCTGAAAGTTCCTTTGCTTTTTGATGACTTCCCGTACAGCGGATTTGAAGCATATCTATGTACTTATCTGCCAAAGTTTTCATAGCCTTTTCATCTCTAAGTTTAAGCAACCCGCCTAGATAACTTTTTAGGTAGGACCTCTTAGATTGAATAGCCGTAAAAGCAATATTCCACTCAAGGCTTTCATCAAGAAGAAGGCCTACACCCCGCCTGTCTTCAGAAACAAAGGCTAAGCCGTCCTGTAAGGCCTGCTTGGTGTTGTTTAAGGTAAGCTCCTTTCCTTTAAAGGTTACGGTTCCTCCTGCCGGAAAAATGCCCATAATTCCGTTGGGAATACCGACCTTTCCTTGTCCTGCAAGCCCTCCTATACCGAAGATTTCACCTTCTTTAACCGAAAAATTGACATTTCGGACAAGCTCACCGGGCATATCAACCCAGAGATTTTTTACATCAAGCACTACAGGCCCGATTTTTTTATCATTATCCTTTTTTTCCGTATTGGAAATTTCGCGGCCTACCATACCTGCCGCAATTTCAGGAATTGTAATCTCACTTGTTTTCTTATCTTGAATCGTCTTTCCGTCTCTTAAGATTACGACCCTATCGCATATGTCGATAACTTCCTGCAATCTGTGAGAAATAAAAATTACCGATATCCCCTTAGCTGCAAGTTTTTTTACCGCCTCTAAAAGAATGTCCGCCTCAGATTCGGTTAAAACAGCGGTCGGCTCATCTAAAACCAAGAGCTTTACATTATCTCTATCTATCTCACGTGCAATCTCGGTAAATTGTTTATGCCCAACAGGCATTTCCGAAATCAATGTATGTGCATCTATAGAAACGCCCAACTCGTTTAAAACGGCTTGAGCTCTCTCATTCATTTCTTTTCTTTTGAGTAAACTTAATCTCGGGGTAAATAAATCTGAAAGAATAGAAGGAATTTGCAGCTCCCTGTTCAGCATGATGTTTTCTGTTGCAGAAAAGCCCGGGATAAGTGAAAATTCTTGGTGAACCATTCCTATACCGGCATCAAGAGCATCAAAGGGGCTTGAGAATTTGACCTCTTTTCCATCAACCAGAATTCTTCCCCCATATCCGCCCGTTTCATTTATAACAGGCATACCGAATAAAATCTTCATCAAGGTGGTCTTTCCTGCCCCGTTTTCGCCGACTAAGCCAAGTATCTCTCCTTTTTTTAAAGAAAAATTTACACCTTGAAGTACCTGCGTCCCTGAAAATTCCTTTGTCACATTTTCAAGAACCAAAAAAAATTCATTATTGTCCATAATCCGCATTGTTCCTTAAAATAAAAACGGAGGGTGGGGATCTTTGTCCCGACCCTCCGTTAGGATTCCCTAAAAATTCAACTACAAGGTTTTATTTTTGAAACTTAATATTGAAGTATTTCTCGGGGATGTCTTGTTCTGTTGCGGGTAAGTAGCCCTGACCCATAACATAGGTATCCATAAACAGGAGTACCTGATTCTTTGATCTAACGCCTGTGCTGGCATCAATGTAAGCACCGCTCTTCCATTTTGCTCCGGGCGTAAACCTTCCGTAAGCCTTTGCCAAGTCGGCCATATTTCCCTTCTTAGCCTCTCCATCGATAACACGGCGTGCATATTCTCCCAAACCGGCTGAAACGGTAAATCCGTAAGAATAGGCCCATGTTCCGAAACGTCCGGCACCGCCTTTTTCGACAACGGAATTTTCAACCTTCTTAAGAATCTTCTGGAAGTCTCCGGCTTCTGCTGAAAGGTCAATACCTAAAGCTCCGGGGTAACCCATTAAAGGTGAGGGTAAGTCTGCTTCAACAAACATACCTCCGTAAGCAAAAAGCTGCTTTAACAAGGGCTCTGTGTGAGCATCATTTGTACAGAAGAAGGCTGTGTCCTTTCCGTATTTTTCTATCCACTGGGGTACTTTTTCAAGAATGAACTGCTGAGCACCGGCTGTTCCGACGTCGCTTGTGGGGTCGGGAGCTGTTTCAAAGTAGAAGTTAATACCTAAGTCCTTACAAGCTTCTTCCATGATTTGCCTTCTAAGACCCAATGTTTCATAGGACATGTGTCTGGGGAAGGAAATATGAACGAAATTCTTTGCTCCAAGTTGTTTTGCTGCCCAAGGAATTGTATAACCGCGGGAAATAAAATCTTGACTTCCGATCATATCGGCAGCAGCTTGAATTACAAGCGGGTCTTCGTGAGCTTCGCCTGCCAATAAAAGAATATCAGGTCTCTTTTCACGTACTCGTTTAAAAGCTTCTGCTGTTCCCGGAATTGCTTGATTTACAATGATAGCCTTCATTTTAGGATCATCGGAAAGTGCTACAATCTGGGAGATTGTTGTTTCCTGTTGAGACATAAAGTCATCAGGATAGGTTATGTGCTGAATCATTCCTCCGTCTTTTACGGCCCCGTAAATTCGGATAAGCTCTTCAGCTCCGCGCAAATCATCTTCAGATTGCGATACTGTTCCAGTCATAATTCCAATATGATATGCCGGCCCCTTTGCTTCTGCCTGAGCAGCTCCTTTTTCTTCGGTTTTTTTACTGCAACCTGCAATAAAAGCAAATAAAGCTATCAGAAAAACACCGAACATCAAAGTTCTCTTTTTCATAAATAAACCTCCATTTATAAGAAAACTATAGAATTGTACCACACATATATTCAGCCGTCAAGTTTTTTTCTTAATTTCTTAAAAATTTACTTTGTCAAAACCCAGTCTGCTGCATTATGATTTATTGAGTCCTGTGAAATCCTCTTAATCATTTTTGTAGGCGTTATATTTGCTTGCACTGCATTTAAAAGATCTCCGTCAGGCATCCATAAACAAGCTTCGGCAGCTTCCAAGGCAGCTTGCTCAATTTCAGGTCTGCCCCAGTCCTCATCCTTAGGATGTCTAAACAAAACGGCATCCTGTAAACCCTCATTTTTACTTGTTCTAATAAGAACGGCATTCGTTCTTTTCGGCTGAAACTTCTTTACCCTTCCCCAAAAACAAACCCCCTTTTCTCCGGCCTCAAGAGCATTACATGTATCGGAAGAAACTAAGGCTCCGTCTTCAGGAATTGAGCCGTCCGAAGGTAAAAACCAATAAAAGATAATTATACTTCCTGCTTCTGCCTCAAAGGCAGGAAATACATAGTCAGACTCTTTTGAGTTACCCGCATTTACAAGACTTATCCCAAATAAGTTTCCGCTCTTTTTTACGCTGAATCTTATAAAGCCCTGTTTAGATGCCGATCCCAATTTAAGCGAATAAAAAGACAGTTCTGCAGGCTTATTGTTTGCACCCTTAAAGGGAAGCTCAAAATCAAGAATTTGATTTATGCTTCCTGAAACCTTTCCGCAAATTTTAAAATCCTCGCCTATTTCAAAATTTGCATTAGGTGTAATTTTAAAAACGGAAACAGGAATTTCACCAGTCTTAGACTTATAAGCCTTGTCCTGCAAAAACTCGGCAGCTTCAATCTCTTCAACAGTACACAAAATTTCGTCGGGCAAGGAGCCTTTTAAGGCATGAACTTGGAACTGACCGACACTGCCTTCAAAGAAGAGGATTATCTCATTATTTTGGGACTGTTCAAAACCTTTGAGGGTAATGCCGTCATCATTCCCGAGAAAAATTGAAACGAAGCCGGGCTGTTCAATCATTCCGCTGCAAGAAGCACATAAACTCAAAACCAACAAAACAAGTAAAAAAAATCTTTTTTTCATAAAAGACCTCCTACCTATCTTGTATGTTTTTTTTGTTATTTATAGCAAAATTTTAACTTTATTTAAAAACTAGGTCTAAATTCTTGTAATTACGGACTCAAAGGGGCGTAAAATCTTCTGCTGAGGGTTAAAGTTTCTATAGTTAAACAGAATAGGAAGACCTCTTACCTCTTCCCTTATCTTCTGTGCTTTGCCCGACATATTAGATACAATAAAAAAAGTTTTATCGTCCTTTTTGCGGTAATAGGCAAAAACATCCTTTCCCAAATCAACAAATTCTATATCGCCGAACTGCAAGGCTTCTTCCGAATTCCTCAAGGCTATCAATCTTTTGTAATAACTAAAGCAAGAATCCGGCTCGGATAGGTTCTTTTTTACGTTTATTTCTTTATACCTTTCGTTCAAACGGAGCCAAGGCTTCACAGTACAAAAGCCTCCATTTTCGGAATCATCCCAAGGAATGGGAGTCCTGGCATGGTCGCGGGCAAAGTTCATTGCCAGCCTAAAAGCTCTTTTTTTACCGAACTTAAGAGACTTAAGCATATTATAAATATTCTTTGTAGCTATGTCATCGATCTCATCCATGCTCTTAAAATCCGTATTTGGAAGGCCGATTTCCTGCCCCTGATAAATGAAGGGCATTCCTTTTTGGGTCAAAAGCACGGTTGCAAGCATTTTGACGCTTTCTTTATAGTATCTTCCCTCATCCCCAAAACGAGAAACAGACCGGGCCTGATCGTGATTTTCAAAGAAGAGAGGGGTCCACGGCATTTTAGTCTGCCATTTTTTTAGGATTCTAATCATTCTGAAAGGTTTATATTTCCGCTTAAAAACGGGAATCTGAAATCGGCAGTCTACCCCTGTGTGATGCTCAAAAGGAAACACAAGAGTTAATTCATCTTGAATAAAATCCTTGGCTTCTTCCAGTGAAACATCCATGGTCTCCCCCACGGTAAAGGCATTGTAGGGTTTTAAAACTTCTCTATTTAATTCTTTTAAAATATCGTGGCAGCCCTTTTGGGATAGATAAAACTCCTTACCTGTTTTAATTATTCTTTTTTTTGCATCCTCATAGGAAGTTTTGTAAATACAATTTATAACATCACAGCGGAAGCCGGCAACTCCCATATCCAGCCAAAATTTCAAAATCTTTTTTACCTCTTCAATTACTTGAGGATTATTATAGTTTAAATCCGGTTGATTTTCGGTAAAAAGATGAAGATAATAGAGCCCGTTTTCTTCGCAATACTTCCATGCAGAGCCCAAAAAAAGGCTGTCCCAGTTATTGGGCGGCAGTTTTTTACCCTTTACAAGCCTCGGCTCCTTCCACACATAGTAATTATGGTAGGGAGATTCGGGATTTTTGGATTCGATAAACCATCTGTGTTGATCGCTTGTATGGTTTATAACCAAGTCCATAATAATCTTTATATCCAGCTTGTCCGCTTCTTTTAATAGAGCCTGAAAATCGTCCATTGTGCCGAATTTGGGATTTATATCGCAATAATCGGAAACATCATAGCCGTTATCATAATCGGAGGAGGCCGTTACGGGAGAAAGCCAAATTGCTCCTATTCCCAAATCTTTTAAATAAGGCAATTTTGAAATAACACCCCGGATATCCCCCATCCCGTCATTGTTTGCATCACAAAAACTTCTGGGATATATCTGATAAAAAACCCTCTTATTCCACCATTCCATAGCTTTTCCTCCTTTTATAAAGCTTATAAAGTCTTACTTTCTCAGTCTGACTCCTTCAATGTCCGAGCTGAACAGTTCTCTTAGGTCATTTAAACCTAGGGCCATCAGGGCCATTCGGTCTATACCTATTCCCCATGCCAAGACCGGAACATCGACCCCCATAGTTCTCGATACTTCCGGGCGGAGAATTCCTGAGCCGCCAAGCTCAAACCAGCCCAAAACGGGGTGCTTTATATGCACTTCAATAGAAGGTTCTGTAAAGGGGAAGTAGCCGCCTACGTATTTTACCTCGGTAGCCCCGGCGATTTCGACGGCAAACATTTTGAGTATTCCCAACAAGGTCTTTAAATTGACCTCATTGCCTAAAACTATGCCCTCGGTTTGGTAAAAGTCGGATAAGTGGGTAGCATCTACCTTATCATAACGGAAACATCGGGCTATGCCGAAATATTTACCGGGAATTTTTGCCTTTGCAAGCTGATGGGCTGAAAGAACGGTGCCCTGGCTTCTAAGCAAAAGCCTCCTTGTAAAATTTCTGTCAAAGGAATAATTCCAGCCCCGGCTGCCCGTGTTTCCGCCTGTTTCATGGGCCTCGGCAACGCGGGATAAAAAGGGTTCTTCAATACTTTTTGCATGAGTCGGATTTTTTATATAGTAAACATCGTGAATATCTCGGGCTGCATGGAATTGGGGCATAAAAAGAGCATCCGAGTTCCAAAAATCCGTTTCTACGAGAGGTCCGTCAAATTCTTCAAAGCCCAAACCTACGAGCTTATCCTTTACACCTTCCAAAAAATCGCAGTAAGGATTTGTTCTTCCTGCAACTATTCTCGCAGGAGGAAGATTGATATTGTAGCTTCTAAAAGTTTGATTTTTCCAGCTTCCGGTTTTTAAACTCTCGGCTGTAAGCCGGCCTGTTTCATCGCCCGTTATCCCCTCGGCTTCAAGCTCTTTTTGGAGAGAAGGAACATCTTCCGTAAAGCCGTACACAACAGAGTCGCGCTCTACAATTTTATAAGGACTGTCAGCGGCTCCGCGTTTTTTTGCGATTGAGTTGATAATTTCGCGCTCTTCATCATCAAGATCTTCCTCGGCTATGATATGACCTTCGGTTTTAAGTCCCTTTTTCAGCAATTCGACGGTTATCTTAAAGCGCTTTGATTGAGGTTCTTGCACAAAGGAAGCCTTTTTTTCTTCATTCATCTTAACGGCGCCTTCTTTTGAAAGAATACCGAAGGCCGAACCTACATCCTTATTTTCCAAATTAAGAGCTTCGGCAATTTCAGGCAGCTTCAGGTCGCCTTTTTCTTTTAAAAGCTGTAAAATTCTTTGTTCCGGAGTGCCGCGTTCGGCAAAATCTGTTCCAATATTTGTCAGTTCAAAAAATATGTGTTTTTTGCGGTCGGTTTCTTTTATAAGCCCCTTCATTTTGAGCCATGAGAAAACCTGATTTGCATGGCCTTCTTTATATGAAAGTTTAAGCTCAAGTTTTTTATTATCAAGATAGTCGCCTATTTTAAAATTTTTTAAAACCTTAATCTCAAGAGGATGAAGATTTTTGATAATACTTTTGATATCCATAAATTTACTCCGAAATTCGTCTAAAAAGATAGGAGATTATATCATATTTTTAAGTCTTTGTACACAATTCTGATTATATAATTTTTAAGGACTTTACAAAAAACTTTACTTATTATATAATACTGTGTCGGTTGTGTGCTAAATAATTTGGGCTAAAAAGCCGATAAAAGAAAGACGGTATCTATAATTTTTGAAATTTGAATTTATGCTTTTTATTATTTAATTATGGTATAGTCAAAAACAGTTTAAGGGGTTTAAAGTGTCAAGAACACGAACATATAAACGAGCAGAAAATAACTTAGTACGGTATTTTAATGAGCTTTTTAAGGCTTTGTGTGCAAACGTATCTAAGGGTATAATGAAATTCATCAATGGCGGACGCAAAAAGCTGACCATCATGGTTGTTCCGCATTCTCAAAAAAGGATTGTAAATTTTCAGGCAAGTATTTTTTCACTTGTTTTTGTAACAATACTTCTTGTAGGCATCTTGGCTTCATTTTTTTGGTTTACAGCCGAATCCATAGCTTCAGCCAGAAAACTTGCCAACCTAAAAGAAGAAACACGCAAGACTCAAGCCAGTCTTAATGTTCTAAAAAATGAAACAAATGACCTTTTAAAAAATGCAAAGAATTTTCAATCTACGCTTTCTTCTACATTAACCTCATTGGGTTTACAGTCTATCATGGAAACAGGCGCAGAAAATGACGATTCAAGCGACCTTTCTCTCCTGTTTAATGTACAAGAGCAGGCCCAAGGAACGGCAAGAGAAGTAAGCGAGCTTAAAAAACTTTCAGCCTATTTACAAGATACCATTCAGCCCGTACAGGAAATGGCAAAACTCATGGACACTCAAACAGCCCTCTTTTCGGATATTCCCAGTCTTTGGCCGATTAAGGGCGGTATCGGACATATCACGATGGCCTTCGGTCAAAACCGTCATCCTTTTACCGGTCAATGGTACATTCATACCGGTATAGACCTTGCGACGGGACGCTCCGGCGACCCCATTATGGCTACAGCTGACGGACAGGTTATTACGGTAGAAACCGATCCGGGCTGGGGAAACTACATTATCATCAAACATAAGCATGGTTTTTTTACAAGATATGCTCACCTAAGCTCGTTTAGAGTTACACGCGGACAGCATGTACAAAAGGGTCAGGTTATAGGCTATGTAGGCAACACAGGTATATCTACAGGCCCCCACTTGCACTATGAGGTTCACATAGGTTCAGACGTTGTAGATCCTATGAAATATCTGAACATAAAAAATACCGGAAGAAAAAAATAGTCATGGCTGATTTTATTGACGATATTTCCATAAATACAATCATAGGCCAGGGAAGCTTTGTAAACGGAAGTTTAAGTGTGCCCGGATTTTTACGTATAGACGGAGATATAAACGGAGATATAAAAACTCCCGGAAGGGTTATAATTGCAGAGAACGCAAGAGTCCGAGGAAATATACATGCCAAATCGATAACCATAGGCGGAATGGTTCAAGGCGATGTTATAGCTCCGGAAAGCGTGGTCGTCTTGTCGACAGGCCTTGTTTTAGGTTCGGTTCTGACAAAAAAAATACGATTGGATGATGATGTATTTTTACATGGCTACTGCTTTGCCGTAGATAATCAAGCCGAATTTGAAAAGGCGGAAAAAGAATACAAAAACAGGCAGGGGCTTGCAGCCTCAGCCCTTGTTCATTCAAGGTGAGGTAAACCTATGGGAAACTCTGTGGATACAAGCAACTACGTTTCCGCTCTTAATACGGCCGCACCTCTAATCGCCAAAGATTCTCACATTCAAAAAAATCAAACACGTAAAACGGAAGATTCCAAGCTAAAAAAGCCTAAAACTTTTTTAGATACAATTTTGGATAACACTATTGAGGATTCGGAAGAATTATATTATGAAAAAAAGCTGGAAGGCCTTAATCCTGAAGAAAGAAAAAAGGCAGTAGAAGATATTTTGGCCGTTTTGCAGGACGAGGTTTATTCCAGCGGGGCTAACCTGGCTGAAAACGTAAATACCGAAACAATTAATAAATATAAAAAAGCTGTCAAAAGCTTTGTAAACTTTGCAGTTCAAAATTCGCTCAATGTTAAGGCAGTAACTTCAGGCGGCCTAAATCCGTTAAAACAGCGTAATTATGTAATTGTAAAGGTTATTGATGAAAAAATAAATAAACTAACACAGGAACTTTTATTTAATCAACTTGAAAAGCTGCAAATTTTGGATAGACTTGATGAAATAAAAGGTCTTTTGGTCAACTTGACTACATAGCGGGGTACTAATGGATTATGATATTAACGAAAATACAGAAGATATTGAATCTCTTGAAGATAAGGACCAAAGGCCTGTAAAAATGAGCTCAAATCCTAACGACTTTCCTCAACCCCTGTATGAGCTTAATCTGGATTATTCGAAGGAGAGTTTCTATGCAACAGCCTCCGAACATCAAGAATTTAGTGCAGGGGACTTTGTCCTTGTTCCTACCCGGTATGGTAATGATGTTGCACGGTTTGGAGGCCCCGTCAAGGCTCCCATAAATGCCAACCAGGATGAGGTTGTAAAAATTATTCGAAAAATCAACGCTGAAGAAGAGATTATTTTAGAAGAAAACAGTAAAAAAGAAAAAGAAGCCGCCAAAATCTTTAAAGAAAAGGTTGCCCTAAATAATCTGGAAATGAAATTTATCGGCTGCCACTTTTTATTTGATGAACCTAAGGTCTTATTCTTTTTTAGTGCCGACACCCGCATCGATTTTAGAAAGCTGGTTAAAGATCTCGTTTCAGTTTTTAAGGTACGCGTTGAACTAAGGCAAATAGGAGTTCGAGATGAATCCAGAATTATAGGCGGCCTCGGCTGCTGCGGACGCCCCTATTGCTGTCATAATGTAACGGATAAGCTTAAACCTGTTTCAATAAAAATGGCCAAGGAACAAAACCTGTCCCTCAATTCATCAAAAATATCCGGTCAGTGCGGAAGGCTTTTATGCTGCCTCTCTTACGAATATGATTGGTATGCAGAAGCCCGAAAGGCAATGCCGCCTGAGGGAGCTAGATTCCCGTATGACGGCACCACCTTTAAGATTACCGAGGTAAACCTTCTTACCCAAATGGTTTCCTTATTGGGAGAAGACGGGCGTATACTTTCCCTGCCGTCAAAACGGATAGTCAATATCGGCGGAAAGTGGCAGGTAAGATAAAGCGGTTAATCTGCTTCTTTTTCGGTTATACCCAATTTTTTTAAATAAGCATAAAGCTTATCTGCAGTATGCTTGCTTATTGCATGTTCCATTTCACAGGCATCGATATCTGCAATTTCATAATCTACTTTAAGAACTTGTGTTAAAAATGTCCTAAGAGCATTGTGTCTTGTACGGACATCCTTTGCAATGGCCCTTCCTTTTTTTGTTAAGGTAATTGTACCGTAAGGCTCTTGCTCTATATATCCGTCATCTTTTAGTCCCCCAAGAGATTTATTAACGCTCGCTCGTGAAACATTCAATGCACGGGCAACATCAATTGATCTTACCTGTTCATCAACCAAAGATAAGTCGTAAATCCGCTCAAGATAATCTTCTTTTGAGGAAGTAATAGTTCCTGCTACATGTGTTCTTTTATTCATGCTCATATTATACACTATTTCCTTTGACAAAACAAGAACTTTTTTGTATCATATCGGAAGAATATTTGTTCTAACTTTATGTTTGGGCGGCAAAATAGAAATATGTTAAGATCAAAAAAAAATATACTTTTATTTATTTTTTTAATTTTTATAAATTTTCAATCCTTTTCTCACCCGCATATGTGGTTTACAAGCTCCCTCGAGATTGTCTTTGCAGGAAAGACCTTAAAAGGAGCCTATGTTACATGGACCTTTGATAGATTTTTTAGTGCCGATATAATAAGCGGTTATGACTTAAACGGAGACGGAGCATTCGATGCAAAGGAAACAGCCGATGTATATGAAAATGCCTTCAGTTATTCGGAAAATTTTTATTATTTTACCTTCATAAGACAAGGACAAAAACGCAGCACTCCTGAACACATTGAAAAGGCCTCTTTTTCCGTTTGGCAAAATAAGGGAATTTTAAGCTACCGGTTTTTTATAGACCTGAGCAAATTTAAGGGACAGGAAATATTTTTAGCCTGCTACGATTATACTTTTTTTTGCGATATAAGCTATCCTGAAAATACGGCCGTAAAATTCATATATGACAAAAGTCTAATAGCCCCCTCATACTCCATTATCGAAAATAAAAACTATCCTGTATATTATAACCCTCTGGGCGCTATGGACGATAACAGAATATATTATAAGTGGGCACCCGGCCTTAATACCTATTATCCAAAAGAAGTAAGAATCAGGTTTTAAAATGCTTATGAAAAAAAGACACATTTTTAGTATTCTTTTTATTATTAATATGAGCCTCTTATTTGCAAATCCATTTACGGGAAAAAAGAATTCTCCCGTTCCCGTATATCAAGGACAGCCTCCAGAAAACATTTTAAAAGGACAGCGTATATTAAACCAAAAGTTGGGAGACTATATAAGCTCTTGGAAAGAAAATAAAGATTTTGATGTTTTACTGTCCATACTGGCCATTTCATTTTTATACGGTTTGGTACATGCGGCAGGCCCGGGACACCGTAAAACCATTATTTTCTCTTTTTACCTTACAAAAGAATCTACAAGCTTAGAGCCTCTTTTTACCGGACTTGCTCTGGCAGGAATGCACGGAGGAGCCGCCATAGTCCTCATGATGATTTTTAAGGGCCTTTCGGGAGCCATCCTCTCACGCTCAAATGATACGATGATATATATGGAGGGAATCTCCTTTTTGATCTTAATAATTTTATCCCTTTACGGAATAATAGATGCGGTAAAGGATATAAATACACAAAAAGATTCAAACCATAAAAAACTTAAACTCGGAGCAATTTTAATCAGCGGTATTTATCCCTGTCCCGCTGCCATGCTTGTCTTGGTTTTAGCCGTAAGCCTAGACATCTTGGCCTTAGGCATCTTTGCAGCGATAGCCATGTCCTTAGGCATGAGCATTCCGATAATAGCATCGGGATACTTAGCATGGGGCGGAAGAACAAGTCTTTTTTACAAGCTAAAGGATAAGGAAAGGCTTGTAGGTCTGATAGGTTCTATCCTTCAAATAGGAGCTTACGGCTTTTTACTCTATATTTCGGTAAAAACGGCCTTGCCTTTTATTCTAAGTTTGTTTAGAATGTTAAAATAAAATTTGCTTTTAATGGAGTTAATATGAAATTTATAAACCTCATGAGAATTTACCTCTTTGTCTTTTTTGCGATACTTATTGGAAGCTGCTCAAGCGTACAAAAGGATTGGAAAACGGACGGATCCACTATAGAAAAAGATCTAGCCCTATCAAAGAAACAAGGCCTCATGTTTTTTAGCGCCTCCGATACGGATCCTCAAAGTAAAAACTTATTGGAAAACGTTTTTACGGGCAGCTTATTTTCAAAGATAAATAAGGATTTTATTTTTTATAATATAGATATAGTAAAAGAGGACAGTTCGGTTGATTCGGTCCAATTGGAGAAAAATTATGTACTTTTTTCGGATTATAATATTACTCAAGTACCCTATCTTTGCTTGATGAATGAACACGGAGATGTTTATCATTCGGATTCGATTCCTGAGCAAATTAATACTCCCTCTTCGTTTTTAACCCATCTAAATAAACTAAAAGAAAAGGGAGTGACAGTAGAAAATTTACGAAAAAACATCAATGACTCAGCAGGCCCCGAAAAAATAAAGGCGATAAACGCATTTTTTGACAAAATTTATCTTGTCGATTCCGAAAAATATAGGAATCTTTTTGATGAGGGGATAGCGAGCGATCCTTCAAATGAAAGCGGCTTATTAGGCTCTTTTATACTTGCAAGAATGAACTTAAATATTGAACCCTTGTTTAAACAGCAAAAATATAATGAAATAATAGCAGAATTAAAGAAGACCCTGGAAACAGGTCTTTTAAGCCCGGAAGAAGAGCAGCTTACCCTGTGTAATATAGCTTCATTTTATTCCCGCCTGCCGAATGCTCCAATAAAAAAGATACTGGAATATCTTGAGCAAGCCTTAAAAAAAGCTCCGGACTCTTTTAGAGCAAAAACCATAAAAGAAGATATTGAATACTTAAAAAATAAGAATTAAATGCTGATATCTACCAGACTTGCAGAAGTTTCTTTCTTTGAGAGAATTTGTGAGGAGTATCGGTAGTCCGGCTTTAGGGATATCATTTCTTGACGTAAATCAGCCATTCTGGACTGCAGAAGCTCTCTGTTTTTTTTGTTTTGGTCCAAGACTTGGGATTGAAGCTTATTAAGGTCTGATTTGAGCCTTACAACTTCGGTATCGTCCTTATCGGGCATACCGAAGCGGTACATTTCTTCTATCGGATCTATCACCTTTTGAATTGTAAAAATATCACCGATTATCGACTGTTCCAATTCTGTGTGATGAACAAGAGCATCTATATTGTCTTCATGAATACTGCGTTCCTGTGTTTCAAGTACAACAAGATAGTCACTGAATTTTTTTCTTTGTTCTTGTAAAAGGGCCTTAAACCTCTTGAGAACAGCTACCCTCTGATCGATTTCTTGACGGCTTAATGCTTGTTTCATAAGAATCCCCTTTACCCGGCTATGTTTACACCTACAGAAACCTCAGCCCTTTGAGGTACAGGCTGGGATACAAGAATTTGTTTCCATACGTCATATAATTCCTGCATCATAGAGCTGACATCCAACAAGGGTTTATAGTCTTTTTTTAAATTTGCAGTCAAAAGCTGCTGGTTAAAATATGAATAAATTGAAAGAAGATTTGCAGCTATTTCTCCTCCTATATCCATATCTAAGGCTGCCATAAGCTCAGTTATAATCTCCTGAGCCTTAATTATGTGGTTATTGATGGATTCGATATCCTTTGCGGGAATTTTAGGCACACGCATTTTAGAAATTGCCAAATTTATTTCTTTTATCCCCTCAGTATAAAGCATAAGAATAAGAGATCCCGGACTTGCCGTTTTAACACTTGTTTCTTTATAGGCTGCTGCAGCCTGACTATTATAACTCATACCCCCTCCAAAAATAAAAATAGGTGTCTCCTAAGTTTATCGGTATTTAAAATAAGGTCTTTAGAAAAAGACTTTATTTCAATTTGCCTATTACCTTAAAATTGATAATAATGTATAAAAATCCAAAAAGTTACATAAAAACGGTTTACTTAAAACTTATTGACAAACAAAAAAAAAGACCCTATAATATCTTTCTGAGGTTCAAAATGAAGAAATTTGTAGGAACTACATCGAGGGGGCTGATTGCTCCGATAGTCAGGGAAGGCGATGATATCGCATCAATTGCTGCAGAAACTCTTTTAAATGCCGCAAAAGCTGAAGGCTTTAAGATAAATGACAGGGATATTCTTTCCGTTACGGAGTCCGTAGTTGCTAGAGCACAAGGAAACTATGCAACAGCTGACGATATAGCTTCCGATATAAAGGCTAAATTCGGAGACTCATGCATAGGCTTAATCTTTCCGATTTTAAGCCGAAACCGTTTTTCGGTTTGTTTGGAAGGCATAGCCCGCTCAAAAAACAAGCTCATTATCATGCTAAGCTATCCCGGTGATGAGGTTGGCAACCACCTGATAGACCCCGATGTTTTTGAAGATTCCGACGTAAATCCGTGGACAAATTCCTTCACTCGGGAAGAATTTAGAAGCAAATTCGGCGACCACAAACATAAATTTACAGGAATGGATTATGTAGAATATTATGAATCGATAATCAAAAAGCACAACCCCGAATCCTTTGTAATTCTATCCAATGATCCAAAAAAAATAATCGAATATACCGATGCAGTTTTAGCATGCGATATTCATACACGAAATAGAACAAAAAAACTTTTAAAAAAAGCCGGGGCAAAAACCGTTTTGGGCCTTGACGATATTTTAAGCAGCTCAGTAAATGGAAGCGGCTTTAATTCGGCTTACGGACTCCTAGGTTCCAATAAATCCGGAGACGATAGAGTAAAGCTCTTCCCTCATAATGCACAAGTCATTGTAGATAAGATACAGTCCATAATAAAAGAAAAAACGGGAAAAACCATCGAGGTTATGGTTTACGGGGACGGAGCCTTTAAGGACCCGATAGGTAAAATTTGGGAACTCGCCGATCCTGTTGTTTCACCGGCCTACACAAAGGGCTTGGACGGAAAACCGAATGAGGTAAAACTAAAATATCTGGCCGACAACAATTTTAAAGACCTGAGTGAAGAAGAACAAAAGCAAAAAATTGCCGAATATATCGACAAGCACCAAAAAGAAACTTCTTCCCGTATAGACTCTATGGAATCTCAAGGAACTACACCTAGGCGGCTTATAGACCTAATCGGTTCGCTTTCAGACCTTACATCGGGAAGCGGGGATAAGGGAACACCCATAATATTTATACAAGGATACTTCGACAAATATACCGGGTAATCTTTTATTTTGAAGATGTGTTATGTTTATAAGAGAAAAGATCGTATTCACAAATAAAAAAGAAAAGAAAAAACAGGCTTTTTTAGGCAGCTTATTCGTACTTCTATATGCTTTTCTTCTAATGCTCATCATTTGGCTTTTAGGCATCTTCCCTCATGCTCAAATAGATCAGCTTATCTTTACAGCTATCACTCCCATTGACGGCACAAGCAGCGAGGTTCTTCTAAGCTTTTACCTAAAAGCCCTTGTAATTCCGATAATTCTATCCTTGGTAAACCTTGTTTTAATCTTAAAAGAAGTAAAATTTCTTTTAAAAACAAAGAAAGGAAGATCTTACCGCATCTTCCCTATTTTAATAAGGAGACCCCGCCTTTATTTATTGATTTATCTATGTATTATTTTAGGATATAGTCAATATAAATTCGGGTATATTCAATATGTTTATTATAAGCTAAGCCCTCCTACAGACCTTTATGAGATTAACTATATAGACCCTTCTAAAGTAAAATTTACTTTCCCTCAAAAAAAGCGAAACCTCATAATACTCTACCTTGAATCGATGGAGATAAGTGCCGTATCAAAGGAATTCGGAGGCTTATCCCGCTATGATCTTATTCCTGAGTTACGGCAAATAGCCGAACAAAACCTTTCATTCAGCCACAGCGAAAATTTGGGAGGGCTTACACAGGTTACGGGGACATCTCACTCAATAGCATCCCTTACTTCCTTAAACCTAGGCGTTCCGTTAATCTTAAATCTTCCTGCTTTTGATTCATCTTCTTTTAGAATTTCATCCTTAAATACAGCCTCAATAAAAATTGATAATTTTATGGAAGGAGGTTACGGTCTAGGAGATCTTTTATACGATAACGGCTACACGCTCGTTTTCAGCATGGCGGCTGACAAGGAATTCGGCTGCTTGGGTAATTTTTTAACCGGCCATAAAAACTTTAAGATTCAAGATTATTCTTATTTTGTTGAAGCAGGGAGAATACCCAAAGGCTACAATGTATGGTGGGGCTTTGAAGACGAAAAACTTTACCGATTTGCACGGGAGGACCTCACTGAGCTTTCAAAAGAAGATAGGCCTTTCGCCTATATCTTTTTTACTGCCGACACACATTCTCCCAGAGGCTATGCCGATGAAAAATGCCCTAACATTTATTTTGAAAAAATACACAATGTCTATGCCGGAGCATCAAAAAAAGCCTATGACTTTGTTGAATGGGCTAAGACCCAGCCCTTTTATGAAAATACTACAATAGTCATTTTAGGAGATCACTTATACATGGGAGGAGATCTATATCCGCCGACCGTAAAATTACAAGATAGACATCCCTACAACGCCTTTATAAATTCTGCAAAAACAACTGATAAAAACAAAAATCGGCTCTTTACAACTTTTGACCTTTTTCCCACAATCGTAGAAAGCATTGGTATCGAATTCAATGCCTCGGGTTTAGGCCTTGGCCGCTCCCTCTTTTCGGGCCAAAAAACTCTGTTGGAAGAAAAGGGCTTAAAGAAGCTCAATTCAGAAATCGAAAAACGCTCAATCTTTTATGAAGAAAAGTTGATGAAAAAAGACTAAACCCTTATCAGCCTGTCTTGAGGAACCTCCTCAAAATAGGCTCTTAAATTGAGGAGCATATCATCAAGGTTCTTGCAATTTAGAATCTTGCTTTTTATATGGTGGGCAAAGCTGAAATTATCGCAAAAGAAGGCAAAAAAGCGCTGAGCCCTTGTAAGGTAAAACTCTTGGGGTTGTTCTTCCTGTAAAAAACTTAAAAACAGCTCCGCTGTTTTTAATAAGTCGATTTCGATTTTTTCTTCTCTTCCGGCAGCTGCACCGTTTTTTAAATGCCCCTTTGAGAGCTCATAAAAAATCCACGGTTTTTGCACGGCTGCCCGGCCTATCATCCAGCCCGAACATGGATATTTTGAGCCGGTTTTTTCTAAGATTTCAAGGGAATTTATATCTCCGTTACCGTAAACGGGAACGCTTAAATCGGCGGCAAGACGGGCTGTGTACTCATGTTTACACGGCCTTGAATATTTTTGTTTTTGAGTGCGGGGGTGCAGGGTTATCAGGTCTACTCCTTCCGAAACAAGCATCTTACAAAAGGACAAAAGCTTATCATAGTTTTCTTCTTCGCCTAGGCGCAGTTTTACACTAAGGCGGATAGACTCGGTCTGCGGCCTTGATTTCTGCCCATCACAGAGAAGGACAGCCTTTTTTACCTTGCTTACTAAGGAGGCTGTTTGAGAAAGCGGCTTTTTCATCCATGCAAAGCCGGCTCCGGTGTTAACGATCTGCGGGGCACAGCAGCCCATGTTTAGGTCAATGCCAAAGCCGCCGTATTGAAGCAAAATAGGAACACAAGCATCGGCTGCATCCTCTTCAGGACTCGTAATCTGCCAAACAAGCTTTTCGGGCGACGGATTTGCCCTAAAATACCATTTTTCAAAACCTCCGCCTGAAATAGCAGATGGAGCATGTATCATTTCAGAAAAATACTCATCCGGCTCCTTAAAACAGGCTATGAGTCTTCTAAAAGCGGAGTGAGTTATTGCAGCCATGGGTGCCGATATCAAATTCATAAATTAAAAAACCGTATATTTTATAATTTCATCTATTTGGATGTAAAGTTCAAGTTCAGCCTTAAAAAAACCCGATTCTACAAAAAGACGGGGAGAAGATTTTATCAAAACAGCCCCTCGAATTTCCTTAGGTTTATTTTTTAAAAAGGTTCTAGCATATTGACGGACGGCATTTTTTATCGCCTCAGTATAAGCGGTATACACCCCTTCAAGCTCATCAAAGCGGTCTCCCTTGCCTCTACCCTTTATTGTCTTATGAGCGTTCTTTGTCCAAAGCTTAAAATGCCCTGAATAGGATTCAGGGATGCCGTATTCGGCCCAAGAATAACAATAAGGATATTTAACCCTTACATCGGTAATTTTTATATTTTCGGTACTTGGCTTAAAAACAGTCTCCAGCTCAAAGACTTCTTCTACATTACGCTTTTTATCGAAGGGTGTATAAGAAAATTTTAAACCGTAGGTCATGCCGGACAGGATATAGGCTGAAAGCTCAAGCAAGGCATCCTTAGGAGGAGTGAATTTTGCCTTGCTCTCATCATCTTTTAATTTAGGGGCTTCATCAAGAAATACCCAGACCGGAGCTCTTACAATCAAGGCATCACTTCCTGAAGCCCCGGAGTAAGTATCCGCATATAGACAAAGACTTATAAAAAAAAGAAGCAAAGCAATGAACTTTCTCATAGTCTAATTATCGGGCAATTTTACCTTCCCGTTGAATTCCAGACTTTAAGAGGCTTTATGCCGAAGCGGATTCTTATGTATGCCCAACCGGCAAGGAGCCCTATAAAGTGAGTCAAGTGCGCAATCCCGTCACCTACAGAGAATATGCTGATGAGCTCAATTACTGCATAGCCTAAAATCAAAAGAGGGGCCGGCACAGGAACCACAGCCCAAAGATAGATCACGGAGTTAGGATAAATTACGGCATATAAAAGTAAAACACCGAAAATTGCTCCTGATGCACCTACAAGGGTAATATTATAAAAGCCTGTTGCCGCATACACCAAAAAACTCAAAGCACCATCAATCGTTCCTATCAGAAGATAGTAAAGTATAAATTCCTTTGTTCCGATTTTTCTTTCTACCGGGACACCAAAAAAGAATAGGGCAAGCATATTAAATGCCAAATGAAAAAAGTCCCCATGAACAAATTGGTAAGTGAATATTTGCCAATAAGTTTGAGCATACAATACAAGAATAGGCACAAGTCCTAAGTATGCACTCAAATTTCTAAAAAGACTTGTAAGTACAAACACGGCAGCATTGATAAGAGTTATGGCAAGTACGGCATTCTTATATGTATATTTAAAAGGTTTTCGTAAATACTTCATAATATAAAATATCGAAAATTATCAATCTTTAGGCAAGTTATTTTTAGATAATGTTACACGATTCCGTCCGTTTTGTTTGGACTCGTATAAGGCCTTATCTGCCCTGTCCACTATAGATTTTGCCGGCTCAAGATCAAAGTTATAACTCGATACCCCTATAGAAATCGTAACATTGATTTTTTGACCATCATAAAGAATAGCCGACTCTTCTACAAGCTTTCTTATTCTTTCGGCTATAGCCATAGCAGCACTAACCGGAGTATTATTAAGCATTACTACAAATTCTTCACCGCCGTATCTTGCAGCAGTATCGGCATTTCGCGTACACGATTTTATAACTCTTGCAACCTCTTCCAAAACAATATCACCGGCAGCATGACCATAGGTGTCATTTATCTTTTTAAAAAAGTCTATATCAATCATTAAAATTGAAAGCGGTTCTTTTTTTGCGCCTGAAGAATTTATAATATCCAAGCGCTCCATCAGCAAGGTGAAAAAGTAATGCTTTAATTTTAAGTGCGTCATTATATCGGTTGTAGTCATTTCCAAAAGCTGGGAGTTGTTTATAGCTATGGCAGCCAAGGAAGCTATATTTTCTATAATGTTTTTTTCATAGTCCGTAAATTCATGGGAACTTTCCATTTTCTCGCCTAAAAGTAAAAAGCCTATCATTCTATTTTTTGCTTTTAAGGGTACAAAAAAAGAAGGGCTTAGACTGAATAAATCCTTTACTATCTTGTCTGTTTTTATGTTTTTACCTATCTCATCGGGAGTACACCCCGAATCGGATTTATCCAAAAAATTTATGAGCGGATGATCCACATTTATAGAGTATTGAACCTCGCGGGAGATATCAAAACCATAATGGTCCCTGTTTAATACAAATAGGTTATCATCAAAGGATTTTTTTGTAAAAATTGCAGCTCCAAAGGTTTTTAACTGGGCCATAACTATATATAATATTGCTTCAATAAGGCGGTCAAATTGCAAAACGGAGTTTAAACTCTTTGAAATCTGCAATAGTTGCTTTAAATCAAAGATTTCTTTTTCTTGGTGAAAAATTTTATCGGCATATTTTTTAGTTTTGCCGGCATTTAATGCTTTTTTTAATAATTTTTCATTTGGAGTAGTTTTCATAATTTTTACCTGCCTTTTCATTTAGCTCCGATATATCGATGACAACATATCTTTTTAAAAGTTCAATCATTTTTTCAAAATTTTCTATCCCGTTTGCAAAAACCGTAAATCTGTCTTTGTTTTTTGTAGAATTTATCATTGCAGTTATATTATGTACGTTTTCAGGTACGGGTCTATACGTATCCTTTATTATTAACTTACAAAATTTAAGAAGGTCTAAATAGTACTTGCCCGATTCTTCCAAAAATTTCTTTGCACGAAGGTTAATCTCGTCAATAATTTTTGATAAGGGTTTTTCAAAATCTCCTCCGGCCTCCATACGCGTTAAATATCCCCTTATAAGCTCTATTGAGGACTCATTCTTACCATACATCATTTTTTCCAGTTCATCTATTTTGTCTGTAACAGCCGAGCAGTAATAATAATTTGCAGCAAAATCAGACTTCATTTTTTTGTCTTCAAAAAGTCCCTCTACTAAAAGCTCTCTCAAAAAAGGCTCTATCGAGGGTTCAAAAAAACTTTTTGCATATGTTTTTAAAATCTCTAAGGGCCTTATCCAGTCTAATGAAAGGCCGGTTAAAGCTTGAATTTTGCCGTTCAGCTCTTCGTTATAAACATCCAGCTTGAGTATTTCAATATCTCCAAATAAACCGCTGATAAGAGATTCCATTTGGAGATCCTGCCTTAGTTTAAGTATTTTTTTTGTATCCGCATTAAAATTAGCTGCAAGTCGTGTTTTGTACTCTTCTATTTCCGAGAAAGCACGAGGCGACTTTGTTTTATCCTCAAACTTAGGGTCCTTTTTAACCAATTTTGCAATATTTTTTAGCGTATCCTTACCCAAACTATTTTCGAGCTTTGAGAAAAAATTTTTTAAATTCTTTTTTATATAAATTTCATCTGTCTGTTTATCTGAAGAGAGGCATGAATTAAGAAACAAGATTCCATCCGCCAGTTGTTCATCTATAGATATATTCCGAATAAGATAATCCAAATCAAGAATCTCTTGAAGAACAGTCATTCCGTCTACATTTTCAAAACTATAATGCTCTCTTACAGAATCAGTATTTATAATTGTACTAAAACCGGGATCAAAATAAGCAAAAAAAGTATTAAATTGAAAACTGCAAAAATCAAAAAATGCAAACAGTTTATTTATTTTGACATCTACAGTCTTAAAAGCAGGATCGGTCAAGGAAAATACAAGATCATCGAATTCGTTTGTCTGATCCTTAATTTTTTGGTCAAAATCTTCCCTCATTAAATCCGAAATCTTTTCCATACGGCTGTTAAAGGATATCTTTTCCTTTAGTATTTTTTGTTGATCTGAAAATGAAGACTCTACCAGCTTATCTAAAAAAAAAGTTGAAAGCCTAATGTCATTAGAACATATAGTCTCACGCAAAATATGTTTAAAAGTCAAGCTTATCCTATAAATCTCATAGATAATTATCGGTAAGCCGGCCAAGATAGTATTGTCATTACGATATACTGGGTACTTACACCGCTTTAATTCCTGAATAATATTGCGCAGGGCCTTTTGGGAGTTCATATCTTCTTCATTCGAGTAAAACAAAGAATAGAAGAATTCTTTTATATGCCGGATTAAATTAGATAAAATTAACACTTTCTATATTATCAAAAATTACTCTTATTTTCAAGATAGTATAGAATTCTTATATAAAATTCAAATTCTGCATTAGTTAAAAGCTAGATTTCAACTGATAGAATATTTTATTACACTATTGGCTCTTTGCTGTCATCAAATTTTGGGGGTATTATTAATTATGAGTTATGATTATGCATCTGTTTTAGCTAAAAATATAAAAAGGATTCGGCATAAACTGGAAATGTCCCAGATGGAGTTGGCTCTGCGGGCTGATGTTTCAATTGCATTTATCAATGCAATTGAAAACAAGCAAAAATGGGTGTCTGCCGCAACCTTATCAAAAATAACGGATGCACTAAATACTACTCCTTACGAACTATTTCTTACAGACGATATAAGTCAAGAAGATTTAACGATAATAGCAGGACGACATGCCGAACTGATAACAGACTTGAATAAATTATTAAAAAAATACACATCCGGCTGCTTTAAAGATAAACCTTTAGATAAATATCAATAATTTTAGTTTGTAAAGATAATAAAGAAAAACAAGTAACTTTTAGTTTGAAATTTAGTTATATTTTGAACAAGAACAATACGGCATATCTATTTTAAATCGATTATAATGACGAAAGATTGTTTAAGTTGTCTATCTTACTGTCAATTTTTATAAAATAGATTTGTGCATAAATTTTAGCATCCATTTGAAGGAGGGACGCATGAGATTAAAACAGAAAATTGTTCTCTCAAACGCATTAGTGTTTAGTGCTTTAATAATTATTTCTGTATTCCTCAACTTTTTTTATGCGGCAAACATTTTTTCAACAAACCTAAACAATAAAAACCAATTAAAAGCTCAACTGATTGCCAAGGAAATAGATGAATGGCTTGTCGAAAAAATGACCGAGATCGAGCAAACTATAGAAACTTTGGTTTATATGGATATTACGGATTATGAGGAATGCACCGGATTTTTGGTAAATTTAAACAGGCTTAGTCCTGAAACCGATTATGCAGTTTTTTTTGAAACAGGTGTTTTTGCAAATGGTCAGGGTTGGAGACCGCCCGACAGCTATGACCCAAGAAAGAGGCCTTGGTATATTGAAGCAAAAAGCACTGAAGAAACCGTAATTACCAATCCTTATCACAGTATAAGTGCAAAACCGGATACAATATCCTTTTCCATTATCAAACAGTTTACCACAAAAAACGGAGTGGACGGATTACTTTTAGGTGAAATAAAGATAGAAGAGCTATTATCCCTTATAGAAAAATTTAAAAACGAAGATGGGACTTACGCTTTTTTGATAGGAAAAGATTATCGAATATTATCTCACCCCAATGAAAGATATCAATTAGATATTGATAGCTTTACGGAGATTTATAATATTGAGGGCGGCATAGATTTTATAGAACATATCGCCAAGCTAAAAATGGATAAGGGCTATAGCAAAAGCTTGCCCGTAGTAAAAGATTATGACGGAGCCGAAAGATTCTTCTACTTTGCGCAATCAGCGGCGGCCGGGTGGACGGTTGGATTTACAATACCTGCATCTGATTTTTATTATCCCATAAACGGTCTAAAATTTAGAGCTATATTATTTGCATGTATCTTTATTATCTTCGTAAGTATTCTATCTCTCTTAATTGCAAAAAAAGTAGCATCACCAATAGAAACTATTACGAACCGGCTAGAAAAGGCGGCAAAAAACAATGAGCTTATTAAATTCGATTTTTTGGATAGACAAAATCATGAACTTGCAAGAATTGCAAAGAGTTTTAACTCTGTAGTAAAAAATGCAAAATCGAATCTTCAGGGGGAAGCAAATTTTAGTCTTAACTCTCTTACCATGACTCAAAAGATAGATAAGATAATTACCGAAATGAGTGAAAATGAAGAAGTATATCTTTTATATTTGGATATAGATAAATTTAAAACCATAAATCAGCTTTGGGGGTATTATGCCGGCAATGCACTGATACAGCACATATATTCCATGGTTTTAGATCACATAAAATCTCTAAATATGCCAGAAAATTCTCTTATACATGTCATAGGTGACGAATTTGCAATCTTTTACTTCGGAAACCAAGAAGAAGTCTGTCAATTTACACAAGACCTTATAGATAAAATAAATCGTGAATACTTTACCTGGAACGAAAAAAAACTGACTATTTCCATAAGTGTCGGTATCGTAAATATTCCTAAGATACCTCAAAGTGCCCAAGAGATAGTATCAAATGTATATGACGCTTGCTCTACAGCTTTTAGAAATGGGGGCGGTTGTTACGAACTATTATCGTCTACAGGGCTCACAGGATTTTCCGGCGGAAATATTTCATTTTGGTTAAATACCATCCAAAAAGCTCTTAAAGAGGACAATTTCGTTTTATATGCACAGGCAATTATTCCTCTAAATGATATTTTTCATCATCCTAAGTATGAAATTTTAATAAGACTTAAAACCAATGATGATCATATTATTATGCCGGATGTTTTTATCCCTATAGCTGAAAGATATAATCTCATATATGAAATAGATAAGTGGGTTATAAGAAATACCTTTGCCTTTTTTGCAGAAGCGGTAAGTAATGGTTACTTGGACGAGGGCGTAATATTTTCAATCAATATTTCGGCAGACTCATTTTTTTCAAATGACCTTGTAGAATTTATAGCTGAGAGCCGCAAGACATTAAACGTTCCGGCTCATAACTTCTGCTTTGAAATAACGGAAAGCTGTGCAGTAAGAAACTTGGAAGCAACCTCAAAATTTGTTACCGAATTAAGAAAACAAGGGTTTTCTTTTTCTTTGGATGATTTTGGAAAAGGTTTTTCTTCTTTCCCGTATTTAAAGACCCTCCCGATAGATTATGTAAAAATTGACGGGTCCTTTATAAAGTCCATAGATAAAGACTACATAGATTTTTCAATGGTTAAGACCATGAGGGATATGTGTTACCATTTAGGTCTTTACACAATAGGTGAATATGCAGAAAATGAGCAGATAGTTTCAATTTTAAAAGATATAGGTGTAGATTACGGGCAGGGATATGCCTTCCAAAAGCCGATTCCTATCAGGGAGGCTATAAAACCTCGAACCGATAGGAACGGATATAGGTTTTAGCTCTTTTTTTCACCCCATATTTCTTTGAAGGTGTGGATTGTTCCGCAGTATTGGCAGGCATATCTATTGTCTATAGTGCGGTAAAAGATAGCAGGAACGCCTTCGGATTGCGCAGGATGAGAAACACAGGCCTCGTTTTTACAAATAAGATCTTCAAAATTGTAAATTCGGGGCGGCAAATGTGTACGGTATTTTGCTTGAATCTTTCCGTCTTTTATAAGATTAAGGGTACAGCTTGAAGCTACGGCCGACAACCGCTTCAAGTCTGCCCTTGAAAAATTGTACTCTCCCGGACGGAAAATTATACCCTTAAAGGTACCCTTATCCTTTGTAGATGTGGATACCCACTCTCCGCCTCGGCCCTCTTCAAGCCCCATAACGTTTATTATCTTAGACATGTGATGCCTGATTACGGACGGCTTATCTCCGCGGCAAATATGGTCAATAACTATTCCGTTTTGTATAGGCCGAACCCCCTCAGAAAAGGTTTCTACCTTACTTTCGCCCGCATTGGTGACAGGCACTTCTACAATATAATCCTCTTCTTCAAAAGGTGAGCAATGCTTAAATTCAGGTCCGGTATAGTCGCTGCCTATTTTACCTGCTATCATCGATAAAAGAACCATTCTGACATACATTCCGTTTATAGACTGCCTTTCCCAACCGTTAAGAGGTGTTGTATCTAAAAAGGTGGGAATAGTCGGATGGACACGGTGTCTTGGAAGGGGGTGATAAAAGCGGGTTTTTTCAGGAAGTTTTTCGATAAATTCTTTTCGGAAAGTAATGGAGCGGCGAAGTTCGTCTTGCTTCTTTAGAACCTGCTCACCCATTCTTTCAAGCTGGGGACGTGTAAAATACCAGATGAGAGCTACCTCGGATTGTTCAAGGTACTCCTCAATGGACGAAAATTCCCTTACAGTAAATCCGTTTTCCTTCATTCTTACCTTGTAGTACTCGGGCATAGCAAGTTCAGAGGGAGCTATCAAGTCAACTTTTACAGACTTAAAAATTTTGAGTCCGTCGGCCTTTGAATGAACCGTACGTCCGTGATAGAGGTCGCCGACTAAGGCTATGTGAATACTGTCAAATGACCAGTCGTTATCTTCGATAAAGGTAAATTCGTCGAGGAGCTCCTGAGTAGGGTGCT
Organism: Treponema sp. OMZ 799; assembly: GCF_024181365.1. Lineage (NCBI taxonomy): Bacteria > Pseudomonadati > Spirochaetota > Spirochaetia > Treponematales > Treponemataceae > Treponema > Treponema sp. OMZ 799. Next base: position 168,137 of record NZ_CP051301.1, read on the forward strand.
CATGCTTTCCGTCTCCGGCATTTATAAAGGCAGGCTTTCTTTTTAAGTTGTTTCGCTGATAAAAGGCCTGAGCCTCATCCTCAAGCCAGCGGCATACCCCTTCTACCTTGCTTCGGACAATGAAGATGCTGTTTTGATAACCGGCAAGGGTATTAAAGGTGTCGGCATAACTTTCTCCCTTGTTAAAAGATGAAGATTCTACTGCAAGATCGCTTAATTTTACTTGATGAAATTTAGCTGCATTTCTAAATGATTCCTTTGTGCGGGTGCTTGGCTCCAAAAAAACTTCATAAATACCGAAGTCTTTGTCGTTAATTCTAAATTCATCCATAACCTTTTGATCATCTTCTTGAATGGCTTTTTTTAGCCGCCTTGTTTTGTCAAAAAGGTATTTTCTTTCATCGATTGATAAATCATCGATAACCGTCAATGAACGCCCCATAAATTTGTTTTCCATTTTAAACTCCTGTTAAAAACAAAAATGCAAAAAAAAACATCGGAAAAACCGATGTTCTCAAAATAAACGAGAGATGCAAAATTTGCAACTTATAGTAATTAAGGAATAAATCATCTTGCACCTCCATGAAAATACGGACTCAACCGCACACATTAATGAAGATTTTATCAAAAAATAAAAAAGCTGTCAATAGAATGATCAAAAATTGCTGTTATTTATTGGAGCGTCACCGGAAATATTCAGTCCATGGCTGAGTCCATTATTTAGGGATTAAAGGCCAAGTACAAAGAGTCAACCCCTACTGCCCGCGGCTTTTAAATAGGCGAGGTGAGTACTAGGAGCCAATAAAAATTAACCGGAGGCGTGCTTGTTGCACGTCGAAGATTAATTTTTATGCAGCGACAACGTAATCGCCCGCATATTTAAAAGCCTATGCTGACCAGGCTTCACTTTCTTTCTGTAACGTATACATCCTCGGATACGATGACTTTCCTTTCATCAATTCCTCGTGTGTACCGATTTCTTCTATTTTGCCTTCTTTTAAAACGACTATCTTATCGGCATTTTCTATGGTTCGCAAACGATGAGCGATAACGATAACGGTTTTGTTTTCGACAAGCTTTGTCAAAGCCTCTTGAATGAGAGTTTCATTTTCGGGATCGAGGGCTGCGGTTGCTTCATCAAGGAGAATGATGGGTGCATCCTTTAAAAGTGCGCGGGCAATGGAAAGCCTCTGCCTCTCTCCGCCTGAAAGGGTGTAGCCGTTTTCGCCGATAACCGTGTCATAGCCTTGCGGCAGTTTTTCGATAAAATCATGACAGCGCGCAGCCTTTGCAGCGGCAAGTACCTGCTCTCTTGTTGCATCCTTATTTCCGACAAGGATATTGTTGTACACAGTATCATTAAAGAGGACGACATCTTGAAACACAATCGAAAAAGCGGATAAAAGCGTTTCAGGGTCTATGGTAGAAACGTCGATACCTCCGACGCGCACCGTGCCTGAAGCAAGATCCCAAAAGCGCGCTGCAAGGCGGGCAATCGTGGATTTGCCGCAGCCCGAATGTCCGACAAGTGCTGTAATTTCTCCCTGCTTGGCGGTAAAGCTGATATTGCTTACCGTGTCGCGCTCGGCATCATTATTATACGAAAACGAAACGTTGTCGTATTGAATATCGTAGCCGTTAGGATTAAATGTTTCGCTTCCCGCCTGCTTAGGATAGTTTATGATTTCCAGCTGACGTTCTACCGCCGTACGAGCAAAAAAGAATTCGCCGAGCATCATAAAGACTGCAGTAAGCGGCTCAAAGATTCTTCCCGCAATCAGCAAGAAAACAAGGTAGGTAAAAAGCGGCAGGCTTCCCTTCGCATACAAAACGGCACCGACCGCAATGACAAGGGGGAAGCCGAAGCGCACAACGATAATCGAACCTATCATAACCACGCCTGTAAACAATTCGGCTTTTACCGCTTCCTTGGTGCTAAATGCAATACGGTCTTTTACCGCCTGCACATAATCATCTTTTTTGTCGGAAGACTTGAGTACCTTAATATTGTCAAGCATTTGCTGAATGGAATTGTAAATACCGAAAAGGATACTGTTCATCTGAACGCCGAAGCGGCGCGATTGTTTACGCGACATATAGACAAGAAAAAAACCGATTGCAGAACAGGTAAAGAGCGTAAGGGTCATGCGCCAATCGAAAAATGCGAGCATCGCGGCCGATATAATGATTGAAGCAATAGCTCCGAATAAGTCGGCACCCGTATGCCCGATAGCGTGTTCTATTGTGGTAACATCATTTAAAAGCGTTGCCGTTAAATCGGATAAATCTTTTTTTCCGAAATATGAAAGCGGCAGTTTTCGAATGCTTTCAGCAAGCGAGATACGCACATTTGCCGACTCTTCATAACAAGTATTAAATGTTTTGCGGTACTTGAGTTTTTCAATTAAGAACAGCACAAGAATAATGAGTAAAGACAAACCCGCAAACAGCCACGGATTAAGAGGCGCAGTAGTTTCTCCTTGAAGCGGTTTTAAAAGTTCCTGCAAAGCATAAAATGAAAGACCGAGCGGTACAATCAAAAACAAATTTCCAAAGGTCGCAAGAGCGGATGCCTTATTTAAATCCCGTGCTCCCTTGTCCGATAAAGCAAAATAATCCTTTAACATAACTTCTCCCTATAAAAATTTATAATTACCCTAAGCATTCAGTTTCCAGCTGATACCCGATTGGAAGTTGTTCCACATCTTGCTGTACAAGCCGCCCTTTGCCGAAAGCTCTGCATGCGTTCCAATTTCTTCAACCTTGCCGTTATTGATGACGCAGATTTTATCTGCATTTACGACAGAAGAAAGCCGGTGAGCAATCATGATGACGGTTTTGTTTGTAAGCAGCTGACTGAATGTTTTTTTGATTTTATGTTCGTTTTCGGCATCGGCAAAGCTGGTCGCCTCGTCGAGCACGACAATCGGAGCGTCCTGCAAAAGAGAGCGGGCAACGGCAAGCCGCTGAGCCTCTCCGCCTGAAACATAGGTGCCCTTGGTGCCGTACACGGTGTCTATGCCGTTCGGAAGCTTTTCGATAATGTCCATACATTCAGCCTTTTCGAGCACTGCAAGCACTTCTTCGCGCGTTGCATCCTTTTTGCCGTAGCGGATATTTTCAAAAATACTTTCTTTAAAGAGCTTGTTTTCCTGAAACACAAAGCTGACAAGATGCATAAGGTCGTCGGTTTTGATGTCCTTGATGTTTACGCCGCCGATAGTAATTTCCCCCGAATCAAGCTCCCAAAAGCGTCCGAGCAAATTGACGAGGGTTGTCTTTCCGCCGCCTGAAGGGCCGACAAGAGCAGTAAGCGAATGTTCGCTAAGATTCAGCGATATGCCGTTGATAGCCTTCTTAAAAGAGCCTGCGGTTTTCTCTTCCGCGCCCGCCTTTTTTTCTGCATCCTGATATGAAAACACAACGTCTTTAAATGCGATGTCAAACCTTTGCGGCATAATAGACTTTTCCGGTTCGGGCGCCGCTTTTTCACTTAAAATCGCTTCGATACGGTTAAGCGCATCTCCTCCCTGCATATTCAAACTTGAGCCGTATATTATTTTTATCATCATGTTGAGCATAACCGGCGAAAGGGAAAGATAAAAAATAAAGCCGTATAAAAATTCTGTATATCCTTCGCCTTGAGCTGCCGTTCCTGCAAAGATGATTGCGGCAGGCACTAATAACACAAAGCCCGTTTTTAAGAGCGCAAGGAACATGGAAAAGCCGTTTTCCCAGCTCATCGAATATTTTAAAACATAATCTCGGTAATTTATAATCGAAGTATAAAAATCTTTGAAGCGGTGTACTGATTGATTAAATGTTTTTACGACTGAAATGCCGCGGATATATTCGGTTCCTGCACTGTTCATTTTTTCAAGGGCATTTTCGTAGTTTTCCATAAAGCCGCTTTTTTGCCCCTTTGCCATAAACACACCTTGCAGAACAAAAGCGATAACCAATGGCAAAAACGAAATAAGCCCGAACCGCCAATCGAAAAAGAACATTAAAAATAAAACGGCAATGGGGCTTACCGCATTTTGCACAACATCGGGCAACATATGCGCTATAAGGGCTTCAAGCGAATGGACATTTTTTTCAAAAACCTTGCGCACTGCCCCGCTTGAGTGTGCCGTATGCCAGCCGACCGGCAATCTTGCAAAGGTGTCCGTTAAGAGCATATTCATATTTCCCATCAAATTGAATGCGGTAATATGCGAACACATAAGAGCAGCAAAATAAAGGAGGAAGCCCACTGCAGCAGCTGCTAAAGCGGTTCCTCCATAAACCATCATCTGCTCAAGGTCTACCGCAGTCCCTGCCATATATGCCGAAATGATATCGCGCATTACATAAAAAACCAGCGCATACGGAATAAGAAGCGCAATTGTGCTTAGCGCCGAACAAAAAAGCGACAAATAGATCAAAGGCTTGTGTTTACCCGCATAAGCCAAAATGCGGGTAACAACTCCTGGCTGTTTCACTTTTTTAGGCGCTTTTTTTTCTTCTTTTTCATTCATAAATTTATTCTCCTTGTGAAATTAAGATATTAACACAAGCTAACATAACTTTGTTATGTTAGTAGTTTATTACAATTTTGTCAATAGCAAATTAAATAAAAAGAAGATGAATTCGTGGTGTGCGGTTATTCAAGAGCGTAACTTTCGGCGGGGTCATAGCAAATTTTTTGCCATCCGGCCTCATAAAAATCGTCCAGAATCAAAACATATCGCTGAGCCTTTTCGTATGGAGTATCCATCTTTATTGTGCGGAAAAGGCATTCCCAAAAAGATCTATCGATAGTGTTGAAAAGTTCAATATCAACATGGGTCCGGCCTTGCAGCATACCGTATTCTTCATATGCTTTGCGATCAGCCTCATACACGGCATTCATCATTTTATCGAACAAGTCTTCATATTTTGTTCCTTTCCCTGAACATAAAAGCAGCTTCATTGCTTCAAAGTTCCGGTACGCATATTCAAGCATTTCTTTCCGGCCTTCCAAGCGTACGACTCTCCGTTTTTCTTTTTCTGTAATGGGAATAGCAAAATGTTTTTCGTACATAAGTTTTTGTTTTTTCAAAAGCTCAAAATATGTATCTTTTACTAAGGCATCGAATAAGGCTTCTTTATTTTTAAAATGAAAATAAACCGCCCCGGTCGTGAGGCCTGCTTTTTTTGCAATATCCCTGATATTGCTCTTTTCCCAGCCCTTTTTTAAAAATTCTTTAGCGGCATATTTTAGAATATTTTCTTTGGATGATATCGGAGCTTTTATGCTTTTATCCTTTAAATCGTTTTTTTTTGAAGATTTAACATCTTTTTCCATAACAAAGTTATATTATCATTTTTAACTTTTTTGTCAAGAATATTGTTCCGATATATAAAAAATTATTTAATAAAAGCACTCTAGTAAAAAGTTTTCAATTATGATATAAAATGGTCCATAGATTTTAAAATACAAAATCACTGGGAGTTTTTATGAACACAATATGGATAGTAGGCATTGTAGCCGCAGCACTCTTACTCATGTATGGAATTAGATACATGAAAAAACTTAACATGAGCTTTAATGTGCGCGTAGTTACAGCCCTTGCCGTCGGTATCATCTTTGGTGCAATATTGCAGCTGACTATTAAGGATACGGCTTTAATCAAAAAAGCTATGAGCTGGATTACTTTAGTAGGAAGCGGTTATGTAAGATTGCTTAGGATGATTGTTTACCCTTTAATTATTGTAAGTATTACAAAATCGATTGCTACACAAAAACAAAATATCGGAAAAGCAGCAGGAAGAATTTTAGCTGTTCTTATGATAACCGTTGCAATATCCGCACTAGTTGGAGCCCTTACAACCTCTGCATTCGGCTTATCGGCAGAAAATCTCACAGCCGGTGAAAGTGAAATCGCAAGAGGAAAGGCCATGGAAGGCAGACTTCATGACTTTGAGGCAAAGCCGATTCAGCAGCAAATTCTCGAAATCATACCGATAAATCCCTTCTACGCATTTTCAGGTCAGGGCTCAAACGCAACTCTGGCTACGGTTTTCTTTTCGGCCATGCTTGGTTTTGCAGCCTTATTCCTAAAAAGAAGCAATCCCGACAGTGCAGAGGTATTTATTAAATGGCTTAATTCATGTTCTGATGTAGTAATGAGACTTGTCCGAATGGTTCTGCGCATTACACCTTACGGCGTTTTAGCCCTTATGATTAATATTACCTCTACTTCAAATTTTTCCGAAATCTTAAGACTTATCGGCTTTATCGGAGCAAGCTATATTGCAATTATCATCATGTTTATCGTACACGGCTTGTACTTACTTACAGCAGGATTAAATCCCATAACTTTCTTTAAGAAAAGTTTTTCAAATCTTATGTTTGCATTTACTTCAAGATCTTCGGCAGGAACCCTTCCTCTGACTATTTCAAACCAAGTAAACAACTTAGGTGTTCCCGAAGGTATAGCTAACCTCGCAGGAAGTTTGGGTACCAGTATCGGACAAAACGGATGTGCAGGAATTTATCCCGCAATGTTGGCAGTTATGATTGCCCCCACATTGGGCATAAATCCATTGGCACCTGTCTTCCTTGTAAAGCTTATCCTAATTACAGCCTTGGGCAGTTTCGGAATCGTTGGTGTAGGAGGCGGTGCAACATTTGCCGCAATCATAGTCCTATCCTCAATGGGCCTTCCGATAACTCTTGCAGGTCTTCTTGTTGCTATTGAACCCCTCATCGATATGGGCCGCACAGCCTTAAACGTAAGCGATTCTCTTCTTTCCGGTGTAATTGCAGCAAAAAGAACGGGTGAACTGGATGACTCAATTTATAACAGAAAAGAAATCATCGTTGAATAAGGAGCGGTTATATGACAATAAATATTGATTCCAAAGTATTGGACTATTTAAAGAAAATTGATTCTAAAGAAATAACTATCGATCTGATAGGTTGTGCTTCCTGAGGCGTGGGAGAACCCCAGCCGGTCGTGTCACCGGCAGCGCCCAAAAAAGATAAGGAAGACTTCAATTTAATAAAATCTGGAGATGTAGATGTTTATGTAAAAAATAAAATCAAAGCATCAAACGACACTCTTTCTGTAAAATACAAGAAAGTATTGTTCTCCGAAAAATTGATTGTCGAAGGTATCGTTTTTTAGGCATTTGAATAAAATATAATTAAGGCGGCAGGAAGGTCTTTATAGGCCTCTGCCGCTTTTTTATTAAAATCTTCTAAATAAAACTTGACAAATTTAAACCTCTGTGCTAGCATATTGGTGGTAAGACCACAGCTAAAAAATTCTTATAGGAGGATTCAATATGGAGGAACAAGGCTTAAAAAAAGAAAAAATCGCATCAATTATTCAGGATGAAATTTTAACCGGAATCTTTTCAGCCGGAGAATATCTCCCTCCTGAAAGAGACCTCGCAGAACGCTTTGAGGTATCAAGGCCGGTAGTACATGAGGCCCTGCTGATCCTTCAGTCCAAGGGTCTTATCATCATGAGGCCGCGTCACGGGTGCACAGTAAACGATTTTACTTCATTTATATCGATGGGCCTTTTAACGGAACTATATCGAAATAAACAGATATCCGAACCCGAAAAAATTGAAGCAGACCTTGTAGAATTCAGACAGTTTATTTTAGCCCACATTATAAAAAAACTAATCACACAAATTTCAAAACTATCCGTAAAGGAACGTTTTCATTTTTTTCTCCCTTTAAACAATAAGATTCTTTTTTCTCTGCCTGAAGATATTGAAACCTCAGCAATTGAAGACTTTGAATTTTACCGAACCCTGATAGAATTATCGGACAACCCTATTTTTCTACTAACCTTTGAAACAGCAAAAGAAATTTATAAACACCAATTTAAACAATTTTTATGTGAAGACCTTTCCTATGCAGATAAAATTCCGGAATACAAACAGCTTTTTTTTAATGCTCTGGTCGAAGCAGATGAAGAAACGGCTTTACGGATAATGGCACAATTAACCCGGCCCGAAACCTATAGGGATGGAGCTTATCATAAATAATTATTGAAGGCAATGTTATGAAAGATGAGGATTTTAGTAAAAAACTTTTACGCTTACAAAAAAAATTAAAGCGGCTTAAACTCGGCGAAAGAGTTAAAATTTCACTTGACGTAAAATCCGTTGTTTTAGAAGGCGATGTTTCTTCGATGGAAGAAAGAATGGCGGCCGGCTATGCTGCCGCCCGCTGCGGTTTTAAGGGAGTCGTAAACGATCTAACTATAAACGGCAAAGGTGAAGAACCCATGCGCCTTCCCAAAATAAAGGATTCTATTTTAGCGGGCAGGGACTTTGATGCCGTAATCATAGGCGGGGGAGTAATAGGATGCGCCATCGCAAGAGAATTATCCCGCTACGATTTAAAAATTGCCCTATTTGAAAAAGAAAGCGATGTTGCAATGCAGGCATCGGGGCACAATGACGGAATGATTCATCCGGGCTTTGCAGATAATCCTAAAAAGATAAAGGGCAAACTCAACACCCGCGGCAACAGGATGTACACAAAGGTTTCCGAAGAGCTGGGCTTTGAAATAAACCGCTGCGGAAGTTTTTTCCTCTTTTATCACCCGATTTTAAAATTGCTCATTCCGCTTATGAAAAGAAGATGCCGCCTCAACGGGGTGGACGGAGATTACGGCTACCGCTCCCAAAAAGAAGTAAAAAAAATGGATCCCTTTATGACCGATAAAAACTACGGAGGCCTATGGCTTCCCTCGGCGGGGGTTGCTTCGCCCATGAAGGTTACCGTTTGTTATGCCGAAAACGCTTGTCAAAACGGAGCGGAATTCTTTTTTAACACAGCCCTAATCGGTGTCAAAAAAGAAGGCACAGCCGTAACAGAACTTATAACCAACCGCGGAACCTGCCGGGCAAAACTTTTAATAAACGCTGCCGGAGTTTGGGCAGACAAGGTTGCAGGTCTTGCAGGCGACAGATTTTTTTCGATCCATGCACGCAAGGGAACGGATGCCATCCTCGATAAGAGGCTAAAGGGCTTACAAAAAACGTGCTCCGCCATGCCGAGCCTTTTAAGACTGCGGAAAGGGCACTCAAAGGGCGGAGGTATAATGCCCTGCGTTGAAGGCAACCTCCTCATAGGCCCGAATGCCGTAGAAGTTATGGACAGGGAGGATTTTTCTACAAGACCCGAAGCCTTTGAAGAAATAAAAAAACACTTAAAGCTAAACTCAAAGGTTTCACCTTCCGACATAATAACCTACTACAGCGGAACAAGGGCCTGCACATGGGAAGAAGACTTTATTATCGAGGCTTCCGAGAGGGTCGATAACTTGGTTCACGCTGCAGGAATTCAGTCCCCCGGCTTTGCTTCGGCTCCTGCTATTGCAGAGGACATCGTAAAGATTTCCGTTTCAATTTTAAAGAAAAAAATGGACGTAAAATTAAAAGAGAATTTTTCGCCGATCAGAAAAGCTATGAAGCCTGTTTCCGAAATGGAAACTGAGGAAAGAAAAGCTTTAATCGAAAAAAATCCCCAGTACGGAAAAATAATCTGCCGCTGTGAAGAGGTCAGCGAGGGCGAAATAAGGAATGCGGTAAACAATCCTCTAAATGTATTCACCCTTGATGCAATTAAAAGAAGGGTAAGAGCCGGAGCCGGCAGATGTCACGGAGGCTTTTGTACTCCCCATATCTTAAAAATTATTGCAGAAGAAAAACGCATCCCCGTTGAAAAGATCACAAAGAAGGGAGAGGGTTCCGAGCTTGTTCAGCCGATAGAAAACTTTGAAGCCTTTAGCGGAGGCGAAAAATGAAACAACTTGCATTTAACGACTATGATGTCATCGTTATAGGCGGAGGCCCTGCCGGAATGGCGGCGGCCTTGGCTGCCTCAGAAAAAAGTCCTGAGCTGAAAATTGCCCTCATCGAAAGAGAAGGGCAGATAGGCGGCATCTTAAAGCAGTGCATCCATGACGGCTTCGGTCTAATCCGTTTTAAGGAAAGGCTTACCGGCCCTGAATACGCATGGCGTTATAAGGAGATGGTCGAGGCAAAAGAGAATATAGATATTTTTCTTTTTACCTTTTTAACCAAGCTAAAAAAAGAAGACGATTTTTTTTGTATGGAATTTACAAGTCCCGAATACGGAATTTTTGGGCTTAAAGCAAGGAGTCTTGTTGCAGCTATGGGCTGCCGTGAAAGGACGGACAGGCAGGTAAACATTCATGGGGAAAGACCGGCAGGTATTTTTACTGCAGGACAGGCACAGGCCCTCATAAACCTTCACGGGTTTATGCCGATGCTTACGGCGGAAAAAAAATGCGTAATCTTGGGTTCGGGAGACATAGGTCTTATAATGGCCCGCCGCCTCACCCTTGAAGGCGCAAAGGTAGAGGGAGTCTACGAAATCAAACCCACCCCCTCAGGCCTCAGCCGAAACATCGTGCAGTGTCTTGACGACTACGGCATACCCCTTCATCTATCAACAACAGTTATTGAAGTCGAAGGCAGGGAAAGGGTCAAAGCCGTAAAGATTGCCCAAGTTGATAAAAATATGCATCCGATTGCAGGAACCGAAAAAAGAATTCCCTGTGACACTCTGATTTTAAGCGTAGGCCTCATTCCCGAAAACGATATACTGTCAAACCTCAATGTTCCTATGGACGGAAGAACAAAGGGGCCCATCGTCGATCAATTTATGCACACGGAAATTGCAGGTCTCTTTTCTTGCGGAAATGCCTTGCATGTAAACGATCTTGTCGATTATGTTTCCGAATCGGGAAAAATTGCGGGAGAAGCTGCTGGCGATTTTGCTTTGAACATGAGGGCCGTGGAGAAAAAACTTCTGCCCTTAAACATCAGCGGAAAAATTCTCTATGTGGTTCCGCAAAAAATCGACACAGAGGCAGAGGGCCCTATCATCTTTTATTTTAGAGCCTCAGAAGAAATGCAAAATGTTACAGTGAGCCTTCAATCCTGCCTTGAAGACAGTCCTAAGGCGGAATCTAAGACCGGCAGCAAAACCGTCTTTGAGCGAAAATATGAAGAGCTTAAACCTCCCGAAATGGAGCGCTTTATTTTGCCTTGCGAAAAATTAAGAGGGGCAAAAAAGCTTGAAATAGTTTTAAGCGAATCTTCATCGGAAAATAAGGGGGTCAATAATGGAAACTAAAAACCTTATCTGCACAGCCTGCCCGCGAGGCTGCCGACTGAGCGTAAAAATCGAAGGCGAAAAGATCAGCGTTACAGGCAATAAATGCCCCAAGGGTCTTTCCTACGGAAAAGCCGAGGCTGTATGTCCTATGAGAATTCTTACAAGCACGATAGCTTCTTCGGTAGAAGGCTTCCCGAGACTTCCCGTAAAAACAAGCAAAGAAGTTCCCTTAAAAAACTTTGCAGAATACATGCACCTTATAAGGAAACTTAAAGCGGACTCTTCAAAAAGACCCGGAGACATAATCGTAAAAAACTTTGCCGAAAGCGGAGCCGATTTAATCGCAGCAGGAAGTTCCTTATGAAAACCCTCTTAACAATTGATTGCGGCACTCAAAGTTTACGCACAATGCTCTTTGACTTAAAGGGGAATATCTTGGCGGCAAGCCGTATTTCCTATAAACCCCACACAAGCCCTCAACCGGCATGGGCAGAACAGGATGTTGAAGTTTACTGGAATGCCTTAAAAGAGGGGCTTGCTCAGCTCAAAGAAAAAGAGCCTATTCACTTTGAAAATATTGCAGGAATGGGCATCTCCTCGATGAGGGCGACAACCGTTCTGGTCGATAAGAACGGAAAGGTACTGCGGCCCGCAATTGTATGGTTGGATAACAGAACAGCCCGAGGTCCTTATCATCCCAACCGCCTTATACGTACAGCCCTCCATGCTGCAGGAGTTTACGATCCTATAGTTACAGTTCAGTCAAATTGTAAGATGAACTGGCTGCGGGAACACGAGCCCGAAATCTGGAACAAAACATGGAAGATGTTTTTTCTTTCAGGCTGGTTTATTTATAAGCTGACCGGAAAAGCATGCGATGCCGTTTCCTCGATGGTCGGCTACATTCCCTTTGTAAACCGAAAAAGAACATGGGCAAAAAAACATTCGATCGAAGAAACTCTCATGCCCTTAGAAAACGAAAAACGGCATGACCTTACCGAAAGCGGAAAAATAATCGGCACCCTAACGGAAGAAGTTTCCAAAGAATTAGGCCTCCCCCAAGGCATACCCCTTGTTGCCTGCGGAAGCGACAAGGCTTGCGAGACCATAGGAGCGGGAGTGGTAGATTCTTCCCTGGCTTCTTTAAGTTTCGGCACAACCGCCACAATCGAAGTCTGCTCAAAAAAATACTTTGAATATAAAAAACTTTTTCCTGCCTACAGCGGCATTCTTCCCGATACATGGCTTTCGGAATTGGAAATCTTCCGCGGCTATTGGATGATAAGCTGGTTTAAGGAAGAACTCGGCAAGGAAGAATGTAAGCTGGCCGAATCCAAGGGCATCATCCCCGAAGTTATTTTGGATAAGCTCTTGCACGCTTCTCCGCCGGGCGGAAGGGGGCTCATGCTCCAGCCCTACTGGGGAGCAAGCATCTTTGACCGCTATGCAAAGGGCAGCATCATAGGCTTCGGCGATGTCCACGGAAGAGACGATCTATACAGGGCAATTATTGAAGGCCTTGCCTACTCCTTGCGTGAAGGCTTGGAATTAATCGAAGCCAAGGGAAGGTTGAGATGTGAAAAAGTTGCCGCTTCGGGGGGAGCATCCCAAAGTGATGCTATCTGTCAGATTACCGCAGACATCCTAAACCGCCCCCTTGTACGGGGAAAAACGGCGGAAGCTTCCTCCCTCGGAGCTGCAATCATAACGGCAGCCGGAATAGGCGAGTATGCTTCAATCGAAGATGCCGTAAAGGAAATGGTCTTATACGAAAAAGAATTTACACCGAACCCCGAACACCGATCCCTTTATGACGGCCTCTTCGGCGTATACAAAAAAATATATCCTGCACTAAAAGATATTTACAAGGATATTCAAAGAATAACAAATTATCCCGAAACAAAAAAAATGAACGGGTAAAGGAGAATGACCTATGGGAAAAAGATACGAGTACAAGGATTTTAAACCTGTTTGGGAACAGGTACCTCCGCCTAAGGGCTCTTTTAGAGAGGCGGCAAAGTGGGGCAACCCCGAAGAATTTAAGGAGCCTAACGAAAGGCTTTATAAATATATGAAAACCGTTTTCGGTATAGGAGATGAAGCCTTTAAGCAAAAGCGTTTTGAGGGGCTTGAAGCCCTGCCCGAAAGCCTTCCGGTAAACCTGGAACAAAAACACATTGAGGCTCTAAAAGAGATTTTCGGAGAGGCCGATGTGAGCACGGCTGTTAAGGACAGGGTATCTGTCGCCTACGGAAAAACAATGTACGATGCCTATCGCCTCCGTGAGGGCATCCTCGAAAACATAGCCGATGTTGTTGTATACCCTTCCGATCATGAGCAAATCGTTAAACTCGTAAAATATGCAAATGAACATAAGATTCCCCTCTATGTGTACGGAGGCGGTTCTTCCGTTACAAGGGGTGTTGAGGCTGTAAAGGGAGGCGTCTCCCTCGATATGCGTAAAAACTTTAACAAGGTTTTAGCCTTCAATGAGGTAGACCAGACAATCACGGTTCAAGCCGGAATGTCGGGTCCTCAACTGGAAGCCCACCTAAACAATGCACAAAAAGAATTCAATGCAAGGATGGCCTACACCTGCGGACACTTCCCGCAGTCCTTTGAATACTCCTCCGTCGGAGGCTGGGTAGTTACCCGCGGAGCAGGCCAAAATTCCACCTATTACGGAAACATAAAGGATATTGTATTCCAACAAACTTATGTAACTCCTGCCGGTATAGTTAAAAGCTACGGACTTCCCGCCCATGCCGTCGGCCCCGATATCGATGAGCTTATGATGGGAAGCGAAGGCTCTTTTGGAATTCTTACAAATGTAACCTTGCGGTTTTTTAGATATAGGCCTGAAACCCGCAAAAAGTTCAGCTTTATATTTAAAACTTGGGAAGACGGAATGAGGGCCTGCCGCGAGATTATGCAAAACGAATCGGGCTTTCCTTCGGTGTTTAGGCTTTCGGATGCGGAAGAAACCGACATGGTTTTAAAGCTTTACGGAGTAGAGGGCACCATAGCCGAAACAGCAATGAACCTCATGGGGTACAAACCGATGAAGCGCTGCCTCTTTTTAGGCTGGAGCGAAGGCGATAAGGAATTTTCAAAGCAGCTTTACAAAAAGGTAAAGCGTATATGCAAACAAAACGGCGGACTTTTCTTAACCGGCAAACCGGTGGACGGCTGGGAGCACGGCCGCTTTACCGATCCCTATTTAAGGGAATCCTTGCAGGATTACGGCGTAATAATCGACACAATGGAATGCAGTGTAACATGGGATATGATGCCTAGGGTTCACGAAGATGTAAGAAAATTTGCCAAATCCCGCCCTCACACGGTCTGCATGACCCATCTTTCCCACGCCTATCCTCAAGGGGCCAACCTCTACTTTATCTTTATAGGCCTTTTTAAAAATAAGGAAGAATATGTAGAATACCAGTACGGCATCTTCGACAATATAATGAAGGCAGGGGCTGCCATGAGCCACCATCACGGTGTCGGCAAGATGACGGCAGCCTGGGTTGAAGAGTCCATAGGCAAGACCAATTTTGAAATCTTTAAGGCCTTAAAAAAACACTTCGACCCGAACAACATAATGAATCCGGGCGGAACCCTCGGCCTCGATATGACTGAAGACCAAAAGAGAAAACCAAAATACGCCGGAAAGACTTGGGAGGAATAAAAACTATGTGTAGAGCAAACTTATTTTGTAAAGCAGAGTAGAGGATGCCCGTATATTTTCAAAAGAAACATTGAAACTTATAAAAAACCGTGCTATACTGTACACTAATGACAGAAAAACACACTGATAACAGCAAATACAAAGATTCTCAAACAAAAACGCATAAAAGGCTGCAAAAGCACTTGACACGCCGAACAGTGCCTGACACAATTTTTAGCAACAAGCAACAAGCAACAAGCAACAAGCAACAAGCAACAAGCAACAAGCAACAAGCAACAAGCGGACAGAGCGGCATAAGCGCGCAATCTGCACAATGCACCCAGAACACACACAAATTTCCTCAACTAATAACACGCACAGGATAGAAGCACTGTCTTCGTGCGTTTTTTTATCTTTTGTACACAAAATCATTTAAGAGGAGGGTTATATGACAAACCTACACAAAAAAAGAGGGGCGGCGCTCATCACAGCCGCAGTTTTGGCGCTTATTGCGCTATTTGGAATGACGGGCTGCCCGAATGCAGCGGGCGAAGGAGGCGGAAAGCCAACGCCTACACCAATGCCTAATCAAGCCGTGCTTACCTTGAGCTCTGACATGCTTAACATCAAGGTCAAGGCGAAGACGTCTGACGGTTCTGCTATCCAAGTAGACGGCTGCACTGAGACAAGACTCAAAAGCGATGAGGAAACAGAGTTACACGCAAAGGGGACAAGGGTCATCCTCAAAGGCAAAATCACCGAGCTTTACTGCTCCAAAAACAAGCTGACCGCTCTTAACGTGCAGGGCCTAACCGCTTTGGAAAGGCTGGACTGCGAAAGTAATCAGCTGCCCGCCCTTAACGTGCAGGGCCTAACCGCTTTGAAAAAGCTGAAGTGCGGCTGGAATGAACTCACCGCCCTTAACGTGCAGGGCCTAACCGCTTTGAAAGAGCTGAAGTGCGGCCGGAATAAACTCACCGCTCTTAACGTGCAGGCCCTAACCGCTTTGGAAAGGCTGGACTGCTCCAAAAACAAGCTGCCCGCTCTTAACGTGCAGGGCTTAAACGCTTTGAAAGAGCTTGTGTGCGACGGAAATCAAATTAAAGCCCAAGCGATGACAGAGCTATTAAAGGCATTGCCGGCTCGGGATGCAGGCGATGGTGCAAAAGCTACTCTTTTTTATTTTGGGTGGACAGGAGAAGGCAACTGTGAAAATTTCACCGCTCCGCCCGAACTGAAAGCAGCCTTTGAAGGTGCAAAGAGCAAGAACTGGAGGCTATTGAAAAGAAATGCAAGCGGATTCGATTCAGACATTTAAGGTAATGGGTACTTGATAATTATGAATTACAAATTAAAACTAAGGAGATTTTTATGCTAAAATACTGTTATGAGAACCTACTCACACCTGCGCCGGACGATTACATGGCTCAAGTAACCGACAATATGGGTGCACAAACCCGTAAGTCATGGGTGCATAAGCCCGTAAATCGTGGGTGCATAGCCCCACACAACATGGGCACATAAGCCCATGCGTTTTTATAGCATGTCCTACTGGATTGGGACATATCGTAATACCGGAACCACCGCCATCCTGAGGCGGTAATCAATAGTGTTATTAGCAGAATATGATTATGATACGGACATCGCAGTACAGAGAGAAGAAAGCCTAAGGATTGGCATATAACAAGGCTTTTCCGATGGAGCATACCAAAAAGCTCTTGAAACGGCTCGGATTTTAAAACAGCTTGGGGATTCCGTAAAAAAGATAATGCAAGCGACCGGCCTAACTCAAGAAGAAGTGGAATCGATTAGCTAATTGGTAATTAGGTTTATCCTTGTCCCTCGCGGCAAAAATTAAACCGTCCGCCTACGTATTTCCTCATGTAAAAATCTAACCCAAATGATATGCGTTACTCAAGTAAAAATCTAACCGTAGTTATGTAGACCAGCTGTGAGCCATTGAAATAAGTTTGCTCTGTAGCTCTTGTGTTTTATCAATCAGCTGTTGTAAATCTAGTCTGTCCTTCCTACGTCGCAGTTCATCTTTTTCAGCATCGCTTATATCAGAACTCTCCATAAGCCTACGATACGGTGTCTTAGCTTCATCATATTTCTTTATGACCTTTGCGTCTACCCTGTGCTTTGAAATAATCTTCATTGAAGGAAAAAAGAAGTTTACAAGCATGTTATATTGCTCATAAAGGTCAGCCATAACGCTTCGTGTCTCCTCTCCCTCAAATCGATAGTAGCCGACAATGCGTCTTACCACACTGTCATTTTTCTGTTCAACAAAACAATTATCATTCTTTTTATACGATCGGCTTCGAGTAAAGATAACATTATTCGTGTTGCACCATTGCAAAAGCTGCATATTCTTAAACTCGCTTCCGTTGTCGCTATCAATACCTTTCATCTGAAACGGTAAGTTTATTTTCACATCCTCTATCGCTTCTTTTACCCATCGGTGAGCTTTGTTTAAAAGGGCTCTATTTTCCGTCCAACCTGAATGAACATCAGTAAGGGTAAGTGTGCAAATATACTGTCCTTTAGTACTTATACCACAGTTTGCGACAGTGTCAACCTCAAAAAAGCCCGGTTTGCGTTCATCCCAGTCGAAAAAGGTGCGGATTGGAATGAGCTTATTAAGATTCTTTGAAGGCCGTGTTGTTGAAATACCTCGGATAGAATGTTTTGGAATTTCAGGCTTGAGAATCCTACCGACCGTTGCGCTTGATATGCGAGCAAGTTTTGCTTTAAGTTGTTCATCATAACCGAACTTTTGAGCAAAGTAATCGATATTATCACGTATAAAAGGCACGAGCCGTTTTGAACATAGGTACATCGAAAAAATCCATAGCCGGATGACTTGCTCTTGTACGTCTTGACCGTAGTATTTTTCATAGGTTCGCTTTTTTCGTGTCTTTTTAATAACATTCACACTCTTTTTGGCGACGTTGTTAAAATGCGTTATTTTTATGTATGCACTGTTTTTCAGAATGTGAATTGCATACTTTCGGTTGTATTTGGTTGTTGCGACAAACTCATCGAGGATTTTCGTCTTTTGTTTCTTGCACGCAGTGCAGTACCGTTTCACTATTTCCTCAGTCAGCTTCTTTCTCATTTTCATATCTAACCTCATTTTGCCCTTCCTTAGGGCTTCTATTTTAAGTTAGATTTTTACGTGATGAACAGCTTTTTTTTCGGTTAGATTTAACGTGAGGCAATGCGGCCTATTGAATTTTTATTTTCCTTATGCTAAACTCATATTGCCGGGGTGCTTTTACAAGCTGAGAACATACCCGCAAAGGGCTGTCCGCACGGATGCCCTATTACCTGATCCGGATAATACCGGCGGAGGGAGCATATGAAAAATCATTTACGCTCTATTTTAATTTTCTCTTTTTTAATTATCGGTTGTGCCGCTCTTTTTGCAGGCGGTGCAAAAGAATCTGACGGAACAAAGGTTGTAGTTTACACAACAAAATCCTTTGCTGCCGACTACGGCCCCGGACCGAAAATTGCCGAGCTCTTTAAGGCAAAAACGGGCAAGGAAGTTGAATACGTTATCTGCAAAGAAGGCGTTTTGAACAGGGTTATACTAGAAGGCAAGGCTTCTACAGCGGATGTCCTCATCGGTATAGATAACCACCTTATCGAAAAGGCTCGCAAAGCAAAACTCTTAAAAGCCTACAAACCTACGGCCTCAGACAAGATAGATTCAGCTGTTCTTATTGCCGATGACTGGCTTTTAACCCCCTTTGACTACGGCTATTTTGCCTTTATGTTCGATACAAAAGCTAAAATCAAAAAGCCCTCGTCCTTAAAAGAATTGACCGATTCGGCTTATGCAAAAAAGATTGTTATTTTGGATCCGAGTTCCAGTACAACAGGACTGGGCTTGGCCGCTTGGACAAAGGCTGTTTTTGGCGATAAGTATCTTGACTTTTGGAAGGCCCTCAAACCGAACATCTTTGCCATGGCCCCCAAGTGGAGTACGGGCTACGGATATTTTACAGCCGGAGAAGCTCCCATAGCCATCTCTTACACAAGCAGCCTAGCCTCCCATGTTCTATATGACAAAACAAACCGATTTCAACCATTGATTTTTGAAGAAGGGCATATTATTCAGATTGAAGGTATGGGTATTGCCGCCAATGCAGCCAATACTAAAGGAGCAAAGGAATTTATAGACTTTATGCTGACGGAAGAAGCTCAAAGCCTCCTTCCCGAAACGCAGTTTATGTATCCCGTTATCAAGGGGCTTGCCCTTCCTGCTTCTTATAAGGATGTTCCCAAACCTGCAAAAGTTTTGCGTATTCCTTCAGAAGATCAAACCGAATCGGTAAATGCCGTAATCAATGTTTTACAAAAATAAAAAACAAGGCCGAGATACTCGACATGAGCGAATTTCTCGGCCGAGCGGCCTATCAAAGGCAGGCTGTCTTGTTTTACCGCTCGGCGGCCTTATCTTTTTTCTTGTTCTGCTTTCTTTTTTTCTTCCGCTGATTTTAAGCTTTGTTCCCTTATTTTCTTCACGCTTTGACTTTTCGCATATTACGGGAGTAAAAAGCTCTTTTGATTTTTTGCAAATTTTTAGGATTGCAGCCTTTACGGTTTCTCAGGCCTTTTTTTCCGCAGCTCTTGCCTGTGCGGTAGGCTTTGCTGCCGCTTATTTTTGTGCAAGAAAAAACTTTCGGGGTAGAAAATTTTTAATGGCCCTGTCGAGCGTCCCCCTCTGCGTACCTGCAATAATAGTTGCCCTTTCCTTTATAATTTTTTTTGGGAATAACGGAATCCTAAATTCTTTTTTAAAGAGCTTATTAAACCAAGACGAACCGCCTGTCAATTTTGTGTTTTCGATGACGGGAGTAATTATAATCCACGGCTTTTACAACTTTCCCCTTGCGATGAAAACAATCTCTCAAGTTTGGGAACGCTTAAGCGAAGATGAACCTAATGCTGCCCTCCTTTTAGGGGCAAGTAAATTTAGAATCTTTAAAACCATAACCTTTCCGGCTCTTTTAAATTCTATAGCCGTTTCCTTTTTGTTGATCTTCCTTTTTTGCTTTTTTAGTTTTATAATAATCCTGCTTTTCGGAGGCCTTGCCCTTACCACCTTAGAGGTAGAACTTTACAAGGCAGCCCGCACAAAATTGGATATGAACCTTGCCGCAAAGATAGCCCTCACCGAAATATCTGCGGCCTTAATTTTAATCCTCATCTATTCTAACCTGCAAAAAAAGATGAGAGTACAAAACGAAAACCTAAAGGGAATAAGGGAGCGCACCTCAATAAAAGGCTTTGGACAAAAAGTTTTTTTTAGCTTTACGATTTTTATAATTATTCTTTTTTTAATAGCACCCTTGTTTTCTATCTTTTTACATTCTACATATAATGTAAATTATACTTCTATCTTTAATAAATTCTTTTATTTTAAGGCATGGAAAAATATTTTTTTATCCCGAACTTTTTGGACGGCTCTTTGGACAAGCATCAAAATCGGCATTCTTACAGCCCTTGTAAGCCTCATAGCTTCTTTATTCTTTGCATACATAACCGTCTTTTATAACCGGAGAAAAATATACGCGGTTCCCTATCTGCCCTTGGCAGTTTCATCGGTAATGCTGGGCTTCGGCTGGCTCTTGTTAAAACCCAACGGAACGGAGCTCATTTTAATCTTTGCACAAAGCTCACTTGCATGGCCCTTTGCGTGGACTCAAATACAGACCTCGCTTTTACGCATTCCTCAAAATATTATCAATGCGGCAGTCTTGCTTTCGCCGGACAAAAAAACGGCTTTTTTTAAGGTGATAGTGCCTCTATGCAAGAAGGGCATTTTTTCCGCCTTGGCCTTTGTCTTTGCCATAAGTGCAGGCGATGCTTCCTTGCCAATAGTTTTAAACATACCGCGGTTTAATAACCTTGCCCTGCTGATCTTCGATTATGCTTCTTCATACCGCTTTGTAGAATCTTCTGCGGTTGCAGTCGTCTTAAGCCTTATAACCGGCTTTGTTTTCTTTTTACAGGAAAAAGAAATTTAAGGAGAAACCGATGGAAAACGAAAAAGCATTTTTACAGCTTAAAAACATAAAAAAACATTTTACCGAAAAAGATATTTCCATTTCCTTTGAATTAAAAAAAGGAAAAGCTCTTGCCCTCCTCGGGCCTTCGGGCTGCGGCAAAACAACGGTTTTAAAAATAATCGCAGGTCTTGTCCCTCCGGATTCGGGAGAAATCATTTTGGACGGAAAAAATATCAATCACACTCCTCCCGGCAAACGCGGAATCGGAATGGTCTTTCAGGATTACGCCCTCTTCCCTCATCTCAATGTTGAAGAAAATATCTTCTATGGGCTGGTTTCTAAAGGTATGTCCAAAAAGGAAGCCCGCAAAACAATAGCCCCCCTTGTCGAGCTTTTTCATTTAGAAGCCTTACAAAAGCGCAAAACCGATCTTCTTTCGGGCGGAGAAAAGCAGAGGGTTTCCCTTGCTCGCAGTCTTGCAGTGAGCCCCTCCCTCATCCTCTTTGATGAACCCCTCTCGGCCCTCGATGCAGATCTCCGTCTGCACTTACGCAAGGAGCTGCGGGCAAAGCAGGAGAGTTTGGGATACACCGCCGTCTATGTTACCCACGACAAGGATGAGGCAGCCGCCCTTGCCGATGAGGTTCTTTACATGGGGTAGAAAGTAATAAAAAATGCTCCAACTCTATCGAATTGGAGCACCAAATATTTTAATTATACCTGTTATATCTGTCCGATAATCTTTAAGATAAAATGAGCAATTAAAGCTGAGAAGATATAAGTACCTAACATAACGGCAACAGCCAAAACAAAGATTCTCCAACCGGTATTTTTAAGAGAACTTAAGTTTTTACCGGTATAGATACCGGCATAGGCTAAAATCGGTGTACAAAGAGCTAGAAAGTTTACCTTTGCAGTATACTCAT
This sequence comes from Treponema sp. OMZ 799, assembly GCF_024181365.1. Taxonomy (NCBI): domain Bacteria; kingdom Pseudomonadati; phylum Spirochaetota; class Spirochaetia; order Treponematales; family Treponemataceae; genus Treponema; species Treponema sp. OMZ 799. The sequence continues at coordinate 189,893 of NZ_CP051301.1, forward strand.
ATACTTCCTTTGAAAAAGGAACACCGGGAATAGTCAGAATAGCAGCAATGGTAACAATATATGCTACAGCAGGTATTTTTCCGGGAATTATTTTTGATAAGCCTATACCGGCAGCAGCGATACCTACAAGAATCAACATACCGGGCAGGGCTGTAATCGGATTGATTTTAGGACCTACGAAGTTACCTACCAAAGAAATAAGAGCCGTTATAAGTAAAACAATTAATGCATTCTTAAATTTCATATACAAAAGCCTCCTTAATTTGAACTGCCGGCGCTAACTTCAGTCGGAACTGATGGAAGAGGAGCGGCCTCATGATATTTCATCTTATAGCATTTTTTAAATAGCCATTCCGAGAAGGGCAGAGCAAGGAAAATTGACATATAAACGCCGTCTAATCCCGAAAGCAAATTACTTGCTGCTCCAAAGGCCTTGATATTTTCTGCCATATCGGGGAATAACTCTATAAGAGAACCTACTGAGGCTGTCATCATAGATGCAGAACCTACTCCTGATGCCATAGCAAGAGCATAGGGATGTAAGAATGTTGCTGAAGCCAAAATACTTGCCATAAGACCTATAAATATGGTGCCAAAAACAGTCCCTACAAGATAAACTCCTAATACCCCTTCACCTTCAGGAGAATTTAGACCATATCTTTCTGCAACAATAGCAACATTAGGCTCTCGTGAAATTGAATGAGCACCGCCTATAGCTTCCCGTTTAAGACCGAGCAATACTGCAATAGGAACACCCAAGATAACGGTTCCTAGGTTTCCGAATTCCTGCAAAATAAGAGCAGGACTTGCTTTTAAGATATTCCAAATACTGGGACCTATTGTTGTTCCATACTTTGCCATCAAAAGCATAAGAGTAATACTTATAAGACTTCCTGCGTCTTTAATCTCTTTGTCTCCGGAGATTTTAACTTTTTTTAATGTTGTTAAAATACCGAGAATTAAAGCATAAAGCATCGGCAAAAGAACTATCGTTCCTATCCCAACCTTAAATGCAAACTTTCCGATGAATTCCGAAATAACAACCAAAACAAGAACTGTCAGGTGTAATCGTATATTCTTCATTTTAAACCTCCTAAGTCTAAATATTTTAAAACGGTAGCCAGCACCGCTGAAGTACCCTTATAGAATAGGCTTTCATCAATGTCAAATCTATCCGAGTGGTGAGGATAAATTTTCCCTCCATCATGTATAATGGGATTAGATAAAACAAAAAAAGTACCGGGAACTTTTTGAAGGAAAAAAGCAACATCTTCTCCGCCCATTGTAGGAATTGAAATTTCATGGATACAATCTTCCCCAAAAATTTCTTTTGTATTTTCAGCAAAGAATTCCGTAAAAGCCTTATCGTTCATTAAGACGGGATATTTAAAGTCATAAACGGTTTCCGCCTCTGCCCTATATGACTTTGCTATGCCTGAAGCAATTTCATCAATTCGCTTTGCCATAAACTTTCGCACATCTTCATCTGTAGCACGTACAGTTCCTTCCATAAAAACCTCATCGGGAATTATATTTTGAGTCGTACCGCTATGTATTTGACAAACCGAAATTAAAGCATTTGACGTAGGGGCAAGCTCCCGGCTTATAATCTTTTGTAGAGCAGAAACTATTTCGCAAGCTATCGGAATAGGATCCACAGACATGTGGGGATATGCACCATGAGCACCCTTGCCTCTTACCGTAATTTGAAAACGGTCCATTGAAGCAAAAAAAGCACCCGGACAGATACCTATTTTTCCCTTTTCAACACCGGGGTAAATGTAACCGGCATGAAGCCCTATGAGAGCATCAACCTTTGGATTTTCCAAACATCCTTCTTCTATCATAGGGAGAGCACCTCCGGGATACTCCTCCCCGGGCTGAAATAAAATTTTAACGCAGCCCTTAAATTCCGATGAAAGCTCCTTTAACACCATACAGGCGCCGAGAGCCATAGCCGTATGACTGTCATGCCCGCAAGCATGCATACACCCCTCATGCTTTGATGCAAAACTTAAACCCGTATTTTCTTTTATGGGCAGGGCATCCATATCTGCTCTTATTGCAATACATTTACCCTTTTCTTTTCCTTCAATAGTTGCAACAATAGCATTGCCGTCAACAAGCTTATAATATGGTATTTGCAGCTCATCAAGCTGTTTACAAACATAACTTACAGTCTTAGGCAAGGATAATTGCAGCTCAGGAATCTGATGCAAATCACGCCTGATTTGAATAATCTTAGCTTCTTTTTGTTTAACCAAGCTAACTATATCATATTTATTCAACTTAAACCTCCCTATAATCAAATATTATCTCACTACTTTTTTATTCTGTCAATACTATTTATTGATTTTTTAAAGACTTTAGATTATACTCATAATATTAATCCTTGATGTAGACAAAAATTTATATGCTTTTATTTTTAGAATTTTTTTTGATAAGTCTTTTTTGTTCTCTTTTTTTATTTATAAAAACAAGCTCTTTTATTGCCATTCCCTATTTTATCATTTTTTTCTCTATAGGTCTTTGGGATAATATGGTTAAGAACAAGCAAATCAAATTCATTGTTTTATTACTATTTGTTTTTTCAATAGCAGCTTTCGATAAGAACCTTGTGTTTTTTTCTCCCATACTTATGACTATAAATTTAGAAGAGTATCAAAACTGCGAAAGTTCGCAAAAAAAACTTTTGAGATACCTGCCTATCTTATGTCTTTTTTTAAATTTTGATTTAATATTTTTTATCTTTGCTCTTATAATCTTTTTTTATTCCGAAATTAAAAGACAATACCTTGCAAAAATCACGGAAGTAATAAACCTTAAGGATAAGCTTGCGGAAAATAAAATAAACGCAGAAAAAAGGGAAAGAATTCTACAAAATGACGTTTTAAAAAATGCCGAAATTTTAATCCTAGCCGAAAGAAATAGAATTTCCGGCAGTCTTCATAACTCCATAGGTCATACACTGAGTGCCGGTATTTTGCAGGTAAATGCCTTAAAGTACATATCAAACCAGCAAGAAGTAAAAGACAACTTAAATATTTTACAAAATGCTTTGGAAAACGGAATGAGTGAAATAAGAGAATGCCTCCATAATATGCACAATGATTCTTTTAACTTACAAACAGGTTTGGAAGGGCTTGCTGAAAACACAAAAAAACCTAAAATACAATTAACATATAAGGCGGATTCCATACCTTACGAATTAAAATACGATATTTTTTCAATAGTAAAAGAAAGCCTTTCAAATACTATTAAGCACAGCGGAGCAAGCGAATTCAAAATCAGCTTATTGGAACACATTGCATTTTATTCCCTTGTGCTTAAAGATAATGGATCGGGCTCTTTAGGTAAACCTGTTAATTACGGAATAGGATTAAAAGTTATAAAAGACCTTGTAGAAAAACATAGGGGTACGGTTAATTTTTATTCCGAAAACGGATTTAAAACCCATATTACTTTTCCGAAAATAAAAAAGGATAAACATAATGAAGATAATAATAGTTGATGATGATTGCCTTGTTGTTTCCTCTTTAAAAACAATATTAAAAGCCAACGGCTTCGATATTATTGCAACAGGCTCAAGCGGAAGTGAGGCGGTATTTTTATTTAACGAGCACAGACCGGACATTCTTTTAATGGATATAAGAATGGAAAATATGACAGGCATAGAAGCAAGTGAAAAAATTTTAGCTGAACATAAGGATGCAAAAATATTACTGCTTACAACCTTTAATGATGAAGAATATATTACAAAGGCTATTAACTTCGGATGTAAGGGATATATATTAAAACAAAATATAGATTCCCTTATACCTGCATTAAATGCTGTCGGTGCAGGGAGCATTGTATTCGATTCCGAAATAATATCAAAAATCCCGCAAACAAAACCGGCCCGCTCTCAATTTAAAGAAGATTTAAACGATAGAGAAACGGATATTTTAGAATTGGTTGCAGACGGCCTTAATAATAAAGAAATATCGAATCGGCTTAGTTTAAGCGAAGGAACTGTACGCAATTATGTTTCTTCAATATTGGAAAAATTAAATTTACGAGACAGGACTCAATTAGTCGTGTATTATTACACAAGATAGGAGGGCTCCAATTGAAAAGAGAAACAACCGGTAGTCAAAAATTTTTAGCTTGGTACGCAAGAGTTGTTCAAGAGCAAAAAAAAGGCCTCTATGACTTTAATCAAAAAATATATATTACGATTGTAAGCTTTGCAAATAATGATCTTCTAACAACTGCCTCAGCAGGAGCCTATAATTTTTTAATGTCGGCCTTGCCGCTTTTTATTTTAACATTAACAATATTACTAAGAGTTTTAAAACAAACTCCGGAGCAGGTAAAAAGCGCTATCCGCTCCCTTTCTATTTTTGAAAACACGGTAAACATAGACCGTTTTTTTTCTTTGCTTTTGAATATAAATACATTTTCGGTTTTTGATTTTATTGTTACCGTTTTTATTCTTTGGATGGCAAGACGTTTTTTTGCAACAATACAGCACAGCATAAGAAAGATATACCGCAAAAAAACAAAAAAAGCAGCCATAAAAACAAGCCTAACGGTTATTTTGGGAGAAGTAATTGTAGTTATTTTTTTAGTACTTTTATTTATCCTTTTAATTACAGCCTCTGCAGTTTTTAGAACAAATATAGTCCAATCCGTTTTTTCCAACAATATTGCTTTTTTGCTAAAAAACTTATTTATTTTTATTCCCCTTTTACTAATGCAGCTATTTACCTGCTTAATTTATTATGTTATGCCTCCTGTAAAACCGTCTTTTAAAAATGCTTGGACCTCTGCCTTAGGATGCACCCTATCTTATTTCTTTATAAAAGTATTTTTTATGCTTTTTAGATCTACAGCAAAATTTACAATCGTTTACGGAATCTTTACAAATGTCATCTTAGTTTTAATTCAAGTCTGGTTTTTCTTTGTATTCTTTGTATTCTTTGCTCAGTTTATGTATGTTAATCAGTTTTTTAACAGCTTTATTATTTCACAGCTTTACAGATTGCCTAAAGAAGACGCTCCCGGATTTTTTAATCAGCTTTTAAGGCACCTTTTTATAGAACCTCCAAAAGAATATAGAAAAAAAGCCATCGAAGTAAAAGCCGGCGAGGTAATATTCAATTACGAAGATGAGTCAAGCGAAATCTATTACATAATAGAAGGCTCGGTAAGAGTTACAACATCAAACAAGATTTTGGACTTGGAAAAGGGAGAGCTGTTTGGAGAATTCGCCTGCCTTTTAAACGGAAAAAGAACAGGGACAGCCGTTGCCTTAACCGACTGCCTTTTGGCTGTTGTTCCCGAAAATCTTTTTTTAGAAGCAATTTCAATTGATGGAAACGTATCACGGCAGGCCTTAAAAATTTTAGCCGAATCATTAATGGATTCAAATTAAAATTTTATAAAAAACGCTTTAGAAAAATCTAAAGCGGTTTTAAATATTTTTTCAATCTTTTCCTATTTAAAATTATATTTAGTCACTATCGGCTTTCTATTTTGACTAACATCATTAAAATATTCGTAAACACTGATGCCTAAGAATGAACCCATAATGTTTACTATATTTTTATAGCCCTTCCCTTTCAAAGCACAAAGAGCATTATAACTTCTTTGACCGGAGCGGCAATGTACATATACGGGCCTATCTTTCGGAATCTCATTCATTCTTTCACGCAGCTGACTTAAAGGAATATTTACGGCATTTACAAGATGACCTGCATCAAACTCCTTAGGCTCTCGCACATCAACAATAAAGGCATTTGACTCGACAAGCTCTCGCACCATTGTAACGGGAACCTGCTTATACACACCGTTTAAAATGTTTAAACCTACAAGAGCTGCATAGTTTACAACATCTTTTGCCGTACCGAACATAGGCGAATAACAAAGCTCCAGTTCTTTTAGATCCTCCAAGGTTCCGCCTAACATTATAAACGAAGCTATAACATCTATACGCTTATCTACATTTCCCTTACCGATAGCCTGTGCACCTAAAATCTTTCCCGAAGGCTTAGCAAAGATCAGCTTAAAGAAGAGGGGATTTGCATCAGGCATGAGGCCAACCTTGTCTCCCGGAATAACATAAGAACAATCATAGTTAATTCCCTGAGCCTGACACTCTCTTTCATTAAGACCGGTACATGCGGCATTATAATCAAAGCACTGAATAACGGCAGATCCGATAACTCCGGTATTTCGATGAGGAATGCCGTACATATCATCTGCTGCAGCCCTAGCCTGTCTTTGAGCAGGACCGGCAAGAGTGAGCCTTGTCTTTTTATTTGTTATAAAGTGATTTACTTCAATAGCATCTCCTACGGCATAAATATCCTCTACACTGGTGCGGTAGTTATGATCAACCAAGATAGCCCCGGAGTCTCCGAGCTTTATTCCTGCACTTTGAGCCAAGGAAACTTCGGGACGAACCCCCAAAGACATAACTACAACACCGGCATCAAGCTTTTTACCGCTTTCAAGAACAATGAAGCTGTCTCCTATTTCTTTTATGCCGTCACCTAAAACAAGGTTTAGGCCCTTATCATGTATTTCTTTATGAAGAATCTGGGCCATATCATAATCGAAGGGAGCCATAACTTGAGGAAGCTTTTCTACAAGAGAAACGTTTTTACCTGCAAGCTTAAAATTTTCTGCAACCTCAATGCCGATAAAACCTGCACCGATAACGGCTATGTCCTTTACATTGTTAGCGGTAACATAATCATCAAGTTTTTTGATATCCACAACATTCCTTACAGTAAAGACATGGGGCTTATCATACCCAAGTATAGCCCGCGGAACAACAGGGGCCGCCCCCGGTGAAAGCACCAACACATCATAAGGCTCTTCAAATTCTTTTCCGGCATTTAAATCTTTTACCTTTACGGTCTTTTTTGACGGATCAACCGAGAGAACCTCATGCGAGGTCTTTGCAATAATATTATATTGCTTTTTAAATTTTTCAGGCGTCATCAAAACAAGATTTTCGCTTTCAGGAACAATCCTGCTCAAGAAAAAAGGTAAGGCACAATTTGAAAAAGAGACATTAGGCCCCTTTTCAAACATAATGACTTCAGCATCTTCATCCAAGCGTCTAACCCTTGCTGCAACGGAAGCGCCGCCTGCTACGCCTCCTACAATTACAACTTTCTTTGCCATAAACTACTCCTTAAAATAAATTTTATCGCGTACTTATCTTTTCAAATATTTTTTTATAATACAGAGCAACAGAATCGTTTGGGAATATACCTAAAACCTTATCAAAGTATTTAGCGGCAGATTCAAGTCCTTCATTCGATAAAGCCTTTAAAGCACTTTCCATATAGGACTGAGTGCTGTATTTTAAATCTCGAATAAGGTCATCATCGCAATCATAAACCTCATACAAAAAAGTTTCCTTGTTCGATGAATTTTTAACCCTTTGTATGGGCCTGATATAATGCTCGGAAATATCATTAAGAGCCTCATAAATTCTATCGGAAATAATAATACAGGAAGAATACTTTTTCGTAGATTCCTGCAAGACCTCTGCGACGTGATAGGAATTGGAAATAATAATACTATCCATTCGTGTTGAATTCCCTATAGTGCCTAAAAGAATATCGCCCATATCAATTCCTATACCTATTTTGATGGGGGAAGAGTTAGGAGCTGCAATGCTGTTATTTCGAATAGCCTTTTGTATAGCTATTCCGCATAAAAGAGCGGCATTTGCACCATCAGGAAACAAAGCAAAAAAGCCGTCTCCCAAGTACTTCGTTATTACACCATTGTATTTACGAACAATGGGAGCTACCAATGCAAAATACTCATTCAATAATTCAAAAACTTGATTGGGAGCAAGTTTTTCTGAAGTGTGAGTAAAGGAGCGAATATCTATTGAAAGTATGGGCATTGTAAGCTCAACACTATCTCCCAGTTTAACATCAGTTATGGACTTTTTATTCAAAAGTTCTACAATTTGATCCGGCACAAACCGAATAAGAGACCTGTTTATAAGCTTCATTTCTACACTTAGGTCTTCTATTTTCTTTATCGAAGCGGAATAGTCATCCAACACCATTATCGACAATATAATAACTGCAAAAACCGTTCCTATCTGAATAAAAAATTCTCCCGGTATAATACCTAAAGAAACCAATAGGTCATAAACACCGAATAAAAATAATACGGATGTCGCAATAAATATCCACACGGAAAATTCTTTCTTTTTTTTCAGACCTATTATTGCGATGATGATAATATAACTTACACAAAACAAAGCAAAAATTTGGTAGTAAACCAATAAAAATGTTGAAACCTCAGGAGGAAGAACTATAGTTGAAACCGCATATAAAACCGATACTGATAATATAATTATATAAGGAATTTTATACCGCAATTTTAAAGCCGTACTTATAAAGACCGTAAATAAAATTATAGGCAGAGGAACAGTAACATACCTCATAATAAAATTAAATAACCATGGAGTATTAGGAAATAAAATAACAAAAATATGAGGATAAAAGAAAATCCCGCGTAAGGCCAGCACCATAGATGTCAAAGCAAACCAAATTACAAAGGAGGAATTTTTATGAAAAAATGAAAGCATAAAGAAAAATAAGGCAACCGAAAAAGTTACGGCAAATATCATACCATAAAAAATCAAGTCTTCTCTAAACATTGTCCCTATTTGAGCTGCCTCCCCCAAAATAATCGGGGCCGAAATATAACCTTTATTGTTAAAAAAATTGGAAACATTAATAACTATATTGGCAGTTCCGTCTTTTAACGGTCTAAAAGCTATTTGAGAAGATCTGGTTCCCGGACTTTCCGTTTCCCGATCTATACCGGGTTGTCCTTGACTTTCAAGATCTATTCCATTTATTACAATACTGCAGCTGCTAAAAATATGGGGAACATGAATTGCATAAATGGTCCCCGGATCCATACCATATAATTCTAAACCGTAAGATCCGTAACCAAACACATTCCCTAAATCCTTACTTAAAAAATCACCCGGCACCTTAACATAAACCTCTTCAGAACTATTTTTTAATGAATAAAACTGATTAGGTGTATAATATAAATCTCCGCTTAAAGAAAAAAGAGAAGAATCTGATAAAGTCTTAGCGGGAATATTTACCTTACCTTTTTTTACTTCCAAATCTATAATTTTTTGTTCATAAATAGGTTTAAACAAATTAGTTAAATACAAAAGAATAAATAAAAAACAAAAAGGGATAGAACCTAAAAATAACCTTTTCTTTTCGGCTGTCATAATTTTTTTACCTCATATATTCTAACCGGCTCATCCTTTCCTCTAAATCTTACCAAGCCGTTATATTCAAATTTTACTTCATTTAGAGGCAGATTAATTACATTTTTTTTGACAACTTCACTGATAAAAATATTTACTCCTTTTTTTAGAGCATAAAAATGAAGTCTGGAAGCAACATTAACAACATCGGATATAACGGTGCTGTCCATTCTTTCTTCTTCTCCAATAGTACCAAGCATAAGCCTTCCATAATGAATACCTACAGCAAGATCTATTTTAGGCAATTTACTTATTTCTCTGTCCATATTTTCAAACTGAACTATAGATTTAATTTCAAGCATACACTTTATAACATCATCTGCCGAACCATAAAAAAGAACCATTAAACCTTCAGTCAAGTATTTGTCAATAAATCCGTTATGGGCCTGAATAATAGGATTGATATTTGCAAGAGTATCATTATAAATTCTAAGAAGACTCAACCTTTCTTTTTCGGTTTCCAAGCCTGTATAAACACCTAAATGAATAAAGGCTATATACATGTCTTTTAAAATATTATCCCCCAACTTAATATCAACGTGTTTTTTTCTTAAAAAGCTCATAAATTCGTTAGGAACAAATTTTGCAAGAGCTTCGTTTGTAGCTTCTATCTGCTTCGTAATTCCGATAACCCTATTAGAGCTGTCCCTAAAATTATTCAAAACAACAATAGCCATCGGAATCAACAAGACTAAAACTCCTATATGTGATAGAAAAAAGCCCTGTATAATCCTATTTGCAATTAAAATATCCCTTATGCCTAAAATTAAAAAAATTGAAAATCCCGTCAAAAAAAGAATAGCCGATGTATCTTTTTTTAAAGCAGACCTGATGACGACTATTATATTATATGCGGCAAACAATAGAACATATATTTGAGCCGGCTGAAGAAGGATAGCAGAAACTCTCATGGGCGCAAAAATATTTATGATAATGTACAATATTCCGGGAAAAAGCATAACAACCCAATATCTGCTTTTTATTTTGCTAAAAAGGTTATGTATAAAAAATGATACAAAAATAATCCCCAATGAAAGTGTTATATAGCCTATTTTAAAAAGAGCTTCTCCGCTGATACCGGGTATTATTGTTGTAAGTAAAAATTCATCATAGCAGCAAATCCTTAAACAAAAATTAGCGGCCAACAAACCGAAATAAAGGGATTGTTTTTCTTTAGGATAAAAAATAGAAAGAGAAATAAAAAATGCAGCAGCCAACAAAAGTATACCGGCCAATATAGTAAGAGTTAAAACGCTTGCATTTTTTGCATTTAAAAGGGTAGAGTAAAAACCGAATTCTATGGGCTTTAAAAATCCGGCCTTATTATCACTAAAATTAGACACATGAAAAACTAATGTTACATCTTCCTTTCCAAAGGTCGGAAGGGTAATAAACGGAGCATCCCAATTAAAGGTTTCAAATTTGCGGGAATTACCTACAACACCGCTTCTATAAATTTCCTTACCTTCAAGGTATGCAATAAAGGCTGAAGAAACCGTTGCCGTTTTTATTGCATATACACCGTTTGAAGAAAGGTTTTTTATTTTTAAGGCATAGGTTCCATATCCGTAAACAGACAGCCCGTCTCCATACTTATGCCAAGATGTATTTATATTTTCATAACGGCTATATTTACCGAAATCTTCCAGAGGGTCTACAAATTTATTTGGAATAAAAATCCACTCCCCTTCAAGGACTTGTATATCGCCTACAGCAATATTTTCAGCATCAAATACCCCCTTTACAACAGTATCTAAAAGAGGCTCGGCAGGCTTTATGCATGACGATAAAAATAAAGCACAGATAAAAATTAGAGTAAACTTTTTCACATACTTACTCCATAAGTAAGAATCTTTCATACAACAAAAATATCCATAATTGTTATAGATATTGTTAAGATGATACAATAATATCGGATATTGTCAATAGGTGAACTAATTATTTGTCAACATCTATTTTAGTGACAAATCGGAAGATTTGTGGTAGAATACTGTATATAAAATTCATAGGGGGCTTTATGAATAAAATATTGCAGCAAATCGAAAAAATAGGGATTGTGCCGGTCATAGTTTTAGAAGATGAAAAAGATGCTCTCCAGTTGGGGAAATCGCTATCTAATGCCGGTCTTCTTTGTGCCGAAATCACATTTAGAACGGAAGCAGCCGAAAAAGCTATTCAAATTTTTTCAAAAAACTTTCCCGATTTTCTTGTAGGAGCAGGGACGGTCTTATCGCCCGAACAAGCCGACAAGGCTATTGCTGCGGGAGCCAAGTTCATCGTAAGCCCCGGATTAAACCCCAAGGTTGTAGAACACTGCGTCAAATCAGGATATCCGGTAATCCCGGGAGTTTCCACAGCCGGAGAAATAGAACAAGCCATGAGTTTCGGCCTTAATACCGTAAAATTCTTCCCGGCTGAGGCTGCCGGAGGCTTAAAATTTGTAAAGGCTCTTTCAGCCCCCTATCCGAACATAAAATTCATGCCGACAGGCGGAATAAACGCCCAAAATATTGCAGAATATGCAGCCTTCTCTAAGGTTATTGCTTGTGGCGGAAGCTGGATGGTTTCAAAAGAGCTTATAGAATCAGGTAATTTTAAAAAAATAGAAGAAGAATCGGTTCTTGCCTTAAAAAAGGTAAAAGAAGCCCGTAATCCTAAAAAAACAGCCTCATCTTCCGATTCAAAAACATCAAAGACTGCACAGCATCTATCTTCAAATAAAACACCGAGGGTTGTAACAATGGGTGAAATAATGCTACGCCTATCCCCTACAGGATTCAACCGCTTTGTTCAAGCCGACACCTTAGACTTGGTCTTCGGAGGGGCGGAAGCTAATGTTGCCGTTTCTTTAGCCAACTTCGGAATGGAGTCCTCATACATAACAAAACTCCCCTCCCACGAAATCGGTCAGGCAGCAGTAAACTCCTTACGCCGGTACGGTGTAGATGTTTCAGGCATAATCCGCGGAGGAAACCGAGTAGGTATCTATTTTTTGGAAAAAGGAGCCTCTCAGCGGGCATCCAAAGTAATATACGACAGGGCCAATTCTGCAATTGCCGAAGCCTCACCGAATGACTTTAACTGGAAAGAGATTTTCAAAGGAGCCTCATGGTTCCATTTTACGGGGATCACCCCTGCCTTAAGCAAAAACGCCGCCGAAATTTGCCTTGAAGCCTGCAAGATGGCAAGAACAATGGGAATTACCGTTTCATGCGACCTAAATTACCGCAAAAAACTGTGGAGCACCGAGGAAGCAAAAAAAACAATGAGCCGTATCTGCGAGTTTGTCGATATCTGTATTTCAAATGAAGAAGACGCTGAGAAAGTTTTCGGAATCACCTCAAAAAATACTGATGTAAATTCGGGCAAGCTGAACGAAAATGGCTATGAGGAAGTTGCTTCAGAACTGTGTAAAACTTTCGGCTTTAAAAAGGTAGGAATAACCTTGAGGGAATCAACATCAGCAAGCGAAAACAACTGGTCTGCAATGCTCTACACCGAAGGTAAAGCCTATTTCAGCAAAAAATATACAATGCAGGTAGTCGACCGATTGGGAGGCGGCGACAGCTTTGCTGCAGCCCTAATCTGTGCCGAACTAAAAGGCTTTTCACCTCAAGCCCAAATAGACTTTGCCTCGGCAGCCTCCTGTCTAAAGCACTCCATAAACGGCGACTTTAATCAGGTTTCATTCGATGAAGTTTTAACCCTTGCAGAAGGAGATGCCTCGGGCCGGGTACAGCGGTAAGGGCAACCATTATCTATCAAAAAAATATAAATTCTTTTTTCAATTTTACTATCCATTGCAAGCTCTTCATACAATAATTATGAAAGGGGAGAAATTTTCTCTTTTTAAATAATTTTTATGGAGGTTGATATGACACAACCGTTTAAAATAACCCTCCGTAACGACTATGCCTTTAAGCGTGTATTCGGAGTGGAAGAAAACAAGGATGTACTTCAGGACTTACTGGAATGTATATTAGACATTCCCCCTGAAACCATCTCAGGGCTGGAACTTCTGGATAAGGAGTTTCATAAGGAACTCTTAAGTGAAAAGTTAGGAGTTTTGGATATAAAACTAAGACTAAAAGATGGGACTTTTGTTGATATTGAGATTCAAAACAGATGGCACTTTGATTTCCCTGAAAGAACCTTGTATTATTGGTCTAAGATGTATAATGAAGGTGTAAAACAAGGCCAAGACTATACAAAACTTCCAAAGTGTATTACAATAAACTTAATAGGGGAAGGCTTTAATAAAAATAAGCGTTTGCATAATAAGTACGTTATTCTTGAACAAGACACAAAAGAGCCTTTAGTTTCAAAACTTGAGATACATATATTAAACCTTGAAAAGGCAAGGCTGTTAAAAGAAGGTCAGTGTAAGGATAATAAAACAAAACGCTTATTAAACTGGCTTAAATTTATCGAAACTGATAATCCGGAGGTAAGAAAGATGCTGGCAGAAACTTCTAAAGTAATGGCAAAAGCAAATGATAAAATTATAGTAATGGAAATGAGCCCGAAAGAAAAATGGCTCTATGACTCCCGCATGAAATATGAAAACGACAGGGCCTCATGTATAAGTGAGGGTTATCGCGAAGGTGTAGCACAAGGTGCTTACCAAAATAAGCTTGAAACTGCTGCAGCCTTTAAGCGGCTTGGTATTGATATTGCTAAAATAGCAGAAGGAACAGGCCTCAGCATTCAAGAAATAGAAAAACTGTAACAAAGGGCGAAGTACAAAGTCAGACATTCTCTTCATCTGTTACTTTTTAATAATATTTCTAAAAAGGGTTTATCTGTCCCTAACCGATAGAAAGTGTTTTTGTGGGCTTTTGTATATTTAAATAAAAGTCATCTCGTTTTTCAGGAATATGATGTACAATAAAACTATAAAATGAAGACATAAAGACATCGCCGATACAATAATTTTTTTGCGATGTCTTCCGGCCTTTCAGCTTTGTGTACCACATAAACGACGATCATCTAACATTGTTTTAAACCGCAAAGTCGGAGGTTTTGTCGGCTTTGAACACGGTATTAGGTGTTTTTAACATAAAAATTTTTCATTTTTCAAATAATCTGCTACATCATCAATTTCTGGATAAATGAATTTCTTATTTATATTCATTATATTTAATTGTGAAAGAATTTCAGATTTTACCTTATCAGGGATTACAAAAATTAGTTTTTTTGAACCTTTATTATATATATATTTATTTATATCTGCCGGCTTATTTTTTTCTATGCCCATACCGACCAACAAAAACAATCCTTGTTGATTTATAATACGTTTATTATCAAGCTTAACATGAACGATAAAACATTTATGCAAATCTTCATGGTTTATTATATCTAAAAAATTATTCTTTTCATATTTTATCTGATGTAATAAATAAGAAATATCCTCTTGCTTGTTGAATTCTTCAATAGGCAAACTCTCATCACCCACACAAAAATCACTAGGCATCATTGCAAGATTTGATACTATTGTAACAGCATCGCTATCGAAATATTTTTCTACACTACCATCAAGTGTTGTAAAAAAAATAATTTCACCATAATTCTTTTTATCAGAATTTTTTACTTTCTCACAAGCAAAATATAAGGCTATATATGGATTTCTTGTTAAATCCAACAATCTTGTTGGTGCATTATAATGTTGCATTTTTGTTAGTTTTTCCAATGTCGTAGTTGCATTATCAAAATCCTGTGGATTATTAATAAGCATTTCTTCTACAAATTCTTTTTCATGATTTATCCAGTTGCCTCTAAAAATACTTGGTTTAACTGGCCAATTAATATTTTGTTGACCACGATAATATATTTTTGATAACAATTCTTTCTTTAAAAGTTTTGTTGAAAATTGATTTACTGATTCAATTTTTTCAATACAAACTGTTTTTGCATCATAAATTATATCGTTATATATAACTCGAATATCAGCATTTTTATTTTCAGCTCGAATAATTCTTTCTATAAAATCTCTTTTTTTATTTATTTCATTTTCTTTGATTCGTGGAGAATGATTTTCACATTCCAGTTTAAAAGAAAATAGTGAAAGCAATTCATTATATATGGGTGAAGTTTTATTTTCTTTTTTTAATTTTTCATACTTTTCATGAAAAGACATTTTCTTTGTTATACGTTCTTTTCTTAAACAAGTTTCATTATATTTTTGCAAAGCGAAAGTAATTCGATTTGAAATTCTTAAATCATCTGCATGTATATGAACATATCCATTTTCTTTGAATATTTCATCATATATTTTTATAAAATCATTCATTTTTTCCTCTAAATTGCCGTAGGCGTCCATCCAACATTCGCTTAACCCGGATTTGCGGCTTGTTCGCAATTCAGGTTGAAGCGGGTGTTAGCTTTCTGATTCAATTACAAAAATCAAATATAGCATATCCTTTAGAATTAGAAGCCATAATCTTTATATCAGATGAGCTAAGTGCACTAGAATTTTTTATAATCACAGTCGCCTGTTTTGCACTTGCATTCGAACATATGATTTTTAGATCTGATGCACTAATTGATTGTGCATCCAAAATCATACCTCCACCATTACTTGCAATAATTTTCAAATCTGAAACAGTCATAAAAACCTCCTAATAAATATATTGAATACTTTATTATTACCATGTTACTACATAAAATATAATATATAACTATATAAAAAAATATTGTTAAACTAGTATTTTGTCAGACACATTATTCATTATTTCAATTTTTTAATTTTACTGTATCATCGTATTGAAGAATCACTTTTCGGGGAGCAGCTTTTACAATATCTATGAGTTCATATTTTGTCTTTGAATTACAACTAAATAATTGAAGTGTACAGCCTTCTTGAATAGCTTTTGCTATATCCACAAGATCGTATTTTGTATATTTTGATGCATCAAGTATAAAACTTGCCCCTCCATTTGCGATGTCTATAAGTTCGCATTTTTTATTGCTCATCGTCATATCCTTCTTTATAAAATCTCTTTAATCTACATCTATCGCAGATTAAACCTAGCACAACATAATTTTCTTTCACCCATGCAATGTGAATCTAACATACCATTAGCCCTATCCAAATCCTATCCCAAAAATTCATCTTTTTCAAGTCCTTAATCCAATAATTTTCACTTAGTCTGGATTTTTCGTAAAAAAAGGTGTATAATTAAAGTGTGAGGGAAACGGCTATGAGTACTTCAAACAGAAAATACAAAGATTCGGTTTTGTAGACCTTTTCGCAGAAGACGAAAAAGCAAAGGAAAATTTTTATCTCTTTATAACGCATTGCATGGGACAAAGCTGCAGCTTTCCTGTCCTGTAGAAAACATAAGGCTTGATAATGTCATGTATATGAACATAATAAATGATGTTTCCTGCCTTGTAGACGGTAAAATCATAGTTCTTGCTGAACACCAGTCAACCATAAATGAAAATATGCCCGGTCAAAGAATGTACTTCCATGTACATTCTTTGACCTCGAGTTTTGAGTATAACTCAAAACATCGTAAAGCTAAAACCACGGCCATCCATGGCGGTTTTTGAATCAGCCTTTTTGAAAATAGGCGGAGCAGATTCAAGGAGCCTAGTAAAAATAAAGCGGAGACGTATCGGGTATACGTCGAGCATTTATTTTTGCGTAGCGACGCAGGAGATGCCCGTATATTTTCAAAAGAGGAGGTAATAAACATGTTATTAGCCGAATATGATTATGATACAGACATAGCTGTACAAAGACAAGAAAGTCTAATGATTGGAATAAAACAAGGCATTGAACAAGGTATCGAACGAGGGTTTGCAGAGGGCTCTTACCAAAATAAACTTGAAACAGCAAGGTTATTAAAACAGCTTGGAGATTCAATTCAAAAAATTACACAAGTTACAGGTTTCGATTATCCCCCCTCTCTCAAATTTCTCCACAGCTTAGACTGGATTTTTCACAAAAAAAGATGTATAATTATAGTATGAAAAAAATACAAAAAACTCTATTTATGTTGATATATACTCTTTTTGTGATGACGGCGGGATTTGCAGCAGATTTTACATGGAAAGTAGACGCAACTTCTTCTCTATGGGACGATCGCGATAATTGGACCTATACAGGAACTCTTCATTCCGGTCATCCGGGTTATCCTTCTAATGACGATAATGCAACTATAGTCTCTAGTACAAATTCTCCCATAATTACTACCTCCATAACTATAAATTCACTTACAATTACATCTGGTTCTCTTTCCATATCGGGTGTAGGCAATTTAACCCTGTCCGGTAATTTTACGAATAATGGCGGAACCTTTATAGCAAATACCGGTACGGTAAAGCTTGATTCATCCGGTGATGATATACAAATTAGCGGAACCACGAATACTAATGACACCCAATTCCATCATTTGCTAATGGAAGTAACCAATGGAACAAGTAAAACACTTACAATCAAAAATAAAATCAAAATAAACGGGGATTTAAGCCTCAAAGGATCGGCAACCGATAGATTTCTTGTTATTAAAGGAAGCGCTGATATTGGGTCTCACGAAATTACACTTACAGCAAATAATACAAAAGAAGGATACAACCTTCAAGTTTATGACAATATTATTATTACAACCCGGTCATATATTACAAATCAAAGTAAGCCGGAACCGCAAACAAGTTCTCCTTCAGGCTGGATTTTTAAAGATTGTACAAGCCTCATGACATGGACTGCGGGAGCTTCCTCTGATGCGGACAAAACAAAGTGGGATAATTATGATAACTGGAAGCCGAAGGGCGTTCCGGGAATAAATACGCCTGTAAAAATTCCTACAAGCAACAAATATCCTAAACTCGAAAGCACCACATATGCGAACGCAAAAACTGTTACTGTAGAAGCAGGTGCTGAAATTGATTGCGATGAGTACGTAGTAAGCTCTGTCAAAACTACACCGCCGAATTCTCAGACCTCCCCTTCTTCTCTTGACAACTTCGGAACCCTAAAAATGAAGGGAACATCTCTTCAAGAAAGTTGGTTTATAAAAATCACCCTTGAATCCGGTTCTACAATAGAATATTACGGTAATATGAATAATGCGGTTTGGGCAGGGCCCTATAAAAACCTTAGTTTGAATAACAGAGCTAGGCTGACAATAAATAATCAATTATTAACAGTTTCTCAACATCTTAAAGTTCATAATAACCATGTCATAATAGATACAGGCTACGGAAACCAAACCTACAGCGGAAACATATCCGCTGACGAGATCCCTGGAACGAATCCCAAAAAAAGATATAACATTAAATTTCAAACTAACGGTACCGTAACAACACAGCATGCGGTAACAGCCGGCGATATTCATGTGACAGGAAATTGGAAAAGTGATCCTGTCGATAATGCTCCTCTAAACATTGCGTCAACCGGAAAGATTGAAGTCGGCGGTATATGGACAGCAGGAAGTGACAGCTTTACTGCTCAAGCAAATATCAACCTTAAAGGTAGTTTATCTGCAGGAGAATTTATTCATAAAAAAGGCACCCTCACATTTAACGGAAACGGCACTTTGCAAACTCTTACATTTACAAATCCGGCAGGACAAAAAAATATACGCAATCTTATAGTCGACAACGGTTCGTCCTCTCCTGCTTCCAATGCAAAGGTAAAATTACTTTCTTCTGTTATGATTGCAGAGAATTTTACCAACAAGGGCGCCTTTAATGCAAATAATAACGATATAAGCTTGGACGGTTCTTTTACCAACAGCGGCACCTTTAATACCGGTACGGGTAATTCATTGGTCTTTAACAGCACTTTTACCAACAACGGAATTTTTAATGCCGATGCCGACACTATAGTTTTTAGCGGTAATACCTTTACCAACAGCGGCACCTTTATCGCCGGAGCAAATAATACGGTAAATCTTAGCCCCTCCGGCGATATAACGATTACAGGTACCGATACTGCGGGTAATACAAAATTCCACACGCTAAAACTTATAAATGCCGGAGGAAAAACCCTTACGGTAAACGGCAAAATAACGGTAGACGATCTTAATATAAGCGGTACATCATCCGCAAGTAAATTAACAGTAGAAGGTTCTTCGCCTTCCGACTTTAATATAGAACTTACATCGGACCAAATACCCGACCCCGTTTCAAAAAAAGGCTATTACTTGGATGTAAAGAGAAGCGTTCCTATAAATGACGGATATATATATTATGTTGCAGAGAGCGGCCTGGATATCCCGAATCCTAAAAACTGGCAACATATGGTCTGCACATGGAAAACAACTGCAACGACTACAGCATGGGGAAACACCGCAAACTGGACACCCGAAATAATTCCGACAGCCGATTGGCCGGTAATAATTCCCGCCGGAGCCGCCAATTATCCCATACTTGTTGCAGATACAAGCGCTCAATCCGTTACCGTAGCACAAAACGCGGCCTTGGATCTTGGGGCATCTGTCATTAAAAAAGGATCCGTTACTGCAAAACTTACCAATCACGGTACGATTAGATTAACGGGAACAAATCCTCAAGCAACTTGGTTTGGAGCCGGAAACGACGATAAGATAGACCTAAAAACGGGCTCCACCGTTGTATATTACGGTGCCGTTCCTGCGACATCCGATATTTGGTCAGGTCCCTATGAAAACCTGAAAGTAAGCGGCGGAAAAAAGAAGCTTGATGCAGGTAATAAAAATTTAGAAGTAAATGGAGAATTTACCGTTGAAGCCAATACAGGAGCCGGCTTTACAGTAAGCGCAAATTCCCAACACTACAAAGATAATGTAAAATTATCTAAAGAAACAACCTTTATTTCATCCGGAGGAACCGGAACGGTATTTGATACGATACTTCAGGCTTTATCCTCCAATATTACCTTTGATGGAAACGGCAAAGTAGAAACAAGAAAGGCCGTTACCGCACAGGATATCGAAGTTAAGTCAGGTAACGGTCTATGGACTTCAGGAACAGATGGAACCATTAATGCAAGAAATATCACAGTAAACAGAAGCTGGACTGCAACAAACAACATTGTCGCGAGCGGTGATGTCAATATAACAGGAACATGGCAATCTGCATCCGTTACCGCAAGCAATATCACCGCACACACCTGGACTTCTTCAGGCAATGTTACCTCGAGGGGGAACATTACAGCAAGTGACTGGACAGCTAAAAACGTAAGTCTTAAAGGAAATCTCACCGCCGCCCAATTTAATCAAACAGGCGGAACTTTAACTTTTAACGGTACGGGAACTCCGGAACAAGAGCTTAAGTTTACCGGTGCAACCAAAAACATAAACAATCTTACAATCGACAACGGTTCATCCTCTCCCGCTTCCAATGCAAAGGTAAAACTACTTTCTTCTGTTATGATTGCAGGAGATTTTACCAACAAGGGTACCTTTGATGCAACAAGCACGGGAAGTCCACCCGGATATACTGTAACGCTGACTAATAATGATCATATAATTAATAGCAGCGGCACTACAAATTTTCATAAACTTGAATGTACCAATGCAGGCGGAAAAACCCTCACTATAAACGGAAGCATAACGGTAGACGGAGATTTAAATATAAGCGGCACGGCCCCAAATAATTACTTAAATATTAAAGGCCCGGGAAAAATTACACTCGGCGATGATCAAAAACCGGACAGCGGGACGCCTCCGCAAAGAGGCTATTATTTAAATATAGACACAAATATACCTATCACCGACGGACACACCTATACTGTAACGGAAAGCAAGGCAAACGAAATTTCCGGTTTTCCTCTTTCCGACGGTCATCCTAAAAACTGGATTTTCCTAAATTGTACGGATACAAAACTCACATGGAACGGCTCTCAATCCACTGATTGGGGAAAATTTGATCCGACAGTATTTACTTTTTCAAATGACTCATATAAAAACTGGTCACCTTGGGGAATCCCTGGTGAAAAAACGGAAGTTATTATTCCCTCCAATAAGCCTCGCTATCCCAAACTGGAAAACAGTACAAATGCAAAGGCAAAATCCGTCGCTGTTAATACCGGTGCCGAATTATACCTGGAAGACCAAATAATAACCCTCGCAAGCGGCCAAAAACTTACAAATGGTGGTAAAGTTTATCTTAAAAACGTCTCGACCCCAGCCCAAAGCACATGGATATCAAATTTTGTTCATAATCCAGGTTCAACCATAGTTTATAAAGATGTAACTAATGCAAGTAATACAATTTGGCAAGGACCCTATAGAAATCTAATTTTTGAATCTACTGTACCCGATACAATACAGGCTCCATCTCTTACAGTCAATGAAACATTAACTGTAAACAAAAATATAACTATCAATACTACAGGGGCTCAATCCTATAATATTATAGAAGCAAGCGCTAAAGACCTTACCTTTACAGCTCCCTCTTTAACAACAAGTGGTAATGTTAATATGAACAAGATCAATGCTACAGGGGTAAGTACATGGACTGCCTCAAATGGCGATATCAAACTCACAGGAAACCTTTCTGCAAGTAAATTTACTCAAACCGGAGGAAAACTTACTTTTAATAAGGGTGATGGTGTTACAGTTCAAACTCTAACACTCACTAATACCGCATCCGAAGTATTCTCCCTTGAAGTATCTTCATCTTCAATACTGCATCTGACTACTCCCATTACCCTAATTTCAAGTTTTGTAAACGCAGGTAAATTTGATGCCTTAGATCAAGATGTAACTTTAAAACCAACAGGTACTATCTCGATTACGGGAACAACTACTCAGACCGATACAAAATTCGGCAACCTGTCTTGCGAAAATGCCGGAGAAAAAACTTTCAAAGTTAAAAATAAAATTTCGGTACAAGGAGATCTAAACCTGTCCGGGACACCCTTAACTACAAAATTATTGACAATCGATACTGACTCTGCTGCTGAAATTTATCTGAACAAAAGTTTTGGATCCATAGCTGACGGCGGGGCAAAAGGAGCATACCTAAAAATCAATACTGATAAAGTAAGCATAAAAGATAAAAAATACTATGTTGTTGATAAAAGTGTAGACCATGAAGGTAAATTAAAAAATAAGAATGGGTGGATATTTGTAAAAGAGGGGCTAAAGATAGAAAACTCTTTCGCCAAGCCTAATGATGATAACATCTATCTTTTATTTAATAATCTTTATTTGACTAAAGAAGAATTTAATACTTTAGGTGACGGCGCTTTAACTATCGAAGCAAGCGGCAGCACTACTTATAGTTCTGACTTGCAAACAGTTGACGAGATTACAGTTCCAACAATCCCGACCGGACATTCATTATGGAAGATTAAACTTAAAACAAGAATTAACCCGGATGATATTTTGAATAAGAATTATAAGGTTATGCTGAAGTATTTTGTAACACCGGCAAATATAACAAAAAACTACATCTCCGATATCGGAATCAACATTGCAGATCCATTAAAAGCATTTAACTCCATTGTTCTTTATACTTTTAATGCTAATGATGAGCCGGGATTGGCTACACTGGATATTACAATACCTACAAAAAAAGAAGCAACATCAGACAATGTCAAGCTTTATTTTACCTCAAAAGGTAGTACAGGCCGATTTTGGTTCCCCAATACTATAACGCCGACTCCTAGCAATATATCTTCTTTTGCAGACTCTCTAACGGGCGCAACAGAATATCTTGGCACTCCGGAAGGAGGTCTGTTAAACTTCATTATCCGGGCAACAGATCCTCATTTAAAAAAAGGAATGGTAGGTCAGTTTATGTATGTTTATGACGGCTGGCTTCCTTGTGCACGTTTAAAAGACTCAAACAATATCCTTTCTTTTGATGTCTGGAACTTTAATATCGCAGGAGTACAAAAGCAAAAGGGCGGGGTTTCAATCTTTGACAATGTTGTTAATCCCCATAAGGGCCAATCGGCAAAAATTGCAGCCCATCTAAAAAAATCGGGAATGTTGACAATTCAGATTATGACCTTGGACGGCAATGTAGTACGCACCTTGGCACGCTCTCATAAAAATGCCGGGGACCATGTGTATACGTGGGACGGCAGAAATAACGGAGGAAATCCCGTTGCAAGCGGTATGTATTTTGTCAGAATCGCAGGTCCCGAAATTGATGAAGTACGGAAGATTCTCGTTATAAAATAAAAAAAGGCCTAAAGGGCGGCAGTTTAGGCTGCCGCTTCTTAAGCCTTAAAAAAGCAGTTTTAAGCTCTTTTTAATTAGAAAAACAATCAGGATTTATTTTGAAAATCTCTCGCCGAATTCCTTACACTTGTCTTTTCCTGCAGCGGTGGGAGCATCATAGATAATCAAACCTTCTTCAAACAAGTCGGCTCCTTTCTCCTTGGATCTGGCTTCCCAGTTTCTCATCCATTCTCCGCCTTCACCGTCTCCGGCCCATTCATATGAACCGAACAAGGCAATCTTTTTGCCGGACAAGTTTCCTTCAATTGAAGCAAAGAAGGGTTCAAATTCATCCGGTTCAAGCTCTTCGGCTCCCATTGCTGGGCATCCGAAAGCAATCTTATCGTAATCATCAATGCTCTTCGATCCGAATTCCGAAACGGTAAATAAAGAAGCATCTGCTCCGCCGGCTTTTAAGCCTTCCATAACGGACTCTGCCATAGACTGGGTGTTACCTGTTCCGCTCCAATAAATAACAGCAATTTTTGCCATAAAAAACCTCCAATGGTTAAAAAATTAATCAAAGCTCAAGCGCTTAACAAGTCGTAAAGCCTCAAGCCCTTTTCTATCTGCAAAGCAAAATGCTTTTTGCATTCATTATACTGGTCAAAGATTTCGGCAGCCTTTTCGGCATCGGAATAAACCTTCCAATAACCCGAAAAAATACACCCCTCTCCCCTTCGCCTGTAATATTCCAAAACATCGTATACGGGATAGCCTAAAAAAAGCCCTATCTCATGCGGAAATGTCCGGCATCTTTTACAACCCCTGTCTGCCTGCGAGCTGTGCATTCTTAAAGCTAAACGATTCAGCATATCCTCCAAACTCATCCCCGGCTCATAGCCGAACATTAGAAGAGCCGCTTGAACCCTCTCATCCCTAATCAAAGCCTCTAAGGCCTTTTTTTTGTATAAAAGAATTTGCACACCCTTTTCGCAGGCACACAAAACCCTTAGGTAAAACCCCTTGGATTCAAGCAAGTCCTTATCAAGCAAAAAGAATTGCTTAAAATCCTCTGCCGAAATGGACATCAAATTTGACGGTTTTAACCCCGCCAAGCAAGGAGCGCAGGAATAAGCTAAATTATATTCGATGTTAGCGATGTTCAACATGAATCTATTTAAGCATAGATTTCAAATAAAGTCAACTATTGCTTACTAAATATTTATTAAATTATAAACTTTCTTTTTAAAATTTTACTATTTACTGCAAACTCTTCATACAATAATTATGAAAGGAAAAAAATTTTTCTTCTTTCAAATAATTTATGAGAGGTAAAAATGGAAAAACTTTTTAACATTACCCTCCGCAACGACTACGCTTTTAAGAGAGTGTTCGGAACGGACGAAAACAAGGATATCCTACAGGATTTATTGGAGTGCATTTTAGACATTCCGCCTGAGACCATCGCCGGTTTAGAACTCTTGGATAAAGAGTTTCATAAAGATGCAATAAGTGATAAAACAGGTGTTTTAGATGTAAAATTACGCCTAAAAAACAGTACCATTATCGATATCGAAATTCAAAACAGGTGGAACAGTGAGTTTGCTCAAAGAACTATCTTTTATTGGGCTAAAATGTATACGGAAAACTTAAAAACAGGTGAAGTGTATACAAAACAGCCTAAATGTATTACAATAAACATAGTGGGTGAAGGCTTTAATTTGAACAATCTGATTCACAGTGAGTATAATGTAGTTGAAAAGCACATAAACGATAAGCTTTCCGATGAGCTTGAAATCCACTTTTTGAACTTAGCCAAGGTTAAAGAGCAAGAAGAAAATAAAGAAACCGATAAAAAGAAAAAGAAACTTTATAATTGGCTGAAATTTATCGAAACCGATGAGGAGGAGGTACGTACCATGTTAGCCCAAGAGTCTGCTATGATGAGAAAGGCAAATTCAACGATAGAAGTAATGGAAATGAGCCCGAAAGAAAAATGGCTATATGAAAACCGAATGAAATATGAACATGACAAAGCTTCTTGGAAACATGTAGGGTATCAGGAGGGTATAGAAAAAGGCTCTTACCAAAAAGCTCTTGAAACGGCAAAGTTGATGAAAAATATGAATTATCCGATTAGCGATATTTGCAAAATAGCGGGACTTTCTATCGAAGAAGTAGAAGCTCTATAAAACAGGTAAAGAGCGCAAAAACTTATTAAATAATGCCTTATAAAAGCACCCTTAAATTCTTTGCGCTCTTGGCAGCTCTGACGGTTGAGCTTACAGTTCTACTTTTTTATTGAACAGCCAACTTGTAGCCGCAAAAAAACCGGCAGAAATAAGCAGGGTCATGATGACTGTAACCAAGTGGACAGGCATCGGCTGAATATTTCCAAAAGGCTGATATTGAGAAGATACAAGTCTTAGATCTATGTATTGAACAAGATCCCACTCCGTGCTCAAATAAGTGCCTAGGGCTATAATTCTTTCAAAAATTAAAACAAAAAGAATGACTGCAATAATTTGAGCTGTCATCTTTTTTCTTATAAAGGAACGGGTCAAGGCCTTAACAAACATAAAGGCCGTTCCCACAAGTAAAAATGATGAAACCAATAGTAAGATACCGTAAAGAAAGGGAAGAAAATTCTGTGCAAATATCTGATAAAATATATCGCCTAAAACCGATATAATTGTTCGCCCTGCTCCTGCATAAAGAACAGTTTGCTGAGCCCCTATCACTATAAAAAAGACGGCAGCTATAAGGCTGTATATTAAATATTCTACAAAGCCCGCGAGGATTCGGCCTCCCAATATAGATTCACTCCTTATAGGGATGGTAAGCATAAGATAGTTGGTATCCTTATATAAAAGCTCATCTATGTGTCCGTTGCTGCATGTAAAAAACATTACAAGGGGTATAAAGGCCAGGGCAAAAAAAGTCAAACCGAGCCAAAGACCGCCTGTCGTACCCATTGTTCCGAAAGGAGTTTTAAAAATCCCCAAGAGGCCTATCGAGCCGAGCGATAAGACTATCATAGTTCCGCTTAAAATTAAAATAGTATTCAGCCTTCGCCTTATTTCATATTTAAAAATTCTTCCCATTTTTATACTCCAAAAACATCAAGATAAATTTGATAGATAGACTTTCCGCGGGCGCTGCGTAAATCTTCCGCATCCCCTTCCAAAACGATTTCACCTTCTTTTAAAAAGGCAATATCGTTAAATACATGCTCTATATCCGATACCAGGTGAGTTGTTATTAGGATGGCGCTTTCTTCAGTCCATGTTTTGATTATGGTTTTAATAATCTGTTCTCTGGCTACAGGATCTGTGCCTCCCAGCGGCTCATCCAAAATATACAACTTTGATGCCCTAGAAAAGGTAAGAGTTAAATTAAGCTTTTCGATCATACCCTTGGACATTGTTTTTACTGTCTGCTTGGGTTCAAGCTTCATAAATTTCAGCATATCCATAGCCTTGTTTTTGTCAAAGTCCTCAAAAAAATCGGCATAAAAATTAACGGCATCTTCAGAGGTCATCCAAGGATATACAACATTTTTATCCGGCAAAAAGGCTACAATCTTTTTTGTATCTATACCGAATTCTTTCCCGCATACCTTAAAATTGCCGGCTGTAGGTTTTATAAGGCCTGCAATTATCTTTAAAAAGGTTGTTTTGCCGGAACCGTTCGGCCCCAAAAGACCGTATATTCTTCCGCTTTCAACTTTTAAACTAACATCATAAAGGGCTGTCTTTTTTCCCAAGTATGTTTTTTTTAAGTGTTCAGTTTCAAGTATTATACTCATTTTCTTCTCCCATAAAAACTTTTTTTTAATCTTATCAAAACTTATTCTAACCTAGCTTTTATTGATGCGATTATCTGTTCATCAGAAAATTTCAAATTCCGCAATCCTTCAATTGCAGGTATTATAATTTGATCTGCCATTTCTGCAGACAAGCGGTCTACCAAATCGTCCTCATTTACGACAAAGCTGCCTAGCCCGCGTTTTGATTCGGTTACACCCTCGCTTTCAAGCTGCTTATATACCCTAAACATCGTATTCGGGTTTACATCCATCTCGACGGACATATCGCTCATTGAAGGAATCTTATCTCCGGGTTTAAGCTCTCCATAGACAATCTTACATTTTATTTTTTCGATTATTTGTAAATATATCGGACGATTTTGATCATATACAACTTTCACAAAAAAGAACCTCCACAACATTTAAATCATATAAAACGACTCTTCTATCTGTCTATAATACTATTATTGTTAAACTGTGTCAAGGCCTCTTAAAACATTGTCTGTTTTTTGGAAGGTTTGAACCATTCTATCCGAAAAATTCATAACGGTTGTATAAACCTGATTTGTTTTTGTATTTATATCGTTAAAGGCCTTATCCAGATCCTCGCTGCTTTTTGCCATAAACGAAATATTTTTTACCACTTCAATGACGGTCTTGCCTATACCTGCCGAGCTTTCAACCGAGGCAGCTGCCAAGCGGCCCAACTCTTCGGCAACAACGGCAAAGCCCTTTCCGGCATCTCCGGCATGAGCAGCTTCGATGGCGGCATTCATACTAAGCATTTTAGTTTGCTCGGCAATACCTGCGATTACCTCCGCCATTTCCTGTATATCCGAAATGCTTTGATTTATATGAACTATTCTTTCGTAAGTAGATTTAAAAAGTTTATGCCCGCCCTGGAAGGTTTCTACAAGTTCTTGTGCAGCTTGAGCATCTTCTTGGGCTTCCGCAGCATCCATCTGTATGTCAGACAAAAAGGATTTTACCGTTTCACATTTTTCGGCCTTTTTTTCATCGTCTTGCTTAAAGGATTCTTGCAATTCCTTATAGGAAGAACCAAGTTCGCTATGTTTTTCTTGCAGTTCATTATAAGCTTCATTTAACTCTTCAGACATAGCTTTTAATTCGTTATAATCATTTTGCAGCTTTATATAAATAGGCGATTCTTCTATAGAAACGGCAGAAGCTGTTTGTGTATAGGAAGATTTTTGGAAAGGAGGCTGCTGAGCGTAATTTTGTGACACGCTTTTATTGGTCTCTTCTTCGGCTCTTTGTTGAAAACCTTTATTAAAAGTTTTATCCGAAGCAGAACTCCGCTCTTCATTATAAGATGGCAGAAATATTTTTGCAGTATCGGGGGCAGTAGTCTGCCTGTCATCTGTTTTTGGACCTAGATGAAGCCTGAGTTTTGCTTTTTTTGCTCTTTCTCTTTCTATATAAATCTTATATATGACCGAGGAAACAAGCCATGTTAAAAATACGCCTATACCCCAGGCTAAAACAATCAAAAGAACGGCAAGCCCCTTTGCTCTTTTTTCCTGTTTTGTAAAGCCGGCCTTATATTCGTCTTTAAGCCTTTCAAAACTATTTTGAACGGCATCAAATTCTTTTAAAACAGGAAAAAAAGTTCTTGCCGATGAATCTCCGGTAAGTTCAAACTCCTGCCTCCAAGCCTCTATACTTTTAAAAAGCTTATTATTTGAAGCTTCATAATCATTGTATGCAAATTTTAAGTTGGAGTCGTTTTTGTCGGCAGCCGAAAGTTTTTTTAAATTTTCAAAAGAATTGACGGTTTCCTTTATCCTTGCTTTAAGGTTTTGAACGGAAAATTCCCCATCCTTGCTTGCAGTCCTGTACATATCCGCCCTTAAACTTGCAAGATAAAATCTGTACTCAAGTAAATAATCGGTCTTAAGTTGAAAATCCGACGAAGGTTTTGCAGCAATAAAAAAAGCCGCTCCTCCTATCCCTATCGCCAAAGCAATACCGCACAAAGCAAAAACAATTTTTATGTAGTTTTTCATTCCAAGGTCCTTTACATAATCCTTAAATACCCATACATTAGAAGTATGAAAATTTTGCATACCGCCGATCTGCATTTAGGGAAAAGCCTATACGAGGCGCCCCAAACTGAAAGACAGAAAAAAATGCTCGATGACATTCATAAAATTCTTTTAAAAGACGATTATGCAGCCCTTATTATTGCAGGCGATGTATACGACCGTTCAATTCCTCCTGCAGAATACGTAGCCCTCTTCGATTCATTTTTATCTGCCGTCCATCGGGATTGCCCCGATACAGCCATGTTTATAATACCCGGAAACCATGACTCCGCCGAAAGACTCGCCTTCGGTTCTAAAATTTTAAGTTCGAGTAATATTCACATTGCTGCGGGAACCGGCAAACTATGCTCACCTGTTATTATAGCACAAAATGGAGAAAAAGTTCAATTTTTTTTAATGCCTTTTTTACATTTAGGCTCATTTTCCGAACAAAATGAGGAGTTAAAATTAAACTCTCAATCCGAGATGGCACAAGAAGCCTCCCGACGGTTAAAAGGGGCTGTAGATCCGGAAATTCCTTCGGTTTTGATTGCCCATCTTTTTACCTTAAACGGAGAAAGCTCCTCCTCCGAAAGAGCTTTTTTAGGCACTGCAGAATATGTTTCGCCGGCCCTCTTCGATTTTTTTACCTACACAGCCTTGGGACACTTACACAAAATGCAAAAGGTAACCGACAGAATGTACTATTCCGGAGCGCCCTTAAGCTATGCTTTTGATGAATGTTCCGCCGAAAAAGTTGTCCTTTCCGTAGACATAGACTGTAAAACTCAAGACTTCCCTGTCAGGGTAGAAAAAATTCCGATTACTCCCTTACGCAAAATGACCCGTTTAGAGGGCAGTTTTTTCGATTTTTTCAATACCGATAAATTCGATGCCTACAAGGACGACTTTTTAGAAATAAACCTGACAGGTTCCGAAGTCATTCAAAGCCCGATGAGTCTCTTGCAGCAAAAATTTCCCTATCTTTTAAACCTGCACCAAGAGGCGGTCGCAGCCGAATTAAAAGAAGAGGAGCAAATTCATATCTTAAAAAAGAACATTGAAGACGAGGATGTAATTTTTGAAAACTTTATGCTTTTTGAAAAGGCAATAGACGAAGAGCCCTCTGCAAAAAAACAGGAACTTTTCAAAAACCTTTGCAGGGAACGGTTTAAGGAGGAGTAAATTTGAAACCCGAACTTTTAAAACTAACCAATATAGGCCCCTTTAGAGGAACTCACACAATAGACTTCAGCCTCATGGATTCTATCTTTTTGGTATGCGGAAAAACCGGTGCCGGAAAAACAACAATCTTTGATGCAATCTCGTATGCCTTCTACTCAAAGCCTCTTGGAAGCCGCTCTCAAATTGCCCGCAGCCTCCGAAGCCAATTTGCCCCCGAGGAGGAAACAGCAGAGGTTGAACTTATCTTTACCATGGGTCCCTCCAAATACAAAATTTTCAGACGGCTTCCATTCTTACGCCCCGGAAAAAAAAGCGAAAGCCCCGAAGAATCGGCCCTGGCCGAATGGGACGGTCAAACTTGGAAAAACTTAAGCACAACAAATAAGCGGGACACGGACAAAAAAATATTGAACATCATAAACTTAAACGAAAAAGAATTTGCCCGCATTGTACTTCTTCCTCAGGGCGAATTTGCCGCCTTTTTGCGCGAAAATTCAAGCCAAAAAAAAGAAACCCTTGAAGAGCTTTTTCCTATTTCGCGCTATACCCAAATAATGGAAAACCTGAAGGAGAGGGAAAAGGCAGAGTCCTATAAGATAAAAAATATTGAAGATGCCCTTGAATCCCTCGGCAAAGAATTCGATGCCGATTCCTATCCTTCAAAAAAGGGCGAATTTGAAAAAGAGATTAAACTTATCAAAAAAAATTACAACCAAATTTCCAAAAAAATTGAGGTAAAAATATCCGAAAAAGAGCAGGCAAAGGTTCTCAAAGAAAAAAAAGAAGAACTTACAACGATAAAAACAAGGCTCGAAAATCTTAAAGCCCATCAAAACGATATAAAAATGATGGAAGAGGCTGTCGAAAAAGCTCGCAGAGCCTCCTCGCTTACAGGCCTTGCCGATTCCGTAAAAAAACTTAACTCTAACATAGCCGAATATAAAACCGACATCGAAAAAAAGATAAAAGACTTAAATTCCGTAACCGAAATTTTGGAAGCTCTCAAAGCACAAGAAAAAGACATCGAATCCGAAAAAGAAAACAATGCCGCCCTAAAACAAAATCTTGACCGTCTCAAAAGGGCCGCCGAGGTTTACAAAGAAATAGAAGAAAAATCATACGAAAAAAAAGGACTTTCTCTGCAAAAAAAAGAAAAGACCGAAAAGTTGGCTCAAACCGAAAAGAATATTCAGGAGATCAAGGACAAAGTTTCCGGCTATCTTGAAATAATCAGCGAGCTCGATAACAGAAAAGAAAGGGCAGAAACTTCGTCCCAAAAACTTTCTTACCTAAAAAGGCTTTTTGAGATTGCTTCAAAAAAAGAAAAGGCGGCAAAGCTCTACACAACTCATAAGGCCGCAGCCGAAAAAAACTACAACGATTTACAGTTAATGTTAAAAGACATCGAAATCGAAAAAGAGCTTTTTGAAAAACTTAAAAAAGAAAAAAAAGATTTTGAAATAAACCAAGAGGCATCCGCCCTTGCCGTTCACTTAAAAGACGGGGAACCCTGCCCTGTCTGCGGCTCAATCCATCACCCTTCCCCGGCCGTTGAAAATACGGAACGTATTTTTTCCCTCGACGAAAAAATACAAAAATGCGAACGCAGCATCGAAAAGTTTAATCACGACAGGGAAAACCTCAACAACAGCCTCACGGCCCGCAATACAGATGCAGATTGGCAAAAAGAGCAAATGGACGAGCTTGACCGTTCTTTTCTTAACCTAAATGAAGAATTTAAAACCGGTGCTTTTATTTTTAAAGAACTGCCTTTAGAAAAAACAATAGGAGAACTCCTTCCGCAAGCCTCAAAGGAAGCCGAAAAAGATAACCTCCTTTTAAAAGAAGCCCAAACCGCAAACACCGCAAAAATAAATTTAGAGCAAAAACTTTCTTCTATCCAAAATGAAAAGGAAGCCTTAAGCGAGGCCCTTACAAATATCAAGATAAAAGAAAGCGAGTTAAACACAATCCTCCACGAAAAGAAAAAACAATACGATGACGCCTTTAAGTCCATCCCCTCAGATATCCAAAAAGAAAATATAGAAGACACAATCGAAGGCTGCAATGAAATGATTTTTGCCTCAGACCGCAAAATAAGCGGCTATGAGGAAAGACTCAAAGAAAGCAATGACCGCCATACAAGCATAAAGGCCGGGCTCATCCAAAGGCAGGAGCAGTTGGCCAAATGGGAAAAAACCTTATTGGAAGAAGAAGAAAATTTAAAAACCTCTCTTGAGCAAAAGGGGTTTTCTTCAATAAATGAGCTTTTAGATTCTATTTTACCTGAAGAAAAAATCGGCGGCTTTGAAGAAACGGTAACGAAATTCAAAGAAGAAAAGATAACCTTGGAGCACTCCGCTTCCGGCCTCGAAAAAGATCTTGAAGGCAAAACC
Source organism: Treponema sp. OMZ 799 (assembly GCF_024181365.1). Taxonomy (NCBI): domain Bacteria; kingdom Pseudomonadati; phylum Spirochaetota; class Spirochaetia; order Treponematales; family Treponemataceae; genus Treponema; species Treponema sp. OMZ 799. Next base: position 222,748 of record NZ_CP051301.1, read on the forward strand.
TTTGTTCCGCCCGAAAAAATTGAAGACGAAATTATAATCTTGCAAAAAAATCTTGACGAAGAACAAGACCGCCTTACGGAAGTAAAAAGCTCTCTAGACAAACTCAAAGACCTTTTTGAAAGACGGCAAAATCTTTTGACCGAGTTAAAACAAAGAGCCGAAGAAGCCCGGCTTATAACCGAGCTTTCTTTAAGTTTAAACGGCAGCAATAAGTATAAACTGAAATTCGATATTTGGATGCTCTCGGCCTTTTTACGCGAAATAATCGTCTATGCCAACACCCGCCTTGAACGCATGAGCGGCGGCCGCTATGTCTTAAAACTGAGTAAGGAGCTTTCGGGCAACAACCTTTCAGGATTGGACATGGAAATTTATGATGCCTACACAGGCGGCATCCGTCCCACAGCAAGCCTTTCGGGAGGAGAAACCTTTATGGTTTCAATCAGCCTTGCCCTCGGTCTTGCCGATTCCATTCAAACAAGAAGCGGAGGCATAAGGCTGGATTCAATGTTTATAGATGAGGGCTTCGGCAGCCTCGATGAAACCAGCCTTGAAAACGCCATCAGTATCCTCGACGAAGTAAGGGGCAACCGAATGGTCGGAATAATTTCCCACGTCAGCGAACTAAAAACCCGCATCCCCCAAAAAATCGAAATAGAAAAAACCGCCAACGGCTCTGCAATAAAGATAAGAGGTTAAGCATTTCCGGCTGGAAATTTTCTCTTTTTTATGATACAGTAACCTTATCGTTTGTAAAAGCTTTTTCGGGAGAATTTTTATGTCGATTTTTCAAGCTATTATTTTGGGCGCCGTTCAAGGCTTAGCCGAGTTTTTACCTGTTTCAAGCTCGGGGCATTTAGCGGTTGTAGAATACTTTTTTAAACAAGAAGACCTTCCCATCCTTTTTGATATACTCTTACATGTAGCTACTCTTGCTGCCGTCTGCACCGTTTTTGCAAAAAAAATTGCCGGTCTTTTTTGTGTTTTAGGCAGATTTATCATAAGAAAGTCTAGACCGGAAGATAAAGACGATCTTATAATGATTGCAGCCATTATAACCGCAACCGCAGCAACAGGTGTCATAGGACTTTTACTAAAAGATTGGGTAAAAACCATCGACATTCGTTTTATACCCATCTTCTTTATCGTAACAGGACTTCTTTTAATCGTATCTTCTAAGATAAAACACAATAAACCGGCAAAAAACGTAACTCTCCTTACGGCAGCTATTACAGGCCTTGCTCAAGGCATAGGGGTTATCCCCGGAATCTCGCGTTCTGGCAGTACTATTTCTGCCTCTCTTTTTGCAGGTCTTGACCGGGAAAAGGCCGGAGAATTTTCCTTTTTACTATCGATACCGGCAATCCTTGCGGCATTTATACTTGAACTTAAATCTGCCGATAATCTTCTTGCAGGTGTAAGCCCTATAAGCCTAATAGCCGGAATGTTGAGTGCCTTTGTTGTAGGTTATTTTTCGCTACGGTTTTTACTCAAACTTATAAAAAACGGAAAGCTTATGTACTTCGCTTTCTATTTGATTCCTCTGGGAATCGGTCTTAGTATTTATTTTTGGGGTTTTGCCGGATAATTTTTACGCTTTCGGAGTTGAAATTTGATAGAAGAATCAAAATTTAGGATCATATCAATTACATTGGGCATTTTTATTTTTTTGATCTCAATATACATAGCCTTGGCGGTTCTCTTACCTATTTTCGGTTTTAAAGGCTACATATTCCCCTTTGAAACAATAGGTACAATTCTTTTTTCTACGTATAAATTTTCTTCTTTGCTGATACCTATCATTCTTCTTTATTCTTCAATTTTATTGATGATTCCCGGCTGGACCCTTCATTCAAAATTTTTATTATCATTTATGCCGGTTTATTTTTTAACCTGTGTGCTTGGAGAACACTTAATCTATTTTTTACTTCCGCAAATTGAAAATGAAACAGTGCAAGAATTTACAAAAATTGCCGTAACTCTGGCAACAGGCCTTTTACTCTTGATGGAGGTATTTCTTACCCTTATATTAAGTGAAAAAATCCATCAAAGAGCTTCTGTTCAGCCTGAAGAAAAAGACGAAATAGAAGATATCATAGGTGACAGCTATTATCCTTCAGAAACATCTATGGTGTTCGGTGAAGGAAATGAAACGGTCCAAACAGGATTTTGGCTAAAGTCAAACACAAATAAAACCGGTCCCGATACAGCCGGACAAACCTTGTCGGAGGCAATCCTTACACGAAACCAGTTTATAAAATCTCAACTAAACAGCGAAACAGAGGGTCCCAAGGAAGAACCTGCTCCTTTTAAAAAAATAGATGCAGATATAGAGGTCGACATAGGCAGTGCTCCTCCTGAAGACTCAAAAAAAGGCATTATAGACTCTCTTGTCGTAATAGAAGATATCAGCATCGAACAGGACTTAGAAGAACTTAGCTCCATAGAGGAAGATGAGATTACCGAAGACAGAGAACCCTCACAGGATGAAATTGCTGAATACGGCAGTCTTAAACAAAACGAAATTGCCGAATACGATGACCTTGAAACTGATGATTCTGAAAATACCGATACTGATGATGACGATAAAGAAGAAGATGACGATGATATTCTTCCTTCAGAAGAATTAAGCGAAGATATAGAAATAAGTGCAGCCCAGCCTTTAAAGCCTAAAAAAGACTCCAAAGATAAAAAAAATGGCTACCACATTCCTTATGATCTATTAACAAAATATCCGGGAAACGAATACTGGATAGTTGATGACTCAACCCGAAAAGCAGCCATAGCCTTAAAAAACACCTTTGAAGAATTCAATATAAGCATTGAAATTACAGGTATCAGAAAGGGGCCGGTTGTTACCATGTTTGAAGTTCTTCCTCCTCCCGGAATAAAATTGGGTAAAATCACCGCCCTTCAAGATAATATAGCCCTTAGGCTTGCTGCTCAAAGTGTCCGAATTGTTGCTCCCATTCCGGGAAAACAAGCTGTCGGTATTGAAGTTCCTAATGAATCACGCGCAATAGTCGGCTTTAGAGAACTAATCGAAACTCAAATTCCCGGTACCGAAAAAATGGGTATTCCTATCGTTTTAGGAAAAGACGTAACAGGAGAACCTCAAACTCTGGATCTTTGTCAAACACCCCATCTTTTGATAGCCGGTGCTACAGGTTCAGGTAAATCGGTCTGTGTAAACTCTATTATTCTTTCAATTCTCTATAACAGAAGTCCCGAAGAGGTAAAACTCCTCTTGGTTGATCCAAAGATAGTGGAACTTAAACTTTACAACGGCATCGGGCACTTATTGACCCCGGTAATTACGGAACCTAAAAGAGCACTTCAAGGCTTGCAATACTGTATCTGCGAAATGGAAAGGCGTTATGCGATGCTTGATTCCATGAGTGTCAGAGATATCAAAAGCTACAATAAAAAAATAAAACGGGAAAAAATTGCAGCCGAGCCCCTGCCCTACATAGTAATAATAATTGACGAATTCGCAGACCTTATGTCTACCACAGGAAAAGAACTTGAAGCAACCGTTTCAAGACTTTGTGCTATGAGCCGTGCCGTAGGTATTCACTTGGTACTTGCAACCCAGCGCCCTTCTACCAATGTAATTACAGGTTTAATCAAGGCAAACATTCCGAGTAGGATTGCCTTTATGGTTGCCTCCCGTGTAGACAGCCAAATTATTCTCGATAATATCGGGGCAGAAAAGCTTTTAGGCAAGGGCGACATGCTCTATGTAAGCACCACCAAGCCCTTCCCGGCCCGAATCCAAGGCACCTTTGTTTCCGATGATGAGGTAGAGCAGGTTGTTGAATGTGTAAAGACATTCGGAGAACCAGACTACATAGATGACGAAATATTTGTAGATGACGAAGAGTATTCCCAAGGCACCCTCTTCGGGGATGAAAGTGATCCCCTATACGATGAGGCCTTGCAGATTGTACTGGCCGAAGGAAAGGCTTCCGCTTCTTATATCCAAAGGCGGCTTAAAATAGGCTATAACCGAGCTGCGCGGATAGTAGAAGAAATGGAAGAACGCGGAGTGGTCGGCCCTGCAAACGGTTCAAAGCCGAGGGAAGTAATTACACATTCTTAAAAAATAATTATACGAGGTAAAATTTATGATTGATAACGCTTTATTTTCAGACTTTTATGAATTGACAATGGCTCAAGGTTTTTGGAAAAAAGGAAATAACACAAAAACCGTATTTGAAATGTTTTTTAGATCGAACCCTTTTAAGGGCGGTTATGCCGTCTTTGCAGGCCTTGAACCCCTCTTAGAAACTATTCAAAATTTTCACTTTGAAAAAAGCGATATCGAGTGGCTAAAATCCCTCGGAATATTCGAAAAAGAATTTTTAGACTATATTGCCGGCTTTAAATTTTCAGGCAATATTTGGGCAATGAAAGAAGGAAGCGTCGTTTTTCCGAATGAACCCTTAATCCGAGTTGAGGCTGATACGGTTGAAGCCCTGCTTTTAGAAGGTCTAATTTTAAACATGATAAATTTTCAAACCCTCATAGCAACAAAAACCGCCAGAATTTGGCTGGCTTCAAAAAAAGGCTCTATAATGGAATTCGGTCTTCGCCGAGCACAGGGCAACAACGGGGCTATGAGTGCAACAAGAGCTGCCTACATAGGAGGAGCCTTCGGCACAAGCAACTCCCTTGCTGCCAAAGAACTCGGCATACCGGCCCTCGGAACAATGGCCCACTCATGGATAATGTCATTTAAAAGCGAGGAGGAGGCCTTTCAAACCTATGCCGACATTTATCCGGATAATTCGATATTTTTAATAGATACCTATGATACCCTCCGTTCAGGAATCGTAAACGCTATCAAGGTTGGAAAGCGTCTGCAAAAAAAGGAAAAAAACTTCGGTGTACGCCTTGATTCAGGCGATATTTATTATTTGAGCAAAGATGTAAGAAAACGCCTAGATGAAGCGGGCTGCCCCAATGCAAAGATTTCCGTTTCAAATGAACTTACGGAGGAAATTGTAGAATCCCTTGTCCAAAACAATGCTCCCATAGATTCTTGGGGAGTCGGAACCCACATGGTTACAGGCGGAAATGAAGCCTCCCTTACAGGAGTATATAAAATGGCTGCTCGTAAGAGTTTAGAAGAAACGGAATGGACTCCGGTTATGAAATTTTCGGATAATCCTGCAAAGATGACTAATCCTGCAAGCAAACAGGTTTGGCGGCTTTACAATTCTGACGGTACTTTTAAGGCCGATGTTCTAAGTCTTGAAAACGAAAAAATTGAAGAGGGTGTAGAACAGACCTTTTATCATCCAGCAAATGACTACCAGAATTTTACCTTTACGCCAGCAAAGGCCGAGGCTCTTTTAGAAAAACGAATTGAAAACGGTAAGGCTGTCGGTAAAGTACCGTCTCTAAAAGAAATCAAAACCTATGCCGAAAAGCAGCTTGATAGTTTAGACTATACCTCAAAACGTCTTTTAAATCCCCATATATACAAGGTTTCTTTAAGCGAAAAGATGAGAGATTTAAAACAGCAGCTGATAAAAGCAAAACCGGTTTTTAAAAGCTAAGGCAGAAAAAGCCGGTTATTTATAAGTAAATTAAAGTATTCAATTTTGGAGGAGAATATTATGAAAAAGAGATTTTCTATCCGTAATAAATTAATTGTTATTTTCGGATTATTGGTAAGTCTTGCTCTTTTTATCTTCGGTATCTTAGCCGTAAACATTGCCGAAACAGCTGTAAAAGAAAAAGCGGAAACTCACTTAATAGATAAGGCAAAGGATACATCCGAAATTATAGACGGCAGGATAAATGCCTTCTTTCAACTTTTGGAAGGCATTGCAAGATCTCCTGTACTGAGCGATACAGAAACAAGCTATCTTGAAAAATCACGATATTTACAAAAACAAAGTGCCTTGGATAAAACTATATTAGAACTGAATATAACAGACATGAAAGGTAACCGTTATGCAAATACCGGAGGCACTATATTTGTAGGAGACCTTGCATGGTATAAGACCGCCGCATCAGGTAAACGATTTGCTTCAGAACCGATAACATCCCGCTCTGACGGTTCTTTAATCAGCGTATATGCTGTTCCCATTTATAATAGCGACAGCAAAATAATAGGTGTGCTGGCAGCAGCCATTAACGGGCTTCATTTATCAAACGAAATAAAAGATATAACCGTAGGAGAAACAGGCGGCTGTTATATCATAGGCCTAAGCGGAATAACAATTGCCGATAAAGATTTAAGTCTTGTTTCAAAACTTGAATCAAGCGAGAACAAAGCAAAAAATGATCCGGCTTTTGCAAGCATAGCGGCGTTCGAAAAAAAAGCCCTAGCCGAAAAAGAGCCGGCAGTAGGTTCTTTTTATTGGGAAGATGAGCTTGAAATAGCTTCTTTCGCTCATATTAAAGTAACGGATTGGACGGTTATCATTTCCGCACCAATAGACGAATTTATGGGAACAATCGCTATCTTAAAAAAATCCCTTTATATCGTGGGTATAATTATTTTAATAAGCTCCCTTATCGTAATTTTCCTTGTAGCATTACGCATTGTAAAACCTATTAACGGAGTCGTTACAGCCTTAAAAAATATTTCACAAGGGGGAGGCGATTTAACGGTAAGACTTCCGCTTAAAGGAAATGACGAAATCACCGATCTATCGAATTACTTTAACCAAACAATCAAAAAAATAGAAGATTCCATTCAGGCTGTAGGAGTGAATACCGTAACAATGGAAAACATAGCAACCGAACTTGCCGGCAATATGAATGAAACAGCCGGATCGGTTCAACAAATCACTGCAAACATTGAAGATGTAAAACAGCAAGCAATGACACAGGCGGCAAGTGTTACCGAGACAGCCGCCACAGTAGAAGAAATAATCCGTACCATAAAACAGCTTAACGGCAGTATTGAAAGTCAAGCAGCGAGTGTTGCCGAATCATCTTCGGCTATTGAAGAAATGGTCGCAAACATAAGCTCCATAACAAACACTCTGGGAAAAACCGATAATGTTATTAAAACTCTTGCAGAAGCCACTGCAGACGGTAAAGATACCGTTACAAACGCAAATACAGTAACACAAAAAATATCCGAAGAGTCAGGCGGCTTATTGGAAGCTTCGACGGTTATTCAACACATTGCAAGTCAGACAAATCTTTTGGCTATGAATGCAGCCATCGAAGCGGCCCATGCAGGAGAAGCAGGAAAAGGTTTTGCCGTTGTTGCCGATGAAATCAGAAAACTTGCAGAAGAATCAAGTACTCAGGGAAAAACAATTACCTCAACATTAAAAAACCTATCCGGAGAAATCGAAATATTGTCTGATTCTGCAAAGACGGCTGAATCAAAGTTTAATGCTATCTTCAACCTATCTGAGCAAGTAAAACAAATGAGCACAACTTTGATGAATGCCATGGCGGAGCAGCAGCATGGGAGTCAAGAAGTGTTGATGGCCATCAAAGACATAAACAGAATTACCGCCGAAGTTCAAGCAGGTTCGGAAGAAATGCTCAAAGGCGGAGAAGGGGTCGCAGAGGAAATGAATAAACTGGACGGCCTAACCCATGTTATAACCGGCAGTATGAATGAGATTGCTAAAGGAGCTGCCCATATTGGTAATGCAATGGAAGATGTTGCTGTAATAACTGAAAAAAATAAACAAAGCATTGATAATCTTGTTAAGGAAGTAGGAAAATTCAAAGTAAGCGGCGAAATAAGCCTCGTAAAAACAAAAAAGGAAACTTCCGGCATTAATCTTACTAATGCAGTCAAAGTTCATGTAGATTGGAAGGTTAAACTTAGGGCAGCAATATCAACAAAGGAAAAACTTGATGCAGGAATCATTTCTAAGGATTCGGAATGCGAATTCGGAAAATGGCTGCACGGAGAAGCAAAAACAAAATACGGTAACTTGGCCTCATACAAAAACTGTGTAGCTAAACATGCCGCTTTTCATGTTGAAGCGGGCAAGGTAGCCTTTGCAATTAATGACGGAAAATTTACCGAAGCGGAAGCTATGCTCAATACGGGAAGTTCATTCAGCACCGCTTCAAATGAAATTACCGCTGCCGTAAATGCCCTAAAAAATGAAACAGGTTTGAACTAAGCGTTTAATAAAAAAAGGCTCCTCAAATCGGAGGAGCCTTTTTTTCTACGCTAAAAACTCATCTTACGGATGAGCATCCAGCCATGTTTTAAATTGCTCTTTTGCGTTTTTCATGGTAATTACATCGGTGATAAGCGTTTTCCCGCTATCATTAGCTACAGCGTAATTTATTTTGTGCGGCCTTCCATCGGGATAATGCACCCCGAATTTGGTAAGATGGGAGTTTGCATCATTGGAATCGGAAACCCATAATGCAGTTATATTGTCATCGGCATCAAATTCAACACCCCAGACGGTAACAACATGAAGACCGGCGTTGTTCCCCAATATAAACTGCACTGCAAGAGCGTTGTGTTTATCAAATGCATCCTTTATTGTGTTTTCAAATTCTTCTTTGTTGTGCACATAGCGTGGTACTATCAAATCATTTAAATCGGAAAATATACCTTGTACAATACCGGGAGCCGGTTCGGCACTATACTGAGGGGTTAGCTCTCCTCCGGCAGTCATACCCAATAAATACCAGCCGACAGCACTATTTAATGCAGTACCGTGCACACTATTTTTAAAACGCTTTCGGAACACATTGGCAACACCGCTTTTTCGCTCCGATAAATTTCTATTATATTCACCCAGATATAATTTATATTCATCAGTATCGGGAGATATGCCTTTTTGTTGAATAACACGCTTCAGGTTCTCTTCATTTTGCTTCATCCACCAATGTAAAAGATCGGCGGTTGACATTGCCCAACACATCTGATCATCTGTATTATCTTGTGATTTTTTTGCATTAAACCACGTAGTCGTTTGAGTTTCTTTCCAGACACCATATTTGGGATTTACACTATGCCCGCCGTGCTCCAATTCACTGTCGGAAGGCGGTGTTATACCGTGCACCCACTTTGTTTTAAGCACGGGAGCGGGACAAACTTTTTGAATAATCGGTATTTCACGAATAAGGGTTGGTTTGGCAGTATTGGTTTTAAATACAAGATAAGCCCTTCGTTCAAATGCCGATTTATTTTCTTTAAGCTTTACGGTAATTGTATCAATATTCTCTGCCGAAACAGATGTCGTTTCCACCCAATTGCCGTTCCCGTAAGCATATCTGACGGTACAATTATATGTTGAATATTGTGTTTTTTTTGCAACAGACAACACCGTAGAGGAAGCCTGATGATCGGATTCTATTTTCGGCTGGCTGAACACAAACGTAGAATCGTCCTTTATCTGGAAACGGATAGAAGTACGTTTCTTACCGTCGACCCAAATATTAACGGTTGCAGTTCCTTTTCCAATTGCCGTAACCAGCCCGGTTTCCGTAACTGAAACCAGATTCTTCTCATACGTATATTTTACTTCTTTGTTTGTCGCATTTTCCGGTTTAATAACGGGTTTCAGCTGAAACTGTTCCCCCAACTTAACCGGTAAAGTAGTATCTTCTTCGATAAGTTCATCATTTACATCGTTAAGAACAACGTCCGTTACCGGAACATACTTCGGTATAAACGGAGCGGGCTGCCCAGAATTGTCCGGGTTTTGTCCCTGTCCCGAGTGCGGTTTGACAGTACCGCCGCCGGAAGGGTTTGTTTTTGCGAGACTATTTGGACAGCCGGCAAGAAGTACAATGAGCGCCGTAAGAGCACCGAATAAACCTGCATATAATATCCGTTTTTTATTCATTTAAATCTCCTTAAAATATATCCGCAGCGCATTATCAGCGTGCGGACATTGTGTTTCTAAAAACTCACAATTTTCAGTTCGCGGCATCCAGCCATGCTTTAAATTCTTTTTTTGCCGATTTCATAACAGCTACTTCTTCAATGCGGGTGTCTCCCTTATCGTTCGGAGCAGCATAGTTTATTTTATGCGGTATTCCATCAGGATAATATACGCCGAATTTTACAATATGCGAGTTTCTGTCATTGGAATCGGAAGTCCACAGTTCAACGATGTTATCGTCTTCGTCAAAAACAACGCCCCAAACGGTAACGACATGCAGCGGATCGATAATATTGGTTTTCGGTTTTATAACAACGGCAATAGCATGTCCATCATTTAAAGCACCATTTATCATATCTTCAAACTCTTTTTTGTTATGCGCGTAACGGACTTCTATCAGCTTGTTTAAATCTTCCTGTCCCGTAAATACGTCTTGCACAATACCGGGCGGAGCAATCTTTTGTGAACCGTTGGAAACGCCGCGTAAATACCAATTAACGGCGGTGTGTAACTGTAACCCGACATCGCCGTACCCCTTGCGGAATACATTTGCAATGCTGCTTTTATCTTTTTCGCCTATATCGCCTAAACCGCCCTTGTATTCGCCCGTGTAATATAAATATTCGGCTTTACCGGATGTAATTCCTTTTTTTCGCATATAGCGTTCAAGGTTGTCTTTGTTTTCCCGCATCCACCAATGTAAAAGGTCGGAGGTAGACATTGCCCAGCACATATTGGCATCCGTAACCGAACGATAGTTTTGCGTGTAGCGGAGCTTGCGGGCATTAAACCATGTAGTATGTGCGGTTTCTTCCCATTTGCGGTAACGCACATCAGTTCCCGTTTCGGTTTTAATTTCGCCTTCCGCCGGAGGTGTAATGCCGTGCACCCACTTTGTAATAAGCTTGGGGTCAACGAGGTTTGGAGTTTGGGTAATGGTCAGCTTGTGTACTGTTTTTTGTTGTTGCTTTCCTCGCCTAGCCGGTTCTATTTTTGAAACAGTCAGCGAAACCATTCTGGGCACGGGTGCTTTATTTTCTGAGATACGGAGCGTAAGCGTTTCTTTTTTTGTGTTTTCGCCTGATTTTTCCACAGTCAGCCAAGGTACTACAGGATTAACCGTCAGCACATACTTGGTACTGTTATATTTTTTTTCAATAACAAGCGTTTCGGTAAAAGCATCGCGGCTGTGTTTTATTTCCTTTTTACCTTCAACCTTAAAAGTATAATCGTCTTTAATGTTAAAGTACATAGTGTACTCGCGTCCGTTTGACGCTCTCGCCGTGATTTCGGCATTTCCGATGCCGTTTACCGTAATAATTCCTTCGGGGCTAACGGAAATATCGCCTTTTTTTACCTCGTATTGCAGGTTTTTGTCCGAAGCATCGGGCGGGTCGAAAACGGGGATAAGCCGATACGGTTTATTCAGTTCAAGATTCATAGAATACGTTATCGCAAATTCCGTACCATCTTGTGTATCTTTTCCCTTAAAAGTTATATTTTTGACGGGAACCGTACCTTGATCGGAAGATGCCGGCACTTGTCCCGAAGCAGGATTTTGCTTAAACAATACCTTTACCGATGCATCGGAAGTAAGTTTTACCGCCGCAGTTAAATCACCCTCGTTTCTTCCCGATACTATCTCACCGCCTTTAACATTCCAGCCTGCTACTACATAACCCTCGCCCGGTTCAGCGGTAAAAACTACGGTTTTGCCGCTTACGGCTTTTGCACCGGATGCAATGCTTTTTCCGTCAACCGCCGCCTTAAGCCGGCCGCCTCCGCCTTCGACTTCAAACTGTACCTCATATTTTAACGTCTCCGGCTTTATAGGGGCCGAGCATCCGAGTGCCAAAACCGAAATAAGGGCAGCCACCCCGAAAAGGTTTAAAAAAAGCCGGCCCCTTGGTCTATGTTTTTTTGTATATTGTTTCATAGTATAATCCGTTTAATGTATAAAATTATCCTTATTAAAGGTAACGTTTATTGTTGCCGTTTGATTTTCCAGCTCTAAATTCTGTACTTTTACATTTTCTAACTCTATCGTCCAGTCGGCAGGAAGCGGTAACGGCGATATCGATGTAAATTTGATTAACCCGCTGCCGCCTTGATTCGGTAAAAAAGACAGGGTTTTGGTGTTAGGATCATAGCTCATCCGTCCAAACTTAGAGTTTCCTAGTCCCAATGAGCTATCAAAAACAGTAAGAGTATTACCGTCACTTATTACCAGATAGAGCTTTTCGGATTTCCCGCCTTTAGTTTTTTTCAGTATACCCGCAGCCTCCCAGTTAAGATTTTGAACAAGATATTCCTGAAACATTACCTTCACTTCCGTGTCTTTTTTTACGGTCAGCTCGGCGGTTTTTTTATCGGACGATACCTTTAAACCTTCGCCGCTCCACCCCAATATATAATACCCCTTACCGGCTTTTGACGGTGTTGCGGTAAAGATAATTTTCGTTCCTTCATATACTTGGCTTCCGCTGTGAATGGGGGCACCGTTGTCCTTTCTCTTTGCGGTAATGGTACCTCCCGCCGAAGGTTCGGCACTATAAGTAACCATGTATTGCTTGAGCGTTGATGTATTAGGGCAGCCTATTAAAAAAAATAAAACTGAAACTAAAACTCCCGCGCCTATTAACTGTGTTTTAATTTTTTTCATATTAAAATCTCCTTAAAAATATTATTTATAACTATAATTTTTGCGCATAACGCGTAATATATTATACAAGTTTTCCGCCTTCCAGCCGTTTGTATGCATAATGGCGTATCTTGTTTTTCAATGAATACAGAGCACAAGATAAGCTGCTTATATGCTTTTATGTTACCGTATTTTTTGTCTCCGTATTTCAAATAAAAACTCCTTCGCAATTACGGATTATATCCTAAAAAAGGCCGTGTTGTAATTTCGACAATCTTGCCGCCGCACAACTGCATACTCACCTTTAATTCCCGATGACATATTCCGGACTTACTTCCAAAGCGATTTCTTCGCCTTCACCGGTAAAGTTTATATGTACTTTGAGTTTATCGCTTCCGCTTTCTTTATTCAAATAAACATATTTTATAAAAATATGTTTACCGTCCGCCGTTTTTGAATAGGATATAGGCTCGTTAAAGGCTAAAACGTCTTCAGGTTCCCTGCCGTTTACTTCCAAATAAAATGCGGAAACCGCTGTCTTTTGTAAGGGATTTTCCAGCGCAAACATCGTCATCTCTCTTTCGGTATCGTATTGTTCCGATAAAAAGCGGTAGTTTTCAAAAACTTTATGTTGCCATTTTTGACGCGAATTTGGGTCATCTTTTACCTTTACGGAAAAATTAAATAAAGACGCTATATTGTCTTTAGGAATCTTTTTAAACCCTGCCGCCTTTGCCGTTTTTGTTACGGTTATGCGCCGTACGGAAGGGTCGGGTTTGGAAGAAAGCATTTCTGCGATTTGTTCCTTTTCGGCAATACAATAAGTTATTTCCAGAGTTCCTTCAATATCATCCGCCTTTATACCTTCATTTTCCGGATGAAATAAAGCCGTGTCCATCTCCATATTGAATTGTCCGCCCTCCCGATTATAACGGGTCATAATTGTTTGTATATGGGCATCATTTATAAGACGCGCAGGTGTTACCCTAAGGTGCTTTGCAAAAGCATAATATTCCGAACCGAACACATCGGCAGATACATTGATAATGCCGTCATCGGTTTTGTTTATAAGATACCTAAACACATCTTCTTTCGAAAAATAGGGCTTTGTAAGGTCGGCTCCCAAGCGTGCAAATAAAGCACTTCTATCCGTTTCTGTTGAAGTTTCAATGCCGCCAGCCTCTTTTTTTAAGTATTTAACCTTATACTCTGGTTTTATTTTTATTTTATCGCCGTTTTTTTCCAATGCCGCGGCTAAGCTGTAACGGTCATGAACTCCCAAACTGAGAGAGCCGATATTATCATCACTGAAAGACAGCTTTTTTAAAAGAGCGGAGTTATGAGCCGCCTCCGAAATAAAGGTATCAAATGTTTTATTGTGCTCTATAGCGTCCGAAAAATCCAATTCCGCTTCACTGAGCGAAGGAAAAATCTTTGCATAGGGATTTTCAAAACCTGTAAAGGTTAGTTCTTTTTCAAAGGGCTTTCCGTCTTTTGTGCCCTTTACCTTTACGGTAAATGTTCCGGCTTTATCATCGTAGGCGGTAACCGTGTTTCCTGAAAAGGTCAGCCCCGAACCCGCAAAAGGAGACATATCACGGATTTTTTTTGCCGCATCGGAGGCGGTTATATGTCCCTTTGTTAAAGCAAAGGCGCTCATAATATCCTCTTTTAACAAATCGCCCGGCTGTATCTGCGGATTAAGCGGTGCATTTGAGTTTATATCAGTTTTCGGTATTACCGAATTAGGGCATCCCGCAAATAAAAAAATGCAACATATTATAGCAGCTGCCATTATATTGTTTAATATTGTTTTCATAAAACTCCTAACATAAATATATCATTTTAACCAGACATTAACAAACAGAGAGCGAATTTAGTTACAAGAATATTAATAATTTTCTCTTGATTTTATTATTTTTTAGATTTAGATATATAATGTTATTATAGATAATTACAATTGTTGTAAATTAAGCTAAAAAATTTATTCTAACCAAAACCTTTGATATTTATAGGAGATTAAATTATGAAAAATATTGCAAAATATACAGTTATAAGCATATTTATTCTTATGCTGTACACCGCCTGTCCCCATAAGAGAAACAACCCCGACTCACAGGATTCCGTTCCTTCCGCACCCTATGTCGAAGGCGGTATTTCGCTGGTAGTAAGTCGGGATAAAAAGACGATAAATATTAACGTAAAAAGCAGTAACGGCACACCGATTGAACTCGAAGAATGTACCGCATCTTCCGTTCCGCATGATACATACGAAAATGTAACGGCAAAAAACAGAATCATCATCTTAAAGCCTCAAACCGGTGCCGATATTATAGGATTAAACTGTCCTAACCAAGCCGTGCTGAAAATAAATGCCTCAGGATGTAAAACGCTTACAAGCTTAACCTGCAATAAAAATCTGCTGGACAGCCTTATTCTTCCTGCCGATTCGCAGTTAACCCATTTAGCATGTGCGGAGAATAAACTTACTGCTCTTAATATACAAGCATGTAAAAACCTTGAAAGCCTTGAATGCGGAAAAAATAAGCTGACATCGCTCGACCTCAGCGGGTTAAACAACTTGACTAAAGCGGAGTGTTGGCAAAATAATCTTACCGAACTTAAGCTGACCGGCTGTACCGCTTTAACAAAGCTTGACTGCGAAACCAACAATTTGTCGGCACTTAATCTCAGTAATTTAACGGCTTTGACAGAAGTAAACTGTAAGTCAAATAAGCTTACAGAGCTTACCGTAACCGGCTGTACCCAATTAGCAAAACTGGATATAAGCGGTCTTAATCAGCTGCAAACCGTATTATGCCATGGGAACAAACTGAACGAGATAAATATTACAGACTGTACCGCTTTAAAACAAATAGAGTGTTATAACAATGACTTGAATAAAGACGCCTTTACAACGCTTTTAAATACCCTGCCGGATAGAACTTCCGCCGAGACGGAGGGGAAGGCCGTATTGTACAAAGAAGGCGAAACGGGTAATGTAACCGATTTTACAACACCGGAAGCTTTGGCGAATGCAGTTACCGCTGCTAAAAATAAAAACTGGAAATTGTACAAAAAAACCGGCACGGATACGGACGAAGAAATATAAAAATCAATACAAAACCGCCGATTAAGGTATTTAACCCTAATCGGCGGCTTTATTATAAGTTAGAACAACGCTTTTAAAGCTTTTAACTTTAGCAAATTTTGCCGCCCGAAACCTTTATATCGGCATCGTTTTCGACAATGGCTTCTATTGCAAGTTCGATTCCCCTTACAATCATCTCAAGGCTCATCGAGGGAGTTGTTGCAGGCTTTCCGACAGCCTGTTCGGGCAAAAACGGAATATGAATAAAGCCGCTTTTCATCGGCTTGCCTTGGGCTGTTCTTGCGGCTGCAATATGAGCAACACCGTAGCAAACATGGTTGCAGATAAATGTCCCTGCCGTATTCGATATTGAAGCAGGTATTTTGCCTGCCTTTACCTTCTCGACAATGGCCTTAATCGGTAAAGTAACAAAGTAGGCAGCAGGGCCGTCTTTTACAACAGGCTCATCAATCGGCTGATTGCCTTCATTGTCGGGAATTCGGCAGTCGTCAATATTTATACCGATTCTTTCTACCGAAATATCGGCACGGTTTCCGGCTTGACCGATACTTAAAACAACATCGGGATTTTCTTTTTCAATCATTTCTTTTATCTTTGCTACGGATTTTCCGATAACGGTCGGAATTTCCAGCTTGATAATTTGTGCTCCCAAGATTTGATTGGGAAGGAGCTTAATCGTTTCGAGGGCGGGATTTACCTTTTCCCCTCCGAAAGGATCAAAACCTGTAACTAAAATCTTCATTATATCGCTCCTAATTAAAAGGCAAGAGTCAGCATCAAAATAATGTGAACAATAATCAAAGCAAAGGACATAAAGGCTTGTGCTTTTATCAGGGTATATTTGTTTTCGGTTTCCAAAATTGCTGCAGGAACAATGTTAAAGTTTGCAGCCATGGGTGTTAAAAGAGTACCGCAATATCCGCAGGTCATACCGAGGGCTCCTACAATTGCAGGGTTGCCGCCCTGTGCAATTACAAATGGAGCACCTACACCGATTGTGATAACGGTAAAGGCAGCGAAAGCATTACCCATAATCATTGTAAAGATTACCATACCTAAGCAGTATGCAATAACACCAAGGACCGGAACACCCTGAGGAACAATACCGCTTGCAAAATGGCCTATGATTTTGCCGATGCCGGCTGTTGCAAAAATTGCACCCAAAACACCGAGAAGCTGGGGAAGTAAGCTGGAAGAACCTACCTGCATAAGCATCTTTGATGTATCGTTAATAGATTCCTTCATCTTAGGTTTGGTCAAAAGAACCGCAAAGATGAGGGCAACGATAGAAGCTATACCGACAACCTGAGCTGTAGTAAATCCGAAGATAATTTCTTTTCCGGCAGCATTTGTTCCGAGAGAAATTTTAAAGCTCTTCATCTGTGCCAAGAACATGGCGACAACACCAATCAAAACGGCAGGTATAAAAATCTTATTTCCGACCTTTTTAGAATTTTCTACAATTTCTTCTTTTGTAGCAGAAGGAATATCTGCAACCTTTACCTGCTTTGTAAGAGTAAGAACACCAAGACCTACCAATAAAGCGCCGATGATGGCTCCGCCGTAGGGCACATTGAGTACAAGAACCTTTCCGAACATAAACAAGAGACCCAAAATTCCCCAAAACAAGAATGTTCCGATAGGATTCTTTTTATCTTTTAAGGAGATTACGGCTGTAATAATTGAA
This sequence comes from Treponema sp. OMZ 799, assembly GCF_024181365.1. Classification (NCBI taxonomy): domain Bacteria; kingdom Pseudomonadati; phylum Spirochaetota; class Spirochaetia; order Treponematales; family Treponemataceae; genus Treponema; species Treponema sp. OMZ 799. The sequence goes on from NZ_CP051301.1 coordinate 240,030, forward strand.
ACAAGACCGCAAAGACCATATATAATTTCATCGATGATCATGCTGTTATTATTAATAAAACTAAACATCAGCCTACTCCCCCTTTCTAAGTGATTTTTCAAAAAGCCAGCACTGTATCAAGGCTATAAGAACCATTGCAACACCTGCAAAAATTGAGTACTTAGCTACATCCGTATTTGTAATATCAAAACCCTGCTCCTTTAGTGTTCCTGTAATTAAAAGAACACCTGATGCAACAGGGAAGATATTTTGACCGAAAAAGTTTCCGTAGTTTTCGGAAGCACCTGCAAGGCCTTTAATTTTTTCGATGTCGTCCTCGGTAAGCTTTATATGTTTTTGAGCCGCACCTTCAGCCATCGGGAGGATTAAGGGTCTGATAAACTGAACATGACCGCCCAACCTGATCGAAAAAGCCGAAGCAATTGTCCTTATAAGAATGTAAAGCCAAATAACCATACCCGCACTTGCACCCTTAATTTTTTTAATAAAGTCTGCAGCACGCTCTTTTAACCCATACCGCTCCATAATTGCAATTACAGGGAAAGAAACAAAGAACAAACTCATGTAGCGGTTGTTTACAAAACCTGTTCCGATAGCATTGAGAACTTCAACAAAACCCATCTTTGCAATCAAGCCTGTTACAAGTCCCGAAATCAAGACTACTGCAACTACATCGAGCTTTAAAATAAAGCCGACGATGATAATAACAACGCCGATTAAAACCAAATAGTTCATAAGACACTCCTTTTATTGGTTTACAAAAATTACGGCTCATCACCTATAATTTTATCCGGCGCATTTTATCAGAAATATGAATATTTGTCTATTATAAAAAATTAAAAGCTGCAATTAAAATAAGAATCGAATAATTGATCCATATCAAAATCTACATCTTTAATCAAAGCAATTTGGAATATTATTCCATTACCTTTTTGATATATTGCATTTACCCAAACATAATTATACTGATTTAAATCCGTAGCTTGAGGGAAAACCAGAGCATCTACAATCTGAAAATCAGCACCTAATTCCTCCTTAAGGGTATAACTCTGATCGATTTTTGAAGCATATATTTCACGCAAAGACGGTTCTTTGCCTGCAAGCTTTTGAGAAGTTTGATGAATAAAGGCGTAGACTGAGTCCATTTCTGTTGGCTTATTTTCTTTTGCATAAGCATAATAAACAAGGCCTGAACCGTCAGTAAATTCAAAGGCTTTTTCGACCGATATTCCAAATTTTTTTGGCGGCTGGATCTCTTTAAGATATGGAACAGACTTAACATTTAATCCATATTTTTGAAATTTAAAATTTGCTTTTTTTAAGGCCTCTTTTTCTTTTTTTTCTGCAGTTCTAAGCATATCAATATCTTTATTGGAAATTCCATATTCTTTTAAGATTAGGTCATCCTTGATTTTTGAATAACTCATCCTTGCTAAGTTATAATCTCCGAGCTTATAATAACATGCTGCAATAAAATATAAAGCCTGAAATGCATAATGAGATTCATTTTTCATATATAGATTGAACGCATATTTAAAAAACTCTAAAGCTCGAACTTCTTTACCGTTATTGTATAATAATAAGGCCAATCCGTAATTTCCCTCAGGGTTGTTTTCATCATTAGCCACAACATGAAGATATGCACTGATTGCTTTATCAATCATTCCATTTTCTTCATAAGCAAGAGCAAGGTTAAGATGCAGCATAATATCCGATACCTTTAATCTTTGTGCATCTTTTATGGCTTTTTCAAAGGTCTTTATCGCCTCAACATTTTTGCTTTGCCTGTAATATATAAGTCCCAGAAAATTAGAGGCATCAATAAAATCGGGGTCGAATTTAAGGGCTTTTTTGAAAAACTCCTCAGCTTTTTCAAAATTTTGTGCTTCATAATAATTCGTTCCTTCCTTATAAGCCGCCTCAGCATTTTTATTTCTGGTAGGATTAATCATATCATGATTAATATCCTGAGCAAAAACCAAACTTGTTATTAACAACAAATAACACAAAAAAAAGATAATCTTTTTCATACTTTACTCTCCTCGTAAAAACTTGATTATATTAAAAAACATACAGGAATTAAACTTCTTTTTCCAAGGAGCCCAAAGAAATCAACCTCTGATTAAGTCCCGAAAAGATCATAATTCTGTCGCTTTCAATATCGAAGTTTATTTTTTCACCTATCTTGTAGGCTATGTTTAAAAATACTACACCCGTTAAAAGAAGGTTCCCTATCTTTATTTTTACTGTTGTTTCCATACCTGTGGGCATCGAGCTGTAGATTGTTCCGGTAAGTTTTCCGTTTTCGTGTATTTTAATAAATTCGGGACGGATGCCGAGAATAAAATCTTTTTCGCTCGGAGCTGGCGAATTTAAAGCAAGCTCGGTTTCGTCGGTTTTTGCAATATGATACTTAAAGGGCAAAATCTTATTTTCTTTTTCGGCGTTTTTTGTACGCTCGGCTTCTTCTTCCCTTTCTTTTTTAATTTCAGCTTCCGTTTTTAAAAGCCATTCTTTATAATCGATTTTTTGTGCAGGTTTAAATTTAAATTTTAAACCTTCTAAACAAGTTAAATTAAAATCTCCGTCTTCACCGGTCTCACCTACGGCTTCTACAAAATTTATAGAGGGGTTACCTATAAAGTCTGCCGTAAAGAGGTTTACGGGTTTTTCGTAGATGTCCAAGGGAGCATCATATTGCTGCAAAAGGCCGTTATCCATCAAGCATATCTTTGTAGCCAAGGTCATAGCTTCGAGCTGATCATGGGTAACATAGATAAAGGTCGATTTTGTGTCCAGATGAAGGCGCTGCAATTCACTGCGCATTTCAAGACGCAGCTTTGCATCGAGGTTTGAAAGGGGTTCATCCATAAAAAGAACCTTAGGCCCGGGAGCCAAGGTTCGGGCAATGGCAACCCTTTGCTGCTGTCCGCCTGAAAGCTCGTTAGGATACCTATCCATAAACATTCCGATTTTTACGATGCGGGAAACTCGGCGGACTATTAAGTCTATTTCTTCGTTTTCGAGTTTACGCACTTTCTTTACAACTTCACCATTTGAATCTACAAGCTCATAATTTGCATTTACTGAAACTCCGTTCTTTTTATGCCTATCCAAAAGAGCAGCTCTTTTTTCATCCAAGCCGGAAAGTATTGTCTTTATTTTTTCTTCCCGATTATCAAGTATTTCAAGTCCGTAAGACAAAACGGTTTTTGCCGTATGCTCTGAGACGATAAACCCATCGATAATTTTAATTAAGGCAATTTTTTCGTCCGGCTTTTTACCTGCTTTTTTATCTTTAACTTGAGAATCGGAAATAATTTCGATAAGTTTTTCGCTTTCACTTAAAATCTTTTTTAAATCGTCTATTCTTTTAATTTCAAAGTCGCAGAGGGGCATTTCTTCTTTGATATTTTTTAAGCCGAAACTTATGTTTTCATAGACGGTCATATTCGGCCAGAGGGCATAGTTTTGAAACAAAAAGCCGACCTTTCTTTTATTTGCAGGAATGTTTATGCCTTGTTCGCTGTCAAAAACGGTTTCTCCGTCGATTATTATCTTTCCGCTTGTCGGTGTTTCAAGACCGGCAATCATTCTAAGTGTTGTTGTTTTGCCGCAGCCTGAAGGCCCCAGCAGAGTAATAAACGAATTATTTTCTATAGTTAAATTTAAATTATCCGTTCCGTAAAATTTCCCCCATCTTTTGGTAAGGTTTTGTAAAATTATCTCAGGCATTATCTTCCTCCTAGTCCCGAATCAATTCCAGCCTTTGTAAGTTTGTTTAATCCAAAGTTGACGGCCAAAATAAATATAATTAAAATTAAGTTGATTGCACTTGAAAAGGCGTATAAGCCCATTTCGTCATAATAGTCCAACATGGTTGTGCTTATCTTGGACTGACTGCACAAAAGCATAAATAAGCTTAGCTCTCTAACGCAGGTTATAAAGGGTAAAAGATAGCCGCTTAAAATTGCCGTCTTTTGAATAGGAATTATTATCCTTGTCATGCGCTTATGCCAAGGCGTATCCTGTATCAAAGCCGATTCTTCTATCTCGTTGCTGATTTGAAGCATCGAGTTAAGAGAGCTCCTCGACGAAAAAGGAATGTACTTAATTGTTCCGACTATTATCAAAAGCAAAAATGTATCATAGATGCCCATCATCGACCCGAAGATAAAGAATGCTATACCTACAGCGAGAGAAGGCAAAAGGTATGGCAAAAAAGCTATGTCGTTTACATAGTTTGCAAATTTGTTTCTTCTGTGCTTGCTTACTGCATAGCCTATTAAAAGACCTATTGTTCCTGCAAGCAAGGCACAAGAAACGGCAACGAGTATGGTTCCTCTAAAGCTCATCCAAAAGGCCCGGTTATATAAAATACCGAACTGGCCGTACATACCGACATCTTCTGCAGAGTGATGAGTCCACCATTTTAAGGTCAGGTTTGCAAAGTCTCCGGTTCTAAAAAAACTGTAATCTCCCGGGTTGGGTAAAAATGTTTCAAAGGCAAAGGAAATAACAGGATATATTCCTGTAAATAAGGTAAAGATAATTAAAATTGCAGGAATTAAATATTGTCCGATTTTCCCTACATTTACCTTGCTGACCTGTCCGCTTTTGCCCGTGATTGTGGTATAGTTTTTTCGGGACTTCATACTGAGCCTGTTTGTAATCAGAATTAAAATTCCAAAGACCATCATCACTACGCCGATAATGCTCGCCTGTCCCGTCCTTACAACCTTTAAGTCTATGTATTTTGTAGAAAGGGTTGTCAATTTTAAGTAGTGTGGAACGGGATAGCTTCCCATAGCACTTCCGAATACGAGCAAAATAGTAGATAGGATTGCAGGTCTTAATAAGGGAAGGGTTACCTTGCGGAATATCTTTGATTTTGAGGTATTTAAGATCAAGGCTGCTTCTTCAAGGTTGGAGTCCATATTTTTAAATATGCCGCCTATTAAGATATAGGCAAAGGCCGCATAGTGCAAGGACAAAACAACTATAGAAGGGAAAAGGCCTTCTGCCCACCATGCAGGCATCGTAATGCCGAAAAGCCCTGCAAGAATTCCGTTAGAGCCTCCCGTAACGGCTGTGCTCTTAAAAAGGTTCATCCATGTAAGAGCTAATGTCCACTGAGGCATTATATATGGAAAAATAAAAACGATATTCAGATATTTTTTACATTTTATATTTGTACGCGTAATCAAATATGCAAAAACGCCGCCTATTAAGATAGCTCCTATGCAGCTGAATATCGCAAGCAGCAAGGTATTTGTAAGCGGGCTCCAAAAATTTCTTACAGCAAGAGAGCCGGTAAAAATATCCTTCCAGTTAAAAACGGTAAAGCCGTCAGGCCCATGCATGGCATCTATAGTACCGGGGTGAACTGTAATTGTATCCAAAAGAATAGTTACTATCGGAGCTATAGTCGTAACAGAAAGCACAACACCGAATATAAGCAATATCATATTTTGCGGCTTTCTAAAAAAATCTTTGCTTTGATTTAAAAATACGGCACGCGGAATTGTCTTAGTCAAAATCTCCTCCAATAAAAACAAAGGTTTCCGCCGTTTTTAAAATTAAGACAGCGGAAACCTATTTATAAAAACTCTTTTTAATTACTTAAATAAGAGCAAATGTTAATTAACCGCTATTAATTTCTTAAAGAGCTTATCCATTCACCTACGGTAAAGGTTACGCTTGCACAGTATACGGGGTCTTCGACAATTAAGCCGCCTTTTCCTTCTCCTGTCCACCAGTCATAGCCCCTGTCGTTTTTGGCAGGGAATTTATTTATCTTTTTGATTTCGCCTTTTACTTCTTCATCAACATAGCCGTCCATGCTGTGGTCCTGATTGATAGCAGGGTTGGAGCTGTATCCGCCCATATCCTTTCCCCAAGGATGGAAGCCTTCTTTTGTAGTTACCATGTAGGCGATAAAGGCACAGGCAGTCCAAGGAAGAGGTGCATTGTTTAATACCTGCAAATAGTGCTTATAGGCATAACCCCCGAAGCCCTTATATCCGTCCTGATAAGCTGCAACAGTGATATTGTTTACTGAAGATTCGTCAGTCTCTTTAATAGAGCGCAGTTTGGAGTAAACCAATAAACCTGTTTGATCCTTAGAGGATTTTTTTACCAGGTCTACACTGATGGGGCCGTCATCGGTTTTTAAGTTAAATTGAGAAACAAAAAGCTTAATCCAGCCGAGAGCGTACTTGCCGTTTTCGCTTAAACCGAGCTCCTTAGCTGTTTTTTCCAAGCTGTCTACAACGGGTTTAAAATAAGCCTTGTCCGTTTCAGGCAAAGCATCATAGGCGGCTTTTACAACCTTTGAGTACTTTTCGTGAGTAAGCATAAGCAAAAAGTTCTTTCCGATAGGTTCGGATTCCAAACCCATAAATAAGGGGCTTTGACCTTCTTTTACAAAATCCCATACGTTTAAAAACTTGTTTGAGGCTTCTACGTTATTGTACATAAAAACCTTGTTCAAGGTCTGCAAGGCCAAGGGATTTCCGTTTTCTTTCATGTCGGTTCCTTTAGACTCTTTCCACTCTTTAGGAACAAAGTTATGCAAAATACCCGTATCAATCATCTTAGACTTAATCTGGGCTCCATCCTGGATAAGGGTCATAGAAAATTCGGGCTTAACGTTTTTGTTATCGTTTGTAAGCTGATCAAAGATAGTATTGTTCTTAGGCTGGGACCAATCTATTTTTCCTGTATAATCTGGATATTTTGCCTTTATTGCTTCAACAAAGGTTTCGCCCGCAGTTTTACCCCGGCTTGAGTTCCCCAGACCTTTTAAAACCTTTCCGTTTGATTCTTGATAGGCTTTTTCGAAAAGCTGATCAAGGGTCATGCCTTCGGCTTCCTTTATTACCTTAAGAACAGCGTTGTTCTTTTCCGATTTGCCGCCGCAGCTTGTAATTGCAAGCAATAGCAGTGCGATCGATAATGCTGAAATGATTTTTTTCATTTAAAATCTCCCTCAATATATGTATATCTTTCTATAACTATAGTACATATTCTTTAAATACACAAGAGCCTCTTATAAAAGTAAAAAATATTTTAAAATTTAAACTTACATTATATTACTTCTTATGTTATACTAGAATAGTATATGTAAAATAGGGAGAATATAGAATATGGAAAAAAGTAAGGTAAAAAAAACGGCACGCAGAAGTCTTGTTTTTAAAATTTCTACAGTAGTATGTTGTGTTTTTATTTTTTCTGCAGGACTTATTGGAACTATCATTTTTCAGCAATTTGCTAACATAATTCTGGGAGATATAAAAACAAGTCTTTCGTCACGCATAGATAATGAGGCAAATATAATTTACGGTAGGATTTTTTCAAAGATGGAAACTAAATCTATTGATTACGCCTTACTGATTACTAATTTAGGCTTTCAAGATCCGGAAAACCTCAAAAAGATAAGCAGCATAACTATGGGGTCCGATAAAAACATCGTAGGAGGAGGCTTTTGGCTTGAACCATATGTTATAGAAGGAGAAAAATTTTACGGTCCCTATTGGTACACCGAAAATAATACTGTAAAAATGACTTGGGAATACAGTAACGAAAAAAACGACTACCGGAAATTCGTTTGGTACAAAAATGACGGTATTGCTCAAAAGAAAAACGTTGTTTGGAGCGAACTTTATAATGATGAGGTTACCGGAGTACCAATGATAACAGCGACATCTCCCATTGTTTCAGGAGCAAAGAAATTAGGCGTAGTCACTATAGACCTTGGGCTTGAACCTTTAAGCCGTTACTTTGGAAGTCTAGCCTTTGAAGATATAAAAAATTACTCTTTATCTTTAGTAAACAATAAAGGATTTTGTTTAAATAACAAAAATAAAGATTTAATCGGTCAAAAAATTTTTGACTTTGAAATAGAGGCTAGGAAACAGCTGATAGAAGACAGCAAAAAAATAATATTTATTTCACCTATAGAAGACACCGGCATTTATATCTCACTTGAAGTAACAAAGGCAGTCATATTTAAGAGCTTTTATAAACTGCTTACAGTAAATATTTTACTTGCCGTTTTTTTTGTACTTGTTTTGATTTTTTTAGTCATATTTTTTATGAGAAATATTCTTATAAAACCTCTTTTTAAAATTGTTCAAGCCCTTAAACAAATAACGTCCGGAGATTTAACCGTAAGACTTCCTATAAAATCAAATGATGAGATAGGAGAGCTGTCAGCATACTTTAACAACGCAATGGAACAGATAGGGAATGCTATAAAATCCTTTGAAAAAAATACCGAAATCATGAATATGGTAGGAGATGAACTTGCAAAAAATATGACTGAAACGGCAAGTGAAATAAACCAAATCAGCTCAAGAATTGAAGGAGTAAAACAGCAAGCCCTGATACAAGCATCAAGTGTGGATAATACATCAAAAACAGTAGACAGTATAATAGACAGAATCAAAAGTCAAAATGGCAGTATTGAAATTCAGGCGGCAAGTGTTTCAGAATCATCATCTGCAATAGAAGAGATGACCTCAAATATAAGCTCAATCACTCAAACTATTGAAAAAACCGATGATATGATAGGCGAGCTTGCAAATGCAACGGCAGACGGCAAAAAGAACGTTGCAAGTTCAAATGCTATAACGCAGCAAATAGCTGAAGAATCAGGCAGTCTTTTAGAAGCTTCAAGTGTAATTCAGCACATTGCAAGTCAGACGAATCTTCTAGCCATGAATGCAGCTATTGAAGCGGCTCATGCAGGAGAAGCAGGAAAGGGATTTGCTGTAGTAGCCGACGAAATAAGAAAACTGGCAGAAGAATCGGCAGCTCAGGCCAAAGCCATTACCTTCACATTAAAAAATTTAAGCTCCGAAATCGATACCCTTTCAGATTCTGCAAAATCGGCTGAGGAACAATTCAACTTTATATTTAACCTTTCTGATAAAGTAAAAAATATGAGTACCGATCTTACAGATGCCATGAAGGAGCAAGAAAACGGCAGTAGGGAAGTTCTACTTGCAATCCAAGAAATCAGAACGGTAACCACAAAAGTAATAGAAGGATCCGGTGAAATGCTAAAAGGAGGAACAGCTGTATCGGGAGAAATGGGAAAACTTAATAATTTAACCGATCTTATAACCGACAGCATGAATGAAATGGCTGCAGGTGCAGTGCATATAAACAATACAATACAGGAAATAAACCAAATCACTCAGAAAAATAAAAAAAGCATTGAAGCCCTATCTGAAGAGGTTAAAAAATTTAAGGTGTAATACCTAGTTTATTTGTAAAAAAAGATATATAATGTTAAGATACTCTTATATTTTTTATTAAGGAGATTTTACGTGTTTTTTGACAATTATCCTATAAAACTTTCAGATACAACGAAACCCTTTTTTTTAAAAGGACTAAAAACCGCGCCGGCTATTTTGCTGATTCATGGTTACACGGGCTCTCCCAGAGAGATGATTTGGCTGGGACGCCAGTTAAATGAAGCAGGCTACAATGTCTATATCCCCCGCCTGCCAGGACACGGAACCAAAAAAGACGATTTTTTAAGTACATCTTGGAAAGACTGGCTCCGCAAGGTTTGTGACGAATATATTGACCTTTGTGCAATGTATGAAAGAGTTTTTGTCGGAGGTCTTTCTATGGGCGGAGTACTGGCATCTTTAATAGCAGCGCGTTTTAATCCGGAAAAAATATTTTTATGTGCACCTGCCTTTATAGCAACGGATAACAGGATAAAATTGACACCTTTTTTAAAATTTTTTGTCAAAAAGATAGAAACCGTAAAAAAAACTTATGAGAACGATCCTGAATACGGAAGATCAATGACGGACTATAATGGTGTAGAATACTTAGCAAAAACGGCGGATCTTTATAAATTACAAAAATTAGCCTTAAAAAACATGGTTTTTATAAGATCTCAAAGCCTTACAATCTTATCAAAGGCCGATAAATTAGTCCCTTTTAAGGTAAAAGATCTAATAGATAAGAATTTAAGAACTCAAAACGAGTATCTAATACTTGAAAAAAGCAGTCATATAGTTACAAACGATATTGAAAAAGAACTTGTAGCAAAAAAAATAATAGAATTTCTAAAGGATTAAACTTTTTAATAAAATTTACCGATAATATTGCCGGATTATAGTATATTTAGTATGACTTTTTTAAAAAAGAGTGATATACTTATACTTATAGGTTTTACAAGGAAGTTTTAATGAGAGATTTTGATTACTATAAAAAGCAGCCCAAAGCTGATACTCATAATCATCTGAATTTAAGTATGAAGTATTCCGACTATAAAAAATGGGCAGGGTTTGACATTCCCAATTTTCCTCGCAAAATGAACGGTCTTGATGAGATGCATGAAATCATCGGACAATATACTCGCCCTGCATGTACTACAGCGCAACACGTTATAGATTTAATAGAAATGTCCATACTGAGTGCAATAGAAGACAATGTTGTTCACATAGAAGGCTCAATTGATATAGGTTTTATAAGACAATTTAAAGGTGATTTGGACGGTTTTTTAACCGGAATAAATAATATTGTAAAAAAATATAAAAGTAAGATTAACATTGTTCCCGAATTGGGAATATCAAAAACTATAGATCAAATTTTTTTAAAGCAATGGGTAGAACCTATGATGTCATCAAAGGTATTTAAAAACATAGACCTTTATGGCCCTGAAGTTTCGGAAGGCATTGAACAGTGCGTATATATATTTAGATTGGCCGAAAAATACGGATTAAAAAAGAAGGCCCATGTAGGCGAATTTTCAGATGCAGCTTCAGTCAAGTATTTTGTTGAAATGTTTGATTTAGATGAGGTTCAGCATGGTATAGGAGCAGCCCAAAGCGACAAGGTGCTGCAGTTTTTAGCAGATAGAAAGGTCCGTTGCAATGTTTGCCCCCAAAGCAATGTAATGCTGGGAGCGGTCAAAGACCTAAAATCTCATCCATTACGTAAAATGATGGATGCAGGTGTACCGATAAGCATAGGAACCGATGATATTCTCTTTTTTGGGAAAACAAACAGCGAGCAGTTTTATGACCTCGTAAGCGAAAAAATTATAACCGAAAAAGAAGCCGACAAGCTGATGGCAATTAGATAATCTAAAATAATCCTAGTATCATTTCGCCGAAGACGTCATAAAATAATTTTGCAAACAATAAAATTATAACCACAATCATAAGAGGCCTTATAAAGGCAGCCCCTTTCTTTAAAGCAAATCCGGCACCTAAGTAATTACCGATAATACCGCAAACTGCAGCAGGAACAGAAAGCGAAAAAACAACCTTATTATTCAGCAAAGCGGCAGTCAAAGAAGCATAGTTTGAAGCTAAGTTTAAAAGCTTGGCATTTCCCGAGGCTGTTTTTAGGTCGTATTTCATCCATGCGGAATAAGCTATAATTGCGATTGTACCGGTACCGGGCCCTATAAGTCCGTCATAAAAACCTACACAAGCACCTATTAAGCCTGCCAAAACATAAGCCTTTTTTTGAGGAATTTCCTTGGATTTGTTTTCGTTGCCGAAATTTCTTTTTATCAAAAGAACAGCCGCTATCACGGGAAATATTAAAATCAGGGCAGTTTTTAAGACCGCTTGGTCTATTCTGAGCGCAATTTTCATTCCTATATAAGAAGCCCCAAAAGAAAAAACTGCCGAAACCAGAGCTACACGCCATTCAAGAGCCCCGTGCTTAAAAAAACGGAAGGTTGAAAGAGTTGTCCCGCAGGCTGCCGAAAATTTATTGCAGCCTATGGCTGTATGAGCCGGAAGGCCCACAAAAAAATAGGCCGGGAGCGAAATAAGACCGCCGCCGCCGGCAGCCGAATCTACAAAGCCAGCAAGAAAAACGCAAAAGCACAAAAAAATCATTGCCTGTAACGATAAATACATAAAAACCCCTTATACTATTTTTTCGGTAAACATCAATTTGCACCTAAATGCTTTTTTACCTTATCTTCATGGTGTAAGAACATAAAAAGAGCAACTGCAAATATTATAGCAAATCCTAAAAAACTCCACCGGTCGGGAAGCTCTCCCAAAAAAGCGAAGCCGAAAAGTGCAGAAAAAACTATTTGAGTATAATCATAAACCGAAATTGAACCTGCAGGAGCATGGGCATAGGCAGCAGTAACACAAAACTGTCCGCCCGTTCCTACAAGACCTGCAAGCAAGAGGGTGATAGTTTGTAAAAGAGTCATCGGACGATAAAATATTATAAATACGGGAAGAAGGATCAATATCGAGCAAAACGAAAAGAAAAAAACTATAGTTGCGCCTTTTTCTTTTTTTATTGAAAGATAGCGTACGCAGGTATAAGCTGCCCCGGCCATCATTCCCCCGAAGGCCCCTATAAGGGCTGCAATAACATGACTCTTATCTGCAAAGGCAGGTTTTATGATAAGAAGGCTAGCCGAAAAAGCCGTTATAACTGCAAGAATTTGATAAAGCTTTATTTTTTCCTTTAAAAAAAGGAACGAAAAAAGGATGGCAAAAAAAGGCGCCAGTTTTGCAAGAATAGAAGCATCGGCGAGAAGCATATTCTCTATCGCATAAAAATTCCCGACAATCCCCATAGTGCCGAAAATTGCCCTCATAAAAAAGAAGGGCAGATTTTTTTTATCCAAATGAAATTTTTCTTTTGACCGTATAAGTACTGCAAAAGACACAAGAGCCGCTATTAGATTTCTAAAAAAAGCCTTTTGCATCGAAGGCAGATCCCCTGCAAGCTTTGCCAACAAATTCATCGATGCAAAGCAAAGCGCCGAAAGAATTAAAAACATAATACCCTTTTGTTTTGATGTTAATTTCATTTTTTTTCAACTCCTACTAAATTCTTTTACACATCCCCTATATCGTATCTGCTCATACCCTCATATTCATAAGAGGCCTGTATGCCCCTCATATAAACTTCCCTGTTCTGAATATCATCGGTTAGGGCTGTTTTCAATAAAAACTTGAGTTCCAGACTGTTTACCGGAGAGCGTTCCATCGCACTTAAATAAGAAAACTTGTCTATCTTTGACCAATCAACACACTTTCCTAAGCGTTGTTTTAAAAGAATATCCAGCCATATCCTCATGCTCCTTCCGTTGCCCTCTCTAAAAGGATGAGCAACATTCATTTCGATATATTTATCCAAAATCTCATCAAAGGCCTCGTCCTTCATCTTATCGATTATTTTAAGATTTTCAGTCAAAAATAAAATTGGAGCAAAGCGGAAGTTTCCCTTTGAAATATTTACCTTTCTAACTTCTCCTGCAAAATCAAACACATCTTGAAACAGGTATCTATGTATTTCTTGCAAACCCTTAAAGGTTCCAACTTCAATATTTTCAATTAAATTTTTATCCCAAAGTTCGAGAGCCCTGATCTTTGTCAGCTTTTCTTCATCATTCATAGTTTGTTTCCTTTAAAATTTTTTTTAGCTCCCGATCAAAATCCGATTCTATTTTTTGTGTTTTATTGAATATATCATATTCGGATTCGGCTTTTTCTTTTGCCTTGGCATATGAAACTTTTCCCTTATTTTGAAGAATGTCATATCGGCGGAAGGCTAAAAATTCATTAACACTTTGAGAAAATTCCTGCATGGTAAAGGTATTTTCTCTTTCTATGATATCCTCGATATAATCAAAATATCCGGTAATAGCCCGTTCAAGTCTTTTTATCGATTTTTCATCAAGATAGTTTTTTGCGATGCTGACATCCGATTTTAAAATACGACCATTCGGAGAATTCTTCCATGTCATAAGCCCCATGTTTTCTTTTTTACTGTCTGCACTCTCGTATACAATTTCAGCGGCAGTTTTTCCGCTTATGGCATAATGAAATTTATTTTGCACCATAGCATAAAAATCTTTTGTAATATGATTGTCTTTATCATAATCTATAGAACATTCGGCAAAAATATCAGTTATCTGCTGCCATATACGCCTTTCACTTGCACGGATTGAGCGGACTCGCTCCAATAATTCTCTAAAATAGTCCTTGCCGAAAAGGGTTTTACCCTGTTTTAATCTTTCATCATCAAGGGCAAAGCCCTTTATCATGTACTCTTTTAAAACCCCTGTCGCCCAAATACGGAATTTTGTTGCCTTTTGAGAATTCACACGGTAGCCCACCGAGATGATTGCATCTAAATTATAAAACTTCGTATCCTTCGTTTGTGTTTTTCCGGGAATAGCACCATGGTCAGTGGTTATTTCCAAAATGGAAACAACCACTTTTTCATTAAGCTCTCCCTCATCAAAGATGTTTTTTAAATGCTTGGATACGGCAGGTACTCCTATACCAAAAAGTTCTGCCATGGCTTTTTGGGTGAGCCAAATGGTTTCATCTTTTACAACCACATTAACCGATACGTTTTCCTCTTTTGAGGTGTACATCAAAAACGAAAGCTCCTTTAAATCATTCATCCTTCAAACCTCCTTATAGATTTTCACTTAACCATAAAACGGTCTCGTCGAGCATTTGAATACTTATATAATGATCCATTCTTTCGACACTCATAAGCCTTAATAAATCTTTATTATTATAAAGCGGAAGGGTTGAGTCGTAAAATTGTTTTTGGATTTTGTAAGAAACCAGGGAGTCCTTTATTCCGTGTAAAAGAAAAAGAGGCCGATCTATGAGTTTGTCGATGTTTTGTGCGGGATCAGCTTTTTTTGTTGCCTCATCAAATTCGATATGGCCTTCATCATATTCTTTTTCGATTTGAAGGATTGCATTTTGCCAATCGCAGGCACCGTTAAAAACGACCGCAGTTTTAATGCTCGGATTATGGGTAAAGATTCCTGCTGTAGTAAAACCGCCCATAGAATGTCCCGAAACTGCAAGGCGTTTTTCATCTGCATTAAAATTTTTTATGGCATAGTTTTTTATTATGGGAAACTCGGCAAGGTTTTGCATAATGACAGGCAAAAAAAACTCGTTTAAGGCCTCATCATAATCTTCAAACTTATTTCTTTCACCGTGATGGACAGCATCCGGTAAGATTACTTGATATCCCAAGGTAGAAAAAACATAGCCAATCAGCTTTTGCTTATTTTTTTCTGAAGACCAGCCGTGATAATAAAATAAGGTAGGAAAAGGCGGAAGAAATCCGCTCATCTTTGCAGGATAAAAACGCAAACAGGGTATACCTTCTATTTCGACCCTCTCTTCGATTATATTTTGATTTTTGTATTTTCCCATAACTCCTCCCTCAGTACGGTCATTCCGAAAAAATAGAATTGTGAATCAGTTTTATTTTTGAAATATGAGCAATAGAAATTTTCAACCTATCTTTAGGATTATCACACACAATGGTAAGAACTGCATCTTTTTCTTCTTTTAAAATTTCCTCGGGAACTCCGCTTATTTTTTCCGGACCCTTTTCTGTGTTCAACTCTATTTCAAGGATGTGTTTACCTAGGATTGCCTGCTCCGCTATTTTTTGTTTTCCCAAAAAATCAAGCCCGGATGCTTCCTTTTTTGTAAACTTAAAAACTCCGTCTTTAAGCTGCTCCTCCGTAATTATAGCTTTACGGTTTATCCTGCCGCTTACAATTTTGGTATCTTCCTTTGCTAACTGTAAATCTTTTAGTATTGCACTTAATTGCGATAAGGTCTTTGAATATTTATCTTCCCTTTCTTTTTGATGTTTTACCCAATCAAGTTTTTTTGTGTAATCCTTTTTTTCTTTTTGAGAAAATAAATTAAGCCTTTGAAAATTTCTTACAGAAGGAGATTGGAGAGGTCTATTTTTATAAAAGATAAATTCCAAACCGCTTTTGTAAACGGCTTGTTCAAAATCTTTTAAATCTTGAACATTTAAAAGATAGACCCCCTCTGCTATTTTTTTATGGACAAGCTTTTTTAAAGGAGTATCGAGCTCAAAAAATTTTTCTTTTTCCTTAGCAACAGAAACTACAAAACCGCTGTATAATTCCAGTGAAGTAAAATTCTTATACCACTCGTTTATTGAAACTCTTATATTTTGAGGAATCTCATGCCCTGTTGCCTCCGATAAAATTTTATACACATTCTCGGAAGTAAATCCTAACTGAAAAATCTTCGAACATGCTTTTTTTGTAATTTCGAATTTTCCCGTCATTTGAATTAAGACCGGCTCCATACACTCCGCTGTATCTAAAAGGCTTTTTAAATTGCTGTCAGGTAAAACGGTAACCTCAAAAGATGGATCTATTAAAAGAGGCTTTTTAGGTTCAGTTACATTTTTTAAAAGCTCAGGATTCAAATAAATCAAATGCTTATCCCTGCATAAAAGACCGAAGGTTTCAGCAATCTCTATAAAATTTAAATGAAGGATGTCAATTTCATTTTTAATAAAGGATGAAGAAAAATTTTGCATACACAAAAGAAGAAAAAATTGTTCTACGTCATCTTCCTCATAATAGGCCCTATCATAAAACCCATTTAAAAATTCAAAAAGAATTAAAACAAGTTTTTGTAAATTTTCTTTTCTCGTTTTAAATAAAGAAGCAGCAGTAAAATATATCAACCGCTCAGGTTTGCTTATCTGAGAAAAAGCTTCCCATTTTGCCCTTTGAACTGTAAAGCCGTTTTCCGTTCTAAAAATAAGCCCTAGGGATTCACATGCCGAAAAAATGGAGTAAATACGTTTTGTCTTTTCCGAAAGCCACGGAAAAATTTCTTTGATTAAATCTTCATATCTTTTTTTAAAAGAACCGTCATTTTTTAAAACGGTTTCGTTATGAATACAAAAGGAATAAAGCCCGGCAAGGGCCGCATCGTTTATATTTATTTCTTTAGCTTTTACCTGCCCCGATTTTTCGGGCATAAAAAAAAGATTATTTAATAAAAAAGGTTCTATAGTTTTTTGTAAAAGAGGGTTAATCTTATAAACCTTATCGCCATCGCTGTTTTGAACACGGTACAATAGCAGACGTTCTTCCGAATTTAAAAGTTTTTCGGATAACTCGGCGTAGGATATTTTTTTTGAAAAAAACAAAGAGAGCATAGCCTGCGTAGGATTGGGAATTTCTTTTACGGCTTTTAAAATCAATATATCGTGAGAATCGAGACTTTCTGCAATTTTTTCTTGTATAGCGGGTTTTCGTAAAAAAGCACTCAGCTGTTCCGCAAGCCTTTGCTTATTAAAGGGAGTTTTGATTTTTCCCAAATAAAGCTGCATTAAATCAAAAAAATTATGGTCGGGCAATTTTACAAGGCTTTCCCGCCACTCGACAACATCTTTGGGATTCATCTTTTCCTCCTCTTACCGAAAATTTTTTAGCGAGGTAATATTTTATCACATAAGGGGAAAAAATAAAAGTAGGAGAAGGCTTAACTAATTGCCTAAAAAACCTCTAATACGATAAACTATGAGGCAGTATTATCGGGTAAATTTTTACGCCCTTATCGGCGGCGAGTTTATCTACATTTTCTTTTGTTACCTTTCCGCGGGGTCTGGGATGAGGAGGGGCATCGCCTATCAAAATTAACTTTTTATCCACATCGGCATCCAAAGCACGCCATGACTGACGAAGTCCCAAGAAGATGCCCTCATAGACAGCTTCGGGAATATCTCTTCCGCCGAAAACTTTAAAACCGTAAAGGGCTTTTTCAAACTTTTTTAAGTTATCCGTAAAAACGCAAGCCTCTCTCACCAAAAAATCTTCATGATAATCCTTGTACAAAATCAAAGCAATTCTATAAGTTTTATATTGAGGAAGAATGTCGCCAAGCATTGAGCTTATGTTTTTACGCACCTCTGCAATATCATCCATCATGCTTTCAGTGGAGTCTAACGCAAAGAGTAAATCAAGATGATCTTTATCTCCCTTTTTTAAAATTTCTTTTATAATTGGGAGAATATCCTCAGGGCCCTTTGCATAAATCATCTCTCCTTCAGTACTGTCGGCCAGGTCGGTAAAGGTTTTTACAGCCTCATCGCTGTAGGCAAGATCGGGGGGAGGATCTTCTTTGACGGGCTTTTGAGTTACTCTCAAAGTAAAGGGGTTATCCTGAAAAGTTCCCGTATAATCCCCATAAGGTTTTGAAAAGGTTCGGATATTAAAAAAGGTTCCATCCTTTACTTCGACCTCACCGCTGCGAGACCAATCATATCCGTAAAAAACTACATAGGGAATCCAAATATGATAGGCTTCACCCAGAGGGGTATTTATTTCGGGAGTCGAATCTATAAGGCTGTAAAGCTTTTTTTCGGGCAGTAAAAACTCGCCGTTTAAAAGGCGTTTTTCGTCTCCGTTTATTTCATTATAATTGGGATCACGGTAGGCATAATTATCCAACTTTAAATCGGGATCCTTTGTTGTCTCGGTTAAAAGTACACTTTTTATATCGGCCTTAGCTCTTATGTATAAATGATAACCGCCCTTGGGGTTTTGTATAACAAGCAAATCTTCCCTTGAAATGCTTAAGTCTTCAGCTTCAAGAAAAACAGAAAAAAAAACAATAACAATCAATAAAAACTTACTTTTTTGCATATACTAATTATCGGATTAAATTCTTATTTTTTAAATAGAAATTTTTATGCATAATAACCATTATTGACTATATGTATAAACTATAGTAAAATTATGCATGGAGGATAAGATGAGAACAACTATTGTATTAAATGATTCAAAAATTCAAAAAGCATTCGCATTGACAAAAATAAAAACCAAAACAGAGCTTATTGAAGTTGCTCTTGATAACTTAATAAAAAAGTATCAAATTCAAGACCTAAAAAACTATTTTGGCAAATGCAACTTAGACATAGATCTTGATAATTTAAGGATAAAAAGATGGAAATACTTTTAAAATCTTACAGGGGCAAAATTGAAGACCTTTACACATTCGGTTCAATAGCCGTAGTCGATAAGAACGGAAACATTGTGTTCTCGGCAGGAGATACCAAGGAAGTGTCTTTTCCGCGTTCAAGTGCAAAACTTTTTCAGGCGATGGTACCTCTTTCGCTTGGGGCTAAGGAAAAATTCAATTTAAGCCGCGAAGAAATAGCTCAAATCTGCGCCTCGCATTCGGGCGAGGATTTTCATATTAAAACCGTAACCGGAATACTAAACAAGATCGGTCTTGATGAAAGAGCCTTAAAGTGCGGCCCTCACTACCCTTTTAAACGTGAAGTAGAGTTGCAGATGAAGATAAATAACGAAAAACCCCGCGATATACACAATAATTGCAGCGGTAAGCATTCCGGTATGCTGACGGCTGCCGTATTGATGAAGGCTTCCACTGAGGATTATTACAAGCCGCATCACCCCGTTCAACAAAAAATAAGGGAAATGATAGAACTAATCTGTGATTGCAAAATTCCGGGTGATAACATCTCGGTTGACGGCTGCGGTGTTCCCGTCCACTCCCTGCCCCTTTACAATTTTGCATTCGGAATGGCAAGAATGGCCGACTACGAAAACCTTCCTCAAAATTTGTCTAGCCATGCAAAAGACATCATAGAGTCCATAACAGCCTGTTCCGAATACACTTCCGGCACGGATAGAATCGACCACCTCCTGGTCAAAAAATACCCGGGCAAACTCGTCGTAAAATCCGGAGCAAACGGATACTTCGGCGGCCTTTTACCCGATAAAAAATACGGAATAGCAATCAAAGTCTATGACGGAATTTCAAAGACAAGAGATATCGTTTTGGTTCACTTGTTAAAAAAACTCGGAGTAATCGCTGAGTCTGATTACGAATATTTCGACAACATTGCCGATAAAAGCATTAAAAACCATCGGGGAGAAACAGCCGGAGAGGTTGTGCCTCAGTTTTAAATTTCTTATAAGCAATCTTGCAAAATCAATATGGTTTTCTTCTATGCCTGAAAATTAGCTGGCATCAGCACTGTCTTTGAGCAGTTTTTCTACCTTTTCGTTCGGTATCTTAAACCTTACATTAGGTGACACATCTTTAAAGGCCTGAGGTCCGATAGAGGTAAGACTTGAGGGAAGCCTTACTTCATTTAATACGTTACAATACAAAAAAGCCCCTTCACCGATTTCGGTAAGACTTGTACATAAAGATAAGTCTATCTTTGTTAAGTTTATGCAGTAGAAAAAAGCCCATGCACTGATTTGGGTAAGATTTTTACATGCAGATAAGTCTATCGTTGTTAAACCCTCACATCTGTTAAAAGCACAATTTCTGATCTGTGTAATACTTACCGGTAATCTGACTTTCGTTAAACCGGTACAATCGTAAAAAGCCCATTCAGCGATTTCGGTAACTGTATCAGGTATAGAAACTTGCGTGATACTTTCGGCTGCACATATAAGTTTTTTCATGTCCTTTGTGTATATAACATTATCTTTGCTAAAATAAGCAGGATTTGCAGGGTCAACTGTCAGTGTATGTAAATTTTTACAGCCTATAAAAGCATTCTGATAGATTTCCGTAATCGTATCAGGTACCAAAACTCTTGTAACCCCTCCTGCTGTAAAAATAAGTTTTTTCATATCTTTTGTGTATATGATATTATCCTTGCTCGAATAAACCGAATTTGCAGGGTCGACTGTCAGCTTACGTAAGTTACTGCAGCCGTTAAAAGCAAACCCACCTATGCTGATAAGACTTTTAGGGAAGTGAACTTCAGTTAAACCCTTACAGAACAGAAAAGCCCAGCCGCCGATTTTGGTAAGGCTTTCAGGGAAGCAGACTTCAGTTAAGCCGGTACAGCCGGAAAAAGCCCAGTCACCAATTTCCGTAAGACTTCCAGGGAAGCAGACTTCAGTTAAACCGGTACATTCTCGAAAAGCATTTGCGCTTACCTTTTTAACTGTGGCAGGCAGAACGAGTTTTCCTTTTAGCTTTGTTTTATCGGTAACTCCGGTAAGAGTACCGTCTTTATCGATAATCAGCAGGGGATTGCGGTTTTTCTTTATCAGATCTTCTAATTCCTTAAGTCTTGCTTGAGCCTCAGCCAGTCCCTGCTCCGCTGCTTTACCAAACCATTCGGCAGCTTTCTTATAATCTTTTTTTACCCCTATTCCCTCATAATAAAGCCAGCCAAGATTAAACTGTCCTTCGGCATCTCCCTGTTCCGCTGCTTTGCGGTGCCAGTAGACTGCTTTCTCATCATTTTGCCGAACCCCGACACCCTTGTGGTGCATCCAGCCGAGTTTATTCGCTGCCTTTGCCAGCCCTTGGTCCGCTGCTTTTAGGTACCATTCTGCGGCTTTTTCGGCGTTTTTTGCAAGACCTAAGCCGTCAAAGTACATATTTCCAAGATTAAACTGTGCCTCAGCAAGTTTCTGTTCTGCAGCCTTTCCATACCAGTAAACGGCTTGTTCATAACTCTGCTCTACACCCAGACCTTCCTTATGCATAAAGCCGAGATTATTCTGTGCCTCGGCAAATCCCTGTTCAGCAGCTTTATTATACCAATAGACAGCTTGTTCATAACTTTGCTCTACACCCCGGCCTTCCTTATACATGAAGCCAAGGTCGTACTGAGCCCCGGCATGTCCTTTTTCGGCCTCCCGGCGCAGTACCTGTGCTTCATAAGTTTCTTCTGCTATGAGAGGACTTACAAATAACAACGGCAGCATACATATGGCTGTCATAATAAAAACTTTTATAAGGGCTAATACTTTTTTCTTTATTTGCTTCATTATGGATACTCCAATTCTATCTTTAATTATATTTTATTTGCTAAAAATTTCAATGGTTTTATTTCGGTATTCTCGATTTTTAAAAGGCGGTTATAGTTTAAGCCGCCTAATTTTTCTGCTTCGTGTGTTGTTACAATTAAGATTTTAGGATTTAAACCGTTTATTATTTTTATCATATTCTCGGTATTTTCTGCATCCAGTCCCGAAAAAGGTTCATCAAGTAAAACTATTTTTTCACTTAAATTTCTTATAAGCAACCTTGCAAAATCAATACGGCGTTCTTCTCCGCCTGAAAATTTCTTTTGATTTTCAAGCTTTGTGCTTAAATAGGCTATATTAAGTTTTTTTATTGCATCTTCGGCAGCAGTATTTTTTGACTTATCAAACAATGTAATATTCTCTATTAATCCTGCATCAAAAATATGAGTTTTTTGCTCCAGCATAAAAACATAACTTGAAAGGTTAATATCCGTTTCTTGTAAAACTCCGTCTATATAAAGTTTACCCGTATTTTTTTCAAATCCTGCCAAAACATTAAGTAAGGTACTTTTGCCGGAACCGCTTAGCCCTGTTACAAGAATTCTATCTCCTATCCGTAAGGCTAAATTTTCCACGTTCAAACATTCTTTATCTTCTTTAACAATTACACAATCCTTAATTTGTACTTCTTTAAAATCTTTTAACCTATGAAGTTCCTCTTTTTCTTGCAGAACCGAATTTATAGTTTTTTCGATGGCTTTAGAAGACATTATACCGGCATATCTTTCGCCTATAATTTGAAAAGGTCCCGCTATCGATTCGGCAATTTTGGTAAGGGCTATCAAACCGGAAAAGGTCAACAGCCCGGCCCTTATAAAAAAGGCTCCGGAAACCCATGTTAAAAGAATAATTAAAAGCCCTGCCCCGAATGCTGATGACATAATAAGATTTTCACGCTTTGCAAGTTTTATTTCGGCTTGGGTATAATCATAATTTGCATTCCCGGAATATTTTGTTCCGGCTTCTTCCGCTCCATACATTTTAATTGTTCTAAAACCGTTCAATACATCGCTTAATTTTTTTATAAAAAACGAACGGGCGTCCGATTTATTTTTTTGTAAGCCTTCAAGTTTATTTTGTGTCAGCTTAGGAAACAAAACAGGAAAAACACAGATGAGCAAAATTACGGGTAAAAAAATCGGCTGAATGTATAAAACCGACAAGAACGAAAAAACCAAATTAAGAACCTGATATAGACAGGATAAAAGAGCATCAAAATAGTTTTGCTCCAAACTTAAAACATCGTTTAATAATAATGATTGATAATCGGAATAAGATTTTTTTTCTTTATGAAGAACGCTTTTATTTAAAAGACTTAAAATAATGTCATTTTTTAGCAGGTAGGAAATATTTTTACAAAATTTAACACGAGAATAATGAGCTAAAAAATCAGATAAAACGGCCGCAAAAATATAAACCGCAGTGCAGACTGCAAGAAAAATCATTTTATTCAGTTCGTAGTTGAGAACCGAATCGGCAATAAGTTTTAATAGAAAAGCCGTACCGACATTAAATAAATAAGCCGCTGCAGCTAAAATAATTACCAAAAAAAATGATAACTTATTTTTAAAAAAATATTTTGATGCAAAGGCGTTTTTTTTCATTTTTAACTCATAAAGCGGCAGTTAGAGCAGCCCAGTATGTGGACCCGTTTTTTCCCCTTTCTACGGTCAAAATACCTTGCAATAAGGTGGGCTTCATTCGGAACGGTTTTATGGCAGACAGGACACTGACGATGCACTTCATTTTCACAGCTGGGATAACAATGCGGACAGCCGTAGATATAACATAAGCGGTCATCTTCACCGGGATAAACAGCAGACTTTACTTGTTCTCCTCGAGCTAAAACAGTACCGCAGACAGGGCAGACGCCGGGAGCACCTTTTTCTCCTGTTTGTCTAATCTTCTTTCCGCTTGCATGCTTTGCAGATGCGCTAAAAAGAACATAGGCGAATACAATTAAGAAAAGACCTATAAAAACTAATATCATCCATGATAAAGGCTGTAAATCCGTCATAAATACATCATACACCTTTTTTTCTATTGATTCAATACTAAAACTATGATATAATGACTAAGTGGGAATTTTATTTGTTGTTGCCACTCCTATAGGCAATCTAAAAGACATCAGTTTTAGAGCTTTGGAGACTTTTAAAGAAGCCGATTTTATAGCCTGTGAGGACACAAGGCACACCTTGGGCCTTTTAACTCATTATGAAATCTCAAAGCCTCTAATTTCATGCAGGGCGGTAAATGAAGCGGCAGCCTCCGAAAAAATTGTAAAACTTTTAGATGAAGGAAAAAAGATCGCCTATGCAAGCGATGCAGGAACCCCGGCAATCAGCGACCCGGGCTCTATTTTAGTAAGGATGGCGAGGGAGGCAGGGCACACAATAATTCCGATTCCGGGAGCTTCAGCCTTTGGAGCTATCATGAGTATAGCAGGAACATACGACAAAACAGTAGTTTTTGAAGGTTTTTTGTCGCCCAAGGCCGGAAAACGCAAGCGGAGGCTGCAGGAGCTTTTTGACTTCGGGGCAGGTTTTGTTTTATACGAATCACCCTATAGAATTGTAAAGCTCTTGGCCGATATTGCCGAAATAGATAGTAACCGTGAGCTTATTGTGGGGAGGGAGCTTACAAAACTCCATGAAGAAATTATCAAGGGGCCGGCAGTTGAAGTTTTACAAAACTTTGAAAAAAGGCCGTCGATAAAGGGGGAGTTTTCGGTTTTTGTTACAGGAAAATAGACTTTTGTAAAAATAAAACCTTAACTTTTGATTAAGATTAACCGATAATCGGTTAGGAAGGCAGGAAAACATGATGATAGAAAAATTGGGCGGAATTGATCCGATCAAGAATTTACAAAACACTCAAAAACCCAGAAGAATGGAAAAGGTAGAAATTTCCGATTCGGTACAAGTGTCTCCTGAGGCTCAAAAATTATCGGAAATTTATTTTGCAATGGATGCGGTAAAGGCTGCCCCGGACATCCGAAAAGAAAAAATAGAAGAAGTTACCAGAAAATTTCAAGATCCTTCATATATAGACAGTATTTTGGATCAAACAGCAGATAAAATTTTAGACTCTTTAGGATTTTAGTTAAAATAATTTATTGATAAAGGCATGGATGACCATGCTAAGCCGGCATCATGGTTTCAATATCATCTTTAAAACAAAAAAGGCTGTATCTCTTTGTGAGCTTACAGCCTTTTTTATTTAATTTTCTTAATTTTTGACAGCTTTTTTTATTGATACATTATCAGATATGGACGAGGATTTAAATTAAAGACCTCTTCAGGGCTCATCATAGGCTGGTCATAACCTGCACCGGCAACAGTCGGTTTTGAAAAAAGCTTAAACGACTTAAGCGGAATGTTTTTTGCCAGAGCATTATAGGCATAAGAGTCCTT
Organism: Treponema sp. OMZ 799; assembly: GCF_024181365.1. NCBI lineage: Bacteria > Pseudomonadati > Spirochaetota > Spirochaetia > Treponematales > Treponemataceae > Treponema > Treponema sp. OMZ 799. The sequence goes on from NZ_CP051301.1 coordinate 265,092, forward strand.
CTTTAATTGTGGAGAGCCGAAGCCGTCTGCACAGTGGATAAGCTGAACTCTTTCATAATCGCTTCTTACATTAGCTCTTTTTTTAATCATTATAGAATTAAACTGATGAATTACAAGCATCCTTCTGCCTGTAATATTATTTTCCTTTATGTATTTATCCATCATCTCTTGGGCCTTATTTATCTCATCACCTGTAACGGAACCGATAACCTTCATCGGCTGCGTTGTACGCCACTCAGGATCCAAGGCAAGATGAACGTTTGGGTACTTCAAAAAGGGTAAGATTGTATTCATAGCCTGTTCTACCGTATATTTCCCGATTTGGTGGTCAATAAATACATACCAGCCCCTTTCGGCAGCAAATTCTATATATTTTTTTACGGTGGATAAGCGTAAAAGGCCGATCTCGCCTTCAGGCCAGCATGTTCCGTAAATTAAATAAAAAGCAGGTATAATTCCTCTTTCCTTATTTGCTTCGTCATAGGTTGCAGCAAATTCATTCATAATCGGCTCAATGGCTTCGGGGGTATATCGGCCTAAAATTCCCATTGTGTATGCCCCGGGTTTTCCATATAGGGCAAAAATATCGTTATTTAATAAAACAGATTGCAGTTTTGATTCGTCAAATTTAAGAGAAGCTTCCATTTCTTCTTTTGTTTTTACCGTATGAATGACGGCTTCTTGGTTGATTGGGGCATTTTTTACCCACAAGGCTGCAGGAAACAATGGATCCCACTTAGGGGGCATCGAAGCAGCCGGAATATTTTGCTTTATATCTCCGGATTCGGAAAAAACGGCTGAAACACAAAATAAAAAAAACACTAACCTAACGGCAAATTTAATAAGAGAAGTCTTCATTAATACCTCTTATCGGCTTAAAAAAAATAAGCTTTAATTCAAGCCTTGCACCTAAGCCTAAAAAAATGTATAATGAGTCCCTTAATAAACTTGACATTATCTATAACAGTTTTAGGAGGTTTTGTAACTATGCAAGTTAAAGTCAGATATGCTCCCTCTCCTACAGGCTTTCAGCACATAGGCGGAGTCCGTACAGCCTTGTTCAATTATCTTTTTGCCCGCTCAAAGGGCGGAAAATTCGTTTTACGTATTGAAGATACCGATAGAACAAGATACAGCGAGGAATATGAACAGAACCTTTATGATACCCTTGAATGGCTCGGCCTTGAATGGGATGAAGGCGGCCCAAAGGGCGGCCCCTGCGCTCCATATATTCAGTCGCAAAGATTTGAAATCTACCGCAAATATGCCCAAGAACTTGTAGATAAGGGCTTTGCCTACTATTGCTTTTGCGATTCGGAAAGGCTCGACAGAATCCGTAAAATCCAAACCATGAACAAGATGCCTCCGGGCTACGATAGGGCTTGCCGCAATTTAACCGATGAAGAAATTAAGGCTAAAATGGAAGAAGGGGTTCCCTATGTTATCCGCCTAAAGGTTCCGCTTGAAGGCAGCACAAAATTTACCGATGCCCTCTTAGGGGACATTGAATGGAAAAATGAAGACATAAACCCCGACCAAATCCTTTTGAAAAGCGACGGGTTTCCCACCTATCACTTAGCAAACATAGTGGATGACCACCTGATGGGCATAACCCATGTTATGCGTGCCCAAGAATGGCTTCCTTCAACCCCCATGCACGTGATTATGTACAAGGCCTTCGGCTGGGAACCGCCTCAGTTCTGCCACCTGCCCATGGTTATGGGAAACGACGGGCAAAAGCTTTCAAAGCGTCACGGAGCTACAAGCTGTAACGAATTTAGGAATAGGGGCTATTTAAAAGAGGCTATTATCAACTACGTAGCTATGCTCGGATGCTCTTACGAAGATGGAAGGGATATGTACAGCCTTTCAGACTTAGAAAAACTCTTCGATGTAAAACACTTGAACAAGGCCCCGGCCGTATTCGATTATAAAAAACTGGAATGGTTTAACGGCCAGTACATGAGGGAAAAAACCGATGAAGAGCTTTTTGAGCTTACATGGCCCTATATTGCAAATTCAGGCCTTTTCGGAAAAATAGACGAAGAGAAATTAAAAAGTGCCGGCTGCCGCTTTGAAAATCAAACCTATTTAAAGCCGACTCAAGAGCAAAAAGATATTTTAATGAAAGTAATGCCTTTAGTAAAAGAAAGACTTCACCTTTTAAGCGAAATAACCGAAATGGTACGCTTCCTATTTGAAGAACCGGCTGTTCCTCCGGCAGAAGAAATAATCCCCAAAAAGCTCGATGACGAAACAACTAAAAAGGTACTTCAAAAAGCCATAGAAGTAATGCCTAAAATCAAAGGTCTTGACGACCACCAGGGCGGTGAAGTCTTTAGAGCAGAAGCTGATGCTATGGGTATTAAGATGGGAGACTTTATGATGCCTGTCAGAATGACAGTTACCGGCAGCAGAATAAGCCCGCCCCTTGTAGGTTCAATCCAAATATTGGGAATCGAAAAAGCCGTTAAGCGAATAGAAAAAGCTATCGCTGAACGCTTTTAAATTTTAAGATATTAAAAGGCTAATCTTTTATAATGAAGTAAAATTCTAAAAAAGATTAGCCTTTATTTTTTATACTAAACATGTAACGGTTTTATTCTCTTTATGTTAAATTTTTGGAGTTATGATAAACATTTCGGCAGAAATTCAGCCTCACTGTTTATCTTCGAGTTTTGTGCAAAGCACAAAACATCGTATTATTTTGTGTAGTTTTGCAAAAGCAAAACTACTTGAAAAAACTTTTTTCGCAAATTGATATTTGCTGCAAAAAGTTTTTATCGGAGTTAATTATGAATTTAAATTTACACTACGAGCAAAATCAAGAAGCTGCGGATAAAATTGCAGATTCATTATCGGCTTTTAAGGAAGAAAAGTTATTTCATATTGATGTCTACGGCCTTGCAGAAAGTCTAAAACTAAATAAAGACACGGCCTTAAATATTTTTATTCAAGGCGTATATGACGGTTTTTTTATTATAGACTGGATTTATCACTGCCCGACCTGCGGAGGCGTTGCCCATGAAACGCTCTCAATACATGAAGCTGTTTCGGAAAACTACTGCTTTGCTTGTCAAAAAGCCTTTAACAACACATTAGACGACAATATTGAAGTTTTCTTCTCCATTCATCCGAATATAATACCCTTGGAACCTTCATTAAAGGAAGCCTATCTTGCAAAAATAGAAAACGACGTAAATACCGGAAATTACCTCACATGGAAAAAGACCAATTCCATAAAGGGAATCGATTTAATTCAAAACAACCTTTACAGAGAACTCATGGGGTCGGATGTTTTGATAGCCGAACAGTCCCTTCAAATAATGAAAACGGTAATCCTGTTTACAGATATTAAAGGTTCGACCTTTATGTATTCGGAATTAGGAGATGCAAAGGCCTTTGCCCTTGTCAGGGATCACTTTAGAATTCTATTTGACGTAATAAAAAGATTTAATGGTGTTCCTGTAAAAACAATAGGCGATGCGATTATGGGTGTTTTTATGAATTCTAAAAATGCAGTCGATGCAAGCATTGAGGTACAAAAAGAATTGCACGAGCACTATAAAAACAATCCCGAAATTGAAAAGATTGAAGTAAAAATAGGTATCCATGAAGGCCCCGCTCTGGTCGTTACCTTGAATAACCGCTTGGACTACTTCGGCACAAGCGTCAACATGGCTGCCCGCATTCAAAACGCAGCGCAACCTAATGAAGTGGTAATTTCAGAAGAGCTTTTTAACGACAAAGAAATACAAAAATCCATAGCTGCCGTTACAAACAAGGTCCAGCGCCAGCACATAACTTTTAAGGGAATGAAAGAAGAAGCGACTATTTATCATATAAAGGTTGAAGGCTAAGATTTATAAAATTCTTAATGGCCATCAAACGCATCGCCGGTGGATTTTAATACATTCCAATTTTTTTTCTTTGCATTGTTAACCTGAATAATAGTACAGATATTATTATCTGTACTATTATCACGCCGATCAACAACATATAGCTTTCCCATATCATCACTTGAACGGGAGGGCAAAGAGAATATCAGTCTTTCCATCTCTTTTTCTTTTATCAGATTATTGTAGCAGGATATGTATTTTATACTTTTATTATTTAGAAAACTAAGACCTATAAGTAAGTTATTATAACACCATAACTTTTGCAACTTTGAATTATTTCGTAAATTCAAAAATTGCAACCGGTTATCGTTTACAGACAAAAACACCAACTCCGGATTTTTTGTAAGATCCAGATTACCGATTTCATTTTCATGACAATATAAAGTATTTAATTTTATATTGTTAGATGTATTAAGAGCTTTTAATTTATTATTTTCACAATATAATTCTTTTAATTTTCTATTGCTGCTTATATTCAATTCTGTCAACATATTCGTTTTACAGCCAAGCTCTGTAAGATTTAAATTTTGCGTTATATCCAAAGATGTAAGCCGGTTTTCGGATAAATAAAGATACTCAAGGTTTTTAAGATTGGAGCAATTTATTTGAGATATATTGTTTTCATTGCAAGACAATGTTATCAACTTACTATTTTTTGATACATCCAGTTCACTTATATTTGTATTGGAACAATAACATTCTTGCAATTCAGGAAGATTAGTAATATCCAAAGAATTTAGCGGATTCCCGTAACAAGATAATATTTCAAGTGTTTCATGTCTATCTAAAGATAAAGAAGATAGATTATTTTTATAACAATAAAACTCTCTAAGTCTTAAATTTTTGCTTATATCCAATTCGGATAATAAATTATCACCGGCTCCAAGAAAACTTATATTAACATTTTTCGACAAGTCGAGATTTTCAAGCTTATTATTACCGCACCATAATTTCTTTAAAAGAGGACTTGAGCTGATATCTATAGAAGTAAGAGCATTACCTGAACAAGCGAGAAATTTTAAATCTCTGCAATTGTCTGTATTCAAATATGTCAGCTCATTGTCATGACAATATAATGTTGTAAGAGAGGTATTTTTGGACACGTCGAGAGAGTCTAATTTGTTATTTTGCAGTTCTAAATGTACTAATCCTGTGATATGCGAAACATCCAGTTCCGTAATTTGATTTTCATAACAAAAAATTTTTTTCAAATCGAAATTTTGGCCAAGGTCTATATCGGTTAAACGATTTTTAAAACAAGACAAATATACAAGATTTCTGTTATTTGTAAGCTGCAAGTCTGTAAGATTGTTGTCAAAACATGAAAGACTTGTTAATGAGGGATTATTACCCAAATCAATGCTTGTGATACGGTTTCCATCACAAAAAAATCTATTTATTTTACCGTATATAGTTATAATATCACTATCAATAACATAATCACGATAAGCGGACATACCGGGAGTAACAAATGAAGTTATATCTTCTTTTTCATCTATTTGTTTATTTCCGTTTAAATCAATCCATATAAGTTCACGATTATCGACAAATCTTTCAACTTTGAGTCGTATTTTTTCTCCCTTTGATTTTGCTGTAGTCAAACTTATAGATTCCATATTCGGTAAATTGATCGATGCTTCTTCTTTATCGTTTTTGTTATCGGCAGTTTTTATATCTTGCTCTTTTTCCGGCTTATTATCCGAACAAGCTGCAGCAAAAAGAATAAAACTTATAAAAATTATAGTCTTCTTTAGTTTTTTAATATCCATAAAACAAAACCTCTCATTAAAATTATCAAATACGCTAAGGCTATGATGACTTTTTTTCAAAATGATGTCAAGGGTCAACCAAGTTGAAAGCTAGAAGAAAAATAATAATCTCTTTTAAATTTGCATTCCAAACATTTATATGATATAATTTTTCTTGCATTTATGTAAATGCTTAGGAGGTTTATATGCAAGGTATAGCACTTATTATCACATTTGTTATTGCTATTGCTCTTATGATTTTCGCTATTTCAAAGCTGAAAATTCATCCCTTTTTATCGATTATGGGCGTTTCGCTTCTTTTGGCTCTGGCTGCAGGAATCCCCTTGGTAAAGATTCCCGGCATAATCGGAGCCGGCTTTAGCGGAACCTTTACAAGTATCGGTATTGTTATTATTCTTGGAGCCCTAATCGGAACAATCCTTGAAAAAACAGGAGCAGCCTTAAAGCTTTCCGACATGGTTATTAAAGTTGTAGGCAAAAAGCATCCTGAGCTTGCCATGCTTATCATGGGTTGGATAGTTTCAATCCCCGTATTTTGCGACAGCGGCTTTGTTATTCTAAACCCGATAAGAAAAGCCCTTGTACAAAGAACAAGGATTTCAAGCGTTGCCATGACCGTGGCCTTATCGGCAGGTTTGTATATTTCCCACGTATTTATTCCGCCTACACCGGGGCCGATTGCAGCCGCAAATACTCTAGGCATAGGAAACAATCTGCTTTTAGTAATCGGTATGGGAGCCTTGGCTTCTATCTTCCCCCTCATTGCAGGTTATTTTTTTGCAAGATATATAGGAACTAAGGTAAAGGCCTCGGATGACAGTTCTACAAATGAAGTTTCTCAATCCTATGAAGAATTGGTTGCAAGTTACGGAACCCTTCCGAACGGTTTTAGCGCCATAGCACCTATTGTTGTGCCCATTCTCCTCATGGCTCTTTCTTCGGTTGCTTCTATGGCAAAGATGACCGGTATAGGTGCCGATATTTTAAAATTTCTCGGCGCTCCGATTATAGCCTTAGCAGTCGGACTTCTATTCGGAGTTGTGCTCTTTGCAAGTCAAAAAAGAGCAGAGGATTTTTCTACCCTCACAAATGAAACCTTAAAGGTTGTAGGTCCCATCCTCTTTGTAACTGCTGCAGGCGGTGTTTTAGGAAAGGTTATAGCCGCTTCCAGTCTTGTAACTTATATTACCGAACACGCTGCAGTTTTAAAGACAGTAGGCATCTTCTTCCCCTTCCTCTTGGCTGCTATTTTAAAGTCGGCACAAGGCTCTTCGACTGTTGCAATTACAACTACAGCCGGTATCCTTGCTCCCCTTATGGCTCCCTTAGGGCTTGCGACTGTACCTCTATCGGCCTTAACCGTTATGGCAATAGGAGCCGGATCGATGACCGTTTCCCATGCAAATGACAGTTATTTCTGGGTAGTTACCAACTTCGGCGGTTTAAAGGCGGAGGACGGATACAAGACTCAAACTCTTATGACCCTTGTAATCGGTATTGCCGCGATTATAGGCATATTTATCATATCCTTCTTTTTATAATAAAGGATATTTAATTAAAAAGAGGTTAATATTATGAAAAAGATACTGCTTATCCCCGACTCCTTTAAGGGAACAATGAGCTCGGCCCGAATCTGCACTTTGATGAACTCTGCGATAAAAGAGATTTTGCCTGAGGCAGAAACTCTTTCAATCCCTGTAGCTGACGGAGGAGAGGGCAGTGTCGATGCCTTTTTAGAAGCCGCAGGCGGAATAAAAAAAACGGTTAAAGTGAAAAATCCTTTTTTTGAAGAAATGGACGGCTTTTACGGTATTTTAAAAAATGAGAATCCGAATGCCGAAAAAACCGCCGTAATTGAAATGGCCGCCTGTGCAGGCCTCCCCCTTGCCATGGGGAGGCTCAACCCTTCTCTTACCACAACCTACGGGGCAGGGGAACTCATAGCCGATGCTCTCGAAAATGGCTGTACAAGAATTATAATCGGCTTGGGCGGAAGCGCTACAAACGACGGGGGCTGCGGAGCTGCGGCTGCCTTGGGAGTAAAGTTTTTTAACAGGGAAGGCAAAAGTTTTGTTCCTACAGGCGGAACATTAAAAAACATTGAGCGCATAGACATGTCGGGCTTAAACCCCCTTGTAAAAAAAGCAAGGTTTACAACCATGTGCGATATAGATAATCCTCTTTTCGGGAAAAACGGAGCCGCCTACATCTTCGGCCCTCAAAAAGGCGCAGACCCTAAAATGGTTGAAGAACTTGACCAAGGCCTTAAACACCTGGCTTTAATTGCGGAAAGAACCGAAGCTCTTAATTCCCGTTCCAAAGCTGCTGAAATTCCCGGAGCAGGGGCGGCCGGAGGAATGGGCTACGGCAATCTAATTTTTTTAGGTTCCGAATTAAAAATGGGCATAGAAATTGTCCTTGATACCGTTGACTTCGATAAAAAGCTCGATGAAGCCTCATTTGTTTTTACGGGAGAGGGAAAATTGGACAGTCAAAGTTTAAGGGGAAAGGTCGTTGTAGGAGTTGCCAAAAGAGCCAAAAAGAAAAACGTCCCTGTCATAGCCGTAGTAGGCGATGCGGAAAGCGGAATAGAACCTGTTTATGATATGGGGGTCTCTGCCGTATTCAGCATAAACCGCCTTGCTGTTCCCTTCAGCCAGGCACAAAAAACAGCCGAGACTGATTTGGGTTCAACAATGAAGGATATCTTGCGTCTAATCAAAATAAAACAGTAAGAAAAATTTGCTATATGTTGACAAATAGCTTCATTTAGTGTAATAATTCTCCTTTTAGGAGATATAATCTATGCTTACAAATCCCCTCATCTTAGCGGCTGTACTATTCGGTCTAACCTATTTTTTGATGATTACTTTGACCAATTACAGACCCATAGTTGCCTGCTCGTCAGCCCTCATCTTTGTTATTTTAGGAATTTTGCCCTATAATGAAGTTTTTTTTGCAATAGATTGGAATGTTATTTTAATGATTGCAGGAACAATGGGCTTGGTCGCCCTCTTTACCGAATCTAAGATGCCTCAACGCATTGCAGATAAAATCATAAACAACGTACCCAATGTAAAATGGATAATAGTATGTCTATCCCTTTTCGCCGGTTTTATTTCGGCTTTTATGGATAATGTGGCTACGGTACTTATGCTTGCTCCCATTGCAATTGTCCTATCGAAAAAACTGAATATGTCACCTGTTAAGCCCATAATCGCTATTTCAATTTCGGCAAACCTTCAAGGTGCAGCGACCTTGGTAGGAGATACAACTTCAATTCTTTTGGGAAGCCATTTGAACATGACCTTCTTTGACTTCTTCTGGTACTTGGGAAAACCCTCTCTTTTCTTTGCTGTTGAAATTGCAGCAGTGGCAGCCACCGGAATTATCTACTTTATTTTCCGCAAGGCGAACCAAAAGCCGGATAAGGTTGAACTTACCAAAGTAACTGATTATTTCCCCTCAATGCTGCTTCTTGTAATGGTTGTTCTTATGATAGGAGCCTCATTTTTGCCCGAGGACAAAAAACCGCAAACAATAAACGGCCTAATTTGTACAGGGCTTATGATTGTCGGTATTCTTTACAATATCATAAAAACAAAAAAACTCGATATTTTAAAGGTTGTAAAAAAAGAACTCAGCCTTGAAACACTCTTTTTGCTTATGGGGCTTTTTACGGTAATCGCAGCCGTTACAAAGGCCGGAGTTATACAAGCCATTGCCGACTGGTTTTTGACTCTAGGTTCAAATGTATTTTTAATTTATACAATCATCGTATGGGGCTCGGTTTTAATTTCGGCTTTTGTAGATAATATTCCATATGTTGCCGCAATGATACCCATCATCGAAATCCTTTCACAGGGACTAAATGTTGCTTCGCCTATTTTGTTCTTCGGTCTACTTTCAGGAGCAACGCTTGGAGGAAACATAACACCTATTGGGGCATCTGCAAATATTGCTTCCCTAGGTATTTTAAGAAATGAAGGCCACCAGGTAAAAAACGGTGAATTTATGAAGATGAGCGTTCCCTACACATTAATTGCAGTAGTCATCGGTTATATACTCATATGGCTATTTTACGGCGTGTAATTGTATCTTTAACAAAAATCGGTATAATTGAGACATACCGAATTTGCTTAATTTTTCTGGAGGAAAATATGAAAAAAGGTTATGTACAAGTTTATACCGGAGACGGTAAGGGAAAAACGACAGCGGCTTTCGGACTTGCCCTAAGAGCTGTATGCGCCGGATACAAGGTTTATATAGGCCAGTTTTTAAAGGGAATGAATTACAGCGAGCTAAAAGCTCCCGAATATTTGCCCAATCTTGAAATAGAGCAATATGGAGAAGCTCACTTTGTTCATAATGATCCTACAGAAAAGGATATCCAAAGGGCAAATGAAGGCTTGGATAAGATTGAAAAGATAATTATGTCAGGCGACTACGATGTCGTAATCATGGAAGAGGTCAATGTTGCCCTTTTATACGGTCTTTTTGACATTGAACGCATCCTGCACATCATCAAAAACAAGCCCGAAACGGTCGAGCTCATCTTGACAGGCCGCTATGCAAACAAAAAGATAATTGAAGCCGCCGACCTTGTAACGGAAATGAAGATGATAAAACATTACTTTAATGACGGTGTACAGGCAAGACGCGGTATTGAATCTTAAAAACGCTGATGGAGATGGGGGGAATTGAACCCCCGTCCCGAAAAGGGAATCAGAAGCGTCTACAGGCTTATCGGTGCGAGGTAGTTGTCGGGATCCGGTAGCAGCACCGAAAGCGTCGAATCCTCAGTGCAGAAAAAGTCCTTTTTAACGTCCGCACACCGCTAAAAAGCAAGCCCCGATTGGCGTCGGAATCATGCCCCGCTCGGAGCAGTGCAAAGCAGATTCCGCGATTATGCAGCTAAGGCGTAATCGAAACTGTCGTTATTTTCGGCAGTTATAGTGTTTGCCGAATCAGGAGATCGGCACTCCGCCTGCAGCTTAAGCCTCCGTCTTTCCGGTCGAAACCGGAACATCCCCAAGCTGTGAGTAATCTACTATATTTATATGGAAAAGTCAAGCATACTAAAAATAGAAAAGAAAGCTAATTTTAATAGTGCAGAAAAACTTTTTTTACTCCCCTTTGCAAAAGGGCTGCAAGTAAAACGGCTATCCCTGTCCATGCAAAGATAGAAGCTGTCTCAAGCTGAACCTTAGCCGTCTGAAAAGCGGAACCGATGCCGTATTTCGGCTGACTCAAAACCTCAGCCATTATAACAACCTTTACGGCAAAGCCTGTGCTTAAAACATAACCGTTTTTTAAAAAAGGCCTGATACAGGGCAGGTATAAACTTTTTAATCTTTTACCGAAATGGACATTAAAATCATAAGACATTTCTATTAAATTCTTGTCTATGTTTTTCACGCCGTCCACAATGTTCCTATACAAAATAGGGAGAACTATCAAGCTTGCAACAAAAATGGGTGTCATGTTTGATTTAAACCAAATAAGGGCTAAGAGCAAAACGGCTATTGTAGGGCTGGATTTTAAAATACTTTCGGGAGCCGACAAAAAGTCTTCTATATTTTTATTTAAACCGGAAATTATCCCGAATGCAAAGGCAATAAGTGAATCGACGGCCAATGTTATAAAAACCCTAATAAGCGAGCTTAAAATAAAAACATAGGTTTCCTGAGTTTTTATAATAAGAACAAAGGCAGTTACTATTTCTTTAAGAGGGGGAACAATAAGCGGAGCCTTTAATATTTGTGCAAAAAGCTCCCAAAGGATGAGACAAAAAAAGACTCCGCCTATTTTATAAATTTTAAACTTATTTTGCCTTGTAGTAAAAAGCATCATCAGGCAAACTTCCGCCTATAAATTTAGGATTTGTTTCAGCTAAAACCTTCAAATAAGCTTCTACAGCGGGTCTTGCTTTTTCAACCTCAACAAAAGCTATGTTCAATTTTGGGATAGCCTTCGATAAAATAGGAGGCGGGGGCAATGTTGCAATCTGAGAAGCGTACTCGGCAGCCTTTTGAGGGTTTGTATTTACCCATTCAGACGACTCTTTAGCCTTATCCAAAAAAGCTTTTACATACTCAGGATGCTTTTTTGCAAATTCGGAATTAACAATTAAAGAGGCTTGCGGATACGAAGCTCCGTCAAAAAACTTTTTCCATTCTGCCTGAATATCGGCGATTACCTTGGTGCCGGGCTTTTTTGTCATAATCATGCTGAGAGAGGGCTCTGCCGAAACAGCAAACTTAGCTTTTCCGCTTATAAAGGCCGGAGGAATATCGCTTGCGGCCGCTACATACTCAAAGCTCACATCCTTATCAGGATCAATTCCATTCTTTTTCAGAACTTCGCGAACCGTTAAATCGGGAGCATTATTCCTTCCAAAAGAATAAAGAGTCTTTCCCTTTAAATCACTGACAGAAGAAATAGTCTCGGAACTTATCACATAAAGATTTCCCCAAATAATGGGAGCCAATAATTTTATATTTTTTTGTTTGGAATATAAAACCGATGCAAGATTGGTCGGCACAATTGCAATATCGGCTTCACCGGATAAAACTCTTGCCTGTAAGAGCTCAGGACCGGAAAGAACCTCATATTCAGTTTTAGAATTATCAAACTGCATCTTTTCATACACAAGTTTTGAAAGAGCCACAGCAGGAGCTCCTGACGGCATGACAACTTTTACATTAAAATTATCCTTTTCCAACTTCTCTTTGGTTCCGCCTGCAAATAGTACACCAAAACAAACAAACAATAAAAAAAATTTTAAATACATTTTTTTCATATTTTCCTCCAATTGTCAATTATTGTTGACAATACAAGAATACTATAAATATCATTTTGACGTCAAGAGATTAAGGCAACCGCATCAAAAAGTATAAATTATAAGAGGTATTGCAAAAAAAAAATCTAAAATGTATGTATACATTTGATTGTCTGTTTTATATCCAAACATTCGTTTAGGATAATTATTTATCCGATTCACTATTTCCTTTATTTGCAGAGTAAAAATATATTAATTTTTTTTAGAAAAAAAATTTTTCTTGCCAAATTTATAAATCTATGCTAAAATAAATTAACTGAGAAAAATGTATTGATAATTATCTTACCTTTTTCTCAGTTAAATTTTAGTTCTTTTATGAACTTATTTTATTGTATCTGGAGGTATAAAATGAAAAGGATATTAACGACTTTGTTAATTTTTACGATGGTTTTTTGTCTTATCAGCTGCGGAGGTAATAATGCAGAGCAGGCAAATCAAGACTCTGTAGATGGATTTATCGTAATTGCCCAAACATCTGATATAACTTCTTTGGATCCGCATCTACACAATGACGTTTCTTCTGCAAGTGTTACCAGAAATGTTTTTGAAACATTAGTCAAACTGAACAATAAAACAATGCAGTTTGAAAATTGGCTTGCAAAGGATTTTGTTTACAAAGATCCCAAAACGCTTGAAATTTCGTTACGAGAAGGAATTTCCTTTAGCAATGGAGAACCTTTAACAGCTGAAGATGTTAAATTCTCTTTAGACAGACAAAAGAAATCAGGCAAGGTTGGTCACCTAATTGCAATGGTTGGTGATATAGAAGTTATAGACAAATTAAAGGTTGTTCTTCATCTTAAAACCCCGTCTTCTGCCTTGATTTCTTCGCTATCTCACATGGGCAGCTCAATTATGTGCAAAAAAGTTGTCGAACCCTTAGATGCTGCAGGAAAACAAATGGAAAATTCAGAAACAGTAATCGGTACAGGCCCCTTTACTTTTAAATCGTGGACTCTTGGCAGTCAATTTGAGCTGGCAAGAAATGAAAACTATTGGAGGGAAAAAGCAAAATCGCCAGGTTTAATCTTCAAAGTCATCCCCGAAGAAACATCCCGAATGGTAGCTCTTGAAGCTGGCGAAATTGATGTTCTTCTAGATGTACCCACTATCTCTGTAAAAGATATTAAAGCTAATTCAAATTTGAAGATGGAAGAATATATTACTACAACATTAAATGGTATTGCTTTTAATGTAACAAAGGAGCCTTTTAATAATAAGGCTCTAAGACAAGCTGTTGCTCACTGTATTGACCGAGATGCAATTATTAAAATTCAAAGTAACGGTTATGCTGTGCCTAATTACTCTTGTATAGGTGTTGCAGCCTTGGGTTACACTCCTGATGTAAAAAAATATGAGTATGATCTTGAAAAAGCAAAAGCTAAATTAAAAGAAGGAGGAAAACCGGACGGGTTTAAATTCACTTGTACGCTCCGAAATGAATCTCAGGCTAGAGCTTTGCAGGTTGTACAAGCGGCTTGCCGTGAAGTAGGTATAGAATTGGTATTAGATCAAGTTGAAAGATCTATGTACAGTGAAAGAATCGGCAAAGGATTACATCAAAGTTCGTTTGCAGGCTGGTCTGCAAATGCAGAGCCAGATAATACATATCGTCCCTTATTCAGTAAGGCAACAGTTGCAGCTGGCGGATATAATTACGCATGTTTTTGGGATCCGAGGATAGAAGAACTTTTAGAAAAAGGCTCTACAACCAACGACAATAATGAAAAACTACAAGCTTACATGGACATTGCCAAAGTTGTTGCAGAAGAATGTGCTATTATAGGCTTTAGCTCGGATATGGGCTTTATAGCTATGCGTAAAAATATTGAAGGTTTTGATGTATCCAGTATTTATATGCATAACTTCGATAAATTACATACTGTCAAGTAGTTGCTTGTGAAAAGTTGTTGAATTTTTACAACGACTTACAAAAGTGTGAAGCTTTTGTAAGTTTGCTTGGATTTGTACTTAACCGACCGGTACTTAAAAAAGTTCCAGCAAACCGGTTGGTTAGGTTTTATAGTTTTTATGGGAGTATGTAAATGTTAAAGTATGTGCTAAACCGGTGTATTCTTTTAGTACCGGTTATTTTAGGTGTAACCTTATTGATTTTTTTTGTTTTGGACTTATCTCCTGGCGATCCTGCTAGATTAGCTCTCGGAGAAATGGCTCCCCAAGAAAGTATTGACAGATGGAGAGTTGAAAGAGGGCTTAACGATCCTTTTTTTGTTAGATATTTTCGATATGTTGGTAATATGTTAAAAGGGGATTTAGGTCGATCTTATTTTAATAATCGCGATGTTTTTAGGGAGGTTATCCAACGATTCCCCATTACCATAAAATTAGCCCTTGGCGGAATGCTGATAGCACTGTTATTCGGCATACCCTTGGGAACAATTTCAGCCTTAAAACAATATTCCTTCATTGATGGATTTGTTACAGTATTAGGTATGCTTGGTATTGCAATGCCGTCATTTTGGTTCGGATTAATGATGATTATGTTTTTCTCTCTGAGAATGGGCTGGTTACCATCACAGGGCCTATCAGGCTTTAAGGGGTTTATTATGCCGTGCTTTGCAGTAGGAATTTCTTGTGCCGCAAATATTATGCGAATGACACGGTCTGCTATGCTGGAAGTTGTACGCACGGATTTTGTGCGAACAGCAAAAGCTAAGGGGCTAACCCCAAGAGAAATAGTAAATAAACACGAAATAAGAAATGTTCTCATTCCTGTAGTTACAATTGCAGGTTTGCAGTTTGGCTCAATGATGGCAGGATCGGTTGTGATAGAAGCAGTATTCTCTCTTCCGGGCGTCGGCAGTTTTATGATTAGTGCAATTAAAGGTAAAGATATACCGGCAGTTATGGGGTCAATTACCTGCTTTTGTATTGCATTCAGTTTTGTAAATTTATTGGTCGATTTGGTTTATGGTATTATCGACCCGAGAATTAAAGCTTAAATAAAGAGGTCTAGATTATGGAAAAACAAACTCAAGCACTACCACCTAAGCAAAATAGTTTATTTACCGAAACTTGGCGTCGATTTAGAAAAAACAAGACCGCCCTTGTCGGGATGGTAATAGTAATGTTTATTGTTTTATTGGCAATTTTTGCCGATCAATTATACGATTATGAAACAATGGCAATAAAACCCAATTACGATGCTACGCTACAACCTCCGTCATCAGAACACTATTTAGGTACAGACGAATTTGGACGTGATGTTTTAGCGCGGTTAATTCATGGTTCAAGAATTTCGTTAATTGTTGCTGTAATTTCTATTACTGTTGGCACTTTTATAGGGTCTTTATTTGGCGCTATTGCAGGATATTTCGGAGGCATCGTAGATTCAATTATAATGAGGATTATGGACGTTTTTTTAGCTGTTCCTAATATGCTTTTAGCAATTACGGTTGTAGCCGCCTTGGGAACAAGTAGCGTAAACCTTATATTAGCAATTGCAATTGCAGGAATGCCCCGCTTTGCTCGAATCGCGAGAGCTTCAGTTTTATCTGTAAAGAGTTACGAATTTATTGAAGCTGCTAAGGCGAACGGTGCAAGCAGTTGGCGGATTATTTTTGAAGAAGTTATACCTAATAGTTTGGCGCCCATCATAGTTCAGTACTCAATTGCATTAGCAGGTGCAATCCTTACAATTTCGTCAATGAGTTTTATAGGATTGGGAGTTCAAGCACCAACCCCCGAATGGGGTGCAATGCTCTCCAATGGAAGACAATACTTTAAGAATTCGGGATATTTAATTGTATTTCCAGGTTTAGCAATAGCTATCACGGCTTTGGCGATAAATTTATTAGGCGATGGTCTTAGAGACGCATTAGACCCAAAACTCAAACAATAGGATATCGTAATGACAGAAAAATTAGCTTTAGATATACAAAATTTATCGGTTTCTTACAAAACAGATACAGCTGTAGTCAAGGCTGTAAATAATTTGACCTTTCAACTTAAAACGGGGCAAACGCTGGGATTGGTGGGTGAAACAGGTGCAGGAAAAACTACCACCGCCTTGGCTATAATGGGCTTGTTGCCGGAACCTGTCGGTACCGTTGACAGCGGAAAGATAATTCAAGAAGATGTTGATCTGCTCAGTTTACCGGAAAAAGAAATGCGGAAACTTCGCGGAAATCAAATCTCTATGATATTCCAAGATCCGATGACATCCTTAAATCCTGTTATGAAGGTAGGAAATCAAATAGCGGAATGCTTTATTAAGCATCAAGATCTTAATAAAAAAGAGGCTTTAATCGAAGCAGGCAAGATGCTTGAAATGGTTGGCATCTCCGCAAAACGGGCAGGTGATTATCCTCATCAATTTTCAGGCGGAATGAAACAACGAGTTATTATTGCAATTGCTCTAGCCTGTAATCCTCATCTTCTTATTGCCGACGAGCCAACCACAGCTTTAGATGTGACAATTCAAGCTCAAGTTCTCGATTTGATGAAGCGGTTACGCAAGGATTATAAAACTTCTCTTTTAATGATTACCCACGACCTTGGAGTTGTTGCTGATATATGTGACGAAGTTGCAATTATGTATGCCGGAAGAATTGTGGAAAAGGGCAACTTGGAAGATATTTTTGATAATTTTAAGCATCCTTACACGGAAGGTTTATTTAATTCTTTACCTGATGTCGAAAATCGGCATGAACCCCTACGACCAATTAAGGGCTTAATGCCTGATCCGACAAACTTGCCGGCAGGCTGCTCATTTTTTCCGCGTTGTCCCTACGCAAAATCTGAATGTGAAACAAACTTACCATCTCTTTCTCAATTAAATGACAGCCACTATGTTGCCTGCTTGGCATATGAGGATACATACAAAAATCTTTTTGATTTTAAGTTGATGGCAGATATGAAAAGGAGGGCTGAAAAATGAGCAAGGAAATCTTAAAAGTTTCAAACTTAAAAAAATATTTTAAAACGCCCAAGGGAATGCTGCACGCTGTTGATGATATAAACTTTTCTTTAGATGAAGGAAAAACCTTAGGAGTTGTAGGTGAATCCGGCTGTGGTAAATCGACGTTGGGCAGGACTATTTTGCGTTTATTGGAACCGACTTCAGGTTCGGTATTCTTTGAAGATTCCGATATTGCAAAATTAAACGCAGGCGAAATGAGAAAATTACGGCAGAAAATGCAAATTATTTTTCAAGATCCTTTTGCCTCGCTAAATCCTCGAAGAACTGTAGCTTCTTTAATCGGCAACCCAATGAAGATTCATAAAACGTGTAAAAATAAAAAAGAATTTGAAGAGCGAGTAAAAGAGCTAATGGATACGGTCGGTTTGTCGCCTCGTTTATTTAATGCCTATCCGCACGAGCTGGACGGTGGGAGGCGGCAAAGAATTGGTGTTGCAAGGGCAATTGCCTTAAATCCTAAATTCATCGTTTGCGATGAGCCGGTTTCTGCCCTTGATGTATCGATTCAAGCTCAAATTTTAAATTTGTTGCAAGAGTTACAAGAAAAATTAGGACTGACATATATTTTTATAACTCACGATTTATCGGTAGTTAATTATTTTTCTGATGAAATTATGGTTATGTATTTGGGACAAGCCGTGGAAAAGGCTTCTTCCGAGCAGCTTTTTTTGAATCCATTGCATCCCTATACAAAGGCTCTTTTATCTGCTATACCTGTACCTAGGATTCATAATAAACCGGAGAGGATTTTGTTAAAAGGAGAGATAAGCTCTCCGATTGATCCTAAGCCTGGTTGTCGATTTGCAGTGCGATGTCCGCACGCTACGGAAAAATGCTGGACCGTTTCGCCGACCTTAAAGGAAATTGAGGCCGGACATATTATTGCTTGTCATTTATATTAAAAAGGAGAAATTTATGTTTTTAGATGCACACAAAAAACGAATTAAGGCAGAATACCTTTTGGAAACGCTGGAAAAAGTTGTCAACACACCCAGCCCTGTCGGATTTTACGAGTTGGGAAATCCCGTTTTAAAGGAATACGCCGATAGCTTGGGATTCAAAAGTTTTGAAGACGAGCGCCACTGCTTTTACATTGAAGCAGAAGGAAAAGATAACAGCCGCACGGTTTTAGTAGGATCACATATGGACACGTTAGGCTATTTGGTTCGTTGCATAAACGAAGACGGCTCGCTTTCGGTAAAAGAATTAGGAGGCTTGAACCATCATAGTTTGGAGCACAGTAAGTGCTATTTGTTTACCCGAGATATGAAAAAATATACAGGATACATCGCTTTACAGCATCACTCAGTTCATGTTTTTGATGATGCCAAGGATATGCCTCGTACTGATGTTAATATGCGTTTTTTATTGGACGAAGAGTTAGATTCAAAAGAAGATGTTGAGGAATTAGGAATTTCAGTCGGAGATTGGATTGCTCCCGAACCCTATTTTGAAGTCATGCCTAACGGCAGAATAAGATCGCGTTTTTTAGATAATAAGGCAGCTGTTGCAGCCTCCCTTTCAGTTTTAGAATACTTAAAAACGACCGGCAAAAAACCAAAATACAGAACTCTTTTTGCTTTCCCTTATTACGAAGAAGTAAACGCCGGCGGCTCCTATGTTCCGCCTGAGGTTAGAGAATACGCCGCAATTGATATAGGCGTGATTGGGCCCGATAACAGCGGCACTGAAAGAAGTGTTTCCATTGTAGCAGGCGACAGGCTGTTCAACTATGACAGAGCTTTAACAACCGAGCTGATTAAAATGGCAAAGGAGATAGATATTCCGTATTCGGTTGAACTTTACCACCGCTATAGCACAGATGGAATGTGTGCCTTTATACACGGCAATAACTTAAAACATGCCGCTTTCGGTATGACGGTTTATACCTCGCACGGTATTGAAAGAACATTTTTTGAATCTATCTATAACACCGCAGAGTTATGCCTTTCATATGTTTTAAGAGAGGGAAAATAAATTAAACAAAAAAAGCGTCGTCCAATTAGGCGGCGCTTTTTTTGTATTCTGCTTTTAATTGCTTTATTTGCCTAAAAGAATTCTCTGTTGGACGATGTAAAAACTAGTCTTTTTGCAGAACACTTAAAGCTATTTTATCATCAGGATTTATTTCTAAAACCGTTCTAAAAAAGGCTTCGGCTTCTTCCTGTTTTCCTTGTTTTAGGGCAAGGGTACCAAGGTTGGAAATAATTTTTATGTTTTCAGAATCTAAACTCAAAGCTCTTATAAGATATTTTTCGGCTTCATCAAAAAGCTTTAATTCCATACAACAAATTGCCAGTTCATTGTAAGCATCGCAAAGAGGTTTTTTATCCGGGATTTCAGAAGACTTTAAAAGTTCTATGGTCTGCAAAAAAGAAGATTTGGCATCCTCCCACCGGCTCATACGCCTTAAAGCCCAACCCAATAAAAACCAAGCATTCCAAACCTTAGGATTTTTTCTTAAAAAGAGTTTTATACTTTCGGCAGCTTTTTCTTCTTCACCTAAATCAATATGTTTGTAAGCCTGTTGAAAATGTTCATCATCAAGTGCTTGGTCCAAAATACTTTTAAGTAATTCGGAAGCCTTAGCTTTTCGGAATTCAGCAGTTTCCGTAACTTCATTCTCTATTTCCAAATATGTTTTTAAAAGTGATTTTGCTTTTATATAATTTTTTTGCTTCATAAAAAAATAAGCCGCATTAAAGAACACAGCCGGCATGGGCGGTTCAAAAGAAATAAGTTCAGAATAAAACTCTTCGGCCCTTTTATTAAAGTTTAAAGCATCATCAAAAAGATTTCTCATCTCACAGTATTGAAAGCGTTCTTCCATTAGCAGAGCCAGATTTAACTTGGTCATACCATCATCAGGATTTAAGCCTTCAAGAGAAAGTAAAATCTCTTCGGCCATATCAAAATCTCCGTTTTTAGTTTTGATAATTGCAGCTTGTGTCATTTCTTTACGGATATCGGGGCGGAGAAGATTAAATATTTTTCTATAATACTGAATATTAGGATGTTCTCTGTCATAGGCAAAAACGGTAAGCATTCCGGCAAGAATCATTTCCGGCTTTATATTTTCGGCCTTAAAATTTTCTTTTCGGCTAGGGTCGGATAATTGAATAGGAAGAGGAATAGAAGACTCAAGAGCTTCAAAAATTTTACCGGCTTGTTCGGCCGATATTTGTACATATAAAAGCGAATCGATAGGATTTTGCATTTTTTCTCCTAAAATATGGTATTTTGAAATTTTAGCAAGTCTATGATTAAGTAGTCTGTTGAGGAGCAGAATCGGCAGGAGGAGGCGTTAGAGAAACCTTATTGGTATCTATAGGAGACGAAACCGGAGCAAAGGATGCAGGAGGTTCTACATCTTCTAAAAAGTCGTCTCCAAACCCTCCAGAAGTTGATTTGCGCACAACAGAAAAATGCTTATTCAAATACATCTTATACATCATCGGAATATTTTGCGGATAGTATTGAATTGCAAGGGCAACCAAATCCTTTCTGCCTTCAACAGGTTCGGTTCTTACAGTTCTTCCCTTTATCCCAAATACGGAATGCGGATCATCAAAGGCAAAACGGAGGATTACTTCTTTATTCATTAAAAAGTTAGCAACACCTACAAGAAGTATTTTTGCGCCTGAAAAAGAAAGGTCTCTGATAAGACAGCGGCGAGGAATAGCATCTACATAAACAACCGTTCCTTTTTCTACAAGACCTATTCTCCTGCTTATCTCAGGAGTAAGCATAATTCTCTCATTTTGACGTTTTTGCGAGTTTACATTGGCTTCAAGTAAAACACCTAATTTTTCTATCAAGTCATCAGGAGCCCGTTGAGTATATTCAAATGTAATTAAAACAAGATCATGATTTCCTGCTTCATAAGATGAAATTCCGATCAATTTAGCAGCAACAAAAAAAGAAAGAGGGGCTTTCCCTTCCGTATCAAAAAAAGCAAATCTTATATTGACAGATGTGGTGCCGTTTCTCAACTTATCGATAAAACCGCTCTTTTTACCGCAAATTATCTTAGCCTTTGTCATAGAAGCCGAATTGATAATACAGGGCCACTGTCCGCCGGAGCAGCGTACAAAAACCTGCTTAGGATCAAAATTAAGAGTAGAAACGACTTCTTTTGAGAAAGTTACGTCAATGTCTTTATACAAGTTATAATATCTGTTTAACTGCTGACTTACTGCAAAGGCCATGGGTATATGATAATAGTTATTCTGTAAAAGGTCAATAAGGCTAAAATAAAAAACCCGGGAACACTACGGCACAAAAAGAATTAATCTACCGCTGCTTCCTTCCGGATCTGACGGGGTTCGAAAAACCTTTCTTGCATAGGCCCCGGGACGGAGAGAGAGGGATTCGAACCCTCGGTACCATCTCTGGCACACACGACTTCCAATCGTGTACCTTCGACCACTCGGACATCTCTCCAAAAGTTAAGGAATGCGTTTGAGGCTAAACCAATCTCCGTATAAAACGGAGAGAGGGGGATTCGAACCCCCGGTACCTTGCGGTACAACGGTTTTCGAGACCGCCCGATTCGACCGCTCTCGCATCTCTCCAAAATCAACAATCCCGACGCAGAGCATCGTGATATGTTGTTCTCATAAGGTGGTTGCAGTCGGCTTTAATACCCTTTGTTACGACGCAGAGCGTCGGGGTATTAAACCCTCCGCACGAATAAAAAAGCCGGTTGAAAACTCCAGCCGGCTATTAACGAGGCTAGGCGGGTTCGAACTGCCGACCTTCAGATCCGCAATCTGACGCTCTATCCAGCTGAGCTATAGCCTCAAAAAATTTGTTCGGAGTAGGGGGGATTCGAACCCCCGGTACCCGTAAGGGCACAACTCCTTAGCAGGGAGCCCGATTCGGCCGCTCTCGCACCACTCCAGAGTTTGTACAATAACAAACATTAACGGAGCGAGAGGGATTCGAACCCCCGGTACCTCTCAGCACAACGGTTTTCAAGACCGCCGCCTTCAACCGCTCGGCCATCGCTCCAAAATGTAGGGCATATATTAACCCAAAAACGGGCTTTTTGTCAATAGGTAAAATCTATTTTTTAATATGTCAATAAGATCTATCTTATTTCGAGACAGTAAAATTATTTTAGTTACATATTTATCTATATAATTAAAATATAAAATGTTTCACGTGAAACATTTTACTGTCTTGTATCAGATAGAGCTTTATGATAAGATATCATCGGAGCAACTTATGAACACAGTATCAGCAGAAAAGGCAGCAGCACTTTGTATTGGGAACAATATTATTTCGGGCTTTTTTTCAAAACCAGTAAAAAAAGATTTACCGATTCAAAAGATAAAATTGAGAAAAATCGTTTTAAAAAATCAAGAACAATATCAGCTTGAAATCTTTGAAGGCACAAAGGCTTTTCATAAAAATATTTTACCTCAAAATTTGCAAAAAGAACTAGAAAGTTTTTTTTGGGATTTTAAGATTGCAGAATTTAGTTCTTCAAAAAACTGGCTTATTTTTTTGCAAAACAATAAGGGGCTTATTCATTTTAAGACAAAAGCTGTAAAAAAAGAAAATCATCCAAATAAAGCAGATGTATCGTCAACTGAAATCTTTGAGCATAACAAGCAAAAGGAGTATATTCTAAGCACTTCCGAGATGCCTATCTTTTTAAAAAAGCTTAACTTTTTTACGGATGAAGGAAAAATAATTCAAAGCAAATATCATAAATTCCGGCAGATAAATAAGTATTTGGAATTTATAAAATCGGTTTTGCCCGAACTAAAAGATCTTTTAAAAGAAAAGAAAGAGCTGCAGATTGCGGATTTCGGCTGCGGAAAGGCCTATTTAAGCTTTGCTCTTTACTACTATTTGACTGAAATTGAAAGCTTGCCGGTTAAGATATGCGGCTTGGACCTAAAAGAGGATGTTATAGATTTTTGTAATAATTTAAGTAAAGAATGCGGTTTTAAAAATCTTGTCTTTAAAGCCGGAGATATAGGCCGATTTAACTTTGATAAGGATCCGGATATGGTTATAAGCCTCCATGCCTGCGATACTGCGACCGATTTGGTTATAGCTAAGGCAATCAAAAGCAACACAAAAATAATATTTGCGGTTCCATGCTGCCAGCATGAGCTTAATACCCAAATACGTAAAAATAAGGACAAGGTTATAAAGTCCTTTTCCCCTATGCTTGATTACGGTATTATTACAGAAAAATTTGCTTCCCTGCTTACGGATACAATCAGAGGAAAACTTCTCGAATCGGAAGGATATAGAGTAAGCGTAGAGGAATTTATCGAAACGGAACATACTCCTAAAAACATTTTAATCAAGGCTGTAAAGCTTGATGATAACTCAAAAACTAAAACGGTACTTATTGAAAAAGCCAAAGAGGAATTTAAAGAAATAAAACAAGCTTTTTTAATTGAGCCTTGTTTGGAAAAACTTTTAAATGGAAACTGAGAAAAACAACGATATAGAGGAAATTATGATATACGAACAAATAGATAGTCCTATCGGAAAGATACTTATCATTGCCGATAACTCCGGTTTAAAAGAATTGAGATTTGTAAACAAGGATTCTGTCATACAGATTCCTGAATCAACTCAAAAAAATGTCGAACAAGCCGTAAAAATCTGCACTCAAGCTAAAGAAGAATTAAAACAATACTTTGAAGGAAGTTTAAAGCAATTTACGGTTCCTCTTGCTCCTGAAGGTACAGACTTCCAAAGGTCCGTCTGGAAAGAGCTTTGTAGAATACCTTACGGAAAAATTTTATCATATAAGCAGATTGCTCTAAATTTAAATAATCCTAAATCCTACCGTGCCGTAGGAAACGCCAACGGGAAAAATCCTATACCGATTATAATTCCATGCCATAGAGTAATCTGCACCGGAGGAAAATTAGGCGGCTTTTCTGCAGGCTTGGATAGAAAAAGGTTTCTTTTAAACCTAGAGCAAAAAGAGTGCCAAATCGAATTAATTCCTCTTGTGGATAACTTGTGATAAACTTAGGTTAAAATTAAGCATAAAAGCAATGTTTCACGTGAAACATTTTTATTTATAAGATAGGCAAAAATAAGCCTAAAATAGCCTTTTTGATAGACTTTTTAGAGTTTTATCACCTTTTTTCTTCCTTTTTCAAAAAAAAGATATCGATATAAAAAGATTTTATAAAATATTCTAATTTTTGCTTGTGGATAACTTGTTTATTAAATTTGAATAACTGTGAATACGTTGCACTTTACTTATTCTTTTTTAATATGGATTTTTTTAAATCTTTTAAAGCTTTTGCCAATTCGGGCGGGAGATTTTTATCGGGCTCGTTAATTGATTTTTGATTATCTTCTTCAATATCCGTTGTCAAGCCGTTTCTAAGATTTTCAGATACATCTGCTTTTTTCTTTAGCTCAAATTCGGACTCAACAAAAACCGATATATTTTGTATACCCAATGCAGGATAAAATTTATTAAAATTATATATTATTTTTTTCTTTCGCATTAAAAGCTGCTGACTCCAGCCTGTATGCTTGGTTTTTATAATTGCCGTATCATTTTTTATATCGTAAAGCTCGCAATAAGAAGCTAATTTTTTATCGCCTATTACTTTTTCCCAACTTTCATAAACGGATAAAGCTTGCTCTCCATCCAAATTTGAAGTAAGTTCAAGCATTTTATTAAATTTTTGAGAAAAATTATCTACTATTTCTTTGGATGTTTTAAAAAGCTTCATATTTTTTTAATCATACAGATTTTCTACGGCATTTTCGATAAACTTGAATCCTTTGACCTTCCAATCGGGAGTCTTATCTATATGCTTAAAAGCCATGTCAATATCGGCGGTAAAACCGGTATGGGAACTTATGATCATTTCACATTTTTTTTGAAGGGCGATTTCTTTTAGTTTAAAAAGCGAGCGGATATTTTGTGCCGTATCAATATTCCATAGGTCATACATACTGTAGCCGCCTTCATCATTCATTATAAGGCAATCGCCCGAAAAGATGATTTTATTGTTCAAGATATAAGCAAGATGCCCGAGGGTGTGGCCAGGAGTAAAAACGGCTTCTATGCTAGTCCCATCCAAATTAACGGTTTCGCCATCCTCAAGGCAGGTATAATCTTTAAATATTTTGATAGGAGTTTTAAGGTTAAAAAAAAGCACTTTTTTGCGGAAATAAATCGACTTAAGGTATTTTTCTTCTTCCTTTCCTAAAAATATTTTTGCATTCGGGAAGATATTATCACATCTCCCGTCAATGCCGCCGGCATGATCTAAATCTAAATGAGTTAAAAAAAGGTATTTTACATCGTTTTTGTCTATATTAAGCTCTTTTAAACCCTTAATAAGATTTTCACTGTTTTTATAGCCGGAATCTATGGCTATATAGTAGTTTTGTGCTTTGATTAAAAAGACATTTACATCCTTATCTCTTATACAAAAAATATCATCCGTGATCTTCCCTGTAGGTATGGGATTGAGCATATTTTTGCCTTTAGTAATTTTAGGCTTTACCGTAGTTCCGAAAAATTCTATTAAGTTCATGTGTTTTCCTCCTGCATATAATACACTCTAATTTTAATTACAAACTTTTATCTTCATTTTTTTACAAATCTCAGCTAGGGCCGTATTATTAGTGATTAATGTACCGTCATTCCTTCGAGTTAAAACCAAATAGTACATATCATAAATTGAATGATTATTTTTGATTCCTTCAGATAAAGATTCTTTCCACAATGTATTTGCATCAATGAAATCATCCACCATATCAAGCCCGTCTTGTACATATTGAATACAATCTTCATATGTTATAAGTCCGGCTTTATAATACTTCCATAAAACATTTGTGATCTCGGCAACAAATAAATCAGGAGCTATAATCCAACCGGCTTTAGAATAAAGCTCGGAGAATAAGCTGCTCTTTTCCCGTTGAAAAAGTATTTCTATTGCAGCACTTACATCAAGAATTATAATCACCTGTCTCTGTCCTCTCTGATAAGTTCTACAGGATTTACGATTTTTATTTCATAAGAAACATCCCGGCTTTGAATCTTTTTTAGAATATTTTTTCGGCGTGAAATGTTTGATTCTTCTTGCCCCAAGGCTTTTTCAAGTAAAACAATGATTTGCTGTGCAATAGTTCTATTTTCATTTTTTGCGGCATAAGTAATTTTTTTATAAATATCTTCAGGACATTCCCGCACTTACAAAAGCGGCATATCGTACCTCCTGCATACAATATACATCATTTTGTATGATTTATCAATGGAAAAAGGCCGTTTTTAAGTTTATTAATTTCTTTTAAGCCTGTAAAATAATTATCTTCGATACGCACCATTCTTATTTATCATATTCTTTTAAATACATAACCGGATAAAAGAGTATGCATTATATCTTGCAATATAGGTATTATTTTTTCCTCGGATGTTTGTTTTAAGAGAACATCGATTTTTGTTTTTAGGTCTGAAAAGGTTATTTCCATATTATATTATTTTTTAATGTGTCTAAATATATTTCAAGACTTTCTTTTAAAGAAGCAATGAGGAGTTTTTTAAAAGGAATCTCATCATTGTTTTGCTGCCAATTTTCGATTGCATCTAAATATTCATTTCGCAGGCTTACCTTTATGACTGCAGGCGGAAAACCGTATCGGATGAGGATGAGGTTCATAATTAAGCGGGCTGTTCTGCCGTTTCCGTCGATAAAAGGATGAATGCTAACCAACTTTGTATGTGCTTCGGCAGCGATAAGTACAGGATGTTCTTCTTTTTTGGAAAAAAGCCAATTAAAATAGTTATCCATTTCATCAAGAATTTTAAGCGGATCACAGAATTTATGAATTGTGCCGTTTTTTAATCTAATATAAACGGGAACTTTTCTAAAAATGCCGGCATTTTCGGTATCGATGCCTTTTAGTATGAGATGATGAATATTTAAAATATCATTACGGGTAAAACCGCTTAAATTCTTCTTTGAAAGTTTTTCTATATAATCTATGGCTTCTTTATGATTAACGATTTCTAAGTGTTCCCGAGCGGATTTGCCTCCGATGGTTATACCTTCCAAAAGCACAATACGCGTTTCTTGAAGATTGTATGTATTTCCTTCTATCGCTGTAGAGTTATAGGTAAAATCAACATCAAACAATCTTTTGAGGTTTTGAAGCTGTTTAAGCGAAAGAGGCCGTAACAAATCCAATTCTGCCTTGAGTTTGTCGATCTCAAGCAGTTCCGATTTTAAGTCCATAGCCTATTATAACCTAAAAAATTATTTAAGAAAAGACGGGGAGGATTGCTTTTCTGATTGTATCAATCACCATGAAATAAGATAAATCCTCATCCATGAATTTTTGAAAACCGTAATGTTCATAAAAGTTTTTTGAAGTTTCTTTTGCATCTACTATTATCAAATAAAGGCCGGTTATATCTGCTACTTGAATAACCTTTATAAAAACTTGTGAAAGAAGCCATCCTCCTATTCCTTTCCCCTGTAACTCTTTATCAACAGCTAGCCTCGCAATTCTTAGTGCAGGAATTGGATATTTTGGTAATTTATCTCTATATTCATCCGGAATCTCTTGATAAGCGACTTGAGCTGTAGCTAAAGTAAAATAGCCTAAAATCCGGTTATTGGCATTCAGAGCAACAAAAGTTCTACCTATACCCAACTCCTCATTTTTTATTGCATATCGCGATAAAAACTCATTTAATTGCTCAATACCGCAATCAAATTTTTTAAGTAGAGATTTTTGCTGTATTTCTTTTATTGAAACTAATCTATAATCACTAATCATTGAAATAATCTTTTCAAAGCCTCATTAGGTTCCGGCGGATTATCTAAAGCAGCAATCATTAAATCTCGATCCCGATTAGAAAGTATAAGAGTTTCATTTTCTGTTAAATCTCTCTGTGCTTGTTTTAATGCAGTCGAAAGAATATATGAAGATAGAGAAATATGCTTAAGCTCAGAAGCTCTCTCAAGTATAGATTTTTGGTGGCTGCTGGCTCTCAAATCAATTCTAACATTTTTTAATGTAATTGCCATTTTCGTTACCTCCATATTAAATATATCATAATACCTGTAATTTGTACACACAATATGATATAAAATCAGGGCAAACGCATAATAGTTTTATCTTCGCAAAAAACATAGGCTGTTCAACCCGCCTTTCGCCGCTGTGCGGCTGCAAGAGAGGTATTCACAGCCCATTTTTTTGCTATTTTATTTACCCTCATGATGCGGTTGCCCTTTTTTGAAAAATATGCGAAATTTTGTTCAAAATTTCGCACAGTAAGGAAGGCAACCGCTTCAGAAACATTCCGGTGCGGTTGCACTGATTTATGAAGTTAATATTTTCGGTCTTTACTAAAATTGTATATCCAACTTTTTTTTCTTTTTTGTGCAGTCTTTAAGATACAAATTGATTAAATTTTGATAGTTATACCAAATCTTCTATAGCCCAATCCTCAATTAATAAACCTTCGACTCTTGAAAACTCCCCGACATTGTGTGTTATCAGTGTTCCGTTGTTTGCTAAAACTGTTGCTGCAATCATCATATCATTGGGACCGATTATCACACCATTTGAAGATAAAATTTTTCTTAATTTTCCGTATTCTACCGATGCTTTTTTATCAAAAACTGCTGTCGGATATAAATCCAAAAACGGTTTATAAACTGAAATTGTTTTTTCATAATCATTGGAATTTCTTGCTCCATACTCAAGCTCGGCAAGCACAACAGACGGAATGACTATATATTTTTCATGTTCTTCCAGTTTTTCTCCAATCTTACGAAATTTTCCCTTTATAAAATAGATTACAATATTTGAATCTAAAAAATACTTCACATTGCCTCCAATTTTGTATCAGCAGAGAAATCTGGTTCATTGGGTATATTCATTTCGATATCTTTACCGCTTCCAAAATATTGCCAGATATTTTTTTTATTTGTATCATCTCTAAGATCGAAAGGAAGTCCATTAACTGCAACCGTTTTTTTCATAAAAATTCTGATGGCTGTCGGTAAATCGAGTCCGTAATGCTTATAGATATTAGTAACTTCATCTTTTAGAGCTTCATCAACTCTGAATTGAACAAGCGTTGTATTTGCCATTATTGACTCCTTTTAAGTATTCGGTATTCATACATTTGTATTAATATTATATATTTAAATAAGCAATTTTTCAAGATTATAAATCCACCAACAAGAAATAAAAAGATGAAACTTGGAATTATTGTTCCATTTTTGATCTGAAAATCAATTGTAACTAAAAAACTATTTTATACACTTTTATAAAGATTTGTTTCACTATTCTGTAATCCGATTTTGTTTCATAACCTTTTTATAGTCAAAGTTATGTTCACGTGCATAGCTGATAAATTCTTTTTCTTCTTCCGTTACTCTAATTTGAAATTTTAAGGGAGAGCCTAGCTTTTGTTTTCTACCGGCTCCGGGTCTTTTACCTCCATGCCCAAAATGAACTTCATAATAATTATCACCTGACAATTCTTTATATTCCGCCTCAGATATGATTTTTTCATCAAATTCTACCTGTGATTTTAACTTTTTAGCGACAAATCCTTCCATATCTTTTACAAAAACATAATCCATATCTATTCTCCTTTCAATCTAGTTTTAGCAAGCTTTATTAAATCATCAGGTGCTTTACGGCTTTTTTTTACATATATTAATCCTATAAGAATAATAGCATTTTCCTTATATTTAAACAAAGCTCTAATATCATTACTTTTAATTTCAAAAATACCTTTTTGTAAAAATCTACGTTTTACGAATTCTATACCGATAGTTTCAATAATTTCAAAATCTCTATCCAATATTTTTCTTTGAGTGTCTGTTAATTCCAAATATTCTTTTTCTGCTTCAGGAATTTTCTCTACCTTAAATTTCATATTATAATTATACAATATTTATCTTGATTTTGTCAACAAATTCATTTTTTTAAAGATTAAGTCAGGTGTTAATTTATTTAATATTATCAAAAGAATTTTATTAACTTGTTACCACAGAATTAATCGTAAAATTTGATTCGTTATCCATACCATAGGAATCGGTATGACAGGTCTTTAATCTGTAAATGGATTTAAAAACTATGTTAGGCGTTCATTTGTTTATTAATATCATTTAACCAATTTTTAACATTTTGAATTTGTTTTTCACGAGAATAATCGTGTGCAAGAATTTCTTCGTCTAAATTTAAGTTACCTATGATTATGTTATTATAATAGTCTTTTTCTTTCTTAAAACAAATTTTTTCGTAATCTTTTACTGAATGTTGTAAAACTTCAAAAAGAATTTTAGACATAAAAGATTTTTCATTTGGAATTACACCAAACCAAAAGTGTGCTTTATTATCTTCATTGTTCTTTTTATTTACATACCAGCCATTTCCATCTGCATAAATATATCCTTTTTCATCCAAAATATAAGTACCATTAAGCTCAGATTCTTCAAAAGCCTGCCTCAAAATATCGTTAAAATTGTTTTGCTCACTTTTTATCCTTGAAATATCAAATTTTAATGCTTGAAATCCTTCCATATCATTATCCTCTATAAATTCTCTAAATTGCACAGCCAACTCATCTCGCGATTGAGTTAGAATTTTATAAATATCTGACCATTTCTTTTGATGATCTGAGTTTATACTTTCCGTTAATAAGTTAAATTTAGTCAAACTATAGACTTCACAATTTGGTCTTTCATTTTTTAAGAGGTTATAATCATCTAACTGATCTTTGCAACCTATGTTTGATTCATGTAGACCAGAATCTACTTTAACTTCAATAAAAACATGTTTGTCATTATCTACTGTAATATGTATATCTGGTATTAACTTACAATTTTGGTTATTATTTTTAACGTAATATGCAACTTGTGTTTCAATATTAATTTCTTTACTTTCATTAATGCCAAAAAGCTGTAATATTTTGTCACCTATCCTTTTGTCGCACTCAAGAAGATGCTCAATTAACCAAACTAAAGCTTCTGTACAAAAATTTTCCAATGGTGTAACAAACTCTGTCATTTTATACTTACATAGTTGAATAAATAAGTTATGTTTCATATTCTTTCTCCAATCCAATTTTAAATTCATTAGATTTTGTATGATAGTACCAGATAGCATAATCTACCTAACAGTTTCCCTATCATATATTTAATAAAAATGGACTTTTATTTAGTATCCGAAAAATCAAATTTTTTGCTGTTTTTTTATACCAATCATATGTACTATTGCTAATATTAGAATGTATTCTTGCTATTGGAAATTCTATTATGTCTTTTTTATTAGCTAAAAGTTGATTATTTTTCAATTCTTTTAACAAATAATTACGCATCGGATCTTTATCACTTCTTATAGCTAAGACTAGATTATTAATTAAACTCACTTCTTTTTTACACTCATCAATAAAATTTATTAAATTATCTATTTGTTGTTTCTGGTCAGAAGACGAATTGCGTATAAAATAGTTTCCATTCTTGTCTTGAGCTAAAGCTAAATAATCTTTTCCGTCTTCTCCATTAGGCTATTCTTTTATTATATTAAGCATAGGTTTAATTGAACAAAACAAACTTGTTTTTCCCGCATTGCTATGACCACCAATAAATAAAACATTCATTTTTTCATCTCTACTTTGCAATTATATAATTTTTCATCCCATCCGGTATTAATATCTCAGGATGTTGTCTAATACGCCCTCTTCCACCAAATTTACTTAGCTGTTTAACTTCATCGTATACATAATTTGATAAATCGAGCAAACAAATATCATTATTTTTATTTTCTTTAACACAAGAAACGATTGAATGTGTAAAATGTCCACCTACATCTTCAGATTCTTGTGCATACTCATATTCTCTTGCAGCTGTAAATATTGCAGTACTTCTATTCTTTAATGTTCTCACTACAATATTATTGTCAATGCCACCAGACTGGCAGGTATCAATAAGTATAAGTTTTCTTCCATGAATATTTGTTACTTGCAAGATATCATTAACATTCAAGCAACCATTCAAATTTGGATGCAAACCATCCAAATCCACAAACACATCTTTTGGCAAAATGTAAAAACTTCCATTGACTGAAATGCCATGGGCTGCAACGAAAAATACAGCAATATCATTAGGGGCCATTTTTTCAAAAAAAGCCATATTTTCTTTTATGGTCTGTTTGGTAGGTTTTAGAGCAGAATCATCCGAAAGTTGTAATACATGTATTTTATTATATGTTTTTCCTTTTTGAGACTTAAATATTTCTATAATTTTATTTGAATCAGAAACAGCATTTTTTAAGTCTATCAATCCGCTGCCATTATTTGGTCTATTCTTGGGTAAACTATCATAGTCATTGATTCCAATTGCATATATCCACAAATCGGGCTTTGTTTTATGTGTCATTTCATTAGATGTCAAATTTATTGTCTGCATTCCATAACATGCTTCATTATCTGCAAGCACTTCAATAAGATTTTCACCATGTTCTAAGTCAACCTCTATTTCAAAATTCAAGAAATTTGAAGCTTTGTCTTTGGGTACAATTGATGTATCTGATACTGCTATTTTTTTACCTTTTGCTTTTGACAATTCAGAAAAACTAAGCATTCTGCCATTGATAAAGATTTGAACAGAATCTAATGGATACTTCAAAGCAGGATCTAAGACAGTAACTGATAATTTTGCAACTGTGCCTGTTAATTTCTCTTCTACTTTTACAATTGGAGGAGCTACACTCAATTTTAAGTCCCCAAAGTACCTTACTATGTTAGGGTCTTTCTCTCCTCTACTTCTAGCTTCCAACACTTCTGGATGATAATAAGCTTTGCTAAACTGATTCAATCCGAACGTATTTAATCCGTATCTAACATTTAAGTGTTCATCTCCATGTATAGAAGCATTGTAATAGCCATCAGGAGTCAGACTAATCCATTCACCGTCATCAAAATAAGAAGTTTTATAAATATAATCTAAAACATCTTTTTTTTCATCTTTTTTTGAAAGATTAGTGTTATATATTCTAACAGTCCTATCGCTACACCCAAATACAATATACTTCATATCTGAAGAAAACGAATAAATCTTTAAAAGATCAGAAGGAACTTGTTTACCATTGACTTGAAAAACTTCTTCGCCAAAATTATCTACATCTAAGCTATAAATTACTGCTCCTGATGATAAATATTTTTCGTCATCAGTCAATGTATACCACCCATCAGTAAATGGATACCAGCCTTGATTTTTAGATGTAATTTCTCGATAAGTATGTGCATCCCATATATCACCTTTTTCATTAATAAGAAATTTACCATCTGGTGTAAATATAAATAACATACCAAAATTTTTTCTTGGTATAGCTTTTATTTTATTTCCATTAAAATCAAAAACTTCCACCGTATCTGGTAAAAATGAAATCACTATATTTTGTAATGATCTATTCACTGCAATATCATAAATTTCTGTTCCATTTATATTATATTTAAATCTTGACAAATAAGCTCGTTTATCAATATCATAGGTGCATATTTCAACTTCGGAATAATATTTTCCAAAAACCCACTCTGAAATTTTTGTAGGCATAAGAAACACACAAATATTCGAATTACTTACAAATAACTCGGGTTGAGGTTTTAGGTAATTATTAAAAACTTTTTGCTTAAATACAACTTTCATATTATCTAATTCAAAAATAACTAAATAAGCATTTTTTAGATCAATAGAAACATCGCCAGAGGGATTTCCCGAAATTATGCCTAAGTATTTTTTGTCAAATGAAATCTCAATATGCATTACAATATGATTAGTCATATTTGCTTCTTCAAAAAAAGACTCTATACTGTCAAATAATGTATGAACACTTCCTGTAACTAATTCAATCTTATGAAGCCCATTCGTACCAAAAGATGTCAAAATATATTTATTATCAGGAGTAAAAGTTACAGGATTTTTTTTTACTTTTATATTAGAATCTGAATAAATCTTAATTTCTTCAGCGCAAAGTAGTAACATATTCAAAAACAATAAAAAAATAACACACAAAGCCTTTAATTTTCTGCTAGTCATAAAAACACCCCCTCACAGAATTTAGATGATTTTTTAAGGAGGCTCTAAAACCCAATTTGTGTAGAGACACTCCTTAAAAAGTATATTTCTAGTTTGTATAAACCTCAAAAGTGGCATTATATTTTGCATTGTTTTTTATGATAACTCTAAAAGTGCCTGTCCATTTAGGAAAAAATGAACAATAAGCACCTTCTATAGCTCTCTCATCGTACACAATCAAATTTCCATTTTCATCATAAACATATAAGTCTAAATCAGCACCATCCATTGAGTGAACAGCAACTTCTGCAGGTCTTCCTCCATCAAAATACCAATCATAATATGTAGTTCCTCCATTAGCATAAGCAAAACTAGCTGAATATAAAGCACCACCACTTGCTCCTCTAGTAACAGTTTTTAAAGATTTTTCTATATCATCAGCCCATGCTAACATAGTTTTATCTTTACCAGCAAATTTTCTAGCATCTTTTACTAGTTCATTGGGAATAAAATTCTTTTTTGCTACATTAGCATCTTTTCCTTTTTTCCCTTCTTGTTTAGCTGTTACTTTTGCAGGTTGCTTAGGAATTTGTGCTAAAATTTCAGCTGCTTGTAATAATGCTGAAGCTGATTCATTCGAATATCCATAATCTGCCAGCTCATAAGCTAATTGTAATGTCTTTATGTCACTATTCTCAATAACAACATCCTTTACTCCTTTAGGACCAACTTGACCAAATACCATTATTCCTAAAAATAATAGATTTACAAAAACTATTAACATTTTTTTCATAAAATCCTCCTACGATTTTATTTTTTAGTTTAAATAAATGTTACAGATTCATTTAACACAAATTTATTGGTAAATGATTAATTATTCTTATAACATTATTTATATATCATATCCCAAAACTAAATTTTTTACAATCCATATTTTAGAGATTTCTACTCCCTCTCCACACTAAACTTTCCATCTTCAACAAAAAATATTTTAGTTTTTTCTTTTTGGTAGTTTTTGTAGGGTTCGCCGGGGAGGAAGGTGCAAAAGAGTTGTTCGTAAGGGGGGAGGAGTTCCATGAATTTTTGGCGTTTTTCGGGGTCGAGTTCTAAAAGAATATCGTCCATTAAAAAAATAGGCTTTCGGCCGGTTTTTTCGGAATAGATTTTGGCTTGAATCATTCTTAAAACAAGGGAGATAAGCCTCCTTTGGCCGTTTGAGGCTCTTTCGGTAAAGGGCTTTTTATCCTTTATAAAATGAATGCGGTCGCGGTGAGGCCCTGCAGAGCTTGTTCTATCGATTAAATCGTTCTGGCGTTTTTCGGCAAGCAAAATGAGCAAATCTTCTTCAGTCTCTACCTTAACGGAGGGACGATAAACCATTTCTACACCGGAAACGCCGCTTATATCCTCGTAAATTGAAGAAAAATGCTTTGAATACTCATCTACGATATTCTTTCTTTCATTTGTGATTAAAAGAGCAAGGGAAGCAAAAATTTCGTCTATAGAATCTAAAAGAGAAGCCTTTTTTTGCTCCAATATTACATTTCGTGATTTTAAGGCCTTTGAATATCTTACTAAGGTTTCTATAAAGTCGGAATTACAAAGCGAAACCGATTGATCTATAAAAAACCTCTTTCGGGAAGGGGTTCCGA
This sequence comes from Treponema sp. OMZ 799, assembly GCF_024181365.1. Classification (NCBI taxonomy): domain Bacteria; kingdom Pseudomonadati; phylum Spirochaetota; class Spirochaetia; order Treponematales; family Treponemataceae; genus Treponema; species Treponema sp. OMZ 799. The sequence continues at coordinate 301,246 of NZ_CP051301.1, forward strand.
CAGCAAATTCTATATCGTCTCCATGAAAAAGGATACAGGGAATCGTACTTATCAATTCCTTGGAATTTTTAATCTTTTTAAAATTCTTTTGAATGTCTTTTTTTTTATCTTGAATTATTATCGAAATTGTATGGCTTATTTGATCGGTTTCTTTATAAAGAGCCCTTACGCTGAACTCCTTTTCGTCCCTTGTACATATTTGAGCTAAAGAGCGGGTTCTAAAAGAAGTTCCATAGGAAGAAACATAGAGAGCTTCCAAAAAATTAGTCTTCCCCTGTCCGTTTTTTCCTACCAAAAAAACTTCGGGGGAAGAAATATCTACTGTGGCATTTTCCAGATTTCTAAAATTATAGAAAGAGGCGGAAAGAAAGGGCACTTAGAACCTTACTCCGTCTGCATCGGCATTATTATATGGAAAAAGTCTTCTTCCGGTTCAGGCTTCAAGGTAATAGCCTTCATAGCTTCGGTAAATTCTACCTTTATTCTGTCCGAACTTATGGTTTTCAATGGGTCTTCGATATAAACATAGTTTAAGGCAAGCATAACCTCTTGGCCGTCATATTTACAAGGAATTTCTTCACGTGCGCTTCCTATTTCGTTTTCTTGAGAAGAAATTATAAGAGAACCGGGAAGAATGTTTAAAAAGATTCTTCTTGTTTTTAATTCTACCAAAAGAGAAACACGCTTTAAGGCTTCGATAAATTCGGTTCTTGAAACTTCAAAAGAAAGGTTTTGATTTTCAGGGATTACCCTTTCGTAGTTCGGGAATTGGCCGTCAATCAAAACGGAGGAGAATTTATAAGAATTAAAGTTAAAGAATATGTTTTTTTCGCCTATTCCTACTTCTATATTTCCTTCATCGGATGCTCTTTTATTGATGATGTTTAAAATTTTAGGAGGAACAATTACTCCTTTAAATTCGGGGATAGGGATTCCGAAATTTTTCTTAATATGAGCAAGGCGTCTTCCATCAGTTGCAACAAAGAATAAAGAATCTTCTTTGTTTTCAATATAAACACCGTTCATAAAATAACGAGTTTCATCATCTGAAACCGAAAAAATAGTTTGATGAATCATTTCTTTAAATTCTTTTGTAGGAATATTAAAGAAGTTTACATTTGTAGGTTCTGTAAATGCAGGGAAGTCGTTTTCCGGTATTGTTTTAAGCTGGAATTTAGCCTTTTTTACTACCGATTTTATTGTGAGCTTTTGATCTTTTTGTTCTATTTCTACTTCACCTGAGGGCAAGGATGAAAGAATACCGGCGAATTTATCGCAAAAAACTGTTGTTGAGCCTTCTTCAATGATATTTACGGGTATCTTTGTTTCAAAGCTTACCTTTATATCGGTTGCTTTTATTGTAAGGCTTCCATCTTTAACGGATAACAATACGTTTGAAAGGATCGTAAGGGCTGTTTTTGTAGCGATAATTTCCTGAGCGATAGAGATTTCTTTTAAAAGAGCGTCTCTGTCAAAACTTATTTTCATATTTTTTCTCCTTGTTTTATAATATCTATATTATAATATTAGTAGTTATAGTAGTAAGCCTTGTGAATTTGTTGATAAGCTGCTTAATTCTATATTGAATATAGAGTTATAATATTTATAAGTCCGTAAAATTATAAACATTTTATTACTGGTTATACAGCGGTAAAAGAATTATCCACAAAACCGAACTATATATTAACATATATTCTAAAAAAAATACAGAGGTTATACACTCAAAATGGAGTGTTTTATTTTGATTTTTTGTGTTATAATCTAATTTATGGAAAATACAAGTATTTTATCTATAGAAATAATTAATGCCGACATTACAAAATTAAGGGTTGATGCTATTGTAAACGCTGCAAATACTACTCTTTTAGGCGGAAGTGGGGTTGACGGGGCTATTCATGCCGCTGCTGGTCCTGAATTATTGGAAGAATGTAGAAAATTAAAGGGCTGTAAGACAGGGGAAGCTAAGATAACAAAGGCTTATAAACTTCCTTCAAAATATGTTATCCATACCCCGGGACCAGTCTATGAAGGCGGAAAAAACGGAGAGGCTGAACTTTTAGCTAGTTCTTATAGATCATGCTTAAATTTGGCTCTTGAATACGGCTGTAAGTCCATAGCCTTTCCCTGTATAAGTACAGGAGTTTACGGTTATCCTAAGAAAGAAGCTGCAAAAATTGCCTTAAAAGAAATTTCCGTCTTTTTAAAAGAGCATAAGAATATGAAGGTTTTTATCGTTTGCTTTGGAAAGGAAAACGAGGAGATTTATAGAAGAGTGATGGAAAAAAGCTATTCTACATAAAAAGTTTAACATATTTATCAAAAACAAATATTCTATTTCGTGAATAACCGGTCCGCTCTTTTAGTATATTTAGTTCAATAAAAGCATTTATCAAGCTATTGGCTGTCTTGGCGGTAATTTTCATTTCTTTTTGTAGAGAAGCACTTGTTATGACGGGACTATGAAAAAGGAGATATAAAAATTCGTTTGCGGTTTTAGTGCGTTTTCCAAGAGAAACTAATTTGTTTTTTTCCAAATCGGTTTTTAAGTCAATTATTTTCTTTAATGCTTGGGCCGAATTTTCGGCAGTTTGACTTACTCCTTCTAAAAAATACTTTATCCATTGAGGGAGATTATTTTTTGTACGGACAAAAGTGAGGTTATCATAATAAAGGGTTTTATTTTTTTCAAAAAAATCGGAAATATACAAAAGAGGTTTTTGTAGAACCTTGCTGTGTACCAAATAAAGACTTATTAAAAGTCTTCCGATTCTGCCGTTTCCGCCTAAAAAAGGATGTATAGTTTCAAACTGGTAATGAGCTATTGCAATGCGTATTAAGTGAGGAATGTTGATATTGTTGTTGTTTAAAAAAAGCTCAAAATCCGACAAAAGATCCGGAAGTTCTTCATGTGAAGGAGGAATAAAAACTGCATCTGAAAGAGTTGTTCCGCCTATCCAATTTTGAGAAATTCGGAATTCTCCCGGACTTTTATGTTCTCCTCTTCCTGTTGAAAGTAATATTTTATGTGTATTTTTAATCAATCGATTTGAAAGCGGTAATTTTTCAAGCTCCTGTATTGCATTATTCATGGCTTTTACATAATTATGAACTTCCTGCCAATCATCTCTTTTTTCAGGGTCCAAATTATTCTGTTCATTTAAAGCTTCTTCAATATTTGTACGAGTTCCTTCAATACGGTTCGATATAACAGATTCTTTAAAAATATGCATTATGATAAACATATCTGCATCCGGAACCAAAGATGAAAAAGAATTTAATGCACCTAAATGAAAAGAAGCTTTTTCTAAAAGAGTGTTGATAGAGGGATCTTCCCATGAAAAATCATGATTTATTTTTTCAGGCATAAAATATTGATATTTATATCCTTGTTTTAAGCAGCCAGATTTAAAGTCTTTTATATCCATTTTTTCTCCTAATAGGCTCATTTTAACATAAATTTACCAAAATAACAAGTTATAATTTACTTTAAGCCATTAAAGTAAATTATAAATCTTCATAATTTACTTTAATGATGATTTTTGTATGTAAGTTGTAAAACTATCAAGTATGTTTACTATTTTTTATTGTGTTTTTAAGAAATTTTTTTAATGTTTTTCCGTTTCGCCTTTTTTAGCAAGGTTTTCAAGCCGTTTCAATTCATTTAGATAATCTTTTTCCGCCCGGCTCAAGGTTTTCATCGAATATTTTTTATACTCTGTTTCTACTTTATTTTCCATCTGTGGTCTAGAGACTGTTCCACTGCCGGTTAAAAGATTCTCCCCTGCAGCTTCAAGTATTTTATCTACATGCTCTATCCAATCTTTCATTGTCATAGGAATTTCTTTTTCTGCTTGCCTTTCGGCAAAATCCAGATATCCCGATACCAAATTATTTAAGCCTTTAAGCTCTTTTTCTGTCAAGTAGTTTTTTGCCGTTTTTGCTTCCTTTAAAGTGGGAAGTTCTCCTTTAAAAACCGTAAGCCCCATAAATTCTTTTTCGCTATCTACGCGGCCGTAAATTAATTCGGCTGCCGTGTGATTGTGTATTGCATAATGCATCTTGTTTTGTACAGTTGCAAAGAATAATTTGGCCTCTTCGGTATTAGCATTATAGTCGACACTCGTTGCAAATAAATCCAAGACCTGTCGGTAAAAAACCTTTTCGCTTGAACGGATATCCCTGATTCTGTCTAAAAGCTCTTTGAAATAATTGCCGCCTCCGAGGTCTTTGAGCCTGTCATCGTCCATGGCAAAGCCTTTAATGATGTATTCTTTTAAAATCGTTGTTGCGTAGTTTCTGAATTGTACACCCCGAACCGACCGCACCCGATAGCCTATCGCTAAAATCATATCGAGGGAGTAATAGGCAATTTTTCTTTGAATAGTTCTCTGTCCTTCGTTTTGAACTGTCAACTTATAGTTGACAGTTGAAGCTTCGTACAGTTCGCCATCGTCAAAAATTGCTTTGATATGTTTGCTTATATTCTGCTTTGTAGTTTGAAAAAGCTCCGCAATCTCCGCTTGACTCAGCCATACAGTACCATGCTCTTTTTGCAGATTTATCTTTGCCTTTCCGTCTTCGGTAGTGTAAATGATTATTTCTTTATTCATCTTCGAGCTCCTTTACGATTTTGTTTATGGCAGATCTTCGTTAATCTTACAATAAATTTAAGAGATTTCCAAGCATTGACAATAACATTTCTTTATTTATAATGTACTCGACTTAGGTAAAATCAAATGACTTCAAAGCCTTTAAATTTTAAAAACAATTTTTTTTCGATACTGCCTTTTAGGCAGCTCGCGGTCTTGTTCTTTTTGGCTCTTGTGTCGGCCTTGGCTCCCTTTGTGAGTTTTTGGGCTCTTTCAAAGACAATCGACGCTCTTTCAAGCCTTTCTCAAGCTCAAAATGTCATCCTATACATAATCTTTATAGGAGCTTTTTTAGTTACAAACGATAGTTTCGAAGCTGTCCGCTGGACCTATTCTACCTATATGGAGGGAAAAATCTTTTTGGAGATGAAAGAAAGGCTTTTGGAAAAGGTTTCAAAATATGCGTACATCGACATCTTTGAAAATCCCGACTTTTTAAATAAGTTAAGACTGGCCGATCAGCTCATCCCAAAATTTAACAGCTTTTTTAATTCGCTTGCCATGCTTTTTTCGGGAGTGCTTGGCTCTCTCCCCTTTTTATGGATTGGAATTACGACAGCTTGGTGGGTGCCCCTTGTTCTGATTGCGGGTTTTTTACCGAGCTTAATTATAAAATGGAACCTTGAAGAAAGGCTATGGGCCTTGGAAATTCAAAACGGAGAGTCCTACAAGGAGGCGGCCGTTCATGAGCACATTCTTTTGGATTCTGCCTTTGCAAAAGAAATACGCCTTTGGAATGCCGCTTCCTTTATTCTAAAAAGATGGAAAAAGAATAGATATAATCTTTTAAAGGAAACTTCTCATCTTAGAAATAAGAGTATGGGGATGACACTTTTGGCGCATATTTTTGAGGGTCTTGTGGATTGCGGAGTGATTGCATACTTATACATACTTGTAAGCCGAAATGCCTTAACAACGGGAGCCTTTGTTTTTGCGGTTACGGCGGTTATTCAGCTAAGACAAAATGCTTTTACTGTGCTTTTATTCGGTGTCGATCTTAAAAGCGATTTTAACAGGCTAAAGCCTTATTTCGATGTTATAAATTACGATGAAACTATAATAGACAAAAACCGTCCTTGCGATGAGGAAATGAAGGCTTCTCAAGCAGAACAAAATACCATAGTCCTAAAATCGCTTTCATTTTCTTATCCTAAATGCGAAGAAAAGGCCTTAAAAAATATAAACCTTGAAATTAGAAAAGGAGAAAAGATAGCCGTCGTCGGGGCAAACGGTTCCGGTAAATCTACCCTGATTAAAATCATAAGCGGAATGTATCCCGATTTTGAAGGAGCTTATTTTTTTAATGGGAAAAATTCAAAAGATATTGCGGTTAATGAATTAAGAAGGTCTTTTGCAGCCGTCTATCAAGACTTTGCCCGTTTTCCTATGACTTTTGAAGAAAATGCAGCAATTTCCGAAATTGCCGAGCAATTTAACGCTGAAGCGGATTCTTTTAAGAGAGAAATCGAAGAATTTAAGATAGATGCCTTTAAATTTGAAGAGCTTTGTAAGTGCTTTCCGATAGCAAATTCCATGTTAGAACCTAAGACCCTGCTTACAAGACAGTTTGAAGGCGGGCTTGATTTGTCGGGCGGACAATGGCAGAGGCTTGCCCTAATGCGCTGTGCTTGGGCTGATAGGGAAATAATTCTTTTGGATGAACCTACTTCAGCCCTTGATCCCGACTCCGAGCACGAGGTTCTTGAAGCTATGATTGAGCTTATGAGAAAAAAAACGGCAATAGTTGTTACGCATAGGTTGGCCCTTTGCCGCAGCGTCGACAGAATAATTGTAATTGAAGACGGCTCCATCATCGAAACCGGCACCCATACCGAACTTATAAACAAAAACGGCCGCTACGCCAAAATGTTCAAAAAGCAAAGTGCTCGGTATAAATGAAAAAAGCCCTCGGAATCGAGGGCTTTTTTGTTTAAGTGTTAGCGGGCGTATTCGACGATACGTGTTTCGCGTATTAGGGTTACGCGGATTCTTCCGGGGTACTGTAAATCGTTTTCGATTTTTTTTGCAATGTCCCGGGCCAAAATCTTGGTATCTGCATCGGAAATCTTTTCGTTGTTGATAACAACCCGCAATTCCCTTCCGGCTTGGATTGCATAGGCCTTTTCGACTCCGCTAAAGCCTTCAGCCAGCTGTTCAAGGTTTTCAAGCCGCTTAACATAGTTATCCATAGTTTCGCGTCTTGCACCGGGACGGGCAGCTGAAATTGTATCCGCAATCTGCACTATTACCGATTCAATGCAGGTGGGCTCTATATCGTTGTGGTGAGCACCTACGGCATTGACAACCCTCGGATCTTCATTGATCTTCTTTGCAAGTTCCATTCCTATCTCTGCATGGTTTTTATCGGAGTCGGTTTCTGCACCCTTTCCGACATCATGCAGCAAGGCACCGCGTTTTGCGATTTCGACATTTGCGCCGATTTCACTTGCAATCATTCCGGCTATTACTGCAACCTCTTTAGAATGTTGCAGAACATTTTGTCCGTAGCTCGTTCTAAAGTAGAGCCTTCCCAAGGCCCTTACGCCTTCTTGGTTCATGTTATGGATACCGAGGTCGAATAAAACCCTTTCTCCTTCTTCATAAACCTTTTGCGAAATTTCTCTGGTTACCTTTTGCACAATCTCTTCAATGCGGGCCGGGTGAATTCGGCCGTCAAGAATCAATCTTTCTAAGGCAACCCTTGCAATTTCCTTGCGTACAGGGTCAAAACAAGATACTACAACAGCCTCAGGTGTATCGTCGATTATTATGTCTACACCGGTCAGCGTTTCCAAGGCTCGAATGTTGCGGCCTTCGCGGCCGATAATTCTACCTTTCATCTCATCGCTGGGCAAGCTGACCGTTGAGACAGTGATGTCGCTCGCCGTTTCCGTTGCAAGACGTTGGATCGTCGTAATTAAAATATCTCGCGCCTTTTTTTCTGCCGTAAGCTGAGCTTCTTGTTCTATCTTGTTTATAATAGTAACTGCATCATGCTTTGCCTCAGTTTCTAAGTCACGGATAATCAAATCCTTTGCCTGCTGCTGGGTCAAACCGGAAATTCTTTCCAATTCTTCCCTGTATCTTTCTTCTTCGCCGCTTAAAATTTCAGCACGCTCATCAAGTGCGGCTTCCCTCTTGACAAGTTCTTTTTCTTGTTTTTCTACAGTTTCGACACGTTTATCGAGGAGTTCCTCTTTTTGTGTCAATCTGCGTTCAAAACGCTGGAGGTCGCTCCTGCGTTCCCTATTTTCCCGTTCCTGCTGTTTTTGTTCCCGAATCAGCTGCTCTTTTGCTTCAAGAAGAAATTCCTTCTTCTGAGCTTCAGCATCTTTAATTGCCTCCTGTAAAATCCGTTCTGCACGTTGTTCAGAAGCAGATAGTTGAAATCTGGCGTAAAGCCAGCGAATCGTCCATCCAAGAATTATACAGACAGCAGGAAGGATGACATACAAAATCCAATTCATCGGTATGCTCCTAAAAAGTATACTACTGTCCAGTCTCATAATACAGGCAATCGAAAAAAAAGTCAATAAAAATTAGGAAATTTATTCTTGTTTAAGCGTAAATTTTATGATATACTTTTTATTAATAAGGAGAGTTTTATGAAACATAAAAAAAATGTATTTGCAGCCGGTTTATTTTTTATCGGTTTGGTTTTTGCTTTATCGTTCACCGTCTCTTGCGGAGGTAAAACCGAAAAGCAAAAAGTAGTATTAACCGTACAAGCAGAACAAGGCTGGATGCCGTATTATAAAGAAGCAGTAAAAAGGGTTGAAGAAACTCATCCGAATACGGAAATTAAACTTATTGAAGTAGGAGCTTTCGATCATTTGGATAGGCTTGATGCCACAGATGCTTCAAATAAGGATGTAGCAGATTTATTTGCAATTCCTGCCGATAGACTTTACGGACTTGCGGAGAATGAAGCTTTAGCTTCCATCGATTCCAAAAAAATTTCTTCCGAATTGGGCGGCTGGTCGAATTTTGATTTAGGACTTGGCGGAAACTTAAAAATCGGTAACGAATATCTTGCTTTCCCCCTTAATATAGAAACACTCATTACCTTTGTAAATACAGCAAATGCAAGAGCACAAGGTGCCGATTATGCCAAACCCTTTGAACTTGCAAATCAAAAAGATCCTGCAACCGTTTTATTGCCTCTTTTTGATGCATGGTACGGAGTTGCTCCTGCAAATTCGGCTGCAATCGAATTCTTAGGAAAGAAAAACGGAACGGAACTTTTTTCCGATATGGTTATGGAATTTAAAGATTTACCGGCAGAAAAAAGAGCTGCAATTGAAACTATATACAATTATTGGAAGCTCAATTATGAAAACAAAACTCCGCTTTTTGATGCAGATGCCGGTTGGGGTTATATTGATAAAGAATTCAGTAATGGAAATAAGGGCGTTATCCGTTTGGGCGGACCGTGGGATACGGGAAGTATTTTAGAACAGACAAAAGGAAATCTTGTAATTTATCCTATAAGCCATATTACCTTAAACGGTAAACCGATTTTACATTGGAAAGGCGGCTGGGGACTTGCTATTAATTCCCGTATCGAAAAAGATGCAGAAAAATATGCACTTGCCGAAGCGATGATAAAAGAAATCGTAAACCCTAAATATGCCGTAGACTTTTTTAAAGCGACCGGTAAGATTTTGGAAAATGTTCCTGCCGAAACATATGCCGCTTCAAATCTTTCAGATACGGAAAAGGCTGTTATTAGGGCAGTAATAGAATCTTATAAAATTTCCCCTGCCCGTCCTTTATTTAAAGAATGGGGAAAAGTTTGGGATACATGGAGAAATGCCGTTCTTTCATGGAACAGTGTTAATCCTAAAAATGTCGAGGAAGCATATAAAGAATTAAAGGCTTCTTTCGATGCAATGATGGCAAACTTTAAAATGTAATGGTCAGCTCTAAAATTTATGTCAGATTTTTAGAGGTTTCCTAATATCCTAAAAGCTGTCGGCATAGTATTGTCCGGCAGCTTTAAAACCGGAGGTGAAAATGACTTATTCAAAAACTTTGTCGGACGGTATCGGTAATATTCACCCTAGGAAAAACCTATATCTGTTAGAATTGGCGGAAGCCGATTCTGCAAAACGCAAAGAACTTAAAGCTGCAAAGTCTTCACACGAATACAATATTAAACTTGAAGATTTTAAGGTAAAACGGAAAGAGTTTTTAAAAACATTAAAACGGAAAACAAAACAATATTCGGCTTCTCATAGAGAAGATGCTGCAACCGATTATTTAAATTTACGGCTTTTTAAAGCGGAGCGAAAAAAAGAATTTTATAAAGATTTTGCTGAACTTTCTTATGACGCTTTTTTGGAAGCAAAAATTGCAGAACTTGAAATACGATATATACCGGATATCCTTGCCCATAAAGCATTGCTTCAAAAGAAACTCCAGACAGTAAAAGAAAAACTAGCAGATATTGATGAAGATGAAAGAACAATTATTCAAAAAACAATTGAGCTGACCGTTGCAGAGCGTAAAGAAAAATTAAAAACTGAACTGAAAACGCTATCGGAAAAATATACATCCAAATCCATTTCAAAAAAAGCCTATAAAACCGAATGTAAAATCAAAAGAGCTGCATATAAGGAAGATGTTCTTGCTGCATCTTTTACCGACCCCAAAGTGAGTTTACAAGAAGAAATTAAAAATATTACATATCGGCTTAAAATGGATATAAAAACAAAACTGAATGTTTTAGAATCGGATATTGCCGATGTAAGAAGAAAAACGCCTATCGAATTGGAACGGTTTCCTTTAATTTCCGTTTTTACTTGTTTTTTACCCGGTCTCGGACAGTTATTAAATAAACAATATGTAAAAGCCGGTATTTTCTTTTTATCTTCAATTTTTATTTATCTCATTGCATTCCCCTATATTTTAGGCTATACGAATTATCAAGGTTCCGGAATTTCAGGGCTTATCGGACTTGCCGAAGGCGGAACAAAAATAGATAAATCAATTATTTTTATGATTGAAGGCATTATAGCTCTAATTTTAATTCTTTTTTCGGTCTTGCTGTATACTGTTTCTTTTAAAGATGTTCGGAAGGTTGAAGTAAATGCCTTAAAAGGCATAAGACGGAAAACTTGGTTTGAAAGCAAACGGAGCATTGAACGGGAGGGCTTTCCTTATTTGGTGTCAGCTCCGGCTTTAATTGTTATTGTATTTATCGTAATAGTTCCGATTTTGACGACGGTTTTTATTTCGTTTACAAATATGGATCCGGTACATCAAAATAAATTTTCATGGATAGGTTTACAAAACTATAAAACGCTGATAACGGGACACGGCGTTGCAGGTAAAGCATTTTATCTTATTTTGGGATGGACTCTTATTTGGACGGTAGGAGCCTCCACGCTTTCGATTGTTATAGGCTTTGTTTTAAGTCTTATTGTCAATCAAGAAAGAATAAAAGGAAAATCAGTTTTTAGAACAATTTATCTTTTACCGTGGGCGGTGCCTGCGTTTATAACAATTATGTTTTTTTCGATAATGGCTTCGCGCGGCGGTCCTATTTCAGAATTGCTTGAAAAACTGTTTGGGCTTTCGATTGATATTAAAAATAATCCGCATCTTACCCGCACAGCACTTATTCTTTTACAGAGCTGGCTCGGTTCCGCATATATCTTTTTACTTTCTACGGGCGTTTTGCAGGGCATTCCAAAAGATTTATATGAAGCTGCCGAAATAGACGGTGCAACCGGCTTTCAGCGTACTATGAAAATTACCGTGCCTTTAGTGCTTTATCAAACCGCTCCGCTTTTAATAATGCAGTATACCTTTAATTTTAATAACTTTTCGATTATATATCTTTTTAATTTGGGCGGGCCTTTTAACCCGACAAAATATGGAAATTTGGCAGGAAGTTCGGATATATTGATTTCTTATATTTATAAATTAACTATCGAAAATCAATATCAAGCGATAGGGGCTGCAATTACGATAGGAATTTCGCTGGTTCTTATGGTATTTGCATTTTTGAATTTTAGAAGAACAAAAGCTTTTAAAGAAGATTAAGACAAGGAGAATAAAGATGAAAAAACAAAATGAACTTTATTTGTCGGATAAGCAGCCTCTCAATACCGGAGGTAGAATTTTTCTTACCCTTTCCTATCTGATTATGATCGTCTGGGCTTTATTTATTATTTTGCCTCTGGCTATTATTGTTGTATCGGCGTTTAACGGAAATCAAGGGAAAAATATTTCACTTCAATCGGTGTTCAGTTTTTCGCTTAAGCACTTTGAATATCTTTTTACCGAGACCTATTTTTTTATGTGGGTAAAAAATACGCTTATTGTAGCTATTGCAACCGCCTTACTGACACTTTTAATCGTGTCATTTACCGGTTATGCGTATTCACGGTATAAATTTACGGGCAAAAAAACTATTCTTATGGGAATTATGCTTATCCAAATTATACCGGTTTTTGCGGGACTTACCGCGTTTTATACTCTCCATTCGATTATTTCTACGGCAATTCCGTTTTTTTCAAAAAAGGCAATGCTTGTTTTAATTTATTCGGGAGGAGGAATCGTAGGAAACACATTTATACTAAAAGGCTATATAGATTCAATTTCGCGGGAGCTTGACGACGCTGCAAAAATAGACGGATGCTCAAATATGGGGGTTTATCGGCTGATCATTATGCCGATTGCGCGTCCGATGCTTGCCATTATTGCACTTTGGTCGTTTATCGGGCCTTTTATGGATTACATGTTACCGAAAGTTTTACTTACTAATTCAAAAGATTATACGCTTACCGTAGGCTTATTTACACTTATAAACGACGCAAGAACTATGAACGCACCGGCATTTGCGGCGGGCGGCTTATTAACGGCAATACCGATCATAATCTTGTTTATCAGTTTGCAAAATCAACTGGTTTCAGGGCTAAGTTCCGGTTCGGTAAAAGGATAGAAACATGATAATTAATTATACATTACATGAAGGGGAGATAGTATGAAAGTTAGTTTAAAGGATATCGGCAAAAAATATGAAGGAAGAGAAAATTTTACGATTAGACATATCAATTTGGAAATTGATGATAAAGAATTCTGTGTGATTTTAGGTCCTTCAGGCTGCGGAAAATCTACATTATTGAGAATGATAGCGGGGCTGAATTCGATAACGGAGGGTGAACTTATTTTCGGAGAAAAGATTGTAAATAAAGTTGCTCCGAAAGATAGGGATATTGCAATGGTTTTTCAGTCTTATGCCTTGTATCCGCACATGACGGTGTATGATAATATGGCTTTTTCATTAAAAATGAAAAAAGAAAGAAAAGAAATTATCCATGAGCGGGTTTTAGAGGCAGCAAAGATTTTACAAATAAGCGACAATCTTTATGCAAAACCATCGGATATTTCGGGCGGACAAAGGCAGCGGGTAGCTTTAGGACGCGCTATGGTAAGACGTCCGGGCGTTTTTTTAATGGATGAACCGCTTTCAAATCTTGACGCAAAGCTGCGCGAACACATGCGAGTTGAATTGGTTCGGCTGCATAAACAACTTGGCACTACCTCAATTTATGTAACGCATGACCAAACAGAAGCAATGACAATGGCTACAAAAATAGTGTTATTAAATAAAGGAAAGATTCAGCAAGTGGGCAAACCCGAAGAATTTTACAATAAGCCTGCCAATATTTTTACCGCCGAATTTATCGGCTCTCCCACAATGAATATTTTTGAAGGCAAAATTGAACATGGGCGTTTTATAACCGCTTCGGGTGTCATTGAAGTATTCCCGAAAGAAGCTGACGCAAAAGTTCTTGCTGCTTATGAGGGCAAAAAACTATACCTTGGTATACGCTCCGAACGGTTTATTGCAGGAGAAAATGAAAAAAATTCCTTCCATGCAAAAATAGATGTAATTGAAGTACTCGGAAAAGAACAGCTTTTATATACAAAGTTGGACGACGGTACCGACTGTATTATGAGCGAACCAGGATATTTTAAATATGCTGTGGATGAAATTCATAACTTTACATTTGATTTAGATGCTTTGCATTTTTTTGACGGAGAAACTACCGAAAGGATAAATTAAACGGAGTTTTTACAGGAGACATTTATATTTACATAAATATTTTATATCTTAAAATAAATCGAATAACCGGCTTGCCCTATATTTTAGAATTTTGTATATTGTAACCAATCGGGAAAAATGATTTTTTCTAATCTAAAATTATAAGGAGATGATTATGGCAGTATTGGATATTACAAATGCTAACTTTGATGAGACCCTAAAGACTACCAAGCCCGTTTTAGTTGATTTTTGGGCTCCTTGGTGACCGGGATGCGTACAGCTCAGTCCTGAGCTGCAGGCTGCCGAGGCGGAACTCGGCGATAAGGCTGTGATTGCGCAGTCTAACGTGGATAATGCACGAGAATTAGCAGTAAAATTTAAGTTTATGTCGATTCCTACCCTCATCGTTTTAAAAGACGGAAAAGAGGTAGACAGGCACACAGGTTTCATGGATAAAAAGAACCTTGTAAACTTTGTTTCAAAGCATATCTAAAAGAAAAGGCGGGAGCTTTTAAAGCGTCCCGCCTTTTTTGTTTTTAAATGTAATCGGCCTTGTGGAGTATATCCCTTGCCTTGGGTAAGTCTTCTTCGCTTACCATGATTACGGGGCCGGTACAACCCATTCCCGTTTCGGCATAGATTCCTTCCTTCCAAAGAGCCTTACATGCGTCTTCGATTTCGATAACATCGATTCCGGGGATACCGGCATCAACCGTTTTCTTGGGCGGAGCCTTTACCTCTTCGGCAGCGGCTGCAGCAACAGGCTTTGCTCCGGGCATGTCTTCCAAGAGTTCATCCAAGCCTGCTTTTTTAGCGGCCTTGAGTTCTTCTGCATAAATGCCGTGAACATTGTTCTTTGCGCAGTCTGCAACGAATTTTAAGGCATTTGCGATTGCAGGAGCTCCGGATGCTCTCGAAATAATTCCGACAACATCATCATAGCCTGAACCGATACAGGGTCCGTAACCGAAGCCTGAACCTTCATAGCTTCCTCCGGTTACAAAGGAAGAAAAGAGCTTAATAAGCAGGTTTCCTGTAAGGGTATCGCAAACCATTACATCGGGAGTTCCCTGCAAGAGGTCGTTTCCTCTCATGCGGACACCTCCGTCTGCACGGTTGGATTCGGTGTAGCTTACCTTGTAACCCCTTTCCTTCATCTTGTTTAAGGCCTTTTCGATAACGGCAATGCCGTCAATGTTCAAAAGACCTACAGTGGGCTCGGCTATTCCTGAAGCCTTAGCAACGGCAATACCGCCGATAGCGTTTAAAAGCATGGCCTTGTAGCGGTTTGCATCGGTTGTTCCCGTAGTGGTAGCAAGAATCATCTCGCGTCCCTTTCCGGGGGTTACGACCTTTCCTACTGTGCTTACGCCCAAGGGGAAGTTATAGTGCATGGTAACACAGGCCTTAATTGTTCCTTCTTTAAAAAGGCGTTCCATTTCTTTATGAGCATCTTCGAGAGTTGCTGCAGGGAAATGCTTTAAGCCCTTTACTTCAGGGCCTCCGATAAGGATTACATCCAAATCGGGGTTCCTTTTTGCGGCAAGCTCTGCGGCATAAACAAGCTCTGCTTCGCCGTGTTCGCTTCCCGGAATGGTTAAACCGACGGGGAATCGGCCGGCAAATGAGCCGCCTTCAAGCCCTTCGGCAAGTCCTAAAAATAAATCAGCAATTTGTTTTTTATCTGCCATATTCTTATCTCCTTAGTTTTGGGATTTGAGAATATTTTCGGCTACGTTTCTCATTGCTTCGGCAACAATCTTCTTTATTCCGGCTGTGTCCTGACCTGCAGAAGCGGAGCCTTTTCCGTCATTGGCTTCAATCAAGAAGCTCAAGCCGTCAAAGAGGTTTGTAAGACGGCCGAGGAACAAACTTCCCTTTCCGATTATCATTGTATTTTTGAGTTTTCCTGCCATCATATCGCGGCGAGCATGTCCGATGAAGGGAACGCCTGAGGGGATGTGTCCCTGAGTGGGAGCAAAACCTACAACTCCGTGTTTTTTTACGAATTCGGCAATTTGAGTTTTTTCAAGCTGGCCTTTCATAACGCTTAAGGCTGCAATCATCTTTACGTTTGCTTCGGGTACGTTACCTGCACCTGCGGGAGCGGTAATTTCGTGGTTTTGAAGCTCTGCCGAGTATTTTTCGATGTCGGTCATCTTTAAGCCGGCAGCATTAAGAGGATCGTAAACTAATACGCTCATAACGGCCTGAGGGGCGGAACCGGAAGAAATTACGTGCTTTCCTACAACTTCGGTGTTGATAACGGGGTTTACTCCGTCGTCTGCGCTGAGCATAACGGCAAAGCCTCCGATCATATCTTCAAAGAGGGGAAGGTCTTTTTTTACATGATCCTTTCCATTCATACCGAGCTTGGGTACTGAACCTCCCGAAACGACCATTACGTTTTTAAAGATACCTGCTGCTACAAGAGCGGCTCCGTGGATTATTGCGTGAACGGGAGCTGCACAGAAACCTCGAACGTCTGAACCTGTTGCGTTTACACAGCCTGATTTTTCTCCGACTGCCTTTGCAATGTTTCCTCCGCCTCTCTGGTTAATATCGCCTGCGGCTTCTTCTGAACATTCGATGATGTATTCGACATCCTTCATATCGATGCCTTCGAGTTTTCCCATGTGCCATGCGGAAAGAATACCGGAAGCCTTTGTGGCGAGGTTTTCGAGCATGGTGTGGGCACTCAAGTTTTCGTCTGTGTCGTGAGCCTGCTTTACACAACCGATGAGCTTTCCCTGTTCGTAGAGGCCTTCAGCCGTGTGAGCGTCTACCATTTTTTGGATTTCTGCAATGTCGTGGCCTTCTCCGAGCTTAATGTCTTGGGTTTTCATAATCGGGTGATTTTCGATGAGTTTTGCAGCTTCGGCTGTGAATTCCTTTGAGAAATAAACGAGTTCAAAAACGTCGGCATGTTTCATTAAAATGTAGAACTCGGCCTGAGTCATAATTTCGCCGAATTTACCCTTCTTTTCGGCTTTTTTTGCATCCTTGTACCAAGGTTCGGGGATTTTTTCCAAATCTTCGGGAGCCATGTTTCCGATATAAACTTGGTTAGGCGGATAGTTTACTGCCTCTTCAAAGCTTCGTAAGTGAGAGGGGATTGCCTTTAAATATTCATCCTCAGGGTTTGCAAGCCTTGTGCCTGTTTGAGTTGAACCGTTGTGAAAGAGAAGATCGGGAGCATGAACTAGGATGTAGCTTGCTCCTTTTATAGCGACTTTTGCCATAATGCCTCCAAAAAATTTATATAAAATTTAAAATGATTTGCCAAGTAATATGATGGCTTTTTTATTCTATATTAAATTCGTTTATTATTCAAGTGTCTTGTGAGGAGGGGGAGAATTGATATTTTATTACGCTTGATAGAATGTGGTTTTTATGCTATATAGCTATATATAAATAAAGATTTTAGATATACTATTAGTCTGGTGTCATTGGAGGATTTATATGAAAAAGAGGATAAGTGTATTTTTTATAATCATATTTGCTGCTATTTATTGCTTTTCAGAGAATTATGAGCAAAATCAGCGAGCTGTTGAAATGCTTAATTATTTAACCATGCAGACTCAATTTATCATTGACTCTAAAAATAACAAGGTCACCCTTGAGGAAACTTATAATAAAATTATTAATAATATAGCACCCAGTGCTGTGGATAAAAAAACAAAGGAACAGTTGACTTATATCTTAGATGAGATTCACAAATTAAGATTATTGGAAGCAAATAGAGAACAGCTTCAAATTTTATTTGAAAATGATCAGGCTCAAGCTCTTTCAAAGGCAATGCCTAACCCGACTTATTTACTCAGTACGGTAATTTCCGGTGATCCCCTAAAAACGGTTGCCTCCATTGCAATGACAGGTTTAAGTTCTTGGGTAAACTATAATAATGCAAAAAATGACTCAATAATTGCTAATTTAAAATCAAAATGGGAATTAGACAAGCAAGAAATGCAATCAATTCATAGTATAAGAAAAAATGCATTTACCTATATGATAAGGATAGTTAATTCTTATAAGGGAATAAAAGATTCATATACTCTAAATGAAGACAGTGTCAAAGAATTTATCTCTTTCCAAATGACCGAAAACCCTCATCAAAGAAAACTGAGGCTTGAAGGTAATCAGCATAAATTTGAAAAATACGGACAATATTGGGGCTTACTTGCCAAAACATATTTTGAAATTGATGATTTTAAAAGCTGTTTAAAGGCTATAAAAAAATATGAAGAAACAAGGACATCAATTTTTAGATATGATTTGGAATTTGCAAATGTCCTCCCTTATGCTGTCATGGCAGCCGAGAAAGTTTATGGAGCAAAAGATAAAAAATATATTTACGAAGCTGAAAGATATTTAAAGCTTTTAGAGAAGGAAACGCCGACAAATCAATGGCAAATGAGATATTTTATTTCCCAAGCATATATTTTACTTGCTCGCAATTCTAATGATAATTCATATTTAAATAAAGCATATTCTATCGTAAAATTGGATTTACCTACATTAGCATCAGAACAAGAAAATGGGTCGAAAACTATATAAAACCGGTGGATGAAAGGATTTCTGATAAGTTAACCCCCGGTGATAAAAAACGAAGAGAGCAAGAAATAGAGCAGGAAAAATATTTAAAAAGTATAGCTTTTATACCATATCATGAAGGGTTTTATCAAAATTATCGCCTATTTCGTGAATTAGTTGATTTATTAAAGATAAGTAAAGATGAAGTGTTTAAAGTAGATCTAGCACTATTATATGCATTATCTATTTATGAAGAGCGCTATTATGTAGCTGGAAGGAAATATGACAAGGAATATATAAACAGCTTAATTGAGAAATATGCTTCAAATTTTAGTGAAGTCGATAAGCAAAGCATTTACAGAGTTTTTAATTTTCGAGCGAGGGTTGATAAAGAAATTTATGATGGTGATGAAGATATTGCAAACCTTATGAAGGATATTATAAAAAATTTTAAAACAGATAATTATTATTTACCATCGCTAAATAATTCCTATTGTTATTATAATGATCCATGGTTATCTTTATTTAAAGATAGATCATTTGAACTAGGTATTCCTCTGTGTTTATTAACTGAACAATCAAATATTATAATGCAAGTATGGGAGTCAGAACAAAATAATGACTTTACTAAGATTTATGAAGAAAAATTTATAATTCCAGAAGATCGAGTTATTGCTCATCCTTATAGTTATAAAGCATCATATCCTAATCCAAGTTATCTTAGCTATTGTTATTTAAAATTTATTCCAAACCAAAAGATAACTTTTAATAAAAAGAATAGATATAGGATAGGAATGATTATCAAGGATCCATATTTTAATATAATGCTTATATTCGATGCCACCAATATGAATGAATATAGAAAAAATAAATTGATCAATTTTATTGATGTAATAAATTTAAATGATGAATAAAAAAATATATACGACTTTAATTTTAATTTTTGTTTTTATCGGCACAGGGTTTTGTGACACATTAAAGATTTTATCTTTTAATCTTAATGGTAATTATAAAGGTCATAGGTTAGAAGTAAGTGAACTCTGGGCAGACGATATAATTACTATAATAAAGCAGTCAGAAGCAGATATTGTATTACTTCAAGAGGTTTACATTGATCTGATTAAAAGAAGTGATACTCCTTATTTTAAGAATCCTAAACCTAATAATGTTTTAGATTATTTTGTACGAAAGTTAAGCGGATACAGCGGTACTTGGAAATATTTGACCTCAGCAGGATATATGCTGCGCAAAGATATGACTGTCGATGGTAGTAAGTATATAAGCGGTAACAAAACACAAAATAATGCTGTTTTGTTCAACTCAAACAAGCTTGAAGGTATTGATCAGGCTAAAATGCTGGGATTTGATCAATTTACAGGCAGCTATTTATTTGATAAAAATTCCGTACAAGTTATCGAATTTACCGACATAAATAAAAATTCTAAATTTGTTGTAATCAATGTTCATCTTCCATATAATAACTGGGAGAATGCGGAAAGGGACTTAAATACCTTAGAGAAACTCTATTCTCTATTCAAATTGAAGACAGGAGTTATCATAGGAGGTGATTTTAATACACAAAGACAGTTCTTAACAAAGAGGAATTTTGATAATGTTGATGGAACAAAAAGCTGGTACTATGATAAAAATTTTGGTTTACCCACAACAATTTCAACAACCGATGAGGAATCCTTTAAGTTTTATAATGATTATGATCATTTTATCTTTAATAATAAAATAAAAGAAGAAACAATAATGCAACGCCTTGGTATTCCGGTAGATGACATGAGTTTTTATGCCATAAGAATTGGGAATAATAATTTTTATAACTCTAAAGATTTTTTCGATAGAATTTCAGATCATTATCCAATTATTTTTGAGTTTTCTGTTGAGTAATATAGGGATATAGAATTTTTGCGTGACAGGTTCTTGGCTCCTATAGAATATGATTCGGCAAAAAAGGGGTATTACTATACTGGAGAATATAATATGCCCCTTAACAGCATTTCGACAAAAAACTTAATGGCTCTTTCCTCTGCAAAAATTCTTCTTTCGAATTATAAGGGAACTCCTATTTACGATGATCTATGCAATGTTATTAATTTGCTGACATTTTCCGAGATAAGAGGAAATGCAGATTTTATTGACAGGATTGCCGTACTACCTGCTTCGCCCATAATAATCGATGAGGCAATTTGGAATGCAATTTACACTGCTATGAAAATAATTCGATTATAGAATTTTATTATAACGGAAGACATAATATCGAAACGACTCATCGCCGTGTGCACCCTTATCAGATTTTAATAAATGAAGGCGTATGTTTTTTATTCGGCTTTTGCGAGCTTCGTAATGCGGAACGCCTTTTTTGTCTTTCTCGAATTAAAAATCTCATCATCACTGATGATAATTTTAAGCTGCCCCAAGATTATGAATTTTCATCCCGCTGCGGAGGAGGCAAATTCGGAACCTTTATTTCAACCGATATTCGAACATATAAAATCCGTTTTTACGGTCCGGCTCGTCAGTATGTAAAAGATAAAATCTAGGCTGATGATCAAAAAATAACGGATTACGATGAAGAAGGTTTCACTGAAATTAGTTTTTCCTCTTCACAAGATGATGTTATTATGGAGTGGGTTTTAGCTCAAGGAGCAAATGTTCTGCCTATTGAACCTAAAGTGTTTGCAGATGAGTGGAAAAATCAAATAAGATGGATGGCGGAGCGGGCCGGGATATTATAATTTGACAGGACTAGGTGAAAGGTAAAATAAATTAATCAAGCAAATTTAATTACTAATCTATTTTTTTTTGAAAAAATATGATAAAATATTTATAGTATGGATTATGTAGGAGGATAAAATGACAGTTGCAGCTTCTGAACTGACACAAATGATGAAAATGCTAACAGAAGAAGATTGTAGTGCCGCTATAAAATATATTGAGTTTCTTATCAGCTCTCGTAAAAAAAATACCAAGGCCACTATTCGCCAAATACAGGAAATTTTTACCGATGATAAAGGATGGGCTTCTGAGGAAGAAATGTTGTTGGATATGGCGGCTTTTCGCCGTTCAAGGTTAGAATAATGCGGATTTTTTTAGATACTAATGTTCTTATTTCTGCATTTATATTTGCGGGTAAGGCAGGTAATCTTTTAGAAATGCTTTTTGATGATGGTTATGACTTGCTTATTTCTGAATATGTAGATTTGGAATTTAAAGCAAAACTTGAGGAAAAATGGAGTTCAAAAGCAGATAGAATTTATTCGCTATATCGCAGTTTACCGTTTATATTTTGTGCAAGTACGGATGAACGATATGACATGATCCGCGATAAAAAAGATATTCCGGTGTTAAGCGATGCTCTTTTTCATAATGCCGATATTATTCTTACAGGTGATAAGGATTTTCTTGAATCTGATTTAGAAAAACCTTTGATATTTTCTCCTACAATGTTATATGATTATTTAATAAATATGAATGATGACTGAAATGATTTTAAAGGGGACATGGCAGAAAATTATGCTTTTTTATGGAAAACTATTGATTAATCGATATGAATAATGTTCGAAGATGTAAGATTCATTATTATGAAGAGGGTTTTAGCTCAGCTTCTTACAAACATATTAAGAGTTTTTAATTGCCTATTCTTTTTTTTAGAAGTTCTTCTCTTTTTAGGATGCAGTCATTTATAGTTCGTATATATATATTTACTGTTTCTGTGTTCCAACTGTTCGGAGAAGTATTTAATTCTTTTTTTAATTTTTCATCGATATCTATAAACGGCTGAAAGCACAGACATTCAATATAATCTTCAAAATTCTTAAAAAGATTCCAAAATATTTTTGTTTCATCAAAAAGATTTTTCATTTCATTATCGCAGTCGATTGTCTTGTTATTGATATATGTTTTTACAAGTTCTAAAAACATAAAAAAATTATCTTTGTAAGGCTCCCTTGCTCTCTGCGTATTTATCGAAGCTCTCGGGCGATTCGGTTTAGGGATAATAAAAAAAGAACCTATTCTGCCGTTATTTAACAGCGTTTTATCATTACATGTACAAAACTCTAAATTTTTTAAATCAAGACCGTCTATTTTACCGAGTAAATTTTCCGTTTTTACCTTATGTTCAAATTTCCCCAGTATTGACTTATACGTTCCGAGCGTATCTCCGCGTAATATCAGCTCTTTTGAATTTTCATCTTTTAAGAGGATTTCATATCTGCCGGAACCTTCCTGCGGACTGACACAATAGTCCCAAATTTTATCCGTTTTAATTATTTTTGCTTTATTCGTGCGGAGGGTTTAATACCCCGACGCTCTGCGTCGTAACAAAGGGTATTAAAGCCGACTGCAACCACCTTATGAGAACAACATACCCCGATGCTTTGCGGCGGGGTATGTTGATTCTTTTTCTCCTCGATGATATCAAAGAAAAAATCAATATAATGATTGACAACTTTCTCATCTGAGTCGGGATCAAAATATGTTTCTGTTTTACAGGTGCAATATCTACAACCATTTTCTTCAGAATGCAATTCTATGTAGTTCTTATTCCATTTGACAGTATTATCTTTTTCCATAATATTCTCCCTCGTTGTTTACTTTATATTATAGAAGTAAGGTGAGTAAGGTCAAGCTCTTATGCGAAATCACCTGCCGCTCCCGCACTGCGCTTTCCAAAGCCGCTTGTAGTAAGTTCCGTTTTTTAAAAGCTCATCGTGTTTTCCTTTTTCGACAAGGCTCCCCTTTTGGAATATGAGGATTTGATCAGCTTTTTGGATAGTCTTTAAATGATGAGCGATGACCAGTACCGTTCTGTTTTTTGAAAGCTCTGTGATTGCTTCTTGAATAAGGGATTCGCTTACGGGGTCGACATTGCTTGTCATCTCATCGAGAATTAAAATCGGAGCGTCTTTTAAAAAAGCTCGTGCAATCGAAATACGCTGACGCTGTCCGCCGGATAAGAGACCGCCGTTTTCGCCTATATCGGTTGCGTAATTATCGGGAAGGCTCATAATAAAATCGTGTATCCTCGCTTTTTTGCAGGCTTCAATAATTTCTTCTTTGGAAGCAACTTTTTTCCCGACGCGGATATTTTCTTCGATGGTGTTATCGAAAAGCTGTACGTTTTGCATAACAATACCGATTCTGTCCAAAAGCTCGTCATAGGGAATATCGCGTATATCGGCACCGCCGAGCTTAATGCTTCCCGCTTGTACATCATAAAACCGCAAAAGCAAATTCGTTATTGTCGTCTTACCGCTTCCCGATTCTCCTGCGAGAGCCGTCATTGTTTTCTCCGGAACGGTAAAACGTACCTTTTCCATTTTAAACTCATCTTCTTCATAAGAAAATTCCACATCTTCAAAAGCAATATCGTTTTGTAAAGGAATGATGCCGTCCGTTTTATCGGCTATTACCTCGGCATGAAGAATTTTACCTAAGCGGTGATAGCTGTCTACCGCCGACACATAATACATGTAGTGAGTTTCCATAGCCGCAAAGGGTTTATAAAATTCTTTTGAAACTACAGCGATAATCATAAAGCTGAGCACATCAATACTCCCTTTAAGTGCGGCAAGACCCGAATAAACCAAAAGCACAAAATATCCTGCATCGATTAAAAACGAAAAAACCGAAAGCTGTCTTGCCTTAAAGCGGGAAGAAGCCTTGCTTGTTTCGCCGAAGGTTTTTGTCTTTTCAAAAAGTTCATTGTCAAGGCTCTTATTATGCGAAAAACTTTTTAACACAGGAATGCCGCGCACATACTCGATAAATAAACTTACCATATCGGCGAGAGCCGAGTTGTTTCGGCTTTCAATTTTTTGCGCCTGCTTAATCGTATAAAAAAGATAGAAAAGCGCAAGCGGAATTGAGGCAGCCATAACAAGGGCTGCTTTAAAATTGATGAGGGCAAGACCTGTAAAAACCGCAAGGGCGATAAAAAAATCGCCGAACATTCTGGGCCACATGTGCCCTACCACCATTGACATATTGTCCACATCCTTATGAAGAATCGTGTTTAATTCTCCCAACCGCTCATTCGTATAAAAGCCCAAACTAAAGAGTTTTAATTTTACAATCATACGCTCCCTTATTTGCTGCACCACATCAAAACCCGCCCCGTGTTTTTTTAAGTCTGCAATCATATTGCAAAGACCCTTAAAAATGACTAAGCCTATCAAAACCGCAAAATCAACATAGAGCCCCTCAAATTGAGTTCCCTCATTAATCTTAAATAAAATAGAAAACACCGTAAGAAGCATTCCCACCGAGCTTAATCCGTACAATGTAAAAAACAATGACGAAACGAATACATCGATTTTTCCCTTCTTACTCAAAAATGCAAATAATTCTTTATACATAAATACTCCTATAATTACCCTGCAACGTTCCAGCTGTCCACTTTATTTTGAGCGTCTGTCATTTCTTTATAAAAGGGACAGCGGTTTATCAATTCGGCATGTGTTCCCGAATCCAAAATGCGGCCCTTGTCCATAACTACAATTTGATCGGCGTTGCGGATTGTGTTCAGATGATGGGCTATCGTGATGACCGTTTTATTTTTTCTTAATTCTTCGACGGCTTCGTTTATGAGTTTTTCGTTTTCGCTGTCAACGGCGGCCATCGCTTCATCCAAAATTAAAATCGGAGCATTTTTAAGAATCACTCGTGCGATGGAAATGCGCTGTTTTTCTCCGCCTGAAAGTTTTACGCCCATCTCGCCGGTTTTTGTGTTGTAACCCCTAGGCAGGGCGGAAATAAAATCGTGGCAGCGTGCTTTTTTAGCGGCTTCTATAACCTCAGCCTCGGAAGCCCCCGCCTTACCGATTGCGATATTTTCAAAGATACTCATATTAAAAAGGATAACTTCCTGCTGGACACTTCCTATAAGGGCGGAAATACTGTCCGTGTCATAGCGTGAAATATCTTTGCCCGAAATGGTGAGCGAGCCTGAATCGACATCCCAAAATCCCATTATAAGGTTTGCAAGGGTGCTTTTGCCGCAGCCGCTCGGGCCGACAAGAGCATTTAAACCGGTTTCCGTAAATTTTAAATTGATATCTTGTAAGGCAAAGCCGTCTTTTTCGTACTTAAAATTTACATTTGTAAATTCTATGTCGCCGGGTTTTAATTGTTCGCTGATTTTTTCTTTTGAAAGAGGAGCACATAAAATCTTGGCTATGCTTTTGATTTTTTCGGTAAACACGATGGAAAAATGATGAAGGGTTGCCGTTTTACTTATCGCCGACACAAAGACCGACGATAGAATGACGGACAGTATAAATTGCGCCGTAGAAATATTTTGATGTAAGAGCAAAATGCTTCCTAAAATCATAACCGCAACGATCCCGGCTTCCATAAAAATATCTATGAGAACCATCGGACCCGTAACGGCTCCCATACTCTTTTTTACATCTTGAACATAAGAGCGAGCAGAAGCCAAAGTTTGTCCGCTAAAGCTTTCTTCTTTTGCAAAAGCCTTTATAACGGCAATGTTTTTTACATATTCCATCATGTCTTCCCTCATCTTCATCTCTCTTGAAAAATACATTTGAAATCTTTTTTGCATTGTCTTTGCGGATAATTCTTTTACAAGAAACATGAGCGGAACCCCTGCAATCATTATCAAAGCAAGTCTGTAATCTATAAAAAGCATTGCAATAAAAACCAAGGCGGGAAGAAGGGTTGCCGACATAATTTCAGGAAGCCCGTGAGCAAGATATATTTCGACCTGCTCTACATCGTGTTCGATAATACTGGTAAGCTCGCCCGTGTTATGCTTTTTAAAAAAGCCTAAAGTGAGTTTTTTTAAGTGATCGATTATTGCAAGCCGTAACTCCGTCAATTTGCCGAAAGCTCTGTCATGAGCTGTCTTTGTTGCAAGATAGTTAAACACAGCTTTTAAAACAAAAGAAATCAGCATACCCGTAATGAACATTTTAAAATGCGGTTGTGTAATTTCTTTTGAAAATAATTTGCTTATCATCAGCACCAATAAAACCTGCGGTATCAGGTCAAATACTATTTTAAGCGCAAGCAGCAGATTGGGTAAAAAGTTTTTACCTGTTACCTGTTTTTTCAATTCTTTTTCATTCATACAAACTCCTAAAATTGAATAATATTGAATTTTAATTCAATATTAAGCTAAAAGTTTTCTCTTGCTAACTTCAAAGTCAGTTTTTACCGTTTTTTGATCCTCATAAAATGAGAACATTTAAATTACAGTGACTCAACGCCGTTAAAATAACACTTGTTAAGAACAAAGAGCATGTCTTCGGCCCATTTTTCATTTTTATAGTGCCTTGCAATTTCCATCAGATTTTCCACATAATTATTTGCCAAAATATGGGCAAGCATGGGATCGTGCTTGGTTTTTGAATACCGTTTTAAGCCGTCTTTTATATGCTGCTCCAACCGCTTAACCCACATATCTTTTGCACTTTCATGTTTGGTTCCCGAACTTTTATCAATTAAAATAATGAGCTTGATTCTTTCCCGTAAAAGCTCCGGAAGCTGAATGCCTCCGCCTTGGGTAAATCTTTCGTAAGGGCTGCCGGCTTCCATTTTTTCTTCATCTTCCATCATTTTAATAATTCGATTAAGAATACCGCCGACCGTTTCGTCAAACAAAGAAGCTTTATCTTTAAAATATGTGTAAATAAGGGCGACGGGAACATCGGCTTTTTCCGCAATGTCCGTGAGTTTTGCAGACCTATAATCTTTTTCATAAAAGACCTTTACCGCTGCTGCGAGTATTTTATTTTTAATTTCTTCTTTTAATACTTGGGCCATTTTTTTATCCTATCTTAAAACTGAATTCTAATTTAATAATAAATCTTTATTCAATATTTGTCAATAGAGGTAAACAAAATTTATTATAGTTATCCGGTTAAAAATTCAATAGTATTTGCATCTTGATTTTATTGATTTGATATGTAATAATTTATTCCACAAACAACACAAAAGGAGGCGGTATGCCGCAAATAACCAAGGGCGGAAAGTTTATTTTCGGAAAATCGCTGATAAAACAAGACGGAACGGTTCAGATTCCTACTCAGGCGGTGGAAGAATACGACATCACCGCCGATACAAAAATATACCTTTTTACGGGAAGCAAAAAAACCGGAGGCTTTTGTATCACCCGAAAAGGCTTGCTTGAGCCTTCAACACTCGGACACATTTTAACTGATAACCCAAATCTGCAAAACTATGCTTCCGGCTGCGGTGAGTTTATCAAATACAAAGGGCGTTTCTATTGTTGGATTGATATATCGGAAGTCGGAATCATTCGCTTGACAAAAAAGATGATGGACTTTCTTGACATCAAACCCGGCATGTACCTGCTTGCTATCCGCAGCAGCAATATTGCATTTACGATGGGTGCAAAAGGGCCGTTAATTGTGAAGGCTCATAACTACGAAGGGGTTATTCCGGAATTTTAAACCGCCGGTTTTAATATGTGAGGCCTCCCGTATTTGAAGATTATAACGGTTTTGCCGGTGAACTATTCTAAACTAATAAAAAACACCTAAAAAGAGAGATTAATCGGTTGGAAAAGGTTATTAACTGATATATAATAGCGGTAGCCTAATATTCGTTAGATAGATAACCAAGAAAGGAGAAATAAATGGCGTTGTTTAATTTGGAAAATGAAAAATTAAATTATATAAAAGAAGAACCTTTTAAGTTGGAAAAAGAGATTCAAAATCTCTGTGAAAAAAATATGCAAGAGTTATTACATTGCGAATTTGTAAAGACGGAATTCGTAATTGAAAATTTTCGCATTGATTCTCTGGGCTTTGATAAAACTACATCTTCATTTGTAATAATAGAATATAAAAGAGATAAAAACTTTAGTGTGATCGATCAGGGTTATGCGTATTTGTCTTTAATGCTTAATCATAAATCGGATTTTATTTTGGAATATAATGAAACAACCGGAAAAAATTTAAAAAGAAATGATATAGACTGGACACAATCCAAGGTTGTTTTTATTGCGCCTTCCTTTACTACCTATCAAAGAGAAGCTATTGCTTTTAAGGATTTACCCATCGAATTATACGAAATAAAAAAATATGCGAATAAGACTATTTCGTTTACACAAATTATTACAAAAAATGCTGCCGAATCAATAAAAACAATTTCAAAATCAAATGAAGAACTTGAAGCCGTAAATAAAGAAATAAAAGTTTATACTGAATGGGAAAAAATTGAATTCGGCTCACAGTCTATCCAAGAATTATATGAAAAGCTAAAAACAATGATACTGAATATCGGTGATGATATTTCAATAAAACCGAAAAAACTTTATATTGCATTTTTAAGAAAGACAAATTTTTGCGATATAAACATTCAAAAAAATCAAATTAAAATCTGGCTAAATGTTTCAAAAGGAAATATATCGGATTCAAAAGGGATATTAAGAGATGTTTCAAATATTGGTCATCATGGAAATGGAGATTATGAATTAAATATTGATTCGGATTCCGATATTGAATACATAGTGAGTTTAATTCGTCAATCATACAATTTATGCGAATAAGTTATCTTTTTCGTTTTCAAAATAACTTTTTACTTTGACATAAAACCGCTATGAATGACATGCACATCATTATATGGTCTTTTCCCTTACTCTTTATACTTCACGATTTTGAAGAAATTATTTTCATTAAATATTGGATTCAAAAAAACGAAAACTATCTGCAAGCAATAGTACCGTCAAGATTTATACCTGTTATTAATCACATGAAAAAAATCGCAACGACGGCATTTGCATTCGGTGCAGCGGAAGAATATATACTTATTCTGATTATCTGCATTGTTTCTTTTTTGACTAATCGGTATTATCTATGGATCGGATGTTTTATCGCCTTTGTTTTACATATGATTGTTCATATTTTTCAGGCACTATTTATAAAAAGATATATCCCTTCATTGGCTACAAGCTTAATATGTACCCCAATATCCATAGCTATATTGGTAAATATATGGAAGCAATTTATCTTTTCAAGAATAATTTTTTATTCAATATTGAGCTGCATTATAATGATAGGAAATCTCGTTTTCATACATTGGTTAATGGGAAAATTAGAGGATAAGTTTAGCTGATAACATAATCGGTGAAAATTTGTAAGAATTTATTTAATCTAATCCGAAATATATGTATTCAGAATTAGAACCACTCTTTTATAAACTTATAGAATCCTTTCAAAAATTCCCCCTCTTCTACAAAATATTTTCCAAAAACCGCTTGCCTTGAACCTAACTGCAAGGTTTATATTATTAAAAGATACATAAATCAGGAGGTTTTAATATGAATAAAATTCACATGGGTATTTTTTTAATCGGTACGGCTGTTTTGGCACACTGTAATCTTTTTGCAAAAGAGCACATCGGGATAAAAAAATTAGCTTCATCTCTTTCCGCCCCTGTCGGAATGGCTTTTGACAGCAAGGGCTATTTGTACATTGCAAACTGGAGTGCAGGACGAATTGACCGCTACCGCTCGGGAAAAATAGAAACGGTTATAAAAGATATTCCTTCTCCTTCTGGTCTTGCAATCGACACCAAGGACGCTTTATACATAGCAACCTACAGCGGGGGCGTAATCTACAAAGTGCAAAACGGTAAAAAAAGCACTTTTATTTCAGGGCTCAGTGTTGTTGCCGGTATAACCTTTGATGATAACGGCAACCTCCTTGTTGCGGAGCGGGGAAAAAGCAGAGTTCTTTCCGTATCGCCAGAAGGAAAAATCTCGGTACTTGCCGATAAGGGCTTGAGCACTCCGGTTGCGGCTATTCAGGCGGGCAAAGACCGCTATGTCATTAACGACATCACCGGAACCATCTACCTTTACCAAGCAAAAAATGCCGAGCTCACCGTTTTGAGTAAAACGCTGAATGCGCCCGCAGCGGGACTCATTCCCGATCCGTTTCAGCCTGATTCCGTTTTGACCGTCGATTACGGCGGCAAGGGGCTCTACCGTATTTCGCTTACGGACGGAAAAACCGAACAGCTTACCGACAAACCGGTTTCTCCTGTCGGGCTTATTGCCGCAGCCGATTCAAAAGAACTGTACATCGCAGCGTGGGGAGATAATTCGCTCTATAAAATTACCTTTGAAGGGAACAGCCATGACGATTAAAGAATTTGCCTCTAAACTCGGCGTAAGCGATTCGGCGCTCCGCTATTATGAAAGAATAGGCGTGTTAAAACCCATTCGCAGAAGAAAAAACGGGTATCGGGAATTTACGGAGACGGACATCGCTTGGATGGAATTTGTATTCCGCTTAAAAGCAACCGGTATGCCCATAGCGCAGATAGCCGAGTTTGCCGAACTTCGTGAAAAGGGAGAGAGCACCGCACCCGAGCGGCTTAAAATGCTCCAAGAACACGAAAAGCGCCTTTTAGCGGAACTTGAAACCAAAACACACAGCTTAGCAAAAATCCGCGAAAAAATCGAATACTATAAAAAATTAACTCTAAAGAGGTAAAAAGATGAAAAAATACGTAGTTATCACCGGTGCAAGTTCAGGTATCGGATACGAAGCGGCAAAGCGGTTTGCGCAGCGCGGGAAAAACATCATTGCCGTCGCACGCACTAAAGAGAAACTTGAAAAGTTGAAAACCGAAATTGCCGGAGCCGGCAATGCTTCGTCGGAGGTCATCGTTAAGGTGTACGACCTTACCCAAAAAGAAAATATCTATGCCCTATACAATTCGGTAAAGGAGCTGGATATTGAAACATGGATCAACAATGCGGGCTTCGGCGATTATTGCAGCATGGAAAATCAAAACCTTGCAAAACTGGAAGATATGTTGAGGCTCAATGTAGAAGCGGTTGCGCTTTTTTCGGCTTTGTATGTGCGGGATTTTGCAAATAAAGAGAATACGCAGCTTATCAACGTGTCGTCCGTCGGCGGGTATACGATTGTCCCGTCTGCGGTTAGCTATTGCGCAACGAAATTTTTTGCCGCCTCCTTTACCGAAGGCTTAAGCCGGGAGTTGAGCGCAGCGGGAGCGAAAATGCAGGCAAAGGTTTTTGCCCCCGCCGCCACAAAAACAAACTTCGGCAATATCGCCAATGACATCACAGACTACGATTACGACAAAGCATTCGGAACCTACCACTCGTGCGCTCAGGCGGTAGAGTTTCTCATGCAGCTGTACGACAGCGACAAACCGCTCGGCATAGTAAACAGAGAAACCTTTGAGTTCAGCCTATCCGATTACCGTTTTTCCTATGTCCAAAAACCGCAGACTTTGCAAAAGGTGTAGGGGTGATGGGGTTTGTTCTCAACTAGGAATAAGGAAATAGAGCCATTCAAAGAGAAATTGTCTATTACTCCATTGATATGATTTTAGCGATAAGATATTGAGTACGCTTTGTTCATGTATTTAGTTTAGAAATTACTCAATAACGGTTTTGAAAGAATATATAGTTAAAGACTTTGCGGCAGACGATGACAGGTTCAAAAACTTCGGAGGCGGCAATGATTTCAAAGGGGTGTTAAGTTATGCCTCTTTATAAATCTGCATATCAATATACAGTTATTTTTTAGTTTCATAAAATTACTTATTTTTATAAAAATATTTATAAAAAAACAAATAAATCATTGACAAATATAAAAACTGATGGTAGCATACTAGTATGGATTAGTAAATAAGTTATTTTAAAAGTGAAGGACAGAAGTTATGAAATTTTCAAAAAGAAAGCGACTTGAGTGTGTATTAAAAGGTCAGCTACCAGATAGACCTCCTATAACTGCGTATAGACATTTTCCTAAGTCTGAAAGAAAACCAACTGAATTAGCCAAGGTTATGTTAGACTGGCAAAAAAAGTATGATTGGGATATTATGAAAATACACCCATCTGCTGTTTATATGCAAGAAGTGTGGGGAGATGTTTTTGACTACAATAATTATGTGCAGGAAATATTCCCTAAAAAAATATCAAAAGCAACTAATTGTGATGATTTATCTATCTTTGAGAAAAAAGATATGAACAATCAAACATTAAAAGATCATGTAGAGGTTATTAAAATAATCAAAGAAAATTTAACTGAAGACGTTCCAATTGTACATACATTGTTTACACCTTTGACAATAATAACAAATATATTTGAGTGCCCTTTTGTTAGAAGACATTTTCATGCTGAAAGAAAAGATAATAAAATTTTTGATATTATAAAAAATAAAGAAAAAGAACTAGAAAAAGCATTAGAAAATATAACTGATACATATATTAATTACTGGAAAGACTTAAAAGCAACAGGTATAGACGGTCTTTTTTATGCGGGTATTTCCTGGGCAAGAACAGGATATATGACAGAAGATGAATGGAGGAGATATATAAAAAAATATGATTTAAAATTTTTAAAAGAAGTAAAAAAAGATGGAGGATTAATAATATATCATACATGTGGTATAAAAAGTAATCCTGAACGATTTTGTGATTATCCAATAGATATTTTGCATTGGGATCAAGGCGGAGAAGGCAATCCTCCCATAAAAGACTCTATCAGATTTTTAAAAAAAATTGTACCTATGGGTGGAGTTAATGAGATGATTTTTGGAACAAATTCAGAAAATAAAATAGAGGAACTAGCTAAAGAGGAAATAAAAAATAATAAAGATATTCCTTATATCCTAGCACCATATTGTTCAGTTTCCATAAATACAACTAATGCAGAATTAATGGCTTTTAGAAATAGTGTTAATTTAAATTTAGGAGGAAGTTAGCATGACAATACCAGCGATAATAACATGTGTAATTTTTATTGTTGTTGTAATTCTATTAATATGGCAGCCGGTGCATCCCATATTAATTGGAGCTGCAATTCCGGCTCTTTTAGCTGCGTTTAAAATAATAGATGCAAAAACGGCATATGCAGAGTTTGGAAATACAACTGTAGTATTTTTTATGGGACTTGTAGTTGTAGGTGAAGCATTTTTTAAAACGGGACTTGCCGACTTCATAGGCGGGAAAATAATAGGTCTTATAGGTAAAACTGAAAAAGGATTAATTCTCGGAACATCAATAGTTGGCGGAGGCCTGTCCGCTTTTCTAAACGATACAGGTACTACAGCTTGTTTAATGCCGATTGTTGGATCAATGGCTGAAAAAGCAAAAATTCCTAAATCAAAATTGCTTATGGCTCTGGCTTATGCTGCTTCTCTTGGTGGAACAATAACATTAATAGGAACCACTCCACATATTGTAGTAAATGGAATGCTGGCAGATATGGGCTTAAGGGAACTTAGATTTTTTGAGTATTCTAAAATCGGTATACCGCTATTAGTTGTTGGAATGATTTATATGAGTATATTTGGAACCAAACTATTGCCATTGAAAAATATAGAGGCAAAAGATGAAAATAGAACAAGCGATAAAAACCCCAGCAAAATGTTACTTGTTGCAATAATATTTTTATCTGTAGTTATAGCAATGGCAACAAAAATTGTGCCAATGCATATAGCAGGAGTGTTTGGAGCTATTCTTGTTGTTCTTACAGGATGCATATCTGCTCAAGATGCAATAAAATCTTTCAGTGTAACAACCGTTTTTCTAGTAGGAGGAATATTTCCGCTTAGTAGAGCTATGGTTAAAACTGGTGCGGCTGAATACATTGTTAATTTATTAAGTCCTGCATTAAATGGATTACCACCTATACTTTTAATTGCTGCTATATCCTTGCTGATGTTAATTGTTACTCAATTTTTATTAAATTCATCAGCTACGGTGTTAATGTTGCCTGTTAGCATTTTGGTTTGTCAGGCTGCAG
This sequence comes from Treponema sp. OMZ 799, assembly GCF_024181365.1. NCBI lineage: Bacteria > Pseudomonadati > Spirochaetota > Spirochaetia > Treponematales > Treponemataceae > Treponema > Treponema sp. OMZ 799. The sequence goes on from NZ_CP051301.1 coordinate 335,277, forward strand.
GAGTTAATCCCCTAGCAGGAGCAATGGCTGTTTCTGTTTGTGCCTCAGGAGTTTTTACAACTCCATTTGGAACAGGTCCAAATCTTCTTGTTTGGGAAGCCGGAGGATATTCAATGAAAGACTATCTAAAATGTGGCTTTCCTCTTTTGATTTTGTTTTGGATAGTTACAACAGTTTTATGTTATTTTATCTATCTATAAGAAATAAAGTCATGTATAACTATTAAATTAGTAAGTAGTAAAAATTGTAATTTGTTGTAATAATCATTCAAGCATTATTATTCTGGTGTCTGAATGATTATTTTATCCTATCCAATACCTACTATTCTCTTCGGATTATAGAACATTTTGCTGAACCTAAGTCTTATTAATAAAGTGATTTTTCCCATAAAACCAATATTTCCTGTGTTTTAGTGTGATTTTTTATAAATTTATTCTTGATAAATACCCGAATATGCCATACAACTTTCTTTAAAAAATTTCGGCTTTGACAATAAAAAACCGATTAATCCGTAGGACTAATCGGTTTTGGTTGTGTCTTTAAAAGACCGGCTTACTCTAGCCGATGCCTCCATAGAAGATACCGAGAATATAAACTATTAAGGTTAAACCGCAATATATGTATTTTCCTTGAATAGAATATGAATCTCCGATTCTCTTGAGTCTGCCCTTTGAAACTTCGTCAAGAACAAAGTCCTTACCGGCAACCCAGAAGAACATGATACCGGCAAGCAAGGCTCCGAGCGGAATTATGTAAATACTGATTACATCCATCCATGTACCGAGTATGTTTCCGTCTTCAACTACTAAACCTACTGCAAAGCCGAGACCAAGAACTATTGCGAGGGCGGCTTTTCGGCTGAGCTTAAACTTTTGCTGCATGAGTTCTACAGGTGTTTCATATAGGTTGATTAGCGATGTAATACCGGCAAACAATACGGCAATAAAGAATATAATAGAAAACAAAGTACCGGCAGGCATTTCTTTGAAGATCATAGGCATTGTGATGAACATCAAGGGCGGTCCTGCGGAGGGTTCCAGGTCATAAGCAAAAACGGCAGGGATGATAACCAAGGCGGCAATCATAGCTGCAAGTGTATCAAAGATTGCTGTATACTTTGCACTGGTGGGAGCGTCCTCCGTATCTTTCAGATAGCTTCCGTATACAACCGTACCGCTTCCTGCTAACGACAGCGAGAAGAATGCCTGACCTAAGGCAAATACCCAAGTTTTAATATTGCCTAATGCGGACCAATCCGTTTTGAAAAGGAATTTATAGCCTTCCATTGCTTTGGGCAGTGTTGCAACTCTGATTGCAAGAATGATAAACAAAGCAAAGAAGGTGGGCATCATGATTTTGTTAATCTTTTCGATACCGGATGAAACTCCTGCGACCATTACTAAAAATGAAACTGCAATTGCAATAATGTGCCAGGGTAGACTGGATAAGGGCCCTGCGATAGATCCGAAATATGCACCGCTGTTTTCTGCAGCAAGCATTGAACCTGTAAAAGCTCCGACCGTAAAACGGATAATCCATCCTACAACGACAGTGTATCCGATAGCGATGCCTAAGGATCCGATAACCGGAATCCAACCGATATAATTACCGGCTTCACTTCCTCTCATTCTTGTTGCTTTTAAAAATGCACCATGAGGCCCTGTTTTCATAGCCCTGCCGAAGCACATTTCTTCAACGACACCGGTATAACCGATAACTGCAACAAAGATGAAGTACGGAATTAAAAACGCCGCTCCTCCGAATTGTCCGACACGGAAGGGAAAAAGCCAAATGTTCCCCATACCGACAGCGGACCCGATACAAGCAAGAATAAAGCCCCACTTAGAATTAAAGTGATCTCGCTTTGATTCTATGTTTGCCATATAAACCTCCTTATTTTATAAATACACCATACATCCGATGTTTGGACGGATAATCAATAGTCATCCGTCCGATATTCGGTTATTTTATAAATTACCGATTATTTTATAGGTTCCAAATGAGCTTGGAAGTGTCTTAAAATCGGCGGTTCCCAAATAATTTTATAGCCTTTAACTTGTGATGCTCTTTCTTTAATGTTGATTAAAGCTCCTGCAATAACATCTAAGTGAGACTGTGTATATACTCGTCTCGGAATTGCAAGACGGGCAAATTCGAATTCCGATTTGATTTGTTCTCCGGTTTCGGGGTCGTTTCCGAGCATAAAGGAACCGATATCGCATGTTCGGATTCCTGCTTCTTTATACAACTCGACGCAGAGAGTGTGACCTGGAAATTCGTAATATGGAATATGGGGGAACATTGCATTGGCATCAACATAAACGCCGTGCCCGCCTGCCGGGTTTTGAATGGCAATACCGGCATCAAGAAGCTGAGAAGCAAGATACTCCATAGAAGCATTTCGATATTTTAAATATTCTTCGTCAATGCCTTCATATAAGCCGATGGCCAGGGCTTCAAGATCGCGTCCGGCAAGACCTCCGTAAGTGATAAAGCCTTCAAAAGAAATACAGTTACCCTTAATCATTTGATAGATTTCTTGATTGTTTTTAATACCAATCAAACCGCCCATATTAACGATAGCATCTTTTTTGGCGCTCATTGTAAAGGTGTCGGCATAGCTGAACATTTCACGGATAATTTCTTTGATGGACTTATTCTTGAATTCTTCTTCTCTTTGTTTTACAAAGTATGCGTTTTCTGCAAATCGTGCAGCGTCGATATTGAATAAAATACCGTATTTTTTTGCTACTTTGGCAACATCACGAATGTTCTGGATTGAAACAGCCTGTCCGCCGGCAGAGTTGTTTGTAATTGTCATTACAATCATGCCGACTTTTTCTTTTCCGTGTTCGTTAATAAGCTGTTCAAGTTTTTCAACATCCATATTTCCCTTAAAAGGAGCATATTCGGAAGGTTTTTTTGCTTCTTTGCATACGCAGTCCAGAGGCCTTCCGCCTGCCAGAGTTACATGAGCTCTGGTCGTATCAAAGAACATATTTGAAATAGCCACTTGACCTTTTTTAAGCAGCAAGGGGAATAATACTTTTTCTGCAGCACGACCCTGATGAACGGGCTGGATAAATTCATATCCGAAAATATCCTGACCGGCTTCAACTAATTTGAAATAGCTTTTTCCTCCGGCATAGGCCTCATCTCCTACCATAACTCCGCCCCACTGCTTATCACTCATTGCGTTTGTCCCGCTGTCTGTCAATAAGTCAATGTAGACATCTTCACCGCGTAAGTTAAACATATTGTACTTTGCTTTTTCAAGATACTTAATGCGGTCCTCGCGCGTTGTCATTTTGATGGGTTCAACCATTTTAATTCTAAAAGGTTCCGGTACATACTTTTTCATTAAAAAGCCTCCTATAAGTTATTATGGCTTATAGTGTACCACCCCTTTTTTTTACTGTCAAGCCTTTTTTTTGAATTCTTAAGTTTTATAACTTAGACTTTAAATTTCCCTACCTCGTCTACTAAGTTTTCTATGCTTTGTCGGTTTTTTTGGCTGATTTCATTTACCTCCTGTGTTGCTTGATTTATTTGTGAAGCTCCTGCCGCCATTTCATTTACGCTGTCGGTTATCAGACGTGTGAGGCCGTCAAGTTTTTGCATTTCAATTGCAACATTTTTTCCGCCTGCCATCATCTCGGCAGAGCCTCCCGTTACTTTTGATGTTACTGCTGTTATGTCCTTAATTGTGCTAAGTATTTCTTGGCTTCCTTGTTCTTGTTCCTTCATAGCTTCCATTAAAGAGGTGCTCATCTTTTTTACTTGATCGGAAAGGCCAAAAATGACATCAAATTTATTTTCTGCAATTTTTGAAGATGAAGAAAGGGATTCTATTTCTTTACTTAGAACCTTAAGGGTTGTTGTTATCGTTTTTCCTTGTGCACTAGACTCTTCTGCCAGTTTTCGAATCTCATCTGCTACAACAGCGAAGCCTTTTCCCGATTCACCTGCATGAGCGGCTTCAATTGCTGCATTCATTGCAAGCAAGTTCGTTTGGCTTGCAATATGTTGAATAACGCTTGAAGCTTCAATCAAGCTTCCCGACTCTTCGGCTATTTTCTGGGTAATACTGTTTGACTCCGTTAAAGAGCCTTTTCCATCGGCAGTCGCATCCGCAAGAGTTTTGATGGCATCATCGGTTTTTTTAAGAGTTTGATTTATTGAAGATATATTGCTGACCATTTGTTCCACAGCAGAAGAAGATCTGGCAACACTTACTGCTTGTAATCCTATAGCATCATTTAATTGCTGAATTGTCTTTACTATTTGATCGATAGTAGCGGCTGTTTCATTTACGCTTGCTGCCTGTGTAAGGGTCTGATGCTTTACACCGTCTATATTGGCGCTTATCTGATTAATTGCACTTGCCGTTTCCGTCATATTGGAAGCAAGTTCGTTACCTATTTGCTGCATTGTATCTGTGCTTGTACCAAAGAGTCTTACAGAATCACCTATTTTACGTATGGTATTATTAAAGTAAATAGAAAGATCAGATAGTTCATCGTTTCCTTTTATGGGAAGCTGTACAGTTAGATCTCCTTCTCCCTCGGCGATATCTTTAAGTGCGTCTACAACATTTTTTATAGGTCTTACTATTGTAAGAGCTAGTACAATAGTAATAATTATTGATACTATAATCATTAAAAACCATAGAATTCTCATCGTGCTTTTTAATGTTTTTATACTTCCGGTTAATTCATGGATGGGAGCACTTATGACTACAGTCCATGCAGTTGAGCCCATGCGGGCAAAAGATGCGATATGTTTTTCATTTTCATGAGTAAAAAGACCTGTTTTGGAAATATTTGAATTAATTGCTTCTTTTTCAAAGTCGGCTATTTCTCTTAGGTGCTCATCAGTAATAACTTCTTTTACTCTATTTGTCTTAGATGCAACAAGGTTTGTGTTCTTATGAGCTATGACTGATCCATTTCGGCCGAGAATGTAACAGCCTCCTGTTTCTCCGATTAGTATATCATGAATAAACTCCGATATAATAAAGGCATTTGTACCTACACTTAAAACGCCTGTAACTTTTTTATCGTTATCGAATATAGGTACTGCAACCATAATCTGCATTTTCTTTGTTTCAACACTTACAGCCGGTTCTGCTACAAATGGAATTCCGTGCTTTGATATCTTGTACCAGTCTATGTCACTGACGTTTGAAAAATGTCCATTTGAAGAATATCGCATTCCATTTAGATCGCACACTCCAAAGAATTCGATATGGGGATGCATAGCCGCTTCATTGATAAGACTTTGGGCTTTTTCGACATATGAGAGAGAATTGTCTCTCAGAGCGGGCATTCGAGCTAATCCTTCTAAAAATTGAACAAAGGCATTTACCCTTCCATCCATTATTTCTGCCGTATCTACAGCTTTGGCTATCAGTGAATTATCTATTTTTTCGTTTAAGGCTGATTTTGCAATATAAAGTGCTGCAGTTCCCATTGTAAAGCCTGCAATCAGAATTAACATACCAAAAAAAATAACAAGTTTATTCAAAATAGAAAAACGAGTCTTATTTCGGTTCTTTTTTAAGTTTACCATAATAGGCTCCCTGTTTAATGTTAGAGTATTTTGATTACGATTTATAAATTAGGATACTTATAAAATATACAGTTAAGATATGCTTACATAAAGCTATCATATTTCAAATTTTTTTTCTAGTGATTAAGATAAAAAAAATAAAATTTTATCAATATTTTTTTTATGTTTAAGTCTATAATATTGACATTATAAGTATATAAGATTTATAATCATATAATTCCGGCAAACTGGAGAATTTATTTATGGAAGCAATAAAAAAGAATTTCTTAGGTATCTTAGTATGTACATTGATTTGTTTACCTGCATGGTTTTTGGGCAAAATATTTCCGCTCGCCGGAGCACCTGTAATAGCCCTTCTTATTGGGATGGCTATTACCCTTTTATGGAAAGATAAAGGACAGGCAACGGCCGGAATTACTTTTGTTTCAAAAAAAATTCTTCAATGGGCTGTTGTCCTTTTAGGAGCCGGTTTAAATTACACAGCGATTCTTAAAACAGGAGCCCAGTCTCTTCCCATTATTATATGTACAATAGGAATATCTCTTCTTATTGCATTTATTCTTTATAAACTGATGAAACTGAAAAAAAATACGGCAATATTGATCGGAGTGGGCTCTTCAATTTGCGGAGGGTCGGCTGTTGCAGCTTCTGCTTCTGTAATTGATGCAGATGCCGAAGACGCTGCTCAGGCAATTTCGGTTATCTTCTTTTTTAATGTTCTTGCTGCCCTTGTTTTTCCAACTCTTGGAAGGTTCTTAGGTTTTGATACAGCATCAGGAGAGTCCTTTGGTGTTTTTGCAGGTACGGCAATAAACGACACATCTTCAGTAACAGCCGCAGCTGCTGTTTGGGACAGTATGTGGAATCTAGGCTCTCAAACATTGGATAAGGCTGTAATAGTAAAACTTACACGAACTCTCGCCATCATCCCAATTACCTTTTCGCTTGCTTTTTTAAGAGTAAGAGAGATGAAAAATTCGGCTGAAAAAAAGGTAGATCTAAAAAAAATTTTTCCTTTCTTTATCTTGTATTTTATTGCTCTTTCGGTTATCACAGCAATTTTATCTAATTTAGGAGTCCCGTCATCTTTTTTTGCTCCGGCAAAAACCTTGAGTAAGGTGCTTATTACTACCGCAATGGCGGCTGTCGGCCTTAACAGTAATATATTAAAGTTAATAAAAACAGGCGGTAAACCTCTTTTTTTAGGGGCGAGTTGTTGGATATCCATCACCCTTGTAAGCCTGCTTATGCAAAAAGTTATGGGTATCTGGTAAAATTCCAAAAACGCATCCTTATTTCTTTACTAAACCTCAATTTTTTTGTATTATTTAGACCTTAGATTTTAGTCTAAGAGGAGAAACTCTATGAGACTTATTATAAAGAAGAATTATGATGATTGTTCAAAATGGGCTGCCGATTATATAGGCAATAAAATTATCGAATTTAATCCTACCAAGGAAAGACCCTTTGTTCTAGGTCTGCCCACCGGTTCAACTCCCTTAGGTGTCTATAAAGAACTTATAAAAAAACACAAAGAAGGTCTTCTATCTTTTAAGCATGTAGTTACTTTTAATATGGATGAATATGTGGGCTTGGAGGCATCTCATCCTCAGAGTTATCATTATTTTATGATGGATAATTTTTTTAATCACATCGATATTGATCCTAAAAATATCCATATATTAAACGGAATGGCAAAAGATAAGAAAAAAGAATGTGAAGATTATGAAAAGGCAATCCGCTCTTACGGAAAAATTCACTTATTTTTAGGCGGCATAGGAGCTGACGGACACATAGCTTTTAATGAGCCCTATTCTTCTTTAACTTCCCGCACAAGGGAAAAAACCCTAACGCGGGACACCGTCATAATGAATTCCCGCTTTTTTGAAGGAAATGAAGACCTTGTTCCAAAGACAGCATTGACTGTAGGCATCGGCACTATTATGGATGCCGAAGAAGTGTTGATAATGGCAACAGGACACTCTAAGGCTGAAGCTGTGCATCAGGCGATAGAGGGCGGTGTAAGCCATGTCTGGACGGTAAGCGCTTTACAACTTCACCCTAAATCTATTATAATCTGTGATGATGAGGCTACCGATGAGCTTAAAGTAAAAACCGTAAAATATTTTTTGGATATTGAAAAGGAAAAAAGAAACTAATGTATCAAGAAAACAAGCACAGGCTTCAAACAATCTCGTTTTTTGTATTACTTGCAGGAATGCTGATCCTTGTGGGTAAACTATTTTTACCTTACGCAAGTGTTTTATTGTGGTCGGCTGTAATTTATATTTTGGTCAGCCCCTTATATAATAAAATACTGGCCAAGATGAACAAAGAAAAAAGAACTTTTCCTATAAAAAAAAGATTGCTTGCAGGCAGTTTTGCAATAATGACGGTTCTTGTTGTTGCAGGGGTCTTGTTTTTTGTCGTGATAAAAATATTCGGTCAAGGTAAAATTCTTGTCCAAAATATTCAAAGTTTTTTGGAAAACATAAACAATGCAGATTCCGGATTTTCAAAAACCGATATAGCCGCCGCAGTAAATCGATTGTCGATGGGAACAGTAGATATTTCAAACCTTGATTTACAAAAGGAATTTTTAAGTCTTTTATCGGCCTCCTCGGATCGGATCTTGCGATATGCAACAAACCTTGTAAAAAATGCGGGTTCGTTTTTTTTGTCCCTTGTTTTTTTTGCCTTTGCTCTTTACTTTTTTTATGTAGACGGAGCCTATCTTTTCAGTTTATTAAAACATGCCATTCCGATAGATAACGAAACATCAGGCAAACTGTTTTCTAAAATAGGAGAAATTACAACAAATCTTTTTAAAGGACTTTTCTTGGTTTCCTTTTACCAATGTCTTGCCTCTTTAATTATCTATCTTGCATTTGGAGTTCAAAGTGCTCTCTTGCTTGCGATTTTAACCTTTTTTAGTTCATTTTTACCCCTTGTCGGCTGCGGCTTAATTTGGTTTCCTGTCGGAGTCGGGTTATGCTTCACTGACAGTCTGCTAAAGGGGCTTATCTTTTTGGTCGTTGCAGGCTCGATAATCAGCTTTATGGATAATTTTTTACGTCCCTTCTTTTTAAAAGATAGAATAAAGATACATCCTCTTTTAATCTTTTTTTCGATGCTGGGCGGAATAAGCATGTTCTCATTCGACGGAATCGTTTTAGGTCCGATGATTGTAATTTTGTTCTTTACGATTTTGGATATGGCTTTGGATATAGAAGAAAAAAAAGAAAATGACGATGACAATTTTGAGCATTTAGTATAAGGAGAAAATTTATGATAACGGAAAAAACTATTTTGCCGCATAAGGCATTGTTTAACGAAAACGGAGATATAGAAACTCACAAACGCAAGATGATCGGAGGGAACACCACCAATCTAAACGATTTTAACAATATGAAGTATTCATGGGCAAGCGATTGGTACAGGCAGGCTATGAATAATTTTTGGATACCCGAAGAAATAAATATGACCACCGATGTTCAAGACTATCGAAAATTATCCGCACCGGAAAAAACAGCCTACGATAAGATTCTTTCTTTTTTGATTTTTTTGGACAGTATTCAAACCGCAAATCTTCCCAATGTCGGACAATATGTAACGGCCAATGAGGTAAACTTATGCCTTACCATTCAGGCCTTTCAAGAAGCTGTTCATTCGCAAAGCTACAGCTACATGCTTGACACAATTTGTTCTCCCGAAGAGAGAACCGAAATTTTATATCAATGGAAGGATGATGAACACCTTTTGCGTAGAAACAAATTTATCGGCGATCTATACAACGAATTTCAAACCGACAAGAGCGCTCTTGCTTTTTTAAAGGTCTGCGTTGCAAACTACATCTTGGAAGGCGTTTATTTTTATTCCGGTTTTATGTTCTTTTATAATTTGGGAAGAAACAATAAGATGCCCGGTTCGGTACAGGAAATCCGTTATATTAACCGGGATGAAAATACACATCTTTGGCTTTTCCGTTCGATGATTCAGGAACTGCAAAAGGAAGAGCCTCAGCTGTTTACTCCCGAAACCGTAGAGCTTTTTAGAGCCATGATAAAGGAAGGCTGCGAGCAGGAAATAGCTTGGGGAAATTATGTTATAGGAAACGATATTCCCGGGCTTAACAGTCAGATGGTAACCGACTATATCCAATATTTGGGAAACATCAGATGCGAAAACCTCGGCTTTGCGCCGATCTATGACGGACACAGGGAAGAGCCCCAATCTATGAGCTGGGTCAGCCAGTACAGCAATGCGAATCTGATTAAGACGGACTTCTTTGAAGCCAAGTCTACAGCCTATGCAAAGTCCTCGGCAATGGTGGATGATTTATAAATTCAATATTCTTAACTCGAACAGGTTCAAAAATTTTAGGCATACTCTTTTCCTCATAAAACTATTCTATATTATATCTATATATTAATCGAGAAACAAGTCTGACAGCTTGAAAAGTATAAATTAAAATAAATTTGAACTTTTTGCTTTTTTGCGACGATATTAGTATGAGGCCTTTGGTCAAGAATTTGAAAATGGAAAATACAATCGATTTAAACCTTTTGATTGATCAAGCGGGAGATTCTCTTTGGCGCTTTTGTTTAAGGCTTGAAAAAACAAGACTTGATGCTGAAGACCTGTATCAAGAAGCTATGTTGAAAGCAATTAAACTGCAAGACAAAATAGCGTTTGATAAAAATCCTAAGGCTTTTTTATTTTCGATTGCTGTCGGAATACATAAAAATAAATTTCGTAAGTTTTTTAGAAGAGTTAAACTTGCACCCCCTTCGAGTTCTGCACTTGAATCTCTCTCTTCTCCTTATGAAGTTTTACCCGAAATCGAATTCGAAAAAAAAGAATTGAAAGAAGAAATCGAAAAGGCTGTTTCTTCTTTGCCCGAAAAAATTAAGATAAGCATTTTAATGTTCTATTCGGCGGATATGAGCATTGCCGATATTTCAAAAAACTTAGATATACCGGAAGGCACAGTAAAGAGCAGGCTTAATAAGGGCCGCAGTATTTTAAAAAGTATAATAGAGGAGAGCGGATATGGAATCAAATGATAAAACCGATATTTTGATAAGTGAAATTTTAAATACAGGTGAAAAAACTCCTTTGCATATAAATAAAAAAATTTATGCACAGATAAATATGCAAAACAATAATCTTTTGGATGTTCCTATATTTATTATTTTAATAAATATAATTACCGCAATTTTTTCAGGTATTATTTTTATAAACATAGGTTTAATTTTTCCTTTTTTTATATTTAAACCTTTTTTTATATTTTTAGGGATAGGAATTATAAACATCACTATTTTTTTAAGTATTCTTTTAAAATTAAAATATAGTATAAAAGCGCTTCAATATGGATTTTAAAAATATTGAATAAAATTTTATTTGTTTTTATGGAGGAAGAAAATGTTTTTTGTTTCACTTATTACTGTTATCATCACAGCATCTATTTTTGCACTTGCTGCCCGCATTCTTATTGCATATTGGGTTTACAAGGATGCACAAGAAAGAAATGACGAAGTCTTGGTTTGGGTTTTGATAGTGTTTTTTTTATCGGCAGTGCTTGGTCTCATTCTTTATCTTGTAGCGGCTCGAAAAAGCAGGAGAATAAAATGTTCCTCATGCGGATTTACTCAAGCTGCCGGAATTCCTTATTGCGGAAGCTGCGGTAAGCAGATGCCCCCTATCTCGGAAGCTGTAAATAAAAGAAGTAAGGCAAATCTTTGGCCTTTGATTACCGCAGGTATTTTAACCCTTTTGAGCTTGATTTTTTCGATTATATTATCGATTTATATCTTTAAATCGGCTGTAAACGGAGAAATAGAAAATTTTTTTCCGAATGCAGATATAGCTCTCATGCAAAGTCAAACTGATTTTAACAACTTATATAGAGCATCGTTTAAATATCGGACTTCCGAAAAATTCAGCACCTTCACAATAAAAGAAGGTAAAAACTTAAAATGTTCATGGAATATAGATTCAGGTAATATTTCGGTAGAAATAAGTTTCGGTGAAAAGATAATTAAATCTTTTGATAATAATAAAGACGGAAATATATTAAACACCGAAATCGATATGTCCGATTATGTCGGTAAAAAAATTAAACTCAAAATCAAATGCAGTAAAGCATCGGGTTCTTTTGAATTTAGTGCCCGCTAAATTGATTTAAAATTAAAATTTTTATGAGAGGTATAAAATGAAAAAAAATATTTTGACAGTTATTTTTGCTTTATTCTTTTTTTTAAGTTTTGCTCTAGGGTCAAAAGAGCAAAATGAGTACACGGAAAAAGATTATTATGAAGCCTTAAAGGATAATACGTTTTCTATAAATTTTGAAGATAAAAAATATCTCGATAAAATTTTTGAAAAAGAAGATTTAAATAATTATGATATTATCCTTATAGGAGAAAATCATGCCGTTTCGGCCAACTATATTTTAAAATTTGAGTTTTTAAAATATTTACATGAAAGTTATAATTTTAATCATCTGCTTGAAGAAATTCCAATAAGCCAAGCTTTTTTAATTAATCTATATTTGGATTCGGGAAATGAAAAAATCTTAGATCAAATACAAAAGCATACATATAAAACTTATTTTTGTACTCAAGATCATTTTGACTTTTATAGAAAATTATATAAATACAATCAAACTCAACAAAAAGAAAACCGCATAAAAATAATCGGTGCAGATGTAGAACACCAGCCGATCCTTGCTTATGCAGCCATGTATTTATTAATTAAAGAAAAGAAAAATTTAAAACATCTTTCAGATATAAAAACTTTATTGGAAAAACTTGTAATGAAGGGAGAAGCAGATAAAGATATTTATTCCATTGCTCAAAAATGTAATAAGTTACTCATTGATGAAGAAAAAGGAGAAGAAGTTTTAGGTGAAAAAGATTTTCAACTATTAAAATTAATCAATGATAATATTTTAAACTGTAAAATACTTTACGCCGCCCCTCAAAATGAATTCAATAAAAAAAGAGATAGGATGATGTACGATAATTTCCGCATATTGGATACCGGCAAAAATAAATATTTTGGGCTATGGGGGAATTTTCATGTTTGGCAAGCTCCGGTAAACGGTCTTTTGCCATTTGCTTCATATATAAAAGCGAATAAATCTTACAGTGATAAAATATTATCTGTTATGATTCAATATATAAATTGTATGTATTCTAATCCTCATAATGATTATAAATCGGAAAAACTTGAAAATAAAATCTTTTATCTTACCGCCTCCTATCAGGATATATTGGAAAAAGATAAGGGGAATTTATACATATACAGATTAAATTATAAGGACGCCATTTTTAATAAAATGAATATCAGCGGAAAAAAAGCAGGAACGGGAGAAACTCTTATAACCGATCTATATCAATATTTGATAACGGTAAAAAATTCTCCCGCTTGCAAAAAGGTAGAATTTAAATAAGAGCCTATGCACTCAATACTTTGTCTTTGGTGCTTAGATCTTTTTTAAAAAGTTTAATCACTATGAGTGTAGATAAAATCATAACCAGAGTTTCTATTATCGGACTTGAAATCCAAACTCCTCGTGTTCCAAAAAATACGGGGAGAATTAATACGGCCGGAATATAAAGCAAGAATTGTCTGGCAATTACCAATATGCCTGCATACTTTGCCTTACCCAAGGCTTGGAAGAGAGTTAAATTGATAATCATAATTGCCGACAACGGGAATAAAGAAATGGAAAGCATTGCATTTGTTCTTCCTAAAGATATGAGTTCATTATTTTCCAAGAATAAACCTAAGACCCTTTCAGGCATAATTAAAAATACCAGCCAGAAGATAATGGATAAGAATAGTCCGAAACCGTAAAAGAGAAAGGTTCCTTTTTTCACCCTGTCAAATTGTTTAGCTCCGAAGTTTGTTCCGGCAAAGGGCTGATAGCCCTGACTTATTCCCCAAAGCGGAATAAAGGAGAGCATTAGATATCTAAAAAAGGCTCCCATTAAAATTACTTGATCTTCTCCGCCGTATTTTTTTAATGTAGAATACATAACTGCCTGTTGTAAAAGAGCAAAGACCTGCATGAGCATTGCCGAAAAGCCGATTGAAAGGGTTTCTTTTACTATGCCTTTTTGAATTTTAAAATGCTTAAATTTAATATTTTTACTGAAAAATGCAAAGTAACAAAAGTTGCATATTGCAAGTACAACTTGAGATATAACTGTTGCAATGGCTGCCCCTTCAAGCCCTTTCTTTAATACAATTACAAAGACGGCATCTAAGATAATGTTTAAGACGGCACTTATACCCATCAAAAGCATGGCCAGTCCCATTCTTCCTTCGCCCCGCATAACCATATTAGCCGCCTGACCAAAATTTACAAAGATTGATCCTAGGTATACAATTCTTAAATAGCTTATACCAAGGCGAAGCATTTCTCCCTCAGCTCCTATGAGGTGTAAAAGCTGCGGTGCAAAAATTAATCCTACAGTCATAGTTCCAAATGAAAAAAGAAGGGTTAGTAAAAGTATGTTTCCCATAATCGAATCAACGGTTTCTTGATCTTTTCTTCCCACTGCCCTAGACAAAACTGAAGCGGAACCTATTCCGATTAAAACTGCAATGCCGTTGTTTATCAATGTAAAGGTATAGGCCAGGCTGATAGCTCCTAAGGCTGTGCTTCCTACATATCTCCCTACAAAAATTGCATCTACAAAGCTGTATAAACTGATTACAAACATTCCTATAATGCCCGGAATGCTTAACTCCATCATCAACTTAAACATATTACCGGATATTAAATACTCTCTCTTATCTGTCATAAGAACCTCCATAACTGACGATTGCGTCAGTTATATTATATAAAAAGAAAGAAGAAAGTCAAGATAAGCTAACTAATTTTTAGTAATTCAGCTGACAACAAAGCTTTTTTTTACAAAAGAGTAGATGAGGTCATGGATTTCTTTTTTATCAAAAATAGTTTTATCTTCAAAAAGTTCATACATTATAAGAATTCCGTTAAAGAAGCGGGAGTAGAGTTTCCCTGCCTTATTTGTCTTATACTTTATTTTTTTTCCGGCTAAGTTTTTTCTCACAGACAAATGTTCAAGATTCTCGCTTATAAACTTATGAGCCTGATCTTCAAGTTGTAAAAAAAGCTCTTCATACTCTTTATCATATATAATTTCGGCAAGGAACATAAGGTAGAGCCGTTTTTCCGGCACCTCGTCAAAGAGTTTTCTCATTAGGGCCTGAGCTACAATTTCGTAAATATCATCAATATCTTTTACGGCATTAAAAATTTCTTCATTCCGTTTGTATCTAAAATAATTTCCGGCTTCCATTATGGCAAACATTATGGCCTTTGTACTTTTAAAATATTGATAAACACCGCCCTTTGAAAGAGTTGTGGCTGCAACTATGTCCTCCATAGTTGTATGACGGAACCCTTTTTTTAAAAATACAGTCTTTGCTGCTTCTATTATCTCAAGAGAGCGCTCTTCCCTTGTTTTTCTCGTGAATTTTGCCATATCTATATTATAAGGAAAAAGCAAAAAAAAGGAAGGGTGAAAAGTAAAATGCTTTTATGCTTCGGCTAGGGAGTCCCTTCTCTGGTTTGTAGACACAATATTAAGAATTTATACTTGACTTTTACCCACAATATTGTATACTTATAAAAAATACGGTAGATTGCTATACCGCTTTAACAGGGCGTCGTCCCTCCTTACATGAGGGGCGACCAGCCCTGTGCTTGCAAGAAACCTTCTAAGATTTTTTTGTTTAAAGTCTTGACAATGTAGTGTAGTGTGATATAATAGAAACAACGGCAGATTGCTATGCTGTTTTATAAAAGAGTTGCGTCCAAGTAGCTTATAGTGAAGATGGACGGGACTCTTATGTAAGAAAAATAACGGCAGTTTTACACCGTTTATAAGTGGGGTGACCCGCTGACCCTAAAAAATTTGCACCTAAGCAAAATCTGGCCAGCGGGCAACGCCCTTTTTTTCAGGTCAACCGCACCAAATTGCTGAAGCGGTTGCTCTGTGCCCTTTTTTTAGCGGCTTGAAAAATTTTTCATACTGCGGTATAATGAAAATAAGCGGGGCGTGAGGCGTTGCCGAGTGTAACTGGGTACCACGCAACTAACGAGAGGTTTTACCCGAATAAAGCCTGTACGTAAGGCTCGGTCTGAAAATCTCTTATTTTTCTATTTCATATAAACCGCACTTCTTTTAACTTTTGAATTCTTGTTTTGTCTCCTTTTTAAATTACACAACTCTCAAAAAAGCTCTAAAGAAATGATTTTGTAATATTCGTTTGATATCCATCTTAAGGGCATCTCTAAAAACCTTCGTGGATTTTTAGAGATGCCCTCAGGTCTTACCTTGAAGTAAAAACGGCAAATTTTATAGCTTAATTTAATCTAAAAACCGCACCTATGGAAAGGATAGCCGCATTAGTAAGCGTAAGTTTATTATTTATCGATAATAAACCTAAGCTGTTTCCAAATCCTAAAAATATTCCATGCTTGCAGCTAAAATAATAAGAACCGCTTAAACGGGCATTGAGGGCGGGAGCCAACGGCTATAAGGCTGCGGGGCCTGCGCCGAACATAAGTTCGAAATTAGAACCTATGCAAATAAGCCTAATTGCAATAGGCTCAAACAAAAAACAAGAAACACTTTTTTCACTTTCAATTCCCTATTACAGTTTAATAAAATATTTAAGGTCTTCTCTAAAAACCTTGTTGGATTTATTTCGCATCTTTCGGAATAGATATGGCTGACGAGTTTTTAATAAGTTTTTATGTAATAATGATTTATTAAAAATACCTCAAATTAAATCTAAGGAAAACCTCTAAAAACTATTTCGCAATTTGCTTTAGTGAATATGATGAATAATTTACTTACAGAACAAGCCGATAGGCTTGCTGCTTTTCGAGGTTTCATTAAATTACACAACTCTCAAACTCAGGTCAAAATCAACACGTTGGTGGTCTTGTTTGAGATCCATCTTAAATTACACAACTCTCAAACTTACTTCAACAGGGAAAGACGATCCATATAGTTTGAGATCCATCTTAAATTACACAACTCTCAAACTGTGTGCGGAATGTTTAAAACATCCTTGCAGTTTGAGATCCATCTTAAATTACACAACTCTCAAACGGATGATAAAAAGTAATAATGTCGTTCAATGTTTGAGATCCATCTTAAATTACACAACTCTCAAACCTTTCAAAGAATACCCTAGGTATTTTTCTAGTTTGAGATCCATCTTAAATTACACAACTCTCAAACTATCAAGAAATTCAGATAATTCTAAATTCAGTTTGAGATCCATCTTAAATTACACAACTCTCAAACTAGCGGTATCTGCTTAATCTGCATTATGCTGTTTGAGATCCATCTTAAATTACACAACTCTCAAACCTGTAATATCAGTTCTTTTAATTTGTCTACGTTTGAGATCCATCTTAAATTACACAACTCTCAAACCGAATAAAGTCAACATAAAATTCAGCAGAGTTTGAGATCCATCTTAAATTACACAACTCTCAAACGTAAAAATCAAGTTTATTTGATTTATATTTGTTTGAGATCCATCTTAAATTACACAACTCTCAAACGTCAGATATGGCGTAGGTGAGACTCTATCACACTATGGATAGCGGTAGTCTAAGATGATTACTTTTTAATACTATCATGAGAATTATTTATTGTCAATATATTTCACAAAGGTCCTTATCAATAATATAAGGTTTTTCACAATCTTCTTTTGTAGATATGTATGTCCCCTCTATTAAAAAAAGATTTGTTTTTATATATCGGGCAAATTTATATAATTCTGATAGATCTTTGAAATTTAAAAACTGTTTTAGGTTTATAAAAATAAAACATCTTATCTGATTTAGCTCCACAGAAGCACTTATATAGTCTATAATTTTTTCAAGTAAATTCTTGTATTCTGTTTCAAAAGAAATATTAACAGCTTTAAATATGCTAGTCAAATCAAATTCGTCATCTCTTTTGAGGGGTATGTCTAAAGAAAAAACTATCTCATCTATATACTTTAATATTTCACTTTTTATGCCGCATGTTTTTAGGTAATTGTACTCATCGGAAATACTTTGTTTTAAAATCGAATAAATTTTATTTAGATTCTGTTTATTATTTATATCAATATTTATAGGATTTAGTATAAGTTCACATGTTTTTGGAATAGAAAGTTCTTTATTATCTTCTGATAATATGAATTTTCCTTCATTGCCTGAATATTGACTAAAAAGTTCAGATGTAAATTCGGTAAAAAAAGCTTTATTTTCTATGGTTAAAACATTAACTGTGTTTTCTGAAAAGGCTATTTGATTTTCGAGATCGGGATGTACTAATTTCATAGAACAACAAGCCTTTCATCGGTATTTAAATATTTTGTTTTTGATTCTCCAATAATAATTTCCATCCTTGAATATTGTTTTTCGGTAACTGTTAATATCTCAACCAAGCCTTCAGGCGGTTTATTTTTTTCTATATTCTTTACTACAGAATCTCTATTTGTAAGATTTAAAACTAATTTTGAATAAACAGATTTTTGCTGCATAATAAAACCGGATTTAATTAAAAATTTTCGAAATGTCGAATAATTATGCCTATTTTCGGGTGTTATTACGGGTAAATCAAAAAAAACTATAACTCTCATAAATCTATAACTCATTGCGGTAAAATTTAATTTGTGAAATATCCTTTTCATTTAGAGCATCAAAGATACTGTGTACAAAAATTTCGATAGCCTTATTTAGATAATGCTCTTTATTGTTTATAAACACCTTTCTATTTATAACATCCACCATTTTTAGTTTTTCTTCATGTTCAAATTTTTGAGGATTAAGTTTAAACACTTCCGAATCAACCAGAGGCCTAAAGGGTTCCATAAGGTCTGAGGCAAGATTAAAAGGATTAAACATATTATCATGAAAAATTCCGAGTTGTGTAATATAACCGTTTGCAGTTATTTCACGGTTAAATGCAGAAAGTAAAATGCTGTATCCATAATTTAAAGCGGCATTTATAGGGATATCCAAACTTCTGGAAAACCCTGCTCCGAATAATGCCGCAAAATATGATTTTGCAGCATGAGCCTCTTTATTTGTTTTATCGTTAATGTCTATATCGATAATATATTCAGCCAGTAAACTCGCTTGCGGAAGCTCCAGTTTTTCTAAGAGGTATTTTTGCTGTCTTATTTTTTCTGTTACGACCTCAGTCCATACAAGCTGCTTGATATTCTTATCCCATTTTATTTGAAGCCTGATTTTTTCGCTGGTATCATGACTGCCGTAATATCCTACTAATTCGGAAGCCGGATTCCGTTTTTCATCACAAAAAATTATCTTGACCTTTTGTTTTATAAGTTCATTTAATAAGGCTGCGGTTATAGAAACCGCTGTCGTTTCAATGATTAAAACCGAAATTTCTTCTATAAAAACTTTTTGAGTTTTTTCTCCCCTAACTACGAGATGATTTAAATGTAAATCCAGTTTTGCTCTATTTGAAATGACAACGGTTCTCCAACTCATATCTTTAACAAATCAATCCTTTTTTCAAAAACACCAGTTATCGACTGATAAATTAAAATGCAGTTATCAAGGTTTGATATTTTTTTTCCTAATGTCGTAACACCGGCTGTAGATTTACCTTTGATGAACCCTAAATCAATCGCCTCTCTGGTAGTACAAAATAGTTTTAGAATTTCTAATGTAACTTTAATTTGATCTTCAGGCTTTAAATTTATAAATGCATCTCTTCCTTTGATTAGCATATCGAGAGTTGTAGAATTCGGCCTTTTACTATAAATAGTATCCCTATGCTTTACTAAAAGCATATCATAGACCTCCAAATTCTTTTTTTGAAGAAGTTCATTAAACTCATTTTCTACTATTTTGTCTGTTTTTTTCTTTTTTGATAGTTCTTCTTTTACATAGGATCTAAAAGATAAATCCTCATAAGGATGAATTGTTTTTCCCATCTTCTCTCTTTGACTTCTTATTTCATTGAATCTTATTATTTTTTTAAAATAAAAGATATCGTCATTTGAACAGCAAAATTGAACAGCAGGCCGGAGTAAGAAAGAATCATTAGTTTTTCCGGTAATGTGGCAAGAGAATCCGTTAATTTTTAAGAGAGAGTTGATTTTTATTTTGGGAACCAAAATCTTAAATTCTTTTTTCCCTATCTGGTTTTTTAAATAGCTTTTTAGTCCATCTTGATTTTTTTGAATATCCTTTCTCAAATATAGAGGGATGGTTTCTAAGCTGCGTATCTTTTTTCCTTTTTCTTCGTATTCTACAAGGGTATAATATGCTGCAGAAACCTTATTATAGCCGCCATATTTTGAAATATTGGAAAGAGGACCTTCCTTTTTTAGAGGATGCTGCCCCAAACCTTTTTTCATAATGGTTTGGTCAAATAGTCCTCCTTTTTTACAGGACGCTTGGCGTGTATAAATAGGAGTATTCCTTTTAAGCATATCCTTTACAGTGACAATTGTTTTTTCTTTTTCCCATGCAGTAATATTATTTCTTTTTACATCATAGTCAAAAACCTTATAGTAGTTATAAGTATCGGCAATATTGGGATTATCCCGTTTCTCCTTTATAAAATTCCAAGGATTATTTGTAAATTTTGTATTATATACATTTCCGACAACAATATTTAAATATGCATCATGGGCATGATGAAAATCGTTTACTTCTCTGCATTTTACAATATCGAATTTGTTTCTAAACATTGATACTGTTTCAGCCTTAGAGTAAACAACCTTAGTTTCGGGGAAAATTTGTTCCAATACCTTTGCTGCAACCTTGGTTGCCTGTCTTGTTTCTACAAGCTGCCGAGCAATGAATTTTGCTGTTTCGTCATCAGAGATTGGAGTTGTCCTTGTTAATCTGTTCAATTTTTCAAGGCTTATAAAGTTATTTTTTTGCAAAAAATTCCAGAAGCCTCTTTGTTTTGATTGAATTTCAGTCTTCAATGGATATTTATCTTTCTTATTTTGATTGCAGTTGCTGCAGACTAAAACCCGATTATTTATACTGTCATCTTTAATTTTTGATTGAGGATAAATATGATCGATATCATACTTGCCTGTATCAAATACATGTCCTATTTCAATTGGTTTACCGCAATACATACACTTTCCAAGCTGCGTATAATAAAGATAAAGTTTGTCACTGCGGAGTCTTAAATTATCTTCATTTTCTATTTTACCTGAAAGATCTTTTATCTCGGCGCTAAAAGCATCTACATCATTTTTACAATTATTGTACAAGTCCTGTAAAATTTTTAATCTTGTCTTAGTTCTTGCCGGTTCAAGCTCTGCACCCTTTGCCATCTCAATAAATATTTTTTTAGGAGGGGCTTGGGTAATATGAGATATTTCTTTTACAAGTTTAAGAGTCTGCCACAGCATTTTTTTCACCGACGGCGATAAAAATAATGGCTTTACCAAGCCGTTATATGAAAATCGTTTCTCGGTATCTTCAAACGTCGAATTTATCTTTTTAATATTTTCAGTAAATTTAAATTCACTGCTAAGCAGCTCCATTAAATTATTTTGAGTTTCACGCATTGCCGTTATTATATTTACAGGTTCATTAAATCCGGGAATTTCTGATGTGACAGTTTCAAGGAATTTGCGTGATAGACGGCCCCAGCCTGAAAATTTAAGGTTTAGAATTTTTTTGATTTGCTCATCGGAACAAACCTTACCATACTCATTTTTTACTTTAGTTTTAAGAATACTCTTACCTTCTCCTTCATCATAGATAGTAGCCCATCGTATAATCTCTTCAAGCATATTCTTTGTAGAAATTTCATCAATTTTATTACCAAAAATATTTTTTAGTTCTATATATGATTTTAATGAAGATGTACATTCTTTATCGATGCCTAAAATAATTACTTCATCTGTTTTACTGCAAATACCTTCATGTTTTATAAAAGTTGAAATCTGCTTTTGTGTAATTTTTTTATATTTTTTAAACAGGTCTTCGTATATCTTTTGTTTTAATTTAATATCGCAGATATTTTTACCGTCAATGATAATCTGTAAATTATTGATTTCGTTTAAAACGGTAAACTCGGAATATAAAAGAGAGTTTTTAGGTAAAACTTCTTCTCCTGTTAGGTATGTACAAAGATTGGTTCTGCTTGTAATAAAGGCTTCAGCTGTTTTATCCTTATCAATATGATTAAAAAAATTCCAAGGTGTAGTTTTACCCGAAGGAGCGTTTTCCTTTTTTATGACCCAGCATCTATCAGGAAAATATTTTTTATGTTTATCGTTTATAGGCCCAATATAATAAGGAATCTTAAATGTTAACAGCATTATGATTTTTTCACTGATAGATAAACCATTTTCATCTTTTTGTTTTAAAAAAGAAAAATGATTTTCTGCGTTGATTAATATCCTTTCCAATTCCATCCTGCGCAATTGATAAGGAATTTCTGCATTGCTTTTAGATACCTGCTTAGGTAAAAAAGTTCCTGTTTCAATTTCGGATAATATATCATTTATTTCTTTTATATCCGATTTGGGGGAAAGGATAGTTTTTAAAAATTTATAAAAATCTTCTTGACCGGTAGTCTCTTTTATAATCTTTTTTTTACTTCCGGTTTTACATACCCCTACATATCCGGAGTAATTATTATTAACCTTTTCATCTTTATTATATCCGAATACTTTTTTATAATTCTTTGGGAAATGTTTTTTTATAACATTTTTTAATTTAGTCAAATCCTTTTTATGCTTTTCGTATATCTTAACCTTTGCAAAGGAAAGATACTGTTCATCTCCTATTACCTTGGAAAGAACCGAACAATTATATACAGCCTTTGCTTTTAACAAAAGCTCAAAGGAATCTCCAAAAAATGAAGCCAGCTCATCACTTAAAACGTCAAAGTCATCCTTAGAAAAAGATATGCCGTTTCTCTCTGCATCCTTTAAGTCGGGATTATCATAAAGATCGGCAAAGTTTACCTTGTTACCCGATATTAAACTCGTAATAGCTTTTTTTTGTTTGTCGGACGGCCTCAGTCCTAAAAGCTTATTTAGCCGGCTTTGCTTTTCCAAATTTTTTAAAGAGCTGTCCTTTAAGATATCCTTTATTTTTTGACTATCGGCATCAATATCGAGCTCCATATCCTCACGCAGATATTCAAAAAGAGCCTTTATAGAAGTATCGAATTGGTTTTCCGAGTCGAAGTCTCCCTCAAATAAAAAATGCCCTCTTTTTTTGATAATATTATGGCAGGCTAAATACAAAAGGCGAGGATCAGTCTTTACCTTGTTTTCAATCCAAGCCTTTATCAGGTGATTTATGGTAGGATAGGTTTTATGATAGGTCTTATCGTTAAAATCTTTATCATTAAAAAGACTATTTTCCTGTAATATGGTCTTGTCTTCTGCATAAAGAGGGCTCTCTTTTATTCTTTGGAAAAATCCCGCGTCTTTTTTTGCAATTTCTTCGTCAAATAGCTCTTGAAGCAATTTTATTCTTTTTTTTCTTCGTTCAATACGTCGCCGGGCTCCTCTATATAGCCTTCGGCCTTCGGCTGTTTCTGCCGTATCGAAAAGCCTCATACCCCAAAGGTCTTTATGATTGGCTTTTAAAAGCTTATAATCAGCATCAGTAACAGCCCAGCCGACCGATCCGGTTCCTACATCCAATCCGAGAAAATAATCCTTAATTTCCTTTTTCATACTTGACCATTCCTTTAAAAAAGATTAAAATATACTCACACAATTTAAGATCCATCTTAAATTACACAACGAGTTCAAATAAGAATTCATCAAAATCGTCCTCCCTTGAGGAGTGACCGCTCATTGTGGAGCATCAAGGCTTAACTATGTTAAGCCTTTTTTATTAATTACTCAAAATTATAGCTTATTTTTTTCTAGCTGTCCACATTTTATATTGAATTATTTGAGGATACTGTTTGAATACTGACTACTTACCATAACTTTTCACTTGATGCTTGCTTAATTTGACGTTTTAGGGTATAATATCACCCATATATGACGCGCGGATCAAAAGGTTCTGACAGTAAAAAGACAATCTCCTCCCTTGAAGATATTTTAAAACAAGTCTTCGGCTATGATGAATTCAGACCCTTCCAAAAAGAAATTATAGATAGCCTTCTCCAAAAAAAAGACGTCCTTGCGGTAATGCCGACAGGAGGCGGAAAATCTCTATGCTATCAGATTCCGGCCCTCATTTTTGAGGGGGTAACCATAGTAGTTTCTCCCCTTATTTCTCTTATGCACGACCAGATTTGCGGCTTGGAAACGATAGGGGTAGAGGCTGTTGCCTTAAACAGCTCCTTAGATTGGGAAAAATATGCCGATAACATACGCCGTATTAAAAACGGAGAGGTAAAAATCCTCTATGCTGCTCCTGAAACTCTGGTCAGTGACCGCTGTAAAGAGCTTTTTTCTTCAATAAAAGTGGATTGTATTACAATCGACGAAGCTCACTGCATTTCGGAATGGGGACATGATTTTAGGCCTGAATATCGGCAGTTGGCTGAAATCCGCAAGCTCTTAAAAGAGGCGGCCTGTCTTGCCATAACGGCGACTGCAACCGAAAAGGTCCGCTCCGACATTAAAAAAATGCTGAAGCTCAAGACTCCGAAGGAATTTATTGCCGGCTTTAACCGAAAAAATATTTTTTTGGAAGTGAAAGAAAAGCAAAAGCCCTTTGAGCAGGCCTCGGAATTTTTAAAAGAAC
This sequence comes from Treponema sp. OMZ 799, assembly GCF_024181365.1. NCBI lineage: Bacteria > Pseudomonadati > Spirochaetota > Spirochaetia > Treponematales > Treponemataceae > Treponema > Treponema sp. OMZ 799. The sequence goes on from NZ_CP051301.1 coordinate 359,629, forward strand.
ATAAGGGCGAAAGCGGAATTATTTACTGTTTTTCCCGCAAGCAGGCAGACACCTTGTCCGTTCAATTATCGGTTTTAGGATACAATGCAAAACCCTACCATGCAGGACTTTCCGATGAGCTTAGGCAAAAAACTCAAAATGACTTTATCAATGACGATATAGAAATAATCGTAGCAACCGTAGCCTTCGGAATGGGTATAAATAAGCCTAATGTAAGGTTTGTCATTCATTTTGATTTGCCCAAGAGCATTGAGCAGTACTATCAAGAAATAGGCCGAGCAGGACGGGATGGAAACCCGGCACATGCTCTTTTGCTTTTTTCGGCTGCCGATATTTTTAAGCTTAAATTCTTGATGCAGGATAAATCTCCCGATGAGGTAAGAAAAGCCGAAACTATGCTTTCCGCTATCAGTAATTATGCACAAGCCAACAGCTGCCGCCGCCGTGCGATTTTAAAATATTTCGGAGAAAATATTTCTGAAGAAAAATTAAAAGAAGTACAGGGTGATGCTCCTTGCTGTGATTTTTGTTCCAGAGAAAAAATAGAAAAAACAGACCTGACCGTTCCTGTGCAGAAATTTTTATCCTGTGTTGTCAGAACCGGATGCAGATTCGGTGCCAGCTACATTATCGATGTTCTTTTAGGCTCAAAGCAAAAACGTATCCTTGAAAATAAACACAACGATCTTTCGGTTTGGGGCATAGGTACGGAATTCAATAGGGAAGGATGGTTTAATCTTGTCCGGGTCTTATTGGCAGAAGACTATCTTATAAAAGATGAAGATTACTCGGTTCTGTCATTAACTCAAAAAGCAAAAGAAGAACTTCAAGCCCGAACCAGTATTATGCTTCCCTTTAATTATGAAAAAGATAACTCCGCTAAAAAAGAAGTAAAAGAAAAATCAAAACCTCAAACATCTGAAATTAAATTAGATGCCCGCGGTACGGCAATAGTGAATGCACTAAAACAAAAACGCAGGGAGCTTGCAGACGAGGCAAGAGTTCCTGCCTATATTATTTTTTCGGATAAGACAATCTTTGATTTAGGTCTTAAAAAACCTGCAACTATTGCCGATTTGGATAATATCTTCGGTATCGGAAAAGCAAAAAAGGAAAAATACGGGGATATTATTTTAAAGACAATCTCATCTACCCGTAAAAACAAATAAGAAATAAAAAAGGAATTTCAACAATGTTGAAATTCCTTTTTTATTTTATTTTAACGGAACAAGCGGAATGCGTTCAAGCTCTGCATCTTTTCCGTATGCCTTCTTCACTGCGCGGGCTGCAGCATCAAAATTATCTATCCTCTTTATTTCGGTAATATCATAAAAAGGCATTGAACATTTAATGGTAAAATCTCCAAGGTATACATATTTTACCCCTTTATGTATCCTTAGTTCTGATTGGATAGGTAAGACTAATCGTGCACAATATGCGTTACCAAAGTGATAGCTTAATTTATACAAGTTAATAATTCTTTTAGCTGAATCTAAAGTAATTTTCTTCATAACAAAATCAGTTTTTTGAGGGTCTTCATCACATTTAGTAGACAAAATATATCTATGAACAAGATAGTTTAAATATATTTGATCTGTCCCGGCATCTCCATCATTAAAATCGAAACTGCCGAATTTAATATTTCGATAGTTTGAAAAAAAAGTGTTATTAGGAATTGGTAAAACTTTTAAACTAAAAACTAATACAACTTCATTTTCTGAAGGCGGGGCTTTTTTCCCTTCATCAGCAAAAACAAATCCTGTAAGTATAAATAATAATAAACACAAGGTTTTAAATAATTTAATTTTTTTCATTTTTCCAGCTCCTTTATTCTTTCTTCAATAAGTGGTAACCATGCCGTATGTTGCAGCAGTTTTTTTAGTTTTAAAAGACATTTTAATTCGTACTGAGCACTCTCTTTACGGGTTAAGGGTACAATCATTCCTGTATTGTTTTCGGTTATAAAATCATAAGCACCGATAAACATTAAACCTTTTTTATGTGTTACAAAAGCTATCTTGCCTTCTGCACCTAACTGAGGTAAAAAAGTAGTTATTACGTTAAAATTTGAATTGCGTAAAGACACCAACTGAAAAGCCAGATCGGTTTTAAATGGAGGAAAACAAAAAATACTTCCATCTGCATAGGAGCCTGAGAATACAAAAGGTGTTGTATAGATAGGTTCTTTTGAGGGATCGGATTGAATGTACAATTGTTCTGTCGGTATTTTTAAATATCCAAACGCAAGGCAATCTTTTTCGGGATCTCCCATGGTTTTAAGATTGACCTTTTTCCCATTGATACTTGCATGACCTGTTTCAGATATTTTTTTAAAATCGCCTAAAATCGAGCATGAAGCCGCCAAACATACAGTCAAAACTAAGACTGTAAGGAGGTAAAATTTTTTCAGTGGTTTTTGCATAAAAATTTCTCCCTTAAATTAAAATTTATGATAAAAAAAACAAGTTTATTTATAAAAGCCTAAGAGGAATAAATACAGGGGGCTAATATGTTCTTAGCTTATACCCCGCATTTTAGGCATAAATATACTCTTTGTCAATTACTAATTGTATAATTTAATCAAGAAATGATATGTACAGCCATATTTTTATTGCTTAAACATAAATAATTTCTTCCTATTGACCAAAATCAAAATTTAGTCAATAATATTATTTAGTTATGAATATCTTAGTTGATAAATTTAAAGAAGTCTTAATGTCGGTTTTACCCATCGTCATTTTGACAACAATCTTGAATTTTGCATTTATTCATATCGATTATCATGTCTTTATTAGATTTTTAATCGGGAGTGTATGCATAATATTCGGACTGGCTTTTTTTCTGTTTGGAATCGAGATGAGCGTTACAAAAATCGGTTTACAAATGGGAAAAGAAATTACAAAGCGGAATAAAATTCTGATTTTGATTTTAGGCGGTTTCGCCCTCGGTTTTTTAATTTCGATTGCAGAGCCCGATTTACAAATTTTGGCAAGTCAGGTAAAGACGGTAACTAAGAACGGGATTCCCGCATTAAGGCTAATAGTAGTTGTTTCCGTCGGTGTTGCTGCCTTTGTGGTTTTCGGTATTTTGAGGACCGTATTTAATGTTTCTCAAAAAATCATTTTTGCTCTTTCTTATGGAGTTATATTTTTACTCTCTCTTTTTTCTTCTTCGGCGTTTATTTCGATAGCCTTCGATTCGTCGGGAACAACTACGGGAGCTATAACCGTGCCCTTTATTTTGGCCTTGGCTGCCGGTGTTTCCGAGATGAAAAAAGACTCGGCCGCATCCGAGCGAGATGCTTTCGGTCTTGTCGGGATGGCCTCTGCAGGAGCAATCGTAGCTGTGTTGGCATTAAGCGTATTCGGAAAAACAAAAGAAATTTCTGCCGATGATTTTGTTTTCAATTTGGATGTTCATACACGGATATTTTATCCCTTTGCGGAACACTTTTTGCCGGTACTTTATGAATGTGTTTTATCCCTTTTACCCTTAACGGTGATATTTTTAATTACAAACTTTATCAGTATTAAATTGCGGGCTAAAGATTTAATTCCTGTCATTAAAGGTCTTATAATTACATTGATAGGCTTATTTTTATTTATGTGGGGAGCAAAATCGGGCTTCTTGGATGTAGGAATCGCTATGGGAAGCCGCTTAGGCGAAATAGGAACCAGACCCTTAATTCTTTTTATCGGAGCTTTAATAGGTATTGTTTCTATTTTGGCTGAACCTGCCGTTTATGTTTTGACGGTACAAATAGAAAACGTAACGAGCGGTCATATTCCGCGCAAGATAGTTTTAATCTTTTTATGTATCGGAGTCAGCTTTGCGGTAATGCTTTCGTTACTAAGAATTATAGAGCCGGCCTTTCAGTTATGGCATATGCTTTTACCCGGATATATAATTTCACTTTTATTGTCCATTGTTGTTCCGGATCTTTTTGTAAGTATAGCCTTTGATGCCGGAGGTGTTGCTTCAGGCCCCATGACTGCGACCTTTGTTTTATCCCTTGCTCAGGGTCTTGCCAACTCCACTCCGACTGCAAACGTATTGATAGACGGATTCGGTATCATAGCCGCCGTAGCATTGGCTCCTATTATTTCGCTGCAAATTTTAGGATTGATATTTAAGATTAAAAGCGCAGGAGAACAAAAATGAAAGATTTTTCACTTCTGATAATTTTAGTGCCTTTCGGGCGTGCAAGTAAAATAGTAAGGTACGCTAAGGATAAGGGGCTTACCGGGGCAACAATAATGATTGCCTTCGGCACGGTAAAAAGTAAACTGCTTGATTTTTTGGGAATTCAAGAAACAAGAAAAGAATTGATTTTAACGGCCGGACATGGAGATTTTTTAGACGGTCTTATGGATGAACTGAATAAAAAGTTCAATCTTACCCGTAAAAATTTCGGTATAGCATTCCGTATGCCTTTAAGTTTTATTAATATTGAAAATACCCCGGATGGTGAAAAGCCCGTATTTGAGAGGGAGGAGGTAAAAACTATGAAGTCTGCAATATTTACTGTTGTTAATAGAGGAAAAGCAAATGAAGTTGTCGATGCTTCTTTGGAAGCCGGAGCTCGCGGCGGAACAATCATCCATGCAAGAGGTTCCGGGCTTAATCAAACAAAGCTTATCTTTGACATGGAAATTGAACCCGAAAAAGAAATTGTTTTAACCATTGTTGATGATGAGCAGCTTGATAATGTAGTCGAAGCAATCAGAAAAAATTCCGATGTAGAAAAAGAAGGTCATGGAATTCTTTTTGTTATTCCGATAAGCAAGGCTTACGGTATAAAATAGGTTTACAGGATGAACGAGCCCCCGCCGCAATGGCTTTATATTTTACTTTTAATTATTCTACTTTTTTTATCGATGATGTTTTCATCGGGAGAAACAGCCTTTTTATCCGTAAATAAATTGAAGATAAAATATTTACGGGAAAAGAAAAATAAAAAGGCTGCAAGAGTTGAAAAGATTTTAAAAGACAAACAAAAATTTTTAACCACCTCTTTGATAGGCAACAGTTTGGTAAATATTTTAATCTCGGTAATTTTAACCGCCCTGATGGTAGAATTAGTCGGAGCAAAAGGATTAAGCATTGCAGTAACGGCTGCAACTATTGCAATTTTAATCTTCGGTGAAATACTGCCTAAGTCCGTTGCCTTGGTTTTTTCCGAACCTATAGCCTTAAAATTCTCAGGTTTTATTTTGTTTTTAATTAAAATTCTAGCTCCTCTTGAATGGCTTTTTTCGGGCTTTACAAAATTCTTTTTAAAATTTTTAGGCGTAAAAAATCTGCAATCAAATGAGGCTTTAACCGATGCAGACTTAAAAGATTTTTTTGATGTACGCCAAGAACATGGCGATCTGCGTTCTGAAGAAAAGGCTGTTCTCGAAAAAATTTTAAGCTATGGCGATATAACCGTAAAAAATATTATGACTCCGCGGCCGGAGATAATCGGACTTACAGCTGATGTAAATCCGAAAGAAATTATAGAGCTTTCCCATTCTTCAAGATTTTCAAGATTTCCGGTTTATGAAGAAGACATAGATGAAATTATCGGTATTTTTTATATTAAGGATTTTTTGTTTTCGGAAGCTGCAGCAAAAGATTTCTTACAAGAATCAAAAGAAAAATTCGATATAAAAAAATATCTGCGTAAGCCTGTTCTTGTTTTTGAAAATACCGAGCTTTCAAAATTGCAGGAAATATTTAGAAAAGAAAAACAGAACATGGTTGTCGTCATTGATGAGTACGGCGGCACTTTAGGTATTGCAACTCTTGAAGACTTAAATGAAGAGATATTCGGGAACATTGCCGATGAGTATGATACGGATGATGCGGCTGCAGAAGAACCCAATCTTGATAATATAAATGATGCGTCAACTCAAAATATTAGTCAAACTATTTTGGGCAGCATGAGGTTGAGCGATTTAAATGAGGATCTAAGTACTTCGTTTTCCTCCGAGTATTATGACACAATAGGCGGCTTGATTATGGAAAAATGCGGAGAAGTTCCGCAAATCGGTTCTACAATAAAAATAGAAAACTATAATTTTACGGTTATCAAAACTGAAGGAAACAGAATAAGCGAACTGGAAGTAAATATTACAGGAGATGAAGAATGAAATTTGAATTAGCTTTAATGACAATCGAATTTATTGCTCTTCTCCTTTGTGCCTTTTTCTTTTCTGCATCCGAAACGGCAATTACTGCAATAACGAGGGCTGAGTATAAGGCAATAAAAAAAAGCCGGACAAAAAAAAGTAAGACTCTTGCTTTTCTTATTGAAAAAAAAGATGAGATTGTAAGTGCAACCCTGATAGGCACCAATTTTGTAAATACTCTTTCTTCCGCCTTGATAACAGCCTTTGTAATTGATATGTACGGGCAGCAGCATATTCCGGCAGCTACTGCCGTTACAACGGTTCTTATAATTATCTTTGCAGAAATTTTACCAAAAGCTATAGCGGCTTATAATGCTGTTGAAATTACAAAAACATTTTTGATTCCCTTATCGATTGTAAGATTATTTTTTAAACCGATTGTTTTTATTTTTTCGCTCATGTCCAATTTTATTATTAAATCCGTTTCAAAGCGAAGAGAAAATCAAATCTCAGACTTATCAGAAGATTATTTGGAAACGCTTATAAACATAAGTTTAGCTGACGGTACTTTTCAAACGGGAGAACATGAGTTAATTAAAAGAGCTGTAAGACTGCATGAGTTAAAACTGCAAAGTATAATGACAAAAAAAGAAGATATTGTAGGTTTCGATATTAATTCGACTCCCGAAAAGATGATAAGTATTTTCCGTAAAACAATGTTTTCGCGTCTGCCTGTTTACAAGACGGAAAAGGATAAAATAATAGGAAGCGTCCATTATAAGGATCTATTGTTTTATAAAAGTCATAAGGCGGAAATGGATATAAATAAAATTATAAGGCCGGCCTTGTTTATTCCGAAAACTGCAAATATTTTTTCTGCAATAAAAACAATGAGTAAAAATAAAAGAAATATGGCCTTTGTAATAGATGAATACGGCTCGACTGCGGGACTTATCACAATTGACGATATAAGCACTGCTATTTTCGGTTCAATTCAAGATGAATATGCTAAAATAAAAACGAATCCCTTAAGCGGAATGAAGATTGTTGACGGTACTCATATTTTAATTCCGGGATCGGTTCCTATTATTCAGCTAAACAAAATTTTGAATACGGATTTTCATTCGGATTATAATGATACGATAGGCGGCCTCGTACTTGAAACGGCAGAATATCTTCCTAAGGAAGGTGAGTTCATCAACATAGGTGATATTGAATTTAAAGTAGAAAAAGTTGAAACGAGTAAAATTATTTTTCTTATTGCGGACGTTTCTAAGATTACGGCTGGGGCACAATTCCCAAAAGCTTTTCAATAATATCGTCAGCGGTCAAGTTATCGGCAGCCGCTTCATAAGAAAGTTTAAGTCTATGCCTCAAAGCTGCGTAGGCAACAGCTTTTACATCTTCGGGTATTACATAATCTCTTCCGCTAAATAGGGCTTTTACCTTTGCACATTTTTGAATAGCGATTCCGGCCCGCGGAGATGCTCCATAAAGAATATAGCTTAGGTAATTCCCGTGAATATAATCATCCTGCTTTACATTTTTTACAGGCCTTGTTGCGGCAATGATTGAAACTATATAGCTTGTAATTTCGGGAGAACATTTTACCTGCTCTACGGCATTCCGGAGAGTTTCTAAGTTTTCCGGTGTGAGTATTGCTTCGGCAGGGCTGACACTCGAAGTTAGTCCGGGGCCTTGTCCCATGTTTTGATTCGGTCTTAGGTTTGAAAATTTATTTACTATATCTATTTCTTCTTGAATAGACGGATAAGGAACAAATAGTTTTAACAAGAAGCGGTCAAGCTCTGCTTCGGGAAGAGGATATGTTCCCTCTTGTTCGATTGGGTTTTGTGTAGCAAGCACAAAAAAGGGAGAAGGCAGGGAATAGGAATTTTCTCCGATTGTGACTTGCCCTTCGGCCATGGCTTCCAAAAGGGCAGACTGCACCTTTGCAGGTGCCCTGTTTATTTCGTCAGCCAAAATAATATTTGCAAAAACGGGTCCTCTTCTAACAGAAAATTTTCCTATGCTTTGCTGATAAATCAAGGTTCCTATCAAATCGGCAGGAAGAAGGTCCGGAGTAAATTGAATACGCTTAAAACTTACATTGGAAAGTTCTGCAAAGGTTTTTACTATGAGGGTTTTTGCAAGGCCGGGCACGCCTTCAAGTAGCACATGGCCTCCTGCAATATATGCAGTTAAAATTCCTTCGATGAGTTCTTGCTGACCTACAATGCGCAGAGCCATCTTTGCTTTAAAATTTTCTATTATAGTTTTATAGCTTGTATCAATCATAGTATTATTTTACGCCTTATGTTAAAATTTTGCAAGAGGTTTAAATCTCATTTAATTCTTATCTTGTACAGTTTTTTTATTTTCTGTGATTTAAAATTTTAAAAAATCCTTTTTTTGTTTGTTTTGAAAAATCTTCTTTTCTAGGAGGAATAAAGTTATTGATAAATTTACTTAGAGCTCCATGCTTAGATATGTCAACCAAAAAATATGTTATATCTCCTATTGTTGAAAAAACAGGTATTAAGATATTCTCCCCTTGTTCTACAGGAAGATGACTCATGGAAGCTTCTTTAAAAGCTGCTCTAATATTTATCTGCGGAACAATATCTGCAATATTTAAATCATTGTTATAATCTATCTCGGTTTTAATTTTTTGGGAGGCTTCTACTATTTCTCCATTGAGATTAACTATTGCTATAGGAATGTCTACCATATCAATTAAACTCTTTACCAAGCCGTTAAGACTTGCAATTTTTAGACTTTTTTGTGCCGTGATTGTATTGGACACACTAAGAGCATCTTGTAAAAAAAATCCTGCAGTGCCTAATTTTGCAGCTTTCTTTTCGGATAAAATTCCTCCGGTTTTTATAGTTTCCATTAGGCTTAAAAAATCTTTTTTCTTTTTTACTGCGCCTATAATAATATTAACTGTTAATATTAATTGCAAGAGCGAAAGTATAAATCCTAAAAACAAAACAAGTTCGGAGTCTCCTTTAAGGGGGATTTGCATACCTACACCGTATGCCCAAAAAGCCGTTGCAATCATAAAAATAAACGAGAGCGCTAAACTTATAAATAATAATTTTTTTTCAATAAAAATCATATTTGCTCCATTACATATTTCTAAATTCTTCAAGCTTTATATTTGAGCCTATCAAAAAAAGTTTGTCACCTTCTCTCAACTCAAAATCATCTTCAGGATAATGCATAGCTTCCTGTTTGACAGGGTTACCGACAGAATCTATATCCAAATCCATTCTTACAAGGGCAATAAGGTTAATGTTAAATTTTTCTTTTAGAGCAAGAGCACCAACGGTTTTTCCGATAAAAAATTTCGGAACAATAATTTCCCTTATTGAAAAATCCTTTGTGACTGCAATTGAATCCATTACATCAGGGGAAATAAGACGCCTTGCAATTCTTGTCGCAGCCGATATTTCAATATTTAAAACTTCGTTTGCACCTACTCTTCTTAAAACTGTTGCATGGAGAGGTGAAACAGCACGGGCTAAAACATAGGGAATATCTCTTTGTTTTAAAAGAGTAGTAGTTAAAACGCTTGCTTCTATATTATTGCCGATAGCGACGATTGCAACTTCTACATCATCTAAAGGAGCTTTTAAAAGAGCTTCTTCATTTGTAGTTTCTACAAGCATTGCTGCAGGAACAATTTTTTTTATTCTTTCCACTGCTTGAATATCATGATCAAAGGCCACTACTGAAGCTCCTCCGTCTACAAGAACTTCACAAATCCTTGATCCGAATTCTCCCAAACCTATGACAGCAAAGTTTTTATTTGTTTCCATAATATTTTCCTCCCTTATCCTATAGCTATATTTCCATAAGGATATTCTATATCGTCATTCTTTTGTTTTGTGCCGGCCGCAGTTAAAAAAGTTAAAGGACCGACCCTTCCGATGAACATTAAAATTATTATTACGATTTTTCCGGCTGGTGAAAGAGCGGCGGTTACTCCCGTAGAAAGACCTACTGTTGCAAAGGCTGATACGGTTTCAAACAATAATGCTAAAAAAGGAAGACTTTCAGTAATTGTCAATAAAAAAATTCCAACTGAAATTGCTGCGAGTCCGAAGCCGAAAATTAAAAAAGCTTTTTTTACCTGATCCTCAGGTACCGAAATATTTTTGATTACAACTGTTTTTTGATTTTTTAAAAATGATCTAAAAAAAGCAAACACCACCGCAATAGTGTTAAGCTTAATTCCTCCGGCTGTACTTCCTGCAGCTCCTCCCATGAACATTATAAATATCATAAAAAGTAAGGTTGCATTTGTTAAATTCATAAATGAAACCGTAGAAAAGCCTGCAGTTCGCAATGTTATAGCTTGAAAAAAACTTGCAAGGTATTGACTTCCCACTGATAATTCTTTCATAGTATTGCGGTGCTCAAGTAAATAAAAAAGAGCAAAAGAAATAAAAAGAATAAAAACTGTAAGGCTTAAAATCATTTTTGTATTTACCGACATTAAATAATCGCTCTTTTTTTTCTTCAAAAACTTATTTGTTATATTTGTTTTAACCTTAGCCAAAACATCATAAATAACGGCAAAACTTATTCCGCCTAAAATTATTGTAAAACCTATTGTGAGGTTTATAATAATATCGGAGGTAAAAGATTCCAAGTTGTTTGAAAAAAGAGCAAACCCCGCATTACAAAATGCGGATATTGCATGAAAAAATGCAAAACCTAGGGCTTTAAGATTGAATCCTAAAATACGTGAAAAGCCTATAAATAAAAATGCTGCACTTAAGGTTTCTATAAAAAAAGTAGATAAGACAATTACCCTTAATGTTTTAAAAAGGTTAGACATGTCATCTTCGCTCACCATGTACGAGATTGTGAGCTTTTCACTGACAGTCATTTTTTTCCGGAAGGCAAGCATTCCGAAAAATGAAAAAACCATTATTCCTAAACCGCCGACTTGAATTAAAACAATCAAAATAAATTTTCCTACTATGGTAAGTTCGGAAGAAACATCTATTACGCTTAGGCCTGTAACGCATACGGCAGATGCGGAGGTAAAAAGTGTTGTTAAAAAGTTTAAAGGTTTACCGTTTGCAGAAGCAGCAGGAAGCATAAGTAAAAAACTGCCGATGATTATAACCATAAAAAAAGAAATAATCAAAGTTTGTGCAGGATTTGAAATAATTTTTGCAGTTAAGCCGGCTCTCTTGCTTATTAATCTAATTATTTTTCCGAATAAAAATATGTTTTTAAAAATATCAAAAACAATACTTAATTCTTCAGCATTATTGTTAAAGCTTATTTGTACTTTAAATATAATAAATACTGCAGCAAATATTAGCATTGCTAAAAAATCTACAAGATTATTTTTAAAATATTTACGTATATACTTTTCTTGTCTGATAGCAAAAAAGGTTTCGGCAAGTACAGAGATAAGGATAATAATGTCTATTATGTGGAGAATAATTTCAGAAGTAGTTTTTGAATAAAATTGCTGTAAAAATAAAAGAACAAGGCTTAAAGCGAAAGCCGCAACGACAAAGTAATCCCGCTTCCTCATTTGTCTGTTCCTTTTGTTTTATACTTGTCTTCCGCTCTTAAGTTTTTCGTTAAAACGCTCAAGCTCTTTACCTTTTAACCCGCTTTCTTTTCCGGCTATCAAATTATGTATAGCTTCAAGTTCTTCTGCAGAAAAATTTACTCCGTTTTTTTCATGGCGTTCAAAAGAAGCGCAGGCAAGAGGTGCTACAGTTTTACAAATTTCAAACATAACTTCGGCATAGTCTCTGATTTCTTTTTGTGCATGAGCATCCATGCGCAGCCGCAAAAAATGGAAAAGATTGTGCAGGTCTATTTGCCAATACCATTCGGTATAAGTAGAAAGAGGGAGATTGATTCTGGCAAGTTCCCTTGCTATATTTTTATCGAGTAATTTACAGTAGCCGTCATAAACTTCTTCTTGTTGTTTTTGCAAAGAGCTTATAACTTCATTTTGAAGGTCTTGAGAAACGGCCTCACTCATTCGGCCTTGTTTATTGTCGCTGCTTTGCAAGGAGATATCCTTTCCGTCGGGTACATAAAACTCTGCTTTTAAGATGGAATACCGTCCGGAAATTTCGTTCAGACGGGCTGTTCTGTGCCTAATCCACTGGCGGGCTACAAAAATGGGCAGCTTTACATGAAAGGTAAAAACCACCTGTTCAAATGGAGAGGTATGCTTATTCCGCAAAAGGTAGTCTATTAAAGCGGCATCTTCCCGTACGGTTTTAGTGCCTTCTCCATAAGAAACACGGGCTGCCTGCACTATGCGGGCATCAGTACCCATATAATCCACCAATCTGATAAAACCTTTATCAAGAACCTTAAACTCTTTATCCAAAATTTTTTCCGCTTCCGGAGCTATACAATGTGCCATAGTGTAATGATAGCAGAAATTGTAAAAATTTACTAGATATTAAACATTTAGTTTTTTATTATATCCCAACAATTCCTATAAATATTTGCATTTATTTTTACATATTTTACCTTATTCTGATGATACACTCTAAATTCGGGAAACTTTATTCCTTTTATATTGGGTGAACTTTTTTGCATGAAAAATATTGTGTCATCAAAAATTTTAAACCAACTGATTATTTCATCATGTTCAAAAATTTTTTCGGATTTTCGTGTCTGTCCATTATGCCTAAACAAAGTATTTTTTTGTGTATAAAAAACATTACCGTCGATATCAGTATTAAATTCTCCATCCAAACATACTACATAAACCTTAAAATCATCTAGTGACATAGAAACAACTGCCGGTTTTAATCCGTCCCCCAATAAAATTTCAGTTTTATAGTATATACTATTATACTTTTTTGAATATGCAATGTGAACCGGACGAGCAAAAGGATAAGGATATTCCGCAGTTGAATTAGATATAAAAAGATAGTTATCTTCATCTTCTTTACCATAATCATAAGGATAATCTTTATATAAATCCCTGCCGGATATTTCTAATTTATAGAGCTTTGTTTCATATAACAAGACTCTACTATCAGAATCAAATTCATATTTGTACAAATTACCGCCGTCAAAAAAAATAATATCACGGCCTCCTATATTTATTGCAACAGTATCTTTATATTCCAATGAAATCACTCTAATTATTTTTTTATTTATAACATCAAGATAACAAATACACCTCCTTCCTGATATCACAGCGAGACCGTCGTCAGTCATAGTGATTGAATCTGCGGACAAATTCATCTCTTTTCCGTCTTTATTATATTTCCCAAATTCAAAAAATTGTTTAACAACATCTTCATCTACATCACCTCCATTAAACCGTACATCATACCATTTCCCTTTTTTTGATATTTCAAACCACTCATTTTGTGTAGAGGCAAATACATATTCCGATTTATCAAAGTCATAAATATATTCGCTTGAAACTTCTTGTTCATTTTGTTTCTTAAAATTTATTATTCCTGATTCAAAAAACAACCACTGAATAAAAATCCCGGCAGGAAGAATAATCATTACTGATACAATAATATAAAGTATAATTATGATTTGTTTTTGTTTCATAGTTTACTCCCAATACTCAATCTCACGATATGTGGTAGAAAACAAGACCCCATCAGAAAAAAGTTTTCTTCAATCCAGTTGTCGTACTCATCATATTTTAAAATTTCAACCACATCTCCCAATGAGGTTGTATATTTCCTTATTCTGCCCGAATGGTCATATTCACTAATTACTTCATACTTTAATTTATCATTATCATATTTTTAATTTTTTTTATCATAGTATTTTCATAATAATAAATTTTAAGTTCTTTATATTTGCCATCTTCATTGAAGATAATTTCCATATCATCGAATATATATTTATTTTCTTTTTCGTTGTATAAGATCTTTTTATCTTTACGTTTTTTTTCATATTCATTTACAAGCTGTCTGACTTCACCATCTGTATTTTCCATCTTATAAACATCTTTGCTAATAAAATTTTTATTATTATAGTAATAAGTGTATACTTCATCATGAGGATATGAATCTGTTGGAATGCAGCCTAATTCATATACGTATTTTACTACCTGACCGTTTTTATTCAATAAATCAAAACTCTTTAAAGTCTTTTGATTTTCAGGTAAATAAGCTTGACATGGCATATCATATTTCGTAACCAAGTCTGACAAATATGATATATATTCATTAGTCCATTTTTCAAAAATGCGTATCTGCTTACATTTTTTCATGGTTTCAGGCAATACATAATAATTGCTGTTAATATTTGTATATTTCAGCATTCTTATGTTTATCTCATACATAAATGGATTATAAGATTTTAAATCTGGCTCAATAAAGTCATCATTCTGTCTAATAAAATTTTCTTTTATTACATTTGGCGTCTTAGGTATTTCTTCCTTATTACAAGAAATACTCAAAATTAGAACAAATAATAAAATAATTATCTTCATTTTTTGAATACCCACCTTTTACATGCAATAAAATATTTTATACCTATATAGTACTATAAAGTTTGGTTAATTGTCAACAGAACAACACTTTAATATATTTAATGATAGCTAAATTTCAATTCAAAACGTTTGCATTATAATCTTTATACATTCCATAACCAAATTCTGCGATAAGATTTAATTTTTTTTCTTTATTAGAGTCCAAGCTGCATCAGCAAAGGCTGAAATAAAAAAATATTGGCATTAACGCCTGTTCTTGCAACATACCATCTAAGCTCAGCTCTTTAAATGTGCATCGAAGAATATTTTTTGACATTTTTAAATAAGAAACACCGCGGCATAGTTTCTTGAGATTTTTCTAAATTTTAAGAATGTTTATAATTTAAAATAAAATTATTATAATAATGCTTCCTATAGTTCCTAAAATTAGCCACACAAAAAAGAACCATCCTAAAAAAATATTTACTTTTCGTTTTTTCTCATCGTTTTTGTATTTTTCATTAACATTTTTAAAGCCTCTAGATAAAAAATAGATCAACAATCTAACTTGTATTAAAATACCTATCCCTAATAATATTTTATCAAATAAAAAATTATTCATTATTACCTCTTCTTTACTTATTCCATTTATCGCCTGTTGCTTTTCCCTGTTTTTCAATGATTGCATCTGTCAGAAATTCTATTATAAAAGCAAATGGTAAACAAGCAAGAGAAAGAAAAAGAAGAGAGATGTTTAAATTAAAAATATCTATTTCAACTTCTCTTCCCAGGCTCATAGTAATAATCAGCAGAATAGTAATTAAAAATGTAATATACAGCACAATAGTTTTAATTCCGGCTGATAAAATATTTACCTTAACTCCTTTTAATTTCTTTTTAATTTTTATTTTAAAACCGGCAAACAAACAAAATAATTGTACAAGAATAGCAGTACTGATATTTATAATAACTTCTTTTGAATCAAAAAATGATATTGGAAGATAAAAAAATCGTCTTGAAGCATATAGAAAATCATTATAATCAAAACCGTTAGGCGTGTGAATAAACATACATAAATATACAAGATAAAAATTTATTACTGCTATAATAATCGAGGTAATAAATACGCTTTTACGTATCTTTCCTTTTTTATAATAAACAAGTTCTATGGTTAAAAGTAATGAAATAATATACCATTGAATGCTTACAGTATCAATATTATACATGAATAGATAAAAGATAAGTTCTGTTCTGCCTGCAAGTAAAGCCATAAGAAGTCCGGTTAAAATAAACAGACTATTAAGTAAAATACAAATATTTGTAAGTTTAAAAAAATTATTTAGATCGATTTTTATCATAACGACAAACAGCCTCCAATATTTCTATTTTTGCAAGATGACACTACAAAAAATATTGCAAAACATAGAAAAATTATGAAGATAATCTTTTTCACTTTACTCCTCCTTGCATTGAAAAAATATTTACATCACACGCCCTGAATAATTCTGGAGACTACGCCTAAGAAAAAGATCGGCTTAAAGTCTTGATTAACTCCGGCTTGGAAAGTAAAAGGAACATTATCGAATAATGTGTAACCTGCTCCTAAGCCGAATTCCGCGATAAGATTTAATTTTTTTGTTTCATTAGAGCCGAAGCCGGCATCAGCGAAGGCTGAAATAAAAAATCCGTTTGAGCTAACTCCTGTTCGGGCGGCGTACCATCTAAGTTCAGTTCCCCAAATATGCATTGAAGAATATTTTTTGACATCTTTAAACGAAAAACGCCGCGTCATCGATTCTTGAGACTTTTCTATTTCATAATCGGTTATGGTATTTACATGCTTAGACTTTATCCTATCGGTATTATAAAATGTATAAACAAAGCCTACATCAACATAGTACAGTTTAAAAGTTACCGGCAGCTCGAATTTAAGTCTGTAATTAATAAAACGGCTTTCGGGAATCCAGTCGGTAAAAAAAGAAAAAGATGTTGTCGCTTTAAAATAACCTAAATCTGCAAGAAAAACATCAAATCTAATTCCCTGCGATAATTCGGTAACGGTTTTCGGTTTCAATTCATTTTGCGAATTCTTAAATTTTATTTCATTAACATTCCTTCTTCCTACACGGGCAGGAAAAGAAAATTTTAATTTGTTTATAACAAATATAAAATCGTTTCTTGCATAAAAAATTTGATCCGAAACTTTTTTGTGCATTGTAAATGGAACAAAATCATAAAAAGCATTTATATTCCATTTAAAAAAATCTTTTTGAACAAACATTCCTATAGAAGAACTGACTGCCGGCCCGTTATCTGCCGAAAAAAAGATGCCTGCATTCGGAAAAACGCTTACATTATTTTCTCTATGAAGCCATCCGAATTTTACCGAAAGAGGAAAACCAAAATAATGCGGAAGAATATTGAATTTGGAAACTTTTATAAAATCTTCTTCGTTATTTTTTTTGACTTCCTCTTTGTCTTGAGAAAACCCCGCCGCCATCATAAAACAAAAAACCAAACATAAAATCTTTTTCATCTTTTCTCCATCATAAATAATTTTATCAATCATTTAAAACAACCGATAAACTTAATATTCCATTCAGTATATCTTTTTTATCTAAAAGATTTTTTGAAAGATATACTATTTTAAATTTAAAATCCGAAATAAATAACTCGCTCTGAATAATTCCCATAAGCTCTTTATCCTGCAAGCCTTGTAAACCGGCAGTAATTTGAGCATAATCTTTTAAGCCTGTGCTATAAAAAAATCCGTAATTCATACCTTTAGAATTATAAGCACCTTCGGCTATTAAAGTAAAAGTATAATCATTATCTTTTACAAAGAATGTTTTAGAAATCCCGGCAAGCACGCCCCAATCATTAATTTTTTTATTTATAAATTTTACAGGAAGTCCTGCATTGGAATAAATTTTAAAATCTAAAGGAAGATTAAATAAAACTTCTAAGGCTGTTTTTAGTGTATATTCTTTTTTATTATTTTTAGCCGGTTCAAAGAGCATATCCGATTCCAATCCGATAAAAAAAGAAGATGATGAATATGCAAATTTTGTCCAAACGGAATACCAATCAGGCTTTTCAAAAATATCGACAGAACGGGTGTCGAATGCAGAACCTAAGTCTATTATAAAATTTTTTATAGGTATATCGAATTTTACATACCACAAAGCTGTATCCGATTTTATCATCTCAGGAATATTTAAATAAAAATAATTTTTAATAATACCTTCCCCAAAATAAATTAAATCTTTTCCGGATTGAAACGAAAAATAATCGGTAAAAGCGGAATAATTCAATCGTCTAAAAAAAGGTCTTACAATTTTTTTGTTTTTAAATTCATCTCTTGAAAATTCATCTTTAAAAAAAACTCCCGGTTGTAAAAATAAATTCTGATTTTTAAATTCAAAATCAAAATTTAAAAAAGCTGAAGTATCTAAGTTAGAAATAATTTGAGGTGCATAAGTATTTACATCGGTATTAAGGAAAACATTTAAGTTATTTAATTCAAAACCGGGACTGATTGCATGGAGATTTATAAAACTAAAACAAAATATAAAAAAAATAAATTTCTTCATAGTTCTCCCTATTTTTTTATCAAATTCTCCATCTTTTGAGTCAAATGCTTTAATTGAGAGTATGAAAAAAGCGATGCGGGTATATCGGCCTTTTTAATACTCATAGTAATCCATGAGCTGTAAGCATTTTTTTCAAACAGCATATCGTACACATCTATTTTAGCAAAACAAGGATAACCGTCTATATTTTCTATATGATAAACTAATTTTTTTATCGGAGTTTGTTTTGCATCGGTAAATTTGAGTTCAAAAATATTTTTAGCTTTTTTTGTAAATATAATATATTTATATGAAGCTTTTGAATTTTGTTTTTCGAGAATAAAATCATTATTCTTGTATTCAATAATTTTATAATTGCTCTTAAAATCGGTTTTTAAAATATCCTGCACTTCAAATTCTTCTATTTTATATGCACCGGATATTTTTAATGGTGTTTTCAAATTTTTATTGTAAAGCCAATATCCTTCGTTGGAACTGAAAAAATATTGTATTTTATTTTTTGATTTTATTCTTACAAACTGTCCGCTCTTATTAAAAAGGCAATAAGAGTACAGCCTGCTTTCTTCTTTTAAATCCTTATTATATTTTATTATTGCTTGCTCGGTTAAAAAAGTTTCGGATGCTTCGATATATCCCGAATTGATTTTTAAAAAATATTGATAATCTTCATCATCAAATTTTTCTTCTGAATATAAAATTAATGAAAAAATTAAAAAAAATAATCGTAAAAAGTATCTTCTAATATTCATCCTATACCTCATTGATTAGCTTATTGACTAACTTATATTATAATTTATAAGTTTTATACTGCTATGTTTTTTAATAGTATAAATCGGATATATAACCGAAATTAGAGCCGTAAAAAATATAAAAACTTGAGTTTTTATTACCGCCTTAGCTGTAATAAAAAAATTTAATAAGTAATAAGAAGTTGAACCCGGAGGATTCATTTTTATATCAAAGGTTTGAGTAATAATATTTCCTGCTTGCGATAGCAAAACGCCTCCAATAATCCCTGCAAGCGATAAAATACATACTTCTAAAATTAAAACCAAAATAAGCAAGGATTTTTTTAGGCCGATGGCTTCCATTGTACCGAATTCGCCTATCCTTTCCATAAAACTTGCCGAAAGACTTTGTGTTAAAGCTACAAATATTAAAATACACAAGATTCCGCTTATTACGGTAAACTGGACATTAAATAGATTACTTATCTGATGCCATGAAGGATTAAGCGTTTTCCAGTTTCTAACTTCAAAGTTTAAATTATTTTCTTTAAAAATAGAATTTAATTTACTTTCAACTTTTTCAACATCCTTATCATTTTTTAAGTACAATCTTATATATGAAGCCGTATCGGGCATACCAAAAAATTCGAGAATATCTTTTCGGGAAGCAATTAAAAAGCCTGCATCGTTTTGGGGAACTCCTGTATCTATATTTCCCGAAACTTCGAAAGAACCTGCTGCAATTCCTTCTTCTCCCATCGACGACATTATATTTACATAATTATCATTTTCCAAATTCAAACCGAGAGATTTAAATAAACCTTTTCCGAGAACAAGGGTATTGTCTCCTTCAAAAACAGGGACTCCTTCAGCTGCTCCTAAAGAGTGAGGTTCATCATATCCTGAGCCCCAAAATATTGAAGAAGAATTTTCCGTGCCTATTATTCCTTGAAAATTTAGAACAGAATCGAAATTTGCTATTTCGGGTATTTTTTCAAAAACATTTTTAAGTTTATTCAAATCGTTAGATGTAAGTATTAAATCTGCCGTATTTTTTTTATCCCAAAAATCTTTAACCGCAGCCTGAATATGCCCCGATTCTTGTATAAAACCTATTGCCATTCCTTGTTCTGAATATTCTACGAATCCTCTGTATAATAAGATTGCAGCAGAGGCAATTGCAATTAATAATATGGAAAGAATGCTTCGCTTTTTGTGAAACTTAATATTATCCCAAGCACTTTTTATTAAAAACATTTTTTCTCCAAAAGTTTTTATTCTCCTGCGGTTTCATTCAATGAACCGCTGACCATTCTATAAATCTTATCCGCATAATTTTTTATAATAGGATCATGCGAAACAAAAATTCCCACTCCGTTTTTTTCTTTTAAGTATTTACGCAAATATTCATAAACTTGATTTGACCGATCCGAATCAAGTGAAGAAGTTATTTCATCAGCAAGAATGTATTTTGGATTGCAGGAAAGAGCTCTTACTATCGAAACCCTTTGTTTTTCTCCGCCTGAAAGTTCATTAGGCTTTTTATAAATCAAATCTTTTAAATCAAAATATTCAAACAAAGGCATGAGCTTTTCTTTTATTTCTTTTTTGGGTTTTTTTTGAATTTTTAAAGGTATGGAAGCATTATCAAAAACGGTTTGAGATTTTATCAATTCAAAAAATTGAAAAATAAGACCGCAGTTTTCAAGCCGAAATTTAGCTCTTTCGCCGTTATTCATTTTATTTATATTTTTATCGCCCCATTCTATTTCTCCCGAATCGGGATAATCTATTCCTGTAATTAGATTTAAAAATGTGGACTTCCCTGCCCCGGAATTACCGTAAATCCAAATCATACTTCCCCGCTCGGCAGTAAACGAAATATTTTTTGTAACTTCAATTTTTTTTGTGTCAATACTGTAAGTTTTATATAAGTTTTTAACTTTAAGCTCTGCGTTTATCATAAGCCGCCTAAAATTCCTTTTTTATAATTTTCATGAAGTAATGAAACGATAGGATGATTGGGAAAAATATTTTTTGCCTTATAAAAATGCTCCCAGCCTTTTTTTGTATCATATATTTTCATATAAAATATAGAATACCATATATAAGCGTTAAATTTATCAACATCATTTAATTCTTCAATGTATTCTTCTGTTGCCTTAATTTGCGAATTAAAATTTGAAGTGGTTTCATCGGCAGCGGCAATTTGCCAGCAAGATAATTTTACAAAAGCTGTCTTATTGTTTTTATCTTTTAAAAGAGCCCTTCTGTATAAAACCGGAAGGGTTAAGATTGTGTTAAAACGTTTTGTTTCGGGAAGCGGAAGTTTTGTATAAAGGTAATCCGCATATTTCAAATATACCTCACCTTCCAAATTAGATAATTTTAAAAATCTTTTTAAATTTTTATCTATTTTTTTTATTACCCTACCCTGATGATTCATTCCGCCGTAATTATAAATTGTCGAAATAAGCTCAGCATGCTCAAGATATAAGACTAAAAGTTCATTTTGTTTTTTTATGTCTCTCATCTTTTTATTCTCTAAAAGAATTTTATCCAAAGAATCCGTAAGAGCTCCTATTCCGTCTATTAAGGTTTTCAAATCTTCATCGCTGATGCTGCTATTTCTATAATATTCGCTAAAAAGAGAATCGCACTCATCTAAGCTAAAGATTTTTGTCTTATCCGGATCTGACGGATTTACGGAAATGTCTTGTGCAAAACAAAAAAAAGAAAAACAAGTAAAGAGAAAAAAAAACGCTATCAATTTATAGGTTCTATTTTGAAAAGAATATTTGATCATTCTTATTTAGCTCCTCAATCACTAGGCTGAAATTCTCATCAGCTATTAATCCGGCAGCGGCCTTTAAATCTTTTTTGGATGAAGCTTCATTTTCAAGCGCAAAATAAACCTGTGATCTAAAAATCAGAGCCAAGTATTTTTCATAATTGTTTTTTGCATTTGATACAGCCTTTGAAAATTCCTTTAAGGAATTTTCATATCCTCCGCCTGCTATTGGAGGAGCAAAGAACATCCACAGACCATACGATATACTTGCCGGAGCAAATTTTTTATCTTGCTTTAGAGCATCAAGATAAAGCAATTTTGTGTCATAGGCTTCTTTATACATATCCTGTCCGGCTAAAAAGCTTATGTACTGAGATTTAATATCGCCCCAGCTGAGTAAAAACCATTTGCCGGCTTGCGAATTCTTTTTTCCCTGCATAAAAACAGCACTCTTATCATTTTGAGTTTTTAACTTTGAAAATATTTTTTTCTTATTACTGTTATCCTTATTTAAGAGGTTCACTTCTTCCAAAATCAAAAAATTTTGAAGTGTCAGTTTTTCTTCTTCAGAAATTTGCATTTTTTGGGTCTTTTCGCGATATTCAGCGATAGAAGCCTCCATTTTTTCTAAAGCCGTATTGTACAGTTCAGCCTTAAATTTATAAAAATTATCGTAAATTTCTTGAGAATGTAAGTTAAAACTTAAAATAACAAGCAAAATAACTAAGAGTCTTTTTCTCATATAAACCTCCAATTTTTTATAGATTATATTTTTTTTAACAAAAAGTGAAGTGCAGATAATCACTTTTTTTATGACATTTGTCATAAAAAAAATTCTAAAATCGCTAAAATGCTCTTAGTTGAAAAAAAAGCTTTTTTTTGCTATCATAGTGCCTTGAATTTTATTTTAGGAGCAAAATATGCAGGAAAATCAAGAACAAAGAAAGCGTCCGGGCTTTTTTAGAACTCTTTTTAGAGGAATAAATATTTTACGCTTGATAATAATAAACATCGTTTTTTTCTTTTTCTTTTTTACCTTTTTAGGGGTTATGGGAACTATTCCCTCAAATACAAAGGCCGTAATCCGAGTACCTAATGAGGCTGTTTTAAAGATAAATCCTTCCGGTATTATTTCAGAAAAGGAAGCGGATATTTTTTCGGCCGGTATTCCCGGAATTGGGAAAAAATCGGTTGTCCTCGTTTCGGATATTGTAAAAGCCGTAAAAAATGCTGCTGTCGATAGGCGTATAACCGGCCTTTATTTGGATTTTTCGGAATTGGCAGGCCTGTCATCCGGACATTTAAGCGAGTTAGGGGCGGCTTTAAGTTCCTTTAAAAATTCCGGTAAAAAGATATATGCCTATTCTGTAGGCTATTCGATTCCGTCTTACTTTTTAGCATCCTATGCAGACCGTATCGGAATTGACCCCTTAGGAGAAGTTTCCTTTGCAGGATTTGCCTCCCGCCCTGTATTCTTTAAAGGTTTGGAAGAAAAATTCGGTATTAAGTGGAATGTGATACAGGCCGGAGCCTACAAGGGGATGGCCGAAACCTATTCCAGAGATACTCTTTCCGAAAATGTAAGATCCAATTTAAAATCCATGTTCGATAATTTGTGGGAAAAATACACCTCGGACATCGCCGCCAATCGAAATATATCCCCCGAAAAAATTAGGATCTTCGCACAAAATAACAATGCTCTTATAAAAAAATATGCGGGCAACGGAGCAAAGGCTGCTTTAGAAGAGGGCTTTGTTACGGACATAGCCTCAGTTGATGAATTTGCCACAAACATAGGTTTTGCCGACAGTAAGACATTTTCGGTCAGTGTAAATACAATAGACTATGTTTCTTATAATGCAAATTTTGCAGAAATGCCTTCTCAAAATTCGATAGGAATTATTCATGTAAACGGAGCGATTACTTCTATTGGTACGGGCCCTATAGATGAGGCCGCCGTAAGCTATAAGATAGTCGAGCTTTTTGATATGGCCTTAGAAGATCCTACAGTAAAGGCCATCGTTTTAAGAGTAAATTCGGGAGGCGGAGAAGTTTTTGCTTCGGAAGAAATTAGGCGTGCTGTCGATAGGGCTAAGGCCTCAGGAAAACCGGTTGTAGTTTCGATGGGCTCTGTTGCAGCCTCAGGGGCTTATTGGATTTCTTCTTCAGCCGATTATATTTTTGCGAGCCCCTACACAATTACGGGATCAATCGGTGTATTGGCTACAGCCCCATCTTTTAAGGAAGCAGTAAAAAAATACCTCGGAATTACAAGCGATTTGGTTTACTCCGGTCAAAAACCTTCATATTCCGTCTTAGAAGATCCCTCGCAGGAAGAAAAAGAGGTGCGGCAGCTCGAAGTTATGCACATATATAAAACCTTTATCGAAACCGTAGCAAAAGGAAGAAGCCTTCCCGAAAAAACCGTTGCAGAGTTGGCAGGCGGCCGAGTCTATTCCGGTGAGCAGGCACTAAATTTAAAGTTAGTCGATGCCCTCGGCTCCTTGAACGAGGCTGCAAAATATGCTGCAGAGCTTGCAAATATAAAAGATCAATATTCCGTAAAAGAAATAAAAAAGCCCCTGCCTTTAACAGAGGCCTTAGTGAAGAGTATTTTGGAAGACCTTAATGCCTCGACACTTTCTCGGATGAACTTTGCAGACCTCAAGGCTTTTACGGACTTTTTAAATTTGAAGTCGAAAAAAGGTATTTATGTTTACAGTCCCGAATACCTTATTTGGGAAAATTAAGCCTGTGATGATGAAATTTTTATTTGGAGGAAAGATATGGCTATAAATTGCGGAATTGTGGGTTTACCCAATGTAGGAAAATCGACTATATTTTCGGCCCTCACAAGTGCGCCGGCTGAGGCCGCTAACTATCCCTTTTGTACAATAAATCCCAATGTGGGAATTGTAAGTTTACCCGATGCCCGTTTAAAAAAATTGGCAGAACATTTTAACCCTAAAAAGATAATTCCTGCAACCGTAGAATTTGTGGATATTGCAGGTCTTGTAAAGGGAGCCTCAAAAGGAGAAGGTTTAGGCAATCAGTTTTTATCTCACATCAGAGAAGTAGGAGTTATCGCCCACGTTGTACGCTGTTTTGATAATGACGACATTGTTCATGTTGCAGGAAAAATAGATCCTGCCTCGGATATCGAAACCATAAATATCGAACTTGCTCTTGCAGATCTTGCAAGTTTGGATAAAAGAGCCGAGCGTGCCGAAAAAGCGAGCCGCATGGGAAAGGAGGCTCAAAAAGAAGCTGCTGTCGTAATGCGTGCCATCGAAAAAATCCGCCCCCTCTTACAAGAAGGAAGGGGAGCCCGTCTTGCCGATTTAAGCGATGATGAAAGGGAAGCAATCTATGACACTCATCTGATTACGATGAAGCCTCAAATGTATGTTTGCAATGTAGATGAAACAGGGGCACAAGACAGTAATCCCTATGTGGCCGCGGTTAAAAAGATTGCGGAAGCCGAGGGAGCCGATACGGTAATTATCTGCGGAAAGTTTGAAGCCGAGCTTGCCGACCTTGAAAGCGAAGAAGAACGATTAAGCTTTTTAGAAGAGGTAGGCTTAGAAGAATCGAGCCTTTCACAGCTTGCAAGGGCTGCCTATCACTTGATAGGGCTTAGAACTTTTTTTACGGCCGGAGAAGATGAGTGCCGTGCATGGACAATTCATGCAGGTGATACGGCTCCAAAGGCTGCCGGAGTTATTCATACCGATTTTGAAAAGGGCTTTATAAAGGCGGAAGTATACAGCTTTGATGACTTTGTAAAATATGGCAGTGAGCAAAAGATAAAAGAAGCAGGACGTTACCGTCAAGAAGGAAAGGCCTATGTGGTAAACGACGGAGATGTTATGTTCTTTAAGTTTAACGTTTAATTTTTGTCCGGCAGATTATTTTTAACTTAAATTTAAATAAAAACAATAATTTTTATAAAATGTCTTGACATTTTTATATATTTAAAGTATACTCAAGCCACACACAAACGATACACACTGTTTTTCACTAGACTCACTCATTATCCTCCTTTTGAGTGGGTCTTCCTTTTTATAGCTGCACCATCTTTATTTTTATAATCTTTTCATCGTTTTTACAATCTCAATATAAGCTTATTTAATTTGAAGCCAAGTCAAAAACGGCATCTAAATCGAATCTATCATTTTTTATTTGGGAAAGTAAAATATTTTGATCCAACTTTGCTTCAAATGGAGAATTTTTAAAAAGCTTAAAAAATAATGAGCTGTGATTTTTTGTGTCTTGGTCTATTTCTACAAAGAGCTTGTAGGTTCCGGTTATGTTCCGTTTTGCAAAGATGTACAGCCGCTCTCCGTTTTTTTGTCCTGCTGCTGCAGCCTTTGATTCTGCTGCAAGAAAAAAACTTTTATCGGGGGTTATGTCAGAAACTGCAAAAGAGCCGAATTCTTCCAACATATTTTTTCCGTTAAAATTAAAGGTTCTTATTAAAAGACCTTCTTTGTTTTTACCGCTTCCTGTCTGTACCGGAAATTTTTGTATATCATTTTTTGAAAGTTCTTCTATAATTTTATTTAGAACATCGAAGCCCTGATCGTCATTTTCGATGAGGGTGCTCATAAGCCTTTTTGCAAAGGCTCCGTCTTGGCTTGAGTTTAACCTCTCTATCATTTCGGCAGGAGTTAATCTTTTTCTTGTCAAGACTTTTTCATTTTTAGGCTGATTATCTAGTTTGAAAAATTCAGGGGCTGCCGGTGCTTGAGGAATTGCAGGGCCTACAGTGTTCGGCTTAGGTATGGCCGGTATTCCCGGAATCGGCGGAACGGACGGAATGGGAATCGGATTTGAGTTTTGCGCAATCATAGGAAGTGATGTAAATACCGAAAAAATCACTGCGATTATAAAGGGGCTTATCGGCATATTTGCAAGCCTGCTTTCAACCGTTTCAAGTTTCGCTTGAAGACTTAAAATGGTTTTTTCTAAACGGCGCTTTTCTTTTTCTAAGGTTCGGCGCGGATCTTCTTCTTTCTTTTTAGAAATTTGCCCCCGTACCGATGCGGGACTCATTTTATTTAAAAACATTTCCTCCGCTTCGGCTCTTTTTTCTGCATTGCCTATATTGGCTACAAGCTTCATAGCCTCATAACCTATCGCAGGGCTTACATTATAAGCACTTATTTTTTCGAGAGCGGTTGCAGAGGCTCGCGGAAGACAGAGTACTCTGTCAACATAGTCTTCGTATCTTACCCCCGCTTTTTTACAAAGCGGACGGGCTTTTCCGAGTAAACGGCCTAGCTCTTTCATAAGCTTTCCGTCTTCTACCATTATAACCTGCCGAATCTCATCGGTTAATTCCAAAAGCTCGGGCGATTCTTCAAGGGTAATCTTATAAAGCCCTTTTTTTTCGGCCTCTGCAAGAAGGCTATGGAAGAGCGTCCAAAACTTAGGACTATGCACCCGTTTTGAATAAAAGCCGCCCTCTTTTTCGCACTGCTTGTGATGAGTATATTCATGCACCGCCGTGTAAATAAGTTCATTATCGTTTGCAAAATTCTTATTGTGAAGAATAATTTCGTGTGTGTCCGGCTTATAAAGCCCGTTTACCTTTTTACTGCTCTTGCCTGTAAAAACCACCGAAAACTCAAGCTCGGTATCTGCCGTCTCAAGCAATATTTCTTTAACCCTGTCCTGATTCATAGTTCCATTATATACTATTTAAGGTAAATTTTCAAAGAGATGAGGGAGATAACGGTTTTTATATTTACAATAATCTGTATATTAATTACTGAACTGATTAATATACAGATCTATTTTTATTTAGTAACTTTTATAGTTCGGCTTTGGATAGACAGCCATCCCAAGAATAAGTTGATTAGCCAATCGACTCCACTATAATATGTTTCAATTTTATAATCAGCTGCATAACCTACCATTGATTTAGTGTCTTGATCTCCTAAGTTTACCAATCCCCATAAGACATACCACTGTCTGCTTTTTTCAACGATTCCTGTCTGCGGTCCATTTCCTACTGTGTGGCGGTTAGTCATGCAACTTGATAATGTCATACTAGCCATAACCAAAACTAACAGCAATGCTGTAATCTTTAAAACAGAATTCTTTTTCATCTAAACCTTCCTTCTTGGAATTTTTTATATTGTAATTACTTTTATTTTTAAGCCTAATCAAATTTTCAAATAATATAGTATATTTATGATACATTTGCAAGCATTTATACTTAAAATTTTATGCTTAAACTTCAAAAGCTTTTACCGGATCATTAAAAAGCTCTCATGTATTGTTTAGGTGCTTGAATTTCGGCTTGAAGTTCTTTTGCGGCATTTAAGGCAAAATATGGATTTCTTAAAAGTTCTCTGCCTAAATATACCAGCTCAATGTTTTCATTCTCGATTATATCGTTTGCCGCCTTTGCAGTAATTATCAAGCCTCCTGCAGCAACAGGGAGTCCCGTCATCTCCTTTATTGTTTTTGCATGAGGAATTTGGTAGCCGGGAAAGGCCTTGGGTGCAACATTTACCAAGCCTCCTGTGCTGACGTTTACCGAATCAATTCCCTTATTCTTTACAAGGTTGATCATAATAGCAAGGTCTTCCGCCTTATTGCCGCCCTCTGCATAGTCATCCGCAGTTACTCTCACCTCAATAGGTTTATCCTTCCAAATAGGTTTAATTGCATCAAGAGTTTCGCCTAAAATTCTCACCCTGTTTTCATGGCTGCCGCCGTATTCATCGGTTCTTTTATTTGTGAGAGGGGAAAAGAATTCGTTTAATAAATATCCGTGTGCTCCATGGAGCTGAATCATATCGAAGCCGGCCTTATCTGCTCTGATTACAGCTTGTTTAAATTCTTCTACAGTTTCCTTTATATCTTCCTTTGTCATCTCTTTGGGAGTTGCCGATTCTGCATCAAAGGCTATTGCGGAAGGAGCTTCAATTTCCGCTCCCGGAACCTTGCTCTTTCTTCCGGCATGACCGATCTGAATTGCTATTTTACCTCCGTATCCGTGTACTGCATCAACAATTCTCTTTAATCCGGGAATATGCTCATCGCTCCAGATTCCAAGGTCGTTTGCGGAAATTCTGCCTTCAGGGCTGATTGCTGTGGCTTCGAGTGTTATAAGACCAATACCGCCTAAGGCTCTTGTTGCATAGTGCATAATATGGAATTCGGTAACCATTCCGTTTTCCGGGGCACAGAACATACACATCGGGGCCATGACAAGCCTGTTCTTAAGTTTTAAATTTTTAATATTGTATTCGGTAAATAATTTTGACATATTTTTCTCCTTAAAATAAAGTAAAGTTTTTTAAGCTAAACATTTTCCGCATTATATCATTTTTATAGAAAAAATCAAATACAAAAGGCGGCATACAGAGGAACAATCTTTTTTTTATTTTCAAAACCGAAATTTTTTGAAGAAAGTTTTATGGCATATTCGGGGTTGTATGTGTCCATATATACCTTTAGACTCTTGGCTCTGGTATTGTCTGCCGATTTTACCTCGATAGGAATAATCTTATCTTTCCGTTTTATTATAAAATCTATTTCCGCTTCTCTTTCAGATTCCCAATAATAAGTCCGATGGCCGTTTATAGAAAGCTGAACCTGCACATAATTTTCTCTGCCGAATTCTAAGATAGGATAGGTTTTGCCTACCTGTCTTGCTCCTTGTAATATTAGAGGCTTACGATGCTTGTTGTTCTTCTATTTTTCCAAATCTTTGCTGATTTTTCTGTACATAGCCTATTTTCCTGTAGTTTATAGTAAAATTATAGTAAATATTCATGTATTTATCAAAGGTAAAAACACTTTATCAATAAGACTTAGGTTTAGCAATTGGATGATAGTATAAAACTATTATACATTTAACTCTATTTTCTCTCCATTGTTAATTAGTATGGCTTGTGAGTTATTGATAGCACAAATATTCAAATCGGGATTTGATGCGAGAATCTCTTGAGAGCATTTTTTAAAAGGAGCACATAGATAATGAGGCAGTACATAGAAATCTATTAGATTCAAACCCGAATAATCTTTTTGAGAAAAATTATCCGGTACCTCATCCATTTTTTTTATATATGTAAGTTCCGGAGCACAAATAATCGCACCTCCGGATTCTCCTACATATAATTTATTATTTTCTAAATGCTTTTTAATCAGTTTATCCACTCCCTTTTTTTTTATGCTATCTATCAGAAAAAAAGAATTTCCTCCTGTAAAATAGATAATGTCTGCTTTTTCAAAAGCCTTATGAATGTCATTCATATTTGCAGTTGAGATTTCAATTTCTATAATATTTGTATTTAATTTTTTCCATAATTTTAAAGCGGACCCTACATATCCCTTATATCCTTCATTTATTGATGCTGTCGGTATAAAAACTAAGGTCTTACCTTCAACTTGATCTTTTAATAATATTCCAACCTTAGCAAAGTGAGAACATAAAAATAGTTTCATACAATTCTCCTAGTTTAATTTATTCCAATATTTTTTATGAATGCAACAGCATTTTCGATGTCCTGAGTATCAGGATGACCCTTTGCCAATCCGCCGAAAAATTTAAATAAGCCGTAGGTATGGATTGAAGCATAGATGATGGCGTTTTTTTTCATAATTATCTCCTGATGGTAAAATTCAATATCACTCCCCGTAGACAACGGCTGTATTTTTTCCGGCTTTTTTTGCCTGGTATAGAGCTGAGTCGGCTTGTTCAATAATATCGGCTATAGGTATGCCGTTTGAAAATCTGCTTATACCGGCACTAAAACTTAAGTCGGAATTTTTTAGTTGGGATAAACAAGTTTGCCTAAAAGCTTCTCTAGTTTCAGTCATCAGTTTATTGGCATAATTCTCATCGGATTTTATTATTGCCAAAAATTCATCACCGCCGTAGCGGAAGACTGCAAATGCATCCCCTAAATAAGGACTAAAAGTTTTTCCAAAAATCCTTATCACATCATCTCCGTATTTATGCCCATAGGTATCGTTGATTTTTTTGAAATTGTCAAGGTCTATCATTACAATGAATAGTTCACCCTTATAATCTTGCAATTTATTAATATAAGTTCTTAATGCTGTTCGAGAGTACAGACCGGAAAGATCATCTATCATCATTCCGTACCAATATTTTTCCTTTTCCTCAACTGCATTTAATATTTTAGAGTGTTCTGCCTTGTTGCTGTTAATAACAAATTCTGCCGTAATATGGGCTATTATTAAAATAAAGACCATGACTATAAAATTCGAAATATATTTGCTTGTTATAGTATGGTCTCCGTCGTACTTTATAACAAAGACGGCTAAAATTATTCCTATAAAAGATATTAATGATGTAATTCTTGTCAATTTTTTATCGTGATAAATAGTTGACAAAAAAATCATTAATAATAAACCTGCATAAATTGTAACAAAAAGTTGATGTACCACAATATAAATAAAAGATTGCAATAAGGAGCTCACCATAACAAGGTAATTTTTCTTTTTTGAATCGTAAGATTTTTGATTAAGTTTTTTTGTAATAAGATATACAGGAAAATTAATTATAAAAGGTACCATTATATACTTTAGGGCACCTCTAAAAACCCCCTTTAAAAAAGATTAAAAAGATGATAAAATGAGGTATGAAACAAAAAGGATTATTTGATGAAGAAGATCGTTTAAGAGTATTAAGCAAGTTAGGAGATAGTCTTGAAAAATTAAACGAAAAAATAAATTGGGAAATATTCAAACCACTATTAAAAAAAGCATTAACCAAAGAGTCAAAAGGTTTAGGCGGAAGACCTGCATACGATTATGTACTGATGTTTAAAATAATAATCTTACAAAAATTATACAACATAAGTGATGATCAAACGGAATATCAAATAAACGATCGGCTATCCTTTATGAGATTTTTAGGATTGGAATTAAAAGATAAAGTACCCGATTCAAAAACAATATGGCTTTTTAAAGAAAAACTCATTGAAGCGAGAGTATCAAAAAAGTTATTTGAAAAGTTTGGAAAAGAATTAGCTAGAAATAACTTAATAGGAAAAGAGGGAACGATAATAGATGCGACAATAGTAGAAGCTCCGATACAGCATAACAGCAAAGATGAAAATGAACAAATTAAAAACGGAAAAATTCCTGAACAATGGCAAGAAAAACAAAATAAGGCAAAATTATCGCAAAAAGACTGTGATGCGAGGTGGACAAAGAAGCATAAACGAAATTATTACGGTTATAAAGATCATATAAAAGTAGATAAGAAAAGTAAACTTATATTAAAAGCAACGGTAACAGCAGCAAATGTTCATGATAGTAAAGAATTAAAAAATTTAGTTGAAAAGGAAGATGCAAAATTATACGCAGATAGTGCCTATATAGGAGAAGAAATAGACAGGATTTTAAAAGCGAAAGGAATAGAAGGACAAATTTGTGAAAGAGGAGCAAGAGGGAAACCTCTTAGTAAAAAACAAAAAATCGGTAACAGAAAAAAATCAAAAATACGGGCGAGAGTAGAACATGTATTTGGCTTTATGACAAACTCAATGAAAGGTATATATGTAAGAACGATAGGATTAGCTCGTGCAACATTTTCGATAATAATGATGAACTTAACATACAACTTATGCCGATATTGCTATCTAAAGAAATAAAATGAGGGAGCATATAGGTAATAAAATGAAAAGTAAGGGAACTAAGATAAAGAATCCAAGTTTTACACTAGACAATTTATAAAAAAGCTACTAAAATAATAAATAGGTACACTAAAAAATAGGTTTTTAGAGGTGCCCTTTAAAAAATATAGTCTAAAAGTTGAAATCATCTGACTTTTATTAATAAAATAATAAGAAAATTCAAAACAGAATGCAATAATGATAATCATGAGCTGAATTCTTATGTGAATCGTCCTAAAGTATGTTTGCAAAGAATTTATTTCATCTCTTGCAATCTTAGCATTGTCGTTAAAAAGGTCATATAGGTTTCCTTTACCTAAGTTTTCTTTTATTTCACAATTAGGCTTGTTCATAGTCTTACCCTCACTAGAGTATTAAAGTTGTTTTTATTTATTAGGTTATTGATTGTTTTGTTCTTTAGAATCTATATGCATGATTCCGTGTAAAAGAAGTGTAATATTACATAAAATACAAAGTATTCTACATTTTTTATCTTTCCAGCTATGATTCATTACTGCATCATATAATACTTTTTGTATTTTCTTTTTCTCTTTTTTTATGATCATTTTATACATAAGTTTCCTCCCATTTATATCACACAAACAAAACAACCGCAGGAAAGATATCTGCTTCCCTGCGGCATGAGTAAGAGCTGATTAAGCTTCTTTGCTTAGCATATAGTAAAGACTCTTTACCAAGGTTCCTGTCGCGTTTTCTTTTAAATAGCCGAATTTTTCGGTAATGTAGGCTGTTCCGGCGATATCAATGTGGATCCATGGGATATCTTCCTTTGCAAGGAAGGAGCCGACAAAGAGACCTGCTGTCATCATTCCGCCTAACTTTCCGCCTGAATTTTTTAGATCGGCGACTTTTGACTCGTTCATTTTTTTGTAATATTCTATAGTAGGCATTCTCCAGACAATTTCGCCTGCTCTTTCGTTTGCATTGACAAGTTCTGCAAAGAATTCGTCATTGTTTGTGACTGCTCCGCTTACCTGCTCGCCGAATGCTGCTACACAAGCACCTGTCAGGGTTGCAAGGTCAATAAGCTTAGTCGCTCCCAAATTATTGGTAGCATAATAAACTGCATCGGCAAGGGTTAACCTGCCTTCTGCATCGGTGTTAATAATTTCGATAGTCTTACCGCTCATTGAGCCGATGATGTCGCCGTTTCTGTAACCGTCGCCTGAAATCATGTTTTCGCAAGAAGCAACAACAGCAACAACGTTTACCTTTGCTTTTAGGTCTGCCAATGCATGCATTGCCCCGATAACGGTACCTGAGCCGCCCATATCGGTAAACATGGTAACCATGCTTGTTGCAGGTTTAATTGCATATCCGCCGCTGTCATAGGTTAAGCCCTTACCGACAAGAGCGATTTTTTCTTTTGAGTCGGGATTATTATAATATTCCATGACAATGAGTTTAGGCTCCTTGGCGCTTGCCCTTGCTACGCTGAGGAAGGCTTCCATTTTAAGGTCTTCAATTTCTTTTTTACTGTGAACTGTAACTTTTACGCCCTTTGCTTCAAGCTTTTCTTTGGCAATCGTAGCCAAGGTTTCAGGGTAGATTACATTCGGCGGCTGGTTTACCAAGTCTCTTGTTAAGAAAACCGCTTCCATCAGCTTGACGGCTTCGTTGATGCCTTTTTCGGCTCTATCTTCCTTGCCTTTTTCAGGATTATAATTAACCGTAATTTCTGTTTGTTCTTTACGGTCGCTTTTAAACTTATCGTATTGGTAGGTGGCATGAAGCATACCCTCTGCGATAGCCTCGGCCATCTTATAATTACACAGATTATTAAGTTTAGGGATATTGAGTTCGACCTCTTCTACCTTGTTTTTTAAAAGCTCGCTCGCTGCCTTGAAAAAAGTTTTTCTTAAAACTTCCAAGTCAATCTTTTCTTCCTTACCTAAACCGATAAAAAGATGAGCATTAAGATTAGGGTCAAGGCTGTAATAAACCTCTTCCGCCTTTCCGGAAAATAATTCCTTTTCTTTTAAGTGATTAAGATAGCTTCCCTCAATTTTGTCCTCAAAAACCAACTTTGCGGGAATTCCGCCTTGTTTTGCAATATTAAATTTCATAATTCCTCCGAAATTTCATTAAAGTTATTTGTACTTTACAATTAGAGTATACATATTTTATACATTAACGGCAAGATATATCCAAATTCTTTAGTATACTCCTTTTTTAAAATAAGCTTTTGCAAACATTTGTAAAGTTTTTTCGGAAAAATCTCCGCCTTTAGAATAAACCAAATTTAATAAGTCTAAAGCGACCTCGTCAATATCTTTTTCTTCCGTATATTTTGAAACAATATCCTTACATATATTTAATGTATCTTGTGTTACCCCCAAAGGCAGCTTCATTTTAAACCTCCTGTCTAACTGCAAAGTTAAGCATGTATACCGGCAAAAACTCTATGCCGTCCTCTGTTTTTCTATCCTTAGAAGAAACTAAGATTGAGGAGACTAAGACCTTGGAATATTTTTTACCGAATATCTTTAAAGATTCATGCCGGCCCATACCGGAAGATTTTACCTCGATAGCCTTTACTTTTGCACCTTGAGAAATTAAAAAATCGATTTCATAATAGTGGGTGCTTTTTTCTTTATCCCATGTATGATAATAAAGCTCATGCCCTGCGGCGGCTATCATTTGAGCTGCCGCATTTTCATATAGATAGCCCAGATTAGCCGGTAATTTATCGGATAATAACTTTGTGTAAATATCATTGATGGCCTCCGGCCTATCCATAAACATAAGAGTTATAAAAAGGCCTGTGTCCGCTAAATAGAGTTTATAACTTTCAGGCGATTTAGTCAAAGAAAGACTGATTCTTGGATCTGTAGTATTATAAGAGATAAGAACGGTTTTTGAATCAATCAAATCATAGAGCCTTTTCTCATCCTTTACGCTCTTTCGCTTGCCGGTGGCTTGCGACGGGATATATCTTTTTCCGTTTTTTGAAAGCTGTGCCGGTATTGAATGATAGAGAGCTGAAACCCGGCCTGAAGGATCTATCTTTTTAAAGTCGTCTTCGTAAAGACTTATAATGCCTCTTTTTATTTTGTCGATTTCGGTAAAATTTTTCCCACCTAAATATGCTTTAACTGCCTGCGGCATTCCTCCGACAGCCATATACAGCCTAAAATCCCTCATCCATTTTCGGTGTATTTGATCCCCGGCTTTTTTACCGCTCTCATATACCTCCTTACTTAGCTGATAGGTGTTTCCCTGAGTTGCCCATTGGAATTCTTCAAAATCCATAGGATAAACGGGAATTTTCATTTCTTCCGAAGGAATCAAAATTTCTTTTACATTTTTTTTAATTGAAATTAAGGAACCGGTTTCGATGTAATGGTATCGGCCGTCCTTTACCAAATATTTTATTGCCTGCCTGACTTTTGGAAAAAGCTGAATTTCGTCAAAGATAATTACGCTGTTATTTTCTATCAAGTTTTTGCCTGTTGCCGCCTGCAATCTTAAAAAGAACATATCCAAATTATGAATATCGTCAAAGCAAGATTTTACGGCTTCGGATATATTTGCAAAATCAAGCAAAATATAAGCCTCATACTCATTTTTGGCAAATTCTTCGGCTATGGTTGACTTTCCGACTCTCCTTGCTCCCTCCAAAAGAACACTATAAGAACCTGAATACTCCTTTTTCCACCTTAGTAATTTATTATACGCCTTTCTTTTAAAAAACATGAATTACCTCACTTTCTTCAAAGTTTTAAAAGCCGAATATCGTTGTTTCTTCAAAACTATTTATACATAAAAACGTCATTTCTTCAATATTATTATACCTAAAAATAGTCATTTCTTCAATATTATTTTAGTTAAAATGCGTCATTTCTTCAAAACTTTAGAGTGTTTTGCCGATTTTTACCTAAATTATGATATTTATTCTAAAACATTTTTATTATCTTGTCTAAGACCTTTTTTTGTGCTACACTTGCGAAAGACGTTGAAGGTCTTAGGAGTTTTTTTATGATGAACAAAATAATTGAATGTGTTCCTAACTTTAGTAACGGCCGCGATCCTGAAGTTTTGGAAAAGATTATTGCCCCCTTCCGCGGAAAAGAAAAGGTAAAACTACTTGATTACGAATCCGACAAGGATCATAACCGCTCTGTTGTAACCGTTATAGGTGAGCCCGAAGAGCTTAAAAAAGCCGTTGTTGAAGCCATAGGCATAGCTGCCGGCCTAATCGACTTGCGCAAGCATGAGGGAGCCCATCCCAGAATGGGAGCCACTGATGTTGTCCCCTTTATTCCGATTAAAAATTCCACAATGGAAGAATGTATCGAATTATCCAAAGAGGTAGGAAAGCTCATCTGGGAACAGCACAAGATTCCTGTTTTCTTGTACGAAAAATCGGCATCTAATCCTTCAAGAGAAAACCTCTCCAATATTCGAAAGGGTCAGTTTGAAGGTATGGCCGAAAAGGTAAAACAGCCCGAATGGAAGCCCGACTTCGGCGGAACGGAAATTCACCCTTCAGCAGGAGTTACTGCTGTCGGCTGCCGAATGCCCCTCGTTGCCTTTAACGTAAACTTGGCTACAAACGATCTTTCAATTGCAGACAAAATTGCAAAAAAAGTCCGCTTCTTAGGAGGAGGCTTGCGCTTTGTCAAAGCAATGGGTGTAGATCTTACAGAACGCGGAATCGTTCAGGTTTCAATGAACATGACGGACTATACAAAGACTTCTCTTTATCAGTCCTATGAAATGGTAAAAATGGAAGCAAAACGCTACGGTGTAAATGTTGCAGGTACCGAAATTGTCGGTCTTACTCCGATGGCTGCCTTACTGGATGTTGCTTCTTATTATCTCCAAATCGAAAACTTCGAATTCAGCCAGATAATCGAGGCTAGGTTGCTCGAATAGATTTAACATAATAGTTTTTAAAAACAGATTATCAGGGATGCCCGGTAATCTGTTTTTTTTATTTTATGCTTGGACTTATTAGTAAAAGTGCTATATAATATTGGAGATAGGTATTCTAAGGAGGGAGATATTATGAAAAAACAAAAGAGCCGGTTTATTGATGGTATGGAAGAATCGTTAAGAGCCGAGTTTTCGGAAGCCTTTGTTTGTGAAGCAATCGGAAAAGTGTGGAAGCGTTATAATGTTCTGTTGTCTGAAAATAATAATGAACCGAAAATAATGTGGACTCACACAAGGGAAAGGATATATCCCGCAATAGCTTGCTTTGATTCGCTTCTTGAAATGGGGCTTGAAAGGGAAAAGGTCTCATTGCTTTTAAAGGATTACTATAAAAACCGAAGTCAAAAACCTGCGGCGGTGATTCGCAAAATAATGAAAATTCCGGGGCTTTATAAGAAGGTTCCGAAATTTTTTGCGAATATGACAAAAAAAGTTTTTGGAGAACCTGCCGGCTTTAAGGCTTCATTTCATGAAGTAAATAAAAATGCGATTAAATTCGA
Organism: Treponema sp. OMZ 799; assembly: GCF_024181365.1. Taxonomy (NCBI): domain Bacteria; kingdom Pseudomonadati; phylum Spirochaetota; class Spirochaetia; order Treponematales; family Treponemataceae; genus Treponema; species Treponema sp. OMZ 799. Next base: position 397,426 of record NZ_CP051301.1, read on the forward strand.
TATGCTTGTATGTCCATATCAAGATATTTGCAAAAAATATAATTGTCCTGAAATAGTCGAAATGTACTGCGATGCTGATGATATTTGTTACGGAAATATGCATCCTAAAATCAAATGGCTTAGAACCAAGACCCTCGGAAAAGGCGGAGACTGCTGCGACTTTGAGGTCCGTGTTTTATAAAATATTTATAATTTTTTAACATTCCTCTCAATTCAGTCTAAGCTGGAGCTTTGAATTTTCCCCTGTCATTTTCCGCTTCCTTGACCAAGCCCCCTTTTTTATGCTAAAATAGCACGAATTTATAGATTTCGGAGTATAATGCGTGGAAGAGATACAAACTAAGGAAGGCGGAGCCGTAATTCCGATTCCTATCGAAAATGAAGTAAAAAGAGCCTACATAGATTATTCAATGTCAGTTATAGTAAGCCGAGCCCTGCCCGATGTAAGGGACGGCCTAAAGCCCGTTCACAGGCGAATTCTCTATTCAATGGAAGAAAAGGGTTTACGCAGTTCAGGCCCCACCAGAAAGTGTGCTAAGATTGTAGGTGACGTATTAGGAAGTTACCACCCTCACGGCGACGCTTCGGTCTATGATGCCCTAGTCCGCCTCGGACAGGACTTCTCTCTACGCTATCCGGTCATTTATCCTCAAGGAAACTTCGGAACCATAGGAGGCGACCCGCCCGCTGCTTACCGATATACGGAAGCCAAGATGGCCAAAATCGCCGAAACCATGGTCGAGGACATAAAAAAAGAAACCGTCGATTTTATTCCGAACTTTGATGATTCTACAAAAGAACCGACCGTTCTTCCGGCAAAATTTCCCTTCTTGCTTGCAAACGGTTCAAGCGGAATTGCAGTCGGTATGGCAACCAACATGCCGCCCCATAACTTGCGCGAAATAGCCGATGCCGTTTCGGCCTACATAGACAATCCGGAAATCGAAATAGACGAGCTTTGTAAATACATGAAGGGCCCCGACTTTCCGACTGGCGGAGTCATCTATGGAAGAAAGGGAATAAAGCAGGCCTTTAAAACTGGCCGCGGAAAAATATTGGTGCGCGGTAAATTTACAATTGAGGTCGATAAAAAGGGAAAAGAAACTATAGTCTTTACCGAAGTTCCCTATCAGGTAAACACAACAACCCTCGTATCCCGCATCGGAGAATTAGCCCGCGAAAAAGTTATAGACGGAATTGCAAACGTAAACGATGAAACTTCCGATAGAACAGGCTTGCGTATTGTTATAGAGTTAAAGAGGGGGGCTATTACAAAGGTCGTATTAAACCAACTCTTTGCAAAGACAGCCCTTCAATCTTCCTTCGGAGTTATAAACCTAGCCCTTGTAAACGGAAGACCGGAAACCCTCAACCTAAAACTTCTTGTAAAATACTTTGTTGAGCACAGGGTCGATGTAGTTACCCGCAGAACAAAATTCGATTTACGCAAGGCGGAAGAAAGGGCCCATATCTTGGAAGCCCTTATCGTCGCCATCGACAACATAGATGAGGTTATCAAAATAATAAGGGCCTCCCGCGATACTCAAACTGCAAAAAACGGCTTGATGGAAAGGTTCGGCTTTGATGATGTGCAAGCTCAGGCCATTGTCGATATGCAGTTAAAGCGCTTGACAAGCTTGGAAATTGAAGACCTCAGAAAAGAATTACAGGAATTGCAGGTTTTAATCGCTCACTTAAAAGACCTTCTTGCCCATCCCGAAAAGATTTTAGCCTTAATAAAAGAAGAAACTACAGAGATAGCCGAAAAATTTGGCGATGAGCGCAAAACCGATATTGTAGCCGATGAGGTTGAAGAGCTCAATATCGAAGACCTTATCAAAAAAGAAGAGATGGTTATTTTAATTTCCCACCTCGGATATATCAAGCGTATTCCTGCCACGGCCTATAAAAGTCAAAACAGGGGAGGCAAGGGTTCCAATTCCGCAAACCTTGCAGAAGACGACTTTTTGGATCAGATTTTTACGGCCTCGACCCACGATTATATTATGTTTATCACAAATGCAGGCAAGGCCTACTGGCTAAAGGTGCATGAGATACAGGAAGCAAGCAGAACGAGCCGCGGCTCTCACATAAAATCCCTTCTTTCCGTTTCTTCCGACGAAGAAATTACGGCTGTCGTTTCTTTAAAAGAATTCGACGATAAAACCTATCTTTTGATGGCTACCGCAGGCGGTGTTGTAAAAAAAGTTACCACCGACAATTTTGCAAATGCAAAAACCCGAGGAATCATTGCGATAAAACTTGATGAGGGCGATAAGCTTGTAAGCGCAATTCTTACAGGCGGCAAGGATGAGATCATGCTGATTACCCGCCGAGGCCAGGCCCTCCGCACAAGCGAAGAGGATATCCGCTCGCAAGGGCGCTCTTCCCGCGGTGTTACCGGAATAAGGCTTTCTTCAGAGGATGAGCTTACGGGAGCACTCCGCGTAACGGAAAATCAAAAGATGCTTGTTATGACAGAAAACGGCTACGGCAAGCGCGTAGAGTTTTCGGAATTTTCCGCTCACGGAAGAGGAACCGGCGGACAGCGTATCTACACCCTTTCCGAAAAAACAGGAGAGGTTGTCGGCCTTCTTACCGTCTTTGATGACGATGAGGTTGTCTGCATAACCGGACAGGGAAAAACTATCCGCATAAGCGTAGACTCTGTAGGTACCATGGGAAGAGCTGCACAGGGTGTAAAAATATTGGATATTGAAAGTCCCGATATGCTGATCGGGCTTGATGTTGTCGCCCGCGATGAAGAATAGGGGAAAATTATGAAAAAATTTGCGATTATGGGCTTGGGAACCTTCGGTGTACGGATGCTCGATGAACTTATCAAAATCGGTGCCGAAGTTATCATCATCGACCAAAACAAAGAACTGATCGAAATGTATAAACCTAAGGCATCTTCGGCAGTTGTGATAGAAGAAATAAGCGAGCTTTCGGTGCGTAAAATCTTGCCTTCTAAGGTGGATACCGTAATCGTAGACTTTAGCCGCAAGGTGGAGCTTTCCGTAATCAGCACGACAATTTTAAAAACGCTCGGCATTTCAAACATTGTGGTGCGAGCCCAATCCGATGAACACGGAAGGCTTTTAAAAACCGTCGGAGCTACCAGAGTAATTTATCCCGACAGTGAGGCCGCAAAAAGAACAACTCCTATTTTAGCCGCAGACCTTCTTCTTAAATTTATGCCGATTTCAAAAAATCTTGCTCTTGCAGAAGTCGGAGTGGAAGCACGATATGTCGGTAAAAGCCTTGCAGAATCAAATATCCGAAAAGATATGGGGGTAAACATTATTGCCCGCCGAAAAAAAGAAAGCGAAGACTTTATTTTTATGGATGACCCCGAGTATAAGTTTGAAGAAGATGATGTTCTTTTGGTTGTTGCCTCCGAAGAGCACATCTATAACTTTTCCGGCGGAAAGATAAGTTTAAAAAATAATTCCAAAAAAGATGGAGAGATAAAGCCGTCAATCTTTAAAAATCTTTTTTCTTCAAAAAAATTATAATTGACAATTGGGAGATTGCCGATTTAAAAACCTAAAGGAGAGTGTGCTGCTATGGAGAATCTATCCGGCTCGAAGTGTACTTGTGATGAAACTGATCTGCAATTAAAACCTAAAAAAATATCAATTAAGTTATGGAAGCTGGCCTATCCTACGATGATTTCCGCAGGCTTGCAAAACTTTTACGACATTGTAGATATGGTTTGGGTCGGGCAAATATCGAAAACAGCTCTTTCGGGTGTTACCCTCTTTTCTTCCATATATATGCTTTTTACTATTTTAAATGAGGTCGCAGGTGCAAGCTCCGTTTCGATGATTGCTCAAAATTACGGGCGGGGCGATATGGAGAAAACTCAGCGCATTGCAGAGCAGACTATCAGTTTTAAGGTTGTGCTTGCCGTAATATCGGGCATTCTTTTAGCTCTTTTTTTAAAACCGATTTTGTGGTTTTTTCTTCCGGATCAGGAGGTTTTAAATTCCGCTTTAGAATACGGCTGGCTTAGGATATTTTTTATTCCCGTTATGTTTTCTTCATATTCCGTAAATACGATTTTTAGATGTACAGGGGATGCAAAAACTCCTCTTCATATTATGATAATATCCACTATCATAAACTTGGTCTTAGATCCTCTTTTTATGTTCGATATAGTTCCCGGAACAAGTATCCCGGGCTTAGGAATGGGAGTCTTTGGAGCGGCTCTTGCAACAGTCACAGCCCGAACTATAAGTTTTTTATACGGCTTTTTAATTCTTATTAGCGGAAAAAGAAAGATTAAGATCAGTTTTAAGGGACTTTTTAGACTCGATAAAAAGATAGACTTAGATCTTTTACTCATAGGTCTTCCTTCAGGTATTAATTCCCTTGTACGCACCTTTGCTCAAGTAACGATTATGAAGTTTGTTACTGTTTATGGAGCTGATGCTGTTGCTATTGCCGGTGTAGGAGGAAAGCTTTCTCAGTTTGCCTTTATGCCGATTTTCGGATTTAATATGGGCGGAGCAACTTTGGTGGGCCAAAGCCTCGGACGGGATAATGTTAAGGAAGCAAAACTCACTTCTAAGATAAACGCTTTTATGTCGGCCTCTGTTGTAGGAATTTTTGCAGTCATAATTATGGGAACGCCTCAAACTTTTTTAAGGTTTTTCTTTCCGAATGATCCGGCAATGCTTTTGCAGGGAAGTGTGATGCTCCGTATATTTTATCCGTCCTTTATAATTTTATCTGCAGGGCTGGGGCTTGCCGTGGTTTTTTCGGGTTCAGGACATACTCGGCCGATGCTTTATTCTACCTTGGGATCCCGCTGGTTCGTTCAGATTCCGTTTTTATTTTTGGTTGTAAATATTTTACACCTGCCCTTATTTGCCGTTTGGACCTCATATATTTTTTCGGAGCTGGCCGAGTTTACGGTTATTTTATATCACTACCGCAAAGGGCTGTGGTGTAATAAGAGGGTGTAAAATTTGCTGAGTTATCGTCATGGGTTTCATGCAGGGAATCAGGCCGATGTTTTTAAGCACTCGGTTCTCTTTTCTTTTTTAAAACTTTATACTCAAAAGCAAAAACCTTTTACGGCTTTCGATTTAAATGCAGGGAGTGCTTCCTATAATCTTTTAAGCGAGTGGAGTTTAAAAACCGGCGAAGCGGAAGAAGGGATAATCCGTCTTTTGAATTTATACAAAAAAGAAAAACTGCCTCTTCCAATTCCTGAAGACTTTAAGTCCTATTTGGATTTTTGCTTAAAAAACTATGATGAAAATTCCTCTTATGCCGGCTCTCCCGAAATCATCCGCTCATTTTTACAAAAAGATTCTAATTTAATCTTATGCGATTTACATTCTGCCGAAGCCGAAAAATTAAAAGAGCTGTACAAACATGCGGAAAATGTTCATGTGCACAAAAGGGATTGCTATGAGGCGATTAGAGCCCTTACCCCGCCTCTCCCTATCCGCGGCTTTGCCCTCTTTGACCCCAGCTATGAAGTCGATTCGGACTATACCGCGATTGCAGAAGCTGTTGAAAAGGTATGTAAAAAATGGCCTGTAGGAATCTTTATAATTTGGTATCCAATATTGAATCACAAAACCGAAGTATGTGCAAATTTAAAAAGCCGGATAGGTAAAGCTGCAAACGGTAAGATGTTGAATTTTGAGGTCAAGCATTTTTCAAGTAAGGTAGATACTGAAAGCGAATACGGCCTTCAAGGCTCAGGCCTTTTAATCACAAATCCTCCCTGGGGTTTGGAAGAAAGGGTAAAGGGAATTTGTGAGTATGTTGAGAGGGCGGGTGCAGTTTAGGTTGAAGATTGGCGGGATTTGCGGTATAGCGCGTGTTAAGAGTGCATCTGATTTAGAATTGGATTAGCAGTTTTAAAAGCTTGCTGTTCATGATTTTCAATTTGCTATAGTGCAAAAATATTCAAAATATGGTATAATTAGTTTATGAAAGTTTATCTTGATAGTTGTTGTTATAATAGACCATATGACGACCAAAATTATCTGCCCATTTCACTTGAAACACAGGCAAAGTTGCTTGTTCAATTGCTTATAAAAGAAAAACGTCTTTGACTACCAATAAACGTATGTTGAAATATAAAAGCGATACTTTAAAATTGCTTGATCCGATAGAATTCATAGATTTATTAAATGGAGGTAATGAAGGTTATGACTGAAATAATTACGCCGCCGGCAACAATAGAGCTTCTTTCTCGCGGCATGGAGTGTCTTGTAGAATCTATGGGAGTCGTTGAAGCAGAATATTTTATTGCTGCTGTGCGAAGAGAACGTTTTGACTATACAAAATGGCAAAGAGAGTATTTTGACAAGATTGATTTAGAAACTTTTGTTAATAATGCAAAAATTTATACGCAAAGTATAGGAAAATAAAAGTGTATAACACCCGCTTCAACCTGACATTGAGGATGAGCCGCAAATGCAGGTTAAGCGAATGGTAGACGGATGTTGCGCACAGTAAGGAAAGGAGTACTTTTTAATATGGTTATTGCTAGCTCAGAAAAGTGTAATTTAGTAAGTAGAGAAAAGGACGATTTTGAGTGGTATTGGCTAAACAATGGTGATTGGAGAAATACTGATGCACCATGGGAAATAACACTTCCAAGTGAAAAGGAAGAAATTAGAGAATTATTTTTAAAAAGTATTGATGATGAAAGAAATGGAATAAAAAGTAGAGTTTGGGTTGAATCAAATAATACTAGAATAAGTACAGATTGGCTGCAATCAAATAATAGTAAAGTCGAGGTTATAATGTGAAAGACAAAGAACAAGTGTTTTATGGAATTTTAATTACCATAACAATATTTTTAGTATCTACATTTTTGGGAAGTAAGTTGCAATTAAATAATGATTTTTTTATTCCTTCTTTTGCTACGCACTCCCTTATGCTGTTATTTTCACTAACTGCAATTTTCAGTTTGAAAAATCATGTAGGGTACAAAATTGAAATTCCACAATTCAAAACAATATGGAGACCTATATTGATAGGGCTTTTGGCAACAATATTCATTAATACTATTATGACAATTATTACGGTTGCAAAAACATCTGTAGAAAATATTGAGGTACATCCATTTATGAAACATTCATCAGCATTGCAGCTTTTTGTTTTTGTATTTATCTATGCAAGTATTTCAGAAGAATTGTTGTTTCGTGGCTTTTTATTGAACATGCTAAAACCATTAAAAGCAAAAGGGATAAAAATATTCAAACAGCATATCAGTGTTTCTGTGTTTATTAGTGCTGTTATATTTGGGCTGGGACATTTAGTTCTAATAACAACAGGTGTAAGCGGGAATTTTGTACTTCGAACAGTTATTTTTACAACTATGCTTGGAATTGTTGCCGGCTATTACCAAGAAAAATATGACAATAATGCATATGCAATTATTGTTCACATGGCAGGTAATTCATTAAGTGTTCTTGGTGTATTCTTAACAAGTATTAATTCTTAACTTTTTTGTTTTCTAAAATCCGTCTATCCCGCTTATTATTCCTCCGTCTTCTATTTCTTTTTTGCCGAAATAGTAGGAGCTGATAATCGAGGCACTTAAGCAGAAGCTGTAGAAGATAAAAAAGCCCCAATTAAATGAAAGCAAAAAGTTTAAAACAAAGACCTCATCAAATCTTATAATCAAAATTGCAGCAAAAGCCAAAAAGAAGGGGATTGCCTTTAGGAGCGGCTTGATCAAAAAGCCGCCAGCCTCTTTATAAAAAAGATTTGTGATTATGTTTGAATCGGCGCCGACGGATTTAAAAAGCGCAAACTCATTTTTTCTCGTTCTTAAATTAAGCATAATTGCAGAGTAACTGTTTATGCAGCCTGCAAGAAGAACCAATAATAGGAATGAAAAGAAAACCGCTTTAAAAAAATTGTTGCTGCTTTCGGTTGAAAGTTTTTCGATAAATATGTCTGACTGCCAATACATATTTTCTCCACGGAGAGCCGGCTTCATTATATTCTCGATAGTTTTCCGTAAAGGAACGATGCTTTCTTTTTCCGTTTTTAAAAAGAGAGAATATAAAAGTCCGTCACGGAAGAATTCTGCATTTTCCTTATCAAGGGTAATTTGTGCATTGCGGAGCCTTTCAGTTTTTTCAATCGGCAAGATTAAAAGGACGGAATATAGAGGAACCTTTGTTTCTATTAAATCGGTATCGCTTATAGTTTTGCCGATAAGAATTGGAAAGTGAGTTTTGAAGCTGTTCTTTTTTTCGGCTTCCGTAACCGGTGATTTTTTTTGCAAGGAACAATGTATTTCTTTTATATTTGAATCGAGGAGTGGAATAAATTGAGAATTCCTATATGGAATGCGCCAATCTTTTTGCACACGGTTTACAAGAATTGCCTTATAAGAATCTTCCGCATAATAAGAAGCCTCGACTTCTCCTATAGAGGCTAAAAGTTTTTTAAAGGTTTCATTATCAAGCCCGTAGATCTTTGCATTAAGTTTTCTATTTTTACCTTCTTTCCAAAAATATCTTCCCTGATGTTTTTGTTCAAACCAAGACTCTTCTTTAAACTGAGCGGAAATATCTTCATCGGAACAAATAAACCACGAATCTAAAGATACATAATAGTAAGATGATAAACATTCTTTCAAGTTTTGAATGGGATAAAAAATATTTTTAGCGGAACAGTCGAATTTTTCATCTTCATTTACCAAACAATAGCCTACCTTTATCTCATCCTTTGATTCATAATATTTATGATCTTCCCGAATAAAATTTACGTTAATTAAGGTCAATAGGGTAAAGAGTAAAACGTATGAAATAAAAATTGCATTGCTTGTGCCTCTAAAGGTTCTAAAATTATTTTTACGGTTTTCTTTTTTCCAAGCTCCATCGGCAAAAACTTTTCGTTTATGTTTTTTTGATTTTTCGATGTTACCCTTTAAAGAATCGATGATGTTTATTTTTGAAAGTCTGACAGCCGGTATAAGTGAAGCTATGAGTACCGTTATAAAAGAAAATATTATAACAAGGATAACCGGTAAGATGCCGAATTCGTATTGTGGCATCGAAAAAATATCGGTGTTTTCTGCCATAGCCGAATTTGCAATCCTATTAATTTGTTTAAATAAAAAAACATTAAAACCTATACCTGCAAACACACCTGTCAAGATAGGCGGAATACTTAAAAGAACAGCTTCCAATAAAATGCTATGAAAGATGTGTCCCTTATCGGCTCCTATGCTTTTTAACATGGCTATTTGTTTAATTCTCTTTGCTGCCCATACTTCAAAAATATTGTAGATAAGATAAACGAAGATAAGGGTTAAAATAATGAGTCCTATTAAAAACTTTAAAATTAAACTTTCCATTTCGGATCGTCCCTTGCGTAAAGGATCTTTTATTCCGTACATATCCAAAAGCGGAGTGTTTATAAAAATTTTATAGCTTCCGTCCTTGTTGCGATCAAACCCTAAGCTTTCAGTAATTTCAAATAATTTTTTATAGGCATTTAATTTTGAAGTTAAAAAGATATTCACAGAAACTCTTGCATCTTTTTTTAATGAAGCCGGATTAAAAAGATAAAATCCCATTGATGCTCTTTGGTTTATACCGGGAAAGTTTAAAAAAGAACCGCATATTTTAAAAGAGACTTCCTTTTCTTCGATAAATTCTTCGCCGCTTATGGGAGAGTCAAAGGCTAAAAGTTCATTGTCCTTATACATTCTTTTACCCAAACTCATCCTTATAGTGTCTCCTATTTTGAGATTCGGATTTTGACTTAAAAAGAGATTGTTTACAATTATTTCGTTCGGGATTTGAGGAAGCCTTCCTTCCGTTATAAATTCATCAGGTGAAAACTCATCCCAAAATCTTTTGTCTCCGCTTCTGATAAAAATATAATTATCTGAATTGTTGCCTTTTAATTTACCGCAATAAGCCGGCTCTTCAAGGCTTATGGATTTTACATTTTGGTTTTGCTCTACTATGCCGACTTTCTCCATAGGAATCTCATAGGTTTGAGCATCCCAATGGTTTATCTTTTTTATTGCCTTAAAAGAATCCATTAGAATACTGTAAACAAAAAAGACGTAAGCGTTTATTAAAACTACGGCAGCCGTGATAGAAAGAAATAAGGCGACTCCGCTTTTTCTGTTTGCTTTTACATAATTTGAAGTATATTCTCTGATAATGCTCATAAAATTCCTCCGTCTTCTATTTTGATAATTCTATCGGCTTCTAAGGCAATTCTTTCGTCATGAGTTATCATAATAATTGTCTGCTTATAGTTTTTATTAGATAATTTTAATAAGCCGATAATTTCATCACTGTTTTTTCTGTCCAAGTTCCCCGTCGGTTCGTCTGCTAAAAGAATTGAGGGACGGTAGATGAGACTGCGCGCAATGGCAACCCTCTGGTGTTGTCCGCCTGAAAGCTCACTTGGAAAAGAATTAAGCTTTTCTTTTAAGCCTAATACCGACACAATTTCATCAAAGTAATTTTGATCGGGAGTTTTTTTATCAAGCAGGATGGGCAATAAGATATTCTTTTTTACCGATAAGTTGGGAATTAAATTAAAGAATTGATAAACGAGGCCTATCTTCCTTCTTCTAAAAAGAGCCAAGTCCTTTTCTTTTAAGCCGGAAATATCTTCCCCATCTATGTAGACCGTACCGGATGTCGGCCTATCCACTCCGCCCAAGATATGCAAAAGAGTTGACTTCCCTGAACCGCTTGAGCCCATCACTGCAACAAATTCTCCGCGTTCGATTGAAATATTTACACCGTTTAAGGCCTTTACCTGATTGTTATAAATCTTTGTCAATTTTTCCGTTTTTAATATCTGCATAAGTCCCTCCTGAATCCGTTTTTTCACTGCCTTATGATAATCTATAATTGTGATAAATTTGTGACAAAGAGAAGAAAATTTTAAAAAAACTATCGAAAATTGCTTTTTACAGATGGCTTATTGGTGTGGATGGTTGTTGATTCTTTATAAAATTTCACAATAAAAGCTGTACCCGATTTTGTGTTTTCGGCTCGGATTTCGGCATTGTGTTTTTTTAAGATAGTTTGGCTCATCGCAAGGCCTATGCCGAAGCCCTTGCCCTCATTTGTGTTGCTTTTATAAAAACGGCGGAAGATATTTTTTAAATCGGAAGCCGGTATTTTAGGTCCGTCATTTTCAAAAGAGACCTGAGTGTAAACTGCGTTTTCTTTTGCAGAGATAGAAATATTTTTTACTTTAGGATAAAAGTCGGAAAAGTTTTTTACTATGTTTAAAAAGGCTTCGGAAAGCCAGTAAAAGTCTCCCGATATTTTAATTCCGTTTAAGTTCAGCTTGGGTAAAAGCCCTTTTATTTTTAAATCATCTTCAATACTTTCCATAGAATGGATTAAACATTCTTCAAGTAAAAATACTTCCTTTTTCATCTCAATGCTTCCCGAATCAAGGCGGGCAAGTTTTAAAAGCACCTCCGTTAAATTTTCCAGACGGCTAATTTGTTTTTTTATTTTTTGAAAAGCTTCACTCTCTAAAATATTATTATCGGTCGCATTATCTTCTAAAAGTTCGAGCATTAAATTTATCGAAGTAATAGGTATTTTAAGTTGATGAGCTATGTTTTCAAGATTTTCTTTATATTCTTCTTTGTCGGTTAAGGCAGCTAAACGGGTTTCTCGCAAAATAATAAGGCTCTTATATATTGAATCCTCCAATAAAGAAAACTCATCTTCTTTTTCTTTATAGAATTTATAATCTCCTTCTTGGATTTTTTCTGCCACTGAAAGAATTGAAGCTATTCTTTTATTTAATTGTTTATTCTTATGCCGATTGTAAACTAAAAATAATGCTGCCGTTGTTATTGAAGCCAGACTGCAAAGCAAAACAAGATCATAAACCTTGTTTTTAAAAATAAAAAAATCTTTTATGTATCCGTGCTTTTTTAAAATATCTTTTCCTTTTTCTTCTTGACTTCTATTTTTATTTTTTAAGCTTGAAAGTAACATTTTTTCAATAGACTTATCCGGATTATCAGATTTATCAAAATTATCGGCTGCTCCGATTATCTGTGCTAAACTTAAATAAAAATTGATTTCGTTTATCTTGTAAATAAAGATTATAAAAGAATTTACACAGAGTAGAATTATGAGTAAAAAACAAACTCCGGTCTTGGTATAAAATTTTTTCATAGTTCAAGCCTATAGCCTATTCCGTGAATCGTTTTTAATAAAGGCTCGTCCAGTTTTTGTCTAAGCCTCCTTACGGTTGCAGTCAATGTATTGTCGTTTACAAAATTATCTTTTGAATCCCAAATTAATTCCAGGAGGCGGGGACGGGTCAAGGTCTGGTTTGCATTTTCCATAAATAAAAGCATTAGATTAAATTCCTGTGAGCTTAATTCTATTTCTTTTTCATTTTTAAAAAGCCTCTTTTGCTTTTTATCAAGCTTATATTCATCCAAAACAATAATTTCATTTGTATAATGCCTTGTTCGGCGTAAAACCGCATTTATCCTTGAGTGTAATATTGAGAGTTTAAAAGGCTTTGTAATATAATCCTCAGCACCAAGATCTAATCCTTCTACAATATTTTTTTCATCGTTTTTTACCGTCAAAAAAATTACGGGGGTATCAGTCTCGGTCTTTATATATTTAAGCAAATCTCTTCCGTCTCCATCAGGTAAATTGATATCCAAAATTATCAAGTCGAAATCTTCATTTAGCTTTTTCTTTGCTTGGTCAATAGAACCTGAAAGAGTAAGTTCAAAATTCCTTTTGGATAAATACTCCTTTATACCGAAGGCTATATCTTCGCTGTCCTCAACCGATAATATTTTTACAATTTTTTTTGACATAATAAAACTATAGCAGAATAAAAATCGGCAGTCAAGTATAAAGAATTAAAAGTAACAAAACCTAAGATAAGAATCCAATTTTTATACTAGACAATTTATAAAAAAACTACTAAAATGACTATGTGCACTAAAAAAAGAGTTTTTTAAAGGTACCCTATACAACATAATATGGAGAAACTTATGAGTGTATCATTTTATATTAACAACAAAAAAACTTTTTTAAAAGCTAAAGCTCCTATGAAGTTAAAAGAATGTTTAGGATTTTCTTCACAAGAAATAGAGCAATTTGCTTTTGACGAAGCTCAAGATAATTTTGATGTGAAAAAATTCTATAACTCATCCATTGCAGATTATGAATGTTTACTATGCGGAGTATTAGGAAAAAGCTCCCGCGGCTTTGAACTTTCTTTTGATAAGGAACTCAATCATTATGCTGTGCGGGTTTTCACGCCGAGCACACGGGAAGATTGGCAAATTGCTCTTACCTATATCAAAGATTTAGCTAAAAAAATGGGAAGCGATATTGTCAATGAAAGAGATGAACATTTTACAGCTGAGAATATCGAACAATTTAATTATCCTGAGGATATCTTGTTCGGAATAAAATCTTATTTTGAAAACAAAGATACGGATGAATACATCAGTTTCGGTATTTTCCGGGAAGCGGCTTTTAACCGTAAAATTGTAGAAGGATTTTTAAATTCCGAGAATCCGATAGAGGCATTTAGTAAATTCTTTAAGGACATTCAGTATTTAGACGCTTTTTCGGCAAACCAAATGTTTTTTGAAGATAATAAAACTAAAAACATTATCGGGATTTATGCCCTAACTCAAGATACGGAAACTATTTTGCCTTATAAGCCTAGTGTGGAATACAAAAATAGAAGGATTGTAAAAGATGAAGATATAAGCACTTGGGAATTATCTCTAGTCATTATTAACGGAGCTCCCGATGATAAAGACTCTTACCAAAGAGCGGGGAATGTCGAGTATTCGGATTTTATAGCCCGCCTGCCAAAAGACAAATATAGATTTATAGACGCTAAATACGTTTTAGTTGATGCCTTAACACAAGAAGAAATTTTGAGCATTCTAAAAAAAGAGTAAAGAAAAAAATAGATTAACACAATTTATAAAATTGTTATTAAGGTTAATCTTAAATAAAACTGTTTATTCGAATCTTGTAAACTTATGACGATAGCTTGACAACATATATATATATAATATGAAGATAATAGTGGTATAATAAGCAGGGGAGGATTTATGTCAAATAAACCAAAGTTAAAAGTTTTTTCTTTTTATATGTTTTTTGTTTTTCTTGTTTTACTCGGGGCTCAATATATTCTTTTAGATTTATATTCTTCCCGCTTATTTGCATTTCAAGAAAATTTATTAAACCTTAAAACAATTCAAGCAAGACCTCTTGTAGAAACTCTTGTTTTGATTGCAGGGCTTTTGTTTATCAATATCCTTGCACGCTTTGTAATTATCCGTTTTGGACGTAAAAAATTACAGATAAAAAAGGATATGGTAGAAAAATATTTAAATCTCCCCTTCACTTATTACTATGATGTAAACTATTCTCAAGTTTTAGACTCATTACAAACTTATCCTCAAATTTTTATAAATGATGTTTTAAAAATATATACGCTTTTTTTTAATGCTGTAATTTGCGTTTTGATTTTTATAAAACTTTTTTATGTAAGTGCAATGCTTTCCGCCTTGTCCTTGGCCTTATTGCTTATCTTCTTTTTAATAAACAGACTTTTTTTACGCCTTGTGCAAAAGATAGATAAGCTCCGCATCAAATTGGGTCCCTCTTTATATAGGGAGCTCGGAGATTCCGTTTTAGGACGCTTGGATATCCGCTCCGTAAACTCGCATAAGTATTTTGAAGAACGGATTTTTACAAAAATGGATCAACTATGCAACAGTTGTTTTAAAAAGAAAGAGGGCATAGCTATAAGCCGCAAGAATTTGGAGAGGATTATTCAAAAAGTTTTACCTCTTTTTTCGCTTTTAATTGCCTTATTTATTTTTAAGGACAAGAGTGCAGGAAATGCGGTAATGCCCTTCTACATGCTCTTTATTTTATTGCCGAACCCCTTAAACTCGATTTCTATATTTGAACATATTAAAAATTTAAAGACAATGATTGAACCCATTGAAGAAGTTTTACAAAAAGAAGAAGCTAAAAGAGGAAATGCCTTATTTAATTATGATGATATCAATGTCAATTCATTAACCGTAAACTTACGAAACCAAAAACTGCTTAATAAGATCAATGTAAGTATTAAAAAAAGTGAAAAAGTTTTAATCATAGGAGATTCAGGGTCCGGAAAATCGGTGTTTTTAAACTGCCTTATGGGTGCGGAATATAATCAAAGAGGTGAAGTAAACTACGGAAGTACGGAAGTAAAAGAATTCACCCTTGAAAGTTTTTTAACAAATACTTCATTCCTTGATCTAAAAGGATTGGTCTTGCCCGGTACATTAAGATACAACCTGCTTTTAAATAGTCTTGAAAAAATTAGCGACGATGCCTTAAAGTCTCTTATTCGTTCTGTGGGTATTGCGGAATTTATTCCGTTTTTACATGACCTTGATACGGTTCTTGATCCCGATACTTTATCTGACGGGGAAAGAGTTACGGTTTCGCTTTTAAGAGAGCTTATTAAAAAACCTCAAATATTTTTTCTTGATGAAACTTTCAGCTCTCTGGATGTTGCGGTCGAAGACTGCTTTTTAAAATATCTCATGTCGACTGATAGTACTGTAATTATGATTTCTCATAAAAAAGAACATGTTCAATACTTTGAACGGATTCTTTATTTTCAAGCCGGAAATATCCGCGTCGATATAAAAGCAAAATATGCCTTAACGAATCCGCCGATAAAAGATTTTTATAGTTCGGTATATGAGGATATGCAAAAAGGAGAGACCTTATGAAAACCGTTTATACCTTATACAAAAAATTTTATAAGGATTTGAGTTTACTTATTATTTTTTTACTTGCTCTAAATGCCGCAAATTCTATATTTCTTGTTTTAGGAAAAACAACTCTTACTAAAGTACTAACAGGCTTTCCCTTTGCTTCTCTTTTAGCTATGTCAATATCCGTTATAGTATATGTTATAGTACAAAGTCTTTATGATCTTATTTTAAATAAGTACATTACCTATAGGGCCTTACCGTCCATGATGAAAACCGCCTTTTATCACAGCTTGGTAAACAGCAACCGTAAGGCAGAGGAAGAAGGTTTTTATACAATGTCCTATACTCAGGATATTAATGTTCTTATTCCTTTTTGTTTTGAATTTGCGGCAGCTTGTTTTAATATCATTATTCTTAATATTTTTTTATTTTCTATATCCTTACTTCTTCCCCTTATTCTATTTGCAATAATTATATCGGCTAATATCTTTATTACTTATTTGGATAAACAAATAAACGGAGCTTACGGCTTACTCGATGATGAAAGTATAAGCTACGGAGGTATTATTAAAACGGTCTTTCAATCAATTTTTTTAACCTTAAATAATTCGATTAAATGGAATTGCAAAAAATCCATTTTACAAAAAGAAGAAGAACTTTTAAAAATCGAAAATAAAATTCACAGGCTGGAGGCCGTAAAAAACATTTTTTTTGAAGGACAAAATTATTTTATTCCAATTGTCATAAGCGTTTTTTGTATTTTTGCCCTGCCCGGTATGAATTTGGCAGATCTTTTATACATAATTTTTATTATTTCGTTGGCTAATCAAAACATGTCAACTATTTTTTTAGCAGTAAGACAAATAAAAAGATCGGTTCCTATAGCAAAAAAATATTTTAATTATATTGGAGAGTGTGAAAAAAAAGATAAGAAAAACATACATGAGGAAGGTGCCCTGATTAACGCAAAGAATATTTCGCTTGTTAAAAACGATAAACCGATATTTAATAATATAGATTTTAATCTCAACGAAGGGGACAAAATTGCAGTTGTCGGGCAAAACGGTTCAGGAAAAACAAGTTTATTACGCATCCTCACAATGAACGAAGATGCCTTTTCAGGTTCGCTTACATATAACTTAAAAACTTTAAGAACTAATACAATTCCCTGTCTTTGGAGCCATCCTCATATCTTTAATATTTCGTTACGTGATAATCTTGTCTTCGGCAAAGCCGTTCCCGATTCCGATATAATCAAAATATTGAATGCACTTAAATTAACTAATTTTGTAGACTCCTTACCGGAGGGCTTGGATACTGTTATGGATATGAACAACTTGACCGTATCTGACGGAGAGAGAAGCCGAATCGCTTTAGCCAGAATATTACTTCTAACTGCCGATTGTCCCGTCCTCCTCTTAGATGAGTTTTCCCGCAATGTCAATACGGAAATCGAAGACCTAATGTTTAATTTAATTTTTACTAAAAAGCAAGCAATCGCTGCCGTTACGAATAATATTGCAACTGCAAAGCGCTTTCAAAAAATCTTATTCGTTTCACGGCAGGATGGGACTATAAGAGAAATATCCAAGGAAGACATAGAAGAAAAAATAAAGAATATTTAATGTGTTTCCTCAAATCAAACCCGAAGATATTTTTAGGCCTTAATCTCAAAATGACTAAAGCTCATGGTAAAGGACGCCCTTCCCTGAGTGGCTGAACGGAGGTCGGTGGAAAAGCCGAACATCTTTGCCATAGGGGCTTGGGCGTGTACAATGTCCGTACTTGCCTTTGAGTCCATGCTTGAAATTAGACCTCCCCTCTGGGTAATCTGACTCATGGCGTCTCCTACAAATTCCTTGGGGCTCATAATGTCTACAGCCATCACGGGCTCCAAGAGCACGGGGGCGGCTGCACTGCAAGCGTCGTCAAAGCACTTTGCGGCGGCGGCTTCATAAGCAAAGGGGGTTGCCGTAAGTTCATTGTATTTTACCGAAACGAGTTCTACCTCAATATCCGTACAAGGATAACCTACCTTAATTCCCGAACTAAAGCAGCCTTCGATAGAACGCTTAACGGCTGCTAAAAGCTCTTCGGGAAGAGCATTGGAACCGCCCGAACCGGACTTTTGGAAGGTTTTAATCTTTGAAACAAAGCGGTTTCCAGTTCCCCGCTCAAGGGGGCGGACGGTGAGTGTAAGCTCGGCCTCATTGTCTTTGCCGCCCAACTGCTTGCTGTATTTTTCGGTTTGAGTTTTTTCTGCGGTAATAGACTCCCTGTAAGTAACCTGCGGGTTTCCGACTCTGGCTTCTACCTTAAAGTCGTCCAACATTCGGCGGGTTAGAACATCTATATGGAGTTCTCCCATGCCCGAAATTATAAGCTGTCCGGTTTCACTGTCTTCGCGGCTTGTGAAGGTCGGGTCTTCCTTTGAAAGAATTTCCAAGACTTCTTTTAAGCGGTCGCTTTCCGATAAGCTTTTAGGTTCTACCGAAACGGAAATAACGGGCTCGGGGAATTGCATGGACTCAAGCAAGAGGGGCTGTCCCTCGGAGCCCAGGGTATCTCCTGTCTGCGAAAGTTTGAGCCCGATAAAAACGGCTATATCTCCGGCCTGAACGGAATCCGTTTGTTCCGACTTATTTGAATGCATACGCAAGATTCTGTTTACGCGTTCTCTTTTCTTTTTTCCTGTGTTAAAAACCTGATCGCCCGATTTGATTTTTCCCGAATACATTCTGACATAGCAGAGACTTCCTGCATCCTTGTCGTATTGAATCTTAAATACAAGACCTAAGGGGGCTCCTTCTACCTTGCACGGAACCGAGACCTTTTCTTCCTTTTTGGGATTGAGAGCCTCTGCCGGAAGAACCTCATCGGGGGCAGGTAAAAAGTCTACAACTGCATCGATTAGGGGCTGAACACCTATATTCCTTCTTGCCGATCCGCACAAAAACGGAATATAGTTTTGATTTAAAACGGCCTTTCTGATTTCTTTTTTGATAAGCTCTTCGGGTACTTCTTCCCCTTCAAGGATGAGCTCGGTGATTTCGTCCGAGGCTGAAGAAATGGTATCGAGCATTTTTTCGCGCCATTCTTCCGCCAAGGCAAGGCGGTCTTGGGCTATGCAGGTATACTCGTATTTTTCGCCCTCGGTTGCGGCATCCCAGTGAATCTCCTTCATTGAAATAAGATCGATAACGCCTTCAAAGCTGTCGCTTGCTCCAATGGGAATTTGAACCGGCACAACCTCAACTCCGAATTTTTCGTGCACGTCTTTTAAGACTGCAAAAAAGTCGGCACCGATTCTGTCCATCTTGTTTACAAAACAAATACGCGGAACCTTGTAGCGGTCAGCCTGATGCCAAACGGTTTCGGTTTGGGGCTGAACTCCTCCGACTGCACAGAGAACGGCAACCGCCCCGTCCAAGACACGCAAGGAGCGTTCTACCTCGGCCGTAAAATCTACGTGCCCGGGTGTATCGATTATATTTATCTGAAAATTTTTCCAATAAGTGGTGGTGGCGGCACTTTGGATAGTGATTCCCCTGTCCTGCTCTTGGGCCATCCAGTCCATGGTTGCTTGACCGTCATCTATTTCGCCTATCTTATGAATTTTTCCCGTATAAAACAAAATACGCTCGGTGGTGGTGGTTTTTCCCGCATCTATGTGAGCCATTATTCCTATGTTCCGCATCTTATCAAGCATTTTCACATTCTCCAAAAATCTTATTTAAGCGAAAATAATAGCAAAAAAATCAAAAAAAAACAATCGGGAGCTTTTAAATTTGTCAGATTCTTTCTATAGAGATGCCTGAAAGCTCATTTGCCTTTATAAACATATCCTTGATGATTCTATAAGAACCTAATCCGGCAAACAAAAAGCCAAGACCTAGACTAGGAAGAATAGATTTAATAAATTCCGGATCGAAAAAAAAGACCGGAGAGAATTTTATAAAAGATAAAAAGTCTAAACCGGCTTCTTTTTTGACGGCTAAAAATAAACCTATATATTCAGCAAAAAGCAGGGCAAAAATTATAGCAAAGATATTTATTATAGCTCCTACCTTGGTTGCCTTTCCTTTTCCAAAATTATAACCATAAAATGCAGAGTAGGCTATAAAATAGCCTGCAATGGACGCATAAAAACCGAAATAACCTATTAAGATCCAAGCTGCAGAGCCGAGTAGAGCACCTATGATGCAGCATAAGGTTCCGGTTAAATAATTATTGGGTTCATTGTTTACTTTTTCCATCTTCATTTTAAAATTTTCTGCACACTCAGAACATAAAAAGGTTGGAACACCCTTAATTTTATAAGTATTTGTTTCTCTTGTTTTAGTACATGAAAAGCAAACATCTTTTGATTCTAATTCTGTTAGAAGAGCTGAAAGATCTTTTAAAAAAGATTCAAGTTCAAAATCAGCATCACCATAGGAATAAGTTAAGGATAATAAATCTTCATCCATACTAAAGGTTTTTACCCTTCCCATCTTTTTTTGCTCATCTAAAAAAGTGAATAACTCTCCCTTTGATCCGCTTACGGCACAAGAGGTTTTAAGAGCAAGCTCTTGATCGGTTAATTTATCTTGTCTAATAAGAAATTTATTATTACCTATACTTCCTGTCCATATACCGTTTATATCTTTAAAAAATAAGCGATTAAGTAGTTTCTCCATATTGTCTGTCATTTAATATCTCCAAATATTTTATCGGACTTTATTTTATCAAAAAATAAAATAAAGAGCAAGCTAAAGATTCTTTATCTCACATTATGTTTAAAGCTCTCATGGATATATCTTTTATTAAAAAATATTACAAAATTGATTTCCGTGGCGGTAAATATAAAACTTGACATAGTATATGCTATGGTATATACTTATTCTATGGGGGTGAGATATGGAAACGGCAAAATTATTCCGAAACGGCAGGAGTCAGGCAGTCAGGCTGCCTAAAGAATATAATTTTTCGGGAACTGAGGTTTTTATCCGGAGAGCCGGAGAATCTGTTATTCTATTCCCAAAAAACAAGGACTGGGAAACATTCTTAGAAGGTTTAAACGGGTTTACCGATGATTTTATGGAAGAAGGAAGATGTCAGCCTGATTTGCAGGACAGGAAAGATTTATAATGTATTTATTGGATACGAATATTTGTATATTTCTTAAAAATAAAAAAAGTCCTAATGTTCTTCAAAAGATTAAAGAGAATAAACACTTAGGGATTTACATCTCAAGTATTACCGTAGCAGAATTGCAGTTCGGTGTATATAATAGTAAGTATATAGAAAAAAACAAAATATCATTAATAAAATTTTTGACACCATTTTCTATTTTAAATTTTGATGATAGAGATGCTCAAGAATTCGGAAAAATAAGAACATCCTTAAAAACTGAAGGTAAAATTATTTGCGCCTATGATATGTTAATTGCAGCACAAGCTATAGCGAAAAATTTAATCCTTGTTACCAACAATACAAAAGAATTTTGCCGAATAAAAAACTTGAACCTAGAAGATTGGAAGTAAGGCTTACTCAACCTTCTTTTTATTCGAATTTGAAATAAGCCCTTGAGCGAAACAAAGTTTATATGTTATAATAGAAGAGTATGCAAGGTTACTTGCGGTAAATATTTTTTGAAGAGGTGAATTATGGATAAAATAAAACTTGAAAGAATGAAAAACGATAAGGGTTTTATTGCGGCATTGGATCAAAGCGGCGGAAGTACTCCTAAAGCTTTGGCTGCTTACGGAGTTCCCGAAACAGCTTATTCCAATGAAGATGAGATGTTTGATCTTGTTCATGCTATGCGCACAAGAATAATCACAGGTAAGGCTTTTAATTCCAATAATATTTTAGGTGCAATTTTATTTGAGCAAACAATGGAGCGCGAAATTGAGGGAATGCCCACCGCCGACTTCTTATGGGAAAAAAAGAAGATTCTCCCCTTTTTAAAGGTCGATAAGGGGCTTGCAGAATTAAAAGACGGCGTTCAGCTTATGAAGCCGATACCCAATTTGGATGCTATGCTAAAGCACGCTGTAGAAAAGCACATTTTTGGAACAAAGATGCGCTCGGTTATAAAGGAAGCAAATCCCCAAGGTATCAAGGCTGTTGTAGATCAGCAGTTTGAATTGGGTATTCAAATTGCAAAAGCCGGCCTTGTTCCGATTATAGAGCCGGAAGTAGATATTAAATCACCCGACAAGGCCAAGTGTGAAGAAATCCTCAAAAAAGAATTGGAAGAGCATCTTAAGACCTTGCCGAAAGACTTGCTTGTAATGTTCAAGCTTTCAATTCCGACAAAAGAAAACCTTTACGAGGAATTCACAAAGCATCCTCAGGTAGTTAGAATGGTAGCCCTTTCAGGAGGTTATTCCAGAGACGATGCAAACAAGCTTCTGGCTAAAAACCGAGGTATGATTGCAAGTTTCTCCCGAGCTCTCGCCGAAGGCCTTTCTGCAAGTCAAAGCGATGATGAGTTTAACGCAACCTTGGAAAAAACCATCAAGGGCGTTTATGAAGCTTCAATAACATAGTTTAAAAAAGAGCAAGGTTTATCAGCCTTGCTCTTTTTTTTGTAAACTGTTTCTTACGAACTGCAGCTTTCACATTCTTCGACTTCGAGGGAGCGGCTGCGTACATAATAGATTGATTTAACGCCTTCTTCCCATGCCTTTATGTACAATGAAAGAACCTTACTGAAAGTAAATTCGTTTGTTATGTAGAGGTTTACCGACTGGGCTTGATCGATGTGGCGCTGGCGCAGGCCTGCTGCCCTTATGCTCCAGTTCTGATCAATATTGTGGGCATTTTTATAAAGCCAATAGGTTTCTTGTGAAAGAGAGGGCGCAACCCTCGGCATTAGGGAACCTTTTTTTTCCTCTAAAAAATACTTGTTCATAATGGGGTCTACGCCGGCAGTTGTGCCTGCTATGATCGAAGTCGAGCTTGTAGGGGCGACAGCCAAAAGATAAGCATTCCTCATTCCGTTTGATTTTACTTCCTCTGCAAGAGCCTTCCATTTTTCATCCATGTAATTCCTCTTTTCAAAATAGGCACCGGTTTGCCAGTCGCTTCCTTCAAAGTAGGAATAGGAGCCTTTTTCTTTTGCAATTTGAGAGGATGCCTTGACGGCTGAATAGTTGATTTTTTCAAACACCTTGTCGGCAAATTCAAGGTGTTCTTCGCTTTCCCATGCGATGCCGTTTTTTGCAAGGGCATGATGATAGCCTGAAGCGCCCAAGCCGATTGACCTGTACCTGCTGTTGGTAATTTGTGCATACGGAATAGGATAGAAATTTAAATCTATAACATTGTCCAGGGCTCGCACTGCCGAAGAAACTATTGTGTCGATTTCTTTTTCATCGTTTACGTCAATGTTTCCCAGAACGAGGGAGGCGAGGTTACATACAACAAAGTCTCCGGGGATGGTAGTTGTTGCAACGACTGTGTCCCCGTCTTCCGTTTTTATTTCGATGCTCTTATGTTTTATCTCGCTCATGTTTTGGGAAATTTCCGTGCATAGGTTTGAGCAATAAATCATTCCCTTGTGAGGGTTGGGATTTGTTTTATTTGCGTGATCGCGGTTAAAGGCAAAGGGGGTTCCCGTTTCTACGGCCGACTTTAAAATTAAGCGTACCAATTCTTTTATCGGGATTTCTCTTTTGCTGATACGGGAATCGGCAACGCAGTCCCTGTATCTTTTTTCCCATTCTTCTCCGTAAAAATCTTCGAGGGCATAACCCTTCACTTTTAAAATTTCGTGGGGGCACATGAGATACCAAGAAGCATTTATATCGTCGCGTACGGTTTTCCAAAAAAGGTCGGGATAGCAGACTGCGGGGAAAACATCGTGGGCCTTCATTCTGTCGTCGCCGTTATTTGTGCGGAGCTGTAAAAATTCCGGAATGTCCTTGTGCCATACATCGAGGTAGACGGCGACCGAGCCCTGCCTTACGCCGAGCTGGTCAACGGCAACAGCCGTATCGTTTGCAAGTTTTATCCAGCGGATAATTCCGCCCGCCGCTCCCATAAAGCCGCGGATGGGCGAGCCTACGGCCCTAACCTTTCCGAAGTAAAGTCCCATTCCTCCTCCGAATTTTGAAACCTTGGCAAAGTTATCTATGCTGCGGTAAATACCGTCAAGAGAATCGGGGACCGTATCTATAAAGCATGAAGAAAGCTGATGATACGGCTTTCGGGCATTTGAAAGGGTTGGAGTCGCCATCGTAACCTTTAAGGAACTGGTCATATCGTAAAAACGCCTTACCCATTCCATCCGGTTCGATTTTTCTTTCATAGCTAAGTGAAGGGCGATACCTAAAAACATTTCCTGAGGCGACTCAAGGACGACATTTGAATGAGTGTGAATAACGTAGCGGCGTAAGAGGAGGTCGAGGGCACTGTAGGTAAAAAGCTTGTTTCTTTCTTCATTTATAAATGAGGCGGCTTCTTCCAATTCGGCACGTGTGTAGGCCTCGCAAATATAGGTCCCGTACAGACCCTCGTTTTCAAGATATTTTATTTTTTCATAAAAAGAATTAATCTGACGCTTTTCAAGCTCGGTTTTTAGTTTTAAGTTAAATTGAAGCATTAAAAGGCGGGCTGCAATAAATTCCCAGTTTGGTGCATCCTGTGCGGTCAGCTCGACGGAGGCCTTGATGAGCATGGCAAGGGATTCCGCCTCGCTCATATTTTCTTTTCTAAAAGAAAGGAATTTATGAGAGAGCAGGTTAAGGCTGTACTCGTCCGAGGTAAAGTCGTTTTGAATCTCGGTAAGGACGCTCTGAATTTCTATCGTAGAAAAAAAGCGGCTTATCGTTTGCCGCGAATCCCGCCTCTTTGTGCGGCCTACCCTGTAAAGGATGAAGTTTTTTACTTCCGCATAATAGTTGTGTTCTATTAAAGTCTTTTCGACCAAGTCCTGAATCGTTTCGACGTGAACAAGGCTTCCGCTTTTGGTAAGCTCCAAGATGTATTCCTCTATTTCCTTTACCAGAGGCGGGATGATTGTATCTAAATCGGTATGCGGAGAATCTTCCACACTCTTAAAGGCAGCTCTAATCGCTCCTTCAATTTTTTCAGGCTCGTAATTTTTAGTTTCGCCGTTTCTTTTTATGATTTGCATTTTATTGTTCCTTGCAAGCATAGTTAGGTATAGATTCAAGAACTGCTCGAGCTATGCTTAAACTACGCTATATGTTGTATGTTTTATTGATTTTCGGCGATTATAACACAACATATAGCGTATGTCAAGGATGGAAGAGTTACTTATTAACTATAAGATTGCCCGCTTCTTATTTTTATGTTATAATGAGACTATGAATACAATACGAAAGATGCCCATAGGCGTTCAAAGTTTTGAGGTTCTACGAAAAGAAAATTATAAAAATTGTTGACAGCAAAAAAATTTTGTTCTATAATATTGAAAATGACATTAAGTAATAGTAATTTATTAAAAAAAATAAATTTTTTCTCAAAAACTACTAGACAAAATAGTAAAAAATATTGTACACTACCCCCCCCCCCCCCCCCCCCCCCCCGAAAAATTTACAGACAGCAATAGATAATTTATACTTAGCTTTTTACAATTTAATTGACGGAGAGAAGGAATTTTATAAACTGCCTAGTCAAATATTGCATTTTCTCCTCAGATACAGGTCCGCCCACAGAACAATAACTATGAAATATTTATATCGTGAATTTTACAACGTAAATCAAATAAGGAGAATCAAATGAAAAAAGAAAAAAAACGCTTTTCAATGCGTAAAAAATTAATGATTATTTTTGGTGCTTTAATTTTTATATCGGGATTGGCACTTGCTGTTTTAGGAGTACGCGTTGCTCGCAAAGCCGTGACAGAAAAAGTTGAAGCACACTTAAAAGATAAGGCTTCTGACACTGCATCTATTATTGACGGCAGGATAACGGCTGTGTTCCAATTTTTAGAAGGTCTTGCACGAATGCCCATATTTTCTGATGAAGCTGTTTCATATGTTGAAAAGTCAAAACAACTTAACAAAGAAATAAAATTTATAGATTTTTTATATGATGCGGCTATCGCAGATATAAACGGAAATATGTATACGGAAGACAACAGAGTTATAAATATACATAGTGCCGATTGGTTTAAAATGAGTATTGATGGAAAAAATTTTTTAACGGAACCGTTTATTTCTGTTGTTGATAACAAATTGATTATGACTATTTCCGTTCCGTTATATGATCATACCCGTAATATTATAGGTGTTTTAGCAACAGCTATTCCTGCACAAAAACTTTCTGACGATATTGATGATATCGTTGTAGGAGATACCGGGTACTGTTATGTATTGGGTTTAGAGGGAACTATCATTGCACATAAAAATTCCGAAATTGTTCAAAAGCAAGAAAACTATCAAGAGATAGCAAAAACCGATAAAAGATTTAACTCTCTTGCTGCATTTGAAAAAATGGCGGTAGATATTGATGAGCCGTCAATCGGATTTTATGAATACGATGGAATTAAAAAGATTGCTTCTTATGCTACGATGAAAACTACCGACTGGACTATTATAATAAATGCTCCTGTAGAAGAATTTATGGACACGGTAGATGACTTAAGAAGCCGAATGATGGTTATGGGTATAATAATTTTGGTAATTGCTTTATCCATAACTTTTTTTGTTGCCCGCAGGATGGTCAAACCTATAAATGTCGTAGTGAATGCCCTCAAAGACATAGCTCAAGGAGAGGGGGATTTGACGGTTCGTCTTCCGCTCGTTGGAAATGATGAAATTACGGATTTATCTGAATATTTTAATCAAACTATTTCTAAAATCGGCTCTTCCATAAAAACTGTAGGCGATAACAGTATTGAGATGACCAATATCGGTACTGAACTTGCAAATAATATGATCGAGACTGCCGGTGCCATACAGCAAATAAGTGCCAACATTGAGGGTGTAAAACAACAAGCAATAAGTCAAGCTGCAAGCGTTACGGAAACAGCGGCTACTGTTGAAGAAATTATCCGAACAATAAAGCAGCTTAATTCCAGTATAGATACCCAAGCAGCCAGTGTTGCAGAATCTTCTTCTGCAGTTGAACAAATGGTCGGGAATATTGCTTCCATAACTCAAACCCTCGATAAAACAAATGATGTGATTAAAACTCTCGCAAGTGCTACAGCTGACGGAAAGAATACTATTGTTACCTCAAATGAAGTAACTCAAAAAGTTGCTGAAGAATCAGGCAGTCTTTTGGAAGCTTCTAATGTAATTCAGCATATCGCAAGCCAAACAAACTTGCTTGCAATGAATGCTGCTATTGAAGCGGCTCATGCAGGTGAAGCCGGAAAAGGCTTTGCAGTCGTTGCAGATGAAATTCGTAAGCTGGCGGAAGAATCAAGCACTCAAGGAAAAACCATCACCTCAACTCTTAAAGTCCTCTCAGGAGAAATTGAAACTCTTTCTGCTTCTGCAAAAACTGCAGAAGAAAAATTTAACATTATTTTCAATTTATCGGATCAGGTTAAAACTATGAGTCAAAATTTGATGAACGCTATGCGGGAGCAAGAAAACGGAAGTAAGGAGGTTCTTACCGCTATTCGCGACATCAATATGGTTACTACTCAAGTAAATGACGGCTCTGCCGAGATGCTCAAGGGAGGAGAAACTGTAGCCGGTGAAATGAGAAAGCTGGATGAACTTACACGAATTATAACTGACAGTATGAACGAAATGGCTTCTGGTGCCGTACAAATCACCAACGCTGTACAAGATGTAAACAATATAAGCCAAAAGAATAAACTCAGTATTGAAAACCTTTCGGCAGAAGTAGGAAAGTTTAAGGTGTGATGAAAAAGACATTTATAAAAAGCCTGACAGGAAGGTATAAAACAAAGATACTAACTCACCATATTGACCTAACTGTCAAGGCAATTCAAGTTTCTATAGAAGAAACTCGATCTTCCGTTCCGCTGCCCAAAAAAGAAGACAAAAATGAAAAGGAACTTATATCAACAGATTGACATATTCACATAAAAGGCCTATACTCACACTTGCATCCCGAATTGCGTTAGACGCACGCAAAAGGAGAGGAGTTATGGTAATTCGTATGAATATGTACCAGTCGCTCGGCTTTGCAATCGCTTGGTTGCTGGTCGGACGATTCATTAAGGCGAAGTTCGAGTTTTTTCAAAAGTATTGTATACCTGCCCCGATAGTGGGCGGCTTTTTGTTTGCGCTGATTTCGTTAGCACTTCACGCAGCAAAGGTACTCGACTTCGAATTTGACACAACCCTGCAAACCTATTGGATGGTAATGTTTTTTACCTCTGTGGGCTACAATGCAGGGTTTTCGATTTTAAGAGACGGCGGGAAAAAAGTTTTTGTCTTTTTGGCTGTGGCTGTAGTTTTTGCAATTTTGCAAAATGTTGTAGCTCAAGGAGTTGCAAGGCTGATAAACTTTTCTCCGATGCTCGCCGTCATGCTGGGTTCAACATCCTTTACGGGCGGTTTCGGTACAGCGGCCTCCTTTGCACCGATTGTTGATCCCGAAAGCACCTTGGGAGCCTTATCCCTCGCAGTAGCCGTTCCCACCTTCGGCTCTTTGATAAGCTCCATCTTAGGCGGCCCGGTCGGAGACCGCCTGATAAAAAAATACGGCTTACAGCCTTCAAATGCCAATGAAAGCGTAAGGATCGATGAATCGGGTAATATTATAAAAACAACAAAGGTTGTTAAAAAAATAGAAGCCGTTCATCCGAGCTTTATAAAAAGGCTTTTCTTTAACCCTACAAAAGGCAGGGAAGAAGCTAAAGAAGTCGTAACCGTTCAAGAAGAAGTTATCCACAAAGCCTCCGCAAAAGGTGAAGTCGATAACTCGACAACCAGCTCCGAAAAGCATCTTAGCAGTGAAAAGCTGTTAATGTCATTTATGCTTTTAGTGCTGGCCTCAGGTTTTGGTCTTTTTGTTACCAATTATCTCAATTCTTTGTCGCCCAAATTTAAATTCCCCATTTATATCGGGGCGATGATTTGTGCTGCCGTTATCAGGAACATTGCAGATACTTCAAAAAAATTCAAGATTAATATGGATGAAATTGATGCACTCGGAAATATTTCTTTGAATATGTTTTTGGCTCTCGCCCTTGTTTCGTTAAAACTTTGGCAGCTTGTAAGTTTGGCTGTTCCTCTGATGATTATTTTAAGCGCTCAAATCGTTCTTTTGTATTTTTACACACGCTTTGTTACCTTTAAGGTTATGGGCGGAGATTACGATGCAGCGGTAATTACGGCGGGACACATCGGGTTCGGTTTTGCCGCAACCCCTAACGCCATGGCTAATATGGGCTCTATATGCGAAAAATACGGCTATTCAAAGATAGCCTTCTTTGTCGTTCCTATAGTCGGCTCCTTATTTATTGATTTTTTCAATATAATGATAATTGGTATTACCATAGGCTTGGCCGGATAGGTTTAAAGCTGCTTTTATAAAATCTTAAGATTTCTTAAAGCGTTTTAAAATTATGCCGGCGGTTCGGTCTTTTGTTATAAGCAAAAGACCGGCCCCAAGCCCCGCAAAAATAATAAAAGAAATAAAAAGCGGAACTCCCTGACCGATAATTTTTCCGAATGAAGCAAACGGAGAATAAATCTTATCTTTCAAAAAATAAAGCGGAATTGAAGCAATAATCGAAAAAGCAAATATTTTTGTTATAAATAAAAGAGCCGGAAAGATGAGTCTTTTTACATCCAGGGCATTGTTATTTTTTAAGAAGAATAAAAGGATGACCGTGTTTATAAATGAAGCTATTGTCAGGGCGAGGGCTACTCCGTTTCCGCCCATGGGGCCTACCAAGATAAGGGCAAGCAGAATATTTACGGCAAAGCAGATTATTCCTGCGATTGTAGGCGACTTTGAATCGCTTTGGGCATAAAAGGCCGGTGCGATGATTCTGTTTGCGGCGATTGCAAAAAGTCCGATTATGTGAAAGTTAAAAATTCCCAATGTTAATTTTACCGAAGTATCGTCGAATTTATTGCTCTTATAAATGAGGATAATTAAATTTTCTCCCGATAAAAGGGAGAAAAAGGTTGCCGGTATTGTGATTAAGGCTATCACTTTTATTGCCTGCAATAATATGGTTTGAAAGGCATCCCAATCTTTGCGCAAGGCTATGGCCGACATTTCAGGGAGAATTACCGTGCCTATAGAAACTGCAAAAATTCCGAGTAAGAGCTCTTGCAAGCGCAAAGAGTATTGTAAGCTCGAAGCTATTCCGAGTCCTGCTGAGGTTGCAAGCGAGGTGGAAACTAAGTCGTTTATCTGATAGGCTGCCATGCCGATTATGGTAGGGCCGATAAGGGCCAGTACTTTTTTTGTTCCCGGATTTGAAAGGGTTTTTGCAAGACTTGTGAATTTAAAACTAAAGCCTGTCTTTAGAACAAAGGGAAGCTGAAAAACAGCCTGAACAAGACCGCCTGCAACAACACCGTATGACATTGCAACAGCAGGATCTCCGAAGGGTTTTGCAAAAAGATATGTTGAACTTATGACGATTATGTTGAACAAAATAGGCGTAAAACCTGAGGGAGTAAAAATCTTTACTCCGTTTAAAATGCCTTGAAAAAAAGCTGCAACGGAAATTAAAAATAAATACGGAAACATTATCCGCGTTAAAAAAACGGTAGAATCATAATCTGCAATGTCTTCAAAAAAGATTTTTACTATCAGGGGAGAAAGCACAATGCCCAGTGTTACAACAACGGCAGTTGCAAAACTTACAAGAGTAAAAATAGAACTTAAAAACTCGTTTATTTCTGTCTTTGTACTTTCGGATTCTTCCGCATCCTTGTGCTTTTGCAGGTAGGCATTAAAGGTCGGAATAAAAGCAACGGTTATACTGTTTTCGGCAAATAGCCTCCTAAATAGATTGGGCAGCATAAAGGCTGTAGCAAAGGCATCCGCCAAGGGCCCCGTTCCCAAAAAATGAGACATAGTCATCTGGCGGATAAGCCCTAAAATTCTTGACCCAAAAACCAAAAGAGAAAGTTTTGATCCGCTTTTTACGAGAGATTTGTTTTTATTTTCAACCTTGTCCATAACAATCAAAGATTATACAGGCTTAGGGTTTATAATGCAAGGGCTTACAGATTTACTCGTTAAAACTCCGGTAAATTTATTTCGATTCCGGCCGGATATTCTCCGTCGGCATATTCCGTAATAATAAAATTTCCGTCTTCATTTTTTTTATATATCGGATAAGAGAATTCTACATTGCACAGTACCTTAAAAGGAGGTTCAACTATAGGTATAGAATACGAAGCGGTATGCCGGATGTATGGATTGTTTATTAAAAGAATACCTTCAATGTCAGATCTTTCAGCATCTCCTATTTCATATAAGTTTCCATCGCTGTCTATCAGCCTTATATCATTTAAACTTATCGATGCATCAGAAAAATCTTGGGTGTTTGCCGTAAGAGGAAAAAAGGCTGAAAGAGTAATTTGCTTATTTGCAATGTGTAAGCTGTAAGGTTCAATTTTTATTTTTTGCTCTAACTCTTCGGCCGTATAATTTTGATAAGCCGGTTCTTTCTGTCTCTCTGTATTTCCGCTTTGCCCATCTCTTTTATTTTCTTCCACATTCAAAAAGTCTAAATCAATTTTATGTTTTTTTATCTTGTCGGATAAAACCGATAAACTGACGGATTTTATTTTTCCTGCGGCTCTAAGTTTTGCAATAAAAAAAGGATGATACTCGGTTTTTTCGTGATTTTCGGTTTCGATATAGCGTTCTTTTATATCATAGAAATATTCCGCAAGCCATGGATAGGGCATGTCCATGTTTCGATACCAGAGGTAATGCCGGAAGTCGGCCGAAAAACTTTCAAAGTTTAAATCTTCACCGCCCGTTCCATGTACAACAGCATGTATCTTGTTTGTTTTATAAAATAATTCGTTGGGTTTTTCATTGACCCGATAAGAAAGGCTGTAACCTCGGCGGGAAATATCGTATTTTCTTTCGTATTCGAGTATCTTATCATAAGAAAATTCTTCATCAGCCTTAGTTTCGGTTTCATTGGAATTTTCATCTTCTTCATTTTCATCATCGATATAATCGTCTTTTGTGTAAGAGTAATCGTATTTTATTCCCATATCCCGTATAAAGAAAACCGCTTCATTGTCTTTTATTTCGAGAAGTTTGATATGAAGATTGTCGAAGCTCTTTGTTATGCCGATTTCATTTGCCGTAAATTCAAAATCGCCTACGGATTGCGGAACGGCAACTTGGGCTTCAGCCTTATATATGTTTTCCTTAATCTTATTGAAGCTTATATAATGAGGAAGCGGAATTTGAGCATTATAGTTTATTTTTAAATTGCCGTCATAATCTTCTTCAAAAAAAATATTTTTTAAAATTCGTTTTTTTATTTCGCTTGGATTTAGTTTTATTTTTTCGTTAGAAAAACGGTTGGGAGAGTCTATATTATCAAAAACCCAAGGATAATAAATTACACCCGATCTATAAAGATCTTCATACTTTGCAAAATCTAAAAAGATTTTATCTTGACTATTGTCTTCTTCAATTTTAGGAACACTCACACAGGCTGCAATTAAAGCAATAATTAAAAGTGAGTAAAGACATAAAACGATAATCGATTCCGGTTTCATAAAAAGCTCCTTTTTAGGTAGAATTTCCATCTATTATTTTTTGTAAGTTAATTACCGATTCAATATCCCCTTCCAAAAAAAATTTAAAAGTGTTTTCTGTTGACACAAAATAAAATCGGCATTTACTTGCTTTCTCAATATTTTCATTTATTTTTTTCATTAATTCTTTTAGTTTAAAATCTTTGCTATACGGATAGCATAAGATTGAAAAAATTTCAGGCTTTTCAATGGAATCTTTTTTTAAAAATTCTTCTAATCTCCGTTTTTCATCAGTATTTTTTTTATCGAGAAAACTCTTATCCGAAAAAAGCTGTTCAAGGTCTTTTTCGGTAAACCGCCATTGGGAGCCTATTTTTTTCCTGTAAGTTTGCCTTCTTTTAAGTAATTTTGAATTGTTCTTACACTGAGTTCAAGCATTTCGGCAATCTGATTCATTGTATATAATTTTTCCAAACCTTTTCTCCTTCTTTATAATTTTACAATAAAATTTCTTTGATTACAATCGGGCTTTGTAAGTTTTATGATATCCTTATAATTTTATCGGCATAATTTTCAGGCAAAGCTTCATGAGAAATTATAAAAACTATTTTATTCTTACAAGTGCTTTTTATTGTATTCAAAATTAAGGCAGTACTTTCAGAATCAATATTGGCTGTAACCTCATCAAAGATTAAAACTTCTGCATCCGAATATAAACTTCGGGCTATGGCAAGTTTTTGTTTTTCTCCTCCTGAAAGATTGGCTCCCATATCCATTATCATTGTATCAAAGTTTTTATTTTGTAAAATTGTGGAAAGGAGTACGCTTTCCTTTAGTTTTTCTTCTTTTTCAATTGAATGTTTTTTGTTTAAAAATAAATTATCACGAATTGTTCCATTGATAATTGAATTATTTTGCGGGATATAATCAATAAGAGAACGGAGGCAGCTATTGCTAATAGAAGAAATTGATTTGTCATTTATTGAAATCCCTGCCGATTCTCTAAATTTTACAAGCTGTTTCATTAAACTTGATTTTCCCGAACCGCTTTTTCCCTGCACCCAAACAATATCACCTTTCATAAACTTATCGTTTATATTAGTTTTAAATGTTTGTTCACCTATTCGTATTTCATTTATATCAAATTCGATTGTTTCAATCGATTTGATTTTTTCACCAGAATTTTTTTCTTTTTCCGAATCTAAAAATGCAATAAAATCTTGTGAGACTTTTAAATTATTTTTGTTTAAATTAATATTTGTAATTATGCTGACATTGGAAAAAAATAGGGGAAGTACAATTGTATAAATTACAATCGGTAAAATTTGATTTTCTCCGCTTAAATAATTGTACATGACAAGTAAAATACAAACTGTTTGCAGCATTGAATTAAGCGATGATATAAACGATGAAGAAGTTTGAGCGTATTTGTTCACCTGAGCCATACTTCCGTAAATTTTATTCAATGAAGGTTTTAATTGGTTTAGTAAAATATCATAATCGGGACATTGTTTTAAATAATCCGTTTGATTTACAGCAGAGAGTATTTCTTGGAACCCCGTTGCAGTACAGGTTTGCATAACTTGAGAACGCTTTTTTAATTCGGCATTCAAGGCTTTATAACCTAAATAATTTATTGGAATTAAGGCAAGCAGTATTAAACCGATAATATAATTATCAAAAAATATTGCGATTAAAATAATTATAGTTGTGATTATACTTGACCATATTTGAACGGCATCTCCTGTCATATATATGTACATATTGTTTACAGCCTGTGCCATCCGCTCGATTAAATTCATATTTCCCTGAGAGATAATTGCATCGTATTTTAGCTTTAAAATTTTTTCGATAATATTTTTGGCATTTTTTATATTAAAATGTTTTGCAAAATTTTCACGTAAAAAAATTATAGCTATTTTAAGCAAAAGCATCAGCACCAATACCGATATGATAAGAAAAACTCTTTTTAAATTCATCTCAACATCGGTTCTTGCCCAAAAACTTAGCAGAAAAGGTGCTGCCAAGGATGTCATGGCCGACACAAGGGCTAGAGCAGCCATAGTCATAAAAAAACGCTTATAAGCTTTATTCATAATAAATGATTTTTGTAGACTGTCAATATGATTTTCGTGAATTTTACGGAAACGATTGTTTCATATAGTCTAGTGTTTGAGGGCATAAAAAACTAAGGTTGTAGTAGCCTATTTCATGTTCTATTAAACGATTTTCTTATAGTATCATTGGATTTTTAAATAGTTCCGCCATTTTTGAATGTTGACTTGCAAGTGTTTCGTAGTCGACGAAATTTACAAGAGGTTTTATTGGTCTGTAAATTGACCGGCTAATTTTGTCATCAAATTCATTCTTGCGTTTCTTGTCCGCAACAATGCAAAATCTTGCTCTGAAATCTTGCAGTTCAAAAAATTTATTCAAAGAATTAATTATGTTTGTAGAATGTTCAACTTCATAGAATGCAGTCGGCATTTCACGCTCATTGAACCATATTGTATCAATTGTTTTAGCTCTGTTTGTAATTTTTGGATATGTAAATTCAGGAATATCAGTCATTGTTGATACTTGGCCAAGTTTCTTATCAAGAAATAATTTATTTTTATCTTGTGCAGGAACATATGTTTTCAGATTTTTCATGTTTCCAATATCTACAATCAAACCTTGATAATATGAGTGCGTAAAAGTTTCAATCCGGTCTTTTTCATTTTCCTTGATTTGAAATTTTTTCAAAACTGACTCACGATAATTAGCTAGTGCCCAAAGTCCAGGTTGAATTTTAAAAAACTCATCGCGTCTTTGTAAATAGCAACGGATACTTTCAAACGGTGTTTTTGTTTTCCAAGTGCGTGTATCAACATTTTGATTGAGATAAGCAAGCGTTGCATATCCTCCATTTTTTTGCATTGTTTCGATTATATCATCAACTTGCGTATGCTTTTTTGCCATATTCAAAACCACCCAATAAAATATAGCACAAAATTATTAAAATTTATACTACCCTATGACTGATAATTACCAAATTCCCATCAATCGACAATCCCCTCTTTCTATGCTATAATACCCGATAGAGTAAGCTGAGCTGCATGATAAAAAGATTTTGTTTGTACGGGTTTTTAAAAAATAGCAAGATCGGATCTATCTAATATTTTCCATACCATATTGTTTGTTACTGCAATTCTTCATCATCTGGAACTTCCTAAAATTTTTTGTTATAATATCCGTCATGCAAATAAGCTTAGAAAATATAAAGAATAAAAAAGTAACCGTTATGGGCTTAGGGCTCAACGGCGGCGGGGTTGCGGCTGCCCGATTTTTTGCCCGGTACGGAGCCGAGGTTACCGTAACCGATTTAAAAACTTCTGAAGAGCTAAGACCTTCAATCGAAAAATTATCCTCCTTTGCAAATATAAGATTTGTGCTCGGAGAACACAGAATAGAAGATTTTAAAGAGGCCGATCTTGTTATTAAAAACCCCGGTGTAAAACTTGAAGGGAATGTTTTTTTGGAAGCTGCAAAACAAATAGAATCGGATATTTCCGTTTTTCTCGCTATTTCAAAGGCTCCGATTTTGGCAGTAACGGGGAGCAAGGGAAAGTCCTCCACGGTAAGCGCCCTTTATTACGGGCTTAAAAAATTAGGGTACAATGCTTTTTTGGGCGGGAACATTACGGTCAGCCCTTTAAGTTTTTTTGAAGAAACTGCGCAGAATACTCCCGTGGTGCTGGAGCTTTCCAGCTGGCAGCTTGCCGATTTAAAAACCAAGGGTCTTCTTAAACCAAAGGCTGCGATTATTACGCCCATAATGCCCGATCACTTAAATTGGTACGGCACAATGGAAAAATATGTTGCCGACAAAAAAATCATCTATGAAAATATGGATGAAGCGGATTATCTAATCTGCAACTTTGATGACGGGTGGGGTAAAATTTTTGCAGAAGAAACAAGAGCAAATGTTTTTTGGTACAGCGAGAAAAATTTGCCTGAAGAATGCCGAGGCGTTTTTTTTAATAACCGGCAAGAAGGCGTCTGCAATTTAAATGATGAAGAAAGGCTATTACTTTCAAAAGATGCAAAAGTTCCCGGGCTTAAACTTAAACAAAATGTCTTGAATGCAGGTCTCGCTCTTTTGCTTTACCAAAAATTTCATCAGGCAGAAAATTTAAAAGAAAAGAAAAACAAAGATCAAGCTGAGATTATCCGTAAATTTATGGACGAGTATTCGGGAATTGAGCATCGCTTGGAATTCTTTTATGAAAAAAACGGAATAAAATTTTATAACGATACGGCGGCAACAATTCCTGAAGCTTCTGCCGCTGCCATAGAAGCTTTTGATAAACCGCCGATCTTAATTTGCGGCGGAACAAATAAAAATTTAAATTTTATTCCGCTTGCCGAAAAAGCAAAGCTGACTAAAAGCATCTATCTTCTTGCAGGCACAGGAACGGATCTTTTAATTCCTTTACTTAAAGAAAAATCGGTTGAATATAAAGGCCCCTTTGACGGTTTGGATTCTCTTTTGCTTTCATTAAAAGAAAATTTAGAAGCGGGCGACATTGTAATCCTGTCGCCGGGAGCTGCCTCCTTCGGTATGTTCAAAAACGAATTCGACCGCGGCAATAAATTTAAAGAAAAGGTAAAAGAAATATTTTGCCGATAACTTCAATTAAAGCTTGATACCGATAAAAAAACATACTATAATAAGCTGTGGAGGAATTTATGAAAAAAGCTCTTATTTTTATTGTTTTATTAATGTTGGTAAAGACTTCACCTCTTTTTGCATGTACAGGTTTTGTTGCAGGAAAAAATGCTACTGCAGACGGAAGCCGCATTATAGCAAGAACGGAAGATTTGGAAGGAGCAAAAAATAAGCTTTTTAAGGTTTATCCCCGTAAAGAAAATAAAGAAGCTCTTATTTTTGAAGATCCGTCAGGTTTTAAAATAGCGCTTCCGAAAATAAGTTATAAGTACACAGCAATCTGCGATGCCGACCAAGGCGGAGGAATCTATGATGCCGCAGGCTTTAACGAATACGGGCTTGCAATGAGTGCTACAGTTTCGGCCAATCCCGGAGCTTCAGCCCAAAAGTACGACCCCCTTGTTTCAGGCGGAATATCTGAGGCCTCTATTACTACCGTTGTTCTCCCTTATGCAAAAACTGCGCGTGAAGCTGTTGAACGGACAGCCTCCATAATAGATAAATACGGATCAGCTGAAGGAAATATTTTATTCTTTGCAGATGACAAAGAAATATGGTATATGGAAATTTTATCCGGCCATCAGTATGCGGCAGTCAAGGTTCCCGATGATTCTTATGCAGTTATACCCAACCATTTTTTATTGGGCTATGTTGATGTAAACAGCCCGGATGTAATTGCTTCTAGGAATTTAATTTCTCTTCCGCAGCAAAAAGGATTTTATGAAGAATATGAGGGAAAATTCCATGTTGCCCTTACCTATGCCGATGAGATAGGCGATTATGAAAGAGATAGAATATGGGGCGGCCAAAATAAACTTTCGC
This sequence comes from Treponema sp. OMZ 799, assembly GCF_024181365.1. NCBI lineage: Bacteria > Pseudomonadati > Spirochaetota > Spirochaetia > Treponematales > Treponemataceae > Treponema > Treponema sp. OMZ 799. The sequence goes on from NZ_CP051301.1 coordinate 435,365, forward strand.
CTTCAAAAAAAGTAGAACATGGCCAAGATGTTTTTTCGCTTTGGAGAAAACCGGATAAAAAAATCGGTATAAAGGATGTTATGGAATTACAAAGATACCGCTATGAGGGAACTGAGCTGGATGCCAATGTCGAGGATGACATACGCCCGATCGGAGATCCTACTTCAATGGAATGTCACATTCTTCAACTAAAGCCGAATCTTCCCAAGGCTGTGGGCGGTATAATTTGGCTTGCAATGGCTAACGCCGAACATTCGGTGTACCTTCCGTTCCATGGAAATATAAATGATACAATTTCTTCTTACAAGGTAGATGACGGAGAATTTAATCCCGATTCTTTTTATTGGACAATGAGGGCTATCAACGTTTTTTCTGCACTCGATCGAGAAAAATTCGGCAAGAATATAAGAAAGCTCTGGAGCTCATATGAAGATAAACTTATCAAAGAGCAGTACAAAAAAGATAAGGAACTTACAAGGACATATCAAAAAAGTGGAGCGAAAGCTGCTTCCGAATACGCAACCCGTATCGGCAATGAAACCGCCTCCGAAATCTTTGAAAAAGCAAAAAAAATTTACAAGGAACTTCTTACCTATATGGCTGCCGATGAAGGAAACAAAAGAGAAGAGCCTTTTAAGCCTTCTTTTAAATAACTACTCAATAATAGTTTAAGGAGTATTTTGTATGGGAGGAAAGAAAAAATTGATTTTATTGATAACAGCTCTTGTGCTGCTTATCTTTTTTATTGTGCCGATGGGCATTGCTTACTTTATGTATAAAGATATTTTTTCTGAAAGGTATACAACCGCTTCTCATATGAAACGGCAGATAGAAGAATTTAAAGGTTTGAAACTAAAGCAATATTTTTTTACTTCAAATAAAGGACAAAAACTTACCGCTTATAAATATTATAAAGAAGATAGCAATTATAAGGGGCTTATAATAATAGCTCACGGTTTGGGCGGCGGCGGACATAACTCCTATATGGATGTTGCCGATTATTTAAAAAAAAACTTGGACAAAAAGCGATTTTTTGAACTTGATAAAAAACTGATGGATAAAATAGTTACCTTCTATGATGAGAATTAAATACTTATCACAGCGGCGTTTTTATCTTCAATCTTTTCATGGGTGACGGCAATAATAATTTTATCGGTTATTTGCAAAAGGTTGTGCTCTATTTTTTTGTAAATTTCGCGTTCTACGTTTTTAAAAGGCTCATCCAATATGATAACGCTCTTTGATAAATCCAGATTGCGGGCAAGGTTAAGCCTTCGGGTTTCACCGCCCGAAATGCTTTTTTCATCTAATCCGCCCTTTTCATGCAAAGTATTTGCAAGGGTTAAGGCACAGACAAGATCGAGCTCTTTTTGTTTTTCTTCAACAGGAACAAAAAGATTTTCTTCTATGGTTCCATTAATAATAAAATTTTCTTGCGGAATATATGAAATTTCATTGATAAGTTCATCCTCAGTATAGGAATTGATATCTTTACCGTTAATAAAAATGGAATTATCGGGAGCCGGTAATTCTTTTGTTATAAGTTTTATGAGGGTTGACTTTCCCTTTCCGCTTTCAGCCTGCAAATAGTAAAAGCCGGTTTTAAGCGATATGTTAAAATCGGTAAAAACAGGATTCTCCCCATAAGCAAAATTAAGATTTTTTATTTCTATTGAATTAAAGGGATTTTTAGGTGTCTTAGTTTCTGAAAGAGGGTTTTTAATTTCAAAATATTTTTTATCCAAAATTAAAAGACCTGAACGGATCGAAATAATATTATAGAATAAATTTTCAAAGCTGCTTGCAATAAGTGCATTTAAACCAAGTACGGCAGCAAGTGAGCCGAGTGTTGTTTTTCCTTTTAAAATAAAATAGAATAAAAAGATAATCATCAAAACGGTTATAACAAGGCTGGGAAAATTCACAATATCCAAAAGCAAGTCCCTATTTGTGTTATATTTATATCGGTAGTTTTCATAATTTTCAAATTCTTTTTTTGTGCATTTTACAAAATATTTTTTTGCACGGTTAATAAAAATCGTAAAATGCCCCGTTAAAATATCTTGAATGTAATTATAATAACCTGATCGTTTTTCTATAAATGTATTTGAAAGTTCATCAAGTTTCGGATCGATTTTTTTAAACATTAAAAATGAACAAGACATTGAAACAAAACAAAAAATAATAAACGGCGGAAAAATAAAATACATCGTTACAAGACCAAACATAATTGCATTTATATTATAAAGACTATCCATTAGATTACAAATTGCTTCAGATGAAAAATAATCACAAGAGTTTATAAAAAGTTCATAGTATTTTGTTTTATCCTGATGATGCTCAATTCTGTTTTCGCAAGCCATATAATGCGCAATATTGTTTCTAAGTGTCAATCTGCAATCTTTTCGCAGTTTAGTTTCGGCTAAGTTTTCTATAAATATTATTAGGCCTGCAAGAAAACCGAATGCGGCAAATATAAAAACATATTCAATTTTTCCGTTTCCTTCAATAGTTTTATCAATAGTAATTTGTAAGATTTTTGATGAATAAGTATCTAAAAATGCCGTTATTGCAACCAGTACAAAGGTTATACTAAATAGAAATTTATTTTTCTTTAATAGTTTTAACATTTAATTTTCCTTCCTCCAGATTAAATATATAATCAAATTTTTCGGTATCAATTTCACGATGAGAAATTTCAATATATGTCAATTCCTTGTCATCCAAAAATTTGTTTTGAATAAATTTATAATTTTCAAAGTCAAGACCTGCAAAGGTTTCATCCATAATTATATTTTTATATGAACCTGCAAAAACCCGAGCTAATGCGGTGCGTTCTTTTTCTCCTCCAGATATTTGCATTCCGTCAGTATCTAATGCGGTTATATCGTTATCATAAAATTTTTCAAGCCGTGCAAATTCATAAGGTTCTTTTTGTTTTTTATCTCCAAAGAAAATATTATCTTCAATCGACGTTTTAAAAAGATGAAAATTTTGATTAATAAAATAAAACGGCGGATATTCGTTGTCTGAAGTTTCCTTGCCGTTAAAATATATTTTACCTGTATCGGGTTTTAATAAATTTAAGGCAAGTTTGATCAAAGTAGATTTTCCGCTGCCGCTTTTTCCCGTTAATAGTATTTTATCGCCCTTGTTGATTTGCAAGTTTATATTTTTTAAAACGAAAATATTTTCTCCGTCTTTTGTGTTATATGAAAAAGAAACATCTTTGAATTTAAGAGTCTGAAATTCCTCCGCCGATAAAATTTTATTTTTTTTACTTTTTATGATCCCGTCTATTTTTTCTTTGCTCGTTTTTCCGTAACGCACTTCAATAAAAAGATTAAGCAGCCCTTCAAGCTTTTGCGAAAAAACATTCATATATAAGATTGTAGAACTCAACATACCTATTGTTATTTTGTTTTTTGTAAACAAAAAAATTGCAAATGCTAATCCGGCTGTCGCTAAAAACATTGAAGTTAAAATCATTATCCATTCAAAAACCGTTTTCTTAATTTCTATTTTGCAGCTTTGATTTTCAAATGTATTATTTGCGCTTACTTGACGGGTAAAAAGCAGATTTCTTTTTCCGTTTAGAATATAAAACGGCAGACCTCTTTGGTTTTCGCTTGTCTCGGCATTATATTCTTCTTGTAGAGTAATTTCTTTAGAAGAGATTTTATCGATGTGAGGCTCAATGATTTTTGTAACTAATTTCCCTATTACAAAAGACGAAAGCATAATAATCGGTAAACTAAAATGGAATGATACCAAAACAAAGACCGTCAACAAAATTCCTACAAAACTTGAAGCGATATTAATGCGTCCAAGTAAATATGAGGTTTGTATTTTAGGTATTTGATCTTTAAATGCGGTAAAATAATAATCCGTTCCATGCTTTAAAAAATCTTCAGGAGGAATGTCAAAAATAGCGTCTGAAAGATTTTGACTATAAAAAAGAGCAAATTTCTTGCGCATAAAAAATACGCCTCGTTGACATAGGTGATGAATGACTACAAAAATTATTTCAAGCAGAGCATAGAATATAATGAGTTTAATTTTTTCAGGCGAAGGATCGTTTGTAAATTTATCAATAGCGAACCCAAAAAAATACAAAATACCTGTTGACACTGCCGTTTGGATGGTTTTAAGAATAAAAATTAATATGAAGTACATTTTTGTCTCCTGTTTTATATACACCATATCTTCTGTAAATCAGTAACATACTTATTATATATATATATATATATTATGCAATAGGTAAAGCAAATTAACCCTGAAATACGAGCTGAGTATTTTAAAAAACATCTGAACAAAAAACAATTTTTTGAAAATTGATAAAGACCACTAGACAAAATAGTATTTTTTTATGATAATAATCGTTAAATTTAGATTTTTTAATCTTTTTAACTATATTGTGTGTTTTTTAATCTAAATATTTTATTTTTGGAGGTAAATTTTATGTATAAAAAAATTTTAAATTTTTTATTGTTAGGCACTTTAATTTTATTATTTTTTAGTGCTTGTCCTACAGGTTTAACTCAGAACAATCCATCGGGCCAAGGCAGCGGCGGAAATGATGTAACGATTAAACCTGCTGAAAAAGGGGTAATAAAGGGGGTACTCAAATATGATGAGAACTACCTAGTTGCTTATATCGAGCTTTACAAGAAAAATAAGGAAAAGTGGGAATGTGTTGATTCTACAGTTTCTCGCCTTCAAGATGGCTCATTTGAATTTAAAAACCTTGAAAAAGGGAAGTATCTTATAAAATTTACAGGAGCTGTAGCTACTCCGGAATCCCTTGGCAACTTTATGCAGTGGTATAACGGCAAAAGCAGCTTTGATGCTAATATTATTAATATTACCGATGAAAAAGGTGCTGATCTGGGGCTTATCACAATTTTAAAAAAATCTGTTCTTAGCGTCCAGATGCCAAAACACACATTTAGCCCTACTAATCCGAAAGATGTAAAATATACGGTTTCCATCTTAAACGACAAAAAAGAGCTTCTTGCTAAGCAAAGTTTTAACATAGGTAAAAAATCTTCTATGAATCCCACAATGGAATACTTAACTGATCAGGGTTCTTATTATGTCAAGTTTTCTTATGAGGGCATTAATGAAAACACAAAGGAATATTATGACCTTTGGCTTAAAGAAGAAGCAGGACATACGCCTGAAAATCCAGCCTATACAGTAACAATAAAGGAAGAAGAAGCTTGTAAGGTAAATTTAGAGGGCATAAAACTAATTCAACCCTATCATCCCAAGGGAGATATTAAGGGAATTTTGCAACAGCATGATGGTTCCTCAATGAAAGCTATAAGCACTGAATATAAGGATATTCGCTTGACTGATGTTTTTTTAGGGGAAAAGCGTATACTTGAGTATAAAACCTATGCTTCAAGTCAATCAACTGAACCTATTATTTTAAGATGTTACTATAAAGACGGCGGAACGGCTGTTTTTTCTAAAGATGAGGCAAGTGTTATAACCTATGAAGGTAACGGAAGTGAAGATGTAACATATACCTTTAAATATCCCCAAGCTAAAATAGTTAATTTTACCATGAAGCACAAGGCAGATAACTCAAGTTTTGAAACACCCTATAAGTTTGAAGATGTTGGAAGATATTATGTAAGTAAAATAGAATTTACAGACCCTAAAGGCCAAATTTTATATACAATAAGAGCCTTTGAAGATAAGAAGACAGTAAATTTTAATGCTTTTATGCCCCTTGGACATAAATTTGCATTTAAGTACCTTGAAGGATATCTCTCTGAAAAAAATGAGCATATCTATCTCAACGAGTTCTGGATGGGCAAACAGATTGGAGATGATTTTGATGATAGCTGTATTATGACTATTGAAGCCTCAAAAGATGACTATGATTTATGGTATCCTGATGTAAAAATAAAATATAGCCCCCCTTCCTATGGAGGCAGATATAAGGTATTATTTTCAAAGGATAAAGAAAACGGTAAACCTATAGATATTTTTGATGGTAAAATACTTTTAGCCGGGGATTATTTTGTAAATATAAAACATGAGCCGGGTGAGCATGGCATTGCCTCTACATCGCCTGAGCTTTGGATGAGCGGAAGAGATAAATTCTCTTTAAATAAAGCAGATGGCCAAAAGATAAGGTTTAATATGGGCGAAGAAATCATTAGGATTGAATATCCTGATACAGCTCAGTCCTCGCTTAACTTAAAAGTCAATGATATCTATGGAGACTATTCGGGACACATAGGTCAGGTTGAGTTATATAAGGATCAAAAAGAGACTCCTTTTTTAAGCCTGTCTTCAAATAAGGACTTTTCTTTTAAACATCTACCGCAGGGCTCTTATTATATAAAATTAACACATATCGATACCTATCATGGATATGAATTTTGGTATAATAAAAAACTTGACAAAGAAAATGCCGAAAGGATTGAGCTTAACGGTACTGAGTCAAAAGATTTAATAGTAAATAGACCATATGCCGAACTTAGCATAACGAACGCAGATTTAATGATTCGAGGTTCTACCTATGATAATAATTTTTTCTTCGCCCGCCTATTTAAAGAAGATACAGACTTTAACTCTTCCGACTTTAGATATGACCACGGAATAGCCTTTGGAGCAAAGGTTGAGACAAATCAATATACTCCGGTGAATGAATTATATTTGGCTAAAGATAGTAATTTCCTGCCTTTCGATTCACAGAAACACGGACGAATATTCCCCGGAAAATACTATCTCGGATTCTATGTAGGAGAACGCTTTAAGTACTGGGCTAAACCTTTTAAATGGTTAAAGATGGATGGAGGTCGTGCAAGTCTTACAGATAAGCTTGAAGAGGCTTCTTTAATTGATTTTGGTGTTGATGAAAAAAAAGAATTACCATCAGAAGATATATTTCCCATGGCAAAGCGTAGCCGATATTTTAATATTACAATAAAGGGAGAGAATATCGCACAGATTCCCAATATTGAAAGGGCAAAACTTAGGTTCTATGTTCCAAGGAAGCATAATCCCGATAATGATTTTTTTGTTGAGTCAAAGGAAACGCTCAACATAAATGGAGCTGCCAAGGAAAAGGTTTATCACCCTGCCTTTGTAATATCAGATAAGTGGCTTTTAGCGATAAAGCTAGGATACGATAAAATTTATTATTTCAAGGGAGAACAAAGAAAGGATATTGTAAACTATTTTACAGGTGAATTTACAACTAACAGGGATGAAGCTTATGAGTTCGAGCCGAATAATTCCCATATAAACGATTATGAGGTTACTATTAAAAACTGGAAATTGCTAAACAAAAAAGAATAAGCATTCTACGAAAAAATTAACCGAAGCTCTGTGAAAAGAGCTTCGGTTTTTTATTACATATCCTTAATATCTTTTTCAACCCTATCTATGATGTTCTCCCAAGAATGTTTTTTTATTTCTTCTGCGACAGGGGAATAAAAATCTTTTTGAGATTTAAGTCTTTCCATTTGAAGCATTATTTTTTCGGCAAGGGCTTCGACAAAGGCGGGCTTATCTTCTTCGTATGCTTTGTCTACATCATAGATGCGAGGAAGTTTGACAAATTCGATAATGCCGCTTGTGTTGATTTTTTCGCCGAGAAGGTTTATAAGTCCTTCAATTTCTGTCGTAACTGTAAAAAGGCCGCAGGCTAAGGCTTCAACGGCGACAAGGCCTAAGGCTTCATAGTATGAAGGCAAAATAAAAATATCGTTTTGTTTTAAAATTTTACACATACATATTTGAGATGAAGCATTTACTATTTTTAAATTTTTGCTGTAACCGGCATTTTTTAAAAGAATGTTTTTTTGTTCTTCTGTTGCATTTCCTATCAAAGTCAATTCCGTATTAGGATATTTTTTTAAAATAAGCGGAAGAGTTTTTGCAAGTTCAAACACTCCCTTTGAATCGGATATCTTTCCTGCATAGCAAAGCTTGAATGTTCCGTCAAAGATATGTCTATCCTTATCGTTAAAAATATCGGGGTTAAAGCCTCCTCCCGCCAATTTAATTTTTTCAAGGTTTGCCGAAAAAATATTTTGCACCTCGGCAATATCCTTAGGGCTTACGGTAAAATATAAATCGAGCTTGTCCAAGTTTTGTATGTACCGTGTCTTTATCCAAGGATTTTTTTTAATCTGCCTTATATCCGTACCGTGACTTATACCTATTATTTTTTTGCCGGAAAATATTTTTTTTACCAAAGAGGTTAAAATAAAAAGATGATGACTTATAATGACATCGGGATTGAATTCTTCTTTTGCACGGAGAAGAGTTTTTTCAAAAACCGAAATCCATTTTTGATACATCTCATCATTCATTTCGGAATAGACGATTGAGGCATAGGGCATTATGTCGCTCATTCCTGCAATCGGAAAGGGCAAGTCTTCATTAAAAGCCGTTTTTTCTTCTTGCTCATAATCGGATAAGAATTTAACAGGATATTCTTTTACCCTTCCTTGTAAATTTTCCGGCAGGGACTCATTAAAAGTTTTTTCGGCAAAGGGAAGTTGTGTTCCATAAAGAACGGCGTTTTTATGCCCTTTCTTTATCATTCCTTCGACGAGGGTACTAAAATAAACCCCGCTTCCTGTTTTCATCGGTAATTGTGCAAGGCAGTGAAGTATCTTCAATTTAAATTCTCCTGAAAATCGATTTATAAGTCTATATTATTTTTAATAAATTTACTAGTATATGATATGGAATAAATTTTAGGTGATTGATATAGGAAACCCGTTTTACTCAGGCTTGACAGATTCTAGGTTTTGGCTTAACATAAATATGTGCTTAGGCGATTTTTAGCTTACGGGACAGCTATACTCATTTTGTAAATTGCAAGGAGAGAAAAACTATGGCCTTTTATATCTATGAAAATTGGGTAGCATCTGATAAAGCCATAATTCATTATGGAACATGCCAATTCTGTAATCACGGTGAAGGCACCGGCCGTGGAACACTGGGAGATAAAAATGGGCGTTGGTGGGGGCCGTTTGTAACCTATGAAGAAGCAGACAAAAAAGCCCATACGTTGAACAGAAAACTGGTTAGGCCTTGCCATCACTGTTGTAAGAAGATATAAGTAAGAATAAGGCTATATCTTAAACTCGTGGAAAATCTAACAACTAACTTAACCTGACAACAAGGCTGCTGACAATTATGTGATACCGATATTGACACACATTCAGCAAGTTTTTATAATAAAAAACCATAAAATAAAGAATAAACACTATGCACCGAGCAAAAAAATTTTATAAAAAAATATATTTTTATGATCTATGGATATTTATCCTATTAGGTTTGCAAAATTTACTTATTTATTTTGAACCTATTATGGTTAAACAATTTATAGATAAACTGTTTAATTTGCCGAATATTAAATTATCTGATTATCTGTTTCTCATAATTTTTTTCTGTTGTGATTTTATCTTTTGTATATTGTCTATTTCGGTTTTAACCCGGTTACTTGAAAAAATATATTATTTTATATCCGATACGGTCTTTTATAAATATCAAACGGAGGAACCTGCCAAAAGTATAAGTTATTCATCGGGAGAAATTATTACACTTTTAAATAATGATGTAAATTCTTTTTTCTCATATATAACGCAATTTTATCCTAAGTTGATTGTAGAGATTTTATTTTTAATTTTTGCTTTACGCTATATTAAAATAAAATCTTTAAATATATTTTTATTATGTATCATAGCTTCTTTTATAAATATTATAATAGCTTTGTTTATTTCAAAAAAAAATTCTGCACTTAGTAAATTAAGCAGAGAAAAATTAAAAGAAAAACAAGATTTTATTGTTTATATCCATGAACGGTTTTCTTATGTTTACGCAAATAAACACAATGAATATATGCAAAAAGAATTCGGTGTGCTTAATAAGGGCTTTTATAGTATTTCTGCACAAGCTGCAAGGACCGAACAATTTGGGAAAAATATTTTAAGACTTATTACCATCCTTACACAGGTAATTGCAGCTTTCTTTTTTGTTATCGAGAATAAAACCGGAATCCCTTCAATAGGCGGCTTTTTAGCTATTCAATTGATGATTGGCAATATCTTTGCTCCCGTTTCAAATATCTTGAATTCCATTATTCTTATAAGCTCAAAAAGAGCCTCAATACAAAAAATATTTTTATTTTTAAATGGGTATAAAGAAAATACGGCTGAAAACGGCATTTTATTTTCAAAAAGTGAATATGAACTCTATTTTAATAAGCCTGCATTTTATTTAATTGAAGGGGCTAACGGAATAGGTAAATCAAGTTTGCTTAAAAATTTTGCAGGAATTCTAAATATAAAAATAAATACGCAGGAAGAAAGTAAAACGATTCTCCGTAGGGATAATACAAATTCTTCTGTTTCGTATCATAGTCCTGAGGCTTTAATTATTTCGGGAACGGTTTTGGAAAATATTATGTTATCCTCTAATATTGATAAAGATTTAATAATTAATTATAAAAATGAAAAAATACAGGATATAGTAAAACAATTGGGAGGCTTTAAAAGAAAATTTGACTGGGCTTCAGAAAATTTGAGTTCCGGTGAAAAGTTATTAATTGAACTATTGCGTATTGAATTCTCTAATAAAGATATTTATCTTATTGATGAAATTTCCGCTCACTTGGATATGAAAAATAAAAAACACCTCATCGATATACTTTTTGATAAGGTTGAAAAAGGTAAAATCGTTTTTTATATCTCTCATAATGAAAGTGAAAAACAATATATCAAAACTAAGAATTGTGTTTCGATTATTTTAACAGATAAAATTTATAATGTATACTAAAAAACTAATCACCGATTTTTATATTAAACCGGTGATTAGCCTTTGTTTTAGTTTTTCGGTCTTAACGAAGCAAATTTATCTAAGATTCTTTGCCTGTCTTTTCCGAAGCTGCTTAAATCTTCCTTTATAAGCTTATCTTTAGGTAAGCCTAATGAAAGCCCCTTAACGCCCGGCTTTACAATTTGAGCAGAGTCTTTTCCGTCAAGCCTTGCGATAATTTCCTGAGCTTCTTTTGTAAGCATAAAATCGATAAAAGCCTTTGCCGCATCGAGATTCGGACATGATTTAAAGATTGCAGTTCCTTCCGGTACCCACGGAATTCCGTCTTCGGGATATACTACAGTTAGGTTTTTATCGTCGGCAAGTTTAAAAGCTTTGCCGTCGGCAGGAATAATACCTACGGCAAATTCGCCTTGAGCGGTTTTTTCTTGAGGGTCCTTTCCTCTCTTACTAAAAAGGGAATATTTGCATTTAATTTTTCAAAATATGCCCAACCATTTTCTTCACCGAAAAGATCGAGTAAGCCCTTTACAGCGCGTAATTCGTACCCGAAATTGAAGGATCGCTCATAATAACCTCTCCCTTGTATTTTGGATCTGCGAGCTCAGCCCAAGTTTTAGGCATGGGGAGATTTTTTTCGGCTAAGACATCCTTGTTTCCAATAAAACCTACAACCGTGATTCCTTTTGCAATCCAAGCTCCGTCCGGATCCTTATATTTGGCAGGAATATCCTTTGAGTTGGGAGAAACATAGTTTTCTAAAAAGCCCTCTTCCTTTGCTGACATAAAGGCATCAATTCCGCCTCCGAACCAGACATCGTACATAGGTTTGCCCTCGGCCCTTGTTCTTGCCAAAACCTCTCCGCTCGACATCGAAAGAAACTCGACTTTTACCTTTGTTTTTGCAGTAAAGGCATCAAAGAGTTCCTTGTAAGCACTTGTTGTAACCACATTTAAGGTTCTGCCCGAAAAATCTTTTGATTCCTTTTCAGAAGAACCGGCTGCAAATACAAGAGTACTTGCAAGTAATAAAAACAGTGCAGCAAAAATAATCTTTTTCATTTTGCCCTCCATAAAAATAATTACCGATAAGTTACACCAAAAAGCTAAAATAGTCAATATATATAAAAAATAGATATATATATAAATTTTATAATATATCTATTTCAGGGTTCACATTAAAGGCTGTTCTCAGCAGGCCATAGTCTAAGTTACGGCCTATTACTATAACCTTGGATTCGGGCATCTTATTGCAAAGGCTGACTCTATATTGTTTGTTGACTACATCAAATTTAGTCCATTGTCCGCTGATAGGTACATAGCCTTTAGCCCTGAAAACAGTTCCAAAAAAACCGTACATAAGGGCTGCAAGCACTTCCAATAATTCGTTTACACTGTTTATCCTAATATTGTCAAAGCCTGTATTTTCCAAATCGGAACTATGCATCGGTTCAGCCGCTAGTTCTGCTTTATTTTTATTATATAAATTTTCAAAGAAGCTATTCCACCATTCCGGTTTTTGAGTATTATAAGGCTCTGAGGTAATTTTAGCCTGAGGGTTTAGGTCTCTTAAAATTCTAACAATACAGCTGATCTCGTTTTCTGACACAGTTTCAGTTTTTGAAAGAATGATTTGCGAAGCCTTTTTTATTTGATCGGTATACAATTCTCTAAACTCTTTTAAATAAGAGTCAACACAATGAACATCCACAATGGTTATAGGCTCCAACAGTCTTATACGTTCATATTCTATCTTAGAAATATTATTCATTACGGCACTTAAAAGTCCAACTCCTGTAGGCTCCACTACCAAATATTCGGGATCGGCCGTATTTGCAATAGTCAAAATTGAAGAAGCAAAATCCGATTTTAGAGAACAACAAATGCAGCCTTCCGTTAATTCCCAAACCTTTAATCTATCCTGTTTTAAGATATTTCCGTCTATTCCTGTGCTGCCGTACTCATTTTCCATAACGGCAAAAGTTTTACCGGTTTTTTCTGAAAGGGTTTGAATAAATGTCGTTTTACCTGCTCCTAAAAAACCAGAAATAACTAAAATTTTCATCTGGCACCTCTAATCTTTTAAAGTTTAATTCTGTGTGAAAAAAGGCCGCCTGTCTTGGGCAGCCTTTTAATAAAAACTCAGGAAATGTTTTAGATAATAACTACAGGCTTTATCAAGTCTGCAGGCTTATCTTTCATAAGGTAAAGAGCCTTTTCAACATTTTCAAAGCCTTGGAATTTATGAGTGATTAACCTTGACAGGTCGAGTTTTCCGACAGATACTAGACTGCTAAGCTTTTCCATGCGTAGCCTTCCGCCTGGCATCAAACCTCCGTTAATCTGCTTATGTCCCATACCGACACCCCATTCAATACGGGGAATTTTAACGGATACACCTGAACCGAGATAATTTACGTTCCCTATTTTTCCGCCCGGTTTCATGGCTTTTATAGCTTCTTCAAAGGTATCAACTGTACCTCCGGCAATTATTACCTTGTCCACGCCTTTTCCATGTGTGAGCTCGTGAATTTGTTCATCAATTGGTCCATTTTTATAGCTTATAATATCAGTCGCACCGTAAAATTTTGCCGCTTCGATACAGGCAGGGCGGGTGCCGACTGCATAAATTCTGGATGCACCTCTCAAAGCTGCACCGGCAACCGACATAAGTCCTACAGGGCCTATTCCTATAATGAGTACGGAATCCCCGTATTGTATATCAGCCAGCTCGGCTCCATGGAAACCGGTAGGAACCATATCAGAAAGCATCGGGGCGTGTTCAATTTTAACCCCTTCCGGGATGAGGGCAAGATTTCCGTCGGCATCATTTACATGAAAATATTCACCGAATACCCCATCTTTGAAATTTGAAAACTTCCAGCCTGAAAGCATTCCTCCGGAATGCATTGAATATCCGCCTTGTGCCTCTAACGAGTTCCAATCCGGTGTGATAGCAGGAACCAAGACCTTATCTCCGGGTTTAAAATCTTTTACTAAGGAACCGACTTCGACGATCTCGCCGCAGCCTTCATGTCCCAAAATCATGTTATGTCTCTCGCCTATAGCACCCTCCCATACGGTGTGTACATCAGAAGTACACGGAGCAAGTGCAAGCGGTTTACAAATTGCATCAAGAGGGCCGCAAACAGGGTTTTCTTTCTCAATCCAGCCTGTTTCTCCCATTTTTATCATTGCAAAACCTTTCATAGAGGACTCCTATTAAAATATTTATTTATAGATAATTTATTATCTATAAATAAGGTACAATAAAACCCTGTCTTTGTCAATATATTTATAATTTTTTAACGATAAAAAAGCACCAAAAAAAATTTAAGTGCTTCAGAATTTAATGGAATACATTATCTTTTTTTAGTGTCTATCCGCAACAGCAGCACAAATCCTCCGGTTTGCTTGTATGTTCCAGCAGGTTTACGATTGTGTCTATTACCGGCCAATGTTTTCGGCAAAGGCCATAAGTTTATTTAACTCCTCTTTTGAGTCAGAAGACTTAAAATTATAAAGACACAATTTTGTATAAAGTAACTTAAGCCGGAAAAATACCAGACGGAGTAAATTGATATTTTCTTAGGATGCTTATCCAAATATAAATTTTAATAAATTCATAAATTTTATAATATATCTATTGACTTTTTATTCTTCTTCTATATACTGTACATAAGATTTACTATGCTTAAGCATCATTAAAATAGTATGAAAATAACACTAAAAAATTTGACAAAGCGCTTTGAAGAAGGCAATGATTTTGCCGTAAAAGATGTAAACCTCACAATAGAAGACGGGGAACTTGTTTCTTTTTTAGGTCCCTCAGGCTGCGGAAAAACTACCATATTAAAAATGATAGCCGGTCTTATTGACCAAACGGAAGGAACTATTCTCTTTGATGATAAAGATATCGGTAAAATTCCTGTTGATAAGCGTAATATCGGCATGGTCTTTCAAAACTATGCGCTTTATCCTCACATGACAGCCTTTGACAATATAGCCTTTCCCTTAAAGATAAAAAAAAGACCCAAGACTGAAATTAAGGAAAGGGTAAACAAGATTGCAAATTTTTTGGAGATTCAAAATTTATTGACAAAAAAACCGGGAGCCCTTTCAGGCGGGGAGCAGCAGAGGGTTGCAATAGGCCGGGCCTTGATAAAAAATCCTGATGTTCTTTTGATGGATGAACCCTTATCAAATCTCGATAAAAAATTAAGAGTTCAGACCAGAGAAGAAATTAAGCGAATTCAAAAAGAGCTCGGAATAACTACAATCTTTGTAACCCATGACCAAGAAGAAGCTTCCGCTATTTCGGATAAAATTCTCCTGCTTAAAAAAGGAGAGGTTCAGCAATTCGGAAGCCCTAACGAGATATACAGAGAGCCCGTTAATTTATTTGCAGCTAAATTTATCGGAATGATAGAGATAAATATTTTTGAAGCCTGCATAGAAAATAAAATTTTAAAAATAAAAGATCTTGACTGTAATATTCCTATAGGCGGTGAAGTTGAGGATCTAAAGAATATTTTTATTGCAATAAGACCGGAAGATATCCGCATAAATAATGAAAAGCCCGATTTTTATGCCTCCATATCTTTAAAGGAAAATATGGGAAAGGACGAGATTCTAACTTGTTTATGCGCCAACAAAGAATTGAAGTTATATGTTTCACCTGAATTAAATTTACATACAGGAAATAAAATCGGTTTGGAATTTTTAAAAAACAAAATTCTTATCTTTAATGAAAACGGGAATAGAATCGCATTGAACTATAGGACTGAATCATGAAAAAAGCTAACTCCGTTTCGGCTTATTTGTATTTGCTTCCGGCCTTACTCATTCTTTCAACCTTCAGCCTATATCCTGCCGTAAAAGTTTTTTTAATGAGCTTTTATACCCGCTATAATTATTTTAAACACATAGCCTATGAATACGGATTTGAAAATTACGCCTCTCTTTTTAATGACCCGCAGTTTATCCTTGCAAGTTTAAATACTTTAAAATTTGTTTCCATTATAGTTCCGTTTTCTTTGGGGCTTTCTATTTTAGTTTCGGTATTTTTGGTTAAAAATACAAAAATAAATTCCCTGATCCGCAATATTTATTTTCTGCCCTTTATTACAAGTACGGTTGCGGTGGCGGTTGTCTTTAGATGGATCTTTCATTCTCGCTTCGGGCTTTTAAACTATCTTTTAAGTTTGGTTGGAATTGATGCAGTAAGTTGGCTGACCGATCCCGATTATTCTATGACGGCTCTTATAATTTTATGTATTTGGAAAACCTTAGGATACAATATTTTAATTATTTTAACGGGCTTGCGTAATATCCCTGAAGAGTATTATGCAGCCGCAAAATTGGATGGAGCTTCAAGTATAAAAATATTTTTTACAATTACCCTGCCTCTGCTTTTTCCGATGATATTCTTTGTTTTTATTACTTCTTTAATAGGTTCCTTTAAAACCTTTTCTGAAGTTTATGCCTTGTTTCATCGCTCTGCAGGCCCTGTCGATTCGTGTTTGACCATTGTATATTATATTTACGATAAACTTGTAAATCAATTTTCTTACGGAGCATCAGCTGCGGCTTCTTTTATTTTATTTCTTTTAATTTTAAGTTTAACGGTTTTAGGTTTTTTTGTAAGCAGGCTTATTAACAAGCGTCTCGGATTGGGAGGAAGCAGGGCATGAAAAAAATTTTATATGCTGCGGCTTTTTCAATTATCATCTTAGGAGCTCTTCTTTCATTAATTCCGTTTATTTGGATGCTTGTTACCTCCTTAAATGATTCCGCTGCCATTTATAAATTGCCTCCTCAATTTATTTTGTCAAAATATCATTGGGAAAATTATAAATTCGTTTTTGAAAAGGTTCCGTTCAGGGCTTATTTTTTTAACAGCCTCTTTGTTTCTTTTATGGTAACTGCGGGAACCTTGATTACCACAATCTTAGCCGCCTTTGCTTTTACCCACGTTAAATTTAAGGGCAGTGACATTCTTTTTGTTCTTATAGTATCTACTATGATGATTCCAAGCGAGGTTTTATTAACATCCAATTTTGTTACTCTTACAAAATTAAAATTGATAAATACCCTTCATGCCTTATATGTCCCTTGGATTGCATCGGCTTTTTCTATTTTTATGCTTAGACAATATTTTTTAGATATACCTAAAGAGCTTTATTATTCTGCAAAGATAGACGGGTGCAGCGATTTTAAATATTTATGGAAGATTGCCGTGCCTTATTCTAAGCCGGCCCTGATCAGCATAGCTCTTTTAAGAATAATACACAGCTGGAACGAATTTTTGTGGCCGCTTCTAATGATAAATCAGCCGGAAAAAAGAACTCTTCCGGTAGGCCTTACTACATTTATGACAGAAGCAGGGCCTAATTATAATTATTTGATGGCATATTCATCGATGGTGATTGTGCCTGTTATTATTGTATACTTGGTTTTGCAAAAACACTTGATAGAGAGTTTTAGCAAAAATGGTATAAAAGGATAAGGAGATACAGATGAAAAGGTATTTTAATTTTATGGCTGCCGGCTTATTGATTTTATCGATAATGTCTTCAGTGCTTTCTTGCTCAGACAATGACTCAAAAGCCGAAAGCAAGCCGGAATCTATTTCTGCAAACGCTAATGTCTATGTTCCAAAAGAAAAGCAAACTCTTGAATTTTGGCATGCAATGAACGGTGCAAATGGTGAGATTCTTGAAGCTTTGGTAAAAAAGTTCAATGAAACTCATCAAAACATTGAAGTCAAGCCCATATTTCAAGGCCACTACAGAGAGCTTTTTGAAAAATTAAACGGAGCGGCTCAGGCCAATTCTCTTCCGGCTCTTTCGATGATCTATTGTAACAGGCTTACCGCCTATGTTCTAAACGATCTTGTCGAAAATTTAAATCCGAGGATTGATGATCCGAAATACGGATTTGACAAAAAAATCTGGAATGATATTCCCGCAGGCTTAAGGGATAACGGAATCTGGAACGGCATACACCACTCTCTTCCCTTTAACAAGGGAGCATACTTAATGTATTACAACGAAGATGTTCTAAAAGAAAAAGGAATAGCAGTTCCTAAAACTTGGGACGAGCTAAAAACTGCCGCAAAAAAATTGACCGGAGACGGAAAGGTCGGGCTTGTGTTCAATAAGAGTGTCGGTATCGATTTTAGCTTTTGGGTAGAGCAGGCCGGAGGTCATATTTATGATGAAGCAAAGGATGCCGTTTTAATTGACACGCCGGAAGTAAAAGAAGCTTACGAATTTATCCTTTCGATGATAAACGATAAAACCGCTAAGATCGAATTTGAAGAAGGCTATATCACAGGCCCGATGTCGAGGGGGGAGGCCTTTATCGGTTTTGCCTCGTCTTCCAATCTTCCTAAAATGAAAGAAGCTTGCGCTGCTACCGGAGTAAAATGGAAGGTTGCCGAACTTCCGAAAGGAAAGAAAGCTGCCGCCCTCTACTCAGGAACAGACATAACAATGTTTAATACGGTTTCTGAAGAAACAAAACGAGCAGCCTTTGAGTTTATGAAATTTTGGTTTGAAACTGATACTCAGGTTGCATGGGGAAAGAAGAGCGGTTATCTTCCATTAACAAATGCAGCGTTGAATTCAAAAGAATTCCAAGCATTTTTAGACAATGAAGATCCCAGCAAGAGAATTGCATCAAATATGTTCCCCTATGCTTATCAGGATCCCAAGGGCTTAAACGGCTATGCAATTCATGCAAATATGCAAAAAGCCCTGGAAGAAGTTGTTGCAGGTAAAAAGAATCTTGATCAAGCCTTAAAGGATGCTCAAGAAAATGCAACAAGGGAAAGAGAAGAAGCAAAAAAGAATTTCCAAAAGAAGTAAAAACATGAAAAATATAATATTATTGAGCCATTGCCTTTTAAATCCTTACAGTCAGGTCCGTGCAGAAAAAGAAAGAGAAAGTATGGAGCCCTTATTAACTTGGCTTACAAAGAATAAGATAGGTATAATTCAAATGGCCTGTCCAGAAACCGAAGTATGTGGGTTAAGACGATGGGGTCACGTGCGTGAACAGTTCGATAATATTAATTACAGAAAAGCATGCCGCTCCATGGTCAGCCAAAAAGCAGATGAGGTAAGCGAGTACATCAATAACGGCTGCAGACTTTTGGCTGTAGTCGGTATTGATGGAAGCCCCAGCTGCGGCATTAACTTTTCATGCAGCTCGGAAGATTGGGGCGGAGAGATATCATCAATAAAAGATTTTACAAAAATTAAAAATATAAATTACCTCCGGATTCCCGGCATTTATATGGAAGAACTAAAAAAAATCTTTTTTGAAAATTCCATAACAACAAACTTTATTGCCTACAGCAGCAGGGATACCGTAGATGCTCTTATAAAAAATTTAGAGAGCATTTTGGAGAAAGAATAAGTATCTATTAGGTATGGGAGAAGAGTATGCACTACATAGGTATAGATATCGGCTCGACGGCAACCAAGACCGTTATAATGGATGAAGATAAAAAAAACATTCTTTACAAAAACCGTATACCTAGCGGATGGAACAGCAAAGAAACGGGAGAGGCTGTCTTAGATTGGGTTAAGGAAACTCTACAAAATGAGGACTTCAAAATAACTGCTACAGGTTACGGAAGAGTAAGCGTTCCCTTTGCAGACAAAACCTTAACCGAAATTTCCTGCCACGGAAAGGGAGCCCACTTTTTGGCAAAAAAGGATGTAGCCGTAATCGACATCGGCGGGCAGGATACAAAGGTCATCGTTGTAAAAGACGGCCTTGTAATTGACTTTATTATGAACGATAAGTGTTCGGCCGGTACCGGCAAATTTTTGGAACTCATGGCAAACAGGCTTGGCTTAAGTTTACAGGAAATAAGCGAGTACGCTGCAAGAGGAAACGATTTAAGCCTTTCTTCTGTATGCACCGTCTTTGCCGAGTCCGAGGTAACATCCCTCATGGGAAAGGGCAGTCCCCGCGAAGATATTGCAAGGGGCGTTATAAATCAAATAGTTTCAAAGGTCGTTTCGCTTGCAAACAGAAAACCCCGCTCCGATCTATATTTTTTAACAGGCGGCTTTAGTTCAAACGATTACATAATAGAAGAAATCTCAAAAAAACTTGAAGCCCCCGTTTTATCCGATGATTTGGGGGCCTTTGCCGGAGCAATAGGAGCCTGTATATTATCATGATAGATATTTCTTTTTTGGAAAATCTTAGACGTGAGGCATATGTCGAAGCTGCCGAAAATTATTTATCCTCAGCAAATGTTATAGGAATCTTCGGAGAAAATTTACCGCTCGAAATTCTTTATGCTTACGGCCTGCTGCCCGTACCCTGCGAGGGAACCGATTCTGCAATTTTTAAATTCGGTGATATGGAAAATATATGTGACGTTATAAGAAGTTCCGTAATTTACTTAAAAACAGATAAGTGTCCCATTCTTTTTTCGTGCAGTATGTATTTAATAGAAAATACATGTACCGTTTTTTTTAATAAGCTAAAAGAAAACACCGATAAAAAAGTTCTTTTATATAAAAATAAATCTGAATTGGAAAAAGCCATACAAGAAGTTTACGGAAAAAAGTTTGATAATTTAAAATACCTAAAAGCAAAAGAAATTTTATATTACATTGAAAGTGTTTTAAAAAAAATAGATGAGTATTCAGACCTCAGTGCTGAAGAAGCTTTTTTACTGCGTTATTATACGCCTTATATTTTAGACCTTGAAAGAAGAAAAAAATATTTCGACGATGTTTGTAAAACAATAAAATTTAAATCGGAAAAAAATACGGTTAAAAAAATTTTTGCCCTCTGTCCGAGGGGTTCATATAAAACAATTTTAAAGGAGGTGAAAAAAGAAGCTGATATTAATCCTAAAAAAGAAAATAGAGTTATACGCCTTTGCCGAGGCTGGAATAATGCGGATTACGGATATAAATATTGTCCGTATAAATATAATATGAACGTAATGTACCAGGAGGATTAAAATGGCAGATTACAGAAAGATGTGGGAAGATCTGGGTATGGATGTTAAAACCCACGACTTGTTATGCGAGGCTTTGCCCGGCGCATTTGGAGATGTCTACTTGGCTCAAGAAAACAGACCTGAGGGAATGGATTTTTTCAACATGGTTGTAGCAGACATTCACGGTATTCGTCCGCAAGAACTTGTGGATTTTCAAAAGGAAGGAGGAAAGGTTGTAGGTTCCTTTTGTATTCATGTTCCAGATGAGGTAGTAATTGCGGCAGGAGCTATTGCCACAGGTCTTTGCAGCGGCTCCCAATTTTGGGTTCCTGACGGCGAAAAATTTTTACCTACAGCAACTTGTCCCCTGATCAAGGCTTCACTTGGAGCCCGATTTGGAAAGACCTGTCCTTTCTTTAGAATATGCGATCTGTTTGTAGGAGAGACAACATGCGACGGTAAAAAGAAAGCTTGGGAAATCTTAGCGGAAGATGCTCCTATGCACATCATGGATATTCCTCAGATGAAAAGACCTCAAGATTTTGAAAAATGGGCTTGCGAAATTAAGGGCTACATCAAAAAACTTGAGGAACTTACAGGAAATACCGTTACACCCGAATCTTTAAAAAAGGCAATCGAAATTGTAAACAGTAAAAGAAAGGCTCTACAAAGATTGAATAATTTCAGAAAGCTGGAAAACATTCCTATTTCAGGAAAGGATTCTTTATTGATTCATCAAATTGCCTTTTATGATGATCCTACACGTTTTGTAACAATGGTAAACAAACTCTGTGATGAGCTTGACACTCGGAAAAAAGAAAATGTTTCCGTCTTTAAAAAAGGAACAAAGAGAATTCTTTTAACGGGAACACCTCTTTCAATTCCGAATTGGAAGATTCATCACATAATCGAAACTACGGGAGGAGCTGTTGTTTGTGAAGAGATGTGTACCGGAATAAGATATTGTGAGGCTTTGGTTGATGAAACGGGAACCACAATTGATGAAATGGTTAATAACTTAACAAAAAGGTATTTGGGACATATAAACTGTGCTTGTTTTACCCCCAATAAAGAAAGAATCGATGATATTATCCGGCTTACAAAAGAATATAACGCAGACGGCGTTATCGATTTAAATTTAAAATTTTGCAATATTTATGATACCGAAGGATACTTTGTCGAAAAGGCTTTACGCGAACATAATATTCCATGTTTAGGCATTGAAACGGATTATACCGATGAAGATGCAGAGCAGCTAAAAACCCGTATCGGTGCTTTTATAGAAATGTTAAGATGATGAAAAATTATTATGTTTTTTTGCCCGATTCAAAAACAGCTCTTAAGCTTTACGGTCTTATAAAAAAAGAAGGCATAAAGTGTACAATGGCTCCCACTCCTAGGGAAGCTGAAGCTTGCTGCGGAGTAAGTATTCTCTATTATGATTTTTCCGACACGGATAAAATTAAGGAGATAATCGAAGAAGAAGGCATTAAAATAAGTAAATTTTGGGAAAGTGAAAAAATTTTTAATCCCGAAAGAAATAAATTTTGCTGATTCTTTAGGGAACGCCGTAAAGAATAATTCTTGTACGGCGTTTCTTTTTATGCTTTAGGACTTATAAGTCCATTTTCGTATATTACTTCAATCAAAGTCTCATAGCTGATATTATTTTTGCTTATCCAGCTTTCAACTTCTTTCTTTTGCATATTTTGAAAAAGACATACAAAACCGCAGCCGGCTTTTAAAAAGCCCGGTATTGGAACCAGCTTTGCATTTATAGGGTCAGCTTTTATCATTGAGTCGCATTGAATTGCGGCCGTTGTCGTTCCAAAGGTAATTATATAATTCATTTTAGTTTTTTCCTTTCTGAGACAACTTCCAAAAAGGCCTCAAGCCTTGTTGCAAATTGCCCTGCATCTTCTTGAGAATAATCGGACTCTACATGAATATAGGGAAGGCCTTTTTGCATAACGTGTTTTCCGACTGTATGCGCTTCAAGGTTGAAAGTGTGGCAGGCAACCAAGGTACATTCGATTACTGCATCGGCCTTATAGTGGTCTATAAGATAATCCAAGTCCTTTAGCCTTCCGGGGTTGGGACTCATAACCGAGCAGTTTGTTTTAAGATACTTTTCGGCAATAGCCTCAATCGGATCCCTTGCGGGGTCTTCATCTACGAATTCCATGTGGGTGCGTAAACCCGAACAGCTGTCATAACCGACTATTACGGCTCCCAGTTTTTCAATCTGTGCCAATATTTTTCTTTTACGCCTCCCAAGGGACAGCCCGTAACCAAAATTCTCGGACGCTCATCCTTTGTGCCCTTTAAATTCTTTTCCCAATACTCTTTTAATTCCTCTGTGCGTTTTACTATTTCGGCATTTTTTTGATTTATATCGTATTGAAAACCGAAGGCTTCCTTTACATTAAACTGTTCCAAGCCTGAAACAGGAGAAGGGTCCAAGGCCGAAAGCTCAAAGAAGTTTACAAGGTTTCTCCGCTCCTGATTGCAGTCCTTGATAGCCTTCCTTAAATCATCATCGGTTATAGTTATGTTATAAAATTCTTCGATTCTTTCCTTTAGTTTTTTTACCTCGTCTGCCCAAAAGGGGTAGGCCTTGGGATCGAGGTTGTTTTGAGGCAGATGCATTACATGGGTAGGCTTTATATCGTTTAAAAGCTCAAACATCTTTTTTTTGCCGTCGCAGGTAGTTTCTCCAACGATAAAATCCGAAAAATAGAAGAAGGGGCAGGTGTCGGTGACGGCGTGTCCGTAAGAAGCCTTTATAAGGGGGCATAGGTTTTTGGGCAAATCCCTTTCGGCAGCACTTATCGGCTTTTCGCTCGTTGCGCATAAGGAAACGGGCACGGCCCCCGCTGCATACACAAGCTCGGTAGGTACATAGGAGCAATAAAGTCCTATAATCTTGCCTCCGGCATCTTTTAAATTTTTTAAAGCTATAAATTTTTTTTGTTGGGCTTCAGCCAAGCTGTCAAAGCCCTTAGGCAAATCGTTCATAATTATACTCCAAAAATATTTTAAGTGTAAAAGTTATATTTATTATAATATAGTAATATTTATTAAAAAAAAATTACAAGTAGCTGAGGTAAATATATAAAATTTTATCGCTATTTTATATTGACAAAAGAAGTGAATTGTGTTAGAAGATATATAAATAATTTTTGATATTTATTATTATATATAATAAATTGTTTTTGTAAAGTAAAAAAATAAGTCTTAATTGTTCCATAGACTTTTGGCCTCCGGTAAAACGGAGGCCTTTTTTATAAATTATATTTTATCCGCTAAGTCCTTTTAATTCTCTTCAAAATTATTAAGCTCGTTTCTTACTTTAAAACATTCCGTGCAGTTTAAAAAGTCTTTGATATGGCTTGCATAGTTTATTTTTTTGTTCCATACAAGATAGATATTGCGGTATTGGTGGGGAACATCTCCCAGTTCAAAGGCTATGAGCTTTTTATTTTTTACCATATCGGCAACAGCTATTCTTGATATAAAAGAAGTGCCCAGGCCCTCTGCCGTTAATTGCTTTATGACCTCTGTGTCGTTTATCGAGGCGCTTATATTTATCGAGTTTAAATCTATCTTTTGAGATTTTAAAATAAGCTCCATATTTTGCTTTACGGCAGACCCTGCTTCTCTGATAATAAATGGTTCTTCGGCAATTCGTTTTAAATCGGGATTGGATTTTTTTAGCTTTTGATAATAAGCATTGTTTGCACTTATAAATACAAATTCATCCTTATAAATGGGAAGGAATTCGCAATTTTCATCTTCTACCTTCATTCCGACGATGCCTATATCGACGGTATTTAACGATACTTTTTTTATTGTTTCAAGGCTGTTTTTTTCTTCAACCTTTATATAAATATCGGGATGCTTCTTTTTAAACTCCCTCACTATGGAAGGAAGAAGATAGCCGGCAGGAATTGTCGAGGCTCCGATAGTTATAACCTTTCTTTCAGGATGTATAAATTTTTCTATTATTTTATCTCTTTCAGCGAGAATAGTTTTTGCTTCCCCGTAAAGACTATTCCCTGCATCGGTCAATTTTAGCTCTCGTGTAGAGCGCAAAAAGAGGGGGGTATCAAGCTCTTCTTCAAGCTGCTTTAAGGTAAGGCTGACTGTAGGCTGAGATATGTTCAGCTCGCTTGCAGTGGTAGAAAAACTTAAATTTTCTACCAGTTTGATAAATATTTCAAGTTGTTTAAATTCCATAAAAACTCCTTTTCAGTTTAAATTTTGCCGATTTTATTTTACATTCATTACAAACACACCGCTCCATCTTGGTTTCGGCGGAGAAACTTGATAGTGGGCAACCCTTCTTAAAAATACCTTGGAGGGTGCATCATTATACTTTTCGGCACATTCCGAAAAATATTTTTCGGCCTGCTTCCATTTTCTTTTTCTATAATAGGAGAGCCCTGTTTCAAATAATTTTTTTATATCATAAAGTTTTTCGGTTGTAAGTTTTTCTGTCGGCTGAAGAATTTCATAAATACGGACAGCTTCCGTTTTTCCCTTAACTGCAACAAAATCGAGTTCTCGGCAAATAAACTCTTTGCTTAAATTTTTATAAACCTCTTCCGAGATAATCGACTTTGAGCCGTATTCTTTGTTTGCTCCTTCAAGCCGGGCCGCAAGGTTTACGGTGTCGCCTATCGATGTAAAATCTTTGCGCGTTTTGGAACCTACAGGTCCGAATACCACGGGTCCCGAATTAATACCTATTCCTATCGAAACCAGAGCCGTGCCTTCCTTCAAAGCTGCCTTTTGTTCCCGTCTCATTGCCTTTCGTATTTCCATAGCGGCCTTACATGCGTTAATTTCTTTTTTAGGCCCCGAGAAAAAAGCCATAATTTCATCACCGACGTACTTATCCACATCTCCTCCGTTTTCGAAGATTATCTTCGTTTCGATATCGAGATAGCGGTTTAAAATATTGATGACTTCTCGCGGCTGCATGTTTTCGCACATGCTTGTAAACCCGCGTATGTCGGTAAACAAAAAGCATAGATCTCTGGTAGTACTTTTACTTGAGAGATTTTTTTCTGCATTTTGAATAGTATGAAAAGACACATAGGGTAAAATTCCGCGGATAAGCGAGATAATATTTTTTAGCTCTACTGAAAGGGTTTTTATTTCGTCATGGGTCTTGACGTTTTCTTCAAAAATAAGACGGTCCGGTTCGATTGCCGCGCTGCTCGAAATCATACCGCTTAAAATATTTGCAGTTTTTCGTATATTTCCGCATAAGAATATAATGGGATTTGCAATAAAGTCCGCCAAAAAAAGAACGATGATTATAGATGCATAGAAAAACACGGCCGAAATTGAAAACACAAAGACCTTTGCCTGAAAATAAGGGCGGTCTAGAATTTCTTTAAGATATGTAACAACTGAAAAGCCTACAAGTCTCTGGCCCTCCTTTCTGGTGAAGGTTACAGGATAGATATAAAGGCAGGTTCCCTTCTCGTCCTTGTAAATAGGTGTGCTTACCGTAGCTTCATTTTTGAAGTGTTTTATATAAAGGGCTGCATCCTCAGGACTTATGCTTTTTTCTTCTTCCGGAATTAGCCTTACCTGCCCTGCGGCTGTGGTATAAGAAAATACATCAAAAAAGGGCAGCTCTGTAGACTCATCGATTTCTTCAAGAAAAATATGCTGTTTATTGCTTGTGGTTATTATATCGACCCTTTGAAAAGGGAAGGGCGAAGACAGATTGGTCTTTCGTATTCCTTCGAGGAAGGCGCTGATTTTAGCATGAAGCCCATCCGAAAAGCTGTATATGGCCGCAACCTGTTCGGCTTGATTTTTTCCTGTTGTGTTGACATTTTGGGTTAGAAGCATATTATAGTTTCTTAAATCCGTGTAAATAAAGGTTGAAAGAATCACCAATATGGTAAAAAGAATAACTATTGTAATTTTTATTTTTATATGAGACCTTTTTTTTCTGTTTTTAAAGCGGTTTATGTATTGTTTTAATAGCTTGTCTACAGAAAGCGCCTCTTCCTTTATGGGTTCGGAATTAGTTTTTAAGGACTTTTCTTTTTGTTTTTTTAATTTTTCGGCTATTCGCTTGTTTAAAAGCTCTTTTTTCTCTTCCTCTTCTTTTAGCAGGCGCTTATACTCCATATATGATCCATTTTGTCTTTTTATGGAAATTATGCCGTGTGCTATCAAGAAGGCATGAAAGACAAGGGCCGTAAAAAAGGCAAAATATGTAAGAGAACTTAGAGAATAAAACCACCTGGGGGTGTTTGCAAATAAATTCATGCCGGAAACCGAGGCTGCAAGATAAAGGCTTATAGGCACTAAGGCCGAAAAATAAACAACCTTTGAGGATATTTTTATTTGAAAAATAGATATAAAGATTACTATAAATGCTATAGGCAATAAAAACAGCAAGAGACTGCTTACATAAAAAGAGTTTAAACCTCTTTGTACAAAGTCCGAAAACAAAACCGTCATAGGGTAAAGATTTACCGCCTTTTGAGAGGTATTAAACAAGTCCATTTTAGTCATACTAAAAGGCAAAATCATAAGTTCTGCAAGAATTATAAGAGATGCTATTTTTACCGTATTAGGATGAATATAAATCTTTTTTATCCATCTAAGGATATTATCTAAAGCCTTTATCATAGATAATAGTTTACATACTAAAAGGTTTTTGTCAATAGAATGGTTTAGGGGAAGAAAACCCCTTTTTCGGAGAAAGGTGTTTTACCTCGAAACTTCGTTGGTTGTACCCTCCCCTATGCCCGGTGAAAAATGTACATCCTTGTACATTTTTCACCTTAGAGTTTGCATCAAGCGCAAACTCTCGAAGTGCAAACAACGGACATCCTGTCCGCTCGCGCTGCTTAGGGCTCTGCCCTAAGGACCCGGTTTTTTACAAAGTTTTAGGACGGCTCTTTAGTTGAGATTAAAAGCAAGGGATACTTTAAAAAGCTGATAATCTATGATATAATACAATAGGTGAGGGAAACGGTTATGAGTACTTCAAACAGAAAATACAAAGATTCGATTTTTGTAGACCTTTTTGCAGAAGATGAAAAAGCAAAAGAAAATTTTTTATCTCTTTATAACGCCTTGCATGGTACTTCACTTAAAGATACGGAACAGCTGAAAAATGTCAGGCTTGATCAGGTTTTATATATGTCATTTTATAATGATGTGTCTTACCTTGTAGATAATAAAATCATAGTCCTTGCAGAGCATCAGTCTACTATCAATCCTAATATGCCTTTGCGCTGCCTTGAATATGTAAGCCGCCTTTATGAAACCCTCTTTGAATCAAAAGAAAAATACAGCCGTAAACTCCTATATATTCCAACACCTGAATTCTATGTATTTTATAATGGAGAAGAAGATTATCCTTCCGATAAAACACTGAAACTATCTGATGCTTTTATCGAAAAAGCAACAGAGCCTAATCTTGAGTTGACCGTTAAGGTAATAAACATAAACCGGAACAATAGACATCCTGTATTGGAAAACTGTAAAACGATGAAAGAATACAGTATATTTGTAGAAACGGTAAGGAAATGGAAAGAGATAAATCCGAAAAACGGTTTTGAAAAGGCTGTTGAAGAATGTATACAAAACAATATTTTGCGTGAATATTTAAAACGCAAGACCAAGGAGGTATTAAACATGTTATTAGCTGAATATGATTATGAAACCGATATAGCCGTACAACGCGCCGAAGAAAGAGAAATAGCCTTTGCTGAGGGTATTGAGCGAGGTATCGAACAAGGCATTGAGCGCGGATTTGCAGACGGTTCTTACCAAAAAGCCCTTGAAACGGCAAAAAACTTAACAGAAATGGGTTTTGCCATAGAAGCTATCGCAAAAGCTACAGGTTTAAATATTGAAGAAGTAGAAGCCCTATAAGAATCAGCCTTTTTGAAAATAGGCGGAGCAGATTCAAGGAAGCTAGTAAAAATAAAGCGGAGGCGTATCGGGTATACGTCGAGCTCATTTTACGTAGCGACACAGGAGATGCCCGTTTATTTTCAAAAGAGGGGGTAATAAATATGTTAGTAGCAGAATATGATTATGATACGGATATAGCAGTACAAAGAGAAGAAGCAAGCAGAATCGCCTTTGCTGAAGGAACCGGCCTTTCTATCGAAGAAATCGAAAAGTTATAATTTAAGGGGAAGGGAAAAACCTACGGCTTATTTAACAAAATGTTAATTCTTTTTTTTAAATTTTACTCTTAGATTCAAATAACCTCTACAATAATTATGAAAGGAAAAAAAATTTTCTTCTTTCAAATAATTTATGAGAGGTAAAAGTGGAAAAACTTTTTAACATTACCCTCCGCAACGACTATGCTTTTAAGAGAGTGTTCGGAGTGGACGAAAACAAGGATATCCTGCAAGATTTATTGGAGTGCATTTTAGACATTCCGCCTGAGACCATCGCCGGCTTGGAACTCTTGGATAAGGAGTTTCATAAGGAGCTTTTAAGTGAAAAGTTAGGTATCTTGGATATAAAACTAAGATTAAAAGACGGAACTTTTATTGATATTGAGATTCAAAACAGATGGCATTTTGATTTTCCTGAAAGAACCTTGTATTATTGGTCTAAGATGTACAATGAAGGTGTAAAACAAGGTCAAGACTATACAAAACTTCCAAAGTGTATTACAATAAACTTGATAGGGAAAGGCTTTAATAAAAATAAGCGTCTGCACAATCGATATTTTATTCTTGAACAAGAGACAAAAGAGCCTTTAGTTTCAAAACTTGAGATTCATATACTGAACCTTGAAAAGGCCAGACTATTAAAAGAATCTCAATGTAAAGATAATAAAACGAAGCGCTTATTAAACTGGCTGAAATTTATCGAAACCGATGACAGGGAGGTAAGAAAAATGTTGGCAGAAACTTCTAAAGTAATGGCAAAAGCAAATGATAAAATTATAGTAATGGAAATGAGCCCGAAAGAAAAATGGCTATACGACTCCCGCATGAAATATGAAAACGACAGGGCATCATGTATAAGTGAAGGCTATCAGCAGGGGCTTGAAGAAGGTTCTTACCAAACAAAGCTTGAAACGGCCTCGATATTTAAAAAGCTCGGTATAGATATTGAAAAAATAGCTGAAGGAACCGGCCTTTCTATCGAAGAAATCGAAAAGTTATAATTTAAGAGGAAGGGGAAAACCCCCGTTCGCCGAGCTTCCGTTATGTTTATACAAATTATTTAAAAAACAGCCGCAAAATAAAAAAAATCGTAAAAAACCGAAAAAATTTATAGAAAAACATGAAAATTTCATAAAAAAATCATAATTTTTTTGTATTTTGTGTAACTTTTTTGTCTTTTTGCTTGACACTAAAAATTGACTATGGTATAATCGACTCAAACAAATAACAAGGAGGAATTTTTTATGAAAAAAATTCTGTCAATTTTGATGATTTTGGTACTCGTGGGCGGAGTTGCTTTTGCCCAGGTAGAGCCTGAAGTAAGAGGTAGTGCTACTTTAAGCTGGGGTATTGATTTTGGTGCCGGTTCTGAAACCGATTATACTAAAGGCGGTGCTGACAATCATGCCGTTGCTACCCATGGTTTTTATAACACTCACAATTTCCAGGTTAGGCTTCCTTTCTTCAAGCGACAAGATTTTGCAGGTGGAAGTGCTAGCAAAGAAGCTGATGTTTATGCAGATGTTTCTTTTAAAGCTACTCCGGTAGCAACGGGCTGGACAGAAAGTGGAAAAGCAGTGTCTGTAAAGGCTATTTTACATTTCTATGGTGCCTATATGACCGTTTATGGCAAGCCCGATTTCAAAGCCAATAAAGCATTAGGCTGGGACCCGATAAATGCTGACGATGGTGATCAAGGTAAGGGCTGGTTCAATCCTGCTTTTACCGGCTGGGGAACAAAGATTGGTTATAAAAAAGCCGATCTTATGGGACTTGATGTAGGTCTTAAACTCGGATCAAACGGAAGCTGGCACCAGAAAGCTTCGGATGGAAAAGACGGAAAACGCAGAGAAAAAGACAGTAAATATGCTTTCGGTTTGGATTTTGCAATGCAGCCTGTTGAAAAGTACCTCGGTGTAGAAGCAACTATAAACGCCACTCTCGGAAAGTTTTTTGATAAAACTCCCTTGGAAGGTCCCGGTGACTATGGTTACAATGCCGGTAATTCTCCTGATAACATAGGCGGAAAAGATAAAAAATCCGGTATGGTAAACTTCGGTGTTGCATTTAAATCGGAACCCATCGAGGAGATGACTGTAAAACTAGGCTTTGACGGCGTTACAGGTGTAACTTATACGGACAATAAAGGTAAACTTCAAGAAACACTTGGTTGGGATGCAGGTTTAAGCGTAGGTTATAAATGGGTAGATGTCGCACTGTATCTTTGCGGAACAGGTACTACATATCAAGGTTATGATGCTGCCGATAATGATCCTACAAAATGGAAGAATTATGGTGCCAATATGGCCGCGCACCTCGGATTTGTTTCCGATGAAGAAGCAAAGAAAGGTACCGGTTTTGTTGACGGTTTAGCTTTCCATGTTACTGTTAATGCCTATGACCTTTTGGCAAAGCGAAATACTGAGGATATCAATGAAACTATCAGAAAAGCTTATATTGCCTTGCTTCCTAAATACGATGACATAAAAAAAGCATATGATACAGCATTCGCTGCTTGGCTGTCTGCTAACCCTGGTGGCACTGAAGGTGGCTTTATAGCAACCAATCCTCCGGAATATGTTCAGCTTCAACTGGCAAATAAAGCAAAACAATTAATAAGGACAAAGTACGCTTCCATTCCTATTGGTCTTAATTTAGGTGTTTCCTATAAGCGCAACCTTACTGACTCAATGTGGGTACAGCCTTATGCTGAGTTCTATGCAGAAACCAATCATTTTGAACAGCATCCCGATACTTATGCCAGTGATCCTGACAAGATGATTGATAAGCTATATTTAGGTATGGCTTATAAACTCGGTGTAAAATTCCAACCCATAGAAAAAGTTTTAGTTACAGCTGCTTGGAACCAAGGTGAGGTTAATGCTGATACATATGAAGGCGGTTTCACAAATCAATACATGATTAAGACTCCTTTAAATCATAAGATGCACAACGGTACCTTTGTATTAAGCCTCAAGCTTATCTACTAATCTATACGTAGTGTAATTTTAAAACCCGCCGCAAGGCGGGTTTTTTTGTGTCCTAAAATAATTATCCAAACATTGAATAATCACCTCTTTTTATGTTATAATCCTTTTAAGGAGGCTTAATATGGATTTTGATTTTTCACGAAAGATACCGATAGGCGTACAAAGTTTTGAGGTGATGCGCAACGATAAATTTCTCTATGTCGATAAAACACCCTTTTTGTTTAAACTTGCACACTCCAACCGCGTATACTTTTTAAGCCGTCCCCGCCGATTTGGAAAAAGCCTTTTTCTCTCGACTCTTAAAAACTACTTTTTAGGCCAAAAAGAGCTTTTTAAGGGCTTGTACCTCGAAAAAGCCGAAGAAAAGCGAGCCGAAATCGAAAAAAACGAAGCATGGGTGGAATATCCTGTTTTCTACTTGGATTTTAATGTGGGCCGATATGACTTGGATGGTGCTCTTGCAGAAAGTTTAGATTATTTTTTAAGAAAGCAAGAAAAAATCTACGGGCTAAAAAATGAAGGTGTTTCTTTCGGAAAACGTTTTCAGTCACTCATAGAAACTGCTTACAATAAAACCGGCAAGCAGGTGGTTATTCTAGTTGACGAATATGATAAGCCCCTTTTACAGACCATGGGTGTAAACGAAGCTTTAAATGAAGAGTACCGAAACACCCTCAAAGCCTTTTATTCTGTAATAAAAACTTGCGACCAATATATCCGCTTTGCTTTTTTAACGGGAGTAACGAAGTTCAGTAAAGTAAGTATCTTCAGTGATTTAAATAATCTGCAAGATATAAGTATGCTGAATGACTATGCCGAAATATGCGGCTTGACTCAAGGAGAGGTAGAAAAAACCTTTAAGCCTGAAATAGAAAAGTTAGCAAAGAACACCAAAAATAGTTATGATAAAATGCTTGAAGAACTAAAAAAGCGTTATGACGGCTATAAATTCAGTGTTTTAGGAGAATCGGTCTATAACCCCTTTAGCATATTAAATACTCTTAATTCAGGTGAATTAAAAAACTACTGGTTTTCCACAGGCACACCAACTTTTTTGGTAAACTATCTAAAAGATGCTCATTACAATATTCCCGACTTAGACGGGAAAGTAGAGCTTGATGAGTCCATGCTGAATGAATATAGGGCCGATACAAAAAATCCCATACCTATACTTTTTCAATCGGGTTATCTGACGATAAAAGAATACATAGAAGAAGTTAATATGTATAGGTTGGGCTTTCCGAATGATGAAGTGCGGTACGGCTTTTTAAAGAATCTATTCCCGTCATATTCTTCGCTTAGACCTGATGAAACAGGCGTTTCGATATGGAAGTTTGTAGAAGATATCAGGGCCGGAAATGTGGATGATTTTATGGAAAGGATGCAGGCGATAATAGTCGGGGTTCCTTATGATAACCTTCCAAAAGATAAACTTAAATTGAGGGAGCAAAACTACCAGACAGCCGTGTATTTAATCTTTAAGTTGATGGGGCAATTTGTGCAAACTGAAATACACTGTGCAAAAGGCAGAGCTGACTGTATAGTGCATACTAAAGATTCAATATACATCTTTGAGTTTAAGTTGATGAGTGCAGGCACAGCCGCTGATGCAATAGCCCAGATAAAAGAGAAGGGTTATGCTTCTCAATTTAAGGCAGAGGGCAAAAAGATAATTCTGATAGGTTCGAGCTTTGATGAAGAGGAGCGGACTATCGGGGAATGGAAGACGGAAGAGGTTTAGGAGGCTTAAAATGGATTTTGATTTTTCGAGAAAGATACCCATTGGTGTACAAAGTTTTGAAAAGATGAGGAATGATAAATATTTATATGTAGATAAAACTAAATATGTGTATAATCTAGTGTGTACTTCCTCTCCATACTTTTTAAGCCGTCCCCGCCGCTTCGGAAAAAGTCTTTTTCTTTCAACGCTCAAAGCCTACTTTTTAGGGCAAAAAGAACTTTTTAAGGGCTTGTACCTCGAAAAAGCCGAAGAAAAACGAGCCGAAATCGAAAAAAACGAAGCATGGGTTGAATACCCTGTTTTGTATATGGATTTTAATATAGGCAGATATGATGAGCCTCATTCTTTAAAAAGTCATTTGAACATTATACTAAGCCAATTTGAAGAAATCTATGGAGCCAATAAACAAGAAGAAGAACCGGCTCAACGCTTTGCAGGTATAGTACAGCGTGCTTATGAAAAAACCGGCAAGCAGGTAGTTATTCTAGTTGATGAATATGATAAGCCCCTTTTGCAGACGATGGGCGTAAACGAAGCCTTAAACGAAGAATTCCGCAATACCCTTAAAGCCTTTTATTCTGTAACTAAAACCTGCGACCAATATATCCGCTTTGCTTTTTTAACAGGTGTAACAAAATTCAGTAAGGTAAGTATATTCAGCGATTTAAATAATTTAAAAGATATAAGTATGCTGAATGACTATGCCGAAATATGCGGCTTGACTCAAGGAGAGATAGAAAAAACCTTTAAGCCTGAAATAGAAAAGTTAGCAAAGAACACCAAAAATAGTTATGATAAAATGCTTGAAGAACTAAAAAAGCGTTATGACGGCTATAAATTCAGTGTTTTAGGAGAATCGGTCTATAATCCCTTCAGCATATTAAGTACTCTTGACTCCGGTGAATTAAAAAATTATTGGTTTTCCACAGGCACACCGACCTTCTTGGTAAATTATCTAAAAGATGCCTATTACAATATTCCCGATTTAGACGGAAAGGTAGAGCTTGATGAGTCCATGCTGAATGAATATAGGGCCGATACAAAAAATCCCATACCTATACTTTTTCAATCGGGTTATCTGACGATAAAAGAATACATAGAAGAAGTTAATATGTATAGGTTGGGCTTTCCGAATGATGAAGTGCGGTACGGCTTTTTAAAGAATCTATTCCCGTCATATTCTTCGCTTAGACCTGATGAAACAGGCGTTTCGATATGGAAGTTTGTAGAAGATATCAGGGCCGGAAATGTGGATGATTTTATGGAAAGGATGCAGGCGATAATAGTCGGGGTTCCTTATGATAACCTTCCAAAAGATAAACTTAAATTGAGGGAGCAAAACTATCAGACTGCCGTTTACCTAATCTTTAAGTTGATGGGGCAATTCGTGCAAACTGAAATTCATTGTGCAAAAGGCAGAGCCGATTGTATAGTGCATACTAAAGATTCCATATACATCTTTGAGTTTAAGTTGATGAGTGCAGGCACGGCAGAAGATGCAATAGCCCAGATAAAAGAGAAGGGTTATGCCGCTCAATTTAAGGCAGAGAGCAAAAGAATAATTCTGATAGGTTCGAGCTTTGATGAAGAAGAAAGAACTATCGGCGACTGGAAGACGGAAGAGGTTTAGGAGGCTTAAAATGGATTTTGATTTTTCGAGAAAAATACCCATCGGGGTACAAAGTTTTGAGGTAATGCGTAACGATAAATTTCTCTACGTTGATAAAACACCTTTTTTGTTTAAACTTGCACACTCCAACCGTGTATACTTTTTGAGCCGTCCGCGCCGCTTCGGTAAAAGCCTCTTTCTCTCAACCTTGAGGTCTTACTTTTTAGGCCAAAAAGAATTATTTACAGGCCTGTACATCGAAAAGGCCGAAGAAAAAAGAGCCGAAATTGAAAAGACCGATGCTTGGATAGAATATCCTGTACTTTATTTGGACTTTAATACAAAATATTATAAGAATGAAGAAGCTCTTCTAACTATTATAAATTTACACTTAGATGACTGGGAAAAACTTTATAGTATCACAAAAACATCCGGAAGTATTGAAGATAGATTTAAATCTATAGTTACAACCTTATATGAAAAAACGGGCCGCCAAGTCGTCATCCTCGTGGACGAATACGACAAGCCCCTTTTACAAACCATGGGCATAAACGAAGCCTTAAACGAAGAATACCGCAATACCCTCAAAGCCTTTTATTCCGTAATAAAAACCTGCGACCAGTACATACGCTTTGCCTTTTTGACGGGTGTAACAAAATTCAGCAAAATAAGCATTTTCAGCGATTTAAACAATTTGCAGGATATAAGTATGCTGAATGACTATGCCGAAATATGCGGATTAACTCAAAGCGAAATAGAAAACACCTTTAAACCCGAAATAGAAAGATTAGCAAATAACACTAAAAACTCTTATGACAAAATGCTTGAAGAATTAAAAAAGCGCTATGACGGTTATAAGTTCAGTGTTTTAGGAGAGTCGGTTTATAATCCTTTCAGCATATTAAATACTCTTAATTCCGGTCAATTAAAGGATTACTGGTTCTCAACAGGTACACCTACCTTTTTGGTAAACTACCTAAAAGATGCTTATTACAATATACCCAAGCTGGACGGAAAAGTTGAGCTTGATGAGTCAGGTATAGAGCTATATAGGGCAGATGCAAAAAATCCCCTACCCATACTTTTTCAATCGGGATATTTAACGATAAAAGAATACATAGAAGAATCTAACCTTTACCGCTTAGGCTTTCCTAATGATGAGGTGAGGTTCGGCTTTTTAAAAAATCTTTTACCTGCCTACTCCTCTCTTGGGCCTGACGAAACAGGTGTTTCGGTATGGGAGTTTGTAGAGGATGTAAGGGCAGGGAATGTAGACGGGTTTATGGAGCGGATGCAGGCTATAATAGCAGGCGTTCCTTACGATAACTTGCCTAAAGATAAGCTCAAACTAAGGGAGCAAAACTATCAGACGGCAGTCTACCTAATCTTTAAGCTTATGGGACAATTTGTACAGACTGAAATCCACTGTGCAAAGGGCATGGCTGACTGCATTGTGCATACCAGAGACACAATCTACATCTTTGAGTTTAAGCTGATGAGTGTAGGCACCGCCGAAGATGCGATCGCACAAATAAAAGAGAAGGGCTATGCCGCACAATTTAAGGGAGAGGGTAAAAAGATTATCCTGATAGGTTCAAGCTTTGATGAAGAAGAAAGAACTATCGGGGAATGGAAGACGGAAAGCTTATAATAACAAAAAAACCGCCCTAAGAATCTTGAACTTAGGACGGCTTTTTTATCGGTTTAAAGTAAAAAACTTATTTTGTCTTTAAATAATCGTTGATTGCAGCGGCGGCTTTTCGGCCTTCACCCATTGCGAGGATTACGGTAGCGGCACCGAGAACGATATCGCCTCCGGCCCAAACGCCTTCAATCGATGTTTTTTGGTTTTCATCGACAACGATATTGCCTTTTTTGGTAACTTCCAACCCATGACTTGTTTGAGCCATTAGGGGGTTGGAATCGTTTCCGAGAGCAACGATTACGGCATCTACCTTTATTTGGTGCTCTGTGCCGGGTTTTGCCACAGGCTTTCTTCTTCCGGACTCATCGGGTTCGCCCAACTCATAGTCTAAAACTTCGATTGCACAAACCTTTCCTTCTTCATCGCCGATGATTTTTGTGGGGTTTTGAAGGAAGCAGAACTCTACGCCTTCTTCCTCGGCGTGGGCTACTTCTTCGATTCGGGCAGGCATTTCGGCACGGGTTCGGCGGTAAATACAGTAAACTTTTTTACAGCCAAGACGGTAGCCCATTCTTGCAGCATCCATAGCAACATTTCCGCCGCCGATTACGGCTAAGGTCTCAGCCTGATAAAGAGGAGTATCGGAATGAGTTGCATCATAGGCCTTCATAAGGTTGGCACGCGTCAAATACTCGTTTGCACTAAAAACACCGATGAGGTTTTCGCCTTCAATTCCCATAAACTTAGGCAAGCCCGCACCTGTTCCGATAAAGGCGGCATCATATCCGTCTTCTTTTAAAAGCTGCTCAAGGGTTTCGGTTCTTCCTACCAAGAAGTTTGTTTTAAACTCAACTCCCATTTTTTCGAGGTTTTCAACTTCCTTTGCAACGATTTCTTTCGGCAAGCGGAATTCGGGAATGCCGTAAACCATAACGCCTCCTGTTTTGTGGAAGGCTTCAAAGACTGTTACTGTGTGACCTTCTCGGCGTACATCGGCTGCAACGGTAAGACCTGCAGGGCCTGAGCCGATAATGGCAACCTTTTTTCCCGTTTCGGGAGCAACCTCGGGCACGGTAATCTTATTATTGTTTCTTTCCCAGTCGGCAACAAAGCGCTCAAGACGGCCGATTGCTACAGCCTGTTCAGGGGACTTGAGCATCTTGCCTATTGTACAAAAGGCTTGGCACTGCTTTTCTTGGGGACAAACGCGTCCGCATATTGCAGGAAGGAGGTTTGTTGTCTTTATAATATCGACGGCTTTTTTATAATCGCCTTTTTGAATTTCAGAAATAAATTCCGGAATAGGAACACCTACGGGGCAGCCTTTAACGCAGGGCTTGTTTTTGCAGTTTAAGCATCTTTCCGCCTCAATGCGGGCCTGTTCATCGGTGTAGCCCATGGCAACCTCATTCATTAACGAGGCTCTTTCATGAGGATCGAGGGCCGGCATTTCCTGAATAGGAATCTGAGTTCTTTCTTTGGGGCTTAGAGTCTTATCTTTTAAGTCTGCCCAGAGTTTTTTAGCTTGTTCTGAAAGCTTCTCATGTGTTATGTGTTTATGACATGTTTGATTTGTATTTTCCATATTTGTTCCGCTCCTTAATTAAAAATACCGGACTTGCACTTATGCCTATCCTGATCTTCGCGTCCGCGGAAGGCCTTCATTCTCATCATCATATTATCGAAGTCGACCTTGTGGGCATCGAATTCGGGTCCGTCAACACATACGAACTTGATTTGATTGTCTACGGTTACACGGCAGCCGCCGCACATTCCTGTTCCGTCAATCATGATTGTGTTAAGCGAAACCGTTGTTTTTATTCCGAAGGGACGGGTGGTTTCGGCACAGAATTTCATCATTATGGGCGGTCCGATAGCAAAAACCTCATCGGGAGGAGTTTGACTTTCACAGATTTCTTTTAAGGGAGCTGTTACCAAAGCCTTTCTTCCATAGGACCCATCATCGGTTGTAATGATGAGCTCATCAGCTATAGCTTTCATTTCATCTTCAAAAACAATTAGATCCTTGTTTCTCGCTCCGATGATAACTATGAGTTTGTTTCCTGCTTCTTTAAAAGCTTTTGCAATCGGATACATAGGTGCAACACCTATACCGCCGCAAACGCAGGCTACCGTTCCGCACTTAGTGATGTGCGAGGGGCGTCCAAGAGGGCCTAGGATAGCAGCAATAGAATCGCCTACGTTTTTATCGCAAAGTTTGATGGTTGTAGCTCCTACAGCCTGAATAACGAGGGCAATCCAGCCTTCTTCGGCATTTGCATCGGCAATGGTGAGGGGGACTCTTTCTCCGAAATTGGTATCTATTTGAACGATTACAAACTGTCCCGGATGTCTGTTTTTTGCAATTTCCGGTGCTTCAACGCGCAAATAAAAAACCTCAGGCGAATATTGCCGTTTCTCAAGTATTTTGTGCATAATCATACTCCTTAAGGTTTATAATCTATAAAAAAATAATGATTTAAGATGTTAGACAAGTCTTCAAATCAATGATAACCTTAACGGGTAATTATATCAAAATTCAAAAAATCTTGCAACAGGCAAAAATTAAAAACTGGACAAGGGGCTTTTTTTGTGATATTATCTTTACTAAAGGGATACTTATGAAAAAATCTAAGATATTATGTTTGTTTATGTTTTTTGTTGTTTTAGGAGTACTGACGGCCGAAAAATCCTCTAAAAAATTATACGTGAATATAAAAGAAACCTGGATAAAATCGGATGCAGGTTTTTTTGCTAAAAATGTTGTACGGGTTAGGTATGGGGATCAGGTATATCTTTTAGAAGAAAAAGGAAAATGGATGAGAGTTTCTCCGGTTTCAAATCCGAACCTTGTAGGCTGGCTGCCTAAGGCAAATCTTACAAAGAAAAAAATAGTCGGCTCTTTTGATAAAAGAACTTCGGCAGAAGCAAAGGAGTTGGCTCTTGCAGGAAAGGGCTTAACTGAAGGCTCCGGCTCGGAGTTTTTGTCTTCGGGTAAAAAAAATTATGCAGCGGTTGACAGTGTTGAAGGCATAAAGGTGAATCCAAAGGATTTACAGTTTTTTATCAAAGAAGGCTTATTGAAGGATGGTGAATAATGAAAAAGAAATTAGGCTTATGTTTGGTTATAATTTTGATACCGGTAATTGTTCTATCTTGTGCCCTATTGGAAAGTTTTGATGATCCTCTTGCCTTTACAAAAAATGTTGTTGATGCTGCCGCTCCTATTGTTGAAGCCTCAAAGCCTATTCAAAATGAGGAAGAATATTATATAGGCAGGGAAGTAGCTGCCATTATTTTAAGCAATTATAGACTTTACCGTAATAAGCAGCTGGAAAACTATTTGAACTTGATTTGTATGACTTTGGTACTAAATTCTGATGTGCCTGAATCTTATAACGGCTATCATGTTGCGATATTGGATACGGATGAAATAAACGCCTTCGCAACACCCGGAGGACATGTGCTGGTGACAAAAGGTCTGTTGGCTTGTACGGATTCCGAGGATGCCCTTGCAGGTGTTATAGCTCATGAACTTGGTCACATTCAGTTAAAGCATGGTATAGGAGCCATTAAAACAAATAGACTTACCGGGGCAGCTATAGAAAGCACGGGGACAATGCTTCTTGGAGAAAAAAATAAAGAAGCTATTAAATTCTTAGAAGATGCATCAAAAGAAATCGTAACGACCTTGATAAATTCCGGTTATTCTAAAACTCAAGAATACGATGCAGACCGTTTTGCCGTCAGGCTAATGGCAAAAGCAGGATATGATCCCAATGCCATGACCGAAATGCTTAAAATTATGGGCGAGAAACAAAAGAACGATCATCGAGGTTTCGGCAAAACTCACCCTTCAGCCGATTCGCGTATAAAATATGTAGAAATGGAAGCAAAAAAACTTGCCGGCAACTATAACCGTTCCGCGAGACTCAAGCGCTATAAAAGAAACAAACTAAAATAGGGAAAAAGTCTATGAAGAAAATACGAAGGCTGTTTTTTATTTCCGTTCCGATTTTTGTCATATTGATGCTTTTTACCTATTTAGGAATTTTTAGCCGGGCAGAACACTTTTTTTATGATGATAGAATGAACAAGACTGCTTCTTATTTTTCTTCTTCCGATGAGATTGTTTTGGTTTTGGTAGATCAAAAAAGTTTAAACTATGCCGCATCCGAACGAGGCTGGAAGTGGCCGTGGCCTCGTGAAGCTTATGCCGAGATAACGGATTTTTTTTCAAGCGGAGGAGCGAAGTCTGTAGCTTTCGATATGCTCTTTACTGAGCCTTCTTCCTATGGGGAAGCCGATGATAAAAAATTTGCAGACTCTTCAAGAGAAAGCGGCATAGTTATTCAAACCGTTTTTTTTGATAGGATCCAAGGTAACACTCAACACTGGCCTGATAGTGCTCCTAAGCCTGAACCGATAGACGAGGCTTTCTTAAGTAAAAAGATATTAGACCCTGCTAAGGAATTACCCGGTATTTTTCCTATAGACAAAATTGCTTCATCCGCCAAACGTATAGGAAATGTAAACAGCCTTCCCGATTCCGACGGAACTATTAGACGGGCCCGCCTATTCTATTCATGGAAAGATTATAAAATTCCTACCTTGGGAATTGCTTCTTATTTTTTAGGCGGGAATGAAGATGAGGGCCTTCCTGCAGAGCTTAATCTCCGCTTTACAAAAAGTATTGATGATTATTTGCCTTATAGTGCAGGCGATATTTTAAAGGCTCAAGCCGACATAAGGGCAGGCAGGGAAAGCGAGCTCCATCCTGAAGATTTTGAAGACATGTATGTGTTTTTCGGACTTTATGCTCCGGGTCTTTTCGATATTTGTCAGACTCCCGTTTCCGCTTCTTATCCCGGGGTCGGCATTCACATAACTCTTTTAGATAATATTCTTTCGGGTAATAGGATTGTAAAAACCGGCTTTTTGATTAATGCCTTGATTATTTTAATTTGTATTATTCTTTCAGGTTTGCCTGAAATTTTTTCTGAAAAGATAAAATCAAGGGCTGTGTCTTTAACGGTGAATGCTGCAAGTTTTGTGTGCTTAGTTATTTTTTATATTTTTATTTCTTATCTTTTATTCCGTTTCGGGATTTCCGTTCCTACAGCCTCTGTGCTTGCCGGAATGGTTTTGTCCTTTGTAAGCTCTCTTGCAGTTAGTTATATCGTTGAAGGCAAACAGAGGCGTTACTTAAAAAATGCCTTTAAGCAATATCTAAGTCCTGCCGTTATCGAACAGCTGATTGCCGATCCGTCTCAATTAAAATTAGGCGGTGAACGTAAAGAAATATCCATCTTTTTTTCGGACTTGCAAGGTTTTACTTCAATCTCGGAAAGTTTAAGTCCTGAGGCCCTTACCGAACTTTTGAACGATTATCTTTCGGACATGAGTAAAATTATTTTGGACTCGGGCGGAACAATCGACAAGTATGAAGGCGATGCTATTATCGCTTTTTGGAATGCACCTGCAAGGGTGGAGCATCATGCCCGTTCTGCCTTAGAAGCGGCTTGGGCTTGTCAAAAAAAACTTGAAGAAAGGCGTGCCGAGTTTGAAAAGAG
This sequence comes from Treponema sp. OMZ 799, assembly GCF_024181365.1. NCBI lineage: Bacteria > Pseudomonadati > Spirochaetota > Spirochaetia > Treponematales > Treponemataceae > Treponema > Treponema sp. OMZ 799. The sequence continues at coordinate 477,891 of NZ_CP051301.1, forward strand.
GGCTGAAGGAAGGCCCTTTAAAATGCGCATAGGGCTTAATACGGGCTTTGCCATTGTGGGCAACATGGGCTCGGTAAGCCGCTTCGATTATACGATGTTGGGGGACTCAGTAAACTTGGCAGCCCGCTTGGAAGGCTTAAACAAGCAATTCGGTACTTACACAATGTGTGCGGAGGCAGCAAAAAAACAGGCCGAAGAAAGCGGCGCAGGTTTAAAATTTAGAGAGCTTGCCCGTGCGGCAGTTGTGGGAAAATCCGAACCCGTAGTCGTTTATGAAATCATGGACGAAAAAACTTATAACGAAAAAAAAGCCTTGCTTGATTCTTTTGACAAAGGATTAAAAGAATTCTATGCCGGAAACTTTAAAGAAGCCTTAAATATTTTTGCTCAAAATGAAGAATCCGATCCTCCTTCAAAACACTATGCAGAAAAATGTAAACTCCTTATTTCACAAAAGCCTGAAGGCGAGTGGCGGGGTATTTGGAAAGCCGATACTAAATAAATTTTTAAATAACAAAATTTTAAACATGGAGGCATTTTATGCAAAACAACAAATTAAAACTAATCTTTATCTTAATATTAACGGCTTTTTTATTTTCGTGTTCTAAAGAAGTTAAAGAACCTGCGGAAGAAAAAAAGTCTGTAGAGACAAAAGTTGAATCATCTGCAAAAATAGAGCTGAAACAAAACAAATTCTTATTAAAGCCTGAGTATAATACACATGTAAAGAGTCCTGAACAACTCAAAGAAGAAGAAAAATACAAAAAAAGTAAAGCATACGAAGAAAAACTTGATCAGATTGAGAGAGAGCTTTATAGAAAAGAGGATGCTATTATAGTGCAATTTCCTGTAGATGCAACTGATGCAGACCTTGAACAGAAGAAAGCGAGAACAAGAGAATATGATGATGAAAAAAAAGTCTATAATTATGTGATTTTTGAAGAAGCAATAAAAGAAGATGATGTTTATTACTGCAAACAGAAGGTAAAAACTCAAAACGGCGGAATGCTGGATTATAATTTACAAATTAAAAAGCCGAGGTTCAGAAAGTACTATGCTGTTTTAGGAATTGAACTTATGAGTTCTATCAATATAGGTAATATAGATGAAAAAATAATAGAGGAACAAGTACATGAAGAAATATACGATTTAAAAACTGATGAAAAAAAAGACGTAATGATAAAACTATTTGAAGATTACGAAAACACACAATATCCCTTATATAGAAAAGTTATAAATTTATCTACAGAAGCGGTGGGATATAAACAGTATGATATGCGAATACTAGACTATGTAAAGGGGAACTTTACAAACTCAGGGTATGATGAATATTTTATTATGTTTTATGAAGATGACCCGGATCCGGAAATGGGTGATCAATATATAGAAAGAGCGAGATGTTTTTTAGTTTCTGAAGGCAAGATAATTAAAGACTATTACATAACTTTTCCTGGCGGTGCTTTTTTTTGGGGTGATTACACACATCTTGATCTTAAAAAATTTGATAATTTCGGTTTTCAATTTTCACAAGGAAGGATTGCCGATTTTAATCAAAACGGAATAAATGAAATATATCTTTCTGCTTTATTTAATATAGAACCAGGTAATGTATTAGTTGTGGAATTTAATGGAAATGAATTTATAACTAATTATATATCTATTGATACCTACGATATAGGGTCTATTGATTGGAATAAAAAAATGATAACAGTGAATGCTAAATCGAGAGCTGTTAAGGGTTTTAACGGATGGCAAGAAGAAATAGACACCTTTGTTTGGAATGAAGAATTAAAAGAATATATTCTTTTTAAAAGGATATATGAATATAAAAGATACTAATGAAAAATTTATTTGTATATTATTATAATTTGAATTTACTAACCGGAGGACAAAATTGAAAACAAACAAATTAATCTTTATACTAATTTTCGAACTTTTTTTATTCTCATGCAATCGAGAAAACATAGTTGAAACAAAAACTGAGTTGCCCAAGTCTGAAAAAATGCCTGAGCAAATTATCAAAGAAGAAAAGGAAAACAAAATTAAAATTCATCAAGAAAAAATTGATGAACTTATAGAAGAAATATATAATAAAAGCGAATTAATTTGGCCTCACAATACTGATAATATATTTTCTACTAGGAAATCTGATGATAATTTTTTTGATAAAAATGGAATTATTAATATAACATTCGATGAGAAAAAAAAAGAGGGAGAGATATATTATAAGAAAAACGGTAAAAAAACACTTGAATATAAAATAACTTATAAAGAAAATCAAACAGATAATGCTTATTATGTTTCAGAAATTGAACTTATAAGTCAAGTTAATATCGGTAAGATAGATAAAGAAATAATAGAAAAGCAAGTCAATGGAACACTAACAAACCTTTACGGTTATAGAGGTATAGCTGATTATTTTGTAGAATATGAGGCTGAAAATCATCCCTTAGAAAATGATGATTTGTGGTCTACCATCTTATTTTGTGCGGAAGGTAACTTTACGGATTCCGGCAGCGATGAGTATTTGGTTCTATTCCATATCGAAGACGGCGATGCTTCGACTTTTAGCACTTATATAAACAAAGTAAAAATATTTATAGTGCCTAAGCATAAGATAGTTAAAGAATATATTTTACCTGTTAAAGATATTTATTTTTCTCCTGACTTTGAAGTAGAGAATTTCGGGTTTGATATTGGCTTACATTATCCCCGCTCTTGCTGCCGAATTGCCGACTTTAATCAAAACGGAATAAACGAAATATATTTTTTCTGTGAGTATGGCTATTATGATGAGAATAATAAATATAGAGATCATAATTTTTTATTATTTGTGGAATTTCATAAAGATGGGTTTAAAACTAATTATGTTTGCCCGGATAGTTATAATCTGAGTTCTGTAGATTGGGAACAAAAAAGAATATATATGAAATCAAATAATTATGAAAATGAAAATACAGATTCAGATAAATTTGATTCGGTATTTTCTTGGGATGAAGATTTACAAAAATACGTACTTTTGAAAAAAACATATAAATTGTGGAGGAGACCATGACGCAAAACAACAAATTAAAACTAATCTTTATCTTAATATTAACGGCTTTTTTATTTTCGTGTTCTAAAGAAGTTAAAAAACCTGATGAAGAAAAAAGCGTAGCTGAAAGTAAACCGGTAGAAAATAAAATTGAAGAACAGAAATCAGAACCTCCTACACCTGAAAAGACAGCTGAACAACTTGAAGCGGAAGAAAAATACAAAAAAAGTAAAGAATATGAAGAAAAACTTAAGCAGCTTGGAGCCGAACTGGATAAGAAAGAAGACATCCTAAGATATAAATGTCCGGTATTTATGAGTATTGATAATCTGGCACAGAAAAAGGCTCCGGCTCTTTATAGTCATGTAGATAATTTTGACTTTATTCATTTTTATGAGGTAAAAAAAGATGGGGATTTTTGCTATTGTAAATATAAAGCTCCTACTCAAAACGGCGGAATTCTCGATTATCAGGTTACCTATAAGTGGTACAACCTTAAACAGATTTATCTTCCCCTTTCTTATGATCTTTTAAGTGAGAACAACATGGGAAAAATAAGTGAAGAGTTTATAGAAAACCAAACGCACGGTTCTTTATATAGTATGGAAAACGATGAAAAAAAACATGAAATGATAAAACTATTTGAAGATTACGAAAACACACAATATCCTTTATTTAGAAAGGTTGTCCATACCGATTGGGACACGGGAGTCAAAACTAAGGGATATAAACAGTATGATATGAGAATACTCGACTATGTAAAGGGAAACTTTACAAACTCAGGGTATGATGAATATTTTGTTATGTTTTATGAAGATGACCCGGATCCGGAAATGGGTGATCAATATATAAAAAGGGTGAGATGTTTTTTAGTTTCTGAAGGCAAGATAATCAATGATTATTATATTAGTAATTCAGGCGGTCGTTTTTACCCTGCGCTTACGCATGACAAACTTCCTGAAGTGAAAGATTTCGGGTATAAATTTTCACAAGGGTGGATAGCCGACCTTAATCAAAACGGAATAAATGAAATATATCTTGCCGCTTTATTTAATATAGAGGGCGGTGAAGTATTAATGATTGAATTTTCTGACAAGTCTTTTGTTACCGGTTATGTATATGATGCTAGGTATGATATTGAAAATGCTATAGTATTTATTGATTGGTATAAAAAAATGATAACAGCTGAATCAAGTGAATGGATAGATGATTATCAATGGAGCGATACTTTAAAAGAATTTATTTTATTAAAAAGAAAATATAGGAGGGATTAAGAAATGAAAAAAATTATTAAATTGATGGATGAAGATTTATTACTGGTAAGAGGCGGAACGGATAAGAAAAAATATAATTCTGTGGGTGAAATTATAAGAAGAACTAATTTGAAATATGCACAGGATGTTGTGCGTGAAGCGGCAATTTATCGTCCTCATGCAAAAGGAAACTTTGACTATGAAGGTGCAGCAGAAGATGTAACTTGGTGTAACCAATCAAGTTATGACGTAATGGAAGCTACCGGTGTCCATATGGAAGCTTTTTATGGAGAACCGGATGGGTATCAAGGAACAAAAGGACAAAGAGGAGCAGGATATTGGGTTAATGCAAATACAGCCTGTAAAAATGGTGAAAATTATATTGCTAACCATGCAAAAGAACAAGCCGATGCCAGAATGAAAGAAATAGGCTTTAAACCTATCACAATAGATGAAGAATTTAAAAAAACGCATACAGCAGATGAACTATATCTTGCAGAACAAAATAATCACACATATAAATGTAGATAATGTTCTTTTAGGAAGAATAACAGCCGGTGATTATATTGAACAGAAAAAAGCGGAAATAGCAGCACAAGAAAAAGCAAGAGCTGAAGCCGAGGCAAAACGAATAGCAGAAGAAAAAGCTGAAAGGGAAAGGCTTGAAAAAGAAAGACTTAAACAAGAGGAAGAAAATCGTAAGAGAGAAGATAAAATCACTAATCCTTCTCCCGGCCCTGCCCCTGATACTGATCCTAACAATCCTGATGGAAATACTGATGAACCTATAGATAATGATAGAGATGATAATGAGGATAATAATGAAGAAACAATAACTACTCCGCCTGACAACTCCGGCGGAGGAAATGGAACACCGCCTAAAGATGGTGACAGCGAAAGTCCTGCTCCTCCTTCCGAAGAAAATCCTTCTCCCGAAAACGGCGGAGGCGGAGGAGATAGCGGCGGTAATGAACCTGAACCTCCAAGCCCGCCCGGAGGCGGAGGCAGCGGAACAATTTATACGCCTTGGAGTACCGATACAGGCAATGAGTATTATTTGGATACTTTGTACGGCACAAAACCTTTTAGTGCACAAGAATCTGGTGCATTTAATTCTACAATCATAAGTAACGAATTATCCGCCTTACAGCCTGTAACAAGTTTAAATGTTGCGGGGTTCCCTGGAAACGATACTGCAATAAAACACTTGACTGCTATTACACACAAATGTTAAAATCTTAAATATGGAGGTTATAATGCAAAACAACAAATTAAAACTAATCTTTATCTTAATATTGGCTGCTTTTATATTTTCGTGTTCTAAAGAAGTTAAAGAACCTGCGGAAGAACAGAAGCCTGTCGAAGCAAAAGTTGAAACATCTACAAAAACAGAGTCTCAGTCTAAAGAAACTCAGGCAAAAGAAGAAAAAGCGGAAACAAAAGAGGTGATCCCCGAAACACCCGGTAAAAAGGCCGAAAAAGAGGGGCTTAAATATCTTTCCGATGAAAAGCACTATATGGCAAAGGGAAGTTTATTGTTTTATAACTTAAATATAAACGATACCTATGAACAGGCATTAGCCAAATTAAAAGATTTTGGAGTTAACGGTTTATATTCTACAGCAATGATGCCTAAAAGCTTACAAGAGATGGGCTGTAAGGCTTACATTCCTGATAATAAAACTTTAGAAGAAGATGCAAGTAATGATTTTTATATAATTTTTAAAGACGGTAAAATAATAAGATTTATCAAATTTTTTGCTTACAATCTGGGTTTTTATAAATTTTATCGGCCTGATGTAAAGAATATCTACCCTGAAATATGGGAGTTAGAAGTATCAAGCGGGAAGGGCTATACGTATTTTGAAACACCGGATCATTATACAGAGGAAAATAACGTTATTTATCGAAATGAGATATACTATCCGACAGAGGCGACAACCATTATAATGACCAGAGACGGGTATAAAACTTATTTTGAAGAAGCCGATCGACGGTCCGACGATATTTTGGAACTTGGCGATTTATATTTTTATGATCTTCACATAAAAGATGATATGGAAACAATAAAAACAAAACTTTTCAACAATTACATTATTTATAAAGGGGCGGGTTTTTCACCAGTGTCTGATTTGTATTATTCTGTTTATAAGGATAACCCGGATGGTTTTGAAAGTAGGGATGAAGAAGTTAGCGTTTGGTGGTATAAAGATAAAATTATACATCTAAGGGTACCGCCTTCCGATGAAGATACATACATATTAATGCATCATTTTCAAAGAAAGTACAAAGTTTTTGAAGGGCCCGGATATACAGGTACATGTTATGGCACTAGAATGGGTAGATATAAATATAATGTTTGGGTAAGGAAGGGTAAGGATTTTATGTTTACAATGGAAGATGAAACAGCATATATAGAAAATAAATTATGGAGGTTGAAGTATAAAAAATAAAAGAATTTATTTTCATCCAAAAGACTTGACGGCTATTACACATAGATGTTAAAATCTTGGATATGGAGGTAATAGTGAAAAAAGATAAATTACAGCTTATCGCTATCTTAATATTGACGGCTTTTTTATTTTCGTGTTCTAAAGAGGTTAAAGAACCTGCGGAAGAAAAAATTTTAGCTGAAAGTAAACCGGTAGAAAATAAAATTGAAGCAGTAAAGCCTGACCCTCCTGCACCTCAAAAGACAGCTGAACAACTTGAAGCTGAAGAAAAATACAAAAAAAGTAAAGCATACGAAGAAAAACTTAAACAGCTTCGAGATAAAGTTGGTATAAAACCTGATTTTATGTACATATACGATCCTTATATGGTAAAAGATATTGATCTTATAAATAATAAATTGATAATTCCTGCAAGTTATGAAAATGTACATTATATTGATGTTGAAAATATAGAATATGACGGAAAAATTTATCGCTGTATGCAAAAAATAGAAATTAAGCCGGGAGTTTTTTTACTGTATAAAATGACCTTGGAATATAATCCTCATGCAGATGTATATGTTGTTTTAGAAAACGAACTTATAAGCTCCATTAACATAGGTAAGATTAACAAAACAACGATAGAAAATCAAGTAAAAGGCGAAATCGTTACATTAAAAGATGATAAGGATAACACAAAATTAATTGAATTATTTGAAGATTACGAAAAAGAAAACTACTCTATGTTTTTTTCTGCTACGGATAAATTAAAAGTTCTTGATTATATAAAAGGAGATTTTACCAATTCAGGTTATGATGAATATGTTGTTTTCTTTAGTGATGGAAAAACAACGAAAGATTATATTAGCAGACTTCATTGCTTTATAGTTGAAAATGATAAAATTATAAATGAATATCCGATTGTACTGTACCCTGATGAGTATTTGGACAATAGAGAAATATTTAATTATACAGATGAAATTAAGTATAAATTTAGTTTTTCAACAGGCTTTATTGCAGATTTAAATCAAAATGATAAGAATGAGCTGTATTTTCAAACAGTATTTGTAGGCGGCACGGACTTTTATAGAGCAGAGTTTGAAGATGATTTTTTTAATATTAACCGAGTTTGTCTGCACAATTATAATTTTAAAAAACTTAATTGGCATATAAAAACAATTGTGATGGATATTCATGAAGAATATATTTACAGTCAGACAGGCTCCGGCAGTTATTCTCGCGGATATGCAGAATACCGGTGGAATGAAGATTTAAACGATTTTATTTTAAAGTATAAAAAAGTAACCGAAAAATACGGCTGGGAAAAACCTAAGGAGTAAGAGTAATGAATACAAGCAAAAAAATTATTAGATTAACTGATGAAGCTCTATTAATGGTAAGAGGTGGTTTTGATTCTGATATTTCTGATGAAACTGATAAAAAAAATATTGATGAAAATCCTTTAAAAGGAAATAACCGGAGAGTTTATGAAATTACGGAAAATAATATTAATGCGGCAATATATCAACGAGGTGCAAGGTCTAATTATGATTATAATGGATTAAATGAGAATTCAACAAGTTGTAATCAGCATAGTTTTGATGTAGGACATTCCACAGGCTTTCATATGGATGGGTTTTATGGTAATCAATCCCTGCAGAAAAAAGGCAGGATGCGCGGTTATGATGTAAATGCAACAGCTGCATATGATAATATAGTTAGCTATGTTAAAGAATATCCAAAGAAATATCTTGAAATGCATATTAATAATGATATACCTATGGATATAGGTAATGATTTTTCAAGAACTGAACATGGCAGCAGATTAGATAAAGGAGCAGAATATGCAGATAAATGCAAGGCATTGCTCAAATTTGGAGAAGATGTTTGTCCGATAAAAATAATAGAAGATGGTGAACAAGCCCAAAGACTTGTAAATGAAAAGGAATTTACTGTCTTTGCATTATGGAGAAATCCTGAGGCAAAAAAGGGGCTGAGTAGTCATATTGCAGTTGTTGTTGAAGATAAAAATCCATATGATCCTGCCAAAGGACCTCTTATGGGTAATGTTGGATGGAATAATGGCATTATATACCAAAATGAAAGAGCCTTTGGTAAAACATATAAATATAAATATGAAAAGACAGCAGATGGAAAGCCAAAATCAATAGATAAAAAAATTATATATGTCTATGATGTAACACAAACAGGAAAACCAGATACGCAAGCAGATGGATTTTGTGGTATTGCACATGATTTTGCAACAGGAAAACAATCCATTTCGATACATGACCCTAATTATGATGAAAATGATTATATGAATTATAAAAAAAGAAAAGTAGAAGAGGATAAATATCTTGGAAAGCTAAAAGAAGAAATATCTGAAGAGTATTTAAAACAACACCCTGGATTATATAATTCTGAATCAAAAAATTTTAATTTTGATAATCCTTTTTTTACTTATGAACTTACAAAATACGCTTTAGGGAAGACGGCTTTTTCTGTCTTAATTGACACAAGAGCTGATGATCTAAGAAAAGTATTAAGAAATAATAACATGACTTTATTATCGGCAATAAAAAAAGGAGATAAAAATGTAGATAATGTTCTTTTAGGAAGAATAACAGCCGGTGATTATATTGAACAGAAAAAAGCGGAAATAGCAGCACAAGAAAAAGCAAGAGCTGAAGCCGAAGCAAAACGGATAGCCGAGGTAAAACGGATAGCACAAGCAAAAGCAAAGGCCGAAGCTGAGGTAAAACGAATAGCAGAAGAAAAAGCGGCAAGAGAAAAAGCTAAAAGGGAAAGGCTTGAAAAAGAAAGACTTAAGCAAGAGGAAGAAAATCGTAAGAGAGAAGATAAAATCGCTAATCCTTCTCCCGGCCCTGCCCCTGATACTGATCCTAACGATACCGATAATGATACAAATGATAATGATAGAGATGATAAAAAAGATAAAGACCCTGAACCATGGATAAATAAACCGGATACCACAAAGAAGGAGAATGATAAAAATACCGGCGGAGGAAACAAGACTCCTCCCAAATCCGGTAACGATGAAAATCCCCCTCCTCCTAAAAATAACCCGCCTCCCAAAAAAGGCGGAGGAGATAGCGGCATCAGCAAACCTAAACCGCCAAGCCCGCCCGGAGGCGGAGGAGGAAGTAAACCTAAACCGCCAAAATCACCCGGAGGCGGCAGCGGAGTAATTTATACGCCTTCAAGTACCGATACGGGCAATGAATATTATTTGGATACTTTGTACGGCGCAAAACCTTTTAGTGCACAAGAATCGAGTGCATTTAATTCTACAATTATAAGTAACGAATTGTCCGCCTTACAGCCTGTAAGTAGTTTAAATGTTGCAGGGCTTCCTGTAAACGATGTTGCAATAAGAAAAGAGCCGTTTGGGGTGTAGGGAATTTAAATCTAAAACACTTGACAATTTCTATATATAGATGTTAAAATCTTAAGGTATGGAGGTTATAGTGAAAAAAGACAAATTAAAACTTATTTTTATCTTAATATTAGCGGTTCTTTTATTCTCGTGTTCTAAAGAGGCTAAAGAACAGAAGCCTGTTGAAGCAAAAGTTGAAACATCTACAAAAACAGAGTCTCAGTCTAAAGAAACTCAGGCAAAAGAAGAAAAAACGGAAAAAGAAAAAGAGGTTGTAGCCGAAGATTCTAATAAAGAGGCCGAAAAAGAGGGGCTTAGATATCTTTCCGATGAAAAGCACTATATGGCAAAGGGAAGTTTATTATTTTATAACTTAAATATAAATGACACCTATGAACAGGCATTAGCCAAATTAAAAGAGTTCGGAGTTAACGGTTTATATCCTACAGCAATGATGCCTAAAAGCTTACAAGAGATGGGCTGTAAGGCTTACATTCCTGATTATAAAACCTTAGGGAAAGACTCAAGTAATGATTTTTATATAATCTTTAAAGATGACAAAATAATAAGATTTATCAAGTTTTTTGCTTACGATCTGGGATTTTATAAATTTTATCTTCCCGATTCAAAAAGAGTTGCCTTTGATGCACTCGATTTAAAAAAGTCAAGCGGGAAAGGCTATACATATTATGAAACGCCGGATTATGATTCATACACAAAGGAAAATAATGTTATTTATCGAAGCGAGGTATACTATCCGACAGAGGCGACAACCATTATAATGACCAGAGACGGGTATAAAACTTATTTTGAAGAAGCCGATCGAAAATCCGATGATATATTGGAACTTGGAGATTTATATTTTTATGGACTCCACATAAAAGATGATATGGAAACGGTAAAAACAAAACTTGACAGCCATGGTATCATTTATAAAAAGGTATTTTTTGAACCAAAGTCATATCTGTTTGATGAAGTTTTGGATGCCGAGTTCAAGTATAGACTAGACGGTGTTGAAAGTACGGATGAAAAGATTACTGTCTGGAACTATAATGGCAAAGTTATATATTTAAGGGTTTATCCTACTGATGAAGATACATATATATTAATGCATTGTTTTCAAAGAAAATATAAAGTTTTTGAAGGTTTTGGATCTCCTACATGGTATGGTACTAAAATGGGTAGATATAAATATAATTTTCGGTTACTAAGTGGAAGCGGTTTTATGTTTGAAATGTCAGATGAAAGTGTATATTATTATTATTAATTATGGAGGGAAAGTATGAAAAAGAAGGGCTTATACAGAAAGCTTAGTATGTCTGAACTTAAAAATATTTTTGGCGGAGAAATGCTTGATGATCAGGGCCGAAAGATTGTACGCAAAAATCTTGATGGAGTTTATTCGATAAAAGGAGGAATTGTTGTTGAGGTAGGTTATGCTAAAGATAGCAATAAAGACGGCTATGGAAATTATATTCTTGTAAAAGATCAAAAAAACGGAGTACTTGTAAGATATGCTCACTTGGATAAAATAAATGTAAAGAAAGGACAGATGGTGAATAAGGAAGACGAAATAGGCATAATGGGCAGCTCCGGCACAAAAAGCAAACATTTGCATGTTTCGGTATATAAAGATAGTAATAGAGATGATCCTATGGAATATGCAGCTTCAGATCTTACAATGGATAAGGGTAGACAGGTCGATCCTTTAGGATACATAAGGGATAAAGGCGTATGGCCCACAAATACACGAATCTCAGGCGGTTTTAATGAACCTTATGATTTTAGTCTTATAAATAGTTGGTACACCCATGAAGGTGTTGATTTTTCAGGGCGTACTAATCCAAAAGCTTATAATAGACTTATTACCGATTATCAATGCGGTCTTAAAGGAGACGGTCATTATAATTTTTATGAAGATCATAAAGATAATTATGAATTATATATTCGTACAAGAGACCATCAAAATAAAACTATGAATATTTTAAGAGAAAAATGGATAAATCTTGGCGGTAAAGAAAATCTAACAGAAACACTTGACGGTGTTAATAAAGAAATAAAAGCTATTGAGGATAATATAACTAAAAGTAAAAATAAATTATCTGAAATTGAAGATAGTATAACAAAAACAGAAGATATCCTTTTTCCGTCTTTTTTCAAAAAAAAGATTTTGACGAATTTGCAAGAAGAATTAAATAAAGCAAAAAAAGAGTTGGATGATTTAGAAGATTTACTTAGATCAGAAAGAAAAGAAAAAGAAGATTTTAAAACGCTTGCAGGTCAAATGGAGAGAGCCGGATCGGTTGAGTTTGCAAAAAAAATAGATAAGTTAAATGATGCAAAAGCTTATAGAGATAAGTTGAAACATGAATTTGAAAAAATAGCAAAAGAAAATGAAGAAATGCAAAAGAATCCTGCATATTCAAATGATGATAAAGCAAAGTATGCAGACTATGTAAGTAAAAAAAGGGAAGCATTAGAAAAAGCAGAAGCTAATATAAGCATTGTTGAAAGTAATTTAACAAAGTATATAATCGGAAAAAAAGAACAGGAATTATTAGTAATTTCCGACCCGCAAAAGCCTGATTTAGCAGGGCCGACAAATACTGAAACCGGGCAAACTAATCAAACTACTACTACTAATACCGGTAGTAATAATTCCGATTCTTCTTCTGAAAAAAATACAGATCCTGAGCCATGGGCAAGTAATACAGATTCCACTAAGAAGAATGATAAAAAAGATGACGACGGAAACAGGTCTACTCAACCAGCTCCTACTACTAATACCGGTAGTAATAATTCCGATTCTTCTTCTAAAAAAGATAAAGACCCTGAACCATGGATAAATAAACCGGATACCACAAAGAAGGAGAATGATAAAAATACCGGCGGAGGAAACAAGACTCCTCCCAAATCCGGTAACGATGAAAATCCCTCTCCTCCTAAAAATAACCCGCCTCCCAAAAAAGGCGGGGGAGATAGCGGCATCAGCAAACCTAAACCGCCAAGCCCGCCCGGAGGCGGAGGAGGAAGTAAACCTAAACCGCCAAAATCACCCGGAGGCGGCAGCGGAGTAATTTATACGCCTTCAAGCATGGATACAGGCAATGAATATTATTTGGATACTTTGTACGGCACAAAACCTTTTAGTGCACAAGAATCGAGTGCATTTAATTCTACAATTATAAGTAACGAATTGTCCGCCTTACAGCCTGTAAGTAGTTTAAATGTTGCAGGGCTTCCTGTAAACGATGTTGCAATAAGAAAAGAGCCGTTTGGGGTGTAGGGAGCTGTGTTTATTAAAAAATCCAATTTAACCGTGGTCTTGCAGCATGACAGTCAAGACTGCGGGCCTGCTTGCCTTGCTTCCGTTTGCAAATATTACGGGAAAAGAATCCCTATTTCTTATATACGCAAAATAGCAGGTACCGATAAAGGCGGTACATCAGGATACGGAATTGTCCGCGGTGCAGAAGAATTAGGGTTTTCATGTCAGGGAGCTTTAAGTCCCGAAAAAGAATTTTCCGAGGACATTGTGTTCCCTGTAATTGCTCATTTAAAAAGAAATGATTCAGAGCATTATGTTGTAATTTTTAAAATTAAAAAAGATAACGTAATTATAGGAGACCCTGCTTCAGGGCTTTTGAAAATACCTATAAGTGAATTTAAAAAAGAGTGGACCGGTGTCTTTTTTGTTTTAACTCCTCAAGAAAAATTTAAATTAAATAAAGATTCAGGCAGTATTTTAACCCGTTTTTTTTATCTTTTAAAGCCCCATAAAAAAATAGTAGGCGAAGTTCTTACGGCAAGTATACTCTTAAGTTTTTTAGGTATAATCGTTGCTTTTTATTTTCGGTTTTTGGTTGATGAAGTTTTATATTCAGGTACAAAAATAACGCTTAACTTGGTTTCTTTAGGATACCTTGTTGTAATTATTTTTCAAACGCTGTTAAATATTTCGCGTAATCAACTTATGCTTCATATGAGCAGTAAGATGGAAGCGGCCTTAAGTTTTGAGTACTTTGATCATGTTCTTCATCTTCCGATGGATTTTTTTACTACACGCAAAACAGGAGAGGTGCTTTCCCGTATTCATGATGTAAATACTATAAGACAGGTTCTATCTTCTACAGGAATGAATATTATTTTGGACTCCCTAATGCTTGCTGTAGGCGGAGCTTTTTTATGTGCCTCAGGCGGTATACTCATGCTGATTGCCATTATTCCGGTTATTATTTCTGCCGTTGTAATATGTTTTTTTGTAAGTCCCTATAGGCGAATGATAAAAGAAAAAGCCGTAATAGATGCCGAAAAATATTCGGGTATGGTAGAGTCCATAAACGGAATAGGAACGGTGAAAGCTCTTTCAAGTGAAGACCTTGCATTTGAGCGGACAGAAGTAAAAATGGTAGACTCCGTAAATAAGGGAATTGAAATAGGTACTCTTGCAAATATAGAAAATGCCGTGCAAATGGCTCTTTCTCAGCTTGGAACTTTAGGTGTTTATTGGGTAGGCAGTTTTAAAATATTAAACGGAACAATGAGCCTCGGACAATTGATAGCTTTTTCTATTTTGTCGGGATATTTTTTAGGCCCATTAGGGCGTTTATTAACCTTACAGCCTACATTACAGGAAGCCTTTGTTGCAGCCAACCGTCTTTCCGAAATACTTGATATGCCTATCGAAAAAACAACCTACTCGGGAAAAACTAAAATAGAAAATATAGAAGGTTCTATCGAAATTAAAAACTTATGTTTTGCATACGGTTTACATGGCAACACACTAGAAAATATTAATTTAAATATCAAGCCCGGAATGAAAATTGCTTTTGTAGGAGCCTCCGGTTCAGGCAAAACAACGCTTGTAAAACTGCTTATGAAATTTTATAATTTTCAAAGCGGGGAAATTCTTATTGACGGTTTAAATATAAAAGACTTGGAAACCGAATCATACCGTAAACTTATAGGTTATGTGCCGCAAGAAGTTCTGTTATTTTCAGGTTCTATTCGAGAAAATATTTTATGGGGAAACGGATTTTTACCTGAAAAAGCTTTATACTATGCCGCAAAAGCTTCCCGCTCCGATGCTTTTATAAACAAGCTGCCCGATCGTTACGAAACAATTATAGGAGAGCGGGGCGCAACTCTTTCAGGCGGAGAACGGCAGCGTATAGCCTTGGCCCGCATTTTACTTAGAGAACCTAAAATATTGATACTTGATGAGGCAACTGCAAGTTTAGATGCTATTACCGAAAAAGCTATAATGAGTACAATCGAAGAAATAATTGAAAATAAAACAACAATTATTGTTGCTCACAGACTTTCGACAATTATAAATTGCGATAAAATTTTTGTATTTGATGGAGGTAAAATAAAAGAAGAAGGAACACACAAAGAGCTTATTTTAAAAAACGGAATATATACCGATCTTTGGAATGCTCAAAATACGGATATCTAACTTTTATTTTTGACTATGAAACCAATACGTCTTATACATCTTAAAGATTTACGTTATAAACATGAAATATTTTTACAAAAACCGCCGGCCGTTTTAACTGTTTTTATTTATATAATCGGCAGTCTAATGTTGTTTGCTTTTTTATATTGCACATTCGGAAAAATGGAAGAAGTAGTATATGCAAAAGGTCAGGTACGGCCCGTACAAAATATATCATTGGTAAAAAATATAGTTGCAGGTGAGATTGTACAAATAAATTATGTGCCGGGACAAAAGATAGAAAAAGGCTCGCAGCTTTTAAAAATTGATGCAGGTATTTATTCGGCAAGAAAAGAAGCTCTCCAAACCTACTATGATGAAGTGAATAAAAAAATTGAAGGAGTTAAAAATTTAATTAAAAGTTATAATGCCGGTAAGAATTTAATTTCTAAAAAAGATAGTTTAACCTATGCACGCTTTATGGTTTACAAAAATGAAAAAGAGATTTTAACAAAGCGTTATAACATGGTAAAAAAATTATGGCTTGAAGCACTTGAACTGCCCGCAACAGCAGTTCAACCTGCACGCTTAAGAGAATTAAAGTATCAATCGGATATAGCTGAATTGGATTTGACTACCTACAAAAATAAATTTATCAATTCTCTTCTTTCGGAATTGGATGCACTTTTAATAGAAAAGGAAAGAGTATATAGTCAACTAAAAGATGCTGATCTTTCTTTAAAAAATACTTGCATTATATCGCCCATATCGGGTTATGTGCAAGAAATATCTTCTTTAAATAAAGGAGATTATATTAATGCCGGACAGTCGATTCTTAACATTGTTCCTGATGCAACGGATAATTATAAAATTGAAATTCGTGTACCTGCAAAAGATGCAGGTAAAATAACCGAAAACATGAAAATAAAATACCGGTTTACTGCATTCCCCTATCATGAATTCGGCGGGCTTACAGGCGAGGTTATCAATATAGAGCCCGATTCATTTATAGATCGTGACGGTTCGGTTTATTTTGCCGTTACAGGTAATCTCGATAAAAATATATTAGTTGATAAAGAAAAAAAAGAATATCGTGTAAAACCCGGTTTAGAAATTGATGCACGTATTATTTTAAAAGAACAAAGTATTTTATGGCATTTTTTAAAAACAATGGATCTTGTATGGTAAAAAAAATTTTTTTTATATTTATATGTTGTATGGTATCTTCATTATATGCAATTGAATATGAAGACTTTATTGACATAGTTTTAACAAACAGTAATGAATATCAAAAGGCTCTTAGTAAATATAATATAAAAAAAATAGCAGCACAAAAAACACAATATAGATGGATTCCTAAACTATCATTAGATTTAAACTATATTGGAAATATGGAAGTTAAAAGCCGTGATCAAATACATGCTTTTACAACAGGTCTTAATTTAAAACAAACCTTGCCGATGGGAATGGGGTTAAATTTTAATATCAATAATACTTTTGCCTTAGCTAAAATACAAGGGGCAAAAAATGAATACAGCTCTTCTGCTAAGAGTCAATTTTTAATGCCGCTTTACTTTTTTGCTCCCGGTATTTTAAAACCTTATTCCGAATATGAGATTTATTTAGGCAAAGATAGTATTAATTTTGCCGATTTGGAATTAAAACGGATAAAACAAAAAATAATAGCAGAGGCCGTATATATTGCTGTTTCTTATTGGCTACAAAAAAAGACTCTTGAAATTGAAGAAGAAAAACTGCAAATAGATTTACAACTAGGTTTAAATGATGAAGCTTTATGGAAGCAAGGAAAACTTTCTACACTTGAACTTTCAGAAAAGAATACAAGAAGATATAATAATCAATTAAATCTTTTAAATTCAAAAAGAAGATACCTTCAAATGCTTCATAGTTTAAATTTAACGGGAGTGAGCGATGATACGATACCGGAGAAAATTGAACCTTGGATAAAAAAACTTGAAAACTACATTTCTTATGAGTATATAAATGAAGAAATAGAATTAGAGCTTAAACAAAAACAGTTAAAAATAAATCAATATTATACATTGAAAGAACAGCTTAATAGGCTGCCGTCATTTATATTTTCATTTACGGTTGATCCTGCTTCCAAATCAAAGGGAGGCGTTAAATTTAATGATACTATTCAAAATTACTGGAAGGCAGATAAAAACTGGCTTTTTAATTTTGCCATTGGAATAAATATTCCGCTGTCTCCCCTTGATGAAGCCTATGATATAGATAAGACAGCCAAAGAATTACTTAATTTAAATAAGTTAGAAATAGAAGCTCTTAATATCAATCATCAAAATAAAAAAGAAGTTCATGAAATAAATTTAAACATCTTAAATAAAATATGCATTTTAGCAGAAAAAAACAAACAAGATATACAAAATCGCTTGACCTCTTCGGAAGTTTTACTAAAACAAGGATATATAACCGAGATTGATTTTAAAATTCAAAATCTTGATTATCGGCTTTCGCAATTAAACAGTCTAAAAGCCAGACTTGATTACATAATTGAAGTCTTAAATTATTAAATTTTTTTATTTTCCTCGCCCCCTTTTATTATTTTAAAAATAGGTTTATACTAAACAAAGGGCTTCTTGTTTTAAAAAAATGAGTTTTTGCTCTGTGCCTCTTTTTAAAAACATGGAGCCTAAAGGAGAAGAGTATGCAATCATTAAAAGGAACAAAGACCGAACAAAATATTCTTTCGGCCTTTATCGGCGAGTCTCAGGCTCGTAACAAGTACACATTTTGGGCAAGTGCAGCCGAAAAAGAAGGTTTTGTGCAAATTGCAAGAATCTTTATCGAAACTGCGGAGCAGGAAAGGGAACATGCAAAGCGCCTCTTTAATTTTTTAGAAGGCGGAGATGTTACCGTTTCTGCAACGGCCCCTGCGGGCGTGGTCGGCACAACCTTGGAAAACTTAAAGCAGGCAGCGGCCGGTGAAAACCACGAATGGCAGCACATGTATCCTGAGTTTGCTAAGACGGCAAGGGAAGAAGGCTTCCCCCTAATCGCTGCCGTTATGGACAGCATCGCTGTTGCCGAAAAGTACCATGCAGAAAGGTATGAGGCCTTTATCAAAAGGATCGAGGAGAATTCCATGTGGGTACAAGAAAGTCCGACAACATGGAAGTGCTTAAACTGCGGCTTTATCGTAGTCAGCAAAAGTGCTCCCGAAAAATGCCCTGCCTGTGCTTATCCCAAAGCTTACTTTGCCCGCTTGGAAGAAAGTTTTTAAACTCGGCTTTTAAAGCCGACTTAAGTTAAGCTTGAATCAAACGGTAAGCTTATCGTGCCAAAGGGGGCTTTTCAATTTTTTGATAAGCCCCTCTTTAATAAGCTCTTCGCTTAAACGCTTTACATCCCCTGCTTCCCAAAATTCCTTCTTTGAAGAAAAAAAATCGATCGCTTCATTTTGAGTAAAAATTCTTTTGTTTGCTTTTATGAACCTTACAAAAAGCCTTTCGTCTTCGGGATATTGAACTGCTGTCTTATTGCAAATATCGCAGCCCGAACAGGCGATTACCTCTTCATCGGGGTTTGTCGCCTCTGCCCTTGTTTCGCCGAGGGCCTTTAATAGAACTGATCTTCGGCATTTTCCGCTTTCGGCAAAGTCTTTAAGAACCCCGGCCCTAAGGCGCTGTTTTTCGGGCAAGAGCTCTATCCGCTTTTTATCGGCAGGAGACCATAAAAGAACAGCCTCGGCTATGCTCCCGTCACGCCCGCCTCTTCCGGCTTCTTGAATATAGGCTTCCGCAGTAGGAGAAGGATCCATGTGGATTACGGTTTTAACATCCTTCTTGTCGACTCCCATCCCCCAAGCACAAGTACATATTAGTATGCCGCTTTTATGTGCATGGAACCATTTTTCGGTTTCGGCTTTTTCTTCTCTTTCGAGGCCTGCATGATAAAACCTTATATTTTCGTCGTTTAAGTGCAGACGCAAAAAAGAAGCCGTCTGCTCGGTTCCTTTCCGGCTTGAGCAAAAAATAACCATGGGCCTTTTTCTTTTTTTTACTTCCTCAAGAAGGGCAGGATTTTTTACCCTGCAATGCCTTACAAAATAAATTATATTTGTTCTGTCCGATTCGCCTCGAACCAAATGAGCCCTTCCTTCAAAAAGAATCTCGGCAATGCGCTGTAAGACAGGCGGGCTCGCCGTTGCGGTAAAGGCTGAAACGGCGTAGGGGTGAAGCTTTTTGATTATGTTTGTAAGTTCAAGATAGGCCGGCCTAAAACTGTCTCCCCATTCGGTAACGCAGTGGGCCTCGTCTATCGCCAAGTGAACCACATTGCAGGCTGCAATCCTGTCGATTAGATTCCCGGCTGAAAGAACCTCGGGGTTTGCAATTATGAGCTTTGCAGGAGGCTTTCCGTCGCTTCCTTCCATGCGGGCAAGCTGTGCTTCTCTTTCTTCTTTAGTTTGACCGCCCTTAAAGATAACAGGCTCAAGTCCTCCCTCCGCCATGCGCCTAAACTGGTCGCTCATAAGGGCTAAAAGAGGATAGATGATTACGGTAGGCCCGTCCAACAAGAGGGCCGGAACTTGAAAGCACAAAGACTTTCCTGCTCCTGTCGGTAGGAGAATAATTTGCCTTCCTCTCATAATTCCGTCCTCATCATAGAGCTCAGTAAGTTTTTCTTCTTCGGTATTTGCGGTAATCTTTTGGAGCAATCTTGTTTTTGCATCCTTGTCCGAATCCGAAACTTCCCCGTTTTTCTTTTCAATCTCAATTTGTTCCGCTTCAATGCGGGCTTCGGCTGCATGAACCGCATCCAAGATATTGGCTATTGCAAGCCTCTGCCAAGGATATAGCGACGGAATCCCGAAAACGTTTTTTGCACAAACCGCAACGGCATCCTCGGTTTTTTCCAAACTGTATTCGGGATTGTCGGTCTCGCATACAAAGGGGCAATAAAGATCGTCAGGCGTATCGTCCCAGCGGTAAAGCTCTTCCATTGCTTTTAAATTTTGATTTTCCATTTTCACCTCTCAATATTATTGTACGAGATAGATGAAAGAAATAGTAATTTTTTAAAAAGAAATTATAAATAATATTTTGTGCCTCTACCGCTGCCTTCTTTATAACAAACGCAAACGCAACGTGTTTTTTTGCGTTTCATTTGCGTTTGCAAAATGAGTTTTAAAATCAGCTCTGATTACAACAGAAAATTACAGGATTCAAGGGTTTTAAAATTTGAACCTGCTGCGAGCTTTATAAGATAGAATAAAAAATCTTTTAGTTCGGCGTAGGCTTGTTCCGAGAGGTTTAATCCTCTCGATATTTTTGGGATAAGATTTTGAACTGCGAAGAGGTATAAAAGGCTTTCGCCTGAAAGGGGAAATGCCGGCTCGTGTTTATCGAGGCAGACCTCGCAAACGCAAGAATCTTCATGCGGAACGAAAAAGAAGTTTTTTACGCTGTAAGAAAAATCTTCCGCATTTGTGGTGAGAGCATCGGTTTTCGATTCTGCACCCGAAGTCCTTACTCCGCAGCGGCAGCAATGTTCCATATCCGGGGCAAGACCCGATAAAGAAATGACCCTCCACAAAAAACGGAGCAAGGCTTTTCGGCATTCGTTTTCGGAAGAAACTGCAAGCCCCGTCAAAAAGGAATTTATGATTTGCCAGTCGATGTTTCCTTTAAGCTTGACGGCTAATTCGGCTGCAAAGGCTGCACACCAAATGCGGGTCAGGTTATCGCTGAGGCCTATGCGGTAGTCGCTTACCTTAAAGTCGCTTATCTTGTTTGAATTTTTTATTGGGTTTGAATAAATCCAAACTTCTCCGGTGTGGTAGGGAATTACCATGCTTCGCAGTTTGCTTTTAGGCCCTCCGAAGACGGCCGCATCTATCAGCTTGCAGGAGTGTTCCGTATCGGGTAAGAGGAGGAGGGCATTTCTATGCCCTTCTCCGAATGTCTTTAATGAAAGAACAAGGGCTTCAGAGACCCAAGAGCGGTTTGCCATTTTTACTTGCCTGTTTGATTATCTTGAGGGGAATTTGTATTACCGGCTTGAGATTGAGAAGCGGTCTCTCCGGTTTTGCTTTCAGTAGGGCTCAACTGCAATAGGTCCTTAGCCCTTCGGCTTAAAGCACCGTTTTTTTCATCTTCGGCAATCAAGGAAACAAGGGGTATAAGCTCTGCGTATCTATTCCTTTTAAACATGTCGAGCCCTATACTCTTAAAAATCGGATCCTTATGATTTAGATAGGCTTCGGCTATCGGAGCTGTTCCCTTATTTTCAACTGTTGAAATAACCTTTCCCAGCTCTGCGGAAAATTTATTTTTTCGTTTTTCAGAAATAGCTTTTAGTGCAGCCGTCTTTACATCCTCGTAAATTATATCAAAGTTATTTTTTAAAAGGCTTTCGGCAATTTTTAAGCGGAGAGATAAGCCTGTCTTTTCTTCGTTAAAAGAATCGACAAGCCACTCGTTTGCTTCCGCATTGTTAAAATGAGAGAGGGCTTCTATAGCGGCTAAGCGGACTGTATTTTCAGGATCTTTTTTTGCACGATATAAGATAAACGGAACGGCATCCTCCGCTTTTTCTTCCTTTGCAGATTGAATTGCTTGAAGCCTTACCTTATAGTAAGAATCTTTAAAGGCTTGAATCATGATGTTTTTAGCCTTAGCATCCTTAAAGCCTGCAATACCCTTTATCGCAGCAGTTCTTAAAATCGGATCCTTATCTTCAAAAATTTCGGATAAAATAGGAATAGCTCTTTCATCGCCTATCTTTCCTAGGGCAGAAACGGCTGTACCTCTTATAATGGCATTTTCATCGGTGTCTTCAGCGACCCGGATTAAAAAATCCCGGATTTCTGGTGTGTGAAGTTCTTCCAATGCAAACATTATATTTTGTTTTATTATTAAAGATTTTTTTTCGTCATCGGAGGCCTCGGAGTCAAAAAGCTCCGTAAGAAAAACTGCGTCTTCCGGTTTGCCTATCTTTCCGATTGCAGAAATACAAAGATCTCTGTACTCGCTTTCTTCATCTTTTAAGATTTTACGCAAGGAATCTATTCCTTCATATATCGCAAGTTCTCTGATATAGGAAATTGCTGAGCGGACGGTTTCTTGGGGGTTATCGTCTTTATTTTCTAAAACCATGAGAGCATCGGCCTTTAAGCAATCATTCTTTTTTTCGGCAAAGTAAGCAAATAAGGCATCCCTGATGGCAGGAATCTTGGTCTCGGCAAATATTTTTTGCAAGTCGGCATCGAAGCGGTCATCTTCATCGGCTTTCAGCCTCTTTATAAGTTCTAAGATATCGTCACCGATACCGTATAGAATCGTATCTCTTTTTTCTTCAAATTCCGAAACTTCTTTTTTCTTTTTTTCGTCAGTTTCAGCTGCTTTATTTTCTGAAGGAGGCTGAGATGCTTCTTGGGCGGCAAGCTGAAGCGTTAAGTTTAAAACAAGTAAAAAACTGAGTACGCTGAGTTTTAAAAAAAAGTTTAATTCTTTTTTTATATTTTTCATAAATTATCCTCCGTGATACGGGTCCTGTTTTAGCCTTGCAAAATATTACCGGGTTTAAGCCTTACAAAACACTAACGGTTTTCGTATTTCTTTAAAAAGTTTTTATAGTAATCGTTAAAAGAATTGTTTTGAATGGCCTCTCTTATGTCCTGTATCATACTATATAAAAAAGCTAAGTTGTGATAAGTTGCAAGCATTGAGTATAAAATTTCTTTTGTTCTAAATAAATGCCGCAAATAGGCCCTTGTATATTGTCGGCAAACCTTGCACTTGCATTGAGAATCGATCGGGTTAAAGTCAAACTCGTATTCTTTTCGCTTAATTGAAATGGCTCCTTCATGGGTAAAGAGGTTTCCGTTCCGGGCATTGCGTGAAGGCAGTACGCAGTCAAAAATATCGACTCCGTTTTTTACCGCCTCAAGGATGTAATCCGGCGTTCCGATTCCCATTACATAGAGGGGCTTATTTTTAGGGATGTGCTTTGCGGTAAAGCTCAAATATTCTTGGTAGAGGTCTTTGGGTTCTCCTATCGAAAGGCCGCCTATGGCAATGCCCCGCGGCTCATGTTTTAAAATGGCTTCGAGGCTTTGAAGCCTCAAGTCTTCAAAAAAACCGCCTTGTACTATAGGAAAGAGGGCTCCGTCATATTCATCGGGAGTATTGTGCCAGGCGGCAAAGGCCCTGTCGAGCCAGTTCATGGTTATTTTTAGGTCGGCAAGGGTTTGGGTTTTGCTTATCCCGAAAGAGGAGCAGATGTCCAGCTGCATCTGGATGTCGCTGTTAAAGCCTGTCTGCAATTCTACCGCAATTTCGGGACTTAAAAATTGACGGCTTCCGTCTATGTGGCTTTGGAATTTTACGCCCTCTTCGGTAATTTTTCGCAGCTGAGAGAGCGAAAAAACTTGAAAACCGCCGGAGTCGGTTAAAAAGTTTTTTTTCCAGCCTGAAAAACCGTGTAAGCCTCCGGCCGCCTTTATTACTTCGATTCCCGGGCGCAAAAAAAGATGGTATGTATTGGCTAAAATAATTTCAAAGCCGATTTCGTCTAAGTCGTCCTTTGTCATCGCCTTTACTGTAGCCGCCGTTCCCACAGGCATAAAAGCCGGAGTAAGCACCTTCCCGTGAGGCAGATCCAAAACTCCCGTCCTTGCAGGAGATGCCGCATCTTGATGTAAAAGCATAAAAATTTCTTTTTTTTCTTTCATTAATTATTCAATCCTTTAATCGATTGAGAGTTTATCATAAAGGCGGGAAAAAATCAATTGAAAGACTTAGGCTGCAGGAGAGTGAAGGTTAGGTATTTAACCGCAAGGGGCGCAAAGAGCGCGAAGGGATTTTTTAAAAGCAGCTCATCAATTCGGAATGTATTAAATATTTAAAAATACATGTCGGACAAATATTTTTGTATTAGACTTATTATCAATTATCTGTTCAAAAGTTGAAAATATATAAATGCAAAAAAGATTTGACATTCATTTAGAAATTATAGTATAATTCAAAGACATTTATATTTAAGGAAGCTCTTTTATGGATAAGCTATTGGAATTACAAAAGCTGGATGCAAAAAATGATGATTCAGTTGTTTTTGCTATCAGTTGGGGCTCATGCGGCCATCATAGTTGCAACAGTGGTCTGGATCCTGACGGCGACAAGTGATGCATGGCTTTATAGCTATACAGAATTTAGGGCATCTCTAAAAATCTTGTTGGATTTTTAGAGATGCCTGACGAGTTTTTCATAAGTCCTTATGTATCAATGACTTATGAAAAACATCGCAAATTAAATTTAAGGAAACCCTCTAAAAACTGATGTTTTTAGAGGCTCCCTTTAATATTTTGTATAGCTATTTCTTTGATTTCTGAAAAGAGAAACGAAAAATTTTTATAATAGTGTTCAATTTTCAGATGAATTGATTAGTCTTATTTTATTAAAAATAAGTGTTTTTTTAATAATGAGGTGTTTATCTAAATAAATGGTATGAAACATGTATCTTATTTTTCTCATTTCAAAAAACTGTACGGCTATGTATCCGGTGCAGGTAAAATTTTGCCGATAACGATAATATTACTGAGAATCGCTTTAGGTCTTATTCCTTTTGCATATATAAGTGTATATTCAAAATTTATTGATGGCATTGCCGGAAAAAATACTAATCTGATATCTATCATTCCTGTGTTTATTGTTGTTGCGTTGCTTAGTTATTTCAGTCAAAATTTTTTAAATAATTTTATTTCCCGGTTGTCGCTGAATTTGCAAATTAAACTTCGTTCTGTAAATATAGAAAAGATTTCACGATTAAAGTATGAACATATCGAAAATCCTGCTACGAACGATTTAATAAAAGAGGTAAAAGCCGGTGTACCTAGTATACTTGTTTTCGGTTTCAGTTTTTATCTTGTTTTCTTAGAATTGCTTTTAAAAATATTTTCAGTAGCCGTTTATCTTATGATGTTTTCCCCGATGATGGCTTTAGTTATGTTCATATTACTTATACCGGTTGTAATGGTATCGTTAAAAACAGGAAAAGATGATTATGAGGCTTTTGCTCAATTTCAAAAAATAAGCCGCCGTATGGATGACTATGAAAAAATTCTTACCGATAAGGAATATGCTGAAGAAAGAACGCTTTTTAATTATATACGGTATTTTGAACAAAGATGGATTACATCATACAATGAGGCGACGGATGTTTTCTTGTCAGTAAAAAGGAAAAGTTATGCAGGAATCAAACTTACTTCAGGACTCATTACCGTTTCATTTTTAGGTATGATGTTTTTTATGCTGCTCAATGTTATCAAGGGAACATTATCGATAGGTTCTTTTTCCGCAGTTTCAAATGAACTTTTAATAATGAGTTCTGCTATTTCATGGAACTTAACGCAATCAATTCATGAAATAGCCAAGACAAATGTTTTTCTTAAAACAATTTCTAATTTTGAAAATTTATCTGAAGAAATTCAAGAAACCGATTTTGAATTGAAAAATAGTGAAAAGAAAATATACACCGATTTCCCTGAAAATATTGATATAGAATTTAAGAATGTTTCTTTTACGTATCCTGAAACGGAAAAAGAGATTCTTAAAAACTTAAACTTTAAACTTGAAGGTGGGAAGTCTTACGCATTGGTGGGAGAAAATGGAGCGGGAAAGACAACAATAACGAAATTACTTTTAGGTCTTTATAAAAATTATTCCGGTGAAATTCTAATTAACGGTGTAAATATAAAAGACATACAAGATTTTAATAAGCTGTTTTCGGTTGCGTTTCAAGATTTTGCAAAATATGAAATAACTTTACGAGAGAATATTATTTTTGATAACACTTCAATGAATAGCTCTTCATCTGAAGATTCGTTTTTTGATAAAGAAATTTTGAATCAAATGAAAGAGCTTTCCTTTGATATTGCAAAGTTTGAAAAGGGCTTGGACACGGATTTAGGCTATCTTAGTAAAAATAATATAAACATGTCTATTGGTGAGTGGCAAAAAATTGCTTTATTACGAAGTTTATTTTCAACGGGCAGCTATTATATTTTAGATGAGCCGACCGCTTCTCTTGACCCTGATGCAGAGTCAAAAGTCTATAATAACTTTTTAAAATTTATTTCCGGAAAATCTTCTATACTCATTACACATAGACTTGGAGCTGCAAAACTTGCAGATGAAATATTAGTATTATCTAATGGTGCTGTTGTTCAAAAGGGCCGTCATGATGAACTTGAAAGAGTAGATGGTTTATATAAAGAAATGTACGAAGCGCAAAAAGGATGGTATGTATGAAAAAATCTTTTATAAAAATTTTATTTTATGAAATTGCAAGAATGATTAAAGCTAAAAAAGCTTTGTTTTTATTTTGCGTTACTTTGTGTGTTTTTGATGCCTTATTAGCTTTTGGATATATATTTTTTATTGGAAAACTTACAGAAAGTTTAACCCTGTTAAATTCATCAGCAGTAAAAAATACCGTTTTGTATGTTTTTGGCATTTTTTCTTTAATTATTTTGTTGCAAGAATTTTCAAATGCAATTTTAAATTATTATCTTGATAAGCAAAGAATGCTTGTTACAGGAAAACTGAAAATCGATTTTTTTAATAAAGCGGCTTCGTTTGATGTACTTGAATTTGAAAAGCCGGATTTTCTTGATTCCTTAGATAAAGCAAAAAACGGTTTAGATAGTTCAATTGACGGTCTTATTAATCTTGAACTTATTATTGCACAAAATGTTGTTTATGTTCTTCTGGTAGCATTTTATATGGCTTCGATAAATCCGCTTCTTTTAATTGTTGTTTTAGGAGCTTTTATCCCAACCATGTTTACTTATGTTTTTAAAAATAAATATAAAAGTGAAAGTGAAGATAAGTCGGCAATGTACAGAAGGCAAATGAATAAGTATGGATCGTGTATCACCGATAAAGTTTTTTTTAAGGAAAGTAGACATCTGGCACTTTTTAATTTTTTTATTGAGAAATTTAATTCGTCGGCAAAATTATTTAAAAGGTATAAAACGAAGGAAATAAAAAAATTAACTTGGATTGGGATTATAACGAATGCATCTCAATTTTTAGGATTCATAAGTATTTTTGTTGTTGTTTATTGTCTTTCAAAAGCTGGTTCAATAAAAGCGGGGACTATTGTTGCGGTTATTGCAAGTGTTAATTTATTGTTTTCGCATTTTAAGGAATTGTTTAATTATCATATTGCCGGTCTTGCAGATTCTTACACGGGAATGAATTTTTTTCATGCAGTTATGGCTAAAGAAACTTCTAATAAAAATAAAACCGAGAAAATGGAAATTAAAAAAATACGCCTTACTGATATTTCTTTTTCATATCCTAATAGCAAGAAAAAAGCCCTTAAATCGCTGAACCTTGAAATAAATGCAGGTGAAACTATTTGTATCGTAGGAAAAAACGGCAGCGGAAAGTCAACGCTTTCAAAAATATTGCTGGGGCTGTATCAACCCGCTTCAGGTGAGATTATAATAAATGAATCAAAAAACGCATCTGAAGAAGCTCATTTGCTGTTGCAAAAAAACAGCTCCGCAGTTTTTCAAAATTTTAATCGCTATAACCTGAGCTTGGAAGAAAATATTAATGTGGCAGATGTAACTAAATCGGTAAATAAAATTTCGCAAGCGGTAGAGCAACTTTCAGACACCTTACCTGATAAACAAAATGCAATGCTTTCAAGAGAATTTGGCGGAGTTGACTTGTCTATGGGACAATGGCAAAAACTTGCTATTGAAAGAGGTCTTTTCAAAGATGCAAGTATCATTATTTTTGATGAGCCTACTTCGGCAATAGATCCGCTGCTTGAAATGGATTTACTTAACAGCATGCTTGATGATAAAACTCATAGTATAAAAATTATTATAAGCCACAGAATCGGGATTGCAACTAGAGCCGATAAAATCCTTTTAATGGATAACGGCGAAATTATTGAAAGCGGCAAGCATGATGACTTAATGCTTAAAGATACAGAGTATAGCAAGTTATTTAAAACTCAGCAGCAATGGTATAAATAAGAGGTAAGTAGGATTTGAAATGAGAGATTTAGCAGAAATTAATCATTTAAATTATATATGGAAAAATAAATTATATTATGACATAAAAGCTTATCATAAATTGAATAAAAATGATTATTATTATTCAGTTCTTAGTGAGATAGTATGCACTAAACATCATTCTTCTATGGGAAAATTTCCATGGACATATATTGACTTTGGCGAAGAGAAAGATATATCAGGTTGGAAAATTCATATATCTGCAACGTTAGATAATCATATAGAGGTACTTAAAAAAGTATCAAAATTTGCTTTTGAAAATGAAATATCATTTAAATTTGCTTCTAATTTAAATAATTATGTGCATCTTAATTCAAAAAATATAAATAGAGCTAGTAGTGGTAAGTATATTGTCATGTATCCTAAACAAAAAGTTTTTGATGATATTATTGAAAAACTTTATTTTAAAAGAATATGATGGTCCATATATATTGTCAGATAAATGTTATAAAGATTCTAAAATCTTATTTTATCGATATGGTGAGATAAATCCTATTACCTTTCGAGATAATTATGGGACTCTAGCAACTAAAATCATTGATAACGAAAATAATTTAGTGATAGATGAGCGACTGCCCTATTATAAAGTACCTGATTGGGTTAGTGATAAAAAATATGACACTATTTCTAATAATAAAGATTCTGTTTTGTTAAAAAAATATCTTATAAAATCATGCCTGCATTTTTCTGCACAAGGAGGAGTATATAAGGGAGAGAGAAATGGTTTTGTTTATATAATAAAAGAAGCTAGAAAAAACAGCGGACTGGATAATAGTTATATTTCGGCTGTTCAACGGACATCATCTGAATACGAAATTCTTTTGGAATTAAAAGACAAGAAATGTACGCCGAATCCAATTGAAAAAATAGAAGAATTTGGAAATGTCTATCTTGTACAAGAATATGTTAAAGGAGTAACATTAAGGTCTTATCCACATTCAAAATCACCATATTTCAATCCAATAAAAAATGAAAAGCAAATGCAGGTTAATTTAATTAATTATTATAATGAAGTTTTAGAAATAGCGACCATTTTATTTGAGAATCTTGATAAAATTCATTCTATTGGTATAGTATTAAGAGATATCTCTCCTGGTAATATTATATTTGATGCCGATTCTCGAGAATTACGATTTATAGATTTAGAAACTGCATGTAAAATAGATTCTAATACTGAAACTGATTATTTTGTCGGTTTGTTTACGCCTGGGTTTAATTATTCAAGAAATGATCATAGTGTTTATGAAATTGAATTGTATAAAGTTGCTTTAGTTCTTATGTATTGTATAGCTCCTTATAACCCATTATATGAGTTATGTGAAGAAAAAATTTTAGAGTTTTTAAGTATTTGTTATGATAAAACTGACGTGCCTGTTGAGCTGTTAAATTTAATATATAAATTAATAAAATTTAAATATAAAAATACAAAAGATGTTTTAAAAGATTTAAAATGCAAAAATAAAATTGAAAATAAAGTTTTTACTAATAAAATAAAAAAAACAATTAATTATGATTTATTATATAAATCAATACTTAATAATATCCAATTGTTTATAGATGGTAAAAGTCCATTAGCATCAGATCCGCAATCTATAAATACAAATGAATACAGCTTTGGCTATGGCATGTTTGGTATGGTTTATTCTATAAATTATTATGAAAAACTGTTGAAATGTGAAGATTCAGAGCAGTATAATTTTATTGTTACAAAATTTATGGCTGATTTTTATAAGAGACCTACTTTATTTTCCAATGGATTATATATTGGATTGTCAGGTATTGCGTATGTATTGCTAAAGCTCGGATTTAGGAAAGAAGCCAAAATTGTTTTGGAAAGGGTAAATTTAGAAAGACCACATAATATTTATGATTTTGCTTATGGCCTTTCGGGTAACCTTATTGTTAATTTAATTTTTTATAAAGAAAGTGATGATATTTTGTATTTGAAATTTGCTGAAGAATATGCTAAAAAAATTATTACTTCTGCTATAAAAAAAGATGATATGCTTGTCTGGGAAGATTCAGAAGGCGATTGTTATTCTGGTTTTACAAGAGGTTGTTCAGGTATCGCTTATTCTTTATTATTGTTATATTTGCAAACAAAAGATAAAGAAACACTTTTATTAGCTGTTTCAGCTTTAGAAAGTGATTTGAGTCGTTTATTAGTTAATGAAAATGGTTTCTTGTCTATAAATAGCAGACCTATAGGGATGGAGCCTCCGGTGTATTCTCCATATATTCATAATGGCCTTGCAGGGATAGGATGTGTTTTGATTAGATTTTATAAAATCACTAAATTGCCAAAGTATTTAAATCTAATCTGTGAAATGATAGAAGCATCCAAAACTACTTTTATTTTATATCCTGGATATTTGAGAGGTTGTAGTGGTATAATTTCATTTTTGCAAGATTGTAAAATGATTCTTGGTATGGAAAACTTAAATTCGCATATTGATTATTTATTGGACTTATTGAATTTCCACTATGTTGAAATAGACAATCTGACTGGGTTTCCTGGTGATGAACTTTATAAAATTTCAAATGATTTGTTTACAGGTTCTTCAGGTATACTATTACAGTCTTTTCGTGAATGTGCAAAGTTACAAAATAATCCTTTTATACCTGGCGATGAATTGTTGTTTTGTGATGGGAGTTTGAACACAAATACTTAAAAAATGATTTTTATTTTACGAAACTTAACGCCATTTTGTAAAATATTTTTAAATTTAACACTACTGCTCAACAATTCTTTTTATTAGCTTGAAACACTAAAACAGACTTTTGTTTTCCACACCTTTTAAAAACTAAAAATTATTTTTTTATTTTAAACAAAACACGAGAATTACACAAAAGTGAGGACCGCTATAAAACACAAGGGTTTTCATTTGCAAAAAACCATTTAAATTTATCTGTGACGCTGTCAAATAAAATCTTTCCGTTCATGAAAAGAAAATTATTTTTACAAATCTCGTAAATATATATTTTATTTTTAATATGTTCCGCTCGAATGGTTGATATAACTATATTCATAACTATATCATACTATATTTTATTGTGTCAATACTATATTTAGTTAAAATATTATGAATGAGTGTGTTTTTAAGAGAACAACAGCGTCTTGTCATCAGCAGGCTTCGCAAGGAAAGGGAAAAGGCAGGTTTATCCCAGTTGGAATTGGCTTTGAGGGCAGATATTTCTCAAAATATGATCAACTATATTGAAACCGGCAAAAGAACGCCGAGCCTTGATACTCTTTTAAAAATTTGTCATGCTCTGAATATCAATCCTGCTGTTCTTTTTTCGGATACGGAAGAAGAAAAGGAAGAAGCAAAAAAACAGGTTCTTGATATGATACAAAGATGGATGTAGATGTAGGCAGCTCTCATTGAGTAATTCGGTTTCTATTTATAAGCATCTTTTCTGGCTTCTATATCAATAATAAATACAATAACTTTTTCTTCCTCTATTTTATAAAAAAGACGGAAATTTCCTAATCTAAAGCGGTATATGTCTTTATAAATGCCTTTTAATTTTTTTATGTTAGGCCCAAAATGCGGATTTTTTCTTAATAGCGGGTAAACATAATTTTTGATTTTTTGATATAAAAATTCATACTTTTTTGATTTTATTTTTTTCTCAAAAGTCGAGGTTTCTGCAATTTTATAGTTATCCAATTACTTTATACCTTCCGGCCGATATGTCCGATAAGCCTTTTTTTAAGTCTTTTTCAAATTCAAGTATTTCCTGCATTTCTTCGTCATCAATTACGGATTCATTGATGGTATAGTTTAATGCTGCATATTCCATATAATTTGAAATAGTGCGTTTTTGTCCTTCGGCTGCCTTTTTAAATATATCGTATATGGCATTATCTATTCGCATGGTAATTGTCTTTTGCATTTATTTTACTCCTCTTCAAATATATTCAATTTTATTCAATTTGTCAAGAGTCATTAGAAATAGAGGCCTAAAAATAATGTGTACTCAATCCCTTCCTACAAATTAAACAATTTTGTTTTGCCGTCCGGTGTTTGAATTGTTATGTCGATATTATTTTTCTGTTTGCTTTCATTTATTGGATTTTCCAAACCGGCTTCTTCTAAAAGTTTCGTCAACTCACTTTCCGGAATTTTAATTTTGGAAGGTATCTTTGTGCTTATTACTATAGTCTCACTGTCTTTTTTTTGTTTAGCCTCTTCAAAAACAAATTTAACGTTTTCCTTTTGAATAGCATCTAAAAGTTTAAGCCCCTCTTCGGGGGTGATTGCCTTGTCCCTAATCATGTTTAAAATTTCAAGTTTTTCGTTTTCCATAAAATCTCCTTGTAGTTAAAACCGAACCGGTTGTTACTGTTCTTCTAAATTTTATCTTCTTCGGATTGGCCCGTTAAAAATGAAACTGCGGAATCAACCGATAACTCTCCGGCCTTTATTCTTTTTAAAACTTCAGAAACATTAACGGACGGAAGGCGGCCATCGGATAAGCCCAGTGCTGCATTGATTTCTTCTATCTTATTCCGAACTGTCGGGTAAGAAATGCCTAATTCTTTTTCCATATCGCGTATGCTGCCTCTGTTTTTTAAAAACATCTTTACAAAATATTTTTGCTCCTTTGTAAGGCGGCAAAATTCGCATAGCTCAAACTCTCCCTTTAAGGAACTGTTGCATTTTGTGCAATGCAGCTCTGAAACGGTAAAAGCCTCCCCGCACACGGGGCAGTTTCCCATAACCTCTGCCATATATACTCCTATAAAAACTTTTTGCAAGGATTATTAAATCCTGAAAAAAGTTTTTTCAAGTAGTTTTGCTTTTGCAAAACTACATACAATAACACGAGTTTTGTGCTTTGCACAAAACTCGAAGATAAACAGAGAGGCTGAATTTCTGCCGAACTGTTTATCGTAATCCAATAAAAACTTTAATTCTATGATAATAAAAACTTCGTACTTTGTCAAGAGAATTTATTAAAATATCTATATTAAAATTAAAAAATACAATAATTTTAACTAAAAATATAAGAATTTTAAAATATTTTATTAAATATTTTAAAATTTGACTTAATATAATTCTTTTAATAGATGAGGGCACTTCCTCTCTCGATAAAGAAAATGCCCTAGAGATTGAAAAGAGGCTGATAGAAAATCCCGATCTAACAGTAATAATGATCAGCCATCATTTTGAACCCGAAATAAAAGAAAAACCGGATGGGGTTTATACGTTGTAAGCTTCATCCGTATAATACTTAGCCTGTAAGCTGTAAAGCTCCTTGTATTTGCCTTCTTGGTTTATAAGAGTTTCGTGGTTTCCGTCTTGGACAATGTGAGCATTGTCGAATACGATGGTCCTATCCGAAAATTTTGTAACCGCCATTCTGTGCGAAATATACAGGGAGCACTTATCTGCAAAAAAAGAATCGAACTGCTCGTAGATTTTGTTCTCGGCTTTTGGGTCGAGGGCAGCGGTCGGTTCGTCTAAAATGACTATCGGAGCGTTTTTGTATGCGGCTCTGGCTATTGCAATCTTTTGCCCTTCTCCGCCTGAAGGTGTAAAGCCTGCATCGTCAAAATCGCGGTAGACTAAGGTTTCCAAGCCCTTATCCAATTTATCGGTAACTTCTTTTAAGCCCGATGCCGAAACGATGTTTTCCAAACGCTTTTTGTCGGCTTCGGTTTTATCGTTCCCGAAGGTAATATTTTCTTTTATGCTGAAAGAAAAAAGTTTAAAGTCTTGGAAGACTGCTGCAAACCATGTTTGATAATGATTATAATCTATTTCTTTTATGTCGATACCGTTAATTAAAATTTTGCCTTCGGTAGGCTCATAAAGGCGCATTAAAAGTTTTACAAAGGTTGATTTACCTGCACCGTTTTCTCCGATGATTGCAATCCGTTCTTTGGAATTAAATTTAACGTTTACATTTTGTAAGGCAAACTTTTCGCTTGTGCCGTATTTGAAAGAAACATTTTGAAATTCGATGTCGAAGTTTTCGGATAGAATAGGTTTCTCTCCTTTTGCGTTTTCCATAGACGGCATATTCATATATTCTTTAAAAGCGGCAAAATAAGTATTGAACTGTGAAAGCTGAACGACGGTTTTTATAATTTCGGATAGTATCGAGGCGAAAGAATTTACGGCTGCAAGATACATTGTAAAATTTCCTACCGAAAGAGCGGAATCTAATGTTTGCCTAATTACAAAAAAATAACTTATGATTAATTGAACGGCAAAGGTAAAAGAATTAAAGGCTCCGCTTATAAAACGGGTATTGGCTACATTGTTATAAAATTTTCCGAGAACTTCAATTTGTTTATCATATTTTTCTAAAAACCACGGAGCTAAATTATAGGTGCGGATTTCTTTTCCGTATTGAAAATCTTCCATCTTTTCGGAATAGTAGCCGATGCGCCTTTCCTGCACGGATTGCTCCATGCGGTATTTTATTCCATGTTTATTTGTTTTTGCAAAGACCAAAGAGTTAAGAGCTGTAATTATGATGACTGCAAGTACAAGCCAAGGACTTAACATTGCAATAACGGAAACAAGGCCTGCGAAGGTGAGCACTTTACCGAATAAACCTATTGCTTCATCTAAAAGAGCTGCGAACCCATAACCTCCGGAATATGCATATTGGTCAGCCTTCTTTTTTAAGTTTAAAAATTCGGGAGTTTCAAGCCGTTCATAATCTACCTGCATTAATTTTTTTCCTATATCGGCTTGAAAACGCTGAAAGGATATGTTTTTTAAAATAATTGCAGAGCGGTTTAAAACGGCCGTTATAAGGCTTATCGAAAATAAGATTCCGGCGTATATGACAAGAAACTTAACCGCTTCTTCTTTATTTTGTGTTGTAAACAAAGCGTCTATAATAAATTTGGGCAACACTACCGTCATCACCGTTTTTACGGCATTTAAAATCTCTTTTAATAAAATAACAACCGGAAAACGCTTGTCATACCTCCAACACATAGCAAAATAATACAATGCTCCCTTAAACATAAATACCTCTCTTTTCTAAATAATAATATATTCAATATAATATTATATGTAGTATACCATAAGTAATATATACTGTCAAGAAAAAAGTACGCTTTTTAGAACAATAACTTAATTGAACAAGATATAATTTTGTGTTATACTCAATTTTCTTAAAAAAGAGTAATTTAATCCGCTGATACGGGAAAGAGGGTTTATTATGTGAAATTTCTTTACCAAGATAAAAGAAAAATTTTCGGGTATGAACAAAAACTATTCTGAAAATGTTTTAAATTCATATACCTCTAAATTGGTTCAAGTGCTGCAATCTATTGATAATCATATCGAGTATGAATTGGAACTTGCGAATAATGTAGGCTTAAAGCAGGATATATTGGATAAATATGATCCTATAAAATACATCATTGAACTTGATACTCAGATATTGAAGAAAATTAAAAATTCGGAAAAGACTTTTTACGGCTTTTATCAAAAAGCAATTTTTCCGGATTTAAGCGGATTTAAACATGTAAATGAAAAGATATACAGCGAACTCTTATATAGAATGTTCGAGATGCCGGCAAGGAACAAAAATATAGATGTAAATAAATTTATAAGAGAATTTTATGCCTATTGCAATAAGAATTCTTTTGCCTATACCGGTGAAGAAATTGTCGGCCGCTTAAAAAAATATCTGCAGCTGGCCGAACCCTATATAATAAAAACAAAATATGAGGAGGGCTCGCAAGAAGATTTTAGAAAAGATTCCGATAAACAAGAAAATAAGGACTTCTTTGCTGAAACAAAAGAAGACGCTTACGGCATTAAATTGATTATAGATCTGTTATTTCAATATGGTATAGAAGATATGAAATCATTAAATAAAATGCTAAAAAAAGCAGGCTTTTTTCATTTTTTTGTATGGATTATTATTCCTATTGTGATAATTGTTTTAGGTGGTATTGCTTGCTTGAATGATATTTTTTGTGCGATTCTTGTTGTTTGTGTAATAATTGCGGTAATCAATTTGAGCTTATTTATCTACAGGTCGGTAAAAATAAAATATCTTAAAAAATCCATCATAAAGATTGCAACTGCCGCAAAGATAGGCGAAAATTATATCTATTCTTCTTTAAAAGACCGTTACGGTAAAAAAATAAAAAAACTTTTAAAGTAGCGGGGGTATTCTATAAATTTTTCTCGTTCCATTGACAAAATATAAAAAGAAAGTGTATTATGGCTCGGTTTAAATTTAACTAAAAAGGAGAGAACCGTATGAAAAAACCTATTATCGGGATAACGGGCAGCTGCCTTTACGAGCCTTCTGCCGGATTGTTTGCCGGTTATGAAAGAATGTACACTAATACAGACTACGTCAATGCAGTGCTTGCTGCGGGCGGTGTTCCGCTAATGCTTCCTATCATCAATGACGAAGAAGCTGTCCGGCAGCAGATCGAAAATCTTTCAGGCATCATAATTATGGGCGGCTACGATGTTGAACCCCATTTTTTTAATGAAGAGCCTCTTTCTTGCCTTGGGGAAATTCTTCCCAAACGGGATATCTACGAACTGAAACTCATTAAAGCTGCTAAGGCTTTGAAAAAGCCTATTTTGGGAATATGCAGAGGAATGCAGATTTTAAACGTTGCTTTCGACGGCTCACTCTATCAGGACCTTTCACTCATAAAAAGAGACATTCAAATACAGCATGTACAAAAAGCCCGTCCGCAGGAGCGCACCCATTCCATCAAAACCGAAGCAAATTCGATTATGCAAAAAGTTTTCGGAAAAGAGGATATGGTTAATTCTTTCCATCATATGGCGGTAAAAGAGCTTGCAAAAGATTTTAAGGTTACGGCTCATGCCCCTGACGGTATAGTTGAAGCCATAGAATATACGGGAGACGGTTTTATGATGGGCGTTCAGTTTCATCCCGAAATGACGGCGGCCGTACATAAACCCTCATTGGACTTGTTTAAAGAATTTATAAATCACTGTTAATTAATCTCAACTATAGTTAAGCTGTCTATAATATTTCAATCTAAGGAGTTGAAAATGGAAAATAAAGGTAAATTAGGCCTTTTAAGTATTTGCCTTCTTGGGGTAAATGCTATTGTCGGAACCGGAATCTTTTTGCTTCCGGGAAAGGCCGCCAAATTGGTCGGCGTATCGAGTATCGGAATTATTTTATTCGATGCCGTTTTAGTTATTTTGATTGCGCTTTGTTTTGCTGAAGCAGGCGGCTTGTTTAAAAAGAACGGGGGCCCCTATGTTTATGCAAAAGAAGCTTTCGGTGAATTTGTCGGTTTTGAAGTAGGTTTTATGAAATGGGCAATAATGATTATCGCTTGGGCTGCAATGGCAGTCGGGTTTCCTACAGCTTTGGGAAGCGTATTTCCTGCTGCAGCAGAACCTCTTTGGAGAAGCGTTATAGCCGTAGCTATTCTTTTGTTTTTAGGATTAATGAATATTGCCGGAGTAAGAATTTCAAAGATTGTAAACAATGTTATTACAATAGGAAAATTAGTTCCCCTTATCTTCTTTATTCTTTTAGGTATCTTTTTTATTAAAGGCGATAATTTTCAGCCCATGCAGTCGGTAGGAGCCTTAACTACAACCTCTTTCGGGGCTGCCGCTCTTTTAATCTTTTATGCCTTTACAGGTTTTGAATCTATAGCTGTTGCCGCTGAAGATATGGACAATCCCGAAAAAAATGTTCCTCTTGCCATTGTTTTGGTAATCAGCGGTGTTTCGGTTTTTTATATACTTATTCAGGTTGTTGCCATAGGTATTTTAGGCGACAGCCTTACAGTAAGTGAGGCTCCCATTGCCGATGCAGCTGCCAAGTTTCTAGGTCCTGTTGCAAAGGCTGTTGTTACAACCGGAACCTTGGTTTCAATAGGCGGAATAAATGTTGCTTCTTCTTTCTTGGCTCCTCGAAGTGCCGTAGCCCTTGCCGATGACGGCTTCTTACCTAAATTCGTAACCAAAAGAAACAAAAAAGATGTTCCCTACATTGCGGTCATTTTAACAACCGTTTTAACAGCCTTGGTTTGCTTAACAGGCAGTTTTTCAAAACTTGCCGCTATTTCGGTTGTGTCACGCTTTGCACAATACATCCCGACCTGCCTTGCAATTTTGGTATTTAGAAAACGAGGTATGAAAGGCTCTTTTAGAATTCCGGGAGTTTATGTCGTTTCTCTTTTAGCCGTAGGAATAAGTCTTTGGCTTTTATATAACTCAAGCTTGGATAAAATAATCTTCGGTTTAGGAGGCCTTGTAGTCGGAGCCGTTTTCTATGTTATAATGAAACTTACACAGAAAAAAGCAAACTAAATTTTTCAGTTTAGAAAATATTTTTGTTTTAGTTTAAAACCGGTGTGATAATTAAGTAGTTAAAACTCTAATCGTCATGCCGGTTTTTTATTGACATCCGTATAAAATTTATTTTAAAATCTATAAAAACACGCTTATTATGTTGATAACAAAAGCTTTTTTGCCGATAATAAGTACAGATTATGTGTAAATTTAAACTAAATTTGCGAAAAAGCTCTGCCCTGAGCCTTGTTTTTTTTAATATTCTCTTAATTTCCGCTTTTTCTGAAGATGCGGTCTTAAATTTCGGCGGAAAATTGGGTTGGAATAATCTTGTCTATTCCCGTAATATAGAACAAAGAAACGGAAAATTCGGACTGCAATCTTTGGGTTTGACATCCGCTTCCCAACATATTACCGAAACTACGGATATGTACCTTAGCTTCGATTTTAAGGACACAATTGAAGAAACAGGAAATTATGCTGTTGCGAATTCCTCAATTATTTATCTTGGTGCCGAAAGGGCAAAAATTGGAGAAGGAGCGGCTCTTTTTCATTATAATTCCAATAATGAAAGTTTGACATTAAAACCATCAAAGACTTCTTTTTTTGCAGGAACTAAAATTTTAAAATCCTTTACAATAGAATTCTGGCTATGCCCTCAGACAACGGAAAGCGGAAGCACGATTTTACGTTGGTGGACCTCCTTGGTTGACGGACGAAAAACGATGTATCAAAATATAGCTGCAAGTATTTTTAACAATAAGCTTGAATGGTCTTTTTTAAATATTTGGCAGGACAAAAATAATAAGGGACTGGATGTTCGGCTTTCAGGAAGATCAAACATAATCCCTGAAACTTGGAGCCACCATCTTATTACATATGATGAAAATACAGGCCTTTTGGAATACAGGATGAACGGTAAGTCCGAAGCTATTGTTTATATGACCGACACGGGAAGAGAAAGCAAGCAGGTGCTTTATTCGGCATTGGGAGCATCCTCGGATGTACTGATCGGATTAAACTATTCCGGCTTACTTGATGAACTAAAGGTTACAAACTTTTTTTCTCAATTCGGAATGCCTTGGGAAATATCTTCCTTGTTTGAAAAGTATCCTCAAGACGGAGGCCGCATAGAAACCAATATAATCGACACCGGAGGAAATAAATCGCAGCCCCGCGTTTTAAAAGCCTTATGTGACATACCTGAACAAAGCGATGCGGAATTTTTTATCAGAGCAGCCGACAGTCCTTTTAATTGGAATGGAAGCTATCCTGAGTGGAAGAGTATCAAACCTAATGAGGAGATAAAAAATATTGCCGGCCGTTTTTTTCAAATTGCCTGCAATATTTATCCCGATGCGGAAGGTCTTAAATCTCCGCTTATTCATTCATTTTCTTTGGAGTATGAAAAAGATAACCTTCCTCTTCCTCCGTCAAAGGTGATTGCAAGAGCCGGGAACTCATCTGTTGAATTATCTTGGTCTCCTTCTATAGATACGGATGTAAAAGGATATCTGATTTATTTTGGAAATAAAAAGGGGGAATACTTCGGAGAAAATTCGCCCATTGATGTAGGAAATGTGACAAGCTATAAAATAGAAAATTTAAAAAACGGCAAAATATACTTTTTTGCGATAGCCGCTTATGATGAAGAGAACGGAGAGCATGCCGGGGATACATCAAAAGAGGCATGGGCTCGGCCTCTGCAAAGTAAAAAGGAAGGGAAAAATGTCGAGTAATTTGAACATAATAATTGAGCAGGCTAATTCAGCTATTTTATCTCGTGACTATGAATTTGCAGAAAAAATTTTATTAAATCAATTTAAAAAACAAAAAAATACACCTGACGAATATTATCAATTAAAAAGTCTTTTGGGAAAACTTTATGTCCGATCAGGCGACATGAAAAAAGGTTTGGATGTATACAAAGAATTAAATTCGCTCAATCCTAATAATTTGGATATTTTAAATAACATGGGGGTTATCTATCGCCGGCTTAATATGTTTAATGAATCTGTAGTTATATTGGAAAAGGCAAGGGCTATAGATACTAAAAACGAAACAACTCTTTATAACCTAGGCAATACATATAAACAAAACGGCGATTATAAACATGCAATACAATGCTTTACCGATGTGCTGGATATGAAGCCTGATGATGCTCTTGCATATAACCACTTAGCAAGCGTATACTTTTTGTGCAAAGATTATCCTAAAGCTCTTGAAACTTATAAGATGGGTTTAAAAGTAGATCCAAATCATCCCTTTTTGAATTTTAATCTTGCAGAGCTGTATAAGGAAGAAAAGCTTTACAAAGAAGCTATTAATTCATATCAAACTGCCATAAAAACAAAACCTAATTGGTATGAAGCTCTTACAGCTATTGCTGATTGTTATGTAGAAATGGAAGAATTCGAAAAAGCGATTGAAACCTACAAGATGCTTATAGAGACAAGCGGTAAGTCTGAAGAAAATTTTACAAAGTTGGCAAACCTGTATGAAAAGACTCATGACGATATAAATGCTGAAAACTTTTATAAAAAGGCCGTTTCTATAAATGAAAATTTTTTACCTGCGGTACTCGGATATTCCGATATGCTTAAAGCTCAAAAAAGATATTTTGATGCTTATAATATTTTGATAAATAATAAAGATAAACATCCTAATAGTAAAGAACTATTGTTGAGTACGGCAGAAGTTTGCTTGATGCTTGAGGATTATGCAAAGGCAAAAGAAATCTTAAATCATTTAAGTAAAGAAATTAAGGGCGATAAAGAAGTTCTTAAAATGCAGGGTAAACTTTATTCGGTATTAGGAGATACTAAAAAAGCAGAACTTATTTTTGAACACTTACTTCAGCTGTCTCCAAGCGAAATAAATATGAGGGCAGAGTTGGCTGATTTGTATTTTCACAACGATAAATATAAAGAAGCGGCAAATGAGCTGATTAAATATCTAAATGAAAGACCTCAAGAAATTTCTGCACGGTTAAAATTAGGAAAAGCCTATGAGCAAATGCAAAAATATGATTTAGCCAAACGTGAATACAATAAGATAATAAAAAACGATTCAAAAAATACTGAAGCTCTTGCAGCAATTGTAGAACTGAATAAAAAAGAAGGTAACACAGCCGAAGCAGTCCGTCTTGCAAATGAAATTGTCGATATTCAAACGGATAAAATTCAAAATGATGATATAGCCGGTCTTTCTAGGTCTGTACAGTTATATGAAGATGCAGTTAAGTCTTACGGTGATGACGGTATTTTGAATAAAAATCTTGATAAACTGAAATTGCCCCAAGAAGAGCTTGATATAAGTCCTGAACCGGATCTAAAAGATTTGGGAGAGGTGAATTTTGAAGATGATGATGAAATAACTCTCAGCGAAAGCTTTGAGGATATGCCTGACTTGGAAATGCCTTTTGATGATTTGATGGAACTGGCTGATGATGAGGTTTTTGATCGAGGAGAAGATGAAGACTCATTAGATAATTTGGTCTATGTTGATGCCCCCATTGACGATAGTCCGGATATAGGTGCCGAGTATGATCCTCTTGAACTCGGTAAGCCGGGGTCCAATAGGAATCGCAAAAACGATATACCTGAGGAAGAGTTTCAACTTCAAGATACTTCACAAAAAGAAGAACTGCCGGCAAAAGATGCCGCATCTGGAACAGATGCAGTACCTCCTCAGTATCCGCCTTATCAGCCCCCAAATGAGCCGGCTCCGTATCAGCCTCAGCACCAATCAAGCTTACCTGAACCGGATTATCCCCACGATTTTAACTCTGAAGCAAAGTCCGGGAAACCCGTTTCAGCTGAACCTGATAGCCCTGTTTTTGAAGACGACGAAATTGAAAAAAATGAAGAAATTGAAATGGAGCCGGAATTTGTAAAAGAACCGGAAACAGGGCTAGGTTCGAAAGATAGCTCTAAGCCGGCGGCTGAAAGCCCCTTAGGCAGAAAATCTCCACAAGCTTCTGATGTTCCGGCCTTTGATGAGATGGATTTAAGTGCTGAAGATGAAGATATGGATGAGACTGTCTTTGAAGACGACAATACTTTTGATGAAGCCGGTATTTTTGCTGAGGGTAATGATATTGAAGATGATGCTTTTTTGGATCCTGCTTTTTCTGCCCCGGACTCTCTTATTCCTTCTTCCTTTGATGATGATTTGGATGCCTCTGAAACTATCGATGAAATTGTAAATGAAGCTTCTGAAAAACCTTCGTTTTCAATTTTGCCTCACGGCGTAAAAAAATCTCCTCAATTTGAAGAAGAGTTGGATATTATCGAAAGCTATGAAATAGTTAGACTCTTTGTCTATTTACGTGACTTATTGGATAATCTTCCTTCTGTCGAGCTGAAAGATTTTCTTATCAGTAATGAACGTATTCAAATGGAATATGTTATAAATAAGTTGTCCGGAGATGTAGGATTAAAACGCAGGATGATTCTCTTAAATGTAAGAGGCGCTTTGAAAAAAACAATAGAACCTAAAACTTCTGCCGATAAGACCTTAAAGGATGTTTTAGGTTATCTGCGGATAGTCGCATCTCAGCTTCCTGATAAGGGGTTCGCTTCTGCCTGTATAGGAAAAATCAATAAGCTGATAGAACAAATCGAATAAAATTTTGACAGCGCAAGAGCTGGACAAAAGGCCAAATATATATTATTCTTAACAGATAGGAGTTTAAATATGGAATTAAATAAATATATAGATCACACCCTTCTTAAACCGACAGCTTCAGAAAAGGATATAATTAAAATTTGTAACGAAGCAAAGGAATATCATTTTGCTTCCGTTTGTGTAAATCCTTGCAATGTTTCGTTAGTGAGCAAGGAGCTGAAAGATTCGGATATAAAAGTGTGCAGCGTTATTTCTTTTCCTTTTGGAACTTCTTCAACAGAGGTAAAGGTAGAAGAAGCTAAAAAGGCAATCGAAGCCGGTGCTGAAGAGATAGACATGGTTATTAATGTCGGAAAGCTTTTGGAAGGAGATTTGGAGTATACTCAAAATGAGGTGAGCGCCGTTACAAAGGCTTGCCATGAAAAAAAAGCTCTTCTTAAAGTGATTGTAGAAACCTGCTATCTTGAAGAAAAAAACATCGCGGATATTTGTGCAATCATCGAAAAGGCCGGAGCGGATTTTATAAAAACCTCGACAGGCTACGGATCCCGCGGGGCCTCAGTTGAAGATATAAAACTGTTTAAAAAGTACTTAAAAAAAGATACGAAGATAAAGGCTTCGGGCGGAGTGCGTACCCGCGAAGATGCGGAAACCTACATCGGCTTGGGCTGTTCAAGAATAGGTGCAAGCAGCGGTATCGCAATAGTTACCGGCAAGTAAATTTTAAAAAGCTAATTTTAAACAGCGTACCTTTTATAATAAAAAAACCGGCCTCAAGCGAGCCGGTTTTTTTGTGTTCTTAAAATTTAGGCTCTTTCGCCCAGTTCTTTATCAAGAATCATAAGGCCTGCGTTGTTGTCTACATATTTGAATTTGTCTAAGATGGCCGAAACATTGGCTTCTTCTTCTACCTGCTCATTTATAAACCATGTCAAAAAGCTTTGAGTTTTATAATCTTTTTCGGCAAGGGCCAGCTCGTAAAGGCTTGTGATTGAAGCGGTTACGAATTTTTCATGTTCCAAAACCTTTTTGATTACATCTATAGGTTTTCCATATTCGGTACTCTGGGCACCGATGGCTCCTAAAACCGGCTTTGCTCCAATTTC
Organism: Treponema sp. OMZ 799; assembly: GCF_024181365.1. NCBI lineage: Bacteria > Pseudomonadati > Spirochaetota > Spirochaetia > Treponematales > Treponemataceae > Treponema > Treponema sp. OMZ 799. The sequence continues at coordinate 522,546 of NZ_CP051301.1, forward strand.
AAATAAATATCTGTATATTTTAAGAGCATGTTCCATTTCTTCTTTAGCTTGTTCCTGCATCCAATGGGCAAAACCCGGAAGAGCCTCTGCTTCAAAATGTACAGCCATTCCTAAATACAAATAAGCCGATTCCATTTCCTTGTTAATCTGCTCGTTTAAAGCCTTTGTAATTTTTTCGTTCATAATATTTACCGCCTTTTGTTTATATGCATAAATAAAAGATAACACTATTTTTGTCTACAGTCAAGTTAAAATTTATTCATTATGCGTACAAAAAAGGCAAGGGTGCGTTTAAACTCGTCCAGGCGTATTCTTTCATCATTGCCGTGAATCAAGCCTCTTTCTTCCTTTGTTAAGTGCATCGCAGAAAAACGGTATACCTTGTCCGAGATTCTTGAGTAATGGCGGGAATCCGAGCAGGCCATCATAAGATACGGCGTTACAAGAGCGTCTTCCCAAGTTTGCCTGATTGCATCGCTTAAAAGTTCAAATTCGGGGCAATCTATTTTTGAATAGCGGCTTGGTTCCTCATCATATTTTACCTCTATCTTTACGTCTTCATTTTTTATTACTCTTTTAAAATGAGAAACAATATTCTCTCTTCCGTCTTCGGCCAGATAGCGGATATTGATTCCTATGCTTGCCTTAGGCGGAATAACGTTAAAGGCATCGGAGCCGGACATCTTTGTTACGGCCGTTGTTGTGCGGAGCATTGCGTTTAATTCCCCGCCTGTTTTTTTGGTAAGCAGATTAAAAAGCGGGTAAAAAACTTTTAGGTTTGCAAAGACTAACCTCATCCCAAGGCCTGCATGACGGCCGAGGACATCGAACATGGCCGAAACGGGAGGCGTTACATGAATGGGGAGGGGATTGTTTTCGATATTGCAAACAGCCTGAGAGAGCTCTCCTACTATTGTGTGCCGGGGAGGTGTTGAGGCGTGCCCGCCCTTGCTTTCCATCGAAAGCTCCACATCCATCTGTCCCTTTTCTCCTATACCGATTACGGCAAACCTTTCTTTAATGCCGGGGAAGACACCTTCAACTACGGCCCCTCCTTCATCGAGAACGAAGTCTATTTTTATGTTTTCTTTTTTAAGCTCTTCGACTATTGCAGGACAGCTTGGGCCGTGCGGCTCCTCATCCCCCGAAAAGGAAAGATAAATATCGTGCTCGGGCACAAAACCCTTTGAAAGGAGATATTCGGCAGCTTCCATTACGCCGCAGAGGGTGCACTTAGTATCCAAGGTACCGCGTCCCCAAAGCACATTATCTATAATTTCCGCCCCGAAGGGATCCCGGCTCCAGCCTTCCCGATTTACGGGAACTACATCATAATGGGCCATAAAAACCGAAGCCTTTTCGGAGCTCTTTCCCTTCCAATGATAGAGAAGCCCCTTAGGCCCTAAGATTCGCCGCGGACAGGTTTTGGTTACCAGAGGGTAGGCCTCGTTAAGATAGTCTTGAAATTTTTTAAAAACGGCAGGGTCTTCAAGGCTTACATCGGCGTGAGACACTGTCGGAATCTTTATCATCCCCGCAAAACGGCTTATAGCCTTGTCAAAGTCCATATCGATATCTTCGATAATAATCTTATTTAGTTTTTTAGGTTTAAATGTAAGAGCCCTTAGCAGCAAACTTAAAGGAAACACAAGAAGCAAAAATAACAGGTAAAAATAATTCATAAGTTTCTCCTCTTTTATAGTCCGCATTATAGCATAAACTCAACGAAATGGCAAATGTCAAAGTGCGAATGACGAGGTGTGAATGTCGAGGTACGAAAGGCAATTCGACCTTCGGCATTTTTCATTTCCCTATTGAATTCTTTCCCCTTATCCTGTACAATCAGCCTTAGATTATCAGACTATTATTAAAGCAAGGAGAATTGCATGGCTGTCATAAATGTTACAAGCGAAATAGGAAAACTAAAAAAGGTGCTCCTGCACCGTCCCGGAAAGGAACTTTTAAATCTTACTCCCGATAAACTTGACGAATTATTGTTCGATGATATTCCGTTTTTGAAAATGGCCCAAAAAGAGCATGATGCCTTTGCCGATATTTTATCTAAAAACGGAGTTCAGGTCGTATATCTTGAAGACCTGGCTGCTGAGGCTGTTTCTCAAAGTGCGGAAATCCGCGAAAAATTTATAAAGCAGTATATTAACGAAGCTGATGTATATTCCGAATATTATCAAAAAATGATCTATGATTTTCTTAATGCAATAAAGGATCCGAAAGAGCTTATCCTAAAAACAATGGAGGGGGTAAATGCAAACGAGATACCCTTTAAGAATACCCATTCTCTTGCCCACTATGTTTTGGACTCGGGCTCTATGCTTATAAATCCTATGCCTAACCTTTACTTTACCCGCGACCCCTTTGCATGTATAGGAAACGGAGTCAGCTTAAACAAGATGTACTCTGTAACCAGATGCCGCGAAACTATTTACGGTGAATATATCTTTGAGCATCATCCGGAATATGCAGGAAAAGTAAAAAAATTCTATAACCGCTACGATGCCCCCAGCATTGAAGGCGGAGACATCTTAAATATCGGGAAAGAAGTGCTGGCTATCGGCCTTTCTCAGCGTACATCTGCAAATGCCATAGACTCTATCGCAAACAATATTTTTGATGATGAGTCTTCTCCCATAAAGACCATCCTTGCCTTTCAGATTCCGGCAATAAGAGCCTTTATGCACTTGGATACGGTATTTACTCAGATAGACTTTGATAAGTTCACCATCCACCCCGGAATCCTTGGCCCCTTAAGAGTTTTTGAAATTACTAAAGGAGCAAAAAAGGGTGAGCTCAATGTAAAGCAGATTGATTCTACCTTAGAAAAGGTGCTTGAAAAATATACCGGTGCCGGAAAAATTGAGCTCATCCAATGTGCAGGCGGAGATAAGATTGCAGCCGAGCGCGAACAGTGGAACGACGGCTCCAACACCCTCTGCATAAGCCCCGGTACAATAGTCGTCTATGAAAGAAACGATGTTACAAACGAAATCTTAAACAAGAAGGGCTTAAAAGTCCTCGAAATGCCCTGCGGCGAACTTTCCCGCGGCCGAGGCGGCCCCCGCTGTATGAGTATGCCCTTGTTGAGAGATGATATACGCTAGCTTTATATAAAGATTAAAACTTATGGTCTATACCGCTTTGCTTCATAATGGCATTAGCGGTATGCCGTGATTTTATTTTTGAGTCAACGGTAAAACGGCAATCGCTTATCGGACTATACCAAATGTCATGGTCACCCTTGCCGTGTCTTACAAAACTGCATCCGTTTTTACGCAAGATTTCTCTCACAATTTTTTCATACTGAGCCATTACGCGTACATCCGTTCGGATTTTTCGGCACAAAAGTGCAATGTGGTTTGATCATGGGGAAGCTGATTATTTTCTTGGAGGAGCTCAGGCACGGCATATCGTACCCTCTCCATGAGGGCATCGATCGAACCGCTTTCAAGCACAAGCCCTCTCACATCATCACTTGTTGCTATCCATACTCCGGCTTCGTTATCCCAGTTTATTTTAATGACATATTCCATAACTATAAGTTTATCATAGGCCGGATATTTTTACAAGTATAAACTATTTTACGGTAAATATTCGGGTAAGATATTTTTTAGGGAATTAAAAAGGTTTATTTTTAATTTGTAGGAGCCGCCGGTCAGCCTGTCAAGTCTTGAGCGGGCTGTTTTTCGGGCGGAGTTTTCTTGAAAATTGCAGGTACAGGTAGAGCAGATATAGCCGGCCTGGTCCGCATGGCGGATAATCATGGGGAGGTCTGCAAGACAGAGGGGCCTTATCATGGTAACCGGATATTTTTCGAATTTTAAGACAGGGGGCATTGTAGATAAAATTCCCTTTTCCAAAGAATTCATCAAAAGGGTTTCCAAAATATCGTCCAGATGATGGCCCAAGGCTATCTTATTAAAGCCGGCCTCCATGGCAAATTTATTCAGCTCGGTACGCCTTTGGGCCGAGCACCACCAGCAATTCATCTTTTCGTTGGGTTTTAATCTTCCCAAAACCGAAACGGTTTTTACGGTGAGCGGAATGTTCCAGTTTTCAAACATTTTTATAAGCTCAGAGGAAAACGGCGGAGCTACATCGGTTGCAATGTGCATAGCGTGAACTTCAAATCTAGGAGAGGGCCGTTTTAAGCGCGTCGAAAAATATTCGGCCAAGGCTGTAGAGTCCTTTCCGCCCGAAGCAGCAAGCAAAATACGATCTCCTTCTTCTATCATCGTGTAATCAAAAACAGCCCTGTCGATTGTTCTAAAAAGTTTGGGATTTGCCATGAGATTGAGAATAATCTTTTTTTTAAAAAAAGACAATGGCTTTTGGGTTAATAAGTTTCCTGCCGATAATGAAAGAGAGGTGTTGTATGAATTTTAATGTGGATACAAAGAATTTGGAAGATATGGGCGAAGGCGAATTAAAACTTGAGCTTAAAAAGCTTTTTGATGAGATCTACGGTGCTTCACCCGAAGAAGGAATTTTAATAGCCTCTCCTGTCAGTTTGACCCTCATGGGGGAAGAGCTGGATTATAACGGCGGAAATGTTTTAAACTTATGCTTCAATAAGTCTATTTATTTTTTTATTAAAAAAAATAATACGGATAAAATTTCTTTTACGGATCTGTTGCTGAACAAAAAATTTGAAGGCTTTATAAGCGGACAAGCAGAAAAAAATCAAAAGCCGGACAGCGTGCAAGAAGAAGGTTCGGCAAATTTAATATTCGATATCATTCTTTTGACTGTACAAAAAATTAATAAGCATTTTGAAAATCCTTTAAGCGGATTTGACATCTTAGTTTTCGATAAGGTTCGCTTTAAGACAAGGCAGACCTCATTACCGGCCTTTGAAGCAGGTTTTTGCACAGGCCTTTTATCCTTGTTTAAGCTTAAAGAAAATTTTAAAACTATAGCCTCTTTGTGTCTGGAAGCTGAACATGAGGTCTTAAACACAAAGAGGGGACTGTCAAATCAGATATCGTCTTTTTCGGCAAAACAAGAGACTATTAACTTGTTTGACTCTAGGGATCTTTCTTTTTTAAGTCTTCCATTAAATTTAGGAGAATACGGAATCGTACTAATCGGTACCCGCTCAAACAGGGAAGCTTATAGGGCATCCTCCAATATTCGCTACATGGAGTGTGAAGAGGGTTTGCATATTTTGCAAAAAAAATTGGACTTGGATCACCTGTGCGAAATAACCGAGGCAGATTATACTTACTATAAACCGAGCTTTTTTGATAAGACGATATTACGGAGAGTAAAGCATTGCATTACCGAAAACGCAAGAGTCTCTAAGGCTGTAAAAGCCCTAAAAAACGGCGACATGGATCTTTTAGGAAAACTCCTTTGCGAATCCCATATTTCGATGAGGGATGATTTTGAGCTTATGAGCACCGAACAAAATATTCTTTTTGAAACCGCCATTATTCAAAGCGGCTGCCGAGGAGCAAAATTAATCGGAAATACTGAGGGCTGCTATATTCTCGCCTTGGTAAAAAAAGAGGCGATGGACGAATTCTATCTTGAGGTACATAAAAGGTATTTTGAAAAAACCGGGGACAGCCCCGAATTCTTTGAATTTAAAAGTTCCGGCGGAATCCGCATCTTATAAAATGAAAAAAGGTGTTTAGTGAGTCTAAGAGCTCATTAAACACCTTTTTTTTAACATTGAATAAAGCGGTTTAAACGCCTCTTTCGCTCATTATAACTTTTATTTCTTCTTCGTTGATTCCTACCATAGCAGAGCCTAAGTTTTCTGAAACCTCTGCTAAGATTGCAGGATTATCGTAATTCTTTACGGCTTTTACAATGGCTGCTGCTCTTTTTGCAGGATCTCCCGATTTAAAAATTCCGCTTCCGACAAAAACGCCGTCAGCACCGAGGTGAACCATCAAAGCTGCATCTGCGGGAGTTGCAACTCCGCCTGCCGAAAAGTTAGGAACGGGGAGCTTACCGTGCTTATGTACATATTCTACAAGGGCATAGGGAACTTGGAAATTCTTAGCCGCAACATAGAGTTCATCTTCTCTTAAAGTTGTCAGCTGCCTCATCTCGCTTTGAATTTGGCGCATGTGCTTTACAGCCTGAATAACGTCTCCGGTCCCGGCCTCACCCTTTGTGCGGATCATCTTTGCTCCTTCTTGAATTCTTCGCAAGGCTTCTCCCAAATTGCGGGCACCGCAGACAAAGGGTACCTTAAATTTGTTTTTATCTACATGATAAACCTCGTCTGCCGGAGATAGAACTTCGGATTCATCAATAAAATCGATACCGATAGCTTCCAAAATTGAAGCTTCTACAAAGTGACCGATTCTGACCTTTGCCATAACAGGAATTTTTACAGCCTTTATGATTTCTTTGATCATCTTAGGATCGCTCATTCTTGAGACCCCTCCTGCCGCCCGTATATCGGCGGGAATTCTTTCGAGGGCCATGACTGCAACGGCTCCTGCATCTTCTGCAATCTTTGCCTGTTCGGGGTTGGTTACGTCCATAATGACGCCGCCCCTTAGCTTATCTAAAATATCCACAAAAACCTCCATAAATCTTTTAGGACAGATATAGATTATACCGCAAAGTCAGGATAAGTTAAAGGGGGCTGTTGCCTTCTTCTTAGGTTGACATTTTTGCCCATCTTTTGTATAGTTTTTAAGGTGTGTTTTATATAAGGAGCCGGTTTATGAAAAAAAAACTGTCGATGATTTTTTTTGTCTTTATAATGATTTCTTATCTGTCATCTCAAGATTACTATACGGATGAATTTAAGGATTTTACCTTTGAGATGCCGGACGGTTGGGAAACAATGACTTATCCCGGGCTGAAGTATAAGATAATATACGGAGAATCGGCAAACGGTCAAAATCAAAATATGATTTTTATTTCCGAAGAGGTTTCAGGTTCAATGGATGATGTCGCTAATGAATATTTATCCGATCAAAAAAATCCTGATGACCCGGCCTCCGATTCTACAGTAATAACACAAGAAAAATTTGAAAGTAATTATAATTTGGAATGCCGAAAACTTATAATGGAATTTCATGAAGCGAAAGATTCTGTAAAACATTATTTTTATTTGTTTAAGCATAACAATATTCTTTATATATGTGCTGCTACCTTATCTAATGATGTTGAGCCTGAAATTTTGGAAATGCTTGATGCATCTATGAAAACATTTCAGGTTCTTGATAAAAAAGAAGAAGAGTAATTTAGTTTTCTTTCATGGAAAAAAAAGCAAAAAAAGCGAAATACCTTTTTATTCTCTTTATAATTATACTTTGGATAGTTGCAATTTTTAAACTATATCCGATAATAAAAGAATTTAAAGAAGGAAAATCAGACTCAAGTAAACATGATGTAAATATAAAGGCAAAACCTAAAAAAGAAAATTCAAAAGAAGAAATTTTTTTTAAAAAATATGCTGAAAGTTTATATTCAACCTATTATGATATTCTAAATGTTTCCGTTTACGATTATATACCTGATGATGAAGACTATGGTTCAAATGAAAAATTCTATTTTGTTTCGATAGAAAAAAAATTGAAGTTTAATTCGGTTTATCAACTGCCATTTGTTGCAGGCATGAAAAAAGCTGTTGAAAATTTTAAAGACAGTAAAAATGCCTTACGCCAATACAACAAAAGAACTACGGAATTAAAAAAGTATATAGGTAAAAAACAAATTGAAAACAATATTTTTAAAATAACATTTACCGAAAAAAACAATTTTGAAAATATAAAAATTGAAATAGCAACCTATCATACAAAAATAGACGCTTTTTCTTTAAGGTCTCCGGACTCTGAGGTGCTTATGCAAAACGGTTTTGATTTTATAAAGTATCATGTTAAAACAAATTCAAAAAAGATTGATTACAATAATGCGGCTGCCGTCGGCTATTCAAATAAATATACATCCAATCCTTTAAATCTGTCAAGCGATATATCCGTTTGGAATCCTGAGTACAAAATATATGACAATGATTGTGCAAATTTTGTTTCTCAATGTATCTATGCCGGCGGAATTTCGCCGACGGCTGCTTGGTATCCTGAAAGCCTTATTTGGATCAGAACAGGGAGTCCGCGATATGAAAATAGCGGCGTAACAACCTATATGCAGAAGAATAATTTATTTTATGCAACAAATTATTCTGCTGCAAGTGAGGGCGGTTTTATCTGTCTTACAAAAGAATCTCATGTCGTTTTTATAACATCCAATGACAGTATCACCATCTTATTTAACGGGCATACAAATGACCGCAAGCAAGTTTCCTTCCCTCACTTAAACAACTCTGAGGCTATTTATTTAAGTCCGAATAACTAGGCTTAGTCTATCTTGAATTTATTTACTTCTTCGGATAAGGCATCAATGCGGTATTTGTTTTGCTTGGTTATTTCATTTACTTCTTGTACTGCATTGTTTATTTGAACTGAGCCTAAAACCATTTCGTTCATGCTGTCTGTGATTATTCTGGTTAGGCTGTCAAGTCTGTTCATCTCTTCTGCAACCTGTTCTCCGCCTGTAAACATATCCTCAGAGCTTCCCTTTACGGATTCTGTTATTTCATTTATATTTTTTATTGCAGCCAGAACCTCCCGGCTTCCTGCTTCTTGTTCCTGCATGGCGGCTAATATCATATCCTCTTGTTGTGCGATTTCTTTTACAAGATCATAAACTTGTGCAAAGGCTTTTTCTGCTCCGGCTCCTGCAATCGTTAAATTTTCAATTATGCGGGTTGATTCCTTTATAACCTCACCGATTTGCTTTCCCTGCATGTTCGATTCTTCGGCGAGTTTTCGAATTTCATCGGCAACTACTGCAAAACCCTTACCGCTTTCTCCTGCGTGGGCTGCTTCAATAGCCGCATTCATAGCCAAAAGGTTTGTTTGGCTTGCTATGTTTTGGATGATTTGACTTGCTTCAAGAAGAGAGGCAGACTGTTCTGCCATTTGCGCTACTACAGCATTTGCTCCGGCCGCTCCTTCTTTTCCTTTTTTTGTTTGTTCGTATACGGTTTTTATCAGGGTATTATTTTTCCCCAAAGTAGTTGCAACTGAGGCAATGTTTGCCGTCATCTCTTCAACTGCAGAAGAGGATTGAGCGATATGTCTTGCCTGAGTTTCAATATTCTCGTTTAAACGTTGGATAGAGTTTATTATATTATCTATAGTTTCTGCCGTTTTGTTTACGCTTGAGGCTTGATTCAAGGTTTGCTGCTTTACGCCTTCAATATTGGCACTTATTTCATTTATTGAACTGGCTGTTTGGGCCATGTTTGTTGCAAGCTCTTCTCCGATAGACTGCATTTCGCGGGTATTGTATGAAACTGATTTAAGTGAAAATGCTATTTTTTCGATTGTTTGGTTAAAGTAAAGAGCTATATCGCTTATTTCATCTTTTCCGCTTACCGGTAAGGAAACTCTTAGATCGCCGTCTCCTTCTGCTATATTTCTTAGAGCTGTAGATGTCTTTTCAAGAGGCTTACTTATACGTCCTACAAGAATAGCCGCAGCAATCAGTAAGGTTAAAAGACAAGCACTGAATACCCATAAAGATATAATAAAGACTTTTTGAGTTTCATTTTCAAATTGCTCTGCAAAAATCTGCTTATCTCTGTCTATTGTATCTATATAGCAGCCTGTACCTATCCACATATCGGTATTTTTAATTCTCATTGCTGTCCCAAGCTTGGGAAAAACTTCTCCGGCCGGGGCATCCGGCTTTGACCAATAGAATTCTAAAAATACGGTATTATTTTTAGCTACTGCATCCAGCTCACGCACAATGTACTGAGTTTTTTGCGGATTTTGTAAATCCCATAGGCTGGTTCCTTCCAAATTTTTATTGGAACCGTGAATTCTGCATAGACCCGTTCCGTTTTGATAGGCATAATAATATCCGTCTGTCCCGAATCTTAAATTTCTAACAATTTCTGCCGAAAGGGCAAGTTTTTCTTCTTCGCCGATATCCGTTCGGGCATAAATGCCTTCTATCAAATTGACTGCGATTTCTGTGGCAGACTTCATTTCCTGCTTAAATTTGTCATACAAAAGCTGAGTTTCAACCTTTTCAAAAAACATATTGTAAGATTTTTTGGACAAGTTTAATATGATGACTATGGTTACAAGCATAAAAAGAGCTATGCAAAACAAGGGTACAAATATTTTAAAAGCAACCTTATTAACGATTGTTTTTTTTGTGGGGGCATTTTGATTTTTCATACAAAATACTTTACTACTTTTTGTAATTTTTGTCAATTACTGCTAAAAACTCAATTTTTATGTTCTTTTATAGGAAGAATTTTAATATATCTTATCAGGTCGTTATCCATTTCATGGATTACAAATTTATATTCTCCAATATCAACCTCTAAGCCGAGATGAGGAGAACGTCCCTGCTGTTTAAGATAGTTAAATACATAACCTGCAACAGTATTTCCATATGCCTCATCAAAATCCGAGTCCAGCCTATGGTTTATCTCATGGATACTTGTTCCGCCGTTTACTATATAATCGCATTCATTCCCGGCTCCATATTCTCCGCCTTCATTGAGGTATTTTTTTACGGCAAACAAGGCTGCAATGGCTACAACACCCAAAAGAGCATCAAGCATACTGCCATGATCGGCTATAATTTTTCGTGCAATGGTATAAAGGACAACTTCAAGGGCACTTCCGGGGGTATGCTTTATAAGCATGTTTACAAATTCAAGACCGATTACAAGAGAAAATATTAATGATAAGAATTCGGAAAATGAAGGAATTTTGTTACTATAAATGAATGCAAATACCATTTCTTTTAGATCAAAGAAAATTTCGATAGAAAGAATTAAAATTCCAATAAGCATTGCAAAGGATAGAACAATTTCGATTCGTCCTGCCAACCTTGCCGCTTTTCGTCTTAGGTTTTGTTGATGAAAAAAAGCTTTAATTTTTTGCATAATGACTCTCCCTTGTTGCCTCAGATTTCGATGGAAGTATACATAAAAGTTTTTTTTTTGTCAATCTTTTGATTATACCTCGAGTGTCTTTAAAAAAAAGAAAGCAGCCCGAAAAGGAGGAGAAAGGGCTGCTTGTGAATAGAATAATAGTGTGTATCTTCTGTGTGTGAAGGTAATATACTTAATTTTAAAATAAATGTCAATAGTTTTAACGAAAAAAATTATATTTTTTACTCTTTTTTTGCATATTATGCGGTTTTCTAACATATTATACCTTCGTTTTTGCATAATAAAATCCTTGCCTTGCACTTTAGGTTTGAATAGGGTATACTTATACAACGGAGGTAAGTATGAGTATTCATATAGCTGCAAAACAAGGCGAAATTGCCGATAAAATTCTTTTACCGGGGGACCCTCTGAGGGCCGAATTCGTTGCAAACAATTTTTTGGAAAACCCTCAATGTTATAACAAGGTGAGGGGGATGTTGGGCTTTACCGGAACCTATAAGGGAGTAAGGGTTTCTGTTCAGGGAACAGGAATGGGTCAGCCTTCTTTTTCAATCTACGCAAATGAACTGTTTAGCGAGTACGGGGTACAAAAAGCTATCCGTATCGGAACTGCCGGAGCCTTGCAAAAGGATATAGGTTTGAGGGATGTAGTTTTGGCTATGTCGGCCTCTACCGATTCCGGAATTAATACGCACCGTTTTAGGGGCTGCCACTATGCTCCCACCGCCGACTGGAAGCTGCTGAAAAACGCCTATGACCATGCCCAGAAGATGGGCGTCAATCCCTTGGTCGGGCCGATTGCAAGTTCCGATGTTTTTTATGATGATCTTGAAACGTGGAAAATGTGGGCTGAATATGGGGTTTTGGCTGTAGAAATGGAAGCGGCCGAGCTTTATACCCTTGCGGCTAAGTACAAAAGACAGGCCCTTGCCGTTCTTACTATTTCGGATAATGTTGTTACCCATGAGCAGACAAGTGCCGAGGAGCGGCAAACTACCTTTAAAACCATGATGGAAATTGCTCTGGAGGCAATAATAGCTTAACCGCTCTAAAACTTTAAACTGCGACTACCTCGGTAACCTCGGGGAACATGTCCTTAAGCTGTTCTTCAACGCCCATTTTGAGCGTGTAGATAGCCATAGGGCATGAGCCGCAGGCTCCCTTTAACTTAACATAAACCTTTCCGTTTTCATCAACAGAATCAAGCTCTATATCTCCGCCGTCAGCCTGCAAATAAGGCCTTACCAAGGCTATGCCTTTTTCGACTTCTTCTTTAACCAACATAATGACCTCCGCTATCTTATAAATACTTCACAAAATATACAAAAAATACGGGGAGAAAGCAAGATAGTTAAAACTCGTACCCTATACTTATCTTTATAAAATGACTGTTTTGGCAGCGCCCCAATTTCCCGGTTTTTTTGCCGCCGAAAAAGCCGAGACCTAGGTCAAAGCCGATGGTGCCTATCAGCCACGAAAGTTCGGGGTTTATCATAAAGTCAACATCTTCTATTCCTACAAGAGCGTTTAGCTTCCATTCGAGGGAGCCTCTCACCAAGGTTTGCGAAAGACTTAAAAGAAGGCGTGTATCCGTGATAGGCCTTCCCTTTTCCGTATCAAGGCTGAGATTGTCCCGGTTTATTCCCGAATTTAAAAGCCGTATATTTTCTGCGGCTTGAAGTCTCAAGTTTATATTTTTAGGAAGAGCGTATAAAAGGCCTAAATTCCATGCAAGGTTAGGATTATATATATCGGGATTGTTTCCTTTTAGGTCAGAGCTGATATTTGCGGCAAATTCGGTCTGTACTGTGAGTTTTCCGAACATTGCCTCATAGTCGGCTCCGATTTGGTGATAGCGGTTGTATATGAGCTGAGTCTTTTCAAAGGCCTTTATAAATTCGTCTTCGGTATAAGCTGAAAGTTTGTGTTCCGATTTAAAATTAGGCTCATGGAAAAAGCCCGTAAAATACTGGAAACCTAGGTCGTGCTTACCGCCGATGTTAAGAGTATAACGCAAGCCTCCTTGGGCATAGTTCAGAGTGTTTGCCGTTGGGCTTTGCAAAAAAAGTTTTTTCTTTGCCTCAAGCAAGGCTGTGTTATCCGCAGGAGAAGGCAAGTTACGCGTAAGGTTTGCGAAGATGTTTTTTTGCCATCGGCCGTCGAGATCAAATTCATCGGCTTCAAAAACCGGGAGATATACAAATTCTAGTTTCATGTCCTTAGGTAAGTAAGCCGAAAGAAAAAACACGGGGGCCGATTTTTTTATTTTTTCTGGATAGAATTCGTATGGTTCGCTGTAGTCTTTGGGATTCACTATATCCAAAACGCTGAAAAAATTAGATCTTCCCCAGTTTACTTTTTTGATTCCTCCGCCGAAAACTACGGGCCCTGTAAGAGCTTGCACATAGGCCTCATCAACCCACCTAGGAAAAAGAGGTTTAGGAAAGAATTCGGCCTGTTCGCCCATACCGGCGGCAATGGTCTTAGCGTTTAAGTTTACCGAGGCATAGGCTTCTGCAAGGGGCGACTTAGCCTCCAAACGAAGGCGGCCCCAAAGAGGAAAGGGAAACTTATAGCTTTCAGGTTTTTTAAAAGCATCAAAGAAAACTTCCGTTCCTGTATAAAAGGCGCCGCCGAAATCTATGCTGAATACGCTTGATTCACTGCCACCTTCTTCATCATCAAAGCCGAAATCTCCTAAACCGTCTTCTTCGCTAAAAATCAATGAACTTATCGAAAGGATAAAAATTAACCTAAAAAAAAACTTTTTCATATTGTACAGCACCTTATGATTGAGGCCTTAAAAAATCAGATTTTTTAAGGCCTCTTAAATAATTTATTTTTTGCCTGTTTCCAAGAACTTTTGCGTAAAAACATAATCGGGTATCTTCATGCCGTATTCTATTCTTTTTATGGTGATAACGGTGGAGGTATTCGTTTTGACGGTGGACAGCTTTGTTTTATGGGCTGTCATTATTCCGTTTACCTCCTTATAATCGTAAAGTTCAAGAGTCTTTACAAGCTGAGAACCTTGATAAAATTCTGCCTTGAGTAAGAGATTTTTATCCTTTGTGATGCGCATTAAAGTTTTTGAATACGTGTAGTTTTTATCCTTGGGCGTAGACTCTATAAGATAAACAGGCTTGCCGTTATATTCTTCCTCGCCTAAGATTTTAAAATTATCGAGCTTTGTGTCCCTCTCCATAAACGAAATATCGTTATTTGAAAAGTCCGAACCCATAAAGGACTCATCGGCACTTCCTTGGGCCGATATCTTTTGGACCTTTTTTGTTTGGGCCAAATACATTCTCTGGTCGGTTGAGCCGTCGGCTTTTTCAATCATTAAAAATCTTGAACCTCTATAAGAGGGCGGGTTTCTTATTTCGACAAACATTCTTTGTAACCCGTTTTTATCCAAAGAAGAATATTGCCTAATCTCCAAGGTTGAAAGGGTTTTTCCGTCGGACTGCATATCCAAGCTTGATTCCGAGCCAAGAGAAGATGCCGTGTTTTTTGTCTTTGTTTTAGCTGCGATTTCTTCTGCACTTTGGGCAAAAACTAAACTGCAAAATCCGATAGCAAAAATTAAACTTAAAGTAAGTTTTTTCATACTTCCTCCGTATCTTTTTCTTCATTAAAAGGATATTCGTTTTTTAATTCCTTTATATCTACAGGTAAAAGTTTTCTTATAAACTTTGGTTTCACTAAATTTAATAAAACAGGGAGAATAGTCAAGCTGCCTAGGGAGCTGGTTATCATTATCAGGGCAATTAAAAAACCAAGCTCTGAAAGCATGTTAAATTTTGAGAGCATTAAAACTGCAAAACCTGCACCAACCGAAACCGCATTGAATAGGATAGCCTTTCCCGACCCTAAAAAGGTTAGATATAAAAATTGCCCGCTGCCCTTTGTTTTTAGAAAGCATTTATGATAGGCTGCCAAGAAGTGGATGGTGTAATCAACTCCTATTCCTATTGCAAAGCTTGCCACCATTGCGGTACCGATATTGAGCTTTATTCCCAAGGTTCCCATTATTCCGAAATTAATTAAAATTGATAGTGCCAAAGGAAGGATGCCGAAGAGACCTGCAAAGGCCGATCTATAATAGATTGAAAGAATTACAAAAACTATAAATAAGGAGACTCCTACCGAAATAAGCTGGGATTCTACTACGAGTTTGTTTAAGGTTTTTTCGACCAATACGAAGCCGCCTGTTTCAGCGATTATATCTTCAGGAAATTTGAGGCGTACAAATTCGTTAATTTCTTCCAGAACCCTGTCAGTATCCTGTTGTCCTACGGTACGGAGCTGGATGTTTACTTTTAATGTTTTAGGATCGGTGTTATTATCTAAAAAGCCTTCCGTGTTTTTTCCTAAAAGAATCAGATAGTTTTGCATTAAGGCTGAAAGCTCTTCTTGAGAATTTTTTCCGTATTTTTTAGGATCTGCTGGAATTTCATAGTAGGCAAGGCCCTTGTAGTTTAATTTTTTTTCTAATTCGTAAACCAACTCTTCGGCAGAAAGATTCTTTTTTGCTCTTTTGTTTGCTGCTTCGTTCAGCATAGCCATAATTTCTTCTTGGCTGTATTGCTTTTTAGTTTTAGAATCATTTTGTGCAACTTGAGTATCAGCGTCATCTGAGTTTTCTTCAAAATTTTCAAAGTCGCCGAAGTCTTCAAAACTGCCGAAATCGTCTGAAGCCTCCGCCTCATTTATATCTGCGGCTTTTATTCCATCGGGGGACTCATCTGCATTGTAAACCTGATTTAAGCGCTTAATTAAGGGCACAATAGAAGTAACCTTTCCTACATCATCAATTTCTTCTTCCAAGAAAAAGGAAAGATCGTCGATTGCTTTTAAAATATCCGGACGTAAAACAGCGGATCCGTCCTTAGCCTTAATTACCATTTCAAGGAGCTTTGAACCGCCGAATTGTTTACGCATAAATACATCGGATTGAATGACTGCTACATCCTTGTCAAAGTACTCCATTAACACGTTATCGATAACAAGTTTTTTTAGTCCAAGTCCTGAAAGAATAACTATAAGCCCTGCAAAAAGAATTACCGAGCGGTAATGTTCTACAATAAGAACAAAGGTGTTTGCTATACCGCGGTCCAAGCCCCCGGTATTATCTTTTTTGTTTGCCCACCGCATTGAAGGTTTTTTAGGGCCCCTCAATATTAAAATACTGGGTATCAGGGTTATGGATATTAAAAAAGCCGCTGCAACGCCGAAACTCGCAAAGATACCGAACTCGAAAATAGGAACAACGGAGGTAAAGCAAAAGGAAACAAAGCCTGCAAAGGTTGTGAGGGCTGCTAAAAAAACCGGCCTTATAACCTCGCTTAAGGCCTTTACGACCTGCCTTTTATGTTCTTCCTTTGAAATAGAATCATCTTGAACGACTTCATCATAGTAGTGGTTGATAACATGGATTCCATAAGCCGAACCTACGGCAATCAAAATAATCGGTAAAATTGTAGAAAGAATCGATAAGGGAACATTAAAAAGAGCCATAGCTCCGAGCGACCAGATTACGGAACATATAACCGTCAATAACGGCAGAAAAACACCGGTAAACCTTCTAAAAGAAAGAAATAGGACTCCCAAAACAACGATGATAACCAGAGGGACTAAAAAGCTTAAATCATGGGCTGTCGCCTCATTTACTATCTCGTTAAAAATAGGGGCTCCGGTTAAATAAATTTTTGAATCGGGAAAATTCCAAGCCTCTGTCAGTTTCATAATTTTACGGCAGGCAGCAATAGTTGCGGGAGAGCCGCTTTCTTCATTCGTTATATTAAGAAAAACAAGGATTTGAGTTGCATGTAAATCTTCAGAAACAAGGCTTCTTTCATACATGTCCCAACTGCGGAGCTTGTGTTTAACGGCCTTAATTTCTTCTTCCGTACCTAAAAAATCGGCAGGTATAATCGGTTCACTTACAATTCCTTCCTCGCCTATATCTATGTGAGTTGTGTCAGTTATCAAGACCGTGTTTTTTACCAAATCAATTTCTTTTAAACTTTTATCGAGTTTTCTGATCTCATCTAAAAATTCTTTATCGATGATAGTGGAAAAATGACGTTCAATTCCTATTAAAATCGGAACATCTTCCCCAAAAATATCCGCAATCTTTTTTGCACTTATGCGGGACGGGTCATTTTTAGGGATGAAGCGGAAGTTATTATTATCAAAATTCAGCCTTATTATCTGAAGACCGAAAAATAAAGTGATTGCAAGAATCGTTATAAGCATTGTTATGGGATGTTTATAAAAGTTTTTTGTAGAAAATATGTGCTTTGTCTTTTTTTTCATAAAGTTTCTCCCTCTGCCGGCTCTGTTAATTATATAGCCGCCTTATCTTTTTGTCAAGCAAGAGCAAAAAGGCTCTTAATCCCAATATAAATTTGCTTTCCTATCGACTTTTTCTTATTTTTTGTGTATTATAGTAAGATATATTGGAGAATGTATGAGTAAAAATAACGACGATAAAAACCAAAATGATCCCTTTAATTTTTTTAACTTCGGGCCGGATTCCGACGGAGACGATAAAAAGTCTCCCAAAAAGCCTTTTTTTTCTTTATGGCTTTTAGCACCCCTTGTAGTTGTCATTTTTATCTTAATTAATCAGTTGATGATCCTCAATAGTTCTGCCTTGATTCCCTTTTCGGAATTTAAGGATAGAATTACCTCGGGACAGATAAAAAAAGTTGTTTTAGGCCCTGTTTATTTTACTGGATACACAAGCATACAGGATGCAGAGCCGTCCAATACATCCCTTTTTTCGTTTTTATCGGTAAAACAAAATACTAATGAATATACGACCGTCGGTATTTACACCTCGGAGTTTTTACAGCTTTTGGACGAGCATCATGTGGTTTACCATATAAAGCCCAAGGAAAAAAGCTACTTGGTTGAGCTTCTTTTACAATGGGTGCTTCCCTTCCTTTTAATCTTCCTTGTTTGGCGTGCCATTATGAGGCGGATGACCAAGGGTATGGGCGGTTTGGGCGGAAGTATTTTTTCTCCCGGGCAGGCTCGTAGTGCCGCAATAGACGAGGGAAAGGTCGAAACCCGTTTTAAGGATGTTGCAGGTGTAGACGAGGCCAAAGAAGAACTAATGGAAGTTGTAGACTTCTTAAAATATCCGCAAAAATATACCGAAATAGGCGGAAAGATTCCGCGGGGTGTTCTTTTGGTAGGCCCTCCCGGAACGGGAAAAACCCTTCTTGCACGGGCAGTCGCCGGAGAAGCCGGAGTTCCTTTCTTTAGGATAAGCGGTTCCGATTTTGTTGAAATGTTTGTCGGCGTAGGAGCTTCCCGTGTGCGCGACCTCTTTAGGCAGGCCCGCGAAAAAGCCCCCTGTATTATCTTTATAGACGAATTGGATGCCATCGGAAAGTCGCGCCATAATTCTTACAGCTCAAACGATGAGAGGGAGCAGACCCTCAATCAGCTCTTAGTCGAAATGGACGGCTTTGACAATAAGACCGGCTTGATTCTTTTAGCCGCCACCAACCGCCCCGATGTCTTGGATCCCGCACTTTTGCGCCCAGGCCGCTTTGACAGGCAGGTTGTAGTTGACCGCCCCGATGTTAAGGGTAGGGAGCAAATTCTTAAACTCCATGCAGAAAATGTAAAACTGGATGCTTCGGCTGATCTTGCTTCGATAGCCCGCATTACGGCAGGCTGTTCGGGTGCCGACCTTGCAAATATCATAAACGAAGCGGCTCTTTTGGCTGTTCGAGCCAAAAGAAAAACCGTCATTATGACGGACTTGGATGAGGCTGTCGAAAAGGCTATGATAGGTTTACAAAAAAAATCCCGCGTAATCCGCGAAGAAGAAAGAAGAGTAATAGCCTATCACGAAACAGGCCACGCCATTGTCGGAAGCTTTACCGAGGGAGCAGACAAGGTTCATAAGGTTACGATTGTTCCGCGCGGAACTTCCACCTTGGGCTATACCTTCCATATTCCTGAAGACGATAAGCACATTGTTACCGAAAAGCAGCTTTTGGCTGAAATAGACGTTCTCTTAGGCGGACGGGCTGCCGAACAGGTAAAATTCAATATGGTTTCTACCGGAGCTGCAAACGACCTTTCCCGTGCAACCGACATTGCCCGAAGCATTATTACCGACTACGGTATGAGCTCTAAGTTTAAAAACGTCGCTTTAAGCAAGAGGGGGGCAGGCTACCTAGGAGACAATGAACCGCAATTGGTTCGCGAATATGCAGAAACAACCCAGCAGTACATTGATGAAGAAATCGCAAAGATAATCAATACCCGCTACGAGGTTGTTATAAAAATGCTTAACGACAAAAAGCATCTTTTAGAGAAGATCGCCACAACTCTTTTAGAAAAAGAAACCATAGAAAACGAAGAGTTTGATGCGATAATCGCAGAAGAAAAGACACCTCAGCTTTTTGATAAAGAAGAAACGGAAAATGTAGAAACCGCTTCTGTCGGCTTGTAAATATGGTAAAAAAATGATAGAATACGGCTATTAATTACGGAGGTTTTATATGACTAGATGGGGAGCTTTTGCACTCGGTGTTGCTGCAGGCGGAGCCGCAGTTCTTTTAGCTCGAAATGCGAGCTTTAAAAAGGCTTGTGCCAAGGTAATCGGAGCAGGCTTAAAATTAAAAGATGAGGCAACTGCTTTTGTCGAAACCGTAAAAGAAGATGCTCAGGATATAATGGCAGAAGCCGCTTATAATAAAGAAGCAGCAGAAGCAAAATAGACTAAGATCTCTTATCCATTAGAATCTTTATGAATTTTTATATAGCTCACCGCCTTCCGGGACGTCTGCGTTTGAGGTACAACCGAAAAGGTTTAAGCCGAAAACAAGCTGTCCTTGTCGAGGCTCTTGTGTCCCTTCAGGAAGGTATAGTTTCTATAAGAGTAAATCCGGTTTCAGGAAGTATTTTAATTGAATATTCAGGCATAAGCGAAGAAGAAGCTCTTTCTTATATAAGAGCTCTAAATTCTTCCTATCTTGAAAATGAAGAATTATTGGCAAGTATAGATGAGCCTGTTGTAACGCCGAGTTTAGCCGTTTCTTTGGCCGGCCTGCTTGCAGAATTTTTTATCCGTAAGCTTTTACCCTTTCCTGTCAGAAAAATCCTAGCTCTTTCTTCAATTATGCCGCGTGTAAGAATCGGAATAAAAGCCTTGGCTGACGGGAAGCCCTTTTGTGCTGAGACCCTTGATGCAACAGCCCTTTCTCTGGCTTATGCAAGCGGGGATTTAAATACGGCCGGAACCATTGCCATGATGCTGGAGATGGGCGAAATCTTGGAAGATTATACAAGGCGTAAGTCCTATGAAAATTTAGCCCAAAGCTTTTTAAACACAAAGGAAATAGTACACGTCCTACGGGACGGGGATGAAACGGAAATTTCAGCCAATCTTCTTCAAGCCGGGGACACGGTTGTTCTTAGGATAGGCTCCGTTATTCCTGCCGACGGCACGGTCGTAGCCGGGGAGGCTTCGGTTAATCAGGCTTCGATGACAGGGGAAGGCTTGCCTGTACACAAGATTCCGGGAGATACGGTTTTTGCTTCTACCGTAGTTGAAGAGGGGGAGATTCATGTTTGTGTAAAAGCTTGCGGCAGGGAAACCAGAGTCAGCAAGATTGCCGATATGATTGACCGCTCTCAATCTTTAAAGGCTGCTTCACAAATAAGGGCTGAAAGAACAGCTGACAGGCTCGTTTTTTATAACTTCCTGCTTGCAGGTTTGACCTATGCCTTTACCCGTAACTTTGCAAAGGCTGCCTCGACCCTTCTTGTCGATTATTCTTGTGCGATGAAGCTATCGGCCCCTGTTTGTGTGCTTTCAGCCATGAAAAACTGTGCCGAACACGGCATTACCGTAAAGGGCGGGAAGTTTTTAGAGGACTTCGCCCGTGCCGATACGATTGTCTTTGATAAGACCGGGACTCTTACGGAATCCCAACCTTCAGTTAAAAAGATAGTTACTTTCGGCGGCAGAACGGAGAAATCTGTACTTAAAATAGCCGCCTGTCTTGAAGAGCATTTTCCTCACTCCCTTGCAAGGGCTGTTGTTCGGGAAGCTGAAAATAGGGGAATCGAACACAGGGAAGAACATACAAAGGTTTCTTATATTTTGGCTCACGGTCTTGCCTCAACCTTAAACGGAGAGGAGCTGCGCATAGGAAGCTCTCATTTTATATTCGATGATGAGGGGATTCCAAAAACTGAAGAGGCCGAAATGGCTATTGAGGATTTGGCAAAGACAGGCTGCTCACAGCTTTATTTATCGGTAGGAAAGGAGCTTGCAGGGATTATTGCAATAGAAGACCCCTTACGCCCTGAAGCCAAGGAAGTTGTTTCAGAGCTTCACAAGCTGGGGATAAAAAATATAATTATGCTTACGGGGGACGGGCCTCAGACTGCCCGCAGCATAGCCAAAAAAACCGGTATTGACCGCTACCATGCTCAGGCCCTGCCCGATACAAAGGCCGATTTTATTAAAAGATTAAAAGAAGAGGGCAAGCTTGTTGTAATGGTCGGCGACGGTATAAACGATTCGCCTGCCCTTTCGGAGGCCGATGTCGGGATTGCAATGGGGCAGGCTTCTTCCATAGCCGGAGAAACGGCAGACATCCTCCTTCCCGATGACGGCCTGAGAGCTCTACCCCTTTTAAGAAAAATTGCGATGGGTTTGATTAATAGGATTAATATCAATAACAAGCTTATTATAGGAATTAACTCAGGGCTTATTGCAGGAGAACTGGCCGGTTCTATTGCTCCGGCTGCAGCGGCCCTAATACATAACGGTTCTACAGTGGCCATAGGTATGTCGGCTATGAGAAGCTATGAAGAGCCGCTTGATAAAAGTGTTTAACAGAGGAAAATATTATAATGACCGTTTCAAGTTTTTTTCCCGGGCATATAAGGCTCAGGGGCGAGATGATAAAAGATAAGGATATTTTTGAAGCCTTTGAAAAGGCTGCATCTTCACATAAGGCTGTCCGCAAAATTGAAAGGAATGAGAGGACAGGAAGCCTTTGTATTGAGTACGATGCAAAGGCTCTGCCCCTATCGAAGTTTGAAATTTTTAGAGAAGACTTGCCTGAGTTAAAAAAACTTTCCGATGCTTACACTTTAGGCAAGGCCGAAAAGGAAGTGATCATCCAAAAAATTTCAGAGCTTTGGGAAAAATTAAAAAATGCGTAAAAAGTAATTTTAGGAAAATTAGTTGATTTTTATATATTTTGGAGTATAATAATAGGTATGAGAGTAAAATCTTACTTAGACTTAAAATTCGGTTTTTCTCATTGTAATTTTTTGTGTGCCGATTATGTGCATAAAAATGTTAGCCTAGGTTTCCCCCCCCCCCCCCCCCCCCAATTTCTCTATTAAGTAAAATATCTCTAATTAAAGCTGCTAATATTTATTTTTCTCAATTTATAAACCGCATGGCTGAATTTATTCGGCTCTGCGGTTTTTTGTATAAATTTATCCTATTTAAAAGGAGGAAAACAGCTATGATTTGGAAATGAATGACCAATGTACAATATGAAAGGAAAAGACAGGAGCTCTTATCCTTTGGGATAAGTGTGGAATTATAGTTGAGCTTAAAACTCAAAAATTATAAACCCTCTAAGTGAGGGAAAGGATTAACATGAAAGAAAAATTTTTATTAGATATAATGACGGATAAGTCATTATCATTAGTAAAATTTTTAAAAAATACAGATCCCAAAGAACCTAATAAAGTGAATGAAGATATGAGCAGATTAATAGCTAAATTCAATAAAATATTAAAAGGTGATGGTGAAAATTTCCAAATAAGTTCAGCAGATATAGAGAAAGAATGGTTTCCAGAAATTAGAGCTGATATTTTTATATCACACTCTCACAATGATTTAGAGATTGCTCGTGCATTAAAAAATTTGATAGAAACAACATTTGATCTAGAATGTTTTATTGACGCTGATGTTTGGGAACACTATCGCATATTAGCAGATATAATTACAAAATATGATGATTGTGGCTGTTTTAATGATAATATTATTAAAAGTTCTGCTATTTTAAATGTTGCTTTATTTAAAATGATTAACAGGTGTAAAGCCTTGTTTTTTATAAAAAGTAAAAATTCTACTATAAACAATAACCATCAAACTTTGTCTCCATGGATATACAGTGAAATATCCATTAGTAATATTATACACAGTACAGAAAAATATAATGAAAGCGTTCAAGTGTTTTTTGATACGGATTTTTCTAATTTTCGAAATTTTACTTTTAATGATTTAAAGATATGGCTTGATACGTGTAAAGAAGAACATATCAAAGGTCAGGAAGCATTAAATGTATTGACAGAAATTTGTAGAGATTATACTGGAGGTTTTATTAAAAACCCATGAGCACTGCTAAAGAAAAACATTTGGAGTTTATACAGGGAGTTATAACTCGTATGGCAAAGTGTTCATTTATGATAAAAGGATGGGCTATTGCCATTGCTACAGCAGGTATAACCTTGTTGTCGAAACAAGAAATAAGGTTTTTATATTGTTTTCCTGTATTTATTCTAATTATCGGACTTTGGGCCTTGGACGGATTTTTCCTCAGTCAAGAAAGAATGTATAGGGCTTTATACAATAAAGTAAGAAAAGAGGATAATACAGATTTTGATATGAATGCTTCTGTATTTAACACCGGTAAAAATAGTTGGGTATGTTCGACTTTTTCAAAAACTCTTTTATTATTTTACGGCATTATTTTTGCAGCTGTTATAATATTTTTTATTATAGCAACTATAAAATGCAAAATAGAATTTATTATTTAATAAGGAGAAAATTAGTTATGAAGAACACTAATTTCAAACTTAAGACTAAGGTCTTAAATCGGGCAGTATCTATTACTGCATTGTTGTTGGCTGCGGGGCTCTTATTGACCGGTTGTCCTACAGGTCAGGGAAAATCCGGAGGAGGTACTCCTACTGATAAGACATATACTGTAGGTTCAGTCGAATTTACTATGAAAGGCATAGCTGCTGTGGATGCGTCCTTGGGACATAATTATTACGTTGACAATAAGCCTCATACCGTAAGTTTAAGTGCCTATCTGATAGGGGAGACAGAGGTAACGCAGGAATTGTGGCAGGCGGTGATGGGCAATAATCCGAGCTGGTTTGATGGAAGCTCCGGCAAAGAACCTGCTGCAGGCGAAACACAGGGAAAGCGTCCTGTAGAAAGTGTAAACTGGTATCATGCAATAGCTTTTTGTAATAAACTCAGTATAAAACTGGGGCTTGAACCCTGCTATACGGTAAATGTTGGAGGAAATCCCGTCGATTTTGAAAATCTTAACTTTGATCAAATTCCTACTACTCGTAATACAGATTGGGATAAGGCCGAACTTAATATTAATAAAAACGGCTTTAGACTTCCAACGGAGGCTGAATGGGAATGGGCTGCTAAGGGAGGAACTGATGATAAATGGGCAGGAACAGATACCGAGGCTGAACTTAAAAACTATGCTTGGTACGTGTCAAACAGCGGAAATAAAACTCATGAGGTAAAGAAAAAGTCTCCTAACGGCTACGGTTTATATGACATGTCGGGAAATGTGTGGGAATGGTGCTGGGATTGGTATGGCGCTTTGCCGGCTTCGCCGGGAGCGGACTATGCAGGGCCTGCATCTGGCTCTTACCGTGTTGGTCGCGGCGGCAGCCATTACGACATCGCGTCCGACGGCTCTGTAGGCTCCCGGTACTGCTACAGTCCTGACTACCACGCCGGTGTTGGCATCCGCTTGGCTTGCCGGCCTTAGAGTTCACACATTTTGCCGGAGAGGTTGAGCAGCTGAGGGCGCAGCGTAAGCCGCCCGAAGCGGTGAAACCGAACAGGCAAAATGTGTGGTGTGGTTGCAGTAAATTTTTGAAAATAAGATTGACCTGCACTGTGTAAGCCGCTTTAGCGGTTCTAAATTTTTTTGGCTAAAAAACGGTATGGACCTTATAAGGTGCCGCATCAGGCTCTAACCGTGTTAAACGCGGCGGCAGCTGGAACAACAACGCGAACAACTGCACTGTAGGCTACCGGAACAACAACAGTCCTGACAACAGGAACAACAATCTTGGCATCCGCTTGGCTTGCCGGCCCTTGAGCCGCTTAAAAATGTACATCCGTGTACATTTTTAAGCTTCGAGTATTTTTGCTTCGCAAAAAACTCGCAAGAATAGAACCACCGCCGTCCATGGCGGTGCTGCATTAACTATTTAACTTTTTAAACCGTCCATAGGGCGGTTTAGAAGAAAATGATTAAAGGAGAAAAATTAAAATGACTTATGTTAAAAATTGGAATCGTAAAGCACAGAAAGAATCTATGATTGAAAAATGGGAACAATATACAGGAAAAAACTGTCCTGCATATTGTTCAAATGCTAATTGCGATAATAAGCTTGACGATGATAATAAATGTGGGGCACATGTGTATAAATGTAATAAAGATGGTAAGCAGATAAGTGGAACCATATACATAGTTCCACTTTGTAAAGAATGTAATAACACCTATAATGAAGATGCAATGAGAATAGGAAATGATAATTTACTGGCTCCGTTAAATAAGTTATAGAGATACAGTACTGTTTTAATCATATAGGTTTATCAGAACAATTTTGCCCTTATGAATTACAAGCTCTAAACTGCCGATTTTACATTTGGCCCTTGCGGTTAAATTATCCTCGCCTTTGTAAAGACGAGGGGTTCTTAGGGGCGGAGCCCCTAAGCGGTTCTTTTGAAGATAGGAGGGGTCATAGGGGAGGGTAACAACCAACGGAGTTTCAAGGTCAAGAAATCTTTTATCCGAAAAAGTTTCTTAGCCTTGAAGCTTCGCCGGCTATACCTCCCCTAATCTACAGTTCCTCAATCTCAGCTTCGGGAAGACCGGTCATTAATAAAATTTCAGAAATCGGATAACCTCTGTTTTTCATAAGTTTAGCCGTTTCTATTGATTTTTGCTTTAGGCCTTCAGAAAAACCCTTATATCTAGCGTCCATCTCAAAAGTAGACATTAATCTATATTCTTGCCTTGCCTGTAAGCCCAAGCTCTTCTCCTGCCCTTAACCTTGTTCTCATATTTTGAATTTTTGCATCCATAATTTCAAGCTCGGCAAGAATTTCTTTTTCTTTTTTTGAAGTTTCTATAACGGATGCTATTCCTCCGTTTTTGATAACTATCCGCTTATCCGCATAGAGGGCCAGAGCCGGATCGTGTGTGGCCATTAAAACAATTTTTTCCTTTGAAACCAAGAGTTCCAATGCTTTTTTGCGGTCTATACCGGCATTTTCTATTTCGTCTATGAGGACGATGGGAGAGGAGCTTAAAATAGCCGTATCCGCAATCATAAGAGCCCTCGACTGTCCTCCGCTCAAGGCCGTTATGGGTGTGTCCAAATTAAATTTTTCTCCTGCAAGATTGTTTGCCGCCTCTATAATGTTTTTTACCGCCTCTTCCTTGTTTTTTATTAAACGGCTTTCGGCATGAAGTTCTATAAATTCTTTTACAGACAAATCCATTACAAAGTTCATGTTTTGCGAAAGCTGGGCTACAAGTTTATTGTTTACCGAAAAGCGGATTGTTTTATCCGGCGTTTTTCCGTTAATCAAGATGCTGCGGCTTGTGGGTGTGTCCCCTTGAGCTGTCCATTCGATATCGGCTAGGAGCCTTGACTTTCCTGAACCTGTAGGGCCCACAATCGAAATAATTTGAGAAGTATAGAGGGTAAGCTCATCAAAGGTTTCCGCCTCTCCCGACTTATTTGTTCCAGGGAGTATTGTAAGACTTTTAACCTCGTTTGCATTTTCCAAATTTAAAAAAGCCTTCATTTGAATTATATATTCAAAAAAGGCATCATACAGTTCTTCTTTGTTTACGGCTTCTTCTTCGCAAAGCTCGTCTGAAAGAGATTGTAAAAATTCTTTTAAAGTCTGCTCTTTGTTTTTTAAAATACCTATTTCAATCAAGCGGTTTTCATTTATAAAATCTTCAATAAAAGGGTATTCGCTTAAAATATCTTGAATCGATTTTTCAGAAAGTTTTTTAACCTCTGTATTTTCATCATTTAAACTAAAATTATTTTTCATAGTTTCTTCCATAATTAATTGTTTTCTCCCAGTCCCTGCTCTTCAGCAATCTTCATCTTGCGGATATTTCCCATCTGAAAATTTTCTCCTATTCTTGTTTCACCCAAACAATAAGAGCAAAGGGCTGCCGGCATAGGAAAGCGGAGTTCCATACCTTGCACTGTAGAAAGAGATTCTGCCTTATCCGTTAAAAGGGTGCTAAGCTCAAAGGCTCCTTGCCCCGTAAGTCCGTTTACATGCATGATGATTGCTCGAGGATTTACGGCATTTACACGGGCTGCAAAAACTTCCCGCTCTGCCTGCGAAACGATGTCGCCCTTTGTGATAACCACAATGTCGGCTGACTTTAAAAGAGGCCCTATTTTTTTAGGCGTGTTTATTCCCGATAGGTTATCTATTACGCAGATGCCTAAAATGTTTTTTATATAGGGAGAGCAGCGGTTGCAAAGTCCCGCCGATTCGCTTATCAAAAGGTCTAGCCCCTCCTTGATACCCCATTGCACAACCTCTTCAATGTTTGACACAAAGAAATGGTCGGGGCATAGGGAGCCTGATATGCCTTTTTGTACGGGTATGCCTGCCTTTTGATATAAAAGATCATCATCAGTATAAAGGCAGTCGAATTTTACTGCCCCCGTTTTTATATTTTGTGTTTTTAGAGCTTCAATTGTTTTTAAGATTACGCTCGTTTTGCCCGACGAAGGCGGGCCTGAAAATATTATTAAGTTCATTAAATTTTTCCTGCAGCTATTTCAAAATCTTTTTTGATTTTTTCTAAAAGAGAACCTATGTCGTTTTGGTAAATAAAATCCCAGCCTACCCAAGAAAATTTTTTATCTTCACTTAAGCGGTTATCCACATCGGGATTTGTCGACGGGAAAAAACCGCTTTCCGAAAACACCTTTCCGGTTTTTTCCGAAAGAAAGAAGTCTGCAAAGGCCTTGGTTAGAGCTTCGTTTTCTTTTTTGACAAGCATAAAAATAGGGGCAGCTATGGCTCCGTCTTTGGGCCAAACCGTTTTTAATGCCGAGTCTTCTTTTATCATCTTAGAAAAAAAGTAGGGGCTTATATTTACGGCCGGCGGTTCATTGGCTGCCGGCTTAGGGCCTTTTAAAATAAGAGAAGCCTTGCCCTTTACCATTTGTGCCGGATGAAGAGAGGTGCGGCAAGCCCTGCCTAATTTTTTTATGCCTTCATCTCCAAAACGGCTGTAGATATTTAGGATGACCGAATTAAAGAGGTCTAAATCGCTGAAAGGTATTGCTGCCGAGTTTTCAAATTCGGGCGCAAGGAGGTCTGCCCAAGTTTCAGGTATTTTTCTTCCCTTTAACATTTCGGTATTTACAATCATTACTGCGGGAACTACCCCGATAATTGCATAGTTTTTTTTGCCGTCTCTAAGGTCTATATAATCGTTGCAAAAGTCCTTATTCATTTTTTCGATTGAACAGTGAAAATCTTTGTTTTCGATAAAGGAGCCCATTAGTTTTTTGTCGAAAAAAAGCTCAAACCCTGCAGAAAGGAGAATATCGGGAAGGTTTTCTTTTTTTCCTGTTTGAGCTTCTTTTATTATCCAGTCGATTCCGAGGTTTGCGGAACGAAGATCATAGCTGATTTTATAGTTTTGTTTTTCAAGCTCATCTTTATTTTCTTCAATATACTTGGAATGAAATTCTTTAAAGGCTTCAAGCAAGGGGATTCTTATAGGACATGGAAGAACTCCCTCAATTCTTATATTTTTTTTGCCGTCATCATAACCGGTGTTTTGTGCGTTTTTCTTTTCTAAGCTTGAATCTATTTCGGCAAAACCGATATTTTTATTTTGTTCGATAACTTCAATAAGCTCTTTTTCGCACAAGCCGATATCAAGATTCTTGGTTAAAAGGGCTTTTTCAAGACTAATCTTTTTCCCCATTATTTTGCGCATAAGGGGATTGGTAAGAGGGGTAAAGCCTTTTTCTGCCAAGTATCTTATCGTTTCAGGAAAGCGCTCGGTAATATCGAAAACACTTTCATCCATATTAAAATATTTATTCATTATAATCCTCCGATCTATAATCAAGTTAAAATTAAAATAACCCGAAATTAAAAGTATGAATCCTATTTTTAAAAATATATCCGCCCAAGAAGCAGAAAAATATTTAAAAAATACCAAGGCCAAAACCCTTAACTATAAAAAAGATGCCTTTATCTTTTTTGAGGGCGATACTCCCGCTTTTATTTTTGTTTTAAAATCGGGTATCGTTCAAATCGAAAAAAACACTGCCGATGGAAAGCGGCTTATTGTAAACCGCTTTGAAAACCCCGGTACGGTTTTTGCCGAAGTCTATGCTCTTTTGGATTCGGCTATCTACGATTACTCATGCCGTGTAATTAGCGATGCCGAAATTCTCCGTCTCCCCATAGAAGGTGTCTTTGGTACCGGAGCGTACTCCGAAACTCATTTTAAGGTTCTAAAGAACCTATTAAATATTTTGGCTCATAAGGCTTATTTTTTAAACCAAAAGCTTCTTATCTTTTCTTCATTCAGTCTTCGTCAAAAGATAGCCCTCTATTTATTGCAGCAGGCTGAAGGAAGTTCAAAGGTTGAGCTAAACCTAAACAGAGAGGCTATGGCTGAATACTTAGCAGTTCCTCGGCCATCTTTATCCCGCGAGCTTATGAGCATGCAAAAAGATGGGCTTTTAAAAATCGAAAAAGATACCATCATTGTCAACCTTGATAAACTCGAAGATTACAGGTAGATTATAAGCATTTTATGAATAGAAGTCGGTAACGGATGTTACGCGGATGTTAAATTTTTTCGGTTTTCCAGTCTTTTATGGTGCGCTCCTTTTCGTCAAAGGATGAACCGATTAAGACTATTTTTTTACCGCTTGATTTAAAGGGAGCTGCATAGCCTTTTTCTTTTATCTGTGCTATCGCATCTTCCGAGCTTCCGTTTCCGTCAAGTTTAAACTCAAAGATATAAACCTTATCTGTCGTGTGAACTATGCAGTCTGCTCTTCCGGCAGCACAGTGTATCTCTGTTTCGACAAACTGTCCCATAAGTTTAAAAATCAAATAAACAGCCGTCTGATAATTTTGCTCTCTAAGTTTTAACTTTTCTTTGGGAAGATTATCGTAAGGAATGCCGGCAATTATGGACTGCATTCTTTCCATAAAATTATCTACATTTCCTCTTTCAATATCTTTAGAAAATTGGGCGACGGAATGAGCCGTTTCAGTATTTTTAATATCTGAATAGACAGGCAAAAGATTGCTTAAAAAACCGTAACGAACCTCATCATTAGGAAAACCCAAAGAATAAAGCTTGTATTTTGAATCATAACTTTTTATTGTTAAATATCCTGCTTGAAATAAAATCGGCAGAGGATTTTTTGTGTCGGCTCGGTAATCGGCAAGACCTGCCTCATCAAGCTCAACATTTCCGTCTAAGTCGGGAATATTATACTCAGCTTCTTTGAGGTAGTTTACCAAAAAGGTCGGAGTTCCAGTAGCAAACCAATAGCTTCCCACATCTTTTGCCGAAAAAGCATTTAGAAGGCTGAAAGGATTATAAACACTTTTTCCTTCTTTTGCAAAAAGATATCCGTCATAGCGTCTTTTAAGAAGGCTTAAACATTCTTCATAGCTTATCTTTTCTTTGTCTGCCAAGACCTGAATTTCGGGAGAAAATACGACCGTTAATTCTTCTTGGGTTATACCGCAAAGAGCAGAGCAATCTTCGTGAAGGCTTATGTCTTGTAAGTTATTTAGGTCACTGAAAATACTTACCTTACTGAATTTTGTTACTCCCGTTAAAAATGCAAAGCGGATATATTTGTCGCAAGTTTTTATAACGGAATAAAAAGCTTTGAGTGTGATGCGGAATTCTTCGTTTAGGGTTTCATTTACATACATTGTTTGTAAGAGGGGCTTATCATATTCGTCTACAAGGATAACTACCTGTTTGCCGGTTTTTTCATAAGCTGTTTGTATTAAAAAAGCAAAGCGTTTACCAAAAGATAAATCGTTCCCCTGTATACCGAAACGCTCCTCTTCTGCCCTTAAAAAGAATTCAAGGCTTTCATTTAAAGATTCGGGCAAATCATACCGCCCCGTATTAAAATCCAAGTAAAGAACGGGATATTGAGTCCATGCTTCAGTCCCTTCGTTTTTAGCCCTGTTTTCTTCGGCCGCTTCAATGTACAGCCCCTTAAACAATTCTTTTTTTCCTAAAAAGTAGGCTTCGAGGGTAGAAAGAAAAAGGCTTTTTCCGAAACGGCGGGGGCGGCTTAAAAAATAAACCTTACCGAAATTGGCAAGCCGGAAAACATATTCCGTTTTATCTGCATATAAAAAATTCTTTTTGCGTAAATCTTCAAAACTTTGTACGCCTATAGGTATCTTCCGTGAAAAATCCATCATTTTTGCCTCCCCAATCAATCGTTAAGTGCTTATTCCCTTTATCTATTATATATTATAATTTACATGGATTCAAGTATTGATAAATTTTATGGGCTTGTCTATTTTTGCTCACTTGAAATCTCTTATTCTATCCTATATACTCAATCTTATGAAACCGGATAAAATCATACAGTGGCAAAAATTAGGTTTTGGGATGTTTATTCATTACGGGCTTTACTCTTTGTGCGGAGGCGTTTGGAAGGGAGAACCGGTAAAGCGCGGTTACAGTGAGCAGATTTTAAGTCACGGTAAAATACCCAAAGAAGAATATAAGTCCTTGCAAAATAAATTTACCTGCAAGAATTTTGATGCGGAAAAAATATGCACTATCGCAAAGGCTGCAGGAATGAAATACATTATTATCACGGCAAAGCACCATGACGGTTTTTGTCTTTTTAACACAAAGACTACAAATTATAATTCGGTAAAGACACCTGCAAAGCGGGATTTGATTTTAGAGCTTTCGCAAGCTTGCAAAAAAAACGGTTTAAAGTTCGGGCTTTATTTTTCTTGGATAGATTGGGATTGTGAATTCGCTCTTCCGATAAGCGATCATAACAGCGATAAAATTCCGCCTAAGCATCAAAGATTTAATTTGGAGCAGCTGACCGAGTTGTTTACAAATTACGGCCCTCTTTGTGAGCTTTGGATGGATATGGGGTTCCCGACAAAAAAGCAAAGCGAAGAGGTTAGAGCCCTTGCCCAGAAACTTCAACCCGATATGATGATCAACGGAAGAATATGGAATGACTGCGGAGATTTTTGTACCATGGGGGATAATAGACTTCCCGATAAAAGTTTAAATGTTCCTTGGCAAACTCCGGCTTCGATTTACCATGAGACATGGGGCTACCGCTCGTGGCAAAGGCGGGGCAATAAAAATAAAAAAGCCCAAGAGCTCATTGAAAGTCTTATAAGGGTAAGAGCTATGGGCGGTAATTATCTTCTAAACATCGGCCCTAAGGGAGACGGCTCTGTGGTTGCTTTTGAAGCCGAGGTTTTAAAAAAAATCGGGAGTTTTTTTAAATCAAAGGCATCCTCTCAAAAGTGCGCACAAAGACTTTGTAAAGAATTAAATTTAGATATCCCTCAGGATTCTATTACGGAATTAAAAGATAAAATAAACGAAATTCCATTTACAAAAAAATTATACCGCTTTACGGGAAAGGATTATTATTCTTCGCATTTTATTTGTACGGAACTTGAGCTAAGCTTAAAAATGTCAAAAGACTTAAGCAAAACAAACTTGTGGACAATCAGCCTCGTCAGAAAAAAGCCCTTATCCCAAGATGAGTTTTTGGAAATAAACGGAAAAGAATTTTGCTTCCCCGCAAACAAAAAAGAATTGGAAATTTTAAAAAACATAAAAATAGAAAGCCTTCTTAAAATTTCGGTATCCACAATAGGCTGCGCTGCCTCGCGGAAGGCGCTAAGGCAAGACAACCTAATTTTGAGGGTAGAAAAAAATGAGGTTTTATACTTTAAATTTTTCAACCTCTGTGACAAGGCTGCTTATATTTTCTTTATTTTTTTGAGAGATGCTATTGACTTCTTGGGTCGCTTCATTTATTTGAAATGCTCCTGCTGCCATTTCATTCATACTTGCGGTAATGACTCTGGTAAGATCGTCAAGTTTTTGCATTTCAACAGCGATGTTTTTTCCGCCTTCCAACATTTCGGCCGAACCATCATTTACACGCGATGTGATTAAATTGATATCGTGAATCGCCGTTAAAACTTCACGGCCGCCGTTTTCTTGCTCTTTCATTGCAAGCATCAGAGTTTCACTCATCTGTTTTACTTGTTCTGATAGGGCAAAGATACTGTCAAATTTTTCTTCAGCTAATTTTGAAGATGTGGAAAGGTTTTCAATCTCTTTACTTAAAATTTTTAAGGTTGAAGTTATCGTTTTTCCTTGTGAGCTGGATTCTTCTGCAAGTTTTCTAATTTCGTCTGCAACAACTGCAAAACCTTTTCCCGCTTCCCCGGCATGAGCTGCTTCAATTGCCGCATTCAT
This sequence comes from Treponema sp. OMZ 799, assembly GCF_024181365.1. NCBI lineage: Bacteria > Pseudomonadati > Spirochaetota > Spirochaetia > Treponematales > Treponemataceae > Treponema > Treponema sp. OMZ 799. Next base: position 556,104 of record NZ_CP051301.1, read on the forward strand.
CGCAAGCAGATTTGTCTGACTTGCAATATGCTGGATTACGCTTGAAGCTTCTAAAAGGCCGCCCGATTCTTCCGAAATTTTTTGCGTTACCGTATTTGATGCTGAAAGAGTTTCTTTTCCTTCGGCTGTAGCTTCTGCAAGATTTTTGATGGCTTCATCCGTTTTTATAAGAGTCTGAGTTATTGAGCTTATGTTGCCGACCATTTGTTCTATTGCTGATGAAGATTCAGCCACACTAACAGCCTGAGATTCTATCATTCCATTTAATTGTGTGATGGTTTTAATAATCTGTTCTATAGTTGCTGATGTCTCGGTGTCGCTTGCCGCCTGCGTAAAGGCTTGTTGTTTCACCCCTTCTATGTTTGTACTTATTTGATGTATTGCACTTACCGTTTCAGTCATGTTACTCGCAAGTTCATTTCCTATCTGCTCCATTTCCTGAGTTCCTGAACCGACTGTCTTTATTGAGTTTCCTATTTTTTCAATCGTTCTGTTAAAGTATTTTGATAGATCGGTTATTTCATCATTTCGTTTGATGGGCAAGCGTACCGTTAGATCGCCGTCTCCATCTGCAATATTTTTAAGAGCTTTAACTGCTGATGTAATCGGTCTTACGATTGTAAGGGCTATAACAGCCGTAAGAATGATAGATACAATCAATATGGTTATACCGATAAGCCTCATTGTAATTTTTAAGAGCTGAAGACTACGCATAAGTTCATTAACAGGAGCACTGACTATTACTTTCCAGTTTGTGGTTCTCATAGGAGAATAGGCGGCGATTTCTTCTTCACCTTCGTATACAAATCGATCCAAACCTGCTTCGGAAGATGTTAAGACCTTTTGTTCAAAATCGGCAATGCTTTTAAGTTCCGGCTCGGACACAGCCCTTTGAATGCTGTTTTCTTGGTTTTCAACCAATTCCCGATCCTTGTCGGCAATTGTCGTTCCCGCCGCCCCGATAATATAACAGCCTCCTGTTTCGCCTATTACAATGTCGTCAACCAGATCGCTAAGAACTAATCCGTTAATACCGGCGCTGAACACCCCCAAAATATTTTGTTCATCATCATAAATAGGTACGGAAAGTATAATCTGTAATCTGCCTGTTTTACGGTTTGCCATAGGTTCGGAAATAAAGTTCCGGCCTTCTATAGCTTCATTATACCATTCTCTATCTCCGACGAAAAAAGAAGTACCATCAGCAGAATATCTCATCCCATGTCTATCGGAAATTCCAAAGTATTCTATCATTTTATTCCGCTTGGCATCTTTTTGTAATGCTACTGCTTTCTCTGAAAAATCGAGTTTATAATCCCGAAGTGCAGGAATACGTGCAAGCCCTTCCATAAGTTGTAAAAAAGAATTAACTCTGCCATCAACAATTTCAGCCGTATCCTTTGCCTTCATTATTAGCGCACCTTCAATTTTTCCTGTTAAGGCATTTTTCGCTACAAACAAAGCAGCGGCACCCATTGTAAAGCCTCCAACCAGGATTAACAAACCAAAAAAGAAAATCAATTTTCCTAAAATAGAAAACCGTCTTCTTTCTTTTTGATGAATTTTTCCACCTAACATATGCGGCTCCTTCAAAATACTATTTTAAGAACTATTTATAATTGATTTTTATTGAATATACATTTAAGAGTTGATAAAGTAATTATACACTAATTTTTTTATTTTTACTAGGCATTTATGCAATAGATACATGGAAAATATTATAATGGAGAAAATTTATAAAATAGAAATAAATAAGTCTTATATTTTTACGACCCCGTCGACTTATATTTTGATACGCCGAATCGCCAAAAAAGATAGGCAGGAATTAAAAAGAAAAATGAAAGAAGGGGTAAAAAGGCGAGGGCCGGGTTTTCATATTTATCGAATAAAAACAAAAGAGGATAGTATTGAAAAAGAGCATAAGGAATTATAAATGTGCAAAAGCGTAAAATTTTGTTTCCGTATATTGAAACGGGATATGAGGCAAAGGTTCCGGCTCCATGTGTAAAAATATTCATAAATTCAAGACTCTGTATTGTAAAAAAAGAAATAGCTGCATAGATTAAAAAGAGTCCTGAAAATACTGCCATGCCTCCTAAGAGCATAAAGAAAATGGTCAGAGCCTTTAAAAACGACCAATCTATATTTCCGAATTTTAAACCGTAAAAAAATAAAATGACGGCTATAATAAGTCTTCCTATCCTTGAAAATTCGAATTTGCTTCCCAGAACTTGAAGGGTGAGTCTTCGAGGGCGTAAAAGAAGTCTGTCAAAATCTCCGTTTATAATCAGAGAAGAAAATGAATCAAAGCCTCTTGCATAGCTTTCTGTAATAGCAAAGCTCAACTGCATTATTGAATAACAAAAAATAACTTCGGCAAAGGAAAATCCTTTTATGGACTGAAAGCGTGCAAACAAAAAGTAAAGAGCAAAGACGCTGTTGCAGGTTAAAAGAAACTGCCCCAAACACGATAAAAAAAACGAAAGCTTATATTGCATTGTGCTTTTTAAAAGAATACCTATATATCTAAAATAAAGTTTTAAACCGTTCATACCTATCTTAAAAATTTTAATTTAGCCTCCTTGCACCACCAATTTTTTTTCTGCCGCCTTTGCAATAAGTTTTCCCGACAAAAATAAAACGATGAGCCAGAATACTTGCAGGATTATTTTTTTACCTGCATCTTTAGATGAAATATCGTAAGAAAAAATTCTTAAAGGAATATTTTGAATTCCTGTGAAGGGAGAAAATTCCAAAATCTTTTTTATTGTTTCGGGGAAAAAAGGAATGGGAATTACCTGTCCCATAAGCATTTCCGAAGCCGATAAAAATACTATTTGAAGCCCTCTTGGAGAAACCGTAAAAAAGCAAAGCACGTATATGAGGCAGGTAAAGGCAGCTGCCGTACAAAGGCCTAAAATCATGGAGGCTATAAACATTAAAAACGTAATAGGGTCAGGCATTATCAGACGGTAGGGCATGGGTAAAATTGCGGCAATTATTAAAACAGGGAAGCATCTTAAAAGTCCTCTTGCAAGTCTAAATGCAACCGAGCGGGTAAACCAGAGAGTGTATATTTCGATCGGTTTGGACATTTGGTAAACAATGGAGCCTGAAACAATAGAGTCCGTTATGTCGCCCTCGAATGTCCACATTGCAAAAAATGCTAAGAAGGCTTGCTGCATCCAGATATAGGAAACAAAGGCTGAAAAGCCCATAGGAAAATTTTGAGGTGAGGTTTCATAAAAGGCTTTGAATAAAATAATAGTTAAGCAGCCCCATGCAAATTGAGTCGAAATGCCTGCAAGAGCGGCAGCCCTGTACTGTAAGTTTGCGATAAATCTTATTTTAAAAAAAGAAAGATATTTTTTCATAAACCGTAAAAGCCTTTTTAGCAATTTTCTTTATAAAACTCGGCGAGGCTTTCATCCAAAGAGAGGTTTTCTTTTTTGATGTCTTTTAAAGTTCCGTCCAAAAGAATTTTTCCCTTGTCTATTAAAATTATGCGCTCGGTAATTGCTTCAATATCCTGCATATCGTGGGTGGTTAAAATAATTGTTGTTTTATTTTTTTTATTCAGTTCCGAAATAAATTTTCTTACCGTCAATTTTGAAAGAGCGTCAAGCCCTATTGTCGGCTCATCCAAAAAAAGAATTTTTGGGCTGTGCAAAAGAGAGGCCGCAATTTCACACTTCATCCTTTGGCCTAAAGAAAGTTGGCGGGCAGGAGTTTTTATAATTTCTTTTAAATCTAAAAGACTTATCAATTCTTCCAAATTATTTTGAAAAAGATTTTGAGGCACGGAATAAATATCCTTTAAAAGCTCAAAGGAATCTATAACGGGAATGTCCCACCACAGTTGAGTTCTTTGTCCGAAAACTACGCCGATATTTTTTACATATTCCACTCGTTTTTTCCATGGAACAAGACCTGCAATTTCGCAAGTACCGGAGTCCGGTGTAAGAATACCGCAAAGAACTTTTATGGTAGAGCTCTTTCCGGCTCCATTAGGACCGATGTAACCTACAGTTTCTCCTTCATTAATCGTAAACGAAATATCGTTTAGGGCTTTTATATAATCATAGTCTCTTTTGAAGAGGGCCTTTGCTGCTTCTTTTAAGCCCTTATTTCTTTTTGAGACCTTGTATGTTTTGCAAATATTTTTGACCCTAATCATTCTTTTTTCCATAAAAATTTTTATTGGGGCGGTATTATATCATTTTGAAAAAAATTGTTCAATATAAAATTCAAGTCTGATTTATTTTTTCCGAAACTCTAGTTATGAAAAAGCGGATTTTTTATATTTTCATTCTCGGTTTATCTTTTTTGTTTTTTTCATGTTTGAGTGTGTTTATAAGTCCTCCTCATTTAATCGAAAGCCGAGGCAGATGTTCGGCTGAGGATTTAACCGCCTTTTTTATGAGCCAAAATCCCAAGGCCGATAAGGCGAAGGTAAGGCGCCTTGCTCAATTTTATATAGAAGAGTCTGAGGCGGAAGGAATAAATTCTGATATTGCTTTTTCACAAATGTGCTTGGAAACAGGCTTTTTACGCTTCGGAGGTTTGGTAAGCGAGGAGATGAATAATTTTTGCGGCCTTGGTTCAATCGGAGACGGAAAAAAAGGAGAGAGTTTTCCAACCGAGAAGACGGGAGTTTTAGCCCATGTTCAGCACCTAAAGGCCTATGCTGCATCCAGGCCTCTTGTCCGCCCTCTAACCGATCCGCGGTATAAATATGTTAATCCTAAGGGAAAGGCTCCTACAATTTACGGGCTTGCCGGAACTTGGGCGGCAGACCCAAACTACGGCAAAAAACTTGAAAACATATTGAAAAGATTGTACAAATCGATTTATTAACCGGAACTATTCAATGTATATACTCTTGTCAAGTTATATTATATAAAAACCTGCCCACAAACCTGAGTTTACAAAAAGCATAAAAGCTTGTATACTTAAAGGGCGATAATGTAAAAAAACTTTATCTATGGAGGAACCATGATAGAAAACATAAGTACAAAAGAACAGTTTGAATCAAAATTTCTTAATGAAGAAAAAGAGATCTTAGTGCTTATCGAAACTAAAACCGGCGGAGCATTTAAATTTGGCGATATGTGGGCGCCGTCAAATCGTCCTTTAGCATTCATCGATCTTGCGGATAATTCACTTCATTCCGAATCTATACGCTTAGAGTGGCTTGTAGAAGATCGGGATTGGAAATATTATTTTAAACCTCAAACTGCCTTCCGAGTGAAGGTGCGCCCGCAAAAGCCCGGCTCTTCTTCGAGATATAAACATCTTTTTATGCTCGTAGAAGTCTTAGAAGAGGGCGTGAAAGATAAAAGATTTGACAAAATTCTAAAAGAATATAATACCGAAGTTATCTATGAAGATGAGGATTTTTATTTTGTTCTGAATAAAGAATATGACTGGTTCGAAGGTGCAATAAAGTATAAGGATGAAGATATTGACCTGAATGTAGAAACGGAAGATTTGGAAGAATTAAAAAATATTTTGAGTGCTTATAAAGCCGCAACAAAAAATTTCGATGAGTGGCTAAACAGAATAAAAAAATTTGCAGCAGAACAGCTTACCGGCTTGGCAAATGATTGGCAGGAGAAGGAGACTCCCGAAATTACTAAAAAAGACTTCTTCGACAGGGTTGAACTTTCGAGTATTGTTCTCGAACCTGAAAATAATTTTATTGTTGACCTGCATGATGATGATATGTTTTTCGGGCACATTATCTGTGTGTACGGAAACCTTGACGGAAAACTCGATAGTGCAAATATAGAAGGATAAGGAGCTTAACAAGTGAAAACAATAAACGAAAATCTAACGGTAGAAGTTATTAAAGAAATGGGAGAAGAAATCGACCTTTATCGGCTTGCCGACCCGATGTGGTACACCGTAAATATTTACGGAACGCATGAAGAGTATTTAAAATCGGCTAAAGATTTTACTTTGGAGCAGCGGTACTTATTAGCCCTGCAGTGGTACGGGGCTGAAGTAGATAACGGCGGTCATCATCAATTTTTTTTCAACTCCACAGGTATTGTGTGGAAAGATGCCTTGGAAGGTTTTAAGCTTTTCGGTATCGATACCTTATACAAAAATTTTTTGGAGGTGATAGAATTTTTCGGCGGCTCAATTTCTTTTGATAGGAAGCAGCGCTGGGATATGCTTTCAGAAGCGGAAAAAAAAGATGAAGAAGCTCTTAATGATTTTTTGGATAAGCACGATAGGTTCTATTATAATCACGATGAATTTGACGATAAACTGATAACCTACATTAAAAACAACCCCGAAAAATTTGTCTTCGTCGGCAGTTACGAAACAGATGAGGATTAGAACATGGAAACAAATAATATAATAAACGGGCTAAAACATTTATCTGAAGGACTATTCCTACCCGAAGAATGGATTGATTGGTGGAAACAAAATGAAAAATTTGCAAAACAATTTTTGTCGCCGCGGTGGTATTTAAAGATAAAACCTAAGATGCCACAAGGTTTAATGGGTGCCGCTCTAATATCTCAAAATGCGGCTCGTGAATACTTAAAATCTATAAATCAATCTTATAACGAAAATTCACAAGTCAATTATATGGAAGGATGGCGAAAGCAAATAGATGATATCTCCTTGAACTATGACAAAGTTGATATTATTGATTTTGACTTGAAATTTACCAAATTGAAGCAAAGTTACCCTAACTTGTTTACCGTAATAAAAAAACACTTACTGAAAAATGATGTTGTGGAAAATAATTTAACCGAAGAAAAATTAACCTCATCATTCTTTTATAAATTATTACATAGTGATGTGATTGCATTTTTTTATTGTATTTCGCAATTAAAAATGGAAGGAATTCTTATTGATTTTGATATGTTAGAATTACGGAAGGAATATATTAAATTTGGGGAATTATGGTTGAATAGTGATGGGGATGAGTTATATATCATACCTCATGAAACTTCTGTATATTTGCATGATATAGGGAAAAATCAAATACATATTATAAATAAATCATTTAATTCATTTATTGAAAATGATTTGAGTCATTTTATCTCTGAAAATATTTAGTCTTTTACTCTGTTTTGAAGTGATTATCCTTTCCTTTGCCAAGGACAACACCTTGATAGCAAAACCGAATTAGCGTATAATAGATACAGATATAAGGAATAATATGGACTTCAGTTTAATAAAAAATAGCAACATAATTACAAATGGAGATCTATCTGCTCTTAAAAGTTTTACCTTTAAAAATGGAAGGAAATTTCCTTCTTCTTATGTTTCTTTTGTTGAAAGATATGGTTATGGATTATCATCCGGGCTTTTTATAATTTATATTCCAATGGTTAATAATCCGGATTCAATTTTTTTGAGAAGTAAAGAAATTATTTCGACATATCAAGATGTTTTGGATAATGAAGAAAAATTATGGTTCGATATGGAACCGGATTTAAAATATCAAGATTTAAAGAATCTATTTCCATTTGGAATGAGCGAAAATGGACATTATTTGTTTTGGGATATTACAAGTAACGAGTTAAAAGATGAGATGAACATTTATATCACTGATTTTAGAGGAACCGGCTTTTTGAAAGCGGCGAACGATTTATATGACTTTTTTGAAAAAGTAGTATCCAAAAATAAATATAAAGAGATACTACCTTTTTCTGAAAATCCATTGCCTAATACTTTTCAAGTTCTTGAAATAGGTTGATATTATGAATAGTTTTTCACTTTTTCTAAATCAGACGGAGATAAAATATTAAACTATGATTTATATTAAATACTATAATAAGAGCAAAGGTTATTTTTTAGAAGACCTCAATAGAAAATCTGATCCCGAGATTGAAAAAAAATTAAATATCCAAACTGATGTCATCTATCAGTCACCTCATACAAGTAAGATCACTTGGGCGGCAAAGAGAATAGACGAAAATTGCATACGCATAATGGTATTCAATGAAACTTTAAATAAGATTACTTCTATAAAATTAGAAGATGAATTTAGTGATTCTGAAATAGCTTTTGCAGGCTTAAATGAAGAAAATCGTATAATAATATCTTTTACAGCAGGACAGGACGGTTCTCAAGATTATTGCATAGAATTAAACAATAATGAGCTGAAGGTAATATATAAGTTCCCGGAGAATTTATCCTATATGTTTAGCTTCGATAAGTATGCTTTGTTTGCAGATTTTTACAGCTCAAACTTTATTAAAATTTCATCCTCCGATTTTGCCCCAATCCTCGAGAAAACATATTCTCTGTTTGAAGAAGATTCATTATCCAATATCCAAAAAATCAATGATAGTTTCGGAATATTTTGTACAACTGAAGGAAAATGCTATGCTTTTGATTTATCCAAACTTGAACTAATTGATGAACTTATCATCGATTATACGATAGATGAATTAAAAAATAGCTGTGGCGTGAATGCATTATTTCAAACAAGGGATGAAATGATCTTCCAATATCGCAATTATAAAAATGGCAAAACAAGCATTGAATGGCTCAGTGTAGATAAATTATATTTGGATAAGCTTATCAAAGAACGAAAACTGTGATATAATTAAAAAAAGGATATATATTATGAAATTAAAAGAAGCACTAACAAAATTTAATAATGTGTTCGGCAGAAATAAAACCGATCTGGGAAATTTTTCCGTCATTGATGATGCCGTGAAAAATACCGAATGCACAGATGACTTGGAGGAGCTTTACTCTTTGATGTCTTTCGATAATGTGTTAATAATCGGAGGAGAATTCTTTCTTACCATTCAACCTAAGATAAAACTTGATAGAGCTCAGGAAGGCTGGTACATAATTCTTAATAAAGAAGGACAGCGGCAAAACGATGATACAAAGTGGAATAAAGATTGGGTTGTATTTGCAAATAGAAATGATGATGCTGTTTACTTTGACAAGAAAAATGGAGGAGTGTATGGTTCTATCAATAAAAGACAGTTCTTCCATTTAAGCTCTTCACTTGCCGATTTCTTTTTTCTTTTATCTGAATGTATGAAACTGGAAGAAGAAAAATATAAATTTAACACAAGCGATGATGAGGAAGATCCCTTAGAAAATTTTATCGATGATACGGAAGGCATTCTCTCGAAATGCTTAAGCACAAAGCAAGTTGAAGATTTTCTATCATTCTTTTTTGGATAGTTCAGTGGCTCCGATTTGTCAGGAAGGAATTGTAACTTATATTGATACCGAAGATGAAAAGTTTTGAGGCTGCGGAGAATGCGGTAATGTTTGGTTTTCAAAAGAAGATTTGGGTATAAAGTCATGAATTTAGAACAGTACTACTCCGGCGATGATGTTTGGAATTATTTCGTAAAAATAGCTAAACACGAAATAGCTTCCGCCGCATTTAATACAGACAAATCTTTTTTAGCTAAATTAAAAAGAAAATTGAAAAAGCATAATGACATAGCTTATGTTGCTTACTATCTATTCTACAATGATAGCATTAATTGGATTGAAAGAAGAATCCCTGCTTTAGATAATCTAATGCCGATAGAGTGTCTAGCATCTGAAGAATTAACTAATAGATTACGAGAGGTTCTATTAAGAACTCCCCTCTGATTAATGGGAAAATTTATTTTTAAATAAACTTATCAAAAATCAAATACTATGATATAATTAAAAAAGAGGTCTTGATATGATAAATGAAATCTATAAGAGGATTGGACAACGAATTTCGGATTCAATTAAAGAAAAATGGGTTAATGCTGTTTTGCAGATTGAATATATAGGGGCGGTAAAATGCTTTTTGCAATATAAAAAACCGGACGGCACAGCCGGCAACATAGCCTTAGTTGACAGTTTTAAAAATATGAGAGACATAAAAGATTTGCACAAAATAATGACAGAAGGCGGAAAAGCTAAATGGAATAAAGCTGTTTTTTATTTAAACGCTGACGGTTCATTCAATATGGAATTTGAATGGGATCAAAAATTGCAAGATGAAATAGAAAAATTATGTCAAAAATAAAAGATATATTTTCATATTCTTCGCGCTGGGATAGCATCGGGCTTAGCTGTGCAGGATGTAAATATTTTCAAGGACCGATCCAATGGCCTGATACAGAAAAGCAAAGCAGATGTGAGCTGCACAATATTTCATTAGCCGTATCATATAAAATTGAGAGGAGGAAAAAATAAATGAAGACAACGCTTTTTCCAAATTGGACATTAGACGAAATAGATGAAACGGGTGCAATTTCGGAATATTTTCATAATGAAAAAATGCCTTTCACCGAAGAGACTATGATTAATTGCCTTAAAATGAAGCGTAATAAATACGAAATTTATTGGGCTGTTTTAGCTCTGCGTATGCTAGGAACGCAGAAGGCAATTCAATATTTAAAAGAAGTTGCCGCTTATAAAAACTTAGATGTGCAGGGTGCATGTGTTTTAACTATCGCTTACTTAGCCGAGGGGACTGAAAATAAATATTTGGCGAGCCTCTTGTTAAATCAAGATTTCAAAGCAAAGTGGTACGCAGTTGTTGCCTTCAATCACAAACCGGACGGCAAGGCTGTTCCTTATGCAGCTGAGTACGGTTTTAAAACAATCAAAAGCTCAAAAAATAAACCTGAAGCGGGTTCTTTAATAGTTGAGTATCTTGCAAGATATGCCCCGGAAAATGAACTTGCAAAAAAGATATTTGCAAGAATAAATAAAGACTTCGAGAATCTTTCTCCCAAAGAACAGGAAGTTTTTACAGCGAATTTTCCGCATATCTTTAGAAATTGATATGAATAAAATTTTAACTACAACAGTAATGGTAATTTTTACTCTCTTAGTTTTTACAGCCGATATACTGCTGATTACGCGGTTTTTCATGTTGATAAAACAAAGAAGATATAATGATTCGGCCCCCCTTTGGGGCGGACTTCCGGATTTATTTCCCAAAATTGAAAATAGATATTTTAAAACTTTTTTGAACTACATCACGCTGAATATTGCGGTGTATATCATCGGGTACTATTTTCCAAGCAAATGGCCTGGTGCCAAAGCTCTTAGATTTTCTTTTGATGTTGTTATCGAAGGGTATAGATTTTTAATAGCATTTATAATAACAAACCTTTTTTTAGCTATTGGCCGGCTCACAAGAAAAATAAAAATTTTTCAACAAAATACAATGTCGGTTAAACTATATTACATTGAGCTTATCATCATTCCTATAATTGTTGTTCTTTCTCTTTATTTTTTTGACAGTGTTTTCAAAGTGCTCGCAAAGTATTATCTTGAATTGTCTATGGAGTAAGGTATGAAACAAAAATTGATAAAACGGCTGCAAATATTTTTCGATAGACACCCTTCACTAAGGGGAAAGCCTGCCGATATTGAGCAAATTACCGCTGCCGAACAAGAACTTAATATAAAGCTCGATGAGGACTATAAGGAATTTATAAAACTTTTCGGAGGAGCTTATGCGGGTTTGACGATACACGCTTTTGAAAATGGAGAATCCATAGGCAAAGAAACAATTATTGAATTAACCCGTTATGCCCGGAAATTATTTAATGATATAAAACTGTTCCCTGAAATAAATACAAGTCTTGTGATTGCAGATGACGGTTCGGGGAATCCGATAGCGATTGAAGCTGACGGAAGCGTTGTTTTATTTGATCTCGACATAGAAAAAAAGCGGGTTATTGCCTGTTCATTTGAGCGTCTCATTGAACAAAATTTTGAAGAGTGGTAAAAAATGATAAAATAAAAACGAGGTGGGAAAATATGGGAATAGGAATAACGCCTGAAATGGCGGTCTTAGCAACTCCTTTTTTATTAGGATTGTTTTTATTGGTAACAATAGGCACAAAGAAATTTGCAACGAAAGAAAACCCTAACGGACTGATGACAAAAAAAGGCAGAATTGCCTCTGCAATAGTTTTGTCCGTTTCGATTGCCGTTTCCGCACTGTGGTGGTATTTAGTTTACGGCAAGGGCAGCGGCGGTGCTGAGGTTAAAGGCGCCTTAATCACGATAGGTATAACCGAAGTGAGCCTTTGGGTATGCGTCTTGATTATTGCTGTGGTGTTTAAACTTAAAAATAAAAGAAAATGATATCGAGCAATATATGGAATTTTTTTTGAGTGCTGCAATCGGCGGAGAAATTACGGCTGAGGTTGACGGAGCAAAAATCATTCATTCATTGATAATAAAGATAAGAAAATCTTTAAAAGAACATTTTGAAAAATCTTCTTTTGAAGGTCTTAATAAGATAAAAATCAGTGTGTATATCGGCGGAGATGTTTCCTCTTATTGTGAAAAAACCGGCATTAGCGTAAACCGGTATTTCCGTACAAAAAAAGAATATACGGCAGAGTTTTGTATTGATAAAAATTATTGGACTTTAGAACCCCTTCTTCCGATAAAAAAGAAATTTATTTTGATTATGGAAAATTTATTGATAAACTCAGGTGAACTGATCGAAAAAAAACTTAAAGCAGACGGCTGCAATTTTGACTGCAAACTATTTAAAGAAATTGTTCTTAAAAGTTTAGTGGAGGTATAAAAAAGAATATGATAAAATATTCAAAAGAAGCATTAGATGAAGCATTACTGCAAGCTCAAAGCAACGATATTAGTATGAGAACAAAAGGAATACCGCGCTGAGTTCTTTCGGAAGACCTCATTTACAATGCCCTTGGAACACAGCAGTGTACGGCAATAGCGTTTTTAAAAAATGTAATAAAGATTATCGCAAAAGAGTAAACCTTCAGTTTTCAAAATGCCTTTCCAGCTTTTCAAACAACAAAGTTTTTTTTAAAATCTGTTTTACCGCTAAATTCGTCAATAAGGAAGCTCCCTGTTCGGTATTCTGAACTATATCAATGCAGCCGGAAAGCAGTTTTTTAATGGCATCCAGTTTTTCCTGCGAACAGGATACAAGTAAGGCCTCCCCTGTTTTTGAATTAAGATATACCTGATTCCTTGACAGTGCATCTTCGATCGTTTCTACCCACCGTTCGTATATACTTTTTTTCGCATAGGTATAATCTTTAAGTGAATTTTTAAGATTCCCTGTGCAGTTATCACGCAATTTGCCTTGAACGGTATAGGTTTCTATGAGTTGTCCGCGGCGGTAAACGGGAGGCATTCCGCTGTATGCCATTGCAGCCCAAAGCGGGCAAGGGTTAAAGTGCATAACGGCAGAAAACCCCTTCTGTTTATATAAGTCCGGGGCCGTATGTTTTGAAAGCGTGTGAATATCGCGAACTGTAAGACCTGCCCAGAACAGCACCGGACCGTAGGCAAAAAAGTAACCGCCTGCATCAATCAGAACGGTTACACAACTGATAGCTCCGTCTTCCATACATCTGCCGACAGCCGGAGAATAAAGTATAAACGGGTCTCCTTCTGTATCAAGACAGGTAAAAATATCGTCCCCGATTTTTTCCACCGGCTCGAATACATGATAATTCCATTCTTTGCCGGAAAATTCTCCCGCATTGATGCTTTGAATTACCTTACTGTGATATACGCTTGCAAGCCATTGATCCGACAGTCGGCCGATCATATGTTCGGATTCTGGTAATTCATTAAATATTTTACCGAATTTTTGCATCATAGGTTTGATACGTTTTATTACTGTATTCCCCGTTATATGCCATTTCGGCGGGCGCTTCCCCCTATCGCCCGTATAGATATCCAATTCATTTCTTTTATGTGCAATTTCTTCGGGAGAAGGAACGGAACAACGAGCCGGCAACTCTATATGACGGCGGTGTGTGCGGTGTTCTTTTTCCGCCTCCAAAAATTCGGGGGTAAAAACATCCGTTTTTTCCTTTCCCCGTTGTTTTTCAGATAACTCATTCGGGCTATGTCCCCAGTTAGTCCACAAGTGACAGGCATTATGAAAAGCCGTATAAAATGTAAAAAATTCGTTTGCCTCATCTATGTTTTCAAAAATAATGCCGCTGTCTTTGTTTAGAATTTCAATAATCTGATCCGCAGGGTAGTCCAGTTTAATATAGGGAATTAAATTCGCTACGGCTCCAAAAGCATCCAAAGGGGTATCCGTGTATTTTTCAAGGCAAGCCAGAAAGCCGTTTATTTCAGGTATATTTTCATCGTAGTCAATATTTTTTGATCTTTCCGCGATTTCTTTTTTTGAGGGAATATAGGGCTTAAGATGAATTCTGTCCGCAAATAAATCTTCAGCCTGGATATCAAAATCAATGCCATCACTTACAATCATAGATCTTCTATAATAAAATCTTTTATCTTCGCGTGCCGCTTTTTGCATAAGAGAGCGGAATCTCTTTTTATCCTCTATCCTGTTTTTCGGGGAGGCATCGCGGTTATAAATTTCCATAAAAATCTCCATCGTACAAATGCCGTACAGCAATGTCAGCACATGGGCGTAGTCGATGAACATTTGAAAAGCCTTGGGGCTAAGTTCTGTGATTTTTTGATTATCCATATTTCCATTATACTACAGCACGGTTTTTTATAAAAGTACCTGAGGATTTGTACGGGCGTATAAAGTGTTGCGACATGTAAACAAAGAATTCATACCATCATTAGCATTAATAATTTCTCCAATGGTTATGTATACATCCTGGTTCTCTAGATCAGGAAAACCTTTTTTAAGATTATTCTATTCATTTAAGTCCTGGAATTTACAAAATATAAAAAATATGATATACTTTTGTGTATAAAAAGGAGATGCACTATGAACGGAGAGTTATATCTAAAAAAAGGATTGCTTCAACTAAACAAAAAATTGTATGATGAAGCCTTGGAAACTTTGAATAAGGTTATCGAAATGGATGATGATCTTGCCAGTGTGGTATCTGCAAAATGTATTTTGGGTGAATATTATTTTATTCATCAAAACTATGAAAAAGCAAAAGAATTTTTATCATGGATTTGCGATATGCAGGATGAACTTGAAGAAGAGTTTGACGATTTACTTTCAGAAGAAATTGACACTGCCTATGTGTTGATGGAGTTAATTGAAAAATATAATCTGTAATATGAAAAATAATTCTTATATTCACAACTTAAAAATAGATGATGTTCCTTGGAATCGTCTTCCTACAACTTATGCAAGAGCAACTCTGTTTCCTCAATATTTTGAAGTATTGGATAATATGCAGGAATCGGATAAAATAGAAAAAGCATTAGATGAAATTTCAATAAACATTGAACATCAAAGTACTCTATGGTATGCAACTCCGTTTGCTCTTGTATTTCTTGGAAGAATTTTTATTAAAGCATTAAATCAAACTGAAGCAAACATAAATGCAGATTATATAGTGGAGAGGCTTCTCGAAATTTTTGATGTAATAGCTGAATGCTGTTGCGATGGAGAAGTACTGGAACATCCTGAACCCTTGCCTCTTTTTGAAGATATGTTAAAAGAAGAATATCTATGGTCTGAAATTTATAATGAAGAAGATGATTTACTCCGGTACGAGGAAGAAAATGTTTTCCCCGGTAATCTATTTTATAGTTTTTATTATTATTCTTTTGAAGTATTAACAACTTATCGTGAAGAATTTGCCAAATTAAAAGATACAAAATTTGCAGAAAGTGCAAAAATACTTTCTTCACGGGTCGAAGAAAAAAATTAATAATCAAAGATAATACATAAATAAGGAGGATATGATGAAATTATTCCCAAGTATTGATGAAGTTTTTGAAAAAGCACACCCTATTTATAAAACGCTTTTTTTCCGCTAATGAGTGTTGATTTGCAGGATATGGATAAAGGTGCGGGTAAGGTACATTTTATATCTGTCTGGGGAAATGGAGGGGTTGATGATTTTATGATTTTCGACAATATTTCTTTTGGAATGGAATTTATAAAATTCGATTGGAATGGAGAAAAATATTTTTTTGATGATACGCGTTTTAATCCTGAATATATTGACATACTTCAAAGATGGGAAAAGATATCAGCCGATTATAAATTATACGCAGATCAATTAATAAACTATTGGGTTACTCGCGATAAATATTTTGAAACAGGAAAATTTATTCAAGGTTCGGCCTATACACATGGTTTGAACGACGAGGAAAGAAAACCGATTATTTCTTTAAGTAAGACAAAGACAACTACACGCAGCAATGAACTGGTAGGAAAGGTTTGCGGGTACAATTATAAAACCAATGGCGAAGATGAAATCGCCTTGTATATAGACCGCAAACAAAACAATGTATTTCAAAAATTTAACCGGACATAATTTTGGAATGACATAAAAATATAAGGAAATTAGTATGATGAACTATTAGAGAAGTTTTTTCCGATGCTTTACCGGAAGAATAAAAAGAATGGGTTGTGAATGCTTAATGAAGAATTACAAACTGAAAAGGAGAACCTATGGTAAATAAGGCTCATATAATGTTATTAAGTGATGATTTAAAAAAAATATTGCAATTGGAATTACATGCAGGCAATACCATTGCAGAAACGGCAACAGGCGGATTTTCTAAAACCGAATCGTCTCATTTGTTTGTATTCCTTGAAAAACCTTTTTTGACTCCCGTACAAAAAAACATACCCGGAATAACATATACCGAAGTCAATGACGTACATTACTGGAAAGCGGAATATACCGATGAAGTAAATCATCAAACCCTTGCCTGCAAATTTTAATCGTAGGAAATAAACCGAGAACACAAATGCCTAACATCTTATTTCACAGCGACCCTTGCAGTAAAAAGGTTACACAGCGAAAGCAAAAAGTAAAATAATTAAACAATAAGTAGATAATTATGTTGTCAGAAAAAGTTAAAAATTATTTGATAGAAACAAGGTTGTACGATGAAATTGAAGATATAAATTATCAAAAAGTAATGTTAGATTTAGGTATTAAATAGGATGCGGCTTTCGCCTAATTTAATCTTTATACAAATGCTGTAACATTTTTAGGACAAGCTTATGACATATTGCTTGATGTCCTTGAGGTTGCAAAATATGATAATGAAAATGTTGAACTAAGATAAAGAATCCAAGTTTTACACTAGACAATTTATAAAAAAGCTACTAAAATAATAAATAGGTACACTAAAAAATAGGTTTTTAGAGGTGCCCTATAATTAATCGGGAATTATAATTAAACAAAAGGAGATAAAACAATGAACAACCTAAAATTAAGTTTATTGAAAAAATGGGAATTGGATAGTGAGTTTTCGTTTGTACACGGCTCTGTTTTGTTGCCGGACGGAACTGCGGTAATTCTAACTACAGGGCTGAAGAGCGATTGGGATAAATATTACCTCCTTGTGCTTTCTTCCGATGGAATAAAAAAGATTCCGATTGAACATGAACAAACATCAAGCAGAGATTATCCTGTGCTTTTTCGATATGGTGCAAGTTTCGGACTTATCATTTCGGCAAAAGAGCTGCGGTATTACTCCGGTATTCATTCGTTGCCTGAAATAATTCCGATAAAAAATAAATCACAGCTAAGAGGAAGCATTGTGCCGGAAAAAGCCCAACTGAGGTATTTTCAAAATATATCCGACAGCGAGACAATTCCTGTTTGCTTTGAAAACGAATTTTATTGCGGGGACGCAAGGTGTTTCGCTCTTTTGGAATTTGATGTTGCTGCAAAATCTGCCGAATGGAAATGTTTTTCTACAATAGAAAAAAAAGCATTTACACATCAAGAAGACAGCCGCGGCGATGCACCCAAAATAGACAGCATTAAAATATCTGATAAAGAAATCTATGCCTTTATTCCCGGCGACAGCCAAACATCGGTTAATAAGTGGGGAATGAATTATTATGCCCTTGCAAGAATTTCCGAAGATGGGAAAATAATCAAAAAACTTATCGAATCAGATGACTTAAAAAAAGACGGTAAAAAAGGCGGCATCAACGGATGCTTTACTGATTCTCAATATGTGATAATGACTCCTCTTTTTAAAACCGATGATTGGAAAGGCAAGCAAAAAGTTTTTTCACTCAGTACACATGAATATTCCGACATTACCTTCCCAAGAGGAATGTCAAAACACAAACTCGAAAACATCTTAGGCGAATTTTGCCTTACCTCACTTTACGATAGAGGCTTGAAAGAAATTGCCTTGTGTAATTGCGCTAACTTATAAAAGATGGACTAATGGTTTTATTTGTGGGCACCTCTAAAAACCTATTTTTTAGTGTACCTATTTATTATTTTAGTAGCTTTTTTATAAATTGTCTAGTGTAAAACTTGGATTCTTTATCTTAGTTCCCTTACTTTTCATTTTATTACCTATATGCTCCCTCATTTTATTTCTTTAGATAGCAATATCGACATAAGTTGTATGTTAAGTTCATCATTATTATCGAAAATGTTGCACGAGCTAATCCTATCGTTCTTACATATATACCTTTCATTGAGTTTGTCATAAAGCCAAATACATGTTCGACTCTCGCCCGTATTTTTGATTTTTTTCTGTTACCGATTTTTTGTTTTTTACTAAGAGGTTTCCCTCTTGCTCCTCTTTCACAAATTTGTCCTTCTATTCCTTTCGCTTTTAAAATCCTGTCTATTTCTTCTCCTATATAGGCACTATCTGCGTATAATCTTTCATCTTCCCTTTCAATCAAATTTTTTAACTCTCTACTATCATGAACATTGGCTGCTGTTACCGTCGCTTTCAATATAAGCTTACTTTTTTTATCTATTTTTATATGATCTTTATAACCGTAATAATTACGTTTATGCTTCTTTGTCCACCTCGCATCACAGTCTTTTTGCGATAATTTTGCCTTATTTTTTGCTTCTTGCCATTGTTCAGGGATTTTTCCGTTTTTGATTTGTTCATTTTCATCTTTGCTGTTATGCTGTATCGGAGCTTCTACTATTGTCGCATCTATTATCGTTCCCTCTTTTCCTATTAAGTTATTTCTAGCTAATTCTTTTCCAAACTTTTCAAATAACTTTTTTGATACTCTCGCTTCAATGAGTTTTTCTTTAAAAAGCCATATTGTTTTTGCATCGGGTACTTTATCTTTTAATTCCAATCCTAAAAATCTCATAAAGGATAGCCGATCGTTTATTTGATATTCCGTTTGATCATCACTTATGTTGTATAATTTTTGTAAGATTATTATTTTAAACATCAGTACATAATCGTATGCAGGTCTTCCGCCTAAACCTTTTGGCTCTTTGGTTAATGCTTTTTTTAATAGTGGTTTGAATATTTCCCAATTTATTTTTTCGTTTAATTTTTCAAGACTATCTCCTAACTTGCTTAATACTCTTAAACGATCTTCTTCATCAAATAATCCTTTTTGTTTCATATCTCATTTTATCATCTTTTTAATCTTTTTTAAAGGGGGTTTTTAGAGGTGCCCTTGTGTATATAATGAAGCGGGAGCATTTAAAAAATAAATAAAGGAGAAAATAAATGGCACATGCAGAAACATTTATTGAACATCATTGCGCTTTTATTGATTGGAAAGAAGAGATAGATGAAGCCGTTTATCAATTAACTATGCATTTTCCTGATTATAAAAGTATATTTGAAAACGAAGATTTTATTAAACTGATAGAAAACTATTCTGTAGAAGATGCTGAAGAGTTTCTTCCGGCTATTGGGCAGGAGTTAAGTCGTTACGATTTAGTTTTGTATGAAATATATGAGGACAGTGACCGCATTTGTCTTTATATTTGCCGCAAGGATAATAGTGCAATATTTGAAAAAGATGCAAAAACCAAAAAAATGAGATTGACTCAATATAAGCAATCGCGGAAGAAATGGGGTGAGCCTGCACGGCTTCTAAAATTGGCAAATCGTTTGCCGTATGAACTCTATCGCGTGGAAGATGTGAAGACATTCACCTACCCATTTTCCGTAGCAGAAGGCGGCTGGATAAGAGATATAGATAATATGGCTGAATCCATCTATATCGGCGGAAATTATGTGTTTTTAGACTTGCAAACTTTCCCTCCTAAAGAGAAAAATATAGCACTGACATATATGCCTGCCGGAATACATTATTATGATTATTCTTCTGAGCATAAACTTTATTGTGCCGGGTTTAGAAATGTCAGTGTAGATGAAAATAGAAATGGGAAATATTGGGGAACGATTAAAATAACTGCTGATCCTTTCGATATGGATAACTGGGAAGATGTTAAGTGCGAGGATTATTTAGATGAGCTTTCCGTTCCTGTTTGGATAGATGATGATGTAGTTATACTTTATGAAAATAAGGCGTGGATAATTCAAGATGCTGCTCACGGCGGAAGAGAATGCCGCAAAATTTGGGAAACACCAAAAAAGGAACAGCCTGCACGCGATGAGTTCTATCCGGAATTAATTGAAATGTCTGACGGAAAGCGCTATGTCTTTGCAAACGGATATTTCCTTTCTCTTGAATATAAAGAGAAAAAAAGCAACGGTTCGCTTTCCGAAAAAACGGAGAGAATCCCTGAACTTAAACCGCTATTTGAGCTGGACGAACCTATCAACTGCGGAGCAGCTTCTTTCGAAAAGAATAAGTTTGTGTATATTCATAGAGGATTTATTAAAGAAATTGATATCACGACAGGTAAGCTATTGCGCACTTTTGAATTGGAAAAAATGAATCCGAAAGTATATAACTATATCAGCAAACTGAATGACGAATGGCTCGCCGTAATAGGAGTTGCCGACAAAAACTATGACCTTGCTCAGTTTTGGAATTTCAAAACAGGCGAAAAGCTTAAGATGAAGTTCGGCAATCTCGGCAAATTCGCAGTGAGAGATATTATCGAGCATCCTGACGGCTATACTTTGATTAATGTTAGTAACAGCATACTAAAAGTCGATAATATGTTGAACTTGTTGCGTAAATAAAAGAATCAGCTAACCACTTCTAATTTGTCAATTTTTCATCTATAAGTAATATTTATAAAAACTTACTCACACTCTCCATTCAAATAAGCGGAAATATATTTTTCCGTATTCAAATAAAACTCTTCCCATGTTGCAAGCGGTGTGAATGTTTCGTGTTCATAGTCGATTACGTAAATCATTTTTTTAGCAGGATACCAAACAAGAAGCAGATCGTAATTATCTATTTTTGCTGCAAGTGAAAGTACTTTTTTATTTTTCCATGTCATCTCAATCGTATCCCCATAAGAATAAAAACGAATAAATTTCGAATATTCGGAATGAGGCATATTGATTACAAGATTATCACCTTGAAGAAAATCAATCATTTTTTTAGGTAACTTATAACTCTTAAGAGCAATATTCTTATTCTCAAGAATGTGAAATTCGCTAGGTTCATGCCTGGTCAAAAATTCAATCATTTCATCGTTACCATTCTGAACAGCAACGGAATAAGGTCTATCTCCGTATTTATCTTTGATAGTAATATCTGCTCCTTTTTCAACCAAAAACTGAACCATTTTAAAATGATTCCCTCTTGCAGCTTCTAAAACCGGTGTGCTTGCATAAGGAAAAATCATGTCCGGTTTATGATAATTTATATCGGCACCTTTTTCTAAAAACATCTGAACCTTTTCTAAATTATTTTCGGAAGCCAAAAGCCTTAACAATAAGCCTCCATATTCGGCAATGGTCACTCCCATTTTTTCCAAAGCATCAATATTGGCTGTTTTATTTTCTCCCCAAAATATTTCTTGAAAAAGTTTGGCTTTTTTCTCATCGGTTAAACTTTCTAAATCCTTTTCAAAGAGAGCAATCGTTTCAGGTTCACAAAAGCGCACGGCAATTTCAATAGGTTTTGGGTGTGATTTACCCTTATTTGATGCGTTATGTTCAAGTAGGTAATGAATAATATCCTTTTTATTTAAGTACAATGCCATTTCGAGGGCTGTAAAATCTTCTCCATACTTATTTTTAATTCGGATAATTTTATTTATTTTTTTCCCCAATAAATTTTTTAATTCTTCTAAATCATTGTTGTAGATAGCTATTATTTCAGAATCTAACTCCGATACATCAAATGTTCCAAAATGCGCAATTTTATATTTTTCCATAGTTTTCCAATTATATCACATCTGCCGGTTTTTTATAAGTATCTAAAATTGTTTTTAAACTTGTAAGCGATACAATGTTTAGTGCGGATAAATCGCCTTATAATTCTTCAAAGTATCCATTCTTCCGATTGTTTTCTGCTTTCAAGAAAATCTTTGTATATCCCTTGTTTATATAGGAGTTCTTTATGTGTTCCCACTTGTTCAATCACTCCATCTTTTAAAACAACGATCTGATCTGCATTTTTTATGGTAGAAAGTTTATGTGCAATTATGATTGTTGTCTTGTCTTTTAATAAGTTCTTTAATGCAAGCAATAATTGTTTTTCGTTTTCTGGATCTATACTGGAAGTTGCTTCATCAAGAATGACAAATTTACTGTGTTTTAACATAGCTCTGGCTATGGAAATTCTTTGACGTTCTCCGCCGGATAAATTAGAACCGCCTTCTTGCAAAATCGTGTTGTAGCCTTGCGGTAACTTCATAATAAACTCATGGCATTGAGCTTTTTTTGCAATTTCTATTACCTCTTCATCCGTCGCATTCGGATTTCCGAATTTGATATTGTTTTTTACAGTGTCATCAAACAAGTATACATCCTGAAACACAAAACTGAAATTGGACAAAAGCTCATCGTATCTGTATTCCTTTATATTTTTATTCCCTATATTTACTTCACCGGCATTTACATCCCAAAATCGTGCCATCAGGTTGCACAGTGTCGTTTTTCCGCTTCCTGAAAATCCGACAAGGGCAGTGGTTTTCCCTTCGGGCACAGTCATACTTAAATTCTTGAAAAGCTCTGCATCACCATAAGAGAACGAAACGTTTTTTATGGAGACTTCTGCCTTATCTATTTCAGTTTCTTCACCTTCTTCGATGACGGGTAAATTTCTCAAACGGATGACACTGTTGAGGTTTTGTACAGCAACACCCTTAATGCTCTGCATACTGCCGGCCAGTTCAAAACCCGAAAAAACAACAAAGCTCATAACAATCAGCATAATAGACTTGGTTACTTCAATGCTTCCCGAAAAATATCTTGTCAAGGAAGTGATGATTATCAAACAGATACCAATTTTAAACACCAACAAGAATAAGAGCTGTGTAGGAACCAAGATTTTTTCTACTGCTAAGAAACCTTTACGACTTTGTGTAATACTTTCATTTAATTCCTCAACTGTATTTCTATCTTTTCCAAATGCCTTTGTTATTCCTATTCCTTTCACATATTCAAGCATTTTTGAGCTTAAATCCAACTTAAGTCCTAACAACCTCTCGGTCAACCTGTCAGTCTTTTTTTGCGTAAGCATATTAACCATAATTCCAACAATCAATGTCAATAGAATAATTGCAGCTGTTATAAAATCATAGGGTAAGACAAAGGCAACCATAATAAGTGTTTGTATCGTACCTACAAGCATTTGTTCAATAATCGGAACCCCCACCGTTTCAAGCTCTCCTATAACCGTTGATAAGCCACCGGCTACATTTCCTAACGAATTTGTACTGAAATAGCCCATGTTTACATTTTTCAAACGATCACCTATATACAGTCTGTTTTCAGCTCCCAAGTTATATGAAGCAATATATTTGTTTCTATCGGCTAAGTATCCGAATACAACCTTTCCTATCATGCTTGTAACTGCAATAGCAAAAACGATATATACATCTCTCATTAAAACACTTCGTCCAATAAAGACTTTTTCACAAATTTTAGTCAGACAAAATAAGACAGCCCCCAACGCAACCCCTTCAAATATTCCCTTGAATACATCAAAAATGAGCATTCGTGTTATTTTTTTTGAATAGGAACCTGAAACCGCATATAAAGTTTTTATCAGTTCACTCACCTTAAATCACCTCAATTCCCTTAGATTCAGTATATACATCCCACATCTCTTTGTATTTCCCTTTTAATCCAAGCAATTCTTTATGAGAGCCCTGTTCTATCACCCGACCATTATCTACAACAATAATTTTATTAGCGTTTACTATTGTAGATAATCTATGGGCAATCATAATTACTGTCTTATCTTTAATAAGATTGTTGATAGACTCTTGAATAATTGCCTCATTATCAGGATCGGAATATGCAGTTGCCTCATCAAGTAATACAATCGGACTGTTTTTAAGGAAACTCCTCGCAATAGCAACCCGTTGCTTTTCTCCACCTGAAAGATTCGCTCCTCCTTCTCCAACAACTGTTTCATAACCACTTGGGAGATTCATTATAAAATCATGACAACTTGCTTTTTCACATGCTTTCTGAATTTCATCCATGCTTGCATCTTCCTTGGCCATTTTAAGATTTTCCAAGATTGTTTTATTAAAAAGAAAATTCTCCTGAGATACATAAGTGACAAGCTCCATATTCTGTTTTAATGGCATTTCATTCAAATTATTTTTTCCGATTAAAATTTCTCCATCTCCAACATTCCAAAATCCGGCAATCAGTTTGGCGATAGTAGACTTACCGCTGCCTGAATTTCCGACTATTGCAGTGAGTTCATTTTCGTTTGCTTTAAATGAAATACTATTTAATACATTTTTTGATTCATCATAGGTAAAAACTACATTTTTGAATTCCACATCATAAGACTCTACACTTTTTACTTCTTCTCCTCGTTTTAAATCTGGAAGATCCGTCACTTTCTTTATTTCTTCCAATACAATTTTTATATTTGCCACTGTTTCTATATGACTCATCGCTTTGATTAAAGGTTTATAGGAAGCATAAGATATCAGTATGCACATAACAAGAGTTCCAATTTCTATGTTTCCTTTCATAAAGAAATATAATGAAGTCGGCAAAACAAAAATCATAGTTGCCGGAATAATTTCCATGGTTGCAGTCATCGAAAAGCATACACTCAAATACCAATCAAGCATTGCATTTTTGTTTTCACTAACCGTTTCCTTAAATTTTCCAAAGGATGAAGCTGATTTATTGAATGCTTTAATCACCTTTATCCCGTTAACATACTCAACCATTGTAGTATTCATAGCTTTCGATGCTTCCTGATACCTTTTGGACTTCTTTTCATAACCTCTCATCATTAGCATAGAAAACAAGAAACCCAACGGAATAGTGAGCAAATTAGCAATTCCTATTCTCCAATCAAGAACAAAAATGATGACGACCAGTACGACGGGAATAATGATGTTGGCAATGACCTCCGGAATGACATGAGCAATCGGTTTTTCCATTTTATCAAGGGTTTCTACCATAAACTGTGACCACTGACCGCTGCTTTTTTTCTCAACCTCTCCCATAGAAATTCTACTCAATTTGTCTGCTAATAATTTTCTTTTATCTTCAATAATTCGATAAGCGAGATTATGTGAAATTATGGTAGACATTTGATGAAATAATATACTGCTTAAGAATCCAAAAAGTATAACTAAAATACATAACAGATAATTTCCTGCATCAGTATTTTTTTCAACAAGATTATTGATAATAGCAGCAACAGAAAAGTAAGGCAACACACCAAAACCGACTCCTATGATTGCAATTATTATAGATGCTGACACCTTACCTTTATATTCCTTTAACATCTCCATTTTTTACCTTCTTTCATAAAATTCACTTACTTTCCCATCAGAAATTTTTAATAATTTGTTGCAAACATTATCAATTAGTTCCTTATCATGTGTCACAACAAATATGATTTTATCTTTTGAAAACTTATTGATAACTTCGCTTATTTTGAGCATATTTAAATAGTCAAGCCCGCTGGTCGGTTCGTCTAAAATAATGATTTCTCTGCTCATCAATATTCCAACAGCCACAGCCAATCTCTGCATTTGTCCCCCGGATAAACACAATGGATGCGTATTCTTATAATTGATTAGTTCAAGTTTTATGAGAATTTCTTCCGCTTCTTCTTTTGTTATTTTTGAATCTGACAGCGCAAACTCCTCGATTACGCTTTCAGAAAATAGTTGATGTATTACATCTTGCATAACCATATAGCAAAGTTTTCTTCTTGATTTATGTTTAAAAGGTTTGCCTTTATATTTTACTAAGCCTTCTTTTTCCTTTAACAGTCCACATAAGATTTTCATCAAAGTAGTTTTGCCTTGTCCATTTTCTCCTGTAACTGCAATAATGTCTCCTTTATTGGCTGATATATTTATGTTCTTTAAAATGTTTTGTTTTGAATAACTATATTTTAAATTTGAAACTGTAAAATCATCCATATCGGAATACTCAACAGGGGAAACAAAATCATCATTTTCTATTTCCACAAAAGTTCTAAGTCCCATTTTTCTTCTCAATTCATCACTTAACGAAGTAAATTCCGAACCCTCAAAAATATATTTTATTTCTCCATCTTGTAAATAAATAGCTCTATCTAATAAATCCATCAAATAATACAATCTATGCTCGGATATAATGATTGTTTTTCCTTGTGCTTTGAGTTTGATAAGAGCTTCTCTGATTTTTTTAATGCCACATTCATCAATATTGGCAGAAGGTTCATCAAATACATAAATTTGAGGACTCGTAGCATATATGGATGCAATAGCCAATAGTTGTTTTTCTCCCCCTGACATTTTAAAGACATTTCTATTCACTAATTGTTCAATTCCTAAATCAGAAACAGCTTTAGAAACTTTTTTCTTTATTTCACTTGGATCTTCTCCCATGTTTTCTAAGCCAAAAGCTAATTCACTATTTGAGTCTAAATTAAAAAACTGTGTTTTGGGATTTTGAAAAACCGATCCGACCTGTTCTGAGATTTCATAAATCTTCATTTGACTTGTATCTTTTCCGTTTATATAAGTAGTTCCGGATAAATTGCCCTCTAAAAAATGAGGAATTAACCCGTTCACCAATTTAGTTATGGTTGTTTTTCCGCTACCGCTTTTTCCACACAACAGGATAATCTCTCCTTTGGTAATTTTCATAGAAATTCTTTTTAATTGTTCATCTTCACTTCTATGATAAGAATATGAAACTTCGTTTATGCTAATCATGGGTCACCTTTACAAAAATAATTGGAACCTTGCGTTAAAAAACATTATAATACATAATGCAAGCATTATCCCATCCCAAATATGAAATCTTGTATCGTCTACAAATGTCTTTCTTGCAGGATTTTCTATACCTCTTACTGTAATTGCTTGAGCTAATTCATCTGCTGTATTGGAAGCTGTAACAAGCAGCGGGATTACCGCTACCTTTATTTTTTTTAATCCGGTTACACCTCGAATTTTTATCGCATCTGAGATTAACATGCGTTCTTCTCTTAAAGAAGGAAAATATCTGATACTTATTGCCAAAGGTATGATTAAACTATCCGATAAATGTATTTTTTTCAAAGCATATATAATACTTCGTATCGAATTCGTTTTTATAAGAATTTGACCAACCAAAAAAATAGGGATCAACTTTGGTGCATGAATAACCAATAACCCAAAATGTGCTGAAATAGTATTCGGTAAAATTGGAAAAACAAAATATTTTATACCCTGTAATATTGCAAATATGGATAAAGCTTTTATTGATGTTCTTATCAAACCTGTACATGACGATATCATAGCAATTATCACAAGAATAAGAGTATCCATTTTTATGCCTTCATTTGTAAAACTAATGATGCTAACCGAAATTAAAAGGATAATTTCGGTTAACGGGTTCAATTTTATAATACCTTTTACGATTCCATCCATTTATATAATCCCGGCTTTCTCAAAATATTTTTTGAAAATAGATTTCCCGATAAAAGCTCCTACTACGCCGCCCACAAATGCAGTGACTATTACGCCAATCAATGTTGGAATTGAAATTAATGTTTGCAATTTACTAACATATTCCGGATCCATTCCCATTTCAATAATTGATTTCATATAAGATTCTTGGAATAGCCACATTGGCAAAGGAGAACCGATAAGTCCGATACAAATGATACCGGAAGATATAATTTCGCTTTTAGGATTCTTATATCCCAATATTTTTCTTACAAATTCTGCTAAAATCCCGGAAACAACGCAACTTACAACGATAACCCAAGTGCATTCACCTGTAACAAAATATATAATGCCTGTAATCGCTATCAAAAGAAATGCTGTCCCCGGTTTTGGCACTTTTGATACTAATAACATATAAATGAAATTACATATTACTCCTGTTATTGCCGGCCACAATAACCAAAGTATTGGCGATAAAATTGCAGTAGCCATCACTATAATTGATAGCACCATGTAAATTACCGAAAAGATTCCAATGTTTACCAAGTCTTTTGTTTTTAATTTTGTTTCATTCATTTGAATGCCTCCATAATTTAGTAAATATTTTTTTATTTGTTTACTTGCTCAAAGTACGTAAAATCAAGAGTAGTTCAATTTTAATAATTTTATGTAATTAGTTTTTTCTGTTTTCATTTTATAATCCTCCTCCATCCGAAATTCATTGCGGCATCCATCATATCAATAAGGTTTAAAGCTTTTTTATAAGAGTATTGGTGTGTGATTATCTCAAATAAAGGCGTAAATGCCATAGTATAGAGTATATGAAGTTCATCATCTTTTAAATCATTTACTGCAATATTTTTTTCTTTAAGAACTGCGATCAGTTTTTTTGCTCCTTGTACTTCAAGATTCACTAAATCATGACGAATTGACTCAAACTCCGTACCTTGCGAGCAATTAAACAGCAGATTAAAGACAGAAGCATTTTTATAAATAAATCCTAACAATTCTTTATTACTTTTGTCGGATTTTTTCTCAAAACATTCTAAACCATTTGATTTGATTTCTTCGATAGCCTGATTTGTTAATTCTATATTCCTTTTATTAAGATGATCTAATACCGGACATACGATAGCTTTAAAAATGTCTTCTTTCGATTTAAAATGTTTATATATTGCACCTGATGTAACACCGGCATTTTTAGCAATAGTACGCACCGAAGCTTGTTCAAAGCCGTGTTCTGTAAACTCATTCATTGCACTTTGTAATATTTTTGTAATTGTGTTTTCTTTATTTCTCACTAATATTCACCTCAATTTTAGATAACAGTGTTTACCAAAATATTAACACAATTAATCCATAGTGTCAATCGGTATCGTAGATGATTTTCTAGAAATATCCGTTTGGCTGACTAACAAAATATGGAAAAATGTGGTATAATTAATTTTGAATAAATTAGATGACTAAAAATTTTTAGGAGTTGAAAAATGAATGGAGAAGAATTTGTAAAACTTTGTTATAAAGAAAAAGAAACTATTTTGAATGAATATTTCAATCAAGATTCTACAGCAGTTGCAGGAAAAATAAGGAATCTAATGCAAGCCGGAATCAGTAAAAATGATTTATATGAACTTGTAAATTCTATTATGACAGATAGTTATTACACATTACTTCTAGGATTAGATGGAGCTGCTGCTTTGGGAGGTAAACAGGTATCATACAAAATCTATGACGAAAAAGGGAATTTGATAAATAAATACGGTGAAATTGAAGGATACGCATTCACATATTTTATGGAAAAAGAGAATCAAGTTTTACAAAAATAATGCACAGAAAAATGAAAACGTAATTTAAAAACCAAGGAGAAAAAGACTATGGCATCAAACACATTTGATATTGTTACCGCCTTTAATAAAAAAGGCTATATTTTAAATTATTGTGAAAAGCTTTTTGAAAAAAATAATTATAAAGAAAAAACTTTGTTTAAAGATATGCCGGAGAGAATGGTTTTTGAAACGGAAATATGGATGATTGGAGCAAAAATACGGCCGGAAATTGCTAAGATGAAAAAAGATAAGAGAAGCGATTTGCTTTTACAAGAAATTTTAACGATAGTTCAAACGAAGAAGTACCGCAAGGGCAGGGAGAGTTTTGTAATGTTATTGCATTATTTTTCGGATATACCGTCTATTGTGAATGTATTGGAAATTCTTTTGGAAGATAATGAGCTGTATGGTTTTGCCGTTTCAGAACTGAACAAATTGAAATTTTACCGCTATACGGAAAAAATAAAAAGCCTATTGGAAAACGAAAAAACAGGCTGGATAAAACAAGAACTCAAACGCAATTTACAAAATGCGTGGTGCATTTATGAATAGGCATAATGGCAGATAATTATTTTTCAGCGTTGATTGCAGAATAATGAAAATATAATTAATTTGAGGAGTGTTCACATTGATAGAAATAAAAGAAATTGCAGAAAATAAGAAACAGTTTTTATCACTTTTATTACTGGCAGATGAACAAGAAGACATGATAGACAAATATATAGAGGATGGGACAATGTATATTTTGGAAGATAACGGAATTAAGGCGGAATGCGTTGTTATTGATGCCGGTGATAAAGTTCTTGAAATCAAAAACATTGCCGTTTTGCCGGATTGTCAAGGCAAAGGATACGGAAAAGCTTTAATTGATTTTATCATAAGGAAATACAAAGGAAAATATTCAGTATTGCAAGCCGGAACAGGGGAAAGCCCCATGACCATTCCCTTCTATGAAAAATGCGGATTCATCCGCTCTCATACTGTAAAAAATTTTTTCATAGATCATTATAACCATCCGATTTATGAAAACGGCATTCAATTAGTAGATATGGTTTATTTAAAAAGAAATTTATAAGAGTGTTTTATTTGATACAGCAGACATATAGTTACAAATAGTTGTAAAGAGGAAAACAATGATTTATATATTACAAAATAAAAAAATGCCATCGGGTTATTACGGAGAAATATAAATTGCTTGCACCAGAATTAAAACTATTTAAGGGGAGTTTCAAAGTATGCTCGATTGATTAGTTTATAGGAGGTAATAAATGACAACAAAAAAATTTGCTAAGTACATGGAGAAGCAATGCAAAGGGATAAACAACTTTTCATTGGAATCTCTTTTTGGAGAGTATATTGTACTAGTATCGGGAAAGAGAGTCGGTGTTCTTTATCAGGAAAAGTTTTATGTTCTTTATGCTCCGACTTTTAAAAAACCTGAAAATGTATTACCGGGGTTTAAAACGATAAATTTATTTGACTGGAGCTATTATCAATTTATTGAAATTGATAATCTTGAAGACAAAGATAAACTCGAAAAAATAATAAATTACATCTACCATGAATTATATTTTCTTAAAGAAGTTGTACTTGATATCGCATTTTTATTTCAAAGTTATAGAGGCTATCCTGAAACGATATATAAGTTATACGAGGAACATCTTACATTTCTTAATTTTGCTTATGAAAAAAACTTAATAAAAGAAAATCCTTTCGACAGAGAGGGCAGAATAATAAGACTCTTATATAAGAATCTCGATTTAACGGAAGAAGGACGCAAAGTTTTAAGGGAACTATATGATAAGTGGCTTGCCTATACGGATAAAAACGATACCGATTCTTTAAAACGGGCGCGAAATATAAAACAATTAGAAAAGTATTATCAAAAACTAATGGATGATTTCGATAAAAGGGCAGCAGAAGGAAAAAGTCGGATGGAGAAAGGATGATGATTTATATATTAAAAAATAAAGAAATGCCGTGGGGTAATTACGGAGAAATATTATGGCAGGGAATCTACTACTTCGACAAAAAGAAACAGGAACACCGGATTTTGCGGACAGCTCCTTTTTGTCCTGAAATATATAGAAGCCAATACGACAGAGAAAGCCCTGTCATCATAGTAAAAGAATATGTAAAAAAACTGATAGAGAAAAACTTTTTATATTTCAATTTTGTAAAAGTATACAAAAATAAAATTGTCAAATTAGACTGGCAGGACTGGGATTTGTCAAAAGATGAATCTGAGATATATCTATCGGGAGATATGGATGCTGAAGAATACATTACAAACAAAAAACACAATGAAGTTTTCTCACAAGGATTGGGAAACTTATATGCTTTAATTCCTGAAAAAGACGGATACTCATATTATGATGAAAAAGATGCACAAGAAAAATTAGCAAAATTAACACTCTCAACAAAAGATATTTTTATAACACATTCATTAAAAAATCAGGAAATATATGTAAGTGAAAAATTTAAATTATTTTTGGAAACGAATTTTCCCAACGATATTTATTTTGAATCGGCAAAGCTCGGAGAACCTGAAGATTTTAATAAACTGGCAGAAAAATTTTTGCACTTAGATGTCTTAAAAGAAAAGACTGAAAAGATGTCGGATAATGACTGGAGTAAGTGGCATAAATTAAAGGGAGAAGCACAAAGATTAATTGAAAGAATAGATAGCTTAAAAACCGAAACTGCAAAAGATAAACGAAAAGAAAAAATACAGCTTTTGCTAAATCAAGTACATGAAATATATCCGCTCAATTACGAAAAATGGACGTACGGCTTTTGGAGAGAAAATTAATGATAAACTATTGCAGCATATATGGAGACAGTGATGAACAGAATCTGTATTTAGGGATGGACGATAAAATAAAAATAGATTATTGCGAAGCGTGTAAGATGGTATTAAACCGTGATGAAGCAATTTTACAAGCGGCAAAGATAGCTAAAATACGGAAAAAGAAGTTTTTCTTTGATACTTTGGACGGTGTATCCATTGCAAGCCAGCGGTTTTATGATATATATCATACATACAATATGAAAGGAATTGAATTTATTCCGTTTGAAAAATCGCGCGGATACTATATTTGCAAGTTTATGTATACTATGCACTTTGATGTTGAGCGGTCAAAATCGGTACGCATAGAATATGAGGGCAAGGTTTCTTATGGCGTATTGGATAATGGGAATTGCAGTGTTTGCAAAAGAAGCTTTGGACATCATCATCCATGGCCGTATCGAATGATCGTTGAAGATGAGAAAAAACTAAAACCGAACACATTTTATCGCAGCGATATTGAATTTGAGGAAAAGAATTTTCAGCACCCTCTTTTGTGGGCTTCAGACGGTATTATCCAAGCATTTACAAAAGAAAAATGCAGAATATTCTACAAAAATGTTGAAGGTAATTTTGGAAAAGGAGACTGCGGAAAATAAGATTATGAAAGTTGTTGTTTTGATTTTAATATTCTCCCGTTCAGCTACTAATCTATCTTTGTAAATTGTAATTTATGATTTTATACTGAATATTTTGTCGCAGAAAGCATTCCAACATATTTCATATTCTTCTTGAGATATCAACTTTAAATCCGACGGGCGGTAAACACCTCTTTTTTCTGCCTCTCTAACAAATCGCCAAATCCACTCATCCGTTTCGGTGATTACGGCACGAACTTTTTCCCATTTTTGTTTATATGCCAGATATAAGCGGGTATGTCCATCCAGTGAAACATAACGATCTTTTATCCGAATTACAGGAATGACAATATCTTCCGCTTTTTTAATAAAAGAGTTTACCGCCTGAAGTTTTTGACTGCTCACATAAAACTGTGAAGGTTGAACTAAATTCAACTCAAGGTCAAATTGTTCCTGTTGAGGAAGCTCCAAGATTGTTGTTCTATAAGAGTTTACAAACCGCGAAATGTGGGGAGCATGAAAACAAAATTCTTGAGCTAAGGATAAATATTTTCCGGAGTCTTTTCCTCGAATAACTGCACATTCCGAATCTATAATCTCAACTTCGTACGGTTCGCCGTCAATCTCATAAGCACCATGCTGAAACAATACGGTCTTTGAAAATCTTTTGTCATCGTATCTGTTTATGCGTTTTATATTCATCAATTTTTTCCTTTTAGGTTTTGGAACAAGCAGTTCTTTTGATGCCATATCATACCACAATAATGATGGTCTATTCAACTGAAACTATTAACGTTATAAATTAGATATTTGAAAAATCATTAAAATTTTTTATCTCTAATTCATAGTCAACAGATGATTGAATCTTTCCAATTTGATCAGTTCAAGAATTTTTATTGATTCTAATTTTTTTGTGGAATCTGACTCATATCCTGTTATTAATTTTTCAAGCATCCTATAGGCACTATAAAAATACCATCCTCCCGCTTATATGCAAACTCACCTATTCCAATAATGATCATCAAAAAGGATGGTGCAGGCATTTTTGATGTATCAATTTTATTTGATAATGATTTTAAATTTTTTGCTGCATCTTCAATCAATTTTTGTCCTCCCAGTTTAATTTCTGCTAAACCATATCTTCCATTTTTGAGATGAATTACCGTATCACATTCCAAACCTGATTTATCCCTATAATGTAAAACATTACCTCCAATACTTTCTGCATATACTCGAAGGTCTCTTACACACAGTGTTTCAAATAACAGCCCCATTGTGTTTAAATCATTAGTCAAATCTTTTGGTCCAATTCCAAGAGAAGCGGATGCTATTGATGGGTCTACATAGTATCTCGTATCAGAAGTTCTGATTGATGTTTTTGATCTTAGATTAGGATTCCATGCAGGCATATCTTCGACTACGAAAATGTTTTTTAGTGCATTAATATAGGATGCAATGGTATCTTCATTCAAAGATTCTGTATCATTTGAAATCATATCATTCTTCAGCATAGTGTTGGCAATTTGTGTTCCTTGATTTCTTGCAAAAGACCTCATCAGTCTTTTTACTCTTTCCGAATTCTTGCTCACACCATCTGCTCTATTAATATCTGATTTGATAACTGCTTCATAGTAATCTTCAGCTTGTAGTAATGCTGCTTTTTCCTTCATTCCAATGGCATGGGGCCACCCGCCTCTGCAAATTAAAAAAGCCAAGCGGTCTATATCTAAATCATTTATTCCTTTTATGCTATCAGTATTGTTAAAAAGTTTGTGTAGGCTTACTGCTCCTGTTGAATCTTCTGATTCATATAAAGACATAGGCCTCATCATTAACCATGTAAAGCGGCCTGTTCCCGAATGAGTTATTTCTCTTGATTCTATTGGTACTGCCGAACCTGTAAGTATAAATTGACCTTCTTCGCCTCTTGTATCAATCTCATATCTTGTTGCATCCCATAGTTTTGGTGCTATCTGCCATTCATCAATAAGTCTTGGGGTGTCACCTTTTAGCAATCTTCCGGGATCTATTTCAGACATTTGAATATTTGTTTCCCTTTTGCTGGGTTCATCCATTCTTAATACACTACCTGCAACTTGCATTGCGGTTGTTGTTTTTCCACACCACTTAGGGCCTTCAATAACAACAGCTCCTTTTGCTTCAAGTTTGTCTTTTAACATACCGTCTACTATGCGGGCTCTATATTTTTTCATTAAGCTTTACCTCTACATATATTATGTCATTTTTTCGGCGTTTTGGCAATAATTATTTCCTGCTTTTGGCTATATTTTTTTCTGCTATTTAGCTAAAAATTTTTCATCGTTTTAGCAGTTGCATTGCATCTCATTCGGGTAAACTTATATCATGCCTCAACAATAATCTGTTTTAAAAAATGTTCCTTCCTTCCCCCAAATAATATTTTCTATCTCTTTTTTCGTTATGTTTTCCAATTTTTTATAAACCGGAGCTCCTCTAATGCAAACTCCAAAAAAATAAAATATTCCGCAGGCCGGACATTGCAAATAAAAGCAGACTGTAAAATGAAGCTCCTCATCTATGATATTAAGCATATCTTTAAACTTACAGTCTCCTGCATAAATTGTCAGCTGTTCATTTTCAATCTTGCTTAACAGAAGTTCATAGACTGGCATAAAACTTTTATGCGGGGTTCCTTGAGCATTTTTAAAAGCTGTATCTATATCATCACACTCTTTGCACATTTTAATTCTCCTCTCTTCGTAATACTTAATTTCCTCACTACCGATTTCCGGAAGCGTATTCGCCTGTATTAATATCTATAACTTCTCTTATCGGCTGTATAAGAGAATCTTCATATTGAACCTCCCATTTTATATCGGGATTCACTTTGCCGCCTGTAAGACCTGCGATTGTATTCCCGTCTGCTATCGGATTATCATTATCGTAAATGTAGGATAAAACATTATATGCATGGTTTACAATATCATTCGGATTTAAGCCGTGAAAATGATATTGAATATCCGGTAAAAAGAGTGTACTCATGCCGAGCGAGTCAATCAGCATGTCATTTGTTCCTTGAATATTAAAAAAACGAATATTTACCGCATAATGAATAAAGCGTGTTTCTTTGGGTAAATTGCAGTTCAGAATCTCTTCCCTGGTCAGCATTTTTTTAGATGTTTCAAAAACGACTGCCTTGCAGGACGGATAAATGTTTACTAATGCTTCAACATAATGCACCAGCATTTCCGCTCTTTCTTTATAACCTAAACCGGCAGCCAACATATCCGTTGCCAATACTTGATATTTACATGTCTTCAGAATTTCTTCGCCGTTCGGACAATTCCATAATTGCTTTGCGGCAATATCATCCATAATCGGTTTTTCAATTTCAGAACAGTTCATAATGATAAGCTGAGGATGAGCATTCAGTTTTTCTTTTTCAAAGTACACGGAATATTTTTTTGGAGCAAAGCCTGCCATATTACTGTCATAGCAAAAGCAATCCGTTTCGCCTAAATGCTTGGCCATAATTTTATGCATAAGCTTTTTTTCAGGCGCTTTACATTTTTCTTCCATAAGTAAATGAATCACAAAAACCATACCGGGAAGGTCGGCAATTTGACTCATGTCTTGTTTAAGAGTTTTATCGTTTTCGTTTAATTTTTTTCTTTCATAACTTGATGTCATACCTTTACCTCCAAAAAAATCTAATTTTGTTGATTTCGCTAACTCATCATATCATTAAATTTTTATACAGAAAACAAAGGCGGTTTTTTTTGAAACACAAAATCTATATTACTCTCTTAAGTTTTTTAGGATATATTCCATAGCGTTTTGAAAATAATCACTTTGGGACATAAAATCATCTCCACAATTTCTATTTTATGTTCTTGATAAGAAATAATTGCATTATCATCACATAGGCTAAGCGGAATTGATGTTTCAGCAATATAAAGACATTTTTTACTCATAATTTGTGTTTTGGATAATTATTTTCCCTATCCTCAGCTTTCCCATGCAATGTCGATTATTTTCGCATCTTTGCCGAACTTCACGCATAGTATCTCGTCGCTTAAATCCGGATTAATCATAAAATCCATTGTGATGTGCGGAGTATTATTTATCCACAAACCCAGATTCGTTATGCTCATTTGATTTGCAAAATCAGTTGTATCGCTTGGTAAGTCATCTAAGTCCAACTCTTCGATATGAAAGTCAATATAGTGCCTGTCATTGTTTAAGTATTCGATAATAGCACGGCGGCCTTCCTTGATTTTCTCGTCTAAATCTACAAGAAATTGTGCATAGCTATCCAGCAAAACATCCGGCACTTCTCCGCTATTACTATACCACAGCCAAACTTGAATTCCATTAATTTCTTTCTCCCAAATTACCGATACATCGTCATCGGTTTCAAGGTTTAAAATACCGAAATACTTATGTTGAATTTCTTTCATGTTCTTTCCTCCATGTATTAGTTAGTAAAACATATCGACAAATAAATGTCAATAGTTAGTGTTTTCTTCTCGTAATTCCATCAGTTATTATTTTGTTCATAAATTCTCCTTAATTTATTGGTTGTTAGTAAAATTAACTTAATAAGATAGGATTTATATCACATAACCATTATTAAACGATGATACATAATTCCTATACCTACTAAAATAAGAAAAATTTCAATAGTAGGCACAATCCATTTTTCTCTTTTTAGATATTTTAGCTCCGACATTTCCTTTATTACAAAGCGATCAGGATTATTCTTTTGATAATATATGCTTATTGGTACTTCGCCTTTCTTATAATTTTTTCTTAGAAAACTAGTATAGTATTGCTCTTATCGTTCAAGAATACTTGCATTTCTTTCTCTTTCGCTGAAACCTTAATACCTTTCCAAACGCAAACAAATCCCCAAATGACAATACAAAGTGATGCGAAATATTCTTCCCAAAACTAAGTAAATTTTCTATAATCACTATCACTCCGAATGCGCATTCTTAAAGTATGTGCCTTCATCTCCCCAAAGCATATTAGTAAGTTCTTTTTCCGATATTTTCTCCATTTTTTTATAAATAGGAACACCCCTAATGCAATTACCAAAGAAATAGAACACTTTGCACTCTATACATTGCAAGTAAAAACAGACTGTATAATGCCGTTCCTCGCCTATTATCTTTAAGATTTCGCGAAACTTGCAGTCGCCTGCATAAACTTCTAAATACTCTTCTTCGAGTTTTTCAAGAGAAATTCATATAGAGGCATAAAACTCTTATGCGGATCTGCCTTTGCATTAATAAAAGCTTTATCTATATCATCACAATACTTACACATAATCTTCTTCACATAATTATTACCATAAATTGCTATTCTATCAGCCTCTTCATTTCTTCTTTATACTCCTCGTCCAAGAGAAATAAATCCAGAAAGTCAGAAAAACGTCCAAACTCTTCAATCTCTCTAAAATATACCTCATGATCCGTGGTATATACCTTTGGATTGCTAAAATCATTATCGCTTAAACATATAAAGTAATAATTGGGATAGGAGTTGGAGTCACCTATGATTAAAAACTCTAATTCACTGCAAGGAATGACAGAACTTACATAATCTTTATCAATAAAAGTGGAGTATTCATCGTAACTGGCAGTCCCCTTTGTGAAAGGAGTAAAAATCTCGGTTTTGTATTGTATTCTTGGGTATGGAATTTCCTCTTCCGGTATTATTCCCTCCTCCTTTATTCTATGGAGTAAATCATCTTCTAAGTAATCGCTAAAATCTTTCATAAGAAAACTTTTAGTGAAGCTAATGCTTCTCATATTGCTCAGCAAGTTCCCAGTTTCGAAGGCACATTTGCCACCCAATTTAGCGATTCTCTCACTTATTATTTTGTTCATAAATTCTCCTTATAACTTATTCTCTCGGTACATTAAATTTATAAATATCATCTTCATTGTTGCACTTAGCCATGTTCTCATTCACAGCTTCCTCGTTCTTTCTGAACACAAAAGCATAGCCGTAGTTTTTACTTTCCCTCTCAGTCTTCTCTATTTTTTCCAAGCCTATAAGATCAAACTCATACCTGCCTGTGGGTATATCAAAACATAAACGATAATTATAAGGCTCAATAATTTCCTCAGGGCCGGTTTTAATATATTCCGTGCGCTCAATAATATGCTTTTTAATATTTTCAAAATCATAGTTCAAATCATCGAAGCATGAAAAGCAAATTTTATTTAATTCTCCAACTTCCAAATAAAGTTTTTCAAATCTGCACACTTCTTTAAATCCTTCGGGGATGACAGTTTCTTCATTTATTGAAGCGAATATATGATATTCAAAAGCATTGATACGGTAAAAAGGAATCAGTTTAGCCTTTTCTACAAGTTCCTGAAAAAGATCGAAATTCTTCTGTAGGTAGCTTAAAAGCTTTTTCGCCTTGCATTTTTTTAAAGTTAAATATTCCGAAAGTAAATCGGTAGGAATAATCGCCATTCCATAACCGTCTGTTGTTAATTCTCCGATATAGTTCATTACATGTGTTCCTTTCTTTCTTTAATAAAATCAATCACATCCGACCAGCCGCCGTTTATTGCCTCATATCCCCAGCGTTTATCCGTCAATGATTCAAGGTCGTCAATACTTTTATGCAAAGCCTCGGACATTTCTTTTCTTCTATCTGAGGGAATAGAGTTTAAATATGCATCGCGTATTTTGAATCTGACATTTTGAAGAAAATTGACCGTATCGACATAGACAGCCGAATCTTCAAAGATCGTATTTTCAGGAAAACATTTTATAACGTTTTCAAAGGCGGTTTTCATATCGGATAATTTTAATGCCGCCAATGTGTCCGGTACATAACGGATAAGCTGCGGGTAATTGCAGATAAATTCCCACCAACCGTCGCCCTTCCAATTTCCTATGATGTTAACGGCAATATGAAAAAGAAATAAATCCTCATCGGTTTGATTTTTAATTTCTTCTACTCCTCCGATTTCCCATAGTTTATCCGATACTTCCGCAAAGAAGTCTTCCGTAAAATCTTTTTGATTTTTGATTAGTTCTTTCAGTGTAAGCATTTTATTCTCCTTGTTAACATAAGTTTACCTGATCTTCTATTTTTTCTTAGATTGATATTTTGAAACATCAAAACCCATCTTCTTTAAATTGCTGATTTGTTTTTGCCTGTGTTCCTCGGTTCCGCCTCCGATTAAAACGTCGCTGTAAATTTCACTTTCGGGCCAATCATCATAATAATTGTTTAGGAACTGCGGGATTTTTTCGTACATGGGTTGAATGATTGAAATAAAGCCCTGTTTAAGACATTCAATATACGTTTTTTTATCAAGGATTTCCGTATGCCCGTATCGGTCAAATGAATTGAGGCGGCTGAGAGCTCCCTCAATATCCCAAGGTGTGAACACAACCAAATGCTCAGGGCAGGCCCAGCGCTCAATATCCGTTTTATCGGGCGAGGGAAAAAGTTTTTCCCAAAAGCCTCTTTTTACCGCATAACTGCCGGTAGAAATATACAGCCGGTACGGAGTGTTTTCAAATACTTTTTCAGATAATTCGCCGGTGATGGGCTCAAATATTCCGTATACATCGCAATTTAATAGACGGGCATAATAGGATTTTTCACCTGCCTCTATT
Source organism: Treponema sp. OMZ 799 (assembly GCF_024181365.1). Taxonomy (NCBI): domain Bacteria; kingdom Pseudomonadati; phylum Spirochaetota; class Spirochaetia; order Treponematales; family Treponemataceae; genus Treponema; species Treponema sp. OMZ 799. The sequence continues at coordinate 596,650 of NZ_CP051301.1, forward strand.
TCGTAAATTGCACCTATTTCATATCGTGCCATTTTATACCTTTTTTTAAAGTATTTGTTTCTTTTGCCATGTAAAAGCCCTTCACCAATTAAATATTGTTTATATTATATCATTTTTAATCGGGATTTTCTATCCGTATAGAGACGGTATAGAGGCGGCTTCTTACAAGCTGAACCACCCCGCCCTTGGTCAAGGTAATGGGTAATTACCCATTACCCTCTGTTTCAGTGTTGTCCGTTAAGGCGACGTTGTTGTTAGCTTCCCGTTTCTGTCAACATACCACATTTGACCGCTATTAGGCGTTACGGTAAACTTTCTGTAGTTTTGATTAGGTGCTGTACCCTTTGTTATATCGCCGTCAAGCACTTGCGTACTCGGGTCGTATTGGCCGTCCGCTACCGTAATACGGGCAGCCGTGCCGCCTGCGGGGGAGAGCTCTCCGTCAACGGTTATCTTGGTGTCGTCTTCCAAATACACGTCGTTTTTGCCCGGCTTGTTTACATCTTCTCCTGTTGAGGGGGTAACGCATGCGGAGCCTTTCATCTTAAGCGTTCCGTGGTTACTAACGTACACACCGCCGCCTGCTGTTACTGCCGTGTTGCCGATAAGCTGCACGCCCTGCGCTGTACCGCTGCCCTCTGGTGTGTAATTGTTAAGTGTCAAGGTGCAGTTTTCGCTGACATAGATGCCGCCGCCAAGGCTATAACCGCTATTGGTCGCCGTGTTTGCGTTTGTACCATCGCCGCCGATGATACCGCCTGAAATTGTTACTTTGGAGCTAGTGTCGTCTTTTCTTACTTCAATTGCACCGCCTCCGAAAAATGCCGTGTTGCCTCTCAGGGAGCAGTTTTTTATGTCGGCGATTCCGTTGTTGATAGTCATGCCGCCGCCTGATGTGTATCCCCTGTTGCCGATAAGGGTGCAGCTTGTCATAGTGAGACGTCCTTTATAGGTATATATGCCGCCGCCTAACTCTGCCTCGTTACTCATAAGGGTGCAGCTTTTTATGGTAATTTGAGACTCCGATCCATACACACCGCCGCCGTTTCTACCTGCCCCGTTATTCATAAGGGTGCAGTTTGTTATGTTGGCGGTTGCTTTTTCGCCGGCATACACGCCGCCGCCTAATGTTGCCGAGTTGCCGATAAGCTGCACGCCCTGCGCGGTACCGCTGCCGTCTGTGTACTCGTTAAGCGTCAAGGTGCAGTCTTCGCCGACATAGATTGCGCCGCCTATGCCGTAGAGTCCGGTCGTTGTGTTTCCGTGATCTCCGTCATCCTTCTTGCCGATAAAGCCGCCTAAAATTGTTACGGTGGACGGAGTTGTTCCATCTTTTTGTGCATAAATACCGCCACCGTCCTTTTCAGCCTTGTTTCCCGTAATGGTGCAGTTTGTCAGTTCGACGGAGGATCCGGTTGCAAAGATTGCGCCGCCTGAGCCGACGTCGTCATCCTTGTGTGCTGTGCATTTTTTAATGGTTGTGTTTGTAAGCTTTACGGTGCTGTTCTTGCTGCATCCTATAGCCCCGCCGTTGTCAGCGGTGCAGTCTTCGATAACACAGTCCGTAAGTTCCGCCGTGTTGCTGCCGGAGGTAACGAGGATGGCACCGCCGAATGTTCCGGCATTGCCTTTACTATTTGTAAGCGTCAGATTTTCGAGCGTGAGTTCTCCGCCGTCTTTGACGGTAAAGATGTTATGCTGTAGTGACGTATTGTTACTGTTTGCATTGAGTTTGGTATCTATACCAGTTCCTTTTAATATAATCTTTTTTGTTACATTGATAGTGCCGTTGTTGCCCTCATCGTTTGTTGCTTTAACTTCACCCATGACGGTTATAATGCCGCCCGCCTCTGAATTCTCGACGGCTGTTTTTAGATTTTTCCATGCTGTATCAGCACCGCTTATATCAGGGATATAACCTAAAGTATGCGCTTCTTTTGGCGTCGAAGAAAGGCCTTTTGTGTCGGTCAGCCGTACTGTGTATTTTTGGGGGAGTGTGCTTTCCGTAAGGCCTGTATCGGTTTTAAAACAAACCTTCCAGGTTTCTGAAGGAACAGGGTCAATAATTTGCGAAGCTGACGGCAAAAGTCCGTCATCCGGGACTACAGCAAATCCGGAACTTCCTATGGGAAGCGGTATTTTCTTTGTTTCTCCGCCCTCTTTAGTAATGACAAGGCCTAAATCTTTGTGCAGGTTTCCGCCTGCTATGGTTGTCCCCATATCCGTATCTTGCACTGTAAAGCACAAAACATAATGTGCCCCATCTTTTGCTATCGTTATATCACCGATTTCAGGCGGCGGCGTGTTCGCTTCAATATTCAGACTGAACTTTTTATTGAATTTTCTGCCGTCCGTCGAAATAAGGGTAATTTCGGGGCCTATGCCGCCGGTACCCCACTCATGGTTTTTTAAAAAGACTGAATTGTACGTGAGCTTCAATGCCGTTTTGTCAGGTGTCTGCTCCAAAGTATAGTCCGTGTTGTATGCCGGCGGCGTTGAAAGCCCGGGAAAGCTGATAATCTTCTGCACATCTGCTGCTGAGGACGTTGACGTAGGCGTAATTAAGGTAAATTTTTTCGGGTTATGCAGTTTAATTGTAATCGTTACAGGCCTGGCCGACGGTACGCACAGCACTCCATCCGCATTAGTTGGATGGGGCTTATCAATGTCAAAGCCTCTAGGGACAACTTCCGCAGACCAATAACTTAAAAATTCTTCAGGGTCATCCCGAAATTGTTTACAAGTTGTAAATAATATGGCAGTTGTCACCACTGCCGCGACCATTGTCAAAATCTTTAAAAGTTTTTTCATAAGTTAACTCCTTATTAGGGGGAGGGAGGAACTCCTCTCTCCCGCGCTGCCAAAGGGTACCCCCCTTTGAAAACCCCGTATAAGATTTTGTTTTTGATGAATTGTTCCAATCTGTAGAACATACTTTTTTATGTGAGAAAATTTGGTTGTGGGTGATTGTTTTATTTGGGCATAATAAGGCCTCAGCTGTGAAGCTGTGAAGCTGTGAAGCTGTGAAGCTGTGAAGCTGTGAAGCTGTGAAGCTGTGAAGCTGTGAAGCTGTGAAGCTGTGAAGCTGTGAAGCTGTGAAGCTGTGAATTCTGCCCGATACGCCGTTTTATGTCAAGTACTTTTGCAAAACTTTTTGCATTTTTTTTGTGAGGATGATTGTAACTGCTATCAGTGTGTTTATCCATACATTAATATACAGTATAGCATGTTTTTCCGTATATTTCAATCTTTTGAGGGGATTTTTTTTAATTTAACCGCAAAGATACAAAGAGCGCAAAGGAATTTTGATGAGGTTTTGATAACAGATTCTTTAAATTTACCCTTGGCGTTCCTTGCGGGTTTCGCGGTTTTTTTGAATCTACTCCGCCTATTTTTAAAAAGGCTGATTTTTATAGAGCTTTTATTTCTTCAACGGAAAGCCCTGTTCCTTCGGCTATTTTGGCAATGTCAAAGCCAAGTCTTTTAAAAGCCTTAGCCGTTTCAAGTTTTGTTTGGTATGCTCCATCGGAAAAGCCTTCACTGCGTCCCTCTTCCCGAGCGTCCATTTCAAATCCGGACATAAAGCGGTATTCCCTGCGTGCCTGTTCGTTATGTTTTACTGCCTCTATCATTGTTTCTATCCTCCCTGTGTATTCGGTGTTTGCCGTACCTGTTTCCAGGTATTCCAAAAAGCCTTTTAGTTCTATGTCTTCGGCTTTGCTGAATGCTTGTGCATTGATTATAACCTTTTTTGCCCCGTCTTGTAAGAATGTTTGGCGGTCTTCAAGGCAGACGTTTTCAAACGTGTAAAGGGGTTTGCCTTTTCCTATCGCGTCAAACAAACACACGAAAATAATGTAGCTGTCGTTTAATGCTTTGTAGTGAAGGCCTTTGTCTAAAAATGAAATATCAAGGGCGGCCTGATAATATCTCATTCGTTTCGGGATATTATGCTCGTTTGCAACCTGCATCTCAATATCATAGGTTTTGCCGTTTTCGTCTTTAACCAAAATGTCTAAGCATATGGATTTTGCTTCCAAGCCTGCGGCTATTGCATTTTGAGATGATAAATAGGCTATCTTCCCTATCTTGTCGGCTAAAACCATTTCGAGGAATTGTTTGCAAATGGCTTCATCTTGCATGACCTTGCAGAACATAAAATCGTCTGCTATGGTTAAATCGTCAAAACTTTTACGCACTTTTTAACCTCCACATACATTATACCACAATTACCTCAATTTTGTAAGAGCGGTTTTTTTTATTTAACCGCAAAGATACAAAGAGCGCAAAGGAATTTTGATGGATAGAAAAATACCGTAAAATCATGTATACTTTTGATAAAGTAAAACCGGATATTACTTATGTTCGGATTAGGAGAGAGGGAATAAATGACCACTAAAAAATTTGCTCAATATATGGAAAAACAATGCAAAGGAATAAATAATTTTTCACTGGAAGCCATTTTTGAAGAGTATATTGTACTTGTGTCAGGGAAACGAATTGGAGTGCTGTATCAGGAAAAATTTTATGTCCTTTATGCACCGACTTTTGAAAAAACGGAGAATATACTGCCTTGTTTTAAACCGGTAAATTTATTTAATTGGAAGTATTATCAATTTATTGAAGTTACAAATCTTGAAGATAAGGAGAACCTTGAAAAAATCATACATTATGTCTATCATGAATTATATTTTCTAAAAGAAATTGTCATTGATATAGGATTTTTATTTCAAAGTTATAGAGGCTATCCCGAAACCATTTATAAACTATATGAAGAAAATCTTACATTTCTTAATTTTGCCTATGAAAAAAAGCTGATAAAGGAAAATCCTGTAGACAGAGAAGGCCGAATTATAAAACTCTTATATACAAATCTCGATTTAACCGAAACCGGACAGAAAATTTTATATAACTTATATAATAAATGGCTGATCTATACGGATAAAAATGATGCCGATTCTTTAAAAAGAGCACGGAATATAAAACAATTAGAGAAGTATTATCAAAAACTGGTGGGATAAAAGTAGATAGATGAACACGATAATGGATAACCCAAAATTTAATATTCAAGAATGGGTAAATTTGAATTCTTATACCGACAGTGAAGGTTGGAAAGGATATTGCAAAAGAAATAAGCCTTTTACTATTTTCCGCACGAATAAAATAGTCGGATATTTTATGCATTTTTTTAGAAAATATACAAATAATATAATTATAGTTTCTAATATTTTTAAAGTAAAAGAATATAATCTAAATAACAACAATATAAACAATTACATAAAATACATAGAAAAATATCTGATTGATTTTGGATATATAAAAATAATGAGTGCTTCTATTTATGATAATGATAATTGTTTATCTTTAGGATTCAAAAAATTTCTAACTACGGATTATGATATTATATCTATGTTCTCTTTATTAATGATGATGGATGAAGGAATTGACGGACATTGTTTTTTTGTTTTTGATGAATTAGGATTTATTGCTTATCCCCATGATGATACAGGTTTTGGATTTATACGTATCAAAAATACTAAAGTTCACTATGAGGATTTGTTTCTTAAAAATGTATCTCAATTTTCAGATTTTACTAGTGTTTGGTAATAAAAAAGATTCGTAAACCAGTTGCGATATCTTTAAGTAAGGATTAAATATAAGGAGGATAACAATGAAACAATTTTCGGATTTTCTAAGAGAAAATGATAGATACTATATTTATGCATTGCAAGCTTTAAAACAATTGTTTACCGAAACGTCCTGTAGTTGGCAAAAATGGATTGAAACCGATATTGAAGAATACTTAAGCACAGGCAGCGTTGAGCATCATCTTGGGGCTTACGGAGGAATGGGCAGTATAAATGATATTTGGATTTGCAAGGTAAATAGTCATACTATAAACGACGAGGCTGAACCATGGGCAAATGAGTTGATGGAATATCTTAAATGCCTTTCTTACGGAATTGCAAATATAATAAAAGCAGGAAAAAAAATCAACATTGAAAAAATATTCGCAGAAAGCCGGTCACGGAAAATCTTAACCGGCATTCAGTGTGAGTCTTGCGGTTTTTCACAAATACACAAAAGAGAAACGAATTCGTATTTGGCTTCACTTCTTTTACCTAAAATGGTAAAAGAGGCTGTTTTACAAAACAAAACGGAAGAATTGATTTCCGCTTGCCTCATACCGGATATTCCGAACTTGGTTGAAGAAAGAGAGCGGATTATAAAACTTGCGGAACAAAGCGGAATCGGTTTTTCGGCATCTAAAAATTCTTGCTGCAAAAAATGCGGCGGCGATACAAGAATTAAATATTGGAAATTAGACGGTAATATTTTTAAACCGTCTTAAGGTAATATGAGTGAAATTGGGATTGCTGTTAAACAAATGGGCATCTCGTCTTTGGAAGAACTTTGGCTTATACAAAAGCGTGGTACTTACAAAGCGAAGATTTAAATGATGCATGGTGTTTGAGTATAGGAACACAGGATAGATATGTAATTCAAAAAACTAAGAATAAGGATAAACAGGATGGAGAACAAAATAATAATTAACGATAAAATATTTATTTTTAATGAGCATCACGGCTGTTATGAAGGCTGCTGTAAAATTTGGGGCAATGAAGTGCAAACAGTAATTGAAGTCAAAGATGAACCGCCTGATATCCTCTCTCCTATTTTATCAAGGTTGGAATGGCTTAACGCAAATAGAGAAAAAATATTGGATGCATTTTTAAAAGAGAATAGCTATTTTGTAGATACTATAAACGAAATGATAGACAATAAAGAATTTGAAGCTGATAGCCATATTACCCTTGCCGATTTTAGAGCAGCTCTGTTTATTTTATATCTTAATTTTGAACTTGATTCGGCCGGTGTAACTTGCTCTTTCGATCTTGATGCAAAACCTGATTATCTTTTGGGGCATTTAGCCTTTATGACAGTGGATGAAAAATATAATATCAAAAATGACAGTATAAACGGATAAATGATAAATGAATAGGCTGAACTGAAAAATAGAATATATGAAAGAGAGAAAACCGGATATGAACGAAATTTATGCAATTAGCGATTTATCGGAATTGGAAGCTTTTTTAAATTCTCAAACCTCTATTGAAAAACTGCGCGAAAAACTTTTTGCAGAGTTTTTAAAATATGCGGATTATAAAAGCGTATCCGAGTGGAACAAGGCGGTGCGTCTTTGTGAATGTCTTGCGGTAATCGGCTGGGGAAATCACGAACCTGTGGAAGCGTTCAGAGGAATATTTTTTAACGGTAATCCCCGCACCTTTTTTTGCAACAGATTCGGAGAACTGCGTTTTGTCGAGGCTGTATGGTCAAAAAGAAAGGCCGGCTTTACTATGGAGCAGAGCAGAACTTCCTATTATCCCGGTCCCGACTGCGAAGACAAGAAACAACCTGTGTATTGGGATTACCCCGTAACCGAAAAGATAGAAGACATAAAAATTGAAAGTCAACGCAATTGGATTCCCAAAAATCCTATTTGGATTGTGCGTACGATATCCAACTGTTATGAAAATTCAAAACCGGTTATCGAAAGTATTGAGGAAAAACTTCAGGACGAATTGAACAAAAAGATGCGCCCGGAAAAATACGGAAAAGCCGTGAATTGTATTTTCTTGAATTGTTCTTTCAGTTATTATGATAATGCTCATTGTAAAACAAATTATATTATCGATGAAACCGGCCGCAAATTATCAAATCAAGAAGCGGCGAAAGAATTACAAAAATTATACACAAAAAAAGAAATTTCCGAAAACGGATATTACTTGCGTCCTCGATTTCAATACGGCCCGTTTAAAACAGACACAGGCAAGATAAATGCAGACATACATTTTGAAAAAGAATTCGGTCAATTAACACATCAACAGCAAAAAGAAAAACTGGCAGAGTATTTTTTAGTTGCTCTTAAAACCATTGCAGAAAAACAAAAAAAGAAAATACCCGGTTATGATTTCAATTTAATGATTGCCGATTTTACCGAAATAATAAATAAGTGGAAAGTTTAAAAGGAGCGTCAGTAAAAAGAACAATGTCAAAGTTACAGGATAAAAAAGATTATAAGAAAGAAAATGACAGATATTATATTTGTGCATTGCAAGCCTTAAAACAATTATTTACCGAAACATCCTGCGCTTGGAAAAAATGGATTGAAACCGATATTGAAGAATACCTAAGCACAGGCAGTGTTCAACATCATCTTATGGCTTATGGAGGAATGGGCAGCATAAATGATATTTGGATTTGCAAGGTAAATAATCATACCATAAACGACGAGGCTGAACCATGGGCAAATGAGTTGATGGAATGTCTTAAATGGATTTCTTACGGAATTGCACATATGATAAAAGCAGGAAAACAAATAAATATCCAAAAAATATTTGCGGAAAGCCGTACACCTAAAATCTTAACAAGTATTCAATGTAAGTCTTGCGGCTTTTCGGAAATACGCAAAAAAGAAACGGATTCTTATTTGGCTTCACTTCTTTTACCCAAAATGGCAGAAGAAGCTTTTTTACAAAACAGAACGGAAGAATTGATTTCCGCTTGCCTCGTACCGGATATTCCGAACTTGCTTGAAGAAAGAGAGCGGATTATAAAGCTTGCAGAACAAAGCGGAGTCGGTTTTTCGGTATATAAAAATTTTTGCTGCAAAAAATGCGGCGGCGATACGATAATTAGATATTGGAAATTGGACGGTAATATTTTTAAACCGTATTAAGGTCAGAAAAGAATGGTTTGATAGATACGGGCATAGTGAGGTGTAAATATGATACCGATTCAAGGTTTAGGACTTCTTTATGTTATGATAATTTATATAGGCGGAATGTCTTTAATATCGAAATTGCCTTTTATCAGCCCGCAAAGCAGTAAGGTGCAAATAATTGTGATATTGATAAGCCATATAATTCTTTCAACTATAAATTATTTTCTTTCTCGGTTTTTAAACCGCAGCGAAGTAAAGCACAGTGTAGGCAACTTACGCTTGGAAAAGTTTATTTTCTTTTTAAGCCTTATATTTTTATTCATAATATCTATTATGATATACGGAGAATTTTTTAAGGGGTAAAAGACAGTTATAATGAATTAAACATAAAGTAGACAAATTTCAAAAATTATAAATTTTGAAGAGAAAGAACAATGGTAATACCAATTGAAGCCGTAATATGGTATAATATTGATTAATATATGCAAACAAAATTTGAATTTATAGGAGTATTGAAATATGATATTTCATGAATTTGGCAATAAAAATTTTCCTCATATATTATTGATACACGGTGGAGGTAATTCCTGGTGGAATTATTTTTGGCAAGCTCGTATATTATCAGACGAATTCCATGTAATTTTACCAACACTTGATGGTCATGGAGAAGAATATCAAAAAAATTATATTTCAACTGAAAATTCCGCACAGCAAATCATGGCTTATATAAAAAATAATTGTGATGGAAAATTGTTTGCCTTAGGCGGTGTTTCTCTGGGTGGTCAAATTGCAATTGAGTTATTATCATTAGATAGTGATATAGCTCAGAAAGCGATAATAGATGGGAGTATTTGTATTCCTCAGCCAAAATTAGCGCGAATTAGTACAATTATTGTAAAACTATTTGGGAAACTGATGTTTAGTAAATCGGCCTGTAAAATTCAATTAAGTTTAATGAAAAAAATGTATCCCAATATGGCCTATCCGGAAGAAATAGAAAACTATTATATGGAGGATATGCCAAGGATTACCATTAAAACATTAGTGACTATGTACCAAACATATATGGGCGGGTATAGACTTAAATGTGCTATTACAGAAAGCAAAGCACAGGTTTTATATATTTATGGTGAAAAAGAAATGAGCTGTGTTAAAGAATCTGCTAAACTGTTTCAAAAAATGCATCCTAATTGTACCATCTATGAAGCTAAAGGTTATAATCATGGATATCTATCAGCTTATCTACCTTTAGAGTGGGTGGAACTGGTTAATCCATTTTTGAAAACTAATGTTCAATTTAAAAACTAAATTAAACTACAAAGCTGTCTAACAAATCCCGATTTGCCGAAGCAGCACAATTTTTATATCAGGGCAGTAATTATAAGAATGAATATTTAGGCTTTACTCACTAACAAAATATGCGGAATGTGATATAATGAAATAAACATAAGGCAGGCAAATTTATAAATTTTGAGGTGAAAGAACAATGAGAATACCGATTGAAGTAGTAAGCGGCATTATTTTGATTAATGTATCTGTAAACGGAATTAACGGTTATATGGCATTTGATACAGGGGCTATGAAGACATGTCTTAATAAATTTCATTTTCCGGATTTTGTAGGAAAAGATATTGAAGTTGCCAAGTTCGATAATGAAATGAAGACTGCTTCTGCGGTAGAAAGTATATGTGATATTAGATGTCATGAATGGGTTGCACCCAAGACCTCAGTTTTGTTATTAGATATGGATTATGTTGAAAAACCGCTTAGAAATATTAAGCCGGATCTTTGTTTCCTTGGAACAATAGGAATTGATCTTATAAGAGAACACACTGTACTACTTGACTATGCTAATTTGCAGATTGGATTAGACGAAGATGCTCCGGAGGGATTGGAGTATTTTGAAATGAAAACGGGAGTATTGCCGGTGATTGATGTTAATGTCTTAGATAATGTATATCAGTTCGTATTGGATACGGGAGCAAACACTTGTCTTCTTGATAAATCTTTTGGAATAGATAGTTTAAAAGTAATAGATGAAGTAAACGGAATAGTTCAGATAAAGGTAACTGCACTTGGTAGTGAATATAGTGATGTTACCGCTGTTATGCATAATATTGACGATATTAAGCTCAAAGTACCGGTATCCGGTGTAATCGGATACCAAGTGTTAAAAAACCGCCTAAGCTTTTTTGATTTTAAAAACGAAAAGATTGGGATCAAATTTCATAAGAAACAAGAAGAATGTGATATAATGAAATAATCAGCTTAAACAAATTTAAAACTTACGGGAGGTATAAGAAAATGGGAATGATAGCAAACTATCAATATTTAAGTGATGAGAATTTAAAACAGCTCAAATCTTTTAATGCGGAAGAAGATGAAATCTTTGAGAATGTAGAAGAGTGGAATGAAGAAGCAAAACTGCTGCTGGATATAGATAAGATGTGGGATGCACTTCATTTTGTGCTTACTGGTATCGATAGCAGCAAACCGATAGAAAATGACCCTCTTAGTGAAGCTGTTGTAGGCGTATCTCCTATTGATGGCATAGAAGATTTTATAGCTTACACCGAAAAGTCAAGAATTAAAGACATCATTTCAGCTCTCGATAATTTTGATATAGAAAAAGCTATGAATAATTTCAGTATGAAAGAATGCAAAAAAGCGGATTTATATCCGAACATTTGGGATTATGAAGAAGAAGCTGATGAAATAAAAGAGGAATTAACCGACTGTTTTCAAAATATGAAAGAATTTTACAAGCAAGTGCTCGAAGCTGACGGCAATGTATTGGTTACCATTTATTAACCAGGTTTGAACATGGGAAGACTTTTGCATATCGGACTAATGGCATTTTTAGGTATCTCATTTATTTTTTGCACCTGTTTTTTATATCGCAATTTAAAAAACACCCTTGGTAATGGAAAAAGATTAATTGATGAGCCGGTAAACGAAAATACAAAAACCGGTAAATTGGGATTAGGCGAAATTCTTGTATATGGTTTAATGTTTATAATAGCAATTCTTTTTGTTGTACAAATTATCTACAAAGGATCCAGATTTCCTTCAGCAACAGCCGTTTTAACAAGAACGGTAATTCTTGTGCCGATTATGGCCTTTTTTAATGCAAGAAAACGCACCGGAAAATCGTTGGTTGTGCTTTTTGCCTCTTTATTGTTTTTAGTCTTTTGCACAATAGCATATATCGCTATCGGCTTACCGGTAAAAGCTCCGGTTTTTACCTTAAATAATACCGAAATCAAATTAGGGTATACTGCAATAAAAGAACTTATGAATGACGGTTTTGACATTTATACGGAAAAGGGACATGTAACGGCTTTAGACATAATGAAATTCCCCCATTCAAACGAATTTGAAAAATATTCAGGCTCACCGGATATATCCGTTGCAGAAGGTTATCATCGGCGGCCTATGAAACCGGTACCTTATTCAAAAGCCGTTTTAGTAAAAAATAATGCAATTATTGCCCGGCTTATATTTTACGGAAGCATGAAAAAGGAAACCCCGCTTAAAGATTGCAGCATCATTTATTTTTGGATGAAAAAGGATGACATTTCAAAAGCAAAAGATAATAAAATATCTATAAAATTAAACGGGGTCGATATGCTTTCTGTGCTTAAAACCGATACCATGAAAAAAACATTCGGGCGCAAGATATTAAGGCCCCATCAAATAGAAGCAGATAAACATTATCTAATTTCGTGGCACAGTAACAGCAATCACTTATTTTATAATTCCTACACTGCAAGTATCGATATGGATGATAATTATTTGATGACAGGTATTGAACTTGAATGCCAAATCGCAAGAGAGGCGGATTAATAAAAAAGCCCGCACTTCTTAACACTTTTTAAGAAGCGAGGGCTTATTGTATCGGTTTTAAGTTCACTGTGCTAGTCTTTTGTTTACAAGTTCGGCAGCTTGTTTAGGGTTAGCCTTGCCGCCGGATTTTTTCATAACCTGTCCCATAAGCCAGCCTGCAACATTGGTCTTTCCGTTTTTCCAGTCTTGGACGGCTTCGGTGTTTTCAGCAAAAACTTCTTCTACGATTTTTTCGATAAAGGAAGAGTCGCTCACCTGTTCCATGCCTTTTTCGGCGATTATGGCAGACGGTTTTTTACCGAGAGCTATCATCTCGGCAAAAACATCCTTTGCCTGCTTGCTTGTTATTTTTCCTTCTTCAATAACATTTACAAGTTCTGCTATAGCACAGGGTCCGAATTTTAAATCGGAGAGAGAAGAGTTTGTTTCGTTTAAAACAGCCAAAACTTCAGCCAAAATCCAGTTGGCGCATTTTTTGGGAGAAGAAGATTTTTTAGCCGCCTCTTCAAACCACTCCGCAAGCTCTCTTTCGGAGGTAAGAGTTTGAACATCGAATTCCGACAAGTGATATTCTTTTTTAAACCTAAGCCGTTTTGCTTCCGGTAATTCTCCGACCGAATCGCTCACCCTTTTGATAAACTCATCGCTTAACTCCAGAGCTCTTAAATCCGGTTCGGGCATAAAGCGGTAGTCTTCGGCTATTGTTTTTGTACGCTGAATTACAGTCTGCCCTGAAGGTTCGTCCCAGCCCATGGTGCGTTTAAAACCGGATTTAAAAGCAATTCGGTTCTCGCTCGTGTATTCTTCCAATTGGCGGGAAACCTCATAGGTGCAGGCATCCTTTACAGCCTTAAAGGAGTTCATATTTTTTATTTCCGAAATAGGAGTTCTAAACTCTACGCCGTTGTCGATGATTTTTAAGTTTATGTTTGCATCGCAGCGCAGGGCTCCTTCTTCCATGTTTCCGTCAGTAACGCCGACGAATTTTAAAATCTCCCTGATTGTCTGCATGTAGCGGGCAGCCTCATCGGGAGTTGACATATCGGGCTTTGAAACAATTTCGATTAGAGGAACTCCTGATCGGTTAAAATCGATGTAGCTGTGTGAACCTTCTATATGAAGACTCTTACCGACATCTTCCTCCAAATGAATGCGCTCAATTCTCACTTTCTTAAATTTAGGCTCCTCATTTTGAGCGGCGAGGTTAATTTCGACTTCGCCTTCTTCACATAGAGGTGTGTAAAATTGAGTTATCTGATAGCCCTTTACAAGGTCGGGATAAAAATAATGTTTTCTGTCGAATTTGGAAAAATTATTTATCCTGCAGCCGAGGGCGCATCCTGCCTTAATTCCGAACTCTACATATTCCTTGCTTACTCTGGGGAGGGCTCCCGGAAGTCCGAGACAGGAGGGGCAAACCCGCGTATTCGGAATGCCGCCGTAACGGTTTTCGCAAGAACAAAAAGCCTTTGTTTTGGTTAAAAGTTGGCAGTGTATTTCGCAGCCGATAATTATTTCGTATTCTAAATTGCCGTGTTTAAGCATGATCTTCCTCCCAGGCCTTTGCAAGTTTTAAGATGTTCTCTTCCGAAAATTTCTTTCCGCAAAACTGAATGCCTACCGGAAGTCCTGCCTTTGTTTTTCCTGCCGGAACCGAAAGGGACGGAATGCGGGCAAGGTTTACAAAGGTTGTAAAAAGGTCCGAAAGGTACATAGCGATAGGATCATCTACTTTTTCGTTAAGTTTAAAGGCCGGAGCCGGAGCTGTCGGACAGATTATAAAGTCGTATTTTTGTAAAACTTCATTTACGCCTTGAGCTATTTTTGCCCTTACGTTTAAGCTTTTTTCATAACAGTCGCCTGAAAATTCTTTTGAAAGAACATAGTTGCCGGTTATAATGCGTCTTTTAACCTCAGGGCCGAAACCTTCGCTTCTTGTTTGAATATAAAGCTCGTCATTTCCCTTACCGGCATCTTTGCGGAGGCCGAACCTTATGCCGTCTATGCGTGAAAGATTGCTCGCTCCCTCCGAGATTGCAAGCGTATAATAAGTAGGAATTGAGGCTTCCAAAACAGGAATGGAAACTTCTTCAAGTTTTGCCCCATTCTTGGTAAGCCATGCACACACTTCATCAAAGACTTGCTTGACTTCCCTCTCCAGGCCTTTCGTATTTAAAAATTCCTTGGGGATTGCAAATTTTAATGAGGCGATTTCTTTTTTTGAATAGGCAGAAAGATTTAATAATGAAGAAAAATCGGCTTCTTCCGAAGTTTCGTCATTTTCGTCCTTGCCTGCCATGACGGCTATGCCGAGGGCTATGTCGGCGGCTTCTTTTCCGAAAAGGCCTACTTGGTCTAAGGAAGAGCTGAAGGCTACTACCCCGTACCTGCTGAAAAGTCCGTATGTCGGTTTAAGGCCGTAAATTCCGCAGTATGAAGCCGGAAGACGAACCGAGCCTCCCGTTTCCGTTCCGAGAGAAAAAGGTGCCTGATTTCCTGCAACTACGGCAGCCGAGCCTCCCGAACTTCCGCCCGGAGTTCTTTCCCTGTCAACGGGATTTCTTGATGGGCCGTAACATGAAAATTCGGTTGAAGAACCCATGGCGAGTTCATCCATATTTATTCTCCCCATCAAAACGGCTCCGGCCTCCACCAATCGGTTTATTACGGTCGCATTATATGGAGCATAGTAGCCTTGCAATGAGCGGCTGCAGCAGGTGCAGAGCTTTCCCGCCATTGAGATATTGTCCTTTACCGCAATGGGCAGGCCTAAAAGAGGCTTTTCATCAAAGGAAACGCCTTGAGCAATAAGCTCATCCGCCTTTTTTGCATGTTCTTCTGCATCTTCAAAAAATTCGATAAACCCGTTTAAAGGAAGGGGGCTTTTTAGATCATCTTCGTATTCTGCTTTAAAAGCTCTAAGAATTTCGAGGGACGACAGTTCTTTATTCTTTAATTTTTCCCTTAATTGTGTAAAAGTTAAATTCGTTATCATAAACAACTCCTAAGCTCCCGACCCCAAAACCTTTGGAACCCTAAAATAATTGTCCATATATTCCGAGGTCATCTTTTTTAAGTCCTTTTGAGCAAGACCTTCTTTTACTTCATCGGAGCGTAAGGTTGATTCATCGTGTTTTGCATACATTGACGAATCCAAGTTACTGTCGGCAAATTTATCCAAAATTTCAAAATAACCTACCAAGTTATTTACCTGTCCGGCTAAGCGGTTTTCTTCTTCTTTTCCCAAAGAAAGACGGGAAAGATACAAAAGAGTCGAAAACACCTCTTTTGATATTTTATTGCTTTTCTTTTCCATAAGTAGGCGGTATGATATCACAAATGCAAAAGGATGTTAAGTAGGGCCAAAGGGGCGGCTGTATCGATAAACAGTAGAAAAATAAGCTTTGCGATAATAAATTTACCCGCAGAAAATCTATAAAAACCTTATAAAAAGTACTTGACAAAAGTTACGGAATGGGCTATATTCGCTCTCACCGTCGGTTACGGCGGTGAGCTTAGAAAACTGTAGAAAATACTAGAAAAGTTTTGAAGGTCTTACTCTTTGAATGAAGGTAAGGCTCTTTATTTTTGCAAGGTAAGAAACTTGCAGAAAGGTTAAAAAAAGTTAAAAAAACTTTTAAAAAGCTCTTGACAAAAAGTGAGAAAATAATGTATACTCCTTTTTGCTCGCTAAACAACTTTCACAAGTTGCCGGCGAATGATATTTGAAACTAAGAGGGAAGGGAAAGAACAAAAATAGCCAAAGCGTAAAGCTTTTGGTAAGGAAAGTATCAAAAATAACCGGTAAAGGCTAGCTGATTAGCTTTTACCAAATTCCTTAACATGTTAAGGACAAACTTACGTTAAGAAATCAACCGCTCTTTAAGGGCGGATTGAAATAATAATGATGGAGAGTTTGATCCTGGCTCAGAACGAACGCTGGCGGCGCGTCTTAAGCATGCAAGTCGAACGGTAAGGGAGAGCTTGCTCTCCCCTAGAGTGGCGGACTGGTGAGTAACGCGTGGGTGACCTGCCCTGAAGATGGGGATAGCTAGTAGAAATATTAGATAATACCGAATGTGCTCATTTACATAAAGGTAAATGAGGAAAGGAGCTACGGCTCCGCTTCAGGATGGGCCCGCGTCCCATTAGCTAGTTGGTGAGGTAAAGGCCCACCAAGGCAACGATGGGTATCCGGCCTGAGAGGGTGAACGGACACATTGGGACTGAGATACGGCCCAAACTCCTACGGGAGGCAGCAGCTAAGAATCTTCCGCAATGGACGAAAGTCTGACGGAGCGACGCCGTGTGAATGAAGAAGGCCGAAAGGTTGTAAAATTCTTTTGCAGATGAAGAATAAACACAGGAGGGAATGCCTGTGAGATGACGGTAGTCATGCGAATAAGCCCCGGCTAATTACGTGCCAGCAGCCGCGGTAACACGTAAGGGGCGAGCGTTGTTCGGAATTATTGGGCGTAAAGGGTATGTAGGCGGTTAGGTAAGCCCGGTGTGAAATCTACGAGCTCAACTCGTAAACTGCATTGGGTACTGCTTGACTTGAATCACGGAGGGGAAACCGGAATTCCAAGTGTAGGGGTGGAATCTGTAGATATTTGGAAGAACACCGGTGGCGAAGGCGGGTTTCTGGCCGATGATTGACGCTGATATACGAAGGTGCGGGGAGCAAACAGGATTAGATACCCTGGTAGTCCGCACAGTAAACGATGTACACTAGGTGTCGGGGCAAGAGCTTCGGTGCCGGCGCAAACGCATTAAGTGTACCGCCTGGGAAGTATGCCCGCAAGGGTGAAACTCAAAGGAATTGACGGGGGCCCACACAAGCGGTGGAGCATGTGGTTTAATTCGATGATACGCGAGAAACCTTACCTGGGTTTGACATCAAGAGCAATGACATAGAGATATGGCAGCGTAGCAATACGGCTCTTGACAGGTGCTGCATGGCTGTCGTCAGCTCGTGCCGTGAGGTGTTGGGTTAAGTCCCGCAACGAGCGCAACCCCTACTGCCAGTTACTAACAGGTAAAGCTGAGGACTCTGGCGGAACTGCCGATGACAAATCGGAGGAAGGTGGGGATGACGTCAAGTCATCATGGCCCTTACGTCCAGGGCTACACACGTGCTACAATGGTTGCTACAAATCGAAGCGACACCGCGAGGTCAAGCAAAACGCAAAAAAGCAATCGTAGTCCGGATTGAAGTCTGAAACTCGACTTCATGAAGTTGGAATCGCTAGTAATCGCACATCAGCACGGTGCGGTGAATACGTTCCTGGGCCTTGTACACACCGCCCGTCACACCATCCGAGTCGAGGGTACCCGAAGTCGCTAGTCTAACCCGTAAGGGAGGACGGTGCCGAAGGTACGTTTGGTAAGGAGGGTGAAGTCGTAACAAGGTAGCCGTACCGGAAGGTGCGGCTGGATCACCTCCTTTCTATGAGAAAGGGTATTTGAAGGTTGTTTTTAACCTTCTATTCAAGTCTTGAAGTACACAAGACAATTTGATACTTCCTTTTCGTTCTTTCCCCAAACTCTTTTTTATAGGGCCTGTAGCTCAGTCGGTTAGAGCACTTCTCTGATAAGGAAGGGGTCATTAGTTCAACTCTAATCAGGCCCATACCGATTGAAAAAATCGGCTCAATAGCTTAGTTTTTATGAACTTAGGCGAACAGATATTTGACATAACTAGGGAAGGGAACGAAGGCGTTTAAAAGTTTTAAGACTTTTAGGCGTAAAAGAAAAATAAAAAAATACAAAACTTCTTTTTGAAAAGAGTAAGAAAGAAGGGACAATAATATGGTCAAGCGAATATAGGTTTATGGCGAATGCCTATGGAGCTAAGAGGCGAAGAAGGCCGTGGTAAGCTGCGAAAAGTTCCGTGTAGGAGCACACATCCTGTGATACGGAAATAGCCGAATGGGGTAACCCGTCAGTAGTGATACTGACATTACACTCTTGAATAAAATAGAGAGGTAAAGCGATACTGAGTGAACTGAACCATCTAAGTAACTCAAGGAAAAGAAATCAAGTAAGAGATTCCGAAAGTAGCGGCGAGCGAAATTGGAGGAGCCTAAACCCTTTTGAGGGAGTTGTAGGGCTGCATCGGCGTAGGACCGACAAGTTACAAATTCGATTTATAGCAGAAAGGTTTTGGGAAAGCCTGGCGAAGAGGGTGAAACCCCCGTAAGCGAAATAAATCGGACTTGTTGATGCAGTACCTGAGTACGGCGGGGCACGAGAAACCCTGTCGGAAACCGGGTCGACCACGATCCAAGGCTAAATACTACTTAGCTACCGATAGTGAACAAGTACCGTGAGGGAAAGGTGAAAAGAACCCCAGTAAGGGGAGTGAAATAGAACCTGAAACCGTAAACCAACAAGATGTTACAGCCCTTTAAGGGTGGTAGCGTGCCTTTTGTAGAATGAGCCTGCGAGTTACGATATGCAGCGAGGTTAAGGAATAGAAGTTCCGGAGCCTAAGGGAAACCGAGTCTTAATAGGGCGAATAGTTGCATGTCGTAGACCCGAAGCCGGAGTGATCTAGTCATGAGCAGGTTGAAGCAGCGGTAAAACGCTGTGGAGGACCGAACTATAATCTGTTAAAAAAGGTATGGATGACTTGTGACTAGGAGTGAAAGGCTAATCAAACCCGGAAATAGCTGGTTCTCCCCGAAATGCCTTTAGGGACAGCCTCATACAAAATTATCGGAGGTAAAGCACTAGTTGGACTAGGGGGCGTCAAAGCCTACCAAACCCAGTTAAACTCTGAATGCCGATAATCAACGTATGGGAGTGAGACTGCGTGCGCTAAGGTTCGTAGTCAAAAGGGAAACAGCCCAGACCGTCAGCTAAGGTCCCCAAATACTGCTTGAGTGTGAAATGAAGTGTGGATACAAAGACAGCCAGGAGGTTGGCTTAGAAGCAGCAATTCCTTTAAAGAGTGCGTAACAGCTCACTGGTCGAGTGTCCATGCGCAGATAATGTAACGGGGCTAAGCAGTATACCGAAGCTACGGGTCTTACGCGATTAATGCGTAAGGCGGTAGGGGAGCATTCCATTAACTGAAGAAGGAATACCCGCGAGGGATTCTGGAGGAGATGGAAGAGAGAATGCAGGTATAAGTAACGAAAAGGGAGGTGAGATCCCTCCCCGCCGAAAATCTAAGGTTTCCTGGGTAAAGGTAATCTCCCCAGGGTAAGTCGGCCCCTAAGGCGAGGACGAAGGTCGTAGTCGATGGGAAATCGGTTCATATTCCGATACCTTTTATAATTTCGATGGCAGGACGCATGAGGTGAAACCCGGCCGGCTAACGGATGCCGGTCAAAGTAAGCGAGCCGTTAAAAAGGATGATAGGCAAATCCGTCGTCCAAGGTAAGCTGCGACAGCGAGGGACACTACGGTGGAACGAAGCGGGCGTAATCAAGGTGCCGGGAAATACTGTCTAAGGCTAGGTTATAAAAGACCGTACCGTAAACCGACACAGGTAGATGGGATGAGAAATCTAAGGCGCTCGAGAGAACTCGCGTTAAGGAATTCGGCAAAATGCACACGTAACTTCGGAAAAAGTGTGACCTCCTTTTTATAAAAAGTGGAGGTGGCAGAAAGCAGGCCCAGGCGACTGTTTATCAAAAACACAGCCATCTGCGAACCAGCAATGGGACGTATAGGTGGTGACACCTGCCCGGTGCCGGAAGGTTAAGAGGAGAGGTTAGCAGCAATGTGAAGCTTTGAATTGAAGCCCCGGTAAACGGCGGCCGTAACTATAACGGTCCTAAGGTAGCGAAATTCCTTGTCGGGTAAGTTCCGACCCGCACGAATGGTGTAACGATTCTGGGCACTGTCTCAACGCGAGACTCGGTGAAATTTATATACCGGTAAAGAAGCCGGTTACCCATAGTTAGACGGAAAGACCCCGTGAACCTTCACCGCAACTTATTATTGGGACTTGGTTTATCATGTGTAGAATAGGTGGGAGGCTATGAAGCTTGACCGTTAGGTTGGGTGGAGCCGAAATGTGAAATACCACCCTTGATAAATCAGGTTTCTAACCGCTGTCCGTGAAACCGGAAGCGGGACAGTGATAGGCAGGCGGTTTGACTGGGGCGGTCGCCTCCTAAAGAGTAACGGAGGTGCGCGAAGGTCTCCTCACGCCGGTTGGAAATCGGCGCAGCGAGTGTAAAGGCACAAGGAGGCTTAACTGCGAGAGTGACAGCTCGAGCAGATACGAAAGTAGGTCTTAATGATCTGGCGGTAGCGAGTGGAAGCGCCGTCACTTAACGGATAAAAGGTACTCCGGGGATAACAGGCTGATATTCCCCAAGAGTTCACATCGACGGGAATGTTTGGCACCTCGATGTCGGCTCATCGCATCCTGGGGCTGAAGCAGGTCCCAAGGGTTTGGCTGTTCGCCAATTAAAGCGGTACGTGAGCTGGGTTCAGAACGTCGCGAGACAGTTCGGTCCCTATCTGCTATGGGCGTTGGATACGTGAGAGGAGCTGTTTTTAGTACGAGAGGACCGAAATGGACGAACCTCTGGTGTACCGGTTATCCTGCCAAGGGTAATTGCCGGGTAGCTAAGTTCGGAAGGGATAACCGCTGAAGGCATCTAAGTGGGAAGCCCGCCTCAAGACTACGTATCCCTGAGGGTTTAACCCTCCTAAAGACTCCTTGCACACTACAAGGTTGATAGGTTGGAGGTCTAAGCACAGTAATGTGTTAAGCCGACCAATACTAATAAGTCGTGAGGCTTGACCATATTATTGTTTCTTTTTTCATTAATGAGATATGATTTTCTTCTTCGTTCTCATCTTTAGTACACTTAAAACTATTAAAGTTTTAAGTCCTTATTTTGTTTATTATTGCCAGGTGGCCATAGTGGAGAGGTAATACCCGTTCCCATCCCGAACACGGAAGTCAAGCTCTCTTACGCCGATGATACTGCTGATCAAGTGGGAAAGTAGGATGCTGCCTGGCTTTTTTTTGTTTTATTGATTATTTCTATAAAAAGTGATAGTATATTTCGGATGAAGGTTTTTAGGTTGACGGTTTCCGGAGCTATTTATATTGTGTTTTCAATTCTCTTGCTGACGGCAGCCGGTGTTCGAGGCGAATTATTTGCAATTGTTTGTGGTGTTTGCTTATGCCTTTATTTTGTGCTTTCCTTAATTCTTATTAGTCTTTCCGTTTTATTATGGCAAAAAGCGGATTCATTAGTAGAATTAAAAAATGAAACTATTTCTATTTTACCCTTAGAGGAACGAAAGGGAAAAAAACTTTTTCCGATTGTTTTGCCCGGCGTTTTTGTATTTTACGGTTTTGAGTTTTCATCCGATTTAAACAATAAAAAAGGCAGAAGATTGAAATTTAATATTAAGCTTAAGAGAACTGCTGCCCATTTCCCCCTTCCGAAGGAAGAACGAGGCAGATTTTTTTTGGAAAAGGAGTATATCGAAATTTCCGATCTTGCAGGATTTTTTTCATTCCGGCTTTTAAAAAATGAAAAATCCATACCTCAACTTTTTATTTATCCGATGATGACCGAAGTAAAAAGCTTTGCACTTCCCGAAATTCTAAATGAGACATCGGCTCATACCATAAATCTGAGACGGACTGATGAGCTTTATGATTCGCGCCCGTATTTTCCCGGCGATGATATAAGAAAAATTAACTGGAAGCTGTATGCGCACACTCAAGAACTTAATGTAAAGCAGGGAGATTTTGTTCCGCCGCCGAGAATTTTTTTTACGCTATATGTTGAAAGTCCGATTGTAAATAAAGATATTGTATTTTATAAAAATAGATTCGATGAATTTATTAATTTGAGTACGTCGATAGCTTTTTATTTACACCAAAAAGGAATAAGTTTTAATATCCGTTTTTATGATGGCGAAAAAAACTCTTATGAAACCGAAACAGTTTATCCGGGTGATATAGATGCGGAAGAATCGATAAAAAGAATTTTTTCAATTCCTCAAATTAGGATTCTAAAAAAAATGAATAAAGCTCAGCCTAAACTAAAAAAGAATTTTTTTATTGATGAAGAAAACAAAAAAACTTGTTTGCTCTATTTTTTTATGCCTGTACAATCAAGCAAGAAAATTTTAGAAAGACTTTTTGGAATTTTTTCGGATCATAAAAATGAATGTGCTTTTTATACCGGGCTTGAAAGTATAATTACCGTACCTAAGAACCGTTTGTTTTCTTTTTTGTTTTATACCTCTTCCCAAAAAAAATATAACCGCTTATCAAAAGAAATGAACGAAAAGATTGAAATTCTAAAAAATGAATTAAAGAGCGGAGGATTTTATGCTTACTCGATATAAGCTTAATTTTCTTTTACGTATATTCTCGCTGGTAATGCTAAGTATTATTCCGTCATTATACTTGTTTGAAATTTTACCTTCATTCGTTCTTCCTGTTTGGGCTGTTATTGTAATTTATTTGTGCTATCAACTTCAAAAAAAACGGATAAAGATATCGGCTTCTATTATTTTGTTGTTATTAAGTATTAGTATTTTTTTTATTTTTATTTTATTTTTATTAAAAATTATTTCAGCCGAGCCTTTTGATATCCTATATTTAAGGCTGGGTGTTATTCTTCCTTTTTTGATAATTCAATCTTTTTTTATTTCGGTATCGACTATTTTATTTTGTCAAAAAGAAAAATATAGACGTTATGAACCTATAATTCTATTTAGTGTATTTGCTTTGTTCTTTTTTGGGCAGGGAAATTTTTCAATGTCGGTTTTTGACCATCCGATATATGCAGTTTTGTTTTCACTTAGTTTTTCTGCAATCGAAATGATTCGCATTTTTTTATCTTTTAATTTTGAAAAAAAACAATTTGCATTTTTTTTGCTTTTTTTACCGTTTTTTGCCTTTATAATGACCTTTGTATTAAAAAACTATAATGAATCTGCATCGGTTAATCATGGAGGTTTATTGCAGCCCACTCTTTTTAGATTTGATTTTTCCGATTATTTAAAATTGCAATCTGAAATTAAAATGAGTGGTGACCTTATTTTAGTCGCTCATTTTGATAATGATTTTTCTCACAACATGTTAAGGCGAATGTATCTTTCAGGCTGGGATTCTGCAAAAGGTTTTTATGAAAAAAAAGCTCCATCCGAAAAGGCTCAAATTACCTCTCTGCCTAAGGGGCAAAAAGATATTTTGCATAGAGCCTTTTCTATGCGTGAAAAAGTTGCGCAAGAATATTTTTTTGTGAACCTATCACCATCTTCCTTTATTGCTATGGATTATCCGACACAGGTAATTCCTTATGAGATTTGGGACAGTTCAAAATTTAACGGAGGGTACAAGGTCTTTAGCGATGCAATATTTGATTTTGCATCTGATCTTTATGGAGAGGCATTTCCGTCAGGGGATGAAGATGAGGGAATGTCGAAAGAGGATTTGGATTTTTATACTAAAATTGATGAAGAAAGTTTTAAACTTGTGCATCAAACAGCTGAAGAAATAACCGGAGATATTCCAGATTATTTGGATAAAGTTTTAGCGCTTCAATTTTATTTTACGGATGGAGATTTCAGGTATTCTCTAAAACCGGGCAAGGCTCATGACGGTAATCAGCTAAAATATTTTTTGACTGAAACAAAAAAAGGATATTGTACTTACTTTGCCTTTTCTTATGCTCTCATGCTTAGAAGCATAGGAATACCTGCCAGAGTGGCGGTAGGATTTTTTGTTCAGCCCGAATCTGAAGTTATGAATTATTATCCTGTACGGGCAAACATGGCCCATGCATGGGTTGAGGTTTTCTTTCCTTTTATCGGATGGGTCAGCTTTGATCCTACAACTTCTCAGCTTGCCGAAGGAGAAAATATTAACTTTGGAATGAATGCGGGAGGAGAGGAATTTAATTCTCTTTTAAGTGAAATCCTCGAAAAACGCAGTGAAATAAAAATTACGGAAATCACCGAAAAGGAAGATGATATTTCAAACATAAGTACTTATATAAAACAATTTTTTAAAGAGAACATATCCTTATTCAGATTTATTATAATTATTTTTTTGATTATGATACTTGCAGCTTACAAGGCGCGTCCTCATCTTGTATTAAAATTTTCAGGGAATAATAGAAGAGTCGTGCTCACGGCAGGTAAGCTATTTAAGAAAAAGACACGGAGCGATGAGGACACAAAAGAAATGAATGCGCTTATTCAAAAGGCGAAATTTGCACCGGAATGTACAATAGAAGATGCAAATACTGCCAAAAATATTTTAAAAAACAAAACAAAAAAAATAATTCTCTTACTTGCTTTTTGTCTTGTATCGTGTTTTGTCGTTGCAGAAAACGCAGAAACCATTGTTATTGAGGCCGAAAAGGCAGTGGAAGCTGAGAATTGGGAGCGGGCCTTATCTCTTTTGCAAGATGGAATAAAAAAATATCCTCAAAACGATAGTTTGTTTTTAAAGTTGGGGGAAATTTATCATAATAAAGAATTATATAATCCTGCATATAAGGCCTTAAAAAAAGGCTTAGAAATTAATCCTGAAAACAGCAGTATCTTATTTTATCTTTCAAGTTGTGCATCTTTGCTAAATAAATATGAAGAAGCCTTGATCTATATTAAAAATTATTTACGCCTTATCCCTTATGACCGTTTTGCTGCTTCCAATTACGGCTGGTTATGTTATAAGTGCCACAGGCCGGAGGAAGGAATAAATTTTTTATTGGATAACATAAAGCGGTATGGAGAAGACTTATCGGTTTATAACTCTTTAGGAACTTTATACAATGAAATGTTTGATTATGAGAAATCCAAAGAGTTTTATACAAAGGCAATAAGGGGAGCAGAACAAGGCAGCAGAACATATTCGGGATCAGTTTACTATTATAATAAGGCTATTTTAGAAAGTCAATTTTATCGGTTTGATAATGCAATAGAGGATGCAAAGGCTGCTTTAAATATGGAAGAGCGTACATCTGGTTATATGATGCTGGGAGAACTTGAAGAAAGAAGAAATAATTTTTCGCAGGCCCTTTCTGCATATCTTTCGGCGTATGCTGATGATGAAACGCCTCTTTCGGCTTTAAGCATTATAAATCTATTTTTGAAAACAGGTCATATTGAAAAAGCCGAACAATATATTTTAAATGAACTGCAAAATATCAGTGAAGCATGGATTTCAAATTACGGTTTGAGTGTAAACGAATTTAAAAGCAATCTGTATGACATAAAAAAATCATTATACATACGCAAATATAATTTTGAAAAAACCAGATTAACATTAGGTTTTTTAGATTGGATAAAAAATTTTAACAATAAGATAAACTATAAACTAAAATATACATATTATGATGCCGTTTTTAGATTGTATTCTTTAAAGGTTGCAAAAGAATATAAGAAAAACAATACAGGAGATTTAATCAGCAATACAAATACTCTTTATACAAATACTTACTATTATCATGCATTTAAAGGCAAGGGGAAAAAAGCTTTAAAATATCTTAGAAAGGCTGAATCTATAGAAACCATGTTTATTCCGCAAAGTGCCGGCATCTATCTTGCCGACAGGGGAATCCTTGAGGAAGATTTAAAGCTGCTAAATGAAGGTATTTCAAAAATGGATTCGGAATGGGAAAAACATAGTCTTGCAGATCTGTATGCCCAAGGAAGTAAAATCGCGAAAAAAAACTCTTCACAACTTTATTATCTTTATTTGGAATCCCTTTTTGATTTAAATCCTGCCGGCTTTTTAGAATATGATATAAAATTACCTGTAAAAATAACTGCGGATATAGATAAAACTGAAAACACAAAAATTACAGCAAAAAAAATGAAAAAATTGATATTATCATCTCGTTTTATGGAAGATGGCGATTCTAAATTCTCCCTTAGGTTGACATACTCCGGCAAAACTCTTTTTTTTAAGTTAGCAGATAAAAACGGGTATACTCTTTACAGTAAAAATTTTACGATTGAAAACTTGGATAAAACCAATTTTAAAAACTGCGTTAATATTTTTGTAAAGGATATTTTTACTTTTAATTTATAGAACCTTTTGATATAGACAAAATTATATTTTCGGTTATACTGTTTGATATGAATACAAAAGATATAATAGATGAGCTTATAAGAAATATAGGCTTAGTAGTAAAAGGAAAGGATGAGATTATCCGCCTTTTTGTTGCTGCATTTTTGACCGGAGGCCATGTTCTTATAGATGATGTTCCCGGCGTCGGAAAAACAACAATGGTAAAAGCCTTGGCTAAATTAATAAAAAAGGATTATGGAAATCCTGCCGATTTTAAAAGGATTCAATGTACGCCGGACTTACTTCCATATGATATTACCGGTGTTGATGTTTTTAATGCACAAACTCAAAGTTTTGAATTTATAAAGGGTCCCGTTTTTTGTGATATTTTTTTGGCTGACGAATTAAATAGAACTCCTCCTAAGGTACAAGCCGCCCTTCTTGAAGTTATGGAAGAAAAGCAGGTTACTGTCGGAAGGCAAACTTACAGACTATCTGATGTTTTTTTTACTGCTGCCACTCAAAACCCTGTGGAAACGGTTGGAACCTATCCCTTGCCTCCGGCTCAGCTTGACCGCTTTATGCTTTCCGTTTCGGTAGGTTATCCTGATGATGAGTCTGCTCTCGAAATACTCCAAGGTAATCCCGGCGTGTCGGCTCTTTCAAAACTTTATCCCATTATAACTACAGGCGATATAGCGGCTTCCCGTGAAGAGCAAGAAAAAGTTTATTGTCACAAGGCCTTACAAAAAGCTATAATAGATATTTGCAATAAAACACGGGAACATTCCGATATTGAGTTAGGCGCTTCTCCAAGAGCCTCTTTACAGTTTTTGCATCTTGCAAAAACTGTTGCTCTCTCTAACGGCCGAAACTGGATTGAAGATACCGATATTGAAACAATCGCTCCTTATGTTCTTGCCCATAGATGTATTTTTAAAAACAGAAAGGTTAATGCAAAAGAATCTATTGCAGAAATTACAAAATCGGTTCTAGTAAAAATGGATAAAGAAACGGACTGGTCTAAAGAGTCATAAATAAAGCTGCCGATTAAAACTCTTATCTAAAAAGGATAGACATATTCTAAGGCAGGGCGCGGAATAAATTCTATATTATCGACTATGATTAATGGCTCAAAGCTGCCTTCATATTCTGTTTTAGAAATTGTTCCTGTAACGCAGACCCAATCGTCTTCTTTTAGCTCATCGGCCTTAAGCCATTGAGCTACCAGACCTGCCGGCTGCATATCGGCTGCACAGCAAACCATTAACATCCTTCCTATTGCGAATTCGTTTTTACTTAAAACTTCCGGATTTTTCCAAACGGCACCTTCAATTTTTATCTTCTTATTTACCCATGAGTCCAAATTTAAATAAAGTTCAGGCAGCCAGCGTCCGAAAGTTTCATTATCCATAACTACAAAGCCGTCTTCCAATTCCAAAAGCCTGCTTGGTCTAAAATTGAAATTAGGGCCTGTGTCTTCTTTTTGCTTTTGAAATGAAAAAATATCTCCGTTAAATGCAAGAGAGTCTGAAGTTAAGACCTTGTACGGAATAAGGAGAGCAAACAAAATTGGCAGTAAAAAAATTATTAGGTACAAGGGAGATTCCCTTTTTGAATGAGTGTGATATGGAAAATAAAAAGCATCACGCATTGTAAGAATGCCTATAATAAAAAATACAATAGCAGAAAAGATAATTATACCTGTGTGGCGGACATGAACATACAAGAGGGCTTTTTTTGATGCGACCGCATAGATAAAAATAATAGAAGCTGCCAACAATAATAATGAGCGTATAATTTTTTCAAGAAAAATATTTAAAAGTATTTTTTTCATATCCTGCCTATTAATTTTTATTTATAAAAATATAAAACCCATTGCACTTATAAAAATGATATTCATAACAGTTATGATTATCATCAACTCTATTACAAACCGTTTTTTAAAAATAGATAAAAGCATGAAGATATTTTTTATATCCATCATAGGTCCGTATACAAGAAAACCCATAATCGAAAAGAGTGAAAAACTGCCATAAAAGCTGCGGGCAATAAAGGCATCCGATGTTGAACATGCAGAAAAAACAAATGCAAAAAGCATCATAATTAATATTCCGCTCAAAGAATGGGATTCATTAAACTTTATAAAAAAATTACTCGGTACTCCGGCTCGTATTAGAGATGTAAATAAGGCTCCCAATATCAAATAAGGCCCGACATTAAAAAATTCAGTTCCGCTGTGTAAAAACATTTCCTTGAGGTTTTCAATAAAAGAGTTTTGTCCGGAATTTTGAGATGCACAGCAAGAGTCCCCGCAGCTGCAAGAACAATCATGCTCGATGTCTTCCTTCAAATATTCGTTTTTAGGATAGAACAAAAGTAAGATTCCGATGGAGGCGGCTGTTACTATCCCGAAGATTACCCTATATATCGCAGCCATCGGATATTCAGGAAAGGCATATAAGGTAGCCATTATCGAAATAGGATTTAAAATAGGAGCTGCAAGCATAAAGGTTACCGCAATAGGCATGGCAACTCCCTTTTTTACAAGCCCGGAAAGAACAGGCACCGCTGCACATTCACATACCGGAAAAACAAGGCCGCCGAATAAGGCAGTCAAAAATCCAAGGCCGTGCCTGCTCGGAAAAACTTTGACGATAAAATTATCCGAAATAAAAACATGCAGGATTGAAGATATAACTATTCCCAAAAGCATAAAAGGAAAGGCTTGAAGGAGGATGCTTAAAAAAATGGTGTTGGTTGTAGTTATAAAACTCAACATAAATTAAGAATACTGCGATACTAATTTTATGATATAGAGCTCTATATAATCTTGCAAGGCCTTTCTTTCCTTTATTTTTAAAAGCCCCGGAGACTCCAGCAGAGTTTTAGCCAGTCCTCTGACTCTGTCGGCGGTAAAGCTGGAAAAGGAAAGGGTTCTATTTATTCCCCGTAAATAATCTCTAATTAATGCATTTACGTCCTCTGTCAGATTCTCGCGTGCAGGATGTCCCAAAGTATGATTCCATTCATCTAAAGTTTTTTCGAGGGCTTGATCAATTGTCATTCCTTCAGGAATAAATTCGGTACTTATTTTTTCTGCAGCATCCTTTAATTTTTGCTTAGGCTTTTTATAGGTAGTTTCTTTTTTTTCAGGCTGTACAGGCTGAGCTACCTTTTTCTTGCGTTTAAAAAATGCAATTATTGCAGAAATTATAGGAATCGTATACCAGAATGGAAGAAGAATCTTTGTATCGCTTAAAATCTCGTATCGATTAAGCATTAAAATTTCGTTATATGATGCAGGTTTACCTGCCGGAAAAATTCGGTTTATTTCCATAGCTTGAATTTCATTTAAGCGGGGATCTGCAATAATCGATAAAATAAACGAAGCATTTAAAAGTCCGTATAGATTCGGTGCCGAATGAGCGGTTATTTCTTTTAATAATTCATTGAAAGCCGTGTCGTTTTTCATTGAGTCATCTTGCTCAAAATTCATTAACATCTCATGCCATCTTTTTATACATAGCTCCCTGACCGGTTTTCTTGCTTCATTGATGAGGGATATTAAAAGAGGAACGACCTTTTCGGTAAGCAGATAGAATCTATCATTTGCAGAGTTTGTAAAGGTAAGAATATCCGGAATTATATATTTTTCTGAGGAGCCTGTTTTTTCCTTCATAAAATTCTGTAAGGTTTCTTCAGAGTATTGCCCAAGCAGGGGAACTCCTCTGGAATCGGTAAATTGGGTTATCTGCTTCATTGTAAAATAATAAGGCGATTTTTGAAAAGCCAGAAGGAGATTTTTTAAAGCCGTGTCCGTTTGAATGTCTTTTTGAGCCCTGTTTCTGTAGTAATTATTTAAATACTCCAGAATGCCGGCAGCCTGCAATAAGGCTATCTCGTCAGGCAGCTTTTCATTCTTTTTGGCAAATTCCTGTTTTATAAAGGCGCATAATTGGCCCCACAAGATATAGTTGTCTCCCGATTCTTTAACATTTTGAAAACTATTAACACTATGTGCCATAGTTTTTGCAATAAAGGTTTTAACCGTAAATTCTTTACCGGGATTGGCCACCATGAGCCTCTTTTGCATATAATCCCTGCTTTCATCCTTCGATAAGAAAAGCTTAATCTTATCTAGGGCTAAACTTAAAAGTTTTTCTGTTTTGTAAGAGCCGGGAAAGATGAGGGCCGGAATATCTCCGTTGTAGTTTAGGGCATATAAAAAAGAATTTTCCTTTGATTCGGGTTTTAACTCTGCTATATCATCTGAGACGCTTATTGCCTTTAAAAGTTTCCCCGGAAAATTCTTAGGCAGATCCGATAAAAGAGGAAAAGGAATGTCGGGATGCTGCTCAAGATTTGCATATTGCCGGGATATATTATCTACATGGAAATATGGAACAAAGATGATGGTTGTATTGGACTTGTCTGTTGTTATTTCGATGTCCCCTTCATCCTGTATTTTTTTTAGCTCACTTAAAAGAGTTTCGAGAGAAATTTCAAGATGAACAGCCAACTCCGGTTTTTGCTGCAAAAAATGCCGTGCATAGCGGTGGAGATAATCTTGAAAAGGTTGTAAGGTCACTTGAGCGCTGTCTCTACGCAAAGAAAACATCCGCAACAGGTGCAGTAAATCCGTGTAAATAGTCATCCCCATATTATACACAATATTTTTCAATAATTCAAGGTTGTTGTTCCGAAAAAACGAGTTTTTTCTTTATTGAGGCTGCCATTGCATAAAACTCATTTTTAATATATAATTTTACAGTTCATAAATTATCAGTGAGGTGAAATTAATATGAGCTCACGAAAATTATTTGTTTTTGTTCCATTAGCAGTTATAGGAACTCTCCTTTTTTTTACGGCAGCTTTTTTTCTTTTTGTTACAATATCAGAGTATCGTCCTAACCCGCTTGAAAAAGCCGATATAAACAAGAATGCAAAAAGATCGATTTTACAGACTGATGAAACCTTCCGGATTTTAGACTGGAACATAGGTTATTGCGGCCTTGATGCTCAAAACGATTTTTTTTATGACGGCGGAAAAAATGTGACGGCCCGAAGCAAGGATGCGGTTTTGCAAAACCTTGAAAAGGTAAAGAACATAATAAAAGAAGAAGATTGCAGCTTTAATCTAATCCAAGAAATTGACTTAAAATCAAAGCGAAGCTTTTATGTAAACCAAAAAAAAGCCCTATCCGATTTTTTTACCGATTATGATTCAGCTCTTGCTCTAAACTATGATGCCCTCATTGTGCCGGTTCCAGTTTCAAATCCATTGGGAAGGGTCAAAAGCGGCGTCTTTACCTTAAGTGAGTATGGAATAGAAAAAGCGGAGAGGCTTCAGCTTCCGGGTTCATTTTCATGGCCCTTAAAAACCGTCAACTTAAAGCGCTGCCTTTTGTTTTCTGAAATTAAAACGGATGTTCCCAATAAAAATCTTTATATAATAAACTTGCATCTTTCGGCCTATGATGCGGCCGGAGTTCTAAGAAAGCAGGAAATGGAATTTTTACAAAACCTCGCTTTAAAATTTTATAATGAGGGGCATTGGGTAATTGCAGGCGGCGATTGGAACTCCCTTTTTCCGGGTGTAGAAAAAAATCGTTTTATGCCTTATACTACACATGAAAAATTTCTTGAATGGATAGAATATTCTCCTGCCGATTTTATCGGTAAGGAATGGAAATGGGGCTTTGACAGCTCGGTACCGACTGTTAGACTTCTGGAGCAGCCTTACGTTAAGGGAGAAAACTATACAACTATCATTGACGGTTTTATATGCTCACCCAATGTTGAAATTATCGGAGTCAAAACCCTTGATTTAAATTTTGAAGTTTCGGATCATCATCCTGTAATTGCAGAATTTAAACTTTTAAAATGATATTTATTTAAAATAAAAATATAAGGAGCAAAAAATGAAGGTAAAACCTGTAACAGTAACAGGCAGCAGTTTGACAATAGAAGATGTTGTAGCTGTTGCCCGACATGGAGCGGAAGTAAAGCTATCTGCAGATGCAAAAAAAAGAATCAAGGATTCAAAGAAAATTGTAGACGACATTGTAAAAAGCGGTAAGCCTACCTACGGCATTTCGACCGGTTTTGGAGAATTATCCACCGT
Organism: Treponema sp. OMZ 799; assembly: GCF_024181365.1. Lineage (NCBI taxonomy): Bacteria > Pseudomonadati > Spirochaetota > Spirochaetia > Treponematales > Treponemataceae > Treponema > Treponema sp. OMZ 799. The sequence continues at coordinate 629,368 of NZ_CP051301.1, forward strand.
AACGATTACCAAGGATCAAAACGGTGCCCTGCAGAGGAACTTAATTTTAAGTCATGCCTGCGGTGTAGGCAATACCTTCCCCGAAGACATAGTACGTGCTATAATGCTTTTAAGGCTTAACACCCATGCAAGCGGTTTTTCCGGTGTAACTCCTTCAGTGCCGGATATCCTAGTCGATATGCTCAATAAGGGTGTAATACCCTATGTACCCGAAAAAGGTTCTTTAGGTGCAAGCGGCGACTTGGCAAACCTTGCCCATATCGCCCTTGTAATGATAGGAGAGGGAAGGGCTTATTACGAAGGTAAGCTGATGGCCGGAAAAGATGCACTTGCAAAAGCCGGCTTAAAGCCTGTTGTGCTTTCAGGAAAAGACGGTCTTGGTATTATTAACGGTACTCCCGTAATGTCCGGTATCGGAGCCTTAGCCTTGCATGATGCAGAACAGCTTTTAAAGGCTGCAAACATGGGTGCTTCCTTGGTATTTGAAGCCTTTAGAGGCATTACAGCCGCCCTCGACCCCAGAATCCATAAAACCCGCCCCCACAAGGGACAGATGGATACGGCAGCCTTTATCCTCAAAATGCTAAAAGGCAGCTCTTCCATCAACACAAGGGAAAACGATGTTCAAGACCCCTATACGCTTAGGTGCGTTCCTCAGGTTCACGGTGCAAGTGCCGATGCTATCGCCTATGTCCGCAAGGTTCTTGAAATAGAAATCAATTCCGTAACCGATAATCCCTTAGTCTTCCCCGATAACAAAGACGTTATCTCAGGCGGAAACTTCCACGGTCAGCCCATCGCCATTACCATGGACTTCTTAGGAATCGCCGTAAGCGAACTTGCAAACATAAGCGAAAGAAGAACAGAACGCCTTGTAAACCCGCAGTTAAACGGAGGACTGCCTGCCTTCTTAATAGAAAACGGCGGAGTAAACTCAGGCTTTATGATTCCTCAGTATACAGCGGCCTCCCTCGTTTCGGAAAACAAGGTATTGGCTCACCCTGCCAGCGTTGACTCTATTACCTCATCGGGAAATAAAGAAGACCACGTAAGTATGGGAACAACTGCAGCCCGCAAAATAACCGAAATCGTTAAAAACGTACGCCACGTTCTTGCTATTGAATGGCTTACAGCCGCTCAGGCCTGCGATTTAAGGGGAGTAAAAAAATACGGCAAGGGAACCGGAGAAATGATGAAGCTTATCCGAAAGCATATCTCCAAGGTTACCGAAGACCGCATTCTCTATGATGATATAATGAAGGCTCTTGAGATTATTTCAAACGATGAAAATATTGAAATGATTGAAAATGCCATTAAGTAAGTTATTTTAACGAGTAAATACGCTGAATTTATAAGCAGGTTTATTTACAATAAAACCCGCATTGGAATATGAAATCCGATGCGGGTTTTTTAATAAAATTTTAAAATGAACTATAGGGTTTATTCCGAATACTTTCCTATGCTTCTGATTTTTTTGCTTCGGTATTTTACCAAAACGGCGGGGTCGCGTTTTGTAAGGTCGGCTAAATCCTTTAGGATTTGCTGCTTGATTGCCTCTGCAGTTTGTTTCGGATCGGTGTGGGCTCCTTTTTCGGGTTCGGGGATGATGCCGTTTATTACCTTTAAGTCGAGAACCTCTTGGCTGGTAATTTTGAGCATGGCGGCGGCATCCTTTGCCCTGCTTGAATCCCTCAATAGGATTGAGGCACAGCCTTCAGGGGATATAACCGAGAAGATGGCGTTTTCAAGCATGTAAATCTTGTCGCCGACTCCTATGCCGAGGGCTCCGCCTGAGCCTCCTTCGCCGATGATTATGCAGATAACCGGGGTTTTTAGGCGGCTGAATTCCCTCAAGTTAAAGGCAATGGCTTCTCCGATTCCTCTTTCTTCGGCTCCGAGGCCGGGGTAGGCTCCCTGAGTGTCGATAAAGGTTATAATCGGTCTTTTGAACTTTTCGGCCTGTTTTGCAAGGCGCATTGCTTTGCGGTAGCCTTCGGGGTTTGCCATACCTCCGTTCCTGTCGATGGTTTCGCGCAAGTTTCTTCCCTTTTGGGTGCCGATTACTGTAACCGGCATTCCGTCGATAAAGCCTATTCCGCCTATCATGGCAGGGTCATCGCCGAAAAAGCGGTCGCCGTGAAGCTCGGTAAAATTATCGAAAATCAAATTGATGTAGTCCAAGGTTCTGGGCCTGTCGCTGTGGCGGGCAAGCTCAACCCTTTCCCATGTTTTTGCAAGGGTTGTGGAACTTTCAAGTTTAGCATTTATCTTTGCAAGCTCCTCGCTTATATCAAGCCCCGCCTTTTGGGCTATATCTTTTAAGTTATTTAATAAATTAGTTTGATCCGTATTGCTCATACATTTTCTCCATTTCCCATAAAAACTTTAGGCCTTTTTCTTCTTAGGGGCTTCTTTTAGGCCGAGGCTGTGGGCATCAATCATACGGGCAAAAAACTGCCTTTGTTCTTGACGCGGTACTATGCAGTCCACAAAGCCCTTTTCCATCTGAAATTCGGCGCGCTGAAAGCCTTCGGGGAGCTGCTGGCGGATGGTGCCTTCGATAACTCTTGGGCCTGCAAAGCCGATGAGGGCTCCCGGCTCTGCTGCCGTTATGTCGCCGAGCATTGCAAAACTCGCCGTAACGCCTCCCGTGGTCGGGTCGCAGAGCATTATAAAAAGAGGAACACCCTTTTCATCCAACTCGGCGGCTGCACTTGAGGTCTTGGCCATCTGCATAAGCGAAAAAAGCCCCTCCTGCATTCGGGCTCCTCCTGAGGTTGCATAGATAATTACGGGGATCCTTTCTGCAGCTCCCTTTAACATGAGCCTCGAAATCTTCTCCCCTACAACCGAGCCCATCGAGCCTCCCATAAAGTGAAAGGACATAAGGGCCAGGAGGGCATCCCGCCCCTTAATCTTGCATGAGCCCGTAATTACAGCCTCGTTTAAGGCTGCCTTTTCTTCGGCGGCCGAAATCTTTGCTTCATACCCCTCCATTTCGATGGGGTTACAGGTTTTTAAGTTTGCATACAGCTCTTGAAAGGAATTTTCATCTGTCAGATAGGTAATCCTCTGCCTCGGCTCTATGCGTAAATGGCAATTACAGTGAGGGCAGACCATCAGGTTATCTGTAAAAACCTCTTCATCATATGATACTTTACAACTAGGACAATCCATATTTTTCAATACTCCTTATTTACTTCCAAAAAGCTCTTCATAGAGCCCGGTACCGAAAACACCGGATTTGAACTTTTTTGAGTTAAGTATAATCTTTTGCTCTTCGATATTGCAGGTGATGCCTTCGATTTTAAGCTCGTCGAGGGCGCAAAGCAGTTTTTGAATTGCATTAGCCCTGTCGGCTCCGTGAACGATGAGCTTAGCCGTCATCGAATCATAAAACGGAACTACCGAGTAACCTTGATATAAAAAGCTGTCAAAGCGTACACCGTTTCCGCCGGGAATCATCAAGTTTTTGATAAGGCCGGGAGAGCGGGCGTTTATTCTGGCCTCGATAGCCCAGCCCTTTGTAGGCAGGATGCCTTGGGCAAACTTCATGTTCTCGCCCGTACAAACGCGGATTTGTTCTGCAATTATATCGGTGCCTGTAATCATCTCCGAAACGGGGTGCTCGACCTGAATTCGGGCGTTTACTTCCATAAAGTAGAAATTGTTGCCCGATACGAGAAACTCGATTGTTCCCGCCCCGCGGTATTTAAGGGAAGAAAAGAGGCTGACAGCCCCCTTACACATGGCTTCGCGCATTTCCTCGCTTACGGCAGGGGAGGGGCTTTCTTCTATCAGCTTTTGATGATTTTTTTGAACAGAGCAGTCTCTTTCGCCTAAGACGGAAACGGCTCCCTTTCCGTTGCCTACGATTTGAAGTTCGACATGGCGCGGGTCTACGAGGTATTTTTCGATATAAACCGTGCCGTCTGCAAAGTTGGCCTCGGCTTCCGCGGAAGCGATTTTTAGGTTTTCAGGCAACTCCGATTCCTTATAAACGATGCGCATTCCCTTTCCGCCGCCGCCTGAAGCCGCCTTGATGATGACGGGATAACCGCATTTTTCGGCAGTTTTTTTGGCTTCTTCCAATTCTTTTACGGCTCCGTCCGAGCCGGGGGTTACGGGAAGGCCGCTTTTTACGGCGGTTTCGCGGGCCCGTACCTTGTCGCCCAGCATTTCGATTGTGTCGGGTTTAGGGCCTATCCAAAAAAGGCCTGCGTTTTCTACTTCGCGGGCGAAACCTGCGTTTTCGGATAAAAAGCCTACTCCCGGATGAACGGCCTCGCAGGAAGTGCAGAGGGCTGCCGTGATAAGGGCTTCCTTGTTGAGGTAGCTTTTAGCCGACGGGGGCGGGCCTATGCAGACAGCCTCATCAGCCAAAAGAACATGGAGGCAGTCCTTGTCCGCCGTGGAGTAAACGGCGACGGTTTTTATTCCCATTTCGCGGCAGGAGCGGATTACCCTTACGGCTATCTCACCCCTGTTGGCGATAAGTATTTTTTTAATCATAGGAACCTTCCTACTTAGCCTTTATCTTAAACAAGACCTGATCGAATTCGACAAGCTCTCCGTTTGAAACCAAGATTTCTTCGATAACTCCGTCATGTTCGCATTCTAGGGTGTTCATCATCTTCATAGCCTCAAGCACGCAAAGGGGCTGACCTTTTTTTACCGTGCCGCCTTTTTCGACATAGGGCGGAGAATCGGGAGACGGAGCCCTGTAAAAGGTTCCGACGATGGGGCTTTTTACCTCGATTAGATCGGCCGATGAAGATGCCGTGGCCGCTTGGGCCGGAGCTTCTGCAACAGGGCTTGCCGGTTGAGGTGCTGCCCCTTGAACTCCCGAAGGAGCGGTCTGAGGCACGCCCTGAAAACCTGCTTGGAAAGCTGCCGGCATAGCCAAAGGCATGGGATAGGCAGCCTGTGCTCCTGCCTGAGCTGCAACTTCCTTTTTAGGAAAGGCTCCTTCCTTTTTTAATACAAGCTCGCAGTCGTCCTGCTTTATCTGCAAGAAAACCGTATCACCTTTTTCAAATTGTTCTATCACTTTCAAAATAAAATCTTCTTTCATAAAATCTCCTTAAAGTTTTATTTTTTATCTATTTTTAACCGTTATATGCAATGTAAGATAGACAGTTTATCATTATGTAGGTAGTATGTCTATCCCCAGATAGACGGTCTATCCCTATGCAGGTGAACCGTCCACCATTATGTAGGTAGACCGTCCTCCATTATGTAAGTGGACAACCTGTCCTGTACTCATTGTTTTTTTACAATCCAGTATCCGTCCTTGGCACTGCCGACGTATTCAATTTTGTTATCTTTCTTTAATTTAGCTATATCCCTCTCAATGGTGGGTTTTGATACATTAATCATATAACTCATCATATCAATTGTAATTTTGTTATTTGATTTTATCAGTTCCATGATTTTTTCTTTTCTTTGTTCCGGGCTCAGTTTTTGGACATCATTTTGAACATCATTTTGAACATCATTTTCACCGTCATTTTGGACATCATAGTTTCGGTTAAACAAGGTAACAATTACCCCGTTATCGGAAATATAATATTCGGGCTGTTTTTTAAAGCCGGCATAATCTTCAAATATTCTGCGTACTCCTGAAGCATAATTTTCGATGACATCAGCCTTATCCAGAGTATCCACTATAATTTTATTCCTTTTAGCAACCATGCCCATTTTTATGTTTTCCAGGGTCAATCCGTCCGGCAAGCTGCCGGGAGAAAAAATTTGCACTCTGTCATCGTAAAATTCTATTTTTATATCTCCGCTCAAGGTCCAGTCCCTATGGCAATAGCAGTTTACGATAGCTTCTCTGAGAGCTCTTTCCGGAATATCCGAATACTCATCCCGCTCAGGGTTTCCGGTAATGGTTATTTTTTTGCGGTTCGATAAATTTGCAAAATATAGCACCTCATCTAATTGCTTTAAGATGGAACCTGTAAATTCTTTTTTATCCAAAAAGACATTAACCGTAGTACCCTGAAAAACGGCAAACTTACTGATAGCGGGATTTTGGTCGCTCAATAAGAGGGCGGCATTATTGTATTTACCATCCTTATCCATGAGGGATAGAGCATATTTGTCGAAGGGAACGCTTTTTTCTTTAAATCTATTTTCTATATAATTAAAGGTCAAATCATCCCGATGACATAACAAGCGCTCGTAATCATTTTGACTATGCTGCCTTATCATTCTTTGTATTTCATCAAAGCTTGCAAGCCTTTTTGTGCTGCCGACTCTGACATATACACACTTTGTATTAAAACCTTCTCCGTCTTTATAAAAGTAAGGCCTCTCTTTTCCCTTAAAAATTTTGATTCTAAAGGGAGCTTCGTTTGGATAAATATAAATCAAGCTCGTTACATCAGGCGTAAAAGCATTTACAATCCAATTTGAAAGAACTTCTTCCCATTTTTTCTTTTTTTCGTTTATGAGATCATAATGTATAGTTCCGCTGTCATCGACACCCAGATAAATTTCTCCATCAGTGCTGTTTAAAAAAGAAACGATTTCGGCTTTAAGTGCACTCTGTTTTTTAGGAATGTCGATTTTAAACTCTTTATTATAATCTTCCATAATTTTCAGTTACCCGCTGATGGTGTTTTCCAAGAAGCCGACGGCAATAATCATTTGCAGCCCGTAGTATTTTACAGAGCGGGCTGCAGTCCTATCCCCTTCAGTTTGAACTATTCGGAAATTCCTAATAGTTGCATCTTCTTGTAATTTATGTGCCGAAGAACAAATATCGGTTTTTGCCATAAACATCTATGAATTAAGAATTAATAATTATTAATAATTCCTCAATTTAAATCCTGTCGAACCTTTCTACCTCGGCTTCGTAGTTGACGCCTTCGACATCAAAGCCGTTTGAGGCTAAAAAGTCGTGGCGGTAACCTGCAAGGTCGGTTAGGCTTTCGGCATTTTCGCTTGTTACCTTTTCCATCAAGGCAGAAACTTCCCTTTGTACGTCTTCTTCAAGTTCCCAATCGTCAATGCGGATTCTGTTTTCTTCATCAACGGGGATTGAGCCGTCTTTGCGGTAGAGCCTTTCTGCATAAAGGCGGGTAATCTGCTCGATACAGCCCTCGTGGTTTCCTTTTTCTTTCATCACCTTGAATAAGGAAGCTAGGTAGAGGGGAATTACGGGGATTACTGCACTTGCCCTTGTTACAAGCCCCTTGTTTACCGAAACAAAGGCGCGTGCTGACGGGTTTTCTTTGTTTAAGCGGTGAGCTGTGGCTTCAAGGTGTTCTTTAGCCTTACCTATGGTTCCCTTGCGGTAGAGGGCTTGGGTGGCTTCGGGGCCGATATAAGAATAGGCCATGGTGATGCAGCCTTCTTCCAGCAAGCCTTCTTTTGAAAGTTGCTTTATCCAGCGCTCCCAGTCTTCTCCTCCCATAACCTTAACGGTGTCTCGGGCTTCTTCATCGCTTGCAGGCTCTGCGGAAATCTCTTTTAGTTCTCCCGTAAAGGGATCGACAGTCTTGCCTGTAAAGGTTTTGCCGAAGGGCTTTAAGACCGACTTGTGCATTATGCCTGTGTCGGGGTCTGTTCTTACGGGGCTTGCCAAGCTGTAAACAACAAGATCGAATTTTATGCCTTTCTTTTTAGCTTCTTCAATAACTTGAGCTTTGATTTCATCGGAAAAGGCATCGCCGTCTATAGTAAAGGAATAAAGACCTTCTTTTTTTGCTGCCTCGTCAAAGGCGAGGTTGTTGTACCAGCCCGGAGTTCCGTACTTTGTTTCGCTTCCAGCCTTTTCAAAGGAAACGCCTATAGTGGCGGCTCCGTATCCGAAGGCAGCCGTGATTCGGCTTGCAAGTCCGTATCCGTTAGAGCAGCCGAGCACGAGTACATTTTTCGGTGACGCCGCTCCCGATTTTACCTCAAGGGTAATCCTCTTCTTTGTGTATTCTATTTGATCCTCTACACCTTTTTTGCATCCTTTAGGATGAGCATTTAGACAAATGTTATTCCTAACCATCGGTTTTACAATCATATCATTCCTCCAAAAAAACTTTTAATTTAACCGCAAGTTTTACATTTTATTTATTCATGTTTTCATCTATAACCTTCTCCATAAATTTTTGTATACTCTCTTTCTTAAACTGAACAAAATTTGTTCTAAGTTGTCAGCGCTAATACTGGTGTTAGATGTAAAAAAAGTAATTACAACTATGCAAACAATTGATTATCAACTTTGTATGGATAAATCCTTTCATTTGCTAAATTTATATAATTATTATTGATTTCATACCCTATATAATGCCGTTGAGATTTTAAAGCTCCTATAGCAGTTGTTCCGCTGCCCATAAAAGGATCCAAAACTATATCATTTTTAAAAGAATATAGTTGAATCAATCTATAAGGTAATTCGATCGGAAAAGGAGCCGGATGTCCGACCCTCTTTGCACTTTCAGCATTCATTGTCCAAATTGACTTTGTCCATTCCATAAATTCTTCACGCTGTATGGTGTTTTCTTTTTGTAACTGTTGGCGTTTATAATCTCCTTTTGAAAAAACTAATATATATTCGTGAATATCTCTTAATGTGGGGTTAGATGCACTTTGCCAACTGCCCCACGCTGTTGAAGGACTGGCACTTGCCGCCTTATTCCATATAATTTCTCCTCGCATATTAAAACCTATATCTATCATCATTTTTGAAATATAATCTGATAATGGAATATAAGGTTTGCGTCCTAAATTTGCAATATTTATACAAGCTCTTCCGCCATTTACAAGCACCCGATATGTTTCGGAAAAAGCATTCTCAAGAAGTTTCAAATATTCTTCCAATGATAAATCATCGTCATATTCTTTTGATACATTGTAGGGAGGAGATGTTATCATTAAATGCAAAGAATTATCGGGTATTTTATTCATATTTTCACACGAGCCTAATATAATTGAATCAAGTAATTCTTTCGGAAAAGGATTTTCAATATCAGAAATAATTTGTTCTTTTTTTTCTAATTCTTTATATAATTTTGAATCATAAAATTTACTGGAATCATGATTTATTCTTCCGCTAACTCCAAAGCTGCTAGTTTCAGTACCGGATTTACTCATTACAACCTCGCAATAATTTTAAGAATTTTTCACCTTTTTTAACATTATCAATTTCTTTTGCCGCAATAGTTATTATATTGCCAAGTTGTTTTTTTGAAATCATAGAAGAAAAATAATGCCGTTCTTCCGATAAAATCTGTTTACATAAATTTGTTAACTCATTTACATCAGTAATAGTTATAAAGCCTTTCTCAGGTGATTCAAAAATAAAATCTGATTTTGTAGGATTTGGATTTAAGCTGTAAAATCCTTGAATAACTCCGGCTGACTTTAAGAAATCAACTTTTTTTGAATATGTAGATGTTATTGGACTGTTTCCTAAAATAATTATCGGAATAGTATTTGCATTTGAACCGGAAACTCTAATATTGATCGATCTTCCTATAGCCTTTAACATTGAATCTGATCTAAGCAGAGATGGATTTCCTTTATGGCTTTTATAATCGCCAATTAAATTTACAGTATCGGGTTGTTCAAATTTATAATTTGAAACGATACTCATTTTTACTTCAAAAATGAGTTTTATATCTTCTGCCTTTTGAGTGATGGTATTTTTAGTACAAAAAGCCAAATCAGCACTTGAAGATTTGGTCAACGCAATTTCTTCACAAACCACACCATTAATCGCATACAAACCTAATTCTTCAGCAATAGGAGAAAAAATTTGTTTGCACCATTTTTCCGTAAATTGCCCTATAAGTGAATTTCTACTTTGCAGTGTTTGTCCCTCAGAATCAAAATCTTTAGGTATATACGCATAATAACCCGATTGCAGGTTATAAAAAAGTTGTTCAGGCGAAGCAAAAGATTTTAGCGCTTCTCTGAAAAAATGCTTTTCCACTTCTTCATTCCATAACATATTTAATCTCCACTATTTCATAGTGTATATTGTAATTAAATCATTAAAATTTTCAAGATAGGGACTTTTTACATGTTTAAATTAAAGTTGTCATTCCATCATCACCTATATAGTTCTGTTTGGCATACGTGGAGTGAGTCCCCTATGAAGATAGACCGGCTGCCGTAGATTATGCACTTCGCCGGCCGTAGCCTATAGGCTTCGACTGACGTAGCTTATGTGCTTCGACCGGCGAAGGCTATAAGCTTCACTCGCCGTAGGTTATGCTCTACGGCAGGCGTAGCTTAGGCTCCCAATCCTCCGTCGACGCCTAGGACTTGGGCGGTTATGTAAAGCGATAAGTCCGAAGCTAAAAAGACTGCGGTGTTTGCTATGTCTATGGGTTGCCCTGCTCTTTTTAAAGGGATGCCTTCGACCCAGGTCTTGCGCATTTCTTCGTTTACGGCGGCTGTCATGTCGGTTTCAATGTAGCCGGGAGCTATGGCGTTTACGCGTACGCCCCTGCCTGCCGTTTCCTTTGCAAGACTCTTTGTGAAGCCGATGAGGCCTGCCTTACTTGCGGAATAGTTGACCTGTCCGCCCTGACCGTGGAGGCCGACTATGCTCGTCATATTGATGATTGAACCGGCTCTTTTTCTGATCATATCGGAAGAAACAATTTGCGAGGCGATAAAAACACCTGTTAGGTTTACGCGCAAAACATCTTCCCAGTCTGAAAGCTTCATTCTAAATGAAAGGCCGTCCCTTGTGATTCCTGCATTGTTTACAAGAACATCAAAGCCTCCCGATTCTTCAAGAGCTTTTTTTACCGTTTCGGTAAGGCCTTCCGCATTGCCGCAGTCGGCATATATTTCGTGAAATACCGAGCCTTTTTCTTTTGCAAAGGCTTCCATTTCTGATTTGGCTGCTGAGGGCTTTGTACAAAGGCCCCATACTTCTGCACCTTCTTCAATAAATCTTCTAACAACCTCTTTCCCGATTCCTCTCGAAGAGCCTGTTACCAATGCCTTTTTTCCTTGTAATAACATCATATTTATACCTTTCCTATTCTATAATTTTATTTAGCTGTTCCAAAGTTCCTGTCGGAGAACAGGCTAGCTCATCCGATGCAAAGCCGCTGTCTCTCCAAAGATTGCTTAAAGTATTTCCGGGGCCTGCTTCCAAGAGGCGGCAAGGTTTTAGGTTTTCACATAAAGAAGCTATCTCTTTTTCTTCGCTTGTCCAGAGAACGGGGTGGGTAAGGTGAAGGACTGCATTTGCCCTTGCTTCTTCTCCCGATTTTACTTTTTTACCCGTAACGTTTGAGAAGATGGGGATTTCGGGGTCTTTAAATTCAAAGCTTTTTAAAACCTCTTCAAATTCCTTTGCCGCTTCTTCCATTAGAGGGGAGTGGAAGGGGCCTGCAACCGCAAGTCGGACACATCTTTTTGCTCCGGCTTCTTTACAAAGATCTTCTGCAAGAGTGAGGCCTTCCGCCGTTCCCGAAATAACCGTTTGAACCGGACTATTCATGTTGGCTGCAAATACTATTCCGTTCTTGGGATCGGAATGAGGCTTTAAAAGCTCTATTACCTTTTCCGGATCAAGCTTTAAAATGGCCGACATGCCCAAGGAGCCTGAAGCCTCTGTTGCCTTAGCTGCAATCTTATCGCAGGCGGCTTGCATAATAGCTCCTCGTTTTTGGACTATGCGTATCATGTCTTCAAAGCTCAAAATGCCTGAAGCATAGAGGGCCGAAAACTCTCCCAAACTGAAACCTGCAACGGCCGAGGGAGCAACTCCTTTATCTTTTAAAACGGCAAGAATAGCTGTTTCAACTGCAATTATTGCAAGCTGGCTCTTGTCGCTTCTAGACAAAACCTCGTTTTCGGTGTGCCATAGGAGGGCTTCAATGTCCTCTCCGGTTATATCGCCGATATTTTTAATTATGTCCCTTGCAATTCCGTATTTTTCAACGATATCTTGGGCCATACCCTTAAATTGGGCTCCCTGCCCTGAAAATAAAAATATGTTTTTCATCATCATCCTTCCTTTATTCACAAATCAATTAAAACCTGATAACGGCACCGCCCCATGTGAGCCCGGCACCGAAACCTGCCGTAATAATTGTCATTCCTTTTTTAAGCCTTCCGTCCAGAACAAGATCGTCAAGGGTTATAGGGATTGAAGCTGCGGAGGTGTTTCCGTAGTTTTCCATATTACATACGAATTTACTCATGTCTGCACCAAGCCTTTTGGCCGCTGCTTCCAAAATTCTGGCATTGGCTTGATGGCATACCACTAGGTCTACATCTTCCATATTCATATTTTCTTTTTGAAGAAGGCTTTTTACGGTTTCGGTTATAACTCCGACTGCAAAATTGTAGACGGTTCTTCCGTTCATTTTTAGATAGTCTCCCATATAGAGGGCATCGTAACCTGTTCCGTCTGAACCTAAGATGACCGAGCCTATGCCTTCCTTTGTTTTTTCGAAGGTGTTTTCAAGAAGAACTGCTCCCGCCCCGTCTCCGAAAAGGACGCAGGTAGAGCGGTCAGACCAGTCTACGATTTTACTTAATACCTCGGATCCGCATACAAGGGCATAGTGCCATCCGTGCCTTTCCATAAGGGCGGCCGCCGTATCAATTGCGTATAAAAATCCGGAACAAGCTGCCGATAAGTCAAAACAGACTGCCTTTTTTGCATCCAGCTCTTTTTGAATAAGGCAGGCATTTGATGGGAAGCCTTGATACTCCGCCGTAGCGGTAGCACAAATAATCAAGTCTATATCGGAAATTTCTGCGGTCTGAGATTCGGTTGATAGAAGAGTTTTGTATTTATCCTTGTGTTGATTAAGCAGGGCTTGTTTACAGGCCTCCGCTCCCAAGGATGCACTTGTGTCCTCTTCGGAAGCTATGTAGCGGCTTCCTATCCCTGTATGACTTCTGATCCATTCATCCGAAGTATCCAGAGAAGCGGGAAAATCGCTGTTGTTCATTATCTTTTTGGGGATAGCCTTCCCTGTTGTCTTTATTATAATAGCCATATTTTTCTCGCTTTATATATGATAATTTATCATTTTATTATTTTTTTGATAATAATGTCAACTGTACGGGAAAATTTGAGAATGAGGTTTAAAAACATCTTTCATTTATTCCAATAATATGATACTATATGATTTAATTGAATTTTAGCTAAATCAAAATCTTAGGAGGTTTATTTATGAAACCCACTCTCTTAGTCTTAGCTGCCGGAATGGGCAGCAGGTATGGAGGAGTCAAACAGATAGCTGCCGTTGGAAGGCATGACGAAACTTTGTTGGATTATGCAGTTTACGATGCAATGAATAACGGCTTCGGCAAGGTTGTCTTTATAATTAGAGAAGATATCGAAAACGATTTTAGAGAACGTTTTTTTAATAGAATTGCGCGCAACTGTAATGCGGATTATGTATTCCAATCTATGGACGGTTTTTTGACTGATGAGCAAATAAAAAGAGCTGTCAACAGGAAAAAACCTTGGGGTACGGCTCATGCCATTTTGTCTGCGGAGTTAAAAATAAATGAACCCTTTGCGGTTATAAATGCCGATGACTATTACGGTCGCTCGGCTTATAAAACTATAGCTACCCACCTTTCAACCCTGTCAAACGATTCTACCGAGCATGCTATGGTCGGTTACATCTTGGATAAAACCTTGAGCCGCTCCGGCTCCGTTTCAAGAGGGGTTTGTCAGGTTGGAAACGGTTACCTTATCGGAATCACCGAGCATAAGGATATCGCATATAAAAAGGTTGGTCCTGTCGAAAAAATTATTTCGGAACATGAAGGAAAAGAGGTTGAGTTTTCAGGCAAGGAAACCGTCTCGATGAACCTCTTCGGTTTTTCTCCTAAAATTTTCGATTTTATGAACGAGTATTTCAAAGACTTTATTCATAAATATGCAGAAAGCGAAAAGGCCGAGTGTCTCTTGCCTGAAGGTGTAGGGACTATGATGAAAAAGGGCTTAGGAAAGGTTAAGGTTTATACTACCACCGAAAGATGGTTCGGAATGACCTATCCCGAAGACAGAGAAATTGTAAAAAACGAACTTGAAAGCAAGGTAAAAGAAGGCTACTATCCCGAATTCTTGTGGAGATAGAATTTTTATCTTTCTGCTAAGGCCTTTTCGACTTCGGGAGCAAAAAGAGCAAAGTCGTATTTTGCAGGATCTTCGGGACAAAATTCTTTGAGGCATCCCGTAATTTCTTCGACTGCTTTGCGGTCATTTTGTTTTCGGGTTAAGAGGCCGAGGGCTCTTCCCCTGCGGGCGCAGTGAACGTCCAAGGGGAGGTAGAGCTCAGACGGTTTAATGCTTTTCCATAAACCGAAGTCAACTCCCTTATCATTCGATCTTACCATCCAGCGTAAAAACATGTTTAATCTTTTTGCTGCGGAGCCGCCTTCCATGTCGGCGATGTGCTTTATGTTATGGGGCTCCATGTTTTTGATAAATTCTTTTCTAAATCGGCTCATCCTGTTTATCAAAGGTTCTTCCGGATTTTTGGCTTTAAATAGTTCCTCAAAATTTGAACCCGATAAATAAATGCGTCTTATAGCCTTTGCTATGGCAAGGCTGTCTTCTCCGTTTAAGGTGCGGTGATAAAAAGTGCTTATCGTTTTTAGCTGAGCCTGAGTGCTTTGAGTTAAAAATTCATGAGGCCGGTTTTGTAAAAGTTCCATCAGTTTATCCGCACTTTTTAAAATGGCGGTTCTGTTTCCCCATGCAAAAATAGAAACAAAAAAACCTGCAATTTCTATGTCTTCTTTTTTAGAAAAACGGTGAGGAATACTTATCGGATCGGCAGGTATAAAGGCCGGCTTTTCGTACTTTATTACCAGCTTGTCAAGAGTTTTTTTTAGGTCTTTAAATTGAGGGCTCATTATATCTTTATCTTAAAATTTGTTTTTAAAAGCTTTATAAGTTCCAGCCAGCGGGGATCGTGAGTGTCGGCAAGACCGAGGTCTGCAACAAAATCCCCTCTCTCTTTGAAAAACCAGTGGATAAGATTGAGCCTTATTTCATTGTCATCCAGTTTTGCATTTACGATTTTCAAAATGCTGAAAAGTTCATCGGCATTAATGAGCTTCCACTTTCCGCCGCTTATTATGTGATAAACGGAACCGTCACTTGATCTTTCAATTCTAAAATCTTTTTTAGGCTGTGTTTTTTTTACGCTGACAGTCTTTGTTCTTTTTTCTTCTATTGCCTGCAAGTCCTCTTCAAGAGCTTCCACCTGCATATTGTATAGGTGAACGCGGGCCTGTTCTATTAAAAACAAAAGGCCTTCAGCATTCATCTGTTTTGTAAGTTCCGCTAATTCGGCTGCAAGTTTTTTTTCGGCTGCCGATTGTTTGTAGGCTGAAATAGTTTTTTTAGCCGGAGCCTTAGTTTTTTTTGCAGCGGTTTTTGCCGGTGTTTTAGCCTTTTTTGTAGTTTCCGTTTTTTTTGTTTCGCTTGCTTTTTTTGCCATACCATCCTCCCCTATGAGTTTATCTTTTTATATAACATATCCAAATCATCTTTTGAAAAGTATGATATTTCGACGACTCCCTTTTTTAAGTTCCCCTTTATTTGCACCTTTGTTCCCAATGAATTTATAAACTGCTGCTCAATATCTCTTAATTCAAAATCATCGGAGGAAAGAGATGTTGTTTCCTTTTTTTGTTTTTTTGTTATGCGTCCGATTCCGGAGTTAAGATCGGCTGCCATAGATTCGGCTTCGCGTACCGACAGATCCGATTCTAAAATTCTTGTAAAAAGAATTTTTTGATCGGCAGGGTTTACTATGGATAGTAGAGAGCGTGCATGACCCGCCGAGATTTTATTTACCCGCAAAGCATCTTTCATTTCGTCGGGCAGTTTTAATATTCTTAAACTGTTTGTAATTGCCGACCGGCTTTTACCGACACGCTTTGCAAGTTCCTCTTGGTTTATGCGGGTGAGTTCCATAATCTCTTGATAGGCAAGGGCTTCATCGACTGCGTTTAGGTCTTCCCGCTGAATATTTTCGATGAGGGCAACTTCAAGCTTCTTTTTTTCTTCAAAGCTGCGAAGGATTACCGGAATGGTTTCTAAGCCTAAGCTGATGGCGGCTCTTGTACGTCTTTCGCCTGCTATTATAAAATAACCCTTGTCCTCATGTTTTTCGGCTACAATCGGTTGAATTATTCCGTGTTCTTTTATTGATTCTGCAAGCTCGATAATTTTTTCTTCATCAAAGGTTTTTCGAGGCTGATACGGATTGGGCTGAAGAAGTTTTGGATCAAGATTGATAATCGAATCTTCGGAAATATTCAGTGTTTCCTGCACTGCATGATTTGAAGCTTGTTCTTCCAATAGGGCATCGAGGCCCCGTCCTAATGCCGATTTTTTAGCCACGGTTTAATACCTCATGTGCAAGTTTTTCGTAACTTCTTGCTCCCATACATTTTGCGTCATAATTGCAAATCGGCACTCCATGTGACGGAGCTTCTGATAATCTTACATTTCTCGGAACAATGGTCGAAAAAACCTTATCCTTAAAATATGAAGATACCTGCTGCACAACTTCTTGAGCAAGATTTGTTCTTGAATCGAACATGGTAAAAAATATTCCGCCTATTTCAAGGGAAGGATTAAGGCTTTGCTGTACTCTTTGAACGGTCTGTAAAAGGAGGGTTAATCCTTCGAGGGCAAAGTATTCGCATTGAAGCGGTATATACACTTGGTCGGCTGCCGTGAGTCCGTTTAAGGTTAAAATGCCCAAAGACGGAGGACAGTCGATTAGGATATAATCGTATTCGCTTTTTACGCTTTCGATAATATTTTTAAGATAGAATTCTCTGTCGGCTTCTTCTACAAGTTCTACTGTCGCTCCCGAAAGGTCTATTGAAGCCGGGATCGCCGACAGGTTTTTTACCGTAGTAGGGTAGATGGTGTTTTTTATTGAGGTCTTTTGGGCAAGGGCATCATAAACGGTCGGCCGCTTTTTTTGAATACCGACACCTGAAGACATATTCCCCTGAGGGTCAAAGTCTATTAAAAGAGTCTTTTTTCCTGCCAGTGCGATGTAAGCACCCAAATTAATCACGGAAGTCGTCTTTCCGACCCCGCCTTTTTGGTTTACAAAAACAAATGTTTTTCCCATAATGGTTTATTATACATGATTTTTAATATTTATGTAAGGGGTTTTTAAGCTTTATGAGTTTTTAGGTATTAGAAGAAATAATGAGTAGATGATAATGATACAAAATCTGCGATAGATTCGGCTGGTAGACTAAAGAAATGGGTAGAAGGTGCTGATGTTCCGATATAAGCAAATTCGAAAATCTCCTTCAAAATCAATGAACTCGGGCGGTCTTCCCCCGGATATAAATTGATTGACAGAACAGACTATATTTACTATACTCAAATAAGGATGAGCTTTTTATGAACGAAAAAAAATTATTCACAGTTTCGTTTTTTATAAATTTTATTTTTTCTATGTTGACGGCTTTGTTATCTTTAATAGTATTTAATATCAACAAAAAAACAGGGGATATAAATATTATTATGATGACATTTATAGGCTCTCTACTGCTTACGCGTGTGTTTTCAATATGGAATTTTTTAAAGGCGAGGACGGAAATTATATTGGGAAGCATGTTGTTTACTGCCGGCTGCCTTATTTTGGTAATTGAAAGCGGCAGCATGACTTGGATGTTTATCGGAACAGTTTTATTCGGCATATCTATCGGTTTAGTTCCGCCCGCAATTTTGGTATTGCTCAGTGAAAACGAAAATAAGCTTACCTCTAATTTAGGTATATATAATGCTATCGTCGCCATAGCCTCCGTGTTTTTGCCCATTATAATAGGGGTCGGGATAGCACCGGTCTTTTTAATACCTTTTAATACGGGCTGGACAATGCTTTTTACCGGGAATTCCATTTACAGCATTTCAGCTTTGGTTTTATTTTTATTTTTGGGAAGATCGGCTATGGGGTTGACAAAGCATTAATTTATGTATAACTCTACAAAAATGAAAAGCCCTACACTTCATTCTCCGGCTAATTTTATATTTACCTCTCTCGCTGTTATTTTAGAATATGCCTTACTAAGAATAATTGCAGCTTTGCTTACCTCGCTGCATAAACCGCTTCCTTATATTTATTTGTTTTTAGCTGCTGCATTTCTTTTCTTCCTTTGCAGCTTTTATGCACGCAAACTGCGTATGCTGGTAACCTTAGAAAAAATGCAAGACTTACGCAATGAGGTGCTTGATTCATGCTTATTTTTAAACAATAAAAATACTTACGAAAATGTAAATTCCGTTTTAAACAAAGACAGCAGAATAATTGCTTCGTTTTACGGAACAGAAAAGCCGATTTTTATTTCCAATCTTATATTATATGGGGCCGTTTTATTTTTTCTTTTTAGTTCCAATCTTTATTTGGCTTTTTGTATTTTGGTAATTTCTTTTTTATGTATCGTTCCTGATTTAGTACTGCGTAAATATTTTATGCAAACTTATTGGGATACGAGAGAGGTTGAAAAAAGATTAAGCAATTATTTTATCGAAGCCTTTAATCTTAATGCAATGATAAATTTATACCGGGTACATTCTTGGTTTTTTAAACGCTTTTATAAAATAACGGACGAATTTTGTAAACTCGGAAACAAGGCTGAACTCTTTGCAAAACTTGAAGATTTTTTGCACAGCTTTTCGGAAGTAATTATTACACTCTTAAGCTATCTTTTAATTGCATATTTTAAAACAAAAGAAATCATAACGGTACAAGAAGCAATAAGCACGGCCGCAATTTTACCCGTCTTTTTTTCACGGACAGTAATGATGTTTTCAATCATAGGAGCAAAAAATAGTTTTACCGTAAGCTTAAAACGTTTTCAAAATCTTGTAAATAAAAACACAGACATAAAATCATCAAATGCAGAATTTACAAAAATAGAATATAAAGATGTTCTTCCTTCTTATTTAAAAGAAAAACTTAAACCTGTTTCTTTTTGTATAAATAAAAATGATAAGGTTTTAATCAAGGGTGAAAACGGAATCGGTAAAACATCTTTAATAAAATGTCTTTTTTGCGGAATCGAATATGAAGGCATAATAGAAATTGAAACAGAATCCGGAATTAAAAACAGCGCAGAGGTCTCCGAAAATTGTTTTATAAAAAACTGCATTTACCTTCCTCAAGAGTTTCCTTTGCTTTCTTTAACGGCTGAAGACTTTATAAATACTGTTGCCGAAAAAAATAATATCGATATTAAGGCTCTTAAAGAAAAATTTAAAGTCTACGATTTTGAATTTGAAAAACATAAGCACACAAAAATTAAAGACCTTTCAGGCGGTGAAAAGAAAAAGCTTTTACTTCCTTTGGCATTTATGTTGAACAAGATGGTTATACTGGATGAGCCTACAAATGATTTGGACGCGCAAGGAATTTCGGCATTAAAAAAAGATTTAACGGAATATAAAAATACCCTTATGGTTATTTCACACGATAAAGATATTGAATTCTGTTTTTCAAAAATATTAAATATCGGAGAAAATAAATGAATTTAAAAACGGTAAAAATATTTTGGTCTAGCTTTTTATTGGAAAGCGCCTCACAAATTATTTCACTTTTTTTACCTGTTTATTTTTCGGCACAGGTTGGAATTATCGTATCTCATATTTATAATAAAACTTCTGCCGACGGCATTATTTTACAAGCCCTGCTTATAATTTTATTGCTTTCTCTTATTTCCCCATTTGCAGCTTTTTTAAGTGCAAAGGTGTTTTTAAAAAAGTCCGTTTTACACGATGGTGTTAATTTAAAATCGATTTTGCAAAAAGACATAAGCCAGGTACATAATTCGGGAAGCGGAAGCATTTTACAGCTTTTTGAATCGGATTTAATCGAATATAGGTTAAAACTGCGTACTCTCATTGTTACACCGATTGTCGTAACCGTATTAATTGCCGTACTTTTTATTCAAAGCACCAATATAATTTTTTTACTCACAGTGTTTTGCGTATCGGCAATCCCTATTTTATTTAATAAATTATATTCACATTTGGAAGGAATTTACTACTCCCATTCTGCAGCTTACAATAATGACCGTATTGCATTTGAAGAAAATATTGTAAACAATAAAATTCCCCTTATTTTATTTTCACTTAAAGAAAATATTTTAGAATTATATAATAAGAATTACAGCTCTTATATAAATAAACATGCCGAAAAAAATATTATAAATCTCTCGCTTTCAAAAGCAATTTTAGGACTTTGTAAATATTCAATACAAGTGTTAATTATTATAAGTTTTTCTTTTTTGTTTAAATCCGTCACAATTGAAAATCTGGCTGCTTCACTTTTTTTAATTTACCCTATCGGACAAATAATAGAATTACTTATTGAATGGGTACAGATAATTCCGTTTATGAAGATTATAAAGGGGCGTGTAAATTTCTTTTTAAATTTTGATAATTCAAATATGCCTAAAACAGGTTATGAAAATCTTGAAACTAAAAATCTTGTTTACACAATCAACGGCAGAAAATTTTCATTCCCTGATATTAAAATAAAAAAAGATAATAAACTTTTAATTGAGGGAGTAAACGGAACAGGTAAAAGTATTTTCTTAAAAATCCTTGCAGGTGAACTTAAACCTCAGGCAGGAGAAATCATATTTTCAAATCCGGTAAAAGAAGCCCTGGGTTATGTTCCGCAGACCTCACTTTTATTTAATACAGGTATAAAAGAAAACATCACATTGGGTAATGAAATCCCTGAAAACGAAATAAATAAAATGCTTAAAACATTTTCACTTGAAAAACCTGCGGAAAGGAATTTTGCCGAAAAAGGTGAAAGCATTTTTTCGGGCGGAGAAATAAAAAAAACGGATATTGTACGAAGCTTGTTAAACTCAAAAGGTATTTTAATTTTAGATGAGCCTACAAATAATTTGGACAGCGAATCCGTAGAAGAACTTATAAAAATTTTAAAAACCAAAACGGTTATTTTTACCTCACATGATAAGCGCCTCAAAGAAATTGCCGACGATAGGGTAAACTTCTAATATCTTTTACCTTGACACAGCCCTTTAAAGAATAGTAGAATAATTCTTATAAAAACAAAAAAGGAATAGTATGGTTTATTTTGTAGGAGCGGGTCCTGGGGATCCTGATTTAATTACGATAAAAGGACGCAAGCTGATTGAAAAGGCCGATGTTATTATTTATGCAGGCTCTTTGGTTTCAAAGGCTCATTTGATGTTTGCAAAGCATAATTGCAAAAGCTATAACTCGGCTTCAATGACCCTTGAAGAAGTTATCAAGGTTATGGAAGAAAACCGCAATGCTCAAATTGTGAGGCTCCACACCGGAGACCCTTCAATTTACGGGGCAATCAGGGAGCAGATG
Organism: Treponema sp. OMZ 799; assembly: GCF_024181365.1. Classification (NCBI taxonomy): domain Bacteria; kingdom Pseudomonadati; phylum Spirochaetota; class Spirochaetia; order Treponematales; family Treponemataceae; genus Treponema; species Treponema sp. OMZ 799. Next base: position 650,726 of record NZ_CP051301.1, read on the forward strand.
GATGAACTTGATAAGCTGGGAATAGACTACGAGGTTGTCCCGGGCGTCAGCTCTTGTACGGCAGCGGCGGCGGCAATAAAAAAAGAGTTTACCCTTCCCGATGTAAGCCAGACAGTTATTTTAACCCGCATGGAAGGCCGCACCCCTGTTCCTCAAGATGAAAAGCTGGCAGACCTTGCAGCCCACAAGGCTTCGATGGCGATTTTTTTATCAGTGCAAAATATAGAAAATGTAGTTGCAGAACTTCTCAAGGGCTATAAGGATGAGGCGACTCCTGCTGCGGTAATTTACAAGGCAACTTGGGAAGATCAAGAAATAATAACCGGCACCCTCGGCGATATCGCTCAAAAAGTGAAGAAGGCCGGAGTAAACAAAACGGCTCAAATCTTGGTGGGGAATTTTATTGCAGGGTCTTATGAAAGGTCGCAGCTTTACAATCCTAAATTTTCTCACGAATTTAGAAAAGCGGGAAAATGAAAAAAATAGCAGTTTATTCCTTTACCGAAAAAGGAAATTTATTGGGCGAGAAATTATCAGGCTTGGATTCGCAAATCGAGCATTTTTATAATGCAAAAACAGCCGGCGGAATCCGCTCTCTTATTCCCGATGATTTTAAAAATAGAGATGCCCTTATTTTTATTTCTTCTACCGGTATTGCCGTCCGAATGATAAGGGATTATATTCAGGATAAAAGCCAAGACCCTGCCGTGCTTGTAATCGATGATATGGGACGCTTTGTAATTTCATTGCTGTCGGGGCATTTGGGCGGAGCCAATGCGCTTACCGAAAAAATTGCAAGTACGATAGGGGCTGTGAGTGTGATTACAACAGCTTCCGACGGCCGCAACATAGAAGCCGTAGACTTGTTTGCTCAAAAAAATAACTACGCCATCTTGTCCATGGAAGATGCAAAAATAATCACAGCCATCATGGTGGACGGAAAGGCTGTAGGCTTTTATTCCGAGGATAAGGTGTCTCCCATAAATTACCCTAATCTTTTTATTTTGCAAGATGAAGATTTTAATTCGAATTTGCCGGCCGTAAAATTTACTTCAAATTTACAATCTGTGAAAGAAGAAAAAAAACTTGAAGGCCTTATCATTGTTTCAAATAAAAAAAGAGAAGCGGTATCTGCTTTAAGCGGTTCTTTGCCAATGGTACACTTGGTGCCGAAAAATTTAAACCTTGGGATAGGCTTAAAAAAAGGAGTGAATAAAGAAACCCTTGCCGAGACGGTAAAGCTTGCCCTTGATTCGATAAACAAGGATTTGAAAGCTGTTAAGGCGATAGCCTCGATAGAATTAAAACAAAACGAAAAAGGCTTGCTTGATTTTGCAAAAGAACTAAACATAAGCCCCGTCTTTTTTTCTGAAAGCCAAATAGAAAAAATAGAAGACAATTTTGAAAAGTCCGACTTCGTAAAAAAGACAGTCGGCGTTTACAATGTCTCCGCCCCTTCCGCCTTCCTCCTCGGCGGCAAAATAATTTTAGATAAGTTTAAACATGAGGGTGTAACGGTTTCGGTTGCGGAGGAGGACATATAATTTAGAACATATAAACTTGACAAAAACAAAAAAAATAATATAATTATATTAGTTCTGATTATTGGAAGTAATCATTAATACAGAGGAAGGTGTTTATGATAATAATGAATTTAGAACTGGATAATTTATTCGGTTTTGGAGACTTTAAAGTCAATTTTTCCTATCCTAAAAGACCTGTAAAAACTTCAATTATCGGAGAGTATTTAAAAACAAAGCCCAATTTTAGATATAAAAAGGTAAATATACTTATGGGTGCTAATGCTTCCGGTAAAACATCTCTAGGCCAAGCTTTAAAAGATATTTTTAATTTTATTGAAAGAGGAAAATTTGAATTATTACAGAATGACTTTTTAGATAAAACAAAATCTGCTTATTTTTCTATAGATTTTTTAACTGATGAAGAATATCTATATAGAGTCAGTTGTAAATTCTCTTTAAAAGAAATACAGGAATTCGATGTTTATAATTGTAAGATATTAAAAAATGATTCGTATGAATCATGTGTTCAAAAACTAAAAAAAGCTTATCCGGATGCTCAAACTGACTTTATTCAAAAATTATCTGCTATTCCTAATATAGGATGGCTTTTTACTTTTCCTAAAGATGAGTCGAGTACCTATCTCATGGAGAATGATATAGATGTATTAAAACTTGATATTTTAAACGCTGTTTTAAAAACGCTTGATACTTCTATTACCGAAGTAATTGCAAGTTCTGAACTTGCAAATGCTTATATTATCAGAAGTAAAAATGGAGATGTAGTTATTCAAAACGGACAAATTGTTGATAAAAATATTTTATCAAGCGGTACAAAAGCGGGACTTGATATTTCTTATTTGATTAGTGCAATTTATTTAGGTGTCTTTGAGTTTTACTACTGTGATGAACAATTTTCTTTTATACAAAGTGATATCGAGCAAACAATACTTAGTTTGATGATTTCTCTTTTAAAGCCTAACACTCAACTTTTTTTTACAACTCATAATTTGGATATTTTAGAAATGAATTTGCCTATTCATTCTTTTATGTTTTTACGAAAAGACGATAAAATACAAGTTGTACATCCTGAAGAAAAAATCAAAAAAAATGATGTGTCATTGAGAAATGCCGTTAAAAATGATGTATTTGATATTTCGCCCGATATCACAAAGCTTCTTGAAATAGAAGACTCTTGCGCGGAGGTTTTATATGAAGACATTTAATTCATATATTTATTTGGTTGAAGGAGAAACAGAAGCAAAGGCGATCAAGGTTTTAAAAGAAAAATATATTATTTCAGGAAAGATTCGAATTTTGCATCAAAAGAGAATAAGTCATACACTGTTACGTACCTTGCCGGTTAATTCGAGTGTGATTCTCGTATTTGATACGGATATTTCATCTACTGCAAGTACAATAAAAAAGAATATCGAAATATTGAAAAAAGATGGAAATAATCTTAATGTAATCTTGATTCCTCAAATTCGTAATCTTGAAGAAGAATTTATTTTTTCTACATCTATAAAAGATATCAAAGAGTTATTAAACAGTAAATCCCGGCGGGAATTTAAAAGTGATTTTATAAAAGAAAAAAATTGCCTAAAAAACTCGAAGAAAAGAATTTTAATATAGAAAAATTTTGGTCAAGAGAAGCTGACAAATCAAGCGGTTTTAGCGGATATAAAAATAGCTCAAACAAAATAAAATATACTAATTAACCGCCTCTTTTCAAAACCCTCGATAATCTGATATAATACCCCGCCGATGGAAAAAGATAAGTGGAATGCTTTTTGTAAATTTAAAAGCGAGTATAAAGCCGAATGTATTCATTACCTTGATATTTTGGGATATAAATATAAAGAACCTTTTTTAGAAAACTGTGCCGCCCAATCTTTTAAAAAAGAAAATGCTTTATTTTTTAAGGAGGGCTTGGCCAAGCTTCAAGAAGAGGCGGCTCGAGCGGCTAAGACTCCTCCCTATACTGTGGAAACTCCGATAGTGTATAATCACGCTTGGGAGTTAATCGGTCAAGATGATGAGATTAAGCTCATTGTCATAGGCGATAATCCGGGGAAAAATGAGCAGCTGCATAAAAACCAAAAGTACCTTGTCGGTCTTGCAGGAAAGATTGCGGATAATTTCTTTAAAAAAAATCCCTCATTCGGAATCGATTTTAGAAAGAATGTCATTATCCTAAACAAAACGCCCATTCATACTGCCAAGACAAAACAGCTCGATTTTCTTTTAAGAAAAGACGGGGACGGTTCTTTTAAAAAATTTTATGAAGAGACTCAGATTTTTACGGCTCAAAAAACGGCTGAGGTTCAAAAAAAATTGGGCTGCCCGATTTGGCTTGTGGGTTACAGCGAACTTAAACCCCGCGGCTTATTTCAATCTTACGCAGATGAAATAAAGAACCTATATGCCGATACAAAGAATCCGCAAATTTATCTTTATCAGCACTTTTCGATGAACAGATTTTTGATTGATCTAAAAGATAATTATGATCAAAATATCAGCCTTGAAGAAAATTTATCTCTTTTAGGAATAAGACATCGAAAAGAAATTTTAGATTTTTAATGCAGGGGAGCTTTAAGACTTATGACTACGAATTTAAAACCGGCTGTAAATTTAAAATCGGTATTTTCCGATAAATCTTTTTTAAAAAACTTATTTATAATTGCCGTGCCCATAATATTGCAAAACTTTATAAGCTCCTTTGTAAATATTTTAGACACCATAATGATAGGCCGGCTCGGCACTGTCGAACTTGCGGCGGTAGGTCTCGGCAATCAATTATTCTTTTTATTGAATTTGATTTTATACGGAATAGGTTCGGGCGGAATGGTTTTTACCGCTCAGTTTTGGGGCAAAAAAGATTTTAAGGGCTTACAAAAAACATTTGCAATCTCACTAATTGTTGCGGTTTTTTTCAGCACCCTCTTTACCTTGGTCTGCACTATTTTCCCGAAAGAAATTTTATCCCTTTACTCAAAGGATGCCGCGGTAATCGAAAAGGGCGTGGACTACCTGAGTATTTCTGCTTTTTGTTTTTTGCCTTTTGCAGTGAACTTTATTTTTATGATTACCCTGCGCTCTATCGAAAAGGTAAGAGTAGCGGTTGCGGCAACTCTCGTTTCTCTTTTTGTAAACTTAATCTTAAATGCCGTTTTAATTTTCGGCTTGTTCGGTTTTCCTGCCCTCGGAGTTAAGGGGGCTGCTATTGCAACAGTTGCTTCCCGGGCTGCAGAGCTTATAATTCTTTTTTCGGTAACAAAGAAAAAGAAATATCCCATACTCGGAAAGCTCAAAAATCATTTTGACTTTGACCTTAAATTTATAAGACAATATTTTACGATAGTTATGCCCGTTTTAATAAACGAATCCTTATGGTCTTTGGGCATCACCTTTCACCATAAGATATTTGCAGGAATCGGAACCTTTGCCTATGCCTCCTACAACATCACAAACACCGTTTCGATGCTGACTTGGGTTATCTTTATCGGCTTCGGAAACGGAGTCAGCGTTTTGATAGGCAAAAAAATCGGAGAAAAAAATTATGATGAGGCAAAAACTTATGCGGCGAAGGTTTCAATCTTTGTACCCTTTGTTGCAGTTTTTGTAGGAGCTATGTTAATTCCCATTTCGTATTTAACTCCTATTTTCTTTAATGTAGAAAAAATAGTCTTAGAGACCGTAATGAAGCTTTTTATAATTTTAGCCTGCTGTTATCCCTTAAAAGCCTATAACATGTGTATGCTTGTCGGTATTCTGAGAGCCGGAGGCGACACACGCTTCGGCATAATCTGCGACACGGCAGTTATGTGGTGTGTTTCTATTCCCTTGGCCTATTCCTTATCGATCTACACTTCTATTCCTGCATGGGGAATTTATATTTGCCTTTTTAGTGAAGAACCCTTTAAGGCCCTTTTAGGCCTTTGGAGAATCCGGTCAGGTAAATGGCTGCGCTCCGTGACGGATTGATGACACCCTTAGCTAGATCCTACATATTGAGAATGTACTAAGCCGGACGGCTTGATCGGCTTAGGCGGTTTTCCACACCTTGCCTGTGCCGTCCGATTTTTCGAGAGAGGGGGTACATTCTCCGTTTACAAAGGCGTAATCTTTTTGCAGAGGCTTGTAGCTTTCGATTTTGGCTTGGATGTGTTTAAGCATCTTTTCTCTATCCTTAGGAAGATAGCCTCTTACCCTAAACTCCAGATAGTCATGGAAGCCGTCATAAAAAATAGGGCAGGTTTCATTTCCTAAAAGCTCGATCAATCTTTTTTCTTCTATAAGATTTTCCGTCTCGCTTGCAGCCTCATATTTTCCCGCCCTTATATCACTATAAAGCGGAACTTCTTTGTGGAGAAACATAGAAAAATTTACAACTCGGATGGGCTTCGTTCTATTTAAAAACTCTGCCGTTGCCTCGGCATTTTCTATGCTTCTGTCTTTTCCGGCTATGCCCGTCATAATGTGTGCCCCGAAAGAATAGCTGTGTTCTTGTATTTTAGAGATTGCCCTTTCGGCTTCGGTCCTTGTGTGATCCTTATTCATAAATAAAAGCACATCCTCCAAGCCGCTTTCTATTCCGATATAAAGAGTTCTAATTCCGTGAGTGTATAGGCTTTCCAATTCGGCATCGGTTTTTTGCAAAATGCCAGTGATTGTTGCATCCATGTTTATGCAATTACAATCGGGAAAATATTTATGAATTAAATTTAAGATTTTTAAAAGATGTTCCGTTTTTAAATTAAAGGCGCTTCCGTCTCCTAAAAAAATTTTAGAAAGGTTCCCGTTTAAATTTTTTACGCGTATAAGCTCCTCTTCAATTTGCGAAAGAGGCAGCTCCCTATACTTTATACTGCGGAATAAGTTACAAAACTTACACTTATTATACGAGCAGCCTGCCATTACCGGAAGCATAAAAGAAGCGCGCTCCATAGGAGGTCTGCAAATTCTACCTTCATATTCCATAAATATCTCCTCGTACATATTATACCTTCAAAATAGTGTACTTTCAAGATATGCTTAGATTTTGCCTCGGCTTGTACATAAGGGGTTTTTGTTATATAATTGTAAATAATTAAGGTTGAGGAGGTTTAAGATTGAATCTTTACAGAAAACTGCCTATAGGCGTACAAAGTTTTGAAGTCATGCGGAATGATAAATTTTTGTATGTGGATAAAACCGAATTTGTTTTTAAGCTGACTAATTCAAATAGAGTCTACTTTTTAAGCCGACCTCGCCGCTTCGGAAAAAGCCTTTTTCTTTCTACCCTCGAGGCCTATTTTTTAGGAAAAAAAGAGCTTTTTAAAGGCCTGTACATTGAAAAGGCGGAAGAAGAAAGAGCTAAGGCTGAAAACTCGGAGCCTTGGATTGAATATCCCGTTCTTTACTTGGATTTCAATATCGGAAAATATGATGAACCTAATTCTTTAAAAAGCCATCTAAATCTGGCTTTATCTAAATTTGAACAAATATATGGAGCTTATAAACAAGAAGAAGAATTAGCCCAAAGGTTTGCGGGTATAGTCCAGAGAGCTTATGAAAAAACAGGCAGGCAGGTTGTTATCCTCGTAGACGAGTACGATAAACCGCTTTTGCAAACAATGTCGGTAAATGAAACTCTAAACGAAGAATTCCGCAGCACTCTAAAATCTTTTTATTCCGTTATAAAGACTTGCGACAAGTACATACGCTTTGCCTTTTTAACGGGTGTAACCAAATTCAGCAAGGTAAGTATTTTCAGCGACTTAAATAACTTGCAGGACATAAGCCTTCACGAAGATTGCTCTGCCCTCTGCGGCATAACCCAGGAAGAATTGACGGCCGTTTTTTCTCCCGAAATTCAGGTACTAGCCGACAAAGAAAAAATAAGCTATGAAGAGTGTTTAAGCCTTCTTAAAAAAAGATATGACGGATATCTTTTTGCAAAGGAAGGAAAAAACGTTTATAACCCTTTCAGTCTTTTAAATGCTTTTTCTGCAAAGGATGTTGGAAGCTACTGGTTTGCGACGGGAACTCCGACCTTCTTGGTAAACTATCTAAAAGATGCTCACTATAATATTCCCGACTTGGACGGAAAGGTTGAGCTTGACGAAGCAGGACTCGCCGATTACAGAGCCGACACAAAAAATCCTCTGCCGATTTTGTTTCAGTCCGGCTATCTTACAATTAAAGAATATATAAGGGAGGCCGCTCTTTACAGATTAGGCTTTCCCAATGATGAGGTACGTTACGGCTTTTTTAAAAACCTTTTACCTGACTACACTTCCTTGCGTACCGATCAAACAGCATCTTCCGTTTGGCGTTTTACGGAAGATGTGAAGAACGGAAATGTAGCCGGCTTTATGGAAAGAATGCAGTCCATAATTGCAGGCGTCCCCTACGACAATCTTCCTAAAGACAAACTAAAACTTAGGGAGCAAAATTATCAGACTGCCGTGTACCTAATCTTTAAGCTGATGGGGCAATTTGTAGAAACTGAGGTGCACTGTGCCGCAGGAAGAGCAGATTCCATCGTGCATACTAAAGATACAATTTATATCTTTGAATTTAAACTTGACGGGAACGGAAGTGCGGAAGATGCAATAGCACAGATAAAAGAAAAAGGCTATGTTGTGCCTTTTAAATCAAGCGGTAAAAAAATAGTCTTAATAGGTTCATCCTTTGACGAAAAGGAGCGCACCATAAAAGACTGGAAATATGAAACTTTTGATAACCAATAGATTTTAAAGGAAACAAAATTGAGTAAACTATTTGTTGTAGGTATCGGCCCCGGCGGGCCGGAACAGATGTCGGTTCAGGCTGTCGAGGCCTTAAAAGAGTCCGAAATAATCGTAGGTTATTCGGGCTATATTGAATATGTAAAACCCCTTATCGAAGGAAAGGAAGTTTTTCAAACCGGAATGACCGGCGAAATTGAAAGATGTAAGTATGCGGTTTCAAAGGTAAAGGAAGGAAAAACCGTAAGCATTATAAGCACGGGAGATGCCGGGCTTTACGGAATGGCAGGCCCAATCTTGGAACTTGCTCCCGATTTAAATGTCGAAATAGTTCCGGGAATTTCCGCAGCCTTTGCCGCAGCTTCACGGCTGGGTGCCCCACTGATGCATGATACGGCCCTTATAAGCCTTTCAGACAGGCTTACCGATTACGAGGTTATAAAAAAAAGGCTCAAGCTGGCAGCCGAGGGAGACTTTGTAATAGCCCTTTACAATCCCAAATCTAAAACTCGTTCCGATTATATCGAAGAAGCCGTAAATATAATTTTAAAATTCAGGTCTCCTAAAACGCCTGCGGGCATAGTAAAAAACGCCTGCCGCAATAATGAAGAAGTTATTGTCACCGAGCTTCAAAAAATAGATTACGAAAAAATCGATATGTTCACCCTCATGATCATCGGGAACAGCAACACCTATATCCAAAACGGAAAAATGATTACGCCCCGAGGTTACGAGATTAAATGATCTGGATTATAGGCGGAACGACCGAGGCCGGAAACCTTGCAAACTTTTTAAAGGAAAAAAATGCGCCCTATATAATGAGCGTTGCAACGGAAGAAAGCAGGGATTTTTTTAAAAACCATAAACTTAAAATCGGCAGAATGGATGCCCTTCAAATGGAACAATTTTGCATTGCAGAAAAAATAAGCCTCATTGCCGATTTAAGCCATCCTTATGCCCTCATCGTTTCTCAAAACGCAAAAAAGACCGCTCAAAACTTGAACATAAAATATTTACGCTTTACCCGCGGACATTCGCAATCTTCAACGGACTTGGAACAAAATAGCTTTTACACTTTTGATGACATGGAAGGCCTTTGCTCATTTTTAAAAGAATTAAAATCTTCTACGGTTTTTTTTACGACGGGTTCCAAAACCGTTTCGGACTTTGAAGCTTTCCGCTCCTCAAACCGCTTTGTATATAGAATTTTACCTACGGCGGACAGTATCGAAAAATGCAAAAATGCAGGAGTTGCGACTCAGGATATAATTGCCATGACAGGCCCCTTTTCTCAAAATTTAAATGAAGCTATGTTTAAAGAATACGGAGCTTCCTATGTTGTGATGAAGGACAGCGGAGATGCCGGAGGCACAAGGGAAAAACTCGCCGCCTGTGAAGCTCTAAATATAATAGCCTTAATTCTCGGACGCGGAAAAGAAGAGGGCATTAACGAATTTGAAGAATTTAAAAAAGAGGTTTTAAAATATGGACATGCTTAGGATAGAGGATTTAAGCCTTTCCTACTGCGACAAACCTGTTGTTCAAAATTTAAACCTAAGGGTAAAAAAAGGGCAGGTGGTTTCGATAATCGGGCCCAACGCTTCGGGGAAGTCCACCGTTTTAAAAAGCATCGCAGGAATTATAAAACCCGTTTCAGGTAAAATCTTTATCGAAGAAAAAGATATCTCAAAAATGGATTCCAAAAAACTCGCCCAAAAAGTTTCTATCCTATTACAGCAAAATAAAAACCCTGACGATATAAGCATCGAAGAATTGGTCTATTTCGGCCGTTATCCCCATAAAAAATGGTTTGAGGGCTTTGAAGCTTCCGATCAAAAGATAATAGAAGAAGCTATGAAGCTTACAAATACCTTTGCTTTGCGGGACAAAACCTTGGAAACACTGTCCGGCGGCGAAAGACAAAGAGCTTGGATCGCTATGGCCCTTGCCCAAGAGCCTGATATCCTTTTGTTTGATGAGCCGACCACCTATTTGGATCTGGCTCATCAAATAGAATTCTTGGAGCTTGTAAACCGTCTAAACAAGGAAACGGGGGTTACGGTAGTTTTGGTTCTTCACGACTTAAATCAAGCTGCCCGTTACGGCAACCACCTTTTTGCGATGAAAGGGGGTAAAATTTTTGCCCAAGGCAGTCCCGAAGAAGTCCTAACCCCTGAAAATATTTTAAGTATCTATAAGATAGAGGCTGATATCATCAATAGACCCGACAGATTGGTCGTAATTCCAAGATAATGCATAGATAAACGCCGCTGCAATCTGGTTTACAAACTATGGAGAAATATGAGAGTGGAAAAATGTTTAATTTAATCTAAAATTATGGAATTACGGACTTGAAAAACATGATTTTTTGAGGTAGTATTTGGACGGGTTTAATGTATGTTAGAACGACGCCTATCGGCGCGAGGAGAAAAGAATGAGAAAAGTAGTATTGGTGATTGTTTTATTTTTTTCAGTTAATTGCCTGTTTTCTGAAAAGAATAAATATTTTTTTTATGTTCCGTCAACTGAAGAAATGCAGGTTTATTTTAGTATGAAGAATTACCTTTCAGAATGGGATGCCGGCAAACGTGTAGTAGATGATTTAACTTTCGATAAAATATATCAAAATAATATTGGAAAAGAAACGATAAATAGTTTACTACTTGAAAGTTTTTTTAGAAATACACGAAATGCCAAGATACAACAGCAATTAAAAAAATATATAAAATCCAATAAAATTGACTCATCATTTTCAAAAGCAATAGTAAAGAAAATTGATTCAAAATTAGAAAAACAAAAGACATCAGAAAAAGAAGTATGGAGATATAATTATGACGATAAGGAATTTGATGAGAATATAAATTTATTCAATTTTAGAGAAGCGAATGTGTTTAATAATAAACTCGGTATGCTGCTCTTTGATAATGATTGGAATCAAATTTCTTTTAGTCAAAAAGAAAAGACTTCCGAAGATAAATTTTTTCTGATTTACGGAGGTGGTACAAACTCAATAACAATTAATTTCTATGAGAAAAATGGAGTAAAGAGAGAAGATTTGGATGTTGCGATGAACCAAGGCTATTATAAAAACAGACATCCAAATAATTGGCAGTCAATAGAGTTGGAGCGTGAAGGAATTTTATGGAATTGTGGAGCCGATAAATATATTATTGCTTTCGGAAGTGACCCGGAAGGTAGTTCAGCAACCTTTAATGCATATCTTTATGATGAAAAAGAAAAAAGATTATATTTGATGAGTACATCAATGAATTTTTCAAATATCAATATGTTTTATTCTGAAAGATATAGAATATATAATTATTTACTTTTCAATTCATTGTTTTGTTTTATAAATAAAAAATAATCAGTTCTAACACTCATATTCAACCTGCCATTGCGGAGGAGCCGCAAATGCAGGTTAAGCGAATGCTAGACGACAGCCCTCTGAGCCGGTAAAGTAATATAAATGTACAAATAAACCGTTTTATTGTCGGCAAAATAAAATTGAATTTAAATACATAAATCCGCTTTATATATTGCCGATAATGTGTTATAATATTACCTATGAATAAGATAAAATACATATCTGTTAAAGAAACTGCAAAGCACTGGCAAATCAGTGAACGTAGTGTAAGAAATTACTGCTTGCAGGGTAGAATTGCGGGGGCTCTATTAGAAGGTAAAACATGGAAAATCCCTTCCGATGCAAAAAAGCCTCATCGAAAAACTCGTCATACAGCAAAACAAGATACTCTCTTATCATTTCTTAAACGTGAAAAAGAAGCCGGTCTGAAAGGCGGAATTTATCACAAAATTCAGATTGACCTTACTTATAATTCAAATCACATCGAAGGTTCAAAACTTACCCACGAGCAGACTCGATTCATTTTTGAAACAAGAACTCTTGGCGTTACAGATGACGTTGTTAGAGTTGATGATATTGTTGAAACAGTCAATCATTTTCATTGTATTGATTTAATAATAGAAGGTGCACATACGAAACTTTCAGAAAGTTTTATAAAACAGCTTCATTATGTTCTAAAGTACGGTACAACTGATAGCCGAAAATCATGGTTTAAGGTTGGGGATTATAAAATGCTGGAAAACGAAGTGGGCGGTGATGAAACTACAAAACCTGCGGATGTTGCAGCAGAGATGAAAGCATTATTAACGGAATACAATTTAAAAGCCAAGATCACTTTTGATGACATCTTAGATTTTCATGTCCGATTTGAAGCTATTCATCCATTTCAAGACGGTAATGGCCGTATTGGAAGATTAATAATGTTCAAGGAATGTCTTAAACATAATATTGTCCCTTTCATAATTACTGAAGAACTAAAAATTTACTATTACAGAGGAATTAAAAAGTGGAAAAATGAAAGAGGTTATTTAAGAGACACTTGTCTTACCGGACAGGATTTAATGAAGCAATATTTGGATTATTTCGGTATTATGTATGATTAATTATTATTTTAATTAATAGTGCTTGCATGGTTCTGCAATAAAAATCTTAAAAAATACGGTATGATTTTAGAAAAGCCCTTGACCCTTTTTTTTTCTATTAGTATCTTCTTATAAGATAAAGTTATAGCTATTGTTGGAGTTCAAATGAGTAAGAATCATGAAAAGCAGGCCGAAAAAAAACAGGCGGAGAAGGAAGAACTTGAAAAAGACCTTCAGCCTAAAGATGAGCCGCCTGTGAAAGATGAACAAGGGGCCGGATGCGGTTGTGAAGCTTCAAAAGAAATCCCTCAAGAAGAAAAAGCAGAGCACAGCACTTCTTCCGGCGAAACATGCGGAAAAGAAACAGAAAATGATAAGGCTTCTGAGCTTGAAAAAAAGATAGAAGAATTGGAAGCCCAATGTAAGGACTGGCAGGATCAGTACTTGCGCAAGGCTGCGGATTTTGAAAACTACCGCAAACGTATGATTAGGGAAAAGCAGGAAGCTATAGACTACGCAAACAGCAATCTGCTTTTGGATCTTGTACAGGTTCTGGATGATTTTGACAGAGCTATTGATGCAGGTAATAATGCCGGCAAAAATCAAGGCGGAGAAGCCGCAAACAATGCCTTTGTTGAAGGCGTTGTGATGATAAAAAATCAAATGGTTTCTATGCTGAGCTCAAAGTACGGACTTAGCTATTACCCTGCAAAGGGAGAAGCCTTTGACCCGAACCTTCACGAAGCCGTTTCAATGATTCAGTCTCCCGATGTAAAAGAGGCTGTTGTAGGGGAAGAGCTCCAAAAAGGTTATAAGCTAAAAGAAAGAGTGATCCGTCACTCCAAGGTAATGGTCTTAATGCCTGCCGAAAAGCAGGATGAAAAAGAGGCGGAAGAAAGCGAAGCCGCCGATAAAACAAACGAAAACTAGGTAATAGGAGATATTGAAAATGGGAAAGATTATAGGAATTGACTTAGGAACAACAAACTCTTGCGTATCGGTAATGGAGGGCGGCGAGCCTGTCGTTATACCGAACTCTGAAGGCGGAAGAACAACTCCGTCCATTGTAGGCTTTACCTCAAAGGATGAAAGGGTTGTAGGCCAGCCTGCAAAAAACCAAATGATTACCAACCCCGAAAGAACGGTTTACTCGGTAAAACGCTTTATCGGACACCGCTACAATGAACTCACAGACGAGTTAAAGCGGGTTCCCTACAAAATCGTACCTCAGGGCGATGATGTAAGAATCGACATTGACGGAAAACTTTATTCCACACAGGAAATTTCCGCCTTTATTCTGCAGAAAATGAAAAAAACAGCCGAAGACTATCTCGGCGAAACCGTAACCGAAGCCGTTATAACTGTTCCGGCTTATTTTAATGATGCTCAAAGGCAAGCAACAAAGGATGCAGGAAAAATCGCCGGTTTGGAAGTAAAGCGGATTATAAACGAGCCCACAGCCGCTTCCTTGGCCTTCGGTTTTAATAAGGACTCTAAAAAAGAAAAAACAATCGCCGTATATGACCTCGGAGGAGGAACCTTCGATATTTCTATTCTTGAACTGGGTGACGGCGTTTTTGAAGTAAAATCCACAAACGGAGATACCCACTTAGGCGGTGATGACTTCGATAACCGAATAGTAAACTGGCTCGTCGACGAGTTTAAAAAGGATACAGGTATCGACCTTTCCAAGGATAGGATGGCCTTACAGCGCTTGCGCGAGGCTGCCGAAAAGGCAAAGATTGAGCTTTCTTCCGTTGCAAACACTGATGTAAACTTGCCCTTTATCACAGCCGATGCAAACGGGCCTAAGCACTTACAAAAGAGCCTATCCAGGGCTAAGTTCGAGCAGATGACAGAAGACCTCTTTGAAAGAACAAAGGAGCCTTGCCGAAAAGCATTGAAGGATGCCGGTATCACTCCCGACAAAATCGACGAAATTCTTTTGGTCGGCGGTTCAACCCGAATGCCCAAAATTTTACAGATTATAAAAGAAATCTTCGGTAAAGAAGGCTCTAAGAGCGTAAACCCCGATGAGGCAGTAGCAATGGGAGCCGCTATTCAGGGCGGTATCTTGGGAGGAGACGTTAAAGATGTTCTTCTCTTGGATGTTACACCTCTTTCATTGGGTATCGAGACAATGGGAGGCGTATTTACTCCTCTTATCAACCGAAATACCACGATTCCGACGAGAAAGAGTCAGGTCTTCTCGACAGCTGCCGACGGACAGACTGCCGTTTCCATCCATGTATTGCAGGGTGAGCGCGGTATGGCCAGCCAGAACAGAACTCTCGGCAACTTTGACCTCGTAGGTATTCCTCCGGCACCCCGCGGTGTTCCGCAGATTGAAGTTACCTTCGATATTGACGCAAACGGTATCGTTCACGTTTCGGCTAAAGACCTGGGAACAGGAAAAGAACAGCACATCCGCATCGAAAGCTCCAGCGGCCTAAGCGAGAGCGAAATCGACAGGATGGTTAAAGAGGCTGAAGCCAATGCCGAAAACGATAAGCTCGAAAGAGAAAAGGTTGAGGCAAAGAATAATGCAGACTCTCTTATTTATCAAACCGAAAAAACTCTTAAAGAAATGGGAGACAAAATAGGGGCTGCCGATAAGCAGAATATTGAAACTGCAATAGCCGATTTAAGACAGGCCCTTGCTTCCGATAATACGGCCGACATTAAGGCAAAGACCGAAAGCCTCCAGCAGGCCGCTTATAAGATAGCAGAAGAAATGTACAAGCAGCAGGGAGCTCAAGCCGGTGCAGACCCCAACGCAGGTGCTCAAGGAGCTCAGCAGGGCGGCCCCAATTACGGCGCTTCCGGAGCAGGCCCCAACACAGGCACAGCCGATGATGTTGACTATGAAGTCGTAAATGATGATAATGATAAATAAATTTTAAGAATTAACACGGCGGAGAAAGGGTCTTTAGATTTTCTCTTTTCTCCGCCTATTAAATTTTCACACTGGGAGTTTTTAGTGCCGGCATCTAAAAGAGACTATTACGAGGTTTTAGGCGTAGATAAAAGAGCCTCAAACGACGAAATCAAAAAAGCATATCGAAAATTAGCAATCAAATATCATCCCGATAAAAATCAAGGGGATAAGACAGCTGAAGAAAAATTTAAAGAAGCTACTGAAGCTTATGAAATTCTTATAGACGAAAAAAAGCGCAGCATGTACGACCAATTCGGTCATGCAGGCGTAGACGGAATGTCGGGCGGAGGAGGCTATGATCCTTCTGCCTTCCAAGGTTTTGAAGACATCTTCGGCGGAAGCTTTTCCGATATTTTTGAAAATCTATTCGGAGGCGGCTTTGCCCGTGCTTCAGGTTTCGGAGGCCGTCATGCCGGCCCTATCCGCGGATCCAATCTGCGCTATGATCTTCAAATTTCTTTTGTTGATGCCGTTTACGGGAAAAAAGCTGAGCTCAGCTATACCCGCAACGAAAAATGCGCCGAATGTCACGGCAGCGGAAGTGAAAGCGGAAGCTCAAAGAGAATGTGTCCCGATTGTAAGGGTACGGGACAGGTACGTCAAAGTACCGGCTTCTTTTCTATATCGAGGCCATGTCCGACCTGCGGCGGCGAAGGCTCTATAATCGAAAAACCGTGTAAAAAATGCGGAGGAAACGGCTTAGAGCGCAAAAAACAGCGCATAATCGTTACCATTCCTGCCGGGGTCGAAAACGGAAAACGCATTACTATCCCAAGTCAGGGAAATGCAGGTCAATCGGGAGGAGACTATGGAGACCTCTTTGTATTTATCTTTGTTCAAGCTCATCCTCATTTTGAAAGAAACGGAATAGATCTCTACTGTGCAGTTCCTATTTCGATGACGCAGGCTGCCTTGGGAGGAGAAATAAACATCAAATCCCTTGACGAAAAAACCTTAAAGCTTAAAATCCCTGCCGGAACTCAAAACGGAAAACTTTTAAGAATCCGGGGCGAAGGAGTTCCTACAGGAATAGGCCGAAAGGGCGACCTTTACATTCAAATACAAGTGCAAATTCCTTCAAGGCTTTCTTCAAAGTCAAAAAAACTTTTGCAGGAAATTTCCGAGCTTGAAGGCGAAAACGAGAATCCGAATCTCATAGCCTTAAAGGATTTGCCTTAAAATAGACAGTTTGAATTTTTTTTACTTTATACTTTATCTTTATTTTATTTTATGGTATAATACCTCCTAAGCTGGAGAGGTCATAATGATAAAATTACGCAAATTACTTTCTAATATTCTAATAAGTATCGGGATGGGTAGTGTTTTTGCTCTTTTCTTGATATTTATAAGTCCAAGGTTTTTGTTTTTAGGTAAATTTTATTCGGCTAATGACATGACTCTGGCTTTAAGCCGCTTGGCAAGGATCCCTGAGATAACTCAGGTTCACCGTTTTATCATAGGTGCCTTGGTCTTTGTCATTGTAGCAATCTTTGCAGACTATCTTATACGTACCTTTTATAAGAAAATAGAAACTAGAGCATACGATAAGCCTAAAACTAAGATTTTTGCCGAATTTTTAAAAAAAATCAGGTTTTGCTACACAATCGAAAATTTAATAGACACCGTACAAAGTGAGCTTGAGTATTCAGGCGATTGTTCTGTAATGCTTGTAGATCCTATAGAAAATATAGTATTATACAATAGCACTTCAAGATTTGTTTCCTCTCCCGAAACTTTTACCTCTCTCCATGAAATTACGGCAGAATACAAGCCCGGAGTTTATTTTTTTAATGCAGATATGCAGGATTGTAAACTGAAAAATGCCCGTATTGCTGCGGTAATCTTAGAAAAAATGCAATTTTTTATTATTTGCGGATATTTTAACGAGGTTGAACCTGAAATTTTTAATACCATGTTTTCGGAATTTTTGAGTTATCAAAACAGGGTTACTACTCTTGAACAGCTTTTATACTTCTCGGAATTAAGTCAGGAATGGAATATGGTTGCCGGCACACAAAAAGCTTTTTTACCTCAAAAACTTCCTGAGATGCCTATGCTTGAGTTGGCAGCTTATTTTAAGCCTCTTGTAAACGTATCGGGCGACTATTATGATGCCATCAAGGTTGATGAACATAAGACCCTCTTAGTTGTAGGAGACGTTTCCGGTAAGGGCCTTTCAGCTGCATTGGTTATGGGTATTGTTGTAAATACAATTAAAATAGCAAAAAATAAAGAAGATCTTCCTGCTCTTGTTTTGGCGGTGGACAGCGCAATAAAACGAATGGGGCTCTTGGATAAATATACGGTTTTATTTTTGGGATTGGTTGATACCGAAAAAATGACTATAAAATATGTTAATGCTTCAATGGAAGA
The DNA here is from genome assembly GCF_024181365.1 of Treponema sp. OMZ 799. Lineage (NCBI taxonomy): Bacteria > Pseudomonadati > Spirochaetota > Spirochaetia > Treponematales > Treponemataceae > Treponema > Treponema sp. OMZ 799. The sequence goes on from NZ_CP051301.1 coordinate 668,737, forward strand.
TCCTATGATTCTCACTGAATCTCCGGACGGTTACAAGGTAAAAGTGCTTGAATCTACTTGCAGTATTGTAGGCATAATTGAGTTCGATAAAATAGAAGTGCATGAAAGGCCTCTTTATAGGGGGGACGTAATTTTAATGATGACAGACGGTGTTCCTGAGGCTATGAATGCTGAAGGTGTCGAATTAGCTGAGACCGGCACATACATGGAGTCTATAAAATCCTTTGTTCAATATAGTGCAGATGATATAGTGCAAAAAGTTGCCGGCATGGCTTATGCTCATGCAGGTAATCAGTCCATGAGAGATGATATTACTATAATGTGTGCTAAGGTTAAGGGGTAAAAACTATGGGCCTGATTGTTTTTGTATTCTTTTTTCTTGTTGTCTTAACGATATTGGCTATAAGTCTTATTTTTAAAGAAGAGCCTTATGCAAGAGATCTTTTTATGATTGCCGGAACGACAGTATTAACGACCCTGCTCTTTTTGACCTTGATATTGGCATTATATTTTAACTTTTCAGGTGTGGTTTTTATTGTATCTAAAATTTTCATGATAGGTATGGTTTTAATTTCATTTTTTACCTTACAGTTTACCGTTAAAATGCCGCACTTTGAACTTAAGAAAAATATTTCTTTTACAGTGTTTAATGGTATTTTACATTTAGGAATTGCTTCATTGGCAATTTTCTTTGTAAAAGGATTCTTTTGGAATCCCTTATCCGGTTTTAAATTCACGTCAACTATGATAGCGGGAAATCCTGCCGCAGATATCTTTGAAAGGCTCCTCCTTTTGTTTGTACCTGTTTTGGCCATGTTGATTTCTATATATAAAATTTTTAAGGAAGGAAGTAAAATCTACAGGCAGCAGATGATAATTTATTTTATGGCTCTTCTTTTTAGCGTAATTATTTGGAGCTTTGTATATTATCTTTCTACTATTTTTTCATGGGCAATAGCCATAACACCTCTTGGATATCTGCTTTTAGTTTTCTTCACTTCATTCGGGTTTTCAACCTCAATGGTATATGATAGAAAACAGCTGTTCCTTGCCTTATTGAGGTTTTTGATTTTTATTTTAGTCTTTGCTGCCGTAACAGGATTTTGGGCTTCATGGGTTCTTACCTATGTCCGAAATTTTTATCTTCAGATATTTTTGTTGATTGTAGGTGCTCTTGTTTTTCTCGTTATTAGAAATTTTGTTTCTCAAAAATTTAGATGGTTCTTGGGAGATACGTCCGAATATGCAAAGGCCATAGAGGAAAAATTGCAACAGGTTGACTATACGGAAGGCCGTGAAAAAGTTATGGAAAACTTTTCGAATATTTTGTTGGAACAGCTAAATGCCGGCTCTATCAATATTTTGATTACTAGTGACAGTGAAATATTGGAACCTGTTTATTCGACAATAAACGTAACTTCTACTTTTGATGCTAATCAGCGTATCTTTGAATTTTTATTGAATGAAAACATTCAGGTTGTAATGAGATCTCAAGTTTTGACAAATCCTGCTTTTTTCGGTGTAAGGAGCGAGTTAATCAGCTTTATGAACAGCACGTATGCCGAAATATTGATTTGTGTACGTGAAGGTCAAAAGCTGATAGGCGTTATTTCCATTTCTTCTAAAAAAAGGAAAGAAGCTTATACTACATATGACTTTGATGTATTAAACAGTCTTTATTCTTACTTCTTTTTGGTTGTTTATTATTTACGAAATATTGCAAAACAGGATATAGTTCTTATCCTTGACCGGGAAATAGAAATGTCCGACCAAATTATCGGAGCAATTCAAAAGAATATCGATATCGTCGAAAAAAAGGTTATTGATGTGGATTCGGTTGCCTTTTCAGCCCATCAACTGGGAGGCGATTTTACAGACTTTATTAGATTGTCTGAAGATAGATATTTATTTTTGATAGGAGATGTTTCCGGTAAGGGATTGAGTGCAAGTATGTCGATGGTTATTTTGAAGTCTGTTATGCATACCTATCTTTCAGAAACTCCCGATTTTAAAGAGCTTGTAGTAAAGATAAATTCCTTTATTAAAAATAATCTTCCTAAAGGTACATTTCTGGCAGGCCTTTTTGGTATTATAGATTTTAAGAGCTCAACAATATACTATCTTAACTGCGGTATTCCTCTTATGTCGATGTACATTGATTCTTATAAAAATGTTATCGAAATACAGGGAGAGGGAAGGGTATTAGGCTTTGTAAAAAATATCAGACCATTCTTAAAGGTCAGAAAAATTACAATGAACCGTAATGATGTTATAGTCTTTACGACTGACGGTCTTCTGGATTCTAAAAACTTAAAAGGCGATAAATTCGGAAATGATAGAGTACGCCGCTTAATTGCAGCGAATAAGACTAAGTCTGCTAAAGAGATTTCCAATGCAATATATAAAACTTTTTTGGATTATATTGCCCATGAAATTGAAGATGATATCACTATTATGACATTTAAACATATATAAGGAAGTTTTATGGAGAATTTAATTATTAATGAATCGCATGTATCCGGACGTTTGTTATTAACTATCGAAGGCACTGTTAATCTTTATACATCCGGTGATTTTGAAAAAAAAGTATATTCAGCAATTAAAGACCATGATACAATTTTGGATCTATCAAAGGTAACATCCTTGTCATCGTCAGGAATTGGAGTGCTTATGTCTGCCCATAACGATAGTGAAGATAACGGACACAAAATGTATGTATTGAATCCGGCTAAGGATGTTAAAATGGCTTTGGACACAACCGGTTTTTCGGATGTGTTTAATATTATACATTCCGTTGATGAGATTTAAGTAATATACTTTGATTATAGGCTTATAATTTATGTATTCTGCTCTGAAGAAAAACATTTTTGTTGTTTTATTCTTTGTTTTATTCATTGCCGGTTATACGGAAGACGAATCAAGGTATGATGAAAATGTATATAAAAAAGTTTGTACATATATTTCAAGACGTTTTCCCAAAAGTATTTATAATAAAATAGACAACAACCGAATAGATTTTCTTAAAGATTTGACGGCAGTGTTAAAAGACGAGAAAGAAGATGAGCTTATTTTGGTAGATAAGCTTAATCTTCTTGATAAAGATTATAAGCCGAAAAATATTATATTGTTGGTAAATATAAAAGACAGAAAATATGTTCTTTATCGCCATGATATCTATCTCGCAAAAATTGCAGAAAGGCCTCTCCAGAGAATGGCAGAAGCCGCTCAAAAAGACGGAGTTGAAATTCTAATTCGTTCCGCTTACAGAGATCATGCTAATCAATCTCGGCTTTTCCAAAGATATATTAAAGAATATGGGCCTTATGAAACTTCGGTATTTTCTGCTCCTCCCGGAGCCAGTCAACATCAACTCGGTACGACAATTGATTTTGGAAGTATTGACGATTCTTATGCCGATACCGCAGCCGGTAAATGGATGTTTAATAATGCGTGGAGATTCGGCTGGTCTCTATCTTATCCTAAAGATATGGAACATATTACGGGCTATAAATGGGAAAGCTGGCACTACAGGTATTTGGGTGTTGAGGCTTGCAAGTTTCAAAAGGAATGGTTTGGCGATATTCAACAATATATGCTGGAATTTATTGACCTTTGGAAAAAAGAGAAAGCAAAGCTAAATTAGTTGTTTATATCTTTTTCGGAAAGCCCGAATCCTTCTTCCTCACAGTTATGAATTCCATAAGGTTCAATGTGTACCATTACATCATAAACATTTTCTATTTTTGCTTTAATTGCAGAAGTTACCTTTTCTGCTATACAATGTCCCTCGCAAATGCTCATTTTAGCATCAACCTCTATATCCAGATCTATATCTAAGAGACTGGCCATCCTTCTTATTCTTGCACGGTGAGGATTATGAGCTCCTTCAACCGAATTCACGGCCTCAAATAATTGTTTATACAAAATATCGTTTGTGTTTCCATCCATCAATTCGACATTCAGTTCCATAAAAAGCTCTATGCCGGACTTCATAATCCAAAGGCTTACCAGCAGGGCTGTAATTGCGTCAAAAAAAGGTGCCTTAAAAAAATGGGAAATTGCAAGGCCTGTTAAAACCGAAGCCGAAAGGATTACGTCATTTGTCATGTTTTTTGCATTGGCTTGAATTATCATGCTGCCGGCCTTTTTGCCTAAAATATGCTGGCTTAAAGCCAATAGCAATTTAATTGTTATTGAAGATAGGGTAACTATGATAGCAAGAATGTGAGGCATAGGAAGAATAACGGAATTTTTATAAACGTTTATAAGCTTGCCTCCTGCCGTAATAAAGAGCTGAAAGCCTGCGATCGTAATTATAAAGGCTAAGATGAGTGAGGCCATGGTTTCTGCGCGCTGATGACCCCATGGGTGCTCCTTATCCGAAGGCCGGCTTATTATAAAACTCACTGCAAGAGTCATAACAGCTATGATAACATCGGCAGCAGAGTCAAGTCCGTCGCCGATTACTGAAAGGCTTTTTGCATAAATTCCTATTACAAGTTTTGCAATACATATTATTATGTTTCCGATAAGAGAAATAAGGGAGGCAATTCTGACAAGTTTTACTCTATTACCGCTGTTCATCTTTTGATTATATCAAAATAATAAAATAAAATCAATCTTGAATTAAATGGCAGGCCGTAAAATGGCCCTCTTCGGTTTCGATTAATTCCGGCTGAATTAACTTACATTTTTCAAAGGCTTTTGGGCAGCGTTTGTAAAATCGGCAGCCTTGGGGCGGATTGATTGCACTGCTTATTTCTCCCTTAATATGAATACGCCGTGCCGACATGGGAGCATCTATATCGGTACTTGGAATTGCAGAAATTAAGGCTTGTGAATAAGGATGAAGCGGGTTTTTATATAGGTCTACACTTTTTGCAAACTCTACAAGTTTTCCCGCATACATAACTCCGACCTTATCCGAAATATACTTTACGATAGATAAATCGTGGGCAATAAATAGATAGGTCATTTTAAATTCTTTTTGAAGCCTTATCAATAAATTTATTATCTGGGCTTGAATTGAAACATCAAGAGAAGAAATCGGTTCATCGCAAACTATAAAATCCGGCTGCACAGCCAAGGCTCTGGCGATACCGATTCTTTGCCTTTGACCTCCGGAAAATTCATGAGGAAATCTATTTGCATGTTCGGGGACGAGACCTACCGTTTCAAGAAGATAGTATACGGCCTCTTCTCTTTCTTTTTTTGTTTTATACAAATTATGTGCTTCCATGCCCTCCGAAATAATTTGCGAAATTGTCATGCGGGGATTAAAAGAAGCGAAAGGATCCTGTAAAATTATTTGGGCTCTCTTTTTAAAAGCATGCAATTCTTTTTTTGAGGCTGAACCGATTTCGGTCCCGTCAAAAATTATTTTTCCCCCGTTGGGGCGGTAAAGGCCGAGGACTGTTCTGCCCAAAGTGGTTTTTCCGCAGCCCGATTCGCCTACTATGCCTACCGTTTCTCCTCGGTTTACCGAAAAGCTTACATCATCGACTGCATGTAAAATTTCTTTACGGCCCAATTTGAAGTATTTTTTTAAATTGCAAACTTCTAAAAAAGTGTCAGCCATTGTTTTTTCCTTTTGCAAAATCATGCTGAAGCCAGCAGGAAGTAAGATGGTCTTCGCTTACCCTCATTTCGGGAGGCCTATGTGTAAGGCAAACCTTCATACATTTTTCGCACCTGTCGGCAAAGGCGCAGCCTTTTGAAAGAGAAAGCATATCGGGATGATTGCCTTCCGGAGCATAAAGTTTTGTTTCTTTCAATTGGTCGATTGAAGGAACGGCTGCGAGCAATGCCTTGGTGTAAGGGTGTCGGGCATTTTTAAAAATATGTTCGGCTTTTCCGCGCTCTATAATTTTTCCTGCATACATAACCTGAATGCGGTCTGCAACTTCGGCTGCAATTCCAAGGTCGTGGGTGATAAGCATTACGGCCGTCCTTGTTTCTTTTTGAATTTTTTGTATCAGCTCCAAGATCTCGGCTTGAATTGTTACATCGAGAGCCGTTGTCGGCTCATCTGCAATTAAGATTTTAGGATTGCTTGCAAGGGCTATTGAAATTAAAACCCTTTGCCTCATGCCTCCGGAAAATTCGTGTGGATATTGCTTGAGTCTTTTTTCCGGATCAGGGATTTGAGCCAGCTCTAATATTTTTATAGTTCTCTCTAAGGCTTCTTTTTTGCTTACCTTCTGATGAATTAAAATACTTTCCATAACCTGTCTGCCTATGGGCATTGTAGGGTTTAGATAGCTCAAGGGGTCTTGAAATATCATGGATATTTCGTTTCCTCTTATGTGCTGCATTTCTTCTTCGGAATATTCCAAGATATTTTTATCTGCAAAAATAATTTGAGATTTTTCGTGTATGCGCGTTTTTTTTCCGGGGAGGAGTTTTAAAATCGAGTGAGCCGTAACGCTTTTTCCGCAGCCCGATTCTCCGACAAGAACCAGGGTTTCATCTTCGTATAGATTAAAAGAAATTCCGTTCACGGCATAAATTGTTCCGCCGTAATTTTTGAAGGTAACTGCCAAATCTTTAACTTGTAAAATAGGCTTCATTTGTACTTCCTTAAATGAGGATCCATTGCATCCCGTAGTGCATCGCCTATAATCTGCAAGGATAAAATTGTGAGACTTATAAAAAGGGCAGGAAAAAATAATTGGTAAGGATAAAAGAGCATTGTCTTTTGAGCTTCCGAAGCTAAAACGCCCCAGCTCGTATAAGGCGGCTGAATGCCTAAGCCTATATAAGATAAAAAGGCTTCTCCAAAAATAAATGAAGGAATATCAAATGTTAAGGCTATTATCATAATGCTTACAGTATTTGGAAGTAAATGTTTTATGATGATTTTAAATGAGCTTGTGCCTAAGGCTTGTGCTGCCAAAATAAAGTCTTGATTTTTTATCTGTAAGACCTGCCCGCGCACAAGACGAGCCGTAAAACACCAGCCTGTAATCGTCATTGCAATGATAATCGAAAAAATTCCTTTGCCGAAAATAAGAGAAATTAAAATAGCCGTAATTAAATACGGAATGCTTGAAAGTATTTCGACTATACGCATCATGATTGTGTCTGTTCTTCCGCCTGCATAGGCTGAAGCTCCTCCATAAATTAAGCCTATGCTCATGTCGATTGCAGCTCCCACAATTGCAATTATAAGAGAAACCCGTCCGCCCTTGCATACCCTTGTAAAGATATCTCGGCCCAATTCATCGGTTCCAAAAAAATGCGAAAAAGATGGGCTTAGATTTTTTTCTTTTAAGTTTCCGTTGTCGGCAGAATACCCGCTTAAAATTGGGCCGAATAAACATATTAAAATAATCAAGCCTAAAACTGCACAAGAAAAAAGGGCGCGTTTGCTTTTTTTAAATCTCCTCCGCACATCTTGCCAAAAGCCTATGCTGACTCTTGTTGTTTGAAGTGTTGTTTTTGTTCTTGTAACCGGTTCAAAATCAGATAGACTTAGATTGAGTTCTTTAATTTGATTATCATAGCTCGTTATTATTTTCTCATCCATTTTTAAAGAACCTCATTTTTTGTTTGAATCTTAATTCTCGGATCGAGTAAGTTATAAGCTATGTCTACCAGAATAAGAGATGCTACATATAAAAAAGAAATAAAAATTGTTTGTCCCATTACCATTGTATAATCTCTTTCGGAAATTGAGCGTACAAAATAGGAGCCGAGTCCGGGAACCGAAAAAATATTTTCGATGACAAATGTTCCTGTGAAGGTAAAGGCTATTTGCGGGCCGAGCATGGTTATGATAGGCAAAAAGGCATTGCGCAAGATATGGCTTTTTATAATTCTTACCTTTGAAGCCCCCTTTGCTCTTGCAGTTAAAATATAATCTTGATTTATAATATCCAAATAATTGGAACGCATATATCGTGAGTATTTTGCGACAGGTCCTATAGCCAAAGCCAAGGAAGGCAGAACGGTATATTTAAAACTGCCCCAGCCTGTAATGGGAAAGAGGTTATGTTTAATGCCGAAAAAGTATTGCAGCATTTGTCCCAGCACAAAGTTGGGAATGGAGATACCTATAACTGCAATTAGTATAACACCGTAATCTAGTTTTTTTCCTCGGTTTACGGCTGCTAAGATTCCGAACACTAAACCTGCTGAAACGCCGAAAAATAATGCTTGAAGTCCCAGCCTTGCCGAAATAGGTGCATGGGTTTTTATTACATCGGTAACAAGTCTTCCTCTGTAATAAAGAGAAGTTCCTAAATCGCCCTTAGCCAAAAGATTTTTCCAAAAAACTATGTATTGAATAAAAAGAGGCTTGTCGTATCCGTATTGAGAATAAAGTTCACTACGCCTTTCTTCAGGTAAATTTTCTGCTATGGTTTCAATGGGATTGCCCGGAATAATATGCACTAAAAAAAAGGTAATACTGGCAACGATGAACATTGTAAGAATACCGTATAAAATTCTCTTAAAAATAAAGTTAAGCATCTTTAAAATGAGCCTTTTTTGTTAAGCTAAAAATAGAGAATATCACAAATTCGGCATAATAGGAAGGGGTTAAAATTTTTGCTTAAATTCATAAAGAAAAAGTTTTCAGAGCTACAAGCTCTGAAAACTTAAAGCTTTAATTATATTTTGAACTTTCCGACTTCTTGAGCCAGGGCTTCAATATTCATTTTATTTTTTTGCGAAATACCCTTTACTTCAGAACAGGAGGTTTGTATTTGGCTTGTTCCTGACGACATTTCTTGGATGCTGTTATTTATGATCTGCGTTAATCCCTCAAGCCTGTTCATTTCTTTGACGGCATCTTCACCGGCCTTAAGCATTTCGCCTGAGCCTTCTTGAACGTCTACAGTTATGTTGTTTATATCCTGAATTGCCGATAGAACTTCATGACTTCCGCTTTCTTGCTCTCGCATTGCAGCCATTACACTGCTGCTCATTGATTTTACATTTTCAGCAAGCTCAAATATTGCATTAAATTTTTGTTCTACTGTTTTTGAAGAAGCTGCTAATATGGAAATTTCCTCCGAGAATTTTTTGAGGGCAGACGATATTGATTTTCCCTGCATACTGGATTCTTCGGCTAACTTTCTTATTTCATCTGCGACTACTGCAAAACCTCTTCCTGCTTCTCCTGCATGGGCAGCTTCAATTGCCGCATTCATTGCTAAAAGATTTGTCTGGCTGGCAATATGCTGGATTACATTTGATGCTTCAATCAAACTTCCGGATTCTTCTGCAATTTTGTGCGTAACCGAATTTGAAAGATGAAGGGCTTCTTTTCCGTAGACTGTTGCATCTGCCAATTCTTTAATTGCCGAATCGCTTTGATCCAATATTCTTGTGACTGAAGAAATATTAGCAACCATCTCTTCGATTGCGGAAGATGATTGTGCTACATTTGCAGCCTGACTTTCAATTCGGCCGTCTAACTGTTTTATTGTTTGAAGAATTTGTTCGACGTTTGCCGTAGCTTCGCTCACGCTTGCCGATTGAGATTCGGCTTGCTCTTTTACCCTTAAAATATTTTTGCTTATTTGGCTTATTGAGCTTGCTGTTTCAAAAACGTTTACAGCAAGAGCTTCTCCTGTCCTTTGCATGTCCAAAGTACTGTTTGCAACATTCCTTACTGTAAAGCCTATTTTTTCTATTGTTTGATTAAAGGAATGAGATAGATCTGCAATTTCATCCTTACCCCTTCCTGTTAAACGGGCTGTCAAGTCCCCGTCTCCTTGCGCAATATTTCTGAGGGCCTTAACTACGCTTGAAATTCTTTTTGTGATTCCGTTTATTATAAATGTTAGAATGATTATTGATGCAACAAAACCGGCTAATAAAATTATTGAAACAAGTTTAATTAAATTTTTGCTTTCTTCATAGATTTCTTTTTCGGGTATTGAAGTGCCTACAAACCATATTTCATTTGTACGCCCTATCTTTATAGGAGTAAATACTTCAAGATGTTTATTTCCGTTTATTTGAGTTTCAAGTAAAAATGGAGCAAGTGACCTCTTTGCATCAAAAAAGAATTCTGCCGTTTCTTTATTTTCAAATTCGGGAAGAGTTTTTGATATTAGGTTTTTGTTTTTATGCGCAAGAACAGTGCCTTTAGCTGAAACAAGCATGGCATAGCCGGACTCAAAGAAAATTTCTTTTGAGAGTTTTTCCTGCATATAATCTAGGGAGTAATCAATTCCTACAACTCCTAAGACTTTTCCTGTTTTATCGCGTATTGGTATTGCGGTGCCTGCGACATAAAGCATGTTTCCTTGGATCTCATATTTATTAGGCTCGATCAAGATACCATGATGCGAGGTCTTAGGTATTTCATACCAAAAACTGCTTACATATTCGGTTAAGGGAACCATTGAAATTTTACCGCTAATCTTTGTCCAATAAGGAATAAATCTTCCGGTATTATCATGACCTTCCGTATTTTTAAATTTATAGTCAAGTTTATCCAGGGCATTAGGTTCCCATACTGTCCATACATCTACAAATTTTTCCGAATCTTTTAAAATTTCTTTTTGTAAACTATTAAAATAAGATCTCCTGTTTTCCGGCGGAATGTCTTGGAACGATTCAAATGTTTTTGCTAAGACTTTATTTGTATCATATACATTCTTTATAACCGTTTCGACAAAGCCTCCAAGGTTTTTGCTGGAATCATATAATTTTACAATTGCGTTTCGTTTTGAAGTATTTCCCAGTTTTTTTACAAGAACCACACTTGTAATAATCAAAAAGATTGATAAAACCGAAACTAAGGCAATCATTATTTTTTTTCTTATTGTTAAAGTAGAATATCTGCGTATTACTTGAGCATTGGATACTTTTTTCCCATTGATTTCATTCATAAATTTATCCTCCTAAATATTATAAAAAAATTCAATAATTGAAATGTGCTTAATGTTAGTGCAGGTTAGTATCTTATTCTGTAAGTAAAATTTTATATGCTTACAGAATAAAATATCGTTAAAAATACAGCAGCACACTGCGATTAAAGATATACAGCCGGGTGAGAATTTACAAAAAAAACCAAGGATGGTCAATAGTTTTTATCTAGAAAACAAAGATGCTTTCTATTTTTCGCTAAGCTCTATTTTTACGCCTATAGATTTGAGCCGCTCTACCAAATGCTCATAGCCTCTTTCTATCTGGTAGACGTTTCGGATAATGCTTTCTCCGCGGGCGCAGCAGGCGGCTATTACCATGGCCATGCCGGCTCTTACATCGGGAGAAACCAATTCGCCTCCGTGAAGAGAGCTTGGTCCCGAAATAACTGCACGGTGAGGATCGCACAAGGTAATGCGGGCTCCCATTCCGATCAGCTTATCTACAAAGAACATTCTGGATTCAAACATTTTTTCGTGGATTAAAACCGTGCCTTCTACCTGCGTTGCAATTACTGTCATGATGCTTGTAAGGTCAGGCGGGAAGCCGGGCCATGGGGCATCATCGATCTTGGGTATCATTCCTCCAAGATCACAGTTTACCTGCATCTTTTGCTTATCGGGAACGGTAAGGGTTGTCCCTTCCAGGGTCCAGCCTATGCCCAACTTGCCGAAGGCTACACGAAGAGGCCGCATGTCTCTCGGTTCTACATCGGTAATTTTAAGTTGACCGCGAGTAACGGCTGCAAGGCCGATAAAAGAGCCTATTTCCATATAGTCGGGGCCTATGCGGTGTTCCGTACCGCTTAGCTTTTCTACCCCTTCTATGGTCAATATATTAGAGCCTACTCCGCTGATTTTTGCACCCATCTTATTCAGCATTCTACAAAGTTCTTGAACATGGGGCTCGCTTGCAGCATTTGATATGATGGTAGTTCCTTCTGCAAGGCTTGCTGCCATAATAGCATTTTCCGTTGCGGTAACTGATGCTTCATCTAAAAAGATATCTTCTCCCATCAGCTTGTGTGCAATAAAAGAAAAATTTTGATCTGTTTCGACTCTGGCGCCCAATTCCGTCAAGGCTAAAAAATGGGTGTCGAGACGGCGCCTTCCGATAACGTCTCCTCCCGGAGGAGGCAAAATGGCCTTGCCTGTTCTTGCCAAAAGAGGCCCGGCAAATAAAATTGAGGCCCTTATCTTAGATGCAAGATCCTCCGGTATCTTGCTCGTTTTTACCTTTTCCATCCGTAGCTTAAATACGTTTTTTTCAAGTTTTTCGTAGTGGCCTCCCAGAGCTTCAAAAACTTGAAGCATTACAAACACATCCTCAATTTCGGGAATGTTTTTGAGGATAATGGGTTCTTCCGAAAGGATGGCGGCAGCAATACAGGGTAGGGCTGCATTTTTGTTTCCGCTTGCCTTTATTGTTCCCTTTACGGGAAATCCGCCTTGTATAATATATTCGTGCATACTTAACCTCCGCTTTACTGAACCGTTATAACCGAAGCGATTCGTCCATCGACAGTATAAACATGGTTTTTATTTGTGTTATCAGGAAGTCTTGTTCCGCCTGAAAAATAAGCATAGAACCAGGTTCCCGGCGGTAAATGTAAACTCAATTCATATCTCCCCGGAGAAACCTCTATAAGATCATACATAAAGGGGTCCCAATTATTAAATGACCCGGCAAGTCTTATAGTTTTTTTAGGTTCTCCCAAGTAGGTAAATTTTACGGAATTTTTATTATTCACCTCGGTTTTATACTCTTTTTTGTAAGGAACTTCAATACGTGAAACACTCATGCTGTGTATCCGATCGAAAACTATGTTTCTATTTATCGGATCCGATGACCAAAGCCCGTCTATCACAAGTCTGTATTTTATTTCAGTCAGCTCATCGGGAATCGGAAAAATATAGAATAAGATGGGCTCTTTTCCTTCATATAATTCGCTCTGGGGGAGCTTTTGAAAGGAATGAATATGCTTGTAATCTTCATGAGAAAAGGATATACCTACATGACGTTTAGCGGTTGAAGTAAAGATTATATGCCCGTCCTTAATTTTAGGAGCTTCAATACGTACAATAGACTCTACGAGTTTTTGATAAACTTCAGGCTCAATGCTTTTTTCCGAAAAAGCTCTTGGAAAAAAAAGAGCAATAAAAACTAATAAGAATAGTGATTTTTTCATACTCATCCTCATTTTAGTTTCGGAAAAATAAAAAAAATCTTAAGTAAGAGTTTAGCTCTGCGGAGGCGGCACTTTGGCCCATTTTTTTATAAGAATTTGAGGCTCATCAGCTTCTAATAATTCTTTAAAAAAAGAATTTGCATTGGATACTTGGCTTTTTAGAACGTCCAATTCGGATTGTGCGAAGCGGGAAAGCACATAGCCTGAAATATCTGGGGAGGCCTCTCCTCCTTGGGAAGAAAAATCGGGCCGGCCTATGCCTATCCTAAGACGGAAAAAATCTGCCGTGTTTAAAACCGATTTTATCGACCGCAAACCGTTATGCCCCCCAAGACCGCCTGACCACTTAAAGCTGAGAATACCGGGTTTTAATTCCAGCTCATCATGCACGATTAAAATATTTTCAGGTTTTAGTCTAAAAAAAGAAGCGGCAGCTATTACGCTTTCTCCCGACAGGTTCATGTAGGTTTCAGGTTTTAGAATGTGCACGGCCCTTCCGCAGGTCATAGAAGAAGGCAGTTTTGCATATTGCCCCTTAAATTTACCCTGCCATATAGCATTTGAGCCTATTTCTATTGAATCGCATAGTACCCAAGCTGCGTTATGCCTTGTATTTTCGTATTTTTTTCCGTAATTGCCTAAAAAAACGATTAAGTCTATCATCTCATCTCCAATTACATTCTGAATTCTTCGCCCAGATATATTTTTCGGGCAATTTCGGAATTTAAAATTTCATCCCTTGACCCTTGCTCTACAATTTCTCCGCTGCCTATTATGTAGGCCCTGTCGGTTATCTCCAAGGTGTCCCTGACATTGTGGTCGGTTATTAAAATCCCGATGCCCTGATCGGCTAAGATGCGGACTATGCTTTTAATGTCATGTACCGCAATCGGATCGATTCCTGCAAAGGGTTCGTCTAAAAGCAAAAACTTAGGCTCAATAGCCAAGGCCCTGGCTATTTCGGTACGCCTTCTTTCTCCTCCGGAGAGGGTATAGGCTTGCTGTTTTCTGTTTGCCTTAATTCCGAATTCTTCAAGAAGAAATTCAAGCTTTTCCTTTTTTTGCTCTTTGGAAAGATCCTTTCTTGTTTCCAAAATTGCGTAAATATTTTGCTCTACGGTCAGCTTTCTAAAAACCGAAGCTTCTTGAGGTAAATATGAAATTCCTGCGTGGGCTCTTTTATACATAGGCAGGGTTGTTATTCTGTTACCGTCTAAATATATGTTGCCGGAATTAGGTTTATAAAATCCGACAATCATATAAAAGGTGGTAGTTTTTCCTGCTCCATTAGGGCCCAAAAGGCCTACAATTTCTCCCTGATGCATTGAAAAACTTACATCCTTTACGGCATGTTTTTTTCTAAAAAATTTATTTAGCCCCTCAACCTTTAAAACACTCTTTTCGTCAAACATTAGGTTTTTCCTCTTCTTTTTCTTCCTTTCCCTGCTCTACAGAGCCTCTGACTCGGCCGTCAAGGGTTATATCTTCCGTGTCCAAGTTAACTGAAATCTTTCCTGCTCTAAATTCGTCCTTTCCCTTTTTTACAACAGGACTGCCGGTTAATTCTACCTTTGATTCTTTTCTATTATACAAAGCAAACATTGAATTGCAATTTATATCTTTATTTATTATCTTTACATTAAAGCGCATTATAATTATTTCTTGCTTCTTTTTATACTCAATATTTTCCGAAGTGATACTGACATCATTTTTTGTGTCTTTAAGTTCCAGTTTTCCGAACATTGTAACCGTATCCGTTTTTCTATCAAAATTGATTAAATCTGCCTTAAAGCTGTATCCTTTTTCGGTGTCCTCACCCTTAACCGAACCTGTCGCATTTACATATCTATAGTCTTTCCCAAAAATTTCGATACGGTCTGCCGATATTGTCAGGCTGTCTACCTTAACTTCGGCATTTCCTATTAAATTGGTCGATTTTTTATTTTCAGCTACCGCAGCCGTTACCTTATCGGCTTTAAAACTTATTGTTGATGTTTGAGCAGTAATATCCGTTAAAAAAAAGAATATAAGAAAATATACGGGAAAAAGCCTAAGGCTCTTGTGATTCCGAATCTTAGTCTGAATTTTCTTCATTTTTATTCTCCTCAGTTTTAGTCTGAATCTTACCTTCTATAGAGTTTAAAAATTCGAATTCTTTTGAAAGAGTGTTCGCTATGAACCCTGATCCGCTTATATAAAGTTCATCTCCTCTTTTTACTGTTACCTGACCGTCTTCTATTCCATACAGGAGGTTTTCTTTTTTATCCCAAAAAAATGCATCTCCCGAAATCATAAGCCCTTCTTTTAAATCCTCAAAAAAAACCTTTTGTCCTAAAAAGTACTGATTATTTTTTTCGTCTATTTTGATAATTCCGGCTCTTCCCTTGAGTTCTGCCTCCGGCTTGGCGTTTCCGAGCGATTTTTTATCTATTTTAAAGAAACGCAGATTTTTCCCGGCCCATATCCTGTCCGAATCATAAATCTCTAATTCCATAAAATTTATACGTAAATTTAAGGTGTCATCTTCATATTGATCCAAATTTGCATTTTTAAATACAAAATTCGGTTTTTTTTCAAAATTTTGTGCCTCTTTACTATAGTTTAAACTGCAAGAAAATGATATAATAGCAAGAATGGAGGCTATGATAAAAGTTTGAGCTTCCTTAAAATTCATAGTTTATTATACTATCTTTTTTAATCTTAGTCAAAAGCCTTTGACTGCCGATTGACATAATATCGTAGAAGTCATAGACTATATAGAATATTTAAAAATTAAATTTAAGGATGACAGGAGCCTAGAGTATGGCAGATTTTTTAACTGATCAAGAATTCCGTATGTTCAGCGATTTAATATATACCGCTAGCGGTATTACTTTTTCGGATACTAATAGGTCTATTTTGGAAAGCAGGTTAAAAGAAAAACTTAGGGACAAGAAACTTGAAAATGTGTCGGATTATTATGCGATGCTTATCAAGGATTCGGAAGAACAAAAGAGCCTTTTAGACTCCGTTACAACAAACCTTACAAGGTTTTTTAGAAACCAGCCTCACTTTGATGCATTGGAAAATTATGTTATACCTGAGCTTGTAAAGGTAAAAAGAGCTGAAGGAAAGAATAAGCTTAAAATATGGAGTGCCGGATGTTCAACAGGAGAGGAGCCTTATACCATAGCTATGGTTATGAAAAAACATCTTCCTATAGGTTTTACCGCTGAGATTACAGCTTCAGACTTATCCTTAAAATGTCTTCTTGTGGGTAAGACCGGTTTTTATCAGGAATCCAGAGTTGCAGGAATCCCTGACGATTATTTGAAGCTTTATTTTGACAAGTTAAATGACGGCTATCAGGTAAAAAAAGATATAAGTCAAATGGTAAATTTTGACTATCATAACTTAAAACATGACTCAAAGCATACCGATTTTGATCTTGTATTTTGCCGAAATGTTTTGATCTATTTTGATGAGCCTGCTCAAAAAGAAGTTATTGATAGGTTTTGGCGTGCTATGTCGCCTAAATCCTTTTTATTTATAGGTCATTCCGAATCGCTTTTTGGTATGGAGACTCAATTTAAGTTTTTAAAAACGGATTGGGCCTGCTTTTATCAAAAAGGATTTTGATTCTAAAAGCTTTATATAATTCTTCTAAAGGAGTTTTTTATGGAAGATATTCGTGTTTTAATAGTGGATGATTCTGCATTGATGAGAAATCTTATAGGTAAGATTGTTGATGCCACTCCCGGTCTGAAAATAGCCGATAAGGCAATGAACGGCCGTTTTGCCCTTCAAAAGCTTGACCGCGTTGCCCCGGATGTTATAGTTTTAGATCTGGAAATGCCTGAAATGAACGGCATTGAATTTTTAAGAGAACTTAAAAAGCAAAATATAAAGATTCCTGTAGTAATTTTGTCGAGTATTGCAAAAGAAGGGGCGAAGATTACTATGGACTGTTTGGAGCTTGGAGCCTGCGATTTTATTACAAAGCCGTCCGGCTCCGAATCTGCTAATCTAAATACCGTTTCGGAAACTCTTTCAAAGATGCTGCTTGCCTACGGCCGCCGTCATCAAATTGAAACAGGTACAAGAGGCGGTGATACAAGGAAATCTTTTTCAGAATCCTTTACAAGTTCTCTTCCTAAGCCTACAGTTAGAACATCGGCTCCCGAACCTCAAAAAGAAGAAAAACCCATTGCTCACCGGGAACCCGGAAATATTCAGATTATTGCCATAGGTATTTCTACCGGAGGTCCCAATGCCTTGCGTCAAGTTTTTGCATCTATTGATAAGGACCTCCCTCAACCGATAGTTGTCGTTCAGCACATGCCTCCCGGATTTACAAAGGAATTTGCTGCCAGCTTGGATAAAATCTGTCCTCTTGAAGTAAAAGAAGCGGAAGACGGAGATCTTATAAAACCCGGCCGCATTCTTATTGCCCCCGGAGGAAAACACCTCGTTGTAGAAAAGCGCTCCCTTGCTGCAGTTGCAAAGGTTATAGATACGGAACCCCAAAGCGGCCATAAGCCCAGCGTTGATGTTTTGTTTGAATCTGTTGCCAAAGAATACCAAAACCATGCCCTAGGAATAATCATGACCGGTATGGGAAAGGACGGAGCTCAAAATATTACAAAACTTTACAGCGAAGGCTCTCGCACCATAGGACAAGATGAGTCCTCTTCTGTTGTATACGGTATGCCTAGGGTTGCATGGGAAATGGGCGGTGTAATGGAGCAGGTAAGCCTTGATAACATGGCTGCTGCCATAAATCGCTATGGCAAAGAATTTGCTTAAAAATTTAGCGTAAGAGAGCCTATTCGGTTTTTAGTTTTTACAAGACTCAAAAAAACCGTCCGAAAGGACGGTTTTTTTTGTATATTGAAGAAGAGTCCGTCTAAAATGGTTTTTACAGCCTTACAAAGCTCAGTAAAAGCTCTTCTTTTTTAGAATAAAATTTTATTTCGTTTTCGTTTATTTCAATTATATCGGTATTTATTAAATTTTTCTCAAAAGCTTTATCAAAGGCCTTGCCTATAGTATTTGAAGGGTCTACAAGTTTTTTTTCGGTTATTTGAAATCTAAATGGGCTTTCTGTTCTATTTTTTTTATGCTTCCATGTTCCTTTATAATTCGTTATACCTGTTGTGGCTTCAAATTTTCCATCGCTAAAAAAATTTATACGCGACTCTGTCAAATTTGCATCAAGCTGTACATAGTGTCCGTTTTCAAAATAACATCCGGCCAATCTCCAAACCCTTTCTGCTAAGTATTCATCAAAGGGAATTGAGATATCTGCTTTTCTTTTGTGCTCCTTTGACGTTTTTATGCCTTGTGCCGAATTAAATGTTTCACATGACATGGTCAAAATAAGAAAAATCGTAATAAGGAATAAAAAATATATATTTTTTTTCATAATTATCATTCTACGGAAAAAAACGAAAAAAGCAAGATACCTGATTGCTTTTTTTTTTCATTTGATGTAACATTGGATACCGTAATTTCTTGCGATGAGTTTATTTACAACTTTGGGGAATTAGCTCAGTTGGTAGAGCGATTGGTTCGCAATCAATAGGTCGTGGGTTCGATCCCCATATTCTCCAATATCTTTTCTTCTAAAAATACACTATTTTATTCCGGGAGCATTTTAAATGGAAAACTCTTTTAAAGCATTTTTGGCTAAAAAAAACATTGAAATATCGGCTAAGCGTTATTTTATTGACGCAATGAGCGCGATGGCCATGGGGCTTTTTTCTTCTCTCTTAGTAGGTACTATTTTAAACAGCATAGGCCTTAAACTTAATATTACTTTTTTAACTCAAACCGTCTGGCCTATTTGCCGGGATATGACGGGGGCCGCAATCGGTATAGCCATAGCCCACTCGCTAAAAGCCCATACCTTTGTGCTTTTTTCGGCAACGATAGTAGGTTTTGCAGGAAATAAATTGGGTGGGCCTGTGGGGGCCTTTATAGCAACGATAATTAGTACCGAGCTTGGAAAAGCCGTTTCCCACGAAACTAAGATTGATCTCATAGTTACCCCGATGGTAACTATTATTTCGGGAGCCGTAATTGCCGCCTTAGTCGGCCCCGGAATGTCTTTTTTTATGACATGGCTCGGGCAAATTATAATGGAAGCTACTACTCTTCAACCCTTTTGGATGGGAGTTACCGTTTCGGTTTTGGTAGGTGTAATTCTTACCTTGCCTATAAGCAGTGCTGCAATCTGCATGATGCTTTCCCTTGGGGGGCTTGCAGGAGGAGCTGCAACCGTAGGCTGTGCCGCTCAAATGATAGGCTTTGCAGTTATGAGCTATCGGGATAACGGTATAGGCGGAAGTTTTGCCGTAGGCATAGGCACAAGTATGCTTCATATGCCCAATATAATTAAGAATCCTAAGATATGGATACCGCCTACCTTGGCGGCCGCTCTTTTGGGCCCCTTGGCTACTATTGTTTTTAAGATGGAAAATATACCCCTCGGTTCAGGAATGGGAACCTGCGGTCTTGTCGGCCAAATCGGTACTATCACTGCAATGGAAACTATAGGAAGGGGCGGCTTGGACACTTATTTTGCTATTCTTCTTTTACACTTTATCCTGCCGGCTGTTTTAACTCTTTTCTTTACCTTTCTTTTACGAAAAATAAATTGGATTAAGGATGGGGATTTAAAACTGGATCTTTAAAACCTGTTTAAAATAAAAAAAGACGGCCTTATTTTTAAGACCGTCTTTTTTTGTGTTTATCCGATTTCCGCTTGCCGAAAACCTAACAAAAGCTTATCCCCAGTATAGTTTTAACATCGGGGCTATAACCAATGAAACCATTGACATAAGCTTAATCAATATATTGATGGAGGGGCCGGAAGTATCCTTGAAGGGATCGCCTACAGTGTCGCCTACAACAGCGGCCTTGTGAGAGGGTGAACCCTTTCCGCCTGCGATTCCGCCTTCGATCATTTTCTTTGCATTATCCCATGCACCGCCCGCATTGGACATAAAGACGGCCAATACAACGCCGGAAACCGTTACACCTGTCAAAAGACCGATTAACATGGCGGGGCCTCCTGCAAAACCTACAAGGATGGGTGTAATAATTGCGGCAAGGCCGGGGATAACCATTTCCTTTAAGGCAGCCTGAGTACTGATGTCTACGCATCTCTTGTAATCGGGCTTTTCGGTATTTTCCAAGATGCCGGGGTGCTGTTTAAACTGGCGGCGTACTTCTTCAATCATCTTATGGGCAGCCTTTCCTACAGCCGACATTGTAAGGGCTGAGAACAAGAAGGGGAAAACTCCTCCCAAGAGAACGCCTACAAGAACGTTAATGTTTGTAATATCTACACTTGCAACACCGGCTTGCTCTTTAAATGAGGTAAAGAGGATGATGGCCGTCAAAGCAGCTGATCCGATGGCAAAGCCTTTTCCTATAGCGGCCGTGGTGTTTCCTACAGCATCAAGGCTGTCTGTGATATTTCGGACATCCTTGGGGAATTCTGCCATCTCGGCAAGACCGCCTGCGTTGTCGGCGATGGGGCCGTAAGCATCAACTGCAAGCTGGATTCCTAAGGTTACCAACATACCTACAGCGGCTATACCTACACCATAAAGGCCTGCGAGCATAAAGCTTGAAAAGATTGAAGCTCCGATTAAAATCATGACGGGGAAGGCACTTCTCATACCTACTGCTAAACCTGAAATAATTGTGGTTGCAGCTCCTGTTTCGCAAGCATCTACGATTCCCTTAACAGGTTTTTTTCCTGTACCTGTGTAGAATTCCGTGATAATACCTATTAGAACACCGGCCGCAAGACCAATTACCGTAGAAGCAAAGACATGTAAATAGCCTTGTGTTCCGTTAAATGTTGCATCACCCATTATGAATTTGACTAGGAAGAAAACAAAGATGGTAGCAACGATTGCGGCACCGAATGTTCCTGTGTTGAGAGCTTTTTGAGGGTTTGAACCCGGTTTTGCCTTTACAAAGAAAGTTCCGATTAATGAAGCAGCAAGGCCTGTAACCGAAACCAACAAGGGCAGTATCATCATCTTCATCTTTAAAGAAGAATCCGGAGTGTTTACGATTAGACCCAGAATCATAGCACCTACCAATGAGCCTACAAAGGACTCAAAGAGGTCTGCACCCATACCTGCAACGTCACCTACATTGTCTCCTACATTATCAGCAATGGTAGCAGGGTTTCGGGGGTCATCTTCGGGGATACCTGCTTCAACCTTTCCTACAAGATCGGCTCCTACGTCGGCAGCCTTTGTATAAATACCGCCGCCTACACGTGAGAAAAGGGCAATAGATGAAGCTCCTAATGAAAAAGCTGTTGCTAAGGGTAAAATAATATCTTTAAGGGTATTTTCTTCAGTTCCCAACATTGAAGTAGAGAGAATAAGAACGATAAAAAGACCTATAAATGCAAGACCGACAACGCTCATTCCCATAACGCTTCCGCCTGAAAAAGCAACTTTTAAAGCTCCGTTTAAGCCTTGATCCTTGGCGGCTTGTGTTGTGCGTGAGTTTGCTTGTGTTGCAACGCGCATACCTATGTATCCGGCTGACATTGAAGCAAGAGCACCAAGCAAGAATGAAAGAGATTGGAATTTAAGAGCTCCCTTATTTCCTATGGCTAGGAAAACGGCAACTATGGCGATGAAAGGTAGAAGAGTTATATATTCTCTTCTTAAAAAAGCCATAGCCCCATCGGCTATATGGCCTCCAATTTCTTTTAAAGCCTGATCTGAAACCTTTTGTTTATAAATCCATAAGGTTCTTACAAGTGCATAGGCTAGGGCTGCAATCCCGCCTCCGAGCACGGCATACAATGCGAGTGAAATACTCATTTTTTCCTCCTGTTGTTAGTACAACTTGAAATAATTATACGGTTTTTCCGTCATAATGTCTTTAAATTTACCATATTTTTGGGAGTTTTGCAAGTAGGGAATCAAGAGCTTGACAAGCAAAAATAAATCTGCTATCGTAAATATCTAAAAATGATTCCAAAAGCTTATTTCAACTGGAGATATACATCTAATTCGAGAGAAACAAGATTTTCTGCTGTTTTCAGATTATTCGCATTGAGTTTCCTCTTAATGATAGCCATACTCATGTTTGTCAAACTTTTGATAGGAAAATTATAAAATTATGAGGCAGAAAGATGAGAAAGAAAGATGTATAAGATTTATTGGGTTATCAACAAAAAAGACAAGGGGAGACTTTTTAGCAATAAACTTGAAGTAATTTATGGATAAACTATTATCCAAAAATCATAACAAAATAAGAGGTTTTTCACAGTGAAAAAGAAGATTTTTTTAATTATTATAACTATATTTTTTATATTCGGAACATATTGCATACACACAAAAAATATTTTTCGCTCGGCAAGGCAACTTCTTGTATTTGGTAAAAATATTCTCGTATTATCTTATCAAGAACCTAAAAATACATAAACAAACAAATGAAACAGCTTATAAAAATTTTAATTGTAGAAGATGACTCAACAATAGCTTTAGGTTTAAAAAAGAATTTGGAACAGTGGAGCTTCGATGTGCGCTGTGCAAAAAATTTCAATAATATTTTGGAAGAATTTGAAGACTATGCTCCCTCCCTCGTCATAATGGATATAGGGCTTCCCGCCTTTAATGGTTATCATTGGTGTTCCGAAATCAGGAACAAGTCGCAGGTTCCCATTATCTTTTTATCTTCCCGTAACGATAAGATGGATATTGTGATGGCTATGCAAATGGGAGGGGATGATTATATCGAAAAGCCCTTTGACATAGATGTAACCATCGCAAAGATTCAGGCCGTTATCAGGCGGACATATCAATTTACCGCTTCAATGAATGAAGTCAACTTTGCAGGAACCGTTTTAAATTTGAGCACCCTCATTCTTGCATACAACAAAAAAACCGTTTTATTGACTGCAAACGAAATCAAAATTTTAAAATGCCTTTACTTGGCACAAGGCGAATTTGTTTCACGCGAAAAAATTATGGATGTACTTTGGCAAAACAATCAGTTTGTAGATGATAATACCCTCTCGGTAAATATTACCCGTCTACGCAAAAAACTGGAGGGTATCGGACTTTTTAATTTTATCGAAAACAAAAAAGGTTTAGGATATAAGCTAAATGAAAATCACGGAAGCCGGTAAATTAAAAATAAACATAATTATAAAAAGTTTTTTTAAAGACAATTTTCTCTTTATATTTACCCCCTCTCTTTTAATCCTTGTGCAAGTGTTCATCCTATATTTAAGCAATGCCGAAAAAGGGCTCGCATCTTATATAAGTTCATTAAGTATTTCTATTTTAATTATTTTTGTAATATTAAAATTTATTTTTTATTACCGTAAAAATACGGATTATTTTGATCTTTTAGAAAACTGTGAAATAAACTCAGGAGAAATATCTTTAAATGATGAAGACTTCTATTCAATGCAAAGGTTATCTTTATCGCAGATTATTGCACTAAGCAAAATAAAAAAAATACTTTTAGAAAGAGAAGGTGCCGTTTACGAAAACAGAAAAATGCTCATCGATCAAAACGATTATTTTTCTCTTTGGATTCATCAGATAAAAACGCCTATTACTTCCATAAATATTTTATTGCAAAATATGAACTCTTCAAAAGATGAAATCTTTGAAATTAAAAAAGCTCTTTTAAACATAGATAATTATACTCAGATGGCCCTGCATTATTTAAAACTTCAAAGACCTGACAGAGATTTGGATTTTTCTAATTTCAATCTAAATGATGTTCTTCAAAACATCTTCCGCAAATATAGAAGCATTTTTATTTATAAAAATATAGAGCTTAATTATAAGCCTTGCGATTTGAATATTATAAGCGATCCGGTTCTTTTTGAACTGATGATTGAGCAGATAGTTTCCAACAGCTTAAAGTACTGCGGAATAGAAGGCAAAAAAGGAATTTTGAGCATCTATATTGAAAATCGAAATCCTTCGGTTCTTGTAATTGAGGACAACGGAATCGGAATAAGCCCTTCCGACCTCCCTAAAATTTTCGATAAGGGATATTCCGGTTTAAACGGCCGTCTCAGCGAAAAGGCTACAGGCCTCGGCCTTTACCTTGCACGGGAAATAGCCGAAAGGCTTAACTGTGAGCTTAGCATAGATTCTCTTCAAGGTGAATGGACTAGGGCAAAGGTTAAACTTGGAGGAGAATTTTCGTAAACCTCTAAAAATCAACAAGATTTTTAGAGATGGTCTTTAATCCTTACAAAAATGTAAGTGAAAAAAACAAAATGTAAGACTCCGTCAATGCAGCTCTTTTCTTTTTTTGATACAATGCGCATACTTAAATTTGTTTGGAGGTGTTTTTATGGAAACATTACTTGACGTTAAAAATATTCAAAAAATTTATAAAGCCAGATTTTCAAAACAGGGAACGGTTGCCTTGCGCGATGTAAGTTTTTCGGTAAAGAAAAATGAATTTACGGCTATTATGGGCGAATCGGGGTCAGGAAAAACGACCTTGCTCAATTTGCTTGCAACCTTGGATAAGCCTTCTTCCGGCGAAATATTTTTGCAAGGTGAACCTGTATCCAAGATAAAGGGGAAAGATATTTCAGCTTTTAGGCGGAATAAATTGGGCTTTGTATTTCAAGATTATAATCTTTTGGATCAATTTTCAGTAAAGGATAATATCTTACTTCCTCTTGTACTTTCAAATTATCCGATTGATGAAATGAATAAAAGGCTCCTTCCCATCGCAGAAAAGCTTGGGATTTCGGATCTTCTTGAAAAGTATCCTTATGAGATTTCGGGCGGGCAGTGCCAAAGAGCGGCAGCTGCAAGGGCCTTTATTACACAGCCTGAGCTCATCTTGGCAGATGAACCGACAGGCGCCCTCGATTCAAAGTCTTCCGATATGCTTTTGGAAACTTTTACGCATATGAATGAAGAAGGACAGACCATCATAATGGTAACCCACAGTGCACGGGCTGCAAGCTATGCAAAGCGCGTTTTATTTTTGCGTGACGGAAATATCTATTACGAAATATACAAAGGCGATATGGGGCAAGCCGTCTTTAGGGAAAGGATCAATGAAGGTCTTTTTATGATGAACCGCACCGGCATTTAGGAAAGGGAGGAACATGTATGAAACTTAATTTTTATTTTCAACTTGCTAAAAAAAATATTTCGACAGGCGCAAAAACTTATATTCCATATATTTTTGCCTGCTCTCTTTCGATAATGATGTTCTCGATTATGTACACTCTTTCAAAAGATGCCTTTACTCAAAAATTAGGCGGACTTAAAGCTTTGATGGAATTCGGTGTTATAATAGTCGGCTTTTTTTCGATGATTTTTATCTTTTACGGAAATAAGTTTTTAATTAAAAACAGGGTAAAGGAAATAGGGCTTTATACTATTTTGGGGCTTGAAAAAAAACACATTGCAGGCGTCCTGTTTTTTGAATTTCTTGCCTGCTATTTTTTAAGTATGCTTTTCGGAGCAATCGGTTCCATGCTTTTCGGAAAATTATGTTTTTTAATTTTATTTAAGTTAAGCGGCATTCCTTCAAAAATCGACTACAGTCTTTCTCTTGACTTTTTAAAACCTGCAAGCATTGTATTCTTTTGTTTTTTTGTAATCAATTACCTTTATAATTTAAAAAAGATAAGCCTTTTAAATCCTATTCAGTTTTTAACCGAATCAAAAAGCGGAGAAAAAAGGTCGAAATATTTACGCTTAAAAACTTTTCTCGCACTTTTTTTTGCCGGGGCAGGCTATATCCTTTCAATTTTAAGTTTTACTCCTATGACGGCTTTACAAAATTTTTTGCCTGCCGTTATCCTTGTAATTGCTGGAACATTTTTTTTCTTTGAAAGCATTACCGTTTTTATTTTAAATAAAATGAAAAAACGCAAATCCTATTATAAACCTGCAAAATTTATTTCCGTTTCGGGAATGATTTATAGAATGAGTCAGCATGCGAAGGGTTTGGCGAGTATCTGTATTTTGCTTACGATGATCCTGCTTACCCTCGCTTCGGTAACAAGTATTTATATGGTAAGCGAAAAAATCATATCAAAGGCCTTTACCCGCAATCATCAATTGGATAAAGTTTTTAAAAAGAACAATGCGGAATTACAAAATAAAGAGAGGCTAATTGCAGATATAAAAGAAATAGGTTTAAAGAACAATATAGAAACAAAAGATTTATTGTATGTAAGATACTTTTATGGAATTTCAAATATAAACGGAAATGTTTTTTATGAAAATGATGATTCATATTTTTCCCGCAATAATGTTCAAGTTATGCTGTGCAATCTTGATGATATTAAAAATATTTTTCCTGATGAGCTGCGTAAAAAATTATTAGCAAATGCTGCAAAGATGAATGATGATGAGCTTTTTATTTTTTGCAATAAAGAGGTTGACTGCACAAAGCCTTTACGAATTGGTCAAAAAGAATTTAAACTAACAAAACTTGAAAGTAAATTTGTTGCCATACTGGATAATTCTCCATATATTCCTTATTCTCCTTTTCCTTATATAAATATTATAGCTAAAGATTCTAAAAGTCTTGACCTTATTAAAGATGAATTAAATTTATTAAAAGAAAATTCAAAAGTGAGATTTAAAAATAAAAAACAGCTTACACTTGAAGAATCCTTTTTTTGGAATACTTCGGCCGATAATCTAAGTATTCCTCAAAGTTATTCTCAAGCTATACAAAAATTGGCAAAGACTTCGGAATCGGGGCTTTTTTATCACAATAAATTTGAGTCCTACAAAAACAGAAGAGAATTTGACGGGAGTTTTTTATTTTTAGGCGCTTTTTTAAGTTTGATGTTTTTAATCTGGCTCATCCTAATCATGTACTTTAAACAGATTTCTGAAGGCATGGAAGACAGAAGACGATGGCAAATAATGCTCAAAATAGGAATGGATTCTTCTTTAATTAAAAAGACTTCACACGCCCAGCTAGTCTGGCTCTTTGTTCTGCCTGTTTTAGTTTCGCTGGTTCACTGCCTCTTTGCTTCTCCTCTGTTTACCCGGCTCTTATTTGCCTTTGGCCTTTTTAACAAGATAGTCTTTTTTGCTGCCCTGTTTTTAAGCGGGGGATTTACCTTACTTTTATATTTGGTTTTTTATAAGATTACTTCGAGTAAGTATAATAAAATCATCAGATAGATCAAAGGCTGTTCCTTTTTGGAACAGCCTTTTTGTTGGTACTACTTTCCTCTATATTTCTTTAGAGCTTTTTTTATATCCTTGATTGCCCAGTCGTAATGACTGGCTGTTGCAGATACACAGTAGCTTCCGAGGGGTGTTGTTCCTGTCCAGTTAAAACATTTTTTTGAAAAAAGTTCATCATTCGAAAAAGTCTCGATGAGTTTCATAACTTCTTTATGAGTTTTTTTTAGCATTTTTTCGGCATCAGAGTACGGAGTATTTTGATGTTTTTTCCAAAACTCAACATTCATTTTAGGATAAGTTTTCCAATTATAAGGTGCAGGCAAAAAGGGTGCCGGCTTCCCTTTCGTGTTGGACTTTATCCAACTCGATAAAAGACAGTGCCACTCATAAAGATGAACCAGCACATCTCGGACATTTTTATCGCGCTCGTTCGGATTTATATCGGCAGCTCTTTCTTCTTCGGTCATACCGTCAATTAAGCTCCACAGTTTTTCAAACTGCTCATTTGAAGCAAAAATCAAATCTTCTTTTGTCGTAGGTCTCGGCATAGTTTACTCCTCATCTTGTAAAAATATATAACCTATTATACTACGTAAACATGTCAGAATGTGTCAGGTTTGAAAAAATGATTTAAACTTTCCTATGCTTTTTCATAATTCCTTCTGCAAGGCGGGCGATTTCTTCTTTTAAGCTTTTCGGCTCGAGGATTTCTACTTCGGTACCAAGTGACAGGATAAAACCGCAGACCCATGAATCAAAGGGGAGAGCTGCATTCAGGGTATACGAGCCGTCGGAATCCTTTGTAATAAGCTCCGGAGGAAATTCATCGTAGAGTCTGTAGACTGTTTTAGCGGTACATTTTAATTTAATGTTTGTAAGCGAAACCGGTGCAGCCTCTTTATAGTCAGGCATTTTATTCAGTAAGTCAGTACGGTTAAATGCCGTTAAAGTCTTTGTAATAGAAAGAATACGGGTTAATCTGAAAAGCCTGTAATCGTTTTTTTCGGTACAATAGCACTCGGCATACCACGCCTTTGATTTATACAAAAATCGCAAGGGATAAACCGTGCGCTCGCTTTTTTCTCCATAAGAGCTGATGTATTCCAGCTTGACGGCGCGGCATTCCAAAACCGCCTGCTTCAATGTTTCAAAAATGCCGTTACCGTTTTCACTTCCCCAAATTGAATAGTCGATTTTAACCCAGTCCGTATTTTTTTGAAAGATTGCAGATAAACGGTTCAAAATGGATTCGGTGTGTATCTCATCGATTGGTGAAAGGCATTGCAGTGCAAGCAGAATTTTTTCCTGCTCTTCTTTTGTTAAAATCGATTTATTGATTGTGTAGCTTTCATCGATAAAAATACCGCCGCCTGTTCCCTGCATTGTATATACGGGGATTCCTGCGGTACTTAAAATATCCATATCGCGGTAAATAGTACGTACCGATACTCCGAATTTTTTTGCAAGCTCCTGTGCAGTTGTCTGCTTCCGGTTGAGAAGAATGAATACGATTTCAAAAAGTCTTTCAGCGCGCATGGTTAAATCTAAAACAGTCCGGAGCAGGTTGTTATGTGTTTTCTATATTTTGTGCTCCACGAACCAGTCTTTTATTTTTTCTTGTTTTATCTTGCCTGAAGCTATTTCAAATCCAAAATTAATTAGTTCCTCTTGAGTATAATTCAAATCAATTCCATTTATTTTAAGAAAAATCAATGATAAATGGATACCTATTCTTTTATTTCCATCTAAAAAAGGATGATTTTCAATTAGTGAATAACAAAGTTGAGCTGCCTTATTTAAAGTCGATGGATATAATTCTTTTCCATCAAAAGTTTGAAATATTGATTTTAGGCTTGAGTCCAAAAGATTTAATTCCCGAACTCCATGTACTCCTCCGGTTTTTGTAATTAAAGATGAATGAATTTTTAAAACCTGTTCTTCCGAGAAGAAATTCATTTTGCCAATTCCTGATAGGCTTTCATATTTTTGGTAATTATTGAATCGGAAATTTCAGATAGTTGCTGGTTAGGAATAGTATCATAACAATTATCTTCATCTAAAATGGTAATTATCACTTTTCTCCCGTTATATTGGTCAAGTACACAATCTTTTATATAAACAGTATTATCTTGAATTATTCCTGTCGTTGCAAACATAAGACACCTCCTGTATTACTATAGCATATTTTTCAATTATCTTCCAGCAATAAATAATATTTTATTTACCGAATTAACAATTACATTTATTATATTTGAGTATAGTATGAACATAATATTAAATTAGACCGCAATGCAAGCTGCATTTAGATTCTGTAAGCTGTCAAGAAAATAAAAAACCCGGCAGGTAAAAGGAGGAGAAAAACCTGCCGGGAAACTGCAAAGGAGGTATATTGAATTGTTTGTTGTCGTTCAACATACACTAAACAAAACTATTTAGGCGCTTTTAGTTACAAAAAAAATTGAAAATTTAAGGGAAATTTTTAAATTTTTGCTTAAAAATAGGCTTTTTTTTAGAAAAAACTTTTTCTAAAGGTTTATTCTAAAAATACCGATAAGAAAATGTGAAATGCCGTATTTTTAAGAATAATATTTTAAAAAAGCTCGTCTTGTTCGTGTTTGCTCTGGGTTTTTCTCTCCTTTTTGCTGGTGAGGATGAAAAAAATGCCGAATTTCTCTTTAAATTTAGATTTATTGATGATGATGCCTATAAAATTCACTCGGTTGTAGATGAAAAGGTCTACGTAAACGGAAAATTTCATCATCAAGCTCATATTATCAATAGAATTGAGGTAGAAGTTTCGGATATACAGGCAGTAGAGGGGGATAAACCTGCCTCAGCTCTTTTTTCGTGTATGTTTATGACAAGTGAGCAAAATTCCAACAAAACCTTTGACTGGTCCCGCAATTATCCAAGCGTATTTAGGCGTGATGAGGCCGGTTTTTACTCTATCGGCGATGAATATTTTATGCCTGTGGTACGGAATGTGCCGACATTTCCTAATTATCCCGTTAAGCCGGGTGATACATGGCAGGGAGAAGGCTTTGAAGCCCATGATTTTAGGGATGCCTTCGGAATAGAAAAGCCCTTTACCTTTCCGTTTAAGGTTGACTATCAATACATAGGTCTTGCAGAAATAGACGGAAAAACTTACCGCCACATAACGGCAAGCTACGACTTAAATCACCTTGTTCCTCAAGAGGTTCTTAAAAATTACAAGGGTGAAATAGATGTTCCTGTAAAAATCTTAGGCAAATCGAGGCAGAACCTATATTGGGACGAAGAAAGAGGAAACCTCTTTTGTTACAATGAAGAATTTAATATTAAAATGTTTCTTTATTCAGGCTACACCTATGACTTTATAGGTACTGCAAGAGCAGAAGTAATTGAAGTAAAAAAGATAGATACGGGCACTGAAGAAGAAATTAAAAAGAGCGTTGAGGATCTAAACCTTGAAAATACTACCATCGAGAAAACGGATGAAGGCTTAACAATCAGTATTGAAAATATTCAGTTTTTGCCCAATTCGGCTGTTCTAAGGGAGAGCGAAAAGGAAAAATTAAAAAAGATAGGCGAAATTCTTTCAAAGTTCTCCGATAGAGAATTATTAATTTCAGGGCATACGGCCTTAGCCGGAACGGAAAAAGAGAGACAAAGGCTTTCAGAAGAGCGGGCTGCTGCCGTAGCTAATTATCTTATCGAACTGGGTGTGCAAGAAAGAGAACACGTTTATACCCGCGGCTTTGGCGCCCGCCGGCCCGTTGCCGCAAATAACTCGCCTGAAAACATGGCTAAAAACAGGCGTGTAGAAATAACTATTTTGGACAAATAATTATTCTAGACGGATATTTGGCTATACAACAGCCAATCAAATGTATATATGAATTTCATAAAAAATGGTATTTTTTGGGCAATACCTCTTACAATTTATATGTATTGACAACTTGTACACTAACACTTGACAAGTATCCTTTTATCTTACTTATGATTCGTATCATGAATGTCTTTTTTAATTGAATCAAATCCAGCAGAAGATAAGCGGGGTCCTTAGGGGCAGAGCCCCTAAGCGGTTCTTTTGAAAGAAGAGGGGGTGAGGGGGAGAGGAAAAACTTTTATCCGAAAAAAGTAACATTTCTCGACCCTATACCGATAGTGTAATTATTGTCCATTTTAATAAAACAACACTATGATAAAAAACAGCCTGAAAGGATTTTTCAACCCTTTTTACAACTCTTTAGCTAATACTAAAACATAATATTTTTTTTGTCAAGACCTAAATTGTTTTTTTTTTCTAAAAAATTGCAAAGAATATTTGACATATCCTGCTTTTTAGTTTCTTGCACTTTTGTTTTATGATTAGCATAAAAATTGACCATATCCGGAGTCTTATGACCTGTTAAAAGCATAATTTCACGTGGACTATAATTGTTATCGGCTAAAATAACGACTCCAAGATGCCTATAGCTATGAAATGTAATTCCATCTCGTAAAAAACCTAAAGTTTGTAACGCTTTTTTAAATTCACGAGTAATAACCGAGTAAGTAATAGGAATTTCTTTTTTTTCCGGATGATAAAATAAAAAAGCGTTTTTGTCGTTTTTAAACGGATTTTGCTCAATAAGTTTTTCTAAGTAAAGATACATTTCATTTGAAATTTTAACTGTTTTAGATGTTTTATTTTTTGTTTTTTTTAATTTATGTGTAGTCTTATCCCATGTTTTACTAATAGTAATCCAGCAATCAATAATTCCTTTATTATTCTTTGTAATAGAAATATCTTTTAGTTGAATAGCCTGTAATTCACCTATCCTACTTACCGATTCAATTGCCAACCTGTTTATACAATAATGTTCTAAATTTTTAAAATTATTAACTGATGAAAAAAGAGTTTCAGCCTCTTCTTTTTCCAAAATATTTTTTCTATATTTTTCAATGGAATATTGTTTTATGTCTTTAACAATATGATTTTTAATCAAATTTTCATCTTCGGCAAATTTACAAGCCTGTTTTATTGCACTTGAAAAAATTGAAAGAGAGGATACTGTCATTGTATCCAGTGAGATAATATAAGCAAAAAAAGCATTTATGTCATTAGCTGTAATGTCCGATAAATAAAATTCTTTATCATCAAAATATGATATATACTTTTTTAGCCATGAGTGAATACAATTAAATCTTTTTCTTTGAGGTAATTCATCACTTGGAGTACCTGTATTTATTAGTTTTAGAATATATGGGGATGAATCGTAGTTCCAAAAACCAAGAAGATAATCAACAAATTTAACTTCTATCGAATCTTTTTTTGTATTTTCAGAAGGATTTAATTGAATATCTAAAATAGTAGCTGCGGTTTGCAAAAAAGAAGAGGCTTGTTTTGAAGAAAATTTTTCCTTGTATGAATTTAAAAAAACAAAAAAAGCATTTAGACCGTCTTCAACATCTATTTTATTATCATAAATAAGAGAAGTAAGATTTTTAAAAACATCAACAGTTTGAACAGTTTTTTTCTTATTTTTTTCAGGAAACCCTAAAACAAGCCATTCGTTTATAATTCTCATAGCTTCATCATAATCTTTTGTTCCCGTTGACCTTGTAAAAAGCTTTTTACCTGTTGTAGGAGAAATAGGTTGACAATAGTAAATTCCGGATGGCTTTTGATAATAGTAAAATTGACAGCGGTTTTTCATAGATAATACCTCGTAATAAAATATTATCCCACCCATTAATAAATATACTACAGTAGAATATTTTAGTCAATATATAAAAAGAAACTTTTAAAATAAATTAGCCTCACTTGAGGCTAATTTTAGCTATTTTTTTTCTCTTTTTTTAAATTTATCAAAAATAAATTTAATTTTATATTCTTTATCTAAAGCAAATAAAGCAAATCTACATTTAAAAGATTTACCGTCTTTATTTTTACAAGTTTTAATATCAGTATTTTTCCCTGTAAGTAAGATTCTTACATCTTTTTCTGAAAGGTTTGCTCCTGCAATATCCTTCCAAAGAACAAATTTACAACCTTCTTTATATCCTGAGCAATAATAATTTTTCTTTCCCGGTAAAATATCTTTACCGCAATAAGGGCATTTTCCTATCATATTTTTTTGTTTTTCAAAGGAATCGATATTTTTTTTATTTTTACATACATTAAATACAAAATCTTTAATTGACTTCAAGAAAACTCCCGGATTATCCATCATTTTTTCTTCCCATTGAGTAGTCTGCGATATATCTATGAGCGGCAAAAGATCGGCATTTTTATTTATTTGAGTTATCAAAAAAACGCCTTTTTCTTGAACAGTGAGATTTTTTTTAACTTCTTTGATATAGCCCCTGTCAATAAGGCTTTTAATTATTTCACCCCTAGTTGCTTCCGTTCCAAGACCTACAAGTTTTTTATTTTCACTTTCATTTTTAGGATTTTCCATAAAGGCAAGCAGAGAGTCAAATTTATAAGGAGCTTTAGGCTTTGTAAGTTTTTTTACTTTTTGTACATCTTTACATATAAGATTTTCAAAATTTACATTTTCAAAAGAGTTTTCATCTTCTTCTAAATTAGCCTCACTTGAGGCTAATTCTTTCCAACCTTTCTGAATAATCTTTTTTCCTCGTGCTATAAAATCATGACCTTCGATATTAAAGTATACAGTCTTACTTTCATAAATGTAAGGCTTTGAAAAAGCGGCAAAAAACTGTTTAACGACAAGCTCAAAGACTCCTTTTTCTATTTCTGATGCTGAATGAGGTATATCGGTAAGCGGGACTAAAGCGTGATGATCTTCAAGTTTTGAATCATCAAATACATGTGTGTTAGATTTTTCAAATAAAGATAGATCAATATTTTTAGTATAGTCAGGCCTTACCGGTTTTAGTTTTTCGTAAATTTCTTTTGCAAAATCAACATTTGATTCGCTTAATACACGGCTTGGTGTTCTAGGATATGACAAGCATTTATATTCTTCATAAAGCTTTTGAGCAATGCTTAAAGTTTTATCGGGAGATATACCGAAACTTTTAAACGCTTCTTTTTGAAGTGCTGTAAGGTTAAAAAGCTTTTCCGGATTTTCCTTTTTTTGATTGCTTTCGATATTTTTAATTTGAGCTTTTTTACCGATACAACTCGATAAATCAATATCGTTTTTAAAAAAATGAGTAGAAAGCTTTTCATTTTGTATAACATATTTTTTTGCTTTTAAATTAGCCTCACTTGAGGCTAATTCTGCTACATATTCAAAAAACTCTTTAGGAATGAAATTTTTAATTTCAAGTTCTCGTTTATAAATCTCATTTAAAACGGCAGTCTGAACCCGGCCTACTGGAAGAAGAGTATTTGAAAGAACAGATATAAGTCTTGAAAAATTGATACCTATAAGCCAGTCAGCTTGCTGCCTTGCATAGCCTTGATTGCCTAAAACATTATAATCTTTAAGAGGTTTTGCATTTTTTAAGCCAATAGCGATGACTTCAGGAGTCAATGCCGCAGACTCCCAAAATCGATATATATTATCGATCGAGGTAAATCCAGCCTGTAAAAGAGTAATGCGGGCTATAAGTTCTCCTTCACGGCCGGCATCAGTTGCTATAATTATTTTAGCCGTTTTATTTTCTTGTAGTAGTTTTAAAACAAGATTTGCCTGATCTTTGGTGCTGTTATTTTTTTTATATTTAAAAGAGTCAGGGATTATTGGAAGAGTTTCAAGTGTCCATTTTTTTAAATTTTCACTGTAATCTTCTGGCATAAAAAGTTCAAATAGATGCCCTACGCAATTAGTAATGATATACTCATGGTTGGCATAAAAGCCGTTATTCCACGGAACCGATAAAGCTAAAGCAAAAGATTTTGCGACTGATGGTTTTTCACAAAGTATTAAAGAAGTCATAAAATTATTCTAACAATAAATAATTATAATGTCAATAATTGACAATAAGACTATATAATGTTATTATATACCTATGTCCGAAAGGCAAGATAAAGAAAAGTCGGACATTATGGCGAAACATACCAAGATATTGGTATGTTTTTTGTCGGACATAGGAAATAATTGTATGACAAGAAAACTGAAAGTATCCAAGATGTTGCAATGTTTTATGTAAGACAAATACATTTTATTTAAGGCTTAAGGAACATTAGAATGATTTCTTATAAAAATAATATTTTTAATGATAAACACAATAAAAAAAACGAAGATCCTTTTAAAATCAAATTTGTAAAAAAATCAAAAAATGATATGAAGCTCCTTCTTAGAGCTTTAAAAAAAACGACTTACAGAAAAAATAAATTAGCCTCAAGTGAGGCTAATTATTTAAGAGGAGGCTTTTCAAGCAAGAGAAAATCAGAGGGAACAAATCCATATCAACAACTTTGTGTGATAAAATTTAGGCATGGTACAAAAAAAACAAATCACAGAGAATTTTTAAAAACTTATATGCCTCAAAAAAACAAAGAAGATGTAAAAGAAAAGCCTATTTTTTTTGGAGATGACATTGAAGATTATGAAAAAAATATGACGGATAAACACTTTAAATTTATAATTTCCCCCGATAATCAAAATGTAGATTTAAAGGTTCTAACCGAGACTTTGGTTAAACAAATGAATAGCATTATGGATAGTGATCTATTTTGGGTTGCTGTTCAACATAATGATACAGCTCATAAACATGTGCATTTATTGATTAACGGTAAAGATAAAAATGGTAGATACATAAATAAGATTGATAAAGCTTTAATTAAAGGTACTTTAAGAGAGATGGCTCAAAATTTATGTACCAAAATGGTTGGAGAGCGAACAGAAGAAGAAATAATAAATTACCGAAATAAAGAATATACAAAAAACAGAATTACTAGATTAGATAAGGTTATCAATGGGCAAGTAAATAAAAATTATACTGATGTTATTTTTACAAAAAAAATAAAAACTTTTGATGAAAATGTCAGAAAAAGACTTGATTATTTAATCTCTTTAGGACTTGCAAAGAAGAGTAAAAAAGATTATTTACTCCAAGAAGATTGGTTTGAAAGTCTTGAGACTGTAGGTAGGTTTAATACATTTTTAGAAGCAAAAAATATTTACTCTTTTAAAAATAAAAAATTTAAATTATATAAAGAGACCGATAAAAATATTCAAAATGGAACGGTTCTTAAAATTTATAATATGAATGACGAAAACGTTTGGAAT
Source organism: Treponema sp. OMZ 799 (assembly GCF_024181365.1). Lineage (NCBI taxonomy): Bacteria > Pseudomonadati > Spirochaetota > Spirochaetia > Treponematales > Treponemataceae > Treponema > Treponema sp. OMZ 799. The sequence goes on from NZ_CP051301.1 coordinate 705,156, forward strand.
AATGCAGCGGTTATTGAAACCGATAATGAAATACTATATTTACCTATGTATAAAAAAATAGATACAAATTTATTAAACAAAAAAGTGGATATTGTTGATAGCAAGGATAAAACATCAAATGTATCTTTAAAAAATGTAGAGCTGAAAATACGAGAATAATCAAAATATATTATACACAATATTGACAATAAGATTAAACTTGAGTATACTCTTTTTAGAAAGCAACGATAAATCTAAAAGGAGAAGTTTTTGAAAAAGAATGAATTTTTACGAGGCAAACCTAACCGCATATCCCAACATTATATTTTAGACCTTTTCAATTGGCTTTTTCCTATTTTTTCATTATTTATAGGTTTTTGGCTATCGGCGCAACTTTTTGCACGTCTTATGAATTTTGATCCACGTATTGTAGGATATCCTATTTTAATTTTAAAAAGCTTTAATAATTACCGTATTTATCATCCCGGTTTATATATTCTATCATTTCTAAAATATGCGTTTAAGCCCGGATTTGGTCCTTACTTTTATGCTTCATTAAAGCCGGGGCTTATTGGTGTTATATTAGCCTTGTCTTCATTATTATTTTTTAGTCTTTTACGTAATTACTTACAAAGACTTCAAAAATTGTATGGAACTGCAAGATGGGCAAACAAAAAGGATTTAAAAAAATTCGGTCTTTTACAAGCTAAAGGAATGATTTTAGGACAGCTTGCAGAAGCTGATGTAAGAGCTGATGTTACAGGGGATGGTTCAATAAAATTAACTACTCAAAATAAATTGGGTTCAAAAAATCAAAATACAAGAGAGTTTGTATGTCATTCAGGTAAAACAAATACTCTTCTTATAGCTCCTACACGTTCAGGTAAAGGAGTATCAGTCATTATTCCATCTTTATTAAGTTATCCCGGTTCCGCAATTATTTTTGATCCAAAGGGCGAAAACTGGAGTATTACGGCTGGTTTTAGAAAGAAGTTTTCGCATGTATTAAAGTTTTCTCCTCTTTCAAGGGATACAATAAAGATTAATCCTATGGATGAAATCAGAGAGGGGGATTTTGCTTATGCCGATGCAAATCAGATAGCCGATATTCTTTATACATCCGAAGCCAAGGCAGATCAAGCATCGGAATTTTTTAATAATACTGCAAAAGACATCACTACAGCCGTTATTCTTCATATTAAATTTTCTCCTCAATATAAAGAAAAAAATCTTACTAGAGTGTTAAGGGTAATGAGTATTGCAGCTACTTCATCAGAGCAAGATGATGAAGGTGGTGAAGGTCTTGCTTTGATTAAAGAAATGATCAGTACCGATCACGGCGATGAAGATATGAATGAAAGAATTACTGCAATGGCTTCAAGGTTGACTACTAACCCTAAAGAAAGAGCAAGTGTTCTTTCGACAGTTTTTTCAAAGCTGCAACTCTTTGAAGATCCTTTAATTGCAAATGCTACAAGTTCATCGGATTTTAAAATTAAAGATTTTATAGATTCAAAATATCCTATTTCTTTATATCTAACAGTTCCTTTTGCTCATATTGACCGAGTTTCTCCTGTTTTTAGGCTTGTGATAAACTTTATGCTTAGAAAATTTTCAGAAGGAGAAACTCAATTCGGAGAAATAAAATTAAAGAATCACTTGGTATTTTTCCTTGACGAATTCCCAATTTTGGGACACTTCCCATTTATCGCAAAAGTTATGGGAATATTAGCGGGATATGGAGTTACATTCTTAATAGTATGTCAAGCTTTAAATCAAATTATAGATATATATGGTCAAAATCATCCCTTCCTTGACCATTGTAAAAATCTTGTTATATTTCAGCCTTCAAAAATTGAGGATGCAAAAATGTTTTCTGAGTCTATAGGAAAAGAATCGGTAATACATGATAACGTATCCACAAGTGGAAGAAAATTTAGTATCAGCTTAGATAACTTAAACCTATCAAGTCAGGAAATAGCAAGGGATTTAATAAATCCTGATGAGCTTAAAAAACTACCCTTCAATCAATGCTTAATTATGAATCACGGTATGCCGCCTTATATAGCATCTAAGGTCTGTTATTATGATGATGAGCGTTTTAAAGGTAAGGTAAGTCTTCCCGTTCCAATAAAACGAGAAGAACTATTACTTGAATGTCAAGCTCTTCCTTCTAATAAGACAATAGACTTAATAAACAAAGAAAAAAAATATATTGATAACTTAAAAAAACAAAGAATACAAAAGCAGGAAGAAAAAAGAATTTTAGAAGAAAAAAAAGAAAGAGCCGAGTTTTTAAATTATTTGGAGCCTCAGCCTGATGAGGATGAAGTTCATTTTTCGGATCCGCCTGATCCTGATTTTACCGTACTATTGCAACGATTACAAGAAATAGAGACTGAAGAAGAAATAAGTCTTGAATTTCAAAATGAAATAGATATTAAAAACAAACTGGAGGAAGTAACAGATGCACAAGTCTTCTAAGCAATATGATGGCATAAAATCAGAAAAGGTTTCTTTTAGGACTTCAAAGGAAATAGTTTCTTTGCTTGAAGAAGCTTTAAAATCGGGAAATAAAACAAAGTCGGAAGTCATAAATGACGCCCTTCTTCTTTATTTAACGCAAGGAATAAATGATAAGGAGTTGGTTTATGCTTCATTAAATGATAGCAAAAGAAGAATAGGATATTTAGATAAAAAGATTGAAGCTTTTTTTAACTATTTTCACTTTGCTCTTGTAAGTATTTTTGCAGGTATTCCCGATATTTCTATTCATTCCAAAGAAGAGCAAGCTGTCATAACTAAAAATGCCGTACGGAGACGTAATGCTATGTTTGAAGCATATAAAAAAAATATGAAAGATACACCTTCTTTTTTACAGATGCTTCTATCCGATTTTATTGAACAAGAAAATACTTTAAAGGATAAAAAATAATGGATACAGAAAAGCAAAGAGAGGAAAGGTATCAAAAAAATCTCTTAAACGATTTAAAACCTCTCATTCCTTATATAGAGCAAAAAGATGTAACAAATATTTTTGTTTTAAGTTCAGGAGAAGTAAAAGTATCAGCTTTAGGAAAGGGGTCAAAATATGTAGATGTTAATATTTCGGTAGAACAGCGAATGAGAATTATTTTTGCTATAGCTGCAATGTCAGGGGTTGAAATAAATCAAAGGGAATTACCTAAGCTTGAAGGAGTGATCCCTCTATACAATGCCCGCTTTACAGCTATTTTACCCCCGTGGGTTCAACGGCCCGAATTTACAATAAGGCGGTTACCGGAACAAATATATTCTCTTGAAAGTTATGTAGAAAGTGGGAGGATGAATGAAGAACAATATAAAAAAATATGTCAGTCTATAAAAAACCGACAAAATGTGATTATAGGAGGTGCGACGGGTTCAGGAAAAACAACATTTTTAAATGCTATTTTAAAAAAAATGGCAGAATACACTCCGGAGGAAAGATTTTTAATAATCGAAGATACTCCCGAGTTATCATGTCCTTATGCCAAGGATGTAACTTATGCTTGCGGAAAATCCAGTGAAGTAATCGAAATAGTTCGATTAGCTATGCGATGGTCAATGGATAGGATTATTTTCGGTGAGCTTAGATACGGAGATGTAGCTAATGAGCTTATCAAAATATGGGCTACGGGGCATACGGGAAATGCAACTACTATACATGCAGGAAGTGCTATAGAGGTATTTACCCGATTAAACGGTCTACTGAGAGAAGTTATTCTTGGGGAGCTCCCTCAGTTGTCATTATCGATTCAACTTTGTGTTCATTTAATTAAGGGAGAATCAGGTCCAAAGGTAAATGAAGTTTTGGATACAGGTTCCTCAGGAATAGATGAATACACAAAATTGTTAAAACCTTAAAAATTTTTAAAAGCTTTGAAAACCGGTCAAAAATATTTTTAAGGAGCATTTTATGCAAAAGAAAAAAATCGTTTTGATTTTATGTATGATCTTTTTTGTATGTGTTTCTGCCTTTGCACAAAAACAAGGCAGTATAGGTAAATTAGATGAGTGGGCCCAAACGCTCGTCAATCTTCTCACAGCCACATGGCTTAAGGCAATTTGTATAATTGCTTTGGTTGGAATCTGTATAGGTATGATTGTTGCAGGCCGTAATGAACCAGGATTGATAAAAAAATTTATTCCTTGGCTCATTGGAACAATTGTTCTTTTAAGTGCTGCGGATATTGTTAAATATTTTTTCACGGGCGCAGAGTTTAACATTAGCCTTTTAACAAATCAATTAAAACTATTCTTAGGGTAGGGAGAAAGAATATGAATACTAATAAAAAGAAAGTATATGATCTTTGTGTAGTTTTGGATCAATATCGCCAAGGAAATGAAATAAAACAGCGTTTTCAAAAGATCGGTACTGAAATTACTCAGATTAAAGATGGAAAAGAAAAAACAATAAGGCTTCTTGACCGTTTTATTAACCTTGCCGGTTTTCCTAATTTTTCGGATAAGAATTATGCTACAAGTATTTTAGTGTATAAATTCTTAAATAAAGATTTCTCCGAAGGATTGGATGAAGATGAAAAAAATCTGGAAGATGAATCATATCAGGAAATGGAAGCAAAAATTTTTTAATTTCAAAAAAATGGTGCTTCACTTTTTGTGGAGCACCTCCCATTTTAACTTTTTAAAGGAGTTTTTAATGAATGATAATTTAAGCAGTATTACGGATTTTAAAATATCGGTTCACAGAAGTTTATTACAGCCGGACATGTTGATGGGAATAGGTACTAATGCTGCCACAATGCTTCTTGTAGTAACTATACTATGTATGCAGATTGTAGGATTGTGGTTTATTTTTATTTCTGTAGGTATATATTTTGTTTTGCGTATTTTATGTAAAAGCGATCCTTATCTTTTGGAACAGTTATTGGACAATATTTTAGAACAGGATATGTATCATGGCTAGTAAAAATAAAACTGATGTAATCACAAACATTTCAGAGGCAACAGGCCTATCATGTAAACAAATAAGCGAAGTTTTAGCCTCTTTTTTTGAATATATTGTTAAAAACAATATACAGGGTAATGCAGTCAAAATAAATAAATTCGGTACTTTTTATATACAAAACTTTAAATATAATAAAAATCAATATGATTTTACGAGTAAAAAAAATAAAAAGCTCATAGCGACAAAAAAAAGTATTCAATTTAAAATGTCAAAACATTTAAAATATATTCTTAATAACAATATTGACAATGAGATTATATTGATGTAAAATATTGATGAGGAATAATATGTTAAAGAAAATTAAAGATTTTTTTAAATCGGAAAAATATGTCGAAGGTCTTGATTTGACTCCTTATAAAAATACAAAAAATCTTTTATCCGGTTATTGTCCTTGGAGCTGTATGGTAGCGGAGGGAGTAGTTTTGTTAAAAACGGGAGCCATTATGCGCTCCTTTATCTTCTCTTGTCCTGATTTAGGCTCTTCTTCTGCAGAGTCCATTAATTCGGTGTCATGGAATTTTAATAACGCACTTAAAAGTTTAGGCACGGGGTGGGCAGTTCAATTTGAAGTGCAGCGGTATAAAACAAAAGAATATCCGGGAGCAATTTTTGATAATGAAGCGGCTTATATAGTAGATAAATGCCGCGAAGCTAATTTTAAAAATTATGGAGAACACTTTGCTTCATCTTATTATATGACTTTCACCAAAGAACTTCCTTCAGAACTAAAACAGAAGTCATCATCTTTTTTCTTTAAAAGAGAAGGAGAAGATGAGAATATAAATACAGGTGCTATAAGAAAAGAAATAGATAATTTTATAACTGTAACAACAAAAATTATAGGAAGTTTATCATCTTCATTAAAAGTAAAATCTTTAAACTCGGCAGAAACCGTATCATATCTTCATACATCTGTTTCTTTAAAATGGTACGGAATGAATTTCCCAAATCATTTTATTTTTATTGACAAAATGATAACAGATGAAGATATAGAAAATTCCATTCCTTTAAAACTAGGAAAAAATTATATACCTATAATAACAGTCAAAGACTTTCCTATGGAAACATATCCTGCCATTTTTGATAGCCTTAATGCTGCAGAAATAGAATATAGATGGTCAACAAGATTTATTTCTTTAGATAAGGTTGATGCTCAAAAATATATAGAGAAAACAGTAAAACGGTTTTATGGATCAAGAAAAAGTGCGAAGCAGCTTGTAATGGAAGAGACAATGCAGGTTCAATCTAATCTTGAAAATCAGGGAGCTGCAGCGTTCCAACAAGATGCTCAAAACGCTCAAGAAGAGTCTCTTACAGATATTTTCGGATTTGGTTTTTATGCTTCTTCCTTAATGGTTTGGGATCAAGATGTTGATACGGCAATGGATAAAGCTCGCTATCTTGAAAGTATTATATCTTCTTGCGGTTTTGCTTCTAAAATAGAAACTCAAAATTCGTTAAAGGCTTATCTTTCAATGCAGCCGGGAAACTTGGCAGCAAATACAAGAACTTTTTTTGTATCTACCGGCAATGTATCTCATATTATTCCACTATCTTCAATATGGGAAGGGATGATAAATAATAATCACACAAAAGAGGTTACAGGAGTCAATGTTCCTCTTCTAACATGTTCTACAAGATATGGGACACCTTTTTTCTTAAATTTGAATGTAAATGATGTAGGGCACACTATTGTGTTAGGTCCTACAGGAGCCGGAAAATCAACTTTAATGAACTTACTTGAAATTCAAATGTTAAAGTATCCTAAAAGCAATGTAATAATATTCGATGTAGATAAGTCAGCACGAGGCCTTACAATGGCTGCAGGAGGTATTTATGTTGAACCGGGAGGTGAAAACAATATTGCATTCCAACCTTTAGCTGAGCTGGAAACAAATATAGATATACTATGGGCAGCAGAATTTATTGAATGTCTTTTAACAGTACAAAATATAACAGTAACTCCTGAAATGAAACTTTCAATAAATGAAGCTTTAAAACTTATGAAATCTTTAAGTGTTCATGAAAGAACTTTAACAAGTTTTAACCAATATGTAAATTACGTTAATCCTGAAACAGAAACCAATGATATACGAGTCGGAATAAGCCCTTATGTTTTAGGCGGCCAGTACGGAAACATTTTTGATGCAGATTCAACTTCAATGCCTCTTTCAAAATGGACTATGATTGAAATGGGCTCTTTAATGAAATTAAACGATCAGGCAATAACACCTGCTCTTATGTTTTTATTTAAGTATGTTGAAAAAGTATGGGAAGGTAAAAAAGATGAAATTACTCTTTTAGTTATGGATGAGTTCCATGTGTTCTTAAAAAATCCAATCTTTGTGAATCAAATCGGTAATTGGCTAATGAGATTAAGAAAGAAAAACGTGTGGTGCCTTTTTGCAACTCAAAATATTGCAAGTGCAAGAAAAACCGAAATTGCTGAAATTCTTATTCAGCAATGCTTAACCAAAATATATTTAGCCGATGAAACGGCTTTAACGGCAGGCCAAAAAGAAGGCTATAGATACTTCGGCTTAAGTGATCCTGAAATTGCTGCAATAAGACATGCAAGGATGAAACATGACTATTTTTATAAAAGTCCTTTAGGGGCAAGAATGTTTCAATTGGACTTGGATAAAACACAGTTATCTATTCTTACTTCAAATCATGAATTTCTAGATTTACTTGAACAAAAGTACGGTAAAAATTGCGGGAAACCTCTTGTAAAAGAGATTTTAGAACATAATAACATAAACTATGAAAAGTTTATAAATAAACATTTATAAAATAAATAAGGAGTTTTTTATGAAAAAAATTATTGCTATTTTTTTAATTTTTTCAATTTTGTCTGTAAATGCTTTTACTGTTGGCCCTAATCTTGTTTTTGATCCAAAAAATTGGCTTGTAGCAATAGATAATTTATATGCCATTTATGATCAGATTAAAACTAATGTTGAACAATTAAAATTGCAGTATGAAAGAATGCAACATGCCGTACAAACTGTAAAGGGGTGGGAGTTTGATGAAATTAAATGGGATGGAGACTTTGATTTTAGAAATGAAATTTCGGATTTTACCCGATCCATTGATAGACAATTATCGAATATTCGAAATCTGCAGAATAGCTTAACAGCTCAAAATATATCCATCGGAGGGCAAAATTTTTCAATAGCTGACTTGGTAGGAGCCGGTGAAAAAGGAAAAACAATAGCAGGTTTTGCTGAAACAGCATATAAATGGGGAAAAGAAGAGAAGATGGAAAAAATAAAAAAAGCCTTTGAAGAAGGATTAACTGATGCCGAATATATGGCTATTTTTAATAGATATGGATTAAGGCCTGCAAATTATATGATGGTAAAACAAGCAGAAGCACAGGTTAAAAGCCAGATAGGACGAGTAATAGCTGCGAACTCTGAAATAGGCTCTGAAAAATGGGTAAAGGCTCAAGAGATGATGTACGGTCCCATTTTTACGGCCGCTTTGGGAAAAGATGCAACTCCTCAACAAGTAACTCAGGCCGTTTTAATGCATGAAAAAATGATAAATGAAAACATAAACCTATTAAGAACTAACCTTTTGGAAGTAGGAGAGATGATTGCTTGGAATATTCAAAAACAGGAAAAACAAAAAGAAGCGGAAGAAGCTCAACGGTTTATGATTCAAAGTGCAAAAGAGTCGCGAGTCGGTGTTTCTTCAATGTTTTTAGGCGGTAATTCGTTGAGAAAAAACAAACATAATAAATAAAAGGTAAAAATATGGGCGGATTTACAAGTTATACATGGGTAGATAATGCATTACTCGACGGAATGGATTATTTTTCAGGAGTATTCTTTTACTTTTTAAATATAGCAAATAAACTTGCCGTTATTGTTGCTTTGGTCGGTATAGTAATCAACTGTATTAAACTCTGGTTTGGAGCTATTGCAGTTAGAAAAATGGCTATTTCAACAATTTTAAATTTTATGCTTTTTTTGGGTGCCATAGGTCTTTATAATATTGCAGTAGGAACTATTGCAAAAACTGCAACTATATGGGGTTCTGAGGCCGGAGGCGGTAAAGCTGTGGTTCAACAAAACTTAGTCGCCTTAATGGAACAATGTGAACATGATTTAAAGGTTGCAAAAACTATCGAAAATATGAGTCCTGAACAGGCTCAAAGCTACATAGCTCAAAGAAAACTTAATATAACTCAAAAAGGTTTGGGTTCAGGAAGATCCGAAAAGAAAAACTCTCCTTTTGCTGATGGTGTTGTAGATAAAAACGGGCCTGAAGAATATATGAATAGCGTAAATTTGTATAGAACAACCGAGCAAAATATTGCTGCGGCTCAAGCTAATATAGATGCTTTAAAAGCTGTTTTATCTCCTACAAAAATTAAGGACAAAAACGGAAATCTAATAGATACATATTTTCTCGATGTTATGATTCACGATACAAAAGGAGGCGGCTCAAATTTTATAAGCCCCGCTTCTTTTTTTAAAGTTTCTATTTTACTTGCAAAATTACTTATGCAAAGAGAATTTAACTATTTAACAGTTAAGATTGGAAAAGCTCAAGATGAAGCCGATCAATCATGGAATCCAATTAAACCACCGCGTGCCATAGTAGTTCTTAGTGCTATGAGTTTTTCTGATTATGGAAATATTATCTTAACCTTTATATGCGGCATCGCAATAGTTTTTGCTGCAATTTTTGTTCTAATGCAGTATTGTATGGCTATTTTTGAATATGCAATCGTAACAAGTATTTGTATTGCTTTTATCCCTTTTATTTTGGCAAATGAAACAAAAGCTATTGCAAAAAAAATATTACCTTCCTTTTGGGGACAGGCAATAAAACTATTAATTTTAACAATTTGTATGTGGTTTGCCATGTATCAATATATTTACCTTGCTGCAGGACAAATGGGAGAAGATTCTGCCGTAGATTTAGGTGTCTTTGCTTATATTATGTTTACTATAATCCTTTCATTTGTCGTTACACAAAACGGGCCTCAAATTGCAAGGACAATTTTAACAGGAGAACCTCAACTATCTATGGGAGAATTAGTTGCTGCAGGTGCGACTGTTGCAGGAGGTGCCGCTGCCATAGCTTCAGCTCCTGGACGTATAAAACAGGGAGTACAAAAAACCGCCAGTGCTGTAGGAGGAGCTATAGGGAAAGGGGCAAATATGATAGGTACCGGTGCAGGTATGATAAAGGAAGCTAGAAGTGCAGGAGCTGCTGCACGGATGGAAGCTTCAGAAAAAGGTTATTCCTTACAAGAACAAGGTACCTATGGAAGAAAAGCAATGGGAGCCGCCATAGGCGGACACATGAAAAATGCAGGTAAAAACTTTTTACATAATCTTTCTCATGCTTCAGCTACCAAAGATAACAGAAACGGTGGTAGCTATAGAGGTTCAACATTTAATAACCGCTTTGACGGTCATGAAGGAAAAGTTCCTCATACTTCATTTGTTCAGGCAAAAAATGCAGACGGAACAAGTCAGACATTAAATGAATACATATCAAGTATGGGTAAGGCAGGAGAATCTATAGGAAGGGGTATAGTTCCTGATAATAAAAATGTCGATCCGTCCCCGGGTTTTGAAAGGCCCGGATTACCGCCTCCTAAGCCGGGGTTACCTACTCCAAAACCGGAACTTCCGACGCCTAAAGAATAAGCAAAATTTTAAAAAATAGGAGATAAAAAAATATATGATGACATATTATAAAGAAGAACCACCAAAAGAACTCAATCCTCAATTTAAGGAGTATGATAGGATTATTGGCTTACAAAACAAGGAAAATAGAACTTGGAGGATAATCGCTGTAGCCTCTTTATCTTTTCTTTTCCTTTCACTTCTTTTATTGCTTTATGCAATTAAATTACCTAAGACTATCCCTATGGTAATTACGGTTTCAGAGTATGGTGAAGCTAAGTATGTAGGAAATGTTTCAAAACTTTCATACTCGAATATGAAGGTTCCCGATATTGCAATTCAATATCAGATTAAAAGGTTTGTAACAAATATGAATACCATTACAAGCGATGCTCAAGTTATGAAGCAAAATATTCGCGATTGTTACAATATGCTTTCAGGAGACGCAGGCTTAAAATTAAGTAATATTTTAAAAAATGATAATCCTTTTGATAAATTCGGAGATATAAAGCAAAGTATTTTGCTTGAATCCATTTTACAGTTATCTCCTCAAAGTTATCAGGTAGACTATATTCAGTCAAAAATAACAATGACAGGAGTAGTTACGGATAGAACCAGATACCGAGGTATTATTTCTATAGCATTACTTGAGCCGCCTGAAGACAAAAAGATAGAAAACCCACTAGGGATTTATATAAGCGATTTTGATTTTACAAAAGTAAATACTTTAACACAAGGAGATAAATAAAATGAAAAAGATTTTTAGAGTAGTTGCAATTTTATTAATTGCCGTAAGTTTTTCAGGTTGTACTACAACCAAGGATATGGAACCTTTTAATGAGCTTAAAACGGAAGCTTTAGACGGTGCTGTTTCCTTACAAGAAGAAGAAAAAAAGATTGAAAAAGAAGATGAAGCTTTGATGGTGGAAGCTCTTCAAAAACAGGTAGATATAGAAAAAACTATAGTCTATATTGAAAAGCCTGTTTACCGTCCTATTGAAGATAAGACAAATGAATTAGCTCGAAAAAAACTTGACGGCCAAGAAACCGTAAAAGAAGCTATGAGATCGGCTTTAAAAACACCTGAAAGGTATTCATCAGGAAAAATGTTTTATGATTTTGATGAAAATTTTGTGTACGAAATATACTGTGCTCCATATCGTATAACCGACATCGAACTTGAGCCCGGAGAAGAAATCTTGGAAACTCCTTTTGTATCGGAGCCGGAAGTATGGCAGGTTGGAGCCGGAGTTTCTAAATATAAAGGTCTTGATGTGCAGCACTTTTTTGTAAAGCCTTCATATTCTAAACTTACCACGACTATGATTATCATAACAAATAGAAGAATATATCATATTCTTTTAAAAAGCTTTAAAGATGATTATATGGCTATGGTTAAGTGGAATTATCCGATTCAAATGCCTTACACAATTAAAAGTGAAATGGCTCATCCCGACTCAAAAATAAAAACCGTACTTGAAGGAATATCTCCCGAATTTCTTTCTTTCGATTATAAGATGAAATACTCGCCTTTTAAAAAACCTATATGGCTTCCTACCCGTGTTTATGATGATGGAAGAAAAACATATATAGAGCTTGACGAGAAGGTTTTAAATGCGGAGCTTCCAGCACTTTTTGATCAGAAGAATAATATCATCAATTACAGAGTAAGAAAAAACATTCTTATAGTTGACTCTTTAATTACTAAGGTTACTTTGAAATTAAATAAGTCAAAAGTGATTATTGAAAAAAAGAAATCAAAGTCTGAAGTAACGAAATGAGGTAAATTATGAGCGATGAAAATAATATTTTTGACTTGGATCTAATGAGTCAAAGTCAAAATGAAAACATTGAAGAAAATGATTATTCTCCTATTGATAATGAGCCTTCGGCGAGTCCTGATTCTATATTAAGCAGTGAGGATACGCATACAGGCCCAAATGATGATATTTTAGAAAGTAAAGATAATGAAAAGCAGAGTGAAGCTCAACAAATACCTTCAGAAGAAACTAAAAATGAAGAAAGCAAGAAAAGTCCTGATGATGTTATAAAACAAAAGAAAAAAGGTGCTTTAAAATTAAATAGACAGCTTATTTTAACCATTGTCGTTTCTTTGTTTCTTGCTCTTATGCTGATTACTTTTTTAAGTACTGGTAAAAAAGAAAGTAAAAAAGATGATGAAAAAATAAAATCGGCAGGTGAGGCTTATATGCCTGACTTTGAAGCTATGGCCGCTTCGTCATATAATTCTGCCGTTTCAAATGATACGGCACCTGATGTAAATGCTCCTTCAAAATTTTTTGAAAGTAATGAAGATGCTTTGATTGCCAGTGCCAATTCAAAAATGCCTGACATAAATGAGGTAGGTAAAGCTCCTGTTTCAGAAAATCAAAGAGGCGGTAGCGCTCAAGGTTATTCACGGCCTGATACAAGAAATAATCCTATCCAAAAACAAATTCAAGGTATTAAAGGTTTAACTCCAACCGGAAGGCAAACCCAAGGGTATGAGGGACAGATAAATCAATCATACGGTAATCAGGAACAAGGCTCCAACAATCCGTATTCACAGTTTAATTTACCTTCCAAAGAGGATTTTATAAAACAAATGCTCGCCTCCCAAGGTATACAAGGGGGATATTTAGAAGGATATGGTAATAATAATAACAATGCAGGAAAAGAAAATTTCTATAGTAAAAATATAGGCTCAACTTCACAAGGCGAATTCTTAAACTCATTATCTTTATGGCAGGGCACTATTATTCCTGCGGTTTTAGTTACGAGTATAAATACGGACTTACCCGGTAATATTATCGCTCGTGTTACAAAAAATATTTACTCTTCTCTTGACGGCCGATTTTTACTTGTTCCTCAAGGAACCCTGCTTTTTGCAGATTATAACTCTTCGATTTCTTATGCACAAAACAGAATTCAAGTTGCTTGGACCTACATGATTCGTCCGGACGGTTTTGCAATTCAACTCGGGAATATGGGAGGCGTCGATAATCAAGGTTTTGCAGGTTATAAAGGACGAGTTAATAATCACCCATGGGCTTTTTTAAAGGGTATGCTTTTGGTGTCGGCTATTTCAATTGCAGATACGGATTTAAATGCTGCTGCAAAAGAATTTCAAACCGATCCTTATGCAAAAAATATAACGGAAAGATTACAAGACCCTTATAAAAAAATAACCAATAAAATAATTGATAGAGCTTTGGATATCCAGCCTACAATTACTATAAAGTCGGGTATTGGTATCAATATATTGACCAATACAAACCTATTTCTTCCGCCTGTCGAAATACCGGAAGTTACACAAAAATATATTAGACATTAAGGAGGTCTAAAATGAAAAAGATTAATTTTAAGCTAATCGTGTTTTTTACAGTATTATTTATTGTAAATATTTCAAGCTGCAGAATGGCTATTCAAAGTCTTCTCGGTAAAAAAAACGGTGAAGAAGAAACATCATCAGTACAGCTTGATCAGTTAAGCTGGAGTAAAAGTTCTATAGAACTTAAAATCGGCGGAATGGATCATATTCTTTTAACAGCCAAACCTGAAAGTAAAAGAAATGAAGCAAATATAGTATATGAATATAACTCAGCTATAATCAATTTGATTACCGATTCTAGAGGTGTTATTGTAGAAGGATTAAAAAAAGGCAAAACTACTTTGTCGGCCATAAACGGCAGAATTAGAACAACATGTATAATTAATGTTTCAGGCTACGATGAAAATTACGAAAAAGAGCCTTATATTTATTCTACAAGCAATATAATTCAGTTAAGGCCGGGTACTCAAGAGCGTGTTGCAGTATCTCTTTATGGAGGTTCTGCAGAAGACAGTCAAAAATTTACATGGAAAAACGAAAAAAATGAAGTTGTAGAGATTGCTCCAAACGGACAGTTCTGTCTTATCAATGCAAAAAGTGAAGGAAACTCTAAGATTACAATTACTCATCCTAAAGCAGCATATCCTTATACAATACTGGTTTATAATTTGCCTGATACTCAAAATGCAACCTATATAAGCACAAATGAGAATGTTATTACGCTACAAAAAACTAAAGGCGAAAAAGAAATTACGGTTGTTATGGAAAATCCTCCTAACAATTTTAATCCTGCTTTATTTAAATGGGAACTTATACAGAATCAAGGAGAGGTATGCTCAATAGATTTTAATAGAGAAAAATGTGTCATTACTCCCTTAAATGCAGGAACGGCAATGATTAAAATTTCTCATCCTGCAGCTCCATATCCATTAGAAATTTTAGCTAGAGTTGTAGAGCTTGTAAAAAATGTCTATATCACCCCCTCCGATACATTTGTTGAAATTTCAGGGGATGAAACTAAAACAGTTTCTTTAAAACTTGAAGGAACTTCTGAAAATTATGATGTAAATGAATTTCAGTGGGATATACCGGATAATGAAGTTATAACTTGCAATCATTATGGAAACGAAATTCTTCTTTCAGGAAAGAAGAATGGAATGGTTAAAATAACGGTATCTCATCCTATGGCAGCATATTCTCGCGATATTATGGTTAATGTAAAAAATCAAACCTCAGATGCCGTAGATTCATCTCATTATATCACTACTTCTCAAAACTATATACGGACTAAAGTCGGGGCAGAAGCAATACCTTTAAATATCCTTCTTGTAGGAGGAGAGGTCGGTGATCAAAAGAAATTTAAATGGACTATAAAAAACACTCCAAAAATCACAGGGCAGAAAGTTATTGATTTTGAAACAACACACGGTGAAGTTTTTACCCGTTCCGCTGTTTCTTCATATGAAGACGGTACAGGATATATTACTCCTATTTCAGAAGGCACGGCCGTTATAGAGATTACTCATCCTAAAATCCTTTATTCTACTGAAGTATTAGTAAAAGTTTTATCTTCTTCTGCCATATTAGAGGAGCCTTTTTATTTTACAGGAATTCCTATTGTAAGGCTTTTAAATGGAGCTGAACAAGAAGTTAATATAAATCTTCACGGTAAAAATAAAACCGATAGCGATAATGCAAATATTATCTGGAATACTGAAAGTTCTCATATAACCGTTACCGGTAATGGAGAAAAAGCCGTTATAAGGGCTACCGGGCAAGGCTCCCATGTATCTCATGTTACGGTTTCTCATCCTCGCTCAGATGTTGATAAAAAGATTGTAGTATTAACTGCCGATACTCAAGAAGAGCTTGATAAAATGAAGGCTCTTTATGCTTATAAACAGTCTTATAAGATGAAAGTTGACGATATTTTAATTATTCAGGCAGAACAAACAGGTTTTAATGATGAAGAAATTAAAAATTTCACATGGACTTCTTTAAATCCGGACATTTTAAATTGTGAACCTTATATTGATGAATCAGGTAAAACATTTTATACACTCACAAAAGTTAACGGATTAAAATCAGGTGAAGCAAAAATACTTTTAAAATCAAATTTACCTGATATTCCTAATCTCACTTTTGATATTACTGTTTTACCCAAAAATGCAATTATTGAAGCAGAACCTGATGAAGCTTATTTGACTACATTTCAAAATGTTGTTTCATTAAAAGAAAAAAATGAATCGGCTAATGTCGAGGTGTCTGCCATAGGTTTATCTTCCGATAAATTATCAGGAATTTCTTGGACTCCGGAGAAAAATGGTATTGTTTCTATTAACTCACAAGGCAGCTCGGCCGTTTTTACGGCTCTAAAGGAAGGAGAAACAAAAGTTTTCGTTTCTCATCCTGAGTGCCAAAATAAACTTACTATTCATGTTAAGGTAGGAAAAGAATACATTTTTAATAACAACGATAAAACTATCTATATTTCAACAGATATAGATACTATTCTTGCAATTAAAGATGAACCGGCAAAAAAAATTACGGCAAGACTGGTAAATTATTCGGATTTTACAAATGAAAAGTTTAAATTTGAAATCGATAAGCCGGATATTGCTTCCATATCCCAAAGTGATGACTCTTGTCTTGTTAAGCCTATTAAGGCAGGTCAAGCCCTAATTACCGTCTCTCATCCTAAAAGCAATTTTACTAAGTCGGTTTTGGTTGTAGTCGGAAACAGTAAAGAGGAGTTGGAAGGATTTTCTTATCTAACTACGGCAAATAACGTTATTACTGTTACAAAAGGTCAATCCAAAAATATTTCCGTTGCAGTTATGAACTCTCCCGATGTTATAATTGATGGTTATTCATGGGAATCAAAAAATCCTGAGATAGCAACAGCTCAAGGAGTTGGGGCTAATGCTATTATTCACGGAAATGAAGTAGGAACTGCAAGAATTAAGGTTTCAAACACTAAATGTACATATCCTCTTGAACTTATTGTTATTTGTGTTGACTCTTCATCTGCCGTTTTAAATCCTTTCATAAGCACTGCAACTAATATTCTAACTTTAAAAGCTCAAGAAGGTTCATCTCCTTGGACTACATTTGCTGCAACTCTTGAAGGCGGTTCCGAATTTGATCAGCAAAATTTTAGCTGGCAGATAGAAGATTCAAGCATAGTACAGATGTTCGGACAAGGTTCTTCTTGCAAAATGAGAGCAATTAAGGCAGGTACTACTCGTCTTATTATAAGTCATCCAAAATCAGAACATCGCTGCTATGTATTACTAATTTGTGATGAGGCAAAGCCCAATAAGTATTTTATAAGTGTTCCTGAAAATATTATTTCAATGAAACCTAATCAAAGTGAAATGGCTATTACAGCTTCTTTGGTCAACGGTGATATTGAAGATAAATATGCTTTTAACTTTTATGCCGATACTTATGATGTTATTGAGCTTAATTACTCTGCTAATGTTGCAAGCATAAGGCCTATAGGTCAAGGACAAACAACAATCCATGTAACACACCCGAAAGCCGCTTATGAACAGCAAATCATTGTAAAGGTTTCTGAATATACCCAATTCGAATTCGGTATGGAGTATTATAAGCTTACAAAAGGAAAAACGGGATATGTTTCTATGCGTGTTCCTGTTACTTCCGTTCCATGCCATGTAGAATATGAATCCTTAAATACAAATATTTGCATGATTGAAGGAACCAATAAAACTGCACAGATTACAGGCCTTGCTCCGGGAAATACTAAAGTAAAGGCAAAGCTTGTCGCTACAAAAACGAATATTGTTCAAGCAACAGCGGAAATGCTTATAAATATTGAAGAATCGACGGAAGACTTAATTTATATCACTACAACAAAAACCGTTTATTCGATTGAAAAAGGAACTACGACTACGATAACCGCTAATATCACAGGTCAAGGAATAGGTACGGTCGATCAGCAAAATCTAAAATGGAAGTCAAGCGATCCGTCAGTTATTAAGCTGGTCGGAGCTTCTACAACAGGTATTGCTGCAGGCCCGCAATGTATGCTCCAAGCTTTAAAAGCCGGTGAATGTACCGTTACAATCTCTCACGATAAATGCAATACAGATTTGATAATAAAAATAATTGTTCCCGGAACCGATGATGTCGATATTTCTTTAAATAAAACCTATATACGTCTTGAAACAGGAGGCAGAACTGAAGTTAAGGCAAAATTAACTAATGCAAAGCCCGAAGATTATAAAACTATAGAATGGTCTATCGAAAAGCAAAACGGAAACGTAATAGCTGATGTTTTAGGAAAAGGTGAAACCGTTGCGGTTTTTGCAAGAAATGTAGGTAAAACGGTTCTTCACGCTCGTCTTCCTAACGGTAAAGCTGCCGAATGCGAAATTATAGTTGAAGCTTCAAGGAATATAAGTTTTGCAAGTCAGGAAATATTTGTAGAACCGGGACAAACTAAAACCGTTAAATATACTGTTGCTCCTGAAGATGCCGGTATTACTTGGACTACAGATTCCGATAAATATTTTGATTATTCCGTCGATGAACATACAAAGACGGTTACAATTACAGGCAAAATCGAAGGTTATGGAAGACTTACAGCTGTAACTCAATACGGAAATAGAGCAACTCTCGCAGTAAAATGTTCTTGGAATTACAAATTCTCGATAGATAAGTCGATTATAAAAGCAGAGCCTAAGGGTGAGTTTGTTATAAATTATCAAGTAACGCCTGAAGATGCAAACATAGAAGTTGTTTTATTAAACAATAATACCGACTTTATAAAATGGACAGTTGATGAACTTCAAAAAAAGATTACTATCACTCCCATTAAAGAAGGTGAAGGTAACTTATCTATTACTGCAAAAAATCCGAGAGATGGAGATAAGTTGATTGGAACAAGAACTTGTAACCTTGAGCTATTATACAAGCAAGTAAATATTTTACCAAAAATTATAAGTCAAAAAGGTATTTTTAGTAAAATAAATGATAACTTAATCGTATTAGGGGACGGAGAAGACATTGATATTAAATTCGATTTCGATAAGGAAAATGCTGATGTAAGTATCTCAACCGTATCTTTTGAAAAGACTCCTAATGGCGAAGCTCAAAAAATTGTATTCAAACCCAATGAAGATTACAATAAATTTAATTTAAAGCACACCCATGATAATACGGTAAAGGTTTATAAAATTACTCATAAGCCATACCTTCTTTATGAAGGCAGAAAGTCGTATTTTAACTGGATAAAAAATGGGGATAAATACTTTATAAATGTTGACTTGAATGATTATAAGGACTTAAATACGGTTATACCTGCACAAACAGTACAAACAACAGAGCGGGCGCCTGTATTGAGACATAAAGATGAAACTGGGAATCCTTATGTTGATTATATTGCTGCAACTTATTATAAAGACTATTCTTCATATATTCTGAAATTTAAAGGTTTTTTTGTTAAAAATGGCAATATTTATTCTTTGTTCCAATCTCATTCATCTTTTACTGTTGTTAAAAGAAAACCTAAATTACATTTGCATCAAGAAACATATTATTATACAGACCAAAACGGAACAGAGCATGAAGCTGAATTTAAAGCATATGTATGGGATGAAAGTAGTTATGAAACATCTCTCCCTGAAACTATTACGCAAGCTGCTTCTCAAGAAAATATCGTATCAGATAAAGTTCGTTATGAAAAACTGGATAAGCCTGTATATATCGATAAAAACAAGAAAAAAGAATATCCACAGTATTTTTTACCACAAAATGACGATTTTTGTCAGCTTTGTACTCTCAACGGAGGTGAGGAGTATAATAAAGAAGTGATTACTCCTGATAAAGTGATAACAGATGATGTACAGGCAGGGTTTATTATTGTAAATTACTTACATAATAATAGACAGTATACAAAAAAGATACCTGTAAAAGTCGAGGTAAGAAAATGTAATATTAATTGTACTGAAAATTAAGTTCTTTAAATAAAAATGCTGCCCCTTAAAGGCAGCATTTTTTTATGATTAAAAAATTTTATTAAGGGGCAATTCCGATTTCAACTCGTCCTTCTTGTTTTGCATAAGGATGAGTTACTTTGATAATAGGCGAAGTACTACCGTCTCTGCCAATTGCCGTAATTTTTATGTAATTTTTATTAGGTTCGATTTTAATAAAATCTTTTCCTTCAATTATAGTCCACTCAAATTTAGAATTATCTACTTCTAAGGAAGGAGATGTTTTTGTTTTTTTTATTTCAACCCGTAAGTCAAGACTATCGCCGTTGTTTATTGAATACCAAAAAGGACTTGCTTCAAAAGTATCATCTCCCACTATTACGAAAAAAATATCACCTTTTTCTTCTTCCGGAATAGTACCTGAATTTTCTTCTTTTGTAATATGTACTACTCTTTGTATATATGAAAGGGCTTCGGGATGATTTATTTTAATCATAGCATTTCCGATAAATGTCTTTTTTGCCGTAATTTTTACGGTATTTCCATTGGGTACAATATCAATAGCATCGGCACCTGTTACAATTGACCATTCAAATTTAGAGTTATCCACTGTTACGGGTTGATCATTCCCATCTGTTATTTTAGCCTTAACTTCTACAGTCTCTCCGACTTTTACGTTTATTATATCGGGATCAAGAGAAATATGCTTCGCTTTTGATGCCAAAGCTGATGCCAGATTTTTATCACAGCCCACAAATACAGTACTTATCAAAAGTACAGCCAATAATAATAAAATTACCTTTTTCATTCTTTATTCTCCTTGTTCAATATTTTTATTCTCAATATTTTTATTCTTTTTCTTAAATAATCCAATTATAAACTTCACAAGACTAATAATTGCATATCCTATAAGCCCTAAAAACATGCCTAATATATAGGGTATTGCAGTTATGCCCTTTTTAATAATTTCAATTATTAGTGCGATGGCAAGACATACTATAAATCCAATTAAAAGAACATCACCAAACCAATTGTCGTTTATTTTTAAAACTATGATTGCAATAATCCATATAATTCCTAAAAAACCACCAAACGAGATTCGTTTTTCATTTTCTTTTTTCGATACAAAAATTCTCTTAAAAAGCTTCTTTCTTTCCGCTTCTTTCTTTTTCTTTTCTTCTTCCAACCTATTATATTCTTGTTGCCGTTTGGCCTCTTCAAACGCATCATCACTCATTTTTTTCTCCTCTTATGATATTATACTTTAATCCTCAAAAATAAACCAGTCAGTTGGATTGATTTTTGGTGAAAATTCTATCATCCTTTTAAATGTTAAAATTTTTGTCTTACCTGTTTTTAGTTTATATATGGCTTGTTTGTCAATTTTTAAGTCTAAAAACTCATCTTTACTCAATTTTTCAAGCTTCTTAAAGCCGAGTGTGTTTTTTAGTTCTGCCTTTTCAATCGTTATTGTCTTTATTTTCTTTGTCTTAGGTTTTGCCTCATCGATGCTTGTAAACCATAATATAGGGTGCATTACCTCACAAAGTGCAAGGATTATATAATATCCGGGGGCTCTTTCTCCGGTTGCCATTCGGTAAACATCGCTATTCGGAATATTATGCTCTATACAGAAAGAACGTAAGGTTCTCGCCTTTATTCTATCAATCATAATTTGCTGTGCATAAGAGATGTTTTCTAAACCTTCCGACGGTACTATTTTTATAAGCTTTTCTATGTAATACTCATTTGCCATCTTTTCTAGGCCTTCCTTTACCACGGCGATTAAAGAATTTTTCAATATCGGATTCTGTATAAAGGTAGATTTTTCTTCTTCCATCTCCAATATATTTTACTCCGTTCTTTTCAGCCCAATTTGTAACATTACGCCTGTTTTCAGGCGGATTTTTCCTGTTACAAACTTCTTCTGTCGTATAATATCCGTCAATCATAGATATAATATACCACAGTAGAGCATTTTTGTCAATAACTTTTATCGGCTTTTTATGCTTCTGTGGTAAAAATATCGTGTTTTTGTCGAAAAAAGTGAAATTTTATTAAAAATTTGTAAAAAAAAGTATTGACACATAAGCAAAAAATCGGTAAACTTCAATTACAATATATTTTTGTTAAGTATTTTTTTTTATTTATAGCTTTGATGTAGGCTTGGATACATCATAAATAATATGATTTCATAATATAAGCCAGCCTTTTAGGCTGGCTTTTTTTTTGGAGTAAAAATATGTTTGAGTTATTTGATTTAACCAATTTGCATGTTTTAATACAGGTCTTGTAACATCAAATTATGAAAGAATTTTTGCTGTATTTGAAAAAAATAAATATCCCCGTGAAGATAAACTCAATCAACTTTTCTTTAAGAGCTTCAATAAGCAAAGTGATTATTCTTTATTAGGAGTTTTTGCTAATAATTTACCGGAAGCTGCAAACTATTTTAGCGACCCAAAAAATCTTATTTTTGATACTAAAATTCCCATTATAGCTGACATAGATCATATAATTGACGATAATTCTGATAGATTCCCTAAATATTTGGATAATATTGATTTAAGAAGACGACAACTTGAAGGTGCTGTTGAAGAAGTAAAAAAAAGAATTATAACAAACTATACTATAGCAATTCCGCAATATTATGATGGAAAAATTCAGCTGTTACTTCCGTTATGCTTAACTCCGGGCTCCCCCAATGCGGATTTAGCCCTTGTTCTTGATAGAATGGGGGAAGTATATAGAGCAAATACATGTTTAACAATACAGATGGCATATAATAATGCTAGGCTTATTGTAAAACCTTACAGTTCATGGTTACGCCCATAATTTAAAAACTTAAAAATCTCTTTAAAGTGTATGTAATGCTTGATATAAAATAAGGTAATCTATGATATAAAAATAAACAGGCTAAAAATAATAGTACAATTTTTATAATCTTGAAAGCAGGGCCTATAATACTGCCGGTTTTTCGACGTGAGCGGCTTGAGCTTGAATCCATGAAAGATATGATTATTCTGTTATCTTCACTGTCGTTCCTGTTGAAAAACATACCCTTTCTCCATTTTTTTCTCAAATTCCGATACTTTATTTATGAACCCTATGTTTACCGGCTCTTTTATTTTGCAGCCGATTATAAGTTTTCCGGTTTCTTTATCGGCAGAATGAACTCTTATAGGCTCCGTAATTAAAAAAAGACAAAGTACAGGATTGATAAACATAAGTTTTATTCCTAAAACGGATGATATAAGAGTTAAACTTTCAACTTCTCCGGTTTGAAATTTCGGATAATAAAAACTTATTCTTATACCGTGCATTGATACATCTTCAATTATACAATCATATTCAAATCCAGATATAACAACCTTCTGTTTTATATTATCCAATCCGAAAAGTCTATAATTTTCCCTGCTTACTTTTAACCGTAGACCTTGCCGTTTTTCTGCAGAACCGTACTTTTCCTTTAGTACATTAATTTTATATGAGATACTTAAAGGTAAAGGTTTTATAAAAAAGATTATATATTGCTTATATTTTTGATCAATTTTTTTTATTTTGCATGGTACTTTTATAAATTCATTATCTGTTTTTAATATTTCAAGATACGCCGATTTACTTGTAAAATTATTATCAAGCCCTATATATATTCTCCAACAATCATCATAAAATTGTACAGGTAAACAAACTACTTTTTTGTCAGTCGTTATGCTTATATATACCGCTTTTATCTCTATATATTCCAATATTTCTTTTGTAATAGTCAACATCTTTTACTCCTACAATAATCCATATTTTTTCATCAATAAGTTTAATTTAAATCGATTTAGCTTTTTTGAATCGGCTAAAATTCCCATTTCATAATAAAATTCTTTCGGAAAAAATAAATAATCTTCATTTGTAGTTTTTCTCAAATAATAAAAAGCATTTTTTGTAACATCAAAAACCTTTCCCATACCTCGAAAAATTATGCAGGCCGGCGTATCTGTACAAGGAAGTTGAATTTTATCGCCCACGCCCTTGGTATGTAAAATATAAAGCCTTCGATGGTTGGGATATGTGTAATATAAGACTAAAATGGCAGAGTCAGAAAAGCTTAAATATAAGTCTCCCCGGCTTGTGTTTTCCATATCAATCAAAGCCCCTTCTGCAAAAACTGAAAATCCGTCTCTCTCTTTAACCGGAATAAAAACTTTCATGATTTATATTGTATCATTTATTATATCATATTGTCAATATTGATAATATGATATAATTCGGATAAGATATATAATGCAAAAACAATGTAAATATTGACAATATAATAAAATTAAGGTAAGATACCTATGTGCAAAAACAATTCCTCTTTTTTTGCAAAAACACTATAAAGATGAGGTTCTGTTATGGGAAAATACGGTAGGGAAAATTATAGTTTTTATTCAAATCTGCTCGATGAAACCAAAGAAAATTTTAATCTTGACAATGAAGTAAAGCCGAATAAATGCTATATAAGCGTGCCTGAAAATATTATTTTGATGAAGCCTAATCAGGGGGAGATGGCTATTACAGCTTCTTTAGTAAACGGAGAAACTGAAGATAAGTATTCTTTTAATTTTTACGCAGATACTTACGATGTTGTTGAGCTTAATTTTTCTGCAAATGTCGCAAGTATTAAGCCTATTGGTCAAGGTCAAACTACAATCTATGTAACGCACCCTAAAGCAGCTTTTGAGCAGCAAATTATTGTAGAGGTTTCAGAATATACCCAATTCGAATTCGGAATAAAGTATTATAAATTAACCGAAGGAGATACAGGCTATGTTTCAATGAGAGTGCCGGTTACTTCCATTCCCTGCCATGTGGAATACGAATCTTTAAATACCAATCTCTGTACGATTGAAGGAACAAATACCACGGCGCAACTTACAGCTCTTGCTCCAGGGAACACCAAGATTAAGGCAAAGCTTGTTGCAACAAAATCAAATGTTGTTCAGGCAACCGCAGAAATGCTTATTAACATTGAAAAAGCAGCAAAATTGATGGAATGATTGAAATAGAATATGTACATGGTAATACAACAAAAAAATTAAAATTCCTGTAAAGTAATTTTTAATATTTAATAATATGACATCTGATCAAATATTTTAAGATCAGAGGTCATTGATTTAATGTTATTTTTTCTTATATATTTGTTTTGAAGGATTAGCATTTAGACTTCCTTAACCAAGTAAAACAGAAAATTTATATATAAAAATTGTATTATTTGAGTTTTTTTCTATTTTGACATCTAATATAATCGAAGCAGTCTTATCGGTACAAAGAAGCCGGACTTTATCTCCTACACCCTTGTTATGCAATATATAAAACCTTCTATGGTTGGGGTAGTTTATATTGAATTATATCATATTGTCAATATTGACAATATGATATAATTCAAGTAAGATATATATGCAAAAACAATTCTCCTTTTTTGCAAAAACACTATAAAGATGAGGTATTAGTATGGGAAAATACGATAGGGAAAATGATAATTTTTATTCAACTCTTTTGGACGAAATAAAAGAAAACTTTAATCTTGACAATGAAGGGGCTGAGACTGCCTTGCTTTTAATAAAGGAAAGAGCCTTATCTCTTGAACTGTCTTTACCTGAATATATGAGAACCTACCATCCTAACGGTTTTTCCGAGAAGGATAATTCTTTAAATGATGAGTATAAGGGGTATATCAGATTTATAGGGGAAGAGGCTTCTTCTATCATTAAAACAGGCAAAAATGCAGACTTTTCTACCTTTACACATGAAGTAGCCCACGGATTTAGGCGGCAGTTATCGGGAGAATTAAAAGAAATAGCAGAAAGGGCTTTTAAAGTAGAAAACGGTAATTGGTCTGAAATTCAAGAAGAATCCTTTGCCGTAGGCTTTGAAGAATATATAAGGCTTCGTTTAACCGAAAATGAAGAACTTGAAAAGGTTTTTGAAAAAGGAAGCCTTTATATGCAGAGAGTCTATAACGGCCTTGACCGTATAATAGAGCTTAATCCTGAAATCATTAAAGTATATGATCAAATGTTCACACACGGCCGATTCCAGTTTAATCAAGAGGAATTTGATAAAACTATTGATAAGATTGCAAATTTTAAAGATGAAACATCAAAATTTTCCTCTTCTCATGTATACCTTGGAATGACTCCGCCGATCTATCAGGAATTGGGTTTTGAGCGGCTGCCTGTGATGGCTACTGCATTTCACTTAAAAACGGCTATGATGAAAAGAGGGAATGATCCAAATATAAACTATCACGGTATTCCAGCTGAAATGATTAAACAAATACCCGAAGCCATCAAAAAACCTTTGATAATTATGCAATCTCAAAAAGAAAGTAAGAAAGAAGATATAATTGCAGTCATCGAATTAAAAGATAGAAAAGGCAGGCAAATCATTGTTCCTTTTTCTCCCAACAAAAAAGGTAACTTTAATGATATTGAAATAGATATAAATCTCGCGAAAAGTATCTACGGTAGAAATAATTTTAATAAGTTTGTACAAAATGCTTTTAAAGAAAATAGAATTTTATACTTAAACAAAAAAAGCCAAGATATTGTCCCCCCGCAGGTACAATACCCACGCAATTACAAATCTCAGCTTCTATATAATAATATAGCAGAATATCATAAAGCTGTCAAGGAAAAAAATCCCGATTTTAACATTTTATATCAAAAACAAGCTTATTATTCAGGCGGACAATTTGAATTTGACTTTTTAAATGATCCTGAAAAAAAGAAAGAACAGAAAGCGCAAGAAAAGCCTATTCAAGCTCAAAATAATGATAAGCTTTCTGTAAATACGGAGAATAAGCAAAACACCGGTATTCTTGTACAAACCGATAAAATAAAAATTTTAAACAATACCGAAATGGAACGGGTTCAAATCTTTTTTCCGGGTGCACCGAATGAAGAAATTAGGAACGATTTAAAATCACACGGTTGGAGGTGGTCGCCTCGTAATTTTTGCTGGCAGAGGCTTAATACCGAAAATGGTTTAAACGATGCAATGCGTGTCTTTGATAAATGGTATAAAGAAAAACCTTTACAAGAAGAATATGATACTTTGGTTAAACAGGTAGAAAAACAACATGAAGAGCTTATTAAGGATGCCGATTATTGGTTTCCGATCAATACAGATGATTACTTAAAAGAAGAAAACGAATGGAAGACTGTGTTTAAAAATACACCCCTTCAAATTGACCATTTACCATATAACACCTCCCGCACTCCCGAAGAATTCCTTAATGAAATTGCAAAATCCGGAAAATATACAGAGGAACAAATACAAAAAACAGAAGAGATTATCAAAGGGAATTCTATAACAGTAAGAATACTTGAACATAGAATTAAAGCCTCTCAAAATTTAAAAGAAAAACTTCCTAAATGGATTGAGGCTGCACAAAAAAGTATTCAAACAGGACAGCTATGGGAACATTACGGTGATGAGATAAAAAAAGTAAGAGATACTATAAATAATGAAAATATTAAAAATTTACAAGATCGTATTATATTAAACAAAATACGAATCATCAAAATGGATGATGTTATTTCTACTTTTGAAAATCAATTAAAAGAATATAATAAAATTATAGCAGAAAAAAACAATCAAAATGAAAAAGATTATAATGAAACTGAACAAAATAAGGAGAAGCAAAATGGAAAAAATAATCAGGGAGTACAAGACAGAGAAGGGAACCGTAATACGGGAAACGGAGGAGAACGGAATAAGGACGAGGGAAGAAATACCGGCTTGGATGATAGCGGACTTAAGCAGGGAAGAACAGAAGCTATTGGAAGAAGCGGCAATGAGTCTTCAAGAGGCGAAATTCCCGAAAGTTTGCAAGATGGGCAAACAGAACGCAGTCAAGTGGGCAATAGCCATGAACCGCAAAATGGGCAGGGAAATAACGAAACAGAATATCAAGTTCAGCCTAATCAACCTCGAAATGGACTTATAGATGATGATAAAAAAACTTTAAAAGAAGTAAAATCAATCCGTGAAATTTGCCTTAATCTTCTTAATTCTAAAGAGGATCATGAGTTTACACAGGAAGATAAAAAGCTCCTATCACAATATGAAGGCGGAGGAGGAACAGGAGAAGAAAATAGAAGTACATCAGGAGTGCTTTATGAGTTTTACACTCCCAATTCTGTCGTAAATAAGGTATGGGAACTTGTAGATAGTTATGCTCCAAATGCAAAAACAGTATTGGAACCATCCGGAGGCACCGGCCGCTTTATTCACGGAAGAGATAAAAATGAATGTACCTTAATCGAGCTTGATAAAACCTCATCACGTATTGCTTCTATATTGCATCCTAATGCAGAAGTTAAAAATCAAGCCTTTCAGGAGCTCTTTTTTAAAGACGGAGTTATCCATAAAGAAAATTATGAAGGTAAAAAATACGATCTTGTTATTGGTAATCCTCCTTACGGAGACTATACTGGTGTTTATAAGGGAAAAGGTGAAGGAAAAAAACACTCAAGATATGAGCAGTATTTTATAGAAAGAGGTCTTGATACCTTAAAAGAAAACGGTGTTTTAGCCTTTGTTCTTCCATCTTCTTTTTTAAGTAACGGAGAAAACGAAGGAAAGCGTCTTATCGCTTCAAAAGGCGAATTGATAGATGCTTGGAGGCTTCCTTCAGGAGTTTTTAATACTACGGATGTAGGTACCGATATTGTAATCATCAAAAAGGGACAGGGGAATATAAAGGACTTTTGCAGCGATACCTTCTTTTCCTTAAATCCTGATCATGTTTTAGGAGAAGAAAAGGAAGTATCGGACCGATTCGGAAAACCGGAAAAAAGGATAATTCCCTTTAACGAATATTCTACACAAGAAGCTCTTAATCTTATTGTACCTAAAAACATTTCTTTTACCGCAATAGAAAATATTAATGTTTCTAAAGCTAAAGAAAAAAACGAAAATCCAATAAAAAAAGAAAAGAATAATGAAGTTGAAGAAGTTGAAGAAGTTGAAAATAATGTATCTCAATCTTCCTTACTATCTGCCGATGAATTTGGTTTAAAATATGGAAAAGAAATAGATAAAAGAGAACTGCCTATCTGGAAACTTACCGATTATGAAGGAAAAATCAATGAATCGGCAATGACTAAAGAAGATATTGATTTTATCCGTAAAAATCCCAATTATGTAAAGATAGACTCATCTTCGTGGATGCATATAGTAAACTATACAAAAGGTAATATTTATGAGAAGCTGGATGAACTTGAAAAGGAAGCCCATAAGATAGATTTTCAAGTTTATTTAAAACGGAAGAAAATTCTTCAAAATGCAATTCCTGAAAAAATATCTTATGAAAAAATAAATATTCCTGTTCATTCTTCGATTGCTCAAGAGTTTATAGTCGAACGAAATCCTGATGGTACTTATGTAAACTTACAGGAAGGTTTTATTAAGTGGGCAACAGGAGAAAAAGAGCAGGCGCAAGCTCAAGCAAATAATCTTAAAAATTATACAACTACTTATTATATCGATTATGAATACTCTCCATTAAATAAAAATGATATGCCTGAAAATATAGGCTGGTATGATATTATAAGTTTTATTAACAAGGAGCCTGTAAGGGCTAGGGCCGCGGATGGGATAGAAGAAAAAAAAGCGGCTCAAATAGAAGCTCAAAAAAAGAGAAACACACGCCGTGATACGGCAGAACGCCTTTTTAACAGATATATTCAAGAAGGTGTACCTCCACATTTAAAAGATGAGCTTTGCGATATGTGGAATAGAAGGTTTAACGGGTATGTTAATCCGGATTATACTAAATTCCCTTTATTTGTTGAAGGTATGAATCGGTTTAAAAATGGTGAAGAATTTACTCTTTACGATCAGCAAATAAAAGGCGTTTCTTTTTTATCAAATAAAGGTAACGGTCTTTTGGCATATGATGTCGGAGTCGGAAAAACCGCTTGCGGTATAGTCTTTAATGCAAATCAAATACAGTCAGAAAGAGCAAAAAGGCCTTTAATATGTGTGCCTAAGTCGGTTTATTCAAAATGGGTAAAAGATATAAAAGAGTTGTTTCCGAATATAAAGGTAAACGAGCTAGGAAATTTCAGTAAAGATGTTTTAAAACCTTTTGCTGCCGATGATCATGGTCTTAATATCCCCGAAAAAAGTATTTCTGTTTGTACAATTGAAGCCTTGCAAAAAATTACTTTTATGCAAGAAACTATTGATAATGAAATAGCAGCAGACTTACTTGATGCCCGTTTAAACTTAACCGGAAACGCTCGAACCGACGCTCAAGACAAAGAAAGGGTATATGAAATATTGGGAGGGGCAACACAGGCAAAGGATGATGATTATGTCTTTTGGGAAAAAACCGGTTTTGATTCTATAACTGTGGATGAAGCTCATCGATTTAAGAATTTATTTACAGTTCCTAGAGCAGTTAAAGAAGATGAAAAGCAGACAGCAAATGAATTTGAAGGAATAGGTAGCGGTGTTCCTTCTAAAAGAGCGCAAAAGTTATTTGCAATCACTCAGCTCATTCAAAAAGAAAATGATGGAAGAAATGTATGTCTTCTTACAGCAACTCCCTTTACTAATTCACCTACGGAAGTTTATTCAATGCTTTCATATGTTGCCCGTCAAAAATTAAAAGATATGCATATTTATAATTTAAGTGCTTTTTTAACCGAATTTGCAGAAACTAAAACCGAATGGGTTGTAAAGCCTAAAGGAGATATTCAACCTAAACAGGTTATGAAAAACTTTAAGAATTTAAAGAGTTTGCAAAATCTTTTAACCGAGTATATAGATAAAGTAGATGCTGAAGAAGCTGGAGTTATAAGACCTAAAAAGATACCTCATGTTGTAGAGCTTAAGATGAATGATATTCAAAAGAAAATTATAGAGGCTGAAACGCAAAGAATCCAAAATGCTTCTAAAGATGATCCCGGAGCCGTTCTTGTTGCAATGAATAATATGCGTATGGCTCTTTTATCGCCGGCTTTGGTTAATCCGGTATATGATTTTGAGCTTCCTCCTCCTTCAAAAATTGTTGAAAGCTCTCCTAAACTTACCTTTGTATGTGATTCTATAATTGCTTCTTATAAAAAAGAACCTCAAGGAGGGCAGGTTATGTATATGCCTAGAGGTGTCACGGAATTTTCTCATGTGAAAAACTATCTCGTTTCTCATGGAATACCAAAAGATGCTATAGCTTTGGTAAGTTCTTCTACAACTAATGCTCAAAAAGATAAAATAACCGAAGATTTTAACGATAAAAATAAAAAGCTTAAAATAATAATCGGCAGTGAAACTATAAGCGAAGGGATTGACTTAAACGGAAATTCCTTTGCTCTTTATAATACTATGTTAGGTTGGAATCCCACGGAAAGTATTCAGGTTGAAGGCCGTATTTGGAGGCAGGGTAACGAACAAGGACATGTTCATATAGTATATCCTGTAATGTATGATTCTATTGATTCTCTTATGCTTCAAAAACATGATGAAAAGTCTTCCCGAATAAAGGATTTATGGAGTTACAAAGGAGATAAACTCAATGTTGAGCATATTCATCCTGAAGAATTAAAGTTTGATCTAATTAAGGATCCTATAAAAAAGGCTGATTTTCTAATCGAACAAAGAGTAAGTAGTTTTAAAAGGGATATATCAATTATAAATATGAAAATAAAATCTATAGATGAGATTATTGAAAAAAGAAAGGAATATAAAGAAGAGGCAGCTTATTATGAAGTGAGAAATGATAAGAAAAAATTAACCTTTTTTAAAAATAGATTAGCTTCTCTAGATAAAAAGTGTAAATCTTTTGGAATTACATCTGAAGCTGAGCAATATACAGTAATTGCAAAGCTAAATAAAGAAAAACAAGAATTGGATGTAAAAATTGATGTTATGAAAAATGAAAAAGACAACTTTATTAAAAAATTCATTGCTGAAGCTGAAAAAAGCCAAAAAACATTGCTGCCTATACCGGAAATAGTAAAGGATAATTGCAATAAAATTCTTAACGATTTATGCCCGATGGAAAAACTAAAAAAGCAATATAAAATAAAAAACAATCAATCCAATAAAGTTAAGAAAGTTCCGAATATAGGTCATTCTGTATTTAGGACAGATAAGGTTAGAACTGAAGCCGTGCCGCTTAAAACATATAAACAAGCTCCTTTTGAATTTATGGTTGCAGAAAAAAAATCTGATTTTTTTGGTGTAAAGTCATCTTCAAACACTAAAAAAGAGACCTTATTCTTAAACACAAAGGCTCCCGGTCATAAAAAAATAGAAAATTCAATAGAAAGGTAAAAAAAATCTGCAAGAAAGAGATTTAAGGAGTTTTCTTGCAGATAATTCAGATAATTTTTTTTATGTGTAGTAACATACTTAGTATAACAATTTATAAAAAATTTGTCAATATCTTATATACAATATTGACAAAAAGAAATAAAGAGCGTATACTAATTATAGTGATTGATAAAAATTCCTTTTATCAAAATATATCGCTTTAAGGAGAAAATTATGAGTGATTTAAATGAAAAAGTAGAAAGCAATTCTACACAAGTATTGGGAAAATCGGATCGTATTCCTGTAGAAAGGATTACAACCGATAAGTTTAAGCAGTTATTGGCTACCGATAACCTTCCTTTCTTACCAAACGAAAATGGATTTTGCAATGTAAAATCTGTTAAGACTACCGCAGGTTATGAGCTTCAAGGGGCAAATCAGCTTATTGCAAAAATGTATTTGCATGAAAGAGGTGTAGATAATGATAATATCTTAACCTTTAGACAAGCTCAAAAGGCAAAAACTTCTATTCGGGCCGGAGAAAAAGGTTTTTACCTTTCTTTCTATGATAAGGAGAAAAATAGTAACACGGTAACCCGTTATTTTGCTGAAAGTCAAACTTCCAATCCTGATGTTCTTCCCTATCAGTCGGTAAAGGCCGAGTCAAAAAAAGAAAAACATGTTCAACTCTCATCTGATGCACAAGATTATATCACTAATTATCTCAAATGTGTCAACGAAAACAGAGCTTTTACCGCCTCTCCCGAAGTTGCTGCTGAGTTTAAAGAAAACTTTGCAAAAGAACTTGAAAAATCTCCTATGCAGATTTTCAAAATGGGCGACAGAGCTGCAAAAGAAATCTTTATCGAAACAGACAAAGGTAAAGAATGGCTTAAAACCGAAAAAGGCCAGCAATGGCTTAATACTGAAAACGGTAAAGACTTCTTAAAAGCAAACCCTGATAAGGACATTAATAAGGGAAAAGAAGTGCAAAAATCGGTAAAACCTATCGAGCGCGCTATTGCAGTTGAAAGGTAAGGTTTATTTTTAAGGATGGACTTCATATTTTAATATGAGTCCATCCTTTTTATTACTTTATAAGGAGTAAGTTATGCCTAGTTTAATGGATGGATCAATTAAAACTGTATGGGAGCCTTATAAATATGGTTCTCCTGAAGATTATTATATTACTCAATTCAACTCTCTTTTACAGGAATGTTCAAGTAAGGATATTCTTCCTTTTTTTGACCATACAAAAAAAGATATTCCTGAAAATATGCTTAACCGAAGTATTATGAAAGATATAAATAAAGTTGCCGCCGAATTGCATTCTGCCTCTACAGGAGCAGGAGGGAATACTTATATATTCGGAAAGGATGCTTTAGAACTTAACTTGAGTCTTGATACAACAAAAAATATAAGACCGTTACTTGTATGCGCTGATGGTAAATATTCAAGTATTCAACCGATTTTGCATGAAATGAAAGTTGCAGAATCGGGTGCAAAAACAAAGTATCAATTCATGTATAATCTTGAACAATTTGATGAGCGAAGTCAAAAAATATTAAAAAAAGTAGCTAAAGAATATAATCAGGAAAAAGAAACAAATAAAATTAAAAATGAAATTCAAAAAGATGCTAAAGAATTTTATAAGGATAATTGTAAAAATCCTGATAATCGAAAGAAAATGACCAATCTTTTACAGCAAAATAGAGAAGAAAATAAAAATTTACTTTCTTCGTTTGAAGCTGTCATGATTCATAATTTGGCTCAAAAACATGGCGGGTTTGAACTAATAGGCGATAAATATATTAAGCCGGAAAATGAAATAGTCGCTAAAATGAAAATGCGTGAAGAAATTGACTCCAGTCTTAAGGCTATCGCCGATAATAAATTGAAACCGGATGCCTTAATGCGTTCTGTATTTAAAGGTCAGGAGACAGCTAACTTAATAATGAGTAAAGATGTTTCTTATGACCGTAGCCATGAAAAACACGAAACCATTAAGGCTAAAACTAATACTCATAAACTGGAGTATGGATATGGAAGATAAAAAACCTCGTTTCCAACATGTTTTTTCGGCAAAAATAAGAGAACCGCCTCCTTCGGTTGAAGAAGTTATAGGAGTAAAACTTGTCAATAATGATAATTGTTTTGATTCAGAATCTATAAAAAAATTAGGAGATGTTTTATCTATCTATCGTAATAAAAAAGAAGAGACATTTAGATACTTATTTTTAGATAAAGATTATAAAATAGTCGAACATATAGGAATTTGTTCCCATAGTCTAAATAGCTGTAAAGCTGCTCTTCAGCCAAATAAAAACTTTAAAAGGTTTCCATCAGAAGACCCTTTTTTAGATTTAATTTGTGAACATGTTAAAAAAAATGATTTGAAGATTATTTTAGCACATAATCATCCTTCCGGCAATGTCCAAGAAAGTTCAGAAGATATTTTTCTTACTTCAAAAATCGAGTTAAAAATAAATCAGCTTGGTGGTAAAAATAAGTTTTTAGGTCATATTATTTTAGATCATGGGAAATTTAATTTTTATACACCAAATAAAGGGTGGAATAATGAATATATTATTTTAACCAATAATATGAATATTAATGATAAAGATCCTTTAATAAAGAAAAATATAAAACCTTATTTTAATTATACTTTTAGTTCTCCGTATGAAATTACAATATTACATGATATTGCAAAAAAATTAGATGCCAAAGAAAATTGGAATTTTAAATCTTTTACTCCTTTTTTTTGTGTAAATAATGATAATAAACCTATTGCAGTAAAATTTATTGATAATGAAACAATATTTAATGCTTCACAAGATAAGAAAGCTTTTTTTGATCTAAGAAATTCTCTTACACAAACTGCAAAAAACTTTGGTATTAAAGGATTTATTCCTGTGGTGGTAAATGAAAAGACAACTATACCTATTGATAAAATTGCAAGAAAAGACATTTTTATGGATGTTGTAATTTTAAAAGATAATAATCCTGTTGCATGGAGTATTTCTGCTCAAAATACTGAAACTCATTATCCTCATTTTTTCTCTTTTCCGAGTATTGCAGATGTCGGTTTTGAACAATCTAAAAACTTTAAAAAAACTAATGCTTCTAAAGAAATAAAAAAGAATTTTTTCTATGTTGAAAGATAATTTTTTACATTTTAAAATTAACCACAAGCTACACAAGCTCCACAATCAGTACGGAGTTTTAGGCTCCTCCCTTTCATGTGGATTTGTGCATTTGTGGATAATTTTTTAAAAATATTTACACATCCTCGCTTCGGATTAGAACTCCGTCTTTCCAGAACTCTCGATGTTTAAATCCGTTACTTACTCTTGCAGGACGATTTTCATCGTCTCTTGTAATAACTCCATCGGTTCTGTACTCTATAAAGCCGGGACCTTCTACTGCGGGGTCAGGACTTTCATCTTCAAGGATAAAATTTGTAATCTTACCATCATAGAATCGAATTACATGGTTTTCTATTATCCTTACTCCATATATCAATTTACCGTCTTCGGTAAACTCATCCTTTATAATAGGATTTTTTAACATTTCAATATTAAAATCTTTTAATTCCATTCTCTTTATCTCCTTATGTTGTTATTTTATCATTAAAACGATATAAATTACAAGGTATTTATTTTAACTTTTCGCAAGAAATAAATACTCCATTTTGCCAATGTTCACGAATATTAAGATCGCCGCTTACTACGGCAGGATTTCCATGAAGACGCCCGTGTACCCAATATTCTAACTGTCCATCGTCACATTCAATTGTTCCATGCAAATAACCTTTATTATCAAACTGTAAAATACTTCCGTCTTTTAAAACTACATCATCAGTTAATATAAGGTTATGTTCATCCGTAAGTTGTGTGTTTTGTAAATGCAAAAATCTTGATATGGTATTCATTATTTTCCTCCATTACTTATATAAGTAAGATTTATTTCATCGAATTCTTCAATTTCATCCCTAAGAGAAAGACATTTTCTGTTTACTATGTTTAAAGTATTCTTCAAAAATGCTTCCGTTTCAGGTAAAAAATTAATTTCCTTATTGTTTAAATCGCAGGCTATCTGTCTTGCTGTTTCAGGGGTTATTTTTAATTTTATATCCATCTTTCTTACACTCCCTTTATAAGATGTGATAATAAAATAAATGCCAGTAAGCATCCTAATGCCGATTCAATGATTCTAATTAAAAAAATCAATAAAAGATTTGAAAGTTTTTTAAAAAACTTATCTGTCGATTTTATAATATTCATCATGTCATACTTCATTTTTCTCTCTCCTTATTTTATCAACTGTGTTACATGTCCGCGTAAAAGTCGACGATCATTTTTTTCAGCTCTGCAGACACCGGCACTTTTTTGTGTGATAGCTTTACATAAGCTATCTTTTTGCCTAGGTCTTTCATCTTCATTTTTCATTTATTCACTCCTTAAATTTGGTCTATAGCTATCCCAGTCAAATTCAAAACTTTGACCGGCACATTGCCACCTGTTTATTATTGATCCGTCAAACGTCTCCTTAAGCCAGCTCCATGTAAAATTCCCTGCCAACGCTAAGGGTTTATGACGCTCATATCTTTCTCTGATAATAAAAGATAGATGTTCTATTCTGTCTTTATCAGGCCCTTTTTCTATTTCATCAATGGCTAAAAAAGGAATTGTACATAGTTCTTTAAATATTTCTTCTTCGGAATATTTAGCTTTTGGAGAATAACTTGACTTTATTCTTAAATTAAGCCATTCGTAAGTTGTATACTTACCGCCTAATTCTTTTACCAAGGCACTTAAAAGCTTCGATTTTCCCGTGCCGCTGTTGCCGTAAAATACCAAGCATTTTCTTCCCGGTTTTTTTGCAAATCCTTTAATAGCTTCAAGATGAGCTTTTGCTTTATTTGTAGGAGGAAAAAAGTTATCAAGAGTAGCTTCATAGTGTTCTTCGTATAACCCCATTACTTCTAACTTTCTCATCTTTTCGATAGCAGCTGTCCGACTGGCTTCATTTATCCTTTCACAATAAGGACAAACGGCTTTATCATCAGCTTCTCCCTTAAAAACATCAACTTCTACATTCCCATGACTAGGACAATAAATAATTTTTTTTACCGTCATTTTACTCATAATTTTTTTAGCTAACATTTCTCCTGTCATTTACCCCTCCTAAAACGGTATTGTTTCAAAGCTTTTTACCCAGCTGTTATTATAATCTTTAGTTTTTTTAGACCTTTCTTTTTCCGAAATAAAATCTTCAAGATTAAAATTTTCAGGTAAAAACTTTGATATTATTTTATTTTGGCAGAATCTGTCAAAAGGTAAGACGGCCTTCCACCAAGTCGCTCCTTCACGCTTTAAAGCCAGAACTTTTGCATAGTTTTCACAAGAACTTAATAGAGTTTCTAAACTCACATAAATTTTTTGATCATAAAGCATTGTAATACCTGTAATAAAATCCGATTCTAAAAAGTCTTTAAACTTTGTATTCGGTTTGATATTGCAAGACAAAAAGACTTCATGAATTTTTTTTGTAATAATTAAAAACTCCTTCTCTCTCTCATTTTTTCCTGAAATTAATTCTTGAACTGTAAATTCAAGTTTTTCGGGTAGAGAGAGTAGTTTATGTATGTAATTTATGATGTAGTTTATGTTACTAATAGAAAGTGGGTTTTGACCACTTTCTTGGAAAGTGGGAATTTCCCACTTTGGAAAGTGGGTTTTCCCCACTTTCGGAATTTCCGACTTTCTGAAATTACCACTTTTGCCATTGGTTTTTTCTTCTATTTCGTCCTGATTATAAGAAGTATCATCAGAAGGTTCTTTATCAGATTTAGGCTTTTCTTCATTATCAGAAGGTGTATCAATCTCTTTATCTTCGGGTTTGTCATCTCCTTCTTTTTCGCAAGTCTCAAGCAAGAACTCTATTAAAGTTTCCTGATTGACTTTATAATGCAATATTGGCGTATTTCCTATTTTTTTTACCATAGTAGTAATCAAATTAAGTTCTTCAAGCTTCTTTTTAATGGCCATAGCCTTATCTTTTTTTATAAAAAGTTCTTCTTCCCATTCCTGATAGGTTTTATAAATCCATCCATCAGGATTAGCTCCTTTCCCTGTCCAATATATGAGTTGACCTAAAAAAAGAGCGGCACAATGGTCTCCTTTTAGCTTTTTAACAAGAAGAGTCGGTACGGTAAGGAGATTGTTTTGTCCGAAGGTGTTTTTTAATAGATTAAAAATAGCTTGCTGTTTCATTTATTCATTCCTCACTTTATGAAGCAAAGAGACCCAGCCTCTTTTTATACAGAGGGGCGTATTCTTCATTTATGTCTATTCCTATCCAGTTCCTGTTAAATAAAGCCGCTACTTCTGCCACAGTACCTGAACCAAAAAACGGATCAAGGATTATATATCCTTCATGGCTTCCAGCTAAAATACAAGGTTGTATCAAAGCCGGAGGGAAAGCCGCAAAATGAGCTTCTGTATATGGTCTAGTGTTGACAGTCCATACATCTCTTTTATTGCGTTTTGTTATATCATAACTGCTGTCCTTTCGATTAAGTCTTTTTTGAGGATGAGAGGATTTTATAGCATCCCTTTTATCATCACGTCTCATATTATATTTAGGATTCATAGCGTTTAATTTACTGTCGTACTCATATATTCTGTTCCGTACAATTCCATGCGGCCGATTTTCAAAAGTACTAGCTTCTTCTTTAATGGCTTCATTATCAAAATAATAGTTTTTGTTTTTTGATAAAAGAAAAATATACTCATGACTTTTTGTGCATCTGTCTTTTACTGCTTCCGGCATGACATTAGGTTTATTCCAAATAATATCCTGTCTTAAATACCGGCCGTCATCCTGCAGAGCAAAGGCAACTCTCCAAGGGACTCCTATCAAATCTTTAGGTTTGAGTTTCCCGGAAAGAGGTGTTTTTTTAATTAGGCCTTGTCGTCTTCCTTTATGGTGTGCATCTTCATATTCTTCTTTAAGTCCATAGTCTATGCCTTTTGCGTTCCTATTCTTGCCGCTTCCTGCATAACTATCTCCGAGATTAAGCCATAAGGTACCGTCATCTTTTAATATCCGCTTTACTTCACGGAATACATTGACTAAGGAATTAACATAATCCTCTACTGAGTCCTCTAATCCTATTTGACCTTCTACTCCATAATCCCGTAAGTTAAAATAAGGAGGGCTTGTAACTACGCATTGAACGAGCTTATCAGGAAGAGAGGGAAGTATATTTCTACAATCGCCTATTAAAAGATTGTTAATCATAATTCATTCCTTTATTATCCTTTTCAGGAATAGGTTTAAACTCTACATGTTCAGCAATTATTTTTACCTTGCTGCATTTTTTACCCTCTAAATCAGTCCATCTATCTTGTTTAAGTCTACCTACAACACGCACACATCTACCCTTGGCTCCGTTTTCATCACATAACTTTGCAAGATGTGCCCATGTTTCTACATCAAAATAGGATGTTTCTTGCATAAACTCATCACCTTTTTTGTAACTCCTATTTGCAGCTATGGAAAAATTACATGTAGCCGTTCCATTTGATGTAATTTTAAAAACAGGTTCCCTAACCATGTTTCCTTCAATGATTACCGAATTTAATGTTTTCATTTTTCTCTCCTTAATTTTATTCTGTCATTTCTTCAAGTTTTGCCTTAAAACGTTTAACTGTTTCATGGCAAGTAGAGTCTGCTTCAATTAGATACTCTTTGATCGAATATGCAAGACTTACTGCTTTATCTGTTTCTCCTGCTATCAGAAAGTCACAGAGATTTTCAAACTCGTCTATAAGGCTTACTCTTGCGGCCCTATACCATGTTGCCTGTTCGGTAGGACTATCAGCATTTAATATTGTTTCTCCTACAATATATTCTGTACTGTCTCCTCCGACTCCAATGTACATTTTGTTTTTTAATTCTTTTAATGTTTTTTCATTAAAAACTACCGGAAATGTTTGTTTCATTTTGTTCACTCCTTATCTTTTATATTTATTGAATTTCTCCTTCGATAAGTTTATCAAAACTATTAAAACGGAATATCCATAGGATCGCCCGTTTTACCGTCAAAGAATTCTTTGACTTGGGTTTTTGCTTTAACAGTTCACACGGGAACGGTTCTATTTCTGCAAAACCTACAGGCTTAAAGCCTAACGGCTTCCATGCAACTGTTGCAGCTTCTATACCGCTGCATACAGATAAGTAGGTCATTACAATTCCCCGCAAGGGCTACCGTCGTCGGCAAAGACATATCTGTTATAAAGATCTTCCGTATTTAATCCGCCAGTCAGTCCACTAATGTAAGTGCGAATTGATTTTTCATCATACGCAACTATAAAAAAAGCAAGAGAGCTTTTTCTACATTTTATCCACCCGCCGTGTTTTTTAATTGCTTCCGTCGCTTTTTCACGCTTTCAAACGGCTTGTACTTCGGTTCGTTGGGCGATTCGATGAGATAGGCGTAACAATACGCATAATTATTACCTACGAACAAGTTATCAGCACCGGTGTTATGTAGTCTGTAAAATGTTTCAACACAATCAGCGTCTTCTTCTACTTTTCTTCGCAAGCCTTTTACCGTATCTGCAAAAATGCACTTACTCCCAATCTTCAACTCATCGGCATTTACCGCCGTATATACTCTTGACTTATCAAATTCCATAAACTATATCTCCTTTTATTTATCCCAATCAGGATGTCTTTTAATCCATAGTTTGATATTCACTTCTTTTGTACAAGCAAGCTCGCAATTAGAAACTTCATAATCTTTTAATACTTCCCTTACAAACTTTTCTGCTGCCTTTTTCATTCTTTCTGTGGGTTCTGTAGCAACGTCATCGAAATAATTAAAATTACAATCCAAAGATTGTAGAAAATCATCTAAAATACAAGTTGCCTCACCTTTTACATCAGGCTCCATTTTTGCAAAACCTGTTAATGTTAAGACTTTCGGTATTTCTCTTTCTTCTTTTTGGATTTTTTTTAAAATTCCCTCAACTGCTTCATTTACGCTTGTATAATATAAACGCTCACTGTCGGCTAAATCCCAATAATCAATCTTTTTCATTTTTCATCTTCTCCTTTTGTTCAAAATCAAGTAATAATTTTTCATCAATAAAATTAAGTTCTATTTCTCCAATGATTCCGATATTATTTTCTTTCCACAAAATAGATTCTATAATCAAAAATATTTTTTTTGTTTTTTATATATTTTTTGTAGATAAAATTATCTATCGTAGATATTATCAAATAATCATTATTATTTAATTTATTCATTAGATGACTAAAAAAAGATTCTTGAAATTTCTTTTGTATATTGGAATCAATTGACTCAATAATATATTGATAATATTCTGTGTAATAGCCTTCAAATATCTTTCGTATTTTATAATCTAAATTTATATTTTCAGTTATATTTTTTGAAGGAGTTTTATGTATTATTTTATTTTCAAATAAAAATTTTTTTAATCCATTCGATAGTAATTTTGAAGAATTTATATATTTTTCAATCTCTTGTTTAGTAAAATTTTCTTTTGCTAAAAAATTTAAAAATTTATTATTTATTTTATTTTTAAAATCCATTGAAGATAAGTTATCTCTTGAACTTATTTTTCCGGATGCTTCAAAAAACATGATAATAAGAACTATAGATTTTATCCCATCTTCAAAATAATCAAGACTTTGTCCTGATGGATAATCTTTTGTCTTTACATTAATTTTTAATATTTCTTCTAAATCTTTAAGATAAACATTGAATACATCATCATTTAATGTAAAACACATATTTGTGTTTTTAAGAGTTCTATATACTTCAATTGCAGAAGAATAAAATTCATATAATACCGATTGAATTCCTCTAACTTTATGCAATTGCAATATGTAGTATACAAATTCTCTTCCTTCAGGAATATGATGGATTTTAGGCCTTAAATATATTTTAGGTGAGTTTTTTACTTTTTTTATATTACAATTATTTCCATAAAGAGTAAAAATAGTAAAATCTGTTTTATACACAATTTTAGTTTTTGTTGAAATAAAATTATGAATATTTTGAAAACTCAAAACATCTTGGATATTTTTCGAAAATATATTTTCTTTTGTTTTTTTATTAAAAAATTCAGATAATTCCAAATTTATCATAAACATATTTTTTTCAATCCACTCTAAAGCTGCAATGAGACGTAAAATTTCTCTTGAGCCATAACCTTGAAAGATTGTAAGATGTGATATTTCAAATTTGTTTTTTTTAATACCTGCAAAATTATTGACTATAAGTTCTTTCATTTTTATTTTCCCCTAATATATTTTAAACTTTCTTTTCTAAAGAATATTTTATGTTTTCTTGTTTGAAACCCTATTTTAGCGTTATTATGATTGTCAAAGTAACAAAAAAAAGAATTACATATAAAACAATCAAATAATCCTGACGAGATCGTCCAAAATATTCTCCTATTTTAAAAATCTTTAAAATAATAGATAACGTCAGTAAAATAATAGAAATAAATAAAAAAATAAAAAACATATCTTCCTCCAGTCGCTAATATATTTTAAAGCTTCTTTACTAAAAAATATTTTATATTTTCTTTTTTGAAAAAAGCTTCAAGCCGTTTGACTTGTTTTTTACTCACTTCCAATTCACAAGTATAGGACTCCACGATTATAGAAACTTCATTTTCTTTTGATGTATTTTGAACGGCATTATAAGCTGCATTGATAGACATCTCTCCATCTTCAACAGCCTTTTTAATTTCTTCCGAAGCTTTATTTTGAATTGTTCTAACCTTTTCAACTTTAGATCTTGAAACTCCTATTTTTTTAGCTGTGATTTCGGCGGATTTACCGGAAGCCTTTTCGTTGGAATCTAAGGCTATCCTTCCTGCCTGTTTTATTTGATCAAGAGTCTGTAATATTTTTAAAAGCTCTCCATCCGATAGATTTCTTCTATCGGTTTGAAGTTTAATAGCATAGGCTAGAGCTTCTTCCAAATCTTTAAAATAATGATAGAATACGGGTATTTCTTTTAATCCTGCCTTTTTTGCAGCAGCAAGTCTATGATGACCATCGACTAAAACCATCCCTTCTTTCCATACATGAATAGGTTGGCTTTTATCGTAAGTATCGGATAATATATTTTCTGTAATTGTATCTACCATATTTCCATTTAACGGAAACAGATTTTTAAATTCGTCTTTTAAATTTATGGTATCTATTGGAACCATAACAGATAGTTCACTTGCTCCTGAATTAGCTATAGAGGCTTTGCCCATGTTGCTTAATGCCGTTAATTTTGCCATTTTTTTATTCTCCTATATTTTTATTTTGAACTTTATATGCCGCCGATAAAGTTTTTCTATAATGTTTCTTTACCGTATACCCATTTTTTAATATATAAATTTGATATTTATACGAAAGTTCCGGTGTATTTACTATTGCAGATTCAATAAAATCTCTTTCAATCATCTTATGCCTATGATTATGCTGTATTGATGTATAGTTTTTCATTGAGAGTTCTCCTTATCTTTTAAGGATTTAATAAGTTTAGCAAACTCTTTTTCATCAAGTTTTATTGATTTTGTTTCTG
The DNA here is from genome assembly GCF_024181365.1 of Treponema sp. OMZ 799. NCBI lineage: Bacteria > Pseudomonadati > Spirochaetota > Spirochaetia > Treponematales > Treponemataceae > Treponema > Treponema sp. OMZ 799. Next base: position 748,993 of record NZ_CP051301.1, read on the forward strand.
TGTTATACAAACAAGGAAGAATGTCTCCCTCTTTCAATAAATCATACTCTTCTTTTGTGATATAAATAGTATGATTTTTAATATCTGCAGAACTCTTTATTTCAAAATTAAGATTGTATGTTATTTTATCTTTTTCTCTAACTATTTCTTTTGAAGATATGGAATATGATATTTTTTGTACATATTGACTATCTTCTTTATTTTTTAATATTCCGTCGTTATAAATATGAATAATCTTTATTAGCAAAAGAACAATTACTATACTTACTGCAGCCCCTTTAATAATATAATCTCCAATAGAATGCTCGGCTTCTTTAAACGTGTCACGGATAATGTTAAAAGAGACAAAAGATATAGTTGACAGACCTATAATTTCAATAATATCTATGGCAGTAAATTTCATTTTCTTTCTCCTTTAATTAGCCTCACTTGAGGCTAATTTTTTTCTATTGATATGTTCAATCATCAGTCGGCAGTGTGCGGTACTCTGTTTTTGCTTTTTGCTGCCCATGATAAAACTATATCCGATCGGTACCAGCTCAACGTTTCCGATAATTCCTTGGTCATTAAAATAAATCTCTTGAATAGGATAATATTCTTTACCATATGAAAATTCTTTTACAAGGAGAACAAACTCAGGGAAGCTTGAAGGCATGCTACTATCATACCGAATAGTCATTGTGTTTTTAGCTTTGTTTATCTTCACTGCAACCGGGTACAATTCTTGATTTGCTATAATTTTTTCAAGCAGCTTTTTTGCCTGTTTAGAAATCGGTTTAAGTGAATCTTTTGCAAACTCTTCTTTTAAGGATTTGTATAGTTTTTCATATAGTGTCATAATTTACCCCTAAAATTTTTCAGGACGAATTTCTTCGTCCATAATGACGGAACATAAATCACATACGGATTTATGAAGTTTTAGAGTCTGTCCTTTGTTTTGAATTATTTCGCCGGCATCGGCGAATTTCCTTATGTTTCTAGTGAATGGGAATGTAATATCTAATACTTTTGTTCCGAAAGTTTCATTTTGTTTAAAAAGTTCTTTATACTGGTTTTGTAAACTTTCAGGATTTTCATCATAACGGCTTTCATGGCCGTTAAAAAACAAGAACCATTTATCAAAATGGTCCGTTTCCATTCTGAGCTTTTGCCCTAAAAAAATTGAAGAGTTAAAATCAAACTGAGAGTAATTTATCGGTGTTATAACATAATCGGAAGCGTTCACAGCATTCAGTACGATGTTGTCGTAAGTTGGTGCCGTGTCAATAGTTACTACATCATAGGAATTTTCAAGGCTTGGGATAAGTCTTTTCAAGACATTTACAGACATAGCTCTCAAGTCTACAAGTCTAAGACTGGAGGGGATTATATCAACACCTTTGTTTGTATGGATGGTAAAATCAAGAAGAGATTCACCTTGCAAAGCATAGGCGATGTTTTTTCTTTCACTTTCATTACCATCTTCTAAAAAATAGAATGACATTGAATTATTAATGTCCATGTCTATTGTCAATACTCGCTTTCCAGCTGCTTTTAAAGCCATCGATACTATAATTGCAACCGATGACTTCCCTGTTCCGCCTTTAAGGCTGGAAAATGTTACTACTACCACAAAAAAACTCCATAAATAAAGAAAGGGCACGCAGAACGTCTCTTGGGTTGTCCTACGTGCCGCTTCAGCCGAAAACCGGCCAAAAAAGTAACCCAAGAACCTTTTTTGGATGGTTTTTCTAATGAGAGTTTTTTTCAACTGTTTTTTCTACTTTTGTGGAGTTTTTATTTTGATGGTTTTATAATTTTATATCTGATATAGAGTTAGGGGAAAGGAAAACTTTTATCCGAAAAAGTTTTCCTTTCCCCCTAAGTTTTAGAAGGGCCTGTCAGCCAAATACTTGTATTCCTGCCACTGCCTCTTAGCCTTAGCAACAGCCTTATCCAAGAGCATCTGAGCTCTTGCTGGATCGGCGTTCTTTAAGGTCTTGAAGCGGACTTCTTTGTACATAAAGTCGGCAAGATTAAAGTCGGGTTCCTTGCTGTCAAGCTGGAAGGGGTTTTTGCCCTGCTCGACGAGTCTCGGATCGTATCTGTAAAGGGGCCATAAACCGCATGTTACAGCTTCTTTTTGGTTTGTCATACCCTTGGTCATGTTGATACCGTGGTTGATACAGTGACTGTAAGCGATGATAATCGAAGGTCCGTCATAGCTTTCGGCTTCGCGGAAGGCTTTGATTACCTGGCTCATATTTGCACCCATCGAAATGTGGGCAACATAAACATAGCCGTAGCTCATAGCCATCATGCCTAAGTCTTTTTTGCTTATATCCTTACCGGAAGCTGCAAATTTTGCAACGGCACCGATAGGAGTTGCCTTTGACATCTGTCCGCCGGTATTTGAGTAAACTTCAGTGTCCATTACAAGAACATTGATGTTTTTGCCTGAGGCAAGAACATGATCCAAACCGCCGTAACCGATATCGTAGGCCCATCCGTCTCCTCCGAGGATCCAAACGGAGCGCTTGATAAAGTGGTCGGTTAAAGAATCCAATTCCTTGGCCAACTCGTCTTTTGAACCGGCCAGTTCTTTTTTGAGCTCTGCAACGAAGCTTCTCTGATCTTCGATAGCGGCATCATCTTCTTGAGTGTTATTGAGAATCTTGTCGATTACGCCGGCTGCAATTCCCTTTTCCTTTACCTTAGCGGCAACTTCACGGGCATAAACTGCAAGCTTATCGCTTGTTAATCTCATACCGTAACCGAACTCTGCTGCATCTTCAAACAAGGAGTTAGACCATGCAGGTCCTCTTCCGTCGCATCGTTTTGCATAAGGTGTGGTCGGCAAGTTTCCGCCGTAAATTGAAGAACAGCCTGTTGCGTTTGCAATAATGGCTCTGTCTCCGAAAAGCTGTGAAAGAAGTTTTACGTAGGGAGTTTCACCGCAGCCTGCACAAGCTCCGGAGAACTCGAAGAGCGGGCGCTTCATACCGATACCCTTGGGAACGCTCAAGTTAAGTTTCTTTACATCCGGATCCGGAATATCGTTGAAGAAGAAGTCCCAGTTAGCAGCTTCCTGCTTTCGGTTTTCAACAAAGTTTTCCATGTTGATAGCCTTGATTTCGGGATTTTCCTTGGACTTTGCAGGACACTGTTGAACGCAAAGGCCGCAGCCTGTACAATCTTCAACCGAAACTTGAATTGTGAACTTGGCGCCTTCAAATTCCTTGCCCTTATAATCGCAGGATTTAAAGCCCTGAGGTGCCTTTGCCAAGAGAGAGCCGTCATAGGCCTTCATTCTGATACAGGCATGAGGACAAACAACAGTACACTGACCGCACTGAATGCAGAGATCGCTCTTCCATATCGGAACATGTTCTGCGATAGCTCTCTTTTCATATTGAGTAGTGGCTGTGGGGAAGGTTCCGTCTTCAGGCATTTCGCTTACCTTGATATCGTCGCCTTTTTGGATAGCAACCTTGCCCAAAACATTCTTTACAAAGTCGGGTGCATTGCCTGTGATTGCAGGGTGCATCTTGAGCTTGCTTGTTGCTGTCTTGGGATAGTCAACCTTTTCAACTCCTTCAAGAGCCATATCTATGGTTTTGATGTTCTTTTGAACGATTTCGGGGCCTTTCTTTCCGTAGGATTTTTCAATGAATTTTTTGATTAGGTCTACGGCTTCGGCTTCAGGCAAGATTCCGAAGATTTTGAAGAAGGCTGTCTGCATAACAACGTTGATTCGGTTGCCCATGCCGGCATTTTCTGCAATCTTGATAGCATCGATTACATAGAATTTTGCTTCTTTTTCGATAATCTGCTTTTGAACCTCGATGGGCATATTATCCCAAATCTCGTTCTTTCCGTAAGGAGCGTTCAAGAGGAAGGTTCCGCCTTTTTTAAGGCTGTGGAGCATATCGTAGGTTTCAAGATAGCTGAACTTATGGCAGGCAACGAAGTCTGCATTTGTAATTAAGTAGGGCTTTCGGATTGAGTGTTTTCCGAATCTCAAGTGAGAGATCGTAAAACCGCCCGATTTTTTACTGTCATAGGAGAAGTAGGCCTGAGCCTTGTTGTCTGTAGCTTCACCGATGATCTTAATTGAGTTTTTGTTGGCGCCTACAGTACCGTCTGAACCGAGACCGAAGAACATAGCCTGATGCATGTCCTTGTCTTCAAGCTTGAAGTTGGGATCGTACTTGATGCTTGTGTTTGTAACGTCATCTTCGATACCTACAGAGAAATTATTTTTCTTTTCGCCTTCAAGGTTGTCGAATACTCCCTTAACCATGGCCGGTGTAAATTCTTTTGAACCGAGACCGTAGCGCCCGCCGATGATAACGGGATAGTGGGTAAAGGGGCATTTTTTTGCAGCCTGCATTTCGCCGATTGCTGTTCTTACATCTTCGTAGAGGGGTTCACCGAGAGAACCGGGTTCCTTACATCTGTCAAGAACTGCGATACCCTTTACTGTTGCAGGAAGGGCTTTTACAAAGTGTTCGGCACTGAAGGGTCTGTAAAGCCTTACTTTTAAAAGACCGTATTTTCCTCCCTTTGCATTGAGCTCATCTACCGTTTCTTCAACAGTGTCGGCTCCGGAGCCCATAATGATGATAACCTGTTCGGCATCCTTTGCTCCGTAATAGTCGTAAAGGTGATATTGTCTTCCGGTAAGTTTTGCATACTTATCCATTTGTTTTTGAACAATTTCGGGAGTAGCAAGGTAGTATTTGTTTACAGCTTCTCTTCCCTGGAAGTAAATGTCCGGGTTTTGTGCAGTTCCGCGAAGCTCGGGATTTTCAGGGGTTAAACCGCGCTTTCGGTGAGCTCGAACAAGTTCATCGCTTACCATCTGGCGCATAATATCGTAAGAAACTTCTTCTATCTTTTGAATCTCGTGAGAAGTTCTAAATCCGTCAAAAAAGTGGAGGAAGGGAACTCTTGCTTCTAAAGTAGATGCATGTGAAATAATGGCAAGGTCCATAACTTCCTGAACCGAGTTGGATGCCAACATAGCCCAACCTGTCTGGCGGCAAGCCATTACGTCTTGGTGATCTCCGAAGATAGAAAGAGCACTGCAAGCTACGGCACGGGCAGCAATGTGGAAAACAGTGCTGGTCAATTCGCCGGCTATTTTGTACATATTCGGTATCATCAAGAGCAAGCCCTGAGATGCGGTAAATGTTGAGGAAAGGGCTCCTGTGGTTAAGGCACCGTGTACGGCACCTGCAGCACCTCCTTCGGATTGAAGCTCAACAACATCGGGAACAGTGCCCCAAATATTTTCTCTTCCGCGGGCTGAATATTCATCAGCGACCTCACCCATCGGACTTGACGGTGTGATCGGGTAAATGGCAATTACCTCGCTTAAGGCGTGGGCAACGTGACCGGCAGCAGTATTACCGTCGATCATTACAAGTTTTTTTTCTTGGCTCATAAAAACCGTCCTTATAAAAGTATTAGGGATTATTCAAGTCTATTATATAAAGGAGAAAATATGATTTAAAAGCATACTGCATATAACGAAAATGAACATTCCCGATTGCATACTTTAACATAAATTGTATATTTTTTCAAGAGAGTAAAGCATATTATAGAAAAATGAGTTAATATGCACAATTGACTAAAATCGTTTTTTTATGTACAATAATAAATTGAGGATATTATGAGTGAGAGACCCGTACAGAGTAAATTGAATAATGCATTAAACATCCTCAAGCAGGGAGATCTAAGAGGGTCCTATGCCGAGCTTGAAAGGTTATTAAGGGATGACTTGGAGAATGCAGAAATCGACTATACTCTAAAGGGCGTGCGGTTTTGGGAGGATAAGCTTGAAAAAGCAAAAAAAGCTTCGACTCCATTAGAAAGGGCTGAGATGATGATTTCTCAGTGGAAGCCTTTTTTAGCTTATATTCACCGCCAGGGAGAAGAAAAAGAATCTATCATATATTCTTTAAAATGTGCCGTTTTTACGATTGCTTTGGAATTTTACGCAGACCTATTTAATGAAGAGTCAGAGCTGCCCGATGCAGAGCCTTACCGTAAAATAGGTCTTTGTTATAAGGTTCTCGGAAACTATGAAAGGGCCCTTGATTTTTTGAGGTATGCCGCCGAGATAGACAAGAATTCGGGAGCGGTTTTAGCAGATTTGGCCGATTGTTACGCCCTATATGGGGAAATAAAATTTGCAAAAGCTTTTTTTCGGGAAGCCTTTTTTATAAATCCTGAAGGGATTGAGCTGCAATTTCTTGAATCGGAAATTATTTGCAGGCTTATTCATAGAGTTTATAATCTTGGCTATAAGGTTGAAGATATCGCTTATTGGCTGCCTGTTTACGGCGTTATTGACGGGGTCTTTAATGTAAAGCGGGAGCTTAGGGCTTTTGAAGTAGGGCAGCTAAAGCAAAATATCTTTTTGATGGAAGGCGAGGTTCAAAATGCCTCTCAAGAACAAAAACATAAGCTTGTTCCGCGTTTAATAAATCATTATTTTTGGCTGATAGACCATTATGTGAGTGTAAATGAAAGCAAGTCAAAAATAGATGACCTGCTTTTGCGGATAAAAGTATTAGATCAAAATATATATAATTGCTATATGAGATAGCAGATTTTCGGAGGATTTATGTCTGATATACAAAAACAATTGATAGAGATGCTCAATGAAGAAAAATGGACCAGAGCAGCTATAGGCAACTACACAACAAAGAATTTTGAAGATCTATATAAATTAGTATCTACGGCAAAAAAAGAAAATGTTGTGGATGAAATCAAAGAAATATGTGATGAGCATTTAACACATACGAAAAACAGTATAATAGCCCTTTATATTTCAAGTATAATTTCTCTTTCAAATCAGCTTTTGGATGATTCAAATGTTGTAAGCTTAATCGGAATATTTACCGACAACCACAGAACGCAAATAGTTGAATATCTTTGTAAAAAGGTTCTCGAATACGGAGAATCTAAATTTGCCCTCCGCACCTTGGCTGAATGTTACAAGGCTGCAGGAAGTGAAGACCTTTATGATATTTGGGAGCGCTTGGTAAAGGTTGATTATGATGAGGCTGAGATTGCTAAACTTTTAGCCGAAAAATATGAAAAAGACGGCAATACCGAAAAATCGATAGAGTACTACAAAAAGGCCTTGTACCGCTTTATCAACCGCAAGCAAATAAACGGTGTAAAAGAAATCTGGTCAAAACTTGTAACCTTAATACCTGATGAAATTGACTTCTTCTTCCGCATACAGGCTAAGATTACCGGTGTTATGGATAACAGCCGTAATTCCATATTGATGCAGGATGTTTATCAGTATTACAGGGAAAATGAAAATTGGAACATCTGTATCGATATTTTAAAGCTTATTCTTTCTTACGACGAAAAGGACAACTGGGCTCGTGAAGAAATTACCGAATGTTTTAAAAATAAGTATAAAGATCACAGCCAGCTTGCAGAATGTATTAAGGTATCAGATATAACCCAGCCTTGGAGACCTGTTTTTGATGCTATAGCAGACTTTGAAAAGCATATTTCGTTTGATACGGGTTCCTTCGTATTCCACCGTACATGGGGTGTGGGACACATTAAATCAATCAAAGATGATGAACTTTTAATAAGATTTGCAAAAAAACAAAAACAGGGAGAAGAAAATATCCACTCTATGAGTCTTAAAATGGGTATTACAGCCCTCCAAACCTTGGACAGAGAGCATATATGGGTATTAAAATCTACAATAAGCAAGGAAATTCTTACAAAAAAAATAAAGAGTGATCCCGAGTGGGCTTTGAAGATTATAATAAAGAGCTTTGACAATAACTGCGATATGAAAAGGATAAAACAGGAGCTTGTTCCTTCCCTTTTGACAGCTGGTGAATGGACCAGCTGGAATACAAAGGCTAGAAAGGTCTTAAAAGAGAATCCTATGTTCGGTATCAATCCGGATAATATCGACTTTTACAGCGTAAGGGAGCGTCCTATTGCCGCTGAAGAAAAACTTTCAAACGAATTTAAGGCTCAAAAGAACTTTTTTGCCAGAATTGAACTTCTTAATGCCTATGATACCTCGGAAGCCTGCGATGACGAATCCGATACCTTCAGAGAAATGCTTGATTACTTTGAAGGCTTCTTAAAAGCCTTTAGTCAGGTAAATGAGCAAGTTATTTGTGCCTATATTCTTGTTAAAGAATTTATTGCAGACAAGCAGCTGATCTCGGCCGTAAAGCAATATAACTTCGCAGAGCTTTACAGCCGTATTGAAGATCCGATGGAGGTCTATGCTCAAATAAAGGATAAGGTTTCGATAAAGGGACAGACCCTTCGTCAAAAATTCTTAAAGTACATAAAAAATCTTATTCCTAATTGGGAAAAAGAATATATAAGACTCTTCCCCACGGTTTTATCTTCAGAGATCTTGGATGCTCTGATAGAAGCCGGTTCTACCGACGATGTAAAGAATTTGGTCAAGGATTGTTTTGAAAACTACCGAATATACAGAAGTGCCGTTATTTGGTTCTTTAAAAATATTCAGGAAGAGGAATGGTTTAAGGAACTTGGTATCAGCGTAGAACAGCAGCTCATAGTGCTTATCCACATTCTTGATATTACATACCGAGAAATTGCATCGAGAAGAAATACAACCGAAAACCGAAAAATCAATCATCAAGTACATACAATCCTATTCGGTAAGGATGAGCTTTTGCAAAACTTCATAATTGAAAGCGATGTGGATACAATAACAAGGCTTTATACCCTTATAGGGGACATAAAAGATCTGGATCCTGTGATTAAGATGAATATTAGAGCTAAAATTGTTGAAAAACATAAGGACTTTAAATTCTTCGATATTGAGGAAAAGAGTGTTACAGCTCACGGCTTGATTGTTACGGCTAAGATGCTTGATCTTAAGAACAAGGAGCTTATCGAAATCAGAGATGTTAAAATTCCGCAAAATGCGAAGGACATCGGTTTTGCTCTTTCGCTCGGAGACTTGCGGGAAAATGCCGAGTATAAGGCTGCAAAAGAAGAGCAGACCCGCTTAAACAATGCTCTTACAAGATTACAAGATGAACTTGACAGGGCTCAAATTTTTGACCCCACCACTGCAACTGCAAAGAAAGTTTACTTTGGAAGCCGGGTAAAAATCTTAAACAATTTGACAAATAATGAAGAAGAGTATACAATTTTAGGACCATGGGAATCTGATCCTGCAAACGGTATCATTTCTTATATGTCGCCTTTAGGAAACGGATTGTTCAACCGCAAAAAAGGAGAAGAGGTTGAATTTGAAGTCAATGACGAAAAAAGGAGCTATAAGATTATAGATATTTCTATCGCGGATTTGAAATAATTTAGTTGAGACTTGCAGGTTTTGGTTTAAGGCCTGCAAGTCTTCTAACTGCATCCCGAAAGGAGGAAAAAATGTTTAAAAGAGTTTCTCTGTGTTTGTTTTTGTTTGTTCTTTTTACGCCCATCTTTGCTCAAAATACTGCAAAGACAAATGCTGAAATTGTCATCTTAATGGATACGTCAGGAACTATCCTTCCCTACTATGAAGACATTAATAATCGTGTCTTGACTGAAATTAACGATAAATTTGTAAGAAAAGGTGATACTGTTCATGTTTTATCCTTTAATGCAGATGCACGTTATGAAATGTCGCAAAAAATTAACAGCGAAAAGGATATGTCCCGAGTCGTTTCAAGGTTTTTACTTTTGTACCAGTTGGGAAAAAGCTCGGACTTTTTGACGGGACTTCAATACGCCCGCCAATACGGTTCAAATTTACCGGATAAAAAAGAAAAAATACTGATTATAATTTCAGACGGAATCTTTAATCCTCCTGCATCAAGTCCTTATAAAAATTATACTGATGATCAGATAAAAAATGAAATAGGGCTCCTTGCAGGAAGTATCAGAAAAAAAGGCTGGAAGGTTTATTATGTTAAACTTCCTTATCCTGCCGATGCCGTAATACGGGGATTGGACGGTGAAGAATTTTACAATTCCGGCAGCGGATATGCAGGAGGAAGCAGCGGCGGTTCCGGGGCTCAGGGTACCGGCAGCTCTGCAGGAGGAAGCTCATCCTCAGGAACCTCAGGTTCTTCTTCGGGAGGAGGCGGTTATGCGGGAGGTTCTTCCGGCTCAGGAAGTTACGGCGGTTCGGGTACTTCTCAGGGCGGCTCAGGTGATGCAGGAACAGGGCAGGGAAGTCTTACCGATGTTTCAAAAGACTTTAAAGAAGCCTCCGGTGCTGCAGGCAGTGAACTTTCTAAGGATAAGAATGACAAATTTACAATTACGGAAAATGCGGAAAATTTACCTTTTATCCATTTTCCTGATGGCGGTCTTGAAGCTCAGGGTAATAAACTTGATTTTTCCTTTGAGGTAACGAATAACTCCGATGAAGATGTAGAGCTTCATTTAACTCATATTGTGATTGATAACGGTGCCAATATCAGTAAAATACCTGTCGATTCACAAAATACAAAGGTAAAATCCGGTGAAAAGGATGTAGTGATCCGGGTTTCGGCCCTTCTTCCTCCGGAATACAAGGAAGGTAATTATAATCTTATTATGAGGCTTGAATTTGCAGATGGAAAGCGAGTTTTACCTCAGGTTATGGAAACTTCCTTAGCAGTCTTCCCCACAGGTTTTCAAAGACTTAAAGATTCAAATGCTCTTTGGTTTATCCTTCTTGCAATTATCTTGCTTCTTCTTCTGATATTCTTGATTGTCTTCTTTGCAAGGAGAAGAGGTTCAAGCTCATCTTCCAATCAGGCCCGCTATGCTGCAGGCAGTCAGCCGAATTATCAGGAAGAGGATAAAAGATATCCTCATCAACTTTCTGAGGAAGATGATCATGCAAGCCGCTTAAATGCTTTTAACTCTGCATCGAATACTTCAATATATTCCGAAAATAAAAACTTTGCAGGAGATGGAAGTTCGATGTATTCGGCGGATAATTTGGATCGCATAGCCGCTCAAAAACAAGATGATGAAGTACTTCGCAGGCGTGTCTTAGCGGCTTCTTTTGCCGCAAAGGAGCCGAGGGGCACCTATATGTCTCCGGCTAACTTTTTTGAAACAATCGAAATAAAACGCAATCAGTCGGGCATGACCGAGATTTATGTTCTAAACCAAAATAGGAATATAGGAAGGCGTAATATTCACATTATGAAGCCCGGCACAAGCTTGACCTTGGGAGGAGGTAAGACAGATCATTTCTTAATTTTCTTAGTTCCATTTCCTTCTCATCTGGCTCAGGTTAGGTATGACGGACAAGATTATCATCTGGCTATTCTTAAGCCTAAGTATTTCCCATATGAGCAGTCAAACATTGTAAATAACTGTATAGGTAAAACCGTTACCCTCGTATCGGATAAGGGATACCATGTTTACTTTACCTTTAGGGAGTATGAAAGCCCGACGGAAAAATTAAACAGTATTTTAACATCTATAAAGTACGATAAGTAAATGTTTGGATTATAAAAAACCCGTAATCTTTAAGATTACGGGTTTTTTATTTTATTCCGTTTTTAAAAGTTCTGCTATTTCACTTCTATTCCATCTGAGGGCAACCTGATAAGGTGTTTCTCCTGCCGTATTTTTTACATCAAGCTTGATACCGGGTAGTGAAATTAAGTCTTTGACAGTTTGTACATCTGCAAATTTGGCTGCGTAGTGCAGCATTCCTTCTCCAAGTGTATCCGTCTGCTTTAATGAGAATTCGGCGGCTATCGGCGCAAAGTCGGGATGATTTGTAAAAATCTCTGTTATAGCAGAAACTCCCTTATTGTTGACTATAAAAGGATCTGCTCCTTCTGCTAAAAGTGCCCTTGTTATTTCTTTTTGATTGTTTTGAACTGCAAGTAAAAGAGCTGTTTCTCCGTTTTTGTTTCGTTTATTTAAAGGATATCGTTTTTTCATAACTCTTTGGAAATAATCGAGACTTATCCTTTCCTTTACCGCTATATGAAGGGGTGTGTCTCCGTCAGTATCGGTTAAAAGGCTGTCATTGCCCAGCACAAGATCTACAGTTCTTATGTTTTTATTCAGGGCGAGGACGAAGGGAGTTTTTCCGTAGGCATCTCTGGCTAAGGGGTTGCCGCCTGCATTCCTTACAAGGCTGAGGCTTTCTTCCGAAATTTCTACAGCCTCATGCAGGGCTGTCCTTCCGTACATATCCTGTTGAACGGGTGAGGCTCCGTTTTTTAGCAATAAGCCGATAGCTTCGATTTGATTTGCAAGTACGGCTTCGGATAAGGGAGAACGGCCTGTTTCATCCGCAGTGTTTATGTCCACCTTGGCTTTTAAAAAGATATTTATGAATTTTATTTCACCCTGCTTGGCGGCTTCATGTAAAACCGTCTTTCCTGCAAGATTTTTTGCATTTATAAGCCTTACATATTCTTCCGTATCCTTGCTTAAAATAAAATCGGCGGATTTATATGCTGACCATCTTACAGCTGCATGTAAAATCGTATTTCCCAAAAAGTCTCTTGCATCCAAGTCGGCTTTTTTTGATCCGCTGCCTAACAAGGCTTTTACGGCCTCGGGACTGTCGGTTCTAACTGCGTTAAATAGAGGTGTTTCATTATTTGCATTTCTTGCATTTATATCCGCTCCCTTATCGATTAAATAAGGTATCATCGGTAAAATCTGCCATTCTGCAGCAAGATGAAGAGGCGTGTTTCCGGCTCCGTCTCCGGCACCTATTGTGTGAGAGTTTATCATCCAATCTTCTCTGCCTTCACCTAAGGTCAGGGCAAATTTTAAGGGGCTGTCTCCGCTCAGGTTTGCGTAAAATATATCTGCATTATTTGCTATCAATATTTCTCCTGCTTCGCGGTAGTTTTTTTCGGCAGCTATATGAAGGGGGGTATTTCCAAGTTTATTGCGTGTATTTATTAAACTCTTTTTTTCTACCAGATAATAAATAATATCTGAACTAGCCCTATGGCTTACTGCTATGTGAAGCGGGGTCGAGCCTTCGGAATCTCTTTCGGTAATGTTTTTTTCGGTGACTACGTGCTCTACCATGGGTAGACCTGCGCTTATGGAATGGATGAAGGCAGATTCGCCCGACTTGTCTTCGGCATGTATATCGGCTCCATGATTGATCAAAAAGTCCACTTGCTGTGTTTGATTTCTTTCGATAGCCAAAATAAGAGGGGTTTGTCCTTTTTTATTGCGTTCATTTATATCGGCTCCGGCTTTTAGCAGCTGATCGAGGATGTCATCATTCATACCGATTCGTGCAGCAATGTGAAGAGGCGTTTCTCCATAGTTATCTTTAAGGTTTGGATTGGCTCCGGCAGTAATAAGCTCGCTAAATAGTTTTGAGCGAGAGGCCTCCGGCATAACTAGGTGGAGGGCTGTGTTTCCGGATGAGTTACGGCTGTTTGGATCGGCTCCGGCTTGTAAGAGTAAGATTGCGGCCTCGATATTTCCGTTATAAACGGCTTCCTGTATTGCCGTTGAGCTTGAAATATCCTTTACATCGATAGGAACCTTGCTTTTAATTAAAAATTTTAAAAATCCCGTATAACCCTTTCTTGCAAAAATATGGAGCAGGGTTTCGCCGTCAGCGAAACGCATTGAGTAGTTTCGGGCAAGGGTTGCCGTTTCAAATTCATTAAAATCCTTTCCCATTGGGTGTATGCCTGCAAGTAGAAGTATGGAGGCAATTTCGGCTGAAGCTTCAAAATCGTTGTATTTGTATGCTATACCAAGGGGGCTAAGATTTTCTTTATTGTATTTGGTTTCAAGGGATTCTATAGCTAGAATTTGCTCCGTAAGCTGCTTATCTATAGCCTTTACTGCAAGGTGCAGGGCTGTATCGTGATTTTCATCTTTTTGCTTTAAGGTCTGAGCCGTCAAAATCAAGTTAGGAACATTGTTTTTGCAGGCTATATAGAAGGGCTTTTCGCCCTCATTATCTTTTGCAAATATATTTGCATTGTACTCAATGAGAACCTTAACGGCATCATAAGATGCATTGCTTAGAGCTGCTGCAAGAGGTGTTGACCCCGTATTATTTTGTGCTTCTATGTCGGCATCCATGTTTATTAATAAGCGCACAATCATGGGATCGTTTTTTACGGCGGCAATATGTAAAAGACTGTTTCCCTCTTCATCCTTCATATTTAAGGCAGAGCTGTTAAGTCTTTCCTGTAGTTCTTCCGATTTTCCTGCCTTTATAAGATCAATCAGGGTTTCTTCCTTAGGTTCAGGAGCGGTTTTACATGACATAAAATTTACCGTAATCAAAATCAAAATAAATGCAGATATAAATATTTTTTTTGTTGTGAGAATTATGTTTTGCATAAGCGTATAGCCTCCCCGCTTTAATATCGGCTTTAATCAATACCCTCTTTAGAATGGAATCCTTTATAAAGAATTCCTTTGTCAAAGGGTATTTGAGGCTATCGGCCGGCTATCGGCCGGTTTTGTTGTCGACTGCTGCCTTGATAAAGTCTCTAAAGAGTGGATGGGGCTTGTTGGGCCTTGAGGCAAATTCCGGATGGAATTGGACAGCCACAAACCAAGGATGGCTTTTTAGCTCTACGATTTCCACCAAATTGCGTTCAGGATTAAGCCCCGAAAAAATCATATCCGAGTTATCGAATTTTTCTCTATAAAGGTTGTTAAACTCGTATCTGTGGCGGTGTCTTTCTTGGATTTCGTGGGATTTATAGGCTTTTTCTGCAAGGGAGCCTTCGGCTATCATACATCGGTAAAGCCCTAAGCGGAGGGTGCCGCCGATTTTTACATCTTTTTGATCGGGCATTAGGTCGATGACCGGATTTTTAGCGTTTTTATCGAATTCGGAAGAATTGGCTTCTTCAATGTGCAGGGCATTTAAGGCATATTCTATGGCGGCAATCTGCATACCTAAACAAATTCCAAAGTAGGGGATTTTATTTTCTCGGGCAAATTGGGCCGTTAAAAGCATACCGTTGATGCCCCTGTCGCCGAAGCCTCCCGGCACGATAATTCCGTCTGCATCCTTTAAAAAGTTTGCTGCATCTTCTTTGCTTTCTATCTTTTTGGAGTCAACCCAAAGAAGTTTGATTGAGGTTTTATGATAAATACCGGCTGCCGTAAGTGCTTCGGCAACGCTGAGGTAGGCATCCGGGAGTTCTACATATTTTCCTACTAAGGCTATGGTTATTTCTTTTTCAGGCTTGTAATAAGTTTGAACCATTTTTTTCCATTCTTCTAAATTAGGCTCTTTATTTTCAATATTGAAGAGTTTGCAAAGAACCTTGCCGAGGCCGGCCTCTTCTAGCATAAGCGGAACTTCGTAGATAGATTTTGCTGTTAAGTTTTCGATTATCGCATCCTGAGGTATATTCGAGAAAAGACTTAGTTTTTCGCGTGTCGATTTTGAAAGATGTTTTTCGCTTCGGCAAATTAAAATGTCGGGCTGAATACCGAAGCCTAAAAGCTCTTTTACACTGTGCTGCATGGGCTTTGTTTTTATCTCGCCGCATTCTTTTAAGTAGGGTAAAAGGCCTAAGTGAACGAACATGCAGTTTTCTTTTCCTACAGTGTAGCGGATTTGGCGGATGGCCTCGATAAAGGGGAGGGCTTCGATATCGCCCACAGTGCCGCCTATCTCGGAAATAATAAAATCCGCTCCGGTTTGTTCGGCTGTTCCTATAATGCGGGACTGGATTTCGTCGGTAACGTGGGGAACTACTTGAACGGTTCCTCCGTTGTAGCCTCCGGCCCTTTCCCTGTCCAAGATGGCAAGGTAAACCTTTCCGGCGGAGGTGCTGTTAAATTTGTGCAGGGGAACATCGGTAAATCTTTCGTAGTGGCCGAGGTCGAGGTCGGTTTCTCCCCCGTCTTCGGTAACGAAAACTTCACCGTGCTGGTAGGGGTTCATGGTACCCGGATCTACGTTTAAGTACGGATCAAATTTTTGATTGACTACGGAATATCCGCGGCTTTTTAAAAGCATTCCTATAGAAGCTGCCGTTAGACCCTTGCCTAAAGATGAAACAACACCGCCTGTAACAAAGATAAACTTGGATTTCATAATTTTTCCCCTCGACCAAAAAAAAACGGTTGAGCTTTTTTTTAGCCTCTCAACCGTGCTTTAGTATAGCCTATTTTTGACTTATTCGCAAGAGGGGTATTGCGGTTAAATTTAATCCCTTTGCCATTATCTTAAAAATCTGTTATAATCCTTACCATACTAAAAAAGGCAGGCAGTTTTGGAACACGGCGGGGTTTTGTCCTATAAAAAAAGAGACGAGGTTTTAATCGATTTTAGCAGCAATATCAATCCTCTCATGGCACCTAAGGGTTTAAAAAAGGCTTTAAGTGCATCGTTTGATAATCTCTTGGTTTATCCCGACATTCGCTACCGTTCCTTAAAAAAGATCACGGCTAAGTACTTAAAATGCGGGTGTGAAAATATTGTTTTGGGGAACGGGGCTGTAGAAATAATCGATAACTTTTGTTTTCTTTTTAAGAGGGTTATCGTTTTTACCCCTTCCTTTTCGGAATACGGCTTGCGAGCCCTTGTTCATAAAAAGCCGTTAGTTGAAATTCCTTTTCTTTCAGATTTTTCTATCGATATTGCAGGGCTTGAAAAAAACTTGAGGGCCGGCGACCTTCTCATCTTGGGAAACCCGAATAATCCAACGGGCTTGCGTATTGAAAAGAACCGCCTTTTACAAATTTATAATCTTGTACAAAAAACAGGAGCTTTTTTACTTTTGGATGAGGCATTTTACGAGTTTTGTCCGCCTGATTACGACAGCATAAATCTTTTTAAAAAAGCCGGATACAAAAATATCTGTATAATCAGGGCTGCAACCAAATTTTTTGCTCTGCCCGGTATTAGGCTGGGCTATGCCTGTACTTCGCCTGAGACGGTTTCCGCCCTTTCTAAGATTGAAATAGTCTGGCACATAAATGCCTTTGCTGAAGCTGCCGCCCCTGCAATCTTTTTTGACGAGGATTTTATAAAAAAGAGCAAGGCCTATATTCAAAAAGAAAGAACTTTTTTGCTCGAAAATATCGAAAAATACGGCACAAGCGGAGCGATAAAATTACAAGCCTATAAAAGTCATTGCAATTTTATCCTTCTTAAAGTTTTAAATGCAAAAGATGAAGATGCCTTAAAATTCTTTGAAAAAAAAGAAATTTTGGTAAGAACCTGCACAAGCTTTAAAAGCCTCGGGGATAATCATATAAGAATTGCTGTACGCTCTCATAAAGATAATTGTAAATTTATTAAGGCAATTAGCTCTAAAAGGTCAAAATAAACATATTGTATCTGTATTGTAAAATTTATAAAAATGTTTTATAATGGCTTCGGGTGGTATAAAGTTTATATGGAAACATTTGTCGAAGAAGCTTCAACATACGAAAAGTGTATTCAAAAAATTCACGAACAGTACGGACCGAATATTGTTGTTACTCGACGCGAAGTAAAAAGCTATGAAGGTTTTTTTAATCTTTTTAACAAGAAGACGGTAAGACTTACCTTTACTATACAAGATGGGGCCTTTGTGCCCAAATTATCCGATGAAGAAGAAAAACCTGTTCAACTAAGGTCCAAGCCCCTAACAAATTACTCACCTATGAACGTTGAAGAAGAACGCCTAAAAATAATCAAGCTTGCTGCATCTCAATCGGAAGAAATGGCCGAAAAGATGATGCCCTACATAGAAAAGCTTGAAAATCAAACATCCTACGCGTCAAAATCCGATACTGAATATAAGGAGCTTAAAAATCTTGCACAAACAGTGGAAAGGCTGGTAGAAGAAATAAAGCTAAAAAATTCGCCTTCCCAAGAGCATGAAAATATTGTAAAAATTGCAGAAATTTTACAAGAAAACGATTTTACTCTTAAATATATACGATCCATAAAAGAAAAGATATCCAACAATTTGAGCTTGGCAGAATTAAACGATTTTGAACTTGTCCAAAAAAAAGTACTTGAGTGGATAGCTTCCTCCATACAGATAAAACTTGAAGATGTAAATAAGGATGATTCCGCTAAAAAGCAAAAGCTGATTGCCCTGGTCGGACCTACAGGTATAGGCAAGACCACAACTCTTGCAAAGCTTGCTGCCTACTACATTTTGGCTGTTTCAAAACTTGAAGGCCGGTCTCTTGATGTGAGGGTTATTACCCTTGACCAATTTAGAATAGGTGCCGCCTTTCAAATAAAAAAATACTGCGAGCACATGGGCATTCCCCTTATCATAGCTACCGATCCTCTGGATTTACATAAATATCTCGATCTATATAAGGATTCTGCCGATATTATATGTATAGATACGACAGGGCGAAGTCCGGCCGATCCTGAAAAGATACTTGAAATGCAGAAGTATTTCGATGAGATAGAGCCGGGCCGGATTGAAACCCATCTTGTAGTAAGTGCCGTAACTAAGGCTGCCGATATAAGCGAAATAATAAAACAATATTCCGTTTTTGACTTTTCGAGCCTTATAGTTACAAAACTTGATGAAACAGCTCATGTAGGCAGTATTATCAGTGTATTGGATGAATACAAGATACCCGTCGCCTATATAACCGAAGGCCAAACAGTACCCAAGGATATAGCTAAGGCTTCAAAGCTTGCTTTTCTAAGAAAACTTACAGGGTTCTCTTTGGATTATATCAACGAAAATTTCAATGATGAGATTTCTATAGTATGGAGCTAAGATGACGGATCAGGCAGAAGATTTAAAAACATTGATGAAGAATAAAAACAGCAGTGATAAGGCGGTGCTTTCAGACCTTCCTCCTAAACGAAAGACAAGAATAATTGCCGTAACCAGCGGAAAGGGCGGAGTCGGAAAAACAAATATTTCTACAAACATGGCTATTGCTTACGCCAAGATGGGAAAAAACGTTATTGTAATAGATGCGGATCTGGGGCTTGCAAACGTAAATGTCATGATGAACATAATTCCGAAATTCAATCTTTATCATGTAATGAAAAAACAAAAGAAAATGTCGGACATCATCATCGATACTGAATACGGAATAAAATTTATTGCAGGAGCTTCAGGCTTTTCAAAAATTGCAAATATGGAAGAAGCCGAAAGGTCCGATTTTATTAAAGAATTATACACCCTTGCGGAAGCCGATATAATAATAATAGATACAAGCGCCGGGGTTTCCAAAAACGTTCTCAGTTTTGTAGCCGCCGCCGATGAGGTTGTAATCGTTACTACTTCGGAACCTACAGCAATAACCGATGCTTACGGAATTATAAAAATAATAGCAACTGAAGTTGAAAACTATGATTTAAACCTAAAAATGGTTGTAAACCGTGTAAATTCCGCTCTTGAAGGCAAAAAAATAGCCGAACGGATGATACAGATTGTTGCCCAATTTTTAAATTTAAAAGTCGAGTACTTGGGCTTTATTTATAATGACCCGGCTGTCGAACAGGCTGTTTTAAAGCAAAAGCCCTTCTTTATATATGCTCCAAAAAGTAAAGCGGCAGGTTGTTTGCGCCACATAGTTGCAAAACTTGAAAAAACGGATTATAATGAATATTCAGGCTTTTCCGGCTTTTTACAAAAACTTTTTGGAAGAAAGTGGGAATAAACTTAGGTCCTTGAATTTTAAAAATAGGAGGTTATCAGGGTCGTGGCAAAATTTAGAATTCCCATTATATGTGCAATAGCTGCATTGGCTCTGTCTTTCCTATTGGGCCTGATAAGCGGGGTGCGCTTTTCTACGATACTTTTGCGTTCACTTATCATCTCTTTGATAAGCGGAGGCTTTGTTTTAGGAGCTCAAATTCTTCTGGATCATTTTGTGCCGGACTTGTTTCAGTCTCTTGACTCACAGGAATCCGAAAAAAAAGAAACCGGTAAAAATTTGAATATAAGTATCGATGAACCGGTGGAAGTACCGTTTATGGATGATGAAGAAAGAGCCGATTTAGACTCCGGCATGGTAAATGCTGAACCGGTAGATGAAAATTCGATATTGGATGATACTAATGAACCGAGTGATGAGGATCTAATCGACGAAGATTTTGCGAGTATAAAGGATGACTCACAAGCTTCTGCATCAAAAAATGTTTTTTCAGACGGAACCGAAAAAAAACAAGAAAAAAATACTGTAAAAGAATTGGAAGAACTTCCCGACTTGCAGGATTTTATACCTGAGGATGAACCGGAGGAAGGCGATGATCAAATGGATTTTACTCAGAGAGGAACAGCTGCATTTGATGTATCGACGGATTTAGCAGGTTCAGGAATGGATACGAATACAATGGTAAATGCTATTCGTACCGTGCTTAAACGGGATTCATAAATTAGAAAATAAAAGGTGTGGGTAATGGCAAATACGGATTATGAAAATATACCTGAAGAAGAACTTTGGGATAAATACAAAAAAACCTCAGATCCTAAAATCAGAGAATATTTTATTTTAAAGTATGCTCCATTGGTAAAATATGTTGCCGGAAAGGTCGGAATAGGGATGCCTACAAATGTAGAATTTGACGACTTAGTCGGTTACGGCGTTTTCGGCCTCTTGGATGCTATAGAAAAATATGATCTCGATAAAAACGTTAAATTTAATACCTATGCCGTTAATAGAATAAGGGGAGCTATCTTTGATGAGCTGAGATCTATAGACTGGGTTCCCCGCTCGGTACGCCAAAAAAGCCGTGAAATTGAAGAAACGATAGCCGACTTGGAAGCTCGTCTAGGCCGCTCTGCCTCGAACGAGGAGATAGCCGGAGCGATGGGCTTGGATATTGAAGAATATAACTCTCTCTTGCTTAAAATATCTGCAACAAGCGTTATTTCTTTGACGGACTTGAGGTTTTCGAATGATGATTCGGAAGAATTCTCAGTAGGAGACATAATTGAAGCACCTTCTTCTTTAAACCCTGATGTAATTGTAGAACGTGAAGATATAAAGAGGGTAATAGTCGATGCTATTAAAGAATTACCCGACAGAGAAAAAAAAGTTTTAATTATGTATTATTATGAGGACATGACTCTCAGGGAAATAGGAGAGGTTCTGCATGTAACAGAATCTCGAGTATCTCAGATACATACAAGTGCAAATATAAAGTTAAGAGCTAAGCTTTCTAATGTTACAAAGGGCATAAAATAGGGGGGATTATGATTAGGCTTAATCAAATACAGGAAAAAATGTCTGAAATGCACGAACTGGATTCCGGCCGTTTTTTTGTTGATATAAGCGGAGAAACCCTTGATGAAGCCCTTGCGAATGCAGCGATACAATTAGGGATGCCTGTTTCGTCGATAGACTATGAAATCTTACAAAAAGGTGCTTCCGGTTTTTTTGCTATAATTCCAAAAGAATGGAAGATAAGGGCTTATGAAACCATAAAGGTAAAGAAGCAGCAAAATATCGAAGAGGAGACAGTTGAAACTGAAGATATAATTGAAGGCGAGGTAATTATCAATCGGGACGGAATGGGATATGTCTTCTGTGCTGCCGATGGTATTTACTTTAAGGTAACACCTCCTTCAGGAACAGGCCGCTCTTTCGATATAAAGGCTGCCAGAGACAGGTTTAGGGACAGAGCTCTCCCCATCCCTGAAGACGATGTTCTTTCTGCAATATTGGATGAAAAAAACGGTGAATATGTCAGAGTAGCTCCTTATAAACGTATTCCGGGTAATGACGCTGCAATGGCTGTCAACATAAGCGATGATGAAATGAGGGCTTACCTTTATGTAACTCCGCCGACGGCCGGAGGTGTAGATCTTTCGGCAGACACTATTATCGCATTTTTAAAGAATAACAGAATAATTGTAGGAATAAATGAAGAGAGGGTAAGGCAATTCCAAGACTCCCCTGTTTACCGTGAAGATTATCTGGTGGCAGAAGGTATAGCCCCGCAAAACGGTGCCGATGCAAAGATTCTTTATAACTTTGAGGTAGATAATACTCAAGTCCGCTTACAGGAAACCCGCTCAGGCCAGATCAATTTTAAAGAATTAAATCTTATTCAAAATGTTGTCGAAGGACAGCCTGTGGCTCAAAAGGTTCCTGCTCAAAGAGGAAAGCCGGGTAAGACCGTTACGGGAAAGTATCTTGATGCTCTTAACGGAAAAGATATTGTAATGCCTGTTGGTAAAAACACAAAGATTGCCGCTGACGGCCTAACTATAGTTGCTGAGGTAAACGGACAGGTTCTTTTAGTAAAAAATAAGATTACGGTACAGGAAATCTATGTAGTTGAAGGCGACGTTTCAATCAGAACCGGAAACATTACCTTCTTGGGTTCCGTCTTTGTAAACGGAAATGTTGACGACGGCTTTGTTATAAAGGCTTCAGGAAATATAGAGGTTAAGGGCTCGGTCGGAAGGGCAGAGCTGGATACCGAGGGCGATATAGTTGTAAGCCAGGGTATTATGGGCAAGGAAGGCGGTGCCATAAGGGCCGGAAAATCTATTTGGGCTAAATTTATTCAAAATACAGATGTTGTTGAAGCCGGAGACATGGTAATTGTTTCGGATGGTATCATAAAATCGAACGTAATGGCTAACCGTAAAATTATATGCCGCGGAAAGAAGGCCGATATAATAAGCGGTAATTTAAGTGCTTCCGAATCCGTTTCGGCAAGGAATTTAGGAAGCGTTTCAGGAGGAAACGATCTTGTTGTAAGTGTAGGCTTTGACCCGAAAAGCAAGGAGCGCTTAAACTTCTTGCTGCAAAAACAAGAAATGGATCAAAAAACCTTGGAGGACTTAAAGCTTAATCTGATGAGCCTTGAAGAGCTTAAATCAAAGCGGGGAGAGCTGCCCAAGGACAAGGAAGAAAACTATAACAAGATGAGCGAGTATAAGTATACTCTCCAAACGGAAATTCATGAGGTACAAAAAGAAATAGCCCAAATAAAAGAGTACTTAAATACATTGAAGAATCAGGGCCGGGTTTCCGCTTCCGGACACGTATATCCGGGAGTACGCATAGTTATAAGGGATACTGTCGAGGATGTAAGAATGGATTGTAAGGCTACTACATTCTATCTCGACAAGGGAATTGTGCGTTACGGAAAATATCAAGAAGAAAACGAAGAGGATGTTAAGAAGGTTCCAAGTGGCTATTCAACCAATTGATCTACAAACTCTATATGCTCAAATGGCTAAGGTCGGGAAACAGCAGGGCGCCGAACAGCAGGTCGCTTCTATGGTTCGGGATGCCCAGCAGCAGCAAAATAAAATCGATGCACAAAAAAAACTGAGCTCTGTTCAGGTTGTAGACTCCGACAGCAATAAGAATCTTAGAATCAATAAGGACGGCAGGTCTCCCGATGAGGAAAATAAGGGAGGCGAAAATGCAAAAAAGCAAAACACTCCTCAAACCGACCAAGAACTAAATAATGAAGAATATATAAAAGACCCTTCTTTGGGCCAAAGAGTGGATATTTCGGGATGATGACTATTATTGCTATCGTGTTGTTAATATTAAATCTCTTGATGATGTTCATTTTTTATTTAAAACTTAAAAATCAATTTTCGGATAGGGCTTCAGTCAATAATATAAAAAATGAAACGCAAAAACTCGTGGCTCAGATTGCCTTTCAAACGGATCAGTCCGTTACGATAATGGAAGACAAGATTAAAGAAGTGAACGGCCTTATGTCCGAATTGGACAAGCGTATCCTGCTTACAGGAAGAGAAGAAGAAAAACGGAGTGCAGCCGAGAGGGTCTATCAAAGCCTGGCTGAAACCGCTAAGGCTAATGCCTTATCAGGGTTTGATCCGGAAGTTCTTGTAAAAACTAAAAAGCCCGTAATTTCAAATGAGAATTTACGGGATACAAGTCTTTCAGAACAAGTAAGTAAAAAAGAAAATTCACATATTGAAGATGAGCCTATTAAGATATATACAAAACAAATTCTTGCTCCCAAAGCCGGGATTGTTCCCGACCAAACTGCTTCAATGAAAGAACAGATAATTGAAATGGCTAAAAAGGGACTTTCAATAGAGCTCATAGCCGAAAAAATTCCCCTTCCTACCGGAGAAATTGAGCTCATTATTTCGATGAATACTTAATCCAAATCTTGCTTCATTTTGGCTTTTTTGCTGCGTCTTTTTTTGATGATGATTATCAAAATTAGTGCAATTATAAGTATAAATATCCAAAGATAAAGAATACTGATTATTATATCGCTAAAAAGGCTTATTCCGTCTTCTAAGGCATCAACGGCTTTGCTAAAAAATGAAGGTTTTTCTATATCGCTGTTTATTTGATACATTGAAATATTTAAGGTGCTGTAATTTACGGATTTTTGTAAATAACGTAAACGGCCTTCAATTGCCTCAATGTCTGAACGTAAATCTTGAATTTGGTTTTGTACTTCTAAAATATCTTTTACCGTTTTAGCCTGAGTCAAAATTTTTAGATAAGTTTGTTCGGTTTCCTTTTTTACTTTTAGGCGGGCAATGCTGTCTACGAATTCTTCCGTAACATCTTCAACCGTAATAGTTTTATTATCCAATTTTTTAATTCCCGCCGTAACTTCGTTTAAAAAATTATCAAAATTTTCTTTTGGTATTCTAATACTGATTGTCTGTCTGATACCGGAATAAAAATGTTTTTCATCTTCTTGACTTATGTAGGCTTGATATTTCAATACAAGGTTTTCGATTATTTCCCTTGTTTTTTTTATATCATCAGTTTCAAATTCTATAAGACCTGTTTTTATAAGTTTTCTTTCGATATCTTTATCATTTAAGCCGGCGTCATTGACATCTTTTATTTTTTGATCGGCTGTTATTTCAGAATCATAACTGATTGATTTACTTTTGGCCTCTGCACTATAACCGTTGTGTCGGCTTTCTTTGCTATCGCCATAAGAATCTTTTTTTGCACTACAAGAAGTAAAAACAACTAATACACAGCTTAAGCATAAAAATTGTAAAATTCGTTTTTTCATTTTACCGGCCTCACTTGTCAAAAGTTTAACACAATTTGCTTTATTTTACAATGGGAACCTTTGCGCTCTCTGTGTCTTTACGGTTAAATAAGAAAATGTATTACCGATTTCCGGCTTGCGTTTTGAGCCTATTAATGTTATACTTAATTCATGGATATAAACTCTTTTTTTCAGGCAATGGAATTTCATATAAATGGAGATGTCCGTAAAAAGTGTAATTTAAAGTCTTCTCTTTTTTCTTCATGCGGAAATGCCGTATTTGAAAACATATCTGAAGTTCATAGCTTCGTTTTTAATTTTAATTCTCTTGTAAAGGAAGGCCTTTTTGGGAAGGCTCAAAAGCATTTGCAGGCAGGGGAATTGAACGCTATGGGAATTTTTGATGAGGTCCTCCATTATGTTTTAAGGCTTTACCGCCAAAATATTGATGCCGATTTTTTTGTAAAAGGATATGAATTTATCGATAAAGAATTTAAGAGCAAAAATTTTCATAGTCTTGATTTTTTACTAAAAGATTTTTGTAAAGATTTTCCTCCTAAGGATGTTTATACCGATAAAATTTCCTTGGATGAATGGTTTGAATCAAATGATGAATTATCAAATGTACCGAACAAATTGCTCGCCTTTGAAGAACTTATCCTACTCTGCCTTGCAAATAGAAATCCTGCAAACTCAAAGTTTGAAGTTTTATTTAATGACTCCAATTTAAAAACAATCGACTCATACGGTATTTTTTGGGAAACGGCAAAAAAGTGGTCAAAAAAAAATAAGCCTATAGGGAGCAGATTAGGAAAGGACCAAGGGCGGCTGGATATTCTTTCTTTTTTGGAAGAGCCTATAAAGCGATGTCCCAACAGCATTTTAGGTCAGCTTAAATATATAAAAGAGCATTGGGCTAGGTTTACTCAAAATCTTTTGTTGAAAGTCTTGGGTGCAGAGGATCTTATCCGTGAAGAGGAAAAAGCCGGCTGGGCTCCGCCAAAGGGCGGAAGCTTTGATGTCCCGGCCCCCACCTTTGAAAATTTATTAAAAGAGTATGAGGCCTTTACAGCCGATAAAAATTGGATGCCCAACCTTGTTCTAATAGCAAAGAGCACCTTAGTTTGGCTGGATCAGCTGAGTAAAAAATATTCTGCTTCCATCACACGTCTAGACCAAATTCCCGATGAAGAGCTTAAATTCTTTGCGGATGCAGGAATAACGGGACTTTGGCTGATCGGCGTTTGGCAGCGCTCTGAGGCAAGCCGCCGTATTAAAGAAATTTGCGGAAATTCGGATGCGGCCGCAAGTGCATACAGTATCTACGACTATGACATTGCAGAGGAACTTGGCGGCTGGTCGGCTCTGGCTAATTTACGGGAAAGAGCCTGGAAATTCGGAATCAGAATGGCGGCCGATATGGTTCCCAATCATACAGGCCTTGATTCCAAATGGATTATGGAAGAGCCGAATCTTTTTTTGCAGACAAGGGAATCACCCTTTCCTGCGTATAATTACGATACCGAAAACCTTTCCCGTGATGGGAGAACAAGTGTTTATCTTGAAAGAGGCTATTATTCGAAAACCGATTGCGCTGTAGTTTTTAAACGTGTCGATAACTATTCCGGGGATGTACGCTATATCTATCATGGAAATGACGGCACGGGTCTCCCATGGAACGATACGGCCCAAATAGATTTTTTAAAC
The DNA here is from genome assembly GCF_024181365.1 of Treponema sp. OMZ 799. Taxonomy (NCBI): domain Bacteria; kingdom Pseudomonadati; phylum Spirochaetota; class Spirochaetia; order Treponematales; family Treponemataceae; genus Treponema; species Treponema sp. OMZ 799. Next base: position 775,586 of record NZ_CP051301.1, read on the forward strand.
AAGGAAGCCCGCGAAAAGGTTATCCAAAAGATTCTCCATGTTGCGCGTAATTTTCCCATAATACGCTTTGATGCGGCGATGGTGCTTGCCAAAAAACATATCCGCCGTCTATGGTATCCGGCCCCCGGTTCAGGCGGAGATATTGCGAGCCGCTCCCGCCATGCTCTTTCCATATCGGAATTTGAAAAAAGAATCCCCGAAGAGTTTTGGAGGGAAGTTGTAGACCGCTGTGCAAAAGAAGCTCCCGACACCCTCCTGCTTGCCGAAGCTTTTTGGATGATGGAAGGCTACTTTGTGCGCACCCTCGGAATGCACCGCGTATATAATTCCGCCTTTATGAACATGCTCAAAAAAGAAGAAAATGCAAAATACAGGGAAACAATTAAAAACACTCTTGAGTTCGATCCCGAAGTCCTTAGACGGTATGTAAACTTTATGAACAACCCCGATGAAGAAACCGCCGTAGCCCAGTTCGGAGACGGAGATAAATACTTCGGCATTTGTACAATGATGTCGGCGATGCCTGGGCTTCCCATGTTCGGGCACGGCCAGCTCGAAGGCTTTACCGAAAAATATGGAATGGAGTACAGAAGAGCGTATAAGGATGAGGCTGTAAACCGGGGCTTGCTTGAAAGGCATAAAAACGAAATATTTCCTCTTTTAAAAAAGCGCCGTATTTTTTCGGGGGTTGAAAAATTCAGACTATTTGATTTTTGGAATGAGGGAAACGTAAACGAAAATGTCTTTGCTTGGTCAAACTTTTTTGACGGGGAGCGTTCATTGATATTTTATAATAATGCCTATGAAAGAGCTTCGGGCTGGATTAAGCTTTCAGCTGCCTTTGCCTTAAAAAACGCAAAAAACGAAAAGGAATTAAGACAGGAAACTCTTATGACCTCTCTTAATCTAAATTCAGGAGAGGCCTATTTTACGGTGTTTTATGAACAGCGCTCTTCCTTATTCTTTTTAAGAAAAAATTCCGAACTTGCAGAAAAGGGCTTTTTTGCAGCCTTAGACGGGTACCAATGCCAAGTCTTTTTAAATATATATGAGCTGAAAGATGATGGAGGCTATTATAAGGTGCTTTATGAAAAAGCAGAGGGTCGAGGTTTTAAGAATTTGGAATTTGAAATCAATAAATGTAAATACGGAAGCCTTTACAATACTATTCAAGACCTATGCTCTAAGGAACTCTTCCCTCAAGTTTCAAATTATTGCGATATCGGTGAAAAAGGAAAAAAGACACTTGAAGATGTATCGAAAAAACTTTATCCGAGGTTCTTGGATTTTTTTGATGCCTTTGAAGAAGTGTTTTTTGAAACCTTTCCTTACGATGAAGAAAAAGAAAGCTTAAAAAATCTTAAAGAAAAAAGCAAGACCTGTGCATTGTGCTTGAAAAAAGCTATGGATTGCTTTTTATGCCTTTGCCCAAACGAGCCTTCGTTAATTGATGAAAATATTAAAACTGAAGAAGTTCTCTTATTTATAAAAGATCTTAAATCATTGGTGTTTGACAGTAAAGAGAGTGTTCTTTTGTATACGGCCGGGCTTTTATTGTCGGCCTTGTTTAAATTATTCCCTGAAGAAAAAATTAAAATGTTCCGTCTTGACTACGTCCTTAGCGAACTGCTTTGCTCTTGCGGACTCTCAGAAGCCGATTCAAAAAGTACCTTATTTTTGTTAAGCCGCTTATTTTGTTTGACCGAAAAAGAGGAAGAGTTTTTTGAAAATTTAGGTTCAAGCATGAACTGTATTAAAGCTCTTACGGACTTTTGTTTACATGATGAAGTAATAAAAAACTATTTAGGCTTAAACGAGTGGGACGGGGAAGTTTGGTTTAATAAAGAATCTACAGAGAGGCTGATTCTGATACATATTTTATTTAAACTTTTATGGGAAGAAAGGCCGGAAGATAGTGTGCATAAATGCAATATTTTGTCTTTAAACTTTTATGCGTGTATTTATTCGGATATGAGCAAGATGTTTTCTGCTGCCGAATATAAGCTAAAAAATATTATTGATTTTTCAAATGAAAAGACCTAGTCTTTTTCGGCGTTTTCTTCGGCATATTTTTTAAATTCCTCCTCACTCATCTTATCTGCATAAATAGGGTAGAGGGCTTCTACCAGTTCTTCAAGTGTGGGGAATTTGGCTCCATCAAGTTTATATGACATAAAAACTACCTCTCCATATATTGTAGCATATTTTCAATTTCTTTTTTAGAGGCCTGTATCTTTTTTATATTTTTTATAGGCCTGTCTAAGCCCTTCATGTATTCCGGTTGATTGGTTTTTTCGCCGCAGGCCTCTTCAATTATGTCGGCTTCAAAGGCCGGATGATCTTTTGAAATCAGTACAAGGGTTTCCGGTCCCTTATTTTCGAGAATTTTGCTTTTTATTGCAGCTCCATAGGCTGCAGCTGTCGAAGTATCTATCATAATACCATATCTTTGATAGGCTTTTCTAATAAGCTCCTTATAATTTTTTGACTCTACCTGCTTAGGAAAAATCAAAGCCTTCATAATTGCAGGGCTTATTTCAAAAATTTGTTCCAAACGCTCAATATTTGAGGGGCTTACAGGATCTGCTGCACTTCTTTGGCCTAAAGGAATTTCCATTGTTTTGCAAAAGCAATCCCCGTCCTTGTTTACGGATAGTTCAGGCGTAGAATCGGTAATAAAACCGTTGAGAGAAAGGCCGCTCTTCCATGCAAAAAGGCCTGCTGAAAGGTTTCCGTAATTACCGGAGTGGAGGGCATAGTAAATTTCGCCGAAACTATGCTTTTTAAAACGGGTAAAAGCAAAAAAATAAAAGAAAATTTGTGGCAAAAGCCGTCCTATGTTTACCGTATTTGCCAAGGTTAGCCCATATTTTTCTACAAGCTCCCTGTCAAGATATACTGACCTTTTTAAGTTTTCGACATCTCTTATGTCTCCATCACACTCTACAGAGTATATCGAACCTCCGTTTTCGGCCAAATATTTTTCGGGGATTCCGCAAGCATAACCCCTGGGATGAATCAAGAGGGTCTTCACTCTTTTTTTGTTGCCGAAAGCGGCTGCCATACTTTGCCCGTTCTTTTTTGTGCCAGTTCCTAAAACTATGGCGTTTTTATCGGTTATGGTTAAAATATGCTCAAGAACTGAGGCGAACCATAAAAAGCCGAAATCTCTGTGGCAGCCGGTCGGTCCGTGAAAAAGGTCCAGCAAAAAGAGCCTTTCATCCAATTGCCTTACTCTGGGACTGTAGTTTCCGAAGGCGGAGACGGCAATACGCTCCGAAACGGCCGGGCTGAATTCCTTTTGAAGTATTGCAGAGGTTAAGGTTCCCGCAATAGATGTAAAACTTGAGGTTTCGTTAAGGTGACAGGTCCAATCGCTTAAGTCCAAGGCTTCTTTCGGTATATAAAGCCCTCCGTCAGCCGGCATACAGTTTGTTACAGCCTCATAAAAGGATACTATCTTATTGTTGTTTCGTGTACTTACTAAATCCATGTTTTCCTATTGTATCATATTTAAGATAAAATTCTATACTTTTTTATGAATTTTATCGGTTTATATGTCATTTTTGCTTGTCTCAGGCCCTCATTGCCTAAATCCTGCTCTCTGTTGATAAATTCTATATGCTCAGGCAGATAACCTGCAAAGGCATAATTAATGTACTGAAAGCTTCCCTTGTAAGATGCCAATGCCTTTTCAAATAGAACCACTGCTGTTTTATTGTTTTGTGTTATTTCTGCAAGGGTCCAAGCTACAGGCTCATCCCAAACATAGAGAATAATGCCCATCATTGATGTGCGGCTCAAGATAGAAAGGGCTTCCAAGGCTGCTTCATAGTCGGAATTTTCAGGATTTGAGTCCGGTTTTGTACTATTCCATTCTTCAAGTACTTTTTTGGCATCTTCTACATTTTCAAGAGTGAGAGGTTCAATTTTTATTTTGTCGTAGGATTTTTCAAATTTGTTTACATGGGTCTTTTTTTTATGAAAGTCCTTACCCTTTAGCTCGGCTAAATTCTTTCTCAAATAAATATAGTCAAAATTGTCTCTATCTTCTTCGATTTTTAACTCTTTTAGAAAAGGAAGGTTGAATGCATTGATGTTGTTATCTAAAAAAGATTTTGAAAGAATCATCCATCTTTTGTATTTTGCCAATAATTCCTTTGTTATTTCGACATCCACTGTACAGCAGGGTGTAATAAAAAAGCTTTCACCCTTATACTCCCCTATTATTATCAATAGTTTGTCGGTTTTTGCTGCTTGATATTTATAATTATGCCTAAAAAGATATAAATTCAAAAAAGTCAGCTCCGATATTCCGTCAGGAAGTCTTTTTAAGTAAAATTCCATTTCGGCCTGCATGTCCAGAGAAATGGGTTTAAATTCAGGATACTGCGGTATACTCATGTATATATCCTACTATTTTTAAGCAAAAACGGCAATAGATATAAAAAATACTTAGAACTGATTGAAAATATGTTAATACCGGGCTATACTTATAGAAAACATACAATTATGCTTTTAAATAAAATTTTATCTTGGAGGATAATTATGAAAAAAATTATTTTTATTATTTTAGCTTTTGGCTGTATGCTTTCCTTGTCGGCCTTCGATGTTATGGATATTTCCGGCGATATAGGATTAGGTTATATGAACCATAATATGGTGACAGTATATAATGATTCGCTTAAAACTAATTTGGCCGGAGGCTTGGAAGCGGCCTTAGGTGAGGGAAACCTTACCATGGATGCTCCAAGGTCTGTTGATTCATATAATGCCTTAGCCCTAGGTTTAAAACTTAAAGTAAGTTACGTGTATGCTAATATCAGCGTAGGCTTTCCCTTTACACAGGTACCTACAGGTGATGATCCCTTAGGAGAAAAATTAAAGGCAATGGGTGCTACAAATAGGTTAAACAATTCCGTTATTGTAGATAGTCAGATAGGCTTGGGTATTAATATTTTAAAGAGCTTACCGGTTAATATTTTTGTGGGCGGAGGTCTTGGTATAAATTATATTCAGACAAAAAGAAAGCTTCCCGATGAATTTGTACAAACTATAGTAGATCCTATTACTGGAAATCCTGTAGCAAAGGAACTTAACGAGACACGAAGCATAGCTATGTCCGGCTTAGGATTTACTGTTGCATTAAACTATTATTTTACAAAGAATATAGGTATTTCCTTTGATATCAAAGATACCGTATATTTTATTCCGATGTCAAACAAGAGGTATTACAAAGGAAAAGCAATAAACGGAAGCGGTTTTACTTATACAATTACCAAAGAAAAAAAGCAGGATATCCAATCCCTTATAAAATATTCATGGGCTAATAACCTTGCATTAAGGTTGGCTGTTGCTTTCAAGCTTTAAAAAAGGTTTAGTTTTAATAAAATTGTAACAAAGTCTGACTATATGCGTTTTAGAATTGGTTCTGCTTATGATTAAGCAGGTAAAATGTGTTTTATAGGAGGTTTATTATGAAGCACAAGAAGATAATTTTTGTTTTGATTATTTCGGTTGCATTTGCTGCTTTTGCATTTGCAGATTTTGCAATTTCTTTCGGCCCTGCCTTTACAAATTATTTTGTACACACTAAAAATGAGGGCAAGTTTGATGTATTTCATGCAGATATACAAGAGTCAATAAAAAATGCCAAAGATGAAAAGAATAATGCCGCAGGCGTTGCTGTAGATCTAAGAGCCGGATTTCTTTATTTAATGGCCCAAATTGCCTTTCCCGGAAAAAACCATAGCGATCTCATAAAGGGTTCGACTTCACAAAAAGATGAGTTTTTAAAGACAAATGCCTTTATCCTTGATACTCAGCTTGGTGCCGGTTTAACCTTGTTTAAGAAAACACGTTTTAACCTCTTTTTAGGAGGCGGACTTGGATTAAACGCTATGAAGGCAACTCAGTCTGTTTCTATGTACGGACAAGAGTTTAAGTATGAAAAATTAGATGTTATGTTCGGTTTAGGTGCAAATATTTTGGCAAGTTTTTATTTTACCGATATGATAGGTATTTACGGCGGTATTGCCGATACTGTTTATTTTGCTCCTTTAAAAGTTCAAAAAACATTTAAAGTTGGAAATGAATCATATACAGTTTCCAACACTGACGGCAACATAAAGGATATTATTGCTAACAGTGTAAACTTAAAGTTAGGTCTTTCTATCAGGTTATAGATTTTAATTATTTTGCACAAAAAGGCAGCCGGTATGAGCTGCCTTTTTTATTGAACAAACAAAGTTTTATTTTAACGAGTTTAAAACGCTTGAAAGTCTTGTTTTGTCGTATAAGTCCAGCGGCCGTCCTTCAGAAAACCTAACAGCTTCTTCAGTAAAGGTTCCGGCACTCATACATATCCCTGTCCCGCCCTTTACTTCTTTTAGCCGTGCATGAAGCTCTCTAAGGAGCAGCTCTCCTACCGTTCCCTGAGATCTAAAAAACCTAAAAATAACCGTATCCGAAAAACGCGGTGTATCTATTTCGGCTACTATATCGGTGTAGGCGGCCAATACTGAAATATCCAGTATTTTTACCTTTGCCTTCGGATAAAAACGGGCTACTATTTTGCGGCAAAGAGCTACGAATTCGCTTTGACCGGACATCAGATATATCTGTAAGTTCTTGTTTTTGTTTAACTCTTGATATCTCATTATCAAGGTTGCTGCATCTTTGTATCCCGGGCTTATGTTCTGGATTTCTTTTAAAAGATGGAGAGCTTGACCTATTTCTTGAGTTTTTATATAGGCTTGAGCTAATCTGTACTTTAGTTCGTTGGAAATATCCACCGGTGTTCCGGTATGCTTTAAACCTATTTGGAAGTCTTCAATTGCTCTTTCTAACTGATCGGCCTTTGCTCTTATCATACCTGTATATAATGAAGCCTGAGGTCCGAAAACAGGGTCTACCCTAAGGTGGTTTAATATCTTTAGGCAGCGGTCTGTTGCCTCCGTTTCATAAAAACATTCGCCCATTGCAAACAAAACTTCCTTATCATCGGGCTTAAAATCCAAGGCTTTTTTTAACGCGGGCAAGGCCTCATTGTATTTATGCAAATGCTTAAACGTATATCCAAGATACTTTGTTGCCAAAAAACTGTTTGGTTCAATTATTAAGGCTCTTTTGAAAAATTTAACGGCTTTTTCATACTCTTTTTCGAGATAATAGATATAACCTAAATTATAGCTTACATCAAGATTTTTAGAATTGATTGTCTCTGCAAGAAGGAAGCCTTTTTTTGCCTCAGGAATCCTATTTGTTTTTAAGGCGCAGGTACCGTACCTGATAGCAACATCCAGCTGCTTACTCATTTCAAGAGGCTTCATCCTATCCAATAAGGCAGAGTATGCAGTGTATGCTTTTTCCCAGTCTTGGTCTTGATAATAAATATCTCCCATTATAAATAGACCTTCAACGTCGTGAGGATTTTGAGCTAAGCGGCGTGAGGCTTCTTTCATTAACACTGCCCTGCCTTTAACTTTTTTTCTTCCCCCTGAAGACGATGTTTTGGTTCTTGTGGCTATGAGAACAATAATAACAACAGCAATAACAATAATAAAAAAGGAAATAATAATAGTTGATACCATTCTCTCATTATGCGTTTTATTTTGAGATATGTCAATGGAAGGTGAATTGAATTTTTAATAATACTGTAAAATCTACCCTAGTCAGCAACTCTTGTATGTGATATAATAGTGATGATATTGTTTCCTTGGAGGAGGTATGAAAAAATTATTTTTTATGTTAATTTCATTAATGTGTATGACTACAGTATTTTCTGATTCGGTAATCGGGTTTAATGAGGATGATATTCCTTTAAAAAAGGTAACCCTTTATTCGTCAGGAGTTGCTCATTATGAGCATGAAGGCAGGGTAAGCGGCAGCGGAAAAATAGAGATGCTGTTTTTACCTTCCCAAATAAGCGATGTGTTAAAATCTATTTTTGTAAAAGATCCTGCCGCAAAGAATTTATCGATAAATTATCAATCGGAAGACACCCTTAAAAAAACTATGCAAAGTTTAAAGATAGATTTATCTGCAAATAACTCTATTTTTAAGATCCTTAACTCGCAGAAGGGAGCCGAAATTGAAGTTTATACGCCGAGTAAGATCATCGGTAAAATTTTAAGCGTGGATAAAATTGAAGAGTCTAAGGCTGATATAATTTTGTCGATTGCTGCGGCAGACGGTGTTAAGATAATATCCTTAAAAGATGTACAATCTTTTAAATTTACGGACCCTCAGCGGAATGATGACTTACAAAAGGCATTGAGTCTAATTTTAGAAGCCTCTGCAAAAGAAAGGAAGCTGATTTCGATTGATATAGAATCGACAGGAGAGCGTAATATAGGGGTGTCGTATGTTATGGAAGCTCCTATTTGGAAGCCGACATATAGGCTTGATATGGGCAATACAAGTGCAGCATTTCAAGCTTGGGCTGTAATAGATAACTCCACGGATCTTGATTGGAAGGATGTAAAACTTACCCTTACAAGCGGCCGTCCTGTAGGTTTTAAACAAAATTTGTATGAACCCTATTATACTCACCGTGAAACTATTCCCATCCTTGCAGGACAGGCAGCCAGCCCTGAAACCTTTGATTCCGCTTATGATAATTCTGCCGATTATAAGGTAGAAGAAAGAAAAGCTCCTATGAAAATGCAAAAACAGCCTTATTATGAGAGTATTGAACTTTCTATGACTGAGGCTGAAGAAGATGCTTATTTTGAAAATCAGACTGTTGCCACGAGTACTGCTGGGGAAATGTTTGCTTTTACCCCCGTTAAGCCCGTTAATTTGCCGAGACAAAAAAGCACGATGATTCCTTTAAGCCTTGCTTCTCTTCCGGCTCAAAAATATTCGGTTTTTTCTAATATACCCTATGGGGCTGATGTGCATCCTAAGTTATGCATCAGTATCGAGAATAATTCCGGACTAAAGTTTCCTGCCGGTGCAATTACGGTTTTTGAAAATGGAGAATATTCAGGTGATGCCGTTTTGGAGTTTTTACCCGAAAATGAAAAACGCATTATAGCCTTTGGGGATGATATAGATGTGAGAGGAGCAAAAACTGAGGACTTTGAAGAACATATTCATAGTCTTAAAATCGTAAAAGGAGTCTTAACAAAAAAATATAAATCATCTAAAAACTCTGTTTATACTGTTAAGAATTCTGCATCAAAAGAACGTTCCATTATAGTTGAACATTTTATAAGTTCAGGTTTTAATCTTGCAGATGAAAAGAAATTGTTGGAAAAGACTTCAAACAAGTACAGGTTTAATATAAAAGTTAAAGCTGGCTCGCAAGAAAAACTTGAGGTAGTTGAAGAAAGGTTTTTTGAAGAAATTCTTCAAATTAATATGATGGATAATAATTCAATGATAGCTATTTATTCCAATTCTAAGCTGCCCGAAAAGATAAAAAAAGCCTTTAAGGATGTTTTAAATGAAAAGGTAAAGGTTGATAAGGCTCAAAGTGTCTTGTTTAATTTACAAAATGAGCAAAAAAATCTTAATGCCGAACAAGATAGGATCCGTAAAAATATTCAAGCTGTCGGATCTGAGACCCAACAGGGAAAGATGTTTTTAGATAAACTTCTGGAGATAGAAAACACCTTGGAGAATTTAAAGAAAAAAATCAGCCAAAGTGAAAAAGAACATTCTAATCTGCGATCTGCGTTTTTAGATTATGTTGAAAAAATTAATATAGAATAATTATTTTTTCTAATTAAATAGGTTCTCTGCTATTATTGTTAAGGCTTGATAATTTAGCTGTATTGTTGTATAATGTCGTCACGGAATGTGATTAAGGAGAATACCGGTTTTGGCTATAATCCAGTTTGTTTTTTATATAATTCTTCTTCCCTGTGTATTATCTGCCGTTTTTGTTTATATGTCTATTATGTTTTCAAAAAAACATAATTTATATGACAAAATAGGCGGACGCAAGATACATTCCGGTAATATTCCGAGAATAGGAGGAGTAGGTTTCGGCTTTGCTTATCTAATTTCAAGCCTGATATTACATTTCCGTTTTCCTGAATTGAGACTATTGCACCTAAATTTCTTTTATATCGCCTTGGGCGGCCTGCTTATTTTTATAATGGGCTTGTGGGATGATATAAAAAATTGGAGAGCTGTTTTTAAGCTGTTGGTCCAATCGCTTGCTGCTATAATAGTCTTATATGGAGGATATACATTTAAAAAAATAAGCTTTGGACCAATAGGATTTTTTTGGTACATGGGGCCGGAAACATATATAATAACTTTCTTGTGGATAATAGGAATAACCAATGCAATAAATCTTGTTGATGGAATTGACGGTCAAGCAGGATGTTTAGGTGTTTCTGTTCTCCTAACCTATGCTGCGATTTATTATTCTATAGGTATAAGTTCTATGATTATATTCCGAGTGCTTATACTTGCATTCTCAGTCGTAGGCTTTTTATTTTTTAATTTATCACGGCCTAGTGCAAAGATTTTTATGGGTGACTGCGGCTCACAAATTTTGGGTTTTGTTTTGTCTATTTTGCCTCTTATACCGACTCCGGCTGGCTATGAGGCTGCGGGAGTACAATTTGCAGCTGTTATTTTAATGCTTCCCATCTTTGATACTGTTGCAGCAATATGGCGCAGGCTGAGGGAGAGACGCCCTATAGGTGAGGGTGATAAATTTCATCTGCATCATAAGCTTATGCTTATAGGTTTTAGCCCTAGAGGGGCTTTGGGTATTTTTATGATATTACAGCTTATAATAAATCTTTTTGCCGGAATGGCTATAATTTTGCAAGGGTTTAATGCTCTTATTGTCCTTATAGGACTTATTTTGGTAGGTTTGTTATTTTTTACATTGATTCATTATGAAAAAGAAAGAATTGTAAATAAAAAATAGAATTCGGAGTTGTTGCTTTAGTTATGGAAAAAAAAATCGGCAGATTGGTTTTGTTTTTTTGGCTGTTTCAATTTTCAGCCGTTTTTGCAATTTATAAGATATTTAATACGGATACTGAAATTTTTAGTGCTTTTTTAATACATATAACTCTCTGGCATTCCTTACTTTTGTTTTTTTTAATTTTATACAAGGGAGATTTTATAAATGTTGGGACTAATCTTGTGCTTGAGAAAATCAATCTTGCAAATGGAATTACCCTATTCCGCATAAGCTCAGTCCCCTTAATAGCTTTTCTTTTAAAGCAAAATTCGATAGAGCAGATAAAAATAATCTTAGCTGTTGTTTTAATCTTGGTTTTTTTGACGGACTTTTTTGACGGCTTTATAGCCCGCAAATTTAATCAGGAAACAAAGATCGGGCGTATGCTGGATTCCATGAGCGATTACTCCCTGCTTGCCCTTGTTTCAATTGTATATTACCAACTAGGTTTGGTGCCTAATTGGTTTTTCTATTTGATCTTTGGAAGGCTAATGTTTCAAGCCTTGGGAATGGTTTTTTTTATTCTTTTAAAATTCCCGGTCGAAATAAAATCTACAAGGGGAGGTAAAATAACAATAGCGGCAACTATGATCCTTTACAGCCTCAAAATGCTGCAATTTTTTATTCCCTTTTCTGATAACTTTAAGCAGTTATTTTTAATTGGCGAATATGCCTGCGGCTTTATTATTTTTGTATTTTTGTTTGAAAAGATATTTATTTTTTATGATCATTATAAAAAATATCGAAAAGGGAATAAAGAAAGTTAGCTCCCGGCAGGTAAGAATACTAGAATATAATTTTATAAATTGTTATAATAACAGAGTAATAGTATAAAACACACTTTTGATAGGAGTTACAATATGAAAGAAGGTTTAAAAAAATACCTTGAAAAGGAAGGCTCAAATGCAAAGCTGCCTATGGTTGCATATTTGGCCAATTTGGATCAGGTTGCATCCGTGTATCCTGAAGTTGCATCAAGCATTGTAAAAGAAATTGAGAATCAGCGAAGTCACTTAAAACTTATCGCCAGCGAAAACTATTCTTCATTGGCAGTTCAAGCTGCTATGGGTAACCTCCTGACCGATAAGTATGCAGAAGGTTTCCCTGAACATAGATATTACGGAGGATGTGAAAACGTAGATGCCGTTGAAATGGCAGCCTGTGCCGAGGCTTGTAAGGTATTTGGAGCCGAACACGCCTATGTTCAGCCTCACTCCGGAGCTGACGCAAACATCGTAGCCTATTGGGCAATTTTAAATGCAAAGGTTGAAGAACCCTTTTTAAAGAAATTTGAAACGGTTGTCGAAGGAAAGGTTAAGAAGATGAGCCTTGAAGGCTTGAGCCATGAGGATTGGGAAGAATTGCGCCATGCTCTTGGAAACCAAAAACTTATGGGCTTGGACTACTATTCGGGCGGTCACCTTACCCACGGCTATGTTCAAAACGTTTCTTCAAAGATGTTTAGAACATGCTCATATACCGTAAACAAGGAAACAGGCGAGCTTGATTATGCCGAGATCGAAAAAAGAGCAATGGAAGAAAGGCCCTTGATTCTTTTGGCCGGATACAGCGCCTATCCCAGAAAGATTAACTTTAAGAAATTTAGAGAAATCGCCGATAAGTGCGGAGCCGTTTTGATGGTCGATATGGCTCACTTTGCAGGTCTCGTTGCAGGAAAAGTTTTTGAAGGCGAGTATAACCCCGTTCTTTGGGCTGATGTGGTAACAACTACAACCCACAAAACTCTTCGCGGTCCCCGCGGTGCTATGATTCTTTGCAAAAAAGAATTTGCCGAGTTTGTAGATAAGGGATGCCCTCTTGTAATCGGCGGACCCCTTCCCCATGTTATGGCTTCAAAGGCTGTTGCCTTCCGCGAAGCAAACAGCAAGGAATATCAGGACTATGCCCACAAGGTAAGAGACAACGCTGCCGCCCTCGCTGAAGAATGTATGAAGCTCGGTATGAAGCTCCAGACAAACGGAACAGACAATCACTTAATGCTGATTAACGTAACAAAATACGGCTTAAACGGACGTCAAGCTGAAACTGCAATGTCCGAGTGCGGTGTAACCCTTAACAGGAACAGCTTGCCCTTTGATCCGAACGGTCCTTGGTGGACAAGCGGTTTACGCGTAGGTACACCTGCCGTAACAAGTCTTGGAATGGGCCCTGCCGAAATGAAGCAGATCGCTTCAATCATTGACAGGGTATTGAAGGCTTCAAAACCCGGCGTAACAAAGAGCGGAGCTCCCAGCAAGGCCAATGTTGTGGTTGACCCCACTGTAAAGGCCGAGATACAAAAAGAAGTAGATGCTATTTTACATAAATTTGTTCTTTATCCCGAATTGGATTTAGACTTCTTAAAGAGCATCTATTGCTAAACAATAAAAGAAGATTTTTCTTTTATTAAGATAAGGGGCTCCGAAAAGCTTTTGCTTTATATCGGATGCCCCTTTTTTTATGGAGGAAGATATGAAAATTGGACTTTGTGCATCGGAAAATAAAAATAATGATATTGATTTTAACATAGCTCAAATTGAAGGTTTTATAGAAAAAACAAAATCCGAAAAACCTGACCTTCTTCTTTTCGGAGAAAGTTTTTTACAAGGCTTTGACTCCCTTTCTTTTGAATATAAAAAAGATATTTTGACGGCTCTTCAAATAAACTCGGAACCCATTGCAAAAATCCGTTCAATTGCTCAAAAAGAAAAAACGGCCCTAGGTTTCGGCTTTATCGAAAACGATCATGGTGCTATTTTCAGCTCCTACATGATAGCCGGAAAAAACGGGGAGATAATTTGTCTTTATAAAAGAGTTTCTCAAGGCTGGAGAATTGAAGGGGCTTGTGCCGATTATAGGGAGGGGAAAGAGTTTTTTGAGTTTGATTTTGAGGGTAAGCGGCTGGCCCTTATTGTATGCGGAGATCTATGGGAAGATGAACTTTTAGAGCCGATTATCAGCCTCAATCCCGATGCCTTTTTATGGCCGGTATTTTGCAGCTATACAAAGGACGAATGGGAAAACGGTGAATCCTCCGCCTATGCCGAAAGATCGGCAATTTTGGAACCCCCGGTTTTATTTATAAATTCCCTTGTAAAGGAAAACGCTCCTGCTGCAGGGGGCGGCGCCTTTGTATGGCATCAAGGTAAACTCGTAAAAGAAATACCGATGGGAGAAACAGGCCTTTTGGTATACGAAATTTAATAAAATCTTAATGGAATTTTAAATTTTCTTTTGTTATATTATTATAAGTATAAATACTTGGAGTTATGATAATTGGAGTTGTTATGAAATCGCCTAAAGAAATTAATGTTGAGAAATTGCTTTTAGACTATGTTAAAGATAATCCTCTTGTCTCTCAGCTTTTACATATTTTGATTGCCGATCCTGAAATCGAAGCCTTGCAGGACTATGCCAATTCGGTTTCCATTGTAAGATTGGGGTATAATGATCACGGTCCTGTACACATGAAGATAGTTACCTTAAATGCTCTTAAAATATTGGATCTTTTAAAAAAGGCCGGGGTTCAGACGAGCTTACAAAAGGAAGGTTCAGGTTCCTTGGATGACAGCTACTGTGCTGTGGTGCTTGGAGCCTATCTCCACGATATAGGGATGTCCCTGACCCGCCAAGATCACGAGCTTTTTTCGATGACCTTGGCCCTTCCCATAATTGAAAGAACAATGGATAAGATGGGGATTACGTCCTTTACACGAAGGGCTGTGATAAAGGCTATGGCTAGCGAGTGCATAATAGGCCACATGGCAAGCCGAAGGATACATTCGATTGAGGCCGGAATAGTTTTAATAGCCGACGGCTGCGATATGAAAAAGGGCAGAGCCCGTATTCCGATGGAAATGAATACAGAGGCTAAGATAGGGGATATACATAAGTACTCTGCCAATTCAATTAAGTCCGTTTCCATTGCTGCAGGAAAAGAAAAACCCGTACGCATAGATGTTTTAATGGACAGTGATGTAGGCTTTTTTCAGGTAGAAGAAGTCTTGATGGGAAAAATAAATATGAGCCCTGCAAAGCCCTTTATCTCCCTCTATGCACAGTCGGGGGATAAGGAGGCTAAGCAATATCTTTAATAGTTGGATCCGCTCTTTATTTAATAGTTTGAGCTTGAAGAGTGGCTCATGTCTTTTAAGACTACATCGTGGGGGCCGCCCTCAATGATACTTGCCGAAGAAACTAATGTTATTTTGGCATCGCGTTGGAATTCGGGAATACTTAAAACTCCGCAATTACACATAGTCGAGCGGATTTTGTTTAAGGTAACAGCAACATTGTCGTGAAGCTTTCCTGCATAGGGAACATAGGAGTCTACGCCTTCTTCAAATGAAAGTTTTTTCTCCCCGCCCGAATCGTACCTCTGCCAGTTTCTGGCTCTTGCGGAACCTTCTCCCCAGTATTCTTTCATATAGTTTCCGTTAATTAATACCTTGTTTGTCGGGCTTTCGTCAAAGCGGGCAAAGTAGCGGCCGAGCATACAAAAGTCGCTTCCCATAGCAAGGGCTAAGGTTATGTGATAGTCAAAAACGATTCCTCCGTCAGAGCAGATGGGAATATAAATACCCTTCTTTTTAAAATACTCATCCCGGGCCTTGGCAACTTCTATTACGGCAGTGGCCTGACCTCTTCCTATACCCTTTGTCTCACGGGTAATGCAGATTGAGCCGCCTCCTATTCCTACCTTGATAAAATCGGCACCTGCATCAGCTAAAAAGTTAAAGCCGTCGGCATCGACAACGTTTCCGGCTCCTACGGGGATTGTATCTCCGTATTTTTCTTTTACAAATTGAATGGTTTGCTTTTGCCAATCACTGAAGCCGTCGGAAGAGTCGATACAAAGCACATCGGCTCCCGCTTCAACAAGGGTGGGCACACGCTCTTCATAGTCTCTTGTATTTATACCGGCTCCTACCATGTAGCGCTTTTTTTCATCGAGAAGCTCGAGCGGGTTTTCGGTATTGCTTTCATAATCCTTTCTAAAAACAAAGGCAACCAGCCTGCCGTCTTTGTCCAAAATGGGAAGAGAATTAAGTTTAAACTCCCAGATAATATCTTGGGCCTTTTTTAAGCTTATCCCTTCTTCTGCAACATGGAGGCGTTCGATAGGGGTCATAAATTCTTTTACTTTTTTATTTAAGTCTGTGTGACCTATGCGGTAATCCCTGCCCGTAACTACGCCTAATAGTTTTCCGTGCCCTGTTCCGTCATGTGTTACTGCAACAGTGGTGTGGTCGGTTCTGTCCTTTAAGTCTAAGACATCGCTTAAAGTTTGCTCGGGTGTGAGATTTGAATCGCTTTCTACAAAACCGGCCCTATAGTTCTTTACTTTTGCAACCATCTTAGCTTCGTTTTCTATAGATTGAGAGCCGAAAATAAAGGAAAGGCCGCCCTCTCTTGCAAGGGCAATAGCCATATTATGATCGGAAACGGATTGCATAATCGAAGAGACCAAAGGAATATTTAAACTGATTTTAGGTTCTTTACCTTTTTTATATTTTGTTAAAGGCGTTTTAAGAGAAACTGCCTGAGGAATGTGCTCGACTCCCGAAAGACGCGGGACCAATAAATATTCGCTGAATGTATGCGACGGTTCATCATAAAAAAAAGCCATAGATCACCTCAAAAATAAATTTGTTAATATTATAGTTTTTTACAAAAAAAATCAAGGACTTTGAATTTTTCGTTACTTCTAGGCGTTGTATAATTTAAAAAAAAATAGTATAATCCTTGACTGTAATTTTTTTATTTTGGAGTACTTTAATGTATAAGCCTGTAGACCCTAAGGTTGATTTTGCAAAACAAGAAGAAGATGTCTTAAAATTTTGGGAAAAAAATGACGTGTTTAAAAAATCCGTTTCCTCCCGTGACGGACGGGAGAATTATATTTTCTTTGACGGCCCGCCCTTTGCCACAGGGCTGCCTCACTTCGGTCACTTTGTTCCCGGAACAATTAAGGATATTATTCCGCGATATAAAACGATGAAGGGTTTTAAGGTTGAACGCCGCTTTGGGTGGGACTGCCACGGCCTTCCTGTTGAAAACTTAATCGAAAAAGAACTCGGACTTAATTCAAAAACCGACATAGAAAAATACGGTATAGATAAATTTAACGAGGCCTGCCGTGCAAGCGTTTTGCGTTATGTAAAAGAGTGGAAGCAGACAGTTACTCGCTTAGGACGATGGATTGATTTTGAAAACGATTATAAGACCATGGATCCCGGCTTTATGGAATCCATTTGGTGGGTGATGAAAAGCCTTTGGGAAAAAAGCCTCTTGTATGAGGGCTACTATATTCTTCCCTATTGTCCGAGATGCTCTACTGTTCTTTCAAACCATGAGCTTAACTTGGGAGGTTACAAGGATGTCCACGACCCCGCAATAACGGTACGCTTTAAGACTCTTTCTCCCGTAAAGACTTCTCCTGCCGCTAAGGCCTTTGAAGGAAAAAATGCTCTTCCCGCCGAAACCTACTTTTTGGCATGGACAACCACTCCTTGGACTCTTCCGAGCAACCTCGGCCTTGCTGTGGGTGCCGATATCGATTATGCTTTAATAGAATATGACGGGGCTCACTATATAATTGCCGTTCCACGTCTTGAAGCTTATTTTGCAAAGAACGGAAAAGAAGAAGCAAAAGAGTATAAGCTAATATGGACAAAGAAGGGTGCAGAGCTTGAAGGCTTACGCTATGAGCCCCTCTTTCCTTATTTTAAAAACTTGAGCGCGGACGAAGACGGAAAAAATGCTGAGGCAGGGCAGGGAGCTTTTAAGGTTTTAATAGGCGACTTTGTCACAACCGAGGACGGAACAGGCATTGTTCATACGGCTCCCGGTTTCGGTGAAGACGATAACAGAATATTTAAAGGTACCGGAGTGCCGACTGTCTGCCCCGTCGATGCGGAATGTAAATTCACTCAAGAAGTACCCGACTATCAAGGTCTTTTTGTAAAGGATGCCGACAAGCAAATTATGGAAAGGTTAAAAACCGAAGGCAAACTTTTTAAGCGGGCTCAAATTTTGCACTCCTATCCTCATTGCTGGCGATGTTCAAGTCCCTTGATATACAGGGCTGTTGCAAGCTGGTTCGTTTCTGTTACAAAGATAAAGGACAATCTCCTTAATGCCAACGCAAAAATAAATTGGCAGCCCGGCCATATAAAGACAGGCCGCTTCGGAAAGTGGCTTGAGGGAGCCCGTGACTGGGCTATCAGCCGAAACAGGTATTGGGGAAATCCCATTCCGATTTGGAAGTGTGAAGAATGCGGCGAGAAGATTTGTGTAGGAAGCAGGGAGGAGCTAAAAGAACTTTCAGGAGTCTTCCCCGATGATATGCACAAGCATTTTGTCGATAAGATAACTATTCCCTGTAAAAAATGCGGCGGAACGATGAAGCGTGTAAGCGAAGTTTTGGATTGCTGGTTTGAGTCCGGCTCGATGCCCTATGCACAGCAGCACTATCCTTTTGAAAATAAAGAATACTTTGAAAAAAACTTCCCGGCCGATTTTATTTCCGAAGGCTTGGATCAGACCAGAGGATGGTTTTATACCCTGACGATTTTGGCGGCAGCCCTTTTTGATGAACCTGCCTTTAAAAACTGTATCGTAAACGGTCTTGTACTTGCCGAGGACGGGAAAAAGATGTCCAAGTCCTTACGCAACTACACCGACCCCAACGAGGTTATAAAGCAATTCGGTGCTGATGCCCTCCGTCTCTTTTTGATGAATTCGAATGTCGTAAAGGCTGACGACTTAAAATATTCGGATGACGGAGTACGAGATGTTCTTAAAGGAATTTTAATTCCTTTTTGGAACAGCTACAGTTTCTATATAACCTATGCCAATATCGATGGAGTAAAGCCGCCCCGCAACGCAAAGGTTGACGGAAAGGACGAGGGCGTCGAAGAGTTTTTGAGTAAGCTGAATAATCCTTTAGATCTGTGGATTTTATCGGTAACCGAAAAGCTGGTTGCCGATGTAACGGAAGCCCTCGACAAGTATGATCTATCGCAAGCCATTCCGCCGATGGTCGAATACATTGACCTTTTAAATAACTGGTATATCCGCCGTTCACGCCGCCGATTTTGGAAGAGCGAAAATGACGGGGACAAGGCTCAGGCCTACGAAACCCTATACCGTGCCTTAAAGAAATTCTCCCTTGTTGCCGCTCCTGTAGTACCCTTTATTACCGAAAGCATTTGGCAGAATTTGCGGACAGAACAGGATGCTCTTTCCATCCATCTTGCAGACTACCCTGAGTACAACGGCAAGATAAGAAACAGCGAACTTGAGTTTAAGATGAAAACCGTGCAAAAAGCCGTTTCGATGGGAAGATCCTTACGTTATCAGTTTAACTTAAAGATAAGGCAGCCACTAAAGGCCGTAGAAATAGTAACCCTTAATCCTGAAGAAAAAAGAGTTCTTTTGGAAATGGAAGAAAGCATAATTGAAGAGCTCAATGTTAAAGAGGTTATCTTCCACGAAAAAGAAGATGAGCTTGTCGAGTATTCGGCCAAGGCTAATTTTAAGGTCCTCGGAAAAGAACTGGGCCCTCTTATGAAAAAAGCCGCTGCCATTATCGAGCAGATGAATTCAAGCGAGATTCAAAATATAATGGAGGGGGCCACCTTAAGTATCGACATTGAAGGAAAATCGGTTGAAATAACAGCCGATAAGATCGTAATAAACAGGATCGAAAAAGCTTCTTTAAAAATAGTAAATGAGGGAACCTTAACCGTAGGCCTTAACACAGAGCTGACTGAAGAACTTTTAATGGAAGGTTATATCAGAGACTTGGTAAGAGGTATTCAAACCCTGCGTAAGGAGTGCGGTCTTGATGTTACCGACAGAATTAAACTTTATCTTTCAGCCTCTCAAAAAAATGCCGATAATAAAGAATTAGAAAAAGCCTTTGAGCTTTTTAAGGACTATGTTTGTGATGAAACCTTGACTGTGCAGTCTTCTTGGCTTAAAACCGGAGATTTGGCAACATCAGGCTCAATTAAAACAAGCCTTGTTGAAGCCGGCGATTATGAATGGGAGATTGGAATTGAAAAGAATAATTAGAAATACCCTTGCTGCACTCATTTTTACTTTTGTTTTTGCCTCATGTAAAACCGCACCGCCTCTTCCTGGGATTGTAAGACCCTTCGGTATGGTAGGCGATAATGCAGATATGTATATTTATATGCCTATTGAGAAAAATAAAAGGATAGCAGAACCCATTTTGACTTCGGTTGGGGGAGATGCTATGAAGCAGGCTCTTAGCAGGACAACAGCTGTTTATTCGGGTGTATTTTTAAGGAGCGGTTTGCCCGAAATAAGGATTTGCTCCACCGGTAAATATCCGTACGGAGTAACTGACAGTATTTTTAAGAAAAAAAACGGCTGGGAGCCTAAAAAAACAAAGGAGAGGTATAAGTATTATAAATCATCCTATGTTGATGTTTCAATTCCGTCTCCGCAAATAGCCTGTTTGGTTATGGGCCCTGATGACAGACAAAATATGGAAGCCTTTTTAGGAAAATTGAGTAATCCGGAAGAAGCCGTGTTTTCTCAACGTTTTGATACCCTTGTCAATTCAGGTTCCCATGATATAGGCATCTTTGTAACAAACGGAGACTTTTTTTTAGGACAGATAATAGGAGTCCGGCTCGGCCTTCCTGTAGGTGTGATAGAGATGTACTTAAAAAAGAATTCGGAAGTTGAAAATGAATATATATACGATTTAAGTATTGAAACAAAGAATGTAATGACGGCTTCCTTATTGAAATTATTTTTTAAAAAGCAGCTTAAGGCTGATATAAGGCTTGAAGAGAATAAACTGATTATAGAAAACAGATCTGTTACTGAGTCTAGAATTATCGAAATAATAAAGTCTTTATATAATTATTAAGCTATAGGAGTTTAAAGATGCCAACTTATGAGTATGTATGCGATTCTTGCGGTCATGATTTTGAGGTTTTTCAAAGGATGAGTGATGAACCCGTGTCTGTCTGTCCGGAGTGCGGTAAGCCTGTAAGAAGGGTTATTTCGGGAGGCTTAGGAATTAATTTTAGAGGATCGGGTTTTTATGTAAATGACTCCTCTTCTGCCCCAAAAGCTGCATCAGGCGGTTGTTCAAGCTGTTCCTCATCGTCATGCGCAACATGTAAGCACTAGGGTTTTATGGGTAAGATACAAAAAGGGCATTCCCCTAAATTTTTTTGTGAAAACTGCGGGCAGGAGGTAAAACGGAACACAAAGGTTTGCCCGCATTGCGGCCGTTTTTTTGCTTCGGTAAGATGCCCTGCTTGTAACTATATGGGTCATACCGATGAATTTATAAACGGATGTCCCTCTTGCGGTTTTGCTGTCAGCTCCGATGCGAATAAGAACACAAAAAAATATCACAGGAATAAGTTAAGAGAATACCGCTCAAAGTATAAATCCAATAAATATGATGATCCCCTTCCTTGGTGGATTTACAGCATTGTTATAGGTTCTTTAGCCCTCTTATTAACCTATATTTTTTATTTTAAGGTCTAGGTTTACTCATCTACAAAGTGAGCCTTAATAGCTTGAATTCTTTCCAAAACCTCAAAAAAAGCTTCTACTATTTGAGGATCGAATTTTTTCCCGCTCATATTTTTTACTTCGGCAAGTATATCTTCCTCTGTCCAAGAATCTTTGTAGGAGCGTTTTGATGAAAGGGCATCATAGACATCGGCCATTGCTACAATTCTTGCCCCAAGAGGAATCTCTTCTCCGCAAAGGCCTTGTGCATATCCCGTATTTTTATCTATTTTGAGAGCCTTTCCTGTCTGCAAATCTATATTGCCGGGATATCCTGTACCGTCCCAGTTTTCATGGTGACGGAGCGCTATTTCCATTGAAAGCTTATCAAGATTGGATTCATCTGCATTAAAGAGGCGGGCTCCCAGCCATGTGTGAGTTTTCATAGTTGCAAATTCTTCATCGGTCAGCTTTCCGGCCTTTTTTAAAATCGTGTCCGAGATTGCAACCTTCCCGACATCATGGAGCATTGATGCTATTTTTAGGGAGTCCCGATATCTTGTCTGCTCAGACATAGGTATTCCGTTATTAAAAGCCCATCTGTCATAAATTTCGACGGAGTAGTTTGCTACCCTATTTACGTGCATTCCGGTTTCTTTGGGATCCCTAAGCTCAGCCATCTTGATCATGCGTAAAACCATCGACCTTGTTAAAAAGGCATGTTCAAGGGCTATGCCCGCATTTGAAGCAAAATGGCTTAAGTAGATTTCATCATCATGGGAAAATGTGTCCGGCTTACCGTCCTTATCGAGGGCATTTAGAACTTGAAGAACTCCTAAGAGCATTCCCGACATAGAAAGAATTGGAATAGTTAAATTGGAAACGGTTTTATAACCTGTTTTTTCGTCTGTAGCTTTTCCGAACTTAAAGGGTAAAGAGGGATCGATATTGTATACATCAGGAACATTGACCAGTTTTTTTGTATTTGCTGCACACCCTGCGATGGTTGAATTGCTTATGGGAAAATCAAAAAAAATGTAAGGGAGTTTTTTTCCTGCCGGTAGTTTTTTTTGTAAGGTATCATTTTGAGCATACCTTATGGCAAGTCTGTCTCCTTCAGCTATATATATTGAGCCGGCATCGGCATTTACAACACTCCTAGCTTCAGTAAGTATTTGTTCCAACAGAACATCAACGTCTTGAACACTATGTATCAAGGATTCCGTTTCAAGGATTTTGACGAGAATTTCTTCTTTTGACAACTCTTTGTATTTATTTTTCTCTATCATAATCACATTGTATTATATTCTAAAGAAAAAGTCTATAATTTTTGATAAAATAAAATTTTCATTCTATCTTTGTATAAGATTATAAAAATTTTCAAGCTTATATATAAAATGAACGTTTTGAAAAAGGCCTAGGCAATTTTTGTATACATAGCAGTCCTCAAAGCTTAAATTTGAATGTGGTTTTTTGACTATAGCAATAGTTGGTGCTGTAGTAAGGGCCTTTGACTTATGATATTCGGCCGCATTTAAAAGGGTTCCCTTTTTTCCTAAAATACAGTCTTGGGTAAACTCAAGCTGCTTATATCCGAAATTGTGCAGGCTGCGTGTACTTTCAACCGAACCTTGAAAAATTCCGCACATTTTAAAACCGTCACGGTCTTCAAAAAGATAGGAGAGAGCTTCGCCTTCAGCCAGTATGCGTCCTCCGGTTTCGGCAAATTTTTTGACAGCCGTTTTCATCGGAATGTTTTTTGAAAGAGCTTCCTTGTATTTATTTATTTGTCCGCTGCCGAAATATAAAAAATCACAGTCAGGCAGTTTTGCATCTTTGAGAGGAGAAAAATAACTGACCTCAGTGCTTTTTTCAAGTAAAAATATATTTTCGGAATAGTATAAATTAAAGGCCTCATCCATTGCGATTGCAGTGCGTGTCTTCGTTTTTCTTATGTCTATCTTGGTACCGGTTTTAAGAGGCTGAAATAAGTTTAAAAATTTTTGAATGTCTATATTTTCTTTTACGATTTTATATAAGACTTCTAAAAATTTTTCGTCCTTGAGCCTTTCATCTATGTCGAGACCAAGTCCCGATTCTTCAATTTCGAATTCGGGGATTTTAGGAAAAAAACCCAAGACTTGCAGTTCAAGGTTATCTTCTATCATCTTCTTGTAAATAGGATAGAGTTTAGGATTGGTCTTATTAAGTATAATTCCCCTTATTCTGTTTTTTGAAAAATCTATCATCCCTTTTAGTTTAGGAATAATTGTAAACATTTCGCCTTGAGGTGCATAGACTAATACGATACCGCTTCCGATTTTTTCTGCCGTATCAAAGGATGAGTTTTCCGGAGTAGTGCCTATTCCGTCAAAACAGCCCATTACGCCCTCAATCAGAGCATATTCCGAATCGGAGATATTAAGGGAAAATTCCATTCCCTTTTGCCCCATCATAAAGGGGTCGAGGTTTCCGGCCCGTTTACCTGAAATTATTTCAAGAATCTTCCGGTCAACTTGATCCGGACCCGTTTTAAAAGCCGAGATGTTAAGGCCTTCTTTTTTTAAAGAATAAAGAAGGGCTGAAGATACAATGGTTTTTCCCGAATTGCTGTTCGGTGCGGATATCATTATGCCTTTCATTTTATTTTATGGGCGATCATTAAGGATATATAATCTTCATCTTCCAAAATTTTTTCTTTTTCATTTTTGGAAAGGATTGATTCATGTTCCATTGTTGCTCTTTTTACGTAAACATAGTCAAAGCCGTTTTTTTCAAATTCTTTTATGGCAAGATTTTTTTGCTTAGATGTTTTTAGAAGAGCTATAGAGGTAGATGTATTTAAAATTGATGCACTTAAGTGGTCTGTGATTGTAAGGATCTCTCCTTTTTCGGCAAGAGGAATTTGTGCTCTTCCTGCTGCTGCTACGGAAGAAGGAATTCCTGAAATAATTTGCAAATTAATTCCAGGAATTTTAAAATAGGGCATCATATAAAGAAAGGTGCTGTATATCATAGGATCGCCTATGGTCAAAATAACCGAGTTTGAATTTTCTTTTGTTTCTTCAATTATACTTTCTGCCTTAATCTTATAATCCTCTCTTGGAACCGAACCCATCGGAAAGTTAAGGGGAATAACCTTTTTATCGTTTATGAATTCCCTTACCGTATCTAAGGCCATGTTTTTTCCCTTGTTATTGGGGGCAAAAATAAGATCTGCGTTTTCAAGGGTTTTGACTGCCTGTAATGTAAGATATTCCGTAGCTCCGGGGCCTGTTCCTACTGCAAAAATATTTTTCATTTTAACCTCTGCTGCAATTGATTGTATTTTCTAAAGATTTATAAATTATTTCTCTAATCATCGGGAATTCCCCCAAGCCTTTTAGATTGGCATTAACTTCGTATCCCTCGTTTTTTAAAATGGTGTACCAGCTGTCTTCTTCATCTCCGGCCATATCGTTGTGGGCATGGTCGCCTGCAACCATCATAAAAGGATAAAGCTCAATTTTTTTTATTTTGCGTTCGGCAAGAATAGGTAAGATATCTTTTAGTTCTACGGAGCCTTCAACTGTTCCTATTAAAACATTTTCAAGGCCTTGAGAATTTAGTTTATTTTGCATGATCTCGTAGAATTTATCTGCCTCATGTGAAGAACCGTGTCCCATAAAAACTATTGCCGTATCATCTTCGGGCTTTTTTAATTCGAGAGCTTTTATAATTTCATCCAAGTCTGCATTTTCATGTAAGAGGGGTTGACCCAAAATCGTATTTTCAAATTGCAGCTTTTCATATTCTTCTCCGGGAATTATATGGGTGGGTTGTATGTAAATTTCAGAGAAGCCTTTTTCTTTTAGTTCTTGGATAATTTCTTTGGGAGATGCAACATTGATAGAGTCTCTTTTTTTAAGAATGGCTCTAACCATGTTTGAAGTATAGGCTTTAAAAATTTCATAATCTTTAAACCTGCCGGCTGCTTCCTTTTCGATAGTATCAATAGTTTTTTTTCTTGTTTCGGCATAGCTTGTACCAAAACTTGCAATAACGATGGCCTTTTTCATTTTGTTTCCTTTAAGTGTTTTCAATCAACTATCCAACAAGTATAATTAGAATGGACTCAAAAATCAAGACCGATGAAAATTTTAATATAAGTTTTTACGATTGAGGTGCGTTTGAATTCTTATTGATTGTCTATATAATCGGGAAGTCTTTTTTCGATGCTTGTTACGGTTTTGTTTGAGAGCATGACGGTACAGCCGAGTATCAAAAAAATACCTGAAAGCATAAACATAAGACCTATTCCTCTTCCGCACCCCGTTCCCAATAAACCGGCAATAAATGTTTTTCCGAGTAAACCGCTGGGCTGCATAAGAGGTTCAAAAATATAGTCTGCAAGATAGCCTGCACAGATATAGGCAATGGGTGTAACGGCTTTTAAGATTGCATTTACCAAGGCTCCAACCCTGCCTAAGACGGCTGGTTCTATTTTCATTTGGAAGACGGACATAAACAATGTGTTTGCATAGGGAACGGGAAGCATAAAAATAAAAAAACCTAAAGCAATAATTATCCATTGCAGAGACAGTCCTGCAATGAGGGGCCCCAAACCACATAAAATTAAAACCAAAAACATTCTTTTGATTTTTTCATCGGTATTTGGTATCAGTCCGGAGCAGAGACCTCCTATCAGCATTGCAAGGCCTATTAAGGCTTGAACGTTTCCATAAATCTGAGAATTATAATTGCTCATGACCAAGGGCCCGATTAAGATCATTGAAATGTTCACGATAAAATTAAGTAATCCAAAAAAAACAACCAAAGAAATAAATCCTGTTTTTTGTTTAAGGTAAGTGAAGGCATATTTTATATCTTGGAGGGCAATCTTAAATAGAGAGCCTTGAGCCTTTTCAATTTCAGGTTGAGGAATTTTTACGGCAGCTATAGTAAAAAGAGCAAAGAAAAAGGTTACGAAATCGATCATAAATAAACCGCCTAACTTAATCACCGGATATAAAAAACCTGCTAAAACGGGGCCGAGTAAATTTTGCACTGCATTAGAAAATTGCATTAAGCCGTTTGCTCTTGTTAAATTTTTTGAAGGGACGAGCATAGGAATAGAAGCATTAAATGCCGGGTTTTGAAAATTGCCTAAGGTTCCTGATAGAAAAACCAAGGGGTAGACCATCCATATTTCCAATTTTTCAAAGGCAAGCAAGAATACGATAATCAGTTTTAAGGCTGCATCAATTGTATCGGTAAAAATAATAACGGCTTTTCTGCTTTTCCTGTCTGCTATTGAACCGGTCAATGGTGCAAACAATAAAGCCGGTAGGACCGTACATACTGCACTCATTGCAAAAGATGCTGCACTCCCCGTTTTTTGAAAAATCCATATTCCGAGTCCGAAAGCGGAAAGAGCCGAACCTAACATCGAAATAAATTGTCCGAACCAAATAATTATAAATGCCTTCATTGTGTTTATCCTTGAATTTAATTTTATGTTTTTTTAGTAAATTGTCAAGTATTTTTAAATTTCCTCTTGACAAAAGTTGTTATTCTGTATATATTTAATATATACAGAATAACAGGAGGCGAAGGTGAATATTTTTTTGAATAACTCTTCGGGAGTTCCTCTTTACGAACAGCTTTCGGAAAGTATAAAGAATCAAATTTTAGACGGCTCCCTAAAGGAAGGGGAGACTCTGCCTTCGATGAGGGCCTTGGCAGCTTCCCTCCGTGTGAGCATCATCACCACAAAGCGGTCTTATGAGGATTTGGCCCGCGAGGGCTTTTTGTATTCGGTTCCTGCAAAGGGGTATTTTGTTGCCGATGTAAATTTAAAAAAAATAGAAAAGTCGATTAAAAAAAATATTGAAGAAAAATTAAAAGAGGTTTGCAGTCAAGCAAAAAAAATTAATCTAAATGCTGAGGATTTATATAAAATCCTCAGGCGTATTTATTAAGTCCAAGGAGTTTTTATGATATCTGATGAGGTACTAAAAGTTGAAAAACTTAAATTTTCGATAGGGCGGGGTAAAAAGGCTTTTTCTTTAGATGATATTTCTTTTTCGATTCCGCGGGGCTGTGTTACGGGCTTAATAGGAGAAAACGGGGCAGGGAAAACAACCCTTATCCGCCTTCTTCTCGATATGTATCAGCCGGAAAGCGGAAAAATCTCCCTCTTTGGGGAGAAATTAAAAAGAGAAAATATAGAAATAAAGGAAAAAATCGGTTTTGTTATAAACGACAGTTTTTTATCCTTGTTGCTCACGCCTAAAAAACTTGGAAGCTTTTTTGCGGGTGTTTACAAAAATTGGAATCAGGGGCTTTACGAAAGGTACCTAAAAGATTTTAAAATTCCTCCTTCAAGGTTTTTGTCGGGCTTGTCTTCGGGAACTATGCAAAAGCTTCAAATTGCTATAGCTCTCTCCCACGGGGCCGAGTTGTTGATTTTGGATGAACCTCTTAATTTTTTAGACCCTGTTTCAAAAAAAGAATTTTTAGATCTTATAAGAAATTTTATGCTTGACGAAAATCACTCGGTTTTAATTTCGAGCCATCAAACAAATGAGCTTGAAAAAATTTGCGATGAAATTGTTTTTATAAGTGAAGGGAAAAAAGTTTTTGATTCTTCTTTAGAAAATATAAATAAAAATTACGGGCTTTTAAAAATAGATGAAAGGACTTTTAAGTCATTGTATAGTAATGAATATATAGGTTATAGAAAAACCGATTATGCTTATGAGGTTTTGGTTTCGGATAAGGAAAATCAAAAATTTAACGGAATGGTTTGCGAAGATGCAAGCCTTGAAGATATTATGTATTTTTATACAAAGGAGAAAATCTAAAATGAAAAAAATTAGAGCGATTATATTTAATTCTATGCATAGTATTGGTGTTTTAATTGGAAGTATTTTCTTTTTAATTGGAATTATCGAGATTCTTATAGGAGCATTGATACCTGCTGCTCGGAATGTTATCTTTTTTCAAGGCTTAGCGTTTTTATTTATCGGAACTATGATTCCCTCTCTTTCCTTTTATGAATCTATTACAATGTGTATATTAATGCCGATACGTGGGAAAGAATATTTTATTGCAAATACTATTTTTTCTTTGTCGGTTAATTTTTTAAGTGTTTTTATTTTAAGTCTTATTTTATATATTATAAATTTTTTTCTACCGATTGAAGATTTTAAACTTCTTATTTTAATTATGTTTATTTACTTACCTGCTGCCATATCTTTTAACATGATTTTATGTGCCGTTTCAATTAAAGGAGGGCTTTTGCGCAGTATAATTACCTCAGTTATAGCTTGCGGATTACCTTCTACAGTTCTTCCTTTAGTAAGTATCGGATTAAATACTTCGCATGATAAACTAAAAGCTTTTTTTCAAATAATTCCGTTCCCATTTTTTCTTCTTGCAGTTTATCTTGTTTCTTTAGTTCTTATTTTAATTTCTTTCTTTTTAGGAACAAGGAATTTTAACAAATTCAGAGTAAAAGGTTTTATGCTTAGGAATAAAAACCGCTAGGTATTTCTATATTGAAGAAAGATTTGCTTTTAGCGGTTTTGGATAGATTAAAGCTCCACTATCTTATCCGCAATTTTTTTTGCGAAGGGCGCATCGTGAGTTACGCAGACTGCGGTGCGCTTTTCTTTTTTGACAATCGATAAAAAAAGATCGGCAACCTTGTACTTGTTTTTTTCGTCAAGGGAGTCGAAGGCTTCATCAAGGAGAAGGAGGGGGGCAGGATAGCTTAGGGCGCGGGCAAGACCTGCACGCCGCTGCATTCCGCCTGAAAGTTCGGCAGGTAAGAAGTTTTCAAAGCCTGAAAGCCCCAAGGCTCTTAAATAAAAAAGAGCCTTTTCCTTATTTTCAATTTTTGAAGATTTTTTTGAATCCAAAACATATTCTATATTTTCTACGGCCGTTAGATGAGGAATAAGACGCATGTCCTGATAGGCCATAGCATAGCTTCCACGGACGGGTCGGTTTTCTATGATTCCCGATTTTAACTCAAGGCTGCCTGAAATAATTTTTAAGAGAGTGGTTTTGCCCGCCCCAGACTCTCCTAAAATGCAGGTAATTTTTTGTGCAGGAATTTCGATATTGAGGTTTTGAAAAACCTTGTGCTTAGAGTAATAAAAAGTTCCGTCGTGTATTGTAATCGGTCTTTCCATTTTTCCTCTCTGTTTAGCCGAAAAGTTCAGCTTTACTGAACGGCTTAAGTACTAATTTATCTCTGCTCGGCTTTGCGGCAGGTGCGGCTTGCGACTATATCTATTCCTGTGTTAAGCACGTTTTCAATTATCACATCTCCCATTTTTTTGGGAGCTTGAGTTTTGACTGTATTTATTTCTTTCATTACATCGAAGATTAAGGCCTTGGGGATGGGGCTTGAAGTTTTTACGGGAAGAGATGGGAGAACTCCGCCCTCGATTATTACGGTCGAGCTGATGTTTCTTCTAGGGTCTTTAATTTCCTGCATCGCGTAAAGTTCGCCGCCCTTGCATAAATTTCCTGTAACGGTAATTTCTCCCGACTCTTCTTTAAATACCGAAAGTTTACAGCCCCGCGGACAGGACACGCATGTAAATTTTTCTTTTATCAATTCTCTACTCATCTAAAATTACCTCCGCAGTTATGTCTTCGGTCAATCCCTTTAAGGTAATAAAATTTAAGGGAATGTTTATCATTTCGGACGGAACCAGCTGAGCCGTTTTCTTTTGTGCAAGAATTTTTTCGCCCGACTTAATTATAAAGCGGGCGTTTCTATAAACCGAATCCGTCCGCATAAAAAGGGAAGCTCCGTCGATGTTCGAGGTGTTTATTCTGTTCGGAACAATGTAGCGGATTCCTTTTTTGGCTATTGTCTTAATAAAAGCAGCTTCCTCTTTTTGCGAGGCCTTATTTTCAAGCTTCTTGTTTTTTTGAGCAAATAGGGCTGCGTTCTTTCCGGCTGTTCGGCTTTCCTTTGTAACAAAGTCTACGATGTCGTGCACATGGAGAACATTTCCGCAGGCAAAGATACCGCTCGTTTCCGTTTCCATTCCGTTATCGACAAAGGCGCCGTTTGTGATCGGGTTGAGGGCTATGCCTGCCTTTTGCGTAAGTTCGTTTTCGGGGATGAGCCCGACTGAAAGAAGAACCGTATCGCAGGAAAATTCTTTTTCGGTTCCGGGAATTTCTTTAAAGGAAGCATCTATTTGCGCTATCGTAACTCCCGTAACCCTGTCCTTGCCGTGGACGCAGGATATGCTGTGGCTTAAAAAAAGCGGAATCCCGTAGTCTTCAAGGCATTGGGCTATGTTCCGGTTTAGGCCGCTTGAATAGGGCATTATTTCTACAACGGCCTTCACCTTGGCTCCTTCCAAGGTCATACGGCGGGCCATGATTAGGCCGATGTCGCCTGAGCCGTAGATTACGATCTCTTTGCCGACTGAAAGACCCTCGATGTTCATAAGGCGCTGGGCCATGCCGGCGGTAATTACGCCCGATGGACGGTAACCTTTTAGGGAGATGGCTCCTGCCGTGCGCTCGCGGCAGCCCATTGCAAGGACTACAGCTCCCGCCCTTATTTTTTTTAAGCCGCCTTCGTTTATGAGAGTAATCTCTCTTTCTTTGGTTAGGTCGATTACCATGGTATTGAGGAGGATATCTATGTCCTCTCTTTTTACCATCTTTATAAAGCGTTCCGCATATTCGGGGCCGGTTAATTCTTCTTTAAATTCGTGGAGGCCGAAGCCTGCATGAATACATTGGTTTAAGATGCCGCCGAGTTCAAAGTCTCTTTCTATTATGAGAACGGAAGAAGCTCCATTTTTTTTGGCTTCAAGGGCTGCTGCCAAACCTGCCGGGCCTCCGCCTATTACGGCGACCTCGTATTTGTCTTTGCAATTATTGCTTTCTTTTATATTTATCATTGTGCACCGCCCTTTAGTTTTCCGTAAACAATCGGAGAGTTTCTTCTATCCTTTTGAATTTTCTCGATAGGGATTTTTAATTCGCGTGAAAGGATTTGGAGAACGTGGGGCTCGCAAAAGCCTCCCTGACATCTTCCCGAGCCGGGGCGTACCCGCCTTTTTATGCCGTCAACCGTGCGGGCTCCCGCAGGCCGGTGAATTGCTTCAATGATTTCTGCCTCGCTTACTGTTTCGCAGCGGCAGATAACATGGCCGTAGAGAGGATTTTCTTTTATAAGAGCGTCCTGCTCTTTTGGGCTCAGATCGGCAAAGTGTTTGATTGCTTTTCTCTTTTCGTTAAAGTTTTTCTTTTTGTTAAAGGGAATTTTTAAGTCATCCGCTTCTTTTTTTACAAGCTCCGCAACATATTCTCCAATGGCGGGAGCCGAGCTTAGTCCGGGCGATTCGATTCCGCCTGCGTGTATAATTCCCTTGGAATTTTTTGAAGCATAGATCATAAAGTCGCCAGTGTCGGGTCTTGCCCTTATTCCTGCAAAAATGCGGATGGTGTTTTTAAAATTGAGAGAGGGCACTGTCTTTAAAGCCTTTTCTTCTACCTGAGCCAAGCCTTGGGCTGAAACGGATGTGTCTTCTGCATCTTCAATATTTTCTGCGGAAGGACCGGCCAAAAAATTCCCGTGATAGGAGGGGAGAACCAAGATGCCCTTTCCCATCTTTGAGGGGGCCTGAAAGCAGATATGGTTTACAAGATTTGTATAGTTTTTATCGAAGAGGCGGTACTCCCCGCGGCGGGGTAGAATTTTAAAATCTTCGTCGCCTGCCATTTTTGCAATCTTATCGGAGTAAAGCCCTGCAGCATTTATAACCAGCTTGGTTTTAAAACTCTTTTGTTCCGCCTTGCCTGATAAGGTTTTGATGATATATCCTTGGTCTTCTCTTTCAATTGAGATAACCTCGTTTTCGGGAAGAAAGTCTACACCGTTGGAAACGGCGTTTTCCATAAAGGCCGCCGTCATGTCGAAGGGGCAGATGACTCCGGCTGTTCCGCAGTAGAGGGCCCCCAATGCCTCTTTTGAAATATTTGGTTCTTCTTTTAAAAGCCTTTCCCTATTCCAGATTTCTAAGCCCTCAGCTCCGTTTTTTATGCCTCGTTCGTAGAGGACTGAAAGTTCTTTTTGTTCTTCTTCGTTAAAGGCGATTACAAGAGAGCCTAATTGTTTAAAGCGCAGATCCAATTTTTCTTTTAAGCTGCGCACTAAAAAATTACCCCTCACATTTAGCCTTGCCTTCAATGAGCCTTCCTTTGCGTCGTAACCTCCGTGGATAATTCCGCTGTTGGCCTTGCTTGTACCACAGCCGAATTCCAATTCTTTTTCGAGGACGGCGATTTTTAATTCGTATTTGGAAAGCTCCCGTGCAATGCAGGCTCCTACAACTCCTGCTCCGATTATTATTATGTCGTACATATCCTTTGATAATATCACTATTTTGAGGCTTAGTCTATATGAAAAAAAATCAATTTTTCTACGGTATAGCATTGACTTTTTTTTTATATTCTTATATAATCAAAACTCGTTGTATGGGCCATTAGCTCAGCTGGTAGAGCAACAGACTCTTAATCTGTGGGTCGCAGGTTCGAAGCCTGCATGGCTCATTTTTTTTGTTTAATTGAACCTCTAAGAACATTAGTTTTTAGAGGCTTTTTATTATCTATATATCCAATATTTGCCAATAACCGTTTTTGTCGGCCCCGATGCGCTTGATGATACCGGCTTTTTTTAGTTCCGAGATCTTTCGGCTTACGGTTACCCTTGATTTTCCCAATTTTTCGGCAAGTTGTTCATATGATATTTCAGGATTTTCTTTTAAATATTTTAGGATCAGATTTACAGTCTCATTTACAGTCTCATTTACAGTCTCATTTACAGTTCCTTTTTTCCGGTTGTTTTTTATTGTTTTGACGATTATTTCAAGCATAAAATCGATAAAAATACCTAAATCGTTTTCATCCGTACTTTTTTCGAGGGCTTTATAATATGCCGCTTGATTTTTTAAAATCATGTTTTCAATGGGAAGGTGAATAAATATAGAATTCCAATCCGCAAGAATTCTCGAATGCCATAAGCGTCCCATTCTGCCGTTTCCGTCTTCAAAAGGATGAATAAACTCAAACTCGTAATGAAATACACAGCTTTTTATGAGGGGATGATAGTCGCTGGTTCTAAGCCAATCGAATAAATCACTCATTAAAAATGGAACACGATC
This sequence comes from Treponema sp. OMZ 799, assembly GCF_024181365.1. NCBI lineage: Bacteria > Pseudomonadati > Spirochaetota > Spirochaetia > Treponematales > Treponemataceae > Treponema > Treponema sp. OMZ 799. The sequence continues at coordinate 809,219 of NZ_CP051301.1, forward strand.
GGCAGGAGGCGCTATGTGACTTATACCGTTTTTTCCGGCTATACAGACTCCGCCTTTTCTAAAATGTCCCGGATTATCCAGAAGTCCCATAGTCAAAATTCCATGAGCTTTTAATAAGTCTTTTTCTTTATAAGGATCGAAAGACATACATTTTTCATAAACCTTAATTGCATTTTTTACTTCTTGAACTTCTCTTATGGGAGCGATAACATGTTTTCCCTCAATTAAAGCAATAACCTGCTCTTCGGTTAATGTGTTACCCTCAATTGCAAGAGAACCCTGTATTGTTTTCATCCGGTTTATTTTACGCAGTCTTACACCATCTTCTTGTTCCAGTCTTATTTTAAAGCGTTCGATATCTGCGGATATTTGAGAAATCAAATTTATGGCATTTGACGTAATTTTAAATGGGGGTTCATAACTCATATTCTTTTATTATAAAGGATTTTTAAGATATAGTTAAGGGCATATCTAAAAGCCTTGTTGGATTTTAGATATGCCCGTCGAGTTTTTCATAAGTCTTTAGCTGTTGAATGACTTATGAAAAACGTCGCAAATTAAATTCAAAGAAACCTTCTAAAAAGCTGAAGTTTTTAGAAGTTCCCTTAAGTAGTTTTAGCGGTAATTGTCTGTCAAGGCTTTAAGATATTTTTCAGTCAGACTAACGGCTTCGTTAGTTAGAGTTTCAATCTTGTCATCGGCTGTGTGCATGAGCTGCCATGTAAAAGGGATGATTTTTTCGAAGGGGGAACCTTTAGGCGGCTTTTGGTTTTTTATTACCATGTCTGTGAGTTCACCCATGGCTGTTTTCTTTTGATGGAGGCTGCTCAATGGAGAGGCTGCTTTTTCCTGAGGGAGATAATGTAAAAGAGTTGCGGCTTCTTCCCGCGGGAGAACGGTTATGACTTGGGCATAGAGGCCCGCTGCGATAAAGCCTGCATTGTCGCTGTAAGCCGTCAGCATTGAAAGCCATTGATTCGGACAAGCCCTTTGAGCAAGGAGGCCTGCCCGCTTATGAAGCTCGTCGAGCCTTTTGGTTTTTTCTTTATCCCGTCCGAAAATGCCCGAACGTGAAAGGATTAGGGTATCGCCTCTTCCGCACATGTCAAATACAAAAATATCATCCTCATCCATTTTAAGTTTTTTCAATCCTGTTCCAAGTGTGTAAGATCCTTGCTCTCTAAGACCGGCTGCTCCTGCTTCTTCACCGTCGGTAAAGATAATTTTTATGTTGTGGGCCTTTGTGTAAGCGCATAATTTTTTTGCAAAGTTCATGAGGATAAAACAAGAGGCGGAATTGTCGTTGGCTCCTTGGGTATTTGGAGCCCTGTCATAGTGAGCCACGAGGGTTTTCATCTTAAAATTCTTATCGTAAAACTGTGCAGGGTATTTTATGATGATGTGTTTTTTTTGTGCAAGGTTCACTATGCTGTGCGGAACCTTATTGGCGTTTAACCACTGCGATATAAAATCACAGCGGTTAAGGTCTTTTTTTAAAAAGGCTTTAAATAAATCGGAATTGAGCAAGGTTTCTTCATTTTCCTGAATCATTTTTGTTAAAGCCTTTTATTCTTATTTTTTTAATTCTTCAAGCGCTTTTTCAAGTTCGTCTACAATCTTTGCAAAGTTATCACAGGCTGCTTGTACCGGAGCGGGACTTGCCATGTCAACGCCTGCAAGTTTGAGTGACTCAATCGGATAGCGTGAGCCTCCCGATTTTAAGAACTTAAAGTAGTCTTCTCTTTCTTTGTCGCCGCCTGAGCAAACCCTTTCGGCGAGAGCCATTGAGGCGGAAATTCCTGTTGCATATTTGTAAACATAGAAGGCCCTGTAAAAGTGCGGAATCCTCATGCCTTCCAAATCGCTTACATCTTCGAATACCATTTCGGGACCGAAGTAAAGTTCCAAAAGTTTTTTGTATTCGCTTCGCAAGTTTTCGACTGTAAGAGGTGTGCCGCTTTCGACAAGGGCGTGAGTAATCTTTTCGTACTCTGCAAACATTGTTTGTCTGTAGAGGGTTGCGAGGATATCCGATGCTCTGACGCTTAAAAGATAGGCTCTCATTTTCGGGTCGGTTGTAGTCTTAATCATGTGCCTGAATAAGAGCTCTTCATTAAAGGTAGAGGCAACCTCGGCTTCAAAGATTGTGTAATGGTAGCAGGGATAAGGATTGTTCCTGACTGAGTACCATGAGTGCATGGAGTGGCCGCCCTCATGTACAAGCGTGAATACGTCACGGATAACATCTTCTTTGTAGTTCATCAAGATATAAGGAACGCTGTCATATCCTCCTGAAGAGAAAGCACCAGAGCGTTTGCCTTCATTTTCATACTTGTCTACCCAGCCGTTTAAAAGACCGTCTCTGATTGTTTTAACATATTCTTCTCCAAGAGGTTTGAGGGCTTCAGTGATGATGTCGACAGCTTCATTATAAGGAGTAACTTTTTTTACCTCGTTTACTAATGGCATGTAAACGTCATAGTGGCGGAGCTCTTTAACGCCCAGATGTTTTTTTAACATACCATAGAATTTATGCAAGGGTTTTAAATTTTTGTGGATTGTGTCTACGAGGTTGTCATAAACGGCTGTAGGGACCTTGTCGACATAGAGGGATTTTTCTCTTGCAGAACCATAGCCTCTGATTTTTGCAAGGGCTACGTTTTGCTGGACCTGTCCCGTATACAAACTTGCGATTGTGTTTTTATGAGCGCCGTATGTGCCGTAAAGCTGCTTATAGGCTTTTTCGCGCAAGGCTCTGTCCGGATCCTGCATAAATTTTGAATAAGAAGATTGAGTGAGTTTTACATCTCCTTCTTTTGTTTTAATAGAGCCGAAGTCAAAATCTACGTTCGTTAAAACCGAAAAGGCCTGACTGGGCGTGCCGTGGGGCTCGCTTAGAAGGCTTAAAATCTTTTCTTCCTTGTCGGAAAGGGTGTGGGGCTTTAAGTGCAGGGTCTTTTCCAAGGAAACCTTAAAATCGGCAAAGTCCTTTCCTGTGGGGCTTGAAGGATCAATCCATGAGCGGATTTTTTCTTCGGGGATTTCCATGATGGCGGGCATGAGCCAGCTGGTTGCAGCCGAAAGCTCCGTAACTGTCATCATGTATTTGCCCAATCGCTTGATGTTTTCAGGATCGCCCTCGTTTGAGGATTTTTGTAAAAAGGCATAGTTCCCGACCTTTTCTGCAATTCTATCAACTCCTGTTGAAGCCTTGAGGCAGGCAAGCAGGGTTGCCGCATCGATTGTTTCAGGCTTGGAAAAGGCTTCCTTATATTTTAAGATTTCTTTTCCGCCTTCGGGAATGGCAGCAAGGGCCTTTTCCCATTCTTCATCATTCTTAAAAAGTAATTCGATATTCCATTTGTCGCTCTTGGCGATCTCGGAACGTTTAGGTGTAGTTGAGTTTTTCATGACTCTACTATACAACAATGCCGATAAATAGGCAAGGGTCTTAAATTTTTTAATGTATAATCTCTTATAGAACGATTTGCAATTCTATGTTATAATTGCAAACATGAAACAAAACAATATTCCGCAACAGACGCATTTTATTGGTGTCTTGTTACCGGAGGATATAAGTCTTAGGCTTGAAGATTGCCGGCAATATATGAACAGGGCTTACGGGTGTAAGTCAGGGCATGGTACTCCAATCCATGTTACTCTTGTACCTCCGTTCAGATTGCAGAAAGATCATTCAACCGATAATTTAATAAGAGCAATTGAAAACGAAGTCTTGCCTAAGGGCTTAGGTTTTACGGCTCATATGGATAATTTTGATGCGTTTGGAGATAGAACTCTTTTTGCAAAAGTAGTTGCAGATGAAAATTGGACAAAGCTTCGTGATGAAACCGTAAAAGCAATTTTGAATGCCTGTCCGGGCTGTACCAAAAAAGACCGGAGACCCTTCCGGCCTCACGCCACCGTTTCAAATCGGGATATTCCACCGGGGATAACGGCAAAGGCTCTTGAGGTTATGAATGAACTGAATATTGTTGAAGACTTTCCGGTTGATAACATCACGATTTTTGAACGGAAGGGCAATAGGTGGGTAGCTGCTGTTACTATCGAATTGGCTACATCTAATTAAAAATAGCTATAACCATGATTATTACCTCACATCGGAAAAAGCTTAAGTTGCGGAATAGCCGTTTGCATCAGTTTAAAATGTTTATCGTTTGTCCACACTTCGCAACCATATTTTATTGCAAGAAATGCAATCATTGCATCTTGGAATGGAACAACAAGTCCGTTTTTCTTAAGTGCTATAAACTGTTTTGCAAGTGTAATCCAATCATTTTCTGCAAAATTCAAATAATAAAAATCTGCAAGGGATGTTTGTATTTGTGCAAATTCATCAGCAGATTTACTTCCACGTAAAAGTTCTGCTTTTATAACACCACATATTGCAATATCATTTTCAGAAAATATTTTTTCAGCAGTGATTGTAGGCTTATTCCAAAAATCTATAATAATATTTGTGTCTACTAAAATCATATCAAGCTCGCCTCACGTAATTCGATAACTGTATCCTGATCAAGGTGAATCTTTCCGGCTAATGCAAAAAAGGCTTGTTTAGTTTTGGGTTTTGTTTGTTCTGTATGATTTTTCGTAAAATTACCTTGCTCTGTTTCAAGCAGCTTGATAAATGCTGATACTGAAGCTAAAAGCGGTTCCGGCAGCATTTTTACTTGTTCAATAACTGTTTCGTAAGACATTAATTTTTCACTCCTATTTAAATTAAAATTATTTATAATTCCTCAGTTTTTATAATCAGTATAATATTCTTTTATCTGCTTATCCGGAATATCAACTCTATGTTGCAACAACTTTTTATCCGAGTCGGAAATCGCCCAGTTCGATTACTCTTGCACAGTAATTATTTTGTCGACTACTCTTATTATTTGTATATCTATGGTATTATAGCATATTTATAAGGATTTAGTAAATAAGAAAATTTAGAGACAAAAAACTTATATATTATAGAAATAGGGAACGTTTGAGAATTAACTCTTTTTAAAAATTCCCATAGTTTCGATGTGATGGGTTTGAGGATAAAAATCAAATAGAAAATGTTGTTCCAACTTGTAGCCTGATAAAAGAAGTTTCGCAGTATCGCGGGCGAAGGTTACGGGGTCGCAGGAAATATAAAAAATTTGGCCTGTGCCGCTTGAGCAAAGCCAAGACAGGGCTTCCTTATCTATGCCGCTTCTCGGGGGGTCTATAAAAACCGTATCGAATTTGAGCTTTGATTCCTTTGTCTTTGCCCAATTTTTTCCGTCGAGGCCATGAAAAAAGATTTTAGGCTCTGAGCTTTTATCTTTGGAGATTCCTTTAATTCCCTTTGATGCAGAATTTTTATTTAGCTCAAAATTTTCCTTAGCATAGGCGAGGGCGTGTTTATTATGCTCAACAAGATGAATCTCTTTTGCCTTATCATGCGCAAAGAGAGAAAAGGTTCCTACACCCGAATAAAAGTCCAAAACTCGATCTGAAATTTTTGAATGTTCAAAAATCGTGTTTATCAGTTTTTGGGTCATTTTTAAATTCGATTGAAAAAAGCCCAAGGGGTTAAATTTTATCTTCTTTCCTGCAATCCGCACCTCACAGTCTTTTGCGTTTTTTTCGGTAAAAATATTTTTTCCATCCGAAAAAATGTGGACTCTGGAATTCGGTTCAGATTCTTTTAAATCGGATTTTAAAAGATTTCTTATTGCAGGTACTGCAACAGGACAATCCCTTATCTTTACCGAATCGGAGCTTTTATTTTCTTTTAAAGAAAGCGAGCCGTCCCCGTCAACGTAAAACTGAAAGCGGGATCGATATTCCCAATCCGGGCCGTTTACAAAAATGCTCTTTTCAAGAAGAGGTTTTTCAAAAGGAACTTTTCCCGTTTTAGATTTTTCGGTAATAGAATTAAACTTGGAACTCAAGGTCCTGTCAAGGGCTTCAAGCGCCATTGATTTACGCAGAAGGCGCTGATACTCGTCATCGGCTGTTTGAAGATTACAGCCTCCGCAAGCATAAAAGTGAGGGCATTTCGGTTCTACCCTGTGGGGAGAACTTTCTAAAATTTTTTCAATTTTTCCCTCGGTATAATTTTTATGTTCTTTTACTATTGAAATTTCCAAAACCTCATCGGGAAGTGAATAAGGAACAAAAACGGTCTTGCCGTTCTTTAAGTCTGCTATACATGAGGCTCCGAAAACCATCTTTTTTGTTTTTACTATTTCTTTTTGCATAATTTTAATCTTCTAATAAAGGCCTATTTTGCTATAGGCAGAGGAGGAAGGTCAGGATGAAGTGCCCTTAAATTTTCATAAAATCGGTCTTCAATCTTTATACTGTTCTTTGATGTTTCTCCGAGTTTTCTGTCCTTTCGGATTGAGCCGTGAAAATCGCTTCCCGCAGTTATAGGCATATCGAGGGAGGCCGCCAGTTTTTCTAATCGCTTGCAATCATTGTACTTTGTCGAAGAATTCCACGCTTCAAGCCCTACAAGGCCCTGTTTTTTAAAATCGGCTATAACATCGGGAAGAGAAGACCAAGATAAATACAGAGACATTGGATGGGCTAAAACAGGGATTCCCCCTGCCGATTTTACGGCCGAAATTGCCTCAGCAAGGCCGGCATTTTCTTTTTCTTCAAAAAAAGGCCTCCCTTTGGCAAAATACTTATCAAAGGCTTCCTGATTTTTTTTGACCATTTTATGGGTTGCCATGTAGGCTGCAAAATGGGGCCTTCCTAAGCCCTTATCTCCGCCTGCAAAGTCTCTGACCTTTTCATATGAAATATCAAAGCCGGCCTTTTTTAACTTTTCGGCCATTCTCTGATTCCTATTGATCCTTTCATCCTGCAGATCCTGTAAGAGCATATTAAGCTCATGAGAATTTTTGCGTAAATCAAGCCCCAACAAATGAAGCTCTCCGGGGCTCCACTTAACGCTTATTTCTACACCGCGTATAAAAATTATGCCCTGTTTTGCGGCTTCTGCAGCAGCCTCATCAAGTCCGCTTAAAATATCGTGGTCTGTTAAGGCAAAGGCCGAAATTCCGGCTTTTTTAACGGCAGCTGCAAGTTCCGTTGGGCTAAGGGTTCCATCCGATGCTGTTGAGTGCGTGTGTAAATCCACCATAAACAAAGATTATATCAAAAAAAAGAAAGAAGGACTAGGTTTTTCTTAAAAAATATGTTAGAATATTAGAACGCAAGTTTTATATTGGGAGGCCGTAATGCCTAAGGCTATTAATTACAAGGCAAATTCAGTAGTTTATTTCTCGGGAGACTTTGATGAACGCGTTTTCCTCTTAAACACGGGCAGCATAGCTCTCACATCTATAGACATTGAAACGGGAGAGCAGGTTACCGATTATATAAAGACCGGAGAATTTTTTGGAGTAAAATCCGCATTGGGCAATTATCCAAGAGAAGAAAGCGCAATGGTTCTAACCGACTCCATAGTTTATTCTTTTACAAGCAAGGAATTTGAAGCCTTTGCACAGACAAATACCCGTATTATTTTACAGATGATCAAGGTTTTTTCCCGTCAATTAAGGACTATCCATAGACAGCTGGCCTCGCTTTTGGATAGTGAAGAAGAAACAAATCCTGAAGAGGGCCTTTTCAATGTTATGAATGCCTTTTATTCCTCCCAACACTATAAGGCTGCAGGACAGGTAGGGGCAAGGTATAAGGCTATCTATCCTAACGGAAAGTATATTTCACAAGTAGACCAGATTGTCAGAAGTACGTCGGAAGTTGCAGGCCGTTCTTTTGGAAATGCAGAAGGGCACAATAATGATGCCGTTCTTACTCATCACGAAAAACCGGCTGCAGTTACTGACGGCACTGTTCATCTTGCGTATAATAAGGCTGAAGATCTTTTTGAAAAGGGAGAATTTGAAGCTGCCTATGATCAATATCATGCCGTAATCGAAGCCGGGGCCGGTGATGAGATTACCGATAATGCTTACATCGGAGCCGGAAAGAGTTTGCACTCTCAAAAGGAATATGTACGCTGCTTACAGCTCTTAACGGGCTTTATTTCCCAGCATCCCAAGTCTTTAAAGATAGGAGATGCCCTTATGTATCTGGGTATGTGTTATATGGATATGGAAAGACCCGATAAGGCAATTGCTTTTTTTGATAAGGCTGCCATCTTGTCAGGTGCCGATATAATAGGTAAAATTAGGGAACTGCAAAAAGAGTGCAGCAGCCGGCTGCAAGGAGCGTAAACTATGTCGGATCTTTTTTCTTCATTTTCAAGATTTGCAAAAAAATTTCCTAAAGGTTCTGTTATATTTGCAGAATTTGAACCCGGGTCCTCATTCTATTTAATACAGTCAGGCCGTGTTCAGCTTATAAAGATTATAAACGGCTTTGAAAAAAACCTTGATATTCTGCAGCCGGGAGAAATTTTCGGAGAGATGGCCATATTGGATAACTCTCCCCGTTCAGCCTCAGCCATAGCTTATGACGATGTGATGGCCCTCGAATTCAATAAAGAAAACTTTGAAATACTAATGAAGGGAAATCCGGCCATTGCTATGCGTCTTTTAAAGACCTTTGTAAGGCGAATCTATGCCCAACGGCGCCGATTTATGATTTTAACTATCGAAGACAGACCTGCAAGAATTGCAGACGTCTTTTTAATGCTGGATGAAACCCAGCCCAGCCTTGACCGCACTACGGAAATGCGCTCCTTTGATACGACCATTGAAGAGGTTTCCCGTTGGGCTGGCCTTTCAAAAGAAGAAACAGAGGATAGTATGCGTAAGTTCATAGATCAAGGCCGTATATCCGTTTATGATGATAGAATTATCGTACAAAACATGACCGACCTAACCCGTTATGTTAATACACGCCGGTCAAAAGAACAAAATCTATATGTATTATAAGGCAGGATCCTGTGAATAATAAAAAAGATTATTATCTTCCTTTTTTGCTTACTGCAATAGTTATTATTGTAGACCAAGTTACTAAAATTTTAGTTGTAAAATATATGTCCGTAAATGAAGCTATTCCGGTAATCGGAGACCTTTTGAATTTAAGGCTTGTATACAATACCGGGGCAGCCTTCAGTCTTGGAGCCGGTTTCGGAGAAATTCCAAGAAAGATATTCTTGGTTTTTTTACCATTTTTACTCTTAGTAGCCCTTACCGGGGCCTATCTAAGATCGGCGGAATTGACAAAGGCTCAAAGATGGTTTATATGCGGCATAATAGGCGGAGGCTTCGGAAACCTCATAGACCGTTTTTTTAGATCTGAAGGTGTTGTAGACTTTATAGATGTAAAATTTTTCGGTATTTTGGGCATGGAGCGCTGGCCTACATTTAACGCTGCCGACTCTTTTATAGTTTGCTGCGGAATAGGGCTTTGTATAAATTTAATTTTAAACGGAATAAAGCAAAAAAAAGTACAAGACAATTGATATCGGCCTTTCTTTTATGCTTAAACATTTAAAATTTTTTTTCTTTTTTTTAGTTCTTCTTATTTTTTCTTGTACGCCTGCACGAACCGAATATTCTAAAACATGGCTTTCTCTTGGAACGGTTTGCAGGGTGCGTATCCTGACCTCCGAGCCTAAAAAAAAGGCTGAAGAAGTTTTAGAAAAGATGTATGAAACTCTGCTGAGGCTTGATTCAATCTTTAATGCAAACACCGATAAGCTTTCTGCAGAAAATAATAACCTAAAGGGCTTGATTAATACAGGGGAATCGGAACTTGAGCGCTTAAACAAAGCGGCCGGTCTTTCTCCTATAGAGGTTTCGCCGGAATTATACGAGCTTTTGCAAATTTCCCTTATGATGGCTGAGCTCACCGATGGTGCCTTTAATCCGGCTATCGGCCCCTTGGTAAAGCTTTGGAACATAGGCTTTGAAAATGAGGCCGTTCCTTCACCTGACGATATTAAAAAGGTCCTTCCTCTTTTAGACTATAAAGATGTAATCCTAGGTGCCGGAAACAAGGTGTTTTTGCAAAAAGAAGGCATGAGGCTGGATCTTGGCGGTATTGCAAAGGGCTATGCCGCCGATAAGATTGCAAAAATAATTTTAGATTATGGTATAAAGGATTTTTTAATAGATTTAGGCGGAAATATTCTTGCCTCAGGTAAAAATCCGTCGGGAAAAACTTGGAAGGCTGCTCTTAGGAACCCTATAATCGGTAAGAATAATTCTGTTGTCGTTATGGATCTTCAAGATGCTTCACTTGTAACATCAGGGAACTATGAAAGATTTATAAAGAAAGACGGGGTGCTTTATCATCATATCTTTGATTCAAAGACAGGTTATCCTGTACAAAACGATTTAAATGCCGTTTCCATTATGAGTGAAAGCTCTGCCCTTGCAGATGCTCTTTCTACTTCCGGCTATGTTTTAGCTGAAGGAAAAACAAGAGCTCTTTTACAAAAATTGGCGGCGGAAGAGTTCCCTCTTATCGGCAGACCTAAAATGCCCGCCTGTTTTTTATTTTATAAAGATAATTCCATTTCGGTTTTTGGGAATGATGAGATTTCTGTTGAAATTATAGATAAGGATTTTTTTATAAGGTAGAATAAATTCTTGATCAAAATCAACAACCCCGACGCAGAGCGTCAGGGTATTAAACCCTCCGCACGAATAAAGAAAAAGAACCCCCGAAAGGAGGATACGGGGGGTCTTTTTGAAGTAGTATGTGTATCTTTTCTGTGTGTGGATATAATCTATCAAATTAAATAAAAACTGTCAAGTATTTTTAAGAAAAATATGTATTTTTATTCATTTTACTGCTTTTTTATACGGTTTAATCTAAAATCTCTATCTACCCTGTATTCTACATATTTTATTTTTCCTTTTTCCACAGCATCTTTTAATGATCTTTCAACGGCACTCAAAGATGATGAGCCTGTCTTTACTTCTATAAAGCTTATATCTTTGATGGAGCCTTGAGATGATCCGTTAAATGCTATGTAGTCTATCGGCTTACCGATAAAATGTATCTCGGTGGGATCTGCAGGAAAACCGGGAAAAAACGGTGCGAGCTGCTCTGAAAGCTGTCCGTTTAATATTGCTCTTGAGCGTTTTACGGCATCCTTTCTGGCTTCTTTTAAATTCTTTAGATTCAAACTCCTTTCTTTATATTTTCCGATAATAAGTCCAACTAAAAAGGATATTGCAATTATAAATATTCCTAAAATAATCTTAATCAATCATTTCCTCCAGGTATTTTGGTTCTTGAGGTTCTTCTATATTTTCTTCCTCAATATGATTTTCTTGAGCTTTATCACCGATACCGTAAAAGGACATCAGATTATTGGAAAAGGATAAGGTAAATTTTACTAATTCTGCCATTTGAAAAATATCTGCAAGCTGCGGTGGTATTTTTTTATCAAGTGTAATTGTTTCCGTTTCAGGCTTTTGATATAACTTCTTTGTGTCCTGTGCTATAAATGTATTAAATTCCGAATATAGAACAAAATTCCGGATATATAAAAGTTCGGGGCGGTATTCAAAATGCATATTATCCCAGAGGGTCCATTTACCGCCCCAGATAAAACCTTCACTTTCAAAAGCATCTATTACGGCCTTAGGAGGTATCCATCTTCTGTAGGGCATTATTTTCATCCAATAATCATTCCTGGCCGCTTCCCAAAACCAATAGATTTTTTTGTTTCTGTAGTTTGCCGGTAAAAGATCGATAGCCGAGCCCCAGCTGTGGTTGCTAAGTTTACCGGAGTCTGCTATAACCCTCCAGTTAAAGCTCCAACACTGGTTTAGTTCTTTTAAAAATTTTTTAACTTCCGTGTTTGTTTTTTGGGCTTCATATATTTTTGCTTGAACACGCCTTAAAGGCCCTACAACACGTTGATGCACCCAGACATCATAACCCAAGAAACGTGATCGGCGTATTTGCTTTATAATCTCTTTGCGGTTTTTCCCATTAAATAAAAGCATAAAAAAGGTGTAATTTGGAGGAGGGGTTACTTTTCGATTCTTTATTAGACTTTCAGGTTTTAATGCCGATATAAGGTCTTCAGAAAAGTCTTTAGGATTTTGTATTTCATCAGAATAAAAATAAGAAATTATAGGGGCCCATCTTTGTTTGTTTTTAAGATCTTTTTTCGGTAAAAGTCTCCCATCTGCCCAATACAAATTTTGATTTCTTATCGTTATAAACCAATCGTTTAATTCCGAATCAAAGGAAATATTCTTTACAAGATCCGGATAGGCAGTTTGGATAGCTTTTAGACTAAGCCATGGATTATCAAGGTTAAAATTAAAGGTATCAAGTTTGTTTCTATTTTGGCATGGTACAATACTTAAACAAGCTATAAAAAAAAATAAAATAAAAAGAAACCTTTTAAAATTGTCTAAAATTGTTTGCATTTTGGTGCTATCTAAGTACTGAGTCAACAAGAGCCTTAAAATCTTTATTTTCAGGTTTTACCGGTTCTGTTTTACGGATAATAAAGACACCGTCCTCGTTTACTATTGTTTGCTCTTCGTTTACATCCAGCAAAGGAACAGGTTCACTTTCTCCTACTACATCCAGAGTTCCCAAGATGGGACTGTCGTCATATTTTCCCCACATTGAGCGTATAGGGCTATAATCGTCAGTAATGTATTCAACCTTTTTAGCTTCTATTTTTTCCAGTTCCGAAATAGGGACATCAAGTTCCGAAAAATCCAAACCCGAAATAGTATATCCTAAATCGTTTAAGCGGAGCATTGGGTCATCGATATCTTCTATTTCATCGATTACTTCTTCAACAGTTTCAACTTCCTCTATCTCATCGAGCTCTTCAACCGTTTCAGCTTCTTCTGCTTCATCTAGTTCTTCAATAGTTTCAGCTTCTTCTGCTTCATCTAGTTCTTCAACAGTTTCAACTTCCTCTATCTCATCGAGGTCTTCAACCGTTTCAGCTTCTTCTACTTCGTCAAGCTCTTCAACAGTTTCAGCTTTTTCTATCTCATCGAGTTCTTCAACAGTTTTAACTTCCTCTATCTCATCGAGTTCTTCAACAGTTTCAGCTTCTTCTATCTCATCGAGTTCTTCAACAGTTTCAGCTTCTTCTATCTCATCGAGTTCTTCAACAGTTTCAACTTCTTCTATCTCGTCAAGTTTTTCAACAGTTTCAACTTCTTCTATCTCGTCAAGTTTTTCAACCTCAGAGAGCCGATCGGGCGATTCTGACGATTCGGCAGCCGGTGTTGGCTTATCGGAACCATCTTTTTGCGTTTTTACCGCTTCCATCAATAGATTTATCAGCTCTTCAGCTTTTATATTTTTTAGGTCTTGGCTGAGGGATTTGTTTATTGAGGTTTTATTTATAATGTCAAATATTTCTTGCCAACTATTTTGCAAGAAATCATCTATTTCTTTTCCCTTTGTCTCAAGCGCTTTTTTTCCTAAGCCCTTCTTTATTTCCGCATTTACCTCATGCCTATGATACTCAAGCTCTTTTTGAAGTTCTGCCCAATTTTCTTTTTGAGATGTTTTTAAATAGTTTTTTAGGATGGACCAATGCAGTTGTTGAATTTTATTTTGTGCAACAAATAGTTTATTTCTCTTTAAATTTAATAATAAAAAGAACATTAAAAAGATGGTTACAAATACCGTAAAAACCAAAAAATATTTGACGGCCATGGGAAACATAAAAACGTTCTTTTCGGTTATACGGCCTATATAACCAAAGTCGGATTTTTTTGTGATAAGAACCCAGCGATCCTCTCCTTCAAGGCCTATTATGCGTAAAGTTTGAGGTACCCTTTCCCAGTCATTAAGAACGACTTCTTTTAATTCCGGAGAAACAACATTATGGTTACCTGTCAAAATACCTATTATGGTATGGGCTTCATCGGACAGGAGGGCTAAACCGTCACTGATTGAAAGGATATTTTGCGAAACCAAATGATATAAAAAGCTGTTTCCTGAGATATAAAAAACGGCCGTTCCCCTATATACATCATAGGTATCGTAAAAAGGCAAACAATATAGAATCACATCAAAAGCTGTTGAGGCCGTAATTTTTACTTCCGACTTGTCTGCAGATGCTATATGCTGGTATGGAATCAAATTACCTGTATCGTTATACTTCTTATATGAAAGCATTGAGTTTGTCTTGTTTAGAATGTCTTCCGGAAAGGTACTAAAGTGGATTTTTTGGTATTGGGAGTCGATTATTCTCAATCCTGCAAATCCGGGGATGGTCGATATTATTTTTGCAATAACGTTATTTCTTTCTTCTATGTCGGATCGGTCTTGATCTTGCTTTACAGCCGACATTAATGATTCTTCACGAAGAAAATTTTTAAATAGCTCGGTATTTGTTTCATTCCATGCTATAAAAGCTCTTTCGATCTCTTCCAGGTTTTCATTGACATGCCGTAAGATGGCCGGCTTATATATTTTTGTTTCCGTAAAAGACTCATAATCTGAGGCTGTTAAAAACAAAAGACCTGAAAATACAGCTAAAGAGATGACTAAACTTATAAGAACTTTTAAACTCGTACGCAATTTAAATCTCCAATACCTATTTTATCATATTTATGAAGAATTAGTAAACCCTCTAAAATATTCTAAGGCCGAATTAATTATACCTCATTACAGTATCGGCGTGTTTTTATAAGGCTTTATAAATTATGATATTTTTTATGGATAAGTTTTAAACGGCTAGAGCTTCCAAATCAAAACCGTTTCTGGCTAAGATTTTTGCTTTTACAATGGAGCCGGGGACTATGGTATTTCCGTCCGTGTCTTTTTTGTCTAAGTCAAAGCTTAAAATGACGGCTCCGTCAACTTCAGGTGCTTGAAACCAGGTCCGCCCAAGGGCTAAGAATGTTGTATCCTCTTCAAGTTCCGTCTCTTCATCCTCATTAAATTCAAAAAGCCGATCTGCCGGAATAAGCTCTTCTACTAAGACCTCTATTTCTTTTCCTATAAAAGAATCAAGTTTTTTTTCGGTTATGGAGGTTTGGATATTTTGTATTTCGGCAAGGCGGAATTCGGCTGTTTTTTGTGAGACTCTTCCTTTAAAAGAGTATGAAGGAGTATCTTCTTCCCTTGAATATGTAAAGCCTCCCGACCAAAGAGGTTCTAAGTTCTTTAAAAAGGCGATAGTTTCATTGAAGTCCTCATCCGTTTCACCCGGAAAGCCTACCAGAAAAGTTGTCCGTATTTGAGGTTCTCCATATGGACTGTTTGCTTTTTTAAACGCTTCCCTTATATTCTTTACGATATCAAGGTAAACTTCGGCAGAGCCTTTTCTGTTCATAGCCCTTATTATTTTTTGTGCCCCTGATTGAAAGGGAATATCGAAATAGGGCAAAAATCTTTTATCTGCCGTCATTATAGGAAGAATGTCAAGCGGAAAATGGTCCGGATGAATGTAGAGTAATCTTATCTTAAAATTGCCGTTTATTTCAGAAATGCTCTTTAAAAGGAGGGCTAAGCCGGAGTAGTTTTTTTTATGCAATTCAGCCTTTTTTAGGTCATCTTTTCCTGTTTGATAGGCGGCTAGGTCTTGTCCGATCAGGTTAAATTCATAAAAGCCCTTTTCTAAAAAGGCTTTTATTTCATCACAGATGTCTTTTACAGATCGGCTTCTTAACCGGCCTCTGATAAGGGGGATGGCACAAAAACTGCAAAAATTATCACAGCCTTCGGTTATTTTGATATAGGCAGAACGCGGAAAGTTAAGTATCTTAGGTCTTTCCCCTCCGCAGACTCCTGTTTGAGGCGGAACAAGGGCTTTTTCGCTGCTTTTTTCGGGCAAGGTATGTTTAGAAAACATAGTCTCTATTAATTGGGGCAATAGATAAAGGTTTCCGTTGCCAAAAATACCGTCTGCTTCAGGTAAATCCTTTTTAAGCACCTCGGCATAACGCTCTGCCAAACATCCTGCTAAGAGAATCTTAGCCTTAGGGTGGGCTGCCTTAGCCTGTAATACGGCATTTATCGATTCTTCCTTTGCAGAATTAATAAATCCGCAAGAATTTACTATGATAAGATCGGCATCATCGGGGTTGGAGGTGTTTTCCCACGATAAATTATCCATTATCCCTATTATAAGCTCTGCATCAACCTGGTTTTTTGCACAGCCGTGCAAGTCCATAAAAAATTTTTTTTGAAGCATCTATTTTAATCGACATCTACAACTATGAATTTAAAGCGTTTGGTTTCATCGTCCCGTATCCACTTGAGGTCTTTTACGATAACTTCTCCCGGCCGGCTGACTTCCAAATCTACTGTTTTACCGCCTGCAACTACTTGGAGTTTTACTGCATTTCCGTTGGATGCCCAAATTCTTAGACCGTTATTGGCTTGAACGGTAAGCTGTTCGGCTTTTTGATAGTATCTTTCTTCCCTGTTAGCTCTGTCCGCCTCATGTCTGAATAGGCAGTAGCCCCTAAATGTAGCATTTAGGGTTACGGGATAGGCAGACCCGCTTTCAAACAATACCTTGTAAGCAGCAGATGCTTGAGAGTCTCCTTCGGAAACGACTAAGTCCGTTCCTGCAGAGGGTGTTCCCTGTGCAATATTATTTCCGGTCAAGATAGATACCAGAGCTCCGGATTCTGAGTTACTTTTATCGATATCTTCTAAAGTAATTTCTATATCCGGTGTCAAATCATTATCAAGATCTATTTTTACTGTCTGTCCTAAGCTTATGATTTGATTTCCCAATCCGGTTTTTAAGTTTAATTTAGGGCTTATTTTTTCTACCTCAATCTTGTGTTCTTTATCTTTTATGCTTAATTTTAAAACATCACCCTCAAATACTCTTTGTTCATACTTTTGCTGATTTATTTCATATGTTTTTGCTTCCCTTGTTTCCCGGACTTCGGTTACAGCATTTTCCCGGCTGCGTTTTTGCTGTATTGCCGGTATCCAGCTTTTAATTGCAAAAAAAACTACTATAATTATTAATGCAATAGCTGCCAATACACCAAAGCCTATAATAAGGGGTTTAGACAAAGCAAAGCCTCTTTTTTCTAATAGGGCATCGGGGGGCAAAGAGGTTTCCTGTATTTTAATCTGTTTATAAAGATTGGTTATTTCTTCGGGGTCAAGGTCCAGATATTCACAATAATTTCTCAAAAAACCTACGATATACGGCTCTGCGGGGAAAACGCTATAATCATCGCTTTCCAAGGCTTCCAAGTACCTTTTGGCTATATTTGTTTCTCTTGCAACTTGGTCAAGCTCAAGATCTTTTTTTATTCTTGTTTCGGTGAGTAATTTTCCGATTTCGTTCATTATTTATCTCCCATACCAAATTAATCGACAAAAAGAAAATCATTAAAGGATTTTGCTGTAGAAGGAGCATCAAAAACAAAGTTTCTGCTGCCTACTCCTGCGTTTATTCTGTAATTATAAAAATCGAATGTAATTTTACCGCCTGAAACAGGTATTGCCTCAATTCGGCGTATTAATTTACCGTCAGGATAAATCATAACGCGAAGAGTTTTGAAGGTCTCGGTTGCAGATTTTCTATTCATCAATAATATTATAACGTTTTCAGAGGAGCCTTCTTCCAAGGGCTGCGGAGCCGATGTCGCATCGTATTGAATTGTGTAACCTCTTTTCATAAGGGAAAGGCCTTGAGGGGTTGCCAGTGAAGAACCTCCGGCATTGCTTTGTTCGACATCCTGAGTCAAAATGGTTCTGTATTGGGGCAGGTAAATTGAAAGAGTGTTTCCGTTAAAAACTATGCATTGCTCTTCAGGAACCCTAAAATCCAAGCGCAGCTTATCGGGTCTCTTAAACATGGCCGTAGCCTGTTGTGTTGAATTTCCTGAACTTATGCTCATATCTACAATATAATCCTGTATTTGAGCATACCTATCGGAAACTGAAGCAAACAAATCGCCCGCGGTAGTTATATTTTGAGAAAAACAAAGCGAACCTATAAGAATAAATAAAATAATACTTATATTTTTTTTCATGTACCCTACAGTAAAGCAAAAAACAACTATAAAGTCAAGTAGAGGCATTTAAAAAAATATATGTACTATCTGTAACAAGATACTTGTTTTTTTGTTTTGGTAAACAGTGTATTTCATTTATAATATATAGATAAATTATTATAGATTATATTCTGAAGGAGAATTATATGAAAGGAAAGGTTCTAGGAACCAAACAAAAAGAAAAAATGTTTTCCATAAGATGGAAGATAATTTTAATTTTAGTTGTTATTATTGTGGTTTTTAGCGTAGTAACTGTAGGTTTTATAGGTACTACCCTTAATCGGAACAGTATTAAGCGGTTTAATAGGATTGTGCCTAGAGATCTTTCCTATATATCGAATTCTTTTCAACTTTTTTTTAATAATTCAAAGGCTGTTTTAAATAGTTTGGCTGAAGATGAGGCCGTTAGAAATGCTGATGATTCAATTTATTCTTATATCTCGTCAACGAAAAAGGTAAAAGCTTCCGATACTATCAAAAGTGAAACCGAAAAGCAGCTTGTCAAAAGGTTTAAAAATATTTTTTCCAACTTTCCTGAATATGTTGAAGTTTATATGGGAACAAAATGGGGAGGATATGCTACAAGTTTTGATGGAGAAATGCCGGCCGGCTACGACCCCCGCAAGCGGATGTGGTATCAAAAGGCTTCTGAGGGAAAGGGTGAAACGATAATAACAAATGCCTTTTTGTCTACGGTTGGGGATACGGTCGTAGGTCTTTCTAAGAGTGTCTATTCGGAAAACAGCGAATTTTTAGGCAATGTCAGCATTGAAGTTACCCTTAACACTCTAACGGATATTCTTGTAAAATCAAAACTCGGTAATACAGGATATTTTATGCTTGTTCAGGGAGACGGTACTATTTTGGCCGATCCAAGGCATGTGGATTTTAATTTTAAAAATATTTCTGAGGTCGGTGTTCCTGATTTTGCCAAACTCCAATCTGAGAAACCGGAAAAAATCTTTTTTGACGGAAAATATTGGCTTTCAAAAACACACACAATTGAAGGTCTTGGATGGACAATTGTAGGTCTTGTGGAAGAGGATGAGGTTTTTGCTGAATATTATTCTCTTATAAGATATATTTTTACCCTGAGTTTAATTATTTTGTTTATTTTTATATTTATATCGGCCATAATAATTCTTCGAATTACTGATCCTATAAAGAAGGTTTTAAATGTTTTAAAGGATATTTCTGAAGGAGAGGGAGATCTTACTGTTAGACTTCCGGTAAGGGGAAGAGATGAAACTTCTAAGTTATCGGAGTACTTTAACAAAACCATTACCAAAATAGGCTCATCAATAAAAACTGCTTCGCTTAATGCCGAATCAATGCGTAGAATAAGCCAAAATTTGGCAGGTAATATAACTCAGACTGCCGGCTCAATAAATCAAATAACTTCAAATATTGAAGGAGTAAAAGAAAAAGTATCAAACCAGTTTTTAAGTATTGACGAAACTGCAGCCTCTCTTAAAGTTCTTCTTCAAAATATATCCAAGCTGGATGGGCACATAGAAGCTCAATCTGCAAGTATGGCTGTTTCTTCTGCAGCAATGGAGCAGTTAATAATGGATATCAAGAGTGTGGGGGATATTCTGGAAAAAAATAAGGGCCTTATAACTAAGCTTGAAGAGGCTTCAGGTTATGTAAAACATTCTTCGATAGAATCTGCAAAACTTACAGCCGAAATGAGCGAAGAATCTGAAGGTCTTTTAAATGCGGGAAAGATTATTCAACACATAGCAAGCCAGACGAATCTTCTTGCCATGAATGCCGCCATTGAAGCAGCTCATGCAGGAGAAGCCGGAAAGGGCTTTGCTGTTGTTGCAGATGAAATAAGAAAGTTGTCTGAAGAATCCAGTGTTCAAGGAAAAACGATAACAACCGTTTTGCAAAATCTTAAATTAAAGATAGATAAGATTGCATCCGACAGCATAAAATCCGAAGAACTTTTTATGGAAAACTTTAGGCTTACGGAGGCTGTAAAAGAGCAAGAAAATATGATAATGCAGGCAATGAGAGAAGAAATAGCAAGAGGCGAGGAAGTATTGAAGGCTATTTCGGATTTTATTGAGGTAACTGCATCTGTTAAAGAAAGCTCAAGCGAAATGCTTATGAGCAGCAATACTGTATCGAAAGAAATGCAGAACATATCAAAGATAAGCGAAGTTATTACGACCGGAATGAATGATATGTCTGTAGATGCTGAAGAGATAAATAAGGCTATTACCGAAATAGATTCTATGAGTCAAACCCACCAAGACAATATAAATGATCTTGCGGAAGCAATTAAAAAATTCAAATTCTAGAAAATGATTTGGAATATAGGAGAACTATGATGATGAGCACCAATAATACACAAAAAAAAGAAAAGATGTTTTCGATCAGGTATAAAGTAATACTGTTTTTTATATTTACTATTTTAGTCTTTACAAGCTTAACAGTATACATTATCGGAAAGAATATTAAGACTGAAAATTTAAGGAGGGTAGACAGGGTTGTTCCTCGGGATTTGGAATATATATCGAATTCGTTTACAATCTTTTTCGATAATGCAAAATCTGTTCTATTATCCATTTCACAAAATAAAGATGTCAGGTCTGCTGACAGTTCAATAAATTCTTTTGCCTTGTCGGAAACTAAAACAAGCTTGAAAAATATAAAGCGAAGTGAAACCGAAAAAAACATAGTAGATGTGTTTAAAAATTTATTTTCAAGTTTTCCTGAATATGTTGAAGTTTATATGGGAACAAAATGGGGCGGTTCGGTTACCAGTTATGACGGAGAAATGCCTGCTTTTTTTGATCCCCGTAAACGAAAGTGGTATGAAGATGCAGCTGCTGCGAATGGAGAGACTGTAATAGCCGAAGCTTTTGAATCTACAGTCGGCGATACAGTTATCGGTCTTTACAAAAGTGTTTTTTCGCAAGAAAATGAATTTTTAGGCAATGTAGGTATTGAAGTTACGCTTACCACTTTGACCGATATGATTTCCAAGTCCAAGCTTGGGACAAACGGGTATTTTATGCTTATTCAAGGGGACGGTACAATACTGGCTGATCCTAAACATAAGGATTTTAACTTTAAAAATATTTCTGATGTGCCAGTTCCAGATTTTGTAAAGCTTAAAGATTCAGTAAATGTAAAAATATTTATGGAAGGCAAATATTGGCTTACTTATACAAAGGTTATAGAGGGGCTTGATTGGCGGATTGTAGGACTTATTCAGGAAGATGAGGTTTATGCGGAATATTACTCGGTCATAAACTCAATCCTCAGTATAAGCCTGGTTGTGCTGTCGATATTTCTCATAGTTTTTGTAGTAATTGTTCTTAAAATTACTGACCCGATAAAAAAGGTTCTTTATGTGTTAAAAGATATTTCGGAAGGTGAGGGTGATTTAACTGTCAGGCTTCCTATAAAGGGTAGGGACGAAACTGCAAAATTATCCGCCTATTTTAACAAGACTATGTCAAAGATAGGAGCTTCCATTAAAACGGCATCAAAAAATACCGATATAATGCGGAATTTTAGCGAAGAGCTTGTAGGAAGCATAGCTCAGACGGCCGGTTCCGTAAATCAAATAACTTCCAACATTGACGAAATAAAAGAAAGAATTTCAAAACAGTTTTCAAGTATTGATGAGACAGGTTCTTCAATAAATGTTCTGCTTCAAAATATCGAAAAATTGGATTCTCATATTGAAAATCAGGCTGCAAGTATGACCGTTTCGTCTTCGGCAATGGAACAGCTTATACTGGATATTCGAAGTGTCGGGGATATTTTAGAAAAGAATAGAGATTTAATTACACGGCTTGAAGAAGCTTCCGTCTATGTAAAACAATCTTCGATAGAGTCTGCAAAGCTTACAGCCGAAATGAGCGAAGAATCCGAAGGTCTTTTAAATGCCGGAAAGATTATTCAGCATATTGCAAGCCAGACGAATCTTCTTGCCATGAATGCCGCCATTGAAGCAGCTCATGCAGGAGAAGCCGGAAAGGGCTTTGCTGTTGTTGCAGATGAAATAAGAAAGTTGTCTGAAGAATCCAGTGTTCAAGGAAAAACGATAACAACCGTTTTGCAAAATCTTAAATTAAAGATAGATAAGATTGCATCCGACAGCATAAAATCCGAAGAACTTTTTATGGAAAACTTTAGGCTTACGGAGGCTGTAAAAGAGCAAGAAAATATGATAATGCAGGCAATGAGAGAAGAAATAGCAAGAGGCGAGGAAGTATTGAAGGCTATTTCGGATTTTATTGAGGTAACTGCATCTGTTAAAGAAAGCTCAAGCGAAATGCTTATGAGCAGCAATACTGTATCGAAAGAAATGCAGAACATATCAAAGATAAGCGAAGTTATTACGACCGGAATGAATGATATGTCTGTAGATGCTGAAGAGATAAATAAGGCTATTACCGAAATAGATTCTATGAGTCAAACCCACCAAGACAGCATAAACAATCTTGCAAAAGAAATGAAGCAGTTTAAGGTTTAGAAACTTTTGCCGGTGCAGCTGCCTTTATTCCTTTGTGATGACGGCAACTGCACAAGGAACCCTGCCTTCAATCAAACTGTATTCTGTATTTTTATACCCGGCATCGAAAAAAAACCGACGGTAGGAATCGTATGTGAATTCTATTTTAAATATGCTTCCTTTTTTTCCAAGAAGATTTGCAAGGCCTCTTTTCTTATTAGAAGTTTTGGTGTTCATATATGTAGGGATGATTATTTTCCCCTTTACAGAACAGACCCTTTCCAGCTCTTTTAAGGCTTTGTACGGATCATCCAAGAGGTGAATAACATTTGCGGCTATAACCTTGGTAAAATTTTTATCGGGATAATTAAGGTGAAGGATATCGGCTTCACAAAATTCGGCATTTGTATAGGCCTTACACTTTTTTCTTGCCTTTTTTAGCATGTTCTTTGATATGTCTGTTGCTATGAGTTTTTTGCATCTTGAAGCGACACCAAGGCTAAGCATGCCTGTTCCGCAAGCACATTCCAAAACAATGTCTTGGTTTGTAATCATAGAATTTATCTTTTTACAAAGAACCTCATGAACTTTGCTGTTATAAAGATTTGCAAAAATATCATAAATGCCCGCAACCTTATCCCAAATCATAAGCCCTCCTAATAGTAAGTATACGATATAAGTTTCGGCAAAAAAAACGCAGGGCTTATTAAAAAGTCCTGCGTTTTTATAACAGCCGTTTTTATTTTTTATATTTTTGCTCGACCAGTTTTTTTATGAACTCATTCTTAGCAACGTAGGGAATCGTGATGTGGCCGTTAGAATAATTTTTGTTGTATTCGATACTGGTGGTGATGGAGTTTTCGTTGCGGGCCCAGTTTCGGCGGGCGACGCCTCCCATTACGTCCCACATAATTGCGGACTTGATAATCTCGTCAACTCTTTCGCTTCCGTCAAGTACGAGGCCGAAGCCGCCGTTAATGGATTTTCCGATACCTACACCTCCGCCGTTGTGAAGGGCTACAAGGCTCATTCCTCGGGCTGCGTTTCCGGCATAGCACTGTACGGCCATGTCTGCCATTACGTTACTTCCGTCCTTGATATTGGAGGTTTCCCTAAAGGGAGAGTCCGTACCGCTTACATCGTGGTGGTCGCGTCCCATCATAACCGGTCCTATTTCGCCCTTGCGAACCATCTCGTTAAACTTTAAGGCTATGTCTCTTCTTCCCTCGGCATCCTGATAAAGAATTCGGGCTTGAGTTCCTACAACGAGCTTGTTCTTTTTGGCATCGCGTACCCAGTAGTAGTTGTCTCTGTCCTGACCTCGGCGGTCGGGATTGATGCAGCTCATTGCGGCAGCGTCGGTCTTATCCAAGTCTTCAGGTTTTCCGGACAAACATACCCAGCGGAAGGGGCCGTAACCGTAATCGAAGAGTTCGGGTCCCATAAGGTCTTCTACATATGAGGGGAAGATAAATCCGTCTTTTTCGTCAATTCCGTTTTTGGAAACATCCTTTGCTCCTGCATCAAATACGGCTTTTAGGAAGGAGTTTCCGTAGTCGAAGAAGTAGGTTCCTCTTGAAGAAAGAATCTTGATAAGCTCAAAGTGGTGCTTTAATGTAGAATCTACCCTCTTGCAGAATTCTTCGCGGTTTTCGTAGAGGAGCTTTGTTCTTTCTTCAAAGGTCATCTTTTCGGGACAGTAGCCGCCCTCATAGGGTGCGTGACAGGAGGTCTGATCCGAAAGGAGGTCGATGTGAACATTTTTGTCTACACAGTATTGAAGAAGGTCTACAATGTTGCCGTGATAGGCTATTGAGATGGGCTCCTTCTTTTTTAGGTACTCGTCAACCTTTTTAAAGATTTCATCAAGGTTATCGGACATTTCGTGAACCCAACCTTGTTCAAGACGGGTGTTGATTCTCGATTTATCGACCTCGGCAAAAACACCGACGGCATTTGCTATTTCGCAAGCCTTGGGCTGGGCTCCGGACATTCCGCCCAAGCCGGAAGAAATAAAGAGTTTTCCCTTTAAGTCGCCGTCGCTTGCAACTCCGAGTTCCTTGCGGCCGGCTGTGAGGATTGTATTAAATGTTCCGTGAACGATACCCTGAGGACCGATATACATCCAGCCGCCGGCTGTCATCTGGCCGTAGTTGGCAACTCCCATTTCTTCTGCAATTTCCCAGTCCTTATAATTATCGAACATGCCTATCATAAGGCCGTTTGTAATTATAACCCGAGGGGCTTCAGGCTTTGAGGGGAAGAGGCCTAAGGGGTGCCCCGATTCCATAACTAGGGTTTGATCTTCAGTTAATTCTTCCAAGTATTTTTTGATGAGCCGGTACTGGAGCCAGTCATGGCAGACCGAGCCCGTTTCACCGTAGGTTACAAGCTCGTATGGGTAGAGGGCGACATCGAAGTCAAGGTTGTTGTCTATCATAACCTGCATAGCCTTTGCTGCAAGACATTTGCCCTTGTACTCATCTATGGGTTTTCCGTAAATGTTTCCGTGAGGCCTATAGCGGTAGGCATAAATTCG
This sequence comes from Treponema sp. OMZ 799, assembly GCF_024181365.1. Lineage (NCBI taxonomy): Bacteria > Pseudomonadati > Spirochaetota > Spirochaetia > Treponematales > Treponemataceae > Treponema > Treponema sp. OMZ 799. The sequence continues at coordinate 834,180 of NZ_CP051301.1, forward strand.
GCCGTAGGTAAAAAGCTCATCCAAAAATTCGGGAGCGAGCTTTTCATGAAGTTCTTCCGGTACATAGCGTAGGGCATTTTTTAAGGCTATTTCTGTTTGAGACTTTGTCAAGTTAAAACCCCGGCTTGGTGCACGCCTGATTCCCTTTTCAAAAACAGGATCGGGAGGAAGTGTTGCGTCAAGTTTAATGGTCATCGCAGATGCGATTTCTTTGTTTGTAATCATAATTCTTATCTCCTTAAAAATAAATATTGTAGTTATTTTATACGAATTTTACTGCAGTTCCGTAGGCCGTAACTTCTGCAGCACCCTGCATTACGGCAGATGTTGAAAAGCGTAGGTTGATAACTGCATCTGCATTCATTTGTTCTGCCTTTTTTATCATGTGTTCAATAGCGATTCCTCTTGCTTCATCCATCATCTTAGTATAGGAGCCCAGCTCACCACCGACGAGGTTTTTTAAGCCTGCTCCGAAGTCTTTAAACATATTTTTGGATTGGACGGTACTGCCGAAAACCAAAGCAATGGTTTCTATATTTTTTCCCGAAATAAAATCTGTGTTTACAACTATCATAACTTTTCTCCTTTTAATAAATATTATGTTAAGAAGAATTATATCATAATAAGTTTAAATTTTAAAGAGCTTAGAACTTATAAAAATTATATTGGTTTTAAGCTTAAAGAACAAGGAGAGCCGCTTACTTTGCTATTAAATACGTAAAGATATACACAAAGGGGGCCGTCAGCAGAATCGAAAGGATAACCCTTTCAACCCAGATGATAAGATAATCCTTTATCTTTAATGGGATTTCCGTGCTCATCATACAGGGGATTGAGGCCGAGAAAAATAAGATTTCCGAAACGCAAGCGACGGCGACGACCAGTCTTGTACCTGCCGAAGCACTTGCAACTAATGGAGCAGGCAAGAACATTTCTGCAATGCTTGTGGCAAGAGCCTTTGCTGCAAGAACGGGTTCAGGCAGTTGGATCAGCCATGTAAACGGCACGAAGATATACCCGATTATGTCAAAGACAGGGGTATACTTTGCAATAATCAGGCCTAAACTTCCGATTGCCATAAGGGAAGGGGCAAGGCCTATTGCAAGTTTTATACCGTCAAGCAAATTTATTTTTACATTTTGAAGAAGGGAAGGTGCGGAGTTGCAAACCTTTACAGCCTCTCCTAAGGCGATCTTAAATTTATTTCCCTTTACATCGGTTTCAATGTCGCCTTTTCTGTCTTCATAATAGGAATCGGCTTTTTTGGATAGAGGATATATTCTTGCCGTAATTGCCGTTACTATAAAGGTAACTATAACCGTTGTCCAAAAATAGAAGTTCCAATATTCCATAAAGCCGAGAGTTTTTGCTACGATTATCATAAAGGTTGCGGATACGGTAGAAAAACCCGTTGCGATTATTGCAGCTTCCTTATTGGTGTACTTGCCTTCTTTGTACACGCGGTTTGTGATGAGTAAGGCTATCGAATAGCTTCCTACAAAAGAAGCTACTGCATCAATGGCACTTCTTCCCGGAGTTTTCCAGACAGGCTTCATTACGGGGCGCATAAAGACCCCGACAAATTCCATTAAACCATAACCGACAATAAATGCCAAAAAGACCGAGCCTATAGGAACGATGGTTGTAACAGGAACAACTATTTTACCGTAGATAAATGGAAGCATTCCTTTTGCTAAAAGAGCTTCGGGGCCTACATTGAATACAGTCATAATTGCAAAGGGAATTGCAAGAATATTGATAATTGAAAATACCGTCTTTACCTTGGTCTTTTTCCATGAGCCGGTTACAAAGGGAAAAACTACGCCCACACAGCAAAGCAAGAGGCCCCAGTATGCTGCATAATAGGGAATCTTTTGAATCAATCCCACAATGTGATCCAAGGGAATAGTCTTTTTTCCTCCGATTGCAATCGGGATAAAAAACATAAAAATTCCGATCAAACTATAAACTACAAAGCGGATTATAGTCTTCGGATCCGTCTTTCCTTCGAGAACAGCCTTGTTCTCGTTCAGTTTTTCGTCACTCATCGTGAACCTCCTATAAAACTTTTGCAGGAAGCATTAGCTTCCGAAAAAAGTTTTTTCACGCAGTTTGTTTACAAACTGCATACAATAATGCGATGTTTTGTGCTTTGCACAAAACTCGACAGATAAACAGTGAGGCTGTATTGCTGCCGAACTGTTTATCGTGTCTCCTCAAGTTTTTATGATTAAAAATAGACTTGACTCATCTATTTCTTTAATCTCATATTCAAGGCCGGATTTTTTACCTAAATCGTCAAAATCTTTTTCGGTGAAGGTTCGGGCCTTAAATCCGTCTTTGCAGATAATGATACCGTCCTTTGTTTTTTCTTCATCTATTTCTCCCAAAAGTTTTTTATCGGCTTGCTCTTTAAACCAGTCTAAACGGATATTCCAAAATTTGGAGCTATAAGTACTAAAATAAGCTCTCCCATTCTTTTTTAAGGCTTTTATACATTTTTGTATAAGCTCTTCAGGTTCTCCCTTGATTGCCGAAAGCCCGTTTTGTAAACAAAGAACCATATCGAATTCTTCTTTAAAATTCATTTTATAGGCATCCATTGTTTCAAGATAAATATTCGAACCGTCTTTTAAAAATTCTTTTGCAAATTTAATTGAATCTTCCGAAATATCTATTCCCGTTACAGCCTTTGCATAGGGATAGAGTTCTTTTAAGATACGCCCATATCCGCAGCCGATTTCAAGGACGGATTCATTGCCTGTCAACTGTTTTTTGATAAAATTGATTTCCTCATCTAAATATTGCTTTACACGAGGAATCGCCGTTTCATAGACTTGGAACAACTTTTGCGAATTTAAACTTTTTGCATAATAATTTTCTTTACACATAAACTACTCCCATGAAATTTTCTTAATATTATTCTACCCCCCCCCCCCCCCATTTTGTCAAGTATTTTTTTTATTTTTTGTAGAAAAACTACTATCATTAGTATAATCTCCGCCTTAGAAAACTGTCAAGAGTTTTTTTTTGATTAAATGAAATTTTATTAAATTTGTAAAATTCTCAAATTATTCCACTGTAAGCTCTGTTTCGAGGCCGGCATAACCTAAATAATGCATAATTTATTACAATGTTGTTAAGATGTTTTCATTAAGTAGAAAATCCAGCAGGCCGACAACCGATATACCGTTTTCTGTCCGCCACGGTTTTATGACATCTTTTACGACAATTATTTTTTTGAAGTTGTCGGCAATATGCATAAGCGGGCGGGATTCCTGTTCGGTCTTTTCCGGTGTTGCGATATTTAGGGCCGATTGAATATAATATCGCTCATTTCCTGCATTACATACAAAGTCAACTTCGGTTTGAAGACGTTTATTGTTTTGGCGAATTTCAACAACACCGATATCTACATTGTAACCTCTAATAATCAGCTCGTTATAAAGGACATTTTCCATCAAATGATTTTCTTCTTGCTGACGAAAATTTAATTTTGCGTTACGTAAGCCTAAGTCTGCAAAATAATATTTTTGCGGTGTATTGATATATTTTCTTCCCTTAACATCATAGCGGAGAACTTTTTTTACAATAAAAGCATCTTCAACGGCATCCAAATACGAATTTACCGTATTTAGCGATAATTCTTTTTCACCTTTACTCTTAAAAGTATCATGGATTTTTTGAGGATTTGTTAATGAGCCGACAGATGATGCTAAAATATGTATAATTGAATCAAGAATATCAGCCCGTTTAATTTTATTCCGTTCAACAATATCTTTTATATAAGTATAATCGAATAGTTGTTTTAAATATTCTGATTTTTCCCTGTCGGTGCTCATTGAAAGATTTAAAGGCATACCGCCATAGTGCAAATATTCTGCAAAACCCTCATATTTATCACCGCCCGTTGCTGCATAAAATTCACGAAACGATAAGGGGTTTATATGGATTTGATCGCCCCTGCCCCGCAGTTCCGTCATAACATCCGATGAAAGAAATTTGGAATTGCTCCCCGTTACATATATATCGACATTCTTTTCATAAAGGAGGCCTGTCAATACCAATTCAAATTCTTCTACCAGCTGAATTTCATCGAGAATAAGATAATAATTTTTTTTATCCTTTAAAAATGAACGGATATATTCGTCAAAAGCCAGAGGGTTGCGGTGAAATTTTTTGTTTGTAATTTTATCCAGCTCAATTTTGATAATGTGATCTTTGGGCACGCCTGTTTTTAGTAAATAATTTTTGAAAATCGGGTCTAAAAGGTAAGATTTTCCGCACCGTCTAATTCCCGTTACCACCTTGATTAAACCGTTTTCTCTTTTTCTTATCAGTTGTTCTAAATAAGTATTCCGCTTAATTTGCTTCATATCCGCCTCACTGAAGAAAAATGACAAAAATGGCATTTTTCTTCAGTCATATAATAGCATTCTACAGGAAATAATGCAAGAGCTTTTAAGTTAAAATTCCGATAAAACGGACAATCGAATGTCCATTTGCAAATTGCTTTTTTTCAATTCTCTTACAATTTATAACAGGCTGTTTCAAACTTTGTATGTTTACAATCTATTTAACTCATGCTAAAATAACAACTATGAAACGGTATTATAAAAAAATAGTATTTATACTTTGTTTTACTGTAATGTATTTTGGCTGTTCCGATACTAAGGTCCCTAATAGAAATTTAAGACCGGAACAAAATAAAAACCACATTATAAGTTTAGCAGAATTATATTCATATATTAAAGAGTATTCTCCTTTTTTAAATGATGGTATTTTAAATAATCTTAATGAAAAATATTTTGAGCTTTCAAATAAAATTATGTATGAAAGCGATAAATATAAAATTTATACATACTTTGAAGAGTTATTAGCGGTAATTAATGACGGACATTCTGCCGTTTTCTATGAAAAAGGGTCAAACTCACCCTTTTATTTTTTACCTGCCGGAGCGGACTATGCTGACGGGAAATACTATCTTTCATATAAAGAAAACAATATAGAAATACCCTTAGGTTCCGAACTTATAAAAATTAATGATGAAGATGTAAAAAAATATTTATTAAATAATATTGCAAAATATATTCCTGTAAAAACTCCTCATGCTTTTGAAAATAGTATGATAAAACGTCTTTTATATTCTTCACAAAATAAAAAAATAAAATTTACATTTGTGGTTGATAAAAATGAAGTTAATTTGGAACTAAAATATTCGATTCCGAGTGAGAAAATCGGCAATATAAAATTTAATAAAATCCCTGATTATTATGATAAACTGAATAAGATATATTCAAGCCATAATTTTTCGATTTATAATATTAAAGAAAAATATAGTTTGATACAAATACATAATTTTTTGGATTATCATATTATAGACGAATTCATTGAAAAAATTATTCCTTTGATAGAAAATTCCGCTCATCTTATTTTAGATATTCGAAAAAATAGCGGCGGTAATTCAAGTATCGGATTTGCAATTATAAAAATACTGACAGGAAAAACCGATACTGAAATATCTTCCATCGATATTAAAAATTTTCAGCGTCAATTAACGCCTTTTCTGATTACCTTAGCTGCAATAAAAGATAAAAATTTAAAAGCGGTAAATCATGATACACTTAAAAAATTAAGTCCATTTATTAAAGACGGCAGGGTAATGAAAACTCATCAATTGTTAATGCCGGTAAAAGAAGATGAAATATTACAACAAATAGATGACTTTTTTATGAAAAATAATGAAATGGAAGAATTAGAGAAAAAACTTGTCTTTGCTGCAAATAAGTGTAAAATCGAGAATAAAAATATAACGGTTTTTACATCTTACAAAAGCGGCTCGGCTTGTGATGACTTTGCATGTTTTTGTAAAGAACTAAATATAAGATTAATCGGTACACATACTAAGGGTGCTACAGGAAATATCGGCATATTTAATCTTACAAATAATTTTTCATTTTCCATATCATTGCAAAAAACAATGTATAACGGCATGGCAATTAACAATAAGGGTGTATCGCCTGATATTTTTATTATTGATACGATTGAAGATATTAAAAATCAAAATGACCCCTGCTTACATTTCGTTTTGGAGGGAGGATATTGATAGGCCTGTTCGGCTGGCCCTGTCCAAAAAACTGTGTAAATGCGTTTTTTTTAATTTTTGAGCTTTCATATTTTACTCCGATGCAACTACTCCTAATTTTATTCTATCCGGGTCTTCAAAATAAACGGCATAGTGCTCATCTCCGCCTGCATAAGGATATTTTTCGTCATAACTTAAGGTTTTGAGCCGGCTTCTTGTAAATGAGAGCCGAAATTCTGCGAATTATATAGAGCCCTTAACTCTACCCAAATCCTCTGTTTCCTACCTCAACTAAAGAGTAACCCAAAAACTTTGTAACCAACCGGGTTCTTAGGGCTTTGCCCCTAAGCGGAATTTTGGCGAAAGGAGGGGTGTAGGGGAGGAAAACACCTTTCTCCGAAAAAGGGGTTGTCCTCCCCTAATTGATTAGAGTTGTTCTATCTCCTCTTTACTCAGTCCTGTAACTTGGATTATTTTGGGGATTGAATCTCCTAACTGTTTTAACATTCTGGCGGTTTGCTTTACTCCCTCAGCTCGGCCCTCGACTAAACCTTCTTCTAAACCTGCGGCACGGCCTTCCTCTAATCCCAGTCTTCTAGCTTCATTCCTTTCACATTCGACATACATCTCGTATTTTTCGTTAGAGAGTTCTATTGCCATTCGCCTCTCTTCATCCGTTACCCTAAAGAGTGTCGCTTCTGCCATTCTTATACCCTCCTCCAATCTGCACAATTCTTCCAACATTCCGCTTTTTTTATCTTCTTCATAGTTGGCCAAAAACCTTATCCAAAAATCTTTTAGATTATACTCTTCAAGTCTCTTTTTCATAGTATAAACTATTAGCTCGTTTAATTCAACATAAAGATATTGGATTACAGAACCCTCAGGCATCTTTACAAGCTCTGCGTTTTTAGGAACATCGCAGCCAAAGACAGAGAGGCTTATTGCATACAAAAAATCGTCTTCGTTGGGCTCCGATTTTAAAAAACGTGAAGCTAACCGCATAAGATACATTTGACTCCGTCTGGGATAGTTGGTTTTCCAAAACTGCTGCATTTCAAGGTCTACAAGAAGACCTGTGTCGGTTTTAATTAAAAAGTCGAGGCGGTAAGTTTCACCCGACGGTCTGTCCCGAATCAGTTCGGTGTTTAGGATTTCGGCTTTTTTGATCTTACCGTAAGAATCTTCCAAAAAAGCGTTAAGAAAGCTTATAAGAGCCTTGTTGCCTTCCTCGCCTTTAGAAAACATCAGCTTAAATACCCAATCAGTTTTGGGATTTAAAAAAGTTTTTTCATTGTTCATACAAACTCCTTAACAGGCTTTATCTTCTTCTCTGCCTTCATATAATTATAGGGCTCTAGGTTGAATAAATAGTAAAATTTGAAAAAAGAATTTTAGAAAGTACGAATAAAAGAAAATGCGAATGTCGAACGATTGGAAGTACGAATGTCGAATGTTGGAAAGTTCAAATGCCGAATGTCAAACTTCGTCATTCACACTTTGTCACTTGCCATTCGTACTTTGTCCTTTGTCATTTCCCCGAAAGCCTGTTTTTCCATGAGGCGATTAGCTGGAGGGCTTTTATAGGGGCTGTTTCATCGGGATTGGTTGATAAGATTTCGTTTAAGATAAGCTCTTCTTCCGGGAAGAGGGATAGGCCCTTTGAAACCGGACTTGAGGCAGTTTTTTCTTCGGAGCCGACGGCTGTGATGCCGGAAGGGCTTGCTGCTTGACCGGCTCTTTCTTTTTGGAATTGGCTTCGCATGTATAGAAGGTTTTCGGCCCTTGTTAAGACGCTTTGAGGGATGCCTGCAAGGCCTGCGACATGGATGCCGTAAGAGTTTCCCGCAGCTCCGGGCACGACCTTTTTTAAAAAGACTATCTTTCCTTCCGCTTCAAGCACATCCAATTTTAGGTTTATGATTTTTTCGTGCTCCAAACGGGTAAGCTCGTGGTAGTGGGTTGCAAAGAGGGTTTTTGCCTTTATGGTATTAAGGAGGTGTTCGCTTACGGCCTGAGCTATGGCAAGACCGTCCTCCATCGAAGTTCCTCGGCCGACCTCGTCCATGATAACAAGGCTGTTCCGCGTTGCCGAATTGAGGATGTAGGCCGTTTCTATCATCTCGACCAAAAAGGTCGATTCCCCTCGGGCAAGATTGTCCGTTGCTCCCACTCTGCAAAAGATCTTATCTACGGGGCTTAAAACGGCCTTTTCGGCCGGAACAAAGGAGCCAATCTGGGCTAAAAGGCAGATTAGTGCTGTCTGCCGTAAAAAAGTGCTTTTTCCCGCCATGTTGGGCCCTGTGATGACCGCAAAGGACGGAATTGTTCTATCTTCTTGATTTGAAGCTTCTCCCGACAGGAGTTCAATGGAATTGGGTACAAAGTCTCCGGCTCTAAGATGGTTTTCGACTACAGGGTGCCTGCCGTTTGTTATATTTAAGATACCCGAATTATCGCAAAGTTCGGGTCTTGTCCAAGCATGCAAAATTGCGGCCTGTGCAAAGGACTGGTTCACATCAAGCTCGGCAACTTCTTCTGCAAGTTTTTGTAAAAAGCGGTGATGAGAGCCTATTTCGGCACAGACCTCATCAAATACTTCTTTTTCGGCATCGATAAGCCTTTCTTCCGAGTTATTTATATTGTCTTCAATTTGTTGTAAGGTTTCGGTGGTAAAACGGTCTGCATTTGAAAGAGATCGCTGACGGATAAAATAATCGGGAACGGCCGATATATTGCCTAAAGAAACTTCTAAAAAATAGCCCATCATTCTGTTATATTTTATTTTTAGATTATTGATACCGGTTTTTTTCCGCTCATCGTCCAAATACTTTTCAAGAATCCCGTGGGCATTTTCTTTTATGTTTTTTATCGAGTCTACCTTTTTTGAAAAACCTTTTTTTATAAGTTTTCCGTCATTTAAGGCTATTGTGCACTCATCATCTATCGAATTTTCCAAAAGGTTGCAGATTTCGGTAAGCAGCTTTTTTTCTTCATCGTTAATCTGCAAAAAATTAAGCTTTTTTTCTTCTATGAGGCTGCCCATCCTTATTACGGAATTAAGACTTTGTTTTAGGGCTAAAAGATCCTTCCCGTGGGTCTTTTTCATGGCAATGCGGCCCGAAAGACGCTCAATATCGAGTATTGAAGAAAGAGTTTCCCTTATAACCGCTGAAGCCTTTCCGTCCTTGAAAAGACTGTTTACCTTGTCGAGTCTCTTATCTATTTCCTTCTTTGAGCGGAGCGGATAGCTTATCCTCCTCCTTAAAAGGCGGGTTCCCATGGCCGTCTTTGTGTAATTTACGGATTCAAAGAGGCTGTATGCAGGGCTGTTATCCCTTAAGTTGGTCAAAAGTTCTAAATTTTTCCTTGTGGAATCATCCAAGGAAACAAAGTCGCTTTCGGCATAGATTTTAATCCCCGAAATATGGGAAATATCCCTGCCTGAAATCTCTTCCAAATATTGAAGCAGGAGGCCGGCAGGCGGAACTTCAGGCGAATCGATATCGAGTAAAAAGCCCTTTAGGTTTTCGGTTCCGAAGGCTGCGCAAAGCCTTTTTTCGGCCTGATCGGGGTTAAAGCTCCAATCGGGATAAAAGTTTTGCATCATCGAGGGAAATTCCGAAAGAATTTGCTTTAAGCCGGGAAATTCGCTTTGAAGTGACTGCTGAATTAAAATTTCCTTGGGGTTGATTCTTCCGATTTCTTTTAAAAACTGTTCTTTAAAGTCTGTTTTGGGGAAGGAAGTAGCAAAAAAATTGCCTGTGGTAACATCTATATAGGCAAGGCCTGCATAGTAATCGAGACCGCAGGTTCCTTCCGTTTTTTTGTTTGAGCAATATACGGCCGCAAGGTAGTTATTGCTTCCCTGTTCCAAAAAGTCGTCTTCGGCAACGGTGCCGGGAGTGATAACTTCAACAACCTTGCGCTCGGTCAAGCCTCCTGCTACGGGCTCCGTAACTTGCTCGCATATTGCAATTTTTTTCCCTGCACGCAGGAGTCGGGCTATGTATATTTTTGCGGCGTGATAGGGTATGCCGCACATAGGTACATCGGCTCTTTTTGTGAGAGTCAGGTTTAAGATCCGGCTTACTTCAACAGCCTCATCGAAAAACATCTCATAAAAATCGCCGAGCCTAAAAAAAAGTATTTCGTCCTTGTATTGTGCCTTGATGCTGAGGTATTGCCTCATCATGGGCGTTTGAGGCTTATTCACTTTGTTTTCTTAATTCTTGGATAACCTTGTCGGTAATATCGACAGTAGGGCTGTACCATATGATGCCTGTATTATGCTCATAGCTTAAAACCATTGTGTAGCCTTCAGATTCGGCTACTCTTCGGACTGCCTCATATAAGCTGCTGTAAAAAATATCATCATTGATAAGATTTTTTCTGAGCATATTCAATTCGTCATTGGAAGCCTTTACATATTCCATCAATAAGGTAATTTTGCTCTTTATTTTTTCTTCATATTTTTTTACTTCAGAGTCTTTTCCATCTGCTTCTGCATTAACTTTTTTTTGCCTAAGCTGTACAATTTCAGCCTCAAGAAGTTTTTTTTGATTTTCAAATTTTTCCTTTTTTTCCTGATAGTCCCTTGCTGCCTTTGCATCCCGTCTAAAAGTATCGAAAATAAGTCCGGTGTCTATAACTGCAAAGCGGGTAATCTGCTGTGCATAGATTCCAAGAGACAACAATAACATAATAACAATAATTAGGGTACTTTTTTTATTCATATTTCAACTCCTATAAATTGGGTATATTGAATGAAAGAACGAATCTCCAGTCGGCATTTTTACCGTTAGCCCATACCGGTTTACCATTTATTGATTTAAAGGTGTTGGCAAACATCAAGCGTAAGGGGAATTGAGGTATTGAAAAGCGCAATCCCGGGCCAAAACTGAAATAGTAATCGTTTATACTTAAGGATTTTAAATCCTTTAGGTCATGTTTGACGGCTATGGCATCAAAGAAGAAGTCAAAGGATAAAATTCCATGGGCTAGGGGCCATCTGAATTCTATCCAGTTATTTTGCATAACAGTTCCGGCTCCTTGAGGTCCCAAACCTATCCATCCTCTTCCCTTAAAGGCTCCGTCAATATAAAACATTCGGTCAAAGCTGATTGGTTTTTTCTCAAGAGGGATCTGGAAAGAGAAGCCTGAGTAGAACCCTAGAACAAATTTTAAATTCCATATATCGCTTACAGGGTAATCCAATAAAGTTACATAAAATTCGCCCTTTGTGTCGGATTGAAAAAAGTACTCATCTTCAATTTTGGGGAAAAGGCCGAAAAAACTTATTTCTTGGCTTAAAAACCATCCCTTAGAAGGATCATGTGCAAGGTCTCTATCATCCAAAGATAGTTTTATCTTTAATGAGTTGCTCAAGCTCCATCTTTCCTGCTGTGTTCTTATTTTTTCTTCGGCAGGTCTGTAAAGCAGGCTGTTGTAAAAATTCTTTACGAGGCCGAAATTTACCCCGCCTCTCAATGTTATAACCGCAAATTTAGGGAACCATCTATATCCTGAGTTCATGCCTATTCCAAACTCAAGGCGGTCATACTTCATTTTAAATGCTTCAGACAGAGAAGGATTTTCATTAAACTGTTCAATGGTTACGTGCGGGTCAGGAACATTGTTAAGGGGATAAAGAATGTCCTGATAAGTATATAAATTTTTATGCGCTACCGAAAAATCAAAGCCTACTGAAAGGGGTTTACCTAAAAACCAGTTTTCCGTAAAACCTAGGGTTAAACTTTGTATGTCGCTTGCGGCATTTAAATTAACCGACAGCTCTCTTCCTGTTCCAAATAAGTTTTTTTCTTCCCACTGTGCAAATACTGACATTGGAAAGGTATCAGGATCAGGCGAACCTGAGAAAGTAACGCCGAATTGGATTCCTGCTGTAGATTGTTCTTCAACATTGACTATAATATCGACAAGGTCAGGTTCTGAACCGGGGAGAACATCCGGTAAAACAGCCGAAAAATATCTTAGATTGGCTAAGTTTCTAAAACTATTTATTAGTTTTGTTTTAGAGAATACGTCTCCTTCCTTTATGAGAATTTCTCTTAAGATAACATTGTCCTTAGTTTTTGTGTTCCCTTTTACTATTATGTTTTCTACATGGCTTCTTTCTCGTTCAACAATTATAATTGTATAGGAGACTTCTTTAGTTGACGTATTACGGTTTTCTTTTTTATCTATATAGTTACTTGTATAACCGTTTTCAAAATATAGGTTGGCTACATCCCCAAATCCGATTTCAAATTTCTTCAAATTAAAGATATCGCCTTTTTTAAGTTTGAATTTTTCGCTTAATTCCTTGGTTGAAAAAATATAGTTGCCTTGAAAGTCCACTCCTGCATAGGTAAACTGTTCTCCTTCCATTATTACATAGGTAAGGGTAATTTGGTCTTTTTGCGGATCGGATTCGGTATCTACATCTTTTTTTATTGTTTCAACATGGGCATCTATATATCCATGTTCGCCGTAAAATAGTTTAATTGCACTTTTATCGGCTTGAAGGGCGTCTTCTCTAAAAAAGCCCTTTTGCAGTAACCATGCTTCTTTGGATACAAGTACCTTTTTTAAGGCTTTTTCCGGAAATTTTGAATTTCCTTCAAAAAGTATCTTAGTTATTACAGACATTTTGCCTTCTTTTACAAAAAATTCGACATTTATGCTGTTTTTCTCTTTATTTTCAGAGGTTTTACTTGATATTTCTGCTTTTGTAAATCCTTTTTCTATATAAAAGTCTTTTAAGGCTCTTTCAGCATTTTTTATATTAACTTCATTAAAAATGTCGCCCTTCTTTACCTTGATAGCTGAAAGTAAGTCTGCTTTTCTGATATTGTTGTTGCCTGTAAACACAATATCCTTTACGGCCGGTTTTTCCTTAACTATAAATTCCAAAAATACGTATTGATATTTGTCGTCTGCCGGTATCGCCTTAGGAACGATATCGGTAAAATAATCCAATGCATAGATTTTTTGTAAGATTTCCCAATATAGCTCATCAGAAAAAGGCTTTTTTTTGTATGATTTGAAAATTTCATCTAATTCTGAGCTGTCGATATTTTGTAAACCTTTGAATTGAATCTCTAGAACCGGTTTTCCATTATACCATCCCTCAGGTTCTTGAGCAAAGCAGTTTAAAGCAAATAAGATTAGCATGAAACCTATAATTTTTTTCTTCAACATTTTTATCCCCTTAATCAATAAGAAAATTTCCATGATAGTGTCAATCCTGTATCTGATACAAACAGAGAATCGGGTCTGCTCGGAGCTATGTGCCATCTAAGCAGGACAAACGGAGTATTCATTTCAAAACCTATTTCCGGTTGAAACAGTAAATTTCCGTAAACCGGTTTTCTAACAACATCTGTTTTTGCAGAAAGCGGATCGTAATAGCTAAGATGCAGCATTGCATCTGCATATATGGCAGAACCAAAATACTTACCAATGTAAACACTTGTATTATCAAAATAGTTACCGATTGTCAATGGCTTATCCTTTGAAGATCTAAATAAATTTTCCAAAATAACATTTTGTATGAGTAGACTTCTTACGGAAAATACATCTATATGCAGAAAGTCTCTGACTTCTTGCTCAACCCGCCTCATGATACCCATATTTGCTAAAATATCTGAGGCATTTCTCAAGGTTTCTTTTAAAACATTGCTGTTTTTTAAGTCTCCTAAGGCCACCTGACCCATCAAGTTCATTGTATCGGAAGCCGACATGGCCATTGGAGGGGAGGTTGAGATTACAGGTCTAAAACGCTCAAGGTCAAGATGCTGATCCTTTGCCGTCAAATTTATTGTAAGAGGCTGGCCGTCGGGCATTTTATCCTTTATTTCGGCTCTTACCGATATTATGGGTTCAATTTGCTGAAAAGGTGAGTTAAGAATTTTTAGTTCTCCCTCTTTTATATAAAAGTTTCTTTTTATATAAAAAATTTCGCCTGTACGTATCTTTGCGGATCCCGACATTTCGAATTTTCCCAGTCCCGTATCAAGGTTTAGGTTAAAAGGTTCATTTTCAGTGTAAGCCAAAGCTCTTAAAAAAGGTAACTCCGTTGATGGAAATCTAAATTCCGATTTTTTTCCCAAATTCAAATTTAAATTCATGTAAAAAGCCGGTATGCCGGTGCCGGTTGATGCTTGTTCGCTTTGCTTTTGTAGATCAGCAAACGGAATTGAAAAATAGCCCTTATCGAAATAGGCATCGCCTTCAAGGGTAATAAGTTCAGGGTTTATTTCAAGTCTTATTTTGCCTTCAGCCCTTCCATCAGCGTGAAAGGCTATGTTTTTTGTTCTTATCAAGGCCTGCGTATTTTCAAGGATTCCGCAGTCTACGGTAGTGTAATAAGGAATCCAGCCGATAAATTCGGATGAAGCTTCAGCCCATAGACTTCCGATTTTTCCGTGTAAAACAGTGTATGGGACGGATATAATAGTGCCGTCAAATTGTATGGGAATTTCTACAGGGCCGTATGTGTCGGGAGAATAGGCCGGCGATGTACAAAATAGCTTTTCTCCTTTCAGACTTCCATAGAATAGAGGGTCCTTCTGAGTACCGCTTATTTGGATATTGCCTTGCACCTTACCGCCTGAAAATTTGATAATATCGTTATTGGGTATAATGTTTATTACCTTTGCAAGATCGATACCTATATTTGATACGGAAAGATTTATATTATCCCCGGCCAGCATTCCGTCAATGTTTAGATGGAATGGAAAAGATTCATCTATGTGAAGGGAGACAATTCCGTCATCTGTTTTAAAACCGTATATTTCGTCATTGTTGCCGGCATACAAAGCTATAATACTGGGTTCTTTTACCAATGAAGCTTTGATGCTTTCCTCTCCTTTTTTACCTGCGAGAATCCAATCGGATATCTTCATCTCAATGTTAAAATGGGAAGTCAGGCTAAGAGTTTTTTCGATTATGTTTTGGTTTTCCGTGTTTTTTTTATCTGCTGTAGATAGAAAATTAAAAGAAAAAGAAGCCCTTGTATCCTGGGTTTCTTTATTGCCCTGTTTTTTTGGTTCCATCTCATATAAAAATGTAAGGGCTCCTTTTTGCTCTGAAGGATTTATAAAGGCTTCGATGTTATTAATCTTATGCCCTCCCCATTTAAAGGATGATTCATAAAGATTCATCTTATCGTTATCGATAAAGGCTGCAGCCCTTCCTTCAATATTTTGACCGTTTAGATTAAACGATATATTTTTTAAGTCGGCTTTTACCGAAAGAGAATCTTGGTTCCCGAGAAAAACAAATTCGGCTTCGATTTTATTTTCAGGCCTTTGTTTTTTTAAAAAACGTTTAAGCGATATATCTGTTATTTTACATGTTCCATCAAAGTAAATTTTATCCGAAATGGTAAATAATGAGTTGAATATAAAGTTTTCCTTTTTATTTTTATCCGCAAGAGAAAGATTGGCTGCATATTGACTAATATTTTCATCTGAAGAAGGAATTAAATTAAAGGCTGCAGTTCCTTCAAGCTGTTTATTCTTTATTCCTGCTTTTACGTTATGAAAAAAAACTTCTGTAGGTTTTGCATAGCCTTCAGCATAAAATTCAAGGCTTTCATCAGTTTTTGTAATATCGGTTTCAAGATATTCCAATTTCGCATAATTGCAGGTAAGCCCCCAATTTGTATTATTTTCATATTCAAAGGATGTATCAGCAGAAAAAAGAGAATCTATAAACGGAACGGGAAGCTCTTTTACCTGCATAGTTCCTTTTAACTTTTTTTCGGCACCCTTTAGAATATTTATGTTTAGATCATAATCTCCGTAAATGCTTATCATTTCATCAGTCAAGAGGCCTGAAACCTTATAACTTATATCGTTTAAGGTTAGAAGTGAATCAAAAATCATGCTATCCTTTTCAAAGGATGAATTTATGTTCCCCCGTAAATTCATATTATTAAAGAGAATATCAATATCGCTTATATTAAGAGAAGATTCGTTTCCTTGCAGCGAAAACAAGCTGTAAAATCCGTTTTTTGAATTAGATGCAAGAACAGCTTGTATTATATTATACGAAAAGTGTTCAAAGTCGCTTGATATATAAAATTCGCTTGTCATTTGAACAGGGGCGATTGAAGCTTCCAATAAGCTTTGCCCGGGAACTGTTAATCCGGAAAAAGAGAGTGCTCCATTGTAAATATTTTCAATGCTTATGGAGTCGATAGTTCCATGAAGCTCTAAATAGCCCGGATTTTTGTTGGATGATCCGGCTTTTGAAGGATGAGTCCATGTACCGTCAATACTGAAGCCTCCGGTAGGATCTTTTCCGGAAAAATATATATCGGTTTTTTCCGTTTTTCTCTCCAATAAGCCTTGTATGTTCTCTAAAGATGCCTTACCAATATCGGCACGGGGAATTTTTAAAAATATTTTATTTTTGTTTGAAGAGACATTTAGGCTCATAGCCATATTTTCACCCGATTGTAATTTAAATTTTGAAATATTTAAATAAAAGTTAGGTAAAATTTCTTTTATTTTGTAAGAGCCTTGGGCAGATAAATTTATATCGGAATTAGTTAATTTTAAGTTTTGAAGTTTTATAAGGTTTTCGTCTCCATCGGCCTTAAAACTGAGTATGGATTTTTCAATTTTGTTGCCGGCTATTTGAAATTTCGGTAGTTTAATTGAAAAGGATGTATCCCATAAAAGTTTTTCGGGTTTAGCAAAACTTAAATTAAAATGTCCTGTAAAAGCTGCATCTTTTAATTCTTTAAGAATATCCATTCCTTCGGAAGGAGAAATGACTGACAGAGGTTTTAAGTCATTACACTCAAGATTTATGCTGCCTATATTTTCCAACATATTCCAAGAACCTTTTACATCAATAGGCTGAATGTCTTGAAGGGTTGTAACTGAAGCTATCTTGTCTAAGTATGATGCAAATACCGAAAATTTATTTATATAAATGTTTCCTATTCTTATGTCTGAAAAGTTTAGTATCGAAGAGGCTGAAACGGTGTCGGGATAAAATGAACCGTTTATATTTATGATTGTACTGAACCCCGGAAAATTTGTTTGTATAAAGCTGTTATATCTAAGACTTGAATTTATATAAAAATCAATTTTACCCGAATTCAATGTAAATTTCCCGCTTGAAGTATAGAAAGATGCGTTTGAATTTTTATTACTGTAATTTAAGGCAATATTTTTTAATTCTATCTTTATAGGTTTTATATTTTTAACTTTTTTTAAATTATCTTCAATAATTTTTAATATATCTGCCGAAAATTCTATATCGGCTTCTTTTTTTTGATTTTTTGTTATCTGATCATCGATATTTCCTTCTATTTTGATTTTTTTTAAAATATTTTTATTTTTTTCAATGTTAAAATCTATAAGTCCGTCATAAACACCTAAGGATGCCGCTACAGAAGTAAAATCTTTTTTGATTAATGAGATAAGCCTGTAATCTACATAAAGCAGTGAAAAGTGCGCTATTTTGTTGCCTGTTTCGGCATTGTAAATATTAACATCCCTTATTTTGATTCTATCAAAAAAGGAGGGAGATATAGATGCATAGGTAATTTTTATTTCAAATTCGTCTTCCACTGCCTTTATAAGATTATCCCTTACATATACCAGCTGCTCTTCCAAAGCCTTAGCCGCCGGATGAAAAACTATCAGTGAGCTTACAACTATTGCGAGAAAAACGATAATTTCTATGATGCGCCTTTTTTTTATATTTTCCACTCGACTACTATTATATCAAAAAAAAAAATGTTATGATAGGCCTCATGATATTACCCAACTTTGTTGTATTTGAAGGAATAGACGGCTCAGGGACTACGAGCCAGATGAGGCTTTTAAAGGAAAGGTTTGAGTCTGAAGATAGGGGCTCTCTTGTTTCATTTACCCAAGAGCCTACATCAGGCCCTATAGGAACTCTAATCCGCTCGGCGCTTCAAGGTTCCTTTGAACTTGCTCCTGAAACTATGACACGTTTATTTGCAGCAGACCGATGCGAACATATTTACGGTTTGCAAGGTATTCTAAAACAGGTTAATGAGGGCAGGGCTGTTTTTTCGGATAGATATCTTTTTTCAAGTCTTGCCTATCAAGCTGCTGACGGGGCTGCCGGCCTTGCAAAATTGCAAAATGAAGGCTTTCCCCTCCCGGAATTTCTATTCTTCTTTGATCTGCCTGTCGATATTTCTATGGGCCGGGTAATGGGACGCAGTAATGTCCTCGAAATATACGAAGAAAAAACTTTTCAATACAAGGTTCAAGACGAGTATAAGAAAATTATAGATGAGTACAAGTTAAAAGAGCCTAAAATGAACATAGTTATAATTAACGCCGTTGAACAAATTGAAGAAATTCACGAGAAATTATGGAGTATTGTAAAAGATTTGCCGAAAATATAATCGATGAAAAGGCGTTTCTTTTTTGTAATTTTATGTTTTTTTATTTTCTCTAATCAAATTTTCCCTTATTTTGTAGAATATAAGGAACAATACTATAAACTCTACCATATTCATTACGAGCAAGAGCCCGATGATATCGTCGAAAATATTTATTGGCTTGAAAGGGCCATAAATGCAGATTTTTGTAATCCCCTCCATGCTTTGGCTAAAATCACTACCAAAAAAGAATGGGAAAAATACCGGTACATGTTTATGATGCACCTCAACCTTAAAATGGTCGAACAGCATTTAAGATTGGGAAGTAAATTCGATAAGCAGGCTGCATACTTTTATAACTATCCTTGGAAAGAACAGAACATAGAAAGTCTGTCTAAGGCTGAAGAATTTTATGAAACGGCTCTTGTTTATTGGAATGAGGCAAAATTATGGGCCGAAAAAGCCAATATGAGGGAATTCCAATTTTTATTTTTAGACAGTCTTCCTTTTTGGGAAAATGAAAGAGCCCGCATTGCTTCCGGAGATTTAAACTATGAGAGGACGATAAAAAGGGAGCTCCTCCGCCTTCAAAAGGTCAGGGATGAGTTTATGAAAATGGATGATACTACTTATTAATTTTTAGTATTTACCTATTTACATATATTTGTTTGTTTGCTAATATGGAATATATGGATAGGTGTTTTAAATTAAGTCCTTCACTTTTAAGTGCAGATTTTTCAAAACTAGGGGAAGAATTGACCTTTATAGAAAAAAACGGCGGCGACTGGGTTCACATAGATGTTATGGATGGGCAGTTTGTGCCTAATTTAACCTTCGGACCTCCGGTAATAAAGGCCATACGGCCTTGTTCCGGGCTTGTTTTTGACGTGCATCTAATGGTCAATAATCCCGAAAATTTAGTCTCAGCCTTTGCAGATGCAGGTGCAGACTACTTTACCTTTCATGCTGAAGCATCTATTCATGCAGACAGACTTATTGCCGATATCCGTTCTCATGGAATGAAGGCCGGAGTAAGCATTGTACCTACTACACCTGTCGGAATGCTTGAAGAAATAGCTCCCTTGGTAGATCTTATCTTGGTTATGAGTGTTAATCCGGGATTCGGAGGACAAAGGCTTATACCGTATTGTTTAGAAAAAGTTAAGCGGTTAAGGTCATTGCGTGAAGAAAAAAAATATAATTATTTGATTTCTGTCGATGGTGGGATCGATTCAAAAAATGTGGGGGCGGTGATCGATGCCGGTGCCGACGTAATTGTGTCAGGTTCAGCTTTCTTTTCAGGAGATTTAAGAATATGAAAAAAATTGTAATTTTATTTTTTTTACTTTTTACCGTAAATGCCTTTACACAAAATTATACAGATTATATGTCATCCGGCTTGGATGCCTATGCCCGGTCTGACTGGTCGTCTGCACTCTTTTCCTTTCAAAAGGCAATTGAAGTTTCAAAAAATTCTTTGGATGAGCCTATTTACTGGCTTATAATGGCAAATGCCTCAGCCCGCAATTATCCTGTTGCCCTAAAAGATGCCGAAACTTTTTTAAAACGCTTTCCTAATAGTCCTAAGGCAGCAGAGGTTATTTATCAACAAGGCAGAATATGCTGTCTGTCTGCGAAGCATGATCAGTCCATAAATATTTTATACGGCTTTTTAAGAAAATACCCGAATCACAGACAAACTGCCTCGGCTTATTACTGGATAGGCGAAAACCTCTACATGGCAGGACGCCTAAAAGATGCCCGAACTATTTTTTCGCGTGTTATAATAGATTACCCCTCTTCAGCTAAGGTTGAACCTTCCAGATATAAGATTGCCCTTATAGATCAGGCATCTACACAGGATGAACTCTTAAAACTTTTAAAAATAAGTCATGAAGAGCTTTTAAAACTTTCGGAAGAATCGGAAAAAAATAAAAAAATTTATGAGCAGACTATTGCTGCATATCAAAGACAATCTTCCGATGCCGGTGGCGATATCAGGATTGCAGATCTTTCGGAACAGCTCAAAATAGAAAGAAAGCGGAATGAAGAACTGCATGACCAACTTGTAATGTTTCAGTTAAAAAATCAAGAGCTTTTGGCAATCTTAGCAAAGATGGATGCTAAATACACTTCAGAAATGGCTGCGGATGGTGAATCTCCTGCTGCAGATTATTCCGATCCAAAAGCCAGACGGGCTGCAATTGAGGCTCTAATAAAAAAAGCTAAAATTTTGCAGAGTATGTATAACCAACTCTTGGAGGAAAAAGGCCAATGAAAGGAAAAAGGTATTTTATAATTTTATTATTAAGTTTGACAACATTTTTTATACATGCTAAATCACTGCCTGATTACGAACTTTTAAAAGATAATCTTAAGTTGGTGGTTTTTAGAAAGACCGGAAATTTTTGTCTCTATAATCTTTCTGTCAGAGGAAAGGGAAAATACACTCCTCTTTATGATGACATATCCCTAGGCCGTACCAATAAATTCTATGTTTATAAGGATAATAAGGTTTATGAATTAAAAAAGAGATTGGGAAAACCCGTCACCATTGAGGCTGATGAAGATTCAATAAAAATTGTATATGATTTTGATGATTCTTTTTATGTTACTCAAACATTATCCTTTACGGAACAGACTTACGGTACCGGCGGCTCGCTTCTAAAGATCGAGACTATAGTCGAAAATACAAGCGGCGGTACGGCAGAATTTGCGCTAAAGGCTCTTTTTGATACCAAGCTCGGAGAGAACCGCAAAATTCCCCTTTATACGGATCTAAGAACCGGAATTTTCAGAGAAACGATTTTGGAACCTAAATTTGAAAAAGATTCTGCCGTTATTTCTGCAAATTCCGATTTAGCTTGTCTGTTTTTAATAAACCATTCAGAAGCCAAAATGCCGGATCAAATTTATGCGGCTAACTGGGAAAGGCTTCAGAGTATTAAGTGGCTGCCGAAAACCGTTCAAGGAAGATTATTCAGTACTCAATATTCGCATAATGATTCTGCCTTGCTTTTTGTTTGGCCTAACGAAATATTAGAAAACGGCAATAGCTTAAGGGTAACAATGTTTATTGGCTGCTATGACTTTCTAAGAAAAAATGACGGGAATGTAAAAGAGGCGGATTACGAAAATACTAATACCAATATTCCTGTTCCTCAGGATAAAACTGCAAATCCTAAAAATGAAAAAGATTACCAATATATACAGACCCTGTTGGATAAAATTCTTGAAGTTGAATCAAATCCTGATATGGCCTCTGACGAATATATTGAAGATTTAATACAACAGACAGATAATGCAATACAAAATATACAGGAATAAAAAATGGCTATTTCCGTTGTAGATCAAGGTAAAAAATTATTATCTAAAAAGAAATACAATGATGTTATCTCTTTATTGGAGCCCCATGTTGTTGAATACAGGGACTCTTTTGCCTTTCATTTTTATTTAGGTTTGGCATCTTTTTATGCAGGGGATATTCAAGGTGCTATGGATTATTTTTTAAGGGCCAGGCAAATAAAACCGACGGACTCCGATTTGCTGTCAACCTATGCTGCTATGGCATTAAGGCGCTCTCTTACAACAGAGGCTGTCGAATACTATTTACAAGCTCTTGAACACAACCCCAATTGTAAACTTGCAAAAAAAGGCTTGGACATTATCCGTAAGAATAATTCGCCGGAAAAATTGGGCAATTTTGTTCAGTCGGGTAAAATAAAGACTCTTTTTCCCAGACCTGGCCATGAAGAAAAAAAAGGAAGATTTATTGCTATAGCCCTTGTTTTAGGTATTTCGATTATATCTTTGGTTTTTATTGTTCCATATATCAGCAAGACAAGGCAGTTTTCAGACAGCCAGAGAGCTAATTTGGATGAATTTAAATTGGACAGTAATGAAAGAAAATATGCCGTAGATATGGAAGGTTCATATATTTATGTCTTGACTCAGAGTCAAATATTACAAGCTTATTCGGATGCCCAAGCATATTTTAAAGCTCATAGAGATAATGCTGCCCAAGTCGAGATAAACAGGCTTCTTTCATCTAACGCCTCTTTTTCAATAAAACAAAAATCCAGACTTTTGATGGACTATTTTGAAGAGCCCGGCTTTGATAACATACAGGATATTTATTCTTATGCTCAGGTAAAACAGGAGCCTCTCCTTTATCTTGATTGTTGGGTAGTATGGAAGGGGATGCCTGCCAATATACAGACCGGTACATATAGTACAGCCTTTAACCTCTTGGTCGGTTATGATACAAAGCAGGTATTGGAAGGCGTTGTTCCGGTTTTTTGTGATTTTGTGTCAAAAATAGATCCGGATAGGCCCGTTAATGTCTTGGGGCAAATAATTATAAAAGACGGTACGGTTTGTCTAAAAGGAAAAGGTATTCACCAAACCCAAAAACCCGCCGAAAACGACTAGAATTTTATATGACGATTTTCTATCTTTTCTCCCCGGCCTGCAAGAGTGCAGGCCCTGTCCAGGCAGTTGAATAATTCTCTTATGTTTCCTGGCCAATTATGAAAATTCAGCTTTGTTTGAGCTTCATCGCTTATCGTTTTTTCTGTTTTGGCAAGATAAGCTTGAACAATGTATTTTATGTCTTCTTTTCTGTTCCTTAGAGGCGGTATTTCATGGTGCAGAACATCCAGCCTATAGTAGAGATCTTGGCGGAATTTTTTTTCGTTAATCATTTTTTGTAAATCTTCGTTTGCAGCTGCTATCAAGCGGAATTCTACCTGCTTTGATTTTGTCGAACCGACGGGTCTTATAAGGCCCGATTCTAGGACATGCAGAAGTTTTGCTTGGATATCCATTGAAAGGGTTTCCATCTCATCTAAAAAAATTGTCCCTCCGGAGGCTTCAAAAAAGGCTCCTTCTTTTTTAATTGCGCCTGTGAAGCTTCCTTCTTCGGTGCCGAATAGAAAAGATTCTGCTAATGATTCCGGTATACAGCTGACATTTATCGGCATAAATTTTTTGTCTTTGACATGCGATAGTCTATGTATTAAATTTGCCGTCAATCCCTTTCCTGAGCCTGTTTCTCCTGATAGGAGGACCGGCAGGTTTGAGTTAGCTGCTCTGTAAATAAACTCTCTGAGGTCGCATGCTTCCTTGCTTATGCCGATTATTTCTTTTTTTATTATTTGTGTATTTTCGTCTTCTTTCGTGTAGGTAAGTTCCTTTTCCTTACAAAATTCTTCAAAAAAGAAATTTTCAATTTTGTCATATACGCCTTTTAAATCTTTTGGAAGTTCAAAAACTTTCGATACATGGGAGTTTAAGAGATTATATTGTAAATCATTTTGTTTACAGTGTATTATAATAAATACATGGATATGAGGGAATTCGTTTTTGATTAATGCAGGGATATCGGGTAGAAAAAGACCGCCTGACTCTGCATCTATAATTACAAAATCAAAATGTTTTTCTTTTAAAAGATCTACTATTTTGCTGCTGTCAAAAGTTAAAGATACATTCCACAAACTTCCGACTTCTTTAATAAAATGCTTGGCATCTTCCTCCGAATATGCCGCGTAAACACAATTTTTCATACCATATTTTAGCAAATTTATTTTTTTCTTACAAGTCTGCTAAAAAAGTATTGACAGTCTGCTAAAAAAAGCCCCTCTTTTTAAGAGGGGTTTTTTGAGGTCTATAATTCGCTTTCAGACTGATTCTGGTTATTTTCTTCTTCTGCGTAATTTTCTACATTCTCGTCATTAAAGGCTTCAGAATCTTCAAAATTTTCATCTTCATCCTCTGGTTTCCTTGAATGACTAACCGTTAAATTCTTGCCTCGGTAATAGCTGTTGTTAAGCTTCTCTATGATGCTCTCAGCTTCATCCTGCATAACTTGGACAAAGCAGTAGTTATCCAAAATTCTTATGTCGCCGATGTGTTCACGTGAAATACCTGCTCCCTGAATCAACAAGGTTATAATATCTTTTGGAAAAATTCCTCTTTTTCGGCCTACGCCGATAAAAAGACTTGTTGACTCCTCTTCTGCCAATATGACTTTAGGCCTTGACGGTCTTGCAGGGTTTTGTTTAAAAGAACCTTTTCCAGAGCCGTTTCGGCTGTCTTTTTTATAAACGCGGCTGCCCCCGATTCCCGCTTGTTTAATAAGGTAAGCGGCAACATAAGACCGCATCGTGAGCGGGACTGCTTTTTTAAAGATGCGGCGATATAGGTTTAATTCTTCAGGGTTTTCCTGTGTTTTTATCGCCTCGATAAGATCTTTTAAGGATGAAATTAATTGTTCTTCATCTTCAATTCTAATTTTGTTTGACACGATATATCTCCTAAGGGGCTATATTGCCATATAATCGCTTTTTAGGCAAGCCCTTTTTAATGAGTTTTTTCTAAAATCAAAAAGGACCTTTATTTTTCCAGTTTGTAGTTATATTTGCTTACGCCATCAGCATCGAATATCTTTTTAAATCCATGCTTTGCTAGAATTTCGGCTGCTGCTCGGCTCCTTCTTCCGCTCCTGCAGATTACTATTACATTTTTTTCTTTCCAATCGGAAATTTCGGAAATGCGGCTTTCGATTTCTTGTACGCTTATATTTATTGAGTGCGGGACATGGCCTGCCTTATATTCATGATCTTCACGGACATCGATTATAAGATAGTTTTTTACTTCCTTTTCATCTTTTATAATAGCTTCCAGACTGGAACCGCTCATTCGGGTAATATTTTCAGCAGATTTTGTAGTACAAGAAGCCGAAAAAATGCCTGCGATTAAAAACATTAAAAGTGCACCTATTTTTTTCATTTATTATTCTCCTTAATAAATACAAATCTATATAAATTCTTATTATCTGTCAAGTTCTGCCGGCATTGCCCGCTTTTCTAAAATAAAAAAAAGATATATACTTTATACGATAAATAAAGCTGCCTTGGGCAGTAAAACTAAAGAGGTGTGTTATGGATTTATCTTATAAGCAGAAATCTGCTTGGGAAAATTTGACTAAGGCTGAACTTTCCGAACTGGGAAAACTTTCGGATAGTTATTTGGATTTTTTGAACAATGGAAAAACTGAAAGAGAATGTACTGTAGAGATTATAAAGCAGGCTAAAAAGCACGGCTTTAAGTCTCTTGAAGAAGTAATAAAAAGCGGCTCGGCAAAAAAAGGAACAAAGGTTTATTTAAACAATAAAGAAAAGTCCGTAGTTTTGATGGTTTTGGGTGATGACATCACTCAGGGTATGAACATTATCGGAGCTCACATAGACAGTCCCCGTCTTGATTTAAAGCAGATGCCCCTTTTTGAAGAATCGAATCTCGCATTTTTAAAAACTCACTATTACGGCGGTGTAAAAAAATATCAGTGGACTACAATTCCTCTGGCTATTCACGGTGTTATCTTCACAAAAGAAGGTAAAAAAGTCGATATTTGCATAGGTGAAGACGAAAAAGATCCTGTTCTTTTCATTAATGACCTTTTGATACACCTGTCTAAAAAACAGCTTCAAGAAACAATGTCTGAAGGTATAACCGGAGAACAGCTTAACATCCTCGTAGGAAATCAAAAGCCGGCCGTTAAAGAAAAAAAAGATAAGGATGATAAAAAGGAAGAGTCCAAAAACCCTATAAAGGACAATATTTTAAAAATCCTTAATGAAAAATACGGCATTATTGAAGAAGATTTCAGGGTCGCGGAGCTGGAGGTTGTTCCTGCCGGAAAGGCTCGAAATGTGGGCTTTGACAATTCTCTTATTGCAGGACACGGCCACGATGACAGGGTTTGTGCTTATACAACCTTAAAAGCTATTTTGGAGGTTGAATCTCCTCCAAGGACTGCCGCAGCTCTTTTTGCCGATAAGGAAGAAATCGGTTCCGTAGGAAATACGGGTATGCAGGCCCTTTATTTTGAAAATATGGTTGCAGAAATAGCCGCCTTAAACAAAAACTACAGGGATATCGATGTCAGAAGGGCCTTTGCCAACTCATATATGCTTTCGGCCGATGTTTCTGCAGGTTTCGACCCTGCCTTTCCTTCAGTTTTTGAAAAGATGAACTCTGCCTATGTAGGCAACGGTATCTGTATCAATAAATATACAGGTTCGGGCGGCAAAGGCGGCTCAAACGATGCCAATGCTGAATTCTTACAAAGAGTGAGAAAAATCTTTGACGACAATAAGGTTGTATGGCAGACTGCCGAGCTGGGAAAAATAGATGCAGGAGGAGGCGGAACAATTGCCTATATTATCGCAAAATACGGTGCTGAAGTTGTAGACTGCGGGGTTCCTGTTCTTTCAATGCATGCTCCATATGAAATCATAAGCAAG
This sequence comes from Treponema sp. OMZ 799, assembly GCF_024181365.1. Classification (NCBI taxonomy): domain Bacteria; kingdom Pseudomonadati; phylum Spirochaetota; class Spirochaetia; order Treponematales; family Treponemataceae; genus Treponema; species Treponema sp. OMZ 799. Next base: position 860,956 of record NZ_CP051301.1, read on the forward strand.
GCCGACCTTTATATGGCCTATAAGGCTTACAGCGCTTTTTATAAATAAATTAAGTACATTCTGCAAATAGTATGTAACTTATATTTACTAGTTTTGTTGGATATGTAAGCTCGGTTTCGTAATCCTCCTTCGTACGGGACCGAGTTGGCCCGCGAGAGCGGGCTCTTTTTTTTGTAGGCTCCTCTTACAAAGTTAAAATTCAGCTTAAAAAAGGGCTTTACAAAGTTTTATTTTTATGATAGAATAAACTTTCAATGAGCCGGCGTGGTGAAATGGTATACACGATAGACTCAAAATCTATTGGGGGCGACTCCGTAAGGGTTCAAGTCCCTTCGCCGGTATTAACCGTTCATTTTTATAAATGAACGGTTTTTTTTAAGCGGTACAAATGGCACCGCTTAAAAACACCTTACTGCCTTTTGAGAATTATGCCTATGGGCAGATGGTCCGAGTACCCGGTTCCTTTGCTCACGGAGTACTTTTCAGGTTTTCCGGACATATCGGTCAGCGGCCTTGAGTTAATTACACAAAAAAAGCTTAGATCAAAGTTTTTTCCATCGCTTAAATTATCCGAATAGAAAAAATGGTCGATTCCTTCCCATGTTCCCTTGTAAAAGTAGCTTCCTGAGGGCTGGCTTTCTTCTTGAACTGCGGCTTGATAGGCCTCAATATTCCAGCAGTTATCAAATTCGGATAAAAGAGAAAATTCCTCCAGCGTCTGATTAAAGTCGCCGCATATTATAAAGGGTGTCCGGGGTTCTTGAGTTTTTAATTCCGTAAGCCTTTTATAGGCTTGTTCTTCCTGCTGCCGCCTGATAGAGGCGCTGTCTGAGTCTCCTGCCTTGGACTTCCAATGAACATTTAACAGCACCAATTCGTTATCCCCCGCAGAATTACCTATTTGAATTCTGGTTTCGATCATCGGGCGCAAGATTTTTTTACCTGAGTATACATTAAAAACCTTTATTTCGGTTATAGGAAATTTTGAAAGCAGGGCAGTGCTGAATGCTCCTCCGTTTTGGGGAGGAATAAAGACTGCGTATTTGTACGAGTTATTTATAGGGAAGATTTTACAAAAATCATCTATGACGGTGCGGCTTTCAATTTCTTGTAAGATAAGAATATCCGGTATGTCTTTTTCCCCTAAACCAAGCCCCAGGCATGAAAGATTAACAGCCTCTTTTAGCCGGAAAAGCCTTTCTGCATACCTTTCCTTAGACCATTTTGTTTTTGAACCCTTGAATTCCTTAAACTCGTGCCCGTCTTCTACAGCGTCAAAGAAGGTCTGAGCATTATAGCTCACAATGGAAATCTCATCCTTGCCGATGCTTTGTAAGCGGAATATATTTGTACAGCCTGTACAGGCGCACAAAAGAACACAAAAACATATAAAAATAGATAAAGTCAAAATTTTTTTAAATTTTTTCATAACTATCACCTCTACTATTGTTGTATGTTTTTTTGTAAAAGAATATCAAAAATACTAAAATAAAATATCTTTTTTTCAAGTAAGATCTAATAGAAAATTGAATGGTTTGCCTAGTTTAATTTTGAGTGAATTTGTGTTATACTGCTACATATGGAATATCAAGTAACAGCGACACGGAGAAGGCCCCAGCGTTTTGAAGATTTGCTGGGCCAAGAATTTGTTGCCGCAACATTGCAAAAATCGATTGAGGCCGGCAAGATAGCCCATGCCTATCTTTTTTCCGGTCCCAGAGGCTGCGGAAAGACAAGCTCGGCTAGAATTTTAGCCAAGGTGCTTAACTGTGCCGAAGGGCCGAGGCCCACTCCTTGCGGTCATTGTACCTCTTGCGAAGAAATTACGGCCGGCTCATGTTTGGATGTAATAGAAATTGACGGCGCTTCAAATACGAGTGTAAATGATGTAAGACAGATAAAGGACGAAATTTTATTTCCTCCGAATTCTAACAGGTATAAAATTTATATAATTGACGAAGTGCACATGCTCTCGACAAGTGCTTTTAATGCCTTATTAAAAACAATAGAAGAGCCGCCGCCCTATGTTGTGTTTATTTTTGCCACTACCGAAATTCATAAGGTTCCGGCTACGATTAAAAGCCGCTGCCAACAGTTTAATTTTAAGCTTGTTTCGATAGAGATCTTAAAGAAGGCCTTGGGAGAAGCAGCCGCAGAGATGGGCATAGCCGCAGATGATGAGGCCCTTTATTGGATTGCTCGTGAAGCAACCGGAAGCGTGCGGGATGCTTACACCCTTTTTGATCAGGTAGCAGCCTTTTCGGACGGGCATATCACCTTTGAAAAGATACACGAAAAACTCGGCCTTACAGGTGTCGATTCAATAAATAAACTTGTGTCGGCCTGTGTTGCAAAGAACAGCCGGGAAGCCCTTTCTATCTTGGATGGAATCTTGCAGGGAGGAATCTCGGTTGAGCAGGTAGTTTCGGATTGTGCGGATTATTTTAGAAGTCTTTTATTGGTAAAGCACGGCATTACAAAGGAAGCCCTTATAGGACAGAGAGCCGACCGCTTTCCGCAGGATATCTTACAGGGCTGGGAGGCTGTACAAATAGAAAGAGCTTTAAGCATAATGCTCCAACTTTTTAAGGATCTCAGGTTTTCTATCGATCAAAGATATGAATTGGAGCTTGCCGTTTCGCGTCTTTCGTGGCTGAGCGATTATGTATCGCCTGCCGGTTTAAAAGCCGCCTTTGATGCAGCCCAAAGCCTTATTTCAGGACGGCAGGTAAATGCCGAACCTGTAAGACCTATGCCCCGCTTTGAAGAAGCTCAGCCAAAGGAAGCTCCCCAATCTTTTAACCATGCGGGCAGTTTGACCGAACAATTTAAGGCCGTCTTAAAACGCGACAATAAATTGGACGGGTTTTCGGAAAAAAAAAATGAAGAGAAACAGCCGGTTTCAAATAATGCGCCTTTGTCTTTTGAAAAAAAAGATGAGGAAAAAGAAACCGTACTTCAGACTGCCCGCATAGTAGAAAATAATTTTAATACTGTAGAGGATTTAAAAGAACCGTTAATCGAGGCTCTTTTAGAAAAGAGCGGGATCTTGTCTTCTGCCGTAGGTCAAAGTAAGGATTGGCTTTTAAAGGAAGACAGCCTTACGCTGTTTGCTCGCAGCTCTTTTGACTATACGCTGATTCAAAAACAAAAGGATACGGTTATAGACTCTATTTTTGAAATTACAGGAAAGAGATTTAAATTAATTATAAAGGAGTATATTCCGCCTCAACCTGAAAATAAAGTTGAAGAGACGGTTAAAGAGCCTGAAAAAATCCGAACCATAACTGATGTTTTTATGGGAAAAGTAGTTGAGTGTAAAAATTTGGTATCGGAAACTGAAGAAGGAGATGAAAATGATGTTCAAAATGTACAGATCCCTGCTCCAATGCAGGAACAAAATGCGTGAAAATTTTAAAAGCAAAGAAACAAGATCTATTAAATTTTTGTTGACCCTTTGCCTTTTTTTATCGGTAAGTTTGGCGGTTTTTTCTGAAGAAGTAAAAAAAGGTATCTTAGACATAAGAAAGACAGATTTTGGTTCTTCTCCGGTTTTAATTTTAAACGGCGAAATGGGTTTTTACAATAATAAGCTTGTTTTTTCAAAAGAGGATATTGAAAAAACCGGAGTATTTATTCGATGCCCTATGGAATGGAGTAAGGCTGTTCTTTCAGACGGCACGAGGCTTTCAAATTTGGGATACGGAACCTATACCTTGAAAATTTTACTGCCTCAAACTTCTCCTAAGCTCACCTTAAAAATTACGTCGCCCGTTTCGTCCTGGGCCTTGTTTATTGACGGAGAGGAAGTTATGCGGGCGGGCAGTCCTTCTTCTTCAAGAGAAAATTCAAAAACCGGCATAAAGGATATTGTCTATGACATCCCTCAGGGCCTTACTGAAATTTATATTGCGCTTCAAGTTTCAAACTTTGCCCACGCCCGCGGAGGAATTTATCATCCGGTAAGTATCGGTACAAAAGAAGCTGTAGAGAATTCCGTTTTATCCAAACGCTTTGTGGATATATTTGTTTTTGCTTTCGGTATTGCAATAATCCTTTATCACTTGGCTCTTTTTATTTTTCATCCCCATAATAAAAATCTTTTGTATTTTATATTTTTTTCTTTGACGGTCATCTTACGGACTGCCGTAATGGGATATGTATTTAAATATATTTTTCCTTCCGCCTCGTGGGAACTCATTACAAAGTTGGATTATCTTACCTTTGCCTCTGTAGGTTTTTTTATATTTACATATTTTAGATCTTTATATAAAGATGATATACAAAAAATAGTCTATATAATAATATCGGCCGAGGCCCTTGCTTATGTGCTGTTTATTTTAGTAACTCCTGCCTATATTTATGGAAAATTTATTCTTATTCATCAGATAATCTTACTTGGTGAAGTCTTTTATGCGATCTACTTTGTAATCCGCATCTTGATAAAGAAAAGGACGGGAAGTGTTCCTATAGTTGCCGGTATTGTAATTTTGGCTGCCTCGGCAGTAAATGATGTTCTATACAGTATGATGATTTCAAATTTCGGAAATTTGTTGTCTTTCGGCTTTTCAGGATTTTTGTTTGCTCAAGCCTTTTGTCTTGCATGGAGAAATTACCTTGAAAATAAAAAGGCTGATGAAGCTAGAGCCATGCTTCTTGAATCGGATAGGCAAAAAGGTTTGTTGTTTGACGAAATAAAAAATACAAGCAGCGAGTTAAAGCAGCATGAAGTTATTTTGGCAGAGAACATGGACATAGCCGAAGATGCGATGAAAAAACTTTCCGGATATGCCGAGTCTGTAAGGCAGGAAATTGGTGTACAAGACGGAGAATTAAGAGGAACTCAAACAGCTACAGACAGCCTTAATTTATTTTTGGATAATATTTCGGAAGGAATCGAACGCCAATCAAGTGCTGCAGAAAATACTGTTTTACAAATAAAAGAGCTTAATAATGTTATTAATGATTTATCGGATAAATTTGACACAATAAACAGAGGCTTTGCCTTACTATCGGATGCCAGTAAAATGGGTAAAGATAATTTGGCAAAAGTAACTGCAATTATCGCCAATATTTACCAAAGCTCTGAAGGTCTTCTTGAAGCTAACCAGCTGATTACTGCTCTAGCGGAACAAACAAACCTTTTGGCAATGAATGCGGCGATAGAGGCTGCCCATGCAGGTGATGCCGGTAAGGGGTTTGCTGTTGTTGCCGATGAGATAAGAAAGCTTGCAGAAGGTTCCGCATCCGAGGCCGACTCTACAGGGAAGATATTAAGTCAAATAAATAACAGTATCCGCCAGTCGGCCGAGGCTTCAGGCGTACTTCAAAAAAGTTTTGACGATATAAATCAAAAAGTTTTTGATTTTCAGCATATTTTGTCCAATATTTCGGGCTTTATTTCAGACGTAAACTCTCAAACCGAAAAAATGAATTCGATTATGAATACTCTTTTGGAAGAATTTACCAACGTGCAAAAAGAAAAACACAATATCATCCAAACCCGTTCGGATATTTCAGGCAGCTTTAAGCGCCTTCTAAATGCAACTGAGGAAGTTAATGCGGAAATTTCAGAGATGTTGAACAGCATAAAAACTCTCGATTCGGCTATAAGCAATACCCGAAAGGTGGAATCCGACACAGGAGCTTCGATTTCGAAGTTGAGTCTTCTTATTACGGAAAATCAAAACTAAATAGAAAAGGCCTCAAAAAATTTTGAGGCCTTAAATTTTACATAGCATTATGCTTGATTAAAGGTTTTTATCCATTGTAAAAGAAAGTTTTGAATACTTAAAAGATTCCAGCATCAAATCGGATAGATATTCCTTTGTCCTTTTTAATACATGCTCTGCAGTTTTGCGGTTTTCTTCGGTTAAAAATTCGCTTAAAGATTTTGCAGGAATCTTAGCCGCTGCATCGGTAATCTCTTTTACACGTGCCCTTCCATAGCTTTGCATTTCAGTAAGATAAGCATTATTATCATCTTTAAATGCAGAGTAATGAGATTCAACAAAATGTCCGATTAGTTTAAAAAGCCAGTAAGCATTATCGGTAGAAACCATACGGGTCATTCTTTTATAGGCTGTAGGCGTATCCAAAATATTTGTAAAAAATGGGACATATGGAACAAAGGCCGTAGTTCCGAATGCAAGCCATTTGATGCCTTCAAGTCCTTTGGGAGCCTTAGGTCTTAACTGCAAGATATGAGATTCGGCTGTCCGTGAAAGCGAAATACCCCTAAAACGTGTTTTATTAAATTCACTGTTTCCTATGCCGATAGGGTCGAATTCCGTTTCATTATAATGAGAGCTTAATATGTATTCTACATCTTCAACAGAGATAAGACGGTTTGCTTTTTGGATAAAAGGAATATCGTTGGAGACCGGAGATTGTTCTATTTCGGGGTTAAGGTATTTTTGCGCGAACCAAGCTCTCGGTGTGTTGTAGACCCTGTCTTTTTCGCTTGATGTTCCGAAAATATGTCTAAAGTTAAAACCTTCTCTATCGGGATTCAGATTATGTTCGTTTACGAACTCCTTGATGCCCTTTGACCACATATAGCTGTCCGGTTTTTTAAAATCGATTTTTTCTATTGAAACTTGATTTGGGGCTACTGCATAGCAGTCGTCAGGAATTCTTACGGCAACCCAATGATGTCCGCATGGAATTTCCATGTACCAAACCTCATCAAGGTCGGCAAATAAAATACCGTTACCCTCAGCAGAGCCGTATTTTTCGATAAGTTTTCCCAAGTAGCTTACTCCTTCCCGTGCAGAATTTATAAAGGGAAGGACAATGTCGTTTATGGCATCTTCTGCAATTCCGTTTTTTACAAGCGGGTCATAGGCGAGAACCTTGGCGTTTCCGTAGACGCTTTCGGTAGAGCTCAAGGCTACATTTTTTTCGTTAATACCGGCTTCTCCATAAAAGCCTTGGTTTTCCTTATCGTTGGGATAGGCTTGAGGAACGGATGTGTAGCGGAAGGCTTTTGCAGGAAGGGGAATTTCCACTCCCGTGTTTTTAGATTTATAAACTCGGCCAGTTTCATTTACCGCTTTTTCTAAAACAAATATTTTTGGACTTATTGCCAAGTGAAAATCCTCATTTCTTGCAATAAGAATTGAGCCGTCAATACCGGCTTTTTTGCCTACCAGTACTGTTGTACAGTCGGTGTGTGCCGAAAAAGATTTTACATTATTCATATTTGACCTCATATGTTAAATTCTATTTACAAGTAAAACTATACCCTAAAAACAATATTTTTGCAAGATTTTTATTAAAAACTATTGACATTTTCTTTTAGTTTTGGTAGAATATGCAAACCTTATGGGGGCGTAGCGAAGCTGGTTATCGCGCTGGCCTGTCACGCCGGAGATCGCGGGTTCGAGCCCCGTCGCTCCCGAAAAAGCTCACCGCCTTTAGTGGTGAGCTTTTTGTTTTTATAGCTACCGTAATTTACGGGCAGTAGCGCAGGGGTAGCGCGCTTGGTTCGGGACCAAGAAGTCGGGGGTTCAAATCCCCCCTGCCCGACTTAAAAGAATGGAGCTATTAGACCTGCAAATAAGCTTGTTAAGTTTACCTCTTCCGTTCCGAATTTCCTTTTTCTGATTTCAACTACAAGATAGATTATAGCTTTTATTTCTTCCTTTAGGATTACCGGCACAAGAATGGTAGAATTCCAGTTGGGTACTCCCGTTATAGCGTTTTTTCCCGAAATATTTTCCCAGTCTATTTTGCATAGTTCTTTTTTTTCGGACATTACTTCGATTATGAAGTCTCTATTTACAGGAAATTCCGGTTTTGAAACAGGTCTATATTTAAAGATTCTTTTGGATTGCTTTTCTTTGACAGGGCAGATAAAGATTCCTGAATCGGCTCCTGTACTGTCTATTATTTTTTCAAGGCAGATTTCAAGTCTTTTTGTTTTTGATATGGAATGCCGTATGAGCGATGCAGTATCGATAAAACTTAGAATATTTTTTGTATCGTTTATGGTGTTTCCTGTTAATATTCCGGCGAGCCTGTCTGCTTTTTTTTTGATAGGCTCCAGATCTTCTTCCCATACAACTGTTTGGTTTCTTCCCCAATTTTTTGCAGCATATAGGGCTTGATCTGCTTTTGACAATAGATCTTTTTCCGCTGTTCCGTGCATGGGGAATACGGCTATACCCATACTGATCGTTACTTTAAGCGCTGGATCTTCAAAACGTAATGCTTCTACCTGTTTTCTGATTTTTTCTGCTATTACTAAAGCTTGTTTTTTTTCGGTATTAGGGAGCAAAATAACAAACTCTTCTCCTCCGACTCGGCCGAGTATTTGTTCTTTTTTTAATACACTCAATGCAGTTTTAGCGGTCGTTTTTAAAACAGTATCACCCAGCTGATGACCGAAGGTGTCGTTTATTTTTTTAAATTTATCCAGATCGTACATGAGTATACTAAAAGGGTTGTTACTTATTTTGGAAACTCTTAAAATGTCATTTAGTACGGTTTCAGTGTATTTTTTTGTCAGTGCCGAGGTCAGTTTATCTGTAGCTGCTTCCTGTTGTGCCTTATAGCTTTCTATTAAAAATGAGAATATATTTTCGATACTTAGGCAGAAGCGTATTCCAAAATTACTGAAGTTATTTATTTCTTTATTTGATACAAAAACCAAATAGCCGGTTGTGGTGTTTCCTGTTTGCGTATTGCAGGAATTTATCGGAATAACAAGGTGTGATGAAATTTCTCTGTCTGTCTTAATATTTATCGTATTGTATGTAGATGATTCTATTAATCTTGCAATTTTTTCTATAGTTTTATTTTGGCCGAAATTAAATAAAGACTCGATTTTATTATCGGTTGTTGTGATAAATACATCAGCCGAATTCGCAAGCAGATTTAAAGCCGTAAAATTTAAAAGATCATTTATATTTTTTAGAAAATCATCTGAGAATTTTTCTATTATATCATCAATCGATTTATTTTTAAATCTACCGGATGTTTTTGTTTGAGATATAATATTCAAAATAAAGGCCGGATTATTTTTTAATTTTTCAACAGTATTTTTGGATAAGAGTTTTTTTATCTGTTCATAGGATAGTAGTCCGTTAATTTTTTTATATTCAGGTTTTATTTTTTTGTTGATATAATCATCTATTATCAACGATGGCAATTCGTAGTGATGAGAATTAAAATAACTTGCTTTGAATTTTAAAGGTATTTTTTTTATAAAAATATTAATTAACTTTTGAGCTTCAACAAAATAAATCATTGCCATGTTAATATTATTCTTATTTAAATGGATTAGAGCCAGTTTAATATTTATATCTATACTTAAATCCGAGATGTATTTATTTTCAAGCAGAGAGGCGGCTTCTATCAGTTTTTTTTCCGCATTTTCAGGTTCAATATATGCTTCTAAAAATAAGAGAGGAGCCTTTATTAAAGGCTGATTGCTGTAGCAATTTATTCCAAGTATAATTTTAACTATTTTTTTAAAATCAATATCAGAGCGGAATATGATAATTTTTCTTATACGGTAGACTAGCTCATAGAATAAAAAATATATATTCTCTAAAAAGACTTGATTTGAGATTATTGCTAAGATATCTTCTTCCAGTTTTTCAACTGAGTTTATTTTACCTTGTGCAATTTTATTTAAAGTAATGCACAATAATGAAAAAACTTCTAAAAGGTCTGTAATATTTTTTTGTCCTTCGATATCTTCCTTTAAAATTTCGGTGTCAGTTTCAAAATGCCCCATTGCGTAGTAAAAACTGCTTTTTGTTTGTTTGAAGGTGCTTATATGTAGCGGATCTTTGGATATGCTTTTATCTTTAAGCATTTTAAATATTTCCGATTCGGTTTCAGCAGCTTTGTCATACATGCATAGTGACAGGTAAATTTCATAAATAACGGTTTGAGCAAAAAATATTATGTCGGTATCAAAGTTTTGCATCATTTTTTTTATGGACTGATTGCAAATATCATAGGCCTTTTCATAATCATAAAAGTGTAAATAGGCAATGCTTAGATTAAGTAATGCGAGTGTTTCCGCAACCGTGTTACCCGATACGTTATTGTTTTTTAAAATTTTTGTATAATATACTATTGAGGCATCAAAGTCTTTATATGCCTGTTCTTGGATAATAGCTAAGTTATTATAGGCTGTATCTTCAATATTTGTATTGCCTATTTTTTTTGCATTTTTAAGAGTTTCCAAATAGGTTTTTTCCGCTTCTTTATAGTCGCCTGAATAAAAAAGGTTTGTACCCAGATTCAACAGCACTTTTGTTTTGAGTGATTTAAATTCTTTTGAATTACCGCATTTTAATATAATTTTTTTTGCTTCATTGACGGCTTCAGTATATTTTTTGCTGTATTGTAAAAATTCTACCTTTGCTTTATCAAACAATAATTGAGTATAAGTATTATTTGCTTCGGCCGTAAATTTTTCGGCTATAGCTAAAGATTTAGCTATTTTTTCATATTTTGCTTTAGACTGAATTTCTTGAATTGTTTTTATTATATGAACTTGTGCTGCAGCTATTTTATTTGAATTGAAGCCGTTTATTATTTCTTCGGCCATTGCTATTTTTTTACCACATCCTGCCGTATCATCATTTTCTAAATATGATTCTGCAAGAATAAGAAGTATATCAAGTTTTCTGCTGTTGTCGGCTTTTGGGACAAACAAATATATTTTTTCAAATATCTCGATATAAGCTATATGAGTACATTGTTTTTTTATTTTATTTTTATATTTTATACAATAATTAACCGCTTCTGCAAATAGTTCCGATTTTTCGGCATGCCAGATAAACTCATGAATACTTACAGATTTTATTGTTTTTATCCTTTGCATAATTTTTTTATGTGCTTCTACTCTATAAGCGCAATCAAGTTCATTGTACATCATTTTTTGCAAGATTTTATTTATGATTGCGTATTCATCTGCGTACTGCTTTGTGATTTTTTTTATGATGTTTTGCTCTAAAAGTTTTGGTATATATTTTTTAACGGCTGCGGATGTTACATTAAGTATTTTTGGTAAAGCTTCAGCTTTAAAACTGGATTTAAATATACATAAGTCTTTTAAAAAATTTAATTCATCCTCATTAAGGTTTTTTATCTGCTTTCTTACAGCCTGCTGTATATTTGTAGATATCGGTATCGGGATAGAAGCAGTGGACAAACTGTCTGAAAGTTGACATAGCTCCATCGATTTGTCTTTTTTTAGCTCACCTGAAACAGTAAGCTCTTTTAGAGCTTCATTAATAAATAAGGGGTTCCCACCTGTGTTCAAATATATCTTTTTTAATAGTACCTCCGGAATGTTTCTTATATTTATTGTATTTCTTATTAAACTTTCTGTTTCCGGTTCAGATAAGTTTTGAAGATTTATTTTTTTTATTGCGGCTTGATTTGATAAAACTTTAATAAGTTTTTTTGAATTTTGATTATTATTAATTAGACTTTCATTAGCGGATTGTATCAGTATTATATTCTTTTTATCCGAATTTTCTATTATTAGGTATAATATTGTTTTTGTTATAAATTCGCTTATCAAATGTATATCGTCGATTATAAAAACTATGGGCTGTGATGATGAATTTTCTACTATTAAACCTACTATTAAGTTTATAAGCTTATATTTAAGTGCGCTTATTCTTATTATATCTTCATTGATTTCTATTTCTGATTTTAAAGCTTCAAAGATGCTGTTTAGTTTTTTTTCATAATTTTTTTGGATTAAAGAATTTTTTAAAAATAAACTTTTCATGAGATACAAAATAAATTTGATATCGTCCATGTCACTCAGGCTTGGAATATAATAAACATCCATTTTTTTTAGTAGTAGTAAAAAATACAGCTCGGATAGGAAGTAGGTCTTTCCTATGCCAAAAGCACCGGTAATCAAAATGTTTTTATTTTCAGGTTTCGATGTTTTTGTTTGTTTAAATACGGAAAAAATCTCTTTTTTTTCTTTTTCTCTATTTATAGGAAATTGCTGTTTTTTTACAACACTCATTGGAGTCGAAATATTGTAGTCGGTATTTATGTTGTAATTAATATCCGATATTATTTCATAAAACGGATAAGGTTCTTTTTTAAGTTTTCGTGTGTGAATTTCGTTATATATTTTAAAAAAACACGTGTAAAGATATTTTTCGTTTTCATTACTTATTTGATTAGTTTTGGTCTGTTGAAGTTCTTGAAAATATTTTTCATGATTTTTTATTACATTCTTTTTTAAAAGCAAGGATAAAATGATTGTTTTTAAAATATCATGGCTATAAGTAAATGTGTGAATTTCTTCATTTGATAAAAAGCTTATTTGGTGTGAATATTGATTTTTTTCGGTAATAAGGTTCTTTGCTTTTATAGAAAATCGGTCATTATCTTTTATCACATATATATTGTTTAGATCAAAGTTGTTATATACTATTCCGTATGTTATTAAATAGTTTAACTCTTTCAGTATTGCTGCAAATAATTCAAAAATATCCTTTGTTGCAGCATCAATTAAAAAATCTGATAAGGGCTCTTTCTTTTCTATATATTCTATTGTATATAAGTAAATGTTCTCATCTATTATTTTATTGTCTATACTTATTAAACGTGTGAAGTCATAATTTTTTAGGTGGACCGTTTCTTTTAATTGCTTTATCAGAATAAATTTTTCTCTTATAAAATGCATAAAATCTTCATCTAAGTCTGCAGCATATACCAGTCTTAATTCAAGTTGTTCTCCTTTGTCGGAGTCTAAATCTTGAACAACAAAACCTGTATTATTTTTTAATTCTATCGGGAGCTCTTTAATAATTCTATATCTGTTATTTAATATTTTCATCTGATTCTCCCTTATATATTTGCAGATATTATGTCTGCTAAAAATTTAAAAAAATTAAATTTACTTAAGTTAAATTTGGCATGTTTTTCAGGTGCCGCCAAATAAATTATTCCTATGATATTTTCATTTTTTATTATGGGAGTAATCATTACAGAATTCCATTCCGGCATATTTGTTATGCTGTTTCTTTTTGTGATTGAGTCCCAATCTACTTGGTAAATACCTACACCGTCTTCAGCAACTGTGTGAACCAGTTGTTCATTTACCGGATAAGATTCAAATCCTATTTTTGCACTGATTTTAAAATTTAATTCATTGCATTTTTTATTTACTGATTTAAGAATGATTGCTCCGCTTTCGGCTTCAAAGAATTTTACTATCTTTGATATTAGAGTTTTTGATATGTCTTTTTTCTTAAGATTTGTTTTTAATATATCGCATAATTCTATTGTCGCGGATATATGTTCACTAAAATACGATTCATCAGCTATAATAACTGCGGCTAGACTTGTTTTATCTCCCTTTTTATTAATTATAGACGGACTCCATACGGTGCTTTTATTTCTTCCTGTGTTCTTGGAGTTATATAAGGCTTGATCCGCATTTGTAAGTAGTTCTGAAGTAGTTTTTCCGTGTTCGGGAAATGTTGCGATTCCAAGACTTATTGTTATGGCTGTATCAAATTCTGTAAAAACCAAGTTTTCTATTTTTTTTCTAAAATATTCTGACGTTTTAAAGGCTTTTTGCGAATCTGTATCAGGCAATATGATGGTAAATTCTTCACCGCCGTATCTTCCCAGTATCTGCCCCTGGTTTAAGGAATCTAAAATAGTCTGAGTTACTTTTTTAAGAACTATATCGCCTACAAGATGTCCGTAGTTATCGTTTATGTTTTTAAATTTATCCAAGTCATATAAAATAAGTGAAAATTTAGAATTTGAGTTATATAAATTTTTGATAATATTTTTGAAGAAAACTTCAAAATATTTTCTTGTATAGGCTCCGGTTAAGGTATCATAAGCTGCTGATTGCTGAAAATTTTTACTTTCGACTAGCATAGTTAAAAGATTGGAGTGTTTTTTACAAAAAGAGCTTCCTTCATGTGAAAAATTGTTTATGACATTTTCCGATATAAAAATCATAAAACCTAAAAGTTTATAATCGTTAGCTCCAAAATTCTTTTTATTAACGGGAATTATCATGCACGGTTTACGTAATACGGCTTCTATTTTAGTTGTGTTTTTATATCCGAATTTTGTTATAAAATCAAATATTTTCCTTAAATCGCCGTTTTCATCTTCGTTGTGTAATATAAACGACGGTTCACCCGATGTGCTTATTTCTAAAAAATCATATGATGTGGCAATTACATTTAAAGCTAAGAATTTCATTATTTCCGATACATTTTGTATGTAGTTATCAGTAAAATTATTGATAATTTCAACCGATGTAGTATGCTCATAGCCTTCATTTTTTAAAAAAGTTTGTATCAATTCATTTCTAAAGTTTTTATCTTTTTTTATGATATTTATATGTTTAAGGTTTAAGATTTCTTTCAGTTCTGCATTAGTAACCTTTCGGTTGTATTTTTTATCCTTTTGCGGAGTTTTCCCTTTTATAAAATCCGATACTATATCGAAGGCTCTGTTAAATTGCCAATTATTGAATAATTTGACCTTGTATTTTTCAGGAGTGTTTTTTATTATATTTGATATTTTATTTTGAGCTTCCAGATAATATACGATAGCTAAGCTTTGTATTCCGGCTGCATAATAGTAATCTCCTAATGCCATATTAAGAAATAATGTGATATTTATCAGCCGCTTAGGCTTCATAAGTTGAAGATTTTCTTGTAAGATATGTTCGGATTCCGTTTTATTTAAATAAGTTTTTAAATAGTGCATTCCTGACTGTTGAAAGTCATATAGATCGGGCATATCGAATTTTATTATCTGTACTATTAATGGAGCAAAATCGATGTCGGGCCGCTTTATAGTTGCTGTAATTACCGTATCAAAGAAATTTTTGGTAAGCTGTCTTCGATTTTTCATGCTGTATTTTTTTACATTTATATACACATTAAATATTTTTATTAAATTATTTATATCAGATTTTTTTCTTTGAATTATTCTTAATGCTTCCAACATAAAATATACCATAAATATCTTATGATCCGAAAGATATTTTTTTAGCTTTATGCTTTTTTTCAAATAGCTAATTGCCTTATTATTATATCCGAATTCTTGATACATTCTTGCCATAAGAGCGTAAAATATAAAATTATGCTGGTACAAGGTCTTTTTTTGGGTTTCCCGTGCTGTTTTTATATATTTTTTTCTGTATTCATAAAATTCTTTATATCTATTTAAGTTTTGGGTTATCTCCATAAGTGTTGTAATGCACGGAAGTTTCAACATCACCATATTATTAGCAAGTATTTTGTTTTCCGCTTCCTTTGCATATTCGTAAGCTTCATAGTTGTTTTGAATTTCACATAACATTCTTGCATAATTAATTATAGAAACGGTTTCAATAATCAAAAATCCTAACTTTTTGGCTAAATTTATGACATCCTTTGTATATGCAATTGTTTTTTCAACATTTGAATGTCTGTTCCAATGCATTACCGAGATATTATACATTGAAATAAGTTCTGTTTTTATATTATTGGATAAAGATGAAAGCTCCTTTGCTTTTTGAAAACATTTAAAAGATATTTTTTTCTCATTTTTTTTATCATAAAGATATCCTAAAAATATATAAGCTTCAATTCGATAAGTAACATATTCAGGATGATTTTTTGTCAGATTAAATATTTTATATGTAGATTCTTTAAAACCACGATTTTGCTGTTTTATATGATAGTATAAACATTTTGCATGCTGTAATCTTAGATTAACTATATCTTTAGATGTTTTTGTATATAATTCCACCAGTTTATCTACATAAAAAAGAATTTTTTCTTCATTTAAAGCTCCGTATTCGTGCCTGGCCATTAAATTGTAATAGCATGATAAAAGATCTGCATCTTTTATTTTAGGTAATATTTCCTCAAGGATTAAGATGATTTCCGCTTCTTTATTTCTTATAGCCATTTGATTATATAGCTCGAATATTTTTAACAGTATCTGAAATTTGGCCTTTATACTTTGACCGGATATTATTGAAGGAATTTTTTCATAAATCTTTATTACGGCATCCAGATTTTTTTCCTTCATATTTTTTTCCACTATATCCAGACAGCAGCTTAATGCGGCTTTTTTATTTCCCGATTCTTCCAGATGCCATATAAGTTCGTTTATATCGGTATTAGGTTCTTTTTGAAGAATTTGACTTATTTTTTTATGCTGTAACATTTTATTCTTAGGCGGAACCATTTGATACAAAATATTATGCATAATTTGGTTGGTAATGGCGTACTCTTGCTTGTCTCCTGTTTTTATAACTGTAATCAAACCTTTATTTATAATTTTTTTTATATTTTTATCTATTTGGTTCGGCGGTAGGGCTAAAATTTTATACAGATATTCTATTTTGAATTTATTTTGAAATAATGATACTTCAAGAAAGAATTTTTTTTCGCTTGCTGAAAGAATATTCAATTGGTTTGTTAAAGTTTCTTCAATTGATTTTGGAATTTTGTTTTTCAGCTCTTCTTTGTATATTTCTTCTTTAATAACCCATATACCCGTCAGCTTTTCCCTGTATATTATTCCGGTATTGACAAATTCTTTTATCATTTCGATAATAAAAGACGGGCAGCCTGATGTATACTTATATAAGGTTGGGCCGAACCCTACCGGAGGATATTTTAAGAGCATGATATTTTTTAGCATCTCTATCGTTTCTTCTTTAGAAAAATAATTTAGTTCAAAGGTTTGGCATTTTTCATAATTGTTTAATATGTTTAAAAAAGATTCAAATTTAGGCGAAACAGGTGTAACTGCTTCGTCATAAGACAGAATAACTCCTAATCTTTCAAGCTCTGTAATTTCCGTAGCTAAATATAAAATCGTATCCAATATAAAGTCGTTTGCGAATTCTACATCATCGATAATTAGGAATACAGGCAGTTGTCCGATTGTTTTAAAAAACAAGTTTTTTGCTTCATTAAAAGTTTTAAACTTCATATGATCATATTCTTTTTCGGTATTAATAGAAAACTTACGATCACGAATTTGTTTTACATTTTTTATAATGTTTTCTCTTTCGTCTATATCTTGGAGAGAATACGAATTTAAAAATATTTTTCCTAAAAAATCATCCCAGAATTCTTCTGTAGTTGAATTTCTGAAATTATAATTAGCATATATGTTTGTTCCTTCTAAGGCTAAGCGGTATTCAGCTTCTTTTAAAAATCTTGTTTTACCTGTTCCTTGGTTTCCCTTTATGAGAAATACCGTTTTTTTCGCTTGCCGTGAATGTATCTCATTTCTTGCCTGTGATACCATATTTATTTCTTTTTGCTTTCCTACTAATTTAGGTCTAAAAGTTATACTGTTAAGAGGCGGAATGATATCTGCAGGGCAGTTCCTATTAAGTTTATTATTTATATCTTGAATGATTGTATGTATTTTATTGTTTTTATCTTTATGCTGAGTATGTTTTTTTGCAATTTCATATAAGGCATTAAAAATGTCTTCATCTTTTTTATTTAATTTTTTATAAACCGTTTTTAATTTAGAAAGAGCCGATGAAATGCTTGTTTTAACTTCTTGTCCTGCGAGTAGTGTAACGATAAAAGAAATAACGGTATCTATATTTTCATTAGTTCCTGTGTAATCTTCGGCTTCTTTAAACCGCACTGATGTGCTGTTTTCAAGTTTTGCCGATACGATATCCTTGATTCTGATTCTAAAACCGTCTTTTTCTTCGACTATAATTACATTATCATGAGTGAACACCTCATATTCAAAGCCCATATTACTTGCATGAACGAGACTCTGACAAACGGATACGGTTATTTTGAGAATATCTTCCATTGAACAATTTTGTATGAATTCCAAAACAGGGATTCCATTTTCAAGATGTTCGGTGGTAAAAATATATAAAATTTCATCGGGACTTGAATGGGGTAAAGAGGGATAGGACAGGTATAAACTGGAAAATCCGTAATTTTTAAGATAAAAATAGTTACTGATAGTGCTTATGGTAATGAAATTATCTTTAAAAAAATCGAGCTCCTCTTTTTTTAGTTCTAAAGATGATACAATTTTTAAGTTAATTTTTATGCTTTCCGACCATAAATCTGCGGCCAGAAATTCCTGCACATAAGGCATCGAGTTGCTTATCTTGTTAATAATCTTGTATCGACTATTTATGATTTCCATAGACTAAACCCGGTCTGTGATTTAGCAAAAATGTAATCACAGCAACCTAATAAGACTATCATATTTTATCAAAAAAGTCTAGTACTTATAATTTTTAAAAACTTATGCTACAATAAATTATGCTTATTTCTGAAATACAGGGCACTCTTACAAATATTGCCGGAGTAGGTGCAGCCGCGGTCTCACAGTTAAAAAGGCTTGGTGTAGAAAATACCGGAGACCTTTTAAGGCTTTTTCCGCGGGATTGGGAAGACCGCTCAAAGATAAACGTTTTTTTGGATTGGAACAGGTTTCAAAAAATTCATGTAGAAGTTACCGTTGCAGGCCATGAATGGTTCGGCTTCGGCAAGATGAAAACCTTAAAACTTATTGTATCCGACAAAAACGGAATGACGGCCTCTCTTATCTGTTTTAACCGCCCCTTTTTAGAAAAAAGCTTTCCCATAGGAGCAAGGGCCTTTGTGTACGGCTCTTTTTACCGCAAATACGGAGAAATTCAGTCCTCTGCATTCGAACTTGAAAGATACGAAAATATGCAGGCAAGGATTCTTCCGGTTTATCCCCTGACTTCAGGACTCGGACAGGCAAAACTTCGGAAAATAATTGCTTCCGCCCTAAAAATGTACGGACAAGGCATTGATTCCGAGCTTCCCGATTCCGTTTTAAAAAAATACGGTCTTCCGCCTAAGCAGGAAGTGCTTTTTATGCTCCATGCGCCGAAATCCATGGCTGAGGTAGAAAAAGGCCGCTATGCCCTCATCTTTGAAGAGTTCTTTTTGTTTCAATATGCCATAGGGATGAGGTCGATTGAGAGGCGGGGAAGGCTTCCCAACCTTGAAGATGAAAGAAATATCGGCAAAACTGTCAAAAAAGAGCCTCTTTTAACGCCGCTTCAAAAAGCCCTCTTGGAAAGGCTTAATTTTAAGCTTACCCAAGATCAGCTTTCGGTCTGTGCCGAGATAAACGAGGATCTGGACGGCCCCAACACAATGGCCCGTCTTATGCAGGGAGATGTCGGCTCGGGGAAGACTCTTGCCGCCTTTTTAGGCTGTTTAAAGGTAATAGAGCAGGGCGGTCAGGCGGCCTTTTTAGCCCCCACAGAGCTTTTAGCCCGCCAACATGCCGAAAATGCAGCCCGCCTCTTGGAGCCCCTCGGTGTACGGCTTGCCTTTTTAACCGGGAATACCAAGGCTAAGGGAAGGAGCCGTCTTTTACAAGAATTGCAAAAGGGAAACATCGATTTGATAATCGGTACCCACTCTCTTTTTTCGGCAGGGGTGCAGTATAAAAATTTACGCCTAGCCGTAATAGACGAACAGCACCGCTTCGGAGTTCTCCAGCGCTCGGCCATAATCCAAAAGGGAGCCGAAAGCAATGAAGAAAAACGGAATCCCCACCTTCTTATGATGAGTGCAACTCCCATTCCCCGAACCCTCGCCCTTTCTATCTTCGGCGACTTGGATATTTCGACCATAAAAACCATGCCGCCCGGAAGGAAGCCGATTATCACCTATGTTGCTGCGGAGGAGAAAGCCGAAAGGGTTTATAACTTTATCGGGCAGGAGATTTTACAAGGCAGGCAGGCTTATTTTGTATATCCTTTAATAGAAGAAAATGAAGACCTTTCCCTAAAATCGGCAGAGAGGATGTTTGAAGAATTAAGGGCAGGTTTTCCCAATCATAGGTTGGCCTTAATTCACTCCAAGGTTCCGGAAGAAGATCAAAAAAGAATTATGGAGGAATTCGGGTCGGGGAAGCTCAATATTTTGGTTGCGACTTCTGTTGTCGAGGTCGGTGTGGACGTTCCCAATGCGACCTGCATGGTGATAGAACACGCCGACAGGTTCGGCCTTTCCGCACTGCATCAGCTCCGCGGAAGGGTCGGGCGCGGAGATCTCCAAGCCTATTGTTTTTTGATTTACGGGAAAAAAATTACCGAGGCCGGAAGAGCCCGCCTTACTATAATGAAGGAAACAAATGACGGCTTTATAATCTCCGAGGAAGACCTAAGGCTCCGAGGCCCCGGAGATATAGGCGGAATTGAGCAGTCGGGTTATCACCTCGGCTTTACGATTGCAGACCCGGCCCGTGACTTTAAAATTTTGCAGGAAGCCCGCTCCGCCGCCTTTGAGCTCCTCGAGCAAACTAAATTTAATAAACCTTTTGATAAGTGTTAGAACTACTGTAATTTTAAATATTTATTGTTCTGCAAGTAGTTTGTTTTATATTTTTATGCTATAATTTAAATATGAGCGTATTTGATACAGCTTATTTAAGCAATGACGGTTCATACACATTATTCTCTTTTAATAATACTCGATTAAAATTTGCAGCTCCGTATTCACTGGAAAAATACGAAAAAATTCTCTATTGGGACAGCGGCTATCTTGAGGTGTTGGCTAAATATAGTCATAATTCTGAACCGGAAGAAGAATATATTGATTTAATTCCAATATTAAAAAATTTATATATTGATGTAGAAGAATTTTTATCTTCAATTAGAAAAGTGGAGGTGCGTTATGCCTGATTTATATAAAATTGCTCATGAGGCAGATGTTATTGATAACGGTTTTGCATTTAAGAAAATCCCTGATGGAATAAGAGTTTTTAATCTAAACAATGGTTACGGTGCTGCAGTTTTTAAGCCTGATGGGACTTTGATAGAAACAAATATGGATGATATAGAAATAGCTGTTTCGAAAAAATATTTACAAAGTTGTTTAAAATACATGGAAGATTAATATGCCGAAATATTTTTCATTTAAGGTTGCTGGGTATTATTTATATTTCACATCAAAATGTATTATTGAGGCGTTTCATGTACACGCGAGTGATTCTAAATTAACGGAAGAAAGTTCTGCTAAATTTTTTGTAAAAGATAATGGTGATACAGTAATTCAAAATAGAGGTATTCTGACTGATAAAGAGTTAAGGAAAATACAAGAGTTTATCAAAGAAAAATATATTCAGATGTATGAAAAATGGTGTGAGTACAGTTATGAAAGCTTTTATGTTGGAAAATAAGTTCTAACACTCACCTTCAAATCTGACGCAGCAGTCAAGCCGCTTTTGCAAAGCCTCTTTTTACAATTTTGAAAGCTGATTGATAAGACTCGCCATGTCCTTAGGGTAATCTGCTTTTATTTCTATTTTTTCCCTGCTTATGGGATGAAAGAATTTTAGCGAGTGAGCATGGAGGGCTAATCGCGAGATTATGGGACGCTCTTCATATTTATCGCCCCTCCAATTCTTTTTTAAGGCTGATATGTAGACTGGCTCTCCGTTTCCGTAAAGACTATCGCATAGGATGGGAAGTCCCAGATGTTTTAGGTGGGCTCTTATCTGATGAGTTCGGCCGGTTATGGGACGGGCTTCCAAGAGGGAAAAGCGGCCTAATTTTTTTAAAAGAGAGAATTCGGTTAAGGAATCTTTTCCTTTTTTTTCGTCTATGAGGGTGCGGTGCATCTTATCGCCGTCTATTTTCAATCTTGCTTCGCTTTTAAAATTTTCTTCTCTAGGGCAGCCGGCTGATACTGCATGATAGATTTTTTCTATTCTGCGGTTTTGAAAATCATCGTTTAAGATTTTATGGGCTTCAGCATTTAGGGCATAGATGATGAGCCCGGAGGTCTCCTTGTCGAGCCGATGAACGGGATAAATTTTTGCTTCCGGCTCTTTTTTTAAAAGAGCTTCTTCAAGTATCTTATCGAGGCGGGGAGCTTCGCTGTCCCAGCGGTCGGCCGTTACAAGGAGGCCTGCACTCTTATTTACGATTATGAGGTCTTTATCTTCATATACTATTTCGTAAAGCTTTTTTTTCATTATAATTCCAAGTTTGTGATTTTAAGTTTATGATTTTTTTATCTTGCTTCAGGTTAAGAAACTACAGGAATCTTTCCGTAAAAGAGGCTTATCGTTCCTTCTGTCGAAATCAAAACTTCTTCTTTTGTATCGCAGTCCGGTTCAAAAATAATCAGGTCCAATTTATCGAGGTTGAACTCTTTTCTTTCTCCGGCTGTTTCGGCAGTAAGAGGAACTTTAGCATTGTACGAAAAAATCCATCCTATTTCTCCCTTCGATACCGAAAACTTTAAAACCGAATTTTTGTTTAAGGCAAAATTTTTCACTTCCGTCTCTACGCCTTCTTTTACCATTAGGTTAAAATCCCTAACCCTTCCCATGCTGACCGTTTTTGCGCCTCCTTCAAAGGCGTAGACCTCGTAGGGCTTGAGCTTGGTGAAGTTTTTTTCGTCATGGCTTATTTTTAAGTCTCCGTTTAAGGGAGAAATAAAACGGAAAAACCCCGGAAGGGGAGTAAAGTCCGACCTATCCAAATCGACTGTAGCGGAGCTTAGGCGGAACAAAAAATTTCTTTTTTGATAATCGGCCTCAGGCGGATAAATAAAAAGTTCCGTTGTTGTGCCGCCGCTCCAGTTTGAAGTTTTAAAATCTTTTTCTCCGTAATGTGTAATTTTCATAACTTAAATCCTTTTTGAGATTAAGGAAAAAATCTCGTCCCTTCCCGTTTTTTTTGCAGCAGAGCTTACTATGATGAGCTCTTCGTCAAAGTTAAAGAAGGCGGCCCAAGCATTTTTTGCCTTTATCTGATCGTTTTTGCCTATCTTATCGGCCTTAGTTCCGACTATTACAACCTCAATATCCAGCTTGTGGAAAAAATCGATGCTCTCTTTTTCGGTTTCTGTAGGTTCCCTTCTCATGTCCATCAAAAAAAAGATGGTTTTTAAGAGGGGGCGGTTTGTACAATACTCGTAGAGCATCTTGTCGATTTGCAAGGTCATTCCGCCTGAAAGTTTTGCATAGCCGTAGCCCGGCAGGTCTGTAAGCACAAACATATCCTTAGGGGCCGGCCCTGAAAACTTTTTGGTCTTAGGGTTAAAATTTAAAGAAGCCGGACGGTTTACCAAAAAGAAATTTACCTCCCTCGTCATTCCGGGGCGGGAGCCTGTCTTGACCAAATTTTTTCTGTTGACAAGCATGTTTATCAAGCTCGACTTCCCTGCATTGGAACGCCCGAAAAAGGCAAATTCGGAAACGCCTGTTTCGGGAAACTGCTCTGCCTTGACGGCCCCTTTTATAAATTCCGCATTTATAATCTTCATAGAAGTTCCGAAAAGGCCTTGAGGGCGGGAGGCATATCCTTTGAAAGCACCTTCTTTGCAAGAGTTTTGCCTAGCTGAACTCCCTCTTGGTCGAAGCTGTTGAGGTTCCAGATAAAGCCTTGGAACATCACCTTGTTTTCGTAGTGTGCAAGGAGGGCACCGAGGTTTTCCGGGTTTAGCTCTTCTCCGTAGATTAAACTTGCGGGACGGTTGCCTGCAAAGTCCTTGTTTTTGTTTTCATCGGTTTTACCCGCTGCAAAGGCCATTATTTGGGCTGCCAAATTTGCATTGAGCTTTTGCATATTGGTAGAACCCTCGCTTTCGACATCGAGGCCGATTTGGCTTTTTTTAAAGCCGATAAACTGCAAGGGGATTATATCGCTTCCCTGATGAAGGAGCTGATAAAAAGAATGCTGTCCGTTTGTGCCCGGCTCTCCGAAAATTACGGGGCCCGTTTTATAGGAAATTTTTTCGCCTGAGCGGTTTACGGTTTTTCCGTTCGATTCCATGTCCAGCTGCTGGAGGTGGGCAGGGAAGCGGGAAAGGGCCTGACTATAGGGCAGGATGGCCGTCGCCGAATAAGATAATATGTTTCTTTCGTAAACACCGAGGAGGGCATCCAAGAGGCTTGCATTTTCTTTTATGTTCTTGTTTAAAGAAAGCTTATCCCCTTCTGCGGCTCCCTTTAAAAAGGCCTCCACAGTTTCCATGCCGAAGGCGAGGGCGAGTACTGCCGCTCCGCAAACCGAGGTGGAAGAATATCTTCCGCCTATAAAATCATCCATATAAAAGGAAGTAAGATAATCGGGGTTATTTGCAAGCGGGCTTGTTTCGCTTGTAACGGCAAGCACCTGCTTTTTGCAGTCAAGGCCGTTTTTTTCGAGAACGGATTTTACAAACCTTTCGTTTGCAAGCGTTTCCTGAGTTGTGCCGCTTTTTGAAACGAGGATAAAAAGGGAGCTTGCAAGATCGATGGAGTTTAAAACCTCAGCCGCATCATCGGGGTCTACATTGGAAATAAAATGAGCCCTCATTTTATGCTTGCCGGCTGCCGCCTTTGCCCAATTTTTTAAGGCTATGTACGTGGCCCTCGGCCCCAGGTCGGAGCCTCCTATGCCGATTTGGACTACATCGGTAAAGGTATTACCTGTGGAAGTTTTAATCTTGCCCGAATGAACTGCTTCGGAAAATTCTTTTATTTTTGCGAGCTCTTTGAGGTAAAAGCTCCTCATGTTTACGCCCTTATAAACCACATCGTTTTTTAATTGGCCGCGGGTCAACTGATGGAGAACCATACGGTTTTCGCCTGTGTTTATAAAATCCCCGTTGAGCAAGAGCTCATATTTTTCGATTAGGTTTTGTTCATCTGATAGAGCCTGCAAGGCTTTAAGGATTTCTTCATTTACGGGCTTAGCTGCATAATTGTATTTAAGGTTTCCGCCCATTTTGACCTGATAAGAGGTAACCCTTTCGCATGAATTTTCTTTATTGAAAATATCTGCTAAGTTTAAGTTTTTAGCCTGTTCTTTATGAACTTCCTGCAATTTTGTAAAAGATTTACAAGTATTTAAATTTTTCCATTCCATAAATTCTATTCTAACCTTTTTTTCTAAAAAAAACAACTCGTCGCATTGCCTCACGTTAAATCTAACCGAAAAAAAAGCTGTTCATCACGTAAAAATCTAACTTAAAATAGAAGCCCTAAGGAAGGGCAAAATGAGGTTAGATATGAAAATGAGAAAGAAGCTGACTGAGGAAATAGTGAAACGGTACTGCACTGCGTGCAAGAAACAAAAGACGAAAATCCTCGATGAGTTTGTCGCAACAACCAAATACAACCGAAAGTATGCAATTCACATTCTGAAAAACAGTGCATACATAAAAATAACGCATTTTAACAACGTCGCCAAAAAGAGTGTGAATGTTATTAAAAAGACACGAAAAAAGCGAACCTATGAAAAATACTACGGTCAAGACGTACAAGAGCAAGTCATCCGGCTATGGATTTTTTCGATGTACCTATGTTCAAAACGGCTCGTGCCTTTTATACGTGATAATATCGATTACTTTGCTCAAAAGTTCGGTTATGATGAACAACTTAAAGCAAAACTTGCTCGCATATCAAGCGCAACGGTCGGTAGGATTCTCAAGCCTGAAATTCCAAAACATTCTATCCGAGGTATTTCAACAACACGGCCTTCAAAGAATCTTAATAAGCTCATTCCAATCCGCACCTTTTTCGACTGGGATGAACGCAAACCGGGCTTTTTTGAGGTTGACACTGTCGCAAACTGTGGTATAAGTACTAAAGGACAGTATATTTGCACACTTACCCTTACTGATGTTCATTCAGGTTGGACGGAAAATAGAGCCCTTTTAAACAAAGCTCACCGATGGGTAAAAGAAGCGATAGAGGATGTGAAAATAAACTTACCGTTTCAGATGAAAGGTATTGATAGCGACAACGGAAGCGAGTTTAAGAATATGCAGCTTTTGCAATGGTGCAACACGAATAATGTTATCTTTACTCGAAGCCGATCGTATAAAAAGAATGATAATTGTTTTGTTGAACAGAAAAATGACAGTGTGGTAAGACGCATTGTCGGCTACTATCGATTTGAGGGAGAGGAGACACGAAGCGTTATGGCTGACCTTTATGAGCAATATAACATGCTTGTAAACTTCTTTTTTCCTTCAATGAAGATTATTTCAAAGCACAGGGTAGACGCAAAGGTCATAAAGAAATATGATGAAGCTAAGACACCGTATCGTAGGCTTATGGAGAGTTCTGATATAAGCGATGCTGAAAAAGATGAACTGCGACGTAGGAAGGACAGACTAGATTTACAACAGCTGATTGATAAAACACAAGAGCTACAGAGCAAACTTATTTCAATGGCTCACAGCTGGTCTACATAACTACGGTTAGATTTTTACTTGAGTAACGCATATCATTTGGGTTAGATTTTTACATGAGGAAATACGCTCGTTGGTAAAAGCGTACTTTTGCCTATTGACAAAAATGAATTAAAGCTACATCATATAAGGTATGAAGTTATCTAACGTTTTTACATCATCGCGTCTGGTGCTGGCTCCTCTTATTTATGTTTTGTATTTTTTGCCTGATTGGCTTCCTTTTATAAATCCTAAAATTACCATTCTTATTATTATTCCGATTTTTATTTTTATGGAATTTACCGATTTTTTGGACGGCTACTATGCAAGGCGTCATAATCAGGTGGATGAATTCGGGAAAATATTCGATCCCTTTGCGGATGTCGTTGCAAATGTGACGGTTTTATTTTGTTTTTTGATGGACGGCCTTTTATTTGCTCCCTTCTTTTTAATTATAGTTTACCGCGAATTCGGAATCATGTTTTTGAGGATGAAGGCCCGCGGGGAAGGTATGACAATAGGGGCAAAGATGGGCGGAAAGACAAAAACCGTGCTTTATATCGTTGCGGCAAGCGTTTCAATGTTTTTAAAGCTTGAGCAGATTTATGTATTTTTACCGCCGGCCCTTACCCGTTACGTTACCTATTTTAACTGGCTTCTTTATTTTGCGGCTGTAATCTTGTCGCTTGCATCATTTGCAGATTATCTTACTTCATATTTAAATACAAGGAGGGAAAATGATGAATAATCAGGACGAATTCAAGTTTGAAATTACAAAGAATTACGGTACTATCTCGGAAGGAAAGGGCGGTTGGAACACCGAACTTAACGAGGTTTCATGGAACGGGAGAGATCCGAAATTCGATATAAGATCTTGGTCCCCCGATCACCAAAAAATGGGGAAGGGAATTACGCTGACAAGGGATGAGCTTATAGTTTTAAAGAAACTTTTAGACGAGTCCGGGATATAGCCTACCCCTCTTTTTTACAAGCTTCGACAGCCAGTCGGTCGCAGGCTTCGTTTAGAGGATTGCCGGCGTGACCTCTTACCCAAACCCATTCCGGTTTAATCGAGACGGAAAGGGCATCCAGTTCCTGCCAAAGGTCTTGGTTTTTTACAGGCTGCTTGGAGGCCGTCTTCCAATTATTTTTTTTCCAGTTGAAAATCCATGAGCTTATGCCCTGCTGTACGTATTGGGAATCGGTGTGGACTGAGATACTTTCATAGTCTGCAATTTTGCCGGATTGAGCGCTCAAATCTTCTTCTTGTATTTTTTGCAGAGCTCTTATGACAGCCATAAGTTCCATGCGGTTATTGGTGGTCAGCTTTTCGCCTCCGCTTGCCCTAAAAATTTCTTCCTTTGAATCCTTATTTATGATTATATAGGCCCAGCCTCCGGGGCCGGGATTTTTGGAGCAGGCTCCATCAGTGTATATTTCGATATTCATTTTTGTTCCCTATTGTCTTTAATATAATTTTCGCCTGTGAAACACTTCCGATATTTTTGATGGATTCTAAGTATTTCTTCTTGAGTTTCTTCCCAGCCGAGGCAGGGGTCGGTTATGGATTTTCCGTATTCGCTTCCTTCCCTTGCTTTTTCGATAGAGGTTTTGCCCTCTTGGATAAAGCTTTCAATCATGCAGCCTCTTATATAGCCGAGCGGTTCGTATTTATCGAAGCGGAGTTTTAAGCTTTCTTCAAGAATACCTATCTGTTTTTTAGGATCTTTCCCCGAATTCCCGTGGGAACAATCTATTACTATGCTCGGTTCCAATTCTTTTTCTTTCATAAGAGAGGCCGCTTTTTCAACTTCTTCCCTATTATAATTAGGTTTTAAAATGCCGCCCCTTAAAACCAAATGCGTATCGCTATTTCCTGTAGTGTGGATTATTGCGGAAAGTCCGTTTCGGGCAATACCTACAAAGGCATGGGGCAGGCGGGAAACCGTTACTCCGTTTACTGCTGCCGTTACGTCCCCATAGGTTGTGTTTTTAAAGCCTACAGGCATCGAAAGTCCTGAGGCTATTTCTCTGTGGATCTGACTTTCGGCCGAGCGTGCCCCTATCGATGCCCAGCTTACAAGGTCGGCAATGTATTGGGGAATCATTGGGTCTACCATTTCGGAGGCTGCAGGAATGCCGATTTCGGCAAGTTTAATCAAAAATTTTCTTGCTTTTTGAATGCCGCCCTCAATGTTGATAAAGCCGTCAAGTTCCGGCTCTACAATGAGGCCTCTCCAGCCTAAAACCGTTCTGGGTTTTTCAAAGTAGGTGCGCATTATAATATAGAAAGAATCTGCACATTTCTTTTTTAGCTCTAAAAGGCGCATCGCATAATCTTCTGCGGCTCTTGTGTCGTGGATGGAACAGGGGCCGACTATGAATAAAAAGCGCTTATCCTTTCCGTTTATTATATCGCCGATAGTTTTTCGGGATTCGGCTATAAAAGAATAAAGAGAATCGGATGCAGGTATTTTTTCTACCATTTCTGCCGGAGAACTTATACAGTGAATCCTCTCGATACGGAGGTCAACAAGGTCTTTTATCATATTTAAAAACTCATCTTTTTTACTTCTCTTTGTGCATAGGCCTCTTCCAAAAGGCCGTCTATTTCCATTCTTTCAAAAATTTCGGCTGCATCTTTTAGGTTTGAGTGTAAAATCGGGTGTTTGGGCGAAAACATTACGCAGCAATCTTCGTATGGTAAGATTGAAGTTTCATAGGTGCCGATTTCCTTGGCTTGTATCGTGATTTCTTCCTTATCGAGGCCTATGAGGGGTCTGAAAACCGGAAATTCCGCATAGGAATTGGTAACCGTTAAGTTTTCGACAGTTTGACTTGCAACCTGAGCAAGGCTTTCTCCCGTAATAAGGCATTTGGCATTTATGCCTTTAGCCGTCATATTTGCTATCTTCATCATGCAGATTCTCATCATCAAGGTGAGATAGGCTTCGGGGCTTTTTTCTCTGATTTGCTGCTGAACCTTTGTAAAAGGAATTATATTTAAGTATCCGCCGAGGCCGTAGCCGGCTAAGATTGAGGCAAGTTTTTCAACCTTAGCTTGAGCTTCGGGTGAGGTGTAAGGATGAGAATGAAAGTAAAGGTAGTCGAGTTTCATCCCGCGGGTAAGCATCTTAAAGCCTGCAACCGGGGAGTCGATTCCTCCCGAAAGGAGTAAAAGGCCCCTTCCCGAGCAGCCGCAGGGAAGACCTCTCCGCCCCTTGTGCTCAAGGCCGTAGATAAAGGCTTTTTCTCTTACCTCGATTGTGATTACAATGTCGGGATTATGAACATCGGTTTTTAAGATTCCTTGCATGTGGATTACGCCTCCTACCTCCCTCGAAATTTCATAAGAGGTGAGGGGGAAGGTTTTTTCTCCTCGGCGGGATTCTATTTTAAAGGTTTTTGCCCCGGTATCCCTTGCCCTTATAGCTTCGGCCTTGGCCGTTTCGGTAATGGCTTCAATAGTTTTTTCGGCAGGGATAGCCTCGGCCCAGCCCGTAATGCCTATGAGCTTATTTAAGGCTTCTTCTGTTTTTTCTTTAAATTCGGGTCTTACGCTTACATACATTCTTCCGGCCCGCACGCGTATATTGGGCTTCGCATCCGATAAATAGCTGCGTAAATTCTGAGAAAGCCTCATTTCAAAATCTTTTAAATTCCCTTTTTTTAGGTTAATTTCGCCTATTTTTGCGAGATAGAAAAGTTCTTCCATATTTTTATATTTTAGCTTAAAAATGCAAAAAAGTCCATCAGGGGGAAATTTTATATTTAACGCCTGTATTGACGATTATATAAAAATGATGTATCATTTAGGGATTGAGGTGGCTATGAAAACTATTAAGAAATCTATTTTTTTGATTATTTTTGTGTGTTTAGGCCTTTCAGCCTTTTCTTTTGAAGAAGGTTTCACCCTCGGACTTAGGGCTAATTTCTCGGGTTCTTATACGGATCCTCATATAAATGAAGCTGACATGAAATATCTTGGAGCCGGTTTTATGAAGGGAATGGTCGGCTTTGTTATGAGCGGGGATGCTGAGCTTACTTATATTTTTGATTCTAAAAAATACTTTAAATATACAAGCAATAATATTTTTGGAGGTCTTGGTTTAGCCTTTAATCTAGGCATAGGACAGGGATTTTCGGGACAGATTTCGGGACAATATAATGATAGTATCAAAAAAAATATTGAAGTATACTCCCGCGTTTATATGACTCCTGTTTTGAATTTCGGCACAAGCTTAAAAGCTATGCTTTTAAAAAACAGGCTTGTTATAGGTTTCGGCATAGGCGGGAAAATGCTCATGGATCCCCAGCCTACCTACGAATTATATTCCAATTTAAATGAAGAAGAATTAAAGAAATTAAAAGACGTAGGTATTGATTTTTATCCGGAGACAGGTACCTTATTTATACCTGAACCGATGATGAAAAAGATGAATCCTCTGAGTGCTCTTTTAAAATTATCTATGGAATATAATCAGCCGATAATATCTACAATGGGTCTTACTCTGGGTGGATATTTATCCTATTCTATTTTTAAACCCGGATATGTGGCTCTTCCTAAAAAAATTGAACAAGCAGCAATTGTAAATGGTCAACAACATGATGTTGATGTTAATTTTGCACGTGATCCTATAAAGTCATTTTTTATGAATAACCTGGACTTTGGAATAAGTTTAGGGCTCTTATTTAAGGTGTGAGGTGAAATATGAAAAAAAACTATAAAAAGAATCTTTTTGCAATCATTTTTATGTTGACGGCTTTTATATTTACAAATTCCTGTAAACCTGCAATAGGTTCGGCTTGGTATCCTCGTACTAGTGATGATACAGGAATGTCCATGTATATAACCGAAATACTTATTTCAGATAACCCCGTTATAGCAGTCCTTTCTGAAACACCGATTGATGAAATTGATAGGTTAAAAAAGTTTTCAGCTGCAGATACTTATATCGTTACAGTTCCTCCATCAGTTGACGAAATTTATGTTGATCATATCAAAGTCAACGCTGTAAGTTCTTTATCAAAAATGGAACCTGTTTTAGTAGATGTAAAAATAAACGGAGAAGGTACACCTCTTGTTCCGGGTCAAACGGTTCCTATTACAATAAAAATTATAGATAATACGGGTAAATACTCCACTATCGAGAAGATTATCAAGATTACGCAAAGTGAACCTTATGACTTAGAATTAAAGAGTCTTGAAATTTGCGGTATAGATGCCATATCCGGCGCTGTTACTGTTCCATATAAACATAGTGTCATAGATCCTTCTAAAATTACTGCAAAATTTAAGTATGGAGAAAATGAAACAGTCATCCCTGTTGATATAGAAAATTCTCCTGTCGAATTAAAAGAAAATGAGACTGTCAATATAAAGATAATGGTTAAAGGAAAAAAGGGACAATATAAAGATTTTCAAAAAATCATTAGTATAACCAGGGAAGCAAAGACCGAGGGAGAAGATGAAGCACTACAGCTTTTAGAAATGTATATTCTGGGTATCAAGGCTGAGATAGGAAAAACAGCTCTGGTTCCGGAAAATACTCAAACTCTGAATTCTGATGATGTAATTTTATCCTTTAATAGATTCGGCTATATTCCTGCCGAAATAAGCCCCAAACCGGCCGTTTTTGGAAACGAAGATATAATATCCTTGAAGGTATCAGTAGCTGCAAAGGAAGGTAAATATCAAGCATGGGAGACGGATATTACAGTAAAGAAAAGTTCAGAGGTTTTGTACAATCCTATAGATAAAAAAGGGAATAAAAAATATGTAATACAAATAAATACTATACTTGAAAACATCGATCCCTTTGTTTATTATGATGAAAATTATGAATTCCATTCTTCAAAATTTGATGATTGGGTTTTATATATGCCCGGTATGTCGGGTATTATTGCCTCGTACAAGTTCCAAGACGGAAGCTGGAGCGGAAATCCCGAAATGGTTGAAAACATTCCTTCATCAATCGGTTCCGGGTTTAAAGCAATTTCCAACGTAAAAATCTACCGATATAGAACCAGAAAAGACCGAGGGAGTGCACACGGTACCGATGCCGAACTTGCACCAAATCCTCATGATAACCGATTCTATTTTTACCGTTTTACCGCAGATGCTTCAATGGGGATAAAAGCCGACAATTCCATGTTCTGTGTGGATCGCTATTCCAAGTTCCTTTTTTATTATAGTGATCCGGCTAAGATAAAAAGTATTGCCGGCAGCAAGCTCCCTACGGAATGGACTGACTATGCTGCTGCTTCTATAGGTGATCACATCCAATTTAAAAAACCGTTTTATATGACCGACCCCGTCGGCTATGTAAAAGAAGATGGTAGTGTTGTAATGTACCAGTGGATTAAAGACAATATAAATGCAAGTAATTATCACGCCCAAGAAAATCCGGCTTTTACAAAGCCTGCCGAAAAAAAAGCAAATGGTGCGGGGTTTTCACCTTATAGAAATCCTATTGAGATAAAAAAGACTGAAGTTTCTACTGGAATTAATCCTAAATATACCGTTGCAGAACCTATGATAATGGGGCAGCCTGCCTCCGTATATGCTCATGTAGGGGATAATGTTTCCTTTGAGGTTAGAGTTCTTCCGTCACCCGAAGGAGAGAATCTTTCATATCAGTGGTATAGGAGACTGAATGCAGACGGTTCTACTGATGAAAAGATTGATGGAGCTGTAGGAGCTATATATGTACCGGATACTTCTGCCGAGATAGATGCTTATTGTTTCTGCATAATAAAGAATGAAAATACGGCTAATGGAAAAGTTACCGAGGTTAAATCGGAAGATGCTAAATTCCGTTTAGTTCCCGGCAGCGGAGAAATTATAATTGATGCCGAATCTCCTAAGATATTGAAGCAGCCCGAAAGTATTAGTATAGCTATCGGTTCTTCTGAAGAAATAAGTCTATCCGTTCTTGCAGAATCCGTTGATGGAGGAAACCTAACATATCAATGGTATAAGGCTGATAATGAAGGTGATGACGGTTCACCGATAAGTGATGCCGTCACTGAAACTTATACATTTACCCCTGAAACATCTGCCGAGCATAACGACTTTTATTATTGTGAGGTTACAAATACAAATACAGGAGTAAACGGAAATAAGACAGCAATTAAAAATAGCTCCATAGTAAAGGTTTCCGTTGAAGCTTTATACCGTGTAAGTTTTTCGGTCTCAGGCGATGAAGGCGGTTTCCTTACAGCCCTGCATAACGGAAAATCTATCGAATCGGGTACATACATAAAAAAAGGCGAGAAGATTAGATTTATCGCAACACCCAAACCTAGGCATATCGTAAAGGATTGGGAATGTGCGGGTGCTGCTTTCGAAGTTCCCTATGCTGATAAAACCGTTGCCGTATTAACGGTTGGAACATCAAATGCGGTTATCTCGGTTTCTTTTGAGGCGAAAATGCGCCTTACCATAAGACCTAAAATTTCCAATGAAAGTTTACAGTCGTGGTCTACGGCAGACGGTGATCACGGCAGTCATAAATATATTGACGGCGCTCATTTTGCTCATGATCTTGCCGTTACGGTAAATGCAAATGGCGATACGGGCAACATACAATGGAAATACGACTTTCCCTTTGAAGGAAGCGGTTCCGGTGGTCCGCTTGGAGGCGGATATGGTGAATATGTGAAGAAAGAAGATTACATAAAAGTAGGGAAACATAAGGAAGACAATAATGTTGTGTTAGCTAAGAATTTCTCTCATTTTTCAGAAATGGATATTGTATTTAAAACCTATCTGATAAAATCAAACCGGCTTGATTATTGGCGATCGGAATGGACAACATGGGGCGGCGGACCGGTATACCCCAAGCAGCCCTTAGATAATAACAGTATCATTAAACTTGTCTACAACGAAACTACCGGAACATGGACTTTAGATGCAGCTGCACTACAACTTAATCAGCCGGAGCGTGTAACGATCTCCTATGACGAAAACTTTACCCTTGCCGATGGCGAAGAAAAAGACTTTGTTATTACATATACGGTTAATAACAACGGATATAAAGCTGGGGACAGCTATAAAGATAGCGATGATGGGGGGCCCAACGAAGACAGTACAAGGTCAAAGGGTACGGTAAAAGTAATCTATACAATTAGTTGGAAGTAATTTTTAAAAGCCGAAGGCTCTTTTTAAACCTTCGGCTTTTTTTAGTAGACTATTTTTATGAAAAAGTTCTTTTTAATTTTTTGCGTATTAGTATTATCGTTCTTTTTTTCGGCATTGTTTTTGACTGCAGAGGATTCAATAAAAGAAGATAAACTAAAACTTGATCCCGATAATCCCGACTGTATTTATGAAAAAACGATGTTGGGAGACTGCTTTATCCATATGTCGAAGATTACCTGTCCTTCAAAGGGGTCTGCCCCTGTAGTTGAAATTCTCTTCAAGTCTGATTTTAAATGGACGGCTTGTGAACCGCATAATGGCTGGGGTAAGGAAGGAAAAACATATAAATACCATGAGCACGAGGTTCCTGGTTCCCGCATATTTTTTAGCATAACAAACAAGATAAACGATGTTGCCTATTACAGGATAGAAGGCTTCCATCCCTTTGATCTTCCTATATATGATGCGCCTCGCGAAGCAAAAATGCTTCAAAGGTTTATCTTTTTTAAATTTACTGCCTATGCGGCAAAAGGCGGCCTTTTTGAAAATTATCTTAATAATCTAATGTGTGCCTTGGATACACATACAAAGCTTCTTTATACCTACGGAATGCCTAGTGATTACACAAAAATAATCGGAAATAACTATATTCCTCAAAAATGGCTTCCTTATGAAACCCATCCGAACACTGCAGAATCAAATTTAAAGTTTTACGAATATGACCCGATCGGCTTTGTTTCCCTCGAAAAAACTCACGACTTTCTAGGGGTAAAAACAAATGTTCACTTATATGAATGGTGGAATAAATCTGTCGGGGCTGGATCTTCGATGAAAACCGTAAAAGAAAAACGCTTTATGCCCCGCCTTTCCGAGGCGGCCCTAGAAGACTGGACTATCCGCGATGCTTCTAAGCCTGTGCGTTCCCCTTATCGAAAATTTTAAAATATCATTTATCGTTATAATGATTTTTGCACTGAATAATCTTTATCATTCCATCTTCAATTTTATAAACAAGACGGTGTTTTTCATCTATTGAACGAGACCAATAATCGCTAAGATTTCCTTTTAAGGGTTCCGGATGACCTATACCGTCGTGACCGTTTCGTTCAATATCTGCAATTAGTTTATTGATTTTCTTAAGAGTCTTTTTATCCTGTATTATCCAATAGGTGTAGTCTGCCCATGCATCATCAGAAAAATCTTTGTGCAATTCTATACCTCAACCAGCTCTCTTATTGAGTGTTGTCCATTTTCCATTTGAGTTTTGGAATTTTCCAAAGCTCTTATGTTTTTTTCTGAATAAAAAGAACTATCTTGAACAATTTCAAATGGAATTTTACGTTGTATTAAGGTTTGTTTTAAAAATATACGTATTGCAGTAGTCGTATCCATTCCTATGGATTCAAAAAAAGCATCTGCATCTTTCTTTAGAGCCGTGTCTAAACGCGTCTGTAAAACTGCTGTTTTCATATTTACTCCTTATTACAAATATAACATAAAAGCTATGAAAAAACAATACTTTTGTATTCTTTTACTACATGCTTATAAAGTATTAACCACGTCCGGTTTTCTAATATGTTTTAAAAAGAAATTTATCCCTATCGTCAAGATTAAGACAATGACCGAAACCAGGGCCGTAAAACCGCCCGGGGCGACATTCAGGTGATAGGACAAAACCAAGCCGAGCATGATATCGGCCGCGCTTATAAAAATAGAAAAAATCAAGGTCTTTTTAAAGCTCGTTTTTAGTTGAAGGGCTGTTGCAACGGGGAGGGCTATCATCGAGCTTAATACCAGCATGCCTACGATTTTTAATGAAACGGCTATAGTTGCCGCAGTAAGGGCTGAAAATAAGTAATTGATGAGCCTTACCTTAACGCCCATTATTTTTGCAATATCTTCATCGAGGGCTATGTATACCATCTTGTGATACATAAGGCCGAGGGTAATCAAGGATAGGATGCTTAAAGCTATGACCGTAATCAAATCCGACGATGAAACTGTTAGGACGCTCCCGAATAAATAGGTTTCGGCATTGGCTCTGACGGCTCCTGAGCTTATGAGGGTAATGGCGATTCCAACGCTCAAGGATAAAACTATCGAAAGGATTAAATCTTGATATTCTTTAAACGCGTTTCTAAGGGCTTCTATTAGAGCCCCGGCAGCCGTCGTAAAAATAAAGGCTCCAAGTATAGGGTTTATCCCTGAAGCAAGGGCGAGGGTAACGCCTGCAAGTGAGCTGTGGGAAAGGGTATCTCCTATGAGGGAGTATTTCCTGAGAACTAAAAACAAGCCTATTGCAGGGCAGAGGATTCCTATAAAAAAAGAAACAATAAAAGCATTTTGCATAAAACCGTATTGAAGCATCTTCTTAACCTCCTATAAAAACTTTTCTCTTATTGGTTCACCCTGGGCTTGAATTGAACAAAGCTAGGGTCAAAGAATTCGGAACTGTACTGTTTGGGACTGCACAAGTGTCCTTCTCCATTTTTTATATGAAATATTTTGGTAGAATTAAAAATCGCAGCATCCAAGTTATGGTCAACCGAAATGACAGTAAGCCCCTTTTGAGTGTTTAAATCTTTTACAAAAGAATAGATTTCTTTTTGCCCCTGAACATCGATTCCGGTAGAAGGCTCATCCAAGATTAAAAGATCGGGATCCCCGATAAGGGCTCGTGCTATGTAGAGTTTTTGAAGCTGCCCGCCTGAAAGTTCTCCGACAAGGCCGGTTTTGTATTCGCTTAAATTCACTCTTTCCAGGGCTTTTAGAACGCAGTCCTTTTCCCTTATCTTTAATATTTTTCTATAAGAATTTAAAAGCTCAAAAAGAGTAATCGGGAAGTCGCTTAAATTTTCTTTTTTTTGCGGAAGGTAGCCTATTCTTTTTGCATTGATAATAATTTCACCGCTTTGTATTTTAAGCAGTTTTAAGATAAGTTTTAGAAGCGTACTTTTACCGCAGCCGTTTTCTCCCACAATTGAAATATAATCGCCCTGCTTAACTTCTAAATTTATATTTTTTAAAACTTCTTTTTTTGAGTTCGGATATTTAAATTTAAGAGAATTTATTTTTACCATAGGAAGAGCATTTTACTTCTTTTTTTTAAAGATTGCAAGACTGTGATTGTTAAGATTGTTTATCTTAGATGGTTTCAATAACAACTTCTGCCCACTTCTTCAATCTTTCGGTTGAATCTATGGCATATTTTGTATCATTATCATCTACATAAACCTCTTGCGGATATCGGCTTCTTACACCATAAGGATTGAGAATTGCACATATTTTCAAAATTTCAATCGGTACATCAATCCTTTTTTTTACTAATCTTGCCAGGACAAGTAAATCATGTGTTTTTTGAATTTCTTCATTTAGGCTTATAAGCAAACCTTTTAAAAATTTTTCTGAAGCTTGCTGACAATGATAACAGATAATGGTTAAAGGTTTCGGATGCATATTTTCATATAAATGTCTTGCACAATCAAAATCCATATTAGCAAAGTCAAACCATTCTTTAACTGCCTCATCATTCATATATTATAACTCCGTCCCGTGCAACTACTCTTTCAAGTGTAGGCTGTTTACTTCTTTTTTCGAACACAGCAGCAGTATTAACAACAATATCAACAGGTTTTACATCCATATCTATTAAAGATAAATAGGCTTTTTGCGCCGAATGTAATACATTCTTTGTATCATCGGGCATTATAAGATAAAAATCATAATCACTGTCTTCAGTAAATGAGTCTTTAGCATATGATCCGAATAATATTATTTTTTGAGGTTTAACCGCTTCTAAAAATCTATCCCGAATTTCAAAGATTTCCTTATTTATCATAATTTTTCCCCACTGAGATAATTTTAACATGATATTATAAAATTTTCAATTCATTATTTTGAAATTTATTTCCGAAAGCATAAAAGTTAGCCTATTGCTATTTTTATTTGTTTCC
This sequence comes from Treponema sp. OMZ 799, assembly GCF_024181365.1. Lineage (NCBI taxonomy): Bacteria > Pseudomonadati > Spirochaetota > Spirochaetia > Treponematales > Treponemataceae > Treponema > Treponema sp. OMZ 799. The sequence continues at coordinate 899,232 of NZ_CP051301.1, forward strand.
TATAAAATTGTCTTTTTAAGAGGTTAGTTATGATTCATAAACGCCTGACAAGGTCGGTGCCGAAAAGTAAAAAGTGGATTTTGCTTTCGGCCCTTTCTTCATGGATTTCTCTATTGTGCAATGTGGTCATTACGTTTGTAATGGTGCGTTTGATTTTCGGTCTATATAATTCTTCGCTTGATAAAAAAACGCTTTTTGTTTTGGCGGTCGTAGCTGCCTCTGCCTTGGTAATACGGGTTATTGCCGTCCGTAAGCGCTCCTACTTTTCATACAGGGCAGGAACCGAGGTTAAGCGTACCTTGCGCTCAATGCTCTACGATAAATTTATTTCTTTAAAGCTAAATTATTCCCAATATATCAGCATGGCCGAGGTTACTCAAATAGGCTCGGACGGAATAGAGCAGCTGGATTCTTATTTCGGGGCCTACCTGCCTCAGTTCTTTTTTAGTATGGCGGCTCCGGTAACTCTTTTTATAATCCTTGCACCGATAAATTTTTTTGCTGCCCTTGTGCTTTTTATCTGTGTGCCCCTGATTCCTCTTTCGATTGTTGCCATTCAAAAGGTTGCAAAGCGCATTTTAAAAAATTACCTTTCAATTTATACGGGGCTTGGAGATTCCTTTTTGGATAACCTACGCGGCCTTATCACTTTAAAGGCCTATTCGGATGATGAAGCTCAACACAAGGAGCTGAATGCCGAGGCGGAAAATTTTAGGCGGGTAACCATGAGGGTTTTGACCATGCAGCTTAACTCCATCTTTGTGATGGACACCGTGGCTTACGGCGGAACAGCCCTCGGCACAATTGTAAGCCTATATCAGCTGCGAACCGGAAATCTTTCGATAGAAGGAGCTCTTCTTTTTATTTTGCTCTGCGCAGAATTCTTTTTGCCCTTGCGGACCTTGGGCTCTTTTTTCCATATAGCGATGAACGGGATAACCGCCGCAAACCGACTCTTTGAATTGATGGATGTAAAAAACGATTCAGCTTCGATATTAAGCGAAGCCGAACTTGAGGCTGCGGCAAAAAAATTTAAAGAATCGAAGCTTACACTTGAGGTAAAAAATTTAAACTTTAATTATAACGAATCGAAGCAGGCAGTAAAAAATGCATCGATGAAGTTTTTAAAGGCGGGCTTTTACGGCATAGCAGGTGAAAGCGGATCGGGTAAATCGACGGCGGCCTCCTTGCTTATGGGCTTACAAAAAAACTATTCGGGAGAAATCCTCCTGTCGGGAATAGAAGCAAAAAAACTTCCCGATGAATTTAGAGCTAGGTACATGAACCTTGTTTCGACCGAGAGCTTTTTGTTCGGAGCTTCGGTGAGAGAAAACCTTTTAATAGCCAAACCCTCTGCAAGCGATGAAGAATTGATGAGCGTATTAAAAAAGGTTCTATTAGACGAGTTTGTTTTAAGCCGCAGTTCTTCAAAAGAAGAAGGAAACTCAGGCTTGGATTTTTATATTGAATCCGGAGGAAAGAATTTATCGGGCGGACAGGTTCAGCGTTTTGCCCTTGCACGGGCACTTCTTCACGATGCAGACATTTATATCTTTGACGAGGCTGTAAGCAATATCGATGTCGAAAGCGAAGAGCTTATTTTAAGCACCCTCTACGAATTAAGCAAAACCAAAATAATCATCTTTATTTCGCACAGGCTTGCAAATATTGAAAATGCAGACCATATCTATGTATTTGAAAAGGGCGAGATAAAAGAAGAAGGAACGAATTCAAGCCTCCTTGAAAAAAACGGCATCTATGCAAGGATGTATTTACAGCAAAAAGATCTTGAAAAAATAAGGCTGGGTGTAAAATGAAAAAAAGCGAGCTTATAAAAAAATTGATAGTATTTGTAAGACCTCTTACAGGCGTTATGACTATAACGGTTATCTTGAGGGTCTTGGGCTTTATCATTGCGGCGGCCATTCCGGTTTTGGGCGGAGCCGGCATAGTCTATCTTTTGGGCTTAAAAGTTTTTAATACCTCATTTTCCCTAAACTTTGTAATAATAGGCCTCATCGTTTGTGCAGTGAGCCGAGGCATTTTCAGATACGGCGAGCAGCTTTCGGGACACTACATAGCCTTTACCCTCTTGGCCCTTATCCGGGATAAAATTTTTACGGCTATGAGACGGCTCGCCTTTGTTAAGCTGCAAAAAAAAGATTCAGGGAGCCTCTTGTCGATCATAACCACCGACATAGAATTGCTCGAAGTTTTTTATGCCCACACAATAGCCCCCGCTGCTTCTGCCGTTCTCTACTTTATTTTTGCCCTAATCATCTTTGCAAAAATACACATTGTTTTATCTCTTACGGTTGCCCTCATTTATATAATCATAGGCTTTCTCCTTCCCATCCTTTTCGGTAAGATGGATGACGGCTCGGGTGTAGAATACCGAAAAAAAATGAGCTCCCTTAATTCCTACTTTTTGGACTCCCTCCTCGGAATAAAGGAGATAATCTTTTTTGACAAGATAAGGGAGAGAAAAGAAAATATAGAAAAACGAGGAGAGGCTATAAGCGGAACCTTTAAGCTCTTAAAGGACTTTGAGGGGAACACCTTTGCTGTTACGGAGGCAGCTCTCACCCTTTGCAATTTTTTAATGCTGGGCATTTCGGCCTTCCTCTTGGTAAACGGAAAAATAGACTTTGCTCACCTTTTGATTTCCAACCTGATGCTTCTTTCAGGCTACGGCCCGATAATAGCGGTTTCAGGCTTGGCCGTAAACTTGCAGCAAACCTTCGCTTCCGCAGAGAGAGTTTTTTCCCTGCTTGAAGAAAAGCCTGAACTCGATGAAGTTGAAGACGGCGAAAACGTCAGCTTCGAAAAAGTTGATGCCGATAATATCAATTTTAGATACGACGATATGGAAGTTTTAAAGGATGTAAGCATCTCGGTTAAAAAAGATGAGATAGTCGGCCTTTGCGGTAAAAGCGGAAGCGGTAAGAGTACCCTGCTCCGCCTCATCATGCGCTTTTTCGATCCCCTTTCGGGAGAGGTAAGGATGAACGGCATCGACGTTAAAAAAATAAACACGGCTAGTTTAAGAGAGGCCGTTTCGTACATTACCCAGCAAACCTATATTTTTAAAAAATCTATTTATGAAAACATCCTTCTTGCAAACAGGAATGCTTCAAAAGAGGAAGTTATCGATGCCGCGAAAAAAGCCGCCATCCACGATTTTATCATGAGCCTTCCTGAAGGCTATGATACTAAGATTACCGAACTCGGCGGAAACCTCTCGAGCGGAGAAAAACAGCGTCTCGGCCTTGCCAGGGCCTTTTTGCACAAGGCTCCTCTTTTGCTGCTCGACGAACCGACCGGAAACTTGGACAGCTTAAACGAGGCCCTCATTTTAAATTCCATTTACCAAGAAAAAAGAGACAAGGGCGTTTTAATCGTAAGCCACCGCAAATCAACCGTAAACGCCGCCGATAAGGTTGTTTACATTGAAAATGGAAGGGTGAGGTAGCTTTCTCAAGCAATTGTAAATTTAGGCCTCCTGTGGTATAATTACAAGAGTGATGTTTTGCAAGATAGGGAGGCTTTTAGATGACAGAAGTGAAACGCAGTTTACCTATAGGTGTTCAAAGTTTTGAAAAGCTTATTGAAGCGGATTTTTTGTATATTGATAAAACAAAATATATATGGGATTTAATCAACAATAAGACTCCTTATTTTTTAAGCCGGCCGCGGAGATTCGGGAAGAGCCTTTTTCTTTCAACCTTGAAGGCCTACTTTCTCGGACAGAAGGAGCTTTTTAAGGGCTTAGCCCTTGAAGGCTTGGAGGAAGCCGACAAGGGTAAAAGAGAGATTTGGCAGGAATACCCCGTTCTTTATTTGGACTTTAATACGGCCGTTTACGAATCAAGAGAAGACTTGATAAATATCCTCTCCTCATTTTTAGCACAATATGAAGCCGTTTACGGAAGTACGGGCCTGGATATTACCGACCGTTTTAAGAAACTGATAAGAGCCGCCCACGAAAAAACGGGCAGGCAGGTAGTCATCCTCATAGACGAGTACGATAAGCCTCTTTTAAGCTCCATGGAAAACTTAAGCCTCAATGAAACCTACCGTACTATTTTAAAGGGCTTTTACGGAGTAATTAAAAGCTCAGATGCTTCCCTCCGCTTTGCCTTTTTAACCGGAGTTACCAAGTTCAGTAAGGTAAGCATTTTTAGCGATTTAAACAACTTGCGGGATATAAGTATGCTCTCCGATTTTTCCGGTATTTGCGGCATATCCCAAGAAGAGCTTGAAGCAAACTTTCGCCCTGAAATTAAGGCCTTAGCCGAAAGAAATGAGATGAGCTATGATGAGGCCCTTGCCCAATTAAAAAAGAAATATGACGGCTATAAATTTGCAAGGCAAGGTGTTTCAATGTATAATCCTTTTAGTATTCTAAATGTGTTTATGTCAAGAGAATTTGCAAGCTATTGGTACGCCACCGGCACCCCGACCTTCTTGGTTAAGTACCTAAAAGAAGGGCATTACTACATCCCCGAATTGGACGGGGATATTCAGATTGACGAATATGGCTTAAATGCTTACAGGGCCGATCCCATTCTCCCCATTCCGATACTTTTTCAGGCGGGCTATTTGACGATAAAGGATTATGACAAGGAGTACGGTCTTTACCGTTTGGGCTTCCCGAACGATGAGGTGCGCTACGGCTTTTTGCACAACCTAATGCCCGCCTTTACCCCTATAGGGGCCGAAAAGACAGGCGTTTCGGTAATGGAATTTACGAAGGCCCTCAAAGCGGGAGATGTAGATGCCTTTATGAAAAAAATGCAGGCTCTTATTTCAGGCATCCCATACGATAATCTCGCAGAAAAAGACCTCGCCTTGAGGGAGCAAAACTATCAGGCCGCTGTCTACCTCATCTTTGCTCTGATGAACCAATTTGTGCAAACCGAAATTCATTGTGCGACAGGACGGGCTGATTGTATAGTCCATACCCAAGATAGAATTTACATCTTTGAATTTAAGCTTGAAGGAAGGGGAACGGCAGAAGATGCTATAAAGCAGATAAAAGAAAAGAATTACGCAGCTCCCTACAAAGAAGCAAGTTCAGGAGGAGTCAAAAAAACAATCCTTGCCGTAGGTGCAAGCTTCGATGAAGAAAAACGCACCATCAAGGATTGGCGGACAGAAGAGCTTGTTTAATGCAGCTTTTCCTTACTCCCTTTCCACCATCATGTAAAGTAAGGCGTTTATAATGGAGGCGGCGACATTGCTTCCACCCTTGGTGCCTACGGTAGAGATTTGGGGCAGGGAGACGGAACGCAGGGCTTCCTTTGATTCGGCGGCACCTACAAAGCCGACGGGGACTCCGATTATAAAATCGGGGGAAACTTTTTTTTCTTCACATAGCTCTAAAAGGCGGAAGAGGGCTGTAGGGGCGTTTCCTATCACAAAGGCTGTTGCTCCTTCTTGGACTGCAAGGTCTACGGCTGCCGAAGAGCGTGTAATTCCTCCTTCCTTGGACATCTTAAAAACTCTCTCGTCATCGATCAGGCATAAAAGTTTATTTTCGGTTTTTGAAAGGGCGGGTTTATTGATGCCTGTCATCACCATCTTGGTATCGGTAAAAATAGTTATGCCCTTTTGAAGAGCCTTTTTAGCGGCTTCCATAAAATTATTTTGAAAGACAATTATCTTTCGGTAGTCGACATCACCCGTAGTATGAATCATCCTCTTGGCTATAATTTTTTCTTCTTCCGTGAAAGCAACATCCTTCATGCTCTCTTCAATTATATCCATGCTCTTATTTTCTATTTCCATGGGTTTTTTAATGTACATCGATTTTTTCCTTTAAGATGGTTTTGGGATATTTATAGACAGAGCCGCAGTTATGGCAATAAAGCTCGATTTGATCGGGGCCGTTTTCGTACATGTCTGCAAGTTCTTTTTCGGGCAGGGTAAAAATCTTATTTCGGAAATTGTCTTCCGAGCAGGGGCAATAAAAGTCTATCTTTCTTTCTATTAGAACTTTCGGATTGCAGTCACGGAAAAGGCCGAAAATGACGTCTTCCCTGTCTCCGCCTTCCGCAAACCATTGGCCTATCGAGGGGCAGGCCGCAAAGGCCATTTCTACCTTTTCTATCAAGGCTTCTTCGGCTCCCGGCATGACCTGAATGTACATGCCTCCCGCTCCGATGATTCTTCCTTCCTTGTCGAATTGGACGCCTGTATTAAAGCCCGTTACGGTCTGTTCCGATTGCAAAAAATATTCGGAAAGGTCAAGGGCTATGTTTTTGTGCTTTATCTCGATGATTCCCGTTAAGGGTTCCCTGGCTCCTTCGGGGAAGCGGATAACCGAAATCTTTCCTTCGCCGAAGAGGGGCTTTAAGTCCCATGTTTCTAACAATTCATCAGGTCTTATCGGGTCTTCCAAAAGATAGCCCCTTACAAAGCCCTCGCTGAAGGCTTCGACGCTAAAGCCCACAAGGGGGCCTTGGGTATCGCATCTAAAGATGATTCTATCCCTTCCCTTCATTGTCGGAATTAAGAGGGCTCCGCAAAGGGAGGCATGACCCAGTGCAAGGCTTTCCAAAAGCCCTAAGGAGTGCTGTACCCTCATCTTATTTACAAAGCGGGTTCCGTGAAAAAAAGCCCCGCGGATTTGGCCTTCGCCTAGCATAAAGACCGTCATTCCGTCTTCGTGCATGGTTTTAAATTTTTCGATTAAGACGGGATCGGTTATCGGTTTATCTATCATAGGCCGGATTATAGCAAAGATTGCACTTTTGTACAAGGATTGACACCCTCTCTTTTTTCGGATAAAATACCCTGTTTTGTTTATTTTAAATGTTTTGTAAGGAAGAAATTATGTCAAACGAAAAGAAATTATTACATTGGGCAGATCAGACTGCCGAAAAAATCATAAGAGAGAGGGGAGACCTCGATGTTTACACTTGCGCATCCGGTATTACGCCTTCGGGCACCGTTCACGTAGGAAACTTCCGCGAAATTATTTCCGTAGATTTGGTTGTGAGAGCCTTGCGCTCCCGCGGAAAAAATGTGCGCTTTATTTATTCTTGGGATGATTATGATGTATTCCGCAAGGTTCCTTTAAATATGCCTAAGCCTGAGGTTTTGGAAAAATACCTCCGCTATCCGATTACGATGGTTCCCGACACCTTTGAGCGGGACGAAAACTACGCCCGCCACCACGAGCATGATGTAGAAGCCGTATTGCCGAGAGTCGGTATTCACCCCGAATATCTTTATCAGGCTGAACGCTATCAAAAGGGAATGTATGCTGAAGGAATGAAAAAGGCCTTGGACAATAGGGAAGAGCTTAAAGAAATTTTAAATACATATCGTGACGAGTCTCATAAGATTACCGAGGAGTACTGGCCCGTTTCGGTTTTTTGTACCGCCTGTAACAAGGACACGACAAAGATAGAGTCCTGGGACAATGATTGGACCTTACGCTATTCGTGCGAGTGCGGACATTGCGAAGACTTGGACTTGCGCAAGGCTAAGTCCGCAAAGCTGGGCTGGAGGGTTGACTGGCCTATGCGCTGGGCCTTTGAAAAAACAGTCTTCGAGCCTGCCGGAAAGGATCATCACTCTCAAGGCGGCTCCTTTGATACGGCGAGCTTAGTTTCCACCCGCATTTATAACTGGCCTGCCCCTGTAAGTTTCCGCTATGACTTTATCGGCTTAAAGGGAGTGCCCGGAAAGATGGCCTCTTCCAAGGGAAAGGTTGTAAGCCTTGCCGAGGTACTCGAAGTTTACCAGCCCGAAGTTGCCCGCTATCTTTTTGCAGGCACAAGACCCAACACCGAATTCGTTATCAGCTTTGACCTTGATGTAATTAAGATTTATGAAGACTATGACAAGACCGAGCGTATTGCATGGAAGGCCGAACAGGCTAAAAACGATGAGACCTTTGAAAAAGAATATAGAATCTATGAACTTTCGCAAATAGACGGAATGCCTGAGTGTATTTCTTATCAAATTCCTTTTAGACACTTGTGCAATCTTTTGCAAATAAATTCCGGAGATATAGATGCGGTAATAAACAGCCTTCCCGATGTAAAGCCCGGTCAGCTTGACAGGCTGAAGGCAAGAGCCGAATGTGCATGGAACTGGATTACAGACGGAGGAGCTCCCGAAGAGTTTAAGTTTGCTTTAAGGACTGACGGCTCAAAGGCTGATTTGAACGAGGCCGAAACAAAGGCGGTTAAAACGATAAGGGATTCCCTTTTGCCGAAAATGGATGAGATGGACGAAAAGACCTTTTCGACAGCCCTCTATGATGCTGCAAAAGAATGCGGCTTAGAACCCAAACAAATGTTTGTTGCCTGCTATCAAGCCCTCGTTTCAAAAGATCAGGGGCCGCGCCTTGCAGGCTTTATGAAAACCATTGGAAAAGAAAGACTTGCAAGTATTTTAAAAAATTATTAAGGCAAAAAGGCTTTTATTTTTTTGCAAATTGTGCTAACATTCTTTTTATGGCTAATGATAACTTGTACACACGCAAGATAGAACCTGCACCCGATAAGCCTGTCCAAAACGGAAAATCGAATTTCGGAACCTTTTCAGGCTGCTTTAAAAAATTCGATATAAGAGGGCTCTATCGGGTTTTCGGTAATTTGCCCCTCCCTAGGATAATTTCCAATGCCCGAATTTCGGGAACGATGAGGTTTTTGTTTTGCGATGATGAGGTAATAGGAGAAATGGCCTTTTTTTCGTGCTATATCTTCTCCTTTATGGAAACAACCTTTTGGGTTCGTAAAACTCAGCAAAAATATGCCTACAGGCAATACCTGCCGGGCGGCTTTATTCATATCCCAAAGCACATAAGCTACAGTGTTACAGCCTGCCGGAAACCTTATAGATATGCCCGTATCTTTTCCCGTCTTTCCCACGGGAAGCTTCATGCCGACTTTGACTTTTTAGCCCGCGACTCCCGCCCCTCCTGTGAGGGCCGTCTTGATTTGGATATTCGGGATAAGGAAGCTGTAGATTTCTCCTGCGTAATTCCTAACTATGTAAGCCGCCGCTGTATGGCCATGTACATGCAGACCGGTACCGTAAAGGGCTGGATAAGTTTGGGTTATAACGAAGACATTCAGCTAAAAAAAGAGACAGCCGTAGGGGTTTTTGATGTGAGAAAGGCTTACACCGGGTTTAGGTCAAAGCGCACCCTTGTAAACGGACTCGGTAAGTTCGACGGCAAATCCTTGGTTTTTTATCTTGCAAATTCGATAGCAGCCGACAGCAATAAGTATAACGACAACATGATGCTCTATGACGGGAAGCGCACCCCCCTTCCTCCGGTTAAAATAACCAGGCCCTTCGGTATCATGGGAAAATGGATAATACAGGATACCGAAAGCATGGTAGACCTTGTGTTTCTTCCTATTTCAAAAAACTACAAGCGTGTAAATGCCGCCGTTTTTAAGACGGAGTACAGCACCGTTTACGGTCATTTTGAAGGAACCCTTTTGACGGCCGACGGAGAAGAGTTAAAACTAAAATCCTTTCCCGGCATCGCCAAAAAATACAATCTTAGAATATGATGATTAAAATAGAAGGGATCGAAATCGAATGGGCCGAATCCAAGGGGCGGAAGCTCAGGCTTACCGTATCGCCTAAAACGGCCATCCCCTGTATCCATGTTCCAAAAAACTATCCTCAAAGCAAGGCCTTGGATTTTGTCAAAGAAAATATTGCATGGATAAAAAAACATCAAGAGCGGATAGAAGAAAAGATTTTTAAGAAGAATGTAAAGGCCTCATTGAAGGACGGCTCTACGGTAAGTTTATGGGGTGCCGATTATAAAATCAAAATAATGAGGGCTAAAAAAAATGCAGGCGTTGCAGTCGATGACGATTTTATCTATTTAAAAGAGCCTCCCGGAGCCGATCCCAAAAAACGCCCTTCAATCTTAAACCGCCTTTATAAAAAGGAGCTTGAGCTATATGTTGAAGAAATTCTCCCCTTTTGGGAAGCCAAGATAAAAGAAACCGCCTCCGAGATAAAATACAGGGATATGAAAAGCAAGTGGGGCTCATGCAATTCTTATACGGGCATAATCACCTTAAACACAAAGCTAGCCGCCCTCCCTTGCGAATGTGCCGAGATGGTGCTGGTTCACGAGTTTGTTCATTTTAAAGAAAGGCTTCATAACGAGCGCTTTAAGCGATATATGACTAAATACCTCCCCGATTGGAAAGAAAGGGTGAAGATGTTGAATTCGGAAGAGTATTAAGGAGAGAAACCCTTGGTCGAATGATTAAAATGTCGAATGGTAAACGACAAATGTCGAAGTTCAAGTGTCAAATGCTTAATTGTACTTCGTCCTTCGACATTTGCAATCATGTGTCAAAGTGATATGTTGATTTTTTTAATAAAATGATGTAGTATATTTCCAATTTGGAGAATGTATATTATGAGTAAAATATTACCTGTCAAACACTTTTCTACAAAATTTGTTATAGGCTCGTTACTGGATATCTTTTGGGTTACTGTTGGAAGCGTCCTTGCTGCGGTTGCATTGCAGTTTTTTCTTATCCCCGGAACAATTGCTCCGGGCGGTGTGAGCGGTTTGTCGGTTGCAATCGAAAAATTGACAGGTATAAGGGTATACATATCGAATTTGGCTATAAATGTACCCTTATTTATTTTTGGAGCAAAACTTTTAGGTAAAAAGTCTGCTGTTTATACCCTTTATTCTATTTTGGTGCTTTCGGGAGTCTTGGCTGTTTTGCCTCAAGATTTTGTGTTTACCAATGATCTTTTTTTGCAGGCAACCTTCGGAGGAATTCTTTTAGGTGTGGGTTTGGGCTTTGTGTTTAAGTGCGGAGCTACGACAGGCGGAACCGACCTTGCCGGAGCTATTGTAAATAAGCATTTTCCCGGGCTAAGTATTGCAAAGGGAATGGCTATAGCCGATTTTGTAATAGTAATCTTTGCAGGTGTTGTAGATAATAACCCGAACACTTCGCTTTATTCTTTAATAGCTCTTTTCTTTTGTACAAAGATAGCCGATATGATTCTTGACGGCTTCGGTTATTTTAAGGGATTTTTCATTGTCAGCTCCAAGCCCGAAGAAATCGGTGATGCTCTTATGAGTCAGCTTGAAAGAGGTGTTACCCTTCTTCGGGGAGAAGGTATGTATTCAAAGCAGGATAGGCCTGTACTTCTCTGCGTTGTAAGCCGTGCCCAATTTGTAAGGGCAAAAGAAATAATAACCGAAATCGATGAAAAGGCTTTTATAATGGTCTGCGATATGCAGGAAGTTTACGGCCTAGGATTTAAGCAAAAATAAAGTAAACTTTTGTTTACAGATTAGATAAGTCATTGACGGCAGACAGTTAATTATGGTATAGTTGAGTATGGATTCAGGAATTTTTATTACGGATAATAGGCTAAAGTTTTCACAAGAGCTTGCAAACCGCCTTAGAGATAAGGGTTTAAAGGTGTGTTTGAGTTCGGAGTATAAAGAAGATAATAAAGAAAGCGGTGTTACCACCGAAATAGAATGGAACCGCTCATCCCTTTTTTCTCTTCAGGCTATTCCCCTTAAATTAAAAAATATAAATATCGCGGCCGATACGTCGATTTTGATTTTTGATGCTCCTGCTTATTCCAAAATATATCCGGGGACGGATGCCCTTTCTATAGACAATACGATAAGCGACCTTGTTTCTGCGAATGCCGCTCTTTCCTTTGTTTTAAAAAACTACTATATAAAAAAAGCGCAAGGCCGTTTAGTCTTTGTTCACCGTGATGCGGACGTGCCTTGCGGTAATCCTAATATTTCGGCAGCCTCGGCAGCCTTTGCCCGTATTGCAGAAGAAACGGTTGATGCCGTAAGAAAGGCTGAGCTTCCCGGAGTGCAGACTCTTTTGGTAAAGCTTGAAGGCTTTGAAGATGAGGTCTTTGCCGATTGGATATGCAATCAACTGGAGCTTCCCGTTTTATCCAAAAGTCCCGGCCGATGGGTAAAAGCCGGACAGCGCAGTTTTTTTGGTAAGTAAGCATTAACAGTTATATGAATGGGGCTTTTAGCCAGGTGAGCTCGTGCTTGTTCGCCGTAAGATGAACTATCTTTGAGTTCGGAATTGCCGCAAATTTTTTTACGGTTTCGTTATCGGGTTCTCCCTGCATCTTTATCGTGCAGATAAATTTTTCGCAAAGTCCCGATTCAATCCATTTTATAATCCATTCATAAAGTCTCGGAGGATAACAGATTACATCCGAGCAAAGCCAATCTACCTTTCCGATCTCTTCAGGTTTTAAGGTAAAGGCATCATGCTTTATAAATTCTATATTTTTCTTTGCCATTAAATCGGGGCGCAAGGGACTTCTGTCGATTGCGATAATTTTGCAGCCTAAACTGTCCAAGACCCAGCTCCAGCCTCCGGGGCAGGCTCCGGCATCAAGGCAGATTGAATCGGCTGCCGGCAGGGAAGGGGCGTTTTTGGAAACCTCTGCGGGTAAGGTTTTGCTTTTTTCAATAAGACCGTTTTTTTCTTGGTGCTTTTTTAGGTAAAAATTTAAGAGGGTCAAGGCTTCCCACATTTTTAAGTAGGCCCGGCTAGGCGGATTTATCTTATCTTCCTTAAAGAAAATTTCTCCGCGGGGAAAGGGACTTGAAGTTTTTGCTGAAGCGAAAATTTGATTTTCATTTAAGAGGGTCCAGATTCCCATTTCTGCTAAAGGAACATCGTAGGGAAAGTCCCTTTCTTTTTTGCTTATAAAGGGCAGTTTTTTTTCGATGAGATCTGCCCGCCTAAAACAGTTAAAAGGGACAAAGGCCCAGTTTCTTTGGATTGAGCGCAAAATATCGGCGGCCTCGCTTATGCTCGAAAACTCCGCTATAAATGGTTCTTCCATACAAAGGCGGTTCCAAAAAATATCTTTCGGAAAATTTTCCCTGTACACTATGTTACCATAGACAGCAGCATCTTTGGGAAGATTTTTAATCTCCATAGGAGCCGTACCATGCGGAATTCCTAACTCGTCAAGAAGATGATTTTCAAATTGAGGAACGGCGAGCCAAGCTTTGCCTTTTAATAATTTTATACGCAGGTCATATTTTAGCATAAGTTTTGTATTCTCTTAAAAGGAGTATTTTCTTTTTTTTGGTTTAGCTTGTCAATCGGGTTCGTTTGTGCTATGATTACATCACGTTTTTTACGGAGGAATTTTAAAATGTTTCAATTTAAAAAGAAGGGCCTAGGCCTTATTTTTATGTCTGTATTGTTTATTTGTGTTTTATCTTTTTTTTCTTGTAATGCAAAAGAAAAAAATGAACCGGCTGCCGATAAGGCTGATACTGCCGAATTGCCGGCAGAGGCTGTCGGCGAAGTATCAGAGTCTGAAAAAACTGAAGAAGGTGCTGCTTCAAAAAAGAACATAGAAGAGATAATCTACAACAGTCTTTTGAATGCAGAATTTGAAAAAAAACCGAATGCACCTAAGGCTCATCAAAAATATTTAAAAGATAAACTTGTTTTTAAAGATTTCCCCTTTAATGAGGTGAAAGAAGGAAAGACAGCTGTTGTCGGAAGCGATGTTTGTTTGTTCTATCCTAATGCAGAATTAAAATCTGAAGAAGATTTAAAAAAACTGCCTAAGGGAATTCCGATTCCGTTTGGAACAGTTTTGAACATTGAAGAAGATTTTGTAAAACTTCCGCCTAAAGATGAAAATGATGAATTCGATTTCGGTGTTTTTAGCTTTCAAGAAAATCAAAACTATTTTTACCGCACAACCTGGAACGGAGAAAAAGGACTTGTTTTTGGAGCCGACCTTACAGGTATGGGCAATGATTTGAAAAAAAATCAAATGATTTCTATGCGGTATTTAACAAATGGTGCGCCTAAAGAATTTTACACGGTATTCGGTTATGATTTTTTAAGCAAGGACCATCAGGCACTCTTGGAAAGGGATAGGCTGATTTTTGAAAAAGTTAAACCGGATGAGTATGATCTTTATATGATGGCCGGGGATGATATGATTTCCCTGTATAAAAATCATTACGGTTATCGTTATGATTCATATGAAGATAATTATAACGGAACTCTTCTCAGAGAAGACGGCACTACGCTTTTTATTACAACCGATTTGATGGCCCATGCAAAGCATCTTCTTTTTGACAGAACCTTACAAAATATTGAAGAGAATTTTTTTGCGCCTAGACTGCTTGAATTTGTAGCAGCCTTTGAAGCCGGTTTAAATAATGTAAATCAAAAAGGCTTTCCGACAGCAGGACCTGAAACCTTAGAAAAGGCTAAACTTTATTTTCAAGTTGCCCGCGCCCTATTGGAACTTGCTCCTAAAGCTGTAGTTGAAAAAAATAAGTACGGCTCCGATGAGACTATTTATAAAGAACCCGATAGAAATGAAGTTCTTGCAAAATATCCTAAAACGGTAAGTGAAGAAATAAATCTTATAGACAGGGCCCAAGGCCCTTCAGTTTCTCCTCTTTTTACATTTGAGGACGGAGTTTTTACAAAAGAAGATTATTCCCAATATAAACCGAGAGGGCACTACACAAAAAACGGCATCTTGTCCGCTTATTTTAGGGCTATGATGTGGTTCGGCCGCACCCATTTTCTAATTGCCGATAAGGGGCCTGAAGTTTTAGCACAAGACGGAACGGCCGCTTCAGATGCAGATGCATTGACCTTACACATGGAGCCCATAGCTCTTTTGATTACCGAGCTTGTAAAAAATGATGAAGAGCTTTATAAAAAATGGGCAGCTCTTTTTGATCCTATAACCGATTTAATCGGTTTATCCGATGACCTTTCTTTTAAAGAGGTCTTACCTCTTTGGAAAAACTATGATGTAAAAGACTTTGAAAAATGGGCAAGCGACAAAAACAACCTGCTCGCATTTATGAAGTCGGCTCACGAAAAATTAAGCCCTCCTGCGATAGCAGGTTCTTCCGTTTTCTACACGGCTGCCGAAGGTACCGATGAAGAAAGAAGGCCTCCTATGGGCTGGAGACTTTTCGGGCAGAGGTTTACTTTTGACTCCTATGTTCACGGTTTGGTAAGCTCTCCCGGACTCTATGGCCGCACTCATGTTAAGGGGCTGGACATTATGAAGGCACTGGGCTCAAAGTCTGCCGATTTATTGCTGCAAAAAGATTACTCCGATTTTCCCGAGCTAAAACCGGTTCTCGATAAAATTGCAAAAGAAGCCGTATCTTCTCCCGATAAAGTATTGGGAAAAACCTATTACGGTAAAACATTGAACGAGATAGCACTGCAAGCCCGCTTTGAACAAGGTTCAGGTTTTTATTTTACCGAAAGCCCCGCATGGAGTGTAAAGTCCTTATTGTCGGCTCACGGGACATGGGCAGAGCTGAGGCATGATACTATTCTATATGCAAAGCAAAATTTTGCAGAGCTTGGCGGCGGCCCCGATGCCGATCTTACCTATAGGATAAAGAAGATTCCCCATCCTGTGCATTATATAGAACCTAACTTGGCCTTTTGGGAAAACGCAGCTTCTTCTGCGGATGTTCTCATAAATGCATTAAGGCCTTATAATCTTATAGATGAAAAAAATTTGCAAAAGCTTGAAATGTTTAAAAAAACGGCCTTACATGCTGCCGATATTGTTAAGCTTGAAATTGCAGATAAGCCCGTTTCTGAAGCCGACTTAAAATGGATAAGCGTTATGCCGGCCTTCTTGGCACGTATTCTTATGCCTTCGATAAATGCAGTTGTTGAGCCTGAGCAGCTTCGTATGGCCTTGGTTGCCGATGTTTTTACAAATGCGGAAGAAGGCTTTGTCCTTGAAACAGCCGTCGGCATTCCCTACAGAATCTATGTGCCCTTAAACGATGGTCAAGGCGGAAAGAGAATAGCTGTCGGTTATTGTTTTAACTATTACGAGTTTGAGCAGGATATTTCTAGCCGCTTGACAAACGAGGAATGGAAAGAAAGGGTTTATGCCGATGAAGACATGGAAAGTTTAAAGCCTTTTTGGGCTCAGGACATTTCTTTTTAAAAGAATCTTCTTTGATGAATTTACATTTTAGCTGATATGAAATTTATAAAAGCTTTATTTCTTATTTGCTTTTGTTTAACGGCTTGTACAGGCAGAAACGGCAGACCTGAAGATGCCGAGAAAATTTTCGGAACATGGAGTTCCGACGGGGAAAGGCCGCCCGCAACGAGATTTATCCCCAAGGAAGCTTCCTTGCCTGAGGGGGCGAAGCCTTGGGGCGGGACGGTGAGTCACCATCTTTTAACCGATGCTTTAATAAATGATTGGTTTACCGAACTTGCCGATGCAAGGGATATAAAAACTTTTTACGTTTTAAGTCCTTCTCATTGGGGCCTTTCTTTATACGATTTTTCGTTGACTCAAGGATCATGGAATACCAAAGACGGGCTTGTTCATTCCGAAAAGGAAGGATGCGAAAAACTTGCCCGGCTTTTTAATGTCCCCTTTGATGATGAAGTCTTTGTTTATGAGCACGGCGTTTCAACATTGATTCCCTACATAAAAAAATACTTTCCTGAAGCGAAGGTTGTTGCTCTTGCTTATTACGGAGAACCTCCCGTAAATATGAACCTTGCAGGTAAACTTTATGAGACGATCAAAAAAGTTTTTTCTGTCAAGGATGAGGACTCCTTCCTTTTGATTTCTTCCGACTTTTCGCATAAGTCAAATGTAGAACAAACGGCTGCAAAGGACGCAAAATCCCGTCATTTTTTGACAAGCCTAAAACCCTCGGCTTGGACGCTCGGCATCTGCGATAACAGACCTGCAATGTATTTGCTTTCAAAACTGTTTACCGAAAAAACTCAATGCACAATTCAGCGAGGTACCGATGCTTATAAGCTAAGCGATGAGACTGATCCTGAAGATATAACAAGTTACTTTTTTACATACTTCTGGGAAAAAGAAGATTAGGGCTTCAAAATATCGGCTGCTAGAACATTTAAGAAGCCATAAAATCTATTTTAAGAAAAAGCCTATGAGTTTAGTGTCCTTTGCAAAATTGAAGGTGTAGCATAGGGTTTTATTTTCGTATCCTGCCTTAACGATAATAATCCCTATAACTTCGCCAGAGTTTTTATCCTTTGTTTCCAAAAAATAGGCTTCTTTTGTGTAGAGGTATTTTCCGGCAGGTTCAAAAAATATTTTAGTATTTAAATTTATAAATTCTTCATCCAAATTTTTTTTAAACTCTTCGGTGCTTAATTCTCTTATGCCTTCCCAGTCCTTATCGTTTACCATAAAAATAATTTCTTCTGCCTTTTCTTTTAAAAAAGGAATGTGGAATGTATCCGACTGTTCTTGACGTTTGCAGCTCCATAAAAGAAAAAATGAGATAAAAAATACAAATATTTTTAAGGGCTTCAAAAGGTTTATTCCTTAGGATTTAAAATATCGGCTGCCACTGCGTTAAAAAAGTCTTCGGCTTTTTTATGACTTTGACGTCTTATTGCATCTTGAACTTCAGCTATTTCTTCAAGCTGTCTTTGAAGAACCTTTGTTTTATCATTGTCGATAACTATTGTTTTTCCGTCAAGCAAGATCATCTTAACCTCGGTAAAGGTACCGAAACGAGCCGGCCTTTTGAAGGTTTCAATTTCGATGCTGTGGATTGCCGAAAAATTTATAATTTTTGTTTTTGGAAAAAAGAATATTCCCGCTTTTTGAATAGCCTGTTCTTTTGTGATATTAAAATACCACGAATTTTCGAAAAGGCCTGCTGCTAAAAACAGGGTTCCAAAAATAAGGGCAATTATGGAATACTCTCCCTCTTTCATGTAAGATATATTCAAATAAAAAATTGCGCCTCCGATTACAAGGGCCGACATTCGGATCCATAATTTTAACGCTGCAAATTTTACTATCTTGTCTTTTTCTTGTTTATTTTCCATGATCTTAACCTATTATTTCGATTTCGGCTGCCTTGCCGTTTCTGTCAGCCGAGTCTTCGCCCTTGGGATTGGGCATCTTGAACACCCTGAATTTTACCGGGGTTCCCTCTTTTATAAGTTTATCTCTGCACTTTTTATCGATGTTCGTAAACGAAAAGAAAAAGTCTCCGTTTTCGTTTTCGATAATTCCGTAGCGGTTCATAAGTCGTTTTATTTTTCCCTTTACCTTGGGCTTTTCATCCTTTCGGCCTATTGCCTTTATCCAATAGTTGGGCGGTATCCTTTCATCCGAACTAAGTTCGAAATCGTCCGACAGGGCATCGATTATTTCTCTCAAAGTGTTGTGGCTGTAAGAGCGCGGGTCGAATTCCGGCATAAAGTTACGGATGGAATTTCCCAGGTCGGAGAGGCTTACCCAGCCTTCTTCTGTCATGCGGGAATTTCTATAGGCATGGCAGATAAGTTCTTCGAGGGATTTAGACTTTTTACCGCTTTTTGCGTCTTCTTCATATTCTTCCGTTTCATCAAAGTTTTCAAGGTACTTAAATTCGTTACATGCATTTACCCAAAGAGGTTTTGCATTGGACCTTCCGATTCCCAAAACATAGAGTCCGTATTCTCTAAGTTTGAGAGCAAGGCTGTAATAATCGGAATCTGTAGAAACTATGCAGACGGCATTTATTCCCTGATTTGTGTTTGCAAGTTCTATGGCATCCATTATGATTGTGTTGTCGGTTGCATTGGGGCCGTTTCTAAATTGTTGAACCGGCCGGATAGGCACTTTTTCAAGCCAAGGTTTCCAGCCGTTCATGTTGGGAGTAGTCCAGTCTCCGTAAAGTCTTTTTATCAGAACCTCTCCTTCCTTTGAAACTTCGGAAATTATCGAATCAAGATAGGAAGGAGCTATGTTGTCGCCGTCAATTAAAATAGCATATTTTTTTTCCATTTTGTAATTACCTTATTCTATTATTTCTACCTTTAAGAGGTTGGTAGATCCGGCCTTTCCTATAGGTATACCCGCCGTGAGGATAGCTATATCTCCTTTTTTTACGTGACCTGTCTTCTTTGCAATTTGAGAACAAACATCGAACATGTTGTCGGTCGATTTTATAGGATCGGCTAAAATCGGATATACGTCCCAGTCGAGGGCGAGCTTCCGCATAACCTGAGGAGATTCGGTGATAGCGATAATCGGTACCTTGGGTTTAAATTTTGACAGAGCCCTAGGCGTTATTCCCGAAGCGGATGCCGTTATGATCGCATTTGCATCGAGGGCAAGGGCGGTGGAGCATGTGGCTCTTGCAATGGCATTTGTGATTGTGGTTTCATGGAGAGAAACATTTTCAACGAAAAGTTTTTCGTAATCTAAGGTTTCTTCGATAGACTTTGCAATGGAAGTCATCATGGCCACAGTTTCGACGGGATATTCTCCTGCTGCCGTTTCTCCCGAAAGCATTACGGCTGATGTTCCGTCTAAGATGGCGTTTGCAACGTCAGTGACCTCAGCACGTGTCGGACGCAGGTTGTGGGTCATCGATTCAAGCATCTGGGTAGCGGTTATAACCGGTTTGCCTGCAAGGTTTGCTTTTTTTATAAGACGCTTTTGAAGATGAGGAATTTTTTCCGGCTCTATTTCGACACCTAGATCTCCGCGGGCAACCATTATTCCGTCAGCTGCCGCTAAGATTTCATCTATGTTATCCAAGCCTTCTTGATTTTCTATTTTTGCGATAATGCCGATTTTGCTTTTGTGTTTTTCCAAAAGTTTTCTTATTTGGATAATATCGTCGGCTCTTTGGGTAAAGGAAGCTGCAATAAAATCTACATCATTTTGAATTCCGAATTCGATATCGGAAATATCTTTTTCACTCATGTAAGGAAGGTTTACCCTCAGGCCCGGAATGTTTACGCCTTTTCGGCTGGTTAGGGTTCCCGAATTTACTGCAACACATTCTATGTCCGTATCATTCAAGATATCTATAACCTGTAATTCCAGCAATCCGTCGTTTATAAGGATTCTGCTTTTCGGTTTAACTTCGGCTGCGATATTTTTGTAAGAAATGCTGCATATCTGGTTTGTGCCTACAACATCTCTTGTCGTGATAATAAATTCCTGTCCCTGCACAATTTGAGCAGGTTTTTCAAAAACACCTAATCTGATTTCGGGTCCCTTTGTATCCAATAAGATGGCAACGGGCATTTTCAGCTCTTCCCTTATTTTTTTTATTCGATCTATTTTAACTTTATGTTCTTCATGACTTCCGTGCGAAAAATTAAGGCGGCACACATTTAAGCCGGCCTTAAACATTTCGGTTAAGACCCTTTCCGACTCGGAAGCTGGGCCTATTGTGCATACTATCTTTGTCTTTTTCATAGTATTCCTCCAAAAATTATTCTATTATAATACTATAAATCGTAAAAAAATTCAAATGCTCAAGATGAGAGAAATGTCAGCAGACAAGAGAAGTCAATTTAGGTTTATAGATTCTTCATGCAGATATCCGATAAAAAGCAGGTTTCACATTCGGGTTTTCCGGCCTTGCAGATATATCTGCCGTGGAGGAGAATCCAGTGGTGAGCATTGAGTAAATATTTTTTTGGAGTTACTTTAAGCAGGTCTTCTTCAACTTGAATGGGAGTTTTTCCCGATGAGAGTCCTATGCGAGGAGCTGTGCGGAGGATATGCGTATCAACTGCGATTGCAGGTTTTCCGAAGCCCATGTTTAAAACCACGTTTGCCGTTTTGCGGCCGACTCCGGGAAGTTTTATAAGTTCTTCCATAGTATCGGGGACTTTTCCTGCATACTCGTTTTGGATTATGCGGCTTAATTCGAAAATACGCTTTGCCTTTGTCGGGTATAAATTTATTGTTTTTATGTACTCGCGAATTTTTTCTTCGCCCAGCTCTATCATTTTTTGAGGCGTGTCGGCTGCCTTAAACAAAGGGCCTGTTGCCTTGTTTACACCGACATCCGTTGCCTGAGCCGATAGTACTACCGCCACCAAAAGAGTGAAAATATTTGCAGAGTGTAATTCGCCTTTCGGGTTAGGGTTATTCTTTTTTAGGCGGCGGTATACTTCTTCGATTTTGTCCTTATCCAATAAATTCATTTTTTACCATTATATAAAATTTATTATGAGTTAAAACTTTTAAGCCAGCAAAGGATTGTATCAAGGGCAAGTTTTGTGTCTCCGCATTGGCAGTGATCCGAGGCTTCTTCTTCCTTTGTAAAAAGACGAAGAGAAACGGAATGGGCGTTTACAAGAGAATCGATTTCGGGCTTGTATAAACGCCAATCGATAAAGTGATCGGTCTTTCCGTGCAATATTAAAATGTCCTGAGTTATTTTATCGGCTATATTAAGAATCTGAAAATTATTTAGGTTTTTTAAATAATGATAGGGGCTCGGCATCGAATAAGCGTGCATACCGTGTTTAAAAACCCATTCCATCATAGGATCTTTTTTCATTTTTTGTCTTGCGATAAAATTGACTATATGCTTGCAGCCTAACTTCAATAAAAGAATGAGGAAGGTTTTTAAAACGCATGGAAGATGGTGGAGGGCGACCGACATAAAATTCGGAAATACCGACCATGCTATAATTTTCTTTATTCTTTTTTCAAAGGCGGCAGCACGTGGGGCCAACATTCCTCCTAAGGATACTCCTATGATTATTACATCGTTCAAGTTGAAGGCATCTAAGATTGCAGAAACAGGTTCTTCCCATTTATAGGTGAATCCCATTTTTTGTACACGCAGCACGCCTCCCTGTCCGGGACCTTCAAAAAGAAAAACCTCATAGCCGTTTTCGGAAAGGTACAGAATAGGAAAAAGGAATTCTTCCATATAGCTGTCATTTCCTCCATGGAGCAATATGGTTCCCAATTTTTCACCCTTTGCTTGAACATGCAGCACAGGAAGATTTATGTTTTTATACGGAACGGATAGTTTTTCTACAATTCCTTCATCGAAATATTTTTGATAGTGCTTATAAAAAAGATCTACTGCAAGACTGTAATATTTTAGTTTGTTCGGATTATCATCGCTCATAAAGAATTCGCTCATGCGGTAATAAGCAATGCTTTCCTCAGTTCTTCCCTCATTTAAGGCCTTGTCGCCTAAGTCTATTAGAACATTCTGCCAGTCTTCACAAGTTTTAATCGATGATGAAACCTTTTTAACTTCTTCTAAATTCCCTCCGTCCCAATTAATTAAACGGTTTAGCTGAAAGTTGAAATTCTTTTCATCATTTAACTCATACATTCCCTTTTTAAAATTAATCATACACTTTTCCAACCTTATGATCTTATAATTTTTCTTTTTACCGGCCGTAGTTTAGGCGAACCTGAAAACTTGCAGCCCATGATAAAAAGAATCGGAACCAAAATTAAAAATACGGGTACTACCGTAATAAAGGCAATGAATAAATCGTATTTATCGCCTACTATTCCCATTATAAAACTTGCAGTGCTGTAGCCGGGCACGCCGAAGCATGATAAAAAAATCATGAGGGCTGTAGCATCTACCGGAAGGATGGCAGCGGCAAAGGATTGAATTGTCGGCCAAAGGCATGCAAGGCAAAGCCCCATACAAAATAAAAAAGCAGCGAGGCCTAAAAGAGAGTTTACAAAAATAAATAAGAGGCTGACTATAAATGACGCAATTGAAGAAACTATAATCGCTTTTTGAATAGAAACTTTTTTTAAGATCTTGCTGTTTAAGGATCTTCCGATAAACATTCCGAGGGCAAAGCTTGCCGTTACAATTCCTGCATAAAAGGCAGAGGCCTTTAGATAAAGCTGAATTAAAGTAGCCGACCAAAAAGCAAAGGCTCCTTCAGCTCCTCCTGCAAAGAAGAGGGCAAGGCCGAAAAGCCAAAAGGAGGGCAGGGAAAATATTTCTTTAAAGGCTGCCTTGCTTCCGTCCGAGGGCGGGAGGTCTATTTTTTTTGATGAAGGATAGGAAAGGCAAATTAAGAGTGCAAAGATCGATAGGCCTATATAAATATATCTCCAGTTTATTCCTATTGAAAGGATGTAGCCGAAACCTATCAGCCCGGAACAAGTTCCCAAGGGCCAGAAGGCGTGCATCATATTCATCTTGGCTCCGGTATCGTTCGGATATAAATCGTTTACTATGGGAGTCAGCAGGGCTTCCATATTTGCAACTCCCAAGCCCATGCAAAGGGCGCTTAAAAGAGCCGTAACAAAGTTGATGCTTTTTGAAAAGAAAAAAAGCCCTGCGGTTAATATCAAAAGAGATACTCTTAGTACCTTTATCTTACCGAATTTTGCGGCAAAGATGGGGCTTATAAAAAGAATTATCATCTGCTCGATAGCACAAAGCATTCCGAATAAGCCCGCTTGTGTCAGCGAAAAATTTAAGTCTCTTTTAATATTTACCAGACATATCGAGATTGCAATAGAAGAAAGAGAATAAACCAAAAAACTAAGACCTGAAACATTGAAGGTTCTTTTTCGTAAATCTTTCATAAGGAATTAATATTATGATAGTGCTTTTTATAGGAATAGTCAAGGGTAGCTATATTTCCTCTTGGAATGGATTTATAAGTGAAATGTCTTGATATTTTTGTCCTGAATTTAAATCTTCGGATATAATCAATTTACAATTAGCTTTTTCAGCAGCAGCAATAATTAATGAATCCCAAAAGGATATCTGTGATTCTATACTTATCTTTATAGCATTTTCTGTTAATTGTAAATCACTTGCTATAATTTCCATATTTTTAAAATTGTGGACTATAGTTTTTATAAGATTTTTGTCTATGCTTAATTTTTTAGTTGCAGCAACGTAGAATTCATTTATTACCTGCGCAGATATTACCGGTTTGTTTTCATAAATTACCTTTCTTAATATATTGCGTGCTTTATTCATTTTATCATTATCTCGATTGTCAAGTGCGTAAACAAGTATATTTGTATCAATAAATATTTTATTCACGATATAACTCATCCCTTGTCCATTGTTTTTTTTCTGTAGAAATAGAAACTTTATCCATTAAAGAAAATGTATCATCCAGCCATTTGTGTTTTTGAGAGTGAATTGTTTGTTCAAGCAATTTACGAATTAGGCTATTGAAAGAAATATTTTGATTTTTAGCATATTCCTGTCCGGCTGTTAATATATCTTCATCAAGGCTTAATGTTATATTTTTCATTGTAATCCTCCTTAGATAATTATATATAATTTTTCCAAAAAAAACAAGATTCGATGTGATTTTATCAACAATAAACTTATCAAAAAAATTCCAATTGCGTTTGCTGTTTATCTTCAAACTTGTTTAAATATGAAAATATCTTATCGGGATTATGCTCGATGCCGTTTTCTTTACATAGCTTAAAAAATAAATTCATAAGACTTGCATTATGAGGGCTCATTACCGAGTAGTTTTCTCCGTAGAGCTTGATATATTTTTGTTTTAATCCGGGAAAATGTTGGTCAAGTTTCTTATAAAAGAATTCCCTGTTGCCCTTTCTTAGAGTTAATCCCATCCCGAATGAGATTATTCCTAAGACCTTAGCCTCAATACAATACCTCAAAATGCCTTCTATGTTTTCAGGATTATCATTTATAAATGGAAGAATGGGAGTAAGCCAAACCACTGCCGGAATTCCTTCTTCATTCAGCTTTTTTAATACCTTAAATCTTTCGCTTGTTACTGCAACATTGGGCTCCGGTATTTTACACAGGGAATCATCATAGGTAGTCAGTGTCATTTGAACAACGCATTTTGTTTTTTTGTTTATTGCTTTTAGAAGATCCAAGTCTCTAAGGATGAGGGAAGATTTTGTTATCAGTGTAAAGCCGAAACCGTATTTGTAAATTGTTTCGATAATCTTTCTTGTAAGACCTAGTTCTTTTTCAAGGGGAAGATAGGGATCAGTCATTGAGCCCATTCCGATCATACACTTTTTTCTTTTTTTTCGTAAGGCTTCTTCTAAAAGTTCTACTGCGTTTTCTTTAACTTCGATATCTTCAAAGTCATGAGCCATTTGATAGCATTCACTTCTTGAGTCGCAGTAGATACAGCCGTGGGAGCAGCCCCGATAAATATTCATTCCGTTTTTTGGAGATAAAATTCCTTTTGCTTTTACAAAGTGCATGAGATATTATATCATAAAATCTTGACAAGGTCTGTCGGCTTAGATAAAATAAGCCTAAGATATGAACTCTAAATTTTTTACCATTTTAGGATGGACTGCAACCGCCGCTGCAATGGCTATGTATGTTTCTTATATTCCGCAAATACATAATAATCTAAACGGAATGAAAGGTAATTGGCTTCAGCCCTTGGTTGCCGCAATAAACTGTATGCTTTGGGTCATGTACGGCCTTATGAAAAAACCTAAACGGGATTGGCCGATTACCATAGCCAATTTACCCGGCATCATCTTCGGGCTGTTTACTTTTGTAACTTCTATTTAAATCTCGGCTTGAGATTTTCGCGTAAAAATGATAAAATAAACCTTGGAGATAACTTTATGGAAAATAACCGAGCATTAAACAAAATACATATTACAAATAAAGATTTGGATTTGATTAAGGAGGCTGTTGCAAAAGCGGAAAAAAATACAAGCGGTGAAATCGCCTTGGCCGTTATTCCGCAAAGCGATACTTACTCTTTTGTGGAAATGTTTGCAGCACTATGCCTTGCCTTTGTTTCTTTTTTTATCATGCTTTATTTTGGAGACGGTATCTGGCGGCTTCTTCAAACAAAATTATGGTATCCTGCACCTAAGATCCTTACAGCCGTAATCGGATTTAGCGTTTGGATTATAATGCTGCTTTTCTTTTTGCTGATCAACATTCCGGCACTTGACAGATTAATAATTCCGAGACGGATTAAAGAAGCAAGAGTATATGCCAGAGCTTTGAGGCACTTTGTAGAATGCGGAATTTATAAGACAGCTGAAAGAACCGGTATTTTGATCTTTGTTTCTATCCTTGAAAGAAAGGTTTTTATTATTGCCGATTCCGGTATTGCGGAAAAGGTAGAGCAAGGTACATGGAACGGTATTTGTAAAACAATAACCGAAGGTTTAAAATCGAAACAGACTGCAAAAAGCCTTTGTGCTGCCGTGGAAGAATGCGGAAATATTCTTTCAAAACATTTTCCTAAAACGGAAGGAAATCCTAATGAATACCCTGACGGGCTTGTTGTCTTGGAGAAGTAAATGAAAAAAAATATTAAAAATCTGTTTATCCTTTGTTTTTTGTTTTTGACCTTGTTTAAAGCTTTTAGCCTTGCTGTGCCCAATCTCAAAGGGCCGGTAAACGATTTAGCCGGAGTTCTATCGTATGATAAAAAGGCTGAAATAGAGAACTTTCTTTTTGGAATTGAAAAAAAGTCGGATGTACAAATTGTTGTGCTTACTATTCCCTCGCTAGAAGGAGAAAATCTTGAAGAATACTCCTTGCGTGTTGCAGAAACTTGGCAGTTGGGTTCCAAAGAAAAAGACTCCGGTGTTTTGCTCCTTGTTGCCGTGAATGACCGAAAAATGCGCATTGAAGTAGGGTACGGGCTTGAAGCAAATCTTACGGATGCTGCTGCCGGACGTATCATACGCAATATAATTGCACCGAAATTTAAATCTAAAAATTTCGGTACCGGAATATTCCTAGGTGTAAAGGCTATCGCAGGACATGCATTACAGGATGAAAACATTTTATCCGACATCGGTTCCTCCGATGAAGATCTTGATGGTCTTACCATCATTATTGGACTCTTGCTTATGCTTGTGATTTGGTTCATCATTTG
The DNA here is from genome assembly GCF_024181365.1 of Treponema sp. OMZ 799. NCBI lineage: Bacteria > Pseudomonadati > Spirochaetota > Spirochaetia > Treponematales > Treponemataceae > Treponema > Treponema sp. OMZ 799. Next base: position 925,898 of record NZ_CP051301.1, read on the forward strand.
CAGGCTGATTCCATGCTTTTTTTGGATTTTGTTCCGTTTAGTAAGCTTGCAGGGCTTTACCGGTCATGAATTAGCGACGAATTTATTTACTTCAAGAACTGTGTTTAAATTTTCCGATTCCGGAGACGGCGGCGGATATTCCGGCGGAGGAGGCAGCTTTGGAGGCGGCGGTGCTTCCGGCAGCTGGTAACTGTTACAGGGAACCTTTATATTCAGATAAAAATTGTTTTAAATTATAACTGAAATTTGAGTCTTGGAGCTAAAAATTTCCAAAAATATGCTTTTTTTGACCAATTTAGTATTGACATTTATTTTAACCTGTGATATTATAGCCCCTGTTGCAAATGCAAAATGGGCTATTAGCTCAGTAGGTAGAGCAACGCCCTTTTAAGGCGTGGGTCTCAGGTTCGAATCCTGAATAGCTCAAAACGGAATCGGTTTATATCGGTTCCGTTTTTTTTTGCCCTGAGCCTATGTATTGACAAAAAGGCTCTATAAGTGGTAGTATTCTACTTTAAGTCTAAATTTACATTTTTAGAGGTTTATATGGCTGGTTCAAAAAAAGTTGCTGCTTCCATAGGAGGCATTATTGTTTTTGTTTTGGGTGTAATCGCCTTTGTTGTAGCTCCCATGGTCACGGAACGCGCATCTCAAGGTTTTACTGTAGTCGGAAAATGGGGTAATGTAAGAATCGATAACGGTCCGTCTTCTCCCTTTGTAGATCAATATCACTTTTTGGCTAATTACGTTGAGAGGCAAAAAATCGAGCCGGAAGATGCTCAAATGAGGGAATTTTTCTGGCAGCAGCTCTCATATTTGGCTTTTAGAGCTGCCGTTGTGCAAGTAGCTATGGAAGATGAGGTTATAAATGCCGGATACCGTGTTCCTCAGTTCCGAGTTAATAAGGATCTAATAAACTATTATTTGGATGAAAACGGAGTTTATTCCGAAACAAGGTACCGGCAGACTCCCGAAACTACCAGAGTTACATATAGAAAAGAAATCGAAAAATATATTAAGGATAACAGATATATTGAAGACCTATTCGGAAATGGAAATAGCTACGGTCTTAAAACATCTTCAAACGAAACCGATTTTATTGTCGATATGGCAAAGAAAGAAAGAAGCTTTAAATATGTCGTTTTTAATTTGAGCCTCTATCCTTCTTCCGAAATCGTAAAATACGGAAAAGAACACAGCGATCTTTTTACAAGCTATGATCTATCCTTGTTAAGCTATCCCACCGAAGAAGAAGCAAAGAAGATGCTTGCCTCTCTTAAAAGCGGAGAAGTAAGTTTTGAGGATGCCGTTATTTTAAATGCAACAAAAACCTTGACAGATGAAAGCGGAAAGATTACTTCAAATTATCGAACGGATATAAATAGATATTTCCCCGATAACGAACATCTTAAAGCTGTTTTAGCTTTGAAGCCTTCAGATTTAAGCCCTGTTGTTTCTATGCAAAACGGCATGTTCGGAATTGTAAGGTGTAACGCAGAGCCTTCTCTTCCCGATTTTGAAAGTGAGTCTCTTATTTCAAATATTCGAAATTACATGAATCGAAATGAAAAGGGAATGCTCGAAGATTATGTGCTCCAAACTGCAAATAAATTTGCGGAAAATGCAAAAGCTTTAGGGCTTGAAAAAGCTGCTGAAGATTTTAAAGAAACAACCTTAACGGTTGAGACTTCAAATCTTTTTGGAATCAATTACGGAAACGCAAGCTCCCTTCCGCCTCTTCCGGCTCAGGGTGTTTTTGCAGCTCTTTCAAAAAACGAAGCCTTTTTTAAAAAGGCCTTTGCTTTAAAGAGCGGAGAAATTTCCGAGCCTATTCTTGCCGGTTCTGAGGTTGCCGTTTTAACTCTTGCAGAAGAAAAAGAAATTGACAGCTACACAATGGATCGTACTAAAACGGATTACCAAAATCAGGCAGGAGCTTGGTTCCCCTATTATCACATAGCAGCTATTATGAGTATGCAGGGAATGAATTATCCTCTTCCGATTGCTCATAAAACCTTTATGGATTATATTTTTACCAATGCTAAATTCCAAGATAATTTTGGGAACCTATTTAAATAATAATGATTACAAATAATGAAAAACCTGAGCTCATTCCGATTGACTCAGGTTTTTCGGTTTTATACAAGGGTAAGTTCTTATATTCAAAACGCTCACCGCAAAAAAATATTCTACAATTAATATCTTCTATTGTAATTCAAAGCGAAACATTGGTGCTTTGTGTATCGCCTGTTTTAGGATACGGGCTAAAAGAACTTTTAGAAAAACTTCCACACAATTCTTTTCTTCTCGGTTTAGAAGCCGATGAAGAGTTGATGAATCTTTCAACATCACAGATCGATAAAACTATTTTAGAAGATACTAGATTTTTGTATTTAAGAACAGAATCGATAAATCTTTTATTAAGCCGGCTTGAAAATTTTATTAAAGGAAAAAAGATCAGGCGTGTTGTGAGGATTGATTTTTCGGGCGGTGCTGCTTTAAATCAAGCCTTTTATTCCCAAGCCTTTGATTTTATTTCTCAATATATTTCGCAAATATGGATTAACCGATTAACCTTAATTCAATTCGGCAGAAATTATGCCCGCAATTTTTTTAAAAATTATTATTCTATTGTAAAGACAAATTCTCATTTCGGCTCTTTAATCGAAAAATCGGTTAGAAAACCTATTATTGTGGTAGGGGCGGGTCCTTCCCTTGATTCTTCGATCGCTTTTATAAAAGAAGATAGGGATAGGCTTTTTGTTCTTGCAGTCGATGCTGCACTTTCAGGACTTTATCCCGAAATAAGGCCCGATGCTGTTGTTTTGCTTGAGTCTCAATATTGGATTCAAAAGGCCTTTATCGGTATTGCAGATTTGGGCATTCCCATCATTGCCGATCTTACGGCTAATCCTTCTTTGCTTGCAACGTTAAACGGAGATAAGGCCTTTTTCTTTACCGATTATGCAGCTCAAGACAGTCTTGCCGGCTCTTTTTTTTCAGGGTTACACAAAAAAAATATCTTACCTTTAAGGCTTGAAGCCATGGGGTCGGTAGGGCTTTCGGCCTTAGCCGTTGCCGAACGATTAGCCTTTGGCGGTCTTCCTATTTTTCATACGGGATTGGATTTTTCGTGGGGATGCGGCTTTAGTCATTCAAAGCTGAGTTATCAGGTTAAAAATTTGTTCTCGGATCTTTCTAAAATAAAAGGGCTGTATTCGGGAGAATCTTTGTTCCCTGAAAAACTCATTTGTGAAAAAGGAAAGGACGAGGCTTCTGTTTTTACTTCTCCAAACTTAAAAAATTATGCCGAACTTTATAAAAAGTTTTTTGCTTTTAAAGAAAATTTTTTTGATGTAGGACAATCAGGTTTGGAAATAAATTCAAAAAAAATAAACCTTAATGAGGCAAAAAAAATAATCGATGATTTTTATTCGAGTTATGAAAAATCTTTTTTTGTAAATAAAAATGATGATAAAATAAATTTTATTGCCTTTGATTATAAAAACAAAGAAAAAGAAATTAAATATTTTTTAACTTACGAAAAAGAAAAACTCCTTAAACTTAAAAATATTTTTACGGGGAAGCTGAATTCTTCCGATGAAGAAATAAAAGAACTTCTTTTGTCTATGCCATATCTATATCTTCATTTTCCTGATTATAATTCTTTGTCCGAAACAATCTTGGATAAGCATTTTTTATCCCGTGTACGAATTGAGATAGAATATTTTTTAAAGACACATCTGATAAATGAAAATTTTATCGGTTAAAAATACTTATAGCCTTATTGGAATTTATACCGTATAAGTTTCTTCCTCTTGATAGTGCCTTGCCTGTGCATTCCAAAGCTCGTAGTATTTTCCCGTTGTATCCGAAACAAGTTCATCATGATTTCCGTATTGGACAAGATTACCTTCATCCATAACTGCGATTTGGTCACAGAATTTACATGAAGAAAGCCGGTGCGAAATATAGATGGCAGTATTTTTTGAAGTTATAGTATCAAAATGAGAATAAATTTCAGCTTCCGAAATAGGGTCGAGGGCTGCCGTCGGTTCATCCAAGATAAAAATCTTTCCTCCGTGATAAATTGCGCGGGCCATTGCAATTTTTTGAGCTTCGCCTCCTGAAGCCTCAATACCTTCTGTTTCAAAATTTTGATAAAGGTATGCTTCGCTTCCGTACTTTTTATAAAAATCTTCCATACCTGTTTTTGAAAGGGAATCGGAAACTTTTTCTTTATCGTATGTGCTTGAGGCCGCTACATTTTCTCCTAATTTAAGTGATAATAATTTAAAATCCTGAAAGACTATCGAGAAAATATCTATGTACTCATCATAGTCATAGTCTTTTATGTTTACACCGTTTAAAAGTATTTCGCCTTCAGTCGGCTCGTAAAGTCTTACAAGTAATTTGATGAGGGTTGTTTTTCCTGAGCCGTTTTTACCGACCATTGCAAGTTTTTGATTCGCATCTATTTTTAGGTTTATATTTTTAAGAGCATATTTGTCTTGATCGGGATATTTAAAACTTAAATCTTTTAATTCAAATATAAAGGGTGCATCTTTTTTTACCGAAAGAGTTCCCGAATACTTTTTTTCGTCTATGCCGAGGAAGTTTAATAGTTTTTCGCGAGACTTATCTGAAGGAACAAGGGTGGTTAATCCGTCAACAGCTTCATATATTTGTGCCGAAAAAATATTTATCGCTCCTATGTAAAAAAATACTTCGCTTACTGCAATGGAACCATAAATAGCTTTTAAACCTACAAACAAAAAGATTAAAAGTAAAAGAGAGCCTTCGAGGAGCTTGCTTGCTCCGATAGTGCGCGAAAAAAACTTTGCCATAAAATCATGAGAACTTTTTTGCATTGCAAGATAGGTTCCCGTGTACTTTTCAGCTAAACCTTTATCGTATAATCTGATATCTTTTCCCGTCCTATAATCGTAAATTAAATTCATATAGGTTTTTAGGTAGCGTGCATTTTTATTGACTTCGCCTGAAATATGTTCTCCAAATTTTTTATAAATATATTTTGATAAATAAAAAGAAATTACATTAAATGCTATCAAAAGAATTAAAAAGCTGCAATTTATAAATGTGGCGGAAAGCCCCATAAATCCTTGGGAGTTAAAAAGACCTATAAAGAAATATAGGGCAGTCCCTGCTCCTATAAAACCTCCCACACAGGTTCCTGTTTTTCTCATAAAATCGCTGTTAGAAAAAACTATAAAGCGTTCAAACTGTTTAATCGCATTTAACTCGTTTTGAAATTCGTTTTGTTCCGTAAGTTCAAAATTTAATCTTAAAACTTTAAGAGCTTTTTCCATAGTATGCTTTTTAGAAAAACATTTTAAGTGGTACATAAATCGTTTTTCTAAAACTCCTGCAATTATCGACAAAAGCATAAATGAGGTTAAAAGAATAATAGTTGATTTTAAAACTTCATTTATTGATTTTTGGCTGATTAGTGATTCAATTATTATCTTGGATAAATATAGGAGACACAAGGGCCTTACGGCTTCTATAATATAAAAAAAGATATTACTCCACATTGAACCTCTTTCTATTTTTTCAAAATAAGAAAACATTCTAAAAAATCTTTTAAGCCTATTCATTTTCATCTCCTTTATTTTCTTTATAATACTTACTTTGAATATCATACATTCTTTTATATGTCTTGTTTTGCTTCATAAGCTCATTATGAGTACCTTCTTCTATTATTTTCCCGTGTTCGAGTAAAATAATTCGATCGCAAAATTTTGTAGATGCTAATCTGTGTGAAATAAAAATAGAAGTTTTTTCTTTACTCATTTTGTCATACTCTTCATATATTTTACTTTCTGCAATCGGATCTAAGGCAGCTGTCGGTTCGTCCAAAATATTTATTTTTGCATTTTTGTATAGAGCCCTTGCAAGAAGCATCCTTTGATTTTGTCCGCCCGATAGATCGACAGCTTCGTCATTGCTTTCCTTTACTAAAATAGTTTCGAGGCCCTTGGGGAGATTTGAAACCATTTCATTTAAACCGCTTAAAGCAACTGCATTTTGTAGTTTCTCTTCGTTTATATTTTCCGTTCCTGCAACATTGGCTGCAAAACTTTCAGGAAAAATATTTATATCCTGAAATACCGGAGAAAATAAATTATAGTATTCCTGCTTTTTAAAATCGGAACTCTTTTTCCCGTCAATTAAAATATTTCCCTCTGTCGGTTCTAAAAGCCCCATTAAAAGATGCATGAGGGTTGTTTTTCCTGCTCCATTGATTCCGACCAGAGCTAACTTTTCTCCCGGACTAATTTTTAAATTAAAGTCTTTAAAAATCCATGAAGCATTTTCCGAGTACCTAAAGGAAAGATTTTGGAATTCGATCGATGGCTTTTCGGCAGTATCGTTTGCGGTCAAATCTCCTTCTTTTTTTTCTTCAGGTGTGTTTAAAAAAATTCTTATTTGACTTAATTCGCTGTTAAATATAATTAAGTTGCTTATTTGAAGAACAATAGCGTCCATCCATTTTGAAAATTCCATGACCAAGCCGATAAGAAAAACAAATTGAGAAACGGCAATGGTTCCTGCATTTAATTGGTAAATTAGGTAAATGTATGCAAAAATATCTCTTATAAAAATCATTAAGGCGTTTAAGATTTTTCCTCCTGCCTGAACATTGGATTCTGCTTTTAAAAATTTTTTTACCCGCCTGTGATAGTGCTCAAAATTTTCAATCAGCCAATCCTTCATCTTATAAAGGCGTATGTCTTTTGCAAAACGTCTGTCTTCTGCGGTTGTAAGAATGTATCCTTCTTTTTTTTCATCATCACCGCGTTCTTCCATATTTTTGTGAGTGTATTTTCCTGTGTATATTCCATACAATAAATTCACGGTCCCTGAAGCCAAAACTATAAATAGAAGAATTAAGTCGATGCTTATGATACCTGAGCTAAAGAAAAAGGCTCCGGCAATTGCAGTTAAAAGAAAGGATAGGTTGAGCCCAAAAAAATGAAAGGGCCCGCCTGAGCTTCCCGTCATAACTATGTTTTTTACCTTGGTTATCTTTGTCTGCATTTCGGGAGAAATTAGGGTTTGGTAATTAAGTTCAAAGATTTTTCTATTTACAGGTACCGAATAAATATAGAATAAGGGACGGGAACCTAGGGCCATCAGTTTTGTTTCAAGTACCTGTAAGATAACTTTACAGGCAGTTATCAAGAGTCCTGCCGTCAATATGGAAAGTAAAACTTCCTTAGCTTCTGCCCCCGTTTCAATACCCAGTATAATGGCTTTCGGAATAAGGATGGTTTGGTAAATCATAAAAATGCGGATAGGTATAGAAATAAGTATAAAGACGATACCTGCCGGGAAGGTTTTTAACCAGATACCCAAATAATAGAAGATGTTATTTATAAGGTTTAATTTTTTTACGTTTTTTTCCATGCTGCCCTCGTTTACTTTTATCTTTTAAATAAGTTAACTCATTCTAACACGCTTGAATAAATCAGTCAAGTGTTTTACTGAAATATATAAAAAAAATATGATTTTTTTATATAAACTACTGTAGTAGTATTGACAAGTTTGATTATTTTTATTAAAATAAACTGAAACTACCGGAGTAGTATATGGAAATAAAACTGTTTGATTCTGAATTAAAAGTGATGAATATTCTTTGGGATAGGGGAGCGATGACTGCAAAACAAATTTCTATGATATTGAATGAAGAAATTGGATGGAATGTGAATACTACCTATACCTTGATAAACCGCTGTATTAAAAAGGGTGCAATTGAGCGTGTTGAGCCTAATTTTATGTGTAAGGCTCTGATTTCAAAACAAAAAGTTCAAGAAGTTGAGACAAAAAATTTAATAGACAAAATTTATGACGGATCTGCAGATTTACTTTTTTCGGCACTTTTGGGCCGAAAAAAACTGTCGAAGGCTCAAATAAATAAATTGCGGCAAATAGTTAAAGATTTTGAAGATGAGGATTAATATGAATTTAATGGAAAAAAGCATAACCGGTATTTTTTTAATCTTTGTTATTATGCTCATTCGGTTATTTATGTTGGATAAAATTCCTAAAAGAACCTTTGTAGTTTTATGGTTTATAAGCATTATTCATCTTTTATTACCTTTTTCAATTCCTTTTAGGTTGAGCATTTATTCTATTTTTAATTTTAATAAAAATGTATTTTCACCTCTTAGTCTTTTAGTTCAAAATGATTCAGTTTTAAGTATTTCGGATTTAAAAATGCTGCTTTATGAAAAAGAATCGATTTTTCCTTTTTTTAAAAACTTACCGCCGTGGTTTATTTGGGTTTGGATTGCGGGTTCTCTTATTTGTGCCTTATTTTTTTTACATTCATATCTTCGTTTTATAATTAAATCAAGATCATCTATGAGTCTGTCTCAGAAAGAGACTGAAGCTATACTTAATTTTGATACTTTACGAAGAAAAATTAAAATACTAATATCCGATAAAATAGACATACCGCTGACATATGGACTTTTTAATCCTGTTATAATTATCCCTGAACATTATAACTTAATCAATGATAAAGATATCCGATATATCGCATATCATGAGTATGTACATATTAAAAATTTTGATTCCGCTATAAAAATAATTGCAACAATTTCAGTTGCCGTTCATTGGTTTAATCCATTTGTCTGGATTTTATATATTTTGCTTTCCCGAGATATTGAATTATCTTGCGATGAAGCAGTTATCAAATATTTCGGCAGGAAATCAAAAAAAGAATACGCCAATGCTTTAATTAGAATGGAAGAAATAAAGAGCTCATTTATACCTGTTTGTAATTTTTTTAATAAAAGTTTAATAGAGAAGAGAATTTTATCTATTATGAGAATAAAAAAGAAGTCTAAGATTATCACGGTTTTTTCTTGTCTATTAGTATTGAGTGTAAGCTTTCTTTTTGCAACCTCCGAAAAAAAATCTTTTAAAACAGCCGGCTCTAAACCTAGAGTTTACATGATAAACGGCAATGGAGAAATAACTGGTTATGACATTAAAGATTTACCTGATAAAATAAAAGAAAGAAAAATTATTTCGGTAATTAAAATTGATAAAAAAAATGATTCAGAATAAATTTTATATTTTAGAGGAGTATGAAAATGAAATTAAATCAATGTAAATTAATTAAAATATTAAGCTTTTTCTTAATATTTTTATGCCCTTTTAACGGCATATTTGCACAAAATGAAGCTGAATGTGAAAAAATTGTACAAAGAGTAATGGATTGCTGCAATGAAAAATCTTTAACTAAGATACTGCCTTATTTATCTGAAGATTTTTCAGTTGCAGGACATAGCGGTAATTTGGCAAAGACTATATTTCAGCAATTAGTATCGGCAGTAGGTTCGATAGTTTCATATCATAAAAAAGAAAGCCGAGTTGAAGCCGATAAATTGATTTTAGAATATTCGATTGAATATTCACAAGTGGGGAAAAAAGATTCCGTCTTTATTTTTAATAAAGATAATTTACTTACCGGAGCTGAACTTATAAAAATAAAGGTAAAAACCTTATCACCGGAGGAAAGAAAAATCGAATATAATAAAAATAATATTATATCCGTTCCAATAATTCTTGCAGGAAATATTCCTCTTGTTGAAGTATTTCTGAACGGTGAAACTCGATTATTTTTCTTGGATAGCGGAGCTCCGTTTTCTATTTTGAATTCAAAATATGTTGAAGGTTTGGATAAAAGCCAAAAAAAATTAGGCAGCTTACAAGATGTTACCGGCAATACTTCAATTTCTAATATGGATATAGCTGCGGTAACAGAATTGGAATTTGCCGGCAACAAAATAAAAAATCAAAAAATACTAACTCTTGATATGAGCAATCTTGAAAAGTCATTAAAAACGGACGGCATATATGGATTAATCGGATACGATATGCTAAAGGAGTATGATATATTTTTAGATTATTCAAAAAAAACTTTAGTACTCATTAATCCTGAGCATATTGATGATTTTATAAAAAATAATAGGTTAAAAACGAATTCTAAACTTCCTTGTAAAATGATAAGTCATATTCCTATGATTGAAGTTTTAATCGGAAATAAAACATATCAAATGGGTATAGATACCGGAGCAGAGACGAACCTGATAGACAGCACTTATTTTAATGATTTGGAGTATCTTTTGCAAAATAAACAAAAAGATGTGCTTGGAGGAGCCGCAGGCATTAAAAAAGAAATATATACAGGAGAATTAAAAAAGCTAATAGTTGGTAAAAATGTATATAAAAATTTAAGGACTTCTTTTTCGGATATTTCTCATTTAAGAAAAAGACCTGAGAGTTATGATGGACTTTTAGGCTATCCCTTTTTGTCTTCACAGCCGGTTCTTATAAGTTATAAACGAGGAGAAGTTATTTTATTTAAATAAATTTTCAAACTTTCTTTATGTTGTAAATTTCTTTTTTTTCTGATATAATTTATCTATGAGTACGATACGAAAGATGCCCATAGGCGTTCAAAGTTTTGAAGATTTACGTTTAAAAGATTTTATCTATATCGATAAAACCGAATTTATTTGGAAGCTGGTTGACAGCAGTAAAGTTCACTTTTTAAGCCGCCCGCGCCGCTTTGGGAAGAGCCTTTTGCTTTCAACATTTAAGGCTTATTTTCTCGGTCAAAAAGAGCTTTTTAAGGGTTTAGCGATTGAGAAACTGGAAGAAACCGAAAAGGACAAAAGAGAGATTTGGCAGAAATATCCCGTATTCTACTTGGATTTTAACGCCGAAAGCTATATGGATATCAAAAGCCTTGAAACCATTTTAAACACTCATCTTTCTTTATGGGAAAAAGAATATGGAACCGAAACTGCGGAGACCTCCTTTTCAAGCCGTTTTGCCGGTCTTATCCGCCGAGCCTACGAAAAAACAGGTAAACAGGTAGTTGTGTTAATCGATGAATACGATAAACCCTTGCTTCAAACCATGTGGAAGGATGAAGCCTTAAACGAAACATACCGCACAATACTTAAAGGCTTTTTTGGAGTTATCAAAAGTGCAGATCAGTATCTCCGTTTTGCTTTTTTAACCGGAGTTACAAAATTCAGTAAGGTCAGAATATTCAGCGATTTAAACAATTTGAGGGATTTAAGCCTATTGTCCGATTATTCGGCAATCTGCGGTATTTCGCAAGAAGAACTTGAAGCCGGGTTTGAACCTGAAATTAAATCTCTTGCAGAAAAAAATGACATAAGCTATGAAGAAGCTCTTATAAATTTAAAGCAAAGATATGACGGTTATAAATTTTCCGAGAACGGAAAAAATATGTACAATCCTTTTAGCTTGTTAAATGTTTGTGCCGACGGAAGAATGAGAGACTATTGGTTTGCAACAGGCACTCCGACTTTTTTGGTGGACTACTTAAAAAGGGCTTATTACAATATTCCCGACCTCGACGGAAACGTAAAAATGAATGAGGCAGGTTTGGAGACCTATAGGGCGGAGGCCGTAAACCCCTTACCGATCTTGTTTCAATCGGGATATCTTACGATTAAAGATTATGATAAGGAATTTGAACTTTACCGCTTAGGCTTCCCCAATGATGAGGTGCGCTACGGCTTTTTACATAATTTACTTCCTGCCTATACTTCGATCACTTACGATAAGACAGGTTTTTCCGTTATGGAATTTACCAAGGCTGTAAGAGAAGGGAATGTAGATTTATTTATGGAAAAGATGAAGGGCATAATATCGGGAATTCCTTATGATAACTTAACCGAAAAAGATTTAGCCCTGCGTGAGCAAAACTATCAGACAGCTGTCTATCTTATATTCGCTTTGATGAATCAGTTTGTACACACGGAAGTATATTGTGCAACGGGAAGGGCTGATTGTATTGTAGAATTAAAAGACAAGGTTTATATCTTTGAGTTTAAACTTACATCAAATGCAAACGAAGAAAACGCTCTTAAGCAAATCAAAGAGAAAAACTATGAGAATAAGTATTCGGGAAGCGGTAAACAAATTATTCTTATTGGTGCAAGCTTTGACGAAGAAAAAAGAACTATCAAAGATTGGAAAATAATATGAGCCCAATTTGTGAGCATAAATGCGAAGACTGTAATTTAAAAAATAGGAAACTTTATGGCAAAAAAGAAAACAGGAAACCTTGCACACCGCTGTTCTAATTGCGGTTATACTCAAGCCAAATGGCTGGGGCGCTGTCCCGAATGCGGCGAGTGGAATACATTTGAAGAAGTTACAATCAATGAAAATTATTCCGCAGCCGAAAGGAACCTTGCAGAAAAATTTGTAAAAGAAGCTCACTCCGTTCCTCTTGATGCTATTGAAGCAAATGATGCCGTCCGCCTTTCTACGGGGATTGCAGAATTTGACAGGGTGCTGGGAGGAGGAGCCGTAAAGCGTTCTGCAATTTTAATCGGAGGAGAGCCGGGCATAGGAAAATCGACCCTTCTCTTACAGACCGCCTCAGCCGCTTCTTCGGGTTCGGTAAAAAAAGTTCTGTATGTTTCGGGAGAAGAGTCGGGCGGTCAGATCCGTTCCAGAGCCGACAGGCTGAATCTTCCTTTAAAAAATATCGAGCTTTTATGCACTTGCAGGTTGGAAGATGTAGAGAGGGTTTTAAACAAGGTAAATCCCGTTTTTGTTATAATCGATTCAATTCAAACCATGTACTCCGCAGATGCAGGAGCTGTTCCCGGTACGGTCAATCAGTTAAAGCTATGCGCTCACGAGCTTGTGTCTTGGGTTAAGGAGAGAGACAGCGTTTTGTTTTTAACTGCCCATGTAACCAAGGACGGAAACATAGCGGGCCCCAAGGTGCTTGAACACTTAGTCGATACCGTTATTTCTTTTGAAAGAACTGAAGACGATGTACGCTTTTTGCGTGCATTAAAAAACCGTTTCGGTTCAGTAGATGAGCTTGGAATTTTCTCGATGGATGAAAGCGGGTTAAAAGCCATAGATGACCCCTCTTCATTATTTATTACCAATCGGAACGGGGCTCTGCCTGCGGGTTCCGCTGCCGTTCCCGTCTGCGAGGGGAGCCGTGTTTTTATGGTAGAAATACAGGCCCTTACGGTTCCTGCCAAGGGTGCGGTTACAAGAGTTTTTTCCGACAAAATAGATTCTGCCCGAGTCAGCCGCATCGCTGCCGTTTTGGAAAAAAGAATAGGCTTACAATTTTCGGATCAGGATATTTACGTAAACGTTGCAGGAGGTATAAGGCTTAAAGAACCCGCCGCCGACCTCGCCATAGCACTTGCTCTTTATTCCGCCCGTGCAAATATTCCTGCACAAAAAGAAGGGGCTTATATAGGCGAGCTCAGCCTCGCAGGAGAAATCCGAAGCGTGAAAAAATTAAAGCAAAGAATCAAAACCGCCCAAAGCATGGGCTTTACAAAGGTAGTGTCGCCGCCTCCTTCCGATTCCGAGACGGGAGATATAAATACCTCACAGCTTTTTAAGGCAGAAGATTTAAGCTCGGCAATAAAGAAGGTTTTTGGGTAAATTTGTGCGTGAACAAAATTTATCTTAATCTTGTTTCTTTAGATTTTGTTGATTGGTTCATGATTTGGTATTGTAATTGGGTTGTATCCATAATTATATATGCTTGTATATTTGATGTCAATATAAAATTTTACATTGACAGAGGAAATGCAATGACATGTCGAATCGAAAAAGTTGACATTGCCAATATATTTATTTATAATATACAAAAAGGAGTTACTACTATGGCACAGACAAACATAAATATCCGCATAGATGAGGACTTAAAAAACCAGTTTGAAGCCTTTTGTTCCGATATTGGAATGACAATGACAACAGCATTTTGCGTGTTTGCAAAAGCGGCGGTTAGGAAACAAAAAATACCGTTTGAAATATCAACAGATCCATTCTACAGTGAAAGTAACATGGCTCACTTACGCCGCGGAATTGAAGCTCTGAACGCCGGAAAATGGGTAGAACATGAGCTTATCGAGGCGGGCGAATGAAAAAAATATCTATAGATGAATTTATTTACCGAATTAAAAGGCTGTCCCATTTGGGGACAGCCGACAGTTCATTCGGCCCTTGTGTTATCGGTTATTTTAAATTGGTTTTGAACCATTCAAACGGTTGATATTTGTGTGGAAACATGCTATACTATACCGTAATGAAAGACAAAGGCTCCGCCGGCAGTTAAATTAAAAATTAACTTTGGCAGGAGGAACTTATGACAAAGTTTAAAACAAACAAAAACAAGAAGAAGGCAAAAGCCTTCACAGTTAAGGGAGCTGCGGCGCTCATCATAGCCGCAATATTGGCAGCCGCGCTGCTCGTAATAATGTTTAGGAAACTTTCTTCTTTTTTGCTTGATAAGAATCATTCCGGCCTTTTATGTACAAAGCTTTTCCGCTCATCTATAGTAAAATCCGCCTTTGCCGATATTCCCCATACCTTTTGCACGATGACCGAAACATTCCTCATCTATTTTTTTATTTTGCTGTATGCCCGCTCTTATTGCGGTATTGAAGATACGGTATATACTTATCATATCGGTACCGGCATTACATCCAGTACCGAAATATCAAGCCTCGACCGCTGGGAAAAAGCCTGTACCGCCGCTTCCGTTTTTACCGTGATTTTTTCTTATCTTGAAGAACACCCCCTAAACATTCCTCGTTCCGCTGAGTTAATTACTGCTTTGGAAGGTCTATGCCGTAATCACGCCCGCATGAACATCCGCCATCTGGAACGTGTTATCCCCTCCCTCCAAGCCGAAGCCTACGCAATCCTCTGCGATTACTGGGGCGAAGACTATGTAAAACAAATTGAAAAAAGCATGAAGGATGAATAGGCTAAGGGGTTAAATTAAAAAAACCGCCAAGGCCGCAAAGCGTTGAGCTTCGCTCAACTTCGCAAAGAGAAAATTAAAGAATATCTTAACAAAGCTACCCTCAAATTCCTTTGCGCTCTCTGCGGGCGTTGTGGTTAAATAAAAAACTGCCCTTACAAAATTGCCGAAGTTGTGGTATAATACAATCAAGAGAGGGCATAGTTATGAGTACGTCAAACAGAAGATATAAAGACTCAGTGTTTGTCGATTTGTTCAGTGAAGACAAAAAAGCGAAAGAAAATTTCTTATCTTTTTACAACGCTTTGTACGGTACGAACCTTCCGCTTTCGTCTCCGGTAGAAAATATAAGACTCGATAATGTTATGTATATGAACATAATCAATGATGTTTCCTGCCTCGTCGATGGTAAAATAATTGTGCTTGCAGAACATCAATCCACTATAAACGAGAATATGCCCAGTCAGGGAATATACTTCCGTGTACATTCCTTGACTTCGAGTTTTGAGCAAAGCTCAAAACATCGTGACGCTAAAACCTCCGCCATCCGTGGCGGTACTAAAATGACTTTTGCAAATAGACGAGGTAGATACAAGGCACAAACAAAAAACACCCGCAGGCGTGCTTTTTGCACGTCGAGGACTGTTTTTTGCGAAGGAACGCAGTAGATACCCGTATATTTGCAAAAGAGAGGTAATCAATATGCTGGTAGCCGAATATGATTATGATACAGACATTGCAGTACAAAGAGAAGAAAGCCTAAAAATTGGCATACAACAAGGAATTGAACAAGGCTTTTCTGACGGTACATACCAAAAAGCTATTGAAACGGCAAAGCTGATGCGTATGCATAATTACCCGATTGCCGAAATTTGTACAATATCGGGTCTTTCCAAAGAAGAAGTAGAAGCGATTAATTAATTGGTAATTTCTAATGGGTAATGTGTAATTATGCCGAATTTTTGATTTGACAATTTTTTCATTTATGTGCTATAATATACTTTATGGAGAAAAATTATCGGAAGCTAGGTGTATTGATTCTCATTTTTTTGGGGCTGGTAGGTGCGGGAACACTTGCGGTGTATCAAAAACTAAAAGTCCCTTTGGGACAGCCTGCTAAAGCACAGGCGGAGCTTTCTAAAACGGAAACTGCCGAGCTTGAAAAGCCTAAACAAGAGACCGAAAACACGGAACCTAAAAAAGAACTTAAAAAGGAAGAACCTAAAAGGGTTGTACCTATAAAAACGCCTAGGAAGGAAGTACCTAAAAAGGCGGAACCCAAAAAAATAGAACCTAAAAAAGCATCTAAGGAAAAAGAGAGTGAGGTTTCGGCTGACCATGTTCAACCGGCTGAACCGCCTGAAAAACCTTCAATGGGAATCTCCCTTGCCGATAGGGATAAAAAAACTTTTAACTGGTCCTTAGGACTCTTGGCCGAGGCAAATATGAATTCGCCTGACGGTTATGCGATGGGGGCGGGGCTTTACACCCTTTTTATGCTTCCTTTAAAACTCAAAATAGGGCACTTATCCTTGGGAGCAAAGGCCCTTTATTCCAATGACTTTAAAAAACACCATATTTTTGATGCCGCCCTCTTATTCCGTTGGAACTTTTATGATTTTTCAAAGATAAAAGAACGGGATTCTGGCTTTTTTATCCAATTGGAAGGCGGTGCCGTTTTCGGCCTAAAAGAAAGAGAGCCTTCAAAACTTTTTATGTATGCCCTCGGCGAAGCCGCATTCGGTTACCGCTTTACAATAAATAACTTTTTTATCGAACCCTATCTAAGAGGCGGCTATCCCGTAATCTGGGCGATAGGAATCAGCGGAGGAATTAGAATATGAAAAAAAATTTTGTTTTATTTTTGATGATACTTTTTGTATCGGTTTCTGCTTGTAAAAACCCGTTTTTTAAAAACATGCTGGACAAGGATTCGGGGAGTGAAGGGACCGGAGATTGGAATTCTCAAAGTTCCGATGTAGGTTCCTTTGAAGACGCAGGGGACTTTGTAAAAATAATCCCTCCTGCAAACGGCATCGTAGGAGCTGCCCCTGACTACGCCTTACACGGAAGTGAAGATTGGTGGAAAGGCGTATTTATTGACGGCCGTAAGGTAAAATTAAGCCCCTACAAGCTCGGCAAGACGGAGGTAACATACAAACTGTGGAAAGAAGTTTACGACTGGGCGACTGGTCATGGATATACATTTGCCAATCCGGGAGTAAAAGGTAAAGACGGAAGCGGAACTGACGATGAGCCTGTAACGACTATAAGTTGGCGGGACTGTATTGTGTGGTGTAATGCGTATACGGAAAAAGAAAAAGGAATAGGCGAATGCGTCTACCGCAAAAAGGACAATCATACGGTTGTATTAAAAGATGCGACGGCAACAGCTGATTGTGATGCCGCCTATGCCGATATGAGTAAAAAAGGCTTTAGACTTCCGACTGAAGCTGAGTGGGAATATGCGGCCCGCTGGCAGGGAAGCGATAAAACAAATGCGGCACAATACGGCGATGTATGGCTGACCAAATTAAACAGTGCAAGCGGAGCCAAAGCTGACTGGAATGATGCTGCGGAAACAGGAGCGGTTGCGTGGTATAGTGGTAATTCAGGAAGCAAAACTCATCCTGTAGGAAAAAGGAGAGCGAATGCACTCGGTTTACACGATATGAGCGGGAATGTCTGGGAATGGTGTTTTGATTGGTATAAGGATGACCCTGCATCAAACGATGCTGCTTATATGCAAGGCGGTATTGTTACCGATCCTCAAGGGGCCGCGTCAGGCTCTGACCGTGTTCTACGCGGCGGCGGCTGGAGCAGCATCGCGAGGCGCTGCACTGTAGGCGCGCGGAACTACTTCAGTCCTGTCTTCAGGAACTTCAATCTTGGCTTCCGCCTGGCTTGGTGCCCTTGAGTTCACGCATTTGTGCGTAGGCGGGTAAGCAGTGGAGGGCGCAGCGTAAGCCGCCCGTAACGGCGCACCTGCCAAAGCACAAATGCGTAGATGCGGTGCAGTACATTTTTTGAAGCAAAGATGAAACTGCACTGTGTCAGCCGCTTTAGCGGCTCGAAAATTTTTTGGCTAAAAAACGGTATGGATATTATTAGGGGCCGCGTCAGCTGGATAGCATCCTAAACCGTCCTTTCCTTCCCATATACCATTTCCCCAAAATAATGTATAATGGGGCTAGGAGGCTTTAATACTTATGAAATTATTGATTATTTCGGATGGACATGGGGATATTGAAAAACTAAAAAGGATAAAACCGATTGCCGACGGGGTTGATGCCATTATTTTTGGAGGAGACTTTGCAGCCTTTAAAAAGATTGAAACGGGGGCGCCTTTTTTAAACGAGCTTTTAAAGATTCATAAAAATATTTTTGCCGTGTTGGGGAATTGCGATGAACCTCGGTTTGAAGAAAAGTTAAAAGAGGCCGGTATTTCAATTACTGGTGAGGTAAAAAAATTTGAAGGGCTCATCCTTGCAGGTTCCGGGGGCGGAAGTAAATTTACAGGCATGACCCCCTACGAAAGAACCGATGAAGAACTTGTAAAAGATCTGACCGATGCCTTTGAAAAGGCAAATATTACCGAAGCCGGTAACTTGGTTTTGGTCTGTCATAATCCTCCGCATGGGGCAAAGGTCGATAAGGTGGCTCCCATGGTGCATGTGGGTTCAAAGGGGATTACGGCTTTAATCGAAAAACATAAACCGCTTTTGGTTGTGTCGGGCCATATCCACGAGTCCTTTGCAGCCGATAAAATCGGAGAGACTGTTTTGGTAAATCCCGGTGCCTTGATGGAAGGCCGCTATGCCCTTGCCGAAATTACAAAGAAAGAAAAGGGCTTTGAGGTCTCGGTAGAATTAAAAAGCTTGGATTAAGAAAAGAGTTTTAGATTAATGAAAAGCCTTAAACTTAAGCTTTTTCGATTATGAGGAGCCGGCGCTCCCTCTTCAAAAAAGGAACATGGAGATCTTCTATTTTATAATTTAGATTTTCTTTTTTGATAAGCTCCGTTTCTTCATTGATTTTTTCTTCCGTGGCCTTGTATAAAAACAATTTACCTTTAGGTCTTGCAAGAGAGAGCAGGGTATTTAGAATGTGCTTATCCAAGGTGCGGAAGGCCCTGCATGTTACAATATCGAATTTGGCCTGCGGAGCTTTTTCGGCTTCGCTTTCGATAATCTCGGTATTCTTTAATTGGAGAACAGCCTTGACGTTTTCTAAAAAAGTGCAGCGCTTTTGCATCCTTTCAATTAAATTGAAATTTACGCATTGAAGTCCCAATGTTTTAAAAAGAATTGCAAGGGGAATGCCGGGGAAACCGGCTCCTGTTCCTGCATCGGCTATGTAAAATTCTTTTTGCATAACAGGGGCTTGATTATAGCGCATAATTTCATCATAAAAAAAACTCCAAGCCGATAGGGAATCCAAAATATGGGAGATAATCAATTCCTTGTCGTCTTTTACCTTTACCAAATTAAAGGAGGCATTAAACATTTTAAGCTCCCTCATGTAAAGGATTAAAAGTTCATCTAATTCGTTAAGAGAGGCTTCGCCTAAGTTCGGCAGGTTTGGGGCGTTTAAGTTTAATTCTTTTAAGCCGTTTAATAAAAGTTTATCTTCCATATCTTAAAACCTCCGGCTCTACATCATCCTGTCGATTATGTTTAATTTTTTTTCCGAATATGGATGGTAGCGGAGCTTAATGTCGATGAGGTTGGATTTTTTTAAGATGCTTTTTGCATTGCTGAAAACCTTAAAACTTTCATCGCCGTGATATTTTCCCATGCCGCTAAAGCCCACTCCGCCGAAGGGAAGATGATCGCTTGCGAGGTGGACGATAGTATCGTTTATGCAGCCGCCTCCGAAGGAAACCTCATTGAGGAATTTTTTTTCGATATTTGCATCGGTTGTAAAAAGATAAGAGGCCAAGGGCTTTTCGCGGGACTTAATCAGTTTAATTGCTTCATCCATTGTCTTAAAACTTATCACGGGAAGGAGGGGGCCGAAAATTTCTTCCTGCATTATTTTGGAATCGAAGGTGATATTATCCAAAACCGTGGGCTCAATAAATTTTCTGTTTTTTTCTCCCGTGCCGCCGATTATTATTTTTTCTCCCTCAATCAAGCCCATGAGGCGGTCAAAATGTTTTTCGTTTACGATGTGGGGAAGGTGCATATCCAAATAGGTTTCCGTGGGAAAAAATTCTTTTAAGGCCGCTTTTAACTCTTCGATAAATTTTTCTTTTACCTCATCTTGGATTAAAAGATAATCGGGGGCGACGCAGGTTTGCCCGGCGTTAAGGTATTTTCCGAAGGCTATGCGGCGTGCGGCTACTTTTAAGTTTGCCGATTTTTCGACCACGCAGGGAGATTTTCCGCCGAGCTCCAAGGTTATTGGGGTTACATATTTTGAGGCCGCTTCCATGACGAGCTTACCGACGGTTGTTCCGCCTGTAAAAAAGATGTAGTCAAAACGCTGCTCCAAGAGCTTTGAGTTTTCTTCCCTGCCTCCGGTAATTACCGATATGTACTCTGGCGGAAAGTTTTCGGAGATAATTTTTTTTAAAAGAGCGGAAGTTGCAGGCGAATAGTTTGAAGGTTTTACAACGGAACAGTTTCCTGCAGCAATGGAGCCTACCAATGGTGCTAGGGTTAAGTTTAAAGGATAGTTCCAAGGCGACATGATGAGGACGGTGCCGAAGGGCTCATACATTATCCTGCTTGAGCTTTTAAAATGCGCAATCGAGGTCGGAACCCTTTTAGGCCTCATCCATTTTTTTAGGTGCTTGATTGCAAATTTAAGTTCTCCCCGAACGATGGCAAATTCCGAAAAGAAGCCTTCCATTGTAGTTTTATGTAAATCGGAATAAAGGGCATTTAAAAGTTCTTTTTTATTTTTGTCCAAGACCTCTTGCAGCTTTAATAATTGGGAAAGCCTAAACTCGTAGCTTTTTGTTTGATTTGTCTCAAAAAAGTTTCTGCAATTTTTTACGATTGTTTCTATTTCGTTATTCATGACGGGCTCCTTAAACTTGCCGGATTGATTATACTCATAAACCGATTAAAATTCAAGGTTTTATAAAATATAAAAAAACCTGCTAATGCTTTTAGGGCACTAACAGGTTTTATTTAAAGTAGATTTTAATTTTTTTAGAACTTAACCGATACTGCGAAACCTATATTATGAACAACGAGCTTGTTCACTGTGTCTAAAATTGATTTTCCGTCACCTTCAGTTAATTGTGTTTTAAATGTGTTATTAAGTAAATTTTGAATGATGTTCCAGTTTGCGTCCAAGGTTACATTCTCTGTTATAAACCAAGTAAAGCCTGAGCTGGAGGTAAAAGTTCCATCAGAAGTAGCGAATTTTAAGTCATTTGCCGTTACTGTTTTTGTTACCTCGCCTGTTGCTGTATTACGTGTCTGCGTTTTTGTTGATTTCCATTCAAAAGTAGAAGGCTTAAAAGACATGCCGAGGTTAAATCTCAGCTTTGAAATGGGCATATAGGTAAAACCTGCCATTAGAATGGGGCTAAAATTTAATGTGTTTGTGTATTTTCTAGTTCCATTATATGCTTTGCCTGTGTCAGAGTTCAATTTGTAATCATAATTTCTATCAAATGTAAGTGTTGTCTCTAAACCGGCTACTGCTTTGACTGCAAATTTACCTTCAGGCTCATAGGCTATCTGCCACGCGGGCGTAAGTATAATTTTGTTATACATTCTTCCGTAGGTTGAGGTTGTACTGCTTGCAGTTGCAGCTGTTTTTTTGGGATATATTCTCCAAGAAGTATCCAAATCGGCTATTATGGTTTGGGTTACAGCATCTTTTTTTGAAAAGTCATGATAAAATCCTGACCCTATCTTAAGGTCATGACGGCTGTCATCAGCCAAGTTTGTGAGTTTTCCGTCTGTAATGGTTTGTGTTTTATCTGCCTCAGAATCAAGACCGATTCTTGGAGAAATCTTAAAGATCTTATTATTTGCGTTTAAGTTTATACCCGCTGTTAAATTAATCTTTAAGTTAAATTTGTTAGTGGTTGTTTTTGTCTTTGTGTCGGAATTCCATGTCTCTTGATTGCCGGCTTTAGGGGTAAAACTTGTGTCAGCCAAGACACCGATATTGCCAAAACCGAAAAGTAACTTACCGGTAGTAGTTTTATTTGCAATTGTCGGGTCTGTTTCTGTGGTTGTTGTGTTTGCTGCCGTTGTCTTACTCCAGCCTGGAATCTTACCTTCAAAGTAGGTGCCTAAATAGAGGGCCTTAAACTGATGGGCAATACCAAGGTTTATGTCTTCATCACCTTCGGCTCCGTAGCCCAAAAAACCGAAGATGTTTTTAGGCTGTACGTTTTGCCATTCATTTACATTCATAAAATCGTCAACATCAGTTCCGAAAAGCCCCTGAGTGCTGTGTGAGGTCATTGATGTTTGAGCGAAAACCATAGATGCAGCAAGAATAAAAGCTGCCAAAACAAATAATTTTTTTTGTGTTTTCATGATAACTCCTGTACCTTAAAATATAATGAGGTTAATTATGACTTAAAATTTAGTATTTGTCAATATATAAGGACCCTTATTCTATATGTATAAAATTAAGTCAAATTTCTCCAATGCCAAAGCGGTTTTGAAAGTTCCGACGAAAAGGTTTGTACCCGGTTAAAATCGGGAAGCCAGTCATCGGAGGCGACAAGCTCTTGGTAAAAGCCTTCATCTATTTTTAGCTTTAAAAGAAGCTCTTTTAAGTCCTCGTCTTCTTCCGGGCTTAGCATTCGGTTTTCAAAGGGCAAAGCGCTTTTTATTCCTCCGATCCTTTTAACCGGAGTGTATTGGGTCATCACCGAGATGAGTGCCCTGCCCCGCAAGTTTTTTGCAAACCATCTTAAGACCGCCCTTGAGTCCGCCATTCGGGATGGGAGGGCGAGGTGACGGACTATTACGCCCGAATATAGTTTTCCGAAGGGGTATTTTTCTTCATCCTCCGTTTCAATTTTTAAGGGGGAGATTTCCGCCATTTTTAAGACGGCCCTTGTTGCCGTTTCGGGATAGTCGGGCGCATAAAAAATTTGAGAAGAGACTTGCGGGTTCAATGTTTTTAAGTCGGGGAGCCAGCCGTCAACGCAGTCCGAAAGAAGGTTTATAGCTTCTTCGGTTTCATAGGCGGAAGAATTCCAAACTACAGGAATTTTTAAGCCCCACAGTTTTGCTTCTTTTAAGCCGCGGGCTATTGCAGGGATTGCGTGGCTTCCCGTAACGATGTTTATGTTTTCGGCTCCCCCTTTTTCAAGTAGAAAACACAAGGAGACAAATTCTTCAAGGCTTACGGCCCTTCCCATGCCTTCTTGGGATATCTGATAGTTTTGGCAAAAGGAACAGCGGAGGTTGCAGCCCGTAACAAAGATTGTCCCTGAGCCTCCTGTTCCCGTGATAGGCGGCTCTTCCCCGAAGTGGAGGCCTGCCCATGCAAGGCGAAGCTCCCTTGTTTCGCGGCAAAAGCCCTTTTCTCCCTTGTTGCGGTTTACCCTGCAATTTTTCGGGCAGAGAGTGCATGAGTCATATTCTTTAAAATTAAAATCTTCAAACGAAAGCATTCGTTTCCCGCTCAAAGGTTTATATTTTTTTGCGTTCGACAATTACCGTCATTATCGAATTTAAAAGATCCATGTCTAAACTTTCAGCCTCGGAAGAAATAATTAAATTTATTTGCTCCCAATCTTCTTGAGGAAAGTCCATGTCCTTTTCAAAATTACCTGCAATAAGAGAAAATATTTTATAGAACCATTCAACTGCTTCTTCTTTTTTTTGCCTTCCTGCAGAATAGGCCGAAAGCCAATAGTCTGCAAAATCGTTTGCCAAGGCTTTAGCCTGCTTATCGTAAAGAGACACTGCCCTACAAAAGATTTCGGTAAGACGGCTGTCAAACTCGGCTCCGTCCTTATCCTGTTTTTCGGCAAGCCTTATTCCATCCGAATAAAATTTTTCCATTGTATCCATAATCTTTTCCTTATAATCCAATTCTGCGATGTTTTTCATAAGTATTGAAATACTTATGACTCACCTAGCGGCGGCCTTTTTTGCTGAAGCCTTCTACTCTGGCAGAGGCTTCGACGGTAAAGGGCGTTCTGTCGCCGCGTTTTAGGTAATGATAGCCTAGGCCTGCAATCATCGCTGCGTTATCCGTGCAAAATTTAAGAGAAGGGAAGATGCATTTTAATTCCTTGTGCTCTGCAAGTTTTTCCCTCAACAAAGAATTGGCTGCAACGCCTCCGCCTGCGACTATAGTTTTTAAGCCCGTATCTATCGAGGCATCCAAGAGCGGCCTGAGCAAAATCTTCACTGCCCTTGCTTGAAAGGCCGCCGCTATATTCTCAGGAGTTTTTTCAAAATCCTTATTCCAAAATTGGTCTATCTGGTTTATGACGGCGGTTTTTAAACCCGAATAGGAAACATCGTACTTGTGTCCTTCTTTGTGAATTATGGGCATGGGAAAGTTTGCCGCCTTGGAATTTCCGGTTTTGGCGAGCTTGTCGATTACGGCTCCTCCGGGGTAGCCCAAATTATAAAACTTGGCAACCTTGTCAAAGGCCTCCCCTGGGGCATCGTCGATTGTGGTTCCCAGAACTTCGATGTCGTCAAAATTATTTACCTTGCAGATAATCGAGTGTCCGCCCGAAACTAAAAGCCCCAGATAAGGATAGGGTATATCGTGTTCCAGATGGCTTGCATAAAGGTGACCCAGCATGTGGTTTACGGCGATAAAGGGTTTACCCGAAGACCATGCAAGGGTCTTTGCAAAGGTTAGTCCGACTAAAAGAGAACCCATGAGGCCGGGCCTTCCCGTGGCGGCGATTCCGTCTATTTGGTCAAGACTTACACCTGCTTCGGCCAGCGCCTGCTTTACAATCGGCAAAATCCACTCGGTATGTTTTCGGCTTGCTATTTCGGGAACGACACCGTTATACATTTTGTGAAACGGAATCTGTGTAGCCACGATATTGCTTAAAATCTTATTTCCGTCTTCGACGACTGCCGCCGCAGTTTCATCGCAAGAACTTTCTATTCCTAATATTTTCATTGTATTATCACTCCCATAATAAAGGGTTATCTAGTTTTTTGATTTTGAAATTGTAGAAAATGTATACCCTTCCCGAGTTAAATCGGAGTACATTTCTTTTAGAAGGATTGCAAGATCTACAGTAACCACATGGCCTATCATAATTGCTTCTCCCCTTTGTGAAGCAATCTCCAAGCCGTCTATAATCCGTTTTTTCATATAGGCCTTGTCCCGCTTATTGTCAAGAAAGACTGCCCTTTCCCAAGTGTTCATGTTCAGTTTTTTTGCAGTCTGCGGAACGACGCTTTTTGAACTGGTGCGTGAATCCAAAAAGTAGATGTTTTTTTCTTTGCACAATTCAAGGACTGCTTCCATAGCGGTTTCATCAGAGGTAATAAGGGAGCCCTCGTGATTATTCATTCCGGCTATGGGGCCTATTTCTTCTACATTGGAAGCTACAATAGTTTTTATCTCTTCACGGCTCATCCCGGGCTTGACGGCTCCGGGGCCGGGATCGATGTTCGGGTTTAAGGCCTGCATGGGCTGATGAAGGATGAGCTCCTTTCCGGCCGCTCTTATTCTTCTTGCTGCTTCCTTTGAGTTGGGCAGCTTAGGCAAAACTGCGATGGTGCATGGGAAGGGCAAATTCAAAAAATGCTGTAACTGCTCCAAGTTATGCCCCGCATCGTCAAACACAAAGATGAGTTTTCCCTTTGAAGGAAGCTCAGGTAAGTCCTGAATAGGATAGGCCGCGGCATCTTCTTCTTTTTCCTGCTCTTTAGGTTTTTCCGTGATTGGGGGATTTTCAGGCTTTTTAGGCCGATTTACCGGGACCGGCTTTTCGGCTTCTTTAGGCTGATTTTTTGCAGCTTCTTTTTCGGTTTCCTTAGGTTTATCTTTTATGGAAGGTTTTTCTGCTGCTTTAGGCCTATCGGGTGCGGACAGTTTCTCCGTTTCTTTAGGCTTATCGGAAATTTTAGCTCCTTGTTCTTTTACCTCTTCCTTGGCAATTTGAGTCTTCCCTGCTTCATCTTTATTTTTTATGGAAGGAATTACAAACAAAAATACGGCAAGCATTATCACGCAGACAGCCAAAAAACCTGCCGCAACTGCGGTATAGTTAATTTTCGACTTTTTTCTTCTTTTTCTTCCTGATTTTTTTGCCGGCTTAGTTGTTTTTCCGGTCTTTGTACTCTTTTTTGCCATAGGTATAGAAGATAAGCATTAAGCGGGCTTTTGTCAATCGGGGAGAATTTCATC
The DNA here is from genome assembly GCF_024181365.1 of Treponema sp. OMZ 799. Taxonomy (NCBI): domain Bacteria; kingdom Pseudomonadati; phylum Spirochaetota; class Spirochaetia; order Treponematales; family Treponemataceae; genus Treponema; species Treponema sp. OMZ 799. The sequence continues at coordinate 952,053 of NZ_CP051301.1, forward strand.
GGTCTGCTCCGCCTATTTTCAAAAAGGCTGATGCTCTATAGAGTGTTTATTTCTTCAATATTTAACCCTGTAGCTTTTGTGATAGCTTCTACGGCAAATCCCATTTCTTTTAAGTTTTTTGCCGTTTCAAGTTTTGTTTGATACGAGCCTTGCTTAATACCTTGTTCAATACCTCTTTCAATGCCTCGTTCAATACCTCTTTCAATGCCTTCAGCAAATGCTATTTCTCTTTCTTCGGCTCGTTGCACGGCTATATCGGTCTCATAATCATATTCGGCGAGCAGCATGTTTATTACCTCCTTAGTTTTGCGTTTTAAATAATCACGCAAAATATTGTTTTGTATACACTCCTCAATGGCTTTTTGAAAGCCGTTTTGAGAATCAGTTTTTTTCCATCTCCTTACTGTTTCTACAAATACGGTGTATTCCTGCATCGTTTTGCAGTTTTCCAGTACAGGATGCCTATTGTTCCGGTTTATGTTTATTACCTTAACGGTCAACTCAAGATTAGTTTCTGTTGTCTTTTCTATGAAAGCATCCGAGAGTTTCAATGTTTTATCGGAAGGATAAGTTTCCTCTCCATTGTAAAATACATAGAATTCGGGCGTCGGAATATTAAGTAGTTTTCGGCTGTATTTTTCTTTTGATTCAAGCAGAGTTTCATACAGACGGCTGATGTATTCAAGGCAGCGTAAAGGCATGTTGGGATTAATCGTAGATTGGTGCTCCGCCAGAACTATAATTTTGTTATCTACAAGGTAGGACACATCATTATAGAATGTCATATACAAGACCTGATCAAGCCTGATGTTGTTCAGCTGTTCTGTATTTTTCAGTGCGGTATTATGCAAAGCATTATATAGCGATAAAAAATTTTCTTTTGCCTTTTCGTCTTCACTGAAAAGGTCAACAAATACCGAGTCTTTATATTTTCTGTTTGCCGTACTCATAACTATGTCCTCTACTTAAGTTTATTATAGCATAGATTATAGGATTTTAAAAGGGGCGGAAAGCTGAATGAGGGGAAGGGCGAAGTGCGAATGACAAATGTCGAATAAGGGGAAGTGCGAACGGCGAATGCCGAATTGCTATTCGTCATTCGTACTTCGAACTTCTTATTTTTTATAATATTTTTTTACCATTTCAAAAAGCTGTTTTTTGTTAAAGGGTTTTTTGATTATATCGTTTAAGCCCATGGATTCACACAGCTTCCTTTCATTATCTTGAGAACCGGCAGTACAGGCGATAATAGGTTTTGAATAACCCTTATCCCGCAAGATTTGTGTAGCATCATATCCGTTTATGCCGGGCATCTGGATATCCATAAAGATAATATCAAAGTCTTCGATTGATGCCGTATCGATAGCTTCTTCGCCGTCATTTGCCGTGCCTACAATACAGTGAGCCTTTTCCAAAATAATTTTTAACAGCTTTTGGTTTACCGGATGATCGTCTACAACTAAAACCTTACAGCCGAAAAAATTGTCTTCATCGGAATCATGGTCATTTTCGGGGTGTTGACCTTGGTCTCCTGTTTCAACCGGCTCCAATTCCGAAACATCGTCATTTTCTGAAGATTCTGCAAATTTTCTATAGAGGTCGTTAATCAAATGAAAGACTATTCTTGATTTTAAAGGCTTATAAAGGTAGCCGTCGAACCACTCTAAAAGTTTCATCTTTGCATCCCTTCCTAGGCTGCCTTCAGGAATCATCAAAAAGAGTTTTGAATCGGATAGGTTAGAATCATTGTGAATTTCGGCCCCCAGCCGCCATCCGTCCATCTTAGGCATAACCATGTCTATAAATACCACATTGAAAGGATTCTTATGCTCGGCTGCCGTTTTCATAACTTCTATTGCCTGCTCTCCGGAGCTTACCAGGGCTATGTCCTGAAAACCGAATTTAAAAAGCATCCGTCTTAAAATAGAGCGGGTTTGCATATTATCATCTACAATTAAAAATCTGGTTCTCTTATCCAATAGGGTGCTTTCATGAGGCGCTTTTTTCTTTGAAGGAGCCAAGGGAAGCTTAAACCAAAAAATAGAACCTTTAGGAATATTGTCTTTTATGCCTATTTGCCCCTTCATCATGGTTATAATATTTTTAGAAATTGCAAGGCCTAGCCCTGTTCCTCCGTATTTTCTGTTTATTGCAGCATTCCCCTGATAAAAGGATTTGAATATTTTTGATTTTTGTTCATTATTAACACCTATTCCCGTATCTGCAACTTCAAAAAGAATAAAGAAGTGTTTATCCGCATAGGGGTCATCCGAGTTATTTTCAAAGGTTAATTTTACCGAAACGGAAACATAACCTGTCTCTGTAAACTTAACCGCATTTTTTACAAAGTTTAAAAGAACCTGCTGCAATCTTGCAGGATCCCCGTAGATAAAGTCGGGAATCTTATCGCTTATGTCTACAACAATTTCCAATCCTTTTTTATGGGCTTCCATCGAAATCAAATCTACGGTTTGTTCGACCGAATCGGTCAGATTGAAAACCGTTCTTTCCATTGTCATATTTCCGCTTTCAAGTTTTGAAAAATCCAAAACATCGTTTACAAGCGTAAGCAATACTTCAGCGCTAAAGTTCACCTGACGGGTATATTCGCTTTGCTCTTCATCAAGATTTGTTTCGTTTATGAGCTCCATCATACCTATTATTGTTTGGATAGGTGTTCTTATTTCATGGCTTACATTGGCCAAAAAAAGACTTCGCATACTGTTTGCTTTTTCGGCATCTTGTCTTGCAATTATCAAAAATTGTTCTTTTAGTTTTTGTTTGGTAATGTCATCAATGGTTACAAAAAAATTTTTATCGTCATGCTGTGTAAAGCTGAACTTCAAAGTGGTCTTATCCGAAAGGTTTGAGGGCTTGTCAAATTTAGCTTCAAAGGCGGTTGTTTTTGGATTGCTTTTTATAAATGCGGACAACCTGATATAGTCTTCTTCTAAAAGTACTGTTTTTAAATAATCCTGTAATTGTATTTTTGTGTTTTTAACCAAGTAGTCAGGCAAAAGTTTTTCCGCTTCAGGACTCCAAAAAAGCGGAATATAATTCGGAGAAAAAATTATATAAGCTATGTTTGATTCGATTAAGTATTTCCCCAATTTAAAATTCGAAATATTTTTCTTAAAGAGATGCACCTAAAACTTCCTCCATTTTGCGCAAAACTATTTCTTTTTTTATAGGCTTTAGTATGTATCGTTTAGCTCCTTTTTCAAGGGCTTTGATAACCGTATCCCTTTGAGTAACTGAAGATAAAATAACAAAGGGTGTTGTAATGCCTTTCTTTTTTGCTCCGTTTAAAACATCTATACCGCTCATTCCCGGCATAATCATATCGAGGAAAATAACATCGTAAACATCATTTTTTACCTTATTTAAAAAGTCTTCCCCATTTTCAAAAAGATCTACTTCGGCATTTAAGCCTGAAAAAATAGCAGTCATCATTTTTCTTATGACTAAATCGTCATCGACAACGGCTATGGAAAGACTTTCAGCCGTATCTATCTTAAAACGGGTTCCAAGGTTGCTTGTATTTTCGTTATGTTCATTGTCGGCATTGAGCATCGTTTGAGCTACGGCTCTCTTGTCTTCCGTTTTTTTCAAAAGAGCTGAAAGAGCCTGTCCTAAGTTTTCTACAACCTCTATCATTTTATAGTCAGGGTTTTGAGAGAAAAAATCCCGTATAAATTGATTGAGGGTAAGGATCTTTAGATTTTTAGGGGAGACTACTTTGACGGCTAAGATATTATCTATTAGGTACTCCAAATTAGCCGTATCGGCATAGGTTAAATTTAGATCGGTCAAGATAAGTAAAATTTTAGCTTCGGTAAGTTTATAAGCTTCAATTAATTCTATTATTCTAAACTGGAGCAGTTCCAGCTTATCCCTGTTAAGGCCTTGTGCTAATTCTATAAATATAACGTCTTCATTTACCCTCGTTTCTAAGATACAGGGTGTCGGATCCATTGGAAATGTTGTGCCTAAAACAAGGCCTATTGAAGATAAAAGTTCATCAACTCTTACCGGCTTTGAAATTACCTTTTTTACTCCGTATGAGGCCAATAAAGCTATGTCAACCTTGGCTATTTTTCTTCCCAATACTATTGAAGGAATCGGGGCAAAGGTCGGTGTTTTTTGTTTTTCGGCAAAAAAGTTAAATAAGGCATCTCTGCTAAAACTGTAGTCGATTATTATGAGCATGACAGGCTGCTGCTTCATAATATTCATGGCTTCTATAACTGTTTCGGCATAAATAACATAAATGCCGACTTCTTGTAATTTTTTTGTAATATAATAGCGTAAAGTAGGGGCTATCCCTATCAATAAAACTTGTTTCATGGTATGATTATATCATATTAGAATAATATTATCTAGTTGTTCACAAATTGGTTGTCTTGTAAAATTGGAGGAATTAATGAAAAAAGCTTTTTTATTTTTAGCAAACGGATTTGAAGATGTTGAAGCCCTTACGCCCATAGATTATTTGAGAAGGGCCGGCATAGATTTAATTACTGTCGGTGTTGAAGGAAAAACGGTGATTTCGGCGCACAGGGTCCCTATAAGCTGTGATATCGTCTTGGAGGAAGCCCTGCAAATGGAGGGAGATTTGATTGCCGTCATCCTCCCGGGAGGTCTTCCTAACAGCAGTACCTTAGCAAAAAGCGAGGCTGTAAGAGATTTCGCAAAAAAGACCCTTGCAAGCGGAGGAATTGTTGCCGCAATCTGTGCGGCTCCGGCCCTTGCCCTGGGTTCTTGGGGGCTTTTAGAAGGAAAAAACTATACCTGCTACCCCGGCATGGGACAAGACTTGAATACAAGGCCTAAGACAGATGAGCGGGTTATCAGGGACGGAAACATAATAACGGCCTGTGCAGCCGGAGCTGCAGAGGAATTTGCCTTTGCAATTGTAGAAGCTATTTGCGGAAAAACCGCATTAAATAAACTTAAAACCGAGGTGGTAGCACGATAATGGGAAAACTAGCAGATTGGTTTGAAAATGAAACTTTTTGGGCTGAATATGCTCCGATTATGTTTGATACGCAGAGGTGGGCAGAGGCTCCTACCGTTGCGGAGTCTATTTTAAGGATAATAGGTGTTCCTGTGGATAATGCAGGGATTTCTATCTTGGATGCCGGCTGCGGCCCCGGAAGAATAGCCATCGAGCTTGCAATAAGAAAGGCCAAGGTTACGGGCATAGATCTCATCCGCCCCTTTTTAAATGCTGCCATGGATTCGGCTCAAGATGAGGGCGTCGACATTGAGCTTATTCAGGGGGACTTGCGTAAATTTGTACGGCCCGAAGGCTTTTATGCGGCTATCAGCATGTACACGAGCTTCGGTTATTGCAGTACAATAGAAGAAGATATGCAAATCTTAAAAAACATAGCCCAATCAATAAAACCTAACGGCTGGTTCATCCTTGAAATGACGGGAAGAGAAATCGCCGTGCGTGATTTTATCGAAGGCGAATGGTTTGAGAGGGCCGGTTTCACTGTCTTAACCGAATATTCCGTGGAAGGAGCCTGGGAAGGGCTTAAGTCTCGCTGGATTCTTTACGATGAGCAGGGCAGAAAGGCCGACCACACCTATGTTCAGCGGCTTTATTCCGCCGTGGAATTAAAAAGGCTGATGCTTGCAAGCGGTTTTTCTTCTGTAGAAATATACGGCGACTTCGATTTTTCGCCCTATAACGAAAAAGCGCGAACCATGGTTTTGATTGCAAGAAAATAAGTCTATTTATTTAAAAAAAATACTTGTATATCACTTAAATTATTGATATACTTTAATTTTTAAGGGTAATTTAAAATTTAGGAGTTTGAAATGAGTGAAAATAACAGCATTGACGGTATCGTCTTATATGAAGATGCAGACCATAAATTTATATGGTTGGGCTCGGAAAGTAAGCAAAGAAGAGGCGCAGTACAGACAATGCAGTATCTTATCATAGACAGGGGCCGAGGTGTTTTGCTCGATCCGGGCGGAGTTCATCTTTTTTCGAGGGTTGTTACAGCCGTAAGCCGCTTTATTTCCGTTGATAAAATAGATACTATTTTCTTTTCACATCAAGACCCTGACGTTTCTTCAGGTATAGCTCTTTGGCTCGGTATTACAAAGGCTAAGATCTATATTTCTTCTTTATGGATTAGATTTATGCCCCATTTCGGCATCGTAGATATTTCAAGGATGGTTCCGATACCCGACAAGGGAATGAATATTTCTCTTCCCTCAGGATCAAACATGAAGTGTATTCCTTCACACTTTATGCACTCTCCGGGGCAGTTCGGCCTATATGATGAGCGTTCCCGAATTCTTTTTACCGGCGATATTGGAGCTGCCGTATTCGATGAGGACAATGAAACGACCTTTGTTGAAAATTTTGAAAAACACCTGCCCTTAATCGAACCCTTCCATGTCAGGTACATGGCTTCCAATAAAATTGTTGCAAAGTGGGCAGAAACAGTACGCCGTTTAAACCCTATAATGATTGCTCCGCAGCATGGCGCAATATATAAGGACGAGCAGGTAGACAATTTTTTAAACTGGCTGTCTAATTTAAAATGCGGCTCTGATTATCTTGAGCAATTATTTTAGCTTAGGGGCTTTTTATGATTGAAGATAAAAATACGGTTGAAAATTTTTCCGACTTAATAGATAAGATAGTTGTACACTATAATAAGGGCGCGGTTCTCGGCTTTGTAACTTCCCATTCTTTTGATATTATAGATGAAGCAATGGGAAATCTACAGGAAAGGTTTGAGACTATTTTATCTTTATTTGAAGAGATCCAAAAGGAAAGCAGCTTTTCGGCAGAAAACACAAATAAGGTAGACCAGATGCTTTCTAAGGTTGTGGAAAAACGCTCTGAAATTCAACAGGAAATTCATCAAAGAGTTGAAGAAATTGAGACAACGGCTCAGACTGCACAAACAGCCGCATCGGCCTTTGAGGTCTTAAAGGAAAGAACAACAGAGGTTGAAGACATGCTTTCCGGTATCAAAGATGTATCGGTAAGGACAGGTATCTTAGCCATTAATGCTTCAATCGAGGCTGCCCGTGCAGGAAGCGTAGGAAACGGTTTTAGAATCATCGCCAATGAGGTGCGCTCCCTTGCTACCCAAACGGGAGACTTTGCAAAAAAAATTGAAGTAAAGCTTGAAGAGCTAAACAGTTCAGTAGAGGAAATAAATAGAAGTATGACCGGTTTTATCGAGCTTTTTTCACGGTTCCAAAAGGCTTTTAAGGATGTATTGGATAATTTTGACGAAAACTCAGGTACCCTCAACTCTGCAGGTTCTTTTTTGGCCGAGATAAACGCTTCAACCCGTGAACAGGATGCAACCATAAGGGAAGGTTTTTCTTATCTTAAAACAATAGACGGTTTATTGCGGGATGCCGCAACAATATTGGATGTAATGCAGACGACCCATGATCATCTGGGAACCTTGCTTCAGCAAAAGGATAGGTCTTAATTATGAAAAAAAGAACATCATTTTTAATTTGGTTTTTTATTTTGATTATCTTAAGCAGCACAGCCTTTTTTTTCGGCTGGATGCAGTTTTCCGTTCCGGCCGGCTCTTACGGAGTTATGCTTTCAAAGTCGGGAGGTTACCACGATAAGCTCGTTATCCCCGGCGAATTTATGTGGAGATGGGAAAGGCTGGTTCCCACTAATTCGAAGATTCTTACCTTTAATTTAAGCCCTATTGAACTTGAATATAAAAGCGAGGGCCGGCTTCCTTCCGCCGACAAATTTGCGGTAGTGATGGAGCAAAAGCATGATTTTACTTGGAAATTCGGCATAAGGATTTCGGCATCCGTAAAGCCTGAAAGTCTTCTTCCTCTTGTAAAAAATGCTTCGATAAAAACTCAAAGCGATTTGGATGCCTTTGTTGAAAACAAGGTAAGGGAAGGAGCAGAAAAAGCTGCAAATCAATTTATAGAGTTTTTTTTATCTAATCCTGCCGAGTATGAAAAGGTAAAATTCCAATATGGTGCATTTAGCGAAAAGATTCAAGACTCGCTAAAAAAAGACCTTGGGGGCGAAATTGAAATTATTTCCGCAGAGCTTTCTTCCGATTTTGTAATCCCTGATCTTAAGCTTTATACGGTAATAAGAGATGCCTATGCCGAGTATGAAAGGCAGCAGACAAAGGCCTTTACCGACATGATGATACAAGAAGGGAAAAGTGCCGCTGCCTTAAAATTCCGCATGAACGATATGAAAGAGTGGGGCGAGCTTTTAAAGCAATATCCCCAGCTTATCGATTTTTTGGCTGTAGCAAGAAGTGATGCGAGCGAGACCCTTAAAGCCTTGCGCGAACTTAAGGCTAAGATGAGCGGTGCTCAAGCCGACGGTACTCAAGGCGGCGGGCAATAGTTTTACCGATGAAAGCCGAAGAAAAAAAAATACTATACACGTTTTTTCGCACAGCCTCGGAATGCCTATCGGGTTTTAAAATCGATGAAGAGTGTCCCGATTTTAGCGATGACTCTATTTCGGTAAATCCGGAGTCAAGAAGTACCGCTATTGCCGATATGGATATAGCAGACGGTGCAAAAAACATTTTGCCCGATGCCGAAATAGCAAACGCTTCAAAAAATCCCTTGCCCGATTCAGAAAGAGGCTTTGAAAGTCTTGAAAAGGTCTATGCACAGATTGCTTCCTGCAAGTCCTGCCGTCTGTGCGAGAGGCGGCATAATACTGTTGCAGGGGAGGGGCCTCGGGAGTTTTCCAATGCTGAAGGCAGGATAGATGTAATGGTCATAGGCGAGGGGCCGGGAGCCGATGAGGATGCTCAGGGCCGTCCCTTTGTCGGAAAGGCCGGACAGCTTTTGGACAGGATGCTTGCCGCCATCGAACTTTACCGCACCCATAATTGCTATATCACAAACGTGGTAAAATGCAGGCCGCCCAATAACCGAGACCCCTTACCCGATGAAACGGCCGCATGCAGAAATTACTTAAATGCTCAAATTGCCCTGATAAGGCCTAAGGCTATTCTTGTGGTCGGACGGGTGGCCCTTCAAAACCTCTTGGAAACTCAAGAAGGCATAGGCAAGATGCACGGCAGGTTTTTTGAATATCAAAACATACCCCTCATGGCGACCTATCACCCAAGCGCCCTCTTGCGGGATGTCAATTTAAAACGGCCTGCATGGGAGGACTTAAAACTCTTCCGTGCCCGCCTCAACGAATTGCTTGAGAAAAACTAGGCGGCATCTATGGCAAAATGGCTGACTCTTGCCTTTAATCTCCATCTCTATCAAAACTTTACCTATAAAAATATAGAAGAAGCGGGCGGAAGCCTTGTGGGGAAGAGGGCCTCCGTTCAGCTCGGTTCAAGAAATTTAATAGGCTTTATAATAGAAGAATCCGATACCTTTCCTAAAGATAGCCCTGTGGGAGAGGATAAGATAAAGCCGATTAAACGCGTTGTTGATAAGGAAAATATTTTTGGGCTGGCTCAGATAGAACTTGCCTCTTGGATTTCGCACTTTTATATTTGCAGCTTCGGCGAAGCCCTCTCTGCAATCCTCCCCTCAGGTAAAAGGGAGGTTTCTTTCGAAAATTTAAAATGGGGCAGCGAAGTTGAAGATAAGACCTTTAGCCTCTCCGATGAGCAAAAAACTGCCGTCGAAAAAATCGTAAACTCAAACAAAAAAGAATTGTTTTATTTATACGGCTTAACAGGTTCGGGGAAGACGGAAGTTTTTTTAAAGGCCGCCGAAAAGATAATCTCGGGAGGAAAGGCCGTCATCTACCTTGTTCCCGAAATAGGGCTTACCCATCAGGTTATAAGTGCGGCCGTAAAACGCTTCGGCACTCAGGCGGCAGTTTTGCACTCAGGCCTTACGGGAAGCGAGAGACTCAACCAGTGGATGAGGATAAGGCGGGGGGAAGCCCTTATGATTGTCGGGGCGAGAAGCGCCGTCTTTGCTCCTGCCGAAAAAATAGGCCTTATCATAATCGATGAGGAGCATGATGCTTCTTATAAGTCGGGCTCGGTGCCGCGCTATCACGCCCGCCAGACTGCCATGTACTTGGCCGCCAAACACAACTGCCCCGTGGTGATGGGCTCTGCAACTCCCTCACTTGAAGCGTGGAACATGATTCAAAACAAAAAGATCACCCTTCTTTCCCTTTCAAAAAGACTTGCAGGCGGAAGCCTTCCTCAAATCGAAATAGAAAATATTTCAGGGCTTAAAGGGGCTTTAAGCGAAAGGCTTATAAGCGAAATACGCAAAACCAAAAATGAGGGAAAGCAAACCATCCTCTTTTTAAACAGGCGGGGCTTTTCCCATATTTTCAGGTGCCGCTCCTGCGGCTATGAGATGCTTTGCAAAAACTGTTCCGTGCCGATGACCTTTCATAAAGCCGAAAACGTAATGAAGTGCCATTATTGCGGAATGCAGGCAAGGCCTCCGTCTCTTTGCCCCGAGTGTAATTCCCTCGACATAGGTTATGCAGGTGTCGGTACGGAATTTATCGAAGAGGAAGTTTCCAGGGCATTTCCCGACTGCACTGTTGCGAGGGTGGACACGGATACGGTTTCCAAAAAAAACAGCCTTGAAAACCGCTTAAAGGATTTTAAGGAAGGGAAAATAGACATCCTCCTCGGAACTCAGATGATAGCAAAGGGCTTGAATTTTCCGAAAGTCAGACTTGTCGGAATTATCCTTGCAGACACGGGGCTTCAAATGCCGGACTTTAGAGCCGCCGAAAGAAGCTTTGCCCTCATCACTCAGGCAGCCGGAAGGGCAGGGCGTTTTAGCGGGGACGGCCTCGTTATTATTCAAACCTTAAAGCCCAATCATCCTTCGATTGTTTGTGCAAAAAAACACGAATACGAAAAGTTTTACGACTATGAACTCGGCCAAAGAAAGCTCTTGGATTTCCCGCCCTTTAAACGCCTCATCCGCTTGGTCTTTAGAAGCAAGGACTTAAAAAAAGCCGAGCTCGCCGCAGAGGGCGCCGTAAACATTCTAAAATATATCCTCTCCTCACAAAACAAAGACAAGGCCGAAATAATGGGGCCTTCCGAATGCGTTTTATCGATGATAGCAGGAAACCACCGTCAACAGGTTCTGCTCCGCTCTTCTAACTTTCCCCTAATTCAAAATGCAGCCTCCCGCTTTGTAAAAGAATATAAACCGATGACCGGCATCTACATCGAAGTCGACACCGATCCGGTCAATCTTATGTGAAGCAAAGGAATAGAAAAAAAAATAAAACTATGCTATTATATATTCAGAATGGATAGAATAACGGATAAAAACAGTCTTGAATTTGCAATTTTTTGTATAGAAAACATTGCCATTAAACTAAAAAAAGACGGCAGTGAGGTATATACAGCTCTCGCGGAAAAAAGCAGCTTATTGTTTGATTATATCTTACCGAATTACGATATACTGCATACGCAGGATAAGGATTATATTGTAAACGATATTCTTGCGGCTGCAAAAGAAAAAGGTGTTAAAATATGATTTTATATCACGGGTCAAACCTTGAAATTATTAAGCCTGATGTACTCCATTCAAGAAGCCGTGTAGATTTCGGCCAAGGTTTTTATTTAACGCCTCATTATGAACAGGCTAAACAATGGTGCCGAAAGTTTATGACTCTTAAAAAGACGGGAATAATTTCAAGCTATGAGTTTGATACTTCTGCATATAAAGAATGTAAGGTTTTAAGATTTGATTATTATGATGAGAAATGGCTTGATTTTATAGTCGGCTGCCGCAGCGGTAAATCGGCAGATGATTACGAGATATACGATATAATTGAAGGCGGTGTTGCAAACGATAAAGTTTTTAATACCATTGAACTTTTTTTATCCGATTTAATCGATAAAAAGGAAGTTATAAAAAGGCTGAAATATGAAAAACCTAATTGGCAGATTTGCTTAAAAAAGCAATATGTTATTGATAGATACTTAAAGTTTACAGGGAGTGAAACTCTATGACGGCTCATCCTATTTTATTACAAAAAAAGTATGCACGCATTGCAGCTCTCTATGCCGAAAAAACAGGAGTGAGCCTATCTTCAGCCCTTAAAAAATTTTATCATTCTAATGTATATAAATTAATGTCGCAAGGAATTTCGGATATGCACTGTATGAGCGATGACTACCTTGTAGAAGAACTCTTGAGCGAAAAATAGATTTAATGCTTAATTAAGAATTGAACCCAATTCCTAATTAAGCATTTATATTTTTTCTTCTAGCTTTTCTTCCAGTATCTATCAGCATAAGTTTCGCGTAAATACTTGGCAGCAGTTGTGGAATTAGCCAAATCGTTTGAATTTATCTCTGTTTCATTTTCTGTGTGTTACGCATCATCATACACTTGCCACCAATCACCCATTACCAATTAACCTTACTCCCCAACAAACCTGTTTTGCTGCGTGCCCATATCATCGGCACCGGCTCGATATGCATCAAGCTGCGTCGACGGAACCTTTATGGTGCCTGCGGTCAGCTTGTCGCAGAGACCGAAAGCATTGAGAAAGGCTGATTTGCCACCATAATTGCATTTAAGCGTAACTGATGTAAGGCTTCTGCAATGTTGAAAGCAGTATCTCATATTTGTAACGGAAGCAGAAATTACCGGCGCCTGTGTGAGCTTTTCGCAGCCGTTAAAGCAAGAGTCCAGATTTGTAACGTCTTGCGGTATTGCCGAAGGCGCCTGTGTAAGCTTTTCGCAGCCTTTAAAGCAGGAGGTCATATCCTTAACGCCAGCAGGAAGCTCGGGTGCCTGTATAAGGTTTTTGCAGTCTTCAAAGCAGGATGTCATATCCTTAACGCCAGTAGGAAGAGCAGGCGCCTGCGTAAGGTTTTCGCAGTAGGTAAAGCAACCGCTCATATTTGTAACGCCTGCAGGAAGAGCGGGAACATGTGTAAGGTTTTTGCAGTAGGCAAAGCATTTCTTCATATTCGTAACACTTGCTGGTATGAGCGGCGCTTGGGTCAATCTTTTACAGTTGTAAAAGCAGTTTTCCATGTTTGTAACGGTTGCAGGAAGAACTGGCGGCTTTATAAGATTTTCGCAGTCTTTAAAGCAGCTGTTTATATCTGTAACGGCGGGCAGTTCGCCGAACTTGAGCGCAAACTTTTTACTCGGGTTGTCTTGAAGAATTTTTCCGAGAAGGCTCGGTTTCGCAGGGGCGTTGGAGTCGCCCTTTAAGTCCGCCGCCGTAAGACCGGTTATTTTGATGTAATAGATGCCATCGGCTGCCGCCGAGCCGGTGTTTAGATAATCGGCCAAGTCTGCGCCGTTTGTGCCGAATGCAACGCTTTTATAGCAGCTAAAGTTTACCTTTACCGCCGTTTCGCTGGTAATTTGTACTGTTGCGGTAGGACTGCCGTCCGTGCCGCCTGATTGCAACACACCGCCGGCTATAGTCCATTTTTCAACAACATAATCGTTACTCGCCACTGTTGCCGTAAAGGTTATGGTTGTGCCGTGCGCAACCTTGTCGCCTGAATTGATTTCGCTGCCGCCTTCGACCTTTGCTTTAAGCGTGCCGCCCGATCCGTCTACGCTAAAGGTTACGGTGGGCTTAGATGTCAGCGACTCCGATGCCTTTGCAGCATTCGGACAGCCGGTAAAAAGCAGTGCCGTTGCAATAATTGCGGCTATGATGAGCGCCGCGGCTCCCTTCTTCTTTGTCAAGGCAAATGCCTTGTGCTTGTTGTTTGTTTTCATCTTGAAAACCTCCTTATCAAAATTTCTTTTAATTGTTAATTTGTAATGTATAATTGGTAATTAATTTTTGATAATGGTGCTTACTACCTCGCTGTAGACTTGCAGTGTTGCAGCCACGTCCGCCCGTGTAAGCGTGGTGCCCTTGTCCATCATAAGGTCGATAATCTCGTCAAGTGTGTACGAGCGCACATCCGCAGCCTGCGCCATGTAATCGTCCGGCGCAGGAGTGAGTAAGTTTTCTCGCAAACAATACTTTAACATCTTGTTCTCCTTATATTTTTTAATTTAACCGCGGAGCACGCCAAGGACGCAAGGTGTTTTAAGAAGGCTTTGTAAGGCATTCTTTTATAATCCTTTGCGTTCTCTGCGTTCCTTGCGGTTTTTTAAACGGTGTATGAAAAAAGCCCAAGGACAGGAGGCCGGGCTTTGACTGACGGCTTGTCTTTGGGCATGGTTTGAGTAATTGATATTTAAATTTATTTGGGCACAGGTACTCCTCAGCTGTGAAGCTGTGAAGCTGTGAAGCTGTGAAGCTGTGAAGCTGTGAAGCTGTGAATTTTGTTCGATAGGCAGCCTTATGTCAAGTGCTTCGCACGGTACTTTTGCAAAACTTTTTTCAGTTTTTTTGTAAAGCCGATAAGTTTTTCTATTTCCTCTTTTTAACATAGTAACAGTATACAGCATTAAAGCCGAAATTGCAAGGCTTGATATTTATATCATTAACAAATGATTTTGTAATCCCTGTATACATTTTCCTTAAAAAGTGTTATACTCCCTCCTCAATACAAGGAATTTTTATGAAAGAACGATTGGATAATTTACGAAACAGGCTTGTTGAAGTCGAAAAAGAAGTCGAAGACCCTAACCTTATAAAAGATGTTGCAAAATATAAAGAAACCATGAGGGAACATTCCTATCTTTCAAAGTTGATGGAAGAATATGATAACTATCTTTCTATCGAAAAACAGATAGATGATTCCAAGCTCCTCATTCAAGAAGAAAGCGATCCCGAACTCAAAGAGATGGCGAGGGAAGAATTGCACTCTCTTGAGGCCGCCTTTGAAAAAAGCGAGGCCGATTTAAAAATGCTTTTAATTCCGCCCGATCCTCTGGAAGAAAAAAATATTATCATGGAAATCAGGGGCGGTACAGGAGGCGAGGAGGCTGCCCTCTTTGCGGCCGATCTTTTTAGAATGTACACCCACTATGCCGAAATGAAAAACTGGAAGTACGAGATTTTGTCCTTAAACGAAACGGAGCTCGGCGGCTACAAGGAAATTACTTTTTCCATTTCAGGAAAGTATGTTTACGGAAGTCTCCGCTACGAGTCGGGTGTTCACCGCGTTCAGCGTGTTCCCGAAACTGAAGGCTCAGGCCGCATTCACACAAGTGCGGTAACCGTTGCGGTTTTGCCCGAAGCCGAAGAAACCGAAATCGAAATCAATCAAGAAGATTTGCGTATCGACGTTATGCGTGCAGGCGGCCCGGGCGGTCAGTGCGTTAATACCACAGACTCCGCAGTCCGAATTACCCACATACCCACCGGCCTTGTGGTTATTTGTCAGGATGAAAAAAGCCAGATTAAAAATAAGGCAAAGGCCATGCGCGTTTTGCGAAGCCGTCTTTATGATTTGGAAGAAAGTAAAAAGCAGGCAGAACGGGCTCAAAACAGAAAAAGTCAGGTCGGCTCAGGTGACCGCTCCGAGCGCATCCGCACCTATAACTTTCCGCAAAACCGCGTAACCGACCACCGCATTAACCTAACCCTTTACAAATTGGATGCAGTTATGCAGGGAACTCTCGACGAGCTCATCGATGCTCTTTGTATCGCCGCCCGCGAAGAAATGATGAAGGCCGCAGACCATCACTTGGAGCATAAATAATTTTTAATGCTTTTTTTTACGATAAGGGAAGCCCGTCTTTTTGCAGCCGATTCCTTTCTTTCGTCTCACTTTTTAACAAGGAACGGATATGAAAGGAATGCTGCCCTCTTTGATGCCGATATTTTAATAGCCCATGTCCTAAAAAAAGAGCGCTCTTGGATCTTGGCTCATTCCGATTTCGATCTTTTACCCTACAAAGAAGAGTTTGAAGCCCTCGTAAAAAGAAGAAGTGCAGGGCTCCCAATCGCCTATCTAATCGGCAAGAAGGATTTTTTTGGGAGAAGCTTTTATGTAAATGAAGATGTGCTAATCCCCAAGCCCGACACCGAAACCTTGGTAGAGCTTGCCCTAAACTTTGCGAGTGAGAGATTTGAAAAAAATGCCCCCCTATTTGTTTTGGATATTTGCACGGGCTCAGGCTGTATAGGAATCTCTCTTGCGGCGGAGCTTTACGAAAGTATTCTAAATAAACCGCAGAGGGCGCAAAGAGTGCAAAGCACTTACGAAGTGCAAAACTATTTTGATGAGAATTTTTTTTTGGTGCTTGCGGATATTTCGGAAGGGGCTTTAGAGGTTTGTAAGAAGAATATGGCTTCTCTTTTGCCTTCCGCTCTATATAAAAAGACTCTTGCAGTAAGGGCCGATTTGCGCCTTGATTTTCCTAGTGTACCTGATTCAAACCGAAGCTATGACTTGATAACTGCAAATCCTCCTTATGTTCCGTCGAAGCTTACGGAAAGTCTTTTGGAGGATGGCCGCTCCGAGCCCCGTCTTGCCCTTGACGGCGGAGCTGAGGGACTAGAACTATTTCCGTCCTTGGCACAAAACTCTTATTCCGGCTTAAACGCAAGCGGGAAGCTCTTTGTTGAAGCAGGGGAATACCACGCCTCCCAAGCCGCGGAGATTTTTAGAAGTGCAGGTTTTTCTTCGGTTCAAATCCATAAGGACCTTGCAGGAAGCGACCGAGTGATAGAGTGCACAAAGTGAAATTAAGATTTCGTGCTTAAATATTGAGCGATTATCTCATCGATAAATTCGAGATATTTTTTGTTGACCGATGAAATATCTCCTATATCCGTTTTTCTATATTTTTCAAATTCGTAAAAAGAATTTTGAATTTGCTCATCGTTATCTTCTTTTAAAATTACCGGCATTATTTTTTCGTTTCGGCAATGATGCAGTGCATAGTCCGATAATATCTTTGCCAAATCTTCATCGGTTTTGTTTTTTATATCGGTGTAAAAGGAATAATATCTATTCAAATTTTTAGAAACAAAGTGATCCGTAAATATATGAAAATCCAAACCTCTTAAAAATGAGGGCGGAGCATAACTATGCTTTTTAATAAAGTTTTCAAATAATTTTGAGCTATATCCGGCTCCTTTTTGTATAAAATGACTTTTATAGTATTCTTCTTTTTTGCTTAAATCGTATAGATCCGGATATATCGCTCCATAATAAAAATAGTCTTTTTCCTCAATGTCATTTGTTTTTTCGAGATATATTTTTGAAATAAGTATGTGCGAAATCTTATCCGGCATTTTGTTTATCCTTAATTTAATATTAACCCATCCCGGCCATAAAAGCAAGAGTTAAATTCCCCTTATAAAAGTTTAAGAAATATGCTATAATCAATTCATAGGGGGTAGAAAATGAGCGATATTCGAAGATTGCCTATTGGTGTTCAAAGTTTTGCAGATTTGAGATCAAAAAATTTTATTTATGTAGATAAAACCGAATATGTAAGTAAATTGGTTTTAGAAAATAAGGTGTTTTTTTTAAGCCGCCCGCGCCGTTTCGGGAAAAGTCTTTTTCTTTCTACCTTAAAGGCTTACTTTTTAGGTAAAAAAGAGCTTTTTAAAGGGCTTTATATCGAAGAGACGGAACAACGGCAGGCAGAAAAAGAAGACCGCGAAGCTTGGATTAAGTATCCGGTTCTCCATCTCGATTTTACCGGAAAAAACTATGCCGATGTTAAGGCCTTGCGCGATATTCTCAATGCCCATTTACGAGAATGGGAAGAAGAATTTAAAATAGAAAAGACGGAAGACTCTCCAGACGGACGCTTTAAAAACCTGATACAAAGGATTTATGAAACAACAGGCAGACAGGTAACTGTGCTGGTTGACGAGTACGATAAGCCCCTCCTTGAAACTATGATTATAAATGAGCCCTTAAACGAAGAATATCGGCGTATCTTAAAAGGTTTTTACGGAGTCATCAAATCTTGCGATGAATATATCCGTTTTGCCTTTTTAACGGGAGTTACCAAATTCAGCAAGGTAAGCATCTTCAGCGATTTAAACAATTTGAGGGACATAAGTATGCTTCCCGATTACGATACTGTCTGCGGTATTACTCAAAAAGAAATGGAAGAAGTTTTTAAACCCGAAATACTTGCGCTCGGAAAAGCTCAAGATTTGACCGAAGGCGAGACTCTCGCAAAGCTAAAACAAAAATATGACGGCTATCATTTTTCCGAAAACTTTGTAAATGTTTATAATCCGTTCAGTCTTTTAAATGTCTTTGCAGGAAAGGTATTCCGCAGCTTTTGGTTTTCGACAGGTACTCCCACCTTTTTGGTTAGAACCTTACAGCACCAAAAAGAAATATGTATCCGCGATATTTTGGAAGATGCGGAAATGAGCGAAAACGCCCTACAAGATTACCGCCCCGATATGAATAATCCTATTCCCATTCTATTCCAGTCCGGCTATTTAACGATAAAAGATTATGACAAGGAATTTCAGCTTTATAAACTGGGCTTTCCCAATGACGAAGTAAAATACGGCTTTTTGGATAATCTTGTGCCTGCTTATACCTCTATTGCAAAGGATGCAAGCGGTTTGTTTATCGCAAATTTTGTAAGAGATATCGAAAAAGGCAAAACAGAATCCTTTATGAAAAGAATGTATGCGGCTTGCGCAGGCCTTCCTTACAGCCTTGCTTCAAAGGAAAATATACAGATGAGGGAAAGGGATTACCAAATAGCCTTTTACATAATTTTCAGCCTCATGGGGCAGTTTGTACAAACAGAGGTAGTAAGTTCAAAAGGAAGGGCCGATTGTGTGCTTCACACAAGGGATACAATCTATGTCTTCGAGTTTAAGCTTATGGGCTCGGGCACTCCCAAAGAAGCCATTCAACAGATAAAAGAAAAGGGCTATGCAGAACCCTACAAGACAAGCGGAAAAAAGATAGTTCTCATCGGCGCGGTCTTTGCCGACGGTATCAACGAGGAAACAGCCAATACATGGGAAGAGGAAGACTTGTAGTCGGCTGATTGCCGACTAAAGAATAAAACTTTTAAACTATTTTTACATACCTCATTTCGGGGGCCTTTAATACCTCTTGGATTTGAGTTTTGCCGTCGGGTTTAAAGCCGTGATGTTCATAAAAATTTCTTGCAATCCGGTTTTCTTGAAATACCCAAATACATAACTCATGGAGACCTAATTCTTTTGCTTCTTTTTCAAAATGGGTGATTAGTTTCGAGCCTACTCCCGACTTTTCAAAGGCCTTTTCGACATAAATAGCCATGAGTTCAAAACTATCGCTTTTATCGCTGTCCCGGCACATTCCTGTACGCATCATTCCCTTTATTATCCCGTCTTTGTCATCTTCATAAAGATACAGTTTTGATGTGCTTGTTTCAAAGTTAAGCTTTTCCTTTAAACGTTCTATAGATTTTTCAACCGATAGTTCGCAAAACAAAAAATTATCATCAACGATGCCCCTATAAGTATTTCGCCAGCCGTAAACATTTATTTCTGCAACCCTTGATAAATCTTTTAATTCTGCAAGTCTGACCATTGTTTTTCCTAAATTAAAATATCGTTTTCAAATATTGATATTTTGATTTTTTCGTTATATTATAGTTATATATCATTTAAATGTAAAGGAGTAAATTATGGGACTTATAGCAGCAGCAGTTGGAGCTGTAGGCGGCGGTTTGGCCGATCAATGGCTTGAAGTTATTGAGGCAGGAGATATGAGCGAGGGCGTTGTCCTTGCAAAAGGGGTCGCCGTACGCACCGATAAGCGTAACAAAAACACAAAGGGTTCAAGCGACATCGTTTCAAACGGTTCTATTGTTCATGTAAATCAAAACCAGTTTATGATGTTGGTAGACGGAGGAAAGATAGTCGATTATACGGCAGAGCCGGGTTATTTTAAGGTAGAGAATTCGGCTTCTCCCTCTCTTTTCGGCGGTCAATTCGGCGATGCCTTAAAAGAAACATTCAGCCGCTTTAAATTCGGCGGTACTACTCCGATGAAACAGGAAGTTTTCTATGTTAATTTACAGGAGATTAAGGGTATTAAATTCGGTACTCCAAACCCCTTGCAATACTTTGACAACTTCTATAATGCGGAATTATTTTTACGAGCCTTCGGAAACTATTCGATTAAAATAACCGATCCGATAAAATTTTTTAAAGAAGCCTGTCCTCGGGATGCCGAAAACGTTCACATAGATGAAATAAACGAGCAATACTTGAGCGAATTTTTAGAAGGTTTACAGGCTGCCATCAGCCAAATGTCCATGGAGGGCGAGCGTATTTCTTTTATTCCGTCTAAGGGAACTGTTTTAAGCAAACACATGTCCGAAATCCTCGACGATTCATGGAAAGAGCTGCGCGGAATGGAGGTGCTTTCTGTAGGTATTGCCAGCATTTCCTACGATGATGAATCTAAAGAACTTATCAATATGCGGAACAAGGGCGCTATGCTCGGTGATCCGTCCGTTCGTGAAGGCTATGTTCAAGGTTCTGTTGCTCGCGGTATGGAAGCTGCCGGTTCAAATCAAGCCGGTGCCGGAATGGCCTTTATGGGAATGGGTATGGGCATGAATACGGCCGGCGGTTTTATGGGACAGGCCAGCCAAAGCAATATGCAGCAAATGCAGATGCAGCAAAATGCTCAAGGTCCCTCTCAAGGGGCTGTACAGCAATCAGGCGGCGGAGCAGGCAAGGCTGCCGGCGAATGGTTTTGTACCGAGTGCGGCCATAAAAATACCGGAAAATTTTGTGCCGAATGCGGAACTCCTAAGCCTGCAGGAAGCGGTTGCCCTTCATGCGGTGCAGAGATAAAGGCCGGAGCTAAATTCTGTCCCGAATGCGGAACAAAATTATAAGTTCTATTTTTATAGAGGTATGATAAACATGGAGGTGGAACATGAGTGTTGACAATTATAAATGTCCGGGCTGCGGCGCACCTATAAGTTATAAACCCTCTACCGGAGGTTTTAAGTGTGATTATTGTTTTTCAAGCTACACGGAAGAAGAAATTACCCGTTGCATGGAGGAACTAAAAGCAAAGAAGGGCGGTTCTGAAAATTCATCTTTCGAAGTTGAAAATGGAAGTGTAAAGCAATATCATTGTAATAACTGCGGAGCGGAAGTTGTGGCAGGAGAAACTTCAAGTGCTGTCTTTTGTTATTATTGTCATAGTCCTGTCGTTTTATCCGACAGACTTAGAGGAGAATTTAAGCCCGATAAGATTATTCCCTTTAAGCTTGATAAAAAGGAAGCCTTAAAGCGTTTTGCTTCATGGGTAGAAGGAAAAAAATATGTTCCGGCTGATTTTACAAGTACGAGTACACAAGAAAAAATGACCGGAGTTTACCTTCCTCATTGGCAGGCCGACGTTACAGCCGATGTTGACTATCACGCCGTTGGTCTAAAAACTTCATCATGGAAAGCGGGAGATACCCAATATACAAAAACCGATAAGTATAAGATTGACCGTACCGGAAAACTTGAACTGAATAAGTTTCAAGAATTGGCTTTTACAAAGATAGATAAAAACCTTATCAACGGAATAAGCCCCTATGATTCCGATGAGCAAAAAGATTTTTCTCAAGGCTATCTTGCAGGATTTTTTTCGGAGCAATATGATATCCAAAAAGAAGATGTAGAACCTATAATAAAAACCAGAGCAGAAGATTATGCTAAAGGTCTTATTCAAGACTCCACCGATTACAGCGGAGGTATTGAAGATGAAAAAGATAATACTTCCTACACCGTAAAAAACTATAATTATGTTTTACTTCCTTCGTGGATACTTACATATCTTTATAGGGGGAAAACCTATGTATTTGCAGTAAACGGACAGACCGGAAAATCTTCAGGAGAGCTTCCGCTAAATAAGTCTAAACTTGCTCTTGTTTCAGGTCTTATATCGGGAATTCTTGCAGCTCTATTACTTTTGGGCGGGAGGTTTATATGGTAGTAAAAAAAATTATTTTTTCGTTGATGATTTTTTTCTGCATACGTTTAAACTCTTATGCAGAGAATGAAAAAAAACTTTTGGTAGATGAAGCCGGAGTTTTGAGCCAAGAAAATTTTACAAAAATAGAAAAATATTTGCAAACCGTTTCCCGCAAAAGTAAATCCGATGCTGTAATTGTAATTGTTTCATCGACCGGCACAAAGAGTCCTCAAGATTATGCCGATGATTATTTTGACTATAATGGTTACGGGCAAGGATCCGAATATGAAGGAAGCCTCTTACTCATTGTAACGGGAGACGGTAGTCAAGGCAGCCGCTATGCCCATATTTCGACCCACGGAAAAAAGACGATAAGCACCCTTACCGACAATAGTATTGAAAAACTTTTAGATTCTTTAATATACGGCGGACTAAAAAAAAATGATTATGTCAATGGAATAGAATCTTATCTTAAAGCTTTGGGAAGAAGATTTTACAACAGCCTTTCTCTTTTGGAAATTGCAATGAGTTTAGGTCTTGCGGCCTTAGTATTTCTTTTTAAATTTTTCGGAACACAAAAGAAATATAAAAACAAGGAAGCCTTTGCTTTTGCTCCCTTCTACGATGTGAATAAAAACAGCCTTGTTTCATTTGCAACTGTTGATGACGTATTTCTTTCTACAAATACGGTGTCGCGAGTTATTGCAAAATCCGATGGCGGAGCTAAGTCGAGCGGAAGTTCTACGCACACTTCTTCAAGCGGTGAAACGCATGGAGGAGGCGGTAGAAGCTTTTAGTTTTAGTTAAAATCATAAAACCCGATTAAAAGCTTTATCTTAAACCGTTTAATCGGGTTTTATAAAAAAAAATTATTCTACCTTGAATTTCTTAACTTCCAAGGAGAGGTTTTCAATACTCTCCTTATTTTTTTGAGTGATTTCGTTTACCTCGTGAACAGCCTTATTTATCTCAAGCGTTCCATATGACATTTCATTCATACTGTTAGCTATGCTGTCTGACATCGCAGAAAGAGTATTCATCTCATTTGATACCAGAGTGCTTCCTTTAAGCATTTCTTGAGAAACATTTCTTATTTTATGAGTTATATTGTCAATAGTATTTATTGTACTCAGTATTTGTTGGTTTCCTTCATTTTGTTCATCCATTGCATTCATAATAACATGCTCTTGCTGCTTTGTTTTTTCCACAAGAGCGAATATATTATCGAAATGCTTTTCTATGCTTAAAGCGGAATCATTTACCTTTTCTATCTTTTCTTTTAAATCTTTGAGCATTGCATTGATTTTCTTTCCTTGACCGCCCGACTGTTCTGCAAGTTTTCTAATCTCACCTGCAACTACTGCAAAGCCCTTTCCGGCTTCTCCGGCATGAGCCGCTTCAATTCCTGCATTCATTGAAAGAAGATTTGTTTGTGCAGAAATATTTTGGATGATGGCGCTTGTTTCCAAAAGAATATCGGAGCTTGAATCTACAGCCTTGCTTAACTCGACCGTTTCGGTAATTAAGGCCTTACCGTTTTCGGTCGCAAGTTTAAGCTCTTCAAGAGTTTGAAGGTTCTCTTCGACTATACTTGATACTTCTTTTATATTTTCGACCATCTGCTTAATTGATTCGCTTGAAACATCTACAGTAGAGGTTTGAATATCTATCGAGTTATCGAGATTTTCGATTGTTCTCATCATTGACTGTAATGAGGTTCCTATTTCTATGACACTTCCGGCATGAGTCATCATTTGCTTTTTTATGTTTGAAATATTTTCGTTTATCTGATAAATTGCACTCGCAGTTTCGTTCATATTGACTGCTAAATTGTTTCCGACTTCCTGCATACTTTCCGTATCGTGTGTAACCGATTTTACCGAATTTGCAATTTTTTCTATCGTTAAATTAAAATAATGAGACAGGGAAGTTATTTCGTCATTACCTTTTATCGGAAGACTTGCCGTTAGGTCTCCGTCTCCTTCAGAAATATTTTTAAGTATGCGGGCCGTATTTTTTATTGGATAATTTATAAATTTATTTATAAATATAACAAGCATTATAATAAATATAATCAGTATTACTACGGATATAAGCAATGTCCTTATAAAAAAGAGATTGGTTGCGGTTATGATTTGAGCGATGCTGTAATCGAATTTTATATAACCTATTACGTTGTTCGAAAAATCTTTAAGATGATAATAGGCGGAAGCTTTATCATTTGAGATATTTATAAAAGAGCCCTTGTCCAGTTTGCTTATAACTTCTTCGGGGTTTTCTTTTATTTCTTGCTCGAAATTTGAGCCCATTATTTTGTATTCACCGTTTAAATTTTTTGCATAAACGCTTATATTCAAACCGTATTTTGAAACTTTTTCAGGGCAGGTTTCTGTAAAATTTTTAATAAATTCCGTATTCACGGCTCCTCCGTACTCAACCGTACCCAGATGCTTACCCTCTTTATTGACAGGAAAAATTATGCGGAAACCTAAATCGCTGACACCCGTTTCCAAACCGTATACTATTTGTTTTTCGGAATTTGCTTTTACCACTGTTTTTCTAAATGAAGAAAGATCATCTCCGAATTTTTCGGGTTTTTGAAGACGCAAAAATGAACGGTTTTCCGGAGTGTGAAAGTGGACTTGCTTGGCATTATATTTTTCTTTTAGTTTTTTATATACAGGCTTCATTATGGTTAAAAGACTTTCTCTATCTTGTTCTTCAAAAGCCTTGACTATGGACTCGTTGTTTGTTATCCCATCAAGAACGGCCTTTCCCGTCAAAGTATATCCGTTTATGGCATCCATAAAGGCTAAATATTTGATATCTCCGAGTGTTTCTATTTGATTGTTTGAAAATTTTTTTATGCTCCTCCAGTCTTTATATGTTAAAACCATGTATTGTAAGAGCAGCAGAGCAAAAACACTTAGCAATAACTTCATTTTTATGGAAAATCCCCATTTCCCGGCATAAGAATTTTTTTTAGGGTATAGGTCACCTCTTGAATCATTATTTTTCATTTTATTTTCTCCTTCAATATAAAAACACAATAACGGTCTTTATTCCAATAAAATTTATTTTAGGCTCAAAGGCGGGCAGCAGATATGTTATAAATATATAATCTATGTTAAAGGTTACTGTATTTGCTAAAAAAATATCTATTTCTTCTTATGGAAACTGCGTTTAATATAGTTGAAATTAGGCTTGAAACCTTTTATCCTATAGGGAAATCTTTTGGGATTTTTCTTTGCTGCGTTTAAAAATAATTCTGCCCTTTTCTCGATTAAAATCTGGTCCTGAGTTTTATCCTTATAAGAATTCTCGGACCCGATAGC
This sequence comes from Treponema sp. OMZ 799, assembly GCF_024181365.1. Lineage (NCBI taxonomy): Bacteria > Pseudomonadati > Spirochaetota > Spirochaetia > Treponematales > Treponemataceae > Treponema > Treponema sp. OMZ 799. The sequence goes on from NZ_CP051301.1 coordinate 977,194, forward strand.
TCTTTGGTTAGTTTGAAATTTATTATACATGCTTGACCTACAACTTTTTGTATTATGTACATTATTTAAGCTTTAAAATTTTGCAGTATGATTTGGTAGGAGGCTTTATTGTACAACCTTAAATACACTTACTTTTGATATTTAAGAGTATCGGCATCAACAAAGCTTTTTTTAGGTTTTTTTAGAATTATTTAATTTTCATATAAAATCTTTTTTTTTACAAAAGAGTCTTCTCGTCGTCTTTCAATGAGATTTGAATCATCTCTCCTCTTCTTGACATATCGCCCCATCTATAATATTCTATAAGTCTTAAGATAAGATATAGAGGAGCTTTATCATGGAAGAAAATAAGATTAACGAACTTAAAACTTCAATTTCAAATTCAGCCGAAAAGGTTATGGATGAGATCATAACTATCTGCAATATACCCAGTCCCACGGGCTACACCTGCGAAGCCGCCGACTATGTTATGAAAAGACTTTCAGGTCTCGGCTTTAAGCCTTGGCTTACAAACAAGGGCGCTGTTGTCTGTGAGCTGGATAAAAATGCGGAACCTAATACAGGCAAAAAAGGAGATAAGGCTCTTTTACTTTCAGCCCACATCGATACGCTGGGGCTTTTTGTGCGCCACATTAAATCTTCAGGCCGATTACGTACCTCTCTTGACGGAGGCTTTCCGTACAATTATGTGGAGCAGTCCAATGTAACCGTTATCACAAGAGAAGGGAAAAAATACGAGGGAACCATGCGCCTTACCGAGCCCGCCGTTCACGCTTCCCGCGAAATAAATGAACTAAAAAGAGATGACGCAAACATGGAGCTCGTTCTCGATGAAATCGTAAAATCCCGTGAAGATGTCGAAAAGCTCGGCATAATGGCCGGCGATGTTGTAGCCATCGAATCCCTTGCCCGAAAGGCCGGGAACGGATTTTTAAAAAGCCGCCACTTGGACGACAAGGCAAGCTGCGGAATGTTTATCTATCTTGCGGAGCAGGTTGCAAAGGGAGAATTAAAACTAAAACGCAAGACCTATATTATGTTTACCAACTATGAAGAGATAGGACACGGCGCTTCTGCAGGACACCCCGAAGGCATAAGCGACATGCTTGCAGTCGATATGGGAGTTGTAGGAAGCGACCTTGATACCGATGAATATGCAGTTTCAATATGTGCGAAGGATTCTTCCGGGCCCTATAACTACGAGTTTACAAGCGAGCTTATCAAAATAGCTAAGGAGATGGAGCTTAACTTTGCCGTAGATATTTATCCTTTTTACGGCTCGGACGCTTCCGCTGCTCTAAGTGCAGGCTATGACTACCGCCATGCCCTAATCGGTACGGGTGTTGCAGCCTCTCACGGCTATGAAAGAATCCACAAGCAAGGCCTTGAAAACACTCTTCTTCTATTGATAGGTTATATCGCGGAGTAACTCATCCAATGAAGGCAAAGAAAAAATCGGGAAAAGCAGATATAGAATTTTCTCAGCCAAAAAAAACACCCTTGCTTGTCAGGTTTATGCTGTGGATTAAGCATATTCCTGCAAGCGATATATTTAGAATACTGGCAGGGTTTGCTTTTATATTTCTTGTGCTGGTTGTGATTATCTTTGTTTCGGAAGCAAACAGCAATTCAAGGATTAACAATTTTTTCGATGCCTTTTGGTATTCTCTTGTAACTATCACAACTGTCGGTTACGGAGACATTACGCCGTCCACCCTCTTGGGCCGCTTGGCAGGTATCATTCTTCTTCTTTTCGGGGTTGTTGCCTTTGCGGGGGTGAGCGGAAAAATTGCATCAGTTTTTTTTGACAGACAAGTAAAAAAAGATAGGGGGCTTATTAGATTGGAAAAGATAAAAAATCATTTTTTAATTTGCGGCTGGAAGCCTAACTTTGACAGGATTCTTTTAGGGATTATTTCGGCAAACCCCGACATTCCCATAGACCATATTGTGCTTATAAACAATGCAAGCCCCGAAAACATGGATATAATCAAAACCGATAAACGCTTTAAGGGGCTTATCTACCTTTTCGGAGATTATACCGACGAGGCTACCTTGCTCCGCGCAAATGTAAAATATGCAGAGCGCGCCCTTATTCTTTCAGACTATTCGCAGAATTCTTCCCCCATGGAAATCGATTCGCGCACGGTGCTTGCGGTTCTTACGATAGGAAGTCTTAATTCCCGTATTTATACGGCAGCCGAGCTTATCGATTCAAAATTCCGTCAGCACCTTTCCCTTGCTCACTGCGATGAAATTATTTTAAGTACCGATTACGAAAGGAGCATCTTGGTTTCGGCATCAAGCGGCACGGGACTTAGCCACGTGTTGAGAGAACTAATCACGGAAAAATCGGGGGAGGGGCTTATCATAAACGATATTCCTTTTGAGTTTATAGGCAAGACCTACCGCGAATACCGCCGCAGTCTTTCAGGCGGACGTGTTCTAATAGGTCTTTTGGAAAATACGGGGAACTTTTACAGCCGCCGGAAAGAAGCCCTGCACGAGGCTCAAAAAAATCCCAATATTCAGCAAATCGTAAACAATCTAAAAAAGATAAAGCGGCTTAAAAGCAACGAGCCTATTTTAACTCCGCCCGATGAGTATATAATAAAACCCAATTCCCGCGGTATCTTCGTTTCGGGAAGAAAGCGTACCGACTTTACCCTTGACGGCACTGCTCTCGATGACTCCCAAATTTTAAATGAAGAAGGAGGAGCCGATGACAGATAAAGAAATCATAGATAAAAAAGATGAAATCTTAGCCCTTATATCGAGGCTGGAAATATTTGCCGATCTTGCAGGTGATAAAAATAAGATATTTTTAGAAAAGCTTTTTTCTTTTTTCAGTGTAAAGAATTTCCGTGAGGGTGAAATTATACTCGATAAAAACGAGGCAGGAAGAAGCCTTTATATTTTGGTAAATGGAGAAGTGCAAATGCTCCGCACAACCCTTGAAGGCTCCCCCTTTGCATTAAGCAATCTAAAGGCTGAAGAAAATGTCTGCTTCGGAAAAGCCGCCTTACTCGGAGAAGACTTTCACGGTTCTTCCGTAAAGGCTTTAAGTGACTGCACTGTCTTGGAGTTAAGGTCTCAAGACTTTTTAAGCCTCTGCGAAGAAATGCCGGCCCAAGGCTCCAAGGTTATTTACCGGATCGCCTGCCGATTGGCAAAGGCCCTCCAAGAAGCGACCAAGGATTCCCTCACCCTCTATCAAGCCCTGCTCGATGAAGTCGGCATGCCGTAAATTATAATTTTTTTTAAAAAATTTTGCTATTTCTTACAATCAATCTCTAGAATAATTATGAAAGGGGAATTTTTTTTCTTATTTTAAAAAATTATTTCAAGAGGTAAAATATGGAAAAACTTTTTAAAATTACTCTCCGAAATGACTATGCCTTTAAGCGTGTCTTCGGAGTAGAAGAAAACAAGGATATTCTACAGGATTTTCTGGAATGCATTCTGGATATTCCGTCTGAAAACATCGCAGGTTTGGAACTTATGGACAAGGAGCTTCATAAGGATCTTATAAATGAAAAATTGGGCATCTTGGATATCAAACTACGGCTAAAAGACGGAACATTTGTCGATATCGAAATCCAAAATAGGTGGCATCGTGATTTTCCTGAAAGGACCTTGTATTATTGGTCTAAAATGTACAACGAGGGTATCAAACAAGGTCAAGACTATACAAAACTTCCAAAGTGTATTACAATAAACTTGATAGGGGAAGGTTTTAATAACAATAAGCGTCTCCACAATAAGTATGTTGTCCTTGAACAAGATACAAAAGAGCCTTTAGTTTCAAAACTTGAGATTCATATACTAAATCTTGAACAGGCAAAGCTGTTAAAAGAAGGTCAATGCAAGAATAATAAAACAAAACGCTTATTAAATTGGCTGAAATTTATCGAAACTGACGATCCGGAGGTACGTAATATGCTGGCACAAGAATCACCGATGATGCGAAAAGCAAATGCAACGATAGAAGTAATGGAAATGAGTCCTAGAGATAAATGGCTGTATGAATCCAGAATGAAATATGAACATGATAAAGCTTCATGTATAAGTGAAGGGTATCATCAAGGTATTGAACGCGGCTTTGCTGATGGTGCATACCAAAATAAGCTTGAAACTGCAAAAAACTTGCTTGATATAGGGCTTTCCGTAGAGCTTATTTCACAAGCTACAGGTCTTAGCAAGGAAGAGGTGGAGAAACTATAATTGGTTAATGGAACAAAGATGCTTGTTCGGATAAAATTTTATTGACCTCGAAACTTCGTTGCTTGTAATCCCATCTTCCTCCCTCGCCATTTCCTCCCTTTTCAAAGCCTTAAAAAAGGTGTATAATTAAAGATATGGCTAATGATGTGCAAAACAAGGAACGGGAGCTTTTGGCTGTCGTCGATTATATTTTAAACAGGGCAGGAGAGAGAGAAATAGAGGTTATTTCGGCTGCTTTGGAACGAAAAAAGCATGAGGCCTCGGCGGCAAGCCCCTTATCGGCTATAAATCCCGAAAATATGGCAAAACAGATGTCGGAATCCATCAACAAGTCGATTCAGGCAAGTCTTGAGGGGGTGCGCCATACCTTCCGTGATTTTGCGGCCGACATGCTTTTAAAAGAAGCCCCCGAACTTTCCGAAGATCAGATGAAGGCTCTTATCGACTCTTGGATTCCCGAACAAGGCTCCTATGACGGTTCGGTAAAAAGCCTTGCAAAAAACGGAAAGATTGACGGCCTTCCTGCCGATGTATTATATGGAATGATTTTGCAATTTGTTTCTTACAGCATAGGCGAAATGAGTGCAAAAGAAAACGATGAACTAAAAACGGCGATGGGAAACTGGACCGAAAAATACTGGAGCCGTTTTCCGATGAGAGTCAAACAGGAGATAAAAAGTTTTATCAGCGGGGAAATCACATCGGGTGAATTCAGGAAGAATATAACTGCTCTGATTTCTTAGAAGGGAGTGCTTAAGATGAATAAAACAAGGGCCGTCGAAGGCTGCGAGGACATAGACGAGGTTTTCGGTAAAATGGGCGAAATGCAAAAAAAAATCGCAATAAAAAAAATAACCGAGATGGAAGAATCTTTGGAAAAACTTGAAGACGAATTGACCGATATTATTAACACCCATTCAAATATATTAACGGAAAATTGACGGAGCTTTTTATGAAAGAAAAATTAAAATTTGCCTTAACGCTTTGCCTTATTTTTTTTACTTTATTAAACCTCCATTCCGAACTTTATTTTGAATCCGCAGATATCAATGCGGAAGGCGATATTTTATTCGATATAAAAGCAGATGCTTATGAGGACTATTCATATAAAACCCTTTTTAAGTATTCACATGAAAAAAACAAAATAGAACAGCTTACATTTTTCCCCGAAAAATTGCAGCTTTTAGGAAACAATAAATTTTTACAGGTTTCAAACCGCTTCGGCATTATAAGGCTTGACCTCGATTCCGGAGCTGTTGATTCTCACTCCGATTTTGAACCTCTTTCGGCATCCAATTCATCAAAGATAGGAGCCCTTAACAATATAAAATCAAGCCCTGACGGAAGATGGCTTACATTGATAGAGCCGTTCTCCCTTGTTTTCGGCCGGCTCGTGCTGGTTGACACCCATACCGACCGAAGATATATATTGAGCGAAAAAAATGTCAGAAATGATCTTCCCGTATCTTGGTCTCCTGATTCAAAAATTATTTTATACGAAGATGAAGGTGTTATTTACTTTGTCAGGCCTGAGTGGTTTTCGGAATCTTCTTTTACCGATAAGAATTTTAGAAAACTATCTCAAGGCAAAATAAAGAATTTAAAATGGATTTCATCTTCGGAATTTGTTTTTTTATCGGGAAATGCTCTTTATAAGGTCTACTCCACAGAGCTTTTTACGAAGGCCTTTTACTCCCCCTTATTTTCGGCCGGAAAGCTTGCCGCAAAAATCCCTTCGGATTTTTCTCCAGCCTTTGATTCCATTTTTATAGCACCTGATGGTAATACCGCCGTTTTTGTTAAGGGTAAACGAAATGTTTATTATATTAAACTGGATGGAGACGATTATGTAAATGTTTACTCCTCGGATTCCATTCCTTATTTATTGCTCCCGGGAAATACGGCTGAAGTTTCAGTTTATTGGAAGGATAATTTTCCCATCGTTTTTGCCGAAGGTCTTACAGACGGAGCAAAAATTTTAAGGGCATGGCAAATTCTTCCTTCTTCTTCAAGTTTTCAAAAAATCCCAATTACGGAAAAAAGCTCCTTTCTTGCTGCTTCCCCTAATTTTGAAATTGCCGCTTTTAATGAAGATGAGGGTCTGGTTTTTTATGATACCTTTGGTAAAGGTGAAAATGGAGAGCCCTCATGGAAAAAGCTCGATATTTTTTTGGATGAAAAAATTTTCTCAGCCGTTTGGAAAAATAATTTTACCGTTTTTTTAGGCGGTGAAAATTATATCTACGAGTATAACCTTAACGATAATTCTTCCGGTGCAGGCAAAAAAAAGATTTCCGTTTCGGCTATGCAGAACTATAGCTGGTCGGATTCAGGCAAGGAAATTTTAATAAGCCTAAAAAGCGGCAGTCTTGATTCCGCTAATTTAGAAATCTTGCAATATGCTTCCAAATTAAAATGGAGGCTTTCCGAAAAAAAAGTTATGCAAAAGAAAAATGCAAATCTTTCCGACAGGATTTACATTGATTCAAATTCCGGCTATTTTTCAAATATGATCTATATCCGCCGTCTTAAAGACTTTATAACGCGTCCTCTTTTGGAAGACGGGGGCTTTTTAAGGGAGAAAGCTCAAAAAAAGGTTTCTTCCGAGAGCGGTAATTCTTCTTCCGTTTTTTCGCATGGAAGCCGGAGCGGAAAAAAACGGGTTGCCCTGGTCTTTGATGCCATGGATGACATGGACGGAATTGCGAGCATTCTTTACACCCTAAAAAAGAATAATATAAGTTCAACTTTTTTTATAAACGGAGAAGCGATGAGGCAAAATCCTAATGCCGTAAAAGAAATTGTAAAAAGCGGACATCAATGCGGCTCCCTTTTCTTTACCACATGGAATTTAAACGATGCCTCTTATAGAATCGATGATAATTTTATAAAGCAGGGCCTCGCTCGAAATGAGGATAGTTTTTATTCTCTCACAGGATCCGAGCTTTCCCTTATCTGGCACACCCCTCATTATATTTCTTCCTCCCTCATCGTAAATGCAGGAAAAAATGCCGGCTATATTTTTATTTCGCCTGATGTGCGGGTGGCCGATTGGCTCAGCCCTGATGAAAAATTCGCAGTTCCTTCTCTTTATAAGTCTTCTGCCGAGTTGATTGAAGATATAGCCGATGCGGTTCAGCCGGGCTCTATAATTCCCATACGCATAGGCAGAAGCTTTTCAAGCAGGAACGATTATCTTTATTATAATTTGCAGCTTTTGATTGATGTTTTAACCGAAATGGGATATGAGATTACCGATGTTAAAACCTTGATGGGTGCTTAATAAGGCTCTTAATAAAAAAACCTCCAAACTCTAAAAGATTTTGGAGGCTTTTTTAATTTCTTTATTTAAAATGTTTATAGGTTTTTGAAGGATCGTAGAGGCCGGATCTTTTTTCTCCCTTAATCGAGGGGATTGTCAAAACTATGCCGGGCTCTACCCAGTTGGGATTTTTTGCATCAGGCAGCTTGTCCTTGTTGGCCTCATACAGCTTGCGCCACATAAAGGGATTACCATAGATTTCCTTTTTGGCTGCGATGTTCCACAAGCAATCTCGCTCTCCCCGCCATGTCCTAATTCTATATTGAGAAGGTAATTCTGCAAGGCCCGTGTCATCCTTTCCCTTGACAACAGAAAGAGCATCCATTACCCTTTGGGCACATACGACTGCTACATCGTAGTTTTCGTTATCGAAGGCTATGCTTCCTGCATTTAAGGCTTCTTCTGCAGTCTTATAGGCATCGGGATATTTTTCTTCAGCTCCATTTGCCTTAGCCCAAGTGAATCTGGTTCGTGCCTTGTTCATCTCTTGCTCGGCTTCGGTTTTAGCCAACATTCTTTGAATGAACTCGGAGGATTGCTGTGCATAGCTTTCTGCAAGTTTAGAGTATTCTATAGATGCTTCGTAATCCCCTTCATCATAGGCCTTTGCTGCAAGTTCCGTATACGCCCGGCTTTTTCTCTGGTATTCGTTATCATCATATGATACGGCAAAAAGAGGTGTTAAAACCGTTAAAAATATTAAAATTGTGATAAGCTTTTTCATTATTGACCTCCTCCTGCTGTTGTTTGGTTATTTTCCGTGTTTGCCGGCTCATCTCCCTGTGTATTTATATTTTCAACAGGTGCTCCGGTCTGAGGTGTGGACAGGTTTTGTAAATCAAGTTCTCCTTCAGTAAAGCCTTCTCCGGCCTCGGTCAAAGGAGCCTCCTTGTCCGCTTCTAAGGCAAGATCCGAGCTTTCCTGTTGTCTCATTGCAGCTTCGGCCATAGCTTTTTCGGCCTCAGCTCGTTTTAAAGAAACTTCCTCGTACAGTTTTGCAAAGAGCTTTGCAGCTTCATTGTACGAGATATAGGCTTCCTTATAATCAGCCCTGTCTGCAGCCGATTTGCCTTTATTATAGGTTCTAACTGCCTTGTTGTACTCTTCTTTTCTGCTTCTTGCTGCCTTGATAGAGTCACAGTCATCTTTGTACTCTTTTGCTGTATCTTTAGCAGTTTTGGTAAATTCAAGGTATCCCTTAGCGGCTACCTTTTTATAAAGCTTTACGGCATCTTCCGAAGCTTCTTTTGCCATTTTGTGGTCTAAGCGGTAATGATCTATCGTGTTGATCGAAAATCTTTCGGCATCAACATAGTCTGCCGGCGAATATCTTCCAAAGTTATTGCTTTCAATTTCAGCTCTTAAACTTGAGGCATTCATCAAATTTGAAAGAGTGTCATATCGTATAATAGCTTCGTTATACTTTGCTATTGCAGCTTTATAGTTGCCGGCTTGGGCATCAGAGTCGGCTTTTTGTTTTAAGGCTTCCGGTACTTGGAAAAGCTCTGTATAAGCCTTATCGGCACCCAGCTCTACAGCTTTTTTTCTCGCCTTATTAACCTTTCCGTTTTGACCTTGAAAAAGCTTAAGCTCTGCAAGCAGAGGGTCAGCCTTGGGTACTTCGGGTTTGACGGTTTCCTGCTTAGGCTTTTCCGTTTCTACGGCCGGAGTCTTTACTTCTTCAACTTTCGGCTCAGGCAGGATCTCTTGCGCTTTTTGTTTCGATGCACATGATGCAAAAAAAATCGGCACAAGGATGGACATCAAAATAAGTAATTTATAATTTTTCTTCATTAAATACCTCCCATTTGATATTAATTAATGATACTCCTTTTTCCCGCTTTTTTCAAGCCGTAATTTTTTTTTGTCTTGAAACTAAAGAATATTCAAAAAAGGTATAATTATCCTCATCGGCATAACAAAAGGGGACATTTTTATTGTGCTAAAATAGGGGACATTTCTATGGTGTATTGACAGACATTTCTATGGTGTATTGACAACTAAGTTTCTTTGTGCTTGAAACAATCAAAAAAATCCTATATAATCTCCGGATTGAATGAAATAATTCTATTTTAAGGAGAGAATTCTATGCCGAAAAAGATTGTTATTGCCTTGGGCGGCAATGCATTGGGAAATAATTTGGAAGAACAAAGAAAGGCCGTTAAGATTACGGCAAAGGCCATTGCCGACTTGGCTGAAGAAGGACATCAGGTCATCGTTTCTCACGGAAACGGGCCTCAGGTCGGAATGATTCATTTGGCTATGTCCGAATACCACAAAATCGATCCTAAAACTTCGGAACCGGAACTTGCGGTTTCCGTTGCCATGAGCCAGGGTTATATCGGGAACGATTTGGAAGCCGCTTTAAGTGAAGAGCTTTTAAACCGCGGTATCAATAAGCCCGTTGCTACATTAATAACTCAGGTTATCGTAGATCCTTCCGACCCTGCCTTTTCAAAGCCTACAAAGCCCATAGGCAGTTTTATGACCAAAGAAGAAGCCGATGTTTTAATAGCTAAGGGTGAAAATGTTGTAGAAGATGCAGGCCGAGGTTACAGGCGTGTTGTGGCTTCTCCCAAGCCGGTCGATATTGCAGAAATCGAAAGCGTCAGGGCTCTTTGCGATGCCGGTCAGATAGTTATTACCTGCGGAGGCGGAGGTATTCCTGTAGTAAAAAAAGGAAACGCTCTTTGCGGTGTTCCTGCCGTTATCGATAAGGACTTTGCAAGTGCAAAACTTGCTCAGCTTTTAAATGCCGATTGCCTTATAATTTTGACGGCTGTAGAAAAGGTTGCAATCAACTTTAACAAGCCCGATCAAAAATGGCTTTCAGAAATTTCTGTTGAAGAAGCAAAGAAATACATTGAAGAAGGACACTTTGCCCCCGGCTCCATGCTGCCTAAGGTTCAGGCCGCCATTCAATTTGCCGAATCGAACAAAAAAGGCTATGCCCTTATTACCCTCTTGGAAAAAGCAAAGGATGCAATCGACGGTAAATCCGGAACGATAATCAAATAGTGTTTATAAATTTAAGACATAAGTATTTCGGCCCCTTTTCTTTTTATAAAAAGGCCGTAAAATTAGCTGTACCTGTAATGGTACAGCTTTTTATTCAATCTCTGGTTTCTCTTATAGATAATTTTATGGTGGCAGACCTTGGCGACCTAAAGATGAGCGGGGTAAATGTTGCCAATCAAATTATCTTCGTATATATAACCGGCCTCAATATTCTTTGCAGTGCAGGCGGAATGTTTATGTCGCAGTACAACGGCACAAAGGATGAAGAAGGAATGCAGCAAGCCTACCGCTTTAAGCAGATATCGGGCCTTATCTTCGCCCTTGCTCTTCTTGCCGTCTGTCTTACAGTTCCCGACCTTGTGCTAGGTCTTTTGGTCAGCGGCAATGCTGCAAAAAAAGAAATAGTCGAACAGGCCGTAATTTACAGCGATGTCATCCTATTATCCTTTATTCCTACAGCCTTTTCGATAGGAATAGCATCTTCTTTCCGCGAGACGGGGAACGTAAAGGTGCCCATGTATATATCCCTTGTTTCGACCCTTATAAACACCATCGGAAACTATATGCTCATATACGGAAATCTTGGAGCACCGAGGCTTGAGGTTGCAGGGGCTGCCTACGCGACGGTCATTGCCCGTTCGGCCGAACTTATAATCTTTGTGCTTTATGCCAAAAAAATTAAGCCTCTTTTCTATGTAAAGATAAAGGAGATGCTTAAAATAAAGCTACATCTTTTCCATGAGATTTTTAAAAAGTCGGCCCTCATCTTTTTTGCCGATATGTCTTGGGTTATGAGCGAGATAGTAGCAACTGCCGTTTATAACAGCCGAGGAGGCCCCGAGGTTGTAGCCGGTATGTCTGCGGGCTGGACGATCGCAAACCTCTTCTTTTTGATTTTTCCCGCGATAGGCACTTCGGTGGGCGTTATAATAGGCGGTACCCTCGGACGGAATAATTTGGAAGAGGCAAGAGAGCAGGCCCGCTGGATTAAAAGCGGGGCTCTTGCAATCGGGCTTGGAACAGCTGTTTTGGAGCTTTTCTCGATTATGCTGGTTCCGATTGTGTTCCGAAGTTTAAGCCCTGCATCCCATGAGGTTACAAGGCTTCTTATAATCTTTATCGCTCTTTATATGCCTGTGTGGACTCTTCAAAACACCCAATATGCTATAGCCCGATCCGGAGGCGATGCCGTCATGGGAGTCTGGGTTGATACTACGGTAAATTTATTTTTATTTATGCCCTGTATGCTTTTATTGTATTATCTTACGGATTGGTCTTCACCCGTGATGTATGCAATCGCAAAAATCACCAGCATAATGAAGGCCGTCTTTGCCGAAATCCAGCTAAAAAAAGAACGCTGGGTCAAAAATTTGACAAGAATTGAAAAATAAGGTTTGACAAAAAACTATTTGACATAAAAAAAAGAGCTTGGGTTTAAGATAAAACCGCAAGCTCTTTTTGCATTAATAGCTCTTTGAATCGCGTGAGCGTCTTGTTTTTTTCATAAGTTTTCGGCGGAGGGCCTTATTCTTTCTGTTTAAAACAGTGGAAGGTTTTTCGTAGAATTCCTTCTTTTTCCATTCGCGGATAATACCTTCTTTTTCGACTTGACGCTTAAATCTTTTGAGAGCTTTTTCAAGATGCTCTGAATCGTCAATTGTTACATATGCCATTTCTCTTTTCACCCCCTCCGGCTTTAGGATTAAAGGCTGATTATATATAAAATATAAAAAGATGTCAATAGGATTATTTTTGTACAATTTTCCATCGACTTGTCTTTTTTTTTGTTTTCTTGTATAATACCCTCCTAATATGTAATAAACCTTTTTCAAAAAGGAAAGCTCGTTCCGGAACTTTTTGAGGCATTTGCATTTGCCGTTTTACTGACGATGCAAAGGATTTTATTTTGACTAATACCAAGATTAATGTTTTATCGCGTTTAGCCCTTTTACTTGTTGCTATAGTATGGGGTAGTTCTCTTGTAGTTGTAAGCGAAACTACCGATTTTTTTAAGCCTAATTTTTTATTGGGCTTGAGGTTTTCTATTGCCTGTTTATTGCTTTGTCTTGTGTTTTATAAAAAGTTAAAACTTATAAACAAAGACTACCTTATAAGCGGAGGAATTGTCGGCTTTTTTCTATTTATAGCTTATTCCAGTCAAACCTTCGGCGTTACAACTGCGGGAGGTCTTCCGGGAAGAAGCGCTTTTTTATCGGCTTCTTATTGCGTGATAGTACCCTTTTTAGGCTGGATTGTGAACAAGGTTCGTCCGGATAGGTACAATGCCTCTGCAGCGGTTTTGTGTATTTTGGGAATAGGCTTTGTGTCCTTTAAGGATTTGGTGCTTTCTTCTGGTGTAGGAATAACCATGGGAGACTTCTATGCTCTTTTAAGCGGTCTTCTTTTTGCAAGCCACATTATAAGTATTACACGATTAAGCAAGAGAAAGGATCCGATTCTTATGACGATTATCCAGTTCGGTGCGGCTGCAATACTTTCATGGCTTGTAACCCTTATTTTTGAAGATAATAGTGCAATAGTTTGGTCTTATTCGTCCATAGGTTCCGTACTTTACCTTGCTGCCATTTGTACGGGACTTGCTCTTCTTTTACAAAACATAGGGCAAAAGCACACGGATGCTTCAAGTGCCGCCATTATCTTAGGGCTTGAGTCTATTTTTGGAATTATCTTTTCGGTTATATTTAAGGGTGAAAGACTTGACGTTTATTCGGTTTTAGGCTTTATCTTAATTTTTATAGCGATAATAATTTCGGAAACAAAGCTTTCATTTTTAAAAAAAGAAAAAGGTTTAGAAAAACTTTAAAAATTCCGGCTTTTAACGGTATAGTAAGATAAACTTTTAGTACTTCCATATAGCGGTAATTCCGTAGAGCTTGAAAAATTACCTAATTTTATGATATAATATCAACCTTGATACTATTATTAAAATGCGAGGTTAATATGAAAAACGATATAAGTTATTTTACATCAGAGTCGGTAAGCGAGGGTCATCCCGATAAGCTCTGTGATCAAATTTCGGATGCGGTTTTAGATGCCTGTTTACGAGACGACCCTGAAAGTCATGTAGCCTGTGAAACCTTTGCCTCTACTGCCTTAGTACTTGTCGGCGGAGAAATAACTACCAATACCTACGTAGATATTCAAGAGATTGCACGGACTATAGCAGAAGAAATCGGCTATACAAATACGGATTTCGGTTTGGACTGCCATTCTATGGCCGTTATGAATATGATTCACTCACAATCCCCCGACATTTCTCAGGGTGTAGACGGAACGGGGCTTGATGAGTACAAGGGCCGGCAGGGTGCCGGCGATCAGGGTATGATGTTCGGCTTTGCCTGTAAGGAAACTCCTGAGCTTATGCCTGCTCCCATTATGTTTTCTCATTCGGTTCTACGCTATGCTGCAAAGCTCAGAAAGGAAAAGGTTATTCCTTGGCTGAGACCCGATTCAAAGACTCAAATTACGGTAAAATACGAAGGCTTTAAGCCTATCAAGATAGATACGGTTGTGCTTTCTCATCAGCACTATCCCGATGTTCAATATGACGAATTAAAGCATACTCTGATAAATCAGGTTATTAAACCTGTTTTGGAGCCGACCGGACTTTTGGCCGATGATACCAAGTATTTTATAAATCCTACAGGACGCTTTGTTATAGGCGGCCCCTTCGGCGACACAGGTCTTACCGGAAGAAAAATAATCGTAGATACCTACGGCGGAATGGGAAGACACGGCGGAGGTGCTTTTTCGGGTAAGGACCCGTCAAAGGTTGACCGTTCTGCTGCCTACATGGCCAGATACATAGCAAAAAACGTAGTAGCTGCAGATCTTGCACGCCGCTGTGAGGTTCAGTTGGCCTATGCAATAGGGGTTCCCTTCCCTGTTGCCGTCAGAGTAGATACCTTTGATACCGGTGAAGTCCCTGAAGAAAAAATAGAAAAGGCAATAAAAGAAGTTTTTGATATGTCTCCTGCAGGTATTATAAAAACCTTAGATCTGAAACGCCCTATTTATAAGGAAACAGCTGCTTACGGACATTTCGGCCGTCCCGAATTCTCATGGGAAAAGACCGACAAGACAGAAGCCTTAAAGAAGGCAATCAAATAGGCTCGTAGGTTATTGTTCCATAACTAAGACTTGAGGGAATTATTTAAATGAAAGAGATAGATGATTTTTTTAAGAGAAATAATTTTGATTATAAAATCGATATAGAATATGCATCTTCAATTCTTTTGGAAGATATGACAAAGGGATTGAAGGTGGATTTCGAGACTGCTTCTTCCATGGATATGATTCCCTTATGGAAAAATCTTCCCGACAGTGTACCTAAAAACAAGAAGGTAATTATAATAGATGCCGGAGGAACCAATTTTAGAGCGGGGCTTGTATACTTTGATAAAAAAGGAGTGCCTGAGATTCTTTCCTTTTTTAAACATCCCATGCCGGCCCTTGACAGGGAAATGACTAATGAGGAATTTTTTGACAACATTGCAGAATACTTAGAGCCTCTAAAGGATGAGGCTGAGGTAGTTTCATTTTGCTTTTCCTATGCTATAAAGATTTTTCCTGATGGAGGGCGGGCAGGCTATTAAGCTTTCCAAAGAAATAAAGCTGCCTTATATAGGCGAGTGTAAAATAAATGAGGGACTTTTTCAGGCTCTTTCAAGAAAGGCTTGGAAAAAAGTAAAAAAAGTTATTATGGTAAACGATACTGCTGCAGTTCTCCAGTCGGGGATATTTTCAGAAACGAATGAGCAGAGATTCGATTCCCATATAGGCATTGTTTTAGGAACAGGCTTAAATTCTGCATATATCGAGTATGATAAAATTGAAAAACTAAAGGATACCGAATTTTATAATAAGCCTCAAATAATCGTATGCGAGTCTGGTAAGAGCAATAAGATTCCGCAAAGCAAATTCGATAAAACCCTCTCTGAAAATTCCAATTTAAAAAACGAGTATTTTTTGGAGAGAATGTGTTCAGGCCGTTATCTTGGAGAGCTTTGCTCCATCGCTTTAAGAGCAGGTGCCGCCGAGGGAATTTTTTCGTCGCGGGCCAACAAGATGCTTTTAAATTCTCGTAATTTTTCGAGTGAGGAAATTTCCTTATTTTTAAAAGATCAAAATCACGATAAAAATATTTTTTCAGGTATCATCGAGTCACATTCGGTTTCGGAAGACTATGTTAAGATTTATTCCATATGCAAAAGTTTTTTTGAAAGAGCCGGAAGGCTGTCGGCTGCCGTCATTGCTGCAGCCTGTATAAAGACGGGAAAGGGTAAATCTCCGGATAAGCCTATATGTATAAGTGCCGACGGTTCTATGTTTTTAAAAGGCTTTTTGATTAAGGAAAGAATTTTTAAGAGTTTACACACCTGTTTAACCGAAAAAAAGGGCATTTATTTTGTGCTCAAAACAAATGATGAGGCTGTAACCTTAGGTACGGCTCTTGCCGCTTTTTTAAATTAAATAATAAATATCTATTTTTTTTAATATATTGACATTTTATTTTCTTTTTGTTAGACTCTCCCCCGATAGATTTTATTTGAAAATTCTATTTTTTAGCTTAATTAAATTTAAAAGGAGAGTTTATGAAAAAACATCTCATGGTAATTGTAACGGGAGCAGTTATAGGTATTGCCGCTCTTGTATTGGTAAGATTCGGAAACCCCGGAAATATGGGTTTTTGTATCGCTTGTTTTTTGCGTGACATTGCCGGAGCATTGAAACTGCACAATGCCGGTGTTGTTCAGTACATGAGACCTGAGGTAATAGGTCTTGTTATAGGTGCCTTTGTATTGGCCTTTGCAAAAAAAGAATTTAAGCCGAGAGGCGGTTCTGCTGCCTTTACCAGATTCACCCTGGGTTTCTTTGTTATGATAGGAGCCTTGGTATTCTTGGGCTGCCCCTTAAGAATGTTTTTACGCTTGGGTGCAGGAGACTTAAATGCTATTTTCGGTTTAGCAGGCTTTGTGGTAGGAATTGTGATCGGTATCTTCTTCTTAAATAAAAACTTCTCTCTTAACAGGGCCTATAATCAGTCAAAGCAGGAAGGCGTAATTCCTATCATCTTTATGATCGTCTTCTTTGTGCTCTTGGTTGCCTTCCCCTCAGTTCTTGCTTTCAGCGAAAAGGGCCCCGGCTCTATGAAGGCTCCGATCTTCTTGGCTTTGGCCATCGGTCTTGTTGTAGGCGGTCTTGCCCAAAGAAGCCGAATGTGTACGGTCGGCGGAATTCGCGATGCAATAATGCTTAAAGATTTCCACCTATTATGGGGAAGCCTTACTGTTCTTGTAACCGTATTGGTTGGTTCTTTTATTTTAGGAAAATTCAACCTAGGCTTTGCAGGTCAGCCTGTTGCTCACACAGACGGTTTATGGAATGCCCTCGGAATGGTTTTGGCCGGCTGGGCAAGCGTTCTCTTAGGCGGATGCCCCTTAAGACAGCTAATCTTGACAGGTGAAGGAAACAGCGATTCGGCAGTTACCGTTGTAGGTCTTATAGCCGGTGCAGCCTTTGCTCACAACTTCGGTCTTGCTTCTTCTCCCAAGGGACCGACAAGTGCCGGTATGATAGCTGTTGTTGTAGGCTTGATTCTTACAGCCTTTGTAAGTATCTATTATTCTTTGAAGAATAAATAAGTTTTAATTATAAGGAAAGATTATGTCTGATATTATTGTAGATGCTCGAGGGCTTGCTTGCCCTGAGCCTGTGGTTTTAACCAAAAAAGCTCTTGGATCAAATTCCGGCTTTGTTGTATTGGTAGATAACGAGACTGCAAAAGAAAATATAAAACGCTTTTGCGATAATTCAAAGGCTCAAACAAAGATTGAACCGACTGATGACGGCTGGAAAATTGCCGTATCAAAATAATGAAAGAGTATTTAATTACCTTTCATACGCATTACGATTCTCTTGTCTGCATGAGGGCCGTGAATAAAACGGATAATGCTAAGACAGGGGGATTGACTGCAAAACTTGTTCCGGTGCCGCGCTCTGTAAGTTCAAGCTGCGGCACTGCATTAAAATTAATTTTTAAAGAAGGCCTAGCCTTCAATAAAGATGATTTTAGTCAATTTGATTACGACGCTTTTTATTTTTTAGGTGAAGACGGCAAGTACGTTGAAGTGTAGTGCGATTAAAGGCGGCAGTATTATGAGGTCTCCGTTTTGGAGAAACTCATCAATACTGCCGTTTCTTTATTATTTTGTTTTTAATGCATCCAATTTTTGTTTTAATTCTTCAAGGGCCTTTTCTATTTCTTCATAAGTTTCTAAACTTTCAAGAAGAGTTTTTCCTTCCGTAACTATTTTTTCCAATTTTTTTTGCTCTCCCTTTTTGTAGTTATCGGGATTTTTGTAAGATTTCAGTTCCTTAATTGAAGCATCTAAGGTTAGGGCTTGGAGAACCGCCATTTTTACAGCCAGAGAAGAAGCTGTTGCTCCGCCGACAACATCGGGGCCTGCTTTTCCGGGAATACCTACATTTATTTTTTTTACATCCTTTAAGGTTTTGTTCTTGTATTTATCAAAACCCTTGGCTTCTAAAAACTTTTTCCAATAAACTTTGTTTGTTCCTGCATTTCCGGTAACATCAGCTTCTATTGATGCATCGGTATTTTTTTCGTCATCGCTTACTTTGATGATCTTGCCTTGGGCATCGATTTCTACATCTATACATACGGAATATCCGTACTCATAGTTAGGGCCGGCTGAGGGCGAGCCTTTTACCTTTGCCGTACCGTAAAGTACCGGATTAGGCTCTGAGGCAAAAGCAAATACCAAAAGAGCTGCTGCAAATAATCCTATAGCTCTTACCTTTTTACTCATCTTCATAATTTCCTCCTGAATGAGATTTTGTCGGTTGGAGTATACAATTATAAAATTAAATGTTCAATACCCTATTTTTTATCTTGACCATAATTTAAAATTGTGAGATATTATTACTCGGAGGCTGATATGAGCTGTTCACTTATTAATGAAAATTTCGATTTATTAAAATCTGCAAAGAATCCCGGCTGAGGTGCAAAGCTGAGTGCGGGTGCACTCGATAAACTTTTAAAACATTTTTCCGTAAGGAATGACGATAATTTACTCGTAGGCTTTAATACTTCCGATGATGCCGCAGTTTATAAAATAAACGATGAAACGGCTCTTATTTCTACCATAGATTTTTTTCCGCCTGTTTCGGGTGATCCCTACATGTTCGGACAAATTGCCGCCGCAAATTCTTTAAGCGATATTTACGCGATGGGCGGAGAGCCCAAGCTGGCACTAAATCTTTTTTGTATAACCAAGGATATGCCTGAAGACATGATAAAAGAAATTTTACGCGGCGGCTTCGATAAGGTTTATGAGGCCGGGGCCATTGTCTGCGGCGGGCATACCATCTATGACGATTCGCCTAAATACGGTTTGGCCGTTAACGGCTTCGTTCATCCTAAAAAAATTTTAGAAAACTCGACGGCAAAGGAAGGCGACGTTTTAATTTTAACCAAGCCCATAGGAACAGGAGTATTGCTTACGGCTTCAAAGGCCGATATGTCGCCGCCTGAAGAGCTTGACCGCTGTTATAAGATTATGGCTTTTTTAAATGCTAAGGCCCGCGATATCATGGTAAAATATAGGATAAACGCCTGTACCGATATTACAGGCTTCGGCCTCCTCGGTCATCTTTACGAGATGGGGAAGGGGAGCGGTATGAGCATTGAGGTGGATTACAAATCCATTCCTGTTTATGAGTCTGTGATTGAAAGCGCTCAAATGGGATTTTTGCCTGCCGGCGTTTATACCAATAGAACCTTTGTAGGAGACAATGTTGCCTTTGAAAATGTCCCCCTTGCCTACCAAGACCTGATGTTCGATCCTCAAACTTCGGGCGGGCTTTTAATTTCGGTAGACAAGGAAGATGCGGCTGCTCTTTATGCGGAATTGTCTCAAGCCTTGGAAAACACACCTTGCGGAAAGCCCGCTATTATCGGTCTTGTGACCAAGCGTGAGGATAAAATACTTAGGGTAAGCTAAGTCCTTGAGCAAAGCTCCTTTACTGCTCTTATTGCCGTTTCAATTTCTTCTTCTATGGTAAAGGGGCCCGTCGAAAATCTTACCGTGCCTTGCGGAAAGGTGTCGATGGACTTATGTGCCGAAGGCGAACAATGAAGGCCGCAGCGGGTAAGGATGCCGTATTTTTCTTCGAGGATGGAGCCTGCTTCTGCATTATCCATTAGCTCTGAAAAATCTATCGAAACTATTCCGACTCTGTTTTCAGGAGAATCTCCTCCGGCTATTTTTATCGGAAGACCCTTTATTCCGTCCAAAAAAAGTTTAAGCAGCTTTTGTTCTTTTGTGTGAATGTTTTGAATCCCGAAACTTTCAAGCCATTGTAAGCTGTGGTAAAGACCTGCGATTCCGATTATGTTTTGAGTTCCGGCTTCAAATTTATCGGGCATAAAGGAAGGTGTAACTTCCGAGTCGGAGGCGCTTCCCGTTCCGCCCGCGATAAGGGGTTCGACTTCTTTTGCAAAATCCTTATCGAAGAGGATGCCTCCTGTTCCTTGCGGGCCGAGTAAGCCCTTATGTCCCGTAAAGCAAAAGGCCGCAGGTTTTAGCTTTTCCAAGTCTACAGGGATGTGGCCTGCACTTTGGGCACCGTCGATTACCAAGGGGATATTGTTCTTTTTTAGGATTGAAGCAATTTCTTCTATCGGCTGAATAAAGCCGGTTACATTCGAAGCGTGAGAAAAAATGGCGAGGCGGGTTTCGGGCCTTATCATGGATTCGATTAAGGAGGTATCTACAAAGGCTCCTCCGTTTTTTAAAATTGCAGGAACGCGGTCAATCTTAACACCCGATTTTTCCATTTGAACCAAGGGGCGCATTACGGCATTATGCTCAAAAGAACTTGTTAAGACCCTGTCTCCGGTTTTTAAAAAGCCCTTAATAATATAGTTTAAACTTGCAGTAACTCCCGAGGTAAAAATAACATGGGTTGCAGGCTGAAAATTAAAGAGCTTACACAAGAGTTCCCTTGTTTCGATAACTGCAAGGCCTGCTTCTTCGGTCTCGGTGTAGGTGCTGCGGTTAATGTTTCCCGTTCCCATATTAACAGCCCTTGCGAGGGCGTGATCGAGGCCGGGCGCCTTAGGAAAGGCCCCTGCTGCATTGTCCAAAAAGATACGCTTTTTCATAGGACTTATTCTAACTCAAATAGTTTTTTAAGTCAATCGAAAAAGGATGTCAATTCAGAAGCGGCACGGATGCCGCCGGTTCTTAACAGAATCGAGTTTACGAAGTAAACTCGTTGTCCAAGAATTGACAAGGATGTCAATTCTTGGACAGCTTCCATCCCGCCGATTCATTTTTGGCGGTGATGAGGTTTTTGTAAAGACCGCCTTGAGCCGTAAGCTCTTCATGAGTTCCGCTTTGTTCGATTGTGCCGTCGTGGAGTACCAAAATTTTATCGGCATTGCGGATGGTTTTTAGGCGGTGTGCAATCATGATGATGGTTTTGTTTGCGGTCAGGGCTTCGATGGCAAGGCGCAGCTTGTCTTCATTTTCCGGATCTATGTTGGCAGTTGCTTCATCAAAAATAATTATGGGAGCGTCCTTTAAGATAGCTCTGGCGATTGAAAGCCTCTGCTTTTCTCCGCCCGATAAGGAAGCGCCTCCTTCACCGATAAGAGTGTCGTAACCTTGAGGCAGGGCTTCGATAAACTCGTGACACATTGCTTTTTTTGCAGCTTCGATAACTTCTTCTCGGCTTGCTTCAGGTTTTCCGAATTTGATGTTGTTTTCGATTGTGTCTTCAAAAAGATAAACATTTTGAAATACCATACTGATTTTGCTCATCAAATCTTCCAAGCTTAAATCTTTGATATTAACTCCGCCGATAGAAATACTTCCGCCTTGTACATCCCAAAAGCGTGCAATCAAATTACATAGAGTAGTTTTGCCTGAACCTGAGGGACCGACAACGGCGGTAATTTCTTTCTCATTCATCTTGCATGAAACATTGTTAAGAATATTTTTTTCGTCATACCTGAATGACACATTTTTAAATTCGATTTCGGTTTTTGAATTGCCGAAAGCGGATGCGGTTGTTTGAGTTTTTTCTCCCTCCTGTATTTCGGGCATTGTTTCAAGATAGTTTAAACTGTCGATAGCGTTTTCGGTAATTCTTAAAATTGCCATCAAACTGCCGGCTCCTTTTAATCCTTCAAAGATTATAAAACTTGCAATCATCGACATAATTGCATCGGGTAAAAGCATGGCTCCTTTTAAATAAAGCTTAAAAGAAAAATAAACCATCAGGCTGATTGCGGCTCCTATAATGATGCGCTGTGCTGCAATGTAGGGTGTCATTGTTTTTTCAAGACCCATCGTAATGCGGCAGTTGTCGTCAAAGGCCTTGTGAAGTTCCTTGTTATTTTCTCCTGCAAGATTGTAGGATTTTATAACAGACATTCCCTGTACGGTTGTAAGCACCTGCTTTGTTAAGTCCTGTTGCGCTTCATGGATTTGGTGGGCATTTTTACGCGAGCGTTTTTCCATACAGGCGGTAACGATAAAAAAGCCTGTCATTCCGGCTATGGCAATTAAGCCTATTTTTACGTTAAAAAAGAAAAGGCTCAATACAAAAATACTTGTGTTCAGTAGACCGCCGAGCATTAAAACCAAAAGAAGAGGAACCTGTGCCTCGATAAGGCTTAAAGTGGTGGTACTGAGTGTGGTGAGTTTTCCTAAACTGAAGTCGGAGAAAAATCCCATCGGAACTTTTTTTAGCTTTTCGCCGATTTCGATTCTTTTGTCGGCGGCCATAAAATAACCTGCATGGGTTTGTTGTAACTGTGAAATATATTTGGTAATCATCTTTCCTGCAAGACTTACAAGCAGAATACCGAGGCTTACTGCAATGTCTTTTGATCCGATTGTTTTATCGAAGATCTTTACCAACACATAATAAATTGCCGCAAATTGTAATGCGTTAAAAACTGCATTCATAAAACCTGAAATAATCGATTTTCTTATATTTGCCCGCTCCTTTTGAGCAAAGCGGATAATCTTTTTAAAAACACTAATCATTATTCTTCTCCCTTAAGAGCTGCTTCCCACATGCTGCGGTAAAGAGCCGATTTTTCCAAAAGTTCGGTGTGAGTGCCTGTACTTTCTACGCTGCCGTTTTCGATTACAACGATGTTGTCTGCATTGACGACGGTTCTTAATCGATGGGCAACTACAATGAGGGTTTTGCCTTGTACCAAGGTGCCGATAGCTTTTTGCATGAGGCTCTCGTTTTCGGTGTCCATATATGCCGTCGCTTCATCGAGGATAACAATCGGGGCGTTTTTTAACATAGCACGGGCGATAGAAATGCGCTGTTTTTCTCCGCCTGAAAGACGGCTTCCGCCTTGACCGCTTATCGTATCGTAACCGTGTTCAAGGTTCCGTATAAATTCATCACAACCCGATTTTTTTGCAATGCTTTCAATTTCTTCATCGCTTGCATCGGGTTTTCCTATTCTGATGTTTTCTCGTATGGACATATCGAATAAATAATTATCCTGCGATACATAGGAAATAATTTCGGAAAGCTGCTCAAGCGGAATATCTTTTATGTCCGTACCGCCGATGCTGAGCCTGCCTGCCGTTGTATCCCAAAAGCCTGCAATGAGTCTTATGATGGTTGACTTTCCCGAACCCGAAGGGCCGACGATGGCGGTAATTTGTTTTTCTTTTAATAAAAGATTTAAGCCGTTCAATATTTTTTTGCCGTCCTTGTATGAAAACTCCACATTTTTAAATTCTATATTATAATTTGGAATCTCTGCCCTCGTCTCTGCATGAACCAATTCTTTTGACTCCAAGATTCCGTTTATTTCTCCTGTAATGGTGTTTATGCGTGCAAGGTCATCCAAAGCATTTGTTGCTGCAATAATATTTTCGATTGTACCGAATGAAAGGATAATTATCGTGATAAGGTGAATCGGCGTAATCAAATTGTTTAAATAAAATAAAACGCCGAAGGGCAAAATTGTTAAGAGCATCATAGGGCAGATAGTTCGGTATGCCGAAACGCCGACCATACATTGCTTCATCCACTTATAATAAAATGAAGCATTGTCGTAAACTGCATCGCTGTATTTTTTGTACGACTTTTCATTTTGGTTAAAGGTTTTAATAACTTCGATACCGTTAATGTATTCGACTACTGCACTGTTCATTCCCTGATTTATTTTTACCGATTCGGCATAATTGGTTCCGTATGATTTCATTGTGGTTTTCATAAACATCATGCCGATAACAAGAGGCACAAGAGAAAGAAGCCCCAGTCTCCAATCCAAAATAAACATATACACTAACAGAATGACGGGGCCTGCAATGTTTGCCGTCATTTCGGGAACAAGATGAGCCAATGTTGTTTCCATTGAATCGACTTGTTCGACAAGAATATTTTTAAGCTTTCCCGATGAGATGTTGAGAATGTCGCCTAAGGGCATCTTAAACATCTTGTCCGAAATATCTTTGCGTATATCCTTCAATGCAGAAAAAGTTGCTCTGTGCGATATTGATGTAGAAATTGCCGCAAAGATTTCTTTTAACGTAAAGCAGATCAAAATAATTCCTGCTGCCTTTGTGTAAAACTGCATATCTCTATTGCCTTCGATAAGAGCGGCAGCTGCTCCCGCCAAAGTGATGTATGTAATAAGTCCCATAGCGACTTCTAGCAAGGCGCAGAATATGGAAGCTGCATACATACCCTTGTTTTTACTGATGTATTTTTTTATCAGGTTCATTGTGTTTCTCCTCTGATTCACTAAAATAATGACGAATTATGTTTCTAAAAAAATCTTTGTTTTTTCTAAAAACCTTACCCACCGATAGGACTTCGCATGATACGATGACGGCATTTAGAAAAGCTATACCCGTTTCGCTTGTTAGGGGTATGAGTTTATCCAAGTTATGTTCATGTAAAAATGAGCGTAATTCCTTTGCAGATTCTTTTATAAGTTCATCGCGTAATTTTTGAAGTTTTTTATTTTTTTCCGCTTCCATTAAAAACATGGCATATAAGGATTTGTACTCGTTGGGGTCAAGCATTTTCATAACGGCAATTTCGATTGCAAGGTCTTCGACAGAAATTCCCTCATGCTTGCGCATAAAGTCTTCGGAAAGATAGGAGCGGTATTCGTTGCCGTCAAGCATAAGGTCATAGAGCATTTCCGCCGTGCTTTTGTAGTGCCGGTAAACCCCGCCCTTGCTCATACCCGTTGCAGCGATAACGTCTTCCATTGTGGTACTGCCGAAGCCTTTTTTTAAAAATACCTTTTTTGCCGCCTCCCTGATTTCCTTTTTGCGGACATCAGCCGGAAGCCTTTCTTTTGCACACATACATTCTCCCAAACACCCTGCCTTGCCGGCAGATTATAGCGACGCTACCGTCGCTAATATAAAGATAACATAATTTAAAGTTAGTGTCAACTATATTTAACAAAGAAAAGTGAAAAATTTGGGGGAGGGGGCTTCCTTGAAATTGAACGAATGAAGCACGTTTCAACGAACAGATTGCCGCATTTGTTTTTATGTATGATGCTAAAAAGGTTTGATAAAAGGATTGCAACCAATTTGTAAATATGGATGTTTACTCACTTAACTTTCTGTTTTTTCTTCCTCGTACAAATTTCCGGTATGCAGAGTAAGGAACGACTGTGGCAAATAAAAGATAAAATTTATTAGCAAACATATCGGGGATTCCTTTTGCATTGAAATGAACAGGAATTTTCTCCGGGAGAAATAAGCAAATAATAAATATTACAACCATCATTACCACCAAGACCAAGACATCTTTTAACAGTCCATCTTTCATACAATTTCTCTCCTTGAACTAAATAAAATTTGATTTACCGATTTTTATATAAACTCCACTTGCAATAACAAGTAAAGTAACCGATATTATTTGAAAAACAGGCGTTATCGGAAGATTTAAAAACCAATGAAGAAGAATTGGCGTAATGAGTGCAATTATTCCGATAACCCCGGACACAATAACAGGAAGGCTCTGTTTTACTACCATCATCTCGCTTTCCCATTCATAGTTAGGATATTTTTTATTCAAAAAAATTCCTATCGCTGTTATAAAAACGGAATAGCATATAGGAACAATTATTAGGTTAATCATTTGAATTGGGTTCATGTCGAGTTTCAGTGTAAATACAAATACGGAAATCATGTATCCGATTAAATGAAGCGTAAAATTTACCGCAATCTTAGAATTTAAAATCGTTTTTACCCGAATAGGAGAACTTTGCAAAATCCAAACATTTTTACCTTCTAAAGATATGGAAAACGCTGCCGGACAACTAAGTAAAAACATTGAAGCAATACACATTGGAGCAAAATTCGAAAGATATTCATTAATATTTTCGATTCCCGAATATTCCCCTATTTGTTGTAAAGAATTAAAAAGAAGAAATATACTAAAAACACATAAAAGTATTACACCAAGACCTGCATTCAACACTGCCATATATGAGTTTAGAAACCGTCCCATTTCTTTTTTATATAGGGCAAAAAATACTGATTTTCTATTATTCGAATTTTTGTTGTCGGAATATCTTGTTGTTGTTTTAGCAAGAGTATTAAGCAATCCATACTTCAATGAAACCATTTTGGCAAATATATAAAAAAATACTATTGAGAGAACAATAAATAATCCTACTCCAATGTACATTGGAAAATTATAGTATTCCATAAATAGCTTAGATAGTGGGTACAATCCGGTAATTTGCTTAGAAAGCATAATCCCAATACTATTTTCATTACCTGATTTCATAGCTGACACTGCAATATATCCAATTATCCCTATCATTGCAAATGAAAAAATTAAAGCAATAACATTTTTTCTCTTAAAGAAAGATGAAGCAACAACAATAACGATTCCCATACATGCTGCTATACACATAGGTATCAACGGAACAAAAATTATGGAAGTAAAATACAATATAATCTGTAATACATTTAAACTTCCGTTTAACACCCAAACAATTCCTCCCGGAAGCATAAACATCAATCCTATTAAAAAATTCAATAAATACATAAACATAAACTTGCTGCTTATAATATCCGAACTTTTTACAGGCAACGACAAAAGATTTTCCATATCACGACTGCCAAATAAAATCCCATTCGAATAAAATATTGTCAAAAATAATATTGCAAAGCTTGATACCGACACCATATATGCCGGTATCAATTCCTGCTGTCCCACTTGTACCAATGTTTTAGCTGTTATGATGTTATAAAAAAAGAAAAATATGGCAAGAGTTATTATTCCAAAACTTGCAATAACAATTGAACTTTGTTTTTTATTTCCTGGCTCTTTCATTTCGTTGATCGGAAAAAAATTCATCAATTGTGTTTTAATTAGTATCCAAATTTTGCTCATTATCCTGCACCTCCATGAAAAAAGTTTCCAAAGATTTATTGCCTTTGACTTCTTCTGTATTTCCGCTCGCAATTAACTTTCCGGTTTTTATAATTGCAATTTTATTACATAATTTTTCTGCAACATCCAATACATGTGTTGAAAAGAAAATGGCTCCTCCATCTGATACGCATTCGTGCATTATTTTCTTTAGTAGAAAAGTTGCTTTCGGATCAAGTCCAACAAAAGGTTCATCTAAAATTAGTAACTTTGGAGAATGCACCAGTGCAGAAATAATCGCCGTTCTTTGCTTCATGCCATGTGAATACGAAGATATCATTCCCGAAAGATGTTTCGTCATTTCAAATAAATCGCCGTATCTCTGAATTCTTTCTCTGCGTATCTCAGTAGAAACTTCAAATAAATCTGCAATAAAATTGATGTACTGAAATCCTGTCAGATGTTCATATAAATCCGGATTATCCGGAATGTATGCCATCATTTTTTTACAAATAACAGGCTCCTCTTTAATGGAATGCCCGTCAATCGTTATACTTCCATTCTCAAAATCATGAATCCCAACTACCGCTTTTATCGTTGTAGTTTTTCCGGCTCCATTTGCACCAATGAATCCATAAATATCTCCGGACTGTACTGAAACGGATAAGTTTTCAACAGCCTTTTTGTTCCCATAGAATTTACTAAAATTCTTTATCTCTAACATAATTTCCGCCTCTATTGACAATTTGTCAGTTATTCTTTAAAATAAAACCGATAACTTGTGTAGCAACATCTATCGGCATACCATTCTCCTTACAAACATTCTATTTTTTTTTGATTACTAAAGAGCTTTTTCGTATTTAAACTTTGTTCAAGCATTATCTTAAATGCGTTTAAGTAGTCATTAACAGGTTCTTTTTTCGAATATCTTATACTTATGTTATTTGAAACAAAAACATAAGCTGTCATAAGAAATTCTGCTGTTTCTGATGGATATTTTACAAAAAAAACTTTTTCCGTTATTCCTTGATTTATAATCTTTTCAAAATATATTGTCAGTTTTTCAACAAGCTTATGGGATAACTTATCTATCATATATTGATTTTCTTTAAGGTCAACTGTTTTTTGTAGCACTGTACCCTCTGCCGAAATATTTTCCGAAGATATAATGGTGGCATTCATAAATGATCTGATTTTTTCTATGGCAGTTTTATCATCATAGGTAATAATGTGAATATCTTTCAATAGTTTATCTGAATATTGTTCTACAAGACAATATAAGATATCCTCTTTATTCTTAAAGTGATAATATAACAACCCTCTTGATATATTTACTTTATCGACTATATCCTGAGTTGTTGTGTTAGTATATCCTTTCTCCATAAAAAGCAGCATTGCCGCATTCATAATCTCGGCACGCCGTATTTCAGGTTCTTTTACATCTCTCATACTATTCATCCCAACACTTAGAATATCACGTAACTGACAATTTGTCAATGATAATTTTAAAAATTGTGAAGATTTTTTTATAATTAAAAGTTCTAAAATCGTGAAGCTTTCTACAGATGTTTTACATAATGCAGGCTTGCGTTCCCTAATGCTTGAAAGCTATGGGCAATTGGGAGTTTCGTGCGGCCGAGTTCTCAAACTGAAAGAAGGCCTCATTACGGAAGATTGTTGGCTTGGGTAAGGTTCCTTGCTTATATCATTTGCCTCATTCAAACTTTATTTTGCTAAAGATTTATTTGTTACCCTCTGATTTTTTTATAGGAATTTGGTATAATCAAATGTAATTATGCTTTTACGGAGTTACTCATGAATATTTTAGATGAACATATAATCGGTCTTACAAAATTAACTGATCTGTTTGAACAAAATAAAAAACAGTATAATGCAGCGGCTTATGATGAAGCAAATACCCGCACTGATTTTATAGATAAGTTTTTTGAGCTTTTGGGCTGGGATATCAGTAATACACAAGGTTATTCCGAGCAGTATCGCGAGGTTGTGCGTGAAGACAAGGTAACAATCGAAGGTAAAGTTAAGGCTCCCGATTATGCGTTTAGGATAGGCGGAGTGAGAAAGTTTTTTGTAGAAGCGAAAAAGCCTAGCGTTAATATCAAAGATGACCTTGAGCCTGCTTTTCAGGTAAGGCGGTACGGCTATACGGCAAAGCTGCCCCTGTGTATTCTCACCGACTTTGAAGAATTTGCCGTGTACGATACACGCATAAAACCTTCGCCTTCCGATAAACCGAGTACGGCCCGTATTTTTTATTGCACCTTTGATGAATATCAAAAGAATTTCGATTTTATTTTTAACACCTTTTCAAAAGAGGCAATTTTAAAGGGCAGCTTTGATTCCTATATTCAAGAAAATAAAAATAAAAAGGGCACTTCCGAAGTCGACAAAGAATTACTAAAGCTGATTGAAAGCTGGCGGACGGACATTGCAAAGAATATTGCCTTACGCAATCCTTCTTTAAGCATTTACCATTTAAATGTTGCCGTACAAAAAATTATCGACCGTATTATTTTCTTGCGGATTGCGGAAGATAAGGAAATGGAAGAATATGGAATTCTTAAAAAAATAACCGAAAGCGGTGCGGTATATCAAAAACTTCAAGGTGTTTTTGATAAGGCAAATGCAAAATACAATTCGGGACTTTTTAAACCGCATGATTGGTTACGCAGCCTGATTATTGACGATACGGTTCTTTCCGCTATTATAACGGGGCTTTATTATCCCGAATGTCCGTATGAGTTTTCGATTTTACCGGTTGAAATACTCGGCAATATTTACGAACAGTTTTTAGGAAAAACTATTAAATTCCGCAATGTAAAAGGCGGACACACCGCCCTTATCGAAGAAAAACCGGAAGTAAAAAAGGCAGGAGGGGTCTACTATACGCCTCAATACATTGTCCGCTACATTGTTGATAATACAATCGGTGTAAAGATAAGAGGAAAAACTCCCGAAGATATCGCAAAGCTTAAAGTAGTTGATCCTGCCTGCGGTTCAGGCTCTTTTCTTGTTGAAGCCTATCAAGCCTTGCTGAATTATCATTTGGACTATTACTCAGATGAAAAGGAGCGGAAGACGGCTCTAAAAAAGGGTTATATTTATGAAGCGAGGAAAAATGTATATAAGCTTACCATTGAAGAAAAACAGAGGATCTTGCTTAACAGTATTTACGGAGTGGACATAGACGGTCAGGCAGTGGAAGTTACCAAGCTGTCGCTTTACTTAAAACTGTTGGAAAACGAAGGCAGCGAAACGCAGGGGCAGCTGTTTAAGTTTTCAGACATGACGCTCTTGCCCTCACTCGATTCAAATATCAAATGCGGCAACAGCCTTGTCGGTTCCGACTATTACAACGAAAAGGATTTAAGCCTCTCTGATGATGAAGCCATGCGGAAAATCAACACCTTTGACTGGGACAAGGAATTCCCCGAAGTCTTTGCTCAAGGCGGCTTTGACTGCGTGATAGGGAATCCGCCGTATCTTAGAGTACAAGGATTGCGTGAATATTATACGGAGGAATCAAAATACTATGAGCAGGTATATAAATCTGCAACCGGACGCTTTGATTTTTATATACTTTTTATGGAAAAAGGTTTTAAATTGCTTAATAAGGATGGAGTACAATCATTTATTCTTCCTAATAAATTTATCAATAGTGATTTCGGCTCAGGTATTAGACAATTTATATATGAAAATCATGCATTGAACAGTATCGTTCATTTTGAATCACATCTTGTATTCAATACGGCTTCTGTTTATACCTGTATTATTGGACTTTCACACAACAATACCGACTTTAAATTTATAAAAACCGAGCCTGAAAAAATAACAGATAAACTATTTTTTGATATTTTACCTTTTGATATTTTGCAAGACAATGGAGCTTGGCATTTATCTGCTTCAGCTGATACTTCACTCATTCAAAAATTACAATTACAAAAGATGATGGTAAAACATATTTTCAAAGGTATCTTTCAGGGAATAGTGAGTGGAGATAATAAAGCTTTTTATCTTTCCGATTGTAATCTAAAAGAAGAATTTATTGTTGGTTATAATTCTTTGTGCAGAAGATTTATTTACCGGTAAGGCTCATACTACAATTGCAAAGAATATTTGTGATACTATAAAAAATAATTCGGATTGCCGTATGATAGGTCTTGACGGGTCTTGGGGTTCCGGTAAATCAAATCTGTTAAAGATAGTAGAAAAACAGCTTAATCAGCAAGAGAATGAAAAATATCACTTTTTTCTATATGACGCATGGGGACATCAAGAGGATATTCAAAGACGTGCAATTTTAGAAAATTTAACCGATTTTCTGGTTAATGAGAAAAAAATTCTTGGTAGTAAAAAATGGGAAGAAAAATGCAAAAATCTTGAATCAAGAACAAAAGAAACCGAAGTAAAAACTATACCAAGGTTAAGTATTAGCGTTATGATAGGTATTTTTTCTATCATTATCACACCTGCTTTAAAACCTCTTTCAGATTTATTACAAGAAACTTGTCCAAAAGTTAGTAAATATATATTTTTTACACCTTTATCATTATTTATAGTTGCAGTTTGTTATATAATATTAAAATATCTTTTTGGGTTCTTCAAAAAACAAAAAAAACAGGAAAAATTTATACATATTTTTAATGATATATTTGCTTTTTATACAAAAGATAGAAAAGATACTATAACACATGAAATAATATCTGAACGCAATCCTTCTTCAAAAGACTTTAAAGATTGGATAGAAGAAGTATCTAATGACTTGATAAACAATAATCTAATAATCATTTTTGATAATATGGATAGACTCCCATCAGATAAGGTGCAAGAACTTTGGTCATCTATTCATAGTTTTTTTGCAGAAGAAAGATACGAACATATATGGGTTATTGTTCCTTTCGATAGGCAACATATACGAAATGCTTTTAAAAAAGAGGATATACAAATACTCACAAAAGATAACGATAAAGATAAAGATAATTTTTTAGATGAATATATATGTTATGGCGATGATTTTATCAATAAAACTTTTGATGTAGTGTATAGAGTTTCTCCGCCTATTATGTCGGACTGGAAAAACTATTTTAGAATTCAGTGGAAGGAGGCATTTGGGAATACAATTGATCAAGATAATTATGAAAATGTAATGCAAATATATGATATGCTTACGATAGAACAATCACCTCGAAAAATTATTGCATTCATCAACGAAATAGTAACAATTAAACAAATTGTAGAAGATGCTATACCTTATCAATATATTGCATTGTACATATTCGGTAAACAGAAAATAACCGAAAAAGGTATTATTGAAATTTTTTCGCCTACCTTTTTAGGTGCTATTGAATTTCTATATAAAAATGATACTGACTTAGCAAAATACCTTGCAGCACTTCACTATCAACTACCTCCGGAACAAGTAGAAAGTGTTATATTTAGGGAAAAACTTAAGCAATCACTTGATAATAACGATGCAAATACCGTTAAAGAGATCAGCGAATCACCAATTTTTATTGATGCGTTAGAATCTGCTGTACCGATTATTACAAATATCGGTAATGCTGTAGAATCTATTAATAAAATTTTTGATGATAAAATGAATACTCAGTATGCCAAATATATTTGGAAAGTTCTTTACAATAAGTCAAGAGATAAAGTGGAAACAAAGCTTGAAAATTATCAGTATATACTACTATCTCATATTGAAGCTCCTGCACAATATCTAGAAACTATTATAAGTATGTTAGCAAATAATAAAAACTTTAATCCTCAGCAGTATTATAATGATATCACAAAACTTACTGAATTAAAAAATATTGATGTATTTTCTCATCTTATGCCAAAGAAGTTACAGATTGAGCAGTTTATTGTTTTTATTAATCTGGCTAAGGCCAATATTAATAAATATAAAATTACTTGTGATAATAATGAGCTTGATACATATTTATCTGAACTTGAAATTGAAAAGTTAAAGGAAATTACATTCATACCGCATATTGTAAAAAATTATAACTTTCAAAAATACAAATCAAAACTAATTGATACTATTAAAAGTAATCAGAGCAATAAAGAATATATTGAAATATTATACACTCGATTAAAAGAATTGGAACGTCCGGTTCAAAAAGGTCTTTTACCAGATAGCAATATATACTCCCTATTTACCGGTTGGGATAGTAAGAATGATTTTTATTATGATTTAGTTTGTATGAGAATTGCGCAATATGATAATTTTAACTCCTCATATTTAAGTTATTTTAATACTGTATTAAATAGCGATGATCCAAATATTGTTAAAAAGATAGCAGAACGAATTGAATATTATACAAGCTATGGTGATATTCTTCTCCATTTACCGGAAATGGAGTTCCCTGTCTACAAAGCTGTTGCACAGGAATTAACAAAGAATTCTTATGGTATATCTAGCGCACATATAGAGAAACTGCTCATGCATTATGACTCGATTAATGAAAAATTAGAGCTTTCGCATGATGTGCTGTTATCACATTTAAATGCGTGGAGAGATTTTGCAGTAAAAGCTATCAACGAATCTAATATATCGGATATACCTATAGCCTTTTTTAAGGCTGTGCATACTGAAAATATCAATAATGAATTGACTAAACATTGTATGAATACGCTTTCCGAGTATTTAAAAAATCTTAAAAAAGAAGACTGGATTGAATCCATAAAAGATCAAACTTTTGCTTATAAAGTATTAGATTATAGCAAGATACCATTGGAGCATAGTGCAGTTACAGCATTGGAAGAAGTTATTGAAAATTTTATTAAATCGGAATCGGGTTTTGCAAATTGTTCTGCCCAAATAAAATACCTTATCAGTAAAGCTGAAAATGATAATTGCCCATTACAGACAGGTGCAAAAAATGTACGGGATATTTTTACAAATGGAAAAGAGAAAATGAATGCAAATATATTCTCTGTTATAGGTTCATACTTATTAAAATATGGAAAACTTGAAGAAAAAAAAGAAGCTTTGCGTACACTATTCCCTGCTGATGTTATCGATTCACATATAGAAATCTTACTTAAATTTTCAGATATTATCAAAAAAATAATGGATAGAGCAGATGAACCGGAGCAGCAGACATTTATAAATGAGATTAAAACCGGGATGGATAGAAATGAAAAAATAAAAGAGTTTGCCGAAAAGCTTTGGTTATCAAAAGGTGAGGATGAAAAATCGTAACATTTTATATAAACATTCTAAATAAGGACTTGGGCTCCGTCCCACAAATCCCCCTCCACATCTTATAAAAATCAAAAAAATATGCTATAATCTAATTAAGAATTAGATTAAGGGGAGTAAAAATGCCTGAAAAAAGAAAGCTGCCGATAGGTATTCAAAATTTTGAAAAATTAAGAAAAGAAAGCTACGTTTATATCGATAAGACAAAATATATTTGGGAGCTGGTGCAAAATTTTAATCCCCACTTTTTAAGCCGACCGCGCAGGTTCGGGAAAAGTCTTTTTCTTTCTACCTTAAAGGCCTATTTTTTAGGACAAAAAGAGCTTCTCACGGGTTTGGCAATAGAAAAATTAGAAGAAGCTCAAGCCGATAAGCGGGAAATTTGGCAAAAATACCCTGTTTTCTATCTGGATTTTAATTCCGAAACCTAT
Organism: Treponema sp. OMZ 799; assembly: GCF_024181365.1. Classification (NCBI taxonomy): domain Bacteria; kingdom Pseudomonadati; phylum Spirochaetota; class Spirochaetia; order Treponematales; family Treponemataceae; genus Treponema; species Treponema sp. OMZ 799. The sequence goes on from NZ_CP051301.1 coordinate 1,011,863, forward strand.
CGTGATATACATAGCCTTGAAACTATAATCGATAATAATCTTTCTTTGTGGGAAAAAGAGTATGGAAGTGAGCTATACGAAAAAAGTTTTTCAAGCCGCTTTGCAGGCCTTATCCGCCGAGCATACGAAAAAACAGGTAAGAGGGTTGTAATTCTTGCCGATGAATATGATAAACCTCTTTTGGAAACGATGAATGATAATCCAGAATTAAATGAAACATACAGAAAGATTCTAAAAGGCTTTTATGGGGTAATTAAGTCGAGTGACGAATATCTCCGGTTTGCCTTTTTAACGGGAGTGACAAAATTCAGTAAGGTCAGCATTTTTAGCGATTTGAATAATTTGAGGGATATTTCCCTTGAAAGGTATTATGCAGGTATTTGCGGCATTACGGAAGAAGAATTAAAAGAATCTTTTCAGCCTGAAATCAAAAGCTTATCTGAAGAAAAAAATATAAACTATGAAGAAACCCTTTCTCTTTTAAAAAAGCAATATGACGGCTATCTTTTTCATCCTCAGGGTGAATCCTTGTACAACCCCTTTAGCTTGCTTAATGCCTTTGTCAAAAAAGAAATGGGTATGTATTGGTTCGCCACAGGAACTCCGTCTTTTTTGGTCAAGTTTTTGCAAAACCAGACCGGCAATGTCAGGGAGATACTTGAGGATGCGGAGATGACCGAAAATGCCTTACAGGATTACCGTCCCGATATGGAAAACCCCATACCTATTTTGTTTCAGGCCGGATATCTGACTATAAAAAGTTTTGATCCCGAATTCGGTTTTTATAAGTTGGGCTTTCCGAATGATGAGGTAAAATACGGCTTTTTGGATAACCTTGTACCTGCATTTACATCAATAGCAAAAGATGCGAGCGGCTTGTTTATAGCTAATTTTTTAAGGGATTTGCGGAGCGGAAATATAGATTCCTTTATGGAGCGTATGTACACAGCCTGTGCAGGGTTACCCTACAGCCTTGCTGCAAAAGGCAACACCAATATGAGGGAGAGGGATTATCAAATTGCCTTTTATATCCTTTTTAGTTTGATGGGGCAATTTGCTCAAACAGAGGTAGTAAGCTCAAAAGGAAGAGCCGATTGCGTTGTGCATACTCCTAACACAGTTTATGTTTTTGAATTTAAATTGATGGGAAATGGAACGCCTCAGGAGGCAATTCAACAGATAAAAGAAAAGGGCTATGCCGAACCATACCGGATGAGCGGTAAAAAAATAGTTTTGGTAGGAGCCGTCTTCGGTGACGGTATGGATTCGGAGTCTTCCAATAACTGGCTTGCCGAAGATCTATCCAAGTAATCAAGCGAGGTTTGCCTTGAGGTAAACCTCACTTACAAAATCAGCATCGCATCCCCATACGAAAAGAATTTATATCTTTCTTCGACGGCGTGGCGGTAGGCATTAAAAATATTTTCCTTTCCGGCGAGGGCTGAGACTAGCATTACAAGGCTCGATTCGGGGGTGTGAAAATTCGTAAAGAGCTTGTCTATCAGCTTAAACTTATACGAGGGGTAAATAAAAATATCCGTAGCCTGATGCCCTCTTTTTAATTCGCTTTTGTTTTCATCCCATGCGGATTCGAGGGTTCTCACGCTGGTCGTTCCGACGGCTATGATGGGCCGCCCTTCCTTTTTCGCTTTTTCAACAGCTTGAGCTGTTTCTTCCGAAATAAAAAAATGCTCTGTGTGCATCTTATGGTCTTCTATTCTTTCTGCCCTGACAGGAAGAAAGGTGCCGAGTCCCACATGAAGCGTTACATATTCAATTTCGATTCCTCTCTCTCTTATTTTTGAAAGCACTTCTTGAGTAAAGTGAAGGCCTGCAGTGGGCGCTGCAATCGAGCCGTAGATTTCGGCATAGACAGTTTGGTAGCGGACGGCGTCTTCTTCGGTGTCCTTTCGGTGAATGTAGGGCGGAAGCGGCATGTGACCGTATTTGTCCAGCCACTCGTCATCGATGATCCTGTTAAATTTCATGCAGCGGAATTCGCTTTCGAGAGGGATTTCGGACTCGATGATTTCGGCCTCGGTTCCGTCCTCAAACAAAAAGGTTTTGCCGGGCCTTTGGCGTTTTGCTTTTTTTGCCATAACCTGCCAACGAGAACCGTCCGAGCCCTTCATGGGATTAATCATTAAAAATTCGCACACAGCATTTGTTTTGCTTTTTGCATAAATGCGGGCATGGCGCACCTTCGAATTATTAAAAATCATCAGGGCGTTTTTGGGGAGAAGATCGGGCAGCTCCGTAAAAAGTCGGTCTTCAAGTTTTCCGCTTTGTTTGTATAAAATTAAAAGCCTGTCTCCGCCTCTTTTTTCTGAAGGCGATTGAGCTATAAGCTCTTCCGGTAAGTCAAAGTTAAATTCTTTTGTAAGCATAGTCTTCCATCAAGGTAAATTTTTAAAGTATTTTTTAATTTGTTTGTTCTCCGAACAAGGATAAAATTGCTTTATTACCGAAAAGTTTTGCATATCCTAAGGCTGACATACCTAGGCCGTCTTTTATATTACAGTCGGCTCCGTGCTTTACAAGCATTTCCACGATATCGGCTTCACGGCGGCCTACCGAAAGAATCAAGGCTGTCTGTCCGTCCTTGCTTTGAATATTGGTGTCGGCTTTTTTTTCGAGGAGAACCTTTACCGCCTCGCCGTATCCGACTTGGGCTGCATCCATCAAGGCCGAATAGTTTCTGTCTTCCGCGCAGAGGTTTATTGCTGCTCCTTTTTCGAGGAGGAGCTCAAGCGTTTCAAAACACTTATTTCTTACGGCAAGGGATAGAACAGGTGTTCCGAGGGAATCCTTTTGCGAAGGGTCAAAACCTGCGTCGATAAAAAGGCTGACTATTTCCTTCTCGTTGTTTTTAACGGCACGCACATAATTCGGAATAAAGAGGGAATAGCCGCTTTCCAATAATTTTGTACGGGCTTGTTCTTTGAGCAGGTTTTCGTTAAAGCGTCTTTTTTCTACCTCGAAGTAGGCATCAAAGGACTTAATCGTAAGCATTACAAAGGAACGCAAAAAGTTTTTAGGCAGTTCAAGCTTTTCTTCTTCAAGTACAAGAACCGGAAGGTTTAAGCCCGTAGCATAGCCCGAAAAAAACATAAAGCCCAAATAGGCCACCGGATTTTTACTGTAAATAAAGAGAACATGCGTAATGTTTTTCATAATATGGCGCGGCGTGTTTAAGTTTTCATCTTTCCATATCTCATCTTCATTGTATAAGGTTACATCGCATTCGTGGGATATGATTATATTTTTTATAGCCATCGCTGCGTCTTTTTTCTTTTCATCATAGAAAATAGCGACATTCATAGGGCTAAGTATATCTTCTTATCCAAAAAAAGTAAATAGAATCATAACAAATCTATTGATATAATTATAAAAACTATATTATAATGTTTTTATGAATAAAGAATCAGCTGATTTAAAACATGTTAATTTGAAGGCTGCTTATATAACGCCGCATCCTCCGATTATAATCCCCGAAATAGGAAGGGGAGAAGAAAAAAAAATAGCCTCAACTTCTGGGGCTCTTAAAACTATATCGGAAGAAATAAGGCAAATAGAACCCGAAACCATTATAATTATTACTCCCCATGCAAAAATGCACCGAGGGGCAGTTACCATTAATACTGCCAAGATTATTGAAGGAAGCATGAGGCAATTCGGCTGCCCTGACCTAAACCTTTCGGCAAATAACAACACAGATATAGTCAAAAGTATAATCAAAAAATGTAAAAAAACCGGTTTTCCTTATGCTGCAGTAGATATGAGCCTTGATCACGGCTCTTTTGTTCCTCTTTATTTTATAGCTTCCGAACTCTCAACCTTTTCTCTTGTTCATATAAATTACGGAATTATGCTGAGTGCAATGCTCGAAGAATTCGGTTCAATTCTTTCCGAAATTATAGAGGAAAAAAAATGCAAATCTGTTTTTGTTGCAAGCGGAGATCTTTCTCACCGGCTTCTTTCTACAGGGCCTTACGGTTTTGCTCCTGAAGGACCTAAATTCGATAAGGAGTTTGTAAGAATTATAGAAAAGGGCTGTCTTTCCGAATTTGCCGAAATGTCCCCTGTCTTGGCTGAAAGAGCCGGAGAGTGCGGCTTAAATTCTTTCTTGATATTGTCAGGCCTTTTATCCTGCTATGAATATTCTCAAGAGCTGCTTTCTTATGAGGGGCCCTTCGGTGTCGGATATGGTGTAGCCCGGTTTAAGGTTGAATCTATAAGGCAGGAAGAAGATGATGAAGAATCTGAAGAAGTTTTTAACGGAAAAAAGAAATTTATCTTGCCTGATTCTCAAACTAAGGACCCATATATAAAGCTTGCAAGGAAGAGTATTACCTACTATTTAAAGCACAAGGAATTTTTAAAACATAAAAGCATAAGAGGTATTCCTGCAGACAGGGCCGGTGTTTTTGTATGTTTGAAAAAAAAAGGAACGCTTCGCGGATGTATAGGAACAATTATGCCTACCAAAAGGACTATAAAGGAAGAGATAATTAAAAATGCCGTATCAGCCGCCTTAAATGATCCGCGTTTTCCGCCTGTCGATTTATCCGAAATGAACGATATTATCTGCTCTGTGGATATTCTTTCAGAACCGGAAGAAATAAAATCCGTTTCGGATTTGGATGTAAAGCGTTTCGGCGTAATAGTTGCCTCGGGTGGCCGTACAGGACTTCTTTTACCCAATCTTGACGGCATAGACTCCGTCGGTATGCAGCTTGCCATTGCTCTTCAAAAGGGCGGTATAAGTCCCGAAGAACCTTATACTATGTACCGCTTTGAAGTTATAAGACATGAGTAATAAGAGGTTTTAAATTTCTTCCTTAATCCATTCCCCGACGGTTTTTTCTTCAGGATCAAAACTGACACCTATAAGCACTATCTGCTTATTATCAGCCTTGAACCTTTCGGCATAGTTTTTCTCTTTTATTTGATTTAAAGCGGTTTTTGCATCTTCTTTTAGTTTAAACTCAAAGATATAAATTGCCGTGCCGGTTTTTACAACACAATCAGTTCTCCCCTTTGATGAAGGTATTTCCACCTCGACAAATTGTCCCATCAGGGCAAAGACAAGATAAATACATATCTGATAGTTATACTCCCTTAAAGCAAGGTTTTCGTTACTGTCTTTTTTTACATTGCTATATGGAAGACTTGCCATTATCGACTTTAACCTCTGCATAAAATCTTCTACCCGTCCTGCAATAATATCTCTATAAAATTGGGCTATACAAAAAGGCCCTTCTGCATATACTACATTACAATAACTTGGGAAAAGATTATATAAAAATCCGTAGCGTACCTCATCGTTCGGGAAGCCCAATTTATAAAGCCGTACCAATTTATCATAACTCTTTATCGTTAGGTATCCTGCTTGAAACAAGATAGGTATTACCGAGCCTGATTCTGCCCTGTAGTCGGATAGACCTGATGCATCCATTTCTACATTTCCGTCAAGGTCGGGGATATTGTATGAATAGTTTTTTAAATAGTTTACCAAGAAGGTGGGAGTTCCGGTTTCAAACCAGTAATTACCCAGTTCTTTTTTTGCAAAGGCATTCAGCAAACTAAAGGGATTATATACATTTATACTGTTTTGATTAAAAAGATAGCCGTCGTATCTTTGCTTTAGCATTAGTAAGATATCTTCATAGCTGCAAGCTTCTCTTTCCTGTAGAATTTTAATTTCAGGTTGAAAGGTTTTTTCAAGTTCTTCTTGAGTAATCCCGCAAATACAGCCGAAGTCTTCTTCCATGCTTATATCACGGAGATTGTTTAAATCGCTGAAAATACTTACCTTGCTGAATTTTGTAACTCCGGTTAAAAATGCAAAACGGATATATTGGTCGGAACTCTTTAATGCGGAATAAAAAGCCTTTAACACGGCTCTGTATTCTTCATTCAATTTTTCATTTATACTCATTGTTTGGAGGAGGGGTTTATCGTATTCATCCACCAAGACGACAACCTGTTTGCCGGTTTTTTCGTAAGCGGTTTTTATTGCTGCTTCAAATCTTAGACCGAAAGCCGCAGTGTTTTCATGCATTATGCCATATTGCTTTTCTATATTTTTAAGCAAAAAATTAATCCTTTCATTGAGATCTTCAATACCGCTATACTTCCCGACATTAAAATCCAAATGAAAAACGGGGTATTCCTGCCAGATTTCCCTTTTTTCTTTTTCGGCTTCTTCCAATTTCTCGATGGCTAAACCTTTGAATAATTCTTTTTGCCCTAAAAAGTATGCCTCTAGTGTTGAAAGAAGGAGACTCTTACCGAATCGGCGCGGTCTGCTTAAAAAATAAACACGTCCTGATGAAGCTAACTTATACACAAGTTCCGTTTTATCTGCATAGAGAAAATTATCATTACGTATTACCTTAAAACTTTGTACGCCTATAGGCAGTTTTCTACTAAAATCCATCATAACTAATAGTCTAGCATAAGCAGGATAGCTTGTCAATTATTTAGTAATTTAGTATTCTTGGCCGTCGAAATAAGGTTCCGCTTCTATTGAATCGAATGTGCTTATAGGTTATACTTAAACAAGAAAACTCGAGGAGCAAAAAATTAAAACTCGAAAATTTAAATTATTGATATTTTTTTTCTGTACCCTGTTCTGTGTTTTTTCGTGTAAGAGCCGCAGACTTGCCGAACCCTTGGAAACGCCTGAGGTTTTAATCGAAGAGAAGCCGGAAGACCCATTTTTGGGTGTTTATATTATGGACCTGCCTTCATCGCGAAGCGGAATTACAAGCTATTCTGTGGAATTTAAGGCCGATCAAACTGCAAGGGTTTTGCTTTTTAAAGAAGGAAGAACGGAGCCTGAAATTTCTTATGGCAAGTGGCTTATAGCAAAGGACGGAATTATTATTTTGTATTTTGAACAAAGTGTCCCGAGCGAATTTTTTATAAAAAATGCGGACGGCTCTCTTTCATTTTTAAACGCTCAAAGAAAGCCGTATTCCGGCGAATTGGGCGAGCTTCTTATTTTACGCAAAATTAAAAAGGATTAACTTAAACCAATTTATTTCAAAGGAAATATTTTAATGATTATATTTTTAATCGGAATGAGCCGGGCAGGAAAAACCGAAACAGGAAAGATTTTAGCAAAAAAATTAAAAGCCTCCTTTACAGACACCGATTCTTTTATGGAATATCTTTACGATAAAACTATAAGAGAACTTTATAAAGCTCATGGAGAAAAAAAATTCCGAGTAAAAGAATTGGAATGCTTTGACAAAATAATCAAAAACTTTTCGTCCTGCTCCAATGAGAAAAACGCCGTTCTCTCTGGTAACGAAAACGCCGTTATCTGTGATGAGAAAAACGCTGTTGTCAGCACGGGAGGAGGTTATGCCGAAAACGAAATTCTTATTAAAAAACTAAAAGATTTTCCCCGAATAATTTTAATCGACACCGAGCCTGCCGAAATTTTTTATAGAATAAAAGCGGCTGAACACAAAGAAGGTTTTTATCCTGCCTTTTTGGGAGAAAATATTAAAGATGAAAAAGATGCGGAAGACCGTTTTTTTGCCGTATATGAAAGGCGGATAAAAATTTATCGAGAGCTGGCTTCATTTTCCATAAATCCGAAAAACCTTTCCCCGGAAAACACAGCGGAACAAATCATTTTGTCTTTGTAAATAAATTTACGGCTTGATAAAATTCGGTTCTTATGCTATCATTGATAGTATGAAAAGCATCGATAAGGAGTTGAACTCCATTACTGAATTATTCCCGTCCGATTTTACGGATGATGAAAAGGCTCTCGCGAAAACGCATTTTTTAAAAAAACTGTCTGTTTTAACTCACAGTTTTTACGGCGGAAAGCTCCAGACTGTCCCCAAATGCGGTTTATACGGGTTTAACTGGTTTAACGTTTGGTATACGCCCGGCGTTTCCGCAATTTCTACCTCAATTCGCGATGATAATGAAACATCCTTTGCTCTTTCCAACAAAGGTAATTTGGTTGCTGTTGTAAGCAACTCTACGCGAGTTTTAGGCGACGGCGACTGCACTCCTCCCGGAGGCTTGGGGGTTATGGAAGGCAAGTGCATGCTTATGAAATATTTAGGCGGCGTTGACTCCTATCCTCTGTGTATCGATTCTCGAGTAAGAGTTGACGAAGAAGAAAAACGGGGCATAAAAGCAGGAAAGCATGATCCCGACAAGATTATCGATTTTGTCAGAATGCTTGAACCTTCAGTAGGTGCCGTAAACCTTGAAGATATTCAGCAGCCCGATTGCTTTAAGGTTTTAGATACCTTGAGAGAGGTCTGCGAAATCCCCGTCTGGCACGATGATGCTCAGGGAACCGCCTGTATAACCCTCGCAGGTCTTTTGAACGCCATAAAACTTACAGGCAAAAAAATGGAAGACTGCAAGATTGTTCTTTTGGGAGCAGGTGCATCAAACACGACAATCGCCCGCCTTATCTTGGCTGACGGCGGAAAGCCTGAAAACATGATAATCTGCGATTCAAGAGGCGGTTTACACTCAGGCCGAAAAGACATAGAAGAAGATAAACGCTACTACCGAAAGTGGGAACTCTGTTTAAAGACCAACCCCAAAAAGATAGAAACCTTTGATGAGGCTATGAAAGGTGCTGACGTTTTAATAGCCCTTTCTACTCCCGGGCCAAACACCGTAACAAAGGAACAGGTCGCTTCGATGAACGAAAAGGCCATCGTTTTCACTTGTGCAAACCCCATCCCCGAAATCTGGCCGCATGAAGCCAAGGCCGCAGGTGCCTATATCGTAGGAACAGGCCGCGGAGACTTCCCGAACCAGATCAATAACTCCGTTTGTTTCCCCGGCATCTTAAAGGGTGCCCTCTTGGTACGAGCCAAAAAGATTTCCGACGGAATGGCAATCCGCTGTTCTCACTCGATTGCAGACTACTCCGAAAAGAAGGGAATCAATCCCGACAATATAGTAGTTACAATGCAGGATGAGGATGTATTTGCTGTTGAAGCTGCCGACGTTGCAATGCAGGCTATCAAAGAAGGCTTGGCCCGCGTAACCATGACATGGGAAGAAGCTTACGAGCGAGCAAAAAAAGATATCGAAGAAAGCCGCTCCTTGACCAAAATGTTAATGGAAAAGAACTTCATCAAAGAACCTCCTCAGGAGTTCTACGAAAAAGCCTTAGAATATGCCGTTGAGCAGATTAAGAAAAACAGAAAATAAATCTTTTTAAAAATCTTCTTGTATTTTTAAAAAGACTCTGTACAAGACCGGCCGGATCTTAAAAAGACTCGGCCGGTTTTTATTTATCAAACATTTTTATGGCAGCTTGTTTTAAGGTCAATGGAGACATTATCATTGTTTTTCAAAACACAGAATTCCCTCCTCTTGCCTTTTTACCGATAATTTATTATCCTTGAATATCTATATTAATAATTAATTTTTAATACCCCTTTGCGCTCTTTGCGTGCTCTGCGGTTTATTTTGGAGGTTGTTATGGCACAGTACAAGTTTGAAACTGAAGTGAACCAGCTTTTGTCGCTCATCATTCATTCGCTTTATTCAAACAAGGAAATCTTTTTGAGGGAACTTGTTTCCAACTCTTCGGATGCGTTGGACAAGCTAAAGTATTTGACCCTTTCAGATGAGGCTTATAAGCAGATTAAATTCGAGCCCAGAATCGATATCTGTTTTGACGATACGGCTAATACGCTCACCGTGCGGGATACCGGCTTGGGTATGAACGAGGAAGATCTAAAAAATAATTTGGGAACTATAGCAAGATCCGGAACAAAGGCTTTTTTAGATCAGCTTGCCGCAGCCGATAAAAAAGACTCCAACCTTATCGGTCAGTTCGGTGTAGGTTTTTATTCGGCTTTTATGGCCGCATCTACCATCGACGTTATTTCCAAAAAGGCCGGAGAAAGCGATGTTTGGAAATGGACCTCGGACGGAAAAGGTTCCTACGACTTGGAAAAGGTTGACGATACTGCCTTCCCCATAATAGACGATGTGCCCGAGGGAGCAAACGGAACCTGCGTTATACTTCACCTAAACAATGAGGACTCGGAGTATGCTACCCGCTGGCGTATCGAAGAAATAATTAAAACCTATTCCGATCACATTGCCTTCCCCATCTATCTTCATTTTACGGAAAAGCAATATGACGATAAGGGAAAGGTAAAGTCCGAAGCCTTTAAAACGGAGCAGATAAACGATGCGGGAGCCCTTTGGCAAAAACCTAAGTCGGAATTAAAAGAGGAGGATTATTTTAACTTTTATAAATCCCTTTCGCACGACTCCCAAGAGCCCCTCCTCTATGTGCACACAAAGGCAGAAGGAACTCAAGAATATACAACCCTCTTTTATATTCCGTCGAAGGCTCCCTTCGACATGTTCCATGCGGACTATAAGCCGGGAGTTAAGCTTTTTGTAAAAAGGGTCTTTATTACCGATGACGAAAAAGAACTTCTCCCAACATACCTCCGCTTTGTACGCGGCGTTATCGACAGCGAGGACTTGCCCTTAAACGTAAGCCGCGAAATCTTACAGCAAAATAGAATTCTTTCAAGCATTAAAAATGCCTCGGTAAAAAAACTTTTAGGAGAATTTAAAAAGCTCGCCGAAAACGACAAGGAAAAATACAATAAATTCATAGCCGAATTTAACCGTCCTTTGAAGGAAGGCTTGTACGGCGACTATGAGCACAGGGAAGAACTCGCCGACCTCGTCCGCTTTAAAACAACTTCTCCCGATGTAAAAGAAGATGAGTGGACAAGTTTTGCCGATTATGTTTCGAGAATGAAGGCCGATCAAAAGGCTATCTACTATATTACCGGAGAAGATGAAAAGACCTTGCGCCAATCTCCTCATCTTGAAGTTTACAAACAAAAAGGCTTTGAAGTTTTAATCATGCCCGATGAGGTTGACGATATAATTATTCCTTCATTGGGAAAATACAAGGAATGGGAATTGAAGGCTGCAAACAGAGCCGGTTCCGATAAGGAGCTTAGCACCGAAGAAGAAACCAAAGAAGCAGAAAAAAAAGAAAAAGACTTTAAGCCCGTTCTCGAAAAGATTCAAGAAGTGCTTGGCGATAAGGTAAAAGAGGTACGTTTTTCAAAACGCCTTTCCGATTCTCCTTCATGTATAGTTGTGGATGAAAGCGATCCCAGCCTCCAGATGGAAAGAATGATGAGGGCTATGGGGCAGTTTAACACAAGTGCCGTTAAGCCGATATTGGAGGTAAATGCGGATCATCCCTTGGTTCAAAAATTAAAGGATTCCGAGGACAAGGAATTTGTAGAGGATATGTCCAACCTGCTTTTGGAACAAGCCCTCTTAGTCGAAAGCGGAGAGCTAAAAGCCCCGGTCGACTTTGTAAAGAGGCTTAACAGGCTGATGACAAACTTAAAATAGATTTTGAAATAACTTAAGGCCTCGCAAACCAGGTTTTTGCAAGGCCTTAGCTTTAATTTATAAAAGTTTTTATAGGGGAAAATATGTATTTAGACAGAGCGGCTGCGATGGAGCTTGTAGACGGAGACATGGAAATATACATGAGCTTACTTGAAACCTTTATCGAAGCCTATGAAAAAGATGTGACTGAAATAGAGCGGTTAAAAACTCTTTTTGACTCAAATGCTGAGGCCGTTTTAAGCGATGGTGATTTGCGTGAAAATGTACGGAAAACGGCTCACAAGATAAAGGGCAGCTCGTATATGGTCGGTGCAAGCATCCTAGGTGATTCCGCAAAGGATATAGAAAAGTTCCTGGTTGAGCCTTCAAACATCAAAACACCCGCAAATGTCGAATTGCTCAACGGCTTTCTTGCAAAGTTTAAAGAAAACTATGTTAATACCTTAAAAGAAATGAAAACGGTTATTTCATAAAGATTTTAACTTTACTCAAATTATTTTTTAAAATTTTACGATTTATTACAAAAAGCTCTGAATCGTTAAACTTCAGTTTAAAAAAAAACGGTCTCTTGCCGTTAATCGATTTGTCATACTATTCTCTCCAACTACAGTTGAAAAGTTTTATAAGATAATGCTTTTTTAAGCGGTTTCTTCTGCTGTTAAACCGGCATATTCCAAGGAACAGTTTATTCTGAATTACATCTCAACCATACATTACAGCACTCACTTTTAGGAATTTCTATTGTTTGCATAACTTCCGTTTCTTCTTCATAATTAAGCTCTTCAAGAGAAGGATATTTCCCCTCAACTAATCTATCTGAATTGATATAATTAGAATATAGGATATGATTACCATTTTTGAAAATCTCGACCTTCCTTACTTCGTATCCTTCTTTATCAATTTCAGAAAAAATATACTCCGGTTCATCTGTAAAACTGTGAAGCCGGTGAATTTTGAAATATTTCATATATTTATCCTCCACATTTTATTTCACATCGAGAACGTAGGCAACAAAGTCGGATTACCACCCGCCAACCCTATAGGGTCTTGTGATATATAAGCACCTGTCTTCTGGCTGTAATAACGCTTATAATTATATACTAACTCAGTCTCGGTATCAAGATATTGACCTTGATATAAAAAAAACCGCCGATGTTCCGCCAAAGGTGGAAGAAAGAAAGCAGAAAAATGCTTCAATTGAAGCGTTTTTTAATTATTCAAATGCCATTTTTAGAAAATTATTCATAGCTTCATATCCTGCATTTAACATTTTGGGAATTGTTTTTATTTCAGCATTATTTAATGGTCTTACCTCTTCGTCGCCTTTAAATAATTTGCCCCCAATATTGTGATACTGAAAATTATCACTTTCTTCAATTGTCAATTTTTGGCTACCAATAATTTCCCATTCGCCTTTTTTTAGCTTTGTAATGTCAGTATAAAATACACTAATTAATCCGGTAAAAATCTGAACGGAAATATTTTGGGCGGTATCTATTATTTCTACAGCTTCTTCTTTTGTATCAACTAGCTTGTCTTTTACAATAAATGAAAAAGCATTCTTTGTCCTTTTTGAAATCCACAATACCTTACAAACAGCATATTTATCTTGATATGGTATAAGAAATACATCGCCAATTTTAACTTTAATATTCTTCATAATCTTATAAATCTAATTTTGAACCCAATCGGGTCTTGGCTTATGTAATTCCCTGTGTTTGGGTTGTAATACCTATATCTATCATTATACGCTAATTCGGTTCTTATATCAAGGTTTTGACCTTGATATAAGAACGGATAATCTCACCTCAAAGAGCTCTTTGCAAAATTCCAAATTTTTCTCTAAAAAGTTGTTTTAATTCTAAAAACAGTAAAAGGCTCGGAGAATATCCCCGGCTTTACGCTTTTATTTCAAAATTTACAACCGGTTGTCTGATTGTTACAATCAGGACTTCCAATCCGGAGCATTACCTTAGTTGTAACAATTGTAAATATCATCTACATTGTTAACATCTTCAATTGTCATCCCATTGGGAAGTATTCCTGCATAAAGGAGCGTGTAAGTGTGAGTACGATACTCTTTTGATAATAAATTATAAAAGTATAATTGTATTTCGGTTAGATTTTTTTGTCAATTAATATCTCTTTACCAAGATGTTCTTGAAATAAAACACTACTCAAATCTTCTAACATAAACCTATGGGGTGGAAAATCTATTTCTTCATCAATGTTTAATTTTTTTATTGTATCGTATCCATTCATTATATTATTGACAGTGTTTTTTTGACATCTAAAATCTTTATGTAAAGTATCAATCATCATTGATGATGTTGCCAATACACATTCATAACTATTTCCCCATACAAATGAATGTTGTGTGGGTGTAGAAAGCGAATTAATTGCGAGTCTTTTGTTAAATTCCATTCGATTTATACATAAGCCCAAATTAGTAATACTATCCTGTTGAGTTATGTTTAAATTATGGATATTCAAATTGGGATTTTTGAAACTCATCAATCCACATGCAAAAAGAGACTCTCCTATATTTTGTAAGTTAATATTATACATCAATGTTTCAAAAGTTTTTTGGCTGTCATCCAATGAGGACTTATAAAAAATGACTTCCGGTATTTGAGCTTCAATATTGTCAGGGAATACTCTTTTTACAAAAGATTGAAATCGTTTATAAAATTTAAATTCCTCAGAATATTGTAATGATAACTTTGGTGCAGTAACCTGATATTCTATAGGAGGCACCAAAATGCAATTTTCGTCTCGAATATACTCTTGAAATATATATCCTAAAAAATTTAAAATCTCAATTTTATATTGAATCTTTCCTTTTTTGGACAAGGCCTTTAATTTCCGTAGTGCAGCTGAGTTATGTCTCTCGTATTTCTTGGCGGTACTAACCACAGTTTTTTATCGAATGTTTTTTGCAATGTTTCTTGTTGCAATGGAACGAGCAGCTCAACATCATCAAGACAATAACGAATTGAATTTACTCTTGCATCGGAAATGCAGTATTTATCAAGCCTTAAATGAATGATTTTACAATCCTCCAATACCGTATCATTCTTTTTATGACCGTAAAGACCGAGGCTCCCAATTATAAAACCGTCTTTTACAAGAAGATAATTAGCATAAGGTATAGCAGTATTATTTCTTCGGAATCCCTTTTCAACGAGAATACTTCGATCAACTGGATATTTTTTAAAAGCACCGCAAGAAAGCAGTTTTTTATAATCTCTGCCGGAAGGATTATCCTGTTTTACATAAATATCGAATCCGTCCGCAACTATATCGGCAACAGTTGTATGAGTCATATTAATCTTTGTGTTGTTAATCGTAAAAACCGGAGGCCTCACCGGAACGCTGATTATGATATATACCAAAAACATATAAAGTGAAAATATTGCGACAGCCACAAACACAAAAATACTTCTTCCGGTACGCTTTCGTGCATTAAAAAGAGCCATAACCGGAGGCAAAATAATATATGTTGCCAAATTAGAAAATCCTGAGCCTCCCTTTTTTATAACCTGTAAGGCAAATAATACCGCCCCAAGTATGACAGATGCATATACCAAAAACTCGCTGAACCTCATTTTTGTAGTATCTGTCTGTTTGTTTACAGGTTCTTCCATCAGTGATTTTCCACCGGAAACAGTTCGTTTCATATAAATATACATTCCGAAGATAACCGCTAAAAAAATAAGTCCTGAAACGGAAAGCAGCAAAATAAAAATCAATCTTCCCAATCTATCGTCTCCTTTTAGATTTTGGGTCAGGCAGTTCATCAAACATAGTTTTAAATAAACCTGTCAAAAAATCTTTGCTGTCTACATCATCAACTAAGAGCATTTCTTTTGCACCGTCATACGGCAGCTCATAGCCGGCATTCGGCATATAGGTTATCGCCGATTTTACAGGTTTAACAAGTAATCTGTCATCATAAATACCGCCGACAATCTTACCTTGGTAGTATAAAATATATTCTCCCATCATCGCTCTATAGCTTATGTCTTCCAATTCGGATAACTGATCCAAAATAAAATCCAAATATTCTTTACTTGATGCCATTTGTACCTCAATAAGTTTAATTTGCTTGACTTAAATTATTATATCGCATTATCTAATTTTGTGCTAGTTTTTTTTAAGCTATATCTACATCATCACAATATTTGCGCATAATTATTCTTATAGCCTTCCTATTCTCTCAGTTTGTTGATTTCTACTTTATACTCATCTTCAGATATGAATAAATCAAGAAAGTCAGAGAAACGCCCCAATTCTTCAATCTCTCTAAAGAATACTTCGTGATCTGTAGTGTATACTTTGGGATTGCTAATATCTTTATCGCTTAGGCATATAAAGTAATAATTGGGATAAGAGTTGGATTCGCCAATAATTAAAAACTCTAAATCATTGCAAGGAATGACTGAGCTTACATATTCTTTATGTATAAACCCGGAGTATTCATCATAGTCGGCTGTTCCTTTTGTGAAAGGAGTAAATTTCTCAGTTTGGTATTGTATCCTTGGATATGGGATTTCCAATTCAGGTAATATTCCTTCTGCCTTTATTCTATCTAGCAAATCATCTTCTAAGTAATCGCTAAAGTCCTGCATAAGATAACTTTTAGGTAAGCTAATGCTTTCCATATTGTGCAGCAAGTTCTCGCCTTCAAAGGCAGATTTGCCGCCAAGTTTAGTGATTCTATCAATTATTCTTTTGTCCATAGTTTCCTTATATTCTCCCTTTCAGATATATTTTTGGGCACCTCTAAAAACCTATTTTTTAGTGTACCTATTTATTATTTTAGTAGCTTTTTTATAAATTGTCTAGTGTAAAACTTGGATTCTTTATCTTAGTTCCCTTACTTTTCATTTTATTACCTATATGCTCCCTCATTTTATTTCTTTAGATAGCAATATCGGCATAAGTTGTATGTTAAGTTCATCATTATTATCGAAAATGTTGCACGAGCTAATCCTATCGTTCTTACATAGATACCTTTCATTGAGTTTGTCATAAAGCCAAATACATGTTCGACTCTCGCCCGTATTTTTGATTTTTTTCTGTTACTGATTTTTTGTTTTTTACTAAGAGGTTTCCCTCTTGCTCCTCTTTCACAAATTTGTTTTTCTTGCCATTGTTCAGGAATTTTTCCGTTTTTAATTTGTTCATTTTCATCTTTGCTGTTATGCTGTATCGGAGCTTCTACTATTGTCGCATCTATTATCGTTCCCTCTTTTCCTATTAAGTTATTTCTAGCTAATTCTTTTCCAAACTTTTCAAATAACTTTTTTGATACTCTCGCTTCAATGAGTTTTTCTTTAAAAAGCCATATTGTTTTTGAATCGGGTACTTTATCTTTTAATTCCAATCCTAAAAATCTCATAAAGGATAGCCGATCGTTTATTTGATATTCCATTTGATCATCACTTATGTTGTATAATTTTTGTAAGATTATTATTTTAAACATCATTACATAATCGTATGCAGGTCTTCCGCCTAAACCTTTTGGCTCTTTGGTTAATGCTTTTTTTAATAGTGGTTTGAATATTTCCCAATTTATTTTTTCGTTTAATTTTTCAAGACTATCTCCTAACTTGCTTAATACTCTTAAACGATCTTCTTCATCAAATAATCCTTTTTGTTTCATACCTCATTTTATCATCTTTTTTAATCTTTTTTAAAGAGGGTTTTTAGAGGTGCCCTTTTATTGTTTTAAGTATTTTTTGTTCTGAATCTTCCATTTTTCCAGGTATTGTTTTTGCTTTAGGACATGTCTTCCTTGTTCTTGAGTCAAGTAAACTTTCACCCGAATTATGAAGCCGCCAAGATGTTTTATTTAAAGCCGATAAATCAATCCAAGTGTTCAGGCCGTAACACCTGTACCTATTATACGGTAATTCGGTTTCGGTATCAAGATACTGCAGTTTTACCTAATTCTCTTTCCCGAATAATTCTTTTTTTAAGAAGAGATACCTCTGTGTTTTGTAATTATAGGCAAAGGTTTGTCGTTTCCTATAATTTGGAATTGCCGTGATACTCTTGCCCATGTTTCTTATTGGCTTGAGTATTCATCCAATGAACTGAATTTTGTAATTAATAAGCTGCCGAAGCCTGAATCTGAGGAAGAAAATGCTTCTTTAAATGCGATTAATTGAAGCATTTTTGAAAAGAACAAAAACTCCAAGCCGGAGGAAGTTTTAAATAAACTTTTGGAAGTTTTTGCAAACTACAAAAAAATTATAAAGTCCGCCTAGATATTCTTAATTCCCGTAAAGAAATTTTATTGCTTTATTCTGAGGGAGCAAATAGTGTTTTTTCTTTAAAAAAGTTTGTGGAAAATACTAATGAATTTCTTAAACCTATTGAAGAAATTAAAAAACTTTGCGGATCGGATCCCATGGCTGAAATTCTTTATAATGAAACCAAAGCTTAGTTTTTATCTTTGCGCAGCTCAAGCTTCGGTTTGACTAGTTCCAACCTTGGAGAGTTTTGCTGCCAGCAAAACTCTAAGATTGAAAATGTACAGGATGTACATTTTCAATCGCCCCCAATACCTCTTCTGCCTGTTTTAAAGAAATCTTTACGGCTTCTGCAATAGCTTGTGCTGTTACCGTTTTTAAGGTTTCCATATTGTCGAAGGCTTTTAACAAAGCATGGGCTCTTTTTTTGCCGATGTGGGGGAGGTTTTCAAATTCGGTTTTGAGTTTGTTTGCCCGCCTGAGTTTATTATTTCTGGTGTTCGAAAAGCGGTGAGCTTCATCTCGTATTCTTTGGAGGAGGCGGAGGGCATCGCTTCTTCTCGGGAGGATTAGGGGCTCTGAATTATGCGGAAAATAAACTTCTTCGTTTTTTTCGGCGAGGCCGATAACCGGAATTCCGAGGTCCAGGGCTTTTATGATTTTGCTCGCCGCATTTACCTGCCCCAAGCCTCCGTCTATCAGGATTAGGTCTGGAAGGTCGGCTCCCTCGTTTACAAGGCGGGTGTATCGGCGGGCTATTACCTCCCTCATCGAAGCATAGTCGTCGATTACGCCGTCTGTGTTTTTCAGCCTGAATATCCTGTAATTCTTTTTATCCGGATTTCCTTCTTTAAAAGAAATAAGGGCGGCCACAGTAAAGGTTCCGCCGAGGTGAGCAATGTCGAAGCCCTCGATACGCTGAGGAAGGCAGGGGAGGTTAAGCCTTTTTTGTAAGTCCTCAACTGCCGCAAAATCTCCTTGTTCTCTTAGACGGCGCAGGGCATCTTCTTTTGCATTAAAGCGTGCCATCTTCAAGGCGGCCTTGTGGTGTTTAATCTCAGCCTGAGAAAGATCGGGCGGCTCTTTGGCTGTGTACTCCGGTGTTTTGTCCGCCGCTTCTTCGATTTCCTCTAAAGGAATGATGCTTATCCTTGTCTTTGCGTGAAGCTCCTCGTTAAGCCATTTTTCGATGAGGGCGTTTCCATCGGCGGCTTGAGGAATAAAGATTTTAGGCGGAACCTCGTTTGCCGAAACATAATAAGCCGATACAAACTCGGATAGTATTTCGCCTTCTTCTTTTAAGCTGTGCGAGCGGTAAAGGTCCCGCCCTACAAGGCGTCCGTTTCTCATCTTTAAAACCGCTATGCTGATCATGGTTCCTTCAAAGGCCCAGGCAATATAGTCGCGGCTTTCGGGATCCATGTCCTGAACTATGTTTTGCCCGCGGAGAGCGTAAACTGCCTGTATTCCGTCACGGAGGCGGGCGGCCTTTTCAAACTCTTTTTTTTCTGCCGCCTCTTTCATCCTTTCTTTTAAGGCCTTAGAGACATCCTCTATTTCGCCTTCCAAAAGTAGGGTAATTTCTTCTATATCCTTACCGTATTCTTCTGCGCTTATCTTTCCGCAGCATGGAGCCTTGCATCTTCCGATATGAAAATAAAGGCAGGGCGTATCCCGCTTTTTTAACCGCTTGCATTGACGCAAGGTGTAATTATGCTTTATCAGGGCCAAGAACATATCGACTGCCGAAACATTGGGGAAGGGCCCGAAATATTTTGAGCCGTCATTTTTAATGTTCCGCGTGCGGTAAAGCTTCGGGAATTCTTCATTGGTTAATTTTAAGACGGGATAGGTTTTTCCGTCTTTAAGATTTATATTGTACCTCGGCTTGTGTTTTTTGATTAGTGTGTTTTCCAGGAGGAGGGCCTCATACTCGTTATCGGTTTGAATGTACTCGATTGAATCGGCACGCGAAACGAGGATGCGGGTTTTAATATCCCTGTTCGATGTAAAATAAGAACTCAGGCGGTTTTTAAGCGACTTTGCCTTTCCCACATAGATGACCGTCCCTGCCTTATCCTTCCAAAGATAAACCCCGCTCGTTTTCGGAGCCGAGAGAGCAACCGCATGAAGTTTTTCGCGAATGGTGTTTTTTTCGATAGATAAAGGTTCTTCCATATTTATAATTTTTCAATGATCCATTCTTTGATGGTTTTTAAGGTTTGATCGAAACTTACACCTATTGCAATGATTTTCTTATTCCCTGTATTGTACGGCTCGGTATATGCTTTTTCTTTTATTTGATTTAATGCCGTTTCGGCAGTTCCTGATCCGTCAATTTTAAATTCAAATACATAGACGTTATCTTCTGTAGTTACCACACAGTCAGCCCTGCCTGTTGAGCATTGAACTTCCGTTTCGACAAATTGCCCCATCAACTTAAATACAAGATAGACTGCCGTTTGGTAGTTTTGCTCCCTCAGTTTAATTTTTTCTTCGTTTAAATTAGTACCAAAATTATCATACGGGATACCCGATATTATCGCTTTCAGCCTTTGCATAAAAGATTCGGCATTTCCTTCCTCAATATCTTTTGAAAATTCTTTAATCGAATAGGCTGTTGTAGTTGAATCCAGACTTGAGTAGGCCGGGAGGAGACTATTTAAAAAAGCATAGCGTACTTCATCATTAGGAAATCCCAATGTATAAAGTTTGTATTTTGTATTATAGCTTTTGATCGTTAAATATCCTGCCTGAAAAAGAATAGGAATCGGAGAAGCCGAATCAGCTCTATAATCAGTTAAACCGGCTTCGTCAAGTTCTATCTTTCCGTCTAAATCCTGAATATTATATTGTGTTTTTTTTAGATAGTTTACCAAAAAAGTCGGAGTACCTGTTGCAAACCAATAGTTTTTAAACTCACAAGAGTCAAAGGTATTTAGAATACTAAAAGGATTATATACAGCTTGTCCGCCGCCGGTAAAGAGATAACCGTCATAGCTGTTTTTTAGTTCTTTTAGTGTTTCAGTCATGCTCATATTATTGACTTTTGCAAGCTTTTCAATTTCTACATTGAAAACGGTTTCCATCTCATTTTGTGTAATACCGCAAATTTCTGCATAATCGTTCAGCATACTTATATCTTTTAGATTATTCAAATCGCTGAAAATACTTACCTTGCTGAATTTTGTAACTCCTGTTAAAAAAGCAAATCTTATATACTGGTCGCAAGTCTTTATCGCCGAATAAAAAGCTTTGAGAATGTTGCGGTATTCTTCATTCAAATTTTCGTTTACTTCCATGGTTTGCAAAAGAGGTTTGTCATACTCATCGACAAGGATAACAACTTGTTTGCCTGTCTGCTTGTGAAGAGATAAAATTATCTGCATAAACCTGAGCTCAACATCGCCTGATGTCTTTTTGAGATTATAGGTTTCTTCTATCAAATCAAGATGCAAGTTTATAATACTTATAAGCGATTCGGTTTTTATATAATTTTTTGTGTTAAAATCAAAATAAAGAACAGGATATTTCTGCCAGCTTGCTTCGCCTGTTTTTAGGTTCCTTTCTTCTTCCGCTTTTTCGATATACAATCCTTTAAAAAGTTCTTTTTGCCCCAAAAAATAGGCCTTGAGCATAGAAAGAAAAAGACTTTTTCCAAAACGGCGGGGACGGCTTAAAAAGTAAACTCGATTTGAATGTACCAGCCGAAAAATAAATTGGGTTTTATCTACATAGATAAATTTATCGTTTCTCATGACCTCAAAACTTTGAACACCTATGGGAAGTTTTCTGGACAAATCAAGCATAAGCTCCTCCTATACTTACAAACACTTGTTCAAAGATTCTATTACATATTCATCATCTTTTTCTTCGATGCTTGCAGGATGAATATAAAAAGAATCTTCTTCGATGAAGCCTATTATCGGAATCGGCATTTCGCGCAAAAGTTTTTTTAGTTTTTCGCAAGGCGTTTTAGTGTTTAGTTTTACGGCCCAAGAGCTGAATCCCGTGTCCGGAGTGCTGCCTCCTCCGAGAGAAAAGTTTTTTTGAACTAATTCGCCCGCTCCGTTTTTTATGCCTGAAATGATTTTTTCGGCACGCTTCTTTATTTTCTTTTGGTCTAAAGAAAGAGCTCTTTGAGCTGCCGACTCCCCACCGTTTAAATAGAGGATGAGGCTTTCCTGCATGAGGCTTGCGACAGCCCGTCCTACGCGATAGGTACGCATGAGCTGATTTTTAGCTACGGTTTGAACGAGTTCCTTTTTTCCTACAATCCAGCCTGCCTGAGGGCCGCCCAAAATCTTGTCTCCCGAAAAGCAAACAAGGTCTGCTCCTTCTTTTATGATAGAAGAAACTGTCGGTTCTTCGGGAACATTTAAAGATAGGTTTCCGGAGCCCTGATCTACTGCAAGGATTATGTTTTGCGGAAGGATGCTTTTGATTTCGGAAACGGAGGGTTGTTCCGTAAAGCCGCGTATCTTGTAGTTTGAGGTGTGAACCCAGAGCACCATGGCCGTGTTTTCGTTTATTGCTTTTTGAATGTCTTTAAGGCTTGTGATATTTGTCGTGCCGACCTCGACGAGTTTACAGCCTGCCATCTCCAAAATTTCCGGAATGCGGAAACCTCCGCCTATTTGAACCTGCTGGCCGCGGGAAACTATAACTTCCTTTCCGCCTGCGAGGGCCTTCAGCATTAAAAAAACCGCCGCCGCATTGTTGTTCAATATGAGGGCATCTTCGGCTCCGGTCAAAAGGCTCATGCAGTCGTTTAAAAACTCGAACCTCTTTCCGCGGTTGCCGTCGCGTAAATCCATTTCAATAGAAGAATAGCCTGAGGCGGTTTCCTTTGCCCTATCCCAAACTGTTTGAGGGAGGGGAGAGCGGCCTAGGTTTGTATGCAGAATGATTCCCGTTGCGTTTATTACGGGTGTGATTTTTGTGCGGATTATGGGCCTGCACAGCTTGTTTATCTCTTCGGCACAAGCCTCAAGTGAAGGCACCTCGCCTCCGGCCCTTGCCTTTTTGCGTATGTTTTCCAAATACTCTGAGGCCGTTTTTACGACAAAGGGCCTTCCGATAAGAGCTGCCGTGTTTTTCAATATATCTTCGTTTAAAAGTTTTTCGACTTGCGGAATTCTTGCAAGCGGATTTGAATTTTCTTTTGCCATGGGGGAAGTATAGAATAGAAAGCCTCTCTTGTCAAGGAAGGGGAAATTGGGGTGTCTGCAAACTTGAGCCGGTAAAATCTACTTATATCTTCAAATTAAATAATTTTTTTTGTCTCATATTTAAAAAATTACTATTGATTACAAAAAAAAACTATAAGAATTATAGAGAGGTAGATATGAAAAATATAATTTTACAAAAAAACCGCGAAGATTGCGGTGCTGCATGTATTGCAAATATATGCAGGCATTATGGGAAGCCGATCGATATAGGCAAGATACGAAAGCTGCTT
The DNA here is from genome assembly GCF_024181365.1 of Treponema sp. OMZ 799. Classification (NCBI taxonomy): domain Bacteria; kingdom Pseudomonadati; phylum Spirochaetota; class Spirochaetia; order Treponematales; family Treponemataceae; genus Treponema; species Treponema sp. OMZ 799. Next base: position 1,034,990 of record NZ_CP051301.1, read on the forward strand.
CAAAGCGGTAAAAGAGGAACCTCAGGACTGGGAATAATTAATGCTGCCGAGACCTTAGGTTTTTCATGCCGAGGGGCTGTTTCGGAATCAAAAGAAATTCCAAAAAACATCCCCACGCCTTTTATCGCTCATATGATAAGGGGAAGCGATAACCATTATCTTGTCGTTTATAAATCGGATTCAAACTATGTTTATTTGGCAGATCCTTCCGAAGGATATAAAAAAATAAACATAGAGGTTTTTCAAAAAAATTGGACAGGGGTGTTTTTTATACTCTTGCCCTATCCGGATTTTTCCGAAAAAGATTCTTCATCAAAGGGCTTAAGCAGATTTTTGCCTATTTTAAGATCTCACAAAAAAATATGTGCGGAAATTTTAATTGCGAGTGTTATCCTATCTTTTTTGGGTATTATTAGCGCGTTTTATTTTCGATTTTTGATTGATGAGGTTCTTAGCTCCAATTTGAGAGAGTCCCTTACAGGTTTTTCGATAGGTTTTTTGGGCGTAATTGTTTTTAGAAGCCTTTTGGGCTTGGCCAGAAATCAGCTGTTGATGAATATGAGTTATAAGATTGATACGGTTCTGGTTTATCGATATTTTGAGCATGTTCTTCACTTACCGATGCGTTTTTTTACCAAAAAAAAGACCGGCGAGCTTCTTGCAAGGATGAACGATACGGTTACCATAAGGCAGGTTATTTCCGCTACAGCCCTGACCGTCGTTTTAGACTCCTTGATGCTTATTTTCGGAGCAATTTTTTTAATTTCCCTCGGGTCAAATCTTCTTGTTGCAGCCCTGGTACCTGTGCTTGTAAGCTCTGTTTTGGTGTGGCTGTATGCAAGGCCTTATCAAAAAATGATAAGGGCCCGGGCTGCCGCCGAGGCCGAAAAACATGCCTGCATCGTTGAAAGTCTAAACGGAATAGCTACAATCAAGGCCTTGGGTGCCGAACCTAAGGCCCTTGAAAGAGCCGAGTTTAAAATCGTAAATGCTGTCCGAAAGGGTATCAAACTCGCATCTTTTTCAAATTATCAAAACAGCCTTCAAAATTTTATCGGAAGATGCGGAACACTGGCTATTTATTGGTTGGGCAGTTTGAGCATCTTAAACGGTTCAATGTCCTTAGGTCAGTTGATTTCCTTTGTAATTCTTTCAGGTTATTTTTTGGATCCTCTTGCAAGGCTTTTAACCCTTCAGCCCCAGCTTCAAGAGGCCTATGTTGCTGCCGAGCGTCTTGCCGAAATTTTTGATGAAGAAACGGAAGAAGATCTGGACAAGGGAAAAATTGAATTGGGAGGACTTTCAGGTAAGATCGATATAAAGAATCTATCCTTCAGCTACGATTTTCATTCAAAAAATTTAAAGAACATAAATTTGAGTATAAACCCCGGGGAAAGGGTCGCCTTTGTCGGGGCTTCAGGTTCAGGCAAGACCACCCTTGCAAAGCTTTTGATGAAATTTTACTCTGCACAAGAAGGAGATATTTTTATAGACGATATAAATTTAAAAGATCTAAAAAACGATTCTTACCGTAAGCAAATAGGTTATGTTCCTCAAGACATTCTCTTGTTTTCGGGAACCGTCGCGGAAAATATAAATTGGAGTTCGGGAAACAGTGATTATAGGCGGATGATTTCGGCTGCCGAGGTTTCAGGTGCTTCTTCATTTATAGATGCTCTTCCGGACAGGTACAACTCTCTTGTCGGGGAGCAGGGTACAACCCTTTCCGGAGGAGAAAGGCAACGCATAGCCATTGCCCGCATCCTTTTACACAATCCTTCCATGCTGATTTTAGATGAGGCTACATCGGCCTTGGACGGAATTTCGGAATCGGAAGTTTTAAATACCCTAAAAGAGATTACTATGGGCCGCACTTCGATAATTATTGCCCACAGATTAAGCTCCATTAAGGACTGCGACAAAATATTCGTATTCGATAAGGGGGAAATAGCCGAGACAGGATCCCACGCAGACTTACTCGAAAAAGACGGTGTGTATTCAAGATTGTGGGAAACACAAAATAGTGTAGAGGAGGTGGTAGCATGAAATCCATTCTGTATGTTGAAGATTTAACTTATACCGGCGAAGTGCTTCAAGAGCAAAAAACGGGAATTTTCAGCTCGGTAATTTCAATTATTTGTCTCCTTGCGGTCTGTACAATCGCCTGGCTTTTTTTGGGAAAAAAAGAAGAGGTTGTAAGGGCATCAGGAATGGTACGCCCTATAGAAAATGTTTCCTTTGTAAAAACCTTTACGGCAGGAAAAATACAAAACATCTACTTTACCTCAGGTCAATATGTCGAAAAAGGTACTCTCCTTTTAAGTATTGACAACACGGTTGCTCAAAAAGAAAGACAGAACCTCGAAGCTCTGATCCTTAAAACCGAACAAAAAATTAAGGATGCGCAAGTTTGCATCGAAAGTGCTGAACAAGACTTAATGCTCGTTCCTTTTGAAAGGGAAATAGCTTATAAGCGTATGGAAAATTATTTTTCGGTAAAAACTAATTTGGAAAAAGCTCTGGAGCTAAGCTCCAGAATTTTTGAAGAAGAAAAAGCTCTTCCATATTTCAGTTTGGCAAATCAAAAACTTGAGCTGCTCAATTTAAATATTGAAAAGAGCAAAAGAGACTTGGATCAGTATAAAAATTCTTTTTTCCATTCTCTTCTAAGCGAAAAAGAGGCCTTAGAGTTTCAAAAAGAAAATTTACGTAATTCCCTTTTTAAGGTAGAAGAAAGTTTAAAACTTTTTACCCTCTATGCTCCGATTTCGGGAGAGGTGCAGGAACTTTCATCCCTTAACTGCGGGGATAATGTTTTTAGCGGACAGGAAATATTAAAGATTGTGCCTTCCTCAAGTGAAAACATTCGGGTTGTGCTAAGACTTCCTTCTTCAAAGGCGGGACTTGTAAGAGAAGATATGAAGGTTCGTTTAAAATTTCCCGCCTTTCCTCATCACGAATTCGGCAGCCTTGACGGGCTGGTGGAAACCATCCTTCCTGATGTTTTCTTAGGTTCAAAAAGTTCCGAATATGCCGTCTTTGTAAAATTGGATGGGAATACCTTGCCTGATAAAAAAGGTATTGCTCATTTTCTAAAAGTGGGATTGGATGCCGAGGCATCGATAATCACCGAAGCAGGTTCTATCCTGTCATTTATATTAAAAAGATTGGAGGTAAAATGAAAAAGTTTGTGTTAAGTATAATTTTGGGTCTTATTTTGCTTTCAGCTCATGCTGAAGTAAAAATGGAAGTTGGAATAAAAGAGTTTTTTGATAGGGTAAATCCCCTTATCGAAAAAAATCGGCAATATAAAAAAATGGAATTGAGCTTCAAATTGAATGAGATGAGTCTTTTTTCGGAATTTTCAACTTGGACCCCGCTTCCATACCTTGATTTAAATACTTCCTTTTCCGGTACCGAACTTGATAAACGCTATAATGCTCTTGATCTTGCTTCATCCTTGGGGATTAGTCAAAGGCTTCCCTTGGGCATGAGCTTTAATCTTACAGGTAAGCAATCGTGCGGAATCTTTTTTGATAATAAGCCGGACTACGCCTATAAATTTAGCTCCTCGGCGGGGCTAAGTATTCCGCTTTGGTTTATGGCGCCTTCTGCCCTGCCCGATTTTGTAAAACAAGACTTAGGCCTTCATCAAAGGAAAAAGCAGCTTTTCATACTTGAAAGAGATAATAACAAAAAAGCCTTGATCATAAAAATGATTTCGGCCATAAGCTCGGAAAAAATCTTAAGGAAAAAGATAGAGCTTTTGAAAAATGTTCAAAAGTGGAACATTGAAGAAAAAGAAAAAAATGAAATTTTATTTTCTCAAGGAAAGTTATCTGTTTTGGATTTTTCCGAAAAAAATAAAAAAATCCGGCAAGAGGAAATTTTACTGTTTCAAACTGAACAAAGCTATCAAGCTCTTATGAGCGAAATAGAAGCCATGGGTTTAGCTTTTAATGATTTGAGCGAAGATATAGATTCTTGGCTTGATTTTTTTGAAAATTTTGCTTTTTATCTTCAAAGAGAAGCATTGTCCGAGGATGAGTTAAGTCTTTTGCGGCATGAGGTCTCTTGGATGCAGTCGGTTCAAAATTTTAACAGCAGGATTCCACGTCTTTTTTTCTCGTTCAATGCAGATGTACTTCCTTCTAAAGAAAATTATTCGTCTTTTCCGGCTGCCTTTATGGGATATTGGAAGGATAATCCTACGCTCAAATGGTCGGTATCCATGAATTTGCGGATAAACCTCTCTCCCTTACATGATGATTTTAGGCTGAACAAAAATTTCAAAATTTTAAAAGAAATTAACTCTTTGGATGAAGCTTTTTTAAAACATAATATTGGGGAAGAAAAAAACAAAGGATTAAAAAATATCGAAAGAGCCCTGTTTGTATCCGAAATGTCAAAATCCGTCCTTGACATTCAAAAAAAGTACTTTACCCTCGCCGAAGAGCTTTATAAACAAGGTAAGAGCAGTATTCACGAGTTATACGCCGCAAAAAACCTCTTGGAAGAAACCCAAATCAATTATTATGCTGAAAGATTGTCTTATGTTTTGAAGGTTTTGGATTTTTATAAGTTTTAAAACTTCCTTTTTACTTGCTGAACTACGGTTTAAAATGATGTAAGGTGCAGTAAAATCTTTAAAAGAATTTGACTGCACCTTTTTGTTTGATTAACCCTTAAAATTTAACTTCTTTATTTACATTTTACTATATATTCCTCATCAAGCTATTGACAAAAAATACTCTATTTGATAAAATGCCCGAACCTATTTTATGGGTATTTTGCTCCTGTAGCTCAGTCGGCAGAGCACAACCATGGTAAGGTTGGGGTCAGCAGTTCAATTCTGCTCGGGAGCTTTTCGGAAACGATGACCTAGAATTTTGCGGAGGGTAAAGAAATGGCTAAGAAAACAGCTGTAGAGCTCATAGCTCTTCAATGCAGCGAATGCAAAAGAAAGAATTATACTACATCTAAGAACAGAAAAAACATTCAGGGTAAACTTGAATTGATGAAGTATTGTTCTTTTGATCGCAAGCATACATTGCATAAGGAAACAAAGATAAAGTAGTCGAATAAGTCCGTGTCTATAGGCAGCGGGCTTAGATTCAATTAGGTCAGTAGCTCCAATGGTAGAGCGTCGGTCTCCAAAACCGAATGTTGAGGGTTCGAGTCCTTCCTGGCCTGTAATTTTAAAAAACGAGGTTTTTTATGGCTAAAATTGGAACTTTTTGGAAAGAATGTATAGGAGAGCTTAGAAAAGTTGTCTGGCCTACAGCTTCTGAAGTAGGATCTTCAGTAAAAGTAGTGTTGATTTCTACCCTTATTGTAGCTGTTTTTCTCGGAGGCCTTGATGCCTTCTTTATAGCTTGTGTGGGTTGGATATTTTAAGTAATGGCTAAGGCTTGGTACATTCTTCATACCTATTCAGGTTATGAGAATAAGATTGAAAGAACAATACGTACTCTTATAGAAAAAGGGATTATTTCTGCAGACTTTGTTACCGATATAAAAATACCTGAAGAACTTGTAATTGAAAATAAGGGCGGAAAAAAACGCAACGTTAAACGCAAGTTTCTTCCCGGGTACATGCTTGTAGAAATGAATCTTCCTGATCTTGGCTGGAAAAGTGTTTGCTCCGAAATCCGCAAAATTCAAGGTGTTACAGGGTTCTTGGGCACGGCAGGTAATGAAAAGCCTCAGCCTATTTCTTCAGAAGAAGCAAAGGAAATCTTGCAAAAAACGGGAGAAATTAAGGGCGACAAGAATATCCGCGTTATTCAAAATTTCAGTGAAGGACAGCATGTCAAAATCATCGAAGGCGCTTTTGCCTCGTTTACAGGCGTTATCGATGAGGTTATGGCAGATAAGAATAAGTTAAGAGTTATGGTAGCGATTTTCGGCCGTACTACACCGGTTGAAGTCGAAATGTCTCAAGCCGAAATCATTTAAATTTTAAACAAGGTGCGGTGCCATGCATCAGCACTTTAATTGTATATTACGGGAGGAGGGAGACCTCCGTTTGTACCGGAAGGAGAGAAGATGGCAAAGAAAAAGGTTGTGACACAGATTAAACTTCAGTGTCCCGCAGGAAAAGCAACTCCTGCGCCGCCTGTAGGCCCGGCTCTAGGTCCGCACGGTGTAAGTGCGCCCCAGTTTGTACAGCAGTTCAATGACCGTACAAAATCCATGGAGCCCGGTTTGGTTGTTCCCGTTGTTATCACGGTTTATGCCGATAAGAGTTTTACTTTTATCCTCAAAACACCGCCAGCATCGGTTTTAATCAAAAAAGCCTGCAAGATTGAAAAAGGTTCTGCTACATCGGTTACCGCAAAAGTTGGAAAACTTTCAAAAGCCGCATTGGAAGAAATCGCAAAAACAAAGATGCCCGATATCAATGCAAACGACATTGAAGCTGCAAAGAAAATTATTGCAGGAACTGCACGAAGTATGGGTGTAGAGGTGGAGCGCTAGTATGAAACACGGAAAAAATTACAAAAATGCACTTGCAAAGTATGATTCTGCAGCATCCTATGAGCTTCCCAAAGCTGTTGACATTGTCAAAGAGCTTAAATATGCCAAATTCGATGAAACAGTCGAAGTTCATGTAAGCTTGACCCTTGGTAAGGGACAGAGTGTTAGAGATACCCTTGTTCTCCCTCATCAGTTTAAGGGCGAAAAAAAGGTTTTGGTTTTTTGTACGGATGACAGAGTAAAAGAAGCTCTTGATGCAGGAGCTGCTTATGCCGGTTCTACGGAATACATTGAAAAGGTAAAGGGCGGCTGGCTCGATTTCGATATCGCAGTTGCTACCCCTGATATGATGAAGGATGTAGGACGCTTGGGTATGGTACTCGGCCGCAGAGGCTTAATGCCTAACCCCAAGACAGGAACAGTTACCACGGATATTGCAAGCGCTATCAATGAGCTTAAAAAAGGCCGTGTAGAATTCCGTGCCGATAAGGGCGGAGTTGTTCATCTCCCTGTCGGAAAGGTATCTATGGATTCTGCCAAGATTGCAGAAAACGTACAGGCTCTTATTAACGAAACGATGAGAAAAAAGCCTGCTGATGCAAAGGGCGACTATATCAGATCCGTATCTATTAGTTCGACAATGGGCCCCGGTGTTTGGGTTGATTATAAGGTAGGAGAGTAAAAATGGCATTAAGAACAAAAAATCCGAATCGCCAAAAAACAGAAGCGATTGAAAGCATCAAAAACGATGTAAAGGCCTCCTCCTCTTTTATTTTTACCGAGTACAGAGGCTTAAAGGTTGAGCAAATCACTGAACTCCGCAAAAAGCTCAGAGAAAATGCTTGCTCATACAAGGTTGTACGCAATAACTTTGCACGCATTGCATTTGAAGATGCAAACATTAAGGATGTAGATTCTTGGTTAACTGGACCTACAGCCTTGGCTATGGTTGCAGAAGATGCAAATATGGCTGCAAAAACCTTGTTTGAATATGCAAAAGATGCTCCCGCCCTTGTAATTAAGGGTGCTGTAGTTGACGGAGAAGTTTACGATGCTAAACAAATCGAGGCATTCTCAAAACTTCCCGGCAAGAAGGATCTTATTGCAATGTTTATGTCTACAGTCAATGCTACAACTTCCAAGTTTGTACGGACCTTACAGGCGATTGTGGATAAGGGAGATGCTAAACCTGCGGCTGAAGCTCAGGCTGAACCCGCTAAGGAAGAGGTAGAAAAGTCTGCCGAGACTGCTCCTGATGCAGCTCCTGAGGCTTAAACCTATAAATAAGCTGTTTTACGCTTATATTTTAAGCAGTCAGGCTTCAAAAGCTGACCCCCTGTCTGCTTAATGTGCTAAAAGCACAAAAATCTAAATTTTAAGGAGAAGATAATATGGCAGCATTAACAAACGAACAAATTATTGAAGCAATCGGCGAAAAAACGATTCTCGAACTTTCTGAGCTTATCAAAGCTATGGAAGAAAAATTCGGTGTAACAGCCGCTGCTCCCGTTGCAGTAGTTGCAGGCGGAGCTGCCGGAGGTGCAGCCGCTGAAGAAGAGAAAACAGAATTTACTGTTACTCTTAAAGGCCTTGCTGATCCCGGTAAAAAGATCGGTGTTATTAAGGAAGTTCGAAACGTTATTCCCGGTCTCGGCTTGAAAGAAGCTAAAGAGCTTGTTGAAGGAGCTCCGAAAGTCCTTAAAGAAGATGTTTCTAAAGAAGAAGCAGCTAAAATTAAGGAAGCTATTACAGCAGCCGGCGGTGAAGTTGAAATTGCTTAATAAGCAAAATACCGGCTTTATGCCGGACATTGCAGTGTTTTTTTCAAAAAAGAACACTGCAGCATAAACTATGAATTTTCTCTAAGACTTCCTGTATGAAATTTCAGGAAGTCTTTTTGTGATTAAATATAAACTTGGGAGGTAAGGGATGTTTGCAAGAGGCCAAAAAATAGATCGAAGGTATTACGGTAAGGATGTTCCGAATTTTATGGAGCTTCCAAACCTCATCGATATTCAGATTCAATCTTACAATAAATTTTTAAACAAAGAAAAAAAGACAGATGAGACCGAGATTGAGGGCTTAGAATCGGTATTCCATACAACTTTTCCTATCGAAAGTATAAATGAAGACATGGCTTTGCAATATCTATCCTATTCTCTCGATTACGATAGTATTAAATTTTCCGAAATTGAATGCAAACAAAAGGGGCTTACTTATTCTGTTCCCCTAAAAGCCGAAATTGACTTGTTCTTCAAAGAAACCAAAGAAATACGCCGCAAAAATATCTACATGGGCGATATTCCTTTGATGACGGAAAGAGGAACCTTTATTATAAACGGAGCGGAACGGGTTGTAGTTTCTCAGATTCACCGCTCGCCGGGTGTTATCTTTTCGCATGAAAAGGGAGTTTACTCAAGCCGCATTATTCCCTACCGCGGAACATGGCTTGAATTTGAAATAGATCAGAAAAAAGAGCTTATTTATGCAAAGCTTGACAGCAAAAAGCGAATTTTAGGTACGATTTTTTTACGAGCTCTCGGGTATGATACGCGGGAAAAAATTATCGACCTTTTCTATAAAACTAAAACTGCAAAAATATCTTCAGACAGGACTGAGTACGAAGAATTGATCGGTCAGGTACTGGCAAGGGATGTTTTTGTAAAGGGTGAAGACGGCGAAAAACGTAAAATGCATCAGGCCGGAGAAAAAATTCATCCCCACAACATAGACGATTTAATTCAAAATGACGTTAAAAAGATTACTATAATAGACTTTAAGGCAAAGGAGTCCTTAGACTCTCAGATTATCATCAACTGCTTTGAAAGGGAAGAAATTAAGTACACTCCCGATCCTGCAGTAAATGATGAGCCCACTGTTGAAGATGCCCTAAATGCAGTCTACAGCGTTATCCGTCCCGGAGACCCCATTACTTACGAAAATGCAAAAGAAGATCTTCACAATATGTTCTTTACTGCACGCAGGTACGATATAGGCAAGGTCGGCCGATATAAGTTAAATAAAAAATTCGACTACTCTGATGATGTGAAAGGTACAACCTTAATCGAAGAAGATATATTTAAGACCATGAAATTTTTGATAAAGGTTTACATAGGTGAAGAGAGTATTGACGATATCGACCATCTAGGCAACAGGCGAATTCGCTCGGTCGGCGAAATTATGACCGATGTTCTAAAAAAAGCCTTCTCCAGAATGGAACGCATTGCCCGCGACAGGATGAGTTCCAAGGAGATGGATACCATTAAGCCTCAGGACTTAATTTCGATTAAGCCCATCGTTGCAGCTATAAAAGAATTCTTCGGTGCAAGCCAGTTATCCCAGTTCATGGATCAGGTAAACCCTTTGGCCGAGCTTACTCATAAACGCCGTCTTAACGCCTTAGGTCCCGGCGGTCTTTCACGCGACAGAGCCGGTTTCGAGGTCCGAGAAGTTCACTATACTCACTATGGAAGAATGTGTCCGATTGAAACCCCTGAAGGCCCGAATATCGGTCTAATCGTTTCTATGGCAAACTATGCAAGAGTAAACGAATACGGCTTTTTGGAGGCCCCCTATGTAAAGGTTGTAAACGGGGTTGCTACCCGCGAAATTGAGTACTTGTCTGCAATGGATGAAGACAAATACTTTATCGGTCAGGTTTCTTCCGCTATCGGAAAGGACGGAAAGATTAATACTGATCAGGTTTCGTGCCGAAGACTTGGCGACTATACTTCAATAAGCCCTAAAGATATTCAATACATGGACGTTTCGCCCAAACAGATTATATCCGTTTCGGCTTCTCTAATCCCCTTCCTTGAGCACGACGATGCTAACCGTGCCCTCATGGGCTCCAACATGCAGCGTCAGGCTGTTCCCCTTGTTTTCCCCGAGCCTCCGCGTGTCGGAACAGGTATGGAAAAAAAGTGCGCCTATGATTCGGGCGTTTTAATAAAGGCAAAGAGGCCGGGAAAGGTTGAGTATGTTTCTTCCGATACGATTATCATAGCCCCCGAAAGGGGAAAAAATAAGGAAGATAAGGACGAATACACCTTATTAAAATATCAAAGAACAAACCAGGAGACCTGCTACCATCAAAGGCCCATCGTCAATGTAGGAGACACGGTTAAAGAAGGTCAGCCCATCGCAGACGGACCTGCAACCTATAACGGAGAATTGGCCTTAGGCCGAAACATTCTCGTAGGTTTCGTTCCTTGGAACGGTTATAACTATGAAGACGCTATCTTAATTTCACGCAGAGTCGTAAAAGAAGATATGTTCACTTCTATTCATATAAAAGAGCTTTCAACCGATGTCCGCGAAACAAAGCTCGGTGCCGAAAAGATGACCTGCGACATTCCGAACAAGTCCGAAAAGAGCTTGGACGACCTTGACAGCGAAGGTATTATCCGCATAGGCTCTAAGGTAAAGCCCGGCGACATCCTTGTCGGTAAGGTTACTCCGAAAAGCGAAAGCGATACGACTCCTGAGTTTAAGCTCCTTAACTCTATTTTCGGTGAAAAGGCTAAGGAAGTTAGGGATACCTCATTGCGCGTTCCCCACGGAACCGAGGGTACGGTTATAGATGTTCAGCGCTTAAAGAGGAATCAGGGGGACGACTTGAGTCCCGGCGTAGATGAGGTTGTAAAGGTCTTAATCGCCACAAAACGAAAACTCCGCGAGGGAGACAAGATGGCAGGCCGCCACGGAAACAAGGGCCTTGTAGCCAGAATTCTCCCCGAAGAAGATATGCCATACATGGAAGATGGAACTCCGCTCGATATCTGTCTAAACCCGCTCGGTGTTCCCTCACGAATGAATATCGGCCAGATTCTTGAATCCGAACTTGGCTTGGCCGGTTTAAAACTCGACGAATGGTACGAGTCTCCCGTTTTTGAGTCACCCAGCATGGAGCAGATTGAAGCCAAACTTAAAGAAGCCGGCTATCCGACAAGCTCCAAGGTAAAACTCCGCGACGGTTTAACAGGCCGCCTCTTTGAAAACGAGGTTTTTGTCGGCGTTATCTACTTCTTAAAGCTGGCCCACCTTGTCGACGACAAGATGCATGCCCGCTCTACCGGTCCTTATTCTCTCGTTACCCAGCAGCCCTTGGGCGGAAAGGCCCAATTCGGCGGTCAGCGCTTGGGAGAAATGGAAGTTTGGGCCCTCGAAGCCTATGGTGCTGCCAATACCTTGCAGGAACTTATTACAATCAAGTCCGACGATATGCACGGACGATCCAAGATATACGAATCCATCGTTAAGGGCGAGCCTTCAAGCTCCGCAGGAATCCCCGAATCCTTTAACGTATTGGTACAAGAATTAAGAGGTTTAGCTCTCGACTTTACAATCTATGATGCAAAGGGTCAGCAGATTCCTTTGACCGAAAGGGATGAAGAGCTAATCAAACGCGAAAAAACAAGTACTAACTTTTAACGGAAGTAAGGAGAGGGAGAGATTATGAGAGATATACAGGATTTTGACAGCTTGATGATAAGGCTTGCTTCACCCGACACTATCAGGGCATGGTCCTATGGAGAAGTAAAAAAGCCTGAAACAATCAATTACCGAACCTTGCGTCCGGAGAGGGACGGTTTGTTTTGCGAAAGAATATTCGGAACCACAAAGGAATGGGAATGTTTTTGCGGAAAGTTTAAGTCAATCCGCTATAAGGGAGTTATCTGCGACCGCTGCGGTGTTGAGGTTACTCACTTCAAGGTCCGCCGTGAACGTATGGGTCACATAGAACTGGCTGCCCCCGTTTCTCACATTTGGTATTACAGATCCGTTCCCAGCCGAATGGGACTCCTCCTCAACTTACAGGTGGCAGCCCTAAGGTCGGTTTTATACTACGAAAAATACATCGTTATCGATGCAAATGATACCGACTTGGAACCCATGCAGCTTTTAACCGAGGATGAGTACAGGGATGCTCACGAGCGTTACGGAGCCGCCTTTACGGCCGGTATGGGTGCAGGAGCTATTAAGACCCTCCTTCAAAACATAAATTTGGATGAACTTGCAGATCAATTGAGGGCTAAGATGATTGAAAAGGGTGCAAAAAGCGACCAGCGCCTTTTGCGCCGAATCGAAATAGTCGAAAATTTCAGAGCCTCAGGCAACAGACCCGAATGGATGATTTTGGATGTTATTCCGGTTATTCCTCCCGATTTGCGCCCCATGGTTCAGCTTGACGGAGGACGCTTTGCAACCTCAGACCTTAACGACTTATATCGAAGGGTAATCCACAGAAACAGCCGTTTGAGCAAGCTCATGGAATTAAAGGCTCCCGATATCATCATCAGAAACGAAAAAAGGATGCTCCAGGAAGCCGTTGATGCCTTGTTCGATAACTCAAAACGCAAAAAGGCTATTAAGGGAGCTTCAAACCGCCCCTTAAAGTCCATTTCGGATCTTTTAAAGGGAAAACAGGGCCGGTTCCGCCAAAACCTTTTAGGTAAGCGTGTCGACTACTCAGGCCGATCCGTAATTGTTGTAGGCCCCGAGCTTAAGCTCTGGCAGTGCGGTCTTCCCACCAAGATGGCCTTGGAGCTATTTAAGCCCTTTATAATGAAAAAACTCGTTCAAAAGGAAGTCGTTTCCAATATTAAAAAGGCAAAGCTTCTTGTAGAACAGGAAGCTGCCGAGGTTTTTGCAGTTCTTGATGAGGTTGTAAGCGAGCACCCCGTTCTTTTAAACCGTGCTCCGACCCTCCACCGCTTGGGTATTCAAGCCTTTGAACCCGTTTTGGTAGAAGGAAAGGCTATCCGCCTTCATCCTCTTGTATGTAAGGCCTTTAACGCCGACTTTGACGGCGACCAGATGGCTATCCACGTTCCGTTGACACAGGCAGCCCAGATGGAATGCTGGACCCTTATGCTTTCAGCCCGGAACCTCCTCGACCCTGCAAACGGAAAAACAATAGTTTTTCCGACACAGGACATGGTTTTAGGTCTTTACTATCTTACAAAGGAAAGGGCTCTGCCTGAGGGTAAAAAGGAGCGCCGGTATTCTTCTGTTGCAGAAGTTTTGATGGCGGCAGAAGGTCATGCCGTAGGCTGGCAGGAACCTGTTTTAATCGACTATGAAACAGAACCGGGCAAAATTGAAAAAGTAAGAACTACACCGGGAAGAATTCTATTTAATGAAGAAATGCCTGAAGGCGTTCCCTTTACAAACGATGCTTTAAACGATAAAAAAATACGAAAACTCATAGAAGATGTCTTTAAGGATAAGGGCCCGTGGCTGGCTGTACAGCTTTTGGACAAGCTCAAGGCTGTAGGCTATAAGTATGCTACCTATTTCGGTGCAACCTTGAGTATGGAAGACATGATTATTCCGCCTGAAAAGGCCGGAATGCTCGAAAAGGCCAACAAAGAGGTTTTGGAAATCTATAACCAATACAAGGGCGGCCATATTACTCAAGAAGAACGCTATAACCGTGTAGTTGACGTTTGGCAGAAGACAAACTCCAACCTTAAAGAGATTCTTATGAACCGCCTGCAAGAAGACAAGGGCGGCTTTAATACCATCCACATGATGGCTACATCAGGTGCCCGAGGTAATAAGGATCAGATAAACCAGCTGGCAGGTATGCGAGGTCTTATGTCCAAGCCTACAGGCGACATCATCGAGCTTCCGATTAGATCAAACTTTAAAGAAGGCTTAAACGTTATGGAATTCTTTATTTCGACCAACGGTGCCCGAAAAGGTTTGACCGATACGGCTCTTAAAACCTCAGACGCAGGTTACTTGACAAGGCGTCTTGTAGATATTGCTCAAAACGTAGTCGTAAACGAAGAAGACTGCGGTACCATTAACGGAATTGAATATGCCGCAATCAAGCGCGGGGACGAAATCCGTGAATCCTTGAGCGAGCGTATTGCAGGAAAATACACCTTGGAGAGGGTTATCCATCCCATTACGGGAGAGCTCCTCATCGATGTAAACGAGTACATTACTGATGAGGTTGCTAAAAAGATAGAAGAAGCCGGTGTTGAAACCGTTAAGCTCCGCACCGTTTTAACTTGTGAATCCAAGCACGGTGTTTGCGTTAAGTGCTACGGCAGAGACTTGGCCCGAAACCGAATTGTCCGAATAGGGGAGGCTGTAGGTATCATCGCCGCCCAGTCCATCGGTCAGCCCGGTACCCAGCTTACGATGCGTACCTTCCATGAGGGCGGTACGGCTTCTAAAAACGTTGAAGAGAACAGAATAGTATTTAACGATTATTCTATCATCGTTCGAGGCATAAAGGGTTCCTATGTAATTCTTAAAAACGGAAATTTCCTCTTTACAAGAAAGGGCGAGTTTACTTTCAGCAGGGTACTGAACGAGTACGCTCTTAAAAAAGGTGAAACTCCGCTTGTAAGTACAGGAATGAGGGTTGTAAAAGGAAATCCTCTTTATACATTAAAAAACGGAAAGGAAGTGCTTTCCGAAAATATAGCTATTGCCGAAGTCAGAGATAATATTATCTATTTGATTGGTCAAGAACAGACAATAGAGATAAGAAACGGCTCTGAGGTTGTGGTAAAAGAAAATGATGTTATAAAGGCCGGAGAAACGGTAGGTACCTTCGACCCCTTTGCCGATCCCATTTTGGCAGAATATGACGGTTTTGTCCGCTTTGAAGATATTCTTCCCGGTACAACCTTAAAGGAAGAAGCCGACGAAGAAACAGGCGTTGTCGAAAAGCGAATAAGCGATGCTCATTTCGATAAGATGCAGCCGCGTATATTTATCTCTGATGAATCCGGTAATACTGTAGGTGAGGATTCTTACTTCCTTCCCGGAGGTGCTCAGCTCTTGGTTGAAGAAGGTCAGGCGATTAAGGCCGGTGCAATTCTTGCAAAGATAGCAAAAGAGTCGGTAAAGACAAAGGATATTACCGGAGGTCTTCCGCGGGTTTCAGAACTCCTTGAAGCCCGAAGGCCTAAGTCTCCTGCTGTTCTTGCCGCCATTGCCGGTGTTGTTACCATTAAAAAGGGCTTGCTCAAGGGTAAGAGAACTATTATGGTCCGCGACGAGTACGGCCATGATGTAAAGCACCTTGTTCCTATCGGAAAACGGATGCTTGTCCGTGACGGCGATACTGTAAAGGCCGGAGAACCCTTGTGTGACGGCAGCTTTGATCCGCACGATATTTTAAATATTCTCGGTGAAAATGCCCTTCAAAACTACTTGATGAAGGAAATCAAGGAAGTTTACGATGCTCAGGGCGTTACCATCAACGATAAACACGTGGGTATAATCGTCCGTCAGATGCTCCGAAAGGTAAAGATTGTTTCGGTTGGAGATACCAAGTTTATCTTTGACCAGCAGATAGATAAGTACCGCTTCCATGAGGAAAATAAGAGGGTTAAAGAAGAAGGCGGTCAGCCTGCCGTTGCCCGTCCCATGTTCCAAGGAATTACAAAGGCTGCCTTAAATATTGACTCCTTTATTTCGGCCGCTTCATTCCAAGAGACCACAAAGGTTCTTACAAATGCCGCTATCGCAGGTTCATCCGATGAACTTCGCGGCTTAAAGGAAAACGTAATTATCGGTCACCTAATCCCTGCCGGAACAGGTATGAAGCAGTACCGCGATATTAAACTTTTCGATAAGAACAAGAGCGATCTGGATGTTCAGATGAACGAAATCCTAGAGCGCCGAAGGCTTGAAGCCGAAGCTGCCCAAGCTCTCGAAGAAAAAGAACTTATCGAAGAAGAAAACTTTTTGGATGATATCTAAAATCTAGGGGGAGAGACAACCCCGTTCAGAGCAGAGTTTTCACCTCGAAACTTCGTTGGGTGTACTCCCCCTATAACCCCCTCTCTTTCTCGCGCTGCCAAAGGGCTCGCTGCCCTTTGGAATCCCGCAAATTACCATAGAATTTGGATAGCTCTTTAGTTGAGATTGAAACAAAAGGATTTGGCTTCATCCTTTTGAAAATTCACTTATTTTAAAAAAGTATAACTTTTTTTTTACAATCTTACTATCTATATATAAACAATCTCTATAATAATTATGAAAGAGGAATTTTTTTTCTCCTTTTTAAATCATTTTTATGGAGGTTGATATGATGCAACCGTTTAAAATTACTCTCCGCAATGACTATGCTTTTAAGCGAGTGTTCGGAGTGGATGAAAACAAAGATGTCCTACAAGATTTATTGGAATGCATCTTAGATATTCCCTCGGAGGATATTGCAGGCTTGGAACTCTTGGATAAAGAGTTTCATAAGGATGCCATAGGCGATAAAACAGGTGTTTTAGATGTAAAATTACGCCTGAATAACAACACCATTATAGACATCGAAATTCAGAACAGGTGGAACAGCGAATTTGTCCAGCGCACTATTTTTTATTGGGCTAAAATGTACACGGAAAACTTAAAAACAGGTGAAGTGTATACAAAACTGCCCAAATGTATTACAATAAACATAGTGGGTGAGGGCTTTGATTTAAATACGCTTTTACACAGTGAATACAATGTAGTCGAAAAGCACCTAAATGATAAGCTTTCTGATGAGTTTGAAATCCACTTTTTAAATTTAGCCAAAGTAAAAGAAGATTATGAAACCACTGAAGAAAATGAAAATGAAAAGAAGCTGTATAACTGGCTAAGATTTATCAAGACAAATAATCCGGAGGTGAGAAAAATGCTGGCACAGGAATCGCCGATGATGATAAAGGCTAATGAAACTATAGAAGTAATGTTGCAAGATCCAAAAGAAAAATGGCTCTATGAAAACCGAATGAAATATGAACATGATAAAGCTTCATGGAAACATGTAGGTTATCAAGAGGGTGTTGAGTATGGTATTAATAAAGGGGTGTACCAAAACAAGCTTGCAACTGCAAAGAATTTACTTGAAATGGGGCTTAGCTTAGATTCCATTGTAAAAGCAACCGGTTTAAGTCTTGATGAAATAGAAAAACTATGATTAATTAAGATAAGCTCGTGTTTAGGAAAAGGAGGCTATGATGAACATAATCTATGAAACCAATGGCTTAGGTTTTCTTGGCTGGGTAATTGATTTGCCGGGAGCTTATATCCGTGGGAAGACACTGGAAGAGGCTGGGGGTAAAGTCAGTAAAGAAATAACTTTATATAATGAATGGCTTAATCTTGAAACCGATATCGATATGCAAATAAATGAAGAAATAAAAAAATCCGATTTATGTATTCAAGATGCAGATTCCGATATTATATTCGATTCGGAGCTGCTTGATTTTGATAAAAAAGAAGATTTTATCTTTTGGTGTGATAAGGTTCTAATTTCCGGAAAAAAAACTGAGGAAATATATAAAAAAATGAAGAGAAAATCGTTGATTGATATTACGATGAAGCGGAAAACTTTTTACGGTGATGTGTATTGTACAATTAATGATCAATATCGTCATATTGTTAAGGTGCAAAACTACTATTTAAATCAAATCGGTACTGAAATGAATATAGATGATGAGCTCCGGCTCAACCGCATAGAATTCATAGAAAAACTAAAGGAAAAATATCTAAAAGATGGCAATAAACTTTATCGTAATGAGAGTGAGGATTGGACAGTTAAAAAAGTAATTCGAAGAACTATTTGGCATGACCGCATTCATATCAGGGCTATAGAAAGAATGGAAAAACGATTAAGCGGAATGGTTTGATCTTATTAAAATATGTTAAATTTAGATACAAAAATTTATATTTGTGTTATAATAATTTAGTGGAGGTATGTTTATGTCTTATGAACAGTATTCTCAGTTAGAAACACAGGTTTTAGAAATACCTTATGAACAGAAACTTCAGCTTCTTTATATAATCGCAGATAGTTTAAAAAATACGGCAATGAGTAAGAAAAATAATTTAAAGGATAAGAAGCCAAAACGCAGACTTGGGATTTTGAAAGGTAAAATTTGGATGACTCCGGATTTTGATGATACTCCTCCCTGTTTTGAGGAGTATATGTTAGGGATGAAACTATGAATTTAAGTTTTAGATTATCAAAAGAGGCCGAGAAGATTGCATTAATGAATAAGGATGTACATGAACTTCATTATAGATTGTATCCTGAGTATTTTAAGCCCTTTTCTTATGATTCAACGGTAGAATTTTTAAAAAAGCAGTTACAAGAGGATAATTGGTTTTGCTGTATTGTTTCTTGTGATGGAAAGGATGCCGGTTATGCCTTATTTTATATTCGGGATTATCAGGAAAATCCTGTTAGGAAGGCTTATAGGGGAATACATATCGATCAAATCGGCATAGATCCCGAATATAGGCGGAAAGGCCTCGGTAAGGCCCTTATGGAAGAAATCGAAAAAATTGCTGTTCAAGAAGGTGCCTCACAAATAGAATTAAGCCATTGGGAACTCAACGAGGAAGCAAAGTTTTTCTATAAAAATATCGGTTTTGATACTTGTCTAAGATTTGTGGTTAAAAAACTGTAAAGTACTCAATTAATAAAAGGCTTGATTTTATTAAAAAAAAGACATACAATAAATGTAATGAGGTTATTTTATGTGTATTGATCCCGAACTGCGTAGAGAAAAATCTAATGCAAAGATAAAGGGCATGGGAATAGCTTGTTTTGAAGCCTTGCCTCTCTTGCCCTCATCTAAAGAGGTTAAATTAAAATCCTTAGATAAGATATGCGAAAGAGCTATAGCTTCTCTTTTGTCTATTCAGCTGGCAGAAGATATTTGTAATGAACAAGACTATGAAGAGTCAAAAGAATTATTTTCTATTCTTTTAGAAAAATACGGCGTTCAAAATCTTTTATTGGAAAAAGAAAAGCGCCTTTTTGACGGTACTTATACCGAACAGGACGCAGTTGATGTGGGTTGGACTTATGAAGCTTACTGGGCGCTTTTATGGGCCTTGGGGCTGGTTGAAGACATTTCCTATCCTAATGATATTTGTGATGTACAAAAAGCCATAACAACAGTGGGCGATAGAGAAACCAAAAAGGAATTTAAGGCTCTTTGTAAGCTGCGCGATATTGAAGAAATATTGGACATGCTCGATCTTCATTATAGATACCACTGGGCAACGGAAGAAAAAAGATTAAATCCTAAAACGGAAATAAAAGATTTGAATCCCGAAGTTTTAATGGAAAGAAGGCGCGGGCTTGAATGGCTTATTTCTGATGAAGAAGATTGGTATGAAGTTTCTATGGATACATAAAAGGAGGTAAGAGCTTGGTTATTTCAAAAGAAGATGTAAAGGATTCCGTAATACGGCGCTTAAAAAGGAATTTCAGTAAAAGCCTTGATAAGGCTACCCGCCGTGAAATTTATGATGCCGTAGCCAGTACGGTTATGGAGCTTATTCAATCCAACTGGATTAAAACTATGAATGCTCAAGAGAAAACCGGAGTAAGGAGGATGTATTATCTTTCAGCCGAGTTCTTGATGGGCAGGGCACTAATCAATAATATAAACAATATGGGTATCCGAAAAACCATTGAAGAGATAACCGAAGAAATCTCCGAACCTCTTTCGATAATCGAAGATGAAGAGCCTGATGCCGGTTTGGGAAACGGAGGCTTGGGAAGACTTGCTGCCTGTTTTTTGGACTCCCTTGCAACCCTTGATTATCCCGGACACGGATACGGCATCCGCTATAAGTACGGAATGTTCGAACAAAAAATCGAAAACGGCTATCAGGTTGAGTATCCCGACCGCTGGCTTTTTGCCCGCGACCCTTGGGAAGTCCGCCGCTCCGATTTGAGTGTCAAGGTTTACTTTGGGGGCACTCCTTCGTCCCGAACCTCCGAGAGCGGAAAACTCTATTACGATATAAACGGGGCGGAAGAAATTATTGCAACCCCCTACGATATGCCGATTGTCGGTTACGGTACTGATACGGTAAACACTTTGCGCCTTTGGGAAGCTTCTTCCGATGACGGCTTTGACCTTCCTCTTTTTAACAGCATGGAGTATAATCGAGCCTTTCAAAAACAGATAGATGCAGAAAGCATCTCTTGTATTCTGTATCCTAATGATTCAGGCCCGCCCGGAATGAACCTGCGGTTAAAGCAGCAATACTTTTTTACTTCCGCAAGCTTGCAGGATATTATACGTTCCTTTATACATAGAGAAGGTACCGATTTTGCCAAGCTTCCCGACTATGTCGTAATCCAGCTAAACGATACCCATCCTGTTGTGGGAATCCCTGAGCTCATGCGTATTTTAATGGACGATTATCATCTTGAATGGGATGCCGCTTGGGATATTACAAAGAGAGTTTTTGCATATACCAATCATACTATTCTCGCTGAGGCCTTGGAAAAATGGCCGATAGAAGTTTTTCAAAAGCTCTTGCCGCGAATTTATCAAATAGTCGAAGAAATAAACAGACGCTTTTTAGCAAAGCTTTACGAAAAATATCCCGGCGATTGGAAAAAGCATAACAATATGGCAATCATGGCCGACGGAAAAATTCACATGGCACGTCTTGCTATAGTAGGAGCCTTTTCGGTAAACGGAGTTGCAGCTCTTCACACCGAGATTTTAAAGCACAAAGAGCTTGCCGATTTTTATGACCTCTATCCTCACAAGTTTAACAATAAAACCAACGGAGTAACTCAGAGGCGCTGGCTTTTGACCGCCAACCCCTTGCTTTCCGAATTTATAACAAAGTACATAGGTTCAGGCTGGATAACTAATCTGGAAGAGTTAAAAAAACTTGAAGCCTTTATAGATGATGAAGAGTTTTTGGAAGGTTTTATTGAGGTAAAGCATAAAAACAAGATACGCCTTGCCGAATATCTTGAAAAAACTCAAGGCATTTTTATAAATCCTGAGTCTATTTACGATGTTCAAATTAAACGCCTCCACGAATATAAAAGGCAGTTATTGAACATTCTTCATATAATGACTCTTTATAACAGAATTATAAATGACCCTTCCTATGATCCCATCCCCCGAACCTTTATCTTCGGGGCAAAGGCTGCAGCAGCCTATAGGCGTGCAAAGGAGATAATAAAGCTCATCAATACGGTTGCGGACAGAATAAATAACGACCACCGGGTTGCAGGTAAATTGAGGGTTGTCTTTGTCGAAAATTACCGAGTTTCCGCAGCAGAAAAGATATTCCCTGCTGCCGACATTTCGGAGCAAATTTCTACTGCCGGAAAAGAAGCTTCAGGTACGGGCAACATGAAGTTTATGATTAACGGGGCAGTAACCATCGGTACCCTTGACGGGGCAAATATCGAAATTGTCGAAGAGGCCGGGGCCGAAAACGAATTTATCTTCGGACTTAAAGCTGAAGAGATTTTAAAGATGGATAAGGAAAACACCTATAATCCGAGGGAATATCTTGCCGCAAATCCAGAGCTTGAAAAGGCTGTAAATCAGCTTGTTGACGGAACCTATACCTTGCCGGGAGAGCAAACCTTTAGAGGACTTTATGACTCTCTTATTTACGGTGTTGAAGGACAGCGGCCCGATACCTATTATATTCTTGCCGATTTTAAGAGTTATCAAAAAGCCCACGAACAGATTATAAGCGATTATTATCACCGCCATGCTTGGGCAAAAAAATGTATCTTGAACATAGCCAGATCCGGAAAGTTCAGTTCGGATAGGACTATTCAAAACTATGTTGATGAAATTTGGAGGCTTGAGAAAGTAAATGTTTAAAATATAAAATGTTTTTAATAAAGAAGCGTCCGTTTAAAATAAACGGACGCTTTTAATTTTTTTAAATGAATTTAATGTATAGCTCTATTTAAGAACATCTTTTAAAAATCTTTCAGCATTTTTATATGCCATTTTTTCGATTTCATCTTCCGTCCATCCGTCTTTTTTTAGAGCATCAAAAAGAAGATAATACTTATCGCAACTGTTTATTTCCAGATTGCCGAAAACTCCGTCAAAGTCTGAACCAAGTGCGAGAACTTCTACTCCGCCTACATTTTTTTGATGGTTTAGATGTTTAACCATTAAGCTTACTGTACTGTCCTTACAGGTTATATCTTCATTTAAAAATTCCGGTCCTAAATTGAGACCCATGATTCCGCCCTTATTCGCCAACACCTTTATCATATCATCGGTCATGTTTCTTGTATGGGGGCTTAACATGCGCGAATTTGAATGAGATGCGGTGAAAGGTTTTTTTGAGTGTTTGGCTACATCATAAAAACCTCCATCAGAAAGATGACTTACATCAATTATGACTCCCAATTCGTTCATACGCCCTATGAGATCAATTCCAAAGGGTTTTAAACCGCGATTCATGATTTCGGGATCTTTTGAATTGGGAAATCCTATGCAGTTCTCGTCATTCCATGTTAAGGTTATTAGTCTAATACCTTTTTCATAGAAATGATCAAGGCGTTTTAAATTACCGTTTACGGATCTTCCGTCTTCAAGGGTTAAAAATGCAGATATTATGTTTTGACTTTTATTTTTTAAAAGCTCATCATAAGATTTGCATATTTTTACATAATCAACTTTTTCTATACCTCTTTTTATCTGAGACAGTAAACTTTCAATGTATTCGTCATCTGAAATTACCGGTCTTTTTAAAAAATCAAATATAGATTCGGTTAACATAAAAATAGCAAAAAACTGTGCAAAGGCTCCTGATTTTTTTAACCTTTCAAAATCTACGGAAAAAGATTTATTGGAAACAACTGTTTCTCCTTCTTCTTCTTTCCATGTCATCATGAGAGTGTCACAATGCAAATCTATATAGTTCATTTACTCCGCCTTTTTATTTTTCTCAATTTTGTGAAATATGTAGCCGTATATGATAGTTCCGGCGATAACTATTGCTAATTTAAAAGTTCCTATTCCGGGTATCAATCTTACCAGATAGTATGTAATAACTGTTGGAATAAAATATTTGACGGCTCTTTTTGGTTGCCCTCTAAACCGCATTACAATTACCGACCCAAATAAAGAAGGTAAAACATATTTAAAAGATTTAAGCACTACTTGCGGAAAAATAGCGAGAAGATTTTGTCCTATAATAACTACAATCAGCAAAATACACAGATTTACAAATACGGAAGCTGCAACTGCAATGATAGTTGCTATATTACCGCGAGGTTCAGTTACATCTGTTTTAAGTGCATTTTGAATTGAAAGAGCTACCGGTACCCTCATGTTTGAAACATTTCCTGCAAAGTAACTCATATAAGTACCTGCACTGCCAAGTACGGGAAAATAGCTCATCGGTTCAGTCAACCACATTCCTATACCGAATGATGATATTGCAATAGTTACACTTGCAAAAGCTGAGGCACTTTCAGTCCAGCCTTTTATAAAATACATATATCCTATGGGCAAAAATGAAAGTATAAGTGCTATCAGCATTGAAATCCTTCCCCATCTGTGAATATCGGTGATAAATTTGTTTTCGTACTCAGTAACCATTAAATCATTAGTGTTTTCCATAAAGCTTCTCCTATTTAAAAATAAATTCTGTTAAAATAATAGAACTGCCTAGTCCTGCAACTAAAGCAATTGCCAGCATCCATTCATAAATCCATTTTTTCTTTGATTTTTCTGCATACATCGACAGTAAGATAGTTATTCCGCCTGTTATAAGCATTACAATGGCCTCGACTTTTCCTTTGCGTGCATTATCGATAGCAAAATAACCTATAAGCGCTATCGATGCGATAAAACCGACTATTTTTGCAAAACTTCCTTCAATACTTTTATTTTTTATCAAAGAGCGTTCCATTGGTTTTAGGCTGAAAAAACAGTTGATAAAATAAGGTGCACTTCCGAGAATCATTGCATAGAGAACTAAAATGAAAACACCGGTCGTTATATTAGCGCTTGTAAGTTCAATGCCCAAAACATCTGCTGCAATTCCGGCTAACATTAATTCATAACTTGCAGAGCCGATAACTCCAATGCGCATAAATGCTGCTCCTGATCCCAGCATGGCCATAATTGTCAATGTTGCTATCATTACAGAAAAACCGGGTCCGATAATCGAAAAAATTCCGGTTCTTATCGATATCTTTACCTCTTCATTCGTGAGCAGCTGATGTTTTTTATTAAAGCTTAATGCTTTTTTTAAAAATATAGCTGCTTGAATTATGACGAAAGATGTCAATATGATAGCAAAAACCCACACAGTTCCGTTTACAATCGTAATTGTATCCATAAAAACCTCCTAGTCTGACTCTACAAAATTTTTGGGCAGTAAAACGAAAAGGTATATTAGAATTTTATAAAGTTCAGCGACACATAAAGATATAAATAGTTAAGGTTGTTAACTATATGCATCATTATAACATCAGCTTTCAAGATTTGTCAAGGAAAAATAAAATAATTGTAAAGTTTTTTAAAATTATTCTTGTAAAAATAAATTATTTACTGTATACTATTGATTAGACCCTTAACTATTAGGAGATGAATTATGTATGATTTTGTAAATACTTTATCACGAAAAAAAATTGGAGCTGCCAAATGGGAGCTTATGTACAAGTGGAATCCCAATGTTTCTGAAGGAGTAATACCTCTTTCGGTTGCGGATATGGAATTTAAAAATCCGCCGGAAATAATTGAAGGTTTAAAAAGTTATTTGGATAGGCTGATTTTAGGCTATTCTATGCGGTATGCAGATTATGACAATGCCGTAATAAATTGGCTTAAACGAAAACATGATTACAGTGTAAGTCCCGAAATGATTATGCAGACACCCGGAGTTGTAAATGCTTTTTTTGCTGCCGTAAATACCTTTACGGAAAAAGGAGACGGAGTAATCGTTATGCGCCCTGTGTATTATCCTTTTTCCATGGCAATTGAGATGAATGAGCGGGAGCTTGTAAATTGTCCTCTTTTATGTGATAAGGATAACTATTACACAATCGATTACGATAAATTTGAAAGCCTTGCAAAGCAGCCGAAAAATAAACTTTTGATTTTTTGTTCTCCTCATAATCCTGTCGGCCGTGTATGGAAAAAAGAAGAATTAAAAAGACTGGCTGAAATAGCCTTGGAGAATAATGTAATTGTTTTTTCCGATGAGATATGGAATGATCTTATAATGCCCGGCTATAAACATACTCTTATGGCAAGTATTTCAAAAGAGATAGGTGCAAATACCATTACGGCAACGGCTCCTTCAAAGACCTTTAATGTCGCGGGCCTTGCTACATCAAATATAATTGTAGAAAATGAAAATCTTAGAACCAAGTATTATGAAACCCTTCAAAAGATGAGGTCTTCAAGTGTGAATGCTCTCGGGCTTAAAGCTTGCGAAATAGCTTATACCCGGTGCGATAAATGGCTTGATGAGCTTCTGCTTGTTCTTGATACCAATCAAAAGCTGGTTAAAAATTATTTTGATTCCAACTTTCCAATGCTTAAAAGCAGGTACATTGAAGGTACTTATCTTCAATGGATTGATTTTAGGGCTCTTGGAATGGATAATAAAGCTTTGGAAGATTTTATGCATAATGAAGCGCAATTTTTTACTGACGAAGGTTATATTTTCGGCTCTGAAGGAGACGGCTTCGAAAGAATCAATATAGCTTGTCCTACTAAAATTTTAGAACAGCATTTGGAAATGCTTGGTGGTGCATTAAAGAAAAAAGGATTCTAGGATACTGTATGGAATTAATTTATTTGGCGGTAATATTTTTGGCTATTGTATTGGGTTTGACTTTTAAGCGTCCTCTTTATCAAGCGATACTCATTGCTGTGATTTTAGCCGTGATTTTATATAAAATTCCTTTTTTGGAATTTATAAAAATGGCAAGAAGTGCTTCTTTAAATTCTCAAACAATATATCTTTTGCTTGCTTTTTATATCATTACATACTTACAGCGTATGATGGAAGACAAGGAAATGCTTATGCTTGCTGAAATATCGCTTGAACAAATGTTTCATTCCAAACGTGTAAATGCTATGGCTGCTCCCTTTATAGTAGGGTTGCTGCCTTCTCCCGGAGCTGTCCTTATTGCCGCTCCGATAGTGGATGCCGCCGCGGATGATAATCTTAATGCTAATGAAAAAACTTTTGTGACCAGCTATTATAGACATATATCGGAATTGTTTATGCCTACCTATGCAGCCATACTTTTAGCCTTAAAACTTACCGGGGTGGATATGACTGCATTTGTTGTAAGTATGCTGCCGATGGTTTTTGTTCTTTTTTTACTGGGCTTTGTATTTTATGTAAAAAAAATACCCAAGAATAAGACCGCAGAGAACGAACAAAATAAAAAAGATGCCGTCTATTCGTTTTTTAAGGCTCTGTGGCCTATCGGTCTTACAACTATCTTAATTCTTGTTTTAAAAATTCAAGTTTTTTATGCTGTTTTGCCTGCAATATTCTTAATGATGTTTATTCATAAATTTACATTATCCCAATTAAAAAAATTTGCAGTTAAAGCTTTTGAAGCAAAAATGCTTCTTACAGTAATCGTTGTTATGATTTTTAAAGCGGTATTGGAATATAGTCATGTTATTGAAACTTTACCCGAAGTTTTTGGAATTCTCCCTATTCCTATTACTGCTGTGTTTTCAATAATAATTTTTCTGGGAACAATAGTTGCAGGCAGTCAGGCCATGATAGCCATGATGCTGCCTTTAGCTTTTTCGGCCATACCCGGTGCAGGTCTTGGAGAACTTGTTTTGTTTATGAGTATATGCTATATCGCAATGCAGGTATCGCCCACTCATATATGTTTGGCAATCATAACAGAACATTATAAAACTTCATTTTTATCGTTGGTTGTAAAGACTCTGCCTATCGTGCTTTCTTTTATAATTATTGCTTCTCTCTATAGTTATATTTTGATCCGATATATATTTTAATATTATCATTGTTTGAAATTTTAATGTATTATTGCGCTTGAAAAAAAATTGAAAAGATATTATCATTAAAAGTATCTGGAGTATATATGTCTGAAAAAAAATTGTCTTATTCTATGATCTTTTTGGCTATTGCCGTAATGTCTACGGTTTTGGGGATTGTATGTATTTTTAACCCCGACAGTATAACAAGAATTATTGTGACCATTGTCGGTATTTCACTAATCGTTTACGGCCTTATCGAAATTTATCAGTTTTTTTCGATCAAGATGAATTCCTTTTTGGTTTTGGGTATCATCTTAATAGGATTGGGGCTTTTTTGTTTGGTAAATCCAAGCGCAGTTCTCGGTCTTATCGGGCTTGTCCTCGGCCTCTTTTTGATTTGCTTGGGAGCCGTTGAGGTTAAAAAATCATTCGATTTAAAAAGCGCAGGTGTTAGGCTGTGGTGGCTTTGGCTGATTTTTGCAGGCATCGTTTGCTTAATAGGTCTTTCAGGTATTTTTAATCCTGCAAGCATTTCAGGTCTTTTTGCTAGTTTGATAGGTTTCGGTTTTTTGGTAAACGGAATAAGCAGTATTTGGCTTTTCCTGATTTTGAAGAAAAGGGGATAGTTTTCTTTCGAGGTAAGGTATGGATATGGATTTTAGCCGCAAACTTCCTATAGGCGTACAAAGTTTTAAGGTATTGCGTGATGATAATTATCTCTATGTCGATAAGACCGAATATGTTTATAAGTTAGCTTCTACAGGACGCGTTTATTTTTTAAGCCGGCCTCGAAGATTCGGAAAAAGCCTATTTCTTTCTACTCTTCAAGCCTATTTTTTAGGCCAAAAAGAATTGTTTAAAGACCTCGCAATCGAAAAGCTTGAAGAAGCCGAAAAGGCTAAAAGAGAAATCTGGCAGGAGTATCCCGTACTCTATTTGGATTTTAATCTTGCAAAGTATGAAACAAGGGAAGATCTTGAAAGCGTCCTAAATAATCATCTTTGCAGGTGGGAAGAAGTTTACGGCAGTTCTAATTCGGAAAACACTCTTTCGGAACGCTTTTTCGGCCTTATCTACCGTGCATATAAAAAAACGGGAAAACAGACCGTTATTTTGATTGACGAGTACGATAAACCCCTTCTTCAAACTATGTGGAAAGACGATGCTCTAAACGAAATTTATAAGACAATATTAAAGGGATTTTTCGGTGTCATCAAAACAGCCGACCAATATATACGCCTTGCCTTTTTGACGGGGGTGACAAAATTCAGCAAGGTGAGCATATTCAGCGATCTAAACAACTTAAACGATATAAGTCTAACTCCTCAATTTTCAGGCATCTGCGGAATAACTCATACCGAATTATTAAAAACCTTCGAGCCCGAAATAAAAGCCCTGGCCCAAGCCAACGAATTAAGCTATGAAGACTGTATCAAAACCTTACAGCAAAAATATGACGGCTATTGTTTTTCTCCCGATACTGAAAGAATGTATAATCCTTTCAGCTTACTTAATGTATTTTTCGGAAATCAATTTGAATATTATTGGTTTGCTACCGGAACGCCCACATTTTTGGTAAATTCTTTAAAGCGGAGCGATTATCACATTCCCAACCTTGACGGCAATGTGGAGATGACCTCGGCCGGTCTATCCGATTACAGGGCCGAAGCGGGTTCGGAAATACCCGTATTGTTTCAGGCAGGTTATTTGACGATTAAGGGTTATGATAAGCTCTTGCAGCTTTACAGGCTGGGCTTTCCTAACGATGAAGTCAGATACGGCTTTTTGTATAACCTTTTCCCTAAGTATTGCAATGTAGTTTATGCCGAAGGGCCGTTTTGCATAGCCCAATTTTATCGGGACATAATTGCGGGCAGAGTAGAAGAGTTTATGCAAAGATTAAAATCGATAATGGTAAGTCTTCCATACGATACCGTAAAAAAAGAAAGCAGTGAAAGCATCGTTTTAAGGGAGCATAATTTTCAAGTTTGCGTATACTTGGTCCTTGCTCTTTTGGGACAGTTTATCGAGCTTGAAATCCCTGCCGCTAACGGCAGAACCGATGCAGTCATAAAAACAGACAGTGCAATTTACATCTTTGAGTTTAAACTAAAAGAAAGAGCTGAAGCTGCCTTAAAACAAATCAAAGAAAAAAACTATGCTGAAAAATACAAGGCAGAAAACAAAAAAATCGTGCTTATCGGTGTCAGCTTTGACCCTGAAGAAAAGACCGTTGGAGAGTGGTTAATAGAAGATATTTAAGCCTTAGCTCAGGATAAAAATTTTACGCAAATTTATATTCTTTCTATCTATTGACATAAAATCCGTTTTTTTTTATACTTATTTGGTTGATAAATCTATAAATATTTTGCTAGGAGGCAGATATGGCTGGTGCAAGTAAAAACTCACGAACTGCTGCTGCAACTCAAAAATTTAATTGTCCTTGCGGCGGAGAAATCGTATTGAAAACAATGGTCGATAACGGTAAGATTAAAAATATTGCTGAATGCCCGAAATGTAAACGAGTTGAAAGAAGGCCGAAAGACTTTCATTAATCTGACTGTTTTTTAACGAGGCTAAAGAGGGAGACTTTTTATATTTTATGGAAAGTCTCCCTCTCTCGTTTTACGAGCATTTAAATTTTATCGAATTTGAGGAGGGTAAGATGAGCATGGAAAATATTTTTAAATCGAGTTTAGGTGAGGAATGCGGAATTGCGGCTGTCTGGGATTCAAAATCCTTTAGGACCGAAAATCCTGAAAGACTGGATGATGCTGCCCGCTCGGTTTTTTATGCTCTTTTTTCTCTCCAGCACAGGGGGCAAGAGGCTGCCGGTATGGCTGTTTCAAACGGAAAGCACATCCGCGTGTTTAAAAAGCCGGGCCTTGTTTCCAACATTTTTACCGAAAACGATATATCGAACCTTCAAGGCTATGCAGCTATAGGCCACACCCGCTATTCGACTACAGGTTCTTCTTCTTTGGGAAACATTCAGCCCTTTTATATAGAAACCATGCATGGGCCCATAGCCCTTGCTCATAACGGAAACCTTGTAAACGCTCCGTATTTGCGGCAAAAACTTTTGGAGAGGGGGGTGGGGCTTTCTTCTACCTCGGATACCGAAGTTATGATTATGATGCTTGCCGCTGCCAAGGGAGATTCTTGGACGGAGCGCATAGCCTCATGTATGCGGGAATGGGAAGGAGCTTTTTCTATTGCCGTTTTGACTGTTGAAGGCATTTACATCGCGAGAGACCCTTGGGGCTTTCGCCCTCTTTGTGTCGGCTGTATTCAAGACGGAGTATCGGTTGCTGCAAGCGAATCTTGTGCTCTTTTAACCTTGGGCTGCAAGGATTGGACAGAGGTAAAAGCCGGAGAAATTCTAAAGTTGGTCGATAACGGAGCGGAGTTGTGTATGCAGCTTCCCCCGAAAGAGCCCCTTTCTCCATGTATCTTTGAATACGTCTACTTTGCCCGCCCCGACTCGGTTTGGAACAAGGCTTCGGTTCATGTATCAAGGGTAAATTTCGGCAAGGAGCTTGCAAAAAACTCCCCCGTCGAGGCCGACATAGTTATAGCCATTCCCGACTCATCGCGGTCGGCAGCCATAGGCTATTCCCAAGAATCGGGCATTCCCTATGATGAGGGGTTTTCAAAAAATCGCTACATAGGACGCACCTTTATTCAGCCTACCCAAAAATTGCGCGACCAAGGCGTTGCGATGAAATTCAATATTCTTTCCGAGGCTGTCGAAGGAAAACGCATCATAGTGGTTGACGACAGCATTGTCCGCGGAAGCACCATGGGGCCCTTAATCAAGATGCTGCGGAGTGCCGGTGCCAAAGAAGTACACATCAGAATAGCTTCTCCGCCGGTGCGTTACTCCTGTTTTATGGGAGTAGACATGGGCGATCCCGAAAACCTAATCGCCCACAAAAAATCTGTTGAAGAAATCAGAGAGCACATCGGAGCCGATTCCTTAGTTTACCTATCCCAAGAAAGTATGCTTAAAGCTATGAAGGATGCCGGAGCAAACTCCCATTTTTGCTGTGCCTGCTTTGACGGTAAGTACCCCGTCGATGTCAGCGGCGCCGCCGACAAAAATAGTTTTGAGTGAGAATTTGGTAACGGAGTTAAAATGAAAAAACTTGTGTTATTTTTTGGTATTATTTTTATTGTCTTTCTTGCATTGATATTGATATCGGAATTGGTAAATGGTAAAAATAAAAATGATGAAAAATTTGTGTTATACAATACTAATATAAATACCATATATTTTGATTCCATAAAATTAGATTTAAAAGGTTCAACAGAAACTGTCAGGCTTACTAAAACTGAATATGATAATTCTACTTATGATATCGGTTTTGAAGTTTTAACGGAAAATATTCCTGCAGATTTTAAATATAACGGAATTTTAAAATTAATGATTTTTGATGAAAAAAATAATCTAATTGATTTTAAAGAGATTACCGCATGGGAGCAAATTGTTTTTTCCAGTAAAGAAAGTTCTAAAATTAAAATTGCTGTTTTTTGTAGAGATGTATTTAAAATTTCAGGTGAGTATATAGATTTGATTTTATCGGTAGAAAAAGAAGATAAGCAATTATCGGATTATCCCATTAAATGTTTTTTAGGTCCTGCCGTTACTCCATAAGAGATTAAAATAAAGGTCTAATTTTTATATAGTTTTTACATTGTTACAGCTTCTCGATTTCTAATTCGGAGAGCCTCTTTCGATTCCAATCATCAGGCTTTCTTCTCTTTGTACTGCGATGTCCGTATCATAATCATATTCAGCTATTAACATATTGATTCTTATAAAGCCTCTACTTCTTCAATACTTAAGCCTGTAGCTTTTGCGATAGCTTCTACGGTAAAGCCCATTTCAGCTAGGTTTTTTGCCGTTTCAAGAGCTTTTTGGTAAGAACCTCTTTCTTCGCCTTCAGCAAAGGCGATTTCTCTTTCTTCTGCACGCTGTACGGCTATATCGGTTTCATAATCATATTCGGCTAGTAACATATTGATTACCTCCTTAGTTTTACGTTTTAAATAATCACGCAAAATATTATTTTGTATACATTCCTCGATGGCTTTTTGAAAACCGTTTTGAAAATCTTCTTTTTTCCATCTGCGTACTGTTTCTACAAATAAGGTGTATTCATACATCATTTTGCAGTTTTCCAATATCGGATGGTGGTTTTGTTGGTTAATGTTTATCACCTTAACGGTCAAGTCAAGATTCGGTTTTTCCGTTTTTTCCATAAAAGCATCTGATAGTTTTAATGTTTTATCACATGGAAATGGCTCTTCTCCATTGTAGAAAACATAGAATTCGGGTGTCGGGATATTAAGAAGTTTACGGCTGTATTTTTCTTTGGATTCAAAGAGAGTTTCATAAAGCCGGCTTACATATTCAAGGCAGCGCAAAGGCATATTTGGGTTGATAGTGGACTGATGCTCTGCTAGTACTATGATTTTATTCTCAACAAGATAAGACACATCATTATAAAAAGTCATGTACAAGACTTGATCCAAACGGATGTTTTTTAATTGCCCTGTATCTTTAAGCGTAGTATTATGCAATGCATTATAAAGCGACAAAAAGTTTTCTTTTGCTTTTTCATCTTCTGCGAACAAATCTACAAAAACCGAGTCTTTGTATTTGCGGTTTGAACTACTCATGACTGCCCCTCCTACTTATAAATTCCACCTTTAGGTTGAGTTGATGTAAACTCAAGTTGAAACTCGGACAAGGATATTCGAGTTTCGTATATTATAGCATAGATTCACGAATTTTAAAAGCCATAGACCGAATTGAACTTCGGCACTCGAACTTCGCACTTCAACATTCGAACTTTGTACTTCGTCATTTGTAATTTGTACTTTACTCTTTTTTTTCAATTGCAAAATCTTAAGGTTTTTGATATAATATCTATTAGTAATTATTTAGGGGGAAATATGATTTATACATCAGAAAGCCTGCTTGAAGCTGCAAAAAATGCCGTTCCTAAGGCTGATCTTGTAACTTTACGCATTCACCGCACAAGGGGAACTTCCTTTGCGGCCCAGGATGGAGCTTTTGAGTCTTCCGGCTATTCGGCCGATCAAGGCTTTATGGTTGAAGTCTTATATGATGGGCACATTGCTTATGGGGCAACCCAGAATCTGACTCCTCAGGGAGCTGCCGAAGCGGCCCGTCAAGCCTTTAATGCCGCTCAAACCGCTTCAGCCTTTAAAATTGCCGATTTTGATAAAAATGTCAGGCCCGATACGGAATTAAAATACGAAACCCTTCGTGGTAAAAAGACCCGCCCTTCCAAAACCGAAATTTTCGACTATCTTTTTGAAATATGCAATATTTTAAAAGTATCGGATGAGGTTATAGATACCCACGCCTATGTAGAATTGGAAGAAGAGCAGATCGAGCTTTTAAGCTCCGAGGGAGCAAATATCTTACAGGATTTTTATAGGATAGGTTCCGGCTTGGGAGCTGCCGCCCGCCGCGGAGACATAATTCAAAGACGTTCCTATAACGGATACGGTGCCCGCACCTTTCAGGGAGGCTACGAATTTTTAAACTTTGCTAAGTCTAAGGCAGAAGCCAAAAGGGTAGGGAATGAGGTAATAGAGCTCTTGGGAGCAGAACCCTGTCCTTCAGACAGGCGCACCCTCGTCCTTATGCCCGATCAAATGCTTTTGCAGATTCACGAAAGTGTCGGCCATCCCTTGGAAATTGACCGCATCTTGGGTGATGAAAGAAACTTTGCAGGCGGCAGTTTTATAAGGCCTGAAGACATCGGCAGCTTTCAGTACGGCTCAAAGCTGATGAAT
The DNA here is from genome assembly GCF_024181365.1 of Treponema sp. OMZ 799. Taxonomy (NCBI): domain Bacteria; kingdom Pseudomonadati; phylum Spirochaetota; class Spirochaetia; order Treponematales; family Treponemataceae; genus Treponema; species Treponema sp. OMZ 799. The sequence goes on from NZ_CP051301.1 coordinate 1,069,051, forward strand.
ATCTGCTACGATCCCACAATTCCATATCAGCTTGCAACCTTTGCTGCCGACCAGACGGGGGCTCAGGCAAAGAAGACCTTTATCATCAAGGACGGAATCTTAGTCTGCGCCTTGGGAAGCATCGAAAGTGCAGGCCGCCTCTATGCAGGTAAAACCGTTCAGCCTGATAAGATGGTTGCAAACCAAAGAGCAACCTCGTGGAACCGTCCGCCTATAGACAGGATGGCAAACCTCAACCTTGAGCCGGGAACAAGCAGCTTTGATCAAATAATTTCTTCTATCGAAAAAGGAATTATTATGACCTCAAACCGCTCATGGTCGATAGACGATTACCGCAATAAATTTCAATTCGGCTGCGAATACGGCCAATTAATCGAAAACGGAAAAATCACCAAAACCGTGCGCGACCCGAACTACCGCGGAGTATCCCAAAACTTTTGGAGAAACCTCTGTGCAGTAGGCGACAAATCCACCTTCCATGTATACGGAACGCCCAACTGCGGTAAAGGAGAACCCAATCAGGTTATTCAGGTCGGACACGCAAGTCCCGTTTGTGCATTTTCTGATGTAGAAGTTTTTGGAGGCGGAAAATGAAAATTAGTTTTAAAGAATATTTTGAATCGATTGCCGATTTTATGCTTTCGGAATTGCTTGAGGGAGAAAAAATTTCGATTTCCTTTTCGGGCGAAAAGACCTACTTTATGCGCTTTAGCAAGGCTAAAGTACGCCAAAACGGAACGGTAGATCAGGGTTATTTTTATTGTACCTTTTGGAAAAAGGGCCGCACCCATAATTTCAGTTTCGGTATTCAGATGAATATGGAAAAGGATAAGAGGATGGCGGCCGATGCTCTTCAAGAGGCGAGAGATTCTATAATGCTCCTTCCAGAGGATAAGTATCAATCAATTCCTGAATCTTCCGATACTTCATCTGCAATATATACAGGGAAGCTCTTGCCCGAAGACAAGATACCGGAAATTATCTTATCCCCCGTCAAAGACCTCGACTTTGCAGGCCTTTATTCTCAAGGCGTTATTTGCGAGGGTGTTATCACCTCGGCCGGAGCGACTCACTGGTTTCAAACCGAAACCTTTGTCTTGGATTATTCGGTATGGCTCGAAAACGGACGCGGTATAAAATCTCTTTATTCGGGAACGGAATGGAGCGATGAGCAGTACCTTTCAAAGATTGAGCAAGCCCGAAAAGGCTTGGAAATCTTGCACACTCCGCAAAAAAAATTAGCCCCCGGAAAATACAAGGCCTTTATAAGTGCCGATGCCCTTATCGACGTAACAGACTTTTTCTCGTGGAACGGTTTTAGTGAAAGGAGTATGCAGCAGGGTTCAAGCGCCTATCTTGCCTTAAAAGAGGGAAGAGAGCATTTTTCGGATAAGTTTAATTTGACTCAGGATTTTTCTCTCGGACTTGAACCTGCCTTTAACTCGAACGGAGAACTGGCTCCCGAAAAATTAAGCATAGTCGAAAAGGGTAAGCTTAAAAATACCTTGGTCAGTTTAAGAACCGAAACCCAATACGGTGTAAAATCCAACGGTGCCCCTTTAAGTGAGAGTATGCGATCGATCGTTATCGGAACCGGAGATTTAAACGAAGCGGATGCCGTAAAAGAGCTGGGTACGGGAATTTATATCTCCAACTTTAACTACCTAAACTGGAGCGATACCTCTTCGGCCCGTGTTACCGGAATGACCCGCTTTGCCTGTCTTTGGGTTGAAGACGGAAAAATCGTTGCTCCCATTGCCGACATGAGATGGGATGAATCCTTGTACAATATGTTCGGAGAAAACCTCTTAGCCGTAACAAAGGAAAGCCGAATCTTTGCAAACACAAGTACTTACGGAAGCAGAAGTACCGGAGGTGCATCCCTTCCCGGCATTCTGGTAAAGGATTTTAACTGTACTCTCTAAGGTAAAAAAAATGTTATTAAAGCAAAGGCAGCAGCAGATTCTATCTCAAAAAATGGTGATGAGCCAGCAGATGTTAAATGCTGTTGCCCTGCTTAATTTGTCGAGCGAAGAGCTTCAAGAAGAGGTAATAAAGGAAGTAAAACGGAATCCGGCCCTTATTTTTAAGACCTCTTCGCGAGTGAGTGCCGCATCTTCGGAAGAAGGGGATAAGCACCAAAGTTTTTTGGAGAGCATCGAAGATGATTCCCACAAGACCTTGCAGGCTCATCTCATTGAACAGGCCGGAGAATCGATAACGGATGAGTATGTCTTAGATGCGGCAATGCTCATAATTCAAAATTTGGATCATAACGGTTTTTATTGGGTTCCTCTTGAAGAGCTTTTTGCCGATCTTCTTACCGAAAAAAAAATAACGCGTACAGAAATAAAAAAAGCTCTTAATATTGTCAGGAGGCTTGAACCCATAGGCTGTGCCTGTTCCGGCTTTAAAGAATCCCTTATTGTACAGGCCGGAATCCTTTGCGAGTCTCCCAAAACTCACGAAATCCTTGACATTTATAAAAACATACATTCCCTTTGCGTAAAGATAATAAAGGAACATTACGAAGTTCTTTCCTTTATTTCCGATTTAAAACTTTTTATAAAAAAACTTGCTCAAAAAAAAATCATTATAGATTTTGAAACTGCGGAAGAACTTGCAGAATTGATAAGGTCCTTAAACCCTAAGCCCGGCCTTGCTTATTCCCGCGGAACGGACGGCGAAAAATTTATTACGCCTATAGCCGAAATAAAACGGGAAGGAAATGAATTTAAGATTATAATCAATGACGAAGAAATTCCCGCCCTTGAAATTTCGCCCGAATATGAAAGGATAAAAAATTCCGGTTCAAAGGAAGAAAGGAAAGAGGCTTCAGACTTTTTAAACAAGGCCTCTCTTTTTATGAGCGTACTTGCCTACCGCAATCAGACCATACTCAAGGTTTTAACTGCCTTGGTCAATTTTCAAGAAGCCTTTTTTTTAGGCCGCCCGTGTAAACCTTCTTCCGGAGGAGAAAACGAAAAGATGCAGCCCGGCTACTTAAAGCCCTTAAAACAAATCGACATTGCGGAAATTGTTGGCTTGAGCCCTTCTACCGTTTCGAGAGTTTCAAACCAAAAATATATAAGATGCGAATGGGGGCTTTTTGAAATTAAGGACCTCTTTTCGCCTGAAGTGAGCAGCGGGCTATCAAAAGACTATGTAGAAAAGGCCATAAGAGAAATCATCGAATCCGATACCGAAAAAAAAACCGATGCCCGCATTTCTCAAATTTTAAAGGAACGCGGAATCGATATTGCCGTAAGAACGGTCAACAAGTACCGCAAAGAAATAGGACTTCCTTCATCTTATCATCGCAATTGACATTTTTCTCGAATTGCCGTATAAAAAAGATATGGAAATTACGGAGATCTATACCGGCCCGCTTTTTGTAAAGACCTGGGCTCTTCCCTTAGACAAAAAAACTGTTCTCCTCGTTGATCCGGGCGGCACGGATGAGGAATTGATGGATTACCTAAAAAGTAAAAATGCCGAAAGACTCGAAATCATGCTCACTCACGGACATTTTGACCATGTAGGAGGGGTTCCGGCCCTTATGCAAAAATATCCCGGCTCTTCTTTATGGATCCACCCTGCGGATGCGGGTTATCTGGGGCAAAACGGAAAGGAAAAACACATTGCTTGTTTTAGCCAAATCCGCGCCGAAAGATATATAAGGGCCCTAAAATACGATTTTCCCGAGCCGACAGGCTTTTTAAAAGACGGAGACCTTGTAAACGGTTTTAAGGTTTTATACACTCCGGGGCATACCGAAGGTTCGGTTTGTTTTTGGAATGAAGAAGCAAAGGTGCTCTTTTCGGGCGATACCCTTTTTTACCGCTCCCACGGCAGAACCGACCTTTTAGGCGGGGACGATCAAAAAATAAAGGCTTCACTGAAATTCCTTTTAAAGCTCCCTGATGAAACTACCGTCTATCCCGGGCACGGCTCAAATACCTCGATAGGGGCTGAAAGGGTATGGATAGAAAAGATTTAGAGCCGGTTTTTAAGTGCTCAAGAATCGATTAAATGTTCCCGGGATAAACATATTTTAAATTTCTTTGAGCTATCTTACACAGGTGCCTGATTGTTTCGGGTCTTGTGGGCCTTTTATCCTTCATCTTGTAGGCAGGGTAGAAGGCCGAAATATGTAAGGGAATATCGGGTCTTATTTTTGAAAGCATTTGAGAGAGGGCTTCCATTTCCTCATCGCCGCTGTTAAAGCCTTCGATTACCAAGCAGGTAACTTCTACATGAACTTTTGAGGCTGCACTTCGGATCGTTTTTATTACGGGCTCTATTTTTCCCTTGCAGATTTCGGTGTAAAATTGAGGGGAAAAAGATTTTAAGTCGATATTCATTGCGTCAACCATAGGGAGGATTCCGTTTAAGGGTTCTTCTTCGATAAAGCCGTTTGTTACGAGGACGGTTTTTAAGTCTTTTTCTTTTGCAATCGGAAGCACATCCTTAACATACTCATACCAAACCGTAGGTTCGTTATAAGTAAAAGCTATGCCTATGGAGGGAGTTTTTAAAACGGCCCTAATCAGTTCTTCGGGGCTGACCGTATCTGTGTTTTTTTCTGTTTTTTCTTCCGGCGGAGCGGAATGAACAAGGGAATGGTTTTGGCAAAATCGGCAGTCAAAATTGCAGCCGAAGGTTCCTACCGAGAAGATGTAGGAAGAAGGGTAAAAACGGTATAAAGGCTTTTTTTCGATCGGGTCGAGGGCGGCCCCCAAAACCTTGCCGTAGTTTAAGGCATAGAGTTTTCCGTCTATGTTTTTTCGGCTAAGGCATAGGGAAAGCCGGCCCTCTTTTATAAGACATCTATGAGGGCATAAAAGGCAGCGTATTTTATCGTCTTCATTTTTTAAAATTGAAGATTCTTTTTTCCAAAATTCCGCTTCTTTCATAGCCCTCTTAAAAACTTACTTCTTTTTTGCAGTTGTTTTGGCGGTTTTGGCTGCCGGCTTTTTAGCGGCTGTTTTAGAAGTCTTTTCTGCAGGTTTGGCAGGCTTTTTAGCGGCAGGAGCCTTAGCGCTGCTTACCTTTATTGCAGAAGGTTTTGCATTGGGGAGCTCAATGCCGAGTTTTTCGCTCAATTTTTCGAGCATATCCTTTGTCATGCTTTCAAGGTTGTACTTGGGCTTCCATCCCCATTCTTTTTTGGCGCAAGAATCATCGAGGGAGTTAGGCCAAGAATTTGCTATAGCCTGACGAACAGGGTCTACCTCATAGCTCATCTTAAATTTGGGAATATGCTTTTTGATTTCGGCAGCGATTGTTTCGGGAGCAAAGCTCATAGCCGTGATATTAAAGGCATTTCTGTGCTTTAATTTTTTAGGATCGGCTTCAAGAAGTTTAAAGATGGCGTTTAGGGCATCGGGCATGTACATCATGTCCATGAGGGTTCCCTTTTTGATAAAGGATGTATAGGCTCCATTCTTTAAGGCCTCATAATAGATATGAACTGCATAGTCGGTGGTTCCTCCTCCGGGGAGGGCCTCATAGGAGATAAGGCCGGGGAAGCGGACTCCCCTTGTATCTACTCCGAATTTTTGATGGTAATAATCGCACAATAGTTCTCCTGCAACCTTTGTAACGCCGTACATTGAGGTCGGTCTTTGAATCGTATCCTGCGGAGTTTTATCGGCAGGGGTTGAGGGGCCGAAGGCTGCGATTGAGCTGGGTACAAAGAGGGAGTATTTTTCTTCTCTTGCGAGTTCCAACATATTGTGTAAACCTGTAAGGTTAATTTGATAGGCTAATTGGGGATTTTTTTCTGCTACGGCTGAAAGAAGGGCCGCAAGGTGGATTATCGTGTTGACCTTATATTTTTTGCAAACCTCAAGAGTTTTTTTGCCGTCAAGGACATCGAGCTTTTCAAAGGGACCGCTTCCGATAACCTTGGGTACATCTTTTTTTTCGATATCGGAAGCAATAACATTGTCGTTTCCGTACTCGTTTCTTAAAAACATAACCAATTCACTTCCGATCTGTCCGAGTGAACCGGTAACCAAAATTTTTCTTTTAGTCATATTTTCTCCTTATTTTGCAGTAATTAAGTTGCTGTCAAAAAAATTATTGTTAATTGTACCATATTTTTATTTTCTGTGCTAGATGTTAAAAAGCCTGCTTTAAAGAAAATCTCAAAAGCAGGCTTTAAGTAAGTTAGGCTAATACTTATTTTGCCTATCGCCAGATAAGCAATGAGTTGCCTTCAAACTTTAGTCTTGAGGAAGCAGAGCCTCCTTCCGTAACTGTTACCGTAATAGTTCCATCTTTGTTGTCGGTAATTGTTGCAGTTATTTGTTCGCCGGGATTATCTTCTCGGCTGCCGTTGAAGGTATAGTCTGGACCGCTTCCTGTGATTGAGCCTTTATAACCTTTATGATTATAACTTCCTCCCTGTTTTTCTTGGATTGATAAGAACGCTCCGATAGTTCCATCGGGAATTTTATGGGCGCTCAAATTGGAAATCCATGTATTTTCGGAGGGTGTATATTCCGGATGATAATCCCAATGCCCTCTATTTTCATACCAAGCTTTTGAAGGATTGTAAACTTCGGTTGTTCCAAAGTAGAGCTTGCCTTCCGAGTCTTTTCTTATAGAGTAAGAATAGGTGCAAGGTTCTTTGGCTTCTTTTATCTGTTGAGCGGCTTGTTGTTGAAATTGTTTTTTAAATTCAGCTAATATATCTTCTGTTGAGGCATCTTCAGGTAAGCCAAACTGTTTAGCTTTTTCTTTTTTTAATCCTATAAGTATGGCTTTTATTTTCTCTGTTTGTTCTTGAGGGGAAAGAGCTGTAAATTCATTATATTCTATACCAAGGGCGTCTTTTAGGAATTTGTTAAAAAATTCTTCATCAGTGTATCCTGACATATCTTCATGAGAAAAGTTTTTAAGAACTTCTTTTGTCTCCGCGATACTTATAGTGGGTTTACTCAAAAGAGCATCAATGCCTTCCAACAGATTTTTTAGAGCAGTAATATTCATGTCTGTCATAAGACTATAGTATTCTTCAATGGTAAACCATTTATTGCCTTCCGGTGAAAAAATAGATGTCAGTCTTACGGTAATTTGTTTATTTGTGTCATCTAATGTGTATGAGTACAGATTACCTCTTAAAAGCTTATCATCCTGAAATTCTTTTATAGTTATACCGTTTTGTGTAAACTCATAAACTTTTTTATCGTTCGAACCACCTTTAATTTCAATCTTTACAACAGGCAAAACTGTAACTTCAAATGCTTTTATTTTTCCGCTTGCGGTTGCTGTCAGTTTTACCTTACGCTCTACAATATCAAATGCAATTAGGGCCTTTGGATTTGTTCCTGAGTTTTCAATTTTTATGATATTTTCATTTTCAGTTGACCAAGTAATTGCTGTGCTCTCTGTATTTTTTAATTCTTTAGGTAGATCAAAATCGTCGCTTACCGTTGTGGGAATAGTTAAGGTATTGAAATAGTCATCTTCTGTGGGGGTATCTCCGCTTTTAAATACTTTTACGGTAAAATCCCTTGATTTTGAAATACCGTTTTTTGTTAGGGTAATAGTAATTTTTACATCTGCGGTTTCCGTAGGTAATGCTTTGACCTTCAACTGATTAGGTGCTTCATATTCGATAAGTTCGATGTTATTTGAAGCTATGTCAGCCCTTACCTCGGGTACTGAGGGTAAATTGGAAATTGTAATACTTTCAGAGGCAGCGGTAATAATAGTTTTATCTAAACTTATTTTTCCTAAAAGTGCTGTCAACTCGGTTTCCTCTGCACTGACGGCTGGCGGGGTTAGCGTTCCTCCCGAATTGCTGCCGCTTGAGGGTCCTGTTCCAGTAGGACAAGCTGTAACCAAAAATACGGCACTTAAAACTAAAATTAAAAGTGCGGCCATTGAAACAAAATTCTTATGTTTCATAAAAACTCCTTGCTCTGCATTCTGCAGGATTATGATTTTATGAGCTTTCACACTTTTACATAAATCCGTTTAGAAAACAGCCTTATTGCAAAATATGAAAACTTTCTTCCATTATACCCCCCCCCGAAAAAGTCAATACTACGATATTTTAAAATATTAAGAATATTCAGCACTCTTGACTTTTATCCCCGTAATTGATATAATCCACAATCCGTAATGGAATTTATCTTGAAATTTTTGAGCGGGGATTCCCGTTCTACAATATAAGGAGTCTAGTTTATGAAACGGACATATCAACCAAGTAAAACAAAACGGGTTCGACGCTTCGGATTCCGTGCACTTATGAAAACAAAGGGCGGACGTGCTATCTTAAGCCGCCGCAGAGCAAAGGGCAGACGCAAGCTTTCAGCTTCCGACGAAAAAAAACCGTTCTAATTTTCTCTCTTAAGTGAGTAATTTTACATTTTCCGGAGAAGAACGGTTAAAAGATCGATCACGTATTAAGGCTGTATTTCAAAAAGGCCTTAAACTGAGCTTAAAAGGAGTGAGTTTGTTCATTCTGCCTAATGGATTGGAGTACAATCGATTTTTATGTACTTTTCGACGAGGTTTCGGTTCCGCAGTGATGCGGAACAGGTCTCGGAGAATATCAAAAGAGGCCTATAGGCATATAAAACATAGGTTAAAACCTGGGAACGATTTTATCCTGCTGGTTTTTTCAGAGAAGGACTCTTACTTTCTCCGTCTAGAACAACTTACCACCCTCTTTTCAGAAGCAAAAATGTATAATGATGAGGCTTTATGAGAAAACTTTTAGTAAGTTTTTTGTGTGCTTGTATAATCTTTTATCAAAAGGCTATTTCTCCTCATTTTCCGCCTAGCTGCAGGTATGAACCTACCTGTTCTCAGTATGCCATTGAAAGTATAAAAAAGTACGGCCCGTTTAAAGGTTCGGGTATGGCTTTACTTAGGATTTTGAGATGTAATCCTTTTTTTAAGGGAGGGTACGACCCTGTTCCATAATGATGATTAACCTATAGGGGTTAAAATTTAGGAGTTAGAATTGAAAAAAAATACCGTATTAGCTGTTGTGCTATCAATGCTTGTTCTTGGAGGCTGGATGTATATTCAGCAAAAATATTTCCCCGCCGAGTATAATGTTCCCCAAAAACCTGTTGCAAAGGATCAGGGGCAAAATGCAGTTTCACCTGAAAACACATTCCAATCATCTTCAAATCAAATTTCCGGTTTGATGATTGAAGCTGCTGCAGATTCCGTTTTTCCTTCCAGAGAGGAAACCTATGTAGTCGAAACAGATATTATCCGAGCCGTTTTTACAAATAAGGGCGGCGACATTATTTCTTATAAATTGAAAGAACATGCTTCAGCCGGAAGCGATGAACGTGTTGAGATGATCGATAATGTTACCGAAAAAAATAGAGCTCTTTCTCTCGCCTTCGGGGGGCCTGAGACTCAGGCTGTGGATCTCCTTTTTAATGTAAAAGAAGACAAGCTCGAAGACGGAAGAAAACAGATCGGTTTTTATAGAGATATAAAGATAAAAAATACAGACGGCTCGGAATCCGTGTTTACCCTTGCAAAACGCTACACCTTTATTCCCGGCGATTATATGTTTACCCTGGAGGTAACTATCGACGGAAAAGACGGAATGAGAGGTTTGGCCTTTGGCGACAGCGCTTATACTTTAAGGAGTGCGCCCCAGATAGGTCCTGAATGGGATAAGGTAAACGATAAATATGAATACAGAGCTCTTTCTTATTTTGCAAATGACAAGAAAAGAGAAGATAGAGGTATTACCGACGGGAAAACAAAGTCTGTAAACGATTTGGCTTCATGGGTAAGCGTTTCAGGCAAGTACTTTTCCTTTATAGTTATCCCTAAAGATCCGATTCAAAAAATGTTCTTTTCAGGCATAAAGCAGGATGGTGCAAAGCTTCATAATTCTCAGTTTTTTATTTCAAGGCAGCCTATTGTGGGGAATGCAGCCTATGATCAATACAGGGTTTATATAGGTCCGAGTTCCGAAAAGATATTAAATTCTTATAATTCTCCGGCCGCAAATAATTACGGTTATGAAAATTTAAGGATAGACGGGCTTGCCGCTTCGACCGGTTTTTTAGCTCCATTGGAAAGAGTTTTAAAATTCATTATGGAAATTTTTTATAAAATTATTCCTAACTGGGGTGTTGCACTCCTTTTACTTACTCTTTTTATGCGCATTATCTTTTTCCCTCTGACCAAAAAAAGCTCGAAAGCTACTAAGCGTATGCAGGAGCTTCAGCCTCAGATTAATGAGCTGCAGCAGAAGTATAAGAATAATCCTCAAAAACTCAACGCAGAGATGGTTAAGTTCTATAAAGAAGCAGGCTATAACCCGGCATCCGGCTGTCTTCCTCTTCTTATTCAGCTTCCCTTCTTGTTTGCAATGTTCGGATTATTCAATAACTATTTTGAATTCCGAGGAGCCGGCTTTATTCCCGGCTGGATACCCGATCTTTCGGTAGGAGACAGTATTTTGAAATTCGGCTTTACTATTCCGTTTTTAAATTGGACGGACTTGAGATTGTTGCCCATCATTTATACGGGATCTCAACTTCTGCACGGTAAGTTGACACAAACACCGGGACAGTCTCAGCAAAATCCTTCTATGAAGATAATGTTGTATTTTATGCCGATTTTCTTCTTCTTCCTTTTTTATAATGCACCTTCGGGACTCTTATTGTTCTGGACTTTTTCCAATATTTTGATGCTTTTACAGCAGCTTATAATCAATAAGTCCATGAAGCATAAAGAATAATTATTTTGATACTAGGAGATAGATATGATATATGAATTTGAAGGAAAGACAGAGCGTGAAGCTATTGATATTGCTGTAGCAAAGCTCGGTCTCGAAAAAGATCAGTTTGATGTTGAAATTTTGGAAATTCAAAAAAATTCCTTGTTTAAGAAAGGTCATGCAAAGATAAGGGTCCATGTTGATGAGTCTTTAAGAGCTAACATGAGGAATAATTCCGAAACCTCCGGTGAAGATCAAAATCTTGAAGAAGATAAGGATTTAAGAACCTCTGAAGATATTTCTGAAGGAGCCGAAAAAACTAGGGCTTTTATTCAGACCCTTGTGGAAAAGATAGGTTATGACTGTTCCGTTTCATTAATTGCTTGCGATAAAAAGCATTTTGCTTATAGGATTAACTCTAAAGATGCCGCCATGCTTATAGGTAAGAAGGGTAAAAATCTTGACTCAATACAGCTTTTGGCAAATGTATATGCCGGAGTTATAGGTCATGCAGGTGCACGCGTATCGGTAGATTGTGAAAGCTATAGGATGAGGAGGGAAGAACTTCTTATCCGCATGGCCTACGATGTTGCCGACAAGGTCCGCATGACAAAGAAATCTCAGCTTTTGGAACCTCTTAACCCTTATGAACGTAGAATTATCCACACAACCTTAAATGCCGTAAACGATATTGAAACCAAAAGCGAGGGAAGTGGTTTATATAAACAGGTTCGCGTGTTCTACAAAGGTATATAAGTATAGCAGGTGGACTCAATGCCTCGTAGAGGTAATCATGAATTTTAGGAGATTTTTATGAAGAAAATTAAAACGCTGTTCATTTTTTTTGCAGTCTGCCTGTTTCCGATTTTTTCAGATAATGATGTAGATACACGTAGTATTGAAAAAAGACTCTCAGATATCCTTGATCCAAAGATAGCTGCCGAGCTTATTCAAAAAAAAGAAATAATTAAGCTAAAATATGGGGCTTCAAATATGAAACCCGAAATGCAGCCTGTTTCGGCTCTTTCGGAAAAAATGTCGGAATTTCTTTCTAAGAAAACGCCTGCTTTTTCCGGGGAATTTTTGTCTTTGTATAAAAAAAATGGGCCGAATACTCCTGATGTTTCCAAGATATTGCGTCACATATCGGGGCTTGAGGGTATTGAGTATTTTTCAAACAGCTATCAGGAAATGAGACCTCTTTATTTGACTTCTTATGCTGTAAAAGAAGTAAAAACTTCGAGCGGTGTTGTTTATGAGCGTATAGATGATCCTTTAAATGAGGAATTTGATGGTTTACAAATTCTTGCTCGCCAAATTGATGCAACTTTTGGGGATTTTATTTATAAATACCGTTATTGCAAAAGCGGAAATAATGTTGGTATGATATGTGTAAATACTCAAAAAATATCCCATCCTGATATGAGCCTTATAGCTCTCCAACCTGATGCAATGATTTTGTCCATGTCTGTTTACGATCTTGATGATTATATTTTGATTCATTGCTCAAGTACTGCAAAATTTCCTACAATACCTTTTATAGGAGGCAGAATAAAAAGATCTTTTTCTTCAAGGTTAATGGCTGTATATAATTGGTTTATGGATGAGTATAAATGTGCCGAACAAGGTATTGAATATAATGCCAAAAAAAATTGATTTTGATAATTTAGGGAATAATGAAAATGAAAAAACTTTGGATCATGCTTATAGCAATTGTGTTTATGATTTTAGTTGCCGGAACGGCTGCTGCTATTATAATAACAAATTCTAACTCAGAAAAAGGAGATAAGAATATGAGTAGTTTAAAGGATATAGAAGCTTTAAAAGAAGATGGTCTTTATGCTGCTATAGATACGGATAAGGGCTTGATTGTTCTAAAGCTTTTTTACAAAGAGACGCCATTAACGGTATGTAATTTTGTAGGGTTGGCTGAAGGAACTCTTGATGCTGCAAAGGGAAAGCCCTTTTATGACGGTCTAATTTTCCACAGAGTAATAGCAAATTTTATGATTCAGGGCGGAAATCCTACCGGAACAGGTTCAGGCGGTCCCGGTTATAGATTCCCTGATGAAATTGTTGAAACTTTAAAACATGACGGCCCCGGTGTTTTGTCCATGGCTAATGCAGGCCCAGGGACTAACGGCTCTCAGTTTTTTATTACGCATGTTGAAACTCCGTGGCTTGACGGTAAGCACACCGTTTTCGGACGGGTTGTTGAAGGTCAAAATGTTGTAGATGCAGTTCAACAAGGCGACAAGATGAAAACGATCAAAATTATAAGAACCGGCGATGAGGCAAAATCTTTTAAAACTGATCAAGAAGCTTTTTACAAGTATCTTGCAGCAACTAAGGAAAGTGAAAAGCGCAGAGCAGAGGCCCTTGTAAAGAAAATGGAAGATCTTATTAAAACTAAGTATCCTCCTGCAAAGCCGGATGATGACGGAGTATATTCCTTTGTTATAAAACAAGGTAAGGGAGATACCCCAAAGCAGGGACAAACTTTAAAAATGAAATATAAGGGCTCTCTTTTAGAAAATGGAAAAGTCTTTGATGATTCAGATATGCACAAACCCTTAGATTTCCCCGTAGGAGTAGGGCAGGTTATACCGGGCTTCGACTCTCAAGCTTCTAAGATGAAACTTGGAGAAAAAAGGATCATCATTATTCCGCCGCATCTTGCCTATGGTGAAGCCGGTGCAGGCGGAGTTATACCTCCCAATGCCTATTTGGTTTTTGAACTTGAATTATTGAATATAAAATAAGGAGTTATTTATGAGAGTAAATTTTATTAAAAAAGCTGTTTTATTATTGTGTGTTTCACTATTTGTTTTTGTGTCTTGTGCAAAAGAAAATGTAAGTGAAAAGTCCGATCCTGTAAAAACTGAAAAAACAGATGATGTATCAAGAGAACCCTCTAAAGAAACTGAGGTAGATTTAAAAGTAGAGGGTGTTATCTATGTTCATCGTGCAGGGCTTTATACCGAGACCGAGGACGGTAAAATGAAATGGACGGCAGAAGCTTCATTGGGAGATAAAGCCTTATATCTCGGAGAAAAAAAAGAAGCTCAAAGAACTGATGGACAAAAGCGTGTATTCTTTCATATTTCTTTAAAAGATAAAGAATATTGGATTCAAGACTATTGCTATGAGCCGAATACAGTGCCGGCCTTTATTTCTTCTACAGATACGGTCCTATACAAATCGGATTCTTTAACGGCAGTCACAGATGAAATCATACCTCAATATTTTATTGTTGCTGTTTATAAAGATAGCCTAAACACTAAATTCGTAAAAATTGCAGCATATTGTCCTGAGTTGATAACATCGTGGATAGTAAAGGAAAAGTATTTAAAACGGGAAACTGTTGAGCTTGAAACGCCGAGTGTCGATGCTATGGTTCTTGCGCAAATTGCAATGGAAACTCAAAGTGAAACAAGCAGAGCCGAGCTTTTTCAAAACGCTATTGAAATGAATTCCAGATATAGTGATGATATAGCAATTTTACAAAATCTTGCTCAAGTGATGGATGCTGAGACTGCTTTTTTAAAGAAGCTTGAAGCCGAAAAAGTTGACAAAAAATTTACAGCAAAACAAGATATTGATCTTTTAAGTATTCCTACTGTAGACGGAGATGTAAGGATATTGGCATCTGTAAAGGCCGACACCATTCTTTCTGCTGTAAAGAAGGTTGTCATTGCTGAAAGTGACGGCTCTCAAACAGAATGGTACTATGTACAAAACAAGCAAAAAAAAGGCTGGATTCAGGCTTCATACCTTCAAGAAAAATAATTTGTTTTTGTTTATAAAAAAACCGTCTTGGCTTTAAAAAGGCAGGACGGTTTTGTTTTAGATTAGCGTCATAAGTTAAAATGAATTTTAATTTTTTTAATCTTTCCGATTTTATTTTTTCGCATCTTAATTTTTTTGTTCTATTTTTTGCAATTATTCTTGATTTTATCTTGGGCGACCCTTATTCTTTTCCTCATCCTGTAAAATCTATTGGGAGCTTGATAAAAAAAGAAGAAGCCCTTGCCCGTTTTTGTTTTAGGTCTCATAGAGGTTTAAAGTTTGCAGGACTTTTAATAGTTGTTTTCAATCTTGGTTTTACTTTTTACCTTGTCTTTTTCTTTTTAAAATTATTATATCCTTACAAGGTTTTATACCTTATTTTTGCCGTGTGGGTCAGCTATACCTGCCTTGCAGCCAGATGCCTTCAAAAAGAATCTATAAAAGTTTTTAAGGCTCTTCGGATAAGTCTTGAAGAAGGCAGAAGGCAGATTGCGAATATTGTAGGGAGAGATACGGAGTCTTTGGATAAAAAGGGTGTTAGCCGTGCCTGTGTTGAAACCATTGCCGAGAATACAAGCGACGGTGTTATAGCCCCATTGTTTTTTATGATGCTTTTAGGTCCTGCAGGAGGAATTGCCTATAAGGCTGTAAATACTATGGATTCTATGCTCGGTTATAAAAATGAAAAATATGCCGACTTAGGTTTTTTCCCGGCAAAGATTGACGACCTTGTAAACTATCTTCCGGCCCGACTTTCGGCCTTGCTCATTCTTGCAGGTTCTTTTTTTTGTAAACTGCGAGAGCAGGGGCAAGACGGCTCACAAAAGAAAGCTTCAAGCAAAATAATGTCAAAACTAGCTGTAATAAAAACGGGTTTTAAGATTTGGCGGCGGGATTGCAGAAAGCACTCAAGCCCTAATTCCGCTCATCCTGAAAGTGCTGCTGCAGGGCTTTTAGGTTTGAGGCTGGGCGGCCCGAATTATTACGGCGGAGTTCTTGTCGATAAACCGTTTATAGGGGATGAGTTTTTTGAAATTGAAGATGAGGATATAAAAAGATGCATACAGTTAATGTATGCATCCGAGCTTCTTCTGTTTGGGCTTTATGCGCTATTACTTTTCAGGGATATCTTTTCGGTTTTTAGCTATTTTTGAAATAAGACCATATTCTACGGATTCTTCGGCATTTAGCCAACAATCCCTGTCGGTATCCTTTGCAACCTTTTTTTCATCAGTACCTGTTTCTTCTGCGATGAGCTTATTGATTTTGACTCTCATCTTTTCAAGTTCTTTAGCGTGTATTTCAATTTCGGTTGCAACGCCTTTTATGCCTGATAGGGGCTGATGGATGAGGTAGTGGCTGTTAGGCATTCCGAAACGGCGTTCCTTGCTTGCTGCAAGAAGGATGATAGAGGCGGCACTGGCAACAAGGCCCATGCCTATTGTGTATACCGGAGCCTTGATAAATCTTATCATATCGAAGATTGCAAAGCCTGCATCGGCATCTCCTCCGGGAGAATCGATATAAATGTATATAGGCTTTGTTGCAGAAAGGGATTCCATGAGCAAAAGCTGGCGTACAATTTTTTCGGAAAGTTCTTTATTTATTTCTCCTGCCAAAATTATCTGGCGTGTATTAAGAAATTTTTGCATCAAAGCATCATTATCGTCAGTTTTATTTTTTTTGTTTTCGCTTGTTTCATTTATAAAGTTCATGTAAGCTCCTAAAATTTTTTCGTTCACTAAAACCAATATACAAAAAATTTAAACTATTGTACAGGGGTATGCTTTGCCGATTTTTGCCGGTTTTTCAATAAAATTATTATTTACTTTTGTTATAATTATTATTAACATAAATTATTGACATTTTTGACACGGCTTACGCATGAATTCCTTAGCTAAATAAAACATTAAACCTAAATGAATCATCAAAAGTACAAAGCATTTTCTTCCTTTTCAGAGTTTTACCATTTTGATACATTTTTATTCGATTAAAGCAAATCCTCCTTAAAATTGCTATGTTTTCAGCAGTATTTTTTTCTCGAATTTGACATTCATCGTCTCTAAATATTACATCCAGCGACCAGTGTAAAGTGTTTTCTATTGTCCAATGTGTTCTTACAGCTGTTACAAACTCATTTATATCCTCTATGCTGCTAATAAAGTAACGCTTTTCACTGTATTGTTTGCCTTTGCACCTTACAGTGCTTTTGACCATTCCAAAACTCTTTAAATTTGCCCATTTATTCTTATCTGCAAACCAGTTTATATTAGTTGAAAGAAAGTATTCTCTTTTTTCTTCTCTGCCATGCCCTATATCCAAGGTTTCAAATCTTAAAAGTGTGTTTTGAAAGTCTTTATCTTCTATAGAAAAATAATCTTTTACATCATTATACGCTGCCGGCTGATTTTCTTTTAGAGCCAATACATAATCACATTTTTTCTTTGTGATTTCTTTTGCTATTTCTTTTTGACACCCCATGGCATCTATAGTAATTATCGAGCTTTTTAGTTTTAAAAGGTTAAGGAGTTCAGGAATTGCTGTGATTTCATTCGATTTTTCAGCACATTTTATTTGTCCTAGTACAACTCCCGCTTCGTGAGCGAATGCACTTACCAAATGAATACCTCTACTTTGTTCACTTGCACTTCCACGTAATGTTTTTCCATCAATGTGAATGTATGAACCTGTTGGAATATTAAGGGATTGTTCAATCCACGAGATAAAAAGGCTTTGAAATTGTTTGGGATTAATCATCGCAAGGACTCTTCCTATGGTGTCGTGCGAAGGAACTCCATTTTCTAACAAGAGTCCTACCTCATTTTTTAGCCAATCCTTTTTTACTTCGGCAAATTCCCCTATTTCAAATACAGTTTGAACTCCGCTACAAACAGCACACAGTGCTATTACCAATATTTCGCTGATTAGATGTTTTACTTTGCCCGACTGACGATTATCATTAAGTTCGTTAAAATATTCTTTTAATGTTTTCATACTTTAAATATCGGCTATTTTTTTTCATGCGTAAGCCGTGGAGAAAAAGTTTAAATTTTTTTTCGCTGTAATAACTTTTTGTACCATGTGAATATTATAGGGTAAAGGAGCGGAGCTGTCAAGTGACGAATGTCAATGTTTGAAGTGCGAATGGGAAAGTACGAAGTTCAAGTGACGAGGCTTAATTCGGTATTCGTCTATAAATTGCAAGAGGTATAGCCCTTAGATCTAAACGAGCAGATTAAATTCCACATAGGAATTGAATAAAGGTAGAATGCAAAAAGTCCGGATTTGGCGGGTATGCTCAGTATTTCGAGGGGGACGCTCATGGCGATTGCCCACGGTATTAGGGCAACAACTATTATCGAAGAGTTTTCAAGGCTGACGGCCATTTTTTCTTTGGGCATCAGGTCCCTGCAAAGCTGATAGGTTAAGATTGAGCCGAGGGTTTGGTTACAGGTGACGGCGCCTGCGGCTATTGAAGTAACCAGTACTGCTCCGAAGCTGCTGATTTTTTCGGCTATTACCTTTGTACACTTTTTTAAGAGGCTTAGGATTTCCGTTTCTTCAAAGATGCCTGCGTAGGCAGAAGAAATAGCTACAATGAAGCAAACCTTGACCATAGAAATAGCTCCTCCTCCGCTCATCATTGCATTTAATTCTTCACTTGAAGTTTTGTAGCCGAGGACTGCAAAGCGTAAAAGGTTTACTATGCTTTCTTTTTGAATAAAGAGTGCGGCGGCAAGGCTTGCAATTATGCTTATGATCATTGTTTTTTTTACCCTTACCTTAAAAACAGAAAGAACTATTATGAGGGCTGCGGGAACTATTGTTATAATATTGAGGTTATAGTGGCTGTAAAAAAGAGCTGTTACATCGGTTTCTATGTTTTCTGTTTTTGAGGCAAGGCCTAAGAGCAAATAAAAAATACAGCTTAAAATAAAGGGAACTATCGAAGTTTTAATCATTCCCCTTATGTTTTCAAAAAGATCGGTTTCGGTAATTTCGCTTACAAGGATTGCACTTGTGGACATGGGTGAGCATCTGTCTCCAAAAAAAATGCCGCTTAAAATAGCCCCTCCTGCATGGAGCTCATTTATTCCCATAACCCTTGCTATCGAAATGCAGATTACGCCCATGGTTGCGGCTGTTCCGAAGGCAGAGCCTATCATAACCGACAAAAAACTGCAAAGTAAAAAACTCAAAAGTAAAAAGATTTGAGGAACAATCAGTTTTGAGCCTATTACTATGATTGCAGGGATGGTTCCTGCTGCTCTCCATATTGCGGTGATTATTCCGAGAAGCATAAAAACCATAACTATGTTTTTAATCTTTAAGATTCCTTTAGCAGACATTTTAAGCAGCTTAGAAACAGAGTGACCCTCATAGATTCCGTAAGTTAAAAATATAAAATACCCTGCCAAAAGAGAATACAGGATTTGAATATTGAATATAAGGCAAAAAATTAAAAATACTGCAAAAGCCGATAAGGCTATTATACCTGCCATAACCGAAATTATATCAATATTTGTATGAATTTACAATTGGAGAAAGGCGGATTTTCTTTTCGGCTTGATTTTATTTTGGAATAAGAGTAGAATTAACTATCGGCTTTATCTTAAGGAGGTTAATATGTCTGATATTATTTATATTGAAGGCCGCGAGATTTTGGATTCGCGGGGAAATCCTACTGTAGAAGTTGAGGTTCAGTTAAGCGATTTTAGCTACGGACGGGCCTGTGTTCCTTCAGGGGCTTCTACCGGAGAATATGAGGCTTTGGAAATGAGGGACGGCGATAAGAGCCGCTACATGGGAAAGGGTGTTCTAAAGGCTGTTGACCAAGTTAATACGGTTATTGCCGAGGAGCTTGACGGGGCTGATGCCTTGGATCAGGCCGAGATAGACAATATGCTTCTCAATCTTGACGGCACCGAAAATAAATCCAAGCTCGGTGCCAATGCTATGCTCGGTGTTTCGATGGCCGTAGCCCGCGCCGCTGCCGACAGCTTAGGCCTGCCGCTTTACCGCTATTTGGGAGGCGTTCATGCAATGCAGATGCCTGTTCCCATGGCAAATATAATAAACGGAGGACGCCACTCCGACAACAAGATAGATTTTCAGGAGTATATGATTATGCCTGTGGGAGCTCCATCAATCCGTGAAGGTGTAAGAATGACGGCCGAGGTTTTCCATGCCCTAAAAGATATTCTAAAAAAGGACGGGCATGTTACTGCTGTAGGCGATGAGGGCGGTTTTGCTCCCAACATCGAAAATGTTCAAGCTCTGGACTACATAATGAAGGCGATTGAAAAGGCAGACTACAAGCCCGGCAAGGATATAGTAATCGCCTTGGACTGCGCTTCTTCGGAGCTCTTTGATGCAGGCGGCAGAAAGGGCTACAAGTTCTGGAAGTCCGAGCCTTCCAAAATTTTAAATGCAGATCAAATGATAGATTTGTTTAAGGATTGGATAAACAATTATCCGATTGTTTCTATTGAAGACCCTCTCGATCAAAACGATTGGGAAGGCTACGCAAAGATGACAAAGGAACTGGGAAACCGGATTCAGATTGTAGGCGACGATTTTTTTGTAACAAACACAAAGAGGCTTGCCCGCGGTATTGAAGAAGGAGCTTGCAATTCTATCTTGATAAAGCTTAACCAAATCGGAACGGTTACCGAAACAATCGATGCCGTAAGAATGGCTCAAAAGGCCGGCTACACTGCCGTTATTTCGCACCGCTCAGGCGAGACCGAGGATGCCTTTATTGCCGACTTGGCCGTAGCCCTCGAAACCGGACAAATTAAAACCGGTTCAATGAGCCGAAGCGACCGCATAGCAAAATACAACCAGCTTATGAGGATCGAAGATGAGCTCGGCTACAACGCCCGCTATGCAGGCATGGCAACATTTGCAAACCTGATAAAAAATAAAAGATGATAGTTTTAACCGGCGGGTCCATTTAGGTCTTGCCGGGTTTTTATTATATGGGGAAATAAATATTTTTGTGAGAGTATGAAAAAACTTTTTTATCTTATTTGTATTTTGTTATTGCTTTTTTCTTGTTCCGTTGAAAATCATAACAATGGTGTTCCCGAAAAATGTTTTGATCTTTCAAATGAAAAAGATAGAATATACATTGAGGATAAAGGTAATTTTTGGGAATTATATAAAATAGAAAATTTAAAAAAATGTTCCGTTTATGTGTCTGAAAATATAGTTAATTTTAATTTTTATTTTTCGAAAGATGTAAATGTGACTAGTATTAAAAATACACAAACATTTTTTTCTCATGTTATAACTAAAACATCAAAGAAATATCCTTCCGCTTATGAAGATATTGATAAGTTTATTAAAAACGATACTATTGTTAAACTGCGTATTTTTGTAAATAACAGAATTTTATTATATACTTCTTTTGATTTTAAAATAAACGAATTCGACTACTATGAAAATATTGATATTGATATAGATAGAACTATAGGAAATGTTGATGTAGAAAATTTTGTAAAAGATTTAAAATCTATAAACAAGAATATTGAAAATGTAAAAATATTTAAAGCTTTGAAAGGGTCTGTTGTTTGTGTTGTGATAGATACAAAATCTAAAATTGATAAAATTCAAGAAGCCGAAATTTGTAAATATGTAGAGAGTAAAATAGCTCCTGAATTTGAAAAACTATCAAAAGATTTATATGGTATAAATATGGATGCTTTAGGGGTGTATTTGGAAATTAGATTTGGTAATATTAAAATTTTTGAAGGTACTTATTTTAACGGAGATAAAAAAAGATGGGCTAATATTGATTGGTATAATTTTGATTTTTTTAATTTGGGAAATGAAATATGAAAAAATTTGGAATATGCATTATAATATTGACTATAATATTCACTGCTTTGGATAGAATGAATAAATATTGGGAGTGTGAGAATTTCATTTTTAATACTACAATGATTATGAATGGTAATTATTATTTAGTTACTAAGGAAGATATGAAAGTTGTTGAGGTGTCTGCTTTACAGTGGTATTATACAAATTTTATAGCTTCTATTTTATTAGTGTTATGGATTTTAACAGGCTTATTGTTTTTATATGTGATGGGGTGCCATGTCTTGCCTTATTTTTGGTATAAAAAATATGATCATATGTTTGATGAAAGCTGATTTTTGTTCAAAATCCAAGTATCTCACGCCTCTGCCAGCAATTGTGTCAAAAAAATGGATCGATATTGCTGCACAGAGCGCTAGGTTATGTTTAAAAGTAACTTGATGCTGATGCTTGTTTATTTTTGTAGTTTGTGTGATAATAAAAATATAAAATATTTTATAATTATGTAGGTGAAATATGAAAAAAAATACTATAGTGATTATATTGTTTATTGTAAATATAGTTTTATTTGCTGTTGAAGTGTTACTTCCTGATGGTTCAATTTATCATGGTAATTTAAAAGATGGCTTATTTTCAGGTAAGGCGGTTCAGATATGGCCAAATGGCGATAAGTATGAAGGAGAATATTAAAATGGATTGTTTCATGGCTATGGCGAAATGACAACAAATTCATATACTTACAAAGGCAATTACTTTAATGGATTGCAAATAGGTAAAGCTTTTATTTTGTACAGTGATGGATCTTCATATGAAGGGGAAGTTAATGCCGGTATATATGAAGGAAACGGCGTATTAAAAACATCAACAGGAAATATTTTTGAAGGTATCTTTAAAAACGGTTTTTTAAATGGAAAAGGTAAAATCAAATATAATGACGGGGCTGTATGTTCAGGTAATTTTGTAAATACAAAACTTGAAGGCCACGGTGTTTATAAATTTTCAAATGGCGATAGTTATATTGGTAATTTTGTGAACGGTAAATTTGACGGCTTTGGAACTTTGACAAAACAAAACGGTAAAATATATCAGGGAAAATTTTCAAATGGAGAATTACCTTATAAATATATTTGGAAAAATAAAATGTCTTCCGTGTTATTGGATGTGACAACAATTTTGCTTTTGATTTCATTTGTTGTAAATGTTGTTTTTATAATCAAGATTAAAAAGAGAGGTAAATAATTAATTTAAAATGGATTTGAAAAGCATGAAGAGGAAAAATTATGGCTACATCACTTGCAGCAGATATGTATGGTGATGATTATGCTGATAATTTGGAAAATTATGATAGATTGACAAGCAGTCAAAGCAATTTAAAAGAATTAGAGGAGTAATATAAGTATGTATGATTTATTATTTTTAATTATATTTTTCTTTATTTCGACAATGTCAATGATAGGTTTATATTTTACTATATATAATAATTTCCCAAATCTTTTTAGCTGGATAAACATATTCAAGATAGCTATTTGTTTAATTTTCAGTATTATGAATTTTGTCTATGCAATACGAGCTTTAAAGGAGTTTTTAAATAGAAATAACTAAGATATGAAGACATCCCGTTGCGTTTATTTACGAACTAGCTATCTCATTCGGACAGCGATTGACCGGCCCTTAAGCAGTCGTTTTGACGATAGGAATATTTTATAAACTGCGAGGAGCAAAATATTATGAGTATGGAGATTTATCATAAGGGCACCTCTAAAAACCTATTTTTTAGTGTACCTATTTATTATTTTAGTAGCTTTTTTATAAATTGTCTAGTGTAAAACTTGGATTCTTTATCTTAGTTCCCTTACTTTTCATTTTATTACCTATATGCTCCCTCATTTTATTTCTTTAGATAGCAATATCGACATAAGTTGTATGTTAAGTTCATCATTATTATCGAAAATGTTGCACGAGCTAATCCTATCGTTCTTACATATATACCTTTCATTGAGTTTGTCATAAAGCCAAATACATGTTCGACTCTCGCCCGTATTTTTGATTTTTTTCTGTTACCGATTTTTTGTTTTTTAGTAAGAGGTTTCCCTCTTGCTCCTCTTTCACAAATTTGTCCTTCTATTCCTTTCGCTTTTAAAACTCTCTCTATTTCTTCTCCTATATAAGCACTATCTGCGTATAATCTTTCATCTTCCCTTTCAACCAAATTTTTTAACTCTCTACTATCATGAACATTGGCTGCTGTTACAGTTGCTTTCAATATAAGCTTACTTTTTTTATCTACTTTTATATGATCTTTATAACCGTAATAGCTACGTTTGTGCTTCTTTGTCCACCTCGCATCACAGTCTTTTTGCGATAATTTTGCCTTATTTTTTTGCTTCTTGCCATTGTTCAGGGACTTTTCCGTTTTTGATTTGTTCATTTTCATCTTTGCTGTTATGCTGTATCGGAGCTTCTACTATTGTCGCATCTATTATCGTTCCCTCTTTTCCTATTAAGTTATTTCTAGCTAATTCTTTTCCAAACTTTTCAAATAACTTTTTTGATACTCTCGCTTCAATGAGTTTTTCTTTAAAAAGCCATATTGTTTTTGCATCGGGTACTTTATCTTTTAATTCCAATCCTAAAAATCTCATAAAGGATAGCCGATCGTTTATTTGATATTCCGTTTGATCATCACTTATGTTGTATAATTTTTGTAAGATTATTATTTTAAACATCAGTACATAATCGTATGCAGGTCTTCCGCCTAAACCTTTTGGCTCTTTGGTTAATGCTTTTTTTAATAGTGGTTTGAATATTTCCCAATTTATTTTTTCGTTTAATTTTTCAAGACTATCTCCTAACTTGCTTAATACTCTTAAACGATCTTCTTCATCAAATAATCCTTTTTGTTTCATATCTCATTTTATCATCTTTTTAATCTTTTTTAAAGGGGGTTTTTAGAGGTGCCCATAAAAGAAAAAAGAATATCATTGGGTTACAAATATACTTGATTGCTATAATTCTATTTCTCTCAGGTTGCAGTAAAAGAGAAATTATATGGCGAAATTATAGTTCTGTAAAAGATTTCGACAAAATAAAGCTGTTGTTTGTAAATAATAATCATTCCGATATAAAAGAATTCAATCTAACGCCTCAAAAAAATAATCATATTTGTATTCCTCATAATTATAGTTATGTAGGTTATGAATGTGAAATGCTTTTGTGTTTACATATTTATGAGCCTTTCATCGGCGGGCGCAGAGATAAAATAGAAGTGTTTATTTTTGATTTAAGAAATTTTACTGAAGATGATGAAAAATTTATTGTTAATAAAAAGGATTATGTTATAGCCTATTTGATGGAATATTTTAATCCGGAGTTAAAGAAAGGTTGTACTATTTTTTCAAAAGATAATATCTTATATAAACAAGAAGTTATATACGGCACTAATGAAACTCTCGATGAAATATTAAATAAAATTGAGGAGAAAGATTATTTGGATTATACGGAGTCCTTAGTAAATTTGGGAATTAAAAATAATCACAATGGCTATATTGTACAGAGTAAAATCGACAACAGATACATTTGGTTTTGGACTAACTAATTTTTGAACAATATGGAGAATAATTTTTTTGCCAATTGACAATATTAGTTAAAGTATAAGAACTAAGTCGAGGGATTGTGAAATGACAAAAAAGACAAGGCTGATGTTATTTGTGTCTTTTAGTAAAAATCGTTTAAGATTAAAGAACATTATTTTCACTGATAGTGCTTATGAAATGGAGAAACAGAAAAGATTTCAATCTTCTTTTGGCGGATTAGATATAATTCAACGTAATTAAGAAAAATAGGGCAATAAAATAAAAAAGATATGTTTTTAAAGCTTGCAAATGAGTATAAAATAATTTATAATTATGTCGGTGAAATATGAAATATAATACTTCAAAAATTATTTTTATTTTATTATGTTCATTTATATGTCTCATTAGTATTTTTAACCCTGTAACACTATATACGGTAGGTTGGCTAAGTGTAAAAATAATAGGTTCGATGGGAAATTCATTTAATTCTGCTGATCCGTCCATATCGGTTAATATTTTTAAGGATACTCCTGCATGGGATTTAGCAAAAGCAGTTAATTCGCAAAATATAAAAAAAATAGATCAGATTTGTTCTGAACACAAAGAATTGATAAATTACCGTGAGCCCCTTTATGGTACGCCTTTGTTGTATTGGGCAATTGCAAACAGTAAGTATAATTCAGCAGAAATATTACTTAAAAACGGAGCTGATCCTGATCTTATGCAACGTGCATCGAATAACACGCCTCTGTATTTAGCTGTTGGCAAGCGCTGGAAAGACAAAAGCATTGATATAAATGAAAATATTAAATATACGGAACTATTATTAAAATCTGGTGCAGATCCGAATATTCCATATTTGGAAGAATCTTATGACGAAATAACTGTATTAATGAATGCAATATCTACGGGAGATAGTAAGCAATTGGTGGAGCTGCTGATTAATAATGGAGCCTATATCAATACACAGCGAAATGCAAGTACTACTGCTGCAAGTCTCGCTTTACAGTTGAAGAGATATACCATTGCTCATTATCTTATAGCAGAATGTCATGCTGATATAACTAAACCATGCTATGATCCTGTGCGGGATAAGAATTTGTATAGACCAGGGCAAGAAAAAATATATCCAGTAAATATCTTACGTGAGCAATCTTGGATATTTCCGTTAGATAGTAAAGAATATAAATTAAAACAGGATATAATCGCCGAATTTAAAAGACAGGGTGTCGACTATTATGCAACGCCTATTCCTGACAGCACGAAGTATCATATAAAATATACCTATCCTGATAATTATGAGGAAATGCTTGAAAAATTTTAAATATAAAATAATATAAATTATAAAATTAAAATAAAAACATGCTTACTAAAAATAGAGTTGTGGACTTACAAGTCAAAAACTGCTATGCTGTTTTTGACGACGTATAATAATTTCCTTGCAAAGCAGCCCGCAGGGCTGATAGAGGAAGTTGCTGCAGGGTTAGATAAGTTACCGTTTAGGTTTACGGGGAAAGAGCTTGACGAAGAAACAGGATTATACTACTATGGAGCGAGGTATCTTGATCCGAAGTATAGTAGGTGGTTAAGTGGGGATCCGGCGTTAAATGATTATATACCCAAGGCACCAGTAAACGATGAGGCTAAAAAGCATAATGAAAACTTGCCGGGTATGGGAGGCGTGTTTAATGTTATAAACTTACATGTTTACCATTATGCGGGGGATTCGCAGCGCAGCTTCGAGCTATATAATCCGATTAAGTATACCGATCCGGATGGGAGAGAAACTAAACATTCCGGTAAAGGCACTATTGATGAGCCTTTCATTCAAATAAATATAACTAATACAGAAACTGATGCATATAAGTATACTTCTACCATAAGTTATACAAGTTATATGGACAATGGAAAAATTTTTGAGCAGTATTCTATAAATTATTCTTTTTTGATTAAGGATACTGAAACTGGTAATAAATTAGCAGAAGATATGAATTTTGGTGCTGATATAGGTTATGCGATAACATCTGGACTAATATTTAAAAGCATATTAGGTTGTATAGGTGGTCCAATATTAACTGGAGCTATAAAGAGTGCTTTAACTATTGCCAGTCTTTATATAGGTAGTAAAGAAATTTTACGATATGAATCAGGAATGAAAATAGAAATAAATACAGAGTTAGAAGTTGTAAGTGATAGTTCAGGTATAAAAAATTCCGGAAGTAGAACTACCAACATCTATAAACTTGAAAGAGAGGATAGTGATGGTAAGCCGATTCTTACACATACGGAAAATTTAAACTATTAGTGAGGTGTTTCTTATGCATATAGTATTAGTACTAGTAATTATATTTTCACTATCATATACCTTTATTTCTTTTGGAGTATGGCTTGGTGAGTTATTTAATAGAAAATTTTTATATATCTATGATCCTGATACGAAGTTAAAAAAATTTATATATATACTAAAACAGATTTGTGAATTTATTTTGATTCTGGTAGGAGCTATTTTAATATTTCCCAGAAGGAATAATAGTGAGTTTTTTGTATATATTTATACCATAGCCGTTAGTATTATTTATGGATTGTTTATGGAAAAAGATAGAAAATCAAAATTTTGAAGCCTTAAATAAGAGAGAAAAAATATGTCCGAAAAAAATGAAGCAAAAGAAAAGTAATAAGCAATGAAAACAAAACTTTGCATTTATCCAAAGCCTAACTATCTCATTCGGACAGCAATTTCTGCGGAAAGATACCGAAGCGAAAGCAAAGCCATGAAAAGCGCTATACCGATACTTGTTTACTTTTATGTTTTATGCAATAATAAAAGCTATAAGAAAGGTTCGGGATTCTTAATGGCAAGGAAAGGAAGAGTCTTTTATATGATTGATTCTGATATTTACTTTTCGTCCGATGTGAAGTATATTGATTTAGGTACGCTCTTATATCCAGTCGGAATTATTGCTCATGAATTAACACATGCTTATGATACTGTGGTGAAATTATTCCTATACGATCAAAAGATGCTACTAAAAGAAGAATGGAAATGTGGAGAATAATGCGATGAAAAAATATTATTCATTAATTATTATTATGTTTATACTATGTTTTGACGTATTACATGGGTTTGATCTTCCTTATTTAATTGCTAATGATGATAAAGCAAATGTCTTTTTTAAATCTTATTTTAATAGTAATGATATATGGGAATTTTATGAAATAGGTGTTCCTGCAAGAATCAGTGAAAATAATAATAAATTTTATTGGCACCTTGTTTTTGTTGCTTCAAAAAACTATGAAAAGTGTATTGTTTTTTTTAATTCAAACTCTCAACATAATTTAATAGGTAAATTGACCTCAGATGAATTTCATATTATTAGTAAACAAATCAATCTAAGGTTAATATCGAATAATAATCATAAAAAATATTCTGATATACGAGGAATGAATCAACCATTTTATTTGCGTATATGTAATAAAAAATATGCTAATATTGTGTATGGAAATACTGCTAATCCCGAGACTTATATGTGGGCTAAGCAATTATATTACTATTTTAATCAATTTGTTCCACAAAAGGATCGGCTTTTATATCAAATAGGAGAAGAAAAAACATTTGAAGAAAATATGTTTGAAATATGTGGAATTAAATTCACTAGATTATAAAAAAATATAGGATAATATTTAAATGAAAATACCTAGCATATTATTCGGATCATATAACGAAGTTATAAAAAGATTAAGGCCGTTAAAAAATCATAATATAGTTTTTATGAAGAATTTTATAAAAAAAATACAAGCTCCGGATAAAATGATGGAAGTTACGGAAGATACGCCAATCGTAATGGTTGATGGATATCCTACACGTGCAGTACCGAATGCGTTTTTTCCGTCAGTTTTAAGTGATTATATTTTATATGATGAAGTTTATACATCTGATGTTGTGTCATGGTATATGAAAAAAGCTGTGGAAAATTCATGGCTGATGCTTACAGCCTTGGTAGCAGATAGTTCTGTAAGCCTTTTATATCGACATTTTCATAATAAATTTCAAATACGGTTATTAAATGGTCTTGAAAAACATTGGGACGAACTTGTAAGTGTAGGATATTGCTATTATAATGATACATTGGGTTTTTGCAATAATAAAAAACGGTTATTTTTTGAAAAAAGTTATCCATTGTTACAAATATCAAGTATGGTTATGCATGTTCGTGATGTGGAGCACATAATAGAAAATTGGAAGAAATTTAAAAGAAATAAACCGGTCATTCCGTTTACTGAAAGTTCGCCTTTAGAAGAAGAACAAAAAAAAATAATGATTCGAATAATTAACTCAGGGGTATTAAAAAAAATGTCGAAAGAGCAGTTAGATGCTTTTAAAAAACTATACATAAATTATTTTAAAACATCGTTGTCGGATGATTTGCTTACATGAGAAAAATATTATGAAAATAAAGCCTTATTTGTATTCACAACCTAACTATCTCATTTTTCGGACAGCGATTGACCGGCCTTTAAGCAGTCGTTTTGAAGATAGGAATATTTTATAAACTGCGAGGAGTAAAATATTGTAAATATTTTGACTAATCAATTTTAATAATGGAGAAAAGGTATGAAAAAATTTGGAATATGCATTGTAATATTGACATATGATCATATGTTTGATGAAAGCTGATTTTTGTTCGTTGTTAAAATAAATGGTTTTGGTTATGAAAACAAAACTATTTATTACTAATTAATATCATGAATTTTCTTTTGGACTAATTATTATATTTTTATAGGAAGAAAAAGAGACAATTTGGAAAATTAAAAATAGGATTGGAGATATTTAGTAGTGAATTTTATACGTAGTAAAACGGCTTTTATGCTTGTTCTAATGATTTTTTATATTATCACCTCGGTTGGGAATAATAAATATTTTTTGCAACTTGTATTTGTTCCGAAGATGATACCAAGATGAAGATTCGACTTAGAATTCTAACTATAAAAATACTCTTCCTATCTTGCACTATCTTCTCTTTTTTGTTATATTGTCAACCATGAGAAAGATTTTTAATTTTATTTTATTTGCTTCTTTTCTTTTAAGCCTTTTTTCATGTGCAAAAACTGAAAATATGCAAAAAGAAAAAGAAATCGGTATTGCGGTTTTTGTTCCCGGTGTCAGGGCTGAAAGTCCGGTTTACGATATGTTGGCTGCAGGTGTAGAAGAAGCTGTTGCTTCTGCAATCGGAACCGGTAAAAAGGTAAACTTGAAGATTTTGGAAGCCGGAACCAATCAGGCAGAATGGGGAACGAAGCTTACTTCCCTAGCTGTGGACGGAAAATAT
This sequence comes from Treponema sp. OMZ 799, assembly GCF_024181365.1. NCBI lineage: Bacteria > Pseudomonadati > Spirochaetota > Spirochaetia > Treponematales > Treponemataceae > Treponema > Treponema sp. OMZ 799. Next base: position 1,099,278 of record NZ_CP051301.1, read on the forward strand.
GATTTGATTGTTTCTTCCAATCCTGCCATGCCGGGCATCATCGCTCCTATTTCAAAGCAATTTCCCAATCAAAAGTTTTTGCTTTTGGATGCCTATGCCGAAGGTAAACCCATGATTACTACCTTTAGATACAATCAAAGAGAACAGGCTTATATAGCAGGCTATATTTCTGCCTTGGTAAGTTTAAGCAAGATGGAGTTTGCAAATCCCGAAAAAAAAATAGGGCTTATAGCGGGGCAAGAATATCCTGCAATGATGAATATAATTTTGCCTGCCTTCCTTGAAGGTGCCAAAGCTGCCGATCCCGAATTTACCGTTGATTTTAAAATCGTAGGAAACTGGTATGATGCGGCGAAGGGTGCCGAACTTGCCCGTGCAATGTATAAAAACGGAGCTGATGTAATAATGCCTATTTCAGGTGGTGCAAATCAGGGAGTTCTTGCCGCTGCAAAAGAATTGGGCTTCTATGTTTCTTGGTTCGATAATAACGGCTATGCAAAAGCAAAGGGCTATGTAATTTCAAGTTCCGAAATGAAGCAAAAAAAGCTTGCCTATGAGCAGATTTTAAACTTCATCGACGGGAAGCTAAAAGAAGGAGTCCCTTCTACCTTGGGCATCAAAGAAGGTTATGTAAATTTTATTTCTGATGATGAAATTTATATGCAAACCGTCCCAGAAGAAATCAGAAAAAAACAAGATGAAATGCTAAAGAAAATAACTGACGGTTCTTTGGACTTGTCTATAAAATAAATTTTTAAAATTGGGTTTTGTGAAGTGAAAAAGACGACGGCCGAGTTAAGCGGTATTTATAAGATCTATGAAACGGAAAACAAACAAACCGGCGAGGTCTATAAAAATGCCGCTTTGAGTAATGTGAATATAGAATTTTACACTTCCGAAATTCACGCCCTGCTCGGAGAAAACGGGGCCGGAAAATCTACATTGGTAAATATTTTTTCGGGTCTTCTTTCTCCGACGAGTGGTTCCATCAAGATAGCGAATAAGGTTTTTAATTTTAACTCCCCTAACGATGCTTTAAATGCAGGAGTCGCAATTGTTCATCAGCATCCTCGTCTTGCCGCAAATGCAAGTGTTTTTGAAAATATAATGATTGGCACAAAACAGAAGAGCTTTTTATCCCTTATAAACCTCCGTGCCGAAAAACAAAAAATAGAAAGTTTAAAGTCAAAATGGAATGTTGACTTGGACTTAAATGCAAAGATAAAAAATCTTTCTGCAGATAAAAGATTTTACACTGCAATGTTTTCTGCCCTTTATACTAATCCTCAGTTTTTAATTTTAGATGAACCGGCTTCCGTTTTTACCGATAAGGAGCGGAAGGATTTTTTTTCGGTATTAAAAAAAACATGTATCGAAGAAAAAATAGGTACTGTGCTTATTACTCATAAGGTTGAAGAAGCTTTAAATTTTGCCGATAGAATTTCGGTTTTAAAAAACGGAAAAATGCAAGGCTCTTTTTTAACGGAAGATTTAGGGAATAATGATGAGGCTGAACTTTTTATAAAAAAGCAAATATTTTCAGGCGATAAATTTTTAAAATCTGAAGAAGAAATACAAAAACTTCATGAGAAAAATATTGAAGAAAAAAAGTGCGGTTTCGGTTTTTGTATTTCTTTTAATTCCGGTTTCGGTTACGAAATAAAAAATTTTCAAGTTAAAGCAGGATGCGGAAGTATTACCGGAATTGTAGGCTTCCCTAACAGTGGTATCGAATACTTGGAAGATATTCTTTCGGGAATGTCTGACGCCAAGAATACCGATATAAATAAAAGGCATCATACAGGCAATATTGTAATTGAAAATCCAGGAAATGAAAAAAAAGTTTTTAACTGCGAAAAAATTACTCCCTCCCTTCTTCTAAAAAATAAAATAGGTTTTATTCCATCTGATAGAAATTTACGCGGCGCTGATGCAAATCTTACAGTTGAAGAAGTTTTAAATTGTTACCGTTTTAAAAATAATTTTTTTGATAAAAAGAATTCCGATGAATTTATTTTATCCTTATTGAAAGCTGAAAATATAAGTGCCGATAAAAACCGTTTGGCCGGTTCCCTGTCGGGAGGACAGCTCCAGCGTTTGATATTGGCTCGCTGTCTTTCAGAAAATCCTGAAATTATAATAGCTGCAGAACCTGCATGGGGCTTGGATCTTTTGAGCACGGAGCTTCTTATGAATAAGTTTAGGGCTCTTGCAGAGCAAGGCCGAACCATTGTAATATTGACAAAAGAATTCGATACGGCTTCTTATAAAAATGCTTTTGATGCCGTTTATTTTTTAGGAAAAGAAAATTGAGAAGGTATAAATTTTTAAGTTCGGGAGCTGCATTTTTTTTCGGTACCTTGGTAATAATTATCTTTATTTCTCTGGGCTCGCAAAATCCTAAAGAAGCATTGTCGGAATTTTTTTTAAAACCCTTTTCTTCCGTTTGGTATTTTGGAAACATGCTGAACAAAACATCCCTTTTGTTGTTTGCGGCCTCCGGTTCCTTATTTGCTTTTAAATGCGGCTGTTTTAATTTGGGCGGCGAGGGGCAAATATATTTTGCGGGTCTTTTGACCGGAATTCTTTTACAGCATACTTTGGCAGAGCCGATCGTGCAGCTTGTTCTTACAGGCTTTATCGTTTTTTTTGCTTGCAGCTTAATCGGTCTTTTTTCGGGATTTTTAAAAATTAAATTTAATGCGGATGAGCTTTTAACTTCTTTTTTAATTTCTGCGGCTATCCTGCCTGTTGTAAATTATCTTATCGGTAATCCTTTGCGGGATACATCGGGTAATTTACTGGCCCTGCCTCCAATAAAAGAAGCCTTTCAGCTTAAAACTTTTTTGCCGCCTTCTTCATTGAATATTTCTTTTGTGTTTTCTATTATTTTGGTTTTGTTTTTTATTATTTTTTTTGCTAAAACAAAGTGGGGCTACCGTTTGCGGCTTTCAGGAACGGCGTCTGAGTTTTCCAAGTTTGCAGGTTTTTCCGTTTATGCTCCGCCTCTTGCAGGAATGGGAATTTCTGCCGGTCTTCACGGTTTAACCGGTTTTTTTGCAATTACGGGAACTTGGTATATCTGTCACTTATCTTTTTCTTCCGGAATGGGATGGTCGGCCCTTGCCGTTGCCCTCGTAGCAAAGAATAGTTTCTTTGCCCTTATCCCGGCAGCCTTTTTATACTCTTGGATACAAAGCGCTTCCGATGCTGCCGTAATGTCAGGTTCTTTGGTTTTTGATACGGCCGTATTTTTACAGGCTGTAGTTTTTCTTTTTATTTCTGCAAACTTGTTAAGCCTGCGCTTGACTTCAAGATTGAGTAAAAATATTTCACGCATTAAGATGCTTCTTTTAAAAAGGAAGGGAATATGATTGAAGCCGTCTTGGTTATCTTAAAAATCTCGGCACCTCTTTTGTTTTTAAGTTTAGGAGCCCTTCTTACCGAATATGCTGGCTCTCTTGCCGTTTTTATGGAAGGCGCCGTTATTCTCTCGGCATTTTTTTGCGCTCTTATAACCATAATAAGCGGTAATCCATTTTTAGGTTTTATAGCTTCTATTCTTTTGACCTCTCTTATTCTTTATTTGCTTGCCTTGTTTACCGTTAAAACAAGGGCCAATTCTTTTTTGACCGGGCTTTCTTTAAACCTCTTTGCAGCAGGCTTTGTTCCTTGGGCTTCCGAGCTTTTTTTAAAAAAAGGCGGAGCGCTTTCCTTTGAAGACTTTGAAATTTCTTCCCATCTTAATCCCGTAAATAATCTTAATCCGTTTTTTGCAGGTTTAATTTTAGCTGTTGTAATCTTTTTATTTTTAAAATACAGCTCCAAGGGAATAAATTTAAAATTTTCAGGAGAAGCTCCGAATGTTTTAATTGCCCGCGGAATAAATCCCGATAAATATAAAATATTTTCATGGACGCTTGCCGGTTTTTTTGCAGCTTGCGCCGGATCAACCCTTGTGTTCCGTCTTGCCGCCTACACGCCCAATATAAGTGCGGGAAGAGGTTGGACAGCCTTGGCTGCAATCTTTTTGGGAAATAAAAATCCTCTTTTATGCACTTTAGCTGTCTTACTTTTTTCTGCGGCTGAATATGCCGTGAACATAATGCAGGGTGCCGTAAAAATTCCGTCCGGTATTTTATTATCCTTTCCTTATCTTGTAGCTCTTATCTTTTTTATTGCAGCACCTTCCGTTAGAAAAAAATAAATAAATTCAGTATATGCCAAAATAAAGATATTATCAGGGCTTGGTTTGCTTTGATTTCCACTCTTTTGGAATTTCATATTTTTTTGAATCTTTATTTATACAATCATTCATAATGGAATTTTCAAATCGTTTGTAGCTTTTTTTCATCAAAACAGGTTTTTTATTCCATGCTGCAAGCAGATGTGCAATATCATTACTATAATTTGATGGAGGAAATAGCACTTTTATTTTCATAGACGGAAAATTTTCTTTGATTAATTCAAGCGGAGGGATTAAATCACTATCAGCACTTACCAAGACTAATGAATCTGTGCTTTTATTTATACAATCGTTGATCATGCGTATAGATATATTTACATCCGTTTTCTTTTCTTCAGGTTTTGATATATCACTGTTACAATAAGGGCATTGTATATGTTTTTCAAGATATTTACCTCGAACAATTTCGAATTGATCACCATTTAACATTTTATTTGCATTTAAAAATGCACTTTGCCTGCTGCTTTTTTGTGAATTCAATGGAGTCGCGGTAAAATAAATAACTTTTTCAATAACTTCGTCATTTGATATGAAGCCTTGAAATAACTTTACGATATTGATCCAATATGCATTTCCCCATTTTTTATCGGCTGTTTCAGATCTTCTTAATCCATAGTAAAAATTGAAACCATCAACATAAAAAGTCACACGTTTTTTGACACACATTTTTTCTCCCATAAAAAAAGACCGCTACATGAGCGGTCCGTTACCCTTCAAGAAAGAAAGGGTGTTGCGTTAAGCTATTATCATATTACTACAGTATTGTCATTTTGTCAAGGAAATTTATATAAAAAACTGAAATTATATAGTGCAAAAATAAAATTGTTTTTGTCTATTTACTCTAATATATCAATATTAAACTAGCTTGTCTTTTTGTCTATAATTTGTTAAATTATTATATCTTATTTTTATATTTATGGAGGTGTTATGAGTAAGGGTTTAAAAACCGGATTGATTATTTTGGCTGTTGTTTTTGTTTTAGGTTTCGGCTTATATAGGTTTTTTATAGGAACATATAATTCCATTATCCTTGCAGAAGAGAATGTAAAGTCTGCGTGGAGTCAGGTAGAAAATGTTTATCAAAGACGTTTTGATTTAATTCCCAACTTGGTGAATACCGTAAAAGGCTATGCTGCACATGAGTCTAAGGTTTTTACCGATATTGCAGAAGCAAGATCAAAGGCCGGCGGTGTTATGAATGTTTCCGATGAGGTTTTAAATAATCCCGAATCCTTTGCAAAATTTCAACAAGCTCAAAGCGAGCTTGGAGCCGCCTTACAGCGCTTGTTGGTTATTACCGAAAACTATCCTGAGCTTAAAGCAAACCAAAATTTTATGGACTTACAAACCCAGCTTGAAGGAACCGAAAACCGTATTGCAGTTGAACGCAAAAGATATAACGAAGCCGTCCAATCATACAATGTTTATATAAGACAATTCCCGCGTTCCATTATTGCAAACATGTACGGATTTAGGGAGAAGGCTTATTTTAAGGCTGATGATCAGGCATCAACTGCTCCCAAGGTTAACTTCTAAATTTGTTAGGCCGTTATTATGAGTAAGACTCTTAATTTTGCCCACAGAGGTTTTCGCAGTCAATATCCCGAAAACACGATGCTTGCTTTTTCTAAAGCAGCGGACTTAGGTGTTGACGGAATAGAGTTTGATGTTCATCTCTCTTATGACGGCGTGCCCGTTATAATCCATGATGAGACCTTGGATAGAACATGTAACGCTTCAGGCCTTGTAAAGGATTTTTCTTTTGTCGACTTAAAAAAAATAAATGCCGCAGCAAATTTTAAAAGCTCAATGTCATTGGATTCGGCTGAACTCTTGGATGAAAAGATTCCTTCACTTGAAGAGTATTTTGATTTTATAAAGAATAAAAATATTATTTCCAACATTGAATTAAAGACAGGTGTCTTTGAATATCCGGGGATAGAGGAAAAAGTATATGCTCTTTTAAAAAAATATAATCTTCAAGAAAAGTGTATTATTTCTTCCTTTAATCATGAAAGTCTTTTGAGGATGAAAAAGTTGGATCCTTCCATTGTGTGCGGTTTTTTGGTTGATTCGTGGGATCTGCATCCTGCCGCTTATTTAAAAAAATACGGCGTAGAATGTTATCATCCGCCTGCATATAGGCTTACGAAAGAATTTGTAGATGAGCTTCATAATGAAGGCCTTAGGGTAAATGCATGGTTCGGGTCAATCCAAACGGACTATGCCCAAGTTTTAAGCACAGGTTTGGATGCAATTATAACGGATTATCCTGACAAGATTTCACATTTACTTAAAAAATAGCTGGAATAAATTTAAAAATAGATATATAATTATAGTATGAAATGGGCATTGGTTTTATCGGGCGGAGGCGCAAAGGGCCTTGCCTACATAGGAATGTTTAAGGCTCTTGAAGAATTGGAATATCCGCTTCCTGGTTGTATTGTCGGTTGTTCTATGGGTGCAATTATCGGCGGGCTTTATGCCTCGGGCATGACTGTAGATGAGATGGTTTCTTTCTTTTCTAAAGATTTTGAATTAACCGACTATCTGGATGTATCTCATTTAGGTTTCGGCCTTACGAAGCTCACAAAGTTTTTGCAAATCGGAGCAGGTTTAAATAATTTAATTTCTCATCAAGGTGCCGATTCCGGCGAAAAAAGTTTAACCCTCTTTAAAAAGCTTTCATGTTATCAAACATTTGATCAGCTTAAAATTCCTTTCTATTGTAATGCAACGGATTTATCCGACGGGAATGAAACGGTTTTTGATAAGGGGTTTTTGGCCGATGCGATGAGGGCTTCATACTCCTATCCCGGTTTTTTTGCCCCTTTTAATCATAACGGAAAAATTTTTGTGGACGGCTGTGTAAAAAATAATACGCCTGTTTGGATTGCCAAGGAAAAGGGTTTTAAAAATATCTTGGCTGTTACTCTTGGAACTTTTAAGGTTATAAAGAACGATGATATAGATTCTTCTATTGCAGTTCTGACAAGATGTCTCGAGGTAGCTTCGATAAGATCCGATTATAGTGTACGCAATACTCCAACCCATATTCTTGATATTGATACGGGTATGGCTCCCCATGATTTTTCGGATCCTCTTTATCAAATTCAAATGGGATACTCCATAACCATGAATAATAAAAAAGAGCTCCTTGAATTTTTTCAAAAAGGACTTCCAGGCTTTTTGAACCGCAGACGTATGGCTAAAAAAACTGCTAAAAGGTTGAAAAGTGAAAAAGTTTTTTAATAAGATTAGAGTCTTGGATGTTGCAATACTTGCCGTAATTGCTGCATTTATAATTTCGATTGCTCTTTTTATATATTCTGCAGATAATTCTACCCTCTATCTATTGGTACGGACACCAAAAGGCGACTGGATATATCCTATGAATACGGATATATCTTTTGCTGTTGAGGGTGAAACAGGGCCTGTAAGTATCAGAATCGAAAAAAATGAAGCCTTTGTTGTCGGTTCAACGTGTTCAAATAAAACCTGTATAGCGGCTCCAAAATTAAAAAAACACGGCGACTGGAATGCCTGCCTTCCGAATAAGGTCTTTTTATCTGTCGAAAAAAAATAAACTCATATAATACTTGAATAAAAACTATATAAGTATTATCTTATAGCAATGAGTCATTTCTTTGATGTTGAAAAAATTATTTCTGAAGAAAAAATCGAAACCGTTTTTCAACCAATCATAAACATCGAAAAAGGATATGTATTTGCCGAAGAAGCTCTATCACGGGGCCTTACTATAGACGGCTGTATCATCGAGCCTGAAACTCTTTTTAAAGCAGCTGTTGAGGCAGATCTTATTTATGAGCTTGATATACTTTGCTGTAAAAAGGCTGTTGAAATTTTTGCAAAGACATGTTCTAACACAAAATCAATTCTCTTCATAAATGTAAACGCCCAAACCGCTACGGAAGATAGTTTCTATGACGCTCTTTTGAATATATTGGATAAAAATAAGGTTCAGCCTAGAGAAGTTGGAATAGAATTTCTTGAAACCAGGGTTTTATCTATGGCCCTGCTTACAGAGGCCGTAAATAAATACCGTGAACAAGGTTTTGTTATTGCAGTGGATGATTTCGGTTCTAAAGAATCAAATATAGACAGGCTGCTTAATGTTCATCCTGATATTATAAAAATCGACCGCAGTCTGATTCAAAATATTCACGATGACCTTTATAAAAAATCGATTGTAACTGCTCTTAATGTGTATGCAAATATGACCGGAGCAGTTTGTTTAGCCGAAGGAATAGAAACGGCTGAAGAGATTCAATGTTGCTGCGATATAGGCTTAGTATTATTTCAAGGATTCGGAATAAGCCGGCCTCTGAGCGACTTTAAGTTTTTTGAAGATCAAGCAAAAGATAAAACTTACGAAATTCTTTCAAAAGTCGAAAGATATAAGCTTGAGGCTTCCACAAAAAAAAGGTCTATAGGTTCAAATATGGAATTAATGTCTAATTTTCTCATAAATAGCCTTGTTTATGATGATTTAGACCGCATGAAAAATAGTTTAGAAGATTTTATTGAGCTTTATCCTGAGATTGAGTCTTTGTCTGTGGTTGATTTTGCAGGTAAACAAGTAACAAAAAAAATATTAAAAGCCCAATTTATTAATTCAAACCGCCATCCGCTCTTTTCGTTAAAAGAAGATTGCTTAAATATTATCGAAAATAGGTATATAACAAGGTTTATTGCATCGGAAAAAAACTATTTATTATCAGATGCTTATATTTCCATTGTATCAAGACTACCTGTACGTACCTTTACTGTAAATTTAAAAAATATTCCGAATCGAAAATATATATTATGTATATGCTTTTATGAATCAGGCTTAAAATCCGAATAAAAATATAAGGCTCTCTTGTTTTTTTTTAAGATTTGATGTAAGATTTTTACGTATTATGTGCACAAAACATGGAGTCTTTAAACTCGGCTCGGAAATTTTTTCAGTAAAAAATCCTCTCACGATTGCCGAAATAGGAACTAGTCATAACGGCTCTATTGAAAGGGCTTTAAAATTGATAGATGCGGCTGCTGAAGCAGGAGCAAGGGCCGTAAAATTTCAAATTGTTTATGCCGATGAAATTCTTCACCCGAATACGGGTTATGTGGACTTACCTACAGGCAGGATTCCTCTCTATGAACGTTTTAAAAGTTTGGAAGTTCCTATAAGCTTTTATAAAGAGCTTGCAGAATATAGCCGGGCAAAAAAGCTTTTGTTTTCGGCCAGCCCCTTCGGGCTTAGGTCTGCTGCAGAGCTTGCCGAATTAAAACCCGATTTTATAAAGATAGCTTCACCTGAGCTTAATTATGTACAGCTTTTAAAATACTGTGCTAAGGTTAACTTCCCTATGATTTTATCGAGCGGGGTTTCTCTTCTAAAAGATATTGAAAAAGCCTTAAATGTTTTACGCTCTGAAAATAAAAACTTGAGTCTGGCTCTCCTTCACTGTATTACATCTTATCCTGCTCCCGAAAAAGAATATAATGTTTCCGTAATCAAAAATTTAAGCCGTATTTTCGATATTGCATGCGGAGTAAGTGATCACTCTTTAGACCCTGTTTTAGTTCCGGCCCTAACTCTCGCATCGGGAGGCTTTATAATAGAAAAACATATCTGTCTTTCCCGTAAGGAAAGTGGTTTGGATGATCCTGTTGCTTTAGAACCTGAAATGTTCAAAAAAATGTGCAGCACTTTGAAGGCTTTGTCTAAAAAAACTGATGGTGGGATTATAGAACACTTAAAAAACTTAAACTATTCTTTAGAGCTTATAAATGAAGTTATCGGTTCGGGAGAAAAAAGATTGAGTCAGGCTGAAAGTAAAAACTACGGACGCACAAACAGGTCCATTCATTATATGCACGATTTAAAAAAGGGAGATGTAATAAGCGGTGAGGATATTGCTATTTTGAGAACGGAAAAAATCTTATCACCAGGGGAGACTCCTGATATGTTCGATGATTTTATCGGAGCCGTTTTACAAAGAGCTGTTAAGTCCGGAGAAGGCCTTTTGATGGAAGATTTTCTTATAAGGAAATAAGATATGAGTAAAAACTATTATAACGATATGGGAAATATTTTACGGGATGCTCTTACCTCCGATGAAGATCCATTTGAAGCTGCTGCTCAAAGATCAAGCGGACGTTATCGCACAATGGGCGGCCGTATGGAAAGACGGCCTCCGCCTAAGATAGATAAAGAATTAGACCGTGTTCCTGTTCCGCCTGAACTTGTAGAAGATTTTGCCGTCTTAAATGTTTTATCGGGAGTGCCGCTTGATGAATGTAAAAGATCATGGAAACGCCTAATAAAAAAGTATCATCCTGATTTTCAAGATTCACCTGCAAAACAGGCCGAAGCCAATAAGATAATAAGGCGTATAAATAATTCTTATCGTAAAATAGAAACTTGGTTTAAGACAGGCAATATTTTATCGGAAAAAGACTTAAACTCATAAGGAATTATAAATTGAAAAGGATTCTTTTTTTTATTTTATTATTTTTTTTCTTACAGGATGCCTATTCCGAAAACACCGTTTATGAGCTGGGCCCTAAAAGCGAAAACATTATTGTGTTTACCGCTTCAAGGAATCAAAATAATGAGTCAACTTTTTCTACAGATCTTTTAGAAAATTTTGCAAAAGAATTAAAAGATGTGCTTTTTCAGACACGCGTTATAATTGCAATCACCGATAATGATTTTCCCGAACTGCCTGAAAGTATTGATATAATAGAATCTCAAAATACAAAAAAACTTATTTCAAAAATAAATGAAAGTAAATCAAGTCTTGTATTTGTTTTATCGGATGGTCCTTCCGATAGAGCAGTATTAAGTGCCGGGGCTGTAAAAAAGACCTCGCCTTCATGGATGTTAGAAGATTTACAGGAAATTTTACAAAAACAAAATATTCCTGTTGATTTTAAATATAATAATATTATTCTGTATCGTCTTGGCATTATCGGTGATAATATGCTGACAGAGTATTTAAAGGAAGATATTCCTGCAATAAGGATATCTTATGGAGCCGATATACGCCCTGTTTTGCTCTCTTTAATAAATACTTACACACAAGGTATTTCATCGGAATGGGATAAACATTATAATGTAAAAAAAATTTGGGGTCTTAGAATTATAAGTGAAAGGACATTGGTCCTTTTAGTAATAGGAGTAACCTTATTCGCTCTTTTTTATATTTTTATATTCAGTTTCTTATTCGGCAGAAGGAGAGAAAAAAATATAAGAGACCTTCTTCTTTTGTGGCGGGTTCCTATTTTCTTTTTTATAATTAATTTATTTGCTCTATACATAGGAGAGTATCTGACAACTCTTATGTTTTCATTTAAATTCGGTTTTCAAGATTCCATTAAATTTCTGCCTGTTACGGCTATTTTATTAAAATTATTATTTGCTGCAATAATAATTTCTTTATTTGCCTATGTAAACAGATATTTAAAATTGCCTAATAATATATTTATATACGGATACTTGGCAAGTATTGTTTGTTTTTTTAATATATTTATTTTTTCGAGAGTAAATTTATCGTTAGCAATTCTAGTTTTGGAAATTTATATCTTATCTTTCTTTTCTTATCACTTTCAAAAACTATATGCTCAAATACTGTTTCTTATTTTAAATAGCTTATTATTGGTTTATTATTTTTCGGATGTACTGTTTATTAAAGACAATCTTATTGATGTTTTATTTTATGCTAATAATATATTGGCTGCAATGTTTATCCTTCCATATATGTTGATGTTTATAAGATTATTTATGCAGTTAAAAAAAGAACGGCCGATGATAAAATTTATGCACTTGAAAATTATAGGCGCGATAACATTGATTACCTGCGTTTTTGTTGTTCTTGTTTTAATCTATCCGCCGTTTTTACATCTTAAAAATAAAAAAGAATTTATTTTATATAATATTGAAAATGAAAATAAATATATATCCCTTATTTCAAATATAAAGAATAAGCCTGAAAGAATAGATGAGGATAAAGAATTTTATAAACTATCGGGAATAAGGGAGGATGACTTTATAAAAGTGCAGGCCGGTACACAAAATTATCTTGAGCGTGTTATCGGGGAGGTAAATATAAATCCGCTTATTAAAGCTGCCGTTATACAGGTTATTATAAGCCGCACTGACGGCTTTCCTATTTATGAAGCAAATATGGATTTTAAAAAATCAAATGAAGGGAAAAAAGCGGAATTTATTTCGCCTATCAATTTAACGGAACCTTTTTCTATAAAATTTTCGGGAGAAAAAAATGCCGTCTTACATGTAAAAATACTTGCATGGTTTTATGACAATCCCTTAAATCCTAACTTTGAATTTTTAAACGATAATTTAAAGAATAAAAAAATGATTTTTCATGTTATAAAAGAATTCGATTTGATACCTAAAACGGAGTCTTAGGATGACGGCAGAAAAAGTTTTTTTTCATGTTGATATAGATGCCTTTTTTGCTTCCGTTGAGCAGCTTGATAATCCTGAGTATAGAGGTAAACCCGTAATTGTCGGCGGTCAATCGGAAAGAGGTGTCGTATCAACTTGTTCCTATGAAGCGAGAAAATTCGGTGTTCATTCCGCTATGCCTATTTTGCAGGCTAAAAAACTTTGTCCGGGCGGTATATTTTTAAGAGGCCGTATGGATCGGTATCATGAAAAATCAAAAGAGGTTATGTCGATTTTTAAGGATTTTACTCCGGAAATAAAACAAATTTCAGTGGATGAAGCCTTTTTAAATATGACCGGCATGGAAAAAATATTCGGTACTCCTAAAAATTCAGCTCTCTTATTAAAAAAAACTATAAAGGAAAAAACGGGTTTAACGGTTTCGGTAGGTTGTGCTCAAAATAAATATATTGCAAAGATAGCCTCAGGACGCTCAAAGCCTGACGGACTTTTTATCGTGCCTGCCGGTGAAGAAATTGATTTTATGAAAAATCTTCCATTAAAGGATGTATGGGGTGTAGGAGGAAAAACGAGAGAAAGGCTTATTGCTGCAGGCTTGACTACCGTACCTCAAATATTTAACTCAAGCGAGCATCTTTTACAAAGTATTTTAGGGAATGCATCCGGCAGTTTTTTATATCAGGCTGTACGAGGAGAGCTTTACGATGTTTTTAGCGATGATGCCAAATCTCATTCTATAAGTACGGAGCGGACCTTTGAGCATGATTTATTTTCTCATATAGAGATAGATGATGTTATGTTTTATCTGGCATCCGAGCTTATGTATAGAATATTTGATGAGAAGGTAAAAGGAAAAACCGTTTCAGTTAAAATACGCTATAATGATTTTACTACCGTTTCCGTTCAATCTACAGGAGCTGTTGTCAATGACACTCAGGATTTGTTTGAGCGTGCTAAAGAACTTTTTTATAAAAAATTCGATAATAAAACTCCAATAAGACTTTTGGGATTGTGCATTATGAATGTTGAATCCGATGGACCTGAAGCACAAACCGAATTATTTTACAGCGAAAAGAATATAAAAAAAAGAAAGATTGAAGAAACTATGTATGCTCTTACAAAAAAAAAAGGAAAGAATATTTTAAAACCTGCGCGCCTTTTAAAAAAAGATAAGGATGGCCTTGAATGAAAAAAATAGTTAGTGTTTCAATTGTATTCTGTGTTTTTTTGTTAAGCTTTGCACATGGTTTTGAAAATGATGAAAACCCGGATGTAGATTTCGGTATTGATTTAATCAAGAAGAGGACCGGAGAAAACAAGGCCGGGCAATATTTTAAAAATTTTGATGAAGAAAATACCGTTCTTTTTTTGGACGGATTTTGGGATATGGAATTTTTAGGCCTTTCATCTTTTGAATTTTTTGACGGTTATGCAAAGGTAAATTCTTTTCAGGGGGTGTTTAAACAAAAGGCTAATTTAGCCTTATTGCTTTTACTGAATAATGAATTTTATTTTGAAACTCTTTATAAGGATGACTATAAAAAAAGTACTTTGGCTTTCGGTTATTTTGGAAAGGAAGAATCTCCTATCAAACATATACGGGCAGGGAACAGTAATATAAAATTTCCTCTTAATTATGGGTACATAGATACCGGGGGCGGTAAGTTTATAAGTCCCGGTATTATGGGAACCTTTGCAGGAGAGAATTGGAGTGCCGATACGGTGCTCAGATATGAAAGCTCCGAATACAATTCAAAAACGTATTACGGTAATACGGAAATTATAGAAAATAAAATTTCGATTAACGCTTGGCAAAAAGCGAGGCATTTTTATATACCTGTAGATAATCTATATGGAAAACCTGTCTTGGTCTTTGTAAAGGATTTTGCAGGAGGGCAATGGAGACCTTTGAGTCCCGATGAATTTGCGGTAGATCCCCGCTTAAAAACTTTATCCTTAAAAAAATCTTATCCTGAAGGGGTTGCCTTAAATTATTTTGATTTGGAGGCCAATCCCGGTGACCCGAATAATCCGGCAAATAAGCATTTGGGGAATGTTACAGATTATTTTTCAGTCTTAGGTTCCATTCCGGCGATAAACGAAATAATTGCTTCTATTCATCCTGATGTTTCATGGTATAAAGAAAATGTTTTTGGAAAAGATTTATTGGTATTAAAGAAAAATAATTTTTCTCCCTTTGAGATTGCTTCACGTTATGAGGCCCCGGAATCTTCAAACTCTTCTTTGAGTATTGTTGATACCCATACGCAAAGTGAGGTTTTAAACTTTGAAGCTTCAGTTGAATCAGCCGGCAGTTTTTTAGGAGATTTTCAAAAATTAAAATTTATTCAGGTTCTGAATCCCTCCCAAGGCTATGATTTTAGTATAATTGAGCAAATGTTTCCTTTTCGTAAAACTGACTCTAAAATATATCTTCCCGGTAACTCGGATGAATCGGACTTAAGTTTACAAATATTTTGTAAAAATTACCTCCCTTCTCCCGGCTTTATTTTACCCGATACGGCAATTCCCGGAAGTATACGTGTGTTTAAAAATAAAATACGGATATTCGATTTTGATTATAATGAGTCAAATCATAATTTAACGATACATGAGCCTGTACTTTCAAATGATATTATCGAAATCCAATGGAAGGAAGCCCTAACTTATTCCGACTCCGGGCTTGTACGCTTTGCAGGCGGAGCTCACTGGAGACCGGTTTCCGGGCTGGATATGTTTTTTGCGGGTTCGGGTGACTGGGAAATTACAAAGCAAAAATTTAATCCGATAGATACCTATAAGCTTTCGACAGGTTTGAATTATAAAAATCAAACTATAAAAACCGGATCCGTTTTCGGATTTGAGGCGGGTGTTGACCGTAAACTAAGTGCAAAAGAACAAGCTTACTCTTTTCAAAATAAATCTTATTTTAATTACAGCTTGGACGGCCCTCTTTATTCAAAAAATTCTATCCCCGTTTTTTCGAATCCGAAATTTTATTTTGAAGAGAATATAAAAATTGATAAAAGAATAGGTAATGCTCATACTAAAACAAATGCAGCTATCGATATATGGAAAATTAAATTTGCCGGTCTTTTGTCTTTAAAAAATAATTTTTTCTCGGATAATTCAAAGATGATTGAAAGTTACGGACATTCGGTTATAATGCCTATTTATTTTGTTTACTTATCCGAAGATTTTTTTGTAAATATACATGATAATATATTAAGAAGAGAAGGTAAGATTAATTTTGAAAAATATGTAAACATTAATTATCTGACATCAGTTGACTACAACAAAGATTATACTTCTCAAAAGATACTTACATCCATATCTCCTGCAATTCCGGAAGCGGATTTTGGAATTATATACAGTCAAATTAATTTTTTTATAAGTCAAAAGTATAAAACTCTTTTAAATCCGGCCTCAGCTTCTTACAATTCGGCATGGACAAAAAGCTTAATCGATATGTATTCAAAGGGTGAAAAAAATGCTGAGGATAGAACAGGAGGGATGACTTTTTTATTCAATTATTTTCCGAATGAAAAAGATAAAGACGGTATTCAATTGTCGGGAATCAACTTTGATGCATTTTCAAAAACGCTTTTTCAAAATAAGGGAAAAGTAAAGTCCCTTGATGAAACCGGCTTTGAAATTTCCGTACCCTTTAATACGGGAAAAATATTTTTTTCTCCGATTGTTAAAAGAAAAATTACAAAAGAAAAGATTGGAACCGAAGCTGAAAAGCAAGACTCTTATGCTTCGGATCTAAAATTTTTATTTACGGGATTGGGAGGTCAATATTGGCTTTTTTCTATACCTTTTTTTTATGACATGTTTGACCAAAAAATAGTCAAAGAAATTCAAACCAATAACAATGAAGTGTACTATACTTTTTTTAATTCTTACGGATTTAACCTTTCACGCTTGATAAGCGGAACCATTAAGGATTTATATACGCCGCTGGAATTCGGTACGGCCGTATCCAGATTAGTACAATCCGCCCAATTAAATTCCGGGCAAAGCAATATATACGGACTTGATTTTTCATTTAAGTACACGACTTTAAATATTTCGGGTAAATACGGTTATTTTGATTGGTTTGATTTTTATGATCAAGATGAATTAAACAGGTTCTATAAATTCGGTTTTTCGTTTGGAAAAAACTTTTTTAAATTTAACTTTAATTCAAACCATGGCCTTTATTTTTTCTTTAACTCAAATAATAAGCTTGGCTTTGAAAACGAATTTTTATATACGGCTTCAAAAATAGAAAACTCAAAACTTTCAACAGATGAATGGAAAGAAAAATTCAGCCTAATGTTTTCGTATAAGGGCGGAACATCTCTTCCTCGCGTAATAATAGAAAGCTTTTCAAAAATACCTCTGTCCGACAGCCGGGAGGAAAAACTTTCGATAGAGCTTTCACAAAATAAGAGCTTAAAAAAACTTAATTATAAGCTTTCATTTAAACACTCGCAGTCAACAAAGATAGGCTCCCATGGAGAAATCAAGATATTTGCAGAATTTGAAGGGGCTTCTACAATATCAAATTCTTTTTTGGTTAACATAAATGCAGGTATTTCAGGCAAGGTCGATTTTTAAAAGTCCCTGCAGTTGTTTAATCGTCTATAATGTTCTATGCGCTGATTTGAATTCTTTTTACTGAAACGGCTTTTTTTGTTTCGATATCTATTTCTGCAACTAAGCCGCAAAATATTGCAAGCCCGTCTTCAAGAACCTCTACACGCTGGGGTACCTGACTCTTTGTTCTTGTTATTGCCGTAAAGGGACTGCCGCCTATTACGGATTCTTTTGCGCCTATCATTCCGAGGTCGGTAATATAGGCTGTACCGTTCGGTAAAATTCTTTCATCTGCCGTTTGGGTGTGAGTATGAGTCCCTGCAAAAAGCGAGACACGCCCGTCAACATAGAATGCGAGAGCCTCTTTTTCCATTGTGGACTCTGCATGGAAGTCTATGATATTAATCGACTCGGATAAATCGTCATCGCTTTGCGATGAAAAAAGAGAATCTATAGTTTGAAAGGGGCAGTCGATAGCCCTCATGTTTTCCCTTCCTTGAAGATTTATAACGCTGTATTTTATTCCGTTTTTTTCGATAAGGGCGAGCCCAGACCCTTGAGCCAGGGGAAAATTGTGAGGCCGTAAAACCCTTTTATCCTTACCGAAGTTCATCCGGATTTCGAATCTTTCAAGCGTGTGGTTTCCGCCGGTTATAACGTCTACGCCTGCATTAAAAAAAGCCTCAGTTTGATCTTCTTTTATGCCTACACCGTGGGCCGTGTTTTCTCCGTTTACCACACAAAAATCTATTTTTTCTTTTTCTATTATAAAGGGCAAATGTTTTTGCAAGGTTTCAAGACCTAAGTTTCCGCAAACATCTCCGCCCATAAAAATTCTTATAAATTGTTTCATATGGCTTATTTTAAAATAAGATTAAAAAAAAATCAATTACCTTTAACGTTGACATTACGTTTAAAATCGATACTGTATGCTTTTTTAAAATTTTCAAAGATGGAAACCTTTAAATCTTCCGTATAATTTTTGTAATTTTGCTCATCATAGTTTAAAAAACCTGCTGACTCAGCCCGTATTTCTGCAAGCTCGGAAAATACTTTTTTTATATCTGTAGGAAGTGAAAATTTTTCTTCTTTTAATCTCATGTATGGTGCATCCGTTTCGGTTAAGATTCTATTTTCTTCTAAATTTGCTGCCGTTTCAATTTGTGTTTTTTGTCCGCGTAACAGGCCCTTACCGATACAAAAATAGGCATTTACGCCTTTTTTTAAAAGCGACCTTGCTTCGTTTACAGAACCTGCCCATCCGTGAAAGATAACCGCATTTATTTTTTTTATAGTCTTTACATCGTCGAATATGAGGTGTAAACCTTTTCGGCAGTGTACGACTATTGGGAGTCCCGATTTTAAGGCAAGCTCCAATTGTACCTTCCATACTTTTTTTTGCTCTTCCAAGGTGCTTTTATAGTGCTCATCGAATAGATCGAAACCGCATTCTCCTATTGCCGCTATTTTTTTTGAGTTTATAAGTTTTTCTAAATAGGGGATTTCGTTTTCTATCGGGCATTGAGGATGCACTCCGAAAGAAAGGATAAAATTCCCTGTATTTTCCCTGCATAGTTTTTCTTGAACCTCAAAACGGCCTGCTTCATTTGCAGAAGCACAAAAAAATATTTCCTTATCAAAGGTTTTAAAAATCGGGTTTTCTATATTTTGAGAATCTAATTCTTCGATTGTGTCTAAAATATGGACATGGGCATCGGTATACATGGAAATCATTATATCCTAAAGGTCTTATTTTGTATACCGAAAATATTACTATACGGAGGGAAAGTATGAAATTATATTCGATAAAAACTACTCAAGGCGATGCCTCATATTGTACGATTTTACAAGAAACCGATGCCGGATACATCCTGCGTATTTGTATGGATAAGGAAGGCTATCAAAAGGTAAGTGAAGATTTTATAGAAAAAGATCTTTTTGATATGTGCGTCCGCACCGGCTACATTCACGAGCTTTCAGAATCAGCTTCCGTAGTAGCTTAAGCTTCATTTAATAAGACGGTAATTAAGGGGAAGCCTCTTAACTACCGTCCTTTTCTGTAAGGGTTAGTTATTAACTCTTTCCTGATATTCGTTTGTTTCGGTATTTACGAGAATTTTTTCGCCCTGCTTAATAAAAAGCGGAACTCTTACTACAAGGCCTGTTTCAGTAACGATGGGCTTTGTTGCTCCCGAAACGGTATCTCCCTTTATATAGTTTTCGCTTTGCTCAACAATGAAGATCATCTTTGTGGGAATCCTTACATCGATAGGTTCATTTTCCCATATAAGAATATCGTACTCATCTCCCTCTCTTAGATAGTGCTCCTTGTCTCCTACTGTCTCGGCAGGTACGGAAATGGATTCAAAACTCTCCGTATCCATGAACATAAACAGATCTCCGTCCTTGTACTGATACTGACATTTGTGGGTATCTACTACTGCATCTTCAACTGTGTCTGCCGTTTTGATTGTCTGCATCAAAACAGAGCCGTCTCTTAAATTCTTCATTTTAACACGGGCAAAGGCCGCTCCCTTTCCGGGGTTTACAAATTCCCGTTCAACAACCAAATAGGGAGTACCCTTATTGAGCAAAACCGTGCCCTTAGCTATGTCTCCGCCTCTAATCATATTTCACCTCATTAAAAATTGTGGGTAATTCTAGCATTTTTGGCATTTTTATGCAAGCAGAACCCGATTGAAAACTTTCAAAAAATACGGTATAATCCGTCTATTATGGAAGATATTAAAACTACATGGCAAAAAATCATTGCCGATGCCTTAAACGGGATTGCTCCCGAAAATTGCGATAAGATTTTACCCGAAAATATAAATATAGAAACTCCTCCCAACCCTGAGATGGGGGATGCGGCCTTTCCTCTTTTTAGCTTTGCAAAGAGCTTTAAAACGGCTCCGGCTAAGATTGCTTCAGATGTCTGTGCCCGTCTTTTGGAAAACGAGACAATAAAAAAATACGGAACGCCTAAGGCTGTAGGACCATATTTAAACGTCTTTTTTGACAAGGGAGACGTGGCCTCGAATGTTTTGGACAAGGTTCTAAGTCAAAAAGAAAACTACGGGAAAACTTCTTCTCTTTCAGGCAAGAGAATTATGATTGAGTTTTCAAGCCCGAATACGAATAAGCCCCTCCACTTGGGGCACCTCCGTAACGATGCTCTGGGTGAAAGTATTTCGCGTATTTTAAAATTTTGCGGGGCAGATGTTTTTAAGGTAAACATTATAAACGATCGGGGCGTTCATATCTGTAAGTCCATGATAGCCTACCAAAAATTCGGCGAAGGAAAAACTCCTGAAAGCGAAAATATAAAGTCAGACCGCTTTGTAGGCGATATGTATGTCGCCTTCCATAAATACAGTGAGCAAAATCCTGAAAAGGCCGAGGCCGAGGCGAAGCAGATGCTTTTGGATTGGGAGGCCGGAAAGAATTCGGAACTCATCAATCTTTGGAAGATGATGAACGGCTGGGCTATAGGCGGCATTCAGGAAACCTATAAGAGAACCGGCATCTCCTTCGATAAGCTTTATTATGAAAGCGAAACTTACCTAAAAGGAAAAGATCAGATTTTAAAAGGTTTGGAGCGTGGAGTTTTTTATAAGGAAGAAGACGGCTCCGTTTGGGTTGACCTTGCTCCCATCAAGCTCGACAAAAAAGTCTTGCTGAGGAGTGACGGCACTTCTCTTTACATGACACAGGATATAGGAACTGCAATTTCCCGCCACAAGGATTGGCCCTTTAACCAAATGATCTATGTTGTAGGAAACGAGCAGGAGTATCATTTTCAAGTTCTTTTCTATGTTTTAAAACAACTCGGTTTTGAATGGGCTAATGCTCTCTACCATCTTTCTTACGGAATGGTAAACCTGCCTGAGGGAAAAATGAAAAGCCGAGAGGGTACAGTAGTGGATGCCGATGACCTTATCAATTCTCTTCAAGATGAGGCTCTAAAAAAAATCGAAGAAAACGGAAGAGAAAAGGAAGTGGGAGATGCTTCAGCGGCTGCCGAAAAGATTGCAGTAGGCGCTCTGCATTATTTTCTATTACAGGTAAGTCCCAAAAAAGATATGCTCTTTAATCCTAAGGAATCTCTTTCCTTTACCGGAAACACAGGCCCCTATCTTCAATACATGGGAGCCCGAATTTCTTCCATATTAAGAAAGGCAGAAACTGACGAGGGCAAAGAAAAATTAAAGAACGGAAAACCGGATGCTTCCCTTTTGACCCACGAATCCGAATGGGCTCTTTTAAAAACCTTGGAGGACTTCCCCGAACAGGTTGAACGGGCTGCCTTAAAAAAGGATCCGACGGCTCTTACTTCCTATCTTTACGAACTTTCAAAAGCCTTCAGCCGCTTCTACCGCGATTGCCCGATTCTTTCAGGAGAAACGGCAGATCTTTCTTATACAAGAATGGAATTGGCAAGGGCAACAAAGATAGTGCTTCAAAACGCAATGAACCTCGTGCTCATTCCCTTTATGGAAGTAATGTAGACGTTCCGTAAAAAGTAAATACTCCGTTTAATTTTTTTTTAAGAATTTTTAAAATATACTAAAAGACTCATAAAATTAAGATAATACTTATAGGAAGGAGAAGTATTATCATGATAAAAAGATTTAAATTAGAGGCGTTGACTTTTCTGAGGAATATTTATGCCCGGATAATTTGTCCTCAGGTTTGTTTCTTTTGCGGGGAAGAAACGGGAACCGGTATTCCGCTTTGCGGTAAGTGTTTGCAAAAAGAAATTACCGAGCCTGTTTTGTTCCGGCTTAAATACCCGGAAAAGTTTTGCTCTTCTTGCGGAAAGATTTTAATTTCCGAAAAGGAGCTTTGCACAAATTGCAGGGCTAAATTACGGGAAAAAAATGAAGAAGGGGCAGGAGAAAAAACGAATGAGCAAGAAACTGAAAAAAAAGAGGGTAGTGCAAAGCTGCTTTCTCTTCAATCCGATTTTGTAAAAAGGGTTTACACCCTCTATCCTTACAAGGGCAGGGGCGGCGAGCTTTTACGCTTGTGGAAAAATCAAAACATGAGAGGCTTTGCAGAAATTTATGCTTCTGCCCTTGCTGCCTTTATTGAAGGGAGTCTTGAGCTTCAAAACATTCCTATGGTGCCGGTTCCGCCCCGTCCTAAAAAGATTAAAAACAAGGGCTGGGATCAAATAGAAGATCTCTCCGTCTATTTGGAACATTTGTATAATCTTCCTATTCTCCGCTGCTTAAAGCGGAAGGACGGGGCTTCCCAAAAAAGCCTTTCCCGCGAAAAACGGGCAAGCAACCTAAAAGGAAAGATTTTTTTAAAACAAAAAAAGCGGCTTTTACAATCCAAGGATTTAAAACCCGCCTTGCCCGAAAAGCTCATCATCTTGGACGATGTTATGACCACGGGAGCAACCCTTAACTTTTGTGCTGCGGCCTTAAAAGAAGGAGGCTGCAAAGAAGTAATCGGGCTCTGCCTCTTTTTCGATTAGAGCTTACATATCCAATCTCATGCCGCTTTGCACAAAACTGAAAAAATTTCCGTTGGGCACCAAGATTATGTGATCCAAAAGCTTGATGCCTAAAATTTTTCCTGCCTCGTAGATGCGGTGTGTCAGCTCCATATCTTCACTTGAAGGTTCCAAATTTCCCGAAGGATGATTATGGGCTGCAATTATTGCAGCCGCCCTGTCCTTTAGCGGATCGGAATAAACCTCACGCGGATGCACAATCGTTCTGTTTATTGTACCGACACTTACAACACGGGTTGCAATAATTTCGTTTGCTCCGTTTAAGGAAACGCAGATAAAATGCTCCCTGTCCCTCCCTGCATAGTGCTGCAAGAGCGGAACAACATCGGTCGGGTGCGAAATCGTTCGGTTCTTATTGTCGTAATACCTCCTTCCCAATTCCATGGCAGCAAGAACCGTTGAAATCTTTGAATCTCCCATCCCGCGGATAGAGCGCAGATAGCCCTCAATTTTTTCAGGCCTTGCCCTGTCGATGTGGAGAATAATGTCCTCGGCCAATTCTTTTACGGGTTTATCCTTAATGCCTGTGCGTAAAAGAATGGCCACCAAATCAGAGTCGCTTAAATTCTGAGGCCCGTACTCTAAAAGCCTTTCCCTCATATCGGGTTTGTCCGTAACGGATAAATTTTTATAGCCTATCATCAATTATGTTGTATGTATTATTTGAAATATTTACTATTCTTTTACAAAAATTATCTAAAAAAACCGTCTATAAATTTTCTAAAAGATGAGCCATCTTTTATATCGATAGGGCAGAGCAGGGGTATGGTTTTTAGGATCAGGCCCGAATCTTTGATACGGTATTCCATAGAACCGATTTGCCGGCCTGCAGAAATAGGAGCCTTTATTGTTTCGGGTAGATTGATGACTCTTTCTATATGCCTCTCATCGTTTTTAAACACGGTAAGATAATCTTGCGAAAAATCCAAATTTGCAGGGACGGGAATAATTGCGGAATTTTTTGCGTTTAGGTTTGAGCCAAGTACCTTTACGGTTTTTTCGATTTTGTTGTACTCCTTTATATCGAAGCTTGCAAAATTATCGAATGCAAAGTTCATAAGCTTAATCGAATTTTGCTCTCTTATGGAGATTCCTTCTTTTAAGTTTTTCCAATGGCCGCCCAAGATAACCGCAATAAAACGCTCACCGTTTTTTTGAGCTGTAAGCGAAATATTAAAACCCGACTCGTAAATAAAGCCTGTTTTTAAGCCGTCACAGCCTTCCAGTTTTTTTAAAAGAGTATTGGTAGCAGGCTTTGTAATTTGAAACTGTTTTAAGCCTGAGGAATTTTTTTTGATAAGAATATTGTGCTTTTGGGGATAGCTTATCTCATTTAGCGAATGAAATTTTTTTAGGTTTTCGGGATAGCGTTTTAAATAATGAAGAGAAAATAGGGCAAAGTCCTTGGCAGTGGTTTGGTTCTTTTCGCTTAAGCCCGAAGAGTCCTCAAAGCAGGTGGATTTTAAACCCATCTTTTTGACGGCCTCGTTCATTTTAAGCGTAAACTTTTTAAGGCTTCCTTCAGTAAGGATGGCTGCGGCAAGGGCTGCATCATTCCCGGAACAAACGGTCATTCCTCTTATCAATTCTTCTACGGTCAAAGTTTGATTTTCTCCCAAGCCCATCCATGCAGCCCCGCGAGGTAAAAAAACGGCCCAGGCCTCCTTAGGCGGACTGACCCTCTTTTTCAAATTTTGAAATTCGGGATTTTGCAGCATGGTATAAATCGTTACCAGCTTTGTAAGGGAGGCCGGAGGAATTTGTTTTTCTGCATTGTGTTCCGCCAAAATTGTTCCTGTTTTTGCATGAATAAGAATATAGGCTTCCGCATCGATTTGAGGCAATTCGAGATTTACTGATTCCGCCTGAGCCGCAGAAGGCGGTTTTTGAACGGGTAAAAGATTTTCGATGGAATTAAGGGGCGGAAACTCGGCATTGAATTTATGCTCTTTGTAAAAAATATCAAGAGCTCTTTCAACCTGTTCGTAAGAAATTTGAAGAGGCTCGGCCTTTTTTAATTCGGAAACATGAAAAAAAACGAAACCTGCAAAGCTTAAAACACAAAAAAGCACAGCCGCAAAGAGGATAAAAATACATTTTAAAATTCTTTTTGAGCTGTGCTTCATTTTAAAGCTTAATTTGTATTAAAATAATTAGAACTCTGCCAATTTAGGTGCTCGGGGGAAGGGGATAACGTCCCTTATGTTTCCCATACCCGTAACATAGAGGAGGAGCCTTTCAAAGCCGAGGCCGAATCCCGAATGAGGAACGGTTCCGTATCGGCGGAGATCAAGGTACCACCAATAGTCTTCTTCTCTCAATCCCAGTTCCTTAATTCTGCCTTGCAAAATATCTAGGTTTTCTTCCCTTTCGGAACCCCCGATGATTTCGCCCAAGCCCGGAACAAGCACATCCATGGCCCGCACCGTTTTTCCGTCTTCGTTTAACTTCATATAAAAGGACTTAATCTCCTTGGGATAGTCGGTAACGATTACGGGGCCCTTATAAACTTCTTCTGTCAAAAACCTCTCGTGCTCGCTCTGCAAATCGCAGCCCCAGTAGGGCTTAAACTCGAAGCGGTCAAGGTGCTTTTCAAGTTCGGCTATGGCCTCGGTGTAGGTAAGGCGGGTAAAGGGGGTGCTTACAACATTTTTAAGCATTTCTATAAGTCCCTTTTTAATCCTCGAATCGAAGAATTCCAAATCCTCTTTGCAGTTTTCCAGGGCCCATTTTAAAAGATAGACGATAAAGTCTTCTGCAAGCTCCATGTTCTCCTTTATCGTAAAGAAGGACATTTCGGGCTCTACCATCCAGAACTCTGCAAGGTGGCGGCTCGTGTTCGAGTTTTCCGCCCTAAAGGTCGGGCCGAAGGTGTAAATGCGCGAAAGGGCCGTCGCATAGGTTTCTCCTTCCAGCTGTCCCGAAACGGTGAGGTTAGCCTGCTTGCCGAAAAAGTCTTGAGAATAATCTATCTTAAATGACTCGGGATCTTTTTTATCTTTTAGAGCTTTTTTTACAGTTTCTTCTATGTCGAAGGTGGTAACATGGAACATCTCGCCGGCACCCTCGCAATCCGAACCCGTAATAATAGGCGTATGCACATATTGAAAACCTCTTTCCTGAAAAAAGGTGTGAATTGCATAGGCCATCTGGCTTCTCATTCGGGCGACTGCCCCGAAGGTATTTGTGCGGGCTCTTAAATGAGCTTTCTCCCGTAAAAATTCCATGGTATGATGTTTCTTTTGTAAAGGATATTTTTCCTGATCGGCATCACCGAAAATATGGATATTATTAGCCTGAAGCTCAACACTCTGTCCCGCAGCCGGTGAGGGAACAAGATTACCTGAAACCTTTACCGAAACTCCGGTGCCGGCTTTCTTTAAGAGAGCTTCCGTATTATTATCGAGTCCCTTATCCCTGTCAAATGCTGCCTGAATGGAGGCAAAACAAGAGCCGTCATTGATCTCGATAAAAACCAAATTCTTGGTTTCCCGCTTTGTGCGAACCCAGCCGTAAACATCGATAGCTTGGCCTTTTGGTTCTGAGGTTAAAATATCTTTAATTAAATGTATCATAATAGATATATTATATGGTAAATTTTTATTCTGTCAAGCATTAAAGCACTTTAAGCCTATCTTGACCCCTATTATGCAATGTGATAGAATTAAGCGGTATAAACTTAACTTGAGCAATAACTGAGGAGCTTAATTGATGAAGAATTTTTTATTGTGCCTTCTTTCTTTTCTTTTGTTTTTATTGCCGATTAATGCACAAGATTCAAGTATTGGTAATGAAGATATACCTCAACAAAAAAATCAAGGCAGTGAGTATATAACTAACATAAACTTTATAGCAACATGGCCTCCACAAGCCTTGCTTGGTGTAAATCAGAATTTTAAAATTCCTTTAATGAGGTTTGATAATCCATTGATGAAAGATAATCATATCAACTTTAAAATAGGAGCGGAAATTAGTCCTGTAAGCTTAGGAGCCGTTACGGGAATTACCTGGGTTCCTGTTGCTTTTATGGAGTTATATACCGAGGCAACTGTAGGCTCGGGCTGGAATATTCCTGTCAAGCCCAAGGACATTATCGGCATAGGCATTAATGAAAACGATTCAGGAAAAACTCATAAAAAAAACCTTGTTTTGACAAATGCCGTTTACTCTTTCTCATTAGGCGGAGCCTTACAGTTTGATCTGGGTGCTGTAATCCCTCATGATTGGAGTCATGTGGTTTTCCGTATGGATCAATATGCCCTTTACCATGCCATGACCGGTGTATCACCTGAAACTTCTTGGATTTATAAAGATGACAGCGGACAAAATCGTAACGGCTGGAAATATCAGGCTTCCTATTTAATAGGGTATAAGATGCCTATCTTTCTTGACCTTGCGGCTTTAAAGATCGATACCGAAAAAAAATTATATGCGTCTCCTAAAGACTTAGATAGAAAGACTTGGGGTGAAGACCTTATTTATACCACCTTCGGCCCCATAATCAACTTTAACATAAAAAAAGATTATAACATCCTTCTTTTGGCTCAGTGGCACACAAAGCCGCTTTATAAAGGCGGCAGCAATGATGATTTTTACCAAACAAGGATTCTCGATACCGATAAAAAAACTTATGTAAAGTTTTACCAAGTTGGTATTATCTTTCATATGAATATTAAGAGATAAAAAACTGATGGGGAAAAATTAACGGAGAGTGTTCAATGAAAAACAAGGCAGAAATAATACAAAAAATTAAAAATGCAGGTACGGCAGCGAGAGAAGGAAGGGCAGAACCCGTTCTTGCAACGGTTTCGGGTGTACTTTCGACAAAGCCCCATCTGATAAGGTACTGTGCCGATGAGCTGGGCTTCGGTCTTGTTACTACAAAGAGCTTTCAGGTGCTGCCCAATCCGGGAAACCGCGAGCCCATCCTTTGTGAGCCCGAATTGGGGTGCTTCGGGAATTCCGTAGGTCTTCGTAACTGCGGAATGGAACAGGCCGTAAAAGAGCTTAAAGAGCTCCGCTCCTCTTGGAAGACTAACGCAATTTTAAATGTTTCTCTTTCGGCCTCAAATCCCGAAGATTTTATCAGTCTTGTGAAGGGCTTTGAAGAATTAGCCGACATCTTTGAACTTAATTTTTCTTGTCCTCACGCTGCAAAAGGCTTCGGCGCCTCTATAGGCTGCGACCCTGCGGTTGCTTCGGAATACGTAAGGGCCTTAAAAAAAGCTCTGCCGGATTGTACTGTTCCTATCTTTGTAAAATTAACCCCAAATGTTGAAGATATAGGAGCCATAGCTGCTGCCGTAATTGAAGCCGGAGCAGACGGAATAACGGCCATCAACACCGTAGGCCCCAAGGTTTATATTGAACCCCATTCAGGCAAGCCCATCTTGCAAAACAAGCTTGGAGGAAAGGGCGGCATGAGCGGTTCATGGGTCTACCCAAGGGCTCTCGAATGTATTAGCGATATACGGCAGGCTGTCGGGGAGAAAATCCCTATAATCGGAATGGGCGGCGTTATGTCCGGAGCTCAGGCTGCCGGGCTTGTCAGGGCCGGTGCCGATGTAGTCGGAATCGGGTCTGCCTGCGGTATGCTTGAACAAGACGATTTAAAGCCTTTTTTTAAGGCCTTGGCCTCGGATGCTCTAAACTGCATACGCGGCAAAGAAACCGATAAAACCTCCTCATTTTTACGCAAAAAAAAGGCCTTGGACTATGAAGCTAAAACCATCGTAAAAATCGAAAAAGAAAGTGAAGATATCGTCATAATTACCCTAAACGGAAAGTGTAAATTCGAAGCGGGACAGTTTGTCTTTTTGTGGATTCCGGGAGTTGGAGAAAAGCCCTTTTCGCTTGCTGAACCCGATCCTATCAGCCTTATCATAAAAAAACGCGGCCCCTTTACCGAGGCTCTTTTTGAGCTCAAAGAAGGAGATACAATCTATATGCGCGGGCTTTACGGCAAGGGAATAAGGCCTCCCAAGACCGAAAATGCCCTTTTAATTGCAGGAGGAACCGGTATTGCAGTCCTTCCGGCCCTAGCAAAACGCTTAAAAAAACAGGGAACAACGGTTTCGTCTTATGTAGGAACTTCAGGAGAAATTAAAAATGGAGAGCCCAACGGTATCGAAAAAATTCTTATTGAATGCGGTGCCTATAAAAAAGTAGCCGATAAGGGCGTAGTAGGCAGGGTGCTGAACCAATTTCAAAAAGACAATATTGAAGAGAATACCGGCCTTCCGATTCAGGGAAAAGCCGAAAGCATGGGTAAACTTGAGTTTTTTTCTGCCTATCTGGTCGGGCCTATGATTTTTATGAGGAGGGCTTCCGAAATCCTTTTAAAAATGGGAGTGCGTAAATCTCAGATTTTTATGTCCCTAGAAATGAACACAATGTGCGGAGTAGGCATTTGCGGCGAATGTTCTTGCGGAAATATCTTGACGTGTAAAAAGGGGACCTTTGTCAGCCTTGACCAAATTGATGATTTTTATTAATAAAAAATTATGGCTTATAGGGTAAAAAATTGTTTGAACTATAGACTTTTTTTTTACATTATGATAATATTCCGAACGTCTAAGTATGCGCATTCCTTCCCTCATATTATAATAATCAAACCGGTATAATTTGGTTAGGATTTGTCGTATATTAGTATCTTGGTTTTATGGAGCTTTATAATGAATAACTATTTCGTTAGGCGTGCGTTATTGATTATTCCTACCTTCATAGGAATTACTCTGGTTGTTTTTGCAATTACACGTGCCGTACCCGGTGGGCCTGTCGAGCAGACCTTAAATCAACTTATTTTTGGCCTGGAAGGTAAGAATACTAACAAGGATGTAAAAAATGCCAGTGCTCTCAAAGCGGAAATTGAAAAAGAGCTTAGAGCCTATTACGGTTTTGATAAACCCTGGTATATTTCTTATGTTCAATGGATGGGTAAGGTGCTTAGAGGTGACTTAGGCCGTTCGACTAAATACGGAGATAGAGTCATAGATATGGTCGGTTCCCGTATTCCTATTTCATTGCGTTTCGGCCTTATCTCGCTGATATTAACCTATTCGGTTTGTATACCTTTGGGAATGTCCAAGGCCCTTAAGCATAAAACCGTATCT
Organism: Treponema sp. OMZ 799; assembly: GCF_024181365.1. Taxonomy (NCBI): domain Bacteria; kingdom Pseudomonadati; phylum Spirochaetota; class Spirochaetia; order Treponematales; family Treponemataceae; genus Treponema; species Treponema sp. OMZ 799. Next base: position 1,129,184 of record NZ_CP051301.1, read on the forward strand.
GATAACATTTCATCATTTATAATAATAATCACTTATGCTTTACCCAGCTATGTTGTTGCCATTATTATCCTCACCGTATTTTCTTTTAGGCTTAATATCTTCCCTTCAGGAGGTTTGTACTCCAGAAACTATGCCGAACTTTCGTTTTTCGGTAAATTGGGTGATAATTTTATGCACATGTTCTTGCCTATGGTTGCTTATACCTTGGGCAGTTTTGCAACCCTTACAATAGCCACCAAAAATTATCTGATGGAAAATATGGCATCCGACTATGTTAAGACGGCTGTCGCAAAGGGTAGAACCTTTAAGGATGCCCTATGGAAACATGCTTTTAGAAACAGTATGATTCCTGTAGCTGCCGGATTGGGCGGTATTTTAGGTGTTTTCTTTGCCGGTGCCTTCCTTATCGAAAAGATATTTAATATAAACGGAATGGGCTTTTTAGGTTTTAAGGCCTTGGAAGAAAGAGATTATGCCATTGTTTTAGGAACCCTTGTTATAACCTCCCTTGTTTCAATGGTGTCAAACATATTAAGCGACTTTATCGTATCACTTGTTGATCCGCGAATTAAACTTGGAAGGTAAATTATGACTAAGGCAGATACAAACAAAGATTTTTTTAGTAAATTAAAAGCTTCATGGCAATTGTTTAGAGAAAGAACGGCTTTAAGCCCTCTTACAAAAATGCGTTTGCACAGATTTAAGCAGATTAAGCGTGCAAGAATTTCTCTTATGTTCATTTTGGTAACTTACATCATTTCTCTTTTTTCGGAACTCCTTATAAATAACCGTCCCATATTGATGAAAATTGACGGAAAGTTGTATTTCCCGACATATTCAAAGGTTCTTTATGCAACGGATTTCGGTTTACAGCTGCACAATGAGCTGGAACTTGATTATAGGGCTATTAAGCCTATCTTAAAAGAAACGGGACGCGGCTGGCTTATAATGCCTCCCGTTCCTTATAACCCCTATGAAACGGACTCAACTCCGGCTCCACTTTCTTTAAGCAATATCGGCTGCCCTGTAATGGGCTTGAGCTTAAACAAGCCCGGCGAAATGCCTTCTGATGATGCATCCGATTATAAATGGATTGATGTATCGGAAGTTGACGGCATAAGGGTTTCTCAAGATGAAGACGGCACCAAAAGATATGTCTGGATTAAATTTACGGAAAATCCCGACAAGGCCCGCCTTTCGGACTTTGCTTCCATCAAAAGAAAGTATCTGGGTATAGCTTGGAATAAAAAATCTTCGATTGAGTCTGAAGATCCTAAGGATTATACATGGTACAAAATAGGTACCGAAAAGGGAATTGCCCAGCCCGACGGCAAGTATACATGGGTTAGATTTGCTAAGGGCCGAAGCGGTGAAATGTATCCTCCTCTTGCTCCTTCTTTTAAGACAAAACACTTTTTGGGTACTGACAGTATCGGAAGGGATATTTTGGCCCGTCTTATCTACGCCTACCGCATATGTATGTCCTTCTCTCTATTGTTTGTATTTATTACCTATTTAATAGGTATTACAATCGGTATTTTGATGGGATATATCGGAGGAATGTTTGACACTCTCTTTCAAAGGTTTATCGAAATATGGGAACAAATACCTTTCTTGTATATAGTTATGATTTTAGGCTCAATTTTCCACCTTTCATTCGGCTGGCTCTTGCTTGTCTATCTGGTATTCGGCTGGTCCGGTAAGACTTGGGCAGCCCGAGCTATGACCTACCGTGAACGGGAAAGAGATTATGTTTTAGCTGCTAAGTCAATGGGTGCAAGTACTATGCGTATAGTTATGCTCCATATTTTGCCGAATATCATAGTTATAGTTATTACAGCCTTGCCCTTTGCAATCTCAGGCGGTATTTCGTCTTTAACAGGTTTGGATTATCTTGGATACGGCTTACGTCCGCCTACGCCTAGTTGGGGAGAATTATTGAGTATGGGAACTTCCATGTATAAGGATGCTCCTTGGATCTTAAGCTCGACTGTAACAGCCTTTGTTTTTGTTCTTATATTGATTACGTTTATCGGAGAAGGTTTACGAGAAGCCTTTGATCCTAAGCGTTATACTGTTTATAAATAGCTCTAAGAGAGGGCCCTTAGGTCCTTTCTGAGGCTAATTATATAAAAATTTAGGAGGAATCTTATGAAAAGATTTGTAAAGATTGGAACTATTTTAGTTGCACTTGCTATCGTTCTTACAAGCTGCTCTAAAGAAGGCGACTTAGCAAAATTGGGTCCTTCTGCCCGATACGAACACTTGCTGGCTGAAGAAGCTAAAAAAGTTCCCGATTTTAGTGTTAAGGTTATTGAAGACAAAAACCTTAAAGTTGAAGGCCTGCCCGAAGATGTCGTTTGGCTTACTGCAAACATGCCCGACTTCGGCTCCCCTCAGACAAAGAAGGGCGGTACTCTGCACCTTTCCGAATCCCAATATGCCGAAAACTACCGCTTTATCGGACCTCAGGGTAACCATTCTCAGAGAGACTATATGTATTCTTCTTCCGGCCTAATGTGGGCTTCCGATGAAACAAAGGATTGGTATCCCGTTGAATGTTCTCACTGGGCCTTCGGTGCCGACAATCAGACAGTTTACTACAAATTACGCGAAGAAATCAAATGGTCTGACGGAACTCCCTGTACAGCCGATGACTATGTATGGGCTTGGCAGATGTGGAATGATCCTCTCTTGGATGCTCCTTTCTACAATAAGTACGGTGCAAAATTTGAAGTTAAGAAGATCAACGATTATTGTATTGCAGTAAAGTGGCTTGAATCGGATAAGCTTACAAAATATGAGCTTATTGATAATACCAACTTTGTAGCTTACAATAAAAAATTCTTCAATAACGGACAGCTTTATAAGAACTGGCACGTTGACTTTAACTGGAAGTATTCTCCCACAATCCGACCCTATGTTTTGGATGAAGAAAAAACAATAAAGGGTGAAGTTCTTGTTTTAAAGAGGGTAAAGGACTGGTGGGGTGATTCTCTTCCCTATTTTAAAAACATGGCTAACTTTGATTATATCGAAATCAAGGTTATCACAGGCGGTGCAGATGTAGAAAAAGAGTACTTTTACAAGGGCGAGCTTGACATTTTCGGTTTAACCAGGGCTAAAGAATGGAACGAAGCTGCAACACAGCCCAACGTAACAAACGGCTATATCGACCGCTGGATCGGAAACTTTACTCCGACACAGGGTACTCAAGGCTGGTTTATGAACGTTACAAGCCCCTTCTTTAAAGATAAGAAGGTTAGAACAGCCATGTACTATGCCTTTGACATTCAGGGTATGATCGACAATATCTTGCAGGGCGAATTTAAACGATATCACAATATCGGTATCGGACAAGAATGGGCAGGATACAACTTTAACGACAATACTATCCGCAAGCCCGACTTTGATCCTGTCAAAGCAGGCGAGCTCCTTGCAGAAGCAGGCTATGATAAGCTTGGAAGCGACGGTATCCGTGTAAACAAAGAAGGCAAAAGAGCCAGCTTTGAACTCTTATATGGCGGTGCTTCAACTAATGAGCAGTTTGCTTACCTAAAAGAGCAGGCTAAAAAAGCCGGTGTCGAAATTGTCCTCAACCTTATGGAACAAGGATGGATACCCAAGGTCTTTGCAAAAGACTATGACATGGTTTCTTTAAGATGGACTTATAGGCTCCAGCCCACCTATTGGCAATTCTGGTCAAAAGAAAATGCCGAAAAAGAAGATACCAACAATATTTGGGGATATTGGAGTCCCGAAATGGAAGCCCTCCTTGCTGTTGAAAGCGATGACTCTGTTCCTATTTCTGAAAAGGCCGAAAACAACAAGAAGATTGAACGCCTTGTTCACGAAGAAGCTCTTGTAATCCCGAACTATTACACCGACTTTTACAGAACAGCTGCATGGAAGTGGATTAAGTTCCCTTCATGGGGTAACATGAAGTTCGTTAAGGGTGTACTTGGCGATACCATCTACAACTATGCTTGGTTTGATCCTGCTGTAAAAGAAGAGGTTGAAAAGGCCCGTGCCGAAGGCAAGGCTTTTGAACCTAAGATCTGGAAAAACAGTACAAGGTATGTTGAATAGTCCGGTAAACCGGATATAAAAAATATGGCAGTCCTGGCCTTCTTAACCGGAAGGCTAAGGCCTGTCATTAAACTTTGGAGAAATTATATGAGTGATGAGCTTCTTAGAGTTGAAGACCTTTCTGCCGGTTTTGTTACAGATGCCGGATATGTTGAGGTTTTGGATAGGATAAATTTTAGTATAAAAGCAGGGCAGACTATTTCCTTGGTTGGAGAGTCCGGCTGCGGTAAGAGTGTTACTGCATCTTCTATAATGAGAATTTTGCCGCATCCTTACGGTGAAATAAGGAAGGGTAAGATATTATTTGAAGGGCGTAATTTGCTTGATTTGCCTATCGAAGAAATGTATCAGATTCGGGGTTCTTCAATTGCTATGATATTCCAAGAACCTATGACGGCTTTAAATCCCGTTCACATGGTAAAAAAGCAGGTCGGCGAAGTTTTGGAACTTCATAGACCGGATATTAAAAAAGAAGAAATGCCGGCTCATATTCTTAAATATTTAAAGGATGTTGAAATTCCTTCTGCCGAACAGCGCCTTAATAACTATCCTTTCCAGCTGTCGGGAGGAATGAGACAGAGGGTTATGATCGCCATGGCTCTGGCAGGTCATCCTAAACTTCTTATAGCAGATGAGCCGACAACCGCCTTGGACGTAACAGTTCAAGCTCAAATTTTGGCCCTAATAAAGGAGTTACAACGAAAAACCAATATGGGTGTTATTTATATTACCCACGACATGGGTGTTGTTGCCGAAGTTAGCGACCATGTTGCCGTTATGTATGCAGGCCAAATTGTTGAAACAGGGCCTGTAGAGACCATATTTAAAAATCCGAGGCATCCTTATACAAGGGGCTTAATTGCTTCAATGCCTAAGCTGGATTCAAAGCCTAAGACCCGTCTTCCCTACATTGAAGGAAGCGTTCCGGCTCCTCGTGCATATCCCGCTACCTGCCGTTTTGCAGAGCGCTGCAGTTATGCTACCGATTATTGCCGAGCCAATAATCCGGAGCTTGAAGAATTTGAAACGGATCATGTAATCCGATGTTTTAGAGCGAGGGAAATATAATGAGCAAAGAACCTATTTTTGAAGTTGAAAATTTAGTACAAGAGTTTTCGCAAGGCAGGTACAGCAAGGCTGTAGTTCATGCCTTAAACGGTGTAAGCCTTTCGGTTTATGAAGGCGAAACTCTCGGTTTGGTAGGGGAAACAGGCTGCGGTAAAAGCACCCTTTGCCGCGCTATGATGCGTCTTTATAAGCCTACCTCCGGTGTAATAAAATATAAAGGCAGGGATATCACCTACCTTAAAGAAAAAAAATTAAAAGACGTCCGCAGCGATGTTCAGATGATATTCCAAGACCCTGCCGAGTCTATGAATTCGCGTATGAACGTAGGCTACGTAATCGAAGAGCCTTTAATTATACAGACAAAGATGACTGCAGATGAGCGCAAAGCAAAAGTTTTGCAGCTTTTAAAGGACGTAGGTCTTCCTGAAGATGCATACTATAGATATCCGCACGAATTTTCAGGCGGACAAAGGCAGAGAATAGCTATTGCCCGCGCCTTGGCTGTAGACCCCAAAATTGTAGTTTGCGATGAACCTGTAAGCGCCTTGGACGTTTCCGTTCAGTCTCAGGTTTTAAACCTGCTTCTCGATATGCAGGAAACAAGAAAGCTGACGGTTATCTTTATTTCTCACGGCTTAAACGTTGTTAGGCACATGTCCGACAGAATTGCAGTTATGTATTTGGGTTCTATTATGGAACTTGCTACCTCTTCTGCAATATACTCGGAACCTGTTCATCCTTATACTCAGGCCCTTATAGCGGCCATACCGGATACGGATCCGTCAAAGAGACAAAGGCGAATTCCCTTTACAGGTGAAATCCCTTCACCGATTAACCTGCCTCCGGGCTGTCCCTTCCATCTAAACTGTACAAAGAAGATTGATAAGTGCTCTGTGGAAAAGCCTGTTCTTAAGGATATCGGCGGCGGACACATGTGTGCTTGCCATCTCGTTTAATAATTTTTTTTGCTTGAGTGCTTTGTTCGCTTAAAACAGGTGCCGGTGTACCGACACCTGTATTTTTTTAGGTAGATAAAAATGGCTTATAATAAATATTTTAAATCACTGCTAAAAACAGCTTTTTTTTTGACGGTTTTTTTGTTTTTTTCATGTAACGAAATCCTTCCTCCTTCAGGATATTTGGAGCAGCCTGCCTGCGATGCCTATGAGGCAATTATAGCCGAGGAAAGTAAAAATCTTCCCGATTTTTCTTGTCCTCCGGTTCTTGTGGAAAATTTTACTGTCCAAGGTCTCGATAAAACCCTTAAATGGTATACCTCCTTTCCTAAAGATTATTCTTCCAAGGCCTTAAAAAAAGGCGGCCGATTTTACGGCTACTTAAACGATATTCCTAATACCTTTAGATACCTAGGACCTAGTGCCGATGAGAATTCGGTTAAGATGTTTAATACACAGATGCCTCTTTTATGGGTTTCTTTAGAAAATTTCGATTTTATGCCCTGCTCGGCAACCCATTGGGCCGTCGATATGGAAAATAAGACCGTCTACTACAAGCTTAATGAAAAAATGTACTGGTCTGACGGTGAACCCTGTACGGCAGATGACTGGGTCTTTGCCTTAAAATTTTTACAGTCGAAAAAAATATTCGATCCTATTAAAAATTATTATTACAACAATCTTTTTGTAAAAAAAATAAACGATTTTTGTATTGCTGTTCAATATTTAGGAGACCAATCCTACACCGAATATGAACTAATTGACCGCAGCAATTTTAAACCCATTGCCAAGCATTTTTATAAGGGTGAGGTGCCCGATGATTGGATCGCCGAGTATAACCGCATCGTTGAACCTACCACAGGCCCCTATATTTTGACGGAATATGATTACAGTCACGGCCTTAAATTTTCTAAGGTAGAAAATTGGTGGGCTCATGCCTATCCGCATTTTAAGGGCATAGCCAACTTCGACGAAATTTATTACCGCATAATAGTGGGGCGCAAGTCTCCTGCCTTTAATAAATTTTTCCTCGGCCTCTTCGATATTATTCATTTGGATAATCCTGCAGAATGGGGCAGGGCTCAAGACAGCAGTAATGTACAGGAAGGTTTTGTAAATTTGTGGAAGGGCTATTATGTTCCCGTAAACGGCCCGGCAGGTCTTTTTTTTAATACTGCCTCCAAACCTCTTGATGATGTAAGGATTAGAAGGGGACTGTATTATGCTCTGGATATGGAAGGGCTTATTTATACTGCCTTTGAAGGGCAAAGAACCCGCCTTCATACCCTAGGAACTGGTCAGACCTGGGGGGATGCCGTTTTTAATAATACCGAAATAAAAAAGCCTTCCTTTGATCCTAAAAAGGCCATGGAACTCTTTGCAGAGGCCGGATATACATCCTTAAATTCTTCGGGCATTTTGGTAAATAATGAGGGACAGGAGCTGAGTTTTGTTATTCTTTATAAGGATGAAGCTGAGAGGTGGGTCTTCGGCTTTTTATATAGTCAGGCCTTAAAAGCCGGTATAAGGCTGGATTTTAAATACTATTCGGGCGGTATGACGGAAAAGATAGCTTCTCGCGATTTTCAAGCCTGGTGGGGGGCTCTTTCATCGGTTCAGGTACCGAATAATTATACTCTTTTTCATTCTTCATATGCGGATAAAAAGGTTTTTGAAAATTTTTTCTCTTATTCCAACCCCGAAATGGATGCTCTTTTAGAAAAATATAATGACGATTCCCTTACTTATTTTGAAAAAGCGGCCGTAAACCGCCAAATCGAAAAGATTGCCGATGAGGCAGCCTTGATGGTTCCTTCTTATTACAAAAACACAATCCGTGTTATGGCCTGGAAGTGGATCTGCTTTCCTGCTTGGCTCAATATGAAATATCAGGACAACCTATACGACCCCATGTTCGGCTACCTTTGGTTTGATGCCGATATTGAAGCCGAATGTAAGAGGGCTAGGGAAGAAAATAAGATGCTCGCCGATAACAGTTATTCTTTGAGTGACAGGTATAAGTAGGAGATACTATTATTGTAGTATGTTTTATAATAAAATAAATTACATCTTGACGCCATTTATAACACCATTTATACTATAAGTATGGCTCAATGGGAGAAATTGCTTGAGAAGATAAAATCTCTTGATAAGAATATGCGTTTTTCGGAACTTGCAAAAGTCTTGAAAGCTTATGGATATGTAATGACCGCTCCCCGTTCAGGCAGCAGTCATTATACTTTTAGAAAGAAGGGCTGTAATCCGATTACAATTCCAAACCATGAACCCATAAAATCTGATTATGTACGGATGGTAAAAGAAGTTGTAGAAGAGGAAGAAAGTAACCAAAAGGAGAAATAAAAATGAAAACATTAGAAGAATACATAAAATTGCCATATAGATTGGAAATTATTCCTGATACAGAAGAAAATGGTTTTATTGCTTCTTATCCTGAGCTTCCCGGTTGCATTACATGCGGCTCCTCGCTTGCTTCTGTTGCGGCAAACGCTGAGGATGCTAAAAAAGAATGGTTATTTGCAGCTATTGAAGATGGACTTCCAATAAATGAACCCAATGATGTAGACTCTTACTCAGGGCAATTTAAGCTGAGGTTGCCGAAAACACTTCATAAAACCCTTGCAGAAGATTCTAAAAAAGAAGGGGTAAGCATGAATCAGTATTGTGTTTACTTGCTTGCTAAGAATTCTGCAGAGAATAAGATTCTGTTGAATTCAAAATAATATCTAAGTAAAAAAAATCGAGTTCACTTTTCAGCGAACTCGAAATGTAAATAAAAAGGAGTAAATTAAGAAAAAACTAAACTTTTTTTGTAACGTAATCGCTTTTTAAGCATCGAGAACACATTTTAATGGTTAGAGTTCTGCCGCCGATTTCTGTTTTTACATTCACTAGATTGGGCTTCCAAACTCTTTTTGTGTGAATTTTGGACTTACTTACCGAGTTACCTGATAAAGAGCCTTTTCCGCAAATTTCACATACTCTTGACATATCGCACCTACCTTTAAAAAATCAGCTGACCTTCAAAAGGTCAGCCGTCATTCAAATAGCTCCCCCGCGCGGGTTCGAACCACGGACCCAGTGGTTAACAGCCACTTGCTCTGCCTACTGAGCTACAGGGGAATGCTTCCAATTAGGAAGTCTTTGGATAATACACTATTTCTTATAAAATGTCAATAGAAAATAGCAATTTTTTTATGTTTTTATTTTATAAAAACTTCGGATTCGGTTAAAACAAGGTCTACAGGGTAGTCAAAGTCTCCCATCGGGATCTTATCTAAAATCTGTCCCGAAAAACAAAGACCCGCAAGGCAAACATCTTCTTTTTTTACGCTGTTAAAGATCTTTTCAAAAAATCTGTCATAAAAACCTCCGCCTCTGCCCATCCGCTCTCCCTTTTTTGAAAAAGCCCTTCCGGGAACCAAGATTAAAAGAGGCAGCTCCAAAGGATAGTTTTTTTCCTCTTGGCTTTGAGGAAAAATGGTTAAGGCTTCTTTGGAGGGCTCCATAATGCCGAAGGCTCCGATTTCAACCGGTTCTATCTTACCGTTCCCAAATTCCATTTTTTTAAATATCAAGTCCTTATCAAAAACGAGGGGCAGGGCAATAGTCTTTTTGTCCTCTGCTGCCTGCCTTAAAAGCTCCAATGTAGGGAATTCCCCGCTTATGGGATGATAGGCAAAAACGGTTTTAGCTGTGACGTATTGAGGTATTTTATTTAAAAAGGCCTTACAATAGTCCTTGCTGTTTTGCTGCGCTTCTGTTTTTTGTATGAGAGCCTTTCCTTCCGGGCTTTTAAAATACTCCTTTATGAGTTTTCTCACTTGAGCCTTGTCTTCTTTAAGCATTTTTGGCCTATTTCCCTGTGCTTGAGTTAAATCCATCCATAGCTTTTTTTGCAAAGCGGTATTCAAAAAAGGCCGGATTTTCTATCGAAGTTACCTGAACATAGCACTTTTCTGCCAGGGTATATTTTTTTGTCAGATTGTAAAATTCTCCAAGGTAAAAAAACATTCTTCCTTTTTTGACAAGGTCTTCTTCAGCCGTAGCCCTATTTAGTAACTCACTGTCGCCTGCAAAATCTATAAAAAGACGGCACAAAAAATACTCGTTTTCTTTTTCGGTACGGTTAATGGTTTTTAGATAGTTTTGCATAAATTTTTTGGCATCCAATTTTTTGTTTTGTTTATAAAGGCTTATTGCATATAAAAGAGCATATTGATAGGAGGCCGGAGACTTGTTTAAGGCTTTTACAAAAGCCGTACCTGCATTTAGCCAATCTCCTTTTTCCCAAAATAAGATACCGGCTCCTTCCAATGCAAAGTAATAGGGCGGGTAAAGATTGCATACCTTTATGTAATCAGCCAGAGCCTCGTCCTTATATCCGAGCTCATCGTTTATACCGGCACGGTAGATATAGGCTACATAGGAATCGGGGGTCAGTTCTATCACCTTGCTATAAGCTTTTTTTGCTTCTTCTTTTCGGCCTATTGTAAGATTGTAGGAACCTATATCATTCCAATGACTCGGGTTATTTGGTTCAAGCTCTGCTGCCTTATTTATATCCTGCAGGGCCTGATACATTCTATTTGTTTCGGATTTTATGCGGGCAAGTTCTGCAAGAGCTATACTATTATTCGGTTCCTGCTCCAAGGCTGCCGTTAAATTTGATTCTGCCTGTTCAAGTTTTCCGTCAAGATAGTTTATGCGGCCTAGACCTATGAGGGCTTCAGTACATTTAGGATCTGCCTTATAAGCTTCTATAAATTTTCTTCTCGCATCATTGTATCTTTTAGCTGAGTAAAAATCCAATCCCTGCTCGGTTAGGGCTCTTGAATCTTTAGGATTTATGGTCAATATTTTTTTCAAATATTGATCTTTTTTTTGCAGATTGTTTTCAGCTTGAGCCATCATAACTTGGGCATAAAGGATGTCGGTATTATTGGGATAGGCCTTGGAAAGTTCATTTGCAAAAGTTTCCGCTTCCTTTGTTTTTCTCATCGAAATGAGGATTGATAGTTTTAGATATTGTATCTTAAAATCCTTGGTCAGTTCAGGATCCGATTCGTCTATTAATTTTAAGATACCGTCAAGATCATTATCCTTTAAAAGTGCTGTAAGCTTATCGGTAAATTCGTCTCTAGGATTTGAGCTGCTTTTTTTTGCCGTTTTTTTAGGCTGAACTTTTTTGGGTTCTGCTGTTGCAGGTTTTATTACTATGGGCTTGATTTCTTTGATTTCGGCCTTTTCCGGTTCGGTTTTTTTTGCTTCTTCAATTACAGGCTCTTTCACAGCTTCTTCGGTAGTCTTACACGAAAAAACGAGGAAGAAAGCGATCAAAAAACTAAAATAGACAAAAATTTGCTTGGTTATTTTCATAATAACTCCTTATAAGTATTGCAATTATTCCTTACTTTATATAAACTATAACATTATGAAACACAAATCAAGTAGGATGATTGCCTTAACCATATTGTATATACTAATTATTTTCGGCATTTTTGTTATTCAGTTTACCATTGGGAAGACTTTTTATTATACAATAGGTGCCATGACCGTTTCCGGCCGGGATGAGGTTGATGAAAGCGGAAACAGAACTCCTCTTTTACCTCTCCATATAGTCTCGAACGGGTTGGATTTTTACATTACAGATCAAACCCCCATTACTGCAAAAACGAGCAATAACGAAGATATTAGCCTAAAGGTTTTAAAGTACAAAAAAACCGAAGACTCCTTTAGTGTTATTTGTTCTAACGATATTTCGATAGATTTTACCTCATACCTCTCGGAAACGGTTGAGACGGTAAAAATTTCCGTTTCAATGCCGTCCGGAATAGAGACCGTTTATTTTCCTTGGAAATTGACTCAATCAGCCCGTCTTGAACGTCAGGATGATCAAATCTTTTTAAGATATGGAAAAGACAGGTTTATTTTTAGAGGCGGCTACGGCTTTGGAAATTCCGATGATACATCGGAACTCCCCCATCTTATTCTTTCAAGTTCAAAAAAAACAGCCTTTTATGAAACCTATATTCAATCTGAAACTTTGGACTTTGATTCTATCAGGCGTATCCCTATTGCAAGTGACGAAGAATACCAAAAAAACAAGCAATTGTTTAGAGAAAAGGCCTTGGATTATTTTGTAAGTGTGATTTCGGCAAAAAATTATAACGAAGAACTTTTGACGGCATATGTAGCCGAAAAAGCCTTTAAGGGCGAATATGCAAGAGCTCTTGTATCTGCTCCGTCTTCTCTTTTGCCTAAAGAAAAGCGAACCTATATATCAAGTACCTTTTATGATAACCTTGTGCAAAACGATAAAAGCCTTGCAGTTTACCATAAAAAGCTGTTAACCGGCATTGAATCAAGTATAGCAATGGCTGAAATTTCAGTATTTGACAGGGACTCTATTATTCCTTTTTTGATAAACAACTCAAGGGTAAATCTAATTCCTGCCTTGGAAAAGATAGCTTCTAACGCAAAGCAGGAGGACTTAAACTCTTTTTTTGCCGCAGGCTTGTTGGAAGCTGCAATGGATTATGCTCTTTATTTTCCTAATAAACAAAATCTTTTTATTGAAGATTCCGAAAAATATGAAGCGGTATTAAAAGATTCTTTAATTTCTATTGACGAGGGTATATTTATATCCTCAGATAAAAAGACCATAGATACCGAAAAAACTTTGAAAACAGCATCCGTTTTAATCCGTTATGGAAGTTCGTATCCCGATAAGGGAGCATGGAAGGCTGTGGGGCAGGCCCTGTATTCTTCTATCTTTTCCCTTGGAGGAAATTCTTCAAGTTTACCGGCCTCCTTTGATATTCAAGGCGATAAGGCAAAGAAGTTGGGGCTTATGGCTAATGATGCCTTAATCCTCCATGCTGAAAAGCTATATCCGGCCGCCATTAAGGATAATCCCTGCTATCCACATGAAGAGTCTTTGGCTTTAAAGGCTGAACCCGGTATTTGGGCTTGGACATCGGCCCTTGGGATAAACGTGCTTAAAAACGATTCAAAAATATTCAGCTTTAGAATTTCGGCTAAGGCAGGAGATACCCATTACCTGATTATAAGGGGGATCCGCCCCTTTTACAGGATACAGATCCATGGAATCGATTTTAGAACCGACCCTAGATTTGAGATTTATAATTCCTCCGGCTATGTTTATGATGAAAGAACCCGTACTCTTTTGTTAAAAATGAAGCACAAAAAAGATGATGAAGATATAGTTCTCTTTTTAGGCCGCCCTCCTGAACCCGCACCCGTTCAACCTTCTGTCCAAGAGGGTACCGAAGACGGAGCTAAGACTGAAGCCGGTGCCTCAAGTGAAAATTCCGGCTCTGCCGAGGAAAAAGAAGAAACCTCTGATGCCGATAATGAATAAAAGCGGAGTCTTTTTTCCGGCTTAAAACTTTTTTTATAAATATTGCTAAAAAACTATCCTTTTTTGTAAAAATATGGTATACTATATAGTGTCTTGCAAAAAAAATAAGGAGTTAAGGTGAATAAAAGAGATTTTCCGCGCGTTCATTTTTACGATCAAGATTTCGTGGACATTTACGATAGAACATGGGCTTTGGTTCATGATTTTTGGCATTCAGCAGGCGATGGTAAACAAGGTACCGAGGGTTTTTTTATTTATCCCGAAGCGGACGGTAATTTTTTAAATCAATATGAAACTATATTTTCCTCTTTTTTCTTTGTTTATTCAAATAAGAATTATACACCGAATTCTGCTCTTGACTTTTTTTATGACAGGCAGGAAGAAAACGGAGCTATACGCAATAGATATGATTTTGATACAAAGGAACCCGTTTTAAAGAGGGATAATCCTGAAGGGCTGGGTATGCCCTTATTTGCATGGGCTGAGTACAATATTTATCATAAGACGGGAAACAAGAAGCGTGTAAAGGATATTATGCCTGTTTTGATCAAGTACATGGACTGGATCGAAAAAATGTTTAAGTCGGATAACGGCCTTTATAAAAGTCCTCTTGAGACAGTCAATATGCCTAATACGCCGCGAAAAGATTCCGTTTTTTTAACCGATTTTAATTCGGCCCTAGCCGTAAATGCCCTTTATATGTCTGCCTTGGGCGATATACTAAACGATAAGGAAATTGATTTTCAATACAAGAGGATGTATTTTACCATAAAAACCAGAATCAACTCCATGATGTGGAATGAAGAGGACGGTTTTTATTATGATCTTGATGCTGAGGGTAATCAGATAAAGAAAAAGACCCTTGCAGGTTTTTGGCCCATGCTTGCCGAGATTCCCAACGAGGATAAGGCTGCTCTTTTGGTGGAGCACCTATCCAATCCTAAAACCTTCGGGGTTGATCATCCCTTTCCAAGCCTTGCAGCCGATGAGCCTGAATATGACGAAAACGGAAACGGTGCCTGCGGCAGCGTCTTCCCTATTTTGAATTTTGTTGTTGTAAAGGGCTTGGAAAAGTATAACCGCTGGGAGATAGCAAGAGAGTGCGTTATAAGGCACCTTTACTATGTGCTTGAAACCCTATCTCCCGCAGGAAATTCAAAAAAACAAGGCTTTTTATGGGAGGCCTATTCTCCCGTCAAGGAAGGCCCTGCCCAGTGGAAGGGAAAACCGGCCTTTCCGCGTAAGCAGTATCTGGTAAGCGTAGGTCTTTCTACAATCAGTTTAATGATAGAAAACGTTATCGGCCTTTCCATAAGCCTTCCGCGTAAGACGGTAAACTGGACGGTTCCTAACCTTGAGGTAATGGGCATAGAAAATTTAAGCCTTAAACGGAACCTGATCACCATTCTTTCGTCCAAGAGTCAGAGGGGCTGGGAAATCCACATGGAAAGCGAAAAGCTTTATTATTTTACCATAAACATCTTAAACGAAAAGAAAAAGACCCTACCGATTCCGTCAGGCAAGTGTTCAATGCTGATAGACAAGCTTTAAATTATATTCAAGGCCTTTTGGGTTTCTACAAGCTCTTTTAAGGCCTTAATATAGGCAGCCTTTCTCATACTTACCTTATAGGTCTCTTTTACGTCCCATACCAGTCTAAAGGCTTCAATCATCTTATCTTCGAGGCGCCTGTTGACCTCTTCTTCTGTCCAATAAAAACCTTGCAGGTTTTGTACCCATTCAAAATATGAGACTATGACGCCTCCGGAATTGGCAAGAACATCGGGCACACTTATAATATTCTTTTTTTCGAGAATCCTATCGGCTTCGGGAGTTACGGGGCCGTTTGCGGCTTCGATTATTATGGAAGCCTTAATATTTGATGCATTTTTTTCGGTAATTTGATTTTCGAGGGCAGCCGGAATCAAGATATCGGTTTTAAGCTCCAATAGTTCTTCATTGCTTATTCTTTTAAAATCGCCTTCAAAAGATTTAAGAAGCTGTCCTTTTTTTACATGTTCCATTATAAGCCGGATGTTTAAGCCCTTTTCGTTATATACGGCTCCGCTTACATCGCTTACTGCGATTACCTTCGCTCCGTCTTTATAAAAAAGATCTGCCGTAACGCCGCCTACATTTCCAAGACCTTGAATGACTACACTTTGGCTTTTTAAGTTTTTATTTAGTTTTTTTAAAATTTCCCTTGCCGCAAAGAGAACTCCCCGGCCTGTGGCTTCTACTCTTCCCTTAGAACCTCCGAGAGGAAGAGGTTTTCCTGTAACGACTGCGGGTGTGAAATCCCCTGCATAGCTGCTGTAGGTATCGACTATCCAGGCCATTACTCTTGCATTTGTTCCGACATCCGGAGCAGGTATATCCGTCTTAGGCCCTATAAAAGAAGCAATCCTCCTTGTGTAGCCCCTTGTCAGCTTTTCAAGTTCCGTTTCGGAAAGATGAGAAGGATCTACACAGATGCCTCCTTTTCCGCCGCCATAGGGAATGTCGGCAACGGCACATTTAAAGGTCATCCATGCTGCAAGGGAGCGTACCTCATCGATATTTACATCTTGATGAAATCTTATTCCCCCCTTTGCAGGGCCTCTTAATGTAGAATGTTGAACCCTGTATCCGTTAAAAACCCTGATTTTTCCGTTATCCATTTTTACCGGTATCGAAACATGCATTTCTCTTTCGGGGTTTAAAAGGGTTATATAATCGTCCTCTGCCAAACCCACCGTATTTGCGGCTTCGGTTATTGTACTTAAAAGTTTTTCGTATGTACTCGCCATAAATTTCCTCTTAAAAAGTTTATTAGGAATTATACATTAAAAGCCTTGTTTGTGAAAGTTATTTAGGGGGAAAAATTGGAATTTCAGCTTAAAAAAGAAAAACGATTTCGGTCCGCAAAGGGATTTAGGGTTCCTCAAAATGTACACCCAAGGGTATCAATCAGGTGTACTCAAGGCCAAAACGAAGAAAACTTGACAAAATCTTCACTAACAGCCCAAGGAGCAATAGAGGAAATAAATATGATTAACACGATAAATTTTGCTGCGACTCATGAGTCCAAGCAGAGTACAGCACGGGCAAAACTTGTATTTTACCCTCATAGTCATTGGCAGGTCTTACGGCTCGGAGGTCATAATTGATTTTCGCCTTCCCGGGATAATCCCAGTGGCATGCTTGAAAAACAACTCTCTCACTTACGTCAGCCGGACTGCTCAGAACTTTCACCTGATTCCCTTTTCACCCCTTAGCTAAAAGGGGCACCAAGACCGAAACCGTTATTTAAACCGATTGTATACTTTTATAAAGAAGATGTCAAGGTATCAAAATTTGTATTTATAATTGAAAAATACCCTATTCTATGATATAATCGGCTTATTGGAGGTGAGTGTATGTCTGAAAAAATGTATTGTGATCCGGCCGAGATCTTGGAAGTTACGGTGCAAAAAGGGATTGCAAAGGCTTCGACCCCTATGTGGAAGCTGATTTGCTTAGGTTTTTTGGCAGGTGTTTTTATTGCCTTTGCTTCGGAAGGCTCTAATATGGCGGCCTTCGGGCTCTTTGCCAAGCCTGAAACTTACGGCCTTGGCAAATTTGTTGCAGGCCTTATCTTTCCTGTAGGGCTTATGCTTGTCCTCCTTGCAGGGGCCGAGCTCTTTACGGGAAACAACCTGATAATTGCCGGCGTTTTAGAAAAAAAGGTGAAAGTTTCGGCAATGCTGAAAAACTGGCTTGCAGTTTATGTTGGGAATTTTATCGGCTCTGTTTTTCTTGCCTTTTTAATTGTAAAAAGCGGACAGCTTTCAAGCGGCGGAAGCCTTTTGGGCGGGATTACGGTAAAAATCGCTTACGGGAAGGTTTCTCTTTCGTTTGTACAGGCTGTTTTTTTAGGCATTATGTGTAACTGGTTAGTCTGCCTTGCCGTCTGGCTTTGTTACGGGGCTAAGGATATGACGGGAAAGCTCCTTGCCGCTTTTTTTCCGATTTGGCTTTTTATAACTTCGGGTTTTGAACACAGTGTTGCAAACATGTACTATATCCCTGCAGGTATTTTAGCGAAAAGCGTTCCGGCCTATGCGGCTGCCTCAGGTCTTTCCGCCGAAGCTCTTGCAAATATAAATTGGGCTGCCTTTTTTGTAAACAATTTAATTCCCGTTACTCTCGGAAACATAATAGGCGGAGCCTTTTTTGTCGGAACTTTTTATTGGATTTGTTATAAGAAAAAATAGATTTTATAAATTAAGGAATTTATTATGAAAGTAGAAAATTGTGATGTAGGCTTTATAGGCCTCGGTGTTATGGGAAAAAGCATGGCCGAAAGATTAAGGTCGGCCGGAGCTAAGATGCACGTTTTTACGCGTACAAAAAAATCCGCCGAAGAGATTCTTTCAAAAGGTGCTCTTTGGTATGATGACCCTGCAAGTCTTGCTCCCAACTGTAAAATCATCTTTACCATTGTCGGCTATCCGCAAGATGTTGAACAAACATATTTCGGAGAAAAGGGCTTATTAAAGACTGCAAAGCCCGGAACAATCTTTGTAGATATGACGACTTCAAGCCCGATCTTGGCAAAAAAGATTTATGATGAGGCAAAGAAAAAAGAATGTTTTTCGGTAGATGCTCCCGTTTCGGGCGGAGACATAGGGGCTAAAAACGGAACCCTTTCGATTATGGCCGGAGGAGATGAAGCTGCCTTTAAAGAGCTTGATCCCTTTTTTGCCTGCATGGGAAAAACTTGGGCATTGCAGGGCGGTGCAGGCGCAGGGCAGCACACCAAGATGGCAAACCAAATAGCCGTTGCCGCAAACCTTTTCGGTGCGGTCGAAGCCGTCTGCTATGCGGAAGCCGCAGGCCTTGATCCCCAAAAAATGCTTTCGGCCATCGGAGGCGGAGCTGCCGGAAGCTGGCAGATTTTAAACAACGGGCCTAAGATGCTTCAAAAGGATTTTGCTCCCGGCTTTTACATTAAGCACTTTTTAAAGGATTTAAATATAACCTTAAATGTTGCAAAAGAGCTAAAACTTCACATTCCTGTTTTAGAGCTTGCACAAAATTTCTTTAACAAGATGAATGAAGAAGGCTATGCCGAAAAAGGAACGCAGGCCATCTACGAATACTATAAAACCATTTAAAGGAAAATTTAATGCACAAAGATGAACAAAAAATCAAAGAGGTTCAAACAAAATACGGGCCCCTTCTTGCCAAAACCGCTTTTGAGCTTGGCGCCTTAAAGCTCTCTCCTAATGCCCCCTTTACTTGGGCATCAGGTTATAGGATGCCCATTTATAACGACAACCGCCGCTTTTTGGCCAAGCCTGAAATGCGCCGCGCTATAGCCGAAGCCTTTGCAGAACTCTTAAAAGCTGTCGGCTTCGATCCCGAATGGCTTGCAGGAACAGCTACTGCAGGTATCCCTCATTCCGTAAGCTTAGGCGACCTCTTACAAAAAAGCGTTTCCTATGTGCGCTCAGGCGGAAAAGATCACGGTTTAAAAAATCAAATTGAGGGCTTGGGAGCCGATCCCGATTATAAGGGTGCCGGTGTCCTTGTGGTTGAAGATTTAATTTCGACAGGTGGAAGCTCCATAAAGGCCGTTGAGGCTGTGCGCAATGCAAACGGAAAGGTTCCCTTTTGTTTTGCCATTTTTTCTTACGGATTTGCAGAAGCCGAAAAAGCCTTTGCAGAACTTAATCCTCCGTGTATTCCGGCTACTATTTTAAACTACGATATTATGCTGGATGAGGCCGTAAAGCAAAACTATATAAGCGAAGAAAATAAAAAGAGCTTGGCTGAATGGAGACTTGATCCCTTCGGCTGGGGCGAAAAGCACGGCTTTCCCAAGGTCTGATATTTTTTAAAGATTTTTTAATCGCTTAAAATAAAACTTAAATAGCCGTGAAAGAGCTCAGCCTTTTTTACGGCTATTGAGTTTGTTGAAAATTAAAACCCCTGCAAAGGATGCTATACTTCCTATAAGAAATACGGTGATTGCAAGTCCCGTATTTTTTTGTGCTAAACTTTTTCCTGCTATGGTTGATGCTAATATAGCAGGAAAACGGGCGAGGGTACTTAGGATTAGCCATTCGCTTAAGCGTATGGGTGTAAGGCCTGCCATGTAGGTTAATAAGTCCTTAGGTGTTCCCGGAATTAAAAAAACGATAAAGACAATCAGGTGGAGCCTTTTTTTGTTTTTAAATATTTTTATTGATTCTATTTTTTCGGGAGAAAAGAAAATTTCTATTGCCGCTCTGCCGAATTTTTTTACAAATAAAAAAATTAAGATACTTGCGGCTGCTATTCCTGCCAATGATACTAAGGCTCCCTCTACAGCTCCAAAAGCATAGCCCGCTCCTATTTCGAAAGGGCCTCCCGGAATCACCGCAAATACCACTTGCAAAAAAACGGCAGCCGTAAAAAATATGCGGCTTGAAAAAGGATGAGAGTCAACATAGGCATGAACCTTTTCTGCATCCATAAGAAAATTTATAAGAGGCCTGCCCCAAAAAAAATATAGGAAGATACTCAAACAAAAAAGAAAAATTATTGAGCCTATAGTAATTATTTTTCGCCATTTATCGGTTAGTTTTTTCATTTTAAAATTTTTATAAAGTCAGTTTGAAGTTGATTTATTATTATACTAAAAATAAAAAGAATAAACAACAAATAAAAAAGCGGTTCTTTTTAGAACCGCTTTTCCGTCAAACTGTTTACAGCTTACCTTAACAAGGTCATGACACTCTGAGTTGCCTGATTTGCCTGTGCAAGCATTGCTGTACCGGACTGTGTGAGAATCTGGTTTTTGGTATAGTCTACCATCTCCTTAGCCATATCTACGTCACGGATTCGTGATTCGGAGGCTTGGAGGTTTTCTGCTGCGATATTGATACCTACAACAGTGAGTTCGAGTCTGTTCTGGTATGCACCAAGGTCGGCTCTCTGCTTGTTGATCTTCTTGATGGCTTCATCAAGGGTACCGATAGCGCGGTTAGCTTTTTCGGGTGTCTCGATAGTCATAATCGATTCATCTCCGACATTGCGAACGCCGAGAGCCTTAGCTGTCATTGTTCCAATGTAAGCTCTTGTTCTCTGATCCATGTTGGCACCGATGTGGAACCACATAGAAGCAGTAACAGTATTTTCTCCGGTTTCTTGAGCAAATCTTCCGGTAAGCATATTCATACCGTTAAACTGTGCGTGGCTTGCGATTCGGTCTACTTCAGCGATGAGCTGAGATACTTCAACCTGAATGTACAAGCGGTCTTCTGCCGAGTAAATACCGTTGGAAGACTGAACGCTGAGCTCGCGGATTCTCTGAATAACATCTGTAGTTTCCTGAAGGAAGGCTTCCGCAACTTGAATAAAAGAAATGCCGTTTTGTGCGTTGGCACTTGCTTGGTTCAAACCGCGAATCTGGCTTCTCATTTTTTCTGATACGGCCAAACCGGATGCATCATCGCCCGCTCGGTTAATACGTAAACCTGAAGAAAGTTTTTCTATGTTTTTTTGGTTCATTAAATGGGTATGTCCCAATGTCCTCTGTGAAAACATAGCGCTCATGTTGTGATTAATGATCATATTCCTACTCCTTTGGTGATTTTCGGCAATTATTAATTCCCGCGGCATCCCTGCCGATATGTCATTTCCGGATCCTCTGTCGTTCCGCAGAAGACGGAAGCACATTAAAATTTAAGCTGTGCTTAGTTCTTTTATCGGAGAACTAAAAAAAGACTTAAGAAAAAAGTTGTGATTTTTTTTTAGATAAATATTTTCCTAAAAGAAAATTTTAGTATGCCGAAAATCATATAGTAAAAGGTAAAATCGTATAGTAAGAGGTATGATGAACAGTTCGGCAGAAATTCAGCCTCTCTGTTCATCTACGAGTTTTGTGCAAAGCACAAAACATCGTGATATTGTATGTAGTTTTGCTATGCAAAACTACTTGAAAAAACTTTTTTCAGGATTTTATAATCCTTGCAAAAAGTTTTTATAGAGGTGGTTATATGGTAAGAGGTTGGTATACTGCGGCGAGCGGAATGCTGGCTCAGCAGCGTCAGCTGGATGTTATTTCAAACAATTTGGCTAACTTGGATACGACTAGTTTTAAAAGGGATGTTTCTGTTCAAAAGTCTTTTCCCGAATTGCTTTTAAGAAGGCTGAACGATGACGGAGTTATAAAAAATCCCTTCGGCTCATCAGACATAGCTCCAATTATAGGAAAGTTAGGTCTCGGTGTTGAAACTAACGAGATTTTTACCGAGTTTGAGCAAGGCTCCTTAAAGCAGACAAGCTCTCCGGCCGATTTGGCCTTGGAAGGGCAGGGCTTTTTTGCCGTTGAAACACCTTACGGCGAAAAATATACCCGCAATGGAAACTTCATGGTCGGAGTTGAAGGCTATCTTATGACCAAGGAAGGCTATCCGGTTATGGGAGAAAACGGCCGCATCTTTTTACAGGATATGGAATATAAGATTAACCAAGACGGACAAATCTATATACGCCCCATTACCCAACCGGAAAGCGATTCCGTTTATTTGGACCGCTTAAAAATAGTTGAATTTGAAAACGAAAGATATTTGAGCAAAAACGGATCAAGCTTTTACCTGGACACGCCTCTTTCCGGTAAGGCCATTGCTGCCGAAGGCCCGTCGCGTCCCGTTGTGGTGCAGGGCTTTATCGAGGCATCCAATGTAAATGTAGTCAACGAAATGGTTAGGATGATAGAAGTAAACAGGGCCTATGAGGCCAATCAAAAATCCATTCAGGCCGAAGATACGATGATGGCCAAACTATGGAACGAAGCAGTTAAAAGATAGATAGGAGGTAAATTATGGTTAGAAGTTTATGGACAGCCGCAACAGGCATGAACACTCAGCAGGCAAATATCGACACGGTTGCAAACAACTTGGCAAACGTAAACACAAGCGGCTTTAAAAAGCAGAGGGCTGAATTTGAAGACCTCATCTATCAGACGGTAAGGACGGCAGGAACCCCTGCTACCGAAGACACAATTACACCGGTAGGAGTTCAGATGGGACATGGTGCAAGGCTTGCCGCCACCCAAAGAATATTTGAACAGGGTTCCTTACAGAACACCGGAGTAACAAGCGATATTGCAATTCAGGGAGAAGGTTTTTTTAGAGTTCTTCAATATGACGGAACCTATGCTTACACAAGGGACGGTTCTTTTAAGATTGATAGAGACCGCCAGCTTGTGACTTCAAACGGTTTGCGCGTTTTGCCCGAAATCATCTTCCCCGAAGGTTATAGGGAGAACACGATTACCGTCAGCAGAGACGGCCGTGTTACCGTTAAGGTCGGCGACATAGACGATCCGATCGAAGTAGGTCAGATAGAGCTTTACCGCTTTCAAAATAATGCAGGTCTTTCGGCCGAGGGTACAAACCTTTTTAGGCAGACCCCGGCCTCAGGTGCAGCTATTCCGGGGCGCCCCGGCTTTAGCGGGTTCGGAAGAACCGAGCACAAGTTTTTGGAAATGTCAAACGTTTCAACCGTAAGCGAGATGGTAAACATGATTGTTGCCCAAAGAGCTTATGAGTTCAATTCAAAGGCTATCCAGACAAGCGACAATATGCTCGGCACTGCAGTAAGTTTAAAACGATAAGTTTGACTTAAAAATAATTTTTAGTTAAGGCTTGGGAGGGCAGAAGATGGAAGTAAACAAAATACAAATAAATCAAACGGGAAGGGAAGACGTAAAAAATTCTTTGATAAATAAAAAAGAAATTCCGTCTTCCGTAAAATCTCAACAAAATTTTACTCAAATGCTTGAATCTTTGAGAGGTTCCGAAAGAGCTTCTTCCGTTATTTCTAATATTCAGGGAGAAAGCTCCGCTTCCGTCTCAGGCCTAAAAACAGGACAGCTCTTTGATACCCGCCTTCCGGGAGATATTTTAAAATCCATGAAGATAGAAAATCCGGTTCCGGCCGATACGCACAGGGAGGTTCAAGGTGTGGCTTCCTCCTTCGGAAAGTCGGGTGAAACGGTTCATTCAAAATACTCGATTGACAGAACGAGTAAGCTTTACGAGCAGGCCCTTGAATTTGAATCCTACTTTGTAAAAATAATGCTTGATTCGATGCGCAGCACCTTGTCGGGTAAAACCCTTGCAGGGGATGAATCCTTTGCCGGAAAGATGTACCAAGACATGATGTATGATGAGCTCGGCCGCAGCATGACTAAAAACGCCGGCTTCGGCCTCGCCGATCAAATCTATTTGGAACTTTCCGGAGCAAGGGGATGACGGTCCCTTGCGGTTAACTTAAACCTTAAACTTTCCTACCTCCGTCGATAGGCTGTCGATGTTCCGCTTATTCTTTTGGGTAATTTCACTTACATCCTGTACGGCATTGCTTATCTGAATTGCGCCGGCGGCCATTTCATTCATGCTGTCCGTTATAATGCGGGTAAGTGAATCTAGTTTTTGCATTTCGATTGCAACATTTTCACCGCCCCTAAGCATTTCAGCAGATCCGTCATTTACCTGATTGGTTACCATATTGATATCACGGATTGCGCTGAGTACTTCCTTGCTGCCGTTTTCTTGTTCCCGCATAGCATCCATCAAATTTTGACTCATTGTTTTTACTTGGTCGGATAGGTTGAAAATAGTATTGAACTTATCCTCTGCCGTCTTTGCAGCAGCCGAAAGCATTTCAATTTCTCCCGACAGTACTTTTAGGGTTGAGGTGATAGTTTTTCCTTGAGTGCTGGATTCTTCTGCAAGTTTACGTATTTCGTCGGCAACAACGGCAAAACCCTTTCCTGCCTCACCTGCATGGGCGGCTTCAATGGCCGCATTCATAGCCAATAGGTTTGTCTGACTTGCAATATGCTGAATAACATTGCTGGCTTCCAAAAGCCCGCCCGATTCTTCGGCTATTCGTTGAGTTACACTGTTTGCTCCCGCAACGGTTTCCTTTCCGTCAGCGGTGGCTGAAGCGAGTGTCTTTATAACATCATTTGTTTTATCCAGAGTTTGAGTGATTGAGGCGATATTGCCTACCATCTGTTCGATAGCTGAGGAAGATTCTGCAACGCTTGCTGCCTGATTTTCGATACTTCCGTTAAGATTTTTTATAGTCCGGATAATCTGTTCTACGGTAGCTGCCGTTTCACTGACGCTTGCAGCTTGTGTAAGAGCCTGTTTTTTTACTCCGTCAATGTTTGCGCTTATCTCATGCACGGCGCTGGCTGTTTCCGTCATATTGCTTACAAGCTCCGAACCTGTGTTTGTCATCTCGGCACTGTTTTTTCCTACGACTTTAATTGAAGAGCCTATTTTTTCGATTGTTTGATTGAAGTATTCGGATAGATCCGTTACCTCATCATTTCCGACCAAGGGCAGACGGACGGTCAAATCTCCTTCACCTTGGGCAATATCCTTGAGGGCGGAAACTACAACATTTATAGGCTTGATCATTTTATAGGATGTAATGAAAAGTATAACTAAGCTTACCGCTAAGATACTAAAACCTATAAAAAGCATTCTGTTTCTCAGAGTATCAATACTTCCCATAAACTGTTTCATCGGGGCTCTAATAACAACAGTCCAGTCGGTATTACTCATCTTTGCATAAGATGCTATATAGGTTGTTCCATCATATTTATAAAAACCTATTTCACTTTTTGTGCTGTCCAAAGCTTTTTGCGTAAATTTGGCTAATGAAGTCAATTCAGGGTTTGTTTTTGCATTATTTAAAATATTATCCTGAGAATTTACCAAATTAAAATCTTTATGTGCTATTGTTGTTCCGGAGCGGCCTAAAATATAACAGTTTCCTGTTTCTCCGACGATAATATCATTAATATCATCGGATAGGTGTTCGGCTCCGATTGCGCAGTTTAATACACCTGTAACAGTTCGATCTTTATCGTATACAGGAACAGCAAATACAAGTACAAATTTGTTAAGGGAACGGGATAAAAGAGGTTCTGAAGCAAAACGTTTTCCGCTTGCAGCTGATTTAAACCATTCACGGTCTTTTACCGATATAACTTGTCCGTCATTTGCAGTACGTGTTCCTGAAAGGTCGTACAAATTGAGTTGATCCAACCTTTTATTAAAAGATGCTTCTTTGTCCAATACTGCAGCTTTTTCTGCATAGGGCACGGTTTTATCGGTTAAGACAGGCATACGGGCTATCCCTTCCAAAAATTGGAAAAAAGCCGTAACCCTTCCGTCAATAATTTCAGCCGTATCGGCAGCCTTATCTTTAAGGTGAATCTCCACCTTTTCAGTTACAGTTTTTCGGGCTGTTCGTACTCCTAAAACACCCAGCGTAAAACCTGCCGCAAAAATCAAAGTACCGAATATAATCAATAGCTTATTCCGCATTGAAAACCTTTTTTTCATGTAGTTCCTCCCTCAGGTAAAGTAATGTTTAATATGTGAATTGAAAAATATGTATGAAGCTTTCCATGTAAATAATTGCAAGTTTTAATAGTTACATGGTAACTAGTATAAATTTTTAAGAATTTTCAGTATTTTCTCCTTATTCCCAAAAGCCGTTTTTTTTTGTATAATATCTTCTTATGAATAATCAAAATCATGGCGGACACCTAAATAAGCTCATCGTAAAGGGTGCCCGTGAACATAACTTAAAAAACATTGATGTGGAGCTTCCTCGCGATAAGCTCATCGTTATATCGGGCCTTTCAGGTTCGGGCAAAAGCTCGCTCGCCTTTGATACCATCTTTGCCGAGGGGCAGCGCCGCTATGTCGAGTCCCTTTCGGCGTATGCAAGGCAGTTTTTAGGCAGGATGGATAAGCCCGATGTGGACTACATTGAGGGGCTTTCTCCCGCTATTTCTATCGAACAAAAAACCACTCACCGTAACCCCCGCTCCACGGTCGGCACGGTAACGGAAATTTACGACTACTACCGCCTCCTTTTTGCCCGTACGGGGCACGCCCACTGTCCTTCTTGCGGAAAGGAGATTAAGGAGCAGACGGTTGACCAGATTATAGACACCATTATGGCCTGGCCTGAAGGAACCCGCGTTCAGATTCTGGCTCCCATCATAAAGGGAAAAAAGGGAGAACACCAAAAGATTGTAAGCGATGCGATTGCCGCAGGCTTTGTGCGTGCCCGCATCGACGGCCTCCTCGTAAACCTTGAAGACGGAATAAAGCTCGATAAGCAAAAAAAGCACACAATCGAAATAATCGTAGACCGAATTCAACTGTCGGGCGATGTAAGAAAACGCCTTTCCGAATCCGTGGAAACTGCCTTGGAAAGTTCGGGCGGAACCCTTCTTGCTACAAGGCAGGACACCAAGGATTCCCCTGTAATCGAGGTTTTCTTTTCGCAAAAAAATGCCTGCTCTGACTGCGGAATTTCGATGCCCGAATTACAGCCCCGCCTTTTTTCTTTTAATAACCCGATAGGGGCCTGCCCGGAGTGTACCGGCCTCGGAGTGACCCAGCACTTTGACCAAGACCTCATAGCCCCCGATAAGGGCCTTTCGTTCAATGAGGGCGTCTTTGTTCCGTATAACCCCGAATCGGATTGGAACAGGGTGCGCTTTGAAGCCCTCGCGGCCCAATACGGCTTTTCCCTTGATACGCCTCTAAACAAGCTCCCCAAAAAAATTCAAACTATCATTTGGGAGGGCTCGGGCGACACGAAGATTCAGTTTTCGTACACGGCCAAAAGCGGAACAGGCAAGTACTCTTATAACCGCCCCTGGCCCGGCATAATGGCCGACATGAATAGGAAGTATAACGAATCCTACTCGGCCTCTGTCAGGGAGTACTACGAAAAGTTTATGTCGATAAAACCCTGCAAAACCTGCGGAGGGATGAGGCTTAAGCCCGAGGTGCTGGCCGTAACGGTGGGCAATAAAAACATTCATGAGCTCACCTGCCTTTCGGTCGGGGATTCTATCAGCTTCTTTGAAAAACTAAAACTTTCCGAAACGGAAGAACACATAGCCTTTCAAATCTTAAAAGAAATTAAGGCCCGTTTGGAGTTTATGAAAAACGTCGGCCTCGATTACCTGACCCTCGAAAGAAAGGCCGCAACCCTTTCGGGAGGGGAAGCTCAGCGCATAAGGCTTGCGACCCAGATAGGTTCAAGCTTGATAGGCGTTCTTTATATTTTGGATGAGCCTTCGATAGGACTTCATCAAAGGGATAACCAGCGCCTTATCGACACTCTTTTATATTTGCGCAATTTGGGGAACACCCTCATCGTTGTAGAACATGACGAGCAGACTCTCCGCACGGCCGACTACATTGTAGACCTAGGCCCCGGGGCAGGCGTTCACGGCGGAAACATTACGGCGCAAGGCTCGCCTGAGGAAGTAGCGAGGGTAAAAAACAGTTTAACCGGTCAATATCTTGCAGGAACCCTTAAAATGGATATCCCCGAAAAAAGGCGTGAGGGCAACGGAAAGGCCTTGGTGCTTTCAGGCGTGAGTGAGCATAACCTAAAAGACGTTTCGATAAAAATTCCTCTGGGAGCCTTTACCTGCATCACCGGAGTTTCGGGTTCGGGGAAGTCCACCCTGTTGACCGATGTACTTTACCCTGCCGTTTCAAACAAGATTATGCGCTCCTCCCTTCCTGAAGGGGCCTATAAAAGACTGAGCGGCCTTGAACACATAGACAAGGTTATCAATATCGATCAAAGCCCCATCGGAAGAACGCCCCGCTCAAACCCGGCAACCTATGTAGGAGTTTTTACGGGGATAAGGGATCTCTTTGCAAGCCTTCCCGAATCGAAGGCGAGAGGTTATAAGCCCGGCCGCTTTTCATTTAATGTGCGGGGCGGAAGGTGCGAGCATTGTCAGGGGGACGGAACCCTCACAATCGAGATGAACTTTTTGCCCGATGTTTATATAGCCTGCGATGTTTGCCGAGGGAAGAGGTTTAACAAGGAAACCCTCGATGTCCGCTATAAGGGCAAAAACATTGCCGACGTTTTGGATATGACCATCGAGGAAGCTTCGGAATTCTTTGCTCCCATTCCTCACATTGCCCGAAAACTTCAAACCCTCTTATCGGTAGGCTTGGGTTATATAAAGCTTGGCCAATCGGCGCTTACCCTTTCAGGAGGAGAAGCCCAGCGTGTAAAACTTGCAAACGAGCTTGCCAAGCGCTCTACGGGCAAGACCCTCTATATCTTGGACGAGCCGACAACGGGCTTACATTTTGCAGACGTTAAGCAGCTCATGCAGGTTATCCACCGCCTGATTGATCAGGGAAACACCGTCGTTATGATCGAGCACAACCTTGACGTTATCCTGCAAGCCGATAAGATTATCGACCTCGGTCCCGAAGGCGGAACCAACGGAGGGCAAATCATAGCCGAGGGAACTCCTGAAGAAGTTGCAAAGATAAAAAAATCCTATACGGGATATTACATAAAAGAAATGCTTGAAAGAGTCAGGTAAGACGGAATAATGAAAAAAGCTTTGCAGGGGGTAATCTTTATTCTTTTTCTCTTTTCGGTAAATGTTTTGGCATCCGAGGAAAAGCCTGAAAAGCCGATAAAGGTTACGATTAACTCTGCAGAGCTTACCGAGTATGTGAAGGTGCCTTCTGCCCCTGTAACAGAATTACCCGATACAGGTTCTAAACCTAAAAGCGATGAGCTCATTATTTTTACCGGCTTTGTTTCAATTTCGGTAACGGATGAAAATTCCGTATCTACTATCACAGCAGATAAAATAATTCACAATAAGACCCGGGAAACCTTGACAGCAATGGGTAATGTTGTTTATACTCGCAAGATAGGATCCGATGAGGGGGAAAGCTTTAGAGGGGATGCTCTCATTTTTAATATTCAAAAACTTGAGGGTGTCTTTGTTGACGGCATCATAGAGCAGGCTCCTGCAAAAAAAAATCAAGATCCTTTTAGAATTCATACCGGTCTTGCCGGAAGAAATGAAAGCGGTGCCATAGCTTTTAAGGATGCCCTGCTTACGACAAGCAAGGAAAAATATCCCCTGTGGTCTATCAGGGCAAGCCGTCTTTGGATTTTACCCGGAAACGAAATGGCTTTTTTTAACGGTTTTTTGTCGGTCGGTGTTGTGCCTATCATGTACTTTCCGTTTTTTTATTATCCGGCTGACGAGATGATTTTTCATCCGGTCTTCGGTTTTAAAAACAGGGAAGGAGCCTTTGTTCAAACTACTACCTATATTTTGGGCCGCAAACCTGCGCCTAAAAGCGATGAAGCTACTTCGTTTTCAAATTTTATGCAAAGCGATACTATAAAAAAACAAAAACTTGAGGGCTTGTTTTTAAAAAAATTGGATGAACCTGCATCGGATACGGGCGGCTCCTATCTAAAGCTTATAGCAGATGCCTATTCCGGTCTTGGATATTTGGCAGGTATCGACGGAAAAATTATTCCTAAAAAGGGTTATATAAAACAAGCCGATTTTCACGGTCTTTTAGGATTTTCTTATACCTTGTATCCTAGGAACAGTATTTTATTTACCCTGTATGGAGAGCCGGGTAAAGAAAAAGCTGTCAATAGGGCAAACCTTTTCGGTAAAATAGTTCCATTCAGATATAGTTTCAACTTTAACATGAGCGTGACAAAGAGCCCATTCAATGTTTCCATTCTGTTTCCGTTTATTTCGGATCCTTTTTTTAAGAGCGATTTTATGGGAAGAAGCGAAGACATGAATTGGTTTAAGTATTTTTTAAACAAAGATAAGCTGGCTGAAGCTAAAGGGCAGGTAAGTGAAAATTTTTATTCATGGAAGCTTGACGGTTCGATCAATCCTAGTTTTTCCGTATTGAAGCCTTGGATAAGTTATATGTCTCTTGAGTCTTTTTCAGGGAAGGTTAATTTTGAATCAAAGAAAAATGAAAGCCTTAGCGGAAGCGATTCTTTGTATGCTCCGGACAGATTATTTTACTATCCTAAAAATATTTTACCGGCATTAAGAGCCGGCTTGGGCGGTACTATTTTTTCAACATCGATGTTATCTCAAAGAAAGAATAGACAGCAAACACAAGACATAGCAGGCATTAAAAACCCTTTTGAAGAAGATACTGTCAAGGATAAGAACGATAAAGTAAATAATAATGAGGAAAAAAAAGACGAAGCTCCGGCCTTTTCCAATGACCTCTTTCCTGTATATAAAATTGACAGTGTAAAAACAAACCGGTTTTTAAATTTAATAAGTTATGATTTAACCTATAAACTAAACGGTTCCGTCTTTCAAGATATAATTTTTAATCATAAGGATTGGAAAAAGCCTTTTGACATTGACTGGAATGATTTTTATTCAGCCTATTATAAATTAAACGGACAGGCTAAGATCGACAGCCGTCTTTCATATAATCAAGGTTTTTTGAATTTATCCAATTCTATTGAACTTAGCGGTAATAATCAAAAACACACATGGCATAAGGACAAGGCAGAGCAGGATAAGCTCCAATTAAATAATTATAAATTAAATGTTTATAGCGTAAATAATTCAAACAGCGTAAAATTTAGTCCGTTTATTTTTAACGAATTATTTAAACCGACTTTTTTAGAATGGTCTATTTCGGAAGTTCTTCTTCAAAATAAATTTAAGGGAACTGTTGCAAAACCTGAATGGGAAACTATCAAGGCAAAATGGGATAAGGAATATATTAAGACCCATATTGCATCTGCAGGTTTTGGAATTAATTTAAAAAATTATACCCAATTGATTACCTCATCCATGAATTTAAACCCGCTTTTGGAAGCCTATTCCTTTACAGGAAACTTTGCTTTTCCTTACGGTAAACTTAATATTTCTACAAGATTATTTGAAAAAGAAAATAATGTAAAAAAATGGTTTTGGGATCCGCTTAATATCGGCTTAAATTTTTCGTTGCCTTATAATATTTCTCTAAGTCAATCCTATGTTTATAATATTGAAGGAAAGAGAAGTGACAGATATGCCGCTTCTTTTTCATGGAAATATATGTCGGCAGTTTATGCAATGAGTTATGATACTCCGTATAAATTGACTTCGGGAGTAGGATGGGTGTCCTTGCCTTATAAAGAATTTATTCCGAGATCTTTGGATATAAATTTTTCCAACTCATCACAGCCTATTGAATTGTATGCTTGGAAAAATAGAATTAAATTGCAATTTTCATTTAATTCATCTCTTAACTTTAATTTGATAAGAGTAACGGATTCTTCATTTTCGTTTTCACCCCGCCTTGTGTTTAAGATACACGAGTTTTTAGATATAAGTTTTAGTGCATATAGCCGGAATGATGTTATAGCAAGATATTTTCAAGACTCTCTTAATCTGCCGATTGTTATCCCCGGTGAAAAAAATGTTTTTAAGGATCTGCTTTCTTCTTTTTATTTTTGGGATGAAAGATCACGATTGCAGTCAGGATTTAAATTAAAATCTCTTAACCTTGATTTAACTCACTATTTAAAAGATTGGTTAATGAAATTCTCCTATTCGCTAAAGCCGGTGCTCCGTACGGGTGGTGTAAAAAAATATTATGAACTTGTGCCTACTATAACATTTTTTGTGCAATGGAATCCGATAGGAGATGTCAAAGTGCAGACAAAAAAAGAAGACAATGTTTTTTCCGTAACGAGCGGAGAATTAAAATAAAGGGCTGAACCGGATACCGAATTTTAAGCCCTTGATTTTCTTCTTTTTATGGTATATACTCACAATATTATGGAATTTACGAATGAGTTTATTGAAGGTCTCAGTGTAAACGAGGTCGATATTATGAAGCGTATTGCAGAAGAGCTTAACATAAAGCTTGCTCAAGTTTCTGCAGTTATAAGTTTGGTTAATGAAGGCTGTACAATCCCCTTTATTTCGCGTTATAGAAAAGAGATGCACGGCTCTCTTGATGAGGTACAAGTAAGAGATTCAGACCGCCTGTTTAAATCTTATACAAATTTGGAAACCCGCCGTCTTGAAATTGTCCGCGGAATTTTTGCAGCAGGAAAGTTGACCGACTCTCTTTATGAAAATATAATGAAGGCCGGAACCCTTACCGAGCTTGAAGATATTTGGCTTCCCTTTAAAAAGAAAAAGAAAACCCGCGGTATGCTTGCCGTCGAACGAGGTTTGCAAGCCTTGGCCGATTTAATGAAGGAACTTGAAGCCGCTCCTCTTGAAGAAAAGGCTAAGGATTTTGTCGTTACAAATGCAGAAACGGAAGAACTCAATGTTCCCACTGTTGAAGATGCCCTTCAAGGTGCCGCCGATATAATTGCCGAAGAGATTTCCCAAGATACCGAAAACCGCAAAGCCGTTCACGATTATTTTATAAAGACAGGAAAATTTGAGGTTAAGGGATTAGGAGATGAAGAGGCTGCAAAGACATCGGTTTATCAGATGTACTGGGATTATTCCGAAAACTTAAACGAAATTAAACCCCACCGTGTGCTTGCAATTAACCGCGGAGAGAGGGAAGGGGTTTTGGAAGTAAAAATAGATGTAAGCATTGAAGATGCAATTTCTCTTTTACAAAACAAGTACACATTAAATAACGATTACCATAAGGAAGCTATCGCAGACGGTCTTGTGCGCTTACTTGCTCCTGCCGTTTTACGCGAGATAAGAAGCGATCTTGCCGATACCGCTGACGAACACGGTATAAATATTTTCAGCGAAAACCTAAAACATCTTTTGATGACCCGGCCCATCAAGGGTACCAGAGTTCTCGGAGTTGACCCCGGTATAAGGACAGGTACTAAGTGTGCCGCCCTTGACGAAACAGGAAAGTACCTCGGCTCCTTTGTGATGCACCAGCATAAGACAGACGAGGCTAAGTACCTTGTTCTTGAGGCCGTTAAAAAATACAATGTGCAGCTCATCGCTGTCGGGAACGGCACGGGCTCCCACGAGGTGCAGGAAATAGTTTCTGCCGTTATAAAAGAATCTTGTCCCGATGTTTTGTTTACGGTTGTTGATGAAGACGGAGCTTCCGTTTATTCTGCAGGCGATGTTGCCCGCGAAGAGTTTCCGGATTTGGACTTGACGATAAGGGGTGCAATTTCTATCGGAAGAAGATTACAGGACCCGCTTGCCGAGCTTGTAAAAATAGATCCCAAATCCATAGGAGTCGGCTTATACCAGCACGACTTAAACCAAAAAAAATTAAGCGAAGAGCTTGATGCCGTTGTAGGCTCGGTTGTAAACAATGTAGGGGTAAACCTAAATACCGCAAGTGCCTCTTTGTTAAAATACGTTTCGGGCGTAAGCTCCTCCCTTGCAAAAAAGATTGTTGCCCGCCGAGAATCCGAAGGAATCTTTACCGACAGGGAACAATTAAAAAAGGTAAGCGGAATGGGGCCTAAGTCTTTTGAGCAGTGTGCAGGTTTTTTAAAAATCCCTGAAAGCTCCAACCCATTGGACAATTCCTGGGTTCATCCCGAAAACTACGAAACGGGAAAACTCATCTATGATGTAATTCATAAAAATGAAGAAGTATCGGGAGAGCTCCGAAGCGAGATAAAAACCAAGTACAATATCGGAGACCAAACCATAAACGATATTATCGAAGAATTAAAAAAACCTAACCGCGATCCGCGTGAAGATTGCCCCAAGCCCATCATGCAGCAGGGTGTTCTTCAATTTGAAGACTTAAAAACCGGAATGACCGTAAAGGGTAAAATCAAAAATGTGGTCGACTTCGGCGCCTTTGTCGATTTAGGCATTAAGGAAACTGCCCTCTTACACATATCCGAAATGAGCGATTCCTATATCTCCGATCCGCTTGAAGCCGTAAAGGTAGGCGACATTGTAGAGTGTAAAATCATTTCTCTTGATGAAGACCGCCGCCGAATTTCTTTGAGCCGAAAAAGCGGGGAAGGTAATGCCGAAGGAAATGCCCGTCTTACAGCAAAGCAAAAGAGTGAGGTTAAAAAACTTGTCGTAAAAACCAAGGACGGCAAAACCCTTACCGTCAAAACCGCCGCCGGAGCACCGGCAGTGCAGGGAGGCAAGGAACTTTCCGAAAGAGGAGAAAGAAGTCCCGCAGCAAGGGGTGAAAGGTCTCCTGCCCATCGAGGCGACAGAAAAGTCGGCGAACCCCGCTCCCGCAAGGATGATGACGGAACCAAATACAATCCCTTTGCAATTTTATTGCAGGGTAAGAAGTAAATCATAAAAAACCGCCAAAAGCAATTTGCCTAGGCGGTTATTTTATATGATGAAAAATAAAACTATGATTAAAAAATATATTGTTGAAGCAGCGGCAATTATTTTTATATATGCTTTCACATTATTTATTTTTTTACTTTTAGGTTATGTAATAGTAAAGAAAGATATATTTTTATTCCCAATACCGATTTTAATCTTATTCTTTAAAAAAAGCAAATCGCGAAAATTAATATTGACAGAAAACAATGTAGGTGAATCTCTAAAAATATTGATAGCTATAAGTATTAACATATTTTGTGTTGTGTTTCTATTTATATTTGCTGCTGTAACATCAATATTATTAAGATCAATATTTATTACCAAAATTATATTGACGGCTATTATAACGATGGTAGTTTTTATGGATTATTATTACCAATCCATTGGATGTAAATTTTGTAAAATTAATTTTAAAACTTTACAGTTTCCTGTATTGTTAAATAATATAGTTGGTATATTATATACTTGTATGGTAATACAACCTGTTTTTCTCCTTAAATTATTCGGAGGTGCTTTTATTGGTATGGAGGTTGTTTTGCTTTTAGTAAAAAAAACAACTTTGATCTTATTTTGTTTTTATGATAGGGCAGTTGATTAGGTAAAATATAAAAACAAAGATTATGATATATAATTTTATAAAAGTCCTCAGATAGCGATTGGAAGGGAGCAAAATAAAAGGAATTGAAGAAATGAAATATATTAAGTATTTTATATTTATTAGTTGTATTTTTACAATGTCATGTGTATGTTTTATGGGGAGGGAAGATGAGGAACCATGGACTCATCTTATAAGACGGGTATATAAAATTAATGGAAGTGAAATAAATGACAATATTCTATGGGGATATGATGCATATTTTCATAAGTGTAAGATAAGGTTTAAGGGCAAGGTCTCCGGAAAAATTAGGATAAGAATATACGAAAGCCCTGAAGATCATAAGAATGATTCATCTTATAGAGAATATATCTTTAATGAGGGTATTATAAACCGTGAAGGCGGAGGAGAATGGTATTCTGAATATTGTATAATAAAAATAGTTCCTGAAGATGCAAGCGTAACCGGCGAGATAGAATTTGCTTTTAAGGCTTTTGCTTTTAGCCAGGGTAGGGCATCGGATATTGATAAAGAAAAACGAGGGAACTAAAAAAGATGTGTGATAAGTATTATGGACGATTAACAGTATGAACCCAAAACTTTGTATTTATCCACAAACAAGTTACAGGACTTTCCGAATTAGAAGTGGAGGCTCTATAAGAATCAGCCTTTTTGAAAATAGATCGGCTATAAAGTCTTAAGTTTTTATTTTTTATGTGCAAAATAAAATTTTGCCCATTCTTTATCTGAAATTAAGATATGGTTAAAAAGCCAATCGCGCAAAAACCGCACGAAGGTATTTGCAACAAATTGTTTTCCGTTTTGATAGTCTTTTACGGAATGCAGTATTTCCCGTACAAAATCTTCATGGTGCTGCTTATGTTCTTGTATGCCGGGATAGTTAATTTCTTCCATTAGTTTTTCTTCATCCTTAAAATGAATCATCACGTAATCTACAAGGTTCTTCATTACATGGCGGAAGGTTTCATCTAAGGCTCCTTTTTCGCCTAGACATGCCCGGTATAAATCGTTTATAAGCTCAACTAAGTGTCTGTGCTGTTTGTCCACTTGTTCAATATTCAAATCATAACTTGCATCCCATGATACAAAATCATTCATAAAAAACCACCTCAAGAAAAATTATCGGCATTATATTTTTATAAGTAAAATTTAAATTACTTTATTGTACGGCTTGCTCTTAAATTTAGCCATTTTTCAAAGGCCTTTATTGTGTTTATTCGGTCTTGCCGGCCTAAGTCTCTTGAAGAGCCGAGTAAGAGGCTTGCAAGAATATCGTTTCCCCTTATATCGCCTAAGCCTGTTAAACTTTCCTTTGATTGAATAAAAAAGCAAACAGGAAAGAGGGCTATATTTTCCGAAAACTTTAAATCCTTTTCGTTTAAAACAGTGTATGTGCCTTCTTTTAGACCCTTAGGGAGAGGAGTGTCCTCAGAAATTATAAAAAAGGCGCCTGAAAAGGCATTCGGATTTTTGTTGTAATAGTCTAAAAGGCCTTGAATTTGGGCTCCTTCACCGATTAAAAACAGCTCCGTATCTCCAAAAAAACGAAGTATAGCGGACAGATTAGGGGTTAAATCTTTATTGCTGCTGCTTTTCGATGCCTGTGCAGTTTCTGTTTTAAACACCGAATCGAACACGGAAAAAAAGATTTCGGAACTTTTCGGTTTGTACTTATACCCCGGTTTTTTAGGCAGGGATAGGCTTGCAATCTTATACCCCTCATTTAAAAGATATCGGTCAAAGGTTCCGACATATTCTTCATTTGGGAAAGGCGGAACGATTATTATAGCTTCTTTTTCGTTATGGCAGGGTTCCGGTTCATAATAAACCCCTGCTGTTTTTTCTTTCTCATCGGTAATAAAAGAAATCCTTTCTTTTTCGGCAAGGGAGACAAAAACCGGATATTCTCTTTCCGGCGAAAAATAAAAAGCTGCAAAAAAAGAGGCGCCTAGAAGGGCAAGGACGAAAATTCTTAACAAAATTGAAGGAATTGTGTAAAAATTATTAGGAACTTGCCGTAAAAACATTACAAATCTTGAAAATTCTGTTATAATACAGATTATAACTATTAGTGCTGTGGGAATAAGTGAGAAGATTAAGCCTTGGCCGATAATTGAAAGAATTAAGACTATTAAAGATACAAGGGGTAAACTTGAGATTGCGTCAGCTGTTTTAAGAGCTTTTGAGAATGGACGAATCAAAGGTAAAATCAACAAAATTAAAACAAGTATTTCGCTGACAAAAAAATCAGACATAGAATCCTCACAAGTACAATTTTAAGGAGCTTACATGACAGACGGTGCTGCAGAAAAATTAAACCTCGATGAACTGGAATTTTCTTTTCCCGAATCGAAGATTAGGGAATTAAAAAATAACGGAGCCGACTCAACCATAGTAGGTCAAGACCGTGCTCTAAAGGCTATTGAACTGGGCCTCGGTATCGAGGGCGAAGGCTATAACATTTTTGTTATGGGTGCGCCCGGAACAGGCCGAAGAACCGTTATATCATCTCTCTTGCAGAATTATAAACCAAATTTTGCAAAAATTCAAGATATAGCCTATGCTTACAACTTTAGCCGCCCGATTGAGCCCATTGCCCTTTTTTTCCCTGCGGGGGAAGGAAGACTGTTCCGCAAAAAGATAAAAAAAGCTATAGGTCATATTCATACTCAGACTCTTGCCCTCTTAAAGTCGGAAGTTTTTTTAGCCGAGCAAAAGAAGATAATTACCCAAACAGATAATGAAGAAAACCTTCTTTTGATGGAATTTGAATCTAAGATGCTGCATACAGGCTTCAAGGTCTTACAGATAAAGGATGAAAACAACCAATCCTTAGACTTAATTCCCATCATAAAGGGAAAGGAAGTTTCTTTTAGCGAGCTACAATCACGGGCAGCTCGAAAAAAATTCAGCGAACAAGAGCTTGCAGCCTTGCGCGAAAAATACTATGCTTCGCTCGATGAAATGTCCGAGCTCTTTTCTCTTTTGCGGGATAAGCGGATTGAAATGGACGAAAAGCTGATAAAACATCAAAAAGATTCCGTTATGCCGATAATTAAAGATGCACTTGCTCCATTAAGAAAGCTGGTCGATTCCTATACGGCAAAATACGGCAACCCCAAACAAATAGAAGACAATAAAAAGATTCTCCTATTTTTAAAAAAGGCCGAAGAGGATTTAATCAGCAGAATGAATATCTACAGCGCGGAATTTAAGTCTTCGCGGATAAAGAAAAACTTTTTCGGGCGCTACCTTATCAATCTTATTTGTGAAAATAATAAAGATAAAAATTACGTAATAAATGAAAATCTTCCCAGCTTTACGAATTTATTCGGCACTATCGAGTCTCATTCCGATTCGGATGCTCCCGAAATTAACGGGCATTTGCGCATAAGGGAAGGTGCCGTCCACAGGGCCTTCGGCGGCTATCTTATAGTAAGGCTTCACGACTTGCTTGAAGAAGACGACTCTTGGTCCTATTTAAAAAGAGTTTTGCAGTCGGGCAAAATCGAAATACAGATTCCCCCTTCGGGGAACCATACTCCGAGTGTTTTTAAGCCCGAAGCCCTCCCTGCAAATTTTAAGATAATCATAATTGGGGGAGAATACACCTACGATATCCTGTATCAGGAAGACCCCGACTTTTATAAGCTCTTTAAGGTCTGTGCCGAGTTTGATTCGGTAATGCAAAAGAACGATAAAAATATAGCTGCCCTGATTCATTTGACCGAGTACCTTTGTAAAGAAAAAAAAGCTCTCAGCTTCGATGATTCGGGATACAGCCGCCTGATTTCCTATGCTTCAGAGCTTGCAGGTTCCCGGCATCTCCTTACTGCTCAATTTACTAAAATTTCGGATCTCATTATCGAAGCCGATTTTAATGCAAAGCAGCAACAAAAAAATGCCATTTGCGCCGCCGTCTTAAACGACACAATCGAAAAGAGGCACTACCTTCATGCTCTCCCTGAAGAAAAATTTGCAGAGATGGTTCAGCTGGGCGAAATTTTAATAGATGTTTCGGGCTCCAAGCTTGCAAAAATAAACGGCCTCGCCGTAGAGGAAAGGGGATATCATTCTTTCGGTGTGCCCGTTTCGGTTACGGCCCAAGCTTCCCCGGGTACGGGAGGCATCATCAATATAGAAAGGGAAGCCGGCCTTTCGGGCGAAATCTACGATAAGGCCCACCTTATCATAACCTCTCTTTTGCGGGAAAAATTTTCGAAGGATATTCCTCTTTCAATTTCTGCAAGTATTTGTTTTGAGCAATCCTACAGCTACATCGACGGAGACTCCGCTTCTTGCGCCGAATTTTTAGCCCTCATTTCTGCCATCGGAGGCTTTGAGATGAGGCAGGATATAGCCGTTACGGGAAGCTTAAACCAGCACGGCATGGTTCAGCCGGTAGGCGGTATCACCGAAAAGATTGAAGGCTTTTTTAATACCTGTAAAATTTTAGGCTTTACCGGCACTCAAGGCGTTATGATTCCGTTCAGCAATAAAAACAATTTGTTTTTATCCAAGGAAGTCAGAGAAGCCGTAAAGGACGGTAAGTTTAATATTTGGACAATAAAGACGATCGATGAAGGAATAAAACTTTTGTCGGGGCTTCAAGAGGAGATGTACACTTGGATGATTTCTCAAAGGCTTGAAGAGTTTTACAAAAAGGTCAACGAAATTTCTTTGAGGAAAAATTAAGATGGTGCAAACTTATTCCGTATATGAAATTACTTTGCAGATAAAAGAGCTTTTAGAAAGAGGCTTCGGCTATGTTTCGATTGAAGGCGAAATTTCAAACTTCCGCCCCTCGGCGGCCGGCCACCTCTATTTTACTTTAAAGGATGACAAGGCTTCAATTCAGGCCGTGATGTTTAAGGGAAAGACCCGCAGTTTGAGCTTTGAGCCAAAGGACGGCATGACCGTAAAAGCGGAAGGAGCAATTTCGGTATATGAACAGCGCGGTTCTTATCAGATTATTATCGAAGAAATGAGCCTTGCGGGTGAGGGCAATATTTTAAAAATGCTTGAAGAGCGCAAAAAAAAACTCGCCGCTGAGGGGCTTTTCGATTCCGAAAGGAAAAAAGCCCTGACTTATTTTCCGAACCGCATTGCAGTAATTACAAGCCCCACGGGGGCCGCAGTCAGGGACATTATAAATGTGGTAAAAAGACGGAACGAAAAAATCGGAATAGTTGTGCTTCCGGCGATAGTGCAGGGGGAAGAGGCCGCTCCCGCCCTAATCAGGCAGTTAAAAATTGCCGACGAAAAAAACTTGGGCGATGTCATTATAATAGGGCGGGGCGGAGGCTCTTTGGAAGACCTTCTTCCCTTTTCGGATGAAGAGCTTGTAAGGGCAATAGCGGCCTGCAAAACGCCGGTCATCTCTGCCGTAGGCCACGAAATAGACTGGGCCTTATCGGACTTTGCTGCCGACATGAGGGCTCCAACTCCCTCCGCAGCCGCAGAGCTGGCCGCTCCCGTCTTAAACGATATAATGTACTCCATAGACGTAAACCGCGATGACCTTACACAAAACATCGAAAACCGCCTTGAAAGGATAAGGCTCATGCTGAATAATTTTAAGCCCGATTCCTTGGAACTGCGCTTTAGAAACATTCAGCAGCCCCTTCTTGTACGATTCGACAATGCAAAGGAAGAAATCCTTGCCGGTATGCAGGATAGGTGCCGGGAATTTAAGCAAAAGCTTTTAATTTTAAACAAGATTTTGGAAGGGGCGAACCCTCAAGCTATCTTGGACAGGGGCTACTCCATTGTGCGCAATGCCGAAACAGGCAAAACCATCCGCTCCTTTTCGCAAGTTAAAGAAGGAGAGCTGGTTTTAATCCAACCTTCAAAAGGAACAATTGAAGCTGAGGTAAAAAAAGCGAGGGGTTAAAGCCTCTATAAAATAAACATCCGATTTATTTTTCTACAGCAAAGCTTTTCTTATTCCGATACAATAAAAAGGACTCTTTTACAGAGCCTATTTTTAATTTATGGAGGTTCTTATGAAAAGAACTGTAGGTCTTGTAGTATTACAACTTGCCTTAGCCTTTTTTTTGATTGTGGCAGGAATTTTGGGGCTTATCCGCTCCAGTGCAGGAGAATTGGGTCAGGCTGTTGCTCTTTTGGATGCCGTCTTTAAAAGTCAAACAATAACTACTGTTATTATAATAACCTTGGCTGTAGCCGAATTGATTGCAGGCGTATTTTTGATTGTAGAGTTTTTTTCCGGCGAAATTCGCTTAACCAACGTGATATTGGTTGTTTTTATGATTTTATGGATTGTAAATATCGTTTTAATCGATATTATCGGGCCCATAAACGGCAATATTTTTAGAAGCACTATGTCGGTATTAAATTATCTATCCCAACTTTCAAGACATTTGATGATTTTAGGTGCAATAATCGCCGTAAAAGACAAAAGCAGGGTTTAAGAAATTCCGATTGGCGAATGGCAAATGGCGATTGGCCCATGTCATTCGCCGGCTGTCGCTTGTTATTTGATAAAAGCTGTGCTGAACCATGGAATATATGTAATTAAAAGCAAAATAACAAATTGAATAGCCAGATAGGGCAGTATGCTCTTTACTATTTTTACGACAGGCTTTTTAAATGTATAACTTGCTATAAAAAGATTTATTCCTATAGGCGGTGTTAAAAAGCCGAGAGCCAGGTTAGTTAAAAATATTACTCCGGTATGTACCGGGTGTATACCGAAGCTTTCGGCAACAGGAATTATAAGAGGCGATACTACCAAAATAGCCGAGTATAGGTCCATAATACAGCCTACTATCAAAAGCACTATGTTTAATAACAGCAAAAATAAAATTTTTGACCCGACAAAGGTAATTGCAAGCTCCGAAAGCATTTC
This sequence comes from Treponema sp. OMZ 799, assembly GCF_024181365.1. Taxonomy (NCBI): domain Bacteria; kingdom Pseudomonadati; phylum Spirochaetota; class Spirochaetia; order Treponematales; family Treponemataceae; genus Treponema; species Treponema sp. OMZ 799. The sequence continues at coordinate 1,171,337 of NZ_CP051301.1, forward strand.
GGGGATTCCTGCATATACTAAAAATAGGGCCAATCCCTTTGCGGCTCCTATTATTACAAGGACTCCTCCGGCAACCGGTATACTTTGTAAAACAACTTCAAGGGCTTTTTTTATGCTAAAGTCTTTTCTTATAAAAACTTCCAGTACAAACGAATATAAAACCGTAAAAGCTGCGGTTTCAAAAAGGGTAAAATAGCCTCCGAAATATACAACTACTATTAGAATGGGGAGAAGATGCTCAAAAAATGCCGCTTTAAAGCTTTGAAAAAGAGCCTCCCTTGAAAACCTGATTCTTTTTGAGTTTTTATCCTTTATAATTCCTATGGCCATCATCGATAAGGCCAAAAGCGCTCCCGGAAGAACTGCCCCCTTAAAGAGGTCAAATATATTTACGGTCATAAAATTAGTTGCCCCATAGACTATAACGGCCAGACTTGGAGGTAATAAAAGTCCTATGGAACCAGATGCCGTTATAAGAGCTTCCGAGTCATCTTCGGAATAGCCTGAGCCCGTTAAAATTACGCTTAAAATTCCTCCAAGGGCTAAGATAGTTACTCCCGAGGCCCCTGTAAAGGTTGTAAAAAAGGTTGCAACCAAGACTGCTGCAATCACAACTCCGCCCCTTATACAGCCGACAGAGCTTTTTACAAAGTCCAAAAGCCTTTTTCCGGCACTTCCTCCTGCTAAAAGGTAGCCCGCAACCGTAAATAGGGGTATTGCAGCGATTGATGTATCGGTCAAAATATTATAAGTTTCCATGGGGATGCTTTCTACATAGCCTCCTGTGGTCATAAAGGCAAAATATGCCAGACCTGAAAGTACAATGTAAAGCGGCATACCGAAAAGACTGAATACGGCGAATAGAAAAACTATAGCCCAAATTCCCTTTGCCGAAAAAGCTTGCATAAACATAAAAATGTCGCTTAAAACTAAAGCAAAGCCCGAATCGTTTATTTCGGGGTACAATGAACCGAATATCAGATTTAAAAGCCCCAGAATAGAGCCGGTACTTATTAAAAATCCTGCTAATAGCCCTAAAATACTTGAAACTATGCAAGTGTTTCTTTTTATTTCCAATGCAAGCATTATAAAATACATTGGAGGCAGGGCTGAAAAGAAAATTTTTATAGGAATATACAAAACATGATCTTCCGAAGAAAGTATATTGTAGTTCGGGAATACCGAGAAAAATACGGCTGTAAGGATTGCGATATTTGCACAGGATAAAAGCCGGTTGATGATTAGCTGAATTTTTTTATCGAATTTGGAAGTAAAAACTTCTATATTGAGTTGTTTTTTTTCTATTGTTGTTATGATACCTGCAAAACATGCAAAAACAAAGACCAGTTGAACAATCAGGCGTTCATACTCTAAACTATTTTTGCCAAAACCTACGGCTATGTGGACTATAAAAGGCAGTACAATAAGTACTGCCGTAAGAGCTAAAATAAAACCGGTAACTATTTTTTTCATTCTAACATAATATACTTATTTGCGGTATGCTTCAAGCTCTTTTGTTATTTTTTCGTAGATTTCTGTATTTATAAGGTTCGGCATAATCTTTTGAACCTTTTTCATATCTTCATGGAATTCCTTTGTCCAGTCCTTTTTTTGCTGATGGTTAAGGCTTATTATTTTTATACCTGCCTGCTTCATTTCTTTTACATATTGTTTTTCCATGTCCTCAAGGGCTGCATTCAAATTCTTAGTCGTTTTATTCATCGCTTCTAACATTGCCGGTTTGTATTGGTCAGGTATGAGGGCCCAAGATTCGTCCGACATAACAAAGCCTGCCATAATGGGACATAGACGGGCATCAAGCATGTAGGATACATCCTTATATAGCCTGAGTGTGTAAGTAAGGATAGAAACAGATGCAAAACTCCTTGCTCCTGCCGAAGCCTTTAACTCCTGATTAAATTTGGCGGGATCTACGGGTAATACATTAAAACCTGAAATTTTCAGCACATCAGTAAAGTCCTTTGTATCGTTTGAGCATAGCATTTTAATCTTTTTTAGCTCATCAAGACCGGAATATGAATCCTTTGTGTAGAAAGAAAGCCAGCCTACATTGGACCATGTTATAAGCTTACATCCGTTTTTTTGAATTTCACTTTCAAAGGCATATCCGTATTTGCTTAAAATCAAATCAAGTTCTTCTTGACTTTGTATTAAAAAAGGCAGGGAAAGGGTAAAAATTTTTGCATTCGGTGCAAGCTCATTTAGGCCTACGGGAGTTAAAATGGCTCCGTCTATTTGAGGCCTTTGCCCCGGGCGTGAAGGCTTCATTTTTACAACCCCTGCTTTTTCTCCTCCAAGAACGGTCATATCCATAAATCTGACGCTTACAAGGCCCTTGGTTATCTTATTCCACTCTTGGGCTAACTTTTTTAATTCGATATCCCAAGGAGTTCTTGCCGGGGCACTACTTGCAATCTTTAAAACAATTTTCTGTTGAGCAAAGATTCCTGAAACCGTTATAAGTGCAAAAAAAACAAATAATAATTTTTTCTTCATTCTTATTCTCCCAATATGAACATATCTTTGTTTTGCTTTAGCCATCCTGCATATCTTTGTGAAATGCTGATGACCAGTTTATTATTCGGATCCGACTCGGGATTGATTGCTAGGGCTTTTTCTATTGCCTCATCAAATCCCTTGCTATCCTGTTTAGGTACACAAAAAGAAAGGGCGTAGGTTACATATATTGAAGGACTTTTTCCTTGAGAAAGCTCAATGGCCTTTTTATAGGCTTTTTCGGCCTTTTCAATACCGCCGCCTAGGCTGTCAGGAGCCGAGGCATAAAATTTTGCTAAAATTTCCCATGTTGCCCCGCCGGAATAGCCCGGATCAAGGCGGCAAACTTTTTCGAGCATTAAGACGGCTCCCTGCACGGACTGTAAGCTTTGAATATCTAATGGGTCAAGGGAAAAGGCCGCTAAAATACCGGCCCCGGCCCAATGCAGGGCTTCCGTGTCGTAGGACTTGCATTTTTTTAGCATTGCTTCTATTTTTTCCGGATTATCGGAGTTTATTGCTTCGGTAAATCCCGGATAGGCCGTATCCAGGGCTGAAAGGATTTTGTTATAACCCCTTTTATAAAATTTTTTTGCTCTTAAAAAGGCCTTATCCTTTTTATCGTATTCGTCATCCGAAAGATAGTTGGCAGGACCTTCCACATAGACATTTGCATACATTATGTAAAGCTCGCCCGTCATTATGGCAAGCCCCCTATGAGCAGGATTTGCAATGTGCATGCCCTCATATAGTTTTAAAATGATGGGAAAAACCTCGCCGACCAGTTCTACATCGTCTTCTCCCGTTAGGGCAGTAATCGGATCAGGTGCATCGGGAGCCGGTTTTACCTTTTTTTCAGGTAAAGGAGCCATTGCATTGGCTGCAGAATTGTAAGCCATCTTTTTTATCGAGCAAGAAGAAAAAATCAGGCTTATAATAATGATGAGAGTAAAGATAATTTTATTTTTCATTTTTCCAGTCCTCTATAAATTTTTCGTAGGCTGCAATTGAGGCTGAAAGAGCTATTTCATGTACCTTACTGCGCCCGTCGATATTGTTCCCTTCAAGAATATAAAGGGCATCTAAGGTACCTTGAAGATCGTCAAGAGTACAATCCTTGGAATTTTCGCGTCTTCTGGTTAAAACTCTAATTTCGTCATCAAAGAGCTCGTTAAATTTTTTTGTTTCCCAGTCTGTAATTTCCGATACATTTTCTGACATAGAAACAATATACCCAATTTTGATACTTTTTACAAGAAGCACGATTCCGATTTAAGATAGCAATTGTTAATGTGAAGTTCTTCTGTTTAAAATCGTTAATACTCTCGACATTTCATTATATAAAATCATTAAACCTTCATCGACGCCCATTCCCGGTTTAGCTATAGCTTGGATTGGGCAGGTTGCTAATGCGATATTGGCACTTATCCTTGCTGAAATATCTGTTTCGGTACAGCTGCCTCCTAAAAAAGCTCCAAACCTATATTTATTACAAAGTAAAACAGCCTCAATTGCATTGTTAATACCTCCTAGATCAGGAGTTTTAATGTGTATTATATTTCCTGCTCCGGCATTTATAAAATCGCGCATATCTTCTATTGTGTTACACCATTCATCATTTACAATATCTATCTTTATATCTTCTTTTTTCATAAATTGAGTAAGTTCAGAAACATACTTTATTGTTTTTTCTTTACTGCCTCCATCTATTGGAAATTCTATCCGGACTTTATGATTTCCGGCAACATTTTGCACTTTTTTAAAATATTCACAAATATCCTTGTAGTTATCCGACCCAAAGGCTAGCCCAATCGTACCGTATGTATCAAAATGAAGAATTGGGGAATATTTTTCACCCGGCCGAAGTTCTTTAATTCTACTTAATATCCATTGAATATATTCAAGAAGTTTTTCACCTTCGTTTCCGAGTTTTTCTTCAACATTGTTAATTAGCCCATGCGGCAAAACATCAACATCCTTTAATATCATTTTGTCGACATTTTCATATCTTGAATCACCGGATTGTACGTAAATAGGAATTATATCCTTTGATATTTTTGTTCCATATTCTTTTGCAACAACCTCTGCCATTGTTATATGCTTATATTTTGCAAAAGCATCCAGTAATGCACCTGTTAATCCATATCTAATAGCTGCATGAATTTTCCTCCCGCTCGATTTATCATTCATATTATCACATTCTTCAGCAGCTTCTCTAAATGAAGTAAAGTTTCTGCCGATTATTTTTGGAAGTACTTCGTCATCAATAAAATTATAATATGTATCTGCTATAAACAAGGGATCTCTGCCTCCTGCTCCGGAGTATTGAACAGATACACAATCTCCTATAGCTATTTGTCCATCATCCAATTCCAATATAATTGATATAGATTCGCTTCGCTGCCTGATTGACCGGAACCCTTTTGTTTTTATTTCTCCTTTGTAAATAAACCCGTCTGATTTTGCTCCTAGTCTTATAGCCATTTGATCATCATAAAAAAAACCTCCCTGTCCGCGTGAACAGTAAGCATCAATTATTTTCATATTTTAAGCCTCCCATAAATTAAGTATATAAAATGTCATTATTCAAAGACCGATTTACAAATACCAATTGCATTCACAACATCTTCTTGTGTCACATCCTGGTGAAAAACAGCTCTAATGAGATTCTTTTCTACAACACCCAAACACAAGCCGTTATTTGTTAAAATTTCAACAACCTCATTAGCTGTTTTATTTGTTTTTGAAACATCAATCATGACAATATTGCTTTGAACTTTCTCAATATCTACATAAATTTTTTCCAAGTTTTCAATACCTGAAGCAAATTTAAATGCCTTTTTATTGTCTTCAGCAAGTTTTTCAATATTGTTTTCAATGGCATAAATTGCCGGAGCTGTTATAACTCCTGATTGACGCAGCCCGCCGCCTAAAATTTTTCTCATTTCTCGTACTTCTTTTATAAATTCTTTTTCTCCACAAACAACAGACCCAATAGGAGCTCCTAATCCTTTTGAAAAACAAAACATCAATGAATCGGCATATTGACATATTTCTTTTGTTTTTACATTAAGGGCTGCTACGGCATTAAATAATCGGGCTCCGTCCATATAGACATGTACGTTCCTTTTTTTTGCACACTCATATATTTCTCTAATTTCATTTGGAGATAAAACAACTCCGCCTCTAAAGTTATGAGTATTTTCAATACACATAACTTTTACTTCATAAGAACCTAATATAGTTTTTATACTTGATATATCAGGTTTTCCATTATCTTTTAACTTATAAAAAAGAGGCTTAAGATTGGCAATTTTTTTTGAGAATAAAGCTTTTTCCGATCTATAGAGATGCATTGTATCATCTACAAGGATCTTATTTTCTGGTGAACTTAAAGCCATGATCGATACCGTGTTTGCAAATGTACCTGATGGAACAAAACAAGAATCCTCTTTTCCGGTTATATGAGCACAAAGTTCTTCTAATCGGTTCGTAGTTTCATCCTCTCCCTTGCCTGTTATTTCAGATATTCTTCCATCATCACCAAGTTGAGCAGTATTAATAGTCATTAACATTTCTTTTCGAGGAATTGTTATAGTATCGCTTCTTAAATCAATCATAAAACATCCTTATATTTGTTTTTTGCAAAATATACAGCCTGTTTTGCAAGCGCATAACTCGCATCAATTATTGGAACCGGAAGCGTACAGCCATTTAGTAATATCGGGACCTCAGTACATCCGGCAATTATTGTTTCTGCGCCTCTTTCAGCTAAGTTATTTGCAATTATGTTACATTTTTTACAAATATCTTCACTTTTGTCCCCGCTTTTTACACATCTTATAAAGCTCATAAGTTCTTTAATTTCTTCTGGAGAAGGAGATAATATTTTTATATTTGCTGTTTCATACACTTTATGATAAATATTTGATACATACATAGCCTCACTTCCCATCAAGCCTACGACTTTTACATCAGTTATAGTATTTTTTAAAAGCCATAAAGAAGCCTTCATTATATTCAATACAGGTATATCTACAGCATGTATTATTTCGTTATACCATAAATGAGCAGAATTACATGCAATTATTATAAGGCCGCATCCTGCATCTTGCAAAATCTTAGCTGATTCTTTAAGACCGGGAAGAGGAGATGGCCCTATTCCAAAATATGCCTCATTTCTATCCGGAATTTTTGTATTACAATCAATTATAACACGAACATGTTCTTGATCTGTATTAGATATGTCTAAATGTACTAGCTTTTCGAATAAATCTACAGTAGACTCAGGCCCCATTCCGCCTATAATTCCAATTATTTTTTCCATAAAATTATCCTCCATGAAATTCTAATCAGATAAACAGAATAATTGGGCTCTATTTTTAGCTTATAAAGCAAAGAGCCCAAAGTCCTAACATTATGCTTATTTATTTTGTTTTAATAATGGTGAATCCGGTTTTAATAGTTTGTCTATTTTTGCGGCCATTATCGTAGCTGTTGTATCACCAAATACATTATTCATTGTTCTAGGCATATCGGCAATTCTATCCACCGCCATAACAAGGCCTAAGCCTTCGACCGGCAAACCTGCTGAAAGTAAAAGAATTCCTATAGTTGCAGTTCCGGCCCCTGGAACACCAACTAATGAAACACAAACGGTTGCTGCCGTTATAGCAATAATTATTTGTGAGCTTAATGTTATGTTCAAACCATAAGCTTGAGAGATAAATACAACACTTATAACTTGATAAAGAACAGTACCGCTCATTCCTACTACATTTCCAAGAGTTGTGCCGAATATACCAATACCTTTAGGAACACCGGCTTCTTCAACAGCTTGAATATTTGCAGGGAGTGCAGCCAATGAGGAGGATGTTGTAAAAGCCAATATGGCCGGTTTTTTGATAATTCCTAGATATTTTTTCATATTAAGGCCGGATGCGCCTATTAACAAAACATTTGTTCCCGCAATTACTAACTCTCCTATATATATAAGAACAACAAATAAAGCTAAAGAACCTAGAATCTTGGGACCATTAACTCCTATAGAGTAAGCCATTATTATTCCTGCTGCGTATGGAGCAAATTTCATTATTGCATTTAACATATTCATAGCAACATCAGTAAACTCTGTAAAAAAGGTAAGTAATGTAGGATATTTTTTTGATTGGGCAGACATTATGCTTGCAAATACAACAACTACAAAAACTATCTGCAATAAATTTCCTTCAGCAAAGGCTGCAACAGGATTCTTGGGTATTACATTCGTTATCATGTCTATGAAACTTTGCCTGTTAGGTGTATATGTAAATCCGGGAGGAATTTGAGCTGCAGTGCCTACTCCGGGTTTAAATATGTTTACCAGTAATAAGGCTATTGTACAAGCAATAATGTATTGAAGTACAAATAACAATATAATTTTTGTACCGGTTTTTCCTATTTGTTTTGGACTTTCAACAGAACAAAAACCGCTTATCATAGCGGGTCCAACAATGATTATTACCATCATTTGTACCGCTCTGATAAACATTTTTCCTATAGGTTCAAACACAATCAGTGAAGGACCGACGATAGCACCGATAACGCCTCCAACAATAACACATATTAAAACTTGATTGGCAATTCCTAAGTTTTTCCACTTTTTTAACATAAGACCTCTCCTTTAAATAAATATCCTAATTATGCGGAATAATTACAGTTAGGATATCAAAACACAACTACAGTTGTTTGATAAACAACTCCACACATGCTGTTTATATTAAGCTTTACTAAATCTATTTACCCGATAACACCTCCATCAAAGTTTAAATGAAAGATTTTCCTTAATAAATGTGATTTTATCCACTTAAAAAAGAAACCTTGTAATATAACGTAAAGAATATTAAGCGTAAGAACGTATATTATTTTTTTGTAGCGATATGTGTGAAAATAGATAATGCAGCTAAAGCAATTTATACGTAGGAATGTTGAGTCATTTTGACTCAGTGGGGGGGGGGTAAAATGGCACAATTAATTTATGAAAATTTTTTTGGTGAGTCATATAACCAATGGGGAGTGAATCTGTTTGTAGAGATATTTTATTTAATAAAACTACCTTTCTAAGCATACTTATTCCCTCATGTAAGATTATCTCATAGTAATATTGTATTGTCAAGTAAAATTTCTATTATGTATCATTTATTTGATAATTAAATAATCTAAAATAAGGCTGTATAATTCGATTTTTTATATGCACTTGACATAGTACTCTTTTAGTAATAGACTATCTCCAACACGATAGATTTTTTAGGAGGCGGAATATGGCAAGAAAAATAAAACTTGTATTGGGCGTAATAGGCTCTGATTGTCATGCTGTCGGCAATAAAATTTTGGATTACTCTTTAACCGAGGCCGGTTTTGAGGTAACAAACATAGGCGTTTTAAGTCCCCAGGAGGACTTTATAAATGCAGCTCTTGAGACAAATGCGGATGCCATTTTAGTATCATCTCTTTATGGTCAGGGAGAGCTGGACTGCAAGGGCTTACGCGAAAAGTGCGATGAAGCGGGCTTAAAAGGAATTAAGCTATTTGTCGGCGGAAACATAGTTGTAGGTAAACAGGACTTCGATGAGGTACGCAAGCGCTTTACCGAAATGGGTTTTGATCACGTTTATCCGCCTGGAACACCTGTCGAAACGACTATTAAAGATTTACATGCCGATTTCCCCGACCACGCATAGAATTAAACAGAAATTGAGAATTACTGAAAAAAATGAACTGTTATTTATTTGTTGATTTTGGAAGTACGAATACAAAGATAACCCTTGTGGATATCGAAAAAGAAGATATAGTAGGTACAGCAAAGGCCTATACCACTGTCGAAACCGATGTTATGACAGGCTACAATAATGCCCTGGAGCTTTTACATCAAAAGGTCGGAAAAGATTATAAGGTAGTAAAAAGTCTTGCCTGCTCTTCTGCGGCCGGAGGCTTAAAAATTATAGCCATAGGCCTTGTTCCTGAGCTTACAAGCGAGGCTGCAAAGAGGGCTGCCCTCGGTGCGGGAGCCAAGGTAATTCACACTTATAGCCATAACCTCAATAAGAGCGAGGCAGAGGCTATAGTAAATTCAAATGCCGATATCATCCTTTTGGCTGGCGGCACAAATGGAGGCGATTCGCGTTGTATTATCCACAATGCACAGATGCTTGCGGATTACGGAGTACGCGTTCCTGTAGTTGTTGCAGGCAACAAGAGCGCCGAAGACGAAATCGTCGAGATTTTTAAAGGAAGAGTCGATTTTTATGTAGCCGAAAACGTAATGCCCAAGATAAACAAGCTTAATGTGGAAAGTGCCCGTGAAACAATACGTAATATCTTTATGAACAATATTGTGCACGCAAAGGGTATGACCCATGTCGAAAGCAATATCGATAACATTTTGATGCCCACCCCCGCTGCTGTCCTAAAGGCAGCTCAGACTCTTTCAGAGGGTACCGAAGATGAAGACGGCTTGGGAGATATAATAGTTTTAGATATCGGAGGGGCTACAACCGACGTCCACTCGGCTGCCGATGGAGAGCCGACTCAAAATTCGGTCTTTTTATACGGTCTTCCCGAAGCCTTTTTAAAGCGGACAGTAGAAGGCGACCTCGGTATGCGCTACTCCCTTCCGACTGTTGCTGAGGTGCAAGGGCCTCATGGGCTTCGGCACTATCTTTCAAAAGAATATAAGTACAATATCGAAGAAGAGGTAAAAAAACGAAACGAGCACACCGATTTTATTTCTGAAAATGAAAAAGACCTCGCTTTTGATTGTGCCGTTGCCAAGGTTTGTGCCGATGTTTCTATGAGCCGGCATGTTGGAGTTTTAACCCCTGTCTATACGGGCTGCGGTGCCAGTTTTCAGCAAGAAGGAAAGGATCTAACTGATCTTAGATATATAATAGGAACGGGCGGAATTTTGGTTTATAATCCCAATTATAAGGAAATTATGGAGGCCTGCAGGTTCCGTGAGGATGATCCTTTTAGCTTAAAACCTAAAAATCCTCAGTTTTTGCTTGATAAGGAGTATATTCTATCGGCTATGGGGCTTTTGGCTACCGAAGATCCGGATATGGCCATAAGGATAATGAAAAAACACTTAGTATAGGGGCATTTTGTATTGACTTTTTGTGAGTTTTAGTGTAATATGGTCCCTTAAATGTATAACAAGGCCGCAGTGGTGCGGCAAATACGCTTTTTTAATTTTAGATATTTTGTAGTGGAGGATTGAGTATGGCTGTACCAAGAGCGAATACATCAAAAGCTAGAACAAGACGCCGACGCGGTGTTAATATGCGTTTACAAGCGCCAAATCTTGTTGAGTGTTCCGGATGCGGTAACTTGATTATGCCTCATCATGTATGCCCCAAATGCGGGTTTTATAAAGGCAAGCAGGTTATTAACCCCGATAAATTAGACTAAAAGGAGATAGTTTATGGACGATTTATTCAAAAAGATTCAGCAATTAATTGCAGCAAAGTTGGAAATTGAGGAAGACAAGGTTACCTTGGATTCTTCATTCCGGCAAGATTTAGGTGCCGACAGTCTTGACACCTATGAACTTGTTTATGCTCTCGAAGAAGATATGGGTATTAAGATCCCGGACGAAAAAGCAAATGAGTTTGAAACTGTCCGCGACGCCTATGAATTTATCAAATCTCAGCAAAAATAAGTTTTGTTTTAAGGAGCAGCTCTTTGTTTCCGATAAGATGCGGTCTTGAACCCAAGAGGAAGCAGGAGCTCCTCGAGTTCCAAAAGCAAGCGGGATTGAAGTTTAAAGATTTACGCTTGCTTGATCTTGCTTTCCACCACAGGTCTTTTTCCAACGAACATAATAATTTCCACGCAAATAACGAACGCCTCGAGTTTTTGGGAGACTCCGTGCTGGGTCTTGTTGCGGCTTCCTATCTTTATAAGTCTTTTGAAGATAAGCCTGAAGGAGAGCTTGCAAAGATAAAGGCTTCCGCGGTTTCCGAAGAGGCCCTTTCTAAGGCTGCTTCTAAATTAAATATAAGTAATTTCTTGGTTTTGGGCCGGGGAGAGGAAATGTCCGGCGGAAGAGAAAAAAAGGCCATCCTGGCCGATGCCCTTGAAGCGGTTATCGGTGCCTACTACCTTGATTCCGGGTTTAAGTACGTTCAAAAATTTGTCCTAAGAATTTTGGAATCAACAATCAATTCCGTTTTAGAAAAAAAGTTTATAAACGATTATAAGTCCCTTCTTCAAGAGTTGGTTCAAAAGAAATTTAAAACCGTTCCTAAATACGAGCTTAAAAAGGCTAGCGGCCCCGACCATGACCGAACCTTTTGGTTCTCGGTTTCAATAGGCGGTAAGGTTTATGGTCCCCTTTCAGGTAAGACAAAAAAAGAAGCGGAGCAGTCTGTAGCAAAAGTAGCCTATGAAGACCTATCTTCAGATTCTACTGTGTCAAAATAACTCTATTCAAGATGAAATTTTGACACAATAGTATTTTTTGTCACGCTTTAATTTATATTTTTCTATTCTTAAAAATCAAAAATCGGCTTATTTTATTCTTTTTGATTTTATATTTCTATATTAGATATAGACTTATAAAATTGTGCCAAAATATACACTTTTTTCTCATTTCTTGGCATTAAAATTGCTTGTATATAAGTGAAGCTTAAAAGACAGGCGTGAAAAAACCGCTTGACGAGCTTGATAAAACAAATTATAAGCAGGAGGTGCTTTATGAATAGTTTAAGTCTTTTTAGTCCGTCCTTTACAGACAGCGTATTTGATGCAATTGATAGGAGTTTGGCTCCCAATTTTGGAGTATTTGCTCCGATCAAGAATGCAAACTGCGGTCTTCCGAGTGTGGATATCCGCGAAACCGAGAAAGCCTATATCATGGAAGTGGATCTTCCGGGCTATACCGAAAAAGATGTTGAGATCAGCTTAAAGGATAGACTTATGACAATCTCTTCTTCCAAAAATGAACAAAAGGAAGATAAGGGTGCAGAGTACATCATACGAGAGCGAAGCTCAAGGCATTTTATGAGGCGTTTTACCTTGCCTGAGGATATAAACTCCGATGAAGTTTCTGCAAAATTTGAAAACGGGGTCTTGGTTGTAGATATTCCGAGAAAACCGGATACTCAGCCTAAACAAATCGAAATTAAATCTGCATAGGATTTAGTTTTACCTCTGTTAACTAGCAGACTGCGTCCGGCCGTAGGAGTTTGCCTTACGGCGGGGCGCAGTTTTTTTATGTCCGAGTTTGCAATTAAGTTTGTAATGCTTTTTTGAAAAAATACCGATAATTGTATCGATGGTTTCCGTATATAGACAATATGAAAATTCTAACTTCTCGGTATTACACAATTCGCTTTTGCGCAGGGAATTCCTTTACGGTTTAAAATTTTTTGCCGTTCAAGAGAATTTTATGAGCGGGCAAGGGGCTGTATTGCGTATGAGAATTTCGTTAGCCTGTGTAGAAGCCAGAGCTGTGGTAATCGATGCTTATATTCAAACCGACGGGAGCCTCTCATATCTTTTTGTTCTATGTTCATCGATTCTGCCTCCTCAAATTTTTTCTGAAGCCGTAAAAAACATACTTCCGAATGCGGTTATCGAAGAATTTTATAAGTCTCAGGCCGAAGGTTACTTGGAATCGGCATCTCAAGAAACTCTTGCAAAAAAGCCCATTCCCTTTTTCTCACCGGCAGGAGTAAATTCCGAATCAAACCATCTTTTAATATCTCTTTTTATTGAACACAGGGCTGTCCTCTTGGAGAACAAAAAAGGCGGTCTCTTGGAAAAAAGCCTAAAACAAAGGTCTAGGAGTCTTTTAAATGAGGCCTCCGAGATACGGAGGTACTCTGCCGCAAACTTGGATGTAAACATCTTGCTGTTTCAAAAAGAAAATCTCATCCTGTCGATTCCTGTTTTTCAGATCAAAAAAATCGATAAAGATGTTTTTCAAAAAAAGTTTATTCAAATTCTTCCCGAATACGGCGGAAAGAAAATCTATGTAGACGATGTCTTTTGCATAAAAAACATAGATCTTTCCAAAGTGAATTTTACCAAAAGATTGAGACGGGGCATATATAAGATCGTAGTCTCCGGCGCCAAGACAATCTTGGAATTTAACCTTTTAGTCCCTTCAATGTATGAGTGATTTTCTATAAAATAAATATTTTTTTAAAATAGACTATATGTTACAAAAAATTTCTACAATAATAATGAAGTCAGCAAAAATAATTTGCTGTGCTAAGGAGAAATGTAACATGAACGATGAAAAAACTATTTTAAATCCCAAAATAGATTGGGTTTTTAAACTGATGTTTTCAAAAGGCGAAGAAGGAAACAAGGCCCTTATAAGTTTTCTTAATGCCTTTTTGCAAGACTCGTACGGAAAAATAACTAAGGCCGATATCCTAAACACCGAATTGATCCGTGATAAGCCTTCAGGAGAGACCTATCACCTTGATTTTTTAATCCAAACAGATACAGGTCTTATTGTTGACCTTGAGATGCAGCAGTTTTGGAAAACAAACTATCCGCGCAGGAGTCAAATGTATCTTTTACGCCTTGCCTCCCGATTTTTAAAGATGGAGCCTAAGGAGGATAATCCTTTCTATGCTATAAGTATTTCTGTTTTCGGCTGCGATGTTCCCAAAAATGCCGAGCTTGTAAGGATGCCTAAAAGCTCTGTAATCCAGTATCTATATATTGAATTGAACGAGTTAATAGGTTATACTATGAAAAAGAACTTGGAAGAGTACAGTTTGCAGGATTTTTGGATAAGATTTTTATCCCGCTATGAAGAAGATAAAAAAAGCGGGATGTTGGAAAAACTATGCAAATTAGAGGAGGGTATAAAAATGGCGGAAGAAACACTCCTTAGGGTAACGGAAGAAGAAAGACAGATAGCAAGAGAACTGTCTGAAGAAAAGTATCAGATGTATGTCGAATGTGAAAGAAATGATGCAAGAAGAGAAGCTTTGGCCGAAGGCTTTAAAGAAGGTATTGAGCAGGGATTAGAAAAGGGAGTTGAACAAGGCCGGCAAGAAGGTTTTGCAGATGGAGTGAGCAAGACAAGGCTTGAAATGTCAAAAGTACTAAAGGATTTAGGTGTTCCCTTGCAGACAATAGCCCAAGCTGCAGGTTTACGTGGGGAAGAAATAGAAGCTTTATAGATGAAAGTATCTATAGACAGACCCTAATTTTTTGTGTAAACTCGAATCCCTATGCGTTATCCTATTTCACAAAATATGAAAGAAATTGCTTCTATTCTATCCAATGCCGGTTTTTCGGCCTACCTCGTGGGCGGAGCCGTGAGGGATTGGATTTTAGGGAAGCCGTGCAAGGATTACGATATAGCGACCGATGCCGAACCCAAGGAGGTGCAAGCCCTTTTCAGAAAGACAATTCCGACGGGGATAGCTCACGGCACAATCACGATTCTGTATAAGGGAGAAAAAATAGAATGTACCACCTTCCGCTGCGAGGCAGATTATTCTGACGGCCGGAGGCCGGACAGTATCAGCTATGTGCGTTCTATCGAAGAGGATTTAAGCCGCAGGGATTTTACTATGAATGCGATAGCCGTTTCTTTAAAGGACAGCTCCATTGTCGATCCCTTTGAGGGAGTCAAATCCATCAAATCAAAGATTATTAAAACCGTAGGGGCTCCCCTTGACCGCTTTGGCGAAGACGGTCTAAGGCCTATCAGGGCAATCCGTTTTGCTTCACAGCTGGGCTTTAAAATAGAAGAAGAAACCTTAAAGGCGATTCCTCTAAGTATTGAAGTTTGCAAAAAAGTTTCGATAGAAAGGTTTCGCGACGAATTCGTAAAAATGCTTTTAAGCGGGCATCCTATAATTTCTTTAAGGCTCCTGGAAGATACGAGGCTTTTAAAGGCCTTTTTGCCAGAGCTTTCGGCCTGCCGCGGGGTAGAGCAAAAGGGAATGCACTCCTTCGATGTACTTGACCACAGTTTTTTAAGCTGCGATGCCGCTCCGCAAGATAATCTTATTGTGCGTTTGGCTGCCCTCTTCCACGATATAGGGAAGGTGAGCACGAGGGAAAAAAATGAGTACGGCGACTACACCTTTTATAAGCACGAGATAGAATCGGAAAGGCTTACAAAAAAAATCATGCAGCGTTTAAAATTTTCGAATAAAGAAATTGAAGAAGTCTGTCATCTTGTGGGGCTTCACATGTTCCATTATACCGAAGATTGGAGCGATGCTGCCGTCCGCCGCTTTATCGTAAGGGCAGGAGTAGAAAATATACCCAACCTCTTCGATTTGAGACGGTCCGACGGTTTCGGAATGACTGGAAGGGCTCCCGATTTGAGCAATTTGGTTTCTTTTAAAAAAAGGCTTGAAAAGGTTATAGCCGAAGACTCTGCCCTCAGCTTAAAGGACTTGGCTGTAGGCGGCCGGGATTTAATGGAAATTGGGATAGAAGCAGGGCCTAAGCTCGGCATAATCTTACAAAAGCTCTTTGAAGCTGTACTCGAAGACCCTTCACAAAATACTCCGGAGAAGCTTTTAAAAATTGCGAAAGCAATAAACGCAAATTTGAGCTAAATTATTGATATAATATAAAAAATATGATAGGCTAAGCTATGTTTGTAAAATTAGATGCGGAATTAACCCCGATTGATCCTCGGACAGAAAAAATAACGGGCCCTGTTGCAGGCTACATAAAATTTAAAGAACTTATCGAGCTGCAAAGCCTTTTAGATCTCGATCCTCTCTTCATTGAGCAGTGCAGCGATTTTTCACAGCAAAACACCCTCGGCGTTTGGGAAGACTACAGTTTCGGCGTTATAAACATAGTCGAAATGGAAAACATCTTTAAAGACCGCGACACTATAGGCCTTTATATATCAAAAAATCTTTTTTTGGCTATAGAAATTATAGACAAGGACTATTCCACTCAAAAAGCCTTTGAAGCAGCCTTACAGCAAACTATAGCCCGTGAAAGAAACATTCCGCGTATTCTTAACCGCTTTTTTAAAGAGCTCATCAAGTCCCATGCAGGTGTCTATCACCGTTTTAGAAAGAAAATAGCAGAACTTGAAATGCGTGTTTGGGAAAAGATTGAAGAGGACAGTCACTTTGAAACGGAGCTTTCGAATATAAACAACGAGCTTTTAACCCTCTTCAGTTATTACGATCAGCTGGAAGATTTTTGCCAAGAGCTGGCCGAAAACGAAAACGAGATTTTTACCGAAGAAGAGCTGACAATTATAAACCTGCTTTCAAAAAGGGTAGAGCGTTACGGAGCAAATATCCGTATTTTGAGGGAGTATTCAAATCAGCTGCGGGAGTCCTATCAAGCCCAGCTCGACCTGCACCTAAATAAGATTATGAAAATCTTTACGGTTGTAACTACAATCTTTCTTCCCCTTACTCTTGTAGTAGGCTGGTACGGTATGAACTTTACCCATATGCCCGAACTTTCATGGAAGTACGGCTATCTTTCCGTAATAATCTTGAGTGTTGCAATTGTTGTTTTAGGATTGGCCTGGTTTAAAAAGAAAAAACTGATATAAAAATACTTAATTAAAGGCTTAGTTTACTCTTCAATTTAAAATATCCCTAAAGCAGTCCTTATCATAAAAGTTGGCTTCATCGGGGCTGTGGTCATCATACCAAAGTTGAGCGTAAAATGGAACCTTTCTTGCCTGCTCGTCAAAATTCCACGGAGGACATGCACATTCGGGGCACCAGTGGCCGGTTTTTAAAACAAGAAAGGGACTTGCCTTAAACTTGTGCCCGCAGGCACACTTCCACTCAAGCGGAGTGTAGAGGTCGCCTTCTTTCATCTCGGCGCTTAAACATTCGCCTCCCCTAAATCGGGCTGCATCCCTTGCATCGATTATACCAAGCTCGCTTTCTTTTTTAGATTCATCATAGCCGTGGTCAAGCAAAAAGGATGAAGCCTTGCTTTCTTCTTTTAATTCGTCATAGTTTAGCTTTTCGCCTGTTTCGGGATTGTTGTTTTCGCATAAGAGCTTGTAGTCTTCCCAGTTGTGAGGAATTTTCTCAAAACTCTCTTTTGAGCCGAAAAAAGCCCTTATTCTTCCTTCAAAATTGTTTTTCACCCAATAAAGAGGGGCGTTGCTTGTTTTTAAAAGAGGTTCTATGGCAAATTTTCTGATAAGTCGTGGAAAGGGTTTTCCCAGCTTAAAATACCAAAACTTTTTATCGAGCTTTTTAAAAAAATCTTCAAATCCTTCATATTGAAAGTCAAGATAATCGTTTAAAACGCGGGAATCGTAGAACCAGCCGCAGTGAAAGTTTCGGGCTGCGTTCCAATGCGGCTTAAAAACATCCTTTGCCGATCGGCCCATGAGCTTAAAGCCCCTGTCGAGGGTTTCGTAACCTGTAACGCGGGCTTCTTTTCCGTTTCCTATATTGTAAATCCTTCTCCAAAAATCTTCAGGCAGGGTGCCGTCTAAATCTTTTTCGATGAGGTTTTTAAGCATGAGGCCTGAGGTTCGGGCTGTTGCCCATTCTATGGGAGTGTTCCAGCCTGTATGGAACATGAGGCCGTCATCCATGTTTTTAAGCATTATGTCGTCGTACAAAACTCCCGACTGCCTCAAGGAAACCCAGTGTTTTAGACCCGATTCTATTACCTCCCTTTCGGCCATAATCTTTGTAGCCCCGTAAAAATCGAAGGCTGAAATCAAAAGCGGGTCTCCTGTTCTTATCCATGGGTGTTTAAAGGTGCGGTTTCCGTATTGGGCGACCGTTCCTATATGAATGAATTTTACCCTGCCGTTTTGGGGCAGTTTTTTTACGGCATTTATCAAATTTAAGGTGCCCAAAAAGTTGGATTTATAGCCTGCATCCGGATTGTGGTCTATTACTGGCGGAATCATTGCAGCACAGTGGATTATATAATCGGCACTTTCGACAGCTTTTTCGCAGTCGGCAAAAATAGATAGGTCTCCAAAGATAATTTTTAAGTTTTCACGGTATTTTTTTTGCAAAGATGCTGCCAAGCGGCGGTTTGCTTTTTTTTCGCGTAAGATAAGCCTTATATTATATTTTTCCGTTTCGGCAATTTGTTTTAAGGCTTCAGAGCCCATGGAGCCTGAAGCTCCGGTAATTAATATTGTCTTTTTCATTTGCTTATAGTATAAGACTTTTTGTAGTTTTTCAAGACCTCGATATTCTAAACCGGCTACTTGAAACAAAAGAGAAAAAAAGATATAATCCGCTTCGTAGTAATGGATGATTTTAAGATAATTTCGTGGGATGAGCTTGCTGAATCGAGCTCGTGTGTTTTCCCCGAAGGAAAAGAAACAGCGATTAGTGTAGGAGGCTTTGACGGCCCCCACAAAGGCCATGACGAACTTCTAAGACGGGTCTTGGATTATGCTTCTCAAAAAGCCCTTATTCCGGGGCTTGTTACTTTTTTCCGCTCTCCTGCAGCAGTCAAAAATAAGGCTTATTCGGGAGATGTTTCGTCATTAAGGCTGAGATTAAAAAAGTTTCAGGAATTAGGTTTTCATTTCATTGTACTTATTGACTTTTCCGCAGGATTTGCTAAAATAGAAGGAACTGCGTTCTTTGATATTCTTATAAAGACTATCCGTATGAAGTATTTGGCTGTAGGCAGCGACTTTTTATGCGGATATCGCCGAGGGTTGGGGGCGGCCGATTTAAAGAAAATAGCCCCTCAGAAAGGCTTTTGCTTTGATTCCATTGATCCCGTGAATCACGGCTTCACTAAGGTAAGCTCCAGCGCTGTCAGGGAGGCTGTAAGTTTAGGGGATTTTTCCCTTGCAAAAAACCTTTTAGGTTATCCTTTTTTATTTGATTTCGTAAGTTTGCCGTGGGAGGTAAAGGACAAAAATAATATTTTTGCTCCTAAAGCATACATAACGCAGATTCTTCCTCAAAGCGGGAAGTATAGGGTCTTGGTTAGAAAGGTAGACGGACAAGAACAAGAGGCTCATTTGTTTGTAAATGCAGACGGTATTCTTTTAAGCTTTACCCAAGAGGCTTCAAGAGTCTTTGACCTAAAAGACCTAAATAATTTTGACACCATAGAATTTATTTGTAAGGAGTAGGTAATGGCAGTTACTAAAGAACAAAAAGCATCGATCGTAAAGAAATTCGGTGCAAGCGAAAAAGACACAGGTGATATAAAGGTGCAAATTGCCTTATTGACCGAAAAAATTAACCAGTTGACAAACCACTGCAAAGTGCACCCGAAAGATGCAGGCAGCCGACGAGGTTTGATCAGCATGGTAGGTCACAGGCGCAGCTTGCTTAAATACTATCGCCGAACAGACATTGAAGGTTATAGAACTATTCTTAAAGATCTTAACCTTAGAAAGTAGTTTGATAAGGTACAAGGGCAGTTTGTCTGATGACTTGTTGGACAGCTTGTCCTTGTACCTTTATCTTTATTTATTGAGTTTTAAAATTGACGTAATTTTAAAGAAGAAATTTTGAAAGAGAAGAAGATGAAAAAAAGAGTAACTTATAAGATCGGCGAACATGATTTAATTTTAGAAACCGGTTATTTGGCAAAACAGGCCAACGGTTCTATTTATGCGGAATATGCCGGTTCCGCAATTTTAGCTACAATCTGCGCCTCGGGACAGGCTCAGGAAGGTTTAGACTATGTCCCCCTAACGGTTGACTATAACGAAAAATATTATGCAGCCGGAAAAATCCCCGGCGGCTTTATAAAGAGGGAGGGTAGACCCAAGGACAAAGAAATCCTTGTATCCCGCCTTATAGACAGACCCATGCGTCCCTTGTTTAAAAAAGAATTCGGAAGAGATATTCAGCTGGTTCCGACCTGTATTTCGACGGATATGATAAATCCGCCTGATATCCTTGCCGTTATTGCAAGCTCTGCGGCTGTTCATATTTCGGACATCCCCTTTGACGGCCCTGTTGCAGCTGCACGTGTTGCCTATAAAAACGGCGAATACATTATAAACCCGACCTTTAGCCAAATTGAAACTGCCGATATGGAAATTGTAGTTGCCGGAACAAAAGAAGGCATTACCATGGTTGAAGGCGGTGCCAACGAGGTTTCCGAAGAGGTTATGCTCACAGCCTTGGAAAAAGCCCATGAAATGATCAAGGCCCTTTGCAAGATGCAGGAAGACTTGCGCGAACTTGCAGGAAAAGAAAAACTTCCCCTAGTTCCCCTCGAAGCCGAGCTTGAAAACAAACAGGCCATTTATGATGAAGCCTTCCCCCGCTTAAGCAAAACCCTCTATCTTTCCACAAAGATGGAGCGCCGCGAAGAATCGGACAAGGTAAAAAAAGAATTGGCCGAAAAATATGCCGAGCAGCTTGAAGACGAAATTCAGCTTAAACTTTTTAATGCCCTCTTTGAAGAGATGGAATATAATATTTTAAGAACAAACATCTTGGACAAGGGCTTGCGCGTTGACGGAAGAGGAACTAAGGACATCCGTCCCATAACCTGCGAAATCGGAGTTCTTCCCCGGCCTCACGGTTCGGCAGTCTTTACTCGAGGCGAAACCCAGTCCTTGGGTGTAGTAACAATCGGAACGGTCTTTGACGAACAAATATACGACGATATCGAAGGCGACAGAAGAGAAAACTTTATCCTTCACTATAACTTCCCGCCCTTCTCGGTAGGAGAGGTAGGAAGGCTCGGAACAGGAAGAAGAGAAATCGGGCACGGTAACCTTGCTCACCGCTCCCTCTATCCTATGGTTCCCGAAAGAGAAAAGTTCCCTTATACTGTCCGCGTAGTTTCTGAAGTTTTGGAGTCGAACGGATCTTCTTCAATGGCTACAGTATGTTCGGGAACCCTCTCCATGCTTCACGCAGGCGTTCCCATGAAAAAGCCTGTTGCAGGCATTGCCATGGGCCTTATCACCGAAGGAAATGACCGCTACGCCATTCTTTCCGACATTCTCGGAGAAGAAGACCACCTAGGCGACATGGACTTTAAGGTCGCAGGTACGGCCGACGGAATAACGGGCTTCCAGATGGACATAAAGATTGCAGGTGTTTCGCCTGAAATTATGAAAAATGCCCTTGCTCAGGCCAAAGAGGGAAGAATGCATATTCTCGGCATAATGAATCAATGTATTTCCGCTCCTAACGAAGAGCTTTCCCAATATGCGCCCAGGGTTGAAGTTATGACCATCCCTGAAGACAAGATAGGAGCTTTAATCGGGCCCGGCGGAAAGAACGTAAAAGCTATTTCCGATAAGTATAACGTAACAATTAATACCGAAAATGACGGAACGGTAACCATTTACGGCAAGGACGGATCTTCAGACCTTAAGGGTGCAAAACTCATTGTTAAGGGTATTACAAGCGATCCTGAGGCAGGCGTAATCTATGACGGAGTTGTAAAAAAGATTATGGACTTCGGCGCCTTTGTCGAAATCCTTCCCGGAAAAGAAGGGCTTTGTCATATTTCAAAACTTTCCAAGGCACGCGTAGAAAAGGTCTCGGATGTGCTTAAAGAAGGACAAGAGATTCCTGTCAAGCTTTTGGAAATCGATAAACTCGGAAGGCTTAACCTTTCTTATATCGATGCCCTTGAGGAGCGTTCCAAATAAAACTAAAAAGCATGGAGCTGTTTTGCCTGCCCATGCTTTTCGATTTTTCATGGGGAGATTTTAATGGAAGTTTTTACAAAATTAAAAGAAGGTGCCGTTTTGCCCGAATACAAAACAAGCGGATCTGCCGGAGCGGATTTGCGAGCCCTTATCGAAGAACCCATTATCCTAAAACCCATGCAAAGATGTTTAATTCCTACAGGGCTTTCGGTTGAACTGCCTAAGGGAATTGAGCTTCAAGTGAGGCCGCGATCGGGACTTGCCCTAAAATACGGTGTTACGGTTTTAAACACCCCGGGCACTGTAGATTCCGACTACAGGGGAGAATTAGCCGTGCTTTTAATCAATTTCGGCTCTGAAGATTTTAAGATAGAAAACGGAGACCGCATTGCACAGGCCGTTATTGCCCAAGCTATTCAGGCCGACTTTGTTCAAAAAGATGAATTATCCAACACGGAACGAGGAGCAGGGGGGTACGGCTCTACCGGAATCTCATGATTAAAAAAAGAACTTAAGCTTATGGGACGTCTATCATTTAATCATAAAACAATCTTTGTCTATGTTTTTAGAGAACTTCTTTTATATTTTATAGTTTCTTTCCTTTTTTTCTTTTTTATTTTTTTTGTAAACCAGATTCTTTTAATGGCCGAAGAAATCCTATCAAAAAAAGCACCCATAAAAGATGTCTTATTGCTCTTATTTTATTCTCTTCCGTTTATAATAGCGACGACTGCACCCTATGCAGCCTTGATTGGAACCCTTATGTGCTTAGGCCGGTTTTCGGCTGATCATGAATTTATTTCGATGAATGCCTTAGGTATTTCTACCTCATTTATTTTGATTCCGGTTTTTGCTCTGGGAGTTTTAGTTTCGGTAGGTTCATTTATAACCAATGATATTTTGATTCCTCGAGGAACTATAAGATTTAATGAGATTCTTTATAACATTGCATCTTCGACTCCGGCTCTTGAGCTTGAGTCGTATTCGGTTAAACGCAATGAAAATTCTATAGTTGTTTCCGGTTTAATAAAGGATAATTCCATCCATGATCTTTTGATAATCGATTCAAGTCAGAGGGGTGCAAAAAGATTTTTATCCTCATCAAGAACAGATGTAAAAAAATCCAACGATATATCGATTATTATGCAGCTTGAAATGCTCAATCCCCGTCTTATAAATTTGGATTTAAACAATAGGTCTAAATTTGACGTTGTATACGGAGAAAGTATAACCTACAATGTTCTTGCAAAGGATGTAGCCCCTAAATTTATTTCAAGTTCAGGTCCGGACAAGATGACCTCATATGACCTGATAAAGGATATAAGGCAAAAACGGGAGGCCGGGGATACAAGTCCGCGTCTTTTAAATATCTATATTATGGAACTTCACCGTAAATTTTCCGTCCCTTTTGGAGCCTTCTTTTTTGTATTGTTGGCTTTCGCGATAAGCCGTGCAGGAAAAACCCATGATCAAAGTACCGGTTTTATAGTGGGGCTTTTAATTTCGGTTGCTTATTGGGCCTTTTTGATAGGCGGGCAGATGCTATGCCTTGAATCGGGACTGCACATAAACGGAGCCCTTGTGATGTGGTTTCCCAACGTCTTGCTTGTAATCTGTACGTCAGTGATTGCAATAAAGAGGATTTTCAAATGAGGCTGCTTCAAAGGTATCTGCTTAAACTTTTTATACCCACCTTCATTGTTGCGATGCTTTTTTTTATCTTGCTTTTGCAGCTGGGAGATTTATTTGCCAACATAGTTGCATATCTTCAAAACGGGGCTCAGTTTAAAGATATTGTCAAGGTTATGTGGCTATATATTCCTAAATGTATTGCTTACTCCGTTCCTCTGGCTATTCTGTTTGCCGGCTCATATACGATGGGAAATTTATATGCTCAAAATGAACTTACCTCAATATTTTCGGCGGGAATATCTTTAGGCCGCTTTACTCTTCCGCTTTTGGTTTTGGGATTTTTCTTTTCAATAGGAATGATTTTTTTTGAAGACAATGTGGTCATAAAATATTTTTACGAAAAAACAAAGCTTTCAAAAAAACTTTTGCAAGAAGAAGAAAGCTTAGATACGCAGGATTTGGTAATTTTATCTGAGCTCGGAAAAATTGTGTACACGGCCGATTATTTTAATGCCGAAGCACAAACCCTTTCAAATGCCTATATAATAATTCGGGATGAGGACGGAAACTTGTCGCTTATTATCAAAAGCTCCCGCATGGTATGGGAAAATGACCGTTGGAAAACCGATGATGCTGAAGTTTACAGGTTTAATGAAAAAAATATTGTAATCTGTTCGAGTTCGATTCCCGATGATATAATCTTGTCTGAGCCTCCTTCCAATTTTCAAAAAAATTTAAGCTCGGTAGATGAAATGAGAATTTCAGAAGCTAAAGAATTTATTGCTGCTCTCAAAAAAAACGGCCTTCCTTATTATGAGGCTCTTTCAAAATATCACAGGCGCTTTTCATTCCCGTTTACTATCTTTATAGTCTTGTTTTTTTCGATTTCTTTGGGCGGTAAATTTAAAAAGAATATCCTGTTGATGAGTATCTTGTTTAGTTTAGGAATAGCGACTCTTTTTTATGTTACCGAAATGGTTACCATGTTAAGTGCCAAGTGGGAGTATATTTCCCCCCTTGCAGGAGCTTGGACTCCCATCTTTATATTTTCGATTTTAAGCGTTTATCTACTAAAAAAATCGAGAACATAGCGGCGAAAGGCGGGGTGAACAGCCTATGTTTTTTGCTAAGATAAAACTCTGATGCATTTGCCCTGCCCAATTACTTGATAAAAATTAAAAAATAATGTAAATTATGTCTTACTAGAGGTGAAGAATATGAAGATAATAAATATTTTTTGGATTGCTTTAGGCTTTATTTGTCTCGGTCTGGGAGTTATGGGGATTATAATGCCTATTTTACCTACAACTCCATTTTTTATGGTAACAGTCGTCTGCTTTGCTAAGGGGTCCGAGCGGCTAAAAAAATGGTTTATAGGTACATCTTTTCACAAAAAATATATTCAAAGCTTTTACGAAAAAAAGGGTATGACTCTAAAAAATAAAATTATCATTCTCTCATTTGCCTCAATAATGCTTGCGGCAGCCTTTTATTTTTCGGCTAAGCCCTATGCCCGCATCTTAATAACCTGCGTTATAGCGGCAAAGTATTATGTTTTTATCTTTAAAATCAAAACCCTGCCTCCCGATAATGCAGCCTACATTGAAACAAGATAAAAACGCTTTTTTACGGCATTGACATTTTTTTTAAATTTATGTTATAATATACTTTCTGATATTCCGTAGTGCTGGCGGATAAATTAAGGAGATAAGGCTTATGCCTACAATTAATCAATTGATAAAGAAGGGACGCAAATCTGCTGCGGTTAAGACAAAGAGTCCTGCCTTGCAGTCTTGCCCCCAAAAGCGCGGTGTTTGCACCAGCGTTAAGACGATTACGCCTAAAAAACCGAACTCGGCTTTAAGAAAGGTTGCCCGTATCCGTTTAAGTAACGGTATCGAAATTACCGCTTATATTCCCGGTATCGGACACAACTTGCAGGAGCACTCTGTTGTTCTCGTAAGAGGCGGACGTGTTAAGGACCTCCCGGGTGTACGCTATCACATTATACGCGGTACTAAAGACGCTCTCGGTGTAGAAGACAGAAAACGAGGCCGCTCCAAGTACGGAGCCAAGAGGCCCAAGGCTTAAGGAGTAAAAAATGGGTAGAGGAAAAATTACTGCAAGACGCCCTGTTGCTCCCGATAGCAAATACAATAGCGTGGTCGTTACCCGCTTTATCGGAAGAATGATGCTTTCAGGTAAAAAGAGCATTACTACAAAGATCATGTATGATTCTTTTGATAAGATTAAAGAAAAAACCGGCGAAGAACCCTTGGCAGTTTTTTCAAAGGCCTTGGACAATGTAAAACCGGTTGTTGAAGTAAAATCCCGCCGAGTCGGAGGCGCCACATATCAGGTTCCTATGGACATTCCGGAGGGAAGGCGAGAAGCCTTGGCCATGCGCTGGATTATCGGCGCCGCTCGAAAAAGAAGCGGTCACGAAATGTCCGAGAGATTGGCTTCAGAGCTGATCGATGCATACAACAACACCGGAACAGCCTTCAAAAAGAAGGAAGAAGTTCACAGAATGGCCGAAGCAAACAAAGCTTTTGCGCACTTCAGGTGGTAGTACAAAGGGGAGTTCAGACTACGAACTCCCTTTTTTGTATTTAAATTTTTTATCGCCCCCTTGTATATTATTCTTTTTTTTATTATACTGTAACGTCTTGTATCTTGAAAAGTATTATTAACTTTTCGGTTTTATGAAAACATTTAGGGGAAAGTGTTTTTTCTCCTAAAAATCTATAAAGATGAGGTATTGATTATGGGTAATGATATTTCTAAGATGAGAAATATCGGTATTAGTGCTCACATTGACTCCGGTAAAACTACTCTTTCGGAACGAATTCTTTTTTATTGTGATAGGATTCATGCTTTACACGAGGTCCGCGGAAAAGACGGTGTGGGTGCTACGATGGATAATATGGAGCTTGAAAAGGAACGAGGTATCACGATTCAGTCGGCTTCAACTCAGGTTAAATGGAAGGATTATACGGTTAACGTAATTGACACTCCCGGGCACGTAGACTTCACTATCGAAGTTGAACGTTCTTTGCGCGTTTTGGACGGAGCTATCTTGGTTCTTTGTTCTGTCGGAGGTGTTCAGTCCCAGTCTATCACTGTTGACAGGCAGTTAAAACGCTACCATGTTCCCCGAATCGCCTTTGTAAATAAGTGCGACCGAACGGGAGCTAACCCATTTAAGGTTCGAATGCAGCTTAGGGAAAAACTAGGGCTTAATGCTTATATGATGCAGATTCCGATAGGTTTGGAAGATAAGCTTGAAGGCGTTGTAGACCTTGTTACAATGAAGGCTATGTATTTTGAAGGCGAAAACGGTACCCAGATCCGCATGGCCGAAATTCCCCAGCATCTTTTAGCCGATGCCCAAAAATACAGGGAAGAAATGATTGATGCCGCTACCATGTTCTCCGACGAATTGGCCGAAGCCTTTTTGGAAGGTGCCGAAACCGAAGAAATGATCAGAGCAGCCGTTAGAAAGGGAACCCTTGCTGAGCAGTTTGTTCCCGTCTTCCTCGGTTCAGCTTATAAAAATAAGGGAATCCAGCCCCTCTTGGATGCAGTAGGTTACTATCTCCCCGACCCGACCGAAATTGAAAATACGGCTTTAAATATTGATGAAGATGAAAAGCCCATCGTATTGGGAACGGACGAAAATGCTCCCGTAGTAGCTTTAGGCTTTAAGCTTGAAGACGGAAAATACGGACAGCTTACCTATGTTCGAGTCTATCAGGGAACTTTAAAGAAGGGTGAAGAGCTCTTTAATACCCGTGCCAAAAAGAAATTTAAGGTAGGCCGCTTGGTTCGAATGAACTCGGCAACCATGGAAGATATCAACGAAGGCGGCCCCGGCGACATCGTAGCCCTCTTCGGTATTGACTGTGCTTCAGGTGATACCTTCTGCGGAGGAAACCTAAACTATGCCATGAGCTCCATGTATGTTCCGGATCCCGTTATCTCTCTTTCTCTTACACCGAAAGATAAGCAGGCTGCCGACCAAATGTCCAAGGCTCTTAACCGCTTTACAAAGGAAGACCCGACTTTCAGAAGCTATGTAGACAAGGAATCAAACCAGACCATCATTCAGGGTATGGGCGAGCTTCACTTGGAAGTTTACATTGAACGAATGAGAAGAGAATATAAGTGCGATGTTGAAACAGGTATGCCGCAGGTTGCTTACCGCGAAGCCATCACTCAAAGAGCCGACTTTAACTATACTCATAAAAAGCAGACAGGAGGTTCAGGTCAGTTCGGCCGTGTCGCAGGCTTTATTGAACCCATCACCGAACAGGATTATGAGTTTGACAATCAGATAAAGGGAGGAGCAATTCCTTCGGAATTCATTCCTTCTTGCGATAAGGGCTTTAAGGAAGCCGTCAAGAGAGGAACCTTGATCGGATTCCCGATTGTAGGAACTAAGATTACTATAAATGATGGACAGTCCCACCCTGTAGACTCATCGGATATGGCCTTCCAGGCTGCTGCAATCGGCGCCTTCCGTGAAGCATACAAGGCCGCAAAACCTGCCATACTTGAGCCTATCATGAAGGTTTCTATTGAAGGACCTCAGGAATTCCAAGGTAATATCTTCGGTCTTATAAATCAAAGACGAGGAATTATTGTTTCATCAACGGAAGACGACAGCTTTACCCGTGTAGATGCCGAAGTTCCTTTAAGTGAAATGTTCGGATTTTCTACCATTTTGCGTTCTTCCACACAGGGAAAGGCCGAATACTCTATGGAATTTGCCAAGTACGGCAAGGCTCCTGCAAGTATTTCGGAAGAACTGATAAAAGAATACGAAGCTAAACGGCTTGCAGAAAAAAAATAAGGAGGCTCTGTAATGCTTAAAGAAGATTTGATTGAAAAAAGCCCCATGAGAAAACTCGAAAAAGCTCTCGGCGGCGGCTTGGCATCAGGTGAGGTAGGTGTTGTTACATCTAAAAAGGGTGTAGGAAAAACATCTATTTTAGTTCAATTCGGTTTAGATAAACTCTTACAGGACAAGCCTGTTGTTCATATATCGTTCAGCCAGCATGTGGATTATGCCATAACATGGTATAACGATATGTTCAATGAACTTTCGAAGAAAAAGAATCTTGGGAATGCTCAAGAGGTAAAGTCCCAAGCTTTTGCTAAGAGGATTGTCTTAAACTTTAATCAGGATACGGTTAGAACTACTCAGATTTTAAAGACAATCAGAGCCTTGTCAGAAGGAGGTTCAAAGCCGTCAGTAGTTATGATTGACGACTTTAACTTTGCAAAGGCCCTGCCTGAAGCAATGAAGGAGATGAAGGCCTTCGCCAAGGAAATGGATATAGCTGTTTGGTATACGGCTGCTGCAGATGTTTCTTCCTTTGAAATCGATGAGAGCTTAAAAAAGTATGTTGATGAGATTGATGTACTTCTCTATCTTGAAAATGATGGGGATTTCGTAAGAATTAAGGCCTTAAAAGAACACGGAAATGGAGCTTCCGATACCGGATCTTCTTTTGATGCCAAAACCATGCTTTTGAGCGAAAAATAAGTTTTAGACTAGCATCTATGACAAAAAGCCGTGTAAGGTTGATACCTCGCACGGCTTTTTTATTTTTAATGAAAAATTAATTCAAAACAAGTAATTACCAGACAAGTCGTTTTTTGACTTCAACCTTAGAGACTCCGAAAAGTCTCCTAATTTGTTCTTTTTTATAATTTGACCGGGATAGTTTATTATATCCATCGGCCACTCTTTGAAGGTCTTCTTCGGATTCGGTATAAACGGCATAGGCTGCCGCAGCCCTGAAAGCTCCTGCTTCCAATAGTTGGTCAATATTTTTATTAGAATTTTTTGAAAGTCTTGCCTTATCTACTATGGCAGAATTCCCGTCATAACCTATTGTATTTATAAAATCATTGATTTCCATAACTTCTCCCAAACGTAACTTTTTATAAATAAAGCCGGCCTTGTTTTAAAAGCCGGCTCCGTTTTTGATGCCTTAAAGCATCACACCTTTGTAAAGCTTTCTTTTCCTACTCCGCAAAGGGGGCATACCCAATCATCAGGTATATCTTCAAATGCTGTTCCTGGGGCAATACCTCCATCGGGATCGCCTAGGGCCGGATCATACACATATCCGCATAAATCGCATACATATTTATCCATACTTATACTCCTTGTCTTTATGTTTGTATATCGCATAGAGTACGACACACATTCATAATACACTTTTTTTTGTTAATCGGCAAGTAATTTATTTAAGTTTTCCGATAAATTAATGATATTTTTATTTGAAGGATCGAGGGCTAAGACCTGCCCCAGATAATATTTTGCCTTTTTATAGTCTTTATTTTTTAGATACCATTCATACATGGCAAAAAGAGAATTTTTGTTTCTTGGATTTGACAAGAGACTTGATTGTAAAAAATTCAAATATTCACTTGGATTCCCTTGTTGCAATTTTGCATTATAGTAATACAAAATAGATTTGAGCTCAGAATCGGCTCCCTTCATTTTTTGATTTATTACCTGCTTTACGGTTTGATAATCCTTTCCGGCATATAAAGCTTCCATATAAAGATTTATAAAGGCGTTTGAAGGATTTTTTGTATTTGCATAAAGTTGTTTTGCAAGGCTGAGAGCCTTTGATGTTTGGCCTGCACCAAGGTATGAGGTCAATAAGAGTTCTTTGTTTGTATCGCTTGGATATTTAGCTGCCAGGTCTTCAGCCAATTCTACTGCCTGCTGCCATTTTCCGTTATTAATATCGTTTTTTACCAAAAGGGCTAGGGCTGCCGTATTTTCCGGGTAGCCGTCTAATACCTTGCGGATAAAAAAATCGGCAGGCTTATTATCTATTTTTGTTGAGGCTTCAAAGCAAATTTCTGCACAAGATAAAAGAACATTAAAATCTTCAGGGTAGTATTTATAAGCCTCGGTTAAAAATTCGGAGGCTCGAATCAGGTTTTTATTCCACTCCCTTGTTACTCGGGCTCGGTATAAAAGATAGTTTTTTGCGGTTTTATTCTTTGTCGAATAAGCATCTAAAAGAGAGTTCGCCTTTAAGTATTCTTTTTGTTCTATCAATATTCTTATACGCAAAAGAAGGGCTGAAATATTTTCAGGCTCTTTTTTTAGAACCGATACAATGTTCTCCGAAGCCTTGTTAAAATCATTTTTTGCTATATGGGCTCTTGCATATAGGAGTTTGACTTCGGTATTGTCACTATAGAGGTTGTTTAGCTCATCAGCTATTTTTAAGGCTTCGGTTCCGTTACCTGATTCGGCAGCAAATTGCCCGTATTTAAAACCGGCAGGATAACATGAGGAGTCAAGCTGCCATGCCTTTTGGTATAAGGCAACGGCTTCCGTCAATTTATTGTTTTTTTCCTTTAAAAGGCCTAAAAAATAATAGGGCAGAACTGACTGAGGTCTTAGCTTTTGAGCCGCTACAAGCCTTGATTCTATATCTTCCGCATATGGTTCAAGCACTGCTTCCGAAAAATCATCATAGGTTAAAACCAATGCCGGAATTATAAGGCTTAAAAAACCGTCTCTTTTTGTTGAAACAGGATATAATCCTACTTTTACTTCGCGCAGGGCCCGTAAATAAGGTTCATCTTCTGCATAGATGGGAGGTTTGACACCGTTTGTTTCTAAGGGATATACAAGATACATTATATCTGCAATTATTTTTAGGTAAAGTTTATTTTCGTTTGTGAGTCCCTTGCTGTCGTTTTGAATAAAAAGGACAGCCTCTTTTAAACTTGCAGGGGAGCCTTTTTCTATGAGGGAGGCAAGGGTTGAATCAAGCTTTTTTTCGACGAGTTCATCTTTTCCGGGGAGGGAAAGAATTGTACCTTCTCCTATAGGTTTTAAACCTGCTCCGTTTTGTTCTATAGAGCCTGCCGGTACATCCTCCGAAACCGCTTTTTTTGTGCTTACACAGGAAAAAAAAGGCAGACAGCACATTATTAATGCAAAAATGAAGAGAGAACGATGTTTGACTGCAAAATTTTTTACGTAAAAGCTCACTTCTATATTATAATATATTTTAGTAATGTTGCCAATATCTTTTTGAGATCTTAATTAAGAATTTTAATTGCAATTTTTTTTAAGCTATGATAGCATATATCGATAGGCCGATTCAGGAGATGAGAATGCAAAAGGTTCTTATTATTACTATTTCCTCAAAGGTTGCTGAGGGATATAAAAATTTTTTAAAAAATTTTTTTGATGAAGATATCATTATCGGCACTAAAAGTGTAGATGCCGATAATTTCGATTATATCGAATGTGCCGATGTTTATTTGATAGGTGCTACTTCGAGTGAAAATTTTGAGCCTATTATGGCTAAAATCGATAAATCAAAAGCTGTATTTATACGTTTGACTTTCAGGCAAAAAGAGATAGATCTGCTTAAGGCCATAAAAAACGGAACTGAAGCTCTTCTTGTAAATTTGAGCAGGCAGATGGCTATAGAAACCATCTCGGATTTACACAGGCTTGGTGTAACAAATATTATCCTGTATCCTTGCTATCCCAATCAAGAAAATATACCTAATCTTGATATGGCTATAACTCCCGGAGAGCGCCGTTTTGTTCCCGGTCATATTTCTGAAGTTTTGGATATTGGAGACAGGCTTTTAACGGCGAATACTATAGCTGAACTGGCTTTAAGGCTTGATTACTCTCATATCCTTCAAAGCGAAAGCTATAGGCAATATGTTTCAACCCTTGCCGAGCAAAATTACAGCATAGATCTTCTTACAAATAAGACGATGAGCATTGAAAATGCTTATCAAATGCTGATGGAGTCGCTGGATGTTGCCGTTATCGGTATTGATGTAAGGGGTAAGATATTTGTATGCAATAATGCCTTTTGCAAGATTATGAATATATCTAGGTTTGAACTTATCAACAGGGAGTTTAAAACTGCATTAAAAAATATTTATAATCATTTGGAAGATTCCGGTCTTACAAAAAAGGTTTCAAAAATTATCCGGATCAACCAAACAAATTTTGCTTTAAATGTTTTTCCGTTTTATTGGGAAAATCAATATGCAGGCAGATATATTCTGCTCCAGCGTTTTAGCGACACGGAAAAAAATCAACACCATCTTAGGATGCAGCTTATGAAAAAAGGTCATACTGCTAAATATACCTTTGATGATATAATCGGCAACTGTCAGGCAATTTGTAAAATAAAGGAAATAGCAGGAAAGGCTGCAAGGTCTGATGCCTCCATTCTTTTGACTGGTGAAAGCGGAACGGGAAAAGAATTATTTGCTCATTCCATTCACAAGGCATCAAAAAGGTCTTCTATGCCCTTTATTGCCTTAAACTGCGCCGCCTTCCAAGACAGCCTTTTGGAAAGTGAGCTCTTCGGCTATGTAGAAGGGTCGTTTACGGGAGCAAGAAAGGGAGGTAAGCTGGGGCTCTTTGAGTATGCCCACGGTGGTACTCTTTTTCTTGATGAAATAGAAGGAATGAGTGCAAACCTTCAGATTAAACTTTTGCGGGTTCTTCAAGAAAAAGAAATAATAAGGGTTGGCGGAAACCGCATCATCAAAATTGATGTCAGAATAATTGCAGCTTCAAATGAAAACATAAGGGAGCTTACCCTTCAGAACAAATTCCGAAAAGACCTGTACTACCGTTTAAATACAATACCTATTGAAGTTCCTCCTTTGAGGGAAAGAGAAGCAGATGTTTTGGTTATATCCGAGTATATTATGAATAAGATAAAGGCAGGTTTTGTGTTATCTCCTCAGGTAAAAGAATTTTTTTTAAAATACCGATGGGAAGGAAATATAAGAGAGCTTTACAATGTTCTTGAATATTTAAAGTATCTGGATGAAAAAGAGATAAGGATTGAGCACCTGCCTAAATATATCATCGATTTTGAGCCTCAGGAACCGCATGCTGCCTTATCATATCGGGAAAAAGAAGTCTATATTTTAAGACTCTTGGAAAGCGCTTTTCCTTTAGGCCTTGGAAGAAGAAAAATTTTAGATAGGTGCCGTACGGATGAGGTGGGTATTTCTGAAAGTCTCATACGCAAAATTCTTTCCGATCTTGAAAAAAAAGATTTTATAACGATAAATGAAGGCCGCTGCGGTACAACGATAAACGATAAGGGTGTCATGTATCTTAGGAGCTTAGTCCTTTAAATTATGCTTAGTAATGGGATGTAAATGGGGTTATCGGGATACCTCAACCAATTTATGCTTGTGTAAAAATTCTATAAAAAGTCATTTTTTTCTATAAAACCGTAAATTTTTCTTATTGATTTTTGCTTGGTATACTTTTTGCTTTGTATAAAATAAAGTATCATTTTGGAGTAAAGTTGTATGAAGTATGATTTTGATGAAATAATAGACCGGTCTTCAAATTATTCGGCAAAGTTTGAAGAAGCTCATTTGCATTACGGTACAAATGATGTGATTCCCTTATGGATAGCCGACATGGATTTTAAAACTGCAAGACCCATAATTGATGCAATAATAGAAAGAGCAGAGCAGGGTATTTTCGGATACACCTTTAGGCCTGATTCTTATTTTGATGCTGTTGCAGATTGGCAGATTAAAAGAAACAATTACAAACCGGATACAAATCTTATGGCCTTTGCTCCGGGGGTTGTGCCTGCAATGCGTATGATGCTGCAGATGTTCAGTACCGAGCAAGACCGTATGATGATAACGACCCCTGTTTATCATCCCTTTACCGATATAGTTTTAAATACAAAAAGAACATTGGTGAACATTCCTCTTATAGTAGAAGGGGAAAAATATAAAATGAATTTTGAAGGTATTGAAGCGGAGTTTAAAAAAGGAATTAAGTTTTTTATATTTTGCAATCCTCATAATCCTGTCGGCCGTGTTTGGACAAGGGATGAACTTGAACGCTTAACCTCCCTTTGTTTAAAATACAAGGTCAAAATCATTTCGGACGAAATTCATTCGGATTTAATTTTTTCAGGCTTTAAGCACATACCTACGGCTTCTATTTCTAAAGAGGTTGAAACAATTACCTATACTATGATAGCTCCCAGTAAAACCTTTAACCTTGCAGGCTTACAAGCATCTACAATTATTTTCCCCAACATGGAAGAAAAAGATCAATACATTGCAAACTTAAAAGAGATGGATGTAGCACGCAATAATTGTTTTAGTCTTGTAGCAACTATTGCTGCCTACCGAGAAGGAGAAGAGTGGCTTAGTCAGGCAATAGATTATATTCACGGCAATATGGAATTCATCTATGAATATTGCAAAAAAAATATTCCGGTTTTAAAACCGAACAAACCTGAAGCAACCTATCTTTGCTGGATAGATGCAAGAGATCTAAAAATGAATGACGATGAGCTTAAAAAATTTCTTGTAGAAAAAGCAGGACTTGCTTTGGGAAGCGGAATAGAATTCGGTGAAGGCGGAAGCGGTTTTGTGAGATTTAATGCAGCAACTTCTCGCCGGGTAATTGAAAGGGCTCTTATGCAGTTGGAAGCTGCAATAAAAAAAATATAGGAGAAAATTTATGGATGAAAGTAGAAGTTCAAAAAGGTACGGCTTTATAGCCTTTGTTCCGTTACTGGTTTTTTTAGCCTTGTACATCGGATTCGGTTTGTTTTTTACGGCTCAGGGAGTTCCTAAGGCTTTTAAACAATTTCCAAGGCATGTTGCTCTTTTAATCGGTATCTTCATTGCTGTTCTTATGAACCGCAAGGAAAAATTCGGTACAAAGGTTGATGTGTTTTCTAAAAATGCCGGAAATGAAGGCGTAATGCTCATAGGCCTTATCTATCTCTTGGCCGGAGGTTTTCAAGGTGCTGCAAAGGCGATGGGCGGTGTAGACAGCATTGTCAATTTAGGTTTGACCTATATTCCAAGTGCCTTGTTGATTCCCGGAGTATTTTTAATGAGCTGTTTTATTTCTACGGCAATTGGAACCTCCATGGGAACGATTGCAGCTATGGCCCCGATCGCAATTGGAGTTGCAACAAAGTCGGATCTAAATTTGGCTGTAACTTGCAGTGCAGTAATCGGCGGAGCCTATTTCGGCGACAACCTTTCAATCATATCGGATACGACTATTTCTGCAACGAAGGGTGTAGGCTGTGAAATGAAGGATAAGTTTAGAATGAACCTTTTAATTGCCATACCGGCTGCAGTTTTTGCCTTTATCTTGTATGCGATTATGGGCGGTAAAGGTACAATTACGGGGGATTTGGAATTCCATTTGATTAGAATTATTCCGTACATTGTAGTTTTAATTACAGCCTTAACGGGTATGAATGTTGTTGCCGTCCTCTTTGTAGGAATTATTATGGCGGGTTTGATAGGTGTTTTGCAGGGTACCTTGACATTTATGACCTTTGTTCAATCTTTAGGCGATGGTATGGAAGATATGATGAGTATTACTATCGTTGCCATCTTAATCTCCGGTCTAATCGGTTTGATAAAATACTACGGCGGTATTGATTGGCTTATCAATAAGATTACTTCAAGAATCAAGAGCAGAAAAGGTGCAGAATACGGAATCGGTTTGTTATCGGGACTTCTGTCCATTTCCTTGGTAAACAATACAATAGCCATCATTATATCTGCTCCTATTGCAAAGGAAATCGGCTTTCAATACAAGATTTCACCGAAACGCTTAGCAAGTTTACTTGATATCTTTGCTTGTGCCTTCTTGGCCCTTTGCCCGCATGACGGAGGTATGCTGATTGTAACAGGTCTGTCAGGTGTTGCTCCTACGGCAGTTCTTGCACACTCATATTATATCTTCGGATTGATAGCGGCTGCCGTTATAACTATTCAATTAGGTCTTTTAAGAACCAAGGAAGAAAAGGCTGCTATCTGATTAAGTTAAAAAATAAGGTTTCCTAGAAAACTGTCCCGTTTTTAGAGTTTACATTCTCTGAGGACGGGACTTTTTTTCTTTTATTACTAGATATTTTTGATAAAATGTATTAAAATAATGAATAAATATTTGAATCGAGGCTATAATGAAAATTAGAACATCAGTAAATTTGTTTTTAACCCTTACCTTGGTTATTGTTGTATTCGGAGCTTTAACTTCAACCCTTTATTATACAAGATCATTTATCGAGGGTATTTTTTATAAAAATATTCAGTATATCTTAGATTCTTCTTTTTCGGAACTGCAAAGAGATCTTGAAAGCGGTTTAACCATTTCAAAAAATTTTGCGAGGCAGGACAATTTAATAAGATGGTTCGAGTCTTACGAAGAGGATGGAAAAGACGGGGAAGATATCAAATCAATGATGCTAAAGCTGGCAGGTGAGGAAAAATTCAGTACATGTTTTGCAGCTTCCGGCTTGACCGGTTCTTATTACGTAGTTGATAAAGATAAAAATATTGTGCGGGATCAATTATCTCAGGACAATCCGGATGACTCATGGTTTTATGCCATTTTAAAAGAAAAAGAAAATATATTTTATGACATTGATTACAATAAGACCTTGGGAACTACAAATTTTTGGTTTGATTGTAAGGTTTTTAATGATAAGGGCGAGACCTTAGGCTTTGCAGGCTTATCCGTGAATTTGGATAGTGCAATAGAAAAAATGAAAAAATCCGCCCCCAGTAATAATTCATGGCTCGGGTTTATTGGAAAGGGGGATGAGGTTTTAATATCCTCAAACTCCGAATTAATAGGAAAAAAGATAGAACTTATTACGGGCAGTTTGCTCTCTGTCGAAGGCTTCCCCGAGCTTTACCATTACACGGATAAGGATTTGGGCAAGGTGCTTATTTCAAAAAAACAGTTACAAAATTTCCCTTATTCAATCATGCTTGCAGCTCCCATGAATGAGTTTATTCCTCCCATATTTTTAATTTTACGTTTGCCTTTTATATGGTCATTTGCCATTTTGCTGATTATGCTGGTAATCAGTTCATTCTTATTACGGATCTTTTTCGGCCGTTTTGCTAAAATGAATTCGGTATTTAATAAGATAGCCGAAGGAGATTTTAGTATAAGGGCTGATGTTTCAAATGATGAGGTGGGAAGCATAACCTCAGTTTTAAATAATGCAATCGAAAAAGTAAGTGCTGCCCTTGCAAGTATAGGTAAACATACTGATAGGATGCAGGGAATATGTGAAAATTTATCCGCAAATATGGTTGAATCTGCCGCTGCCTTAAATGAGATTACTGCAAATATTGAAGGGGTGAGGGGACAGGTGCTCACTCAAAACTCCAGTGTCGAAAACGCTGTCAGCAAGGTAGATGAAATATCAAAAAATATTTCGGACCTTG
Source organism: Treponema sp. OMZ 799 (assembly GCF_024181365.1). NCBI lineage: Bacteria > Pseudomonadati > Spirochaetota > Spirochaetia > Treponematales > Treponemataceae > Treponema > Treponema sp. OMZ 799. The sequence goes on from NZ_CP051301.1 coordinate 1,209,351, forward strand.
ATGTTCATATCGACAATCAGGCCGAAAGTTTTACATCTTCTACAAAGTCCGTCGGAGAAATAGTTTCGAATATAGAAGGAGTGAGAAGTAAGGCTCAAGACAATTTAAAGGCCATTAAGGAGCTCGAGCAGGCTACCCATCAAGGAAAAGAAACTGTAAAATCGGTGGTGGATATTACCGGAATCGTAACGGAACAATCAGAAGGACTTTTGGATGCAATTTCGGTTATCCAAAATACGGCAAGTCAGACAAACCTCCTTGCAATGAATGCAGCAATCGAGGCCGCTCATGCAGGAGAATCCGGAAAGGGCTTTGCCGTTGTTGCCGATGAAATCAGAAAACTTGCCGAAGAATCCGGAGAGCAGGGTAAAAATATTACAAAGGTTTTGGAAGAGTTAAAAAGCAAGATCGAAAACCTAAACGGCGCAGGGCCCCGCGTTTCAGAACAATTTGAAAAGATAAGCTCTATGATGGATTTTATCTACCGCCAAGAAGACGGAATGATCAGAACCATGAATGAGCAGCTCAAAGATGCAGAGGCTGTCCTACATGAAATACACGGAATGGAAGAGGTAAGCAAAGCCGTCAAAAGAGGTTCAGATGAAATGCTTGCAAAAATAGAAAAAATTTCACAAGAGCTTAAAACCCTTTCTTCTCTTTCTGAAAATATAACTCAAAGTATGACCGAAATGTCGGTTGGTGTAGGGCAGGTCAACAAAACGGTTCAAGATGTAACCGATATTGCAAGCCTAAATAAAGAAACGGCTATAGGGGTTGCTTCCGAGATTGCAAAGTTTAAGGTGTAGGTTGACAATAATTTTATTCTTCTTTTGCTCCTATTAAATTTACAAAGTAGGGGCAACTTTCTAAAAGTTCATCAAAGCTGCCTTGTGCAAGGGCCTTCCCCTCCTTTAACACCACAATTTTATCGGCGCTTTTTATTGTCGAAATTCTATGAGCAATAACGAGGCAGGCTCTTCCTTCCTTCAATTTTTTTAAGGCTAAATTTATAAGTCTTTCATTTTCTGAATCGAGATTTGCCGACGCTTCATCTAATACCAAAACGGGAGAATTTTTTAAGAAGGCTTGGGCTATCGAAAGCCGCTGTTTTTCTCCGCCTGAAAGTTTTAAGGCTCGCTCTCCTATTACGGTATTTTTACCTAAGGGAAGCTTTTCGATAAACTTATCTGCTTCGGCTTCATTTATTGCATTTTGGATTTCTTCCGTACTTGCCTCTCTTTTTGCAAGCCGCAAATTTTCTTCTATACTTATATTAAATAAGTATACATCTTGAGGAACTACGGTAATAAGATCCCTTAAAGACCTCAACCTTAATTCTCTTATATCGGTACCGCTGATTTTTATTGAACCTGCATCGGGTTCTCTAAATCTTTGCAAAAGACGGGCTGCGGTAGTTTTTCCGGAACCGGAATGTCCTACAAGGGCAAGGGTTTCGCCTGTTTTAAATTTGAACGAAAGTCCGTCTAATATTTTAGGATTCTGCTTCTCCTCATTTTTTTGAGGATAGGTAAATTCTACATTGTCGAATTCTACGCAAATTTCTTTTACATTGTGTTCTCCTTTGGCGATTATTTCTTCAGCCGTTTTTGTTCCCGTATCGTAAACTTCGGGCTCCATAAAAAGAAGATTAAATACTCTTTTTGAGGCTGCAGCGATGAGACCGTATTGGGTACTCATTTGCAGGGCATCGGCTATGGGATTTAAAAATGCCGAAGAAATTACCAAGACGGGCAAAAACCAAAGAGGGGCTAAGGAACCGTTTTTTACTAAAAAGGCTGCGGTAATCATTACAGAAAAAGAAGCCGTCAGCATTAGAATCGATAAGATTAAATTTTGGTCTGTTCTCCGTTTGGCATCCGTAAACACAGCTTTATTAAAACCTGTCACGGAGTTAAACATTTTTTTTAGATAGTGTTCTTGGTATCTAAAAGAAATAATATCCTTTAAGCCTTGAATGCAGTCAACAGATTCGGCATTTAGGCCGCCCGCAGCCTTCATGTAATCGAAGCCGTGTTTGTCTGCCTCTCTTTTTTTAAATTTAGGAAATAGCATGAGTAAGATAAGTGTGGGTAGGAGAACCAGAGAAAGATAAATTGAAAGGCTTCCCAAAAATATTAAAACTGCAAGGGGAATAAAAATTGCAACAAAAATCTGAGCAATGGTGTGAGCATAAAACCATTCCAGAATTTCTACATCGTTTAAAACTATTGAAGTTAAATTGCCGCTTCTTTCGTTTTCAAGTCCTGCAGGAGCTATCTCATCTATTTTTTCGTAGGCTAACATTCTTAGCTTTGTCAAAATTCTATAAGCCATGTCATGGCCAACATAAATATCAAGATAGGCAAAGACTGCTTGCAGGGCAATAAAAATACAAATCAAAATGAACAGTAGTTTTATTCTTTCAGTCCGGCCTAAAAGTATTGCGCTTATGGTATAGGAGGTTAAAAGTGAAAGTGCTATTGGAATGAGTTTAAATATTGCATTGCACAATATCGAAATAAATAAGTAAATTTTAAAACCTTTAATATATTTGGTCAGGGCAAAGATAGTGTCGTTTACTTTAATCATATAATTTCCTTTTTAATTTTTTGTTTTAAGATTTGCTCTCCCATGAGCTTACGGTAAGATTCCGACTTTGAGGAGAGCTCTTCATGTGTTCCTGCATCTTCTATTTTTCCGTTATCGATTATGCAAATTTGTTCCGCTTTTTGAATAGTTGCAAGCCTGTGGGCAATTATCAAAACGGTTTTACCCTTACATAGTTCCGAAAAGCTTTTTTGGATTTCCATTTCGCTTTGCCTGTCAAGAGAGGAGGTGGCTTCATCAAAAATTAGAATAGGAGAGTTTCTTAAAAAGGCCCTTGCTATGGCAATGCGCTGTCTTTCTCCTCCTGAAAATTTTGCACCTCGTTCACCTAGGACTGTGTTATACCCGTCAGGGAGACTTGAGATAAAATCGTGAATGCGTGCTTTTTTTGCAGCCTCTATTACTTCTTCTTTTGTTGCATCCGGCTTGCCTATTAAAATATTTTGGTAGGCTGTCCCGAAAAAAATATGACTGTCCTGCCAAACGGCAGAAATCAAATTTTGAATTTCATCCACAGTTTTTTCGGATAGAATTTTTTCGCCCACCCTTATTGTTCCGTTTTTAATAGGATAAAAACCTGCAAGGAGATGTGCTATTGTGGACTTTCCGCTGCCTGAAGAACCGACAAGGGCCGTTGAAGTACCGTTCGGAATTGTAAAAGAGATATCTTTTATTACGTCAGTTTCCTCATAGGCAAAGTTTACATTTGTAAAAGAAATATCTCCAGTAAAATTATCTGTTGCCTGTTTTGATTTAAGTTCACTTCCTTCCTTTAGATTATCTTTTTTGCTTACGTTTAAAAGATTTGCCGAAAGAGAAAGTTTTACCGGTGTTTTTAAAAAATTATAGATTTCATAAGAGGCCGTAACACCTCGATAACCCAAGTGCCAAATATTTATGAGAATATACATGGGTGAGAAACAAGCTGCGGTTAAAAATAAAATGTAGATAAGGTTGTCGGGCGAAGAATATAGGTAAGCTCTTAATGCTGCAACTGCCGCCGATAAGGTTCCTCCGATTGCCGCACAAAGCTGTAAAACTCCGCTGTCGATCATAGTAACCTTTAAGTGATTCATAATTGTAACACGCAAGATTTCGCCCTGCCCTTGAAGTTTTTCTTTTTGGTACTCATCGGCATTTAAGGCTTTTAAAGAAGTAAGGCCTTGTAATGCATCCAGACAATCAGAATAGTATTTTGAATGGGCTGCATGTTCTTCCTTTCCTCTTTCTTGCATAATTTTAAAAAAGAACATTGGAAACCCCAACATACCTGCAGCTCCTAAAAGGCAGATTATACCTACTACATAATCAAGGTAAAATAAAATCGAAATTAATACTATGTCTAGTAATATGGTGCCGCTTACAAAGGGAAGGTATTGGTAAAAGTAGGGACTTAACCATTCTGTTTTTGCAAAAACCATGGAGGCAAGTTCTCCTGAACGTCTGTTGATAGTATAGGCTGGGCCTAGAGCAAAAAGTTTTTTAAAAACTTTTTCGCGCAAGATATCTTTAATTTTAATACTGCATTCTTGTCCTTTTAAGCTTGTTGTACGCTGTAATATGATGGAAAAAACCGCTAAAATTCCCAGACAAATAAATATTTGATTTAAGGAGGTAAAACATAAAATTTTTTCTTTTCCGAATATTAACTGCACCATCAACGCCGTGCATAAGGTAATCAACACCTTTGACGAAAGTAAAAGAAAATTTAAAACAGAAGAAAGAACTAAAAGTTTTCTTCCTCCCTTTGAAAGAAAAATGAGTTGTTTGTTTATAAACATAAAAACTCCGAAAATATTTAATTATAAATTTAATTTACCGTAAGTAGTTTATATGTTTTTATTATTTTGGTCAAGTTAGATATTTCAAACAATTTAAAATTCTTTCTTCTCTTAACAAATCTTTTTTCTGTAAAAAAAATAATAAACCGTAAATATAATGCTTGTCAAAGTCCATGAGATAGGAAATGCCAGGACAATCATTTCGACGACAGGATTTATAGGGACAAATAAAAATATCCAAGCAATGCGGGAAGCACAAACACCAAGGAGGGTTATGACCATGGGCTTAAAAGTTTCTCCTGTTCCGTGAATAGCAACCGAAAGAATTTCTGCAAATACAAATACCGTATAAAAAGGAGCGAGAATGTGCATGAGCCTTTCGGTGATTATAAGAACTTCATAGTCCTTTGAGTTGATAAAAAGTTTTCCCAATGGCAAATTCCAAAAATAAAGAATTACACAAACGCTTCCTATTATAATACTTGACATAATAAGACCCAATCGTACAACCTCTTTGATGCGATCATATTTTTTGGCTCCGTAATTTTGCGCAACAAAGGTTGCAACCGATGATGTCATAGCTTCAAGTAAAATCCAAACTAAAAAATCCAGTTTGCCGCAAAGAGCCCAAGCCGCAATATTGGATGTTCCCGTTCCATTTACCGTTGCTTGAATTATCATATTGGCGATGGGGAAAAAGGCGGACTGTATGCCGATAGGAAGTCCCAGTCTTGCAATATTGATGGAAGAAAATCTGTCAATTTTTATCTTTTTAAGGATTAGAGGACAGTGACCGTTTTTTTTGGTGAGAGCAAAAAGAATTATTACGGCACTTATAAGCTGCGAAACTACAGTTGCAAGTGCAGCTCCTCCTATTCCCCAATTAAAAATTCCTATAAAAATCAAGTCTAAAATTACGTTTAATGCCGAAGAAATTATCAAAGCATAAAACGGAGTTTTGGAATTTCCCATTGCACGCAAAATTCCCGAACCGATATTATAAAAAAGAGAAACTCCCATTCCGGCAAAATAAATTCTGACATAGCTTAATGTCATATCGAAAATATCTTGAGGAACTCCCATCATAAAAAGAAGCAGGGGCGAAATAAGAACTCCTATTATTGAAAGACTTATGCCGAGAATAAGAGTTAAGCCTATCGAAGTGTGAATTGCATCAAAAAGTTCATTAGTTTTTTTTGCACCGAATAATTGGGAGATAATAATTGCCGCACCTGCCGATAGTCCTCCGAAAAGGTTTATGGGTAATTTTAATAAACTGAAAACGGAGTCGATAGCAGCAAGGCCCTCCTTACCTGTAAACTTTCCGACAATAACGGCATCGGCCGCCGTGTATAAGTGCTGAAAAAAGTTTCCTGCCAGGATGGGGAGTGTAAAAATTATCAACGTTTTCCAAATTACGCCTTCGGTAAGATCCAAGTTTTTTTTGTTCATAGCTTTTTTCCGTTTTGAGGTTTACTATTGCTCAATGTGTAGTCTGTATAATAGAGATAAAATTGAGGCTTGTCAATATTGGATAAAACCTTCCTCTTATAAAAAGTTAAAAAATATGCTATAATTAATTCGCAAGGGGGTAGAAAATGACCAATAGAAAGCTGCCTATAGGTGTTCAAAGTTTTGAAGTTTTGCGTAAGGATGGCTTTATTTATGTAGATAAAACGGAATATATTTTTAATCTTGCAGCTGAAAGCCGAGTTCATTTTTTAAGCCGTCCACGCCGATTCGGGAAGAGTCTTTTTCTTTCTACATTAAAGGCCTACTTTTTAGGTAAAAAAGAACTTTTTAAAGGGCTTTATATAGAAGATGCAGAGCAAAAATATGCTGAAATCGAAGGGCGCGAAGCATGGGTGCAATATCCCGTTTTTCATCTGGATTTTAATCCTGCAAAATATGAAACAAGGGAAGATTTAGAAGGGCTTTTACATAATTATCTTTGCAGATGGGAAGATTTATATTGCCGTAACGAGTCTGAAAGATCCTTGTCTGAGCGCTTTTTTGGTCTTATCCGCCGAGCTTATGAAAAAACCGGTAAACAGGTTGTAATCCTTGTAGACGAGTACGATAAGCCTCTCCTTGAAACCATGATTATAAATGAAGCCTTAAATGAAGAGTATAGGCGTATCTTAAAGGGCTTTTACGGGGTTATTAAATCCTGCGACGAGTATATCCGCTTTGCCTTTTTAACGGGAGTTACGAAATTCAGCAAGGTCAGCATCTTTAGCGACTTAAACAATTTGCGGGATATTTCCCTTGAAAAAAAATATGCAGGTATCTGCGGTATTACCGAAACCGAAATGAAGGATGCTTTTAAACCCGAAATTGAAGCACTGGCAGAAGACCGAAAGCTAAGCTATGAAGATGCCCTTGCTCTGCTGAAAAAACGTTATGACGGCTACCTTTTTCATCCTGAAGGAGAGAGTTTGTACAATCCCTTTAGTTTGATTAATGCCTTTGCAAAAAAAGAAACGGGTTTTTATTGGTTTTCAACAGGAACCCCGACCTTCTTGGTAAGAACCCTAAAAGAACAAAAAGAAATCTGTATCCGCGATATTTTGGAAAATGCCGAAATGAGTGAAAACTCTCTACAGGACTATCGTCCCGATATGAATAACCCTGTACCCGTTTTATTCCAGTCGGGATATTTGACTATAAAAGATTATGATGAAAGGTTGGGCTTGTACAAGCTAGGCTTCCCCAATGACGAGGTAAAATACGGTTTTTTGGATAACCTTGTGCCGGACTATACCTCAATTTCAAAGGATGCAAGCGGCTTATTTATAGGAAATTTTATCAGGGATATAGAAAAGGGCAACATCGAATCTTTTATGAAAAGAATGTACACGGCCTGCGCAGGTCTTCCTTACAGTATGGCTTCAAAGGAAAATGTGCAGATGAGGGAAAGAGATTATCAGGTAGCCTTTTATATACTCTTTAGCCTCATGGGGCAGTTTGTCCAAACTGAAGTTGTAAGCTCAAAAGGGCGGGCCGACTGCGTAGTTCACACCGATGATACTATTTACATCTTTGAGTTTAAGCTTATGAATTCGGGAACACCTGCCCAAGCTGTCCAACAGATAAAAGACAAGGGTTATGCCGAACCCCACAAGATGAGCGGGAAAAAGATAGTCCTCATAGGTGCAGTCTTCGCCGACGGCATCGACGAAGAAACCGCCGATACATGGGTTGCCGAGGAAGTTTAGAAAAGGGCTCGCAAATTTTTTATCTTGACATTTTGCAGTTTGTAGAGTATACTCACCTTTATGGTAAACGCTCTTTTTTGCTTAACATTAATTTTTTCTCTTTCCCTTTTAAGGGCTTGTGATAAAACAAAAATATTAGCTATGGCTTACCCCCCCCCCCAATTTATCTATTAAATAAAATATCTCCAATTAAAATTTTTAATACATATTTTTCTCATATATTTTGTTTCTTTTTTGAAAATAAACCGCAACGGACGCAAAGTCACTTGAGCTGTGCAAAGGTTATAAATAAAATTTTTCCTTAATCTAAAAACCTCAGGACCGGATTTATTCTGTCTTGCGGTTTTTTTGTATAAATTTAAATATTTAACAAGGAGAAAATTAGTTATGGAAAACACTAATTTCAAACTTAAGACTAAGGTCTTAAATCGGGCAGTAAGTTTTACTTCATTGTTGTTGGCTGCGGGAGTTTTTATTGTCTTATTGACTGCCTGCCCGAATACTGCAGGCGGTTTAGGAGGAGAAAGTACTCCGAGTGGAGGATCGGTTACACCATCTGATTTCGGCTCTTTTGAAGACGCCGGCGACTATGTAAAAATAACCCCTTCTGCCAACGGTATTATAGGAGTAGCTCCCGATGAGAGCACCCTGCCAGGAACTGAAGATTATTGGAAGGGCGTGTTTATCAAAGATAGGAAGGTAAAATTGAGTCCCTACATGCTGGGCAAGACGGAGGTAACCTATGAGAAGTGGTATGAGGTAAGAGTATGGGCAGAAGGAAATGGCTACACCTTTGCCAACAAAGGGCTTGAAGGCTGGGACGGCACAGGCGGTGGTTCTTGGCCTAATTATGCAAATATCGGTAAGCCTCCTACGGGAAACAAAAATCATCCTGTAACCAATATTTCTTGGAGGGACTGTATAGTATGGTGCAATGCCTATACTGAGATGGTAAAAGGCTCAGATGCCGAATGTGTATACCGAAAAAGCAAAGTCGATACTGCCGTGTTAAAAAGTGCAAATGATACATCTGCATGTGATAATGCCTATGCCGATATGAACAAAAAAGGCTACAGACTTCCGATCGAAGTGGAATGGGAATATGCAGCCCGCTGGCAGGGAAGCGACAGCACAAATGCCGAAAAGTACGGAGACTTATATTTGACAAAGCTATGGAGCGCAAGCGGGGCAAAGGACAAGTGGGATACGGACGAAACGGGTAAAGTTGCATGGTATCATAACAATTCCGGAGGAAAAACGCATTCTGTGGGAGAAAAAAGAGCTAATTACTTGGGCCTATACAATATGTCAGGAAATGTGTGGGAGTGGTGTTTTGATTGGTGGAATAATGATCCTAAAGCAGGGGATGAACCTGATGGAGATGGATTTGTGACGGATCCGCAAGGAGCTGTTGACGGTAGTACCCGCGTGGTGCGCGGAGGCGGTTGGGACAACAACGCTGACTACTGCACTGTAGGCGCACGGAACAACGGCTATCCTGACGAAAGGAACGACTATATTGGATTGCGGTTGGCTTGCCGGCCCTAGGGTACCCCAGAAGGGGTACACATTTTGCCGGGGACTTGCTCAAAAATGTACATCCTTGTACATTTTTGAGCTTCGAGTGTTTTTGCTTCGCAAAAAACTCGTAAGTATGGAACCACCGCCATCCGTGGCGGTTAAGCAGCGTAAGCCGCCCGAAGCGGTGAAACCGAACAGGCAAAATGTTTTGGTTGGTGTAGTAAAATCTTTGAAAAAGGAGATAAACTGCATTTTAGCCGCTTTAGCGGCTTCGAAATTTTTGCGATTTTTGCACCCCTTGCGGTTAAATAACTCACTATATCCTTAATTTACAGTTTTTCTATTTCTGCTTCGGAAAGACCTGTCATTATCAAAATTTCAGACATCGGATACCCTCTTTTTTTCATAAGTTTAGCTGTTTCTATAGCTTTATCATGAGCCCCTTTATCTCTGGCATCCATCTCAAAAGTAGACATCAATCTATATTCTTGCCTTGCTTGTTCATTGTTTTTTATTGTTTGTATCATTTCTTCTATCCTCCTTGTAAATTCATTTGTTGTTTTACCTGTTTTAAGATATTCTAAAAAGTCCTTTAATTCTTTGTCTTCAGTATTTTCAAAAGCTGTTGCATTTATTATAATCTTTTTTGTGCCGTCTTGTAAAGATACGTTTTTATCTTCAATACAGAGATTTTCAAAGGTGTAAACCGGCCTTTTCTTCCCTATAGCATCAAAGGTGCAGATAAAAATTATAAAGCTGTCGTTTAAAGCATTATAAGAATTGCCCTTATCCAAAAAAGAAATATCCATAGCAGCTTGATAAAACCTCATTCTTTTGGGGATATTTCTTTCGTTGCTGACCTGCATTTCTACATCGTAAAATTTTCCGTCTTCTGTTTGAACAAGGACATCAAATCGGATAGACTTTGCCTGTTCATAGGTGCTAATATTATGCTGTACCGAAACATACGCAATTTTACCTATCGTATCAGATAGTATTATTTCGATAAGTTTTTTACATAGCTTCGGATTTTGCATAACCTTACAAAACATAAAATCGTCTTGTAATGTCAAATCTTCAAATCTTTTTACTATTTCTTTCTCCAATTAATTTTTTCATATTTCCCCTCTCATTATATTTATACTTATTATTTGAAAAAAATAGTAAAACCTGAAAAAGATTTTTGTAAATCCGCCTTTGACACTTCCCCCTCTTTGTGTTATCATCTTTAGCCTATGGAAAAAGAGGAAAATAAAAAAGAAGAACCTATAAAATACGGGATTTTAAGCAATGTTTTGTTTATGCTTAAAACATCTTTTAGAACTTATAAGTCTGTGCCTGTTTTGATTTTACTGGAAGCCCTTTTATATGCGGGCGATAATTTAATTTCGATATTTTTTGCGCCTGCCGTTTTAACCCTCATTCAAAATAATGCGGCTATTAAAAATCTTTTAATGGTTATTTTCGGCTTTGCTTTTTCTTTGATGCTCCTCCGCGGTCTCCTTTCTTATTTGCAGACAAACCATCTTTTTGGGCGCATCGGCGTAAGGAGTGAGCTTATTTTTATGATAGGCGATAAGGCGATGACCACCTCCTATAATAACCTTGATAATAAGGATTTTGAAGCAAAGAAAAATAAGGCGATGGATGTTACAGACGGTAATTCGGAAGCAACCGAAGCGGTTTGGACTACCTTGCAGGAACTTCTTCAATACCTTCTTTGCTTTATCATCTATCTTATCATCCTTGCTTCCTTAAACCTTAATATCATTTTAATTACCCTTTTGACGGCTTGTGTGAGTTTTTTTATTACCAACAGTGTAAGCTCTTGGATGTATAAAAAGCGTGATGAGGAAAATAAGCATGTAAATCATTTGCGTTATATAACCCAAATCGGGAAAAATAAAAACCTAGCAAAGGATATCCGTCTTTTCGGAATGGAATCTTGGCTTAAAGAATTATACGAAAAGCATTTAAGGCTTTACAGCAATTTTCACCTCGAAGGAGAAAAGCGTTATTTTTTTGCCGACCTTGCAGATCTTCTTTTAACCTTTTTGCGAAACGGACTCATTTACTTTTGGCTGATAAGTCTTGTCCTGCAAAAAAATATAAGCGTTCCCCAATTTATCCTTTACTTTGCCGCAGCGGGAACCTTTACCCAATGGGTGAGCGGTATCTTAAATAAGGTTTCGGTTCTGCATAAGCAAAGTCTTGATATTTCCCGCCTCAGAGAATTTTTTGAATTTAAAGAAGATTATCGCTTTGAAAAAGGCGAAGCAATTCCTCTAAAAAATGAAAACGTCATCGAGCTAAAAAACGTGAGCCTCTTATATTCTGAAGGCGGAACTCCCGTTTTGGATAAGTTTAATTTGACCTTGAAGCCTAAAGAAAAACTTGCCATTGTCGGCTTAAACGGAGCAGGAAAAACAAGCCTCGTAAAGCTGATTACCGGCCTTTATGACCCCACCGAGGGAGAGGTCTTGTTTAACGGAAGAAACATAAAAGACTTTAACCGGGACGAATACTATAAGTGTTTTAGTGCAGTCTTTCAGGAGTTTTCGATATTGCCTACAAGTATTGCGGTGAACATTACGCAAACAAGAGAAGGCATTAACAAGGAGAGGATTGAAGAGGTCTTAAAACTTTCGGGGCTTTACGATAAGGTTCAAAGTCTTCCGCAAAAAGAAGAAACCCGTCTTTGCAAGGATGTCTTCTTTGATGCCGTAGAACTTTCAGGCGGCGAAACTCAAAAGCTCTTACTCGCAAGGGCTCTTTATCGGGACAGGCCCTTTTTAATCTTGGATGAACCTACCGCTGCCTTAGACCCCATCGCTGAACATGAGCTTTACACCAAGTATAACGATTTATCGAAGGATAAAACCTCTATCTTTATTTCGCATAGGCTTGCTTCCACCCGCTTTTGCGACAGGATTATTTTTATAAAGGACGGAAAAATAATCGAAGAAGGCACCCATGATGCTCTTTTAAAAAAGGGCAGGGAGTATGCTCATCTTTTTGAGGTACAAAGCAAGTATTATAAAGAAGAACAGGATAAAGAATTGCATGATGATTTAAAAGAAGACGGAGGAAATTTATGAAAACCGAAAAAAAAGATAATAAAAAAAGACATAACAAGGGCTTGAATCGGCGGGCTTTTTTTCTCCTATTTAAAAAGGCTCCTTTGTTTTTTATTTCCGTGCTTGGAGAAAAAGTTTTTACGAGTCTCTTGCCCTTTATAGGTATTTTCTTTTCGGCAAGGATTGTAAACGAGCTTGTTTTAATTTATTCGGGACAAGGCGATTTATCGAAAATCAAAAGCTTGGTACTGCTCTCCCTTATTTTAACGGCTCTTTGTATGCTTGTTTCTTCCTTATTTAAAAGATGGGCAAACTATGAAGGACGGAGTATAGACTACAAGGTAGAAGACATCTATGTTCAAAAATTTTTAAGTATGGATTTTCAAGATGCGGAATCCGCAAAAACAAATGAGATTTATACAAGGATATGGCAAAATTCAAATTACGGAGGCTGGGGATTGTACAAAATTCTTTGGATTTATACAAAGTGTTCCACCCATCTTACTTCCGTAATCACGTCGGCAGCCTTGAGTATAAGCCTTTTTAGCTTTAAGGTTCAGACTGCGGAATTGCTTTTTTTAAACAATCCCCTTTTTATCTTTGTAATTCTTTTTAGCATTGTGCTTTTAATTATCATTCCTGCAAAACTTCAAACAATGTCGGACTCCTACTGGGCCCTTGTTTCGGAGGAAGCCACAGAAGGAAACAGGGTGTTTAGTTTTTTCTTTAGACTCTTTAACGAAAAAAATCGTGCAATGGATGTGCGTATGTACGGCCAGCAAGGAGAGGGTAACATAATAAGATTTTCCACTAATATTTTTCTGCCCGGAGGGAGACTTGCAAAATGCGCTAAAAAAGAAATGGGCTTTTTTGCCTTTTTATCTGCCTTTGTTTCGACTTCCCTTTTAATAGTCATTTACGGCTTTGTGGGCCTAAAAGCTCTGGGAGGAGCCTTCCCGGCAGGTAACCTCATGCAATATGCTGCAAGTATAACGGCTCTTTCTTCCGCCCTCACCGAAATCTTCACGGTCGCAGGCGAGGCAAAAAACAATAGGGCTTTTTTAAAGGATTTATTCGACTTCTTGGATATCAAAAACGGAATGTGCATGAATAAGGCTCCCCTCGATTATTCCGGCAATGCCGAAAACACAATCGAGTTTAAAAGCGTTTCCTTTTCATATCCCGATTCCGAAAGAAGAGTTTTAAAAAACTTAAACCTTAGCCTAAAGCAGGGCGAGCGGCTTGCCGTAGTCGGTAAAAACGGAAGCGGCAAGACCACCTTTGTAAAACTTCTATGCCGCCTCTATGACCCTACGGAAGGTGAAATTCTTTTTAACGGAAGGAACATAAAAGAATATGACTATAAAGAATACCTAAATCTTTTTTCCGTCGTCTTTCAGGATTTTAAACTCCTTGCCCTCCCTCTTGCTCAAAACCTTTCCGGCGGAGAGGCTTACGATAGACCTAAGGTCTTGGACGTTTTAAAGAAGGCTGATCTTGATCTTTCTAAGTTTAAAAAAGAGGAAGAAACTTATCTTTATAAAAACTTTGATGATGAGGGCGTAAATATTTCGGGCGGAGAGGGACAGAAAATTGCAATAGCCCGTGCCCTTTATAAGGATGCTCCCTTTATAATCTTAGACGAACCTACAGCCGCCCTCGACCCCATTGCCGAAGCCGAAATATACTCCAAATTCGACGGCCTTGTAAAAAACAAAACCTCCCTTTATATTTCGCACCGCCTTTCCTCGTGTAAGTTTTGCTCCCATATCTTGGTCTTTGATGAAGGCCGAATAGCCCAAGAAGGCAGCCACGAAAAGCTCTTAGCTGAACAAGGCCTTTACAATAAATTATGGAACGCCCAAGCCCAATATTATCAAGACAAATCTTGACAAAGGCTTTGATTTTGTGTATATTCATTGCGGAAGCAGATGGGGTCTGGTGGCTCCCGCGGTCTTCAAAACCGTAGGTTGCATAATTCGCAATGGCAGGTTCGATTCCTGCCTCTTCCGTCCTTTCTACCGGCTAAAACTAATTTTTATCAAGGTAGTTGATTTTTTTCTCATAATAATCCATAATTATCCCCATGAAAAGAAAATTAGTAACCTCGGCTTTGCCTTATGTAAACAATTTTCCCCATCTGGGAAATTTAATTCAAGTATTATCCGCTGATGTATTTGCACGCTTTTGCCGCCTAAAAGAATATGAAACCCTGTATATTTGCGGCACCGATGAATATGGAACTGCAACCGAAACAAAGGCTGCAGAAGAAAATAAGAGCCCCGAAGAGCTCTGTTCATTCTATCACGCTATCCATGCGGATATCTACAACTGGTTCAATATTGCTTTCGACTACTTTGGAAGAACTTCAACCCCCCAGCAAACAGAAATAACTCAGGGAATTTTTAATGACCTCGATAAAAACGGCTATATTACCGAACACACAATAGAGCAGCTTTACTGCCCCTCATGTAAGCGTTTTTTGGCCGACCGCTATGTGCTGGGTACCTGCCCCTCCTGTTCCTATGACGGAGCAAGGGGCGATCAGTGCGAGCATTGCGGAAAGCTCTTAGATCCTACCGATTTAAAAGAGCCGCGTTGTTCTTCCTGCGGGGCTTCGCCTGAACTGCGCTCTACAACCCATCTTTATATAAACCTTCCTAAAATCGTACCCGAATACGAAAAATGGATGCCTAAGACGGCAGAGGAGGGCAAATGGTCAAACAACGCCCTTCAAATGTCAAAAAGCTGGCTGCGCGACGGGCTTCAGGAAAGGGCTATCACAAGGGATCTTAAATGGGGAATCCCCGTACCCAAAAAAGGCTTTGAAGACAAGGTCTTTTATGTATGGTTTGACGCACCCATAGGCTATATTTCCATTACAAAGTGCTGGGCCGACCTTGCAGGCAAGGATTGGAAGGCTTGGTGGCTTGATCAAAAAGACGTTGAACTTTTTCAGTTTATCGGAAAGGACAATATCCCCTTCCACACGGTAATCTTCCCCTGTTCTCTTCTGGGCTCAGGCAAAGACTGGACAAAACTCTTTCATATGTCGGGAACCGAATACCTCAATTACGAGAACGGTAAGTTCTCAAAATCTAAGGGCGTGGGCGTTTTCGGAAACGATGCCAAAGAATCCGGCATCCCTGCCGATATGTGGAGGTTCTACATCTTTTATAACCGCCCCGAAAAGAACGACACCCGGTTTACATGGAAGGATTTTCAAGAAAGCGTAAACAGCGAGCTTATCGGAAACCTCTGCAATCTTGTAAACAGGACAGCTACCTTCGTTCACCGTTACTATGAGGGTAAAATACCTCAAGTTGACGGAGCAAAATCGGCTCGGGAAGACATAAGAAATATGGTACAATCTTTAAGAGAGGCAGCCTCTGCAAGCTTTAAAAAGATAACCTGCCTTTCCGACTGGGCGGAGCTTAGGGATTCCTTCCATGAGGTCTTTGCTCTTTCTTCCGTTGCAAACAAGGCCTTTCAGGATGGAGAGCCTTGGAAGAGGCGCGAAACCGATCCCGAATATGCCGAGGCCCTTATGGCTGAACTTTGCTACCTCATAAAGGATATTTTAATCTTAATTCATCCCTACATGCCCCAATACGCCGATCAGGCCGCAGGCTTTTTCGGTCAAAAGATTTGGTCCGGCAACATATTTGACGGCAAGGCCCCGCAATTCAATAAGCCTGACGGAGCTTTCCTTACATGGAAAAATTTGGGCGAAAGGGGAGGGCTTAAAACAATAGAAAGCCCAGTCATCATCTTTAAAACCCTTGAAAATAAGGCCATAGATGCTTACAGGGAGCGTTATTCGGGAAGTCAAAAGGACAGAAAAAAATCGGAAGAAGGCTGTTCTTCAAAAGCCGATAAAAAATCAGGCTCCTCAAAGTCCGATGCTCCTGCCGCATCCGAAAAAGAAGAAAAACTCTCTCCTGCAGAGCTCTTTTCAAAGAAGATTGCCTTAAAAACGGCTAAGGTAGTTTCTGTTGAAAGGCATCCCGATGCGGATAAGCTCTACATCGAAAAGCTCGATGACGGCTCAGGAGAAGAGCGAACAATCCTTTCAGGTCTCGTTCCCTTTTTAAAAGAAGACGAAATCTTGGGAAAAACCGTCATAATTGCCGACAACCTAAAACCTCGAAAAATGCGCGGTATCGAATCTAGGGGAATGCTTTTGGCGGCAAGCTGGTATGATGAAGAAGAAAAAGAACATGTCGAACTTCTCCAAGCTCCTTGGGCGGCTCCCGGCACTCCCGTAATCCTTGAAGGCGATGCCGACACTTCCGATCCTGAGGCAGTAAAAGCCTTTTATACACAAAAGCCTGCTGCAATAGATGCCGACACCTTCTTTGCCGCTCCAATATTGATAGAAGATTATATTCCTAAAATTGAGGGCAAAAAACTTTTAGTTGCCGGAAAAGAAATGAAGCTTGAAAAGGTAAAAACCGGAGAAGCCGGCTAGGCCGGTTATCGTTAAAAAAGGGATGCTCCTTTCGGAAAGCATCCCTTTTGTTTTAAGTCTTAACCGAATAAAAACATCGATATAAGATAGTAGGCTAAAAGGCAGATTACAGCGATAGGCACTAAGGTAGTAAAAGCTGCAATTATTATTGCAAGAAAATCTCCTTTTTCAAGAGGCTGATTTTCTCTAAGCTCATTTAGCTCTTCCATTTCTTCTATAGCTTGCCGTTTGCCGGATTTTAAGCTATGTTCATTATTTCTAAAAAACATTACAGTTCGGCTCCGCTAAAGTGACAGGCTACAAAATGTCCCGGCTTTTCTTCCTTAAATTGAGGAATTTCGCGTTTGCATATATCCTTTGCAATAGGGCACCGTGTATGGAATTTACAGCCTGTGGGCGTAATAATGTTGGATGGAATATCTCCTTCCAATAGAATTCGCCTCTTTGTCCTCATCTTCTGCAAGTCAGTTTCGGGAATTGCCGAAAGAAGAACCTTTGTATAAGGATGAAGAGGATTAGCGTATAATTCTTTCTTATCGGTAAATTCGACCATATTCCCCAAATACATAACACCTATTCTGTCGCTTATGTGCTTTACAACCGAAAGGTCATGCGAAATAAACAAATAGGATAGGTGGAATTCCTTTTGCAAGTCATTTAGAAGGTTGATGATCTGAGATTGGATTGATACGTCCAAGGCAGAAACCGCCTCATCGCATACTATGAATTTAGGCTTTAAGGCCAGGGCTCGGGCTATACCGACACGCTGCCTTTGACCGCCTGAAAATTCGTGAGGATACCTGTAAATCATGTAATCTGCCAAACCGCAGGTATTCATTATCTTCTTTACATATTTTTCGTATTCGGGATCTTTCTTTTTGAACATTCCGTGTTCAAGTAAGGCCTCTCCTATGATCTGTCCTACAGTCATCTTAGGATTAAGAGAGGAGTAGGGGTCTTGGAAGATAATCTGCATTTTTTTTCTTAAGGGCATCATTTGAGTCACAGTATAATTTGTAATGTTTTCACCCTCAAAAAAGATTTCGCCGGCAGTCGGTTTATATAGCTTGAGGATTGTTCGTCCTAGGGTTGATTTTCCGCAGCCTGATTCGCCTACAAGGCCTACGGTTTCTCCTTCGTATATAACAAGGTCTATACCGTCATTGGCTATTACGCATAGGTGCTGACCGTGCAGAGCCGAGTATGTTTCATAGTCCAAAACGAGGTCTGTAAGCTCCTTGCCGAGATCCTTACCGCTTTTATGCATATCGACAAGCTGATGTATATCCGCCTCAGCATTGAACATTTTTTTGTAAAGTTCTATAGCTTCGTTTGCTGTTCTTTTGAGATTTTTCCTCTCATTGCGTGTTTTTCCGGTAGGAAAATACTGTTTAAGGCCCCGAGTTTCCAATAATATCTTACTCATGTCTACCTCCTGATTTCGGATAAAAGCATCTGATTAAGTGTCCTTCTTCTACTTCAACCAATTCGGGCTTTTCGTTTCGGCATTTGTCGGTTGCATACTCACATCTTGTCGAAAATCTGCATCCCTTGGGAAGTTTAAGAGGATGCGGTACACTTCCCTGAATTTGAGCGAGATATTCTACTTCTTCATCCAACAGAGGGATTGACTCAAGTAAGCCTTCCTTGTACGGATGAGAGAATTGAGTTTTTCGGTCAAAGATAACATCTACGGGAGCTCTTTCAACGATTTCTCCTGTGTACATTACGGCAACATCATCGGCTAATTCTGCAATAGCTCCTAAGTCATGGGTTATAAACATGATGGCCGTGTTGTGCTTTTTCTTTAAATCGTTCATCAACTTAAAGATCTGGGCCTGTATCGTAACATCAAGGGCTGTTGTAGGCTCGTCAGCTATCAAAAGGCGGGGCTCACAAGCCAATGCCATTGCAATCATTACACGCTGCCTCATTCCTCCCGAAAGCTGGAAGGGGTAGTTGTAAACTACATTTTCAGGGTTAGGGATTTTTACTTCCCGCAAAAGATCTATGGCGGCATTCCAAGCCTCTTTTTTCGACATATGCTGATGAAGGATTAAGGGTTCACTAAGCTGCCTGCCTACCCTGTGAACAGGGTTAAGAGAGGTCATGGGTTCTTGAAATATCATGGATATGTCGTTACCCCTTATCTTTCTTATTTCTTTTTTGCCGAAATTTACAAGGTTTTTTCCTTCAAAATTTATTTCTCCTTGAACAATGCGTCCGGGATATTCCAATAAATTGAGAATACTGAATGCAGTAATAGACTTGCCGGAACCTGATTCTCCTACTATTCCTAAGGTTTTACCGGCTTCAATAGTAAAATCTACACCTTGAACGGCTTTTACCGTACCCTTGTTTGTAAAAAAGTATGTATGTAAATTTTTAACTTCAAGCAGGGGTTTTTTCATATAGCCGCCTCCTTTACCGCTTGTTTAGCTTGTTTTACAAGAGCCTTTTCTTCTTTGCGTCTGGCTCTGGCTTCTTTTCTCTGTTTTTTTGTTGTATATTCTGCTTTCGGGTCGATAGAATCTCTAAGCCCTTCGCCTACGAGATTTATACTCATTATAAACAAAAAGAGCATTGTTCCGGGAAATACCCAAATCCACCAAAAGGCTCTAAGGTTTGTGCTGTTTTCTGCAGCCTTGGATAAAAGAGCTCCCCATGTCGGAATAGGTTCGGTTACAGATAAGTTTAAAAATGATAAGAAAGATTCGGTTAAAATTGAGGAAGCAAAGGTAAGGGTTGCCGATACTACAACAGTCGGCAATACATTGGGAACAAGGTGGCGTAAAATTTGGTTCCGTCTTTTTATACCTAATGCCCTTGTGGCTACAATAAATTCCTGCTCTCTTAGTGCTAGGATTTGCCCCCGTATCAAGCGGGCAAGTCCTGTCCAGCTTAAAAGTCCTAAGATTATAACTATTACATATAGCCTGAACTCAGGCGGACTTTCTCTGAATATTGCCGAAATTGTATAGGCAATCGCCAAGAATGGGAATGAGGAAAGTATTTCTATAAGCCTCATAATAATATTATCAACCCGTCCGCCGAAAAAACCGGCAATTGCACCCATGGTTAAACCTATAGTTACTCCCATAAATGTGGATAAAAAACCTACTTGTAAAGAAATCCATCCGCCTTCAAGAACTCTCATAAAGGTGTCTCTTCCGTATTTATCTGTTCCGAACGGATGTGCCCAAGATGGGGGATTATTTCTCAATGTAGGATCGGTTTTTGCAAAGTCATAGCCTGTGAATTTGGTGTAAAAATGCGTTACTATAACAAGGAGAACTATAGTAACAAACATATAAAAGCCTATCATTGCAAGCCTGTTATTTTTGAATTTGATCCTTATTTGTTGTGTCGGGGATAGAATAACCTCATCTTTTTCGCTGAAATTTTTGTCTTCGTTAGCCATTTTTAAACCTTTCCTTCCCGAATTCTCGGATCTACAATCATATATCCTACATCTATAAATATATTTCCTAATAATGTAAGAAGCCCAAAGAACAATAGAACAGTCTGCAATACAGCCCTGTCCTTAAAGCCGTATGCATAATTCATCAGTAATCCCATTCCGGGGTATGCAAATATTTTTTCGACAACTATAGAACCGCCGAAAAGGCCGGGGATGTATAAACCTATGAGGGTAACAACCGGTATCAATGCATTTTGGAAGGCGTGTCTATATATAACTATCTTTTCTGCAAGACCCTTTGCTCTTGCCGTCCTTATATAATCGGATTTTAAGATTTCTATCATAGCTGATCTTATGTATCTTATAAGACCTACAAGGGAGGTAAGAACGACTACTGTTACCGGCAGTATTATATAATGCCAGTCAGGCAGAACTCCTCTTGGATCCGACATCCCGGAAAAAGGCAGAATTTTCATAAAAATAACGAATATCATAATTAAAAGCAATGCCAAAAAAAACGAAGGCAGAGATATTCCTATTATTGTAAGCACCGTTACGATTTTATCAAAAAAGCTGTTCTTTTTTACGGCTGCCGTAATTCCAAGCGGAATTGAAATTAAAAAGGCTAAAAGAAAGCCTCTTATATTTATTTTAAAAGATCTTCCTATATAAGTTCCGATAAATTCATTTACCGGTTTATTGTATTTTACCGAATAACCGAATTCTCCCCTGAATGTATCTCCCATCCATAAAAAATACCTTTCAATGGGCCCTTTATCATATCCTAAAAATTTTCTCATGTTTTCTACATAAAGCGTTTTTTCTTCAGGTGTCATAGCCTTGGTCTTTTCCGGATCAAGCATCGCCAGAATAGGGTCTCCCGGCATCAGGTTAATAAGTATAAAGATCGCAATCGACATAATTATTAATACGGGGATGATTGATACTAAACGCTTGAAGATATATCGAATATATGGAAAAAGGATTTCAAACAGCGACTTTGAACCGCTGACACTATTATTTGCCATAAAATCTCCTTTAGGTAAAAAATAAGACCTCCCGATTAAAAATAAACAAGAGGTCTTATGATTAAATTAAACAATCAGTAATGCCCTAATTATTTTTTCCAGTTAGCATTAGGTAATGCTCTTGCCCATCTCCACAAAGCGTTTGTATGGAAGTTTTCGAGCTTATCTGTGAAAAAGTCAAAATAATTATTTGAGTAAACGGGAATAACAGGAACTTCTTTGTTCATTGCTACTACAAATTTTCTCCAGTTTGCCCTATACTCATCTCTTCCCGTTACGGGGTTAGCATTTTCGATGTCGTCAAGAAGCTGATCCCATTCTGCAGGGGTATAGGAAGAACCGCCCGAGAACATTACATTGTTGCTTGAAGCCTGTCCCCAGGGCATAATAAGTTTTGTTCCATAGTCAGCTTTAGGATTGGCTTTGAGAACATAGCTTACACCGCCTACAAAAGCGTGGTACATTCTTTCTTCTTCGGTGTCTCCTGTCCAGTGGCTGTACATTACGGGCCAGTCAAGACCTGTTAACGATACTTTAAAAGCTAGCTTTGAAACATAGGCTTCGTTAAATACTAGGTTGTATGTATCCGACCAGAAAGGTGTGTAAGTTACCTTGATTTCAAGGGGTTTTCCTTCCCAGAGATAGCCTGATTTTGCGTTACCTGTAAGTTTTGCATAATCACCGTCTGTTCTTGCAGCAGCCTTATCAAGGAGTTCGTTAGCCTTTGCAATGTTTGCAGCTTCATCGAATTTACCGTCTTTATCCAAGATATCATAGCTGGTTAATGTGCTTTCAAATTTACCTACGGCAGCAGTACCTATAAGGTTTTTTTCATCATCATCCCACAATACCCAGTCGTTTTTGGAATAGGGTCCGTTGGATGCAATACCATATTGGCCTAAGAAAAGCTCGATAATTTTCGGTCTGTTAAGAACATAGGCAAAAGCCTGTCTTACTTCAGTAAGGGCTGTGGGGCCGAAGTTACAGTGCAAGGCTATTGTTCCTCCTCCGTGCCTATAGTAGTTTGTATAAGCAAAACCGGGCTTGTCTTTTACTGCATCGATTTTTTCAGCCTGTCCCTGTTGTGTAAGCATGTCTACCTCTCCCTGCATGAGCTGATCAAGTTCAGTTTCGCTGGGAACAACCTTAACGATAACTTCCTTAATAGCGGGGGCTTTTCCTAGGTAGTCTTTAAAGGCTTCCAATTTAACATACTCGCCTTCTTTGTATTCGACCATCTTGTAGGGGCCGTAACCGATGGGCTTTGATATGTTCTTTTTAACATATTGCTGAACGGTAAGACCTTCTTCCTTTGCTCCCTTTTTAAAGGTTTCTTCCGGGAAGATGTAGTAACCGAATACGGCTGTGTCGATGGTGTAACTTGCCTTTTTAAGATGGAAAGTTACGGTATTTGCAGCTTCATCAATATCGATTTTTTCAACATAATCGTTAATGGTTGAAGTTCCGCCTGTATCGCCCAAAGCCTTGGTATCCATGTAAAACTCATAGGTAAATTTTACATCGCTTGCAGTTAAAGCCTCACCGTTATGGAATTTTGCACCCTTTACAAGTTTGTAAGTCCATGTTAGAAGGTCATCGCTTACCTTTTTTTCGGCAACGAGGGGAGAGTCGATTATTTGACCTTCAGGTGTGTCTTCGATAAGACCAAATGCCCAAACCAGTATTCGAATATCGTTGTCATAAGATGAATTTGTCCAGCCTGAATAAAAATCTCCGTTAAATTCGGCTGTAGCGATAACGATTGGTTTTTCGTTTGTCTTAGCTGCTGTACTGTTTCCTCCGCATGCTATCAAGGAAAAAGCGAGCACCAGTGTTACAATTAACACCATAAATTTTTTCATAGTGTCCTCCAAATATTTTATTGTCGGTAATAAAAATCACCGCTCGGTATTGTATCATAAAATAATGAATGTGTAAAGATTAAGACAAAAAAAAACGGCAAATATAGAAAAAAATATTTGACAAATGGAAAAATATGTGCTTTAATATTAGACAGGTGTTTAATACGCACAGTAAAACAATTAGGAGGAATTTAATGAAAAGTTTTGTTAAATTTTTATCGTGTATGCTTGCAGTGGCTTTGGTATTTACTGCATGCGGAGGCGGCGCCGGAACTGCCGCAGGCGGCAAAAGCCCGGTAAAAAACGGTACCTATGTGGATAAGGTTATCTACTCTGTAAGTACCGACCAGACAGTTGCCTTAAAAGATGTTATTGAGGGAAAGGCCGATCTCATGTTTACCTCTGTTCCGCCCGTACTTTTGTCAGGTTTAAGCGATGAAGACAGAGATAAGATAGATGTTTATCCTGTTTCGACTGGTTATTGGTCTATTCTATTTAACCCCATTCCTAACAAGGCTCCCTATGTTTGGAAGACTGAAGCCGGTGAGGAAATGTTTAACCCCGTTGCCATCAAGGAAGTCCGATATGCCTTTAACTGGTTAATCAACCGAAAAAAATTGGTAGATGAGCTTCTTCTGGGCGAAGGCTCTCCTATGTACACTCCCTGTACTGTAGGTCTTCCCGGAGCATACCGCTACAATATTTTGGCTTCAAAATTCGGTATTACAGAGACCGGTGATGAGCAAAAAGCAATCAACATGATCGAAGATGCTATGAAAAAGGCTTCTGAAATTGCTGAAAACAAGGGAAAGCTTGTAAAAGAAAACGGAAAATGGATGTATAAAGGTAAGCCTGTTACAATCAAATCAATTATGCGTGTTGACGATCCTACAGGCCGTCTCCCTGCTGCCCGCTATATCCATGCACAAATCGAAAAAGCCGGTCTTACAGTTGAACCCTTTGAGCGTGACAGAAAAACAGCCGGTGCCATTGTTTACGGCGGAAACCCTGCCAACTATGATTGGACCATGTACCTTGAAGGCTGGGGCTCAGGCGGTTTCTATGTAACATGGGAAACTCCTCTTTGCCAGATGTATACTCCCTTCTATGGTTACATGCCCGGAGGCGGAGAAGCCGAATTCTGGAATTATACAAACGAGAAACTTGATGTTTTAGGTAAAAAGGCTGCTTATGGACAGTATCTGACTGCCGAAGAGTTCTTTAAAGAAACTAATGAAATGTGTGCTATGGGTATGAGTGAGGCTATACGTGTTTATGTTGCTTCACAAAATGACCTTTATGTTGCTAACAAGGCAAGATTTAACTCACGCCTCTTCTACGGAACCTCTGACGGCTTTAACGGCTGGACTGTAAGATGTGCAGATGTTAAGCCCGATGCTGACGGTCCCTATAAGGGTAAGAGAATTTTGCGTGTATTGCAGTATTCGGCTCAAGGTTCCTTGTTTATGTCGGAATGGGATCCTGTAGGCGGTCAAGGCTTTAGCGATACTTACAGCTCTGCCTTTACAAATACAGTTACCGATCGTGCAAGTTTTGATAATCCTGCTGTAGGACGCTTGGAATTTGCTATGTCAACTGTTGATGTTGCAGGTGCAAAATTTGCTCCCAAATTTGTTCCTACCGGCAAGAAAACCGATGAAGGTGATGATGAGCTTGAAATGGGCGGCGATATTCCCGTTCCTGCTGAGGCCGTTATGTATGATACAGCTTCAAAAAAATGGGTTCCTGCCAAATCCGGACAGTCAGTTGCAACAGCTGCAACAGGTAAACTTGTGGACGGATACTACTGGCATCACGGCGAACCTGTAGATATTAACGATGTTCGATATGCCTTTGCCTTTGCTTATGAATGGGCTATTCAAGACGGAGAAGGCGATCTTTACTATGATGCACCTTTAAGCGGTGTTACCCTTCCCAGTCTTAAAAACACAAAGGGTATAGTGTTTAATAAGGATGGTTCAATTACTACTTATAGCAACTTCTTCCATGCTCCTATACCTAGAGATACAGCTATCAGTGTAGGCGGTTTGAGCGTAAAGGCTGCTAACCCCGGACGAAGAACAAACGTACCTTGGGAAATTTATGAAGCCTTGGCAGAAATGGTAGTACACGGCTCAAAGAGCGGAACTGTTTATAACTTTGCAAAGGACGGCGGAGAGCGCGGTGTAGAAGCAAACGTTAAAAATCCTGATGCCCTTGCAGATATCAAGGCTAAATTGGAAGAATTTGTTGCTTCAAAACATATTCCTCTATCCTTAAAAGGTTTTATAAATGAAGACTATGCCGTTAAGAGATACAAGGCTTCTATTGCATTTATCGAAAAATACGGAAATGCCTATATCACAACAGGCCCCTTAATGTTCGAAAAAATCGATCCTATTACAAGCTCCGTTGTATTGACAAACTTCGATAAGTATCCCTATAAGAGCGACTACTTCCCGAATATGTTTAGAACAGATCTTACCGAAATTCAATATATCAAGGCTCCTGTGGCGCCTTCAGCCGACAAGGATGCCGTATTTGAAGTTACGGTTTCTAAGTATGCATATCCTGAAGTTGAAAGAGTACCTCTAGATAAGGGAAATGTTGAAGGCCGTCTCCAGCTTCCTTCAGGCGGAGAAAAGGTTTATCCTGCTAAATCAATCGGCGGCGGTAAATTCACAATTACCGTACCTGCCTCCGACTTAGCTACATTTGAAAAAGGCGTAGAGTACATAATGGTCGTATTAACCTCGATCTCTGATGAGCCTCCTTCAGCTAATTCGGCAAGCCTTACAATTCTTAAATAAGGTTAAGATTTTAGTTTAAATCGAGATGCCTTGAAGCCCTAAAGGGCTTTGAGGCGTTTTCGGCTTTTTTAAAACCGGCAAAATAAAAATACTCGTTTTGCCGAAAAAGCCGGCAAGGCCGTTTTGACGGCCGCGTGCCTTGAGCTCAAGCCTAAATTTTGTAGGAGACTTTTATGTACAAGTGGTATGCACTTAAACGTATTTTACGCGGTGTAATAATATATTCCATTCTTATTTTTATTTTTTCTTTTTTGTTTAATCAGATAAATGAAAAGGTTCAGCGCAGCCAGATAGCCGAAATAGTCCGTGCTGAAGCAAAGGGTCTAAAAAATATGACTGCCGAACAGATAATGATGTGGCGTAAAGACCAAGAATTAACCCTTATTAAACAATATAAATTAGACAGACCCCTAGTTGAGCGTGTTTTAAATAACGCAAAGAGGGTTCTGACCTTTGATTTTGGTAAATCGACAACGATTAAATCCTTAACCGGTTCTCAAGATGTTATTAAAATACTCGGTGAGGCAATCCCCAGGACCCTTCTCCTGTTTACGACTGCCTTCGTAATTAATACGCTGATTGGTTTAGCCTTGGGTTTAAAAAAAGCCCAAAAGCCGGGAGGCAAATTAGATAAGGTAACAAGTTTGATCACCCTTATCATTTACGGTATGCCCAGCTGGTGGCTTGCAATGCTTTTAATATTTTTGTTTGTTTATACCATTCCGATTTTTCCATCGGGAGGAGTAAACTCGGTTCCCGTTCCGGAAGGAATTTGGTTTGTTTTTGATAGAATTAAGCATCTTGCTCTTCCTATTCTTACCTTGGTTTTCTTAGGTTTTTGGAGTACGGCTTATGTTATCCGAAACCTTGTATTAGGTACCTTACAGGAAGATTTTATAATGAGTGCAAGGGCTAGAGGTATCCCTGAAAAGAAGGTTCTTCACGGTCATACTTTGCGCACCTGTGCCCCTCCCTTGGTGACAATGATTTTATTATCATTTTTGGCCTCAATGTCAGGAAGTATTATATTTGAAGGTATTTTTTCTTGGCCGGGACTAGGTCAGCTGTATTGGATCGCTGTTCAGCAAAACGATATCCCTGTCTTAATGGGCGACTTAGCTATAACTACAGGGCTTTATCAAGCAGGTCTTATAATTCTTGATTTGATTTACGGCTTTTTAGACCCGCGTATAAAAGTTGGAGGCAAGGCATGATGCAGAATTTCATTGATAGATTTAAAGAATTTTGGGATGACTTTAAAAAAGAAAAAATAGGTATAGTTGCTATAGTTCTTTTGGGTTTACTTGTACTTTTGATTATACTTGAACCTATTGTTTTACCTTTTAAAGGAACGAACGATAATTGGCATAATATTTCGTATTGGGAAGATAATCCTGCTTCCGCTCCTCCCATATGGTCCGAACTTTTTAGTTCAAAAAAGTCGGCTAGGACGATTCAGCTTACTGAAGCCGAAATAACGGAAGAAAACTCGGATCATTTCGGTTCTGCTGTAGTATATAGCTTTAAATATAACTATAAATATGATAAAAATCCCAACAACATTATTTTTAGGGCTGAACTTACAGGTGATGTAATAATGAGTATGGATGTTATCCGTCCGGATGGCAGTCATATAGAGCTTGGGGTATTTCAAAAAGGAAATTTAAAAGATCATCATAGCCGCTTTTCTGTTTTAACAGATGCGAAATCCACGATGCAGCAATTTGCAGCCTCTTATGGTGCAACTTCCACCTCGGGAAATGCAAATCCTGTTCAGCTTTTGTTCTCTGAAGCTTCAAAGACTATGTACAGGGATAAAAAGCCTTTAAAAGGAGAATATGTTTTTAAATTCGTTGTTCCGAAAGATGTTGCAAATAATCAGGCAAACAAGATTGAAAATCCAAGAGTGATAGTTCCCGGCTCCGTTTCGGGGCTTTTGGGTACCGACTTAAATAAAAGGGATGTTTTTTCGGGTGTTATGGCCGGTTTAAAATGGGCTCTTTTAATAGGTCTTGTAGCAAGTATTATTTCGGTTTTGGTAGGAGTTATGTACGGTATTATAAGTGCCTACTTCGGCGGAAAGGTTGATACGGTTATGATGTTCATCTTTGAAATAGTAGTATCTGTTCCAATCATTCCTATATTGATTGTGTCTGCTGCCGTTTTTAAACCGAGTATATGGATGATAATCCTAGCCCTTATTATCTTCGGCTGGACCGGTTCGGTAAAGACTGTCCGATCCATGGCCTTGCAGATAAAAGAAGAAACCTATATTGAGGCTGCAAAGGCCTTAGGGGCCGGAAAATGGAGAATCATCCTTAAACATATCGCTCCTCTTCTTTTACCTTACTCCTTTGCAATTATGGCAAGTTCTGTACCCGGTGCAATTATCTTTGAATCTTCTCTTTCTCTTTTAGGTTTGGGAGATCCTTCTATTGTAACCTGGGGGCAAATTCTTCACGATGCCCAGACTTCGGGCGCAACCTTAAACGGCCTATGGTGGTGGATTATTCCTCCGGGCCTTTTTATAGCCCTTTTAGGTATGATATTCGCATTCTTAGGCTTTGCAATGGATAAGATTCTGCATCCTAAACTAAGGACAAGGTAAGGAGGTTTTAATATGGAAAATAAAGAAGTAGTTCTTGACGTAAAAAACTTGAGATTGTACTATCACACCTCCGCAGGTATAGTAAAAGCCTTGGATGATGTGAGTTTTCAGCTCCATGCCGGTGAAACGCTTGGGCTTGTAGGCGAATCGGGCTGCGGTAAAACCACAACCGGTATGGCTCTGCTTAAAATGCCCTCTCCTCCCGGCAGGGTAGAAGAGAATTCTCAAATTATAATCAATGGAAGGGATATTGTTCCCCTTTCCGATTCGGAAATAAGAAAAAATGTCCGCTGGCAGGAAATTTCGATGGTCTTCCAAGGCGCTATGAACAGTTTGACTCCGGTTTACACAATCGGAAAGCAGATGCTTGAGACCTTAAGGGAACATAAGGAAATGGGCGATAAAGAGGCTCAAGATCTTATGGAAGAATACCTTGGCTATGTAGGTCTTCCGCCTGAGGTCTTAAACCGCTATCCTCACGAGCTTTCAGGAGGAATGAAGCAAAGGGTTGTTATAGCAAGCGGCTTATTCCTAAAGCCTAAACTTGTTATCTTGGATGAACCTACCACAGCCCTCGACGTTATCGTTCAGGCCCAGATCATAAATCTTTTAAAAGAATTAAAACAAAAATTTAAGCTTTCGTTTATATTTATTACCCATGATCTTTCTCTTGAAGCCGAGATTTCGGATAGAATTTGTGTTATGTATGCAGGAAAAATTGCCGAACTTGGAACTAACGAGCAGATATACGGTAAGGAGCCTCTGCATCCGTATACACAAAAGCTTTTACAGGCAACGCCTCTTTTGAGAAAGAGAGTGAGCGAGCTTTCCTATATTCCGGGAACTCCGCCGGATCTTATTTCTCCGCCTAAGGGCTGCCGCTTTAATCCGAGGTGCCATTGTACAATGGATAAATGCTTTGAAGTTGAACCTCCGCTTATTGAGGTTGAACCGGGACATCAAGTAGCATGCTGGAGGTGTGTAAAATGAGCGATAACGAAAAAAAGATAGATCCTAATGACTATGTTCTTGAACTCTTAAATATAAAAAAATATTTTGAGCCCCATCAAGGTTTGGTCCAAAGTCTTTCTAAGGGAAAGGCAAAAAAAATAAAGGCCGTAGATAATGTTACCCTGCGTCTAAGGAGGGGTGAAATATTCGGGCTTATAGGGGAATCCGGCTCCGGTAAGACTACGATAGGAAAGATAGCCATGAAGCTTCACACGCCTACCGAAGGTACAATCCTATACAATGGAGAAGATGTTACAAACAGCGATAAGGAAAAGACGGCCGTTTACCGCCGCCGTGTACAGATGATTTTCCAAGACCCTTATGCTTCAATGAATCCTCGTTTTAAAATAAGGGATGTAATGGAGGAACCTCTGATTATCCACAAGATTAAGGGAACCAGGGCAGAAAATGATGAAAAAATCATACAGGCAATTTCGGAAGTAAAGCTTAACCCGCCTGAGGAATTTATGACAAGGTATCCTCACATGCTTTCGGGCGGTCAAAGACAGCGTATAGCTACGGCAAGAACCCTTATCCTAAACCCCGAGGTTATAGTTGCCGATGAGCCTGTTTCGATGATTGACCTTTCAACCCGTGCCGAAATTCTTCATATGATGAGGGACGTTCAAAGGAAGCTGGGGCTTACCTATCTTTATATTACTCATGACCTTTCAACTGCAAGGTATTTTACCGACAGAATAGCGGTTATGTATCTTGGCCGAATTGTCGAGATGGGTGATGCCGATGATGTTATAGATAACCCCATGCATCCTTATACTCAGGCCTTGATTGAGGCTGTTCCTGAGCCTAAGCCGGGAATGCTTGAGGTAATTAAAAAACTCCCCATTTCGGGAGAAATTCCTTCTCCTGCAAACATTCCGCAAGGCTGCCGCTTCCATACAAGATGTCCCTATGCGGATGAAACCTGTTCTTCTATGGAAGAACCTTCTTTGACGGATATAGGAAAGGGGCATTTTCATGCCTGCCGAAAGGCTGACGAGATTAAGGAAAAGCAAAACAAGGAGCAAAAATAAACTTAATTCTCTTGAGTAAATGCATTTCTTATGATATATTTAAGCTGCGGGTTACTTTTTAATCCGCAGCTTTTATTTTATGGAGGTATTAATTTTTATGGAAGCAAAAAAACTGACAGAAACCGTATATTGTATTCATGCCGATATTCATGATAGAACTGCACGCTTTGAAGGCATATGGCTATTGCCTCACGGCGTTTCTATAAATTCTTATGTTGTAAGGGGTGAAAAAACAGCCCTTATCGATATCGTAAAGGATTGGGACGGCTCGGTAGATTCTTACCGAAAGCAGCTGGAATCCATAGGACTTTCTTTTTCTTCTTTTGATTATGTAATCCTAAACCATCTTGAGCCCGACCATGCCGACCTTATCAATCTTGTAAGGGAAGAAAACCCAAGAGCCGAAATCTTGGCTTCTACGAAGGGGGCCGCCCTTGTCGAAAACTTTTTTAAGATAAAAGAGGGGGTAAGGGCCGTAAAGGACGGAGAGGTTTTGGATTTAGGCGGAGGAAAAAAGCTCGTCTTCTATGAAACTCCCAATATCCACTGGCCCGAGACAATGATGACCTATGACCCGGACGATAAAATTTTATTTTCCTGCGATGCCTTCGGTTCTTACGGCTGCATAGGCGAAAAAATATTCGATGATCAGCACACGGAAGATGAGCTTAAATTTTTTGAAAACGAGGCCCTCAGGTACTACGCCAACATTGTTGCAAGCTTCAGTACCTTTGTAAACAAGGGTATAGAAAAACTCGGTTCCCTTGAGCTTAAATTTATCTGCCCGAGTCACGGTTTGGTTTGGAGGGGAAATCCTGCCAGAATCGTAAACCTCTATAAAAAATTTGCAGATTACAATACCGGAGACGGAAGCGGGCTGGAAAAAACTATCTGCATTATTTGGGGCTCTATGTACGGCTACACCAAGGACGGCTTGGATGCGGTTATTGAGGGCATAAATGAAGAGGGTGTTGAATACTCGATTTACCGAATACCAGATACTGACGCAACCTTTATTTTAGGCGAGGCTTATCGCTCGGCAGGGCTCTTGCTGGCTATGCCGACATACGAATACAAGATGTTCCCGCCTATGGCTCATATTCTTGACCTCTTTGAAAGAAAGCACTTTGTCAATAAAAAGGTATTCCGTATAGGAAGCTGGGGCTGGGTTGGAGGCGCCAAAAAAGAGTATGAAACCCGTATCGAAAAATTTAAGTGGACCAATATCGAATCCCATGAATGGCAGGGCAAGATAAGCGATGAAGATAAACGCATATTAAAAGAAAGAGGAAGAGAATTGGCGAAGGCTGTAAAAAACGGAGCCATATCTTGACATATTCGTACATTTAGTGCAAAATATTTGAGCTCATTTTGTTTTTTAGTATATTGAGTTTAAATATTTAGTGAGGTGGATTATTGGCAAGCGAAATTTTGACTATTGAAGAAGTGGCCCGTTATTTGCGTGTTTCCGAAAGAACCGTCTACGAGTGGGCGCAAAAGGGTGAAATACCTGCCGGAAAGATCGGGACGGTCTGGCGTTTTAAAAAAGATGATATTGAAAGCTGGGTGGATGAGCGCTTAGCCTCTTCAAAAACTTCAGCTCCTAAACAGCATAAAATAGCAACGGAAAATGTTTTGTCGCCCGATAGGGTTGTCCTTTTAGATTATGCTTCAAAACATGACGTCTTGGTTATGATGGCTGAAGTTTTGGCTAAGGCTCCTCAGGTAAAAAATTCTGCCGAGCTTTTGGATTCCATACTAAAGAGGGAAGCCCTTATGTCAACGGCTGTAGGAAGAGGAATTGCCATTCCCCATGTGAGGCTTTCTTCCGTAACCGACTTGGTTATGGCTGTGGGTGTTTCTAAGAGGGATATTTTAGATTTTGATGCTATTGACGGGAATCCCGTACGGCTGGTCTTCATGATTGCCGCTGCAAACAACCAGCACGATTATTATTTGCAGACTATTTCTCATTTTAGCGCAAAGCTGCGTAATGACGAACCTAAAAGCCGCCTCTTAAATTCTACCGATCCAATGGAGATTTACGCCATCTTGTGCGAATAGGATGCTGTTTTGATGGAATCCGGGGCTTTTTTAGGTCTTCCAAATTATGACTCTCCGGCAGAACTCAAGGCTCTTTTAGAAAGCCTGGGTTTTGCCATGCAAAAAAAATTCGGACAAAATTTTTTGATCGATAAAAAGACCCGTGAGAACCTGGTTTCCTTTTTGGATATCGATGAGGGAACAAGGATTTGGGAGGTAGGCCCTGGCCTCGGAGCTATGGCTGCTCTTCTTTTAGAAAAAGGCGCTTTTCTTACAGCCTTTGAAATAGATAAGGGCTTTATCTCCCTTTTAAAAAAAATCTTTTCGGAAAAAGGGCGGAATTTTACTCTTATCGAAGGAGATGTTCAAAAAAACTGGCTCCCTTATCTAAAAGAACATGGGAAACCCGATATCTTTTTCGGTAATCTTCCGTATAACATAGCTTCCGAATTGATTGCTTCTACGGTAGAAGCCGGAGTTGTTTTTGATACCATGCTTTTTACAGTACAAAAAGAGGCTGCCGAAAGGATTATTGCAAGGCCCAATCAAAAAAACTATACGGCATTTTCGGTGCTTTGTTCCTTGTTTTATGAGTGCAAAATTTTAAAGACAATCCCCGCTTCAGCCTTTTGGCCCCAACCCAATGTAGAGTCTGCAACTGTCTTGTTTAAGGCAAAAAAAGATTTTGCTGAATATAAAAACTATAAGCTTTTTATCAAAATAGTAAAGGCTCTTTTTTCTTCGCGCCGAAAAAATATAAAAAATAACTTGGGGGGTTGGATGAAATCAAACGGATATGGGGATAAGATCGAGCTTGTTTTACAAAAAGCCGAATTAAACGGAAATTTAAGAGCCGAGTCCTTGACCCTATATGATTTTTTGCTCTTATCTGATATAATCTCTTCTTTGGATAAATAAATGAAGCATACAAAAAAAATTGCTTGTTTGATTTTCTTTGTTTCTCTTTTTTCGGTTTTCCCCATTTATGCGGATGACTCCAAGGTTTCAAGAACTCCCGACCCCTATGGAGCCGAGGAATTTAAGCAGTGGCAAAAGGATTTGCGCCGTTTTGAGATTATAACCTTCGGAGCCCTGCCCTTTGTTTCGCTTTTGTCCTTTTGGGCCTATGACATAAGCCGTTCAATCATACATAAGGGTGATCCTGCCTATAATCCGTGGCCGATTAAAGATGCCAAAATTGCAGTAAAACTTACCGAAAAAGAGCAGCGCAATATTTTTTTTACGGCTATAGGAATCTCTTTGGCTGTTGCCGTTATCGATTTAACCTACCGCTCAATTAAAAGGGCTAATGAAAAAAAACTTGAGCAACAAAATGAAGATGCAGCTATCGTTTTGATTCCGCTTGAAGAAAATAAAAGTTTAAACCTTGAGGAAGCTGAAAATTTAAAAGCTGAGGATGCCGATGGCTCCCGGTAAAAGTCTTGTTTGTAGATCAATATCCGAAAAATTTAAGGTTGAAGGCCTTGTCTCTCCTTGCAGGATTGATGTTTATTGTACAGAAAGGCTAAAAAATTTAAGCCGCTCTCAATTAAAGACAGGTCTAAAGTCTCTCCATGTAAATTCACAAAAAGCTAAACTTTCCCGCAATGTTCAAAACGGGGACCTGATTGAGCTTGTTTGGGATAATCCGGTTCCCGAATATGCCGGGCCTCAAAAAATACCTCTAAGGGTAATTTATGAAGATGAGAACATACTGGTTATAAACAAGGAAAGGGGAATGGTAACCCATCCTGCAGGCGGAAATTGGGATAATACCCTTGTAAATGCCTTAAATTATTACAGGCTCTATGATTCCAAAATCAAGGATGAGTTTTCAATAATTCTTAGCGGTTTGCTGAGCCAAGAAGATTTTTTGCCGCAAGAATGTTTTTTTAAAAATATTGAGAGTTTTCCCTCAGATCCTTACCGCATGGGTATTGTCCACCGTCTGGATAAGGAAACTTCAGGGCTTATAATTACCGCAAGAAATTTAAAAACCGAAAAACTTTTAAAATCTTTTTTTAAAAAGAGGATGGTAAAAAAATATTATCTTGCAATCCTTGACGGTGCTCCGCCTAAAACCAAGGGCCGGATAAAAACTTCGGTTTTTCGATCTTCTTCAGACAGAAAAAAATTTAGGGCCTCTGCCGACTTGTCTAAGGGAAAGAAGGCTCTTTCATCATATAAGGTGCTGAAGTCCAACGGAAGGATGTCCTTGGTTCTTTTTAGAATTTACACAGGCCGCACCCATCAAATCCGTTTGCATGCAAAATTTATGGGCTGCCCTGTTGCAGGCGATAAGGTTTACGGCAAAAGAAAAGATACTCCTATGATGCTGCACGCTTATAAGCTTGTAATTCCTCAAGCCGTAAATTCAAAAAAAGAATTTACGGCACCTATACCGAATGATTTTAAACAAATACTTATACGGGAGGCTCTATGCTGATTAATTGTGAATTTTCTTTCCAAGCTGAGGCGGTTTTTGAAAATGAAGCTTATGCCGTTCTATATAAACCACGCGGAATGCCTACTGCTCCTCTCGCAGAAAATGAAGAAGGAACCTTGGTTTCGTGGTTTTTAAAAAGATGTCCTGAAGCTTCTTCGGTAAGGGGTAAAAAGGATATTGAAGCCGGCCTTATTCACAGGCTCGATACGGCAACAAGCGGCTTGGTGCTGATTGCAAAAAATCAAGAAAGCTATGATGCCTTAAATTTAATGCAGGCAAATAATTTGATAAAAAAAACATATGCCGCTTTTACGGACGTTGACAGAGATGCGGACTTAAATCCGGATTTTTCTCAGTCTAACCTTCCGTATAGAATTTCAAGCCAGTTTAGAAGCTACGGCCCCAAGGGAAAAAAGGTCCTTCCGGTTTTTTACGGTATGAGAGATTTTTGTTCTACAGCAAAAATCTATACGACAAATATTATCGAAATAACTAATTTTCCGCCTAAGGATAATTCCATTCCGATGGTAACATGTACCTTAAATCAAGGCTTTAGGCATCAGGTAAGGGCTCACCTTGCTTCCATAGGGCTGCCTATTTACGGAGACCCCTTATACAACGGAAAGTTCAAAGATTTTCCGCAAGAAAAAATAGATGAGCACTCCTATCCCTTGCAGCTATATGCCGTATGTCTTTCCTTCCCTGAGCCTAAAAAAAACTTTAAGCTTGATGATCCAAAAGAGTATGTATCCTTTTCGCTTCAGCCGCCAGATAAAATGATCCTGTAATCAAAAGAGGCCTGTTTTTTTTGCGAGATTCGATAATTTCTTTTTTTATTACGGCCTCATAGTCTGCATTTTTTTCTATAATACATGCCGAACCCTTTAGGGCTTCTTGGAAGGCTTTGTAGCTTAAATCGGGATTGCTTTTTTTTGCCGCTCCCGGAATCGTGATAACTATTTTTGTAAAATGATCCTTAAAAAACGGCACCATATCCTTTACGTTTTTGTCTTCTGCACAGGCAAAGATGAGAGTGCCTTTTTCTTTTACAAGTGCGGTATAAGTGCTCATGCAAAGGCCGATGCTGTTTTTGGTATGCGCTCCGTCGATTATGATTTCAGGCTTATCCGAAAGCAGCTCAAAGCGGGCAGGGAGCCACGCCTTTGAAAGTCCCCTTTCGATAATTGCTTCATCCATTTCGGGAAATAGATATTTGATTGTACAGGCTGCAAGGGCTGCATTTTCTGCCTGAATGCAGTCAAGGAGTTTTAGGTTTGAGCTGATAGGCCTTTTAAACTGCTTGCTTAAATTATGCGAATCTTGAAAGTTAATATCTATTTTTAAGCCCGCCTTTGAAAGGCTGTAGCTCACAGGTTCTTTTACGATTTCGGGGGTATAAAAAAATTCCGCATTCAGCTCGGCCGCTCTTTTTTTAAAGACCCTTAATGCCTCATCAGGCTGCTTACAGCAAAAGACGGGAGTGTTTTGCTTGATGATTCCTGCTTTTTCAAAGGCTATTTTTTCTATCGTGTCTCCAAGATATTGGGTGTGCTCAAGCTCAATGGGCGTTAAAACGCAGGCGCTTGGTTTTAGGATGTTGGTCATATCCAGCCTTCCTCCCATACCTGTTTCGATAACGGCCCAATCCGTTTTTTGCATACTGAAAAGCAAGAAGGCGGTAACCGTAACTATTTCGAACCAGCCCGGGTCTATTTCCGGCTCTTTTTTGAGGATGGCATCAAAGCCTTCGATAATTTTTTTATAAGCAGAAGAGTAGGCCTCGTCATCAAAGAAGCTTCCGGCCTCGGTCATCCTCTCTCTAAAGTCCGACACATGAGGGGAGGTGTAAAGGCCTGTTTTTTTTCCGGCTTCTTTTAAGATGGATGCAATCATGGCAGAAACGGAACCCTTTCCCTTTGAGCCTGCAATATGCACCGATAAAAAATCGTCTTGAGGATTGCCGAAAAAATCGGCGAATTTCCTCATTTTTTTGAGATTATTTTCATTCTTATGCGCATTTCTTTCATAATTTATAAAGGCATCCAGCCATGTACTGAATTTATCCGTATTCATAAGGCACCTCTTGTTTCGGCTCATGTTTAAAACCCTATTGCTAAAAAACAGAATATAGAATATTATATATATATGTGTCAAGTTATTCTACCCGATAATTTAAAAGGCTTTAAGATTTATATGATCGGTATTAAGGGTACGGGAATGACGGCTTTGGCGGAAATTTTGGTTTCGCGGGGAGCTGTTGTTTCAGGAAGTGATGTGCCTGAAAATTTTTATACTGATACTGCTTTAAAGAAACTTAATATAGATATTTTTTCTCCGTTTTCTCCCGATAATATCCCCGATGGTGTGGGGCTTGTTATCTATTCGGCTGCCTATTCTCCCGAAAATAATGAAGAAATGTATGAGATAGAACAAAGAGACCTCCCTAAGATGTCATATCCTGAAGCAATAGGGGCCTTGTCCCGGCATTCCTATTCTTGCGGCATTGCAGGCGTTCAGGGAAAGACAAGTACAACGGGCATTACCGGTTCTATCTTAAAAGAATTAAAGCTGCCGGTTTCGGTGCTGGCCGGAAGCGTGATAAAGAGTTTCGGCGATTCATGCACGATGCTTGCAGGTTCAAAATACTTTGTTGCCGAAACTTGCGAATATAAAAGGCATTTTTTAAACTTTTACCCTAAAAAGATAATTTTAACGGGTATTGAGCCCGATCATCAAGATTATTATCCGACCTATGAGTCTATATTAACCGCCTTTTTGCAGTATATAGACAGACTTCCGCAATTTAGCGAACTTTTTTATTGTGCAGATGATGAAGGCGCTTGCGAGGCTGCCCGTTTAAGTTTTTCGAGCAGGCCCGATCTTATCTTTATTCCCTATGGGGAAAAGGCTACGGGCGATTATAAACTTACCGTTTTAGGCGTCCGAGATGAAAAACTATATTTTTCTCTTGCCGGTTTTTCGGGAGAGTTTTATCTTCAGATTCCGGGAAAGCACAATGCCTTAAATGCAGCGGCTGCAACAGCCCTCGCTGTGAGTCTTTTAAAAGAAGAATACGGCGAAATTTCTATGGCCAATGTTTCTGCCATAAAAAAGGCTATATCTTCCTATGCCGGAGCAAAGAGGCGTACCGAGTTAATAGGCAAGATAGAATCTAAGGATATCTTGGTTTACGATGACTATGCACATCATCCCACGGCCATTAAGTCTTTATTGAGCGGCTTACGTCAATTTTATCCGAAAAGACGGATAATTGCAGACTTTATGTCTCATACCTATTCCCGAACCGAGGCTCTTTTGGAAGAATTTGCTTCTTGTTTTGGAGATGCCGACATGGTGATTTTGCATAAGATTTTCAGTTCTGCGCGAGAACAATACCGGGGGCAGGTAGATGCAGAGCTCCTTTTTACCCGCACAAAAAAATACCATAAAAATGTCTTTTTCTTTAATGAGGTCTTGGATGCAAAGAAATTTGTTTCAGAAAAATTAAGACCGGGGGACATTTTTATTACGATCGGCGCCGGGGATAACTATGTTTTGGGAACCGAAATCTTAAAGGATTTGAATTCTTAATCAAGATGGGAGAAAGATATGAAAAGTATGACGGGCTATGCCCTTACCGAAAAAAATGAACCTAATTCCTTTATAAGTTTGGAAATAAAAAGCTATAACTCAAGATACTTGGACTTAAATTTAAATTTTCCTTTTTGGCTTTCGGCGCTTGAGCCTGTCTTTAGATCCTACTTTTCTGAAAGGATAGCCCGCGGAAAGGTAGAAGTTTCGCTTCATGTAAAGGATGCGGATATAGACGTAGACATTCTCACAAATACTAAGGTTGCAAAGGCCTATGCAAAGGCTATGAGGGAGGTGGCGGAGGCTGCCGGTATACCATCCGAAATCGATATAAACCGCTTTTCAGAAAAAGACGGCGTCGTCATTATAGAAAGAAATATCGATATTCCCGCTTGGGAAAATATTCTGCTTCCCATATTTGACGAGACCTTTATAAAATACGATAAGACGAGGCTCGATGAAGGCGCCGTCTTAAAAAAAGATATTTTAAGCAATCTTGACAGAATATATGCTTCATTGAAGGTAATAAAAAAATATGCTCCGCAAATGGAAGAAATTTTTTGCCAAAATATCAAGGAAAGGTTTACCGAACTTTTAGGCAGCGAGATAAATGAACAGCGCATTATGCAGGAAGTTGCCGTGATGCTTGTTAAGTACACGATAAATGAAGAAATTGTCAGGCTTGAAGCCCATTGTAATTCTCTATCCCATGAGCTTAAAAAGAATGAGCCCATAGGTAAAAAACTCGACTTTATTTGTCAGGAAATAAACCGGGAAATAAATACCATAGGTTCAAAAAATCAGATGATTGAAATGTCTCAGTCGATTATCGAAGTAAAAGACGCTCTTGAAAACATAAGAGAACAAAGCAGGAATGTAGAGTAAGTTTTATTGGAGAAAATATGAAAAAGACGGCTTTTAAAATCCCTGAAGGAAGGGAGCTGAGGATTGCTATTTCCGGCCCTTCCGGCTGCGGAAATACTACGGTTTCTACCTTGACTGCGAAGACCTTAAATTTACCCTGCATTAACTACACCTTTAAAAACATAGCTAAGGAGCTGGGGCTTTCCTTTGATGAAGTTTTACGAAGAGCTCAAAAAGATTTTTCCTTTGATAGAACAGTAGATCAAAAACAAATCGAACTTGCAGAGGCGGGTTCTTGTGTCTTGGGATCTAGATTGGCAATTTGGCTTTTAAAATCGGCAGACTTGAAGGTCTATCTAAGGGCTTCGATAGATGTCCGCTCAAAAAGAATTCAAAAAAGAGAGGGCGGGGATTTAGAAAAAATAAAAGCCGATACAAATTTGAGGGATCTGGAAGATACCCGGCGGTATAAAGAATTGTATGGTATCGACAATACAAAATACGAAAAGGCTGATCTCATTATAGATACGGATAAGCTTGCTCCCGAGAAAATTGTGGAAAAAATATTGGATGAACTTTATGCTAGAGGGCTTTTAGTTTAAGAAGTCTGTAATAGTTTTTTTATCCTCATCGGATAAATCTACAAATTTTAAATTTAGTACACTGTCATTTGAAATTATTTTACAATTAGGAACTATAAAGCTGTGTTCTATTTTTAAGGAGCATTGATCTAAAATCATGTCAACATTTAAATTGCCTACATTGGCAGGCATATCCGGTAAAAATACCATATCGCTTTCGGTTAAGTGTTTTACTGTTCCGGTTATTATGGTTTCATTTATCGGATTTGTAAATAAAAATTGAACGCTCTTTGAAAGGTTTTTGACATTCTTATAATTATACCGGTCAAAAATCATACGCAATTCTTC
Source organism: Treponema sp. OMZ 799 (assembly GCF_024181365.1). Classification (NCBI taxonomy): domain Bacteria; kingdom Pseudomonadati; phylum Spirochaetota; class Spirochaetia; order Treponematales; family Treponemataceae; genus Treponema; species Treponema sp. OMZ 799. The sequence goes on from NZ_CP051301.1 coordinate 1,249,673, forward strand.
AAGGATGTCCTTAAAATTATCGTTTTCCTTTATGTTTATAATACCCTGAACTCCCAAAAACATTGCCTTGTCTGCCTCGTCTGCCGAAAAATCCGGCGGAGTCAAAAGTATTACCAGAATTTCTTCCCTTGAAGTATCCCATCGGATATGCTGTGTAATAGGCTTCCAATGACGCGGAAAGTCTCTGGCATTTATTATTACCATATTCGGACTAATTTCTTCTATGTTATCCAAAGCTTTCAGGGGAGAACGGTAATGTATAAGTTCAAATTTATACTCCGAAAAGAGAGGTTGTAAATCATCAGTTGAGCGCGGTAAATCCGAAATCAATAATGCTTTCATTAAAACTCATCCTTATTCTGTTCCTAAGTTTTCGACTATATAATCATATACTGTCCATATACCGTCTTTTGAAGCTAAAAAGTACGTAAAACGTTTCTTTTCTCTAAAATTAGAGTATTCGAACCATTCTATGACCTTAACTTCAGCCTTAACGGCTGTATAACCTGTATGTTCTATCTTAAATTCTACCGGAATAACTGCAATGTCCTTGTCGACCCTTTCCTGGCTTAATTCGTGTTTGTATACTTCGATCATTTCCATTCTGCCGGCTTCAGACTCGGCCTTAAATCTTCGGCTGCGGGAAGGATCCCTCGATATCATTTTTTCCAAGTCCATGTATAGGAAAAACTGTTCCCAAAGAGATTTTTGACGGGCTGTTAAAAGGTAGCTGATTACCTGATCGGGCGGAATGGGTTTTGCCTGCAAGATTTCTCCTGAAAGGGGAGAAACGGGAAGAGAACCCAAGGCAGCTGCAGAAGGTGCAGGTTTTACCTCAAGGCTAAGCTTATTTGAAACCACGTGTAATTCCGAATTATCCGAATATCGTTTTAACTCAGGAAAAAACATGCCATTGACCAAAAAGACTCCGGGCTCATTAATTTCTATGTAGTCTTTTAGGTTTTCGATAAAGGAATAGGTTTCTCCCGGTTCCAGAGTTATCTCGCGGAAATAAATTTGGCGGTTTGTGTTGCGCTTTCTCATCCATTCTGTTGTATGGCGTAATTGCCTGTTTTTACTGTTGATAATTCCAAAATCAACGCTAAAAGATCTGTCATCTGCAAGTTTAAACCTGAGGCTTTCAGAGTTATTGTTTGTAATCGAAATTTGCACAAAAATAGGTTCGGAGGCTCCGGATCCCGGATAATAGACGCGCCTGTCGTAAAATCTTATAGAAACATCGGCCTTTGAAACAGGCTCGGTCATGTTTTGAGCGAATATAAATAAAGACTGAATAATGCAAAAAATAATTATAACTACTTTTTTCACGTCAACATCCTCCGTTTTAGATTAAGAATCTCTCAATCCATTATCGGCAATTTTTTTCTTTTTCATTAGTTTATACATTATACTCTATTGACTCAAGACTAATCAATAGAGTATACTAATCTTGGTATGCTAATGTTTATTTTAAGTTATAACAGTATATAGCTTTTTTTTAAAATTAACAATACATATCAATATAAAATAGAGGAAAATATGTCAACTTTACAAGAAAAGTCAAAAAAATTAAGCACTCTTAGGCATAGTACTGCCCATGTTATGGCTGAAGCCGTAGTCAAGCTCTTTCCCGGAACCAAGGTTGCTATAGGTCCGTCCATTGATTACGGGTTTTATTACGATTTTGAACTTCCTCGTCCGATAAATAACGATGATCTGCCTGCAATCGAAAAAGAAATGCGTAAAATTTTAAGTACACATTCAAATTTTGAAAAAGAGGTTATCAGCCGGGAAAAAGCTCTTGAAATGTTCAAAGAGCAGCCCTTTAAGATTGAACTTATAAACGGACTTGCTGCAGATGAAGAGATAAGTATCTATAAATCGGGTGAGTTTACCGACCTTTGCCGAGGCCCTCATGTTTGCTCGATGGCCGATATAAATGCTCAAAGCTTTAAGCTTATGAAGACTGCGGGAGCTTATTGGAGGGGAGATGAAACAAAACCCATGCTTACCCGTATTTACGGCACCGTTTGGGAAAAACCGAACGATTTAAAAGAGTATTTGGCCATGCTCGAAGAAGCCGAAAAAAGGGATCACCGAAAAGTAGGCAAGGCTATGGATTTATTTCATATTGATGAAGAAAATCCCGGTCAAATATTTTGGCATCCTAAGGGCTGGACCCTCTATTTAACCGTACAAAACTATGTACGAAAACGCATAAAGGAAGACGGTTACCTTGAGGTGCATACCCCCTTTGTTATGCCTCGCTCCTTGTGGGAGAGATCCGGCCATTGGTCTAAGTATAAAGAAAATATGTTTATCACCGAAAGCGAAAAGAGGCTTTTTGCCTTAAAGCCGATGAACTGTCCGGGGCACGTCGAAATATTTAAGCAGGGTATTAAAAGCTACCGCGACTTACCCCTGCGCTTAGCCGAATTCGGTTCTTGTACCCGAAACGAGCCCTCAGGTTCATTGCACGGTATTATGCGTGTCCGGGGCTTTGTTCAAGACGATGCCCATATCTTTTGTACCGAAGAGCAGATTTCTTCCGAGGTTTCAAAATTCTGTACCCTGCTAAAAAGCATGTATAAGGATTTCGGCTTTGATGAAGATAGAATTCTCGTTAAATTTTCTACCCGGCCGGAGCAGAGGGTTGGAGATGATGCAACATGGGACAGGGCAGAAAAAGCTTTGGCTGATGCCTGTATAGCTGCCGGCCTTGAATACGAGATTGCCGAGGGCGAGGGCGCCTTTTACGGGCCTAAGTTGGAGTTTACCCTGATTGATGCCCTAGGCCGCGAATGGCAGTGCGGTACCATACAGGTTGACTATCAGCTGCCTTCCGCAGAAAGACTAAATGCCGAGTACATAGGAGATGACAACAATAAACATCATCCGGTAATGCTTCATAGGGCTGTTTTAGGTTCTTTGGAAAGGTTTATAGGAATTTTGATAGAAAACTGTGCAGGCATTATGCCTGCCTGGTTGGCCCCTGTGCAGGCTGTAATTGTTCCTGTAGCTCCGGCTTTTAACGACTACGCTCAAAAGGTGCAAAAAATATTGGATGAAAAAGGCTTTAGGGTTATAGCCGATGTCGGAACAGACCGAATGAACGCAAAAATCCGAAAGCACCAAGAAGAAAAGGTAATTTATCAGCTCATTGTAGGTCAAAGCGAAATGGACAATAATTCCGTTGCCGTCAGAATGAGAAAGGGCGGACAAAAGGTTATGACTATAAATGAATTTACCTCTTTCTTACAAGAAAAAGTAGATTCTTTTGCCGTTGATGCCGAATAAGGACTGATAAAAACTTTTAAATCTAAAATATCTATCTTTTGACAGCGGGGTGTAAAACAATGCCTGCCTGAATCATTAAGCCGTCTGAGCTCTTATTTTTTAGCTTATCCCAAATGTTTGAGAGGGGCAGGTAGGTTTTCAGCTGCACTCCGGCCTTCCATCCTGACGGCAGGGTATACTCGGCCTTTATGCGTAATGAGGGGTAAATAAATCGCCCTTGCTGCCAAAAGTATCGGTTTATTTCTTTTACTTCCTCTGAGGTCTTCAATCCTTCAGTGCCGGGATCATCAGGCTTTATGCCGGGTTCAAGCAAGCCGAAGCGCATAAAAAAAGCAAGCCCTCCGCCCATGCTGATTGTCCAAGGTTTGAATTCAAGTCTTACTAAAAATGGAACATCAAGTAAAAAACTCATTGTAAGAGCCGATCTATTTTCGATTTCGCAGATATAGGCTTTTTTTTTGTAAAGACCATAGTGAAAAAGGGAAAAATCCAAGGACGGAACTATGCTGAGTGTACTGATGCCCTTGTATTCATATTCAGCCCCTAGGTTTAAGGCTGTACCCATGGGTGGGGCTGTATGTTTTTTTAGGCTTGAAAATATAATCGCCGTACCTATGTAAAAGCCGAAATCCGAGGGGGTCTTTGTTGAAATTTCAGTTTGATTAGCCTCATTTGTTTTTTCAGCTTCTTGTTTTTGTTCAGCTTCTTGAGCATAGATACTAAAACTTAAACAAATTATAAGCAATGTGGAAAAAAATAAGTTTGTTTTTTTGATCATAATTTCTCTCCGTTTTATTTTCGGTTCTGCCTATCTGTCTTCCGTTTGTTGTAAAATTTTTTCGTTTTCAAGGGTTTTAGGTATATCGCTGTAAATTTCCGGCACAAATGCAGACCTTGGTTTTACCATGTTTTGAATATTTGCATAAGCAAGGTTTATGGTTTTTGCCCGAATCATAGTTTCGGGATTTCTGTTTAGGGCATCCCAAGCCCTTGTCGATTCTCCGAACAAGGATAGCGCCCTTCCGTTTTTATTGGAATCTCCGTTTTGAACGGCTATCCTGTTTAGGACTACGGCAAGGTTATTTGAGGTGTGCATATAGTCTTCTACAAATTCGGCATGGTCAACACGGGTTTGCGGAAAAATAATACCCTTTCTTATTTTTTCGGCTTCCAATAATTCCATCAATCTTTCATAGTAAGCTTGAGCTGCAAAATAATTAGTGTATTTAAACAAAACATTTCCAAATCCGTATAATAGATTCCTGTCGTTAGGTTTTTCGCTGTAAGCCAGGGTCATAGCCTTCATCGCATCCGAATAATTTTCTTTTTGATAGTGGATGTAGCCCATCTTGTATTGAATTGAGGGGCTGTTATTTAATTCACGAACTGCATGTTCGTAAGCATCCAAGGCTTCATCATAATCTCCGGCTATAAAGTAAGAAATATCTCCATAGTTTGCATAAAGTTTCCCTACGACAGGTGAAGGATATATACCTTTTTGTGCTGTGTAGGTTTCGTATTTTGCAAGAGCTCTTGCGTATACTTCTTGAGCGTCGTTATACATTTTATCTCCGGCTATGAGTTCTCCATAAAGACGCATCGCATCTATCTGTCTTATAGTACGTTTGGGTGTCATTTTTATGCTGTCTTCATAAAGGTTTATTGCATTAGCGAGGTAGTCCTTTGCTGCTTCATTTTTTTGGTTATGCAAGAAAAACTTGCCCATATTGTAATTAGCCTCAGGACTATCAGGGCGTTTTTTTATGGATTTTTCCAACAATTCTCTAAGGTCTTCTATTTTTCCTATCAGATTTTCGGAATCTGTGGGTTTAGGCTCATATCGTTTTTCAAGAAGATAACCGCTGAGCTCAATAAGGTCTTCGTCGGGCAGTTTTTTGTTTAAAAAATGCTCTTTTAAGGGTAAAACTTCAGCCAAATTGTCTGTGCGTATAAAATAACGCATCATTCTTCCCGAAAATATGTCCTTGGCTCCGTAAAGATTGATAAGGCTTACATAGGTTTTTCTTGCATCTTCATACTTTGTTGTGTCCTCATCAGCCCAGTCCAAGTAAATATCTCCTAAGGCTAAAAGAGCATTTTGGTCGTTTATGTGATAATCCAATACGCCTCTTTTGAGAACTTTTTCGGCTTTTTCATAATTACGTAAATCGGTACTCAGCATATCGGAGTATTCTATACCGCCTTGGCGGTCATGATTAAAGTCGGATAGAAGCCTTTCATAAATTGCTTCTGCAGATAGAAACTGCTTTTTTTGACGGAAGGCATTTGCAAATCTAAAATACCATTTTCGTTTTTTCTTATAAGTTCCGGCCTCATCAAAGCGCTTGATAGCTTTTTCATATTGACCTGATTCTATACTGGTCATACCTTCCTTATAGAAGCCTTCGGCGACAACAGGTTTGTATATAAATTGCCATACAAGAACAAAAATAGAAAATATAAAGCCTAGGGCTACAGTGGTTAAAATTGCAACAGGCAAGATTTTATGTATAAAGCGGTACTTAAAACTGCGTTTTTCTCTTTCGTATTCTTCATAGGATTTTTTATCGAATCCTCTCGGAATAGGGATGGACTTATCTAAGATACCTTCTAATTTGCTTACTATCCTTTTTAGAGAAACATCGCTTACAATTAAATGAACGATTTCCATCTTGTTTAACTCGGAATCGTCCACATTGACAAGGTAATCTTCAAGTTCTATTCTTAAATTAAGAGGGAATGAAGAAATTCTTTCTATTAAGTAGTCATAATCTTCTTCGGAAATTGAAAGAGGAATCTTTCCCTCATATTCTTCTTCATCAATGGGCTTTTTTGATTCAAAAAATTTAAAATTTTTATCGGGAGAAAACTGAATAAAACTTTCCGGAACGGAAAAGTCATCCATTCCTCCCCCCATTTCAGTATTTAAAACATTATCGTCTATAGCAAAGGCTGTGTGTTCATCTATTTCGGGGATATCTATATCGGTGAATCCTGTTCCCTGGGATGAAGAATCTTCTTGTGAAAAGCCCGGCTCTTCCGAATTTGTTAAGTCTTCTCCGGGCAGGGAGTTTCCAAAGGAGGTTTCCAATGACTCCGATGAGGCTGAAAAGCTTGAAAAATCTCCTTCATCAGATTGTGAAGAAGGCAGGTCTATGCTGTCAGGTCCATCGGAGAAGGGGGAAAGATCCATGCTTTCTAGATCATCATCTTCAGAAGAAAGATCCATATCTTCAAGTTCATCGGCTTCGGAAGACAGGTCGAGACTTTCAAGCTCTCCGTCCTCACTATCAAAATCCATGCCTTCAAGCTCATCGAATTCCGGTGACATGTCTATGCTGCCGGGGTCATTGGATAGGGGAGAAAGGTCCATGCTTTCAAGGCCGGCATCACCGGATGAAAGGCTTATATTTTCAGGTTCATCTGCATCCGATAAAATATCTATGCTTTCCAATTCGCCGACATCTGATGAAAAATCTATATTTCCATCTGTATCACCTGATGAGGTTATGCCTAAATCTGCCGGTTCAAAAGATGTACTGTCGGCTTCAAGGGGCTCTATTGATTCAAGATCAGAAAAATCTTCAGTTGAAAGGTCTATTTCTTTATAAGGAGCTTCTTGTACATCATTTACTTCTTCAAGATTTGTATTATCAATATCGTTAAAAGCGTCTAAATCGGCTATGTTTTCTATGTCAGGCTTATCTGTATCGTCTGAATCCGGCTCTTGTGTAGCAAAGTCCGTATCAAAATCGGGGAAAATATCATCTGTTCCGCCGCCTTCACTTCTGGCATCTTCAACCATATCCCCAAGGCCTGAGAGTAAGGCTTCGGGCACATCAAGACCGTCATCATCTAAGCTGTCTATGTCATCCAAGGAGCCGGGGCCTTCAAGGTCCAAACCTGAAAGCATGGTGTCAAAGTCTTGGGAAACTCCATCGCTTTCATCTTTTTCTGCCGAAAAGATATCTGCCGCATCAAATTCCGAAGAATCATCCTGTCCTTGTTCAGGCGAAATTTTGTCTTCTTCTTTAAAACCTAATAATTCATCCACATTTACATCAGGAACAGGCATTTCTTTGGGTAAAGGAAGATCTTCACGCCTTTCACCCCATTTAGCCGTAATTTCGGGTTCGTTTGCTATTGTGAGAAGTTGATTCTTAAATTTTTCAAGCTCTTTTATACTAGGCATATTGAGCGGGCCTCCCCCCTTATTTTCGGCTTATTTTGATTCAACTTGATATATTATTTTATACCATAAAAGGAGTTTTTTTTCAATGAGTTTTTTGCTCTGATTTTGTTCAGAAATAAATCAATAAAGCCGACAATCTAATAGAGCTTGTTGTATGCGATAAAAGTTGATGATTAATAGGGGTGATGTGTGAATTTATCTAAAAGTTATTTACAATCCGTTTCTACGGATGAGCTTTTACAAATTGCCGATGCTCATGGTGTATTTGTGGCTGGGGGACTATGCAGGAATTTAATAATTGAAGAGCTGCTTGAAATAAATGAAGATACAGATTTATCTAATAACAAGCTTTTAAAGATCCGCAATGATGACTTGTTTTTGGATGATGAAGGGGATGACAAAGGCAATGCGGGCTTGGCTATTTCCTACAACAAGACTGAAATTCATGTGCTTCTCAGAGATCCTATGTGGGCTTTTACTTTTTGGGATTTTTATAAGCCCGAATTTTTAAATTTGACAAATGATCCCGATTTTGACTCTTTCTTTTTAAGGGTTCTTTTATTTTATGAAAATAATCTGTCGGAACCGTATGATTCTTTTGATATTGATGTTACGGAATCGGATAGGAGCAGGTATTTTTATCTTTCTTTTAATGATTCGGTAACAAGGGTAGAATTATGCTCCCGTAAAATTGAAGGAGAGATTTCCGTTTTAGCAAGGTCGAATCTTATAAGGCTTCGAAGGGAAAATATTGCTAATAACTTATGTGTTCTTGACAATGATGTAAGCTCGCCGGTATATCTTTCAGGAATTTCCGCATTAAAAAAACACCATTTTAAAAATTATCGTCAGGCCTTTAGGGTAAAAGAGGAGCCGAAAATTGAAAGATTATAAACTGATTTTTATTTTGGATGCTCATTTGCCGTATGTGCGAAATGAAGTTGAGCTGGGCCTTATAGAAGAAGAATGGCTTTTTGATGCCTTATCTTATCTTTATCTGCCTATCTTGAAAATGTGTTCTAACTTGCAAAAAGAAGATATTCCGTTTAAAATCGGTGTTGTTTTTGAACCCGCATTATGTGATATGCTTGCCGACAAGGTTTTGCAGGATAGATACCGTCAAAATGTTCAGCGCAAAATTGAGTTTGCAAAAAAAGAACTTGAACGTTTTGCAGAATGTGCAGAGACAAAAAGACTTATTCAGTACAACTTAAAACGTTTTAATGATGATAAGCGTATCTTTGAAGATTGCGGAGGAAATGTTTTAAAGCAGTTTGATTATCTTGCCCGGCAAGGCTATGTAGAATTATTGGCAACGGCTGCAACTAATTCTTTTTTGCCTTTCTTTTTAAACATGCCGGAAGCTATTGCCGCACAGATAGAAATGGGGCAGATAAACTACCGAAAGCATTTCAGCGCTGTTCCTTCAGGCTTTTGGATTCCTTCAATGGCTTATTTTGACGGTTTGGATGATATTATAAGAAGCTACGGTTATGATTATACTGTTGTTTCTTCGGAAGGTTTTTTACTTTCGGATAAGGTTCCGCCTGCCGGCGTTTTTTCGGCAGCAGCTTCAAAAAACGGATTAAAATTTTTAGCCTGTGATCTTTCCGCTTGTAATTCCCTTTATGATGAGCCCGGCGGTTTTCCTCAAAATAAGGTTTATATTGATGTCGAAAATGATGTCGGCTTTAAACTATCCGAAGAGTATTTAGCTCCCGTATTCGATACTTCAAAGGGCAGAAGGGCAATAGGTTTCCGTTATTGGTCAAGGGAGGAAGAAGAGACTCCTTATGATATACAAAAAGCTCATGCTCAAATTTGGGCAGATGCCGAAGCCTATGTTAACTCCCGTGCAGAAGCCTTAACGGCTGTTAAAGAAACCGGGGTTTGTGAATCCCCTTTTTCTCTCTTGATTATATCATCCGATTTTTTCGGTAAAAAATGGTGCGAGGGGCTGATATGGCTTGAGCGGGTTTTTAGGCTGATACATGATAATAAAAACCTCGAAACTATTTTGCCCTCCGGTGCTGCCAATTTGTCTAAGCAGCTTTATACTATTAAACCATTTTTTTCTTCTTTCCTGAGGTCAGGTTATGCGGATGAACTTTTGACAAAACAAAATGACTGGATGTATAGATATATAATCAAGATTACGGAAAGGATGATAGATTTGGTTGAAATGTTTCCTGCTGATGGAAGTTTGAAAGAGCGTGTTTTAAATGCTGCAGCACGAGAGGTTCTTCTTTTACAATCTTTATATTGGCCTCTTTATGCAAATGATTCCCAGTTCAAAGATTTTGCCGAAAGGCGCTTTGTAGAACATGTCAATTCTTTTACGGCAGCCTACGAGGCTCTTGGAGCCGATTCACCGGATGCAAAATGGCTTTCTTCGCGTGAAACGAAATATCCTGTTTTTAAAGATATAAATTACCGTATTTTCAGCCGTAAAAAATAAACGCGGCAGCCTAAAACTTGAAGATGAAAAATGTGCATGGACGCACATTTTTCCATCGGTCTTGAACAAAACTTTGTAAATGTATAAAATATTCTTATGAGAGCGACAAAGGCTATTATCCATTTGGATAACTTACAATATAACATTAAAGAAATAAAAAAGCGGCTTAACAAGGATGTAAAGATTTGTCTTCCGGTTAAGGCCGATGCCTACGGACATGGAGCTGTCCGGACGGCTGTTGCGGCAATAAGGGCAGGCGTTTCTCATCTTGCTGTTGCTTCTATTCAAGAAGCTGTGGAGTTAAGGGATGCCGGTATCGTAGCTCCGATTATTTCTTTAAGCCTTCCCGTACTTGAAGAAATTCCTGAGATGCTAAAATACGATATTGAACCCTTGGTTATAGATGAAGAGTTTATAAATGATCTAAACCGTTTTGCAAAAAAACTAAATAAAAAGGCCGGAGTTCATCTTAAAATAGATACCGGAATGCGCAGGATAGGCTGTTCCCCTATGGAGGCCGTTAAACTTGCAGTTCAGATAGACCGTGCCGAAAATCTTGAGCTTAAAGGCGTTTGTACTCATTTTGCCGTTTCGGATTCTACCGATGATGAAAATATTAAATTTACAAAAAAACAGATTTCGGTTTTTAAGGACTCAATAAAAGAAATAAAAAAAGCAAGGATAAATCCCGGATTGGTTCATGCTGCAAACTCCGGGGCTGTTCTTCAATATCCCGAAGCCCAATTCGATATGGTGCGTCCGGGAATCTTGGTTTACGGTTATGCACCTTCTCAGGCTTTAAATTCTTTGATAGACTTAAAGCCCGTTATGGAGCTTGTTACTCAAGTTGTTCTTATCAAAAAAATTGAAAAGAACACAAGCGTTTCTTATGACAGGTGCTGGACAGCCGAAAAAGAAACATTTGTTGCAACCCTTCCAATAGGTTATGCTGACGGCCTTATGCGCTCCCTGACAGGTTTAAGGGTAAGAATAGGAAAAGACTTTTTTCCGATTATCGGACGAATCTGCATGGATCAATGTATGATAGATATAGGTGCTTCTCCATGGGTTCAAAGATGGGATGAGGTTTGTATCTTCGGCCCCGGTTCAAAAGAGCATCCTAAAAACAATACGGCTCAAGATCTTGCAAAGATTGCAGGAACAATTCCCTATGAGTTGACATGCGATATAAATAAAAGAGTGCCGCGTGTTTATATTGATGAGACCATACAATGAGCTTCCGATATTTTTAGAAGCTCCCAATAAATATTTACAAGGCCGGTGTCTATGATCGTAAAGCGTGCGGAAGTTTTAGGTTATTGTGCAGGTGTAAGAAAGGCCGTTGAAGCTGTTCTCAAAGAAGCAAAAGAAAATGCTCAAAATAAATTGAGGCTTTATACATTCGGTCCGTTGATTCATAATCCGCCTACAATGCGGCTATTAAAACAAATGGGTGTTGAAACTATTGATGCCGAAAAATTTACGGGGGATGAAAATTATAAAGATTCCGTTATCGTAATAAGGGCTCATGGTGTTCCTCCTCTAAAAAAAGAGGAACTTCAAAAAAGCGGGGCTAGGATTATAGATGCTACTTGTTCCAGAGTGAAGGCAAGTCAGGGGCTTGCACAAAAACATGCGGAAGATTCTTTTGTTATTTTGGCAGGCGATAAAAATCACGGAGAGCTTATAAGTATTGCAGGATTTGCAAAAGGTAAATGCTTAATTGTGCACAATGCAAAAGAAGCTGGAAGCATAGAATTCCCTCCTCTTTTAAAAGAAAGGGGAAGGGCCGTTTTAATTGCTCAAACTACAATTAAGGATTCGGAGTATGAGGCAATAGCTTCGGCTCTAAAAAAGAGAATAGCCGATTTAAAAGTTTTTAATACTATATGTCCTGCAACTTCCGACAGACAGGCTGCCTTAAAAAAATTAGCGCATGAGGTTGATGCCGTTTTGGTAATAGGCGGAAAAAATTCCGCAAATACAAAAAGACTTTACCAAACGGCTATAGAAGAAAATAAACCTGCATGGCTCATTGAAGATGCTTCCGAAATCCCCGAAGAAATTTTTTCTTATTCTGTAGTCGGCTTAACTGCAGGAGCTTCAACCCCCGATTTTATAATCGATGAGGTAGAAAAAAAACTACTGGATTTTCAAAAATAAGCCTTCAAGAGGTTTTAAATTTATTTTTGTACCGTCAGCAAGTTTAAAGCTTTCTTCCGTTTCGGTTCTATTATAAGCTATAATTCCTTTTTGATAAATCTTATAGGCAATTCCTTCTTTTATTTTTACCATTCCTGAAACAGCTTTGCCTAAATCGGTTTTATAAAAATCATAGTACTCATGTTCATGATCGCTTGATTCTGTGTCTCCATTATTGTCCGCATATAAAAAGTATCCGTTATCGGGAATTACACAAGCCATGGCCGCAAAAAGTTTTGCGTACTTAATGTTTTTTTTGCTTACTCTGTCTTCTATATAATTACCTTCAGTAATCTTCCATGTTTCAAAGGCTATGAGTTTAGGCCATTGCAGGGCCTGATTCCAATATAGCAAGACTTTTTCCATTTTTTCGATAGACATTTCGGGATTATCTTTATTGTAAAGAGCATAGCCCTTATTTAATTCGGGCTTCCAAAGTTCCATAAAAGCACCTGAAAGATATTTTGATGTAGGATCGTTTATAGTCCAATTTACATTTCCCATTAAAATAAAATCGTTCCCAACCTTTTCCCTGATTGATTTTAATATATTTAAACGCGCCTTTTGAACTCGTTCTTTGTTTCTTCCATTCCCGGCTTCATCGCTCCACCAGTCGAAGATAAGACCGTCAAAACCTGTATTTTTATAACTTAAAGCTTTTTTTCCCAATAAGTTATGCCACTCTTCTTTTTCAAAGTTGAGAACAAAGGTTTTAGGGTATTCGGAATTTTCGTGGGGTTTGAAAACTTCATCAAGGTAAAAGGGTGAAGTTTTAGGAAGAACATCGTAATCGGGATACCGGCAATTCCATTGAGGGGAAATCAGGTAGATGGTGTTTTTGTCTTTTTGCATTCTGTAACTTTCATTGGAAGATAACTCCGTTTTGATCGATTCAATTTCTTTAGGAATCCCTATGCTTGTCCATATTAAACTGTATGGATTTTGCTCGGTATCGCAGTCATCAATGGTTTCTTTAGTGCCCCATGCATTAAATACAGGGATCGTAGGTTTATTTTCAATCTTTGTTTTTATGCTTTCATGGGAAACGTCTATTTTAAAGATTGAAGAGCCTACATCCAGAGATGCAATTATTTTTCCGCTTGAGCTTTCTTTTATGCTTATATTATCAATAGCAAGAGAACCTCTTTGTATTATATTCCACGATATCTTATAATCGTCATAGTTTTTTAATCTTCTTTTAAAGCTGATTTTCTTTTTTTCTCCGTTTTCATCATTAAATTCCAGATTAGGCATCCAGTTGTTTTCTTTTGCTGCTTTTTCCGAATAAAAGGTTACTTCAAATCCCTTATCCGCTTTTTCTAGAATTTTATAGGTAAAAGAAACTTCGTATTCTTCATTTGGTTTTAAAGGTATATTTGTTGACAGGACTTCACTGTATGTTTTTGCGCCGTGGTAAGAGCCTTTAAGAACATAGGAGCCGGATACTGATTCGCCTGGATTCAAAGATAAAGAACCTGCTTCTTCTATAAAAAATAAATCGGTATCTAATACTAATCTTGTGTCCTCTTCCGCATTATTATGTGAGACTTTTGTTTCCAAGTTGTATTGACGGCAGGCACATGCAGATATAAGAATAAGGATACTTAAAAAAATAAAATTTGTTTTTTTCATATTTTCTCCATAAAATTATCTAATCGAGTACATATGTATTATACGATTCTTTAGAGTCAATCTCTAGAGCATTTATTAATGGAAAAGCATAATAATCGGTATCATCTATTTCAAAACAAATTTGTTCATAATAAGTTAATAAATTATTGATTATAACTTGAAAATAGTTTAGATAAATACCGATGTCTTCAATAGTTTTCCCTCCAAGGTAACCGATTTCAGGAAAGTCTTCCATATAGACTATCATGTAGGCTAGGATTCCATTATTAAAAACCAAACATGAGGATTTTTCTTTATCACAATCGGCTAAAAGCTCTTTTGAAAATTCTTTTATGCTTATGTCTGCATTTAAGGGATTTATGTTTTTATGTGTATCGGCATAATTAAAATAAAAAATATTTTTAAAATTTTCTTTTTCGGCTGCATTTAATTTTATAAGAGATTTTATCTGCATGTTTTTAAATTCATTGGAAGATTCTTTTGACAAAAACATATTTTGAGATTCTTTTTTTAAATCGAAACTGTATGACCTTCTGATTAAAGTAAAGCCTTCTTTAATTAAAAATTGAATAAGCCCTTTTTTTTCGGAAGAACACATAACCTGAAATCTTTTTTTATCGGATTTTTCTTTTAGAGCTTTTAAAAGAATTCTTCCTAATCCCATATTCCTGTAATCTTCATCGATATAGACATTTATATAATCCCTGTATGGGTGGAAATAATTTGTATAAAGACTGCCTGCGCCGATTATTTTTTCTTTATCGAATAAGCCTATTAGTTTTCCCTTTAGGTTAAGATTTGCTTTTTTAAGAAAGTCTTTAACTTCTTTTTGTGAAATAATTATATCGGTGAGGATGATTGAATCTATGCTCATTATTAAAGAACCTCTTCAATTGTGCAATTTAATATTCTATCGAGCGTTTTATCTTTTTCGGAATAATCTATTTCTTTTTTTTGCCAAATTTGAAAATAAAGCTCCCGTAAAAAGCTTAAAATTGCAAAGGCTTTTATTTGTAAAAATGCCTTATTTTTACTTTCGCCTATTTCGGAAAAATATGCGTTTAAAACTTCTTTTGCTTCATCGGTAATATTATACCATTCTTTTTTATTTAAGCCTAAAATATTTATATGCTCAAACTGGTATAAATTTAAACCGGAAGTAATATGTTCGCTGTCTATTATTTTTAAATCGCCTTTTTCGGTTTTAAACATATTTCCGGTATTCATATCTTCAAGGATAATGCAGCCTAAACTTGAGTTTAGATTTTCAATATTTTTTTTAATAATTTTTTTATCGTGTTTGCCATTGTATATTTCGAGATAGGGTAGGGCTTCAGCATTTATCATATCTTCGATTGAAGGATAAGTTTTACCGTCCAAGTACATAGAGGAAAAAGAGCTTGAAGATTTATTTTTTAAATTTAAGTATGCAAGTTTTTTAAAAAATTCTTTTATCAAATGTCTATCGGTTTTGATAGGCTGAATCCCTTTAAGCCATTCGCTTATAAAAATATAGTAATTTTCCGTTTCAATAGTATTTTTATATTTTAAAATCAAGTTTTCACTGTCATTTAAAGCATTTAAATATTTAAGTGAATTTCTAATGCTCTCCGATTTTTGCCGTATTTTTACCGCAAAAAAATCATTGTTCCCTGTTATTCCTTTAAATAAGTCCGGATAAGTATGCCCTTCCATGAGCACATATTCAATGTTTTGAAATTCATTTTGTTTAAGCTGTGAATTGAGGATAGTTTTAATTGCATCAGGTGTAATATTTTCTTTCATTTGTTAAAAATAGTCTACATGCTTTTTATAATAAGGCTCTCCGATTTTAGCGGATAACTTAACCATGTATGCAGCTCCTGTTTTATTTATAAGTTCTTCAAAATCGGATACCCTTTTTTCGGGTATAAACCGACTTATAGTTTTCGACGTTTCGTCTACTACTGCCCTTGCAATGCATATTTCCTTATTTTGGAAGATGTGTGCTTTCCCGGAGCTTACAGTGTGTGTGCATACATATTTAGGTCTCCTTGAAAGCTTGCACTTAATTTCTTTTCCAATATTTCTCCACCATCTATTCTTTTAATGGTTTTATAATTTAAGTGTTTATACATATTATATGCAATTGTATTACTTAAAAGTACGTGAAGTCTTATTTTATTATAACCTAAATTGATAATTTCTTTTTCAAGCAGTATCATGGTTTGTTTTCCATAACCTTTATTTTTATATTTTTCATCTATGTTTATATCCATCACAAAAGGAAATGTTGCTTTATTATGTGTAATTATAAAATACCAAAGATAGCCTATTTTTTGACTGTTGTTTTTAATAATATATAGATTGTGATTCTTTGTTTTTATGCCTTCTGTCAATATGTTGTTAAGTTCTTTTTCTGCTAGATCAATAGCTGTTAATGCTTTTGCTTTTTTAGTTTGAATAAGAGCTTCGGCTAGATTTTTAATCATATTCTGTTTTATAAGCTTATAAGAGTTCTCATTTATTTTTTCTAATAAGATCATAGAGTGAGCTCCTTTAAGAGTATTTTAATTATATTTTGATAAAAATTCAAGGGAGCAGATACCGTGTAACCGGCTATTTTTATTTATTACAGATTACACGGGTTTATAAAAATTATTTGGTTAATTTTTTCAGTTCTGAAAGTTCTTGGAAACAAAATAGACCCTTTAAATTCATAAAATTTACTGTTCGTGAAAATTTCTCTTGACGATTTTCCTAAAATTGAGTAAATTCTATCTTATATCTTACTTTAAGTATATTATGGTATTTTGTAACTAAATATCAAATTAAGCCTTTAATATAAAGCATTTATTATGCCGAAAATTATAGCAATCAAACAAGGTCAGGAGTTATTTTATGAAGTGTAAATATTGCGGAAAAGAAGTTAGGCCTGTAGGACCGAACTTGGAAAGTGACGATAACGGATATAAGTGTCCTGCGAGCGTGTCAAAAAAACATGTTATCATAGCTGACGGTTCGCATTGTATTCACTGCGGCCGTGAGACAAAAACTTTAGGAGACAGAGTTGTAACCAGCTACGGTATACGCTGTTCGGCTTCTCCTTCAGGAAGACATGCATTACAGTAAGTTAAAAAAATAGACTTACCGTCTAAAAGGCTTAACGTTTTGAATTAAAGCGCTAGGCCTTTAGTTTTTTATAACGGTTTCATATTTCAAATAGTTTTTGCTTATTCCTATAATACCTATCCATAAATTATCGCAAAATACACATGTTTTTTTCTTCTCTGAAGCTGAGCCGTTGGTATTTTTGAAAACTTCTTCATCGTTTAAAAACCAATTGGTTTTCATTTTTTTCCCGTTATAAAAATCGTTTAGATACCTTCTATCCAAAAAGATTTGAGGTAATCTTAGGCTTTCTGCCGTTTTAGGCGAGAATGAAAAAGCCTTTGCCTCTATTTCTGAAATTTCAATCTCTTTCGGTTTGTAGAAAACCGGCTTATCATCCATATTGCAAAAACTCTCATGAGGTGCTGCAGAAAAATCATCTAATAGAGAAAAACCTGCAGCCTCTTCAAGCTTAAAGCTTCCAACGGCAGTTCTCCGCAAGGCCGAGACATAGGCACAGGAGTGAGCTTTTTTTGCCATGTCCCTTACAAGGGAGCGTATGTAGGTTCCCTTTGAACATTCCACGCTTATATGGGTATATTTTATCTTTGTATCGGCATTTATGTTTAAAAAATCACTTTCTGTAAATTCCAAACCGCCATCGGTAATTATTTTTTTTAAATTTAGCTTAAAAATTTCTATTTTCCGCGATGCAATTTCTATCTTTTCTCCGCTGCGTATTCTGTCGGAAGCCCGCTTTCCGTTTATCTTTATTGCAGAAAATTCGGGCGGTCTTTGGAGTATTTTGCCTAAAAAAGAGGGGATTGCTTCCGTTAAATTTTTATAAGAGGGAAGGGGAGCCTCGGCGATAATCTCGCCCTCAGGATCGAGGGTATCCGTTTCTATTCCGAATTCCATCCATGCTTCATAGGCCTTTTTTTCGGCCGAAATTATATCGGCAAGGCGGGTTAATTGCCCTGTAAGAAGAACCAAAAGGCCGTCTGCAAAAAGATCCAAGGTTCCTGTGTGGCCTACCTTTTTTGTCGAAAGGGCTTTTTTTACGGCCGACATTGAGGCAAAGCTGGTTAATCCCGCCTGCTTTGCAAACGGGACTATCAGGTTTTTATTTTGTTCCATTTTTAAGATAGGTCTTCATCAGGCTCGGTAAAATATTCAAGGCTTTCAAGTTTGTTTACCATGTCGATTCCTTCCTTTATACTCTTATCGAATATAAAGCTGAGTTCGGGGCACTGCCTTATGTGAAGTTTTTTTGCAAGGCTGGTTCTTATAAAGCCCGATGCATTTTCCAAGCCGCGGACACCCTGCTTTGTCTTATGTTCATCCAAAAAGCTTGAAACATAGACCTTAGCATAGGCAAGGTCGCCTGAAACAATTACCCTGTTAACCGAAAGAAGAGAAGAAACTCTCGGATCTTTTATTTTGCCCGAGCAGATAAGGCTTGAGATTTCTTCCCTTATCTGCTCTCCTAATCTGGCAAGCCTAAACTCACTCATTGGTTTCGGTTCCTTCTTCTTTGATTTCGGGCGCCTTGTAGTGTTCGCTGTCGCTCAACTTTCGGGCAACCTGAATCATCTCGATAATTTCTAATTGGTCATCGACCTGTATATCGTTAAAGTCTTCGATGCCGATACCGCATTCAAAGCCTGCTGCAACTTCTTTTGCATCGTCCTTGAACCTCTTCAATGAAGAAAGTTTTCCCGAGTGAACGACTATGCCTTCACGGATAACGTGTACTGCACAGTTTCTCTTTACGACGCCTTCAAGAACATAACAGCCGGCAATCTTTCCGATTTTGGGAACCTTAAAGGTATTTCTAACTTCAACCATACCGATAACCTGTTCTTTAATATCGGGCGAAAGCATTCCTTCCATGGCCATCTGAATTTCTTCAACAGCCTTGTAGATAACGGTGTATTTTCGTATGTCGACCTTTTCCTGATCGGCCAAAAGTTTGGCCTGAGGAGTGGGGCGTACGTTAAATCCTATAATAAGAGCGTTCGAGTCCGCTGCTGCAAGCATAACATCGGAGTCATTGATTGCACCTGCCGAAGCGTGTATTACGTTGAGCCTTATTTCTGGCGTAGAAAGTTTTTCCAAGGATTGCTTTAAGGCTTCTACCGAACCTTGAACGTCTCCCTTGATGATAACCTTGAGCTCCAATATTTCGCCGTCATGGATTGTTTCATAGAGGTTATCGAGGGTAACCTTCTTAACGTTCCTTGAATCTTCAAATCTTTTGAGTTCCTGCCTCTTATCCGAAATCTGGCGGGCAATGCGTTCCGAATCGGTAACTTGGAAGGGATCTCCTGCATTGGGCATACCTTCAAGACCGAGAATTTCAACAGGCATACTGGGGGTCGCTTCGTCGATTTTTTCTCCCCTGTCATTGAAAATGGCTCTTACACGGCCCGAATAAATACCTGCAACATAAGGATCTCCCGTTCTCAAGGTTCCGCGCTGAACGATAATTGTTGCAACGACGCCTCTTCCGTGGTCAATGCGGGATTCTATAACCTTTCCTTCCGCATTGCATGTATAGTTGGCCTTAAGCTCAAGCACCTCGGCTTGAAGGAGGATTGTATCAAGGAGGTTATCCAATCCCAATTTTTTTAGAGCCGAGATTTCGACAAACATGGTGTCTCCGCCCCATTCTTCGGGCATAAGACCCAATTCGGAAAGGCGGGTTTTTACCTTGTCTACATTTGCCTCAGGTTTATCGACCTTGTTTACTGCAACTATTATAGGAACCTTTGCATCGCGTGCGTGGTTGATGGCTTCGATTGTTTGGGGCATAACGCCGTCATCGGCAGCAACTACCAAAACAACTATATCGGTAATTTCCGCTCCTCGTGCACGCATCATGGTAAAGGCTTCGTGACCGGGAGTATCGAGGAAGGTAATTTTTCCTCCGTGGGTGTTTACCGTATAAGCACCTATGTGCTGGGTAATTCCTCCGAACTCTCCTGCTATAACGTTGGAGCTTCGGATTGCGTCAAGGGTCTTAGTCTTACCGTGGTCAACGTGTCCCATTATGGTTACAACGGGCGGCCTCGGGTTCAGTTCCGATAAATCGTCTTCCTTGCTTTCGATAACCGTTTCATCATAGAGGCTTACAATCTTGACATCGCATTCATATTCCGATGCAAGAATGGTGGCCGTGTCGGCATCGATGGACTGATTCATGGTAACCATCATTCCCATGCCCATGAGTTTTCCGATAAGCTCGGAAGCCTTTAGGTTCATCTTCTTGGCCAATTCGGAAACGGAAATCGATTCCATTATCTCGATCTGTTTAGGAATATTATGAATTTTTTCTTTTTGCTTTTTCTTTTGATTTAAGAGGCGTTCTTCAAAAAATTCGTCTTCCTTGTTTTTCTTGTTATATATTTCTTTTTTGGCCTTGTGGGCTTTTTTATTTGTTTGAGCCTTGTTTTTTTCGACAGGAATAGGGGCCGGAGCTGCTCCGGGCCTTGGGCCGCCGAAGCCGGGCCTGTTTTGAGGCCTGTCGCCTGTTCGTCCCTGCTGTCCGCCTTGACCTGTTCTAAAGCCCTGCTTTTTTCCGTCCGAGTAGGCACGGGCTTGGGCTCCCGAAAAATTGCTTTCACGTCTGCGCCCTTGTCCGGTTTGGCCTTGACCCTGACCTCCGGGTCTTTGAGGGCGGTTACCTTGGCTGCGGTTATTTCTTCGGCCTGAGTCTGCAAGGTTACCGGCTTTTACATTAGGCCGTTTGCTTGCAAAATCTATCGATTCTATCGAAGAAGCTGCCGGCTTTTTTCTTTCAGGCTGTTTTTCTTCCCTTTTTACCGAATCCGGTTTTACGGAATCGGAACTTCGCTTTTCATTTTGTGCGGAAGGCTGATCGCTCCTCTTATCTTCAGCGCTAGGTGGAGCCTTCTTTGTTTCATCAAGCCTTTCATCCGGTTTTCTTTCTTTTGCAGAGGTATCTACAGGTTTTGAGCTCTGGGGCGAAACCTTTTTAACGGAAATAACCTGTTTTCCGGATGTTTTACCGCCTGAAGATTCTTCGGAAGATTCAGGCTTCTTGGATTTTCCTGTCGAAGTTTTTGAAACCTTTACAACGACCTTTTTTTTAGAGTCTGTTTTTACGGACTCAGGCTTAGCTTCTGCTGCTTTACCGCTTTTTTTGTTGAGAATTACATCAGGTTTATTTGTGTTTTCTATATCCATATTACTCCTACTCTTCGTCCTCATATTCAAAAGCAAGATCTACTCCGCAATTAGGGCATTTTGTCATATCTATCGTTATTTTATGACCGCATTCAGGGCATTCGAATTCTTCAACCTCTCCCTCATCATCCGAAACAGGTTCGCTTTCTTCATTGCTTTCATCTTCATCGTCTTCTACAACTTCAACGGCATTAGCTATAATGTCAAGAAGAGTATCAGCCATCTCGGCAGTAAGACCTTCCAAGGCCCTGATTTCATCATCTTCCATATTAATCAAGTCTTGTACGTCTTCAATTTCGTTATTACGTAATACCGTTAGAATTTCTTCGGTAATTCCGGGAAGTTCGGAAACATTGGAAATTTCCTCATATTCTTCCTCTTCATCCTTATCTTCATCGGTAAATAAGTTTTCAACAGCTTTTCGTGCATCAGTATAAATATCCATTTTTTTATACTGTTCTTCGGTTTTTACTTCTATGTTCCAGTCTACAAGGCGGTTTGCAAGGCGCACATTTAAACCTTGCTTTCCTATCGCCAATGACAATTGGGAGTCGGATACTATTGCATATGCTTTCTTTTTTTCTGCATCAAAGATAATAACATCCATAATCTCAGCAGGCGAAAGGGCACTTTTTATGTAGGCTTTCGGATCCTCGGAGTACGGGAGAATATCTATTTTTTCATCATCCAGTTCTGCGATGACGGCTTGAATTCTGGCACCCTTTGCCCCTACACAGGCTCCTACAGGATCTATATCATCCCTGTCTGTTGAAACCGATATCTTTGTCCTATAACCGGGTTCTCGTACAATATTATGAATTTTTACTATTCCGCTTTCAATTTCAGGTACTTCCAGCTCCAGTATCTGTCTTACAAATTCTGCATCGGTTCTTGAAAGGATTAGCTGTACTACGTTTGACTGGCGGTGTTTTTTTACTTCCCGGACAAGGGCCTTTATTCTTGATTCTTCTCCGGCAGCCACATTCCGTCCGAAATGGTCTCCAGGAGACTGATATTTTTTAGGTAATAAACCTTCGACCTTTCCTAAGTCGACATAAATGTTTCCGTTGCGTTCTCGGTGGTAATAACCTATGATGATTTCGCCAACCTTTGTGCTGTATTCCGCATAAAGAGAGTCTTTTTGCATTTCTCTTATACATTGAATTGCTCTTTGCATTCCGACCTTGACAGAATTAATTCCGAAGGTTTTCGGATCGACTTCAACTAAGAGTTCATCGCCTGCTTCGCAGGAGGGGGCAAGTTTCTTTGCTTCTTCTAAGCCGATATCAAAAACAGGATTTTTTGCCTGCTCAGTTATTATTTTCTTTGAGTATATCTTTCCTGTTTCTTCATTAAATACGGCATTTGCATCTGTTCCGAATTGTTTTTTATAAGACGCTTTTAGAGCTTGCTCTACAATGTGTAAAACAAAATCGTCATCAATCCCTTTTTCCTGCGCAAATTCCCGAATTGCCTCGATTATTCCTTCAGACATTTCATTAAATCTCCTTAACAAAGCTAAAATTATTCTTAAAGATTACATCTGGCTTTTTTTATATCCTGATATGGAATTTGAATGTCTTGATTATCAGAATTTAAAACAAGGCCTTCGGAATTTACTTCTTTTATAATTCCGTGCCGCCAATCAGTAATACTGTTGTCCCAAATTTGGGCTTGTTCTCCTATAAAGGCATAAAACTCAACCGCCCGCTTTACAAGCCGGTTTATTCCCGGAGAGCTGACTTCCATTGTTACGTCTTGCGAGCCTATGAGGGCTTCAATACGGGGTTGAAGGCTCCTGTGTACGGAGGTACAGTCTTTGATACCGACCCCTTTTTCGGATTTTATTACCGCCTTAACCTGCCAAACATCTTTTTTGTGAAGAACATTCAGATCAACCAGTTTAAAGCCGAGTCCTTCAACAAGAGGTTCACATTCGGTAAAGTACGGAATATCTTTTTTTTGAATAAATTCCACTTCAACCTCCTCTCAACATAGCCTTTGCATACAAAAAAGGAGCCGTTTGAACGACTCCGAATACATAAGGATAATATATGTTCTAAAATTAATAGTACCACAAAATTGAAATATATTCAATACATATATATAGAAAAATATTAAGTTTTTTTGTTTTTTAGATTGAAAATATTAAAAAAAAACCTTTTTTTGCCTTAATACTATTGACAGTTATGCAAAATAGCTTTATAAGGTAATCTATTATTACTATTTTTTGGGAGGTCGGCCTAATGGAAAGAAAGGATTACATTAGCGATTCTGAGTGGAAACACTTTATGAGTTTTTCAGAAAATCTGGAAACGCCCTGTGTTGTTATCAACCTAAAAACAATCAAAAAAAATTATCAAAAGTTAAAGGAAAATTTCCCCTATGCGGATGTTTTTTATGCAATTAAGGCAAACCCGCACGAAGAAATTATAACAATGCTCAATGAGATGGGCTCATGCTTTGACATAGCTTCACGCTATGAACTCGATAAGGTTTTAAAATTAGGTGTAAGCCCTGAAAGAATCAGTTACGGTAACACCATAAAAAAGGCAAAAGACATTGCTTATTTTTATGAAAAAGGCGTTAGAATGTTCGCTACCGACAGCAAGGACGACCTTAAAAATATAGCTCAATTTGCTCCCGGTTCAAGAGTTTATGTGAGAATCCTTGTTGAAAATACCACTAGTGCAGACTGGCCCCTGTCAAGAAAATTCGGCTGCCATCCGGATATGGCTTATGACCTTTGCATTCAGGCTAGAGATTCAGGCCTTATTCCTTACGGTATTTCTTTCCATGTAGGAAGTCAGCAGAGGGATATAGGTCAATGGAACGATGCCATTGCAAAGACAAAGTACCTCATGGGCTCATTGGAAGAAGAAGAAGATATAAAGCTTGAGATGGTAAACATGGGAGGAGGTTTCCCTGCTTCCTATGTTACACCTGCAAACGATTTAAGCGAGTACGCTTCCGAAATCAACAGATATTTGGAAGATGACTTCGGCGATGAGCGCCCCCGAATTATTTTGGAACCCGGCCGCTCTCTTGTAGGAGACAGCGGTATATTGGTAACTGAGGTCGTTATGATTTCGCGCAAAAACAATACGGCCCTTTTTAGGTGGGTATATCTTGATACAGGTCTATTTAACGGTCTTATTGAAACTCTAAACGAGTCCTTAAAATATCCTATCGTTACAGATAAGGATGAGAGCTGCAAAAAGTGGGGTGAGGTCGTTTTGGCCGGTCCTACATGCGACAGTATGGATATCATGTATGAAGACTATAAATACAGTCTTCCTACCAACCTTAAGCCCGGAGACAGGGTCTACTTCCTTACTACCGGTGCCTATACATCCAGTTATGCTTCAGTAGAATTTAACGGTTTCCCGCCGATTAAAACCTACGTAATGAAGTAAACACTATTGAAAGAGTCCGGCTATGTTAAAGACCTTAGCAGCTTTGATTATTTTTAGTTTTCTTGTTTTTTCGTGTTCCGATAAGGAAGAAAAAATAGGTTTTGAAAATAAAGAAGCTCAGACTGCGGCAGGTTCGCAAGCCGGGCTTATCCTTGAAAAAAAAGATAAAGAGCTTCAATCAACTGATAATGAGAAAAATGAGGCCGATGACTTATACCAAAAAGCCTTAAATGAAGCCTCCCTTGTTTTTGAATTTGAGGCAGTAAACAAAAAAATCGGTTTAAGCGTTAAAGCCGATAAAAACATCAAAATTGAAGGTGCCGTCCCTTCGGAAATCCCTGCCGACGGTTCAGTAACCGAAATATTTATAGCAAAAAATTCTCTTGCATTCTTGGGCGATATAAAAGAGCTTAAAATCCATAATGCAGAAATTTTAAGCAGAGTTAAAATAATAAAGGCTCCGTCTTTGAAGCTCTTGGATATCTCTTTTTCGGGTTTAAAGAATATAGAATTTTTCGACTGTCCTTCTCTTGAAAATCTGATTCTTGAAGGAAATAAGAAAATGGATAAGCCTGATTTTTCTTCGTTAAAAGACTTAAAAAAACTTGGCTTAGCTAAAACAACGATTCAAGAGGTAGATTTTTCCGCTTTTCCAGGTCTTGAATACCTTGATATAAGCTTTTTAAACTTAAAAACCCTTGATCTTACAAAAAACATTGAGCTTAAAGAGCTGGATTGTGAGAATTCCGGTTTAACTAATCTTGACTTAACCAAAAATACAAAATTAACCAGACTTAATTGCAGGGCTAATAAACTTACCGACTTAGCTCTTTTTCAAAACAAGGAGCTCAAGTTTTTGGATTGCGGAAAAAACGGGCTTGATAGGCTTTTGATAAGTCTGAACACAAAGCTTCAAAAACTTTCTTGCGATTCTAACGAAATAAAGGATTTGGATCTTTCTTCATTGAAGGAGCTTGAAGAGCTTTATTGCTACCGCAACAAAATAGAAAATATTACCGTGAGTTCAAATTCTAAGTTAAAAAATCTTTTTTGCTTTGAGAATGAGATTAATGAAAAATCAATGAAGGCTCTCTTCGATTCTTTAATCGCCGGGGACGGATATGATTTTAAAACTCTTGTCGTCTATGCCGAAAAAAATCCCAATCTGACATACAAGGCAGATAAATATTTCGACCATAATTTTGTGCCTAGCCAAGAAATGCTTAATTCTTCCTCCTTTAAATTCTGGAAGGTATATTTTACTCTTTACGGTCTTGAAGATATGAGCAGTATAATCGACTCCCTTGTTCAAACAACGGGAGAAGCTTTTTAGTCTATTGACTCAATCATTTTCTTTTTGTAAAATGAACCATGAAAATTTGGATAAAATATCTTATAGGTTCTGCTCTAGGTATTATAATTGCAGTCCTTTCTTCTTCCGATAGTGCGTTTTTTAATGCAGCTGTTGATTTTGCTTCTAATATTGCTATTCAATTCGGCCGCTATTCCTTATATCCCGTTTTATTTTTTGGGTTTACCGTAAGTATATCTAAATTGCGCGAAAGCCGTTCATTACTAAAACTTTCGATATATATTGCCGTCTTTATTATTCTTTCGTCCTTTTTGGCAGCCTTTTTAGGTTTGATTTCTATTTCTATCAGCTCTCCGCCGAGAATACCTATCTTTGTTGAAGAGACAAGTTCTGTCGAAAATTTGGGCGTTATGGAGTCCTTTTTACGGCTGTTTCCTTCAAGCGCCTTTGAAGCCCTTATGGACGGACTTTATATTCTTCCCCTCTGTATCTTTGCAGGTTTTGCAGGGGCCGCTTGTGCCGTCGATAAAAATATTTCAAAGCCTGCTTTAACCCTCTTTGATTCGCTTTCCAGAATTTCTTATGCCGTTATGGCCTTTTTTGTAGATATGTTTTCGATAGGGCTTATAGCCGTATCGGTGAACTGGTTTATCAAGTTTCAAGCCATGCTTTCTACCAAATTTTTTACGGGTCTGGTTGTACTTTTGTTGATAGATTTTTTTATAATAGCCTTAATCATATATCCTATAATCTTAAAAATAATATGCAGGGATATAAATCCTTATAAAATTCTTTATGCTTCGATAGCCCCTGTTTGTGCTGCCTTTTTTTCGGGCGATACCAATTTAACTCTGCCTGTCTTATTGCGCCATTCCAATGAGAGCTTGGGTGTAAGAAGGAGAATTTCTTCAGTATCCTTGCCTGTTTTTTCGGTTTTTGGCAGGGCTGGGAGTGCAATGGTCGTTACGATCAGTTTTATCGTAATTTTAAAGTCCTATTCCAGTTTGGGTATAAGCGTAAAGGATATGTTTTGGCTTGTAGGTGTTTCAACCGTTTTTTCGTTCTTTTTGGGCCGTTTCCCCGTAACGGGAACCTACGTTTCCCTTGTTGCAGTTTGTGCTATATACGGCAGGGGCTTTGAATCGGGCTTTTTAATTTTGCGCCCGGCAGCCTTTTTTATAGGCTCGGTAGCTGCCGCAATTGATGCCTTAACCGCCATGGTGGGAACATACATAATCGGCCACTTATCTAAAATGACCAATACACGCACTTTAAGGTTCTTTATATAAATATTGTTAAAAAAGGAAGAGAAAAATGAACTGTATTTTTTTGGGCCCTCCGGGCGCAGGAAAGGGAACCCTCGCTTTTGAGGTTTCAAAATCGTATAAGATCCCCCATATTTCAACCGGAGATCTTTTTAGGGCTGCAATAAAGGATCAAACCGATTTGGGAAAAAAGGTTAAGGCTGTCATTGATTCCGGGGCCTTGGTAAGCGACGATCTTACAATCGCCCTTGTAAAGGAAAGATTGGAAAAGGATGACACCAAAAAAGGCTTTATTCTGGACGGCTTTCCCCGTACAATTGCTCAGGCCGATGCTTTGGAGCATATAGTGAAAATTGATTCCGTTGTCAACTTCGATATAAGCGATGATGAGGTTATCAAGCGGCTTTCAGGAAGACGGGTTTGTTCCTCATGCGGTCAAAGTTTTCATATCGAATTCGTAAAGCCGAAAAAAGAAGGTATTTGCGACTCATGTTCGGGAGAGCTCATTACCCGCCCCGACGATAAAATCGAAGCTATCCAAAAGCGCCTTGAGACTTACAGAAGTCAAACAGCCCCGCTTATAGATTATTATGCAAAAAAGAAATTAATAGTAGATATAGATGCCCGCCCGGCAACAGACAAGGTATTAGCTTCTTTTGAAAATAAATTCCCGCATTAATTGCGAAGTACAAAGTGCGAGTGTCGAAGTACAAATGGCATTCGCACTTTGCCGTTTGATAAAAACTAGTTTTCTGTGCTCGACATTTCCTAATTTTTTTAAATTTTACTATCTATTACAAACAATCTCTATAATAATTATGAAAGGGAAAATTTTTCTTCTTTTAAAAAATTATTGAAGAGGTGAAATATGAAAAAACTTTTTAAAATAACCCTCCGCAATGATTACGCTTTTAAACGTATATTCGGAACAGAGGAAAATAAGGATGTTTTACAGGATTTTTTAGAATGTATCTTAGACATTCCGCCTGAAACTATCGCAGGTTTGGAGCTGCTGGACAAGGAGTTTCATAAGGAACTTATAACTGAAAAATTGGGCATCTTGGATATCAAGTTACGGCTAAAAGACGACACCTTTGTCGATATTGAAATTCAAAATAGGTGGCATCGTGATTTTCCTGAAAGGACCTTATATTATTGGTCTAAAATGTACAACGAGGGTATAAAACAAGGTCAAGACTATACAAAACTTCCAAAGTGTATTACAATAAACTTGATAGGGGAAGGCTTTAACAAAAATAGGCGTTTACACAACAAGTATGTTGTATTGGAGCAAGATACAAAAGAGCCCTTAGTTTCAAAACTTGAGATTCATATATTAAACCTTGAAAAGGCAAGGCTTTTAAAAGAAGGTCAATGCAAAAATGATAAAACAAAACACTTATTAAATTGGCTGAAATTTATCGAAACTGACGATCCGGAGGTACGTAATATGCTGGCACAAGAATCACCGATGATGAGAAAAGCAAATGCAACGATAGAAATTATGGAAATGAGCCCCAGAGATAAGTGGCTATACGAGTCCCGAATGAAATACGAACACGATAGAGCTTCATGTATAAGTGAGGGGTATCATCAAGGTATGCAACAAGGTCTTGAACAAGGTCTTGAACGCGGCTTTGCTGATGGTGCATACCAAAATAAGCTTGAAACTGCAAAAAACTTGCTTGATATAGGGCTTGCCGTAGAAATTATTTCAAAAGTTACAGGTCTTAGTAAAGAAGAGGTGGAGAAGCTGTAAATTAGGGGGAAAGAGAAACTTGTGAACTGCCCCCACATTTTAGGACAGTTTAAGCATATTTTTCGACCGGCGGCTGCCAGCCGAGATTCTTTTGAATACGCTCATTATTGTAATATTTTATAAAATTGTCAATCAGAGCTCTCACTTCTTGTTCTGTCGGAGTTCTGATTTTTATTAGCTCGTTATATCCGCTTTCTATTTTGAGAGTTCCGAAAAAATGTTCCATACAGGCATTATCCCGGCAGGTTGCCCTACGGCTCATACTTTCAATGATTTTCTTTTCCCTAAGGCGATTTGTATATGCTTTGGAAGTGTATACTGCGCCTTGATCGGAATGGAGAAGCGCTCCGGGTTCAAGGAATGGAAGTTTATCCAACATATCCATAACCGGTTTTTCATCATTATGAGTCGACATGTGGTATGCACTAATCTGATTTCTATATAAATCAAGCACAGGACTTAGATACAACCATCCTTTTGTGGTACGAAAATATGATACATCCGTACAGAGTTTTTTAAGCGGTTCTGCTGCATAGAATTGACGATTCAGAATATTCTCAGGTAGGTTTTGCTTGTTTTGCTTGCGCTGCTCGTAATAATGTTTAGGAAACTTTCTTCTTCTATTCTTCGCAAGAAGGCCATATGCTCGGCAAATACGCTCGATGCGCTTGTGATTCACAAGAACACCGAATTTTTGTCTTATAATATTCGCTTTCGCCTTGTTTCCTCGCCGTAATAGGACTTCCTTGGGCAGTTTCTTAAGCAAAGTTACGATTTGTGCATCCTTCTGTGCCTGACTGTCGTTCTTCCGGTTATAATAGAATGTTGACTTTGAAACTCCTGCAACTTTACACAATTTCCGTATCTTCGTGTGCGGTGTTATTGATAGGCAGTCCTCCATCGTTTTCAAAACGAGTTTTTTTTTACCTTGTTTTGCAAGTCCCGCTTCGATATTCTTTGCATAGGTTTCCCAAAAAAGAGCAGCCGTTTTATAATATTCAAGGTCGCACTCTTCGTTGTTAATTTTCTTTTTCCGAGTCATAGTTGTTATTTCATGCAGATGTAGATTGTATCATCGGTGTGAAGCACGCAATCGGCTCTTCCTTTTGAGCTTACTACCTCTGTTTGTACAAACTGCCCCATGAGGCTGAAAATTATGTAAAATGCTATCTGGTAATCCCTTTCCCTCATCTGCACATTTTCCTTTGAAGCAAGACTGTAAGGAAGGCCTGCGCAAGCCGCATACATTCTTTTCATAAAGGATTCGGTTTTGCCATTTTCGATATCTCTTACAAAATTTGCGATAAATAAACCGCTTGCATCCTTTGCAATAGAGGTATAAGCAGGCACAAGGTTATCCAAAAAACCGTATTTTACTTCGTCATTGGGAAAGCCTAATTTGTAAAGCTGAAATTCCTTGTCATAATCTTTTATCGTTAAATAACCCGATTGGAATAAAATGGGAATAGGGTTATTCATATCGGGGCGGTAATCCTGTAAGGCATTTTCGCTCATTTCCGCATCTTCCAAAATATCGCGAATGTAAATTTCTTTTTGATGTTCTAATGTTCTGACCAAAAATGTGGGCGTTCCTGTTGCAAACCAAAAGCTGCGGAATACCTTTCCTGCAAAGACATTTAAGAGGCTGAACGGATTATACACATTTACAAAGTTTTCTGAAAAATGATAGCCGTCATATTTTTGTTTTAGCTTTGTGAGGGTCTCATCTTCGGTCAAATCTTGAGCTTTTCCAAGCGCGATTATTTCGGGTTTAAAAACTTCTTCCATTTCTTTTTGAGTAATACCGCATACAGCATCATAATCGGGAAGCATACTTATGTCCCGCAAATTGTTTAAATCGCTAAAGATGCTGACCTTGCTGAATTTGGTAACCCCCGTTAAAAAGGCAAAACGGATATAGTCATCACAAGACTTAATTACCCCGTAAAAACCTTTTAAGATACGCCTATACTCTTCGTTTAAGGGTTCATTTATAATCATGGTTTCAAGGAGAGGTTTATCGTATTCGTCCACGAGAATAACAACTTGCCTGCCGGTTGTCTCGTAAATCTTTTTTATCAGGTTTTTAAAGCGGTCGGGGATATCGAGTCCTGTGCTTTTGTAGATTTCTTCGTATTCGTTAAAAAACGAAAGAAAACGGTTTATAAGACTCTCCCTTGTATCATAAATCCCCGCATTAAAATCCAAGTGGAGAACAGGATAATTTCCCCAGGATTCGCACCCTTCTTTTTCCGCCTGCCTTTGTTCTGCTTCTTCAATATAAAGCCCTTTAAAAAGTTCTTTTTTACCTAAAAAGTAAGCCTTTAAGGTGGAAAGAAAAAGACTTTTACCGAAACGGCGCGGACGGCCTAAAAAGTATACTCTGCTTTCGGCTGCAAGTTTCAATATATATTCCGTTTTATCTATATAGACAAAGCCCTCATTACGCAAAACCGAAAAACTTTGAACACCAATAGGCAGTCTTCGAATATCGCTCATTTTCTACCCACCCCTGTAAAGTAATTCATAATTAGGAATTAATTGTAGCATATTTTTTAAACTTTTATAAGGGGAATCCGGCTTTTATAGTCATCCATCCGTAGATCCATCCCGATCCTTGACTTTTTTATTATTTTTTTGTAATTTTAATGCCGTGCAATTCCATAAGGATTAAAAATGCTAAAAAATAAACACAACCATTTTTATATTTCTCTTTTTCTTTTCTTAGGTACTCTTTTTGCGGAAGAAAATGTTTATGCAGACAAAAATATTTATGTTCAAGAAAATATTTATAAGAATATTTTGGAATACCGCTATAAAAATGATCCCGATCTTATTTTGACTGAAAACGAAGCAAAAATAGCCTTAAATAATTATAAATCCGTAAGACTTAACTCCATTTTTGTCTTTAATTTTGGTTCTACCTTAAATTTTAATCTTAGCACCGAAAAAGATAAAACTTTTTTTTCCATCGATCCCTCGGTTTCGGCGGGGCTGCCTCTTTATAATAATCTTGGACTAAAGCTGTCGGCTCCTTATTCTTATACGGGAAATGAAATGCAGCGCACATCAGGCTTTTCTCTCGCCCTGTCGGGAGATATTTACAGTCAAGCCCGCAAAAGAAAAAAGCAGGAGATTGAAGCCTCATTGGATGCTCTTAAAGAGGCCGAAAAGAAGGCCGGGATGAAAAAAGAGCTTGCCGACAATAAACTTTTAAGCGACATTCAAAAGATTTTAAGCGAGTATTCTGGGCTTCTTGCAAAGCGCCTTGCCGGCATTCAGGCCGATATAAACTACAAGCAAATTCTTGCAGAAGGATATTCTCAAACCTCTTCCAAATTAAGAACCGCCCGGCTTAATTTGATAAGTGCCGAGCGGGCCGAAAAAGAAACAGAATTTTCTTTTGAAGTGTCTGCCCGTCTTTTTTTTGAATCCTGCGGTCTTAAAATAGAAAAAAAAGATGAGGATGCTTTTTTTATAAATCTTGCAAAAAGCATACCTCAGCAAAAATTGATTTCTATCGAAAATCTAAAAGCCGAAAACTATAAGCCCCTTATCAAAGCTGAAAGGGCCTATGACAAACTCCTCGAAAAAAATAAAATGGATTTAAGCCCATTTTCGGCTTCTGCCAATTTAGCTTATTCGTATACCGATTCATATACGAGTAAGACCAAGAGTTTAAGTTCCGGTCTTTCTATGATGTTGCCGGGAGTGAATATTAATACGGGGCTTACCATGCCCTTGGAAAAGGCTTCAGTTCCTTCTATGCAGATATCTTTTTCGGTAAACCCGCTGGCAATTTATGATTATTCTCTTAGCAAAAAGAATGCGGCCCTGACCGAATCAGGCGAAAAGATAAAGCTCGGCACCGTAAGGCAAAACTTTGCCAAGGACTTCAACACTTTTAAGCTTAAGTGGGAACGGCTTGAATGGCAGCAAATCCGTTATGCCGAAGAGCTGGACATTTATAAAGAAAATGCCGAAGAACATGCAAAATGGTTTGAGCGGGGACTTATAAACTCTCTGGAGAATAGGCAGGCCTACTTACAATATATTAACGCGCTTTTGGGTTTGACCGATTCTCATATTGCCGTAAATGCTTTTAATGCCGAAATAAAAGATGCTTTCAATATAGAGGAAAAATAAATGCAGGATAAAAAACGGAAAAAGAGTAAAAGGGTTATTTTGATAATATTAACCGTAATTATAACGCTTTCGATAGTTTGGATTCTTTTTTTACCTAAAAAGAGAACTGAAGATTTTTCTCGAACAGTCACAGTAACGAAAGAAATAATACGGGATATAATTCAAATCTCAGGTTATATTCAGCCCGCCCAACAGCAAAACCTTCAATCACCGGGAGAGGGCCTTATAAAGAAGGTTGCGGTAAAGGAGGGAGATACCGTAAAAAAAGGCGACCTTATCTTTGCCCTTGACAATACCTATCAAACCTTTCAGGTTGCAAAACAGGAATTTCTCATTGAAAAGGAACAATTACAAGGTTATTCCAAGAACCTTGAATTGATGAAACTTGAGCTTGAATCTTTAAAACGAGCCCTGAGGGATAGAAGCGTTTATGCAAAGTTTGACGGTATAGTCGTTTCCTTTGATTTGACCGAAGGCTCCTATGTTATGCCCAAGGATAATTTCGGAGTCATTATAGACCGCTCCTTTTTTAAATCCACAGTGGATGTTTCCGAAAGGGATGTTCCAAGGTTAAAGATAGGGCAGAAGGTCATCCTTAACTTTCAAGCCTTGGGAGATGAAGAGGTTGAAGGCCGCGTTACCTACCATTCTTCTATAGCCAAATCCAGTGCCCAAAGGGGTTCCACTGTGATAGAAACAAAGATAGTTGTCGATAAGCTCCCCGAGAACGTCTTGCCCGGCTATTCTTTTAGCGGCAGCATCATTGCAGGAGAAGACGAAGAGGTTCTCCTTTTGGATCAAGCGGCAATTTCCTACGATAAGGGCGAGCCCTACGTTGAAAGACTTCTTGAAAACGGAAAGTTTGAGAGAGTAAATATCGAGGTGGAAGCCTATACTCCGGGTACCGTAAAGGTCTTGTCGGGCTTAAAGGAAGGGGACACTCTGAGGGTGAACACTCCGGGCATGACGCCTCCTGCTTGGTAGAGGTTTTAGTTATGGCCGATATTATACGCCTTGAAAATGTAGTTAAAACCTTTGAGATGGGAGAAACAACCGTTAGGGCACTTGCCGGGGTTTCCTTTAAAATAGAAGAATCTTCTTTTGTTTCTATAATGGGGCCGTCGGGCTCTGGTAAGTCCACCTGCATGAATATGATAGGCTGTCTCGACAGGCCGACTTCGGGGAAAATTTATGTGGACGGTGTAATCACTGCCGACATGACAGAAAACGAGCTTGCCGCCTTACGGAATAAAACCGTAGGCTTTGTTTTTCAGCAATACTACCTCCTTCCCAATCTAAATGTGCTTGAAAACGTAATGCTCCCCTTGAGATATCAGGGGCTTTCCTTAGATAAAAGAAAAAAACGGGCTGCAGAAGAGCTTGAAAAGGTTGGCCTTTCCGACAGGTTAAAACACAGGCCGGGTGAGCTTTCAGGCGGACAAAAGCAGAGGGTTGCCATCGCGAGGGCCCTTGTTACAAATCCTAAGATTATTTTGGCCGATGAGCCCACGGGTGCCCTTGATTCCGAAACGGGACATTCTGTCTTGGATCTTTTTATAACGATAAACAAAACGGGGACAGCTGTCATAATGGTAACTCACGATCAAGAAATTGCTTCTCTTGCTCCTCGTTCAATCCATCTAAAAGACGGGCTTGTGGTAGCCGATTCCCTTAATGCCGCCGGTATAGAAAAAACGGGAGGGGGTAAAAATGTTTGAAGATTTTATAAATGCCCTTCATAATTTTAAAACGAACAAGATGCGCACCCTTCTTTCTCTTTTGGGTATAGTGATAGGAGTTACCTCGGTTATAATTGTTACAAGCCTTGCAAGCTCCCTTTCAAACAGCATGGTAAAGGAGTTTGAAGAGTTCAGCATGGATATAATCAATATAGGAACCCAGATGGGAAATCCCGAATTCGGCGGCAGCGGAGACATAAAATTTGATGAGGCTTTCCGCAAAAAGCTTATAAAAAAAATCCCTGAGATAAAGCATGTTTTTTATTCAAACCGTTTTCAAGCCGCAGTTGTAAGGAATAACTTGCGGATTGAAATTAGCGATATAGAGGGAATAGAGGCCGAAAGGCTTGAGTCTCACCGAGTAGTCATGGATTACGGCAGCTTTTTTTCTTCTTCGGACTATTCTTCAGGAGCGGAAAAGGCTCTTATAGGCGACAGGATAGCTTTCCAGCTTTTTCCTGAAGGCCGGGCTGTCGGAAAATTTATTACCTTGCAGATTCCTTCAAGTGCAGAAAATGCTCCTCCCAGAACTCTAAGGCTTGAAGTGATAGGAGTCGTAAAGCCGAAAAACACTTGGATCCTACGCACATCGGACGCAATCTTTGTACCGAGAAATTTTGCCTTAAACAAGGTTTTAGGAAATAGAAACGAACCTGTTTGGGCGGCCGAGGTAGTTATCTCGAATCCGGAGGACACCTCAAAAGTTGAAGCAAAGATTCAGGATTTTTCCGAAGAGGTTTCGGGAGGTAACCGTTTTGCTATCTGGGTTTATTCTGCCCGCCAGCAATTTGAGCAGATGAGTAAGATTACGGGGATGGTAAGCCTTGTGCTTTCCGCCATCGCCGGCATATCCCTCCTGGTCGGAGGCATTGGCATTATGAACATAATGCTTGTTACGGTTACCGAACGCCGAAAAGAAATAGGAATACGGAAAGCTCTCGGGGCTACAGGCAAAGCAATAAGGATGCAGTTTTTAATAGAGTCGGCATCTCTTACTCTTACAGGGGGGCTTATAGGGATTGTGCTGGGGCTTGTGATCAGTAAACTGATTGTAAACTTCTTTTTTCCGCCCGAAATCGTTTTTTTGCCCAATTTTTCGGGCTCCCTTATAGCCTTTTCGGTAAGTGTATGTACAGGCATCTTTTTCGGCCTTCATCCTGCGATCAAGGCTTCAAGGCTGGATCCTGTGCAAGCCCTCGCGGAATAGAAACTCTTTACAAATACTTGAGGTCTATTTATGGATATTGAAGCTTTGGAATTGCGTGCCCTGACCATTCAGGCTGCAAGGGAATTTTTTATTAAAAAGAACTATCTGGAATTGGATACTCCTGCTCTTTCGGGAGAGCTCATCCCTGAAACTTGTTTGGAAGTTTTTAAAACGGAGTATCTAAGCCCTGCCGCATCAAAGGGATTGAACGAAAAAAAGCTTCTTTTTTTGGTGCCTTCCCCCGAAGTTTATATTAAGCCCGTCATTGCCCAAACTTCCCGCTCGGTTTTTCAAATCTCCAAATGCTACCGCAATGTAGAGTCTATAGGCAATATCCATAGCCCCGAATTTACCATGCTTGAATATTACACTGTAAACGCAAACTATAAGGATTCCGTAAAGATAACCGAAGCGTTTTTAAATCATGTTGCCGAGAGGGTAAAAGAAAATCCTATAGCTGACGGGGAGGTTTTAAAAACCCTATCAAGGGGCTTTGACTGCCTTACCATGGATGAGGCTTTTAGAAAATATGCAGGAGTGCCTTTAAGCACCGAACATTCTCATGAAGAGCTTGCTGCCTATGCGGAAAAATTGGGCCTTGGCGAAGCTAAAAACTATTCGGATTGGAAAGAAGACGATTTATACGAGCTTATTTTGGTTCATGCGGTTGAACCCAATCTTCCCCAAAATAAGCTCATAGCCCTTTTGGACTATCCGGCCTTTGTCCCCTGCCTTGCCCAAGAAAATTCTCAAAAAGTTTTAAACAAAAAAAACGAAGATCTCGAATGGAAGACGGTTGAGCGCTGGGAGGTTTATTTGAACGGCGTTGAGCTTGCAAACTGCTACACCGAAGAAAGAAATCCTGAAAAAATCGACTCTTATTTTAAAAATGAAAACGCATTAAAACAAAAAAATGCCCTTGTTCCTCATCCTCCGGTAAAGGATTTCGGGAAAATTTGCTCTAAGATGCCGCCTTGTTCCGGGGCTGCGATGGGCTTTGACCGTCTTATCATGCTTTTGGCGGGAAAAAAAACTCTCGCCCCTATAATTTATCATAATAATTTTTAAATTCATTGACAAGAACTTGTTTTGTGTTTAGAATAGTTATAGATGCTATAATTAACTATTTAAACTTGGAATTTTGCAGGAGGACGATATGGCTTCAAAAATAGGAATCAAACTTGCTGATGGGACCTTTTTCCCGATTTTGGACGAAGACGCTTTGTCGGAACAGTCTCTGGAATTGACCACAGTCAGAGATAATCAAGAGAGTGTTCAAATAAATTTATTTAAGCAATTTGAAGAAACAGAGCCTGAATATATAGGCTCCCTTATTGTGGAAGACGTTTCAATGGGGACTGCAGGAGATCCTACTATAAATTTAAAAATAAAACTTGATGAAGAAAAAAATCTTTCTGCCGAAGCCATAGATGAAGGATCAGGATCACATCAGTCTTTAAGGGTTTCCCTAAAAAATCTTGATGAGGCAAGTCTTGACGGTATAGACTTTGATTTTGCCTCCCTAGATGACTCGTCAGGTCTTGAAAGCGGTGATGATGATTATTTTATAAAAGAAAGCGATCTGTCATCAAAAGAAGATTCTTCTTTTGATGAATCTTTCGAATCTCATACTGCCGATTCTCAACTTTACGGTAATGATGAAGAAAGGCCTGAAAAAAAGAAAAAGATGCCTATGTGGCTTATAATTCTTATAATAATCCTCTGTATAACGGCCCTTGTATTTGCCATTCTTCTTTTGACTAAAAAAATGCCCTTTGCAGATAAGGATATGATAGCTTCCGCACCTGAAAAGGTTGAAAAGGTGCAAGAGCAAAAAAAAGACGTAAATGCTACGACCTCGAATGTTCCTAAGGAAGATGCTTCCGAAAAGGCAGCCGCCGAAGCTAAACGCAAGGCTGAGGAAGAAGCTAAACAAAAAGCCGAAGCCAAGAAAAAAGCTGAAGAGGAAGCTAAGCAAAAGGCCGCTGCTGAGGCTAAAAAGAAGGCGGAAGAAGAAGCTAAACGGAAGGCTGCTGCCAAGAAAAAGGCTGAGGCTCAAAAAAAATCGAATGTAACTTCCAAGGGAGCGGTAAGGTATAAGATCAAATGGGGTGATACCTTGTGGGATCTATCCGAGACCTTCTACAAAACACCTTGGCTTTACAAAAAGATAGCGGATTACAATAAAATTAAAAATCCCAATCTTATTATAGCCGGTACCTATATAGATATTCCGCCTAAATAAGTTTGAAGGGATAGTTTTATAAACTCTAAATTTTTTATACGCTTTGGTTTTGTCTTATTCTGCTTTTGCTTTTGCCTTTCGAGCTTGTCGTGTGCAGGTTCCTATGATAAGACCGCAGAAGATCGTTTAATTGAGGATCTGTATTCGGAAAATTTTTACCGTTTTTTAAAACCTCAGCCCTTGGAATTGAAACGATTATATAATACCGATCCTTCATCCTTATACTATATAGGCCTTGCTCTTAAAAAAGCGAGGGTAAGGTCTGCCGATAAAAAAATCTATGATGAATCGGCCAGGGCTTATTTTGAGTATGCGGTAAAAAATACTCCTATGCCGTATAAAAAACTGGCCGATGATGAACTTTATGCGCTTTTATCCAATGAAGAAAAACTTAAAAAGCTTGAAGAAAAGCTTGCCGGTTTGGAAGCCGCTCAATCGGAGGCAGAAAAAGAGAAGGCTGTAAGGTCCGAAATCCAAAGGCTCTTATTTTTATCGGGTAATTTAAAAAAAATGGACAAGGCCTTGCCTGACTATCTTAATGCTCAAAAATTTGATGCCGAACTTATTGAAGGCTTAGAGAATATCGAAAAGAATAAGACTGATTTAAAAGTCTACGGAGATGATTTTTTTAGAATTCTAACCGCAAGAAAATTAACATTTGAATCTAGGTTTAAAGATGCATGGCCTATTTTTAAAAACTTAATGGAAAAGGAAGATAATCCGTATTTTGAAAACAGGACTGTTCTTTCCGATGCAGGAAGGTCCGCCTTATCAGGCTCCTCCGATTATGCTGCAGATGCCCTTCTTTTTGAAAATAAGCTTGAACTTTACGAAAAAAAATCCGCAAAGCATTCGGATTACATCGTGCAAAAATACATGTACTCTTTTTATGCTGCCCGCCTGCGTTTAAAAATGGGCGGAAAGGAAAATACCGAAAAGGCGCTTTTACTTTTTAAAAAGGCTAAGACCTATCCGCCTCAAGCCTATGATTATGATGTTGCCCTTTGGTACATTCTCGATATAGAAAAAAATAGATCGTTTAAGGTATTTTTTGATGAGCTTTGTGTTTCTGCTCCTTCATGGAAAAATGTTTTAGTTTACGAAGAGCTTGCAGCTCATGCCTGTATGAAGCTGGTTCTTTCACGGGATTGGAAGGGCCTTGAAAAACTTCAAAAGGCTGTTCAAAAAACCAATCTTTTTTCGGCTCAGGCTCGCCTTTCCTATATTCTTGCACGCTCTAAAAACTTATCGGGTGAGGAGTCTAAAAAACTGTACCGTGAAGCCTATGAAAAAGACCATAATTCTTTTTATTACAGGCTTATGTCCGCTTATCAGCTTGGGCTTCCTATCGCATCTTCCCCATACGGAAAAAATTATAAAAGAAAAGGCTCCGGCTCCTTTTCGGAGGAAGATACCATACAAATTTTAAAAGGTTTTGTAAAATATAAACTTTATTCCCAATTGTACAATAAGATTACCGTTTTATATCCTCAAATCGGTACGGAAGATGCCGCTTTTTTTTCGCAAGTTTTATCCGAAAATTCTAATTATGCCGACTCCATGAGGATTATGACCTTTGCGGTCAACTCCGAAGGTGCCGAGTTTGGAGAAGAACACTTAAAGCTAATCTATCCCCGGCCTTGGCTTGAGTCTGTCAAAAGATATGCTGCCGAATACAATTTACCTGAATATCTTTTATATGCCCTGCTTAGAAGTGAAAGCTATTTTAAGCCTGAGGTTGTTTCCCATGCGGGAGCCATAGGGCTTGCCCAGCTGATGAAGCCCACGGCTGCCGATATTGCCCGCCGTCTAAAGCTGGAGACTTATGACCTTAACAATCCCGATACAAATATCCGTTTCGGAGCCTTCTATCTTTCGGATATGATACGCCGTAACGGAGGAAAAATTATGCATGCTCTTTTTTCATATAATGCAGGTCCCAATGCCGTCAAACGCTGGGTAAGGCAGGCCGGCGATTTGCCGACAGACTTATTTTTAGAAGGTCTTGCTTACGCAGAAACAAGAGGCTACGGCAGAAATGTTCTTGCTGCAGCAATTATATACGGGCATCTATATTACAATAAGAACTACCGCGAGATTATAAAGGAGCTTTTTCCTGATATTTAATGCTGATATTTTTATGGTTCTTACTTTGAAAAAGCGAATTCAAAGCGTTCACAAAGTTTTCGAAGCTGTTCTTCCGATTTTATTTTGAACCTTTTCAGCAAGGCTTCAGGAATCTGGTAGTAATCTATTTTTTCTTGTGAAAAATTGAGCATAAAGTCTGCAAAGCAAACGCTTTCAACCAATTCCCGGTGCTGTTCGGGTGCGTTTTCAAAATTATCCTGATATCTTATTGTTACTATTATCGGCTCAGGGAAATTCCATTTTTCTGCAAGGGTGGCTCCTATTTCTGCTTGAGCCATTCCGCTCATAATCATGTCCATAACTTGCGGA
The DNA here is from genome assembly GCF_024181365.1 of Treponema sp. OMZ 799. Classification (NCBI taxonomy): domain Bacteria; kingdom Pseudomonadati; phylum Spirochaetota; class Spirochaetia; order Treponematales; family Treponemataceae; genus Treponema; species Treponema sp. OMZ 799. The sequence goes on from NZ_CP051301.1 coordinate 1,290,299, forward strand.
GGAATGTTCCTTTCGGCTTGAATTTCTGCCAGCTTTACAACCAGCTCAGGGTACATAGAGCCTAAGATGATTTTTCCAAGGTCATGCAGAAGGCCGCAAATATATGCGTCATCGACTATAGTACGTTTTCCTGTAAGTTTTGCAACATTTAAGGAGAAAAAGGCCAGCCTATAGGCATTTTCCCAAATTTGCTTTTGCTCTTTTTCTGTTGTTTCCAATATTTTGATGGTTCCCATCGAGTAAAGCAAGTTCTGTATGCCTCTTAAGCCTACGAACTTAACGGCTTCGACAATGTTCATACACGGCTTGGAAAGTCCGAATGCCACCGAGTTTACATGTTTTAAGAGGTCCGTTGCCAAGCCTATATCGCTGCTTATAAGCTGTGCAATCTTTTGCATCTTTGAGTCAGGATCGTTAATAGCCCTCTGTATCTGCATAATATTTTCGGGGAATTGTGGTATTTCGTTGATATATTCTACAATAGCCCTTGTAAGAGGTTCTGCTTCTTTTTTTAACTCTAATCTTAGGGGGATTGTAACTCGGTTTATTGTAACGCCGTCTACAACATCTATTTGATAGGCCTTTTCGTTTAGCCCCATCTTTTTAAGCATTAAAACCATTATTACAAGGCCCAAACCGGCTCCTTCGGTGTTGTCTAAAACTTGAGTAAAGGCCTCATCCAATGATGAAAATTGCCGTGCTCTGACTATTTTGTCAAAAATACGCTTAAATTCTTGGCGTGTCAGGGCCGAGTTATTGCTTACTTCAAGGACTATATTGTCATTTTTAAGTTGAAGGGCCATTTTGATATAGAGGCCGGCTTTTTTTTGAAGAGCAAGGTAATGCTCCATGTTTGATATTGTATCTTCTTTAAAATCCTTCATACCAAGGTCATAATCTTCGGCATCGGAAATATTTAGCCCTCTTTCTTTAAAATAGACCCTCTTGGTATTGGCTTTTTTTGCGTTTGTTGTGAGCTCATTTGTGTAGTATACGATGTAGTCTGTAATGTCTGTACAATGAAGCTGCTTTAAAAATTCGGAAATGACATCCGTTATATAAACTTCAGTTTCTTTAGGCAAAGTATATGAAGTTATAGCGATAGGAACACCCAAACGTATGGCCGTTTCAATTTTTTCTGAATCAACGATTATTCTTTTATCTTTTTCCATGAATAACATCCTAACACATAAATAAAAAAAAATAAATACCTTTTAAGCAATTTACTGTAAATCTTTCTCAATTATTTATCGGTTTTGATGTCTTAAATCTTAAATGCCTACACTGTATGTTATAGATAAAAAAATCGCTCCGGGAGTATGCGGACCGGAGCGATTAAAATAGAGTATAAACCATTCACATACAAATACTTTTATGAACGCTTTACGCAGGTAATTTTGGATAACTACCCGCAATCTGTGCCTAGATGTAAGTTACCATATTCTTACTTTTTTGTCAAGCGAATTTATAAAAAAAGTTATAAATTCTTTAATTTTTTGTCGATTTTTTCAAAGGTTTCTTCCAAATCATCGAATAAAATCTCGGCATAGGAGTCTAATTGAGTCGGCTGATTGTTTACGATCGCTATTTTGCCTCCGTTTCTTAAAGTATAGGCGGGGAGGGCTGCTGCAGGGTAGACCAAGAGGGTTGTACCCAGAACCAGCATAAAATCAGCTTTAGAGGCTTCAGCTTCTGCCTGCATCAGGGCTTTTTGAGGCAGGGCTTCTCCAAAAAAGGTTATAGCCGGTTTGATAGGACTTCCGCATTTGGGACATCGGGGTACTGCTCCGGTTTTAGCTGTTTTTGCCGTTTCCTCAAAAGTTTCTGTGTAAGAGCAGTTTATACAATAGTGAACGGAGGGGGAGCCGTGTATCTCAATTACGTTTTTGCTCCCTGCCTTTTGGTGGAGTAAATCAATGTTTTGGGTTATTACGGCTTTTAGAATATCTCTTGTTTCAAGCTCGGCTAGGACGGTATGCACGATTGCAGGTTTTTTTTCTTCCAATCCGTATATAAATTCCTTGGCCATTCCGTAATAAACGGAAGGATCCCGATGGAACACATCTATATCGAACATTTTTTCGGTATTAGGCTGTTTATAAAGTCCGTCCTTTCCCCGAAAATCCTTTATTCCGGCAAGCGTGCTTATTCCGGCTCCCGTAAAGGCAACGAGGTGTTTTGCGTTTATTATTGACGAAAAAAGCTTGTCATAATCATCTTTTTCTTTATCCATACTCTTTCCTCCCATAACAGTATAAGTTATTTTCCTATCAAAATAAAGACCTTGTCCGATAAACCCCTTGAATTTAATTCTTTTTCAATGTATGCTTTATATATGCAGATTGCCGCAATTATGTTTCTTTCTTTTGCACTTTCAATTGTTTGGGCTCTTATCATTAGAAGAAAAGAAAATTTATCGGTTAAACCATTATTATATATTTTTTTGTTTTCATTTTTTGCTGTCCTTATTTCGATTTTAATGCAGACCATCATATATTTTTTGTTTCAGGATTTTTTAAAAACTAAAAGCTATGCTTACGGCATTCTTTTTGACTGTTTTGTTCATTCTTCTTTGCCGGAAGAAGCTGTTAAGGCTCTGCTTTTTTCTATTTTTGTAAAATTGCTTTGGGCAGATAAGATGAAAAATATGGATGAGATTACTCCGGCTCAAACGAGGGCTAATATAAGAATCCTAATGCTTTTATCGGTTTTTTACGGTTTAATTTTTGCCTCTTTTGAAAATCTTGCTTATGTGATACGCTATCCCGAATCGATTTGGCTTAGATCTTTTACTTCAAATATCTTGCATGCAGGCTTAGGCGTATACTATCTTGAAATAAGTATGGTGCAAAAAACAAGGAATATTATAAGGCCTTTTCTTTTTACATGGATAATACACGGCCTTTATAATATGTTCTTTTCTATAGGTTCTTATTTTATGATTTTTGGAGCTGTCCTTGTGCTCTTTACGGTTTCTAATGCCGTGAACAGATATGACCGCTTTAAGAGTAATTAGCTTTATTTTCTATTAAAAAGTATCCGGCTGGGTTTTAAGCAGGTCTTTGGGATATTCTATAGACCATAAAAAAAGGCCTTGGGGCGGAGCAGTGGGGCCTGCCTTTTCCCTCATCTTTGATTCTAGGATTTCCTTAAAATCTTTTTTTGAAGCTCCGATTTCGTCTAAATGCAAAAGAGTTCCCACTATCGACCGGACCATCTTCCATAAGAAGGCGTTTGCGCAAATTTCAAAAATAAGATAATCGTTTTCGATAAAAAAAACTGCCTTTTTGATATAGCGTGATTTGCTTATACTTTGATCCCCTGCCGCAGAAAAGGCTGTACAATCCAATTCTCCCGAAAGACAGGAGGCCATTTCATTTAAGACGGCTATATCGGGATACCGCCTTATGTGCCAGGTATATGGCTGTTCATGAGCAAAGATTGTCTTCCCGCATTTGATCTTATAGCGGTAAGTTCTTGAAAGAGCATTAAAGCGAGCATGTAAAAGGGTGGAAACTTCGGCTGCATCCATAACCCTTATATCCTTAGGTAAGATTGAGTTGAGGGCCGGTAAAAAATTTGAGGCCCTCATGCTTTTTATATCGCTAAAAAAGTTTACGGCTTGGCGGGCTGCATGAACTCCCGAATCCGTACGGCCTGAGCCGTTTGTTTCGATTGGATGCTTGTGTATTTTGGCTAAGGCTTTTTCCAATTCTCCTTGAACCGTTCTAAAGGTTTCGTTTCCTTCCTTGGTTTGCTTTTGCCAGCCGCAAAAATTTGTGCCGTCATAGGAGAGGGTAAGGAGAATATTTTTTTGGTTTTGGGTGCTCTCCATTAATCGTCGACATCCTTTAATTCTACTTTTAGAATATCATAGAGACTTCTTGCCGCTTCCAAGATTGGGCCCGGCTTGGCCTTACTGGATCTGCCTAGACCGAACATTTTTGCAAGGGCAAATTTGTGATAGTCCAAGCGTTTTAGGCGCATTTCCATATCTATTTTTTGGCCGTACTTGTATTCGAGAAGGGCGGAAAGATAAATGATTCCGTCATATCCGTAGTTTTTATCTACATCGGGGCCGAAAGATTTTAAGCCGGCAATGATTTCTTCTCCGGTCGATTCCAATTCAAGGGCTCTGCGATAAAGGAAGGTTGCTTTTTGGTAAAAAAGATCCGAAACATATTTATAATTTTCTTCAGGATATTTTTTACCCAGTTCGTCAAAGAGCCATGCCGCCCTTATTGAACATATAGCCTGCTTTATTGTGGGCGAAAATTTTTCTTCAAAAAGTTCGTAACACAAAATAGCGAGGTAGTAGGAAGCCGCCCCTTCATTTAGGCCGCGTGATTTTGTAAAGTCTATATTGTGAAAAAGGCCTTTTATTGCATCATACCTTAGTTCGGTGTTTTCAAAAAGCTTTTCGATAACCGGACGGGAAGGAATTGAAAAATCCTGAGGAAATGCTGTATAAAGACATTTGTGACAAACGGTCAAATTGTACACTGTAGGAAATATTTCTCCGTATTTTGCCGAGGGTTCATAAAGTCTGCGTAACTCATCGGTCAGATCTCCGGCTATAAGCCTTCCTCCGCCCGAATGCAGCTCTTCTCTCTTAAATTTTGTACTGCATACGGGGCACTGGACCTGTTCCTTTGAATAAAAAGTTATACTTCCTGTTCGAGATTCTTTTTCTACATGTTTTCTTATCATAATTTTGCTCTCCGTCTTTAATTATCGGTATTTTTTGTCCTCTGACGACTAATAAACCTAGTCTTTTTATGGAAAAACTCATTTTTTTATTGATAATTTTTTGAGCCCTTATAAAAAAAATGAAAAACTCATTTTTTGGGGGCGATAAAAATGAAAAAACATCCAAATAATCTTTTTTTTAAAAGTTTTTTCAAACCGCCGCTTTGCACTCTTTTTGCTTCTATAAACATATAATTATTAAAGTTAAAGGAGATAAAAAAGTGAATTTCAGTTTAGAAAAAGGAGAGGAATTTGTCAAGGCCTACAATCTTAATAAAACCAATCCTTCAATGAAACAAAAACTTTTAATGTTTATCTTTGAGATGATTTATGTAAACTTGGAAAGTTTTGGCGTGTGTTTTAAGGATGAAGATTTACGCAGTGATTTTTTACTTAATTTTTATTATAAGCTTCCTAAGATTTTGGAAAATTATAATCCTTCACTGTCAAGTTTTTATACTTATTTAACAAATCATATTCGTTTTTATTATTTGACGTTTAAATGTAAAACCGTAAGACTTGAGATAAACGATACCGTTCTTGCAGATCAAGAAGAAGCAAGATGGGAGTATCTTATGGGCGAGTATGATTTAAATGAAAATTTTAACTTTTATGTTGCTGAGCCGGCTCCTGCATACTGCGATGTAAACCTAAGGGACTTGGGATTGAAAGATGAAAAAAGATCCTCAAAAGAAACTGCTCATATGAGAGAGCTTTATTTTAGTATGCCGTGTAAACATAGAAAAATCTTTTTACTTGCTTGCAGGGCTTGTTTTTTTCTTGATGATGATTTGATCGATAAAATAGCTGCCGAAATTAAAATGGATTCATGGCTTCTATGTTCTATTCTTCATGATCTAAAGTCTGCTTGCTTTAGGAGATATGAAAAAATAAATTATTGTGTCGGCAATAGAAACAGGTATTATGTAAAGGCTCAGCTTTTTAAATATCTTTTACTCCATACTTATAATACAAAAACTCAGCTTAAAAAGATTTGTTTTTCACTACAACATAACCGGCATTTATGGGACAAAACAAAAAGATTAAATAGAAGACAGATAAAGGCTCCAAGCAGCACCGATATAGGAAAATATATAAATCTATATAAGGGTACGATCGATAAAAATATTGCCAAGAGTCTAAAAATGTGGTATACTCCGGAGCATGAAAATATATCTGGCATCGGGAAATGTAAACAAGCAAAGGGAAGTACAAGAGCTTCTTCCGTCTCATAAGATTGTTTTGCCTAAAGACGAGGGCATAGACTTTGATCCTGAAGAAACGGGAAGCAGCTTTTTTGAAAATGCTATGATAAAAGCTAAGGCCCTTTACGATATTGTGAGGGCTCCGGTTCTTGCAGATGACTCCGGTCTTTGTGTCGATTTTTTAAACGGTGCTCCCGGAATTCATTCGGCCCGCTATGGTGCTGTCAATGGAGAGCATGTTTCCGCCGAGGCCGGTATCATCAAGGTTCTTGCAGAATTAAAAGGGGTAAAAGAACGCAGTGCCCGATTTGCCTGCTGTATGATTTTTCTTTTAAATGAAAACCGTTTTTATTCGGTGCAGGAAACTTGCGAGGGAACTATAACCGAAAAAGCTGCCGGGGCGGGAGGTTTCGGCTACGATCCTATCTTCTTTGTAGAGGATTTCGGAAAAACCTTTGCAGAACTTAAACCGGAAGAAAAAAATTCGGTCTCCCACAGGGGCAGGGCTCTTAGAGCTATAACAAAACTGATAGAAGGTCTTTATAGTTTGTAAGAGGTGAATCTAAAATCGCCTATTTACTTTTTTTTATTTATCGTATATTATTGTGAACTATGCACAAAAAAAGCACCTTTTTAAAATTTGCGGACTATTACAAGCCTTATAAATTCTTATTTTTCTTTGATCTGTTTTGCGCTCTTTTAGTTTCTGCGGTAGATTTGGTATTCCCTCAGGTGATAAGGTACTTAACAAGGATAATTCCAAAAATAAGAAGCGGAGAAGTCCTGCTTTTTTCAGATAAGACTATTTTTAGTTTTGATGTAGAGGCTTCGGCCATTATATACCTTGGGATTATAATTGCCGTAATTCTTTTGGGCCTTTATATAATAAGGTATTTTGCCCAATATTTTATAACCTCATGGGGGCACATAATGGGAGCCCGCATGGAAAGGGATATGCGGAATGACCTCTTTAATCATATGCAGCGTCTTTCCTTTTCATATTACGATAAGAACAAAACGGGAGATATGATTTCCCGAATTGTTTCAGACCTTTTCGATATTTCGGAATTGGCCCACCATGGCCCCGAAAACCTTTTTATTTCTTTTCTTAAGATAATAGGTTCTTTTTCGCTTCTTTGTTTTATCAACGTAAGGCTGACCCTTATTTTAGCTTCGGTTACCTCCCTTATGTTCATCTTCACTTTTTTCCAAAACAAAAAGATGCGTAAAATTTTTATGCTCAACCGCAAAACAATAGCCGGAATAAATTCGCAGGTGCAGGACACTCTTTCGGGGATAAGGGTTGTGCAGTCCTTTGCAAACGAAGAGTTGGAAAGCAAAAAATTCTATACTGCAAACGAGGCCTTTGTCCACTCCAAATATATAAACTACAGACAGATGGGAGAATTTTTTGCCGTAAACGGTCTCTTGCAGGGCTTATTCTTTATTGTAACGGTTTTAGCCGGAAGTTTTTTTGTTGCAAAAAATGAACTGACCATTCCCGACTTGACCATCTATGTCTTGTATATAAATATCTATATAGCCCCGATAAATCTACTTATCAATTTTACTGAGATGTTCCAAAAGGGAGCTGCCGGTTTTAAGCGCTTTTTACAGATTGTAGAAACGGCACCGGAAATCACCGAAAAGGAAGATGCCGTCGAGCTAAAAGATGTAAGAGGAAATATCAAATACGAAAATGTAGATTTCAGCTACAATGAGACTACAGCAATCTTAAAAAATATTTCCATAGATATTCCTGCAGGCAAGACCCTTGCTCTGGTCGGCCCATCGGGCGGAGGAAAGACGACGATATGCTCCCTTCTTCCGCGCTTTTATGATGTGATAAACGGAAAGATAAGCATAGACGGAAAGGACATAAGGGATTTAAAACTAAAGTCCTTGCGTGAAAATATCGGAATTGTACAGCAGGATGTTTATCTTTTCGGCGGAACCATAAAAGAGAACATAGCCTACGGTAAGCCCGATGCTTCCGATGAAGAAATTATTGATGCCGCTAAAAATGCTCACATTCACGATTTTATTATGAGTTTGGAGGACGGTTATAATTCTTATGTGGGGGAGAGGGGTGTGAGACTTTCAGGCGGGCAAAAGCAGAGAATCTCGATTGCCAGAGTCTTTTTAAAAAATCCTCCGATTTTGATATTGTACGAGGCAACTTCGGCCCTCGATACCGAAAACGAAATTTTAATTCAAAAAGCTATTGAAGAACTTTCGGAGGAGAGAACGACAATAGTTATAGCTCACCGTCTTTCTACAATAAGAAATGCCGATACGATTTTGGTAGTTACCGATGAAGGAATAATGGAAAGAGGCACTCACGAGGAGCTTTTAAGTTTAAACGGTATCTATGCAAATTTACGCAAGCTCGATGAGTTTTAACCGATACCCTAAAACCAATTAATTAAATGGAGACATTTAAGTGCAAAACGAATTGAAGGATTTACGCGAGTTAAAAAAGAAATTTAAAAAGGCCGTTCTTTCTCGAAAACATACCATAGACGAGTTGCGGCTTGCCTATGACGATATTCTTTATTCTCCACATGTACCGAATAATGTAGACTTATCCGAAATCGAATTGCGCGGTGTTGATACCGATGTATTAAAGCCTGAGATGGCGGTTTCAGGCAGGGTAATCCTATATGCTCATGGAGGCTCTTTTATAAGCGGCACAAAAAAAGCTTACCGCTCCTTTTGTGCAGGCCTTGCTCATGAGGCTTCTGCCGACCTCTATTTACCCGACTACAAGCTTGCCCCCGAATATCCCTTTCCTGCCGCCCTTGAAGATGTTTATAAGGTTTATGCAAAACTTGTAGAAACTCATACTGCAGATCCCGGCAATCTTATTTTGGCAGGAGACGGAGCCGGAGGCGGTTTAATTCTTTCGCTGATTCATTATTTAAAAAATAAACATCTTCCTCTTCCTGCATTAATTGTCTTATTTTCTCCATGGGCCGATTTAACCTGTTCAAGTGAAGGACTGAATGCTAACCGAAAGAAAGACTTTGTTTTTTCTCAAGGGACTCTTGCGGGCGCTGCCCAATTATACACCGAAGAAAAAAATCTTAGCAATGAACTTGTTTCTCCCATTTTTGGAAGTTTTGAAAACTTTCCTCCCGTTTTTATTCAATGCGGAAGTAATGAGATTCTTTTGGATGATTCGATCCGTCTTTGCGAAAAAATCGAAAAGGCCGGAGGAAGGGCCGAGCTCGATAAAATGAAAGACATGCCTCACCTGTTTCAAGCCGTTCCCGACTATTTTGCCGATGCTCACCTCGAAGTTGAAGCTATAGGAAAAAAAATAAATTCGTTTTTTGAGAGCGGCTCTTTGATAGAAAATCAAGCGAATTTATAGGGGAATAAAAATGGAACTTCTTGCGCCCTCGGGCAATTTTGAAAAATTGGATTATGCATGGGAGTACGGAGCCGATGCAGCTTATATAGGATTAAAGAATTTTTCGCTTAGGGCTAAGGCCGATAATTTTTCGGGAGAAGAATATAAAAATATTTCTCTTTTAAAAGAAGCCTACAAAAAGCGCGGCTTAACAAAAAAACTCTATTGCGCAATAAATATAAGCTTTCACAATGAGGACTTAAAAAACTTTTTAAAAGAAGTTCAATATTTTAAGCAATATCCCTTCGATGCCTTTATCGTCCAAGACTTGGGAGCTGCCCGAATTTTAAAAGAAAACTTTCCGGACATTCCGCTTCATTTAAGCACTCAGGCAAACTGCATAAACTATGAGGCCGTGAAGGTTTACAGGGACTTGGGCTTTTCCCGCGTGGTATTGGGAAGGGAAGCAAGCCTTGAGGAGGTGCGCGAGATAAAACAAAGGGTTCCCGAAATGGAGCTTGAATGTTTTGTGCACGGGGCCATGTGTATTTCTTATTCGGGGCGCTGCCTTATAAGCGCCTACCTTACCGACCGAAGCGCAAATGCCGGGGCTTGCACCCATTCTTGCCGCTGGAACTACAAGATGTATTCCGAAAGACCTAAGGAAGAATTCTTTGTCGAAGAGTCCGAGCGGAAGGGAGAACTTTTCCCCGTAGAAGAGGGCGAAAATTATACGGCTCTTTTTTCTTCAAAGGATCTTTGCATGATAGACTACCTCGACGAGATGAAAGAAGCTGGAGTAGATTCACTAAAAATAGAGGGCCGTATGAAAAGCATTTACTATACTGCCTTGACCACAAGAGCCTACCGCAAAAAAATAGATTTTTTAAACGGAAAGATAAGCGCCGATGAAGCCTCTCCCTTTGTTGAAGAATTGTATAACACTGCCCATAGGGAATTTACCACCGGCTTTTATTTTTCGAGTGCGGAAGCAAACAAAACCACAGCAGGCGAGTCAAAGTCCCCCTACATGCTGGCAGGCAAAATCGGCAAAAAATTGTCAGAAAACGAATACGAGTTTATTTCGATGAACAAGATAGATGCCGGTATTCCTCTCGAATATGTCGGCCCCGATATTTGTTCTATTGTAGATACGGGCTATACCCTTCTAAAACCAGACACAAAGGAAAAAATGGACTGGGTCTGCCACGGCCACCCCTGTATCATCAAAACCGATAAGCCCATCGCCGAAAAGTTTTTGGTAAGGTGCAGGGAAAACTTAGTTACAAATTAACCCGCCTCGCTTAATTGAAAAAATGCCTAACCTATGCTATAGGGCACCTCTAAAAACCCCCTTTAAAAAAGATTAAAAAGATGATAAAATGAGGTATGAAACAAAAAGGATTATTTGATGAAGAAGATCGTTTAAGAGTATTAAGCAAGTTAGGAGATAGTCTTGAAAAATTAAACGAAAAAATAAATTGGGAAATATTCAAACCCCTATTAAAAAAAGCATTAACCAAAGAGTCAAAAGGTTTAGGCGGAAGACCTGCATACGATTATGTAATGATGTTTAAAATAATAATCTTACAAAAATTATACAACATAAGTGATGATCAAACGGAATATCAAATAAACGATCGGCTATCCTTTATGAGATTTTTAGGATTGGAATTAAAAGATAAAGTACCCGATGCAAAAACAATATGGCTTTTTAAAGAAAAACTCATTGAAGCGAGAGTATCAAAAAAGTTATTTGAAAAGTTTGGAAAAGAATTAGCTAGGAATAACTTAATAGGAAAAGAGGGAACGATAATAGATGCGACAATAGTAGAAGCTCCGATACAGCATAACAGCAAAGATGAAAATGAACAAATCAAAAACGGAAAAATTCCTGAACAATGGCAAGAAAAATAAATTTGTGAAAGAGGAGCAAGAGGAAAACCTCTTACTAAAAAACAAAAAATCAGTAACAGAAAAAAATCAAAAATACGGGCGAGAGTAGAACATGTATTTGGCTTTATGACAAACTCAATGAAAGGTATCTATGTAAGAACGATAGGATTAGCTCGTGCAACATTTTCGATAATAATGATGAACTTAACAGCTAATTTGTGTTATTGCTATCTAAAGAAATAAAATGAGGGAGCATATAGGTAATAAAATGAAAAGTAAGGGAAATAAGATAAAGAATCCAAGTTTTACACTAGACAATTTATAAAAAAGCTACTAAAATAATAAATAGGTACACTAAAAATAGGTTTTTAGGTGCCGGCCTTGTCCAAAAAACTGTGTAAATGCTTTCTTTTAATTTATCAAAAAGGAACCCTTTTGTCAAATAGTATAGCAAATTGATTAACGGCAAGAGGCCAATTCCTTATAAGTCTCGTCCACCTTTTACTCGCATTGCGTATCGCAAGATACATCACTTTATATATCGAATCATCGTCCGGAAAGCTTGATTTATTGCGAGTGATTTTTCTTAAGCTGAAGTTTAACGATTCAATCGCATTCGTCGTGTAAATAGCTTTTCGGATTTCTTGGAGGATAATTAAAAAACTCACTTAGCTCATTCCAATTCCTCTGCCAAGCTGCTTTAATCATTGGATACTTGTCATCCCATTTCTTTCCAAAATCTTCAAGAGCTTCAGCGCCGCTTTTTTCATTTATAGCTGAATATACTTCTTTCAAGTCTTTGCATACAGCTTTAAGGTCTTTGTAAGAAACAAATTTGGTAGAGCTTCTAACCATATGAACTATGCAATGCTGTATATGAGTATCCGGAAATACAGCCTTTACCGCTTCAGGAAATCCGGTAAGTCCATCCATACAGGCTATCAGAATATCTTCAGTCCCTCGGTTCTTTATTTCCGTAAGAACTCCCATAAGGCTTTCAGCCTTGTACTGTAAGGAAGTGATTGTACATGTCCGCTTTTCGCAGACTGCGTCTCCAAAATTTTGCTCCCTCAGTATTAGATAGCCAAAGCCCTAATACTTCTTTTTTGCCTTCCCAATTGATTGCCAGAGCTACATATAAGGCTTTATTGACGTTTTTTCCGTCTTGACGGCAATTAACACGTAAAGCATCTAGAAATAAAATAGGGTATGATTTATCTAGCGGACGGTTTTGCCATTCTCTGACATCCATCATTACTGATTCCGTTACATGCGAAATAAGCTCCGCTGAAACATTTACACCATACACTTCCTGTAAGTGCCGCTGAATGTCACGGCAACTCATACCGTATGAATACATCGAAATGATCTGATCGTTGAATAAGGGACTGCGTTTCTCATGTTTTGGTATAATAACAGGCTCAAATGTACTGTTTCTGTCTCGCGGTACATGTATATTGGTAGTACTGTTATCATCCAAAATTACAGTCTTCTCACTATAGCCGTTACGGCTGTTACCCGAATTATCCCCTGCATTATCGTGCTTAAGATAACCAAGATGTTCATCCATTTCTGCCTGCAATACCCGCTCATAGAATCTACTAGTAAGCTGTCTCAAGATTCCATCACATCCGTTAAGTTCTTCTTTTGTCATTCCATGAAAATCGAGTTGGTCAAGCATCAAATCGATTACATCTTTTTCTTTGTTCTTTCTTTTGGCTGTCATAATATTTCTCCTAATATATCATTTTTCAGCCATTTACACAATTTATTTTACAGGGTCCGTAAAGCTGCCGATAAAGATTATGCTTTAGGTATAACTAATGTTGGTCTATATTATGCACATGGACTTGGCGGTTTGAAAAAGGATGAAAAAACTGCTCTTGAATGGTTAAAAAGAGCCGTAGATAAAAACCACAATCAAGCAATGTATGCATTGGCTCAATATTATGAGTATGGTTTTGGAGGTCTGCGTGTTGATTATAAACAAGCTAAATACTGGTATCAAAAAGCCCTTGATAATGGTTATACCGATGCCAAAAAAGATTTGAAAGCTCTCGAAAGAAAAGGTTATTGATTAAGGTAATTTTTATAGTTATTGAAAATAATTCCCCCTTTGCGTAGCTCAAGCCTCGGCTTGAGCGGCTTTGCGCTCCTTGCGGTTCCTTTCACAAGTCTTTACATTATTTATTAGACTTAAAATGAAAAAACTAGGCTGTTACGGCCTTTCTTCTTAGAAAGGCAAAATGAACAGCCTAGTTTTGCTATAGGAAAACTTATGATTAGTTTACCCTTTAGAGTTTAGATGTGTTCAAATCTTGCTGTAAAGAAGCGGAGCTGTTTGGGTTCGTAGACGAACTTTAAGCCCTTGATGACTTCTTTGTGATTGTAAAGTTTGATAACCGCATCTGCTACAATGTCCATGTGTTTATAGGTGTAAACACGGCGGGGAATTGTCAAGCGGACTGTTTCAAGTTTGGGTACGTGGTTTTCCCTTGTTTTGGGATCGCGTCCTGCTGAAACGATACCTCGCTCCATACTGCGCACGCCTGATTCTATATAAAGCTCTGCGGCCAAGGCTTGGGCCGGGAACTCGGTTTGCTTGAGGTGAGGACAGAAGCGTCTTGCATCGAGGAAGACGGCGTGTCCTCCTACGGGTTCGATGATGGGTACTCCTGCTTCCAAGAGCTTGTCGCCTAAATAGCGAACCTGCTTGATTCGGTGTTCGATGTATTCAAATTGCAAGGCTTCTTTTAGACCGATGGCCATAGCTTCCATATCTCGGCCTGCCATACCGCCGTAAGAGGGCATACCTTCAAATACGACAACGAATTCTTTTGCAGCCTGGAAAAGCTCTTCGTCATTCATGCAGAGGAAGCCTCCGATGTTTACGATACAGTCTTTTTTACCGCTCATGGTGCATCCGTCGGCATAGCTGAACATTTCTCTTACGATTTCTTTGATGGTTTTATTTTCGTAACCTGCTTCCTGCTCTTTAATAAAGTATGCGTTTTCTACACAGCGGGTTGCGTCATAAAAGACCTTGATGCCGTGTTTTTTTGTAAGCTCGCGTACAGCCTTCATATTTTTCATGGAAACGGGCTGACCGCCTGCGAGGTTTACCGTAACAGCCAAACATACATAGGCAATGTTTTCGGCTCCCTTTTCGTTTATAAGTTTTTCAAGCTTATTGAGGTCGATATCGCCTTTGAAGGGAACTCTTTTTCCTGCATCATGGGCATCATCGTTTATGATGTCTACGAAGATACCGCCGTTTGCTTCTTGATGGTATCTGGTAGTAGTAAAGTACATATTTCCGGGTACATATTGACCGGGTTTAATTGCTATTCTTGAAAGAAGGTTTTCGGCACCACGCCCTTGATGGGTCGGTACAAGATGCTTAAAACCGAAAATATCTTGAACGGTTTCTTCCAAGTGATGAAAGTTGCGGCTTCCGGCATAGGCTTCATCGCCTATCATCATACCGCCCCATTGCTTGTCGCTCATGGCATTTGTTCCCGAGTCGGTAAGAAGGTCAATGTAAACATCTTCCGAGTTAATAAGGAAGGTATTGTAACCTGCTTCCTTGGCAACCTTTGCCCTTTGCTCTTTATCGATCATCTTAACAGTTTCTACAACCTTAATTCTATAAGGTTCCGCAGGATAGTTTTTAATATCCATAAAAGTCCTCCATCTGTTAGTTATACAGAAAATGATATGCGGGAAAATTCCCCAAGTACTATAACATAAAGATAAGGTATTGTCTAGTTAGTATAAGATGTGATATAAATATTATATGAAGTTAAAAAAATATCGGATTATCTTAAGTTTTGTATTGCTTTTTAGCCTTTATAACGGAATTACAGCGGAAGAAAACTCCTTTCCAACAATATTGGAAGAAGCAAAAAAATACTTTTCAGATATAGACTGGACAATATCCGAAACAATCTCAGCTTCTCCTATGGCAGAGCCCTTTACCTTAGAAGAGATAAGGACGGAGAATTTGCTCTCCTATGGGGATACCGATTTGCAGGAATGCTTGTTTCCTTCTTTGGACGGGCTGGGGGTATTGGACTATACCGGTATTGAAAAATCCGTATTGAATTTTTTGAATAATTTAAGTTTACAATTTAAAGAAAACAAGGTGGATATAAACCTTTGTTCAAAACAAAAGCCTTTTTTATCATATCTTATAAATTACAGGCTGGATTTCTTTAAGCCCATAGTTTCTGTTTTTTACGGAAGGCCCGAAAATAAACCTGATCAAAGGGTAAAGACCCTGTTTAAATGCAATATCAGGGAAGAAGATAAAATATCTTATATTATTATTGAAGTCTGCCTTGTTTTTACCGAGGAAAAATGGTACTTGGACTCTTTCGATATTATTGGAGATAAAAATGAACAAAGCGCTCAATAGAATCGAATATGAATATATTGCCGATACCTTTGTCAGAGAAAAACCTCCTTTAAGCCTCTTATGTAAAAATACTTTTGTAAAAATAGACTCTTTTTCTTATAAGCTTATAGATGATTATATTTTCTTTAAAGCGGAGGGGGTTGAAGTAAATGATGATATAAAGGTTTTTTTTAATCATAAAAAACGCCCTCTTTATTTTTTTAGCCGAATAGAAAAAAAAGAGGGGATTACTGTTTTTAAGCTCTCCGATAAATTTTATAAACATGACGATGAGCTTAAAAACTGTCAAATTTCATTGCGGAATTCCGGAGGCTTTAAACTAAAAGCAGGTATTTCAAACGATTTCCCTCTTAGCTTTCCTTTTCCTCCTATTGTAGACGATGAAGACAGTGAAGTCTTTTTTGGCTTTTGCTCCAAGGTTTCTGCCTTAATGAAGATAAGTTCGGATAAGATCCCTGACGCTTTTTTTTACCGCCTTTACGATATAGCAATAAAGCACAAGGCTCCGGATTTCAGCCCCTGCCTCTTATATATTGATGCAGAATTTATACTTATTTTTTGTATTGAGGAAAAGGCTAAAGAAATTTCGGCTCAAATTTCAGCTCAAATGGAAATAGCCTTCGGCAGCCGAAAGGTTAAATGTTTGTCGATATTTTCTTTCTTTCTTCCAAATCTGAATTTCAACTCTACAGGGGAAAGCTGCGGAGCTCTTTGCCTTACAATTAAAAATATCCAAGAAGAAGACAAACGCTTTTTACATGAAAAAGCTCATACGAGTAAGTACGGATATCCAAACAAATAAGTCTTAATCTAAACCTATATCGAAATACCGTGTTTTTTTTGCGGATATTTTTTTAACATCGCGACACCGTTTTTTTTCTTGTTGAAAATAAAACCTCCATCCCAGTACTCAAGGGCTGCGAAGAGGGCATTTCCTCCATCATATTCGTCGCTTCTGTCTGTTCTAAAGGAAACATAGGCCCCAAGGTTTGCAAAGTCCTGCTTATGCAGACACTCCAAGCGTTTTCTATTGAATTCGTTCCACTTGTCTATTTCTTTGAAGCCGTCTCCTTCATCCTCAACTATTAAATGTGCATGGGTAGAGCTGAATTCGTACCATACCTTGACTTTTTTTGACGGATTACATCTGTTTCCGTGTTTTACTGCATTTTTAATAATCTCGCTGATTTGCTGTTCCAAGAGGTTGATTCCCTTTATTTCTAAGGGGGCTGATTGTACTATCAAAAGTGTAAAATATCTGATTTGTCTGAAATCAGAAGGAAATTCTTTATATAACATCCCCGTTTTATCGAATAAGGGGCTTTTTTCATCAACTTTAAGTTCTTTTATAGCTGTCATGTTCTTCTCCTCCGCTTTAGCTTTCCATTTTTTGTAATGCTTCTTCCAAGCTGTTTGTTATGGGAAAGTAGCCCATCAGTTTTGTCAGTTCTATAACTTTTTTCACTGAACCGTGAATATTTGTTATAAACAGCCGTAGATTCATCTTTTTTACGGTAGAGCAGATATAAATCAATGCTCCTATTCCTGAAGAGTCAATGTAATCCACGTCTTCAAGATTTATAATCATACATTTTATTTGACGCTCTATCATCTTCATAACAAGCTCCTTTAATCTGTATGAATTGTATAGGTCCATTTCACCGCTTACGTCAATAATGTAAACCTCTTTGTTTTTTCGGATTTTTAGTTCCATAACAATCTCCTTAACAACCTCTCTATTACCTAGCCTTAATAATCAGCAAAGTGCGATCATCATGAGTCTGGGTCTTTCCTATAAACGAAATCATATCGTTTTTTATTTTATTTACTATATCCTTTGAATGTTCGGAATGATTATCGGCCATTAGTTTTGCAAGTCTGGTAGTTCCATACTGCTCTCCTGCGGCATTAAGCGTTTCGATAATACCATCCGTATAAAGCGCTGCTACATCACCTTTTTTCAAAGGAACCTTTATACTTTTATATGTTGAACGGACATCTATCCCTATGGGGTCCGTTTTTTGCTGGAATAATTCGATCTTATTTTTTTCTTTGTTCCATACCATCATAGCCTGATGACCTGCCCCTATGAATTCTATCGTATTTGTTTGCTGTTCATAGGATAAAAGAGAAATACTTGCAAAATGGTCTATGTCTATCTTGCCTGTAATACCCTTATTTAGCCAGTCTAAAATAGCCTCCGTGTTTTGATCCGTGTTTGTGATGAGGTAGAGGATGGCTCTTATCATAATCATAATAATTGCAGATTGAATACTTTTACCGGCGACATCTGCAAGAACAATAAAGACTCTTTTTTGTTGAACGATTACGTCATAATAGTCGCTGCAAATACCCCTCTCCTGTAAAAAATATTCTCCGATTTCAAGGCCGGGAACTTTTTTTAAGTTTTTAGGTAAGAGAATCTTTTGAATTTTGGCAACCGTATCGGTTATATTTTCAATTTCGGCATGTTCAGAGGCCTCGGATATACTTAAAGTAAGGTTGATCATTTCCGCCGCAAAACCCGATAAGTATTCGCCCGTCCTTACTTCATTCTCCGAAAAAGGAATCTTATCCGGACGGCGGGATACTGCCGCAACTCCCACTACAACAGTGTTTACCATTAGGGGGAAGAATATGAGACTGCCGTGCTGTAAAAATTTTTCGTTTCCATTGTCGGGAAGTAAGGGGTTGTCTTTCCAATCTTTAATGAGGAGGGTTTTGCCTCCGGAGGCAACTTCCGTAAATATTGATTCGCCCATCTCAAAACGAGCATATTTAAAATTGGAAAACACGTGATCTTCTTTGCGTGCAAGGTCGTCAGGTAATTTATACGGAGGAGGAAAGGTTCCAACCAAGGCCTTTACGGCCAAGACCTCTTCAAAGCTTTGTACCGCAAGGACTACAGCACCATCAGCTGCCAGCTCCGTTAAAAAAGATTCTGCAATGTATGGAAACATCTCCGACGAGATATCTTTTTTCCCCGAGATTAATCCGTTTGTTTTTTGGATAAGGAGGCGGGCTGTGTTTATAAGTTTACGTGCCCGTAAAGACTCTTCAGAGGGTAGATTTTGTAGTTCTTTAATATAATCTGCATTTGCCTTGTCTTTTTTCATCTTTTCGACTTGATCCTGCAGGTACATCCTTTCCGATAAGGTTATATAGACAGTAAAAACAACAAGAACAACAGACAAGCCTATATTTAAAATCATATAGCTTTTAAAAAATACCGAGGCTGCAGCACTTATGCTTATAATAAATGCAGAGGCCAGGGTAGAATATGTTGACAAAACAAAAGGCCTCGACACCTCTCTAGCCTTCTTTTTGTTTATAGCCATAATTCTTATGAGAAATAACAGTAATAAAATATTCAAGACCGAAAGAGTAATCAATGCATAAACGTCAAGAGAATCAATTTCTTTCATTGTAGTAATTCTATCATCTATAGGGAATATCGTCAAGATTTATTTTGAAAATAATGGTAACAATTTATAGATTTTAGGGCACCTCCAAAATATGCCTGCTGTATGCGTTGATTATCTCCGTTTCACCATGCCTTGTACTGCGGCATTGTTGAGGGTCATATATGTGGACTTGTCCGTGTATAAGATATTTCGGTTTAAAAAATCTTATAAATTTGGTAAAGCATTCAAAGGCTTCTTGTTTGTTTTCTTCATTTTCGCCTTCAATCAACGGAGGGCTGTGGGTTACTAAGATATCCAAATAACGCCCGTATTTTAGCTTATTTAAAAATAGTGCCGGAATCATTTTTGAAAGCTTACGCTTCATTTGTTTTTCGGTAAACTGATTTTTACCGTCATTTTGTTTCTTTGCTCCCGAAACTCCGGCTATTATCATGTTTTCATGCTTAAAGCTTTTAAAGCCTATATAAGTTCCCTGATTGCTTTTTTTTGTGTTTCCTTTTTTAAATATATTTACCTCTCCGTCCTTTGTATTTTCAGCCATTTCGGGATGATAGTGAGTAAGAGCTTTTAAGTGATGGCTTCCGAAAACAAAATAAAGAGGTTTATTTAAGGAGGTTTGTACAAAGTCAAGGTAGTCGATCGGCAGATCTCCCGCCGATATTATGAAGTCCACATCCCCGTATTTTTCTTTTATGTCTTTGCTGTAAATCACAGGATCTATCTGATCCGAAATACATAGAATTTTTTTCATTATCCGTTTCCTAAAATGTAAATTTTACTTTTTCTACTATTCTTTCAAGTTTTTGTCTATCAATAAGGTTAAAAGGCCTGTTTTCTGCAAACTTTATAGCATCAGGCGAAAAATTGCCCGATGTTATGATATGAGAGGTAACCACGGCTTGTTTTTTCATCTCTTCATGCACGGATCGTAAAAAAGATTCCGTTATCGTGTGTCCGTCCCTCGAGAAGATCAAAAGTTGGGGCTTTTTTCTTGTGTTAAGCCATTGCTCCGAGCCCTTTTCGACTGCAAGGATTGTACAGCCTATCTTTGTTTCTTTTAAGGCTTGAACGGGATAATCAAAGTGCTGTTCGGTAATATCCCGGCACATTTGGAAAAATTCTTCCTTGATGAGGGTTAAATATTCTTTCATGTGGTCGTTGGTGCGAAGGTCCGAATATTCTTCAAGTTTTTGAGCCGTGTTCCTGAATTTAGGATTGACTGCACTTATAGCTTCCCATTGCTCTATTGCCTGATCTATGTCTCTTTGCTTTTCGCAGCATTCCGCTAAAAGATATCTCGAATAAAGAACTTCCGGCGCCGAAGGCTGTTTTGAAGATTTTATCGCCCTTGTGAATTCGAATTCGGCCTTTTCAAGGCTGTTCGTTTCCATGTAGCAGCACCCTCTTTCAAAAAAGCATTTTGTTCTTATCTCCTGCTTTCTTGCAGCTTTTTCAAGGGCTGAAAGAGCTTGAGCATAGTTTTTTTTGCTTTTTAAGATTCTTCCGTGATAATAAAGGGTTTCACTGTTATCGGGTGCCAGTTTTAAGGCTGTGGCAATGGCCTTTTCGGCCTCGGGGATCTGATTTGCCTTAAAAAGTAAGAGGCCTAATGAAGCATAGGCTTCTGCAAAACGGGAATCAACCTCTATAGCTTTTTGAAAATAGACTATTGCCTGATCCGACATATTTTTATTTTCATAGATTTGCCCGGCCTGAAAATACGGTTTTGGGTTTTTAGGATCTTTTTTATTTAAAAGCATAAATTCCTTTAAAGCCTCATCCGGCTGCTGGAATTTTAAATATAAATCTGCTATAATAGTTCTGAATTCGATTTCGGTTGCAGGATTGTTAAATACTGCTGTCTTGTTTAGAGTTTTAAACTCGATAAAGGCAAGGTCAACTTTTTTATCTGCAAGATAGGCCTTGCCCAAAAGATATCGGGCTTCCGAATCTCTTGGATTTTTTGAGAGTATTGATTTTGCATCCTTGATTGCGGCTCCGTATTTTCCGGATTTTAAGTTTTTTTCGATTCTTGCCCTTTTTTTTGGGAAAAGAAGCGATTTTAACAAAAAAATAATGAGAAAAATGAGGCTCGCACTTATCGCTGCAATCAAAATAATCGTTAATGAAGACATACCTATATGGTATAGCTTTTGGGAGGGAATGTCAAATATGAAAACGCATTTTTATCGATTAAAATTCAAAAAAAGCATTCTTTTTGCTGTTTTTTTATCTTTTTTTTCGTTGCTTTTTGCCGTAGATTATTTTGAAGAAGGTAAAAAACTTTTGTATTCGGATAAGCCTCAGGAAGCCGTCTCAGCTCTTTTTAAGGCTGTTAAGGAGCCCGGAACTCCTAAGTCGGTTTACCTTTATCTTGGCGTTGCTTATTTTAGGATAGGGAATTACAGTGATGCCTTAACCTATCTTTCTCAAGGTAAGGATAAGGATCTTCTTAACGGCCATCTGTATTATTACAATATAGGCAATGTTTATTTTTTACAAAATCAATTTGAAGCCTCTGAGTTGGCTTATAATGAGGCTATTTCTTCAAACGGCCTCTATGCTCCGGCTTTTTTGAACAGGGCCAATACACGTATCAAGCTGGACAAGCCTGAGGGTGCTTTACAAGATTATAAAATTTATTTAAACTTAAAGCCTGATACTCTGCAAAGATCTTCAATCGAAAAAATGATATCTCTTTTGGAAGGCCTTGCCGAAGAAGCTGAAAGAGCGAGAGCCTTGGCTGAAGCAAAAAAGGCTGCGGAAGAGGCTGAGCGTTTGGCAGCTGAGGAGAGGTATAAAAAACTTATGGAAGATGTAAACGCCAACCTTTCATCGGTTGACAATGCGGATGCCGTATCGGCA
Source organism: Treponema sp. OMZ 799 (assembly GCF_024181365.1). Lineage (NCBI taxonomy): Bacteria > Pseudomonadati > Spirochaetota > Spirochaetia > Treponematales > Treponemataceae > Treponema > Treponema sp. OMZ 799. The sequence goes on from NZ_CP051301.1 coordinate 1,312,211, forward strand.
GGAGCTGACGATACAATAGATTATTCGGAGGAAAACGAACTTGACTGATTTTCAAAAATTTTTAATAGGCATTTTAACGGGTATTTTTATAGCCGTATTAGTTGTTGTAGGTATCTTATTTTTTACAAAGAGCAAGACCTCCGATTCTGCTGCTGCCGATATGCAGACCCTCGCTAAAATTGAGGCTGAGAAAGAAGAGCTTGCCCGCCTTCAAGAACAAACAGCAAAAATTGAAGCTGAACTTGAAAAAGCAAAAAAAGAGAGTGAAAAAGAACTTGCTCTTTTAGAAGCGGAAAATCTCAGACTGGCTGAAGAAATAAATAAAAATCTTGCCGCTTCCTCCGAAAAAGAGAAAAAGGCTGCCGAAGAAGAAAAGAAACGAAAGGCCGCAGAGGCTTTAAAACGGGCTGAAGAGGCAAAAAAACGGCAGGAAGAATTGATTAAGCAGCAAAAGGCCTTAAAAGAAGCTGAAGAAAAGAAAAAAGCATCGATAGATGAAGCCAATAAGATTGCTGCTGCTAAGGCTGAAGCAGAGCGGAAAGCTAAGGCAGAACAAGAAAAAAAAGCCAAGGAAGAAGCCGAAAAAAAGGCTAGGGCAGCTGCAGAACAAAAAGCAAAAGATGAGGCTGCAAAAAAGGCGGCTGATGCAGAAAAAAAGAGACTTGAAGAAGAAAGAAGAAAAAAGGCCGATTTAGAGGTTCAAAAAGCCTCAGAAGCCGAGAGACTTGCAAAGCAAAATGCTGATGCAAAAACCAAGGCCCAGATGGAAGAGGTATCCCGCCTTGTGTCTGAGGGAATGAATTTTTTAAAAAACGGAAATCTTAATTCGGCCCTTAGTATATTTTCAAAGGCCTCTGCTAAAATGCCCGATTCTGAAGTTTCGTTTACCGCGAAAAAATATTTGGATATGGCTTCTGCCCTGAATGACTATGCTGCAGAGCGTGAAGGAACCGGAGATGCCGAAAGAGCCCTCTCGGATGCCGATACATACATAAAAAAATCCGTAAATGCCGACGGGCAAAATGCAAGGGCTCATTATGTTTATTCTCAAATTGCAGATGCTCAAAAACAGCCCCAGGTTGCATTTGTAGAGTTGGAAAAGGCTCAAAACTTAGACCCGGATAATTATTTATACAATTATGAACTTGGTAAAAAATATTATGCAAGGGGGCATTATCAAAAAGCAAAGACCTCTTTTGAAAGGAGCGTAAAGTCCAACCCCAAATTCGATAATGCTTTTTTTAATTTGGGAATGGCATGTAGAAAACTGGGTTTGGAAAATGAAGCTTTTTCAGCTTTTTCTTCAGCTGTAAGGTTAAAGCCTGACTATGTAAAAGCTTTTTTGGAAATGGCCCGTATACGCAAAGCTCAAAGGAAATTTGATCAGGCTGTACAAAACTATAAAAACGCTCTTTCTTATGAGCCTACCAATCTTCCGGCCTTACGGGAAATGGCTCAAGTATATGCGGATTTGGGACAAAATAATTTGGCCGAGCGTCACTTTAAGGAGGCTATCACTCTGGGTGAAGATGATGCCATAACCTATTATAACTTGGCAACGGTACAGGTTGATTTGGGGAAATACGGAGAAGCTCTGTCTAATGCCGAAAAAGCCTATAAGCTCAAGCCTGCGGATGCAAGAGTCCTATATACATACGGCTTAACTCTGGAAAAAAATGGAAGAAGATCTGAGGCTTACGATTATTACACGCAGGCTGTTTCTGCAAATAAAAACTATGCTAAGCCCAGAATAAACTTAGGGCGCATGTATTTGGATGAGGAAAAATTCGGAGAAGCTGAAGAAAATCTTTTGGCTGCCTATAGGCTTGAACAAAATAATTTTGAAGTAAACACTAATTTAGGCAAGTTATACGGCTTAAAAGGTGACTACAATAGGTCGGTTACTCATTACTCCAATGCCGTAAAGACCCAGCCTCTTAATATTACGGCAAAGCAGAATTTGGCTGCCGCCTATATTTCTGCCGATCTAAAAGAAAATGCCGTAAGCGTTTATGAGCAGATTATAAAGGTTGATACTAAAAACTGGGATGCTTATTATGAACTGGGCAAACTTTACATAAGCTTGGATAAAAAGGCTGATGCAAAGCTTATTTTGGAAGGCGTATTGAATAAAAATCCGAATTATTCAAAAGCATCGGAAATCCGATCGATACTTTCATCCCTTTAATTAACCTATAGAATTTTTCGTAAAATTATGCTAAAATGAAAAATGTAATTAATTGTATGTTAGTATAGGGGAGAGGAGATTTTATGGCTGCAAGTGAAAAGAAAAGAATTTTGGATCTTCCGCTAAAGCTTATTTTGACTCAGGAAGGTTCTACGTTCTTTATAAAAAGAAATAAAAAACTCCTTAAATTTAAACTTGCCGGAAATATCGAAGAATACGGCATTTCTCTAGAAAAATTTATGCCTGAAACTATTCAGCGCTTGCTTTTGGTGGATTATATCTCAAAGATTGAAATCTCAAAACCCGAATTCGTTTCTTCACGGCAGGAGGTTATGGACCTTTCAAAGCTTATAGTATATTCGGTTTTATATAAGCAATATGACGATTATATTTTTAAACAAATCTTAAACTCTCCCGTTATAAAAAAATGGAACAGGCAAAATCCTGCAAGTATAATTGACGAGAAAACCCGCATAAACGAAAAATTTTTGGCTAATGTATTGCAGCAAAACGAAAAAGTAATTTATGAAGCAAAACAGGAAATAGTAAAGCCTCTTTTTTCTTTTATAACAAAGAACAATGCCCTGTCGCCCGAAGAAAAAAATATTCAGCTCTTTTTGGCTGAAAAATTTTTAAATATGATGCGCCCGTTTACTTGGTTTATCATAACTAAATTTAGGATGCACAAGGACTTTGATCTGATTCTAAAAACAATACGGACTTCCCTTACAGAATACATGGACAAAACGAAGATAGCCGAGTACATAGCTTTAATGCTTATGGAATTGATCTTGAGTGCAGAAAACATGAATTTGCGGAAAGAAGCTGTAAGCTTGTTTCCTGAACTGGATGACCCCCAAGAGGCTCTCTTTGATCCCGAAATACGCCGCCGGCTTGTTGCCGAACTTGAAAAAAAACAAGAACTGGTATTTGTTTCATGGAAGTTGGGAAGCGGAGGCACTGCCTCGATAGGTACACAGGGCAAGCTTCAGGTTACCCTTTACAGTAAAAATGAACAATCGGATGCCGTCAGGGCAAACCTAAATGACTTAAAGATGGCAGACGTCGACAAAAATTCTTTAATAGACTTTTATCGTGCTCTTCCTGAAGGTTCCGAAGATTTAAATTTGGGAATGTATTATATTTCTTACTTAAATGATGCTTGCGAAAAGGTAAATGTCCGTTTTGAATCGAGTGCAAACCGCTTTGAAGATACGGATCTGACAGTGATGAACATGTCCTTTATGTTTTAGCATGAAGATGATGCGGATAATTCAATGAACAAAATCATAGAAAAAAAATATCCAAAAAAAATTTCGTTTTTTTTTATTGCTGTTTTTTTGCTTTCATGCTCCTTTGATAAACCTGAGATACCTGAGCTTTCCGTAAAAATTCTACGGATGGAAACAGATTCAGGGAAAATTGAAGAAAGACTTTCAGTATTTTTAATGTATAAGGATGAAAACGGAAGAAACGATTACTCTTCCATACAGCTGATCCATTTGGAGTCCGGTCTGACATGGGTTTTGAACAGGGAAAATACTTCTTTTTTTTCTTCCTCACAGCTTAGAGCTTCGGATTCCGAAAAAACGCTCTGGGCCGGTTCCAACAAGATAGCCTCTCCGTTTGGACAAATTCCCATAGGAGAATACTCCATTGTGCTGGAAGATCTGTCGGGAAATAGGGTTATAAAAAAACTTACCTTAAAAGAGCCTGAAAATCCCTCATCTCTTTCCCTTGTTTTTCAGGTTCAAGATGGAAGGTGGAAGATTGAAGCTGCTGAAGATTCTGCGTTTAGAACTTTTTTTCTTATTCTTTCTGGAGCCGATAAACAGCCGCTTTTTGTTCAAATTTTGCCCCAAGGTTCTAAATACGAGGATTCTATCGCTCCCCTGCTCGAAAAGTATCCCGACTCCCGTTATATTCAATGTATGGCTCAAAATGCTCAAGGCAATACAGCCTATTTGACAAAGTACCATAGTTTATATTAGTATCAAAGAATGAATAGTACTGAAATTACTCAAAATACCGATGCTCCGCCTCATTTTAGATCTATAAAAACCTTTGTTTTAAGAACAGGGCGGATGACTGAGGGGCAAAAAAGAAATTATGAGTCTTTTTATCAAAAGTGGTGTATTCCATATACCGAAAGTCTGATAGACTTTAAAACCTTTTTTCAAAATGATAATCCCGTAATCATAGAAATCGGTTTCGGTATGGGAACTGCAACTGCTCAAATTGCCGAGGACAATCCCGATAAAAATTATCTTGGTATTGAAGTTTTTAAGGCCGGGGTGGGAAAGCTTTTAGGCGAAATAGAAGAAAAAAAATTGAATAATTTAAGGATTATTGAACATGATGCAATTGAAGTTTTAGAGAATATGATAAATGATGAATGTGTTGACGGCTTTCACATTTTTTTCCCCGATCCGTGGCAAAAAAAGCGAAATCACAAAAGGAGGCTTGTAAGAAGACCTCGAACCGATTTGCTTTCAAAAAAATTAAAAAAGGGCGGCTATATTTATATGGTGACAGATTGGGAAAATTATGCAGAAGATGCCTTTGAACAGTTGAGCGAAACTCCCGATCTAAAATCCAAGTACGAAAAATTCGCTCCTGCCCAAAACTGGCGTCCTGCAACAAAGTTTGAAAAAAAGGGCTTAAAAAAAGAACACGTGATAAATGAGCTCATATTCGAAAAACTTTGCTGCAAAAAGTTTTTATAGGGGAAGTTATGGGGGCAAATTCTTTTGGGCGGTTTTTTACGGTGACAAGTTTTGGCGAAAGCAGGAGTGCCGGGGTAGGGGCTGTGATAGACGGATGCCCTGCCGGAATTCCCCTTTGTGCAGAGGATATTCAAAAAGAGCTTAACCGCAGAAAACCTAAAAACTCGTTTGACGATAGTGACAGCATAAAAAATGTTTTTTCTACCCGCCGAAACGAGACTGATATCTGCGAGATTCTTTCGGGTGTTTTTGAGGGTAAGACCCTCGGAAGTCCTATTGCCGTTCTTGTTAGAAATAATGAAACCTCATCCAAGGATTATGACAACTTAAAAGATGTTTTCCGTCCGGGGCATGCCGATTATGCTTATGAGGTAAAATACGGGCATAGGGACTACCGAGGCGGGGGCCGCGCTTCAGGCAGGGAAACAATCGGGCGTGTTATAGGCGGAGCTGTTGCAAAAAAGATGCTTGAGGTCTTTGCCCTTAAAACGGATAAAAAACCTATTGAGGTGAGGGTAAGAGCCGAAGAAATTGCAGGCCTTAAAGCGGAAACGCCTATTAAAGAAGATGATGAGCTCCCTGAGAATATTTTTGAAAGGCTTAAGGCTTTAGCTTATAAGGGGGACTCGGCAGGCTGTATTTTGTCTTGTTCTATTTTAAATGTACCTGAGGGCTTGGGTTCCCCTGTTTTCGGTAAGCTTGATGCGGTTTTGTCCCAAGCCATAATGTCGATAGGCTCCGTTAAGGGCATAGAAATAGGAGGCGGCTTTTACTCGGCTTCTATTCCCGGCAGTGAAAATAATGAAATTTCAAAAAACTATTCGGGAGGCATTTTAGGCGGTATTTCCTGCAACATGGATTATCCCTTAAATTCCAATTATGAAGCCGGAAGAAAAGGTGAGCAAGGATGTCAAATAGATCTTAAACTTGCCGTAAAACCGGTTCCCTCTATAAAAATGAACCAGGGCACCTTTAATAAAAGAGGAGATAGAGTTACGCTTTCTGTAGGAGGAAATCACGACATCTGCCTTTTCCCCCGAATTGTTCCTGTAATTGAAGCTATGATCTATCTTGTGCTTGCAGATGCTTTTTTAGCCTCAAGGATAGAAAGGTTTTAGAAATGTAAAAACACTCTTTAGGATTATGATAATAAACAATAAAAAAAGGCACTCAAATGAGTGCCTTTGAAACAAGCTAGCGGCAATAGGGCTTATCTAATCTGTGATTTTATAAGTATATATTGAATATATACTTACACAATTAAAATAAAACTTGCTTACATAATGCTTACATAAATAAAGGGGCTGCTTCATTTTAAGCAGCCCCTTTTCATTAAAATTTTATTTTTCCTTTAACCTGAAATAAATATACAATCCAAGACTTGCAAACCCGAAAGCTGCAAGAACAATCACGCCCTTGAACTGTATAAACCCGGTAATTATTAAAATTAAAATTCCAATCCATAGCGGTATAAGTGCAACCTTACGCCGGGAGTATTTGATGGTATCAAATACCGCCAAGGCTCCCCCCGCTAAACCGATAGCTGCGCCGATGCAGTCTAATAAAGTTGTTTGTCCATAATTGATGATAAATACTGAAAGTATTATCATCCCAATGATCACAAAAAACATAAATTTATTTTTCATATAAACCTCCTAGTTTATAAAAATTTTAATTTCATTTTTAAAATAAAAAATCCTATACCGCCTAAAATTAAAAGCCCTAAAATGCAAGACAAAATCACAAGAGCTATTTTTAGCCTGTAATTTTTAGTTTTTAGCCTCTCAATCTCCGTTTGTTTTTTCTGGATTTTTTCTTCCTTCTGTGCTATCAAATCCTTGCTTTCTTTTTCGTATTCTTCTAATGATTTCTCGGATTTCCTCAAAGATAACCTCGCTTGCGTTAATTGATTGGTTAAGCTCTCTTGATATTTCCGAGCCTCGCTTAATTCTGTTTCCAAGTTCTGTATTTGAGATAATTGCATCTGTTTGGTGTTCTCTAACTTCTCCAACAGACTCTCTAACCTCATGAGCTCTGATTCTGTCATCATGTATTCCACTTGTTGTCCGACAGCTGGTAAAAAGCAAAATACAAATAATAAAAATAAAAACCTTCTTTTCATCCATTTACACCTCCATCATTTTAGCAGCTGTGTTTTTGAATATCTTACATAATTGCTCCGATATTCCGAACCTATTTTTGTTTATTTCAATCGATCTAAAAATATCCCCATCATCGTGCCTTTCACTTGCTGCTTTCCAATCAATAAACATTTCAACTAAATCTACAAGAGTAAAATCATCTATTCCATTTTTATAATGTTCAGGATGATGGGAGTTGTTTGCATAGTGATGATCAAGTGCAGGTTTTAATTCATCAAGAGCCTTTTTATAATCATCGCTTCCATAAGTAAGCCCTTTTAATAAGGGTGTCATTTTGTCAAATAAAGGCTTTTCAGGCTCTTGAAGTTTTGAATTGTCGTGTTGTATTGCTCTATCAATAATTTCTTTTGTAAATTGTAGAAGTAGTTCATTTACTCTTTTGATGTGAAGCAATGTATCTTTTATAGAGTCATATTTCATTTACCGCCCCTTTTTAAATTCTTCAAAGATATTTTTAATCTCAAAAGTTCCGGACTCCCAGCCTGTGATTATGTTTTTATCTAAGCCGGAAAAATCCAAGCCTTCATGCGGATAGGGCGGATTTCCAATCATCTGATGAAAATCGGTACTGGGCTTACTGTTGCAAGGATATATCCCTCCATCAAGAATATAAGTTTTAGGATCTATGATTGCATCTTTACCCATATATGGATCTTTAGTTGTTGCAGGATATACACTAACGTGTAAATGTTTATTCGGCCCCGGAATACCACGGCCTGTATCGCCCATAATACCTAAAAAACCGCCTGCTTGAACCGTCTGCCCGACATTAACCGCTATCGATTTCAAGTGTGCATACCTGCTGATTATGCCCTGCCGGTCTTTAATTATGATGTAGTTACCATAAACACTCGCCTTTGCATCTCTATTGATTTTTATAATTCGGCCCTCTTTAATGGCAAATACGCCCCATTTTTCAATTCTCATCTTTTTCCTCCAAAAATTAAATCGTTCTTTTTGTCAGTTTTTCTAAAACAGCCCGCAAATTTTCAGCCTGTTTCAATTTCTTTTCCATTTTTTCACGGCAAAAATCGGCCCTTATCTTATCTCCAATTTTTTCAAAAAGAGGCTTATAGTTTAAATACATATCAGCTTTACTTTTTACCTCCTTTAAGTAAATTCTAGTAACTCTTTTTGTAAAATCCTGGGCGATAAAATAAATTTTTTCTTTTTTTAACTCATTTAATGGACGAGTAGTACAAGATTTAGATATCAGAATCTCTTTATTTAGTCTGATAAATAATTCTTCGGCGAGTTGCTTTATATAAGAATTAACAGAATCAACAGTTAATTCTTCAAAGCCGTTTTTATAAAGCCTTTTGTTTAAAATAGATTCAGCCCTATACATACAGCAGGCTAATACGCTTATATCACTCAAAAGATAAGATAAATCCGGCAAAATATCTTCGATTCGTTCTTTTCTCAAAAGCTCAATCTTTTCACAATTATCCTTCATCAGGTACATAAGACCGATACTATCTATCTTTTGAATTTTTCCGCCTTCATATACTTCAATAGTTTGCCCTAAGATGGACATCTTCCCACCTTTTTTTAAAAGTAAAATAAAAAGAGGAGGAATTACTATAATACCGATTATCAAAATAACCACCCAGCCGATTGCCGGCATACTGCTAATCTTGTCCATACACTAATCTTAGCAAAAATAAAAAATTTTGTTACATAAGTTATAAAATTTTTATAAAAGTTAAATAAAGATATGATGAATTTATGAAAAAATTACAATTCTAAGTTTTATTCTTGTAAATTTGAAATCATATAAATACCGCTATCTGTTTTTATTCTAAAAATTGAAGAAAAGTGTGAAAAAGGTTTGACAAGCATTATATGTCTGATTTTTCCATTATGGAAACATGATAGAGGTGAAGGAAATGCTGTTTCTGCAGGTTTAAAAATTTTATTGTTTCCCATTATTCTTAATCCGCTGTCTTTTATAGGTCTTTCATAAATAAGTAACTCATAAAAATTATAAGTAAAGGTTGCATCTATAGTTCTTCCATACCCAAAAATTCCTATAATAAGTTCTTTGACTTTAAATTTAACATTCTTTTCATCATAAGATGATATTGAACCTTTACTATCTCTTGGAAATACAGAACCCAGTCTAAAAGGCCCATGTATCTCATTTGATGCTGATACTGTAGTGTATGAAATAGCTCCATATGCAGGAATATTTTCATTACAAGTCATTTCTATTGTTAAACCTAATCCATACATAATAAATTCATTATCAAAAGAGATTCTAAAAACAGGTTCAGATGGAGCCGGGCTCCATACCGCATAATTGCATGAAGAATTTATATTTTCATCTTTTAAACATTCAGTATCACCTGTAATATATCCTCTTGTGTTTATTTTTGCAATATTTCCAAATTTTATAACATTCCTTGAAAATTCAGTTAAGGGAAAATCCATATTATATTCCTTTTCTAAACCATATTTCGCCAAACACGGCATTTTGAGGATCTTCTGTTAGTGTAGGTGCAATTAATTTATTTGCTGTAACAGTAGCCCCCTTTATATATATATCCCCATTCGTATCAATCTTAAAAATCTCTTCTCCCTTATTCCTAATCTTCAACCCATTCAGCTCATCAAACCACGCTTCAAAATCCTGATTAGTTGTATCGTCTGTATCAATTTTTAATTTTTGAACCACAAGATTTTTAATAAATGCCTGATTGACTAAAAGCTCATCAATCATCGCTTTTTGAGCGACTAGCACCTTAGCAAACAACGCCCCATAGTGCCCCGTTTGTTGTTTTAATTCTTCAATTTCAAACATGTGTACCAAACACGCCTGATACGCTTCGGCATAGTTTACTTCCGGCTCTAAATTTATCCATTGAGCACCCGTCCATTTATAACACACTCCAACCTTCCAGCCGCCTATCGTCTTCCCCGATAGCACCCAGTCTCCGGGATTAGCGTCCACGGCTCCGAGCTTTTCGCCTTTGGTAATAATGGCCGTCCGTGTAGAAGGTACTGTTTCCACAACACCTAAGTATCTAGGCGTATTGTTTGCAATGATGTTTTCAAGCTGCTGTACCGGTGTGCCTTTGGTTATAAGAAAGTATAGACCTCTTATTTCAGGTTCTGTTACAACTTTCTTATAAAACCTAAACTCGTCAAAAGTAGCGTGTGTTCTTCCTCCTCCGAGCTTTAGCCCTTCGGAAAAATCCACGGGGTCGTTCCCTGCGGTAAGTTCCGCTCTTAATTCGGCGTTTTTGTAGATTTTGAAAAAACTGTTTTTTGCAAACAAAAAACACCAGTGCGTTTGCTCTTGGTCGTCTTTGATGTCGGTTACTTTTTTAGTATCTTCAAGCTCAACGGTTAAAAGGTCTGTTCCTTGGTCAAAGTAAACCTTAATATTTGCCGTTGCAAAAACACCTCTATAGTCGTCTGCTTCAACGACTCCATCCCATTGCCTCCATAAAGAGATTGTAAGCTCATTCCTATCACCGGCAATATTTACTTTTCCGAAACCTGCCGGTAAATAAAGAGCATTACCCGATACTCCTTGAACAAATTGAGCATCGGCGGGTAATGTCATGTTCGCTCCGCCTGCGTAATTGATAGACTCCATAGATTACACCTCGCTTTCCGTAAACATTCCTGCAAAATAAAAATGTCTTTCGTTTTCCGGAACATCAATATTAAACTGCAAAAGTTTAAGGCCGTTAATCTCTACCGTGTTTTGAATAACTTCTTGTTCAGGAACATGGACAAAGCCCCATTGATAATCATGCAAGGGTTGTTTTATCTTTGCAAAGTTACCGCAAATAATTTTGTCAAATGGAAATTCCGTGTTTGTTTTAAAGCCTGAAAAAGCAGGATTCGGAGTGAGATGATCAGTGCTACAAAATATTCCTATTATTAAATTTCCCGTTTTTGAATAAGGTATTTTTATATTAGTGTGTTTTTTATTTGCAATAAAATGGGATAATGTCAGCCCTCTAAATAGTGAATTGTGAGTGCTCTTGCTTGCCGGATTATAGAATTCTAAATCAAAAATTCTTGCAGGTGTCCATAAGAAATCCGTGTTTCTTTCGGCGACAGCCCAGCCCCCGATGTTCCAAGTTGCGACAGAGCCGGAAAGGGCTATGTAAGAATAGCCTTCATCATCTTTGATTATATCTTCTTTGTTATAATTAAACCCTATCCATTGGTAGTATCTTGAATCCCATGCGTCTTGGTTTTTAGGATTAAAAACAACGCTTTTGGCGTAGTCTGCGTGTTTATCGGCAACCTGCGACCCTAAAAGTGTTTTAATGCTTTTATCGGCATTGCACATCCAAGCGGTAGCAATCCCGTGGCTCCAATTGTCGGAGTTTGCGTATTTTATAAAAAATGTACCGTCTTTATTTTCAGGCAATTTTATTTTTACAACAATATAATTTGTAGGCGTTTGAGTTTCACAATTTGAGATGACGGTATGCCCCGTTAATTTAATCATGTATTGGGCATACCATTTCCCGTATTTAGTGATAGCCTGCGTTCCGACTCCAATTAAATTGGTAATAGGTTCGTCCGTCATTTGGAAATCTTCCCGTCCGTCCCAAATTATTTGACCGTTTTTGTAAAGCGGTTGTAATAAAGCCGCTTGTTTTTTAACTTCCCCCAAGCCTGCCTTAACCTCGTTGTAAGTTTCCGTAAGCCGATTAACGGCTTCTAATATTTGTTCATTTGTCATTTTTTTATCTCCTTATATAACTTTTATAAAGGGGTATACCCCGTATGATTTAGCTCTATTGTCTTCGGCTGTAGGGACGACTTTTGAAGCATTAAATCCTAGAAGTCTTAAGTAACTACTGCTTTGAGATGTTCCGGAGTCAATATAACCTGTATCTAGTGTTTGAAATACTCCAGTTGTAACATTGGGGTACCCATCGTTACCCTGAACGCCAACACGGCCCTTAATATTCCTTATTGCATCTCCTTGATATTCCAGAGCTAAGTCAGCTCCTCCTCGGCCGCTGCCGTCATCGACAGCTCTTAAAGCTACGCCCCGTAAGTCAGGCAGTTTTGGATAGCCGAAAGCATCATAGCCCAGATAGTTTTTCTTATTCTTATTCCCAAAATTTTCAAGCCAGAATTGATAAAATTCGGGGTAAAGTTCCGGGATAAAAGAATAGCCGTTAGCATACAAATAGCCATATACAAATTTTTTGCCGGTGAAGTATCGAATTTCGCCGATAGGGCCTGACTCTTTTATAAGGCGGTCTTTGTGAGCATTTTCCAGCTCGTTTGTTTTTTCTTGGATAAAGAGAAGCATTTTATTTTTTTCTGTAATGAAAAAACTATTTACTTCGTTTTGAAAATTTGTTATTGTTTGAAGGGCTGTATTGTTTAGCGTGTTTTCTGTATTTTGTAAAATCTCATCAATCAAAGATTGCTTGATGTTACCTTCAAATGCCCACACATTCCCTCTAAAATCCACCACTGCATAGCAGCCCAGCCCATAAGTTTCGGTATTTATATTTTGCGATATTTTGTTTGTGCCGGCTTCTTCGGTTCCGATTGTAACATTAAAATTTCCTGTCAACTTATAAACTATCAAATACTGCTTTGCACCGTTGCCGTTTTGTTTGTTAAAGAAAAGTTTTAATTTAAAATCATTTTTTAATTCTCCTGAAAGAATAATTACATTATTCACGGCCTCTTCAAAAGTCATTTTGATTTCTGCCCTGTTCGTGCAGTCGTACTCGATTATTTTAGATTGCCAAGCGGTAAATGATGGATCGGGGGCGGGCAGGGCCTGCGGAGTTTCGTCAAAGTTGATGAGGCCTAAAAGGTCGGTGTCGGGAGGGAAAGATAAATTATTTTCGGCATCACTCGCAACTTGCAGTACCGCCCTGGACTTATAATAATCTGCAAATTTTTTATTAAAAGCCTCTCTATCAACCTCTAAAGCTTCAGACATCTCATCAAAGATTTTTAATTCTACAAAAAGATAATCTCTTAAAGCCTTAAAAGCTGCTTTATAAGCATTTATCTCTGATTCGATTTTTTTTGCTTTTTGTAAAATAATAGGATATTCCGTTTCGATAATGCTCACTTCTTTTTTTAAAATCTGCTTTTCATTCGCCGTAATAACCCCGTCAGCCGATATATTCTCATGCAGTTTTTCAATATCGGCAATGATCTTAGACTGTGCAGCATCCGAACTTTGTAAATGTGTATGAATAGAATTTATAATTCCGCTGTCTATATTGCCTAAAACTTTTAAACTTCCTACAGTCAAAGCCTCATGGCTTTTATCATTTGATTGTAAATTCATTATTTCCTCCTGCCCCATAAGGCACTAGGCGCTTCACTGTTTATAATCTGCTCGCCTGCATAAAAGGCTTCTTTTACTCCTGATGTTGGTAATCCCAATGTAAGGGCTGATGCCTCCCAATATTTTTGGGCCGCTTTTTTAATATCTGCATCGGTTAAAGCTTTTGAACCGTCTATAAATTTTTCTGCAGCAACAAACACATTCGAGTTGCCTCTATATTTTGTCTTACCTGTGATTGCTTTTTCTGCAAAGCCTGTTATCATTCCGTTGATTAAAGGTACGCTGTCCGTGGCTTGTGTAAAGGCATAAAAAACTCCTCGGCGTATTTTATCTTCAGGTTCATCTTCATCGTCTCCAAAACCTTCGGTAACCGCACCCACTGCAATACCGGCTAAGGCGTAACCTGTAATTATTCCTGCGGCTCTTGCATATTGCTTATTTTTAATTGCATTTGGTAGATCATGCCTTATATTGTTATAGATGACATTAAGAGAACTTTGGAATTGCAGTAACATTCTTAAAGCCTCACCGCCTTCTCTAAAAAGTGGGGCTAACTCCTCAGCTCTTCCTGACGGTTGAGTTCTTACCAATACATCATCGGCCCATTGCGTGGCTTGTAAATCTATTTCTAAATCGGTTAATGGCTTTTCAAGGTTTGAGTTTTCTTTTTCAAGCATTGCTTTTTTTTCTCTAAAAGCTGCAAGCCAACCCGGAGCAACACAAGCCTTGTCTATCCACTCTAAGCCCTCCATGCCTTTTTGTTGTAATTTGGTAATGGCTTTACCGCCCTTAGTCTTAGCTTCTTTTGCAAGTTCATCTACTATACCCTGCATCATATCAAAGCTTCTGTCCTGCATTAGTTTACTATGTGAATGAATAAATTCCATCATTTCCTTATTATGCACTGTCAAATCTAAGGCTGCCTTTGCGTAAGATATGGGATTGACATATTGCATAAATGGAGCAGGGCTTGTTAAGCCTTGCTTTATAATACCTGACATTTTCCAGCCTAGATAAGCGGCTGCCGTATTACCCCGTAACATTCTTAACATCTTATCCGTATCGGAATAAACCCTTCCGGCTGTCGGATCTATAATCGTATTTACCTGTTTATCAAGGTACCTTAACGCCTCGCTTCCGTAGGCTGTTTCAAGAGTTCTCCTAAATTGTTTTGAATCATAACCTTTTATAACCCTGTTTAATTTTTGAGCATATTTGTCATAAGCATAAAGTCTTTCGTTTGCTTCTATACTTTCTAAAAACGTATTTACTGCGTTCAGCTTAATAGGTGATTGATTGCCTTTTCCTATATCAATACGCGCCTTAGTCTGTCCTTTTTCTATACCGTGCCTTGTGCCTGTTGCGTGCTCTCCCACAATCTTTTTTTGAGTTTTTCGAGCGTCTTCCTCTCCTGATACATCAAGCCTTAACATTGGAAAGTAATCATCTCTTATTTCTGTGATAATATTATTTACAGTGCGGTTGTGGTCTTTTAATCTGATACCCTCGGCTTTGTATTCTTTTTTTAAATAATCTACAAAGTTTTTAATCCTTTCATCGCCCCGGATTAGGTCTTCTGCTTTTTCAAGAACCCTGCCGTATCGCATTTCGGAAAAAGTATCTAATGCTCCATAGCTGTTTGATTGCTTAGCAATATCTCTTTCGTCTTGCTCTGCAAAGTTTCCGTATTGGACGGCGGCTCGGCTCTTTTCGTCAAAACCGGCAAGGTAAGCTCCTATTATCTCACTTACACTTAATGTTAAATCCTTTTTATCTTTTCCTACATAAAAATTTTCAAACAATATTTTTTTTTCTAGGTCTGCAACTTTTAATCCGTTCTTTTCCATGAACTCGTTAAAATTACTTAAGCGGGTATCCATTCCTGCTTTAAACCTATTGTAACATTCTCGCTGTTCAAATTCCAATAAGTCATATAGAACGCCTCGATTTCCGCCGTCAAGCATTTCTATAAAAGCGTAAGGCCTCATGGCTGCATACTTTAATTTTAACCTCAAATTCTGTAAGCCGCCTTTTTTTTGCTTTTCCGCATCGCTCCAAGTTGCTGCCTTTTCATCAAATCCTTTTTTGTGTATAAAGTTTTTTATACCCATATCTCTAATTAAAGCAGCTTCAAATTTTTCTGTTGCTTTTTTTGCAGAATATTTTTGTCGCCCCTCTCTATAAGTTTTTTCTATAACCTTTGCTAAGTCTATAAGCTCATCAACAGTCCATTGACTTAAAGGCTGGTGTTTTAATTTAGCAAGCATTGATTCAGGTAAAACGGTTGAGGCTAGTTTTTCTATTTGCTCATCCGTTAAATTCTCTGTTTTCATGTCTAAAAAGTTCTTTTCGGTACGGTTATAGATACCCAGGCTAAAAAACTTATTGCGAGCCGGTATTAGTCTTCGTGCGAGTTTTTTATCATCGGCCGTCCATTCTCCGATAGGTTTATTTTCAAGAAGGTTTCTTAAAGTCTCCCAGCCTTTTTTGTTTCCTGACATTCTACCTAATGTTTGCCGGTATTCCTGACTTGTTGACCATAGTGCATAAGCTTCCCTTATTCTGGGATCATCTTTATCTACTGTTGCATTTAAAGCTTTTTGTGCCTCTTTTTTTAAAAACCATTGAACTGCTGCTAAGGCTTCGGCTTCTTCGGCGTTACATACTTTTAAGTTTATTCTTTTCATAACTGCTTTTAAAGCAACATCACGGGCTTTAACCGTATCGGTTAAGACTTTTCTATTTATTCTTTCATTTTTTAATTGTTCTTCCAAATTGTGAATAATCCGGCTATCGTATGCGTTATCTTCTTTTAATTCGGCAATATGTTTTTCAAGCTCTTTTATATTTTTATTTTTTTCTTTGATAAGTTCTTCTATCTGTTTTATGTCCTCACTTGTGATTGTTCCCTTATTGATTCGATCTTCCATTTCCTTATTATTGATTGCCTTAAGAAGTCGTTGCTTTTCTGCAGGTCTCATATTTTCAAGTTTTAATTCATCCAACTTAATACCTATATCAGGCCTACTTTTAAGTTTTGTAGTAATAATTGCATCGGTTGTATCGGCATCTTTAACTTTCATATCTTCACGGCCCATGATATCTGCATAAAGAGAACGATAAGAGCGAGGACTATTTCTCATTTGCCCTTGAATATTTTTAATGGAATTTTCGGAAAAACTCTTGCCTCTAAAAGCATTTGACATTTGGCTTTTCCATGCGTGATTTTTCATCTCTCTATTTATTCTTGATTGTTTTCGTTTTAAATCATCACGGTAATCCGCTTCTTGCTCGTCTGCCGGCTTAAAGTTATCAAAATCAAAATAGTAAATATTTGCCGCTTCTTTTATAAATTCATATACTTTTTCAGTATCTTCAATTTCCTCAACAAACATCTCATCTTGAATTTCAGCCCTGGACTTAGGCTTATGTTTTTCCTCTGCATGATTTTCACTAACCGCCTTTGCGTAAGTTTCAGCCCATGCTTTCTCTTTTTCTGTTAAACTTCGTAAAGCAGTAAATCCGTTAAGTTCTGCAAAAATATTTCTAAAGCCTTGTAAATCCTCTTTAATATAATTCAAGGCTAAATTATACTGTTTTTCGGTTAAAGGTTTACCGTTTGTTATTTGGTATGCGATTGTAGAAAATGCCCCGTCTGAGTTTTGCATTAAATTTTTTAGTTCCGTAAAGCCTTGATTTTCTGCTTTTATATAAGCTTTCATAAACTCGCGAATAGCTTCACGGTTTTCCATCATTTTAAGGAATGTATCGTTTTTAACGTTTTCGTCTTTTAAATCTTTTTGTAAAGCTTTTTCAAGCTCAGGCGATAAAGCGTCCCTATAAGCCTTATCAGCTTTAGCCCTTTCTTCATTATTTGAATATAAAAACTTATAGGCTTCACTTGGATTTTCTCCAATAACAATTCTTTCTAAATGCTCCCTCGCAGCTTCTTCTCCTCCCGATTCCGCAGCCTCGGCCGTATCCTTATAGGTTTCTACCTCTGTTTGAAAATAGATATTATCATTTCCGGCATCAAAAGAACCCTCATTATCTACGGCCGATTTTATTTGATTGGATTCAAAAGCAATGTATATATGTGAACCATCGGTGCCGTCTACTATAATACCGTCTCTTTCATCTTCCTTTGCGTTTTCATAAATATCTTGTGCGTAGTAGTCAAAATAAGCGGTTGCACTGTCATTTGCTTCAAGCTCTCTTCTTTCTTCTCCTTTCCAAATTTTAATAGGATATCCGTCTTCTTCGGCTTCTTCTTCACTGTCATATCCTTCACCTGATAACAGCTCATTTATTTCATATTCAACATCAATATGATTTGCATCTCGAATATTTAAAAATACAGGCATAATAATGCCGTTTCCATACATTTCTGCAACTTCATAATTTCCGAAAAAAAAGGCTTTTTGATCTTTATTTAGATAGCTACCCTGACTAAATCCTCCGTTCTGTTTAAAAGTATCAAACTCATGACGTGTCCCATGATACACAACTAAAGGCTCACCATTTACATCAACTACCTTACTTGAATTTTCAGAATCATTTTCCCAATCGCCGAACCACTTCTTAAAGCTATCTGTTCTAACCTGTAACCATTGATCCTCGTCTAAATTAGTATCTTCCCCGTTCGGAGCTTTCAGCCATTTATCCGTATTCTCATACTTCGATCTGACATCGTCGATTTCTTTTAACTCTTCTTTTGTGGGCTCTGTTTGAAAAAATACATCTCCCATCTCGTTAAGCCGTCTTTGTTCAAGAGCCCTGTTTCTATTAAACTCCTCATAACTTGTATGTGATCTTTTTGCTTCCTCCTGTATTTTTGTCTTTATAGCCTCATCATCAAGATCAGGATGATACTTTTTATAATATTCGATAGTTTCAGCTTCATACTGTGCCCCGTTTAATCTTATATCCTCTTTGCGTTCTTCTGCTGCCTTTATGCTGTTTTGCATTGCTTCCCGTGCTGCCTGCGTCGCCTTTTCGTATGCCTCGTTTATCTTTCCTTTTTCTGTCTTTTCTGTATTGACGGCTTCGGCATTTTGAGGTATACTGTTATCGGAGCCGTGCAATAATGGCTGGTTACCTCTTTCATTTAAGGGGGCCAGAGGACTGAGCGCGGCTTCTTTTTTTATCTGATCTACAAAAATATCTTCAAAACTGACATCTTCCAAATAATAATGATAAGCCTTATTATCGGTTTCTTGTATCTCCTTAACGGTAAGATGAGCCTTATATGTTTTATCGTTGACGGTAAAACCTGTCTCAAAATATTTTATACTTGTAGTATATTCTTTGTTGTATTTGTCTTTTGTTGCATTCGTTTCTACTGCTGTTTCAATCATTTTATCAAGCAGCTGCATAGAGATTATTTGTTCTCGGCTCTTTGTTTTAGCTTTCCATTCACCTATAATATCCCTTGATACCCTTATATCAAGGTTTGTGTCTGCATTATGGTAGGTATTACCTTGAAAATGTTCTTTTGCATAAGCCTTATACTTTTCTTTTAAAGCCGTATCATCTAGGGCCTTATCTTCTTCTGTTTCGCTTATTTTGTTATTTTCGTAATCTTCAACAGATGGATATTTGCCTGTAGTGTTTTTCTTTGATTGCTTTATTTGTTCTGCTTCATTAAACCGTGTTTCAGCCTGATATATTCCCGATTCTTTTTTCCCCAGCATTTCATCAAATACTTCTTTAATTTCCGGACTGATTTCGGTTACAAACATATTTTCGATAGCTTTATATACCCTTAAAATAAAATCGGCGGCTTTTTCAAACAAAGTTTGTAATTCAGGTGTAGGGGCTTTGCCGTCAACATAGTATCTTTCGAGACTATAACAAAAGTTATCTTTATCTTTAGCCGTCCACTGCCCGTTTTGTACATCTAAAGCTGCTGCGGCTTTGGTTTTTAATTCTTCCGGTAAGGTCTCCAAAAAGACATGCCCTAATTCGTGCGCTAGTGTAGAAAAATCGCTTTTCTTGCTTAAATAAATAACGGCTCTGGCATAACCGTCTATATTTTTCCATGTTGTAGCTCCTTTTACATCGGAGGGATCTACACCTTGCTGTGCTGCAGCTTCGTCCATATTTTCAAACTTTTCATCAGTGAAAAAATTTTCTGCAAAAGTTTTAGCTATATATTCATCTGCACTCTCTTTAAAATTCGTTTCTGCAAAACTTTTAACAAGTTCATACCCCATTTGCCGCTGTTCGGCAGTCATATCGGGTTTTACTTTTTTTAATTGTTCATCAAACTTTATCCTTTGGTCGATAGTTGTTCTGTCTGTGTTTTCCGTAAAATACTGTAGGCCGTTTTCTTTTCCGTTCGGGTTTTCGGCTATAAGTTCAGCCTTAATCTTTTGTAAAGTTTCACCTTTAGGATTCCATTCAATTTTTGCACCCTCAAATTTCTCTCCAAAGTCTCTTACAAATTCTTTTATAATGCCTTGGTATTCATCGCTTTGAACTCTTACATTTTTAATCGTTACGGTGTTTTTCTCCTTGTCAAAGGAATAATAAATATGTCCGTAATCGTTATATTCGGTTTCCTGCGTGGGGTCTCCCACTATATACTCGCCCTCTATATTCCCGTTTGCTTTCTCGTGTCTTTGCCCCTCTGTAATATAAAGCCTATCACCATGTCTTACAACATCGGCTGCCTTGCCCCATCTTTTGGGTACGGGCTTTTCTTCTCCGTTTTCATCTTGTTCTTTTATGATGTTTCCTTGTTCGTCTGTTTCATAGATTATATTACCTTCCTTATCCCTCATTTCCTCGCCTTCAATTCTGGCGTTTTCATGAAGCCATTCATCATAATCGTTAATTTTTGCTTTTTGAAAACTTTCACGGGCTTGCTTTTGTGCTTCATAGATATTGTCAAGGTTTTCTTTTTTATCTTCATCAGTCATGCCTTCAAACATAACATTATCTTTATTCTTTCTGATAAAGTCCTCTTTTGAAGGATTTACTATTGCCGATTTTTTTAAATTGCTTGCTTCCTGCACATTTGCATTTGTATACTTTACGGCCCCCGGGACTCCCAACACCAGAGAAGCAGCAATACCGCCCTTAAAACTTTCCCAAACATTACCGGCAATAGTCCATGCATCGTCCGTTTCGACACCTTCCCCTTGTAAAACGGCGGCTAATTCCTTATTACCTGCGCTTACTAATTCCTGTACTGCTTCTTCAACTCCTTCACTAAATGTATCTACTCCATAATGCAGTAATCCCTTAGCAATATTTCCCATTGTTCCTTTGGCGTTCAGTCTTGTAATCATTTTACTGACTATCTTATCCGCTCCCAATCCCTTGCCTGTAATACTTGCAACATTTCCTAAAGACACTTCAATAGCTGCTTGTAAGCCTCCCGACATTACAGCCATTTTTTTAGCAAGTTCCGGTTTTACTCCTGCCTTTTTCAAATCTAAATATTCCAGTCCTGTCTGCATTTCCATAGATCGGGCAAAACCTGCAGCCGTTCCTATTCCTGGTGCAATTATAGAACCTAAAGCAGAAGGAATAAAAACATGAGCCGAAAAAGGGATCGTTTGTGCTCCTGATTGTAATAACTTGGTGAACCATGTACGGGGCATATCATCTTTTAGATATTCATTATCTTCTTCTATCTCTTTTATTTCATTTTGCAACCTTTGAATTTCTTTTACATCGCCGTTATGTTCTGCCTTTAAAAGTTGGGCTCCAAGCCCGCCTAATTTTACGGTGTTGTTTCCTAAAGAAAAACTATTGACTATGGAAGTAAAAGCGCTTTGAGGTGTTTTTTTGACAGGGCCTAACCACCAGTTATTCAAATCTTCCAAGTGTTCATATGTGTAGGATAAAGGCATGTTAAATTGTTTTGAATATTTATATGCAGAAGCAAATCTATAGGCTTCATCTTCAGGTATTTCAGCATTTGCAATCGCCGTATTTAGTATTTCATATTCTTCATCACTCAAATTGATTAAATACCTATCTTGATTCTTCTTTCGTTTTTTTTCTCTTTCCTCTATTTCTCTTATCTGATTTTGCGTGTTTAAAAAAGATAAATCGGCATTTTTATTTTGTAATCTATTATTATCAAAAACAGTGTTAGGTTTTCCAAAATCTAAATAGTGATAAGTCGTCTGTCCTCGCCTTCCTTGATTTTGTCCTAAGATTATGTCATTAAAATCACTCATTATTTTATCTCCTTATTTAAAAACTGCTCATGTTTTTATTTGATTGTCTAAAGTCTTTCTTTTTTTCTTTATAACTTTCAATAAACCTTATTTTTTCTTCATCCGATAATTTATCATATTCTGCTTTTATTTTAGGACTCATAGTTTTAATTAAACTTTCATTGATTATATCAACCGGTGAAATTTCTTTTTTGAAGGCTTGAATGACTTCATCTTTATTGAGTTTGTAACCTCTACCTATATTTTTATCTTTTTCTCTTTGATTTATTGCGTTATATAATTGCAAAAAGCGTTGCCTATCTTCTTGAGTATTAAGCTTATCATAAAAAGGTTTAATATCCCGTTGTATGCTTTCAGCTTTAAAACTGGAATGGGTTAGTTTATCAATCGCTTTTTTCTCTGCTTCTATTTTTGCATCTTTTTTATCCTGTCTGACTTCTTCAGATAACTTTTCCGTAATTTTCGCTTCTTTAGTTTTCCAATCAACAGTTTTTAATATAGCCTCGCCGTTTTTATTGGTTTCAAAGTAGGATGCCGTTTTTCCGTCTGTACAATAAATTCTATTTGCTTCTGTATCATAGAATATAGATAGCTTACCTATATCTTTTTCATTGTTAGGATTCAATCCTAGAGCAATCGCTGTTTCCCGTCTTAAATCGTTTTCATGAGCTGCTACGGCCGGCCTGGCTTCTTCTCGGATAACTACAGTTCCGTTTCTATCCCGTGTAATAACTCCCGGTTGGGTTGTTTCTGCTACTACCTTGCCTAAGTTTTCGGCTGATTCTTTTTTCCACCACAAGGCACCGCTTGAACCCGTATGTGCATCAAACATACTCGCTGTAGATTTGCCTGTTTGCTTTTCCATTAAAGACAATAAGCTTTTCTCGTCTAAATCCGTATATCTTGATTTTTCTACAATATTCAATAACCCTTCAACAAAATTTCCTGCATTTTCTAATGCTGTTTTTTGTTCTGCAGGCGGTAATTTATCTACACCTAATTGAGCTTTTCTGAGAGTCTCATATGTTTCTTTGTATTTTTTTACGGGGTCTTTTAATCCCGGCGGTAAAGCATCTTCTACCTGCTTATAAAATTCTTCTATGATGCCCGGATAAACATATTCCGGCGGGATTCCTTTCATTTCGGCAATTTTATTGATATCGCTTAACATCTGATTTTTCATATCTCTTGCACTGATATGAATCTTTGTTCCGCTCCCATCGTAGGCGTTTATTCCATACTTCCATTTTTCCGCATAAACGGCAGCGAATTTTTTCATATCCATAGAGCCCAATGCAGCTAGGGGGCTTCCCGATTTTATATATTTGTCTATGTTTTGTAAAAAGTCATAGTATTTTTGAGTATATGAAACCGCTGTATCAGGATTTATGGGCTCTCCCGACTGTGCTTGAATATTTTGTAAAATATTCATTCTCTTTTCGGCAAGACTTCTAGCCCCTGCATAGTCTCCATTTTGTACTGTAGTTAAAATATTAGTCCAGTTATTAGCCTCAACTTTTTCTGCCTTTTGCCATTTTATACTTCTTTGTTTATAATAATATCTTTCCACTTCCTCCGTTGCTTTTCCTTTTACGGCTTCTTCCGTAATTCTGCCTCCTGCAACTGTAACAAACTCATTTTTGTATTCTTGTAATTTGGATGTTACCTCATCAATCGAAGCGCCCTTATCGATTAAGTTTTTTCCAAAAGTTACCATGTCGTGATTCATAAGGTTTGCATAAGAATCCCTCATGCTTTGATTAAGCTGATCATAGCTTAATAATCCTCTTTCATACATGGTATGAAGTTTAGTGTCTATCAATTCCTTTTTTTGCTGACTACCGGTTTTAATAAATTTATTCCCGGTTTCATCCATTTCCTCTTTATCTGCAAAAGAATTGCTCAATATAACATTGTTTATATAATCAAAGCCCTTAGTAAAATCTTGAGTTCTCATCTTTTGATTTGCAATGCTTTTAACTAAAAGCCTTTGTTTCATTTCTTCATTTTTATATTGACTGTCGTATATTCTTCTTGCAAAAGGACTTGATAAACCCTTAGAAGTATCGTTATAAACATTAACCTTAAAATTTTCCCAATTTTTCTCGTAGTTTTCCCAGTCGTTACTGTTCTGCATATCAATGGTAAATTGATTAAAAGCCTCCATATCTTTAAGGGCTGCATCCTGCACTTCCATTTGAGCTTTTAACTGTAATTCCTTATCAATATCATTCAAAGCACCTTGAACAGCCCCGGAGGCTGCTTGAAAAGCATCAAAAATTCCCCGTCTACCCATAACTTAAACCTCTCTACTTTAACATATTCATATAAGGGCTTCTGTGTTTTCTTTGGTAATTTGATAGAGCTGCGGCCGTGCCTCCAAAGCTTCCTGCTCCACCGCCGAAACTTCCGCCGCCCCACTTATTAGCAAAACCTGCAATGCTTGTTCCAAAATTCCAACCTGAACCAAATCCGCCAAAAAGGTCTGTTAATCCATCCAAAAAAGAATACTCGGCTCTGTCATAAGCCCTCTGCATAGCCTGCTGCTTAAAAAATCCGCCTAGGTTTTGCAAATCTATACTTCCCTCTAAGTCGGCTCTGCGGTTTGCTATTTTTTGATTAAACAAATTGACAGCTCGTCCGCCCTCAGAGTAATCTGCCCTTAATTGCTTTGAATCCCTAAAGGCCTTGTTGGCGGCATCTCTCTCTTCATCTATCCTAAACATACTGCCCTTTAAATTACTGAAAGCACTCATAAGGCTTATTTCCTTTTGAGTTTCTCTTTGAGTTTTCATCAGGGCTAGATCCTGATTAAAATTTTCCTCATTTTGACTTAATAAAGCCTCGCTTGAATTAGCTCCGGCCCTTACACCGCTTGTACCCAATGCAGCCTTAAAAGAGCCTTGTGTGTTTTGAAAATTCTGTTTTCCTCGTTGCTCTTGATGTAAAAGGTTCTCATCCTGAGCGTTGTTTTGTTTTATCGCAAGATTAAAGGCTCGGCCTGTTAAGGTTTCGTCAAGGTCTGCTCTCATGTCTATACGCTCGCCCTGATGCCATATGTCGTCTGCCTTTCTAAAAGCGTCCTCTTGTTCTATCTTAAAAACGGACTTTGCATAATTTATATCTCTTTCTGCGGCCGCTCTTTGTTCTGCAATTTGAGCTTCCCGCATGCGCCTTTCTTCTTCACGTCTGGCACTTATTTCGGCTTGTTCTTCCTGAGCTCTATTCCAGCCTTGAAAAATACTAAACCCTGCACCTAAAGCACCAAAAGCTAAGCCTAATCCTAACATTAACCCCATGTAAAACACTCCTTTAAGCTAAATTAGCATTAACGGCCAAAATCTCACACCGCTCCGGCCTTTTCATTTCAAGTTTAAAAAAAACATCCCTATTAAAATTCCCCTCAACAGGAACTGCAACCACACCGCTAAAAGGTTCATCCTCATATATAGTTTGATCCCTTGTTTCTGTCTGACTTACAAGCGGTAAATAAGAATCTAAGAATCTTATCAATAAAGCTACAATCCGCTTTTTGTTGTTGTCTGCGCTGTTAATAACAGGTAAACTTTCAACTATGGATGTATATTCATAACCTATATACATCTCTTTTGAAAAATCTTTATATTCATCAGGAAGTTCTGCTAGTTTAAAGATCTTTCTTCCGTCAGGGATAAATACGCTTGATAACTCGTATTCATCCGCTTCAGTTTCTGCGTTGTATTTACTAAATGAGTCAAGGTAAATTGTTTTATCTCTTTCTTTTTCTGCAATTTTTTCAAGATAGAATTTATCGCCTCGTTCAACTTCAAAATAAACATCATCAAATCCTTCAAGGCCCGGAACCGTAACTATATTTTTAATTTTTCCGTTCCCTAAAATAATCTTACTCCACGCTGCAATACCGGTATTCTTGTCGTAAAGTAAAACGCAAGCCGTTCCGTCTTCACGCGATAAATAAATCTTTTGTACGGGCGAGTTTGTATAATCAAAATCTACCGCCTTACTTTCGATAAGCAGGTGCGATGCTGCCTGTGTAAGATCAATAGACTTATAGGTACGCTCTTGGTAGTCATAAGCATAATCCCTTAAAGTACGGCCTCCTTGTCCTATATAAATTACCGATCGTCCTATTAAAGAGCCTTGAAAATCCGCAACCCCGTACCGGCTGTGTAATTGTACCTCTATTCTTTGGGCCGTAACGCCTTCGCTCATAATCCACTCTGAGCTTTCAGTACCTATAATCAAATCTTTCGATGGGGTTATCCATTTTATTTTGTCGTTTTTGTCGCTTCCTATTTCAAAATAAAAAGCATGATCGGGGGCTGTAACATTGTTAATTATTTCTATGTCCTTGTAATCATCTGCCTGCGGGCTGTCTGCATTTTTCCAAAGATGAATGGATAAGACTATATCTTCTTTATCGACTGTTGCAGGTTTTGATAACTTCATTGTGTCCGAGCTTACCGATAAAACCTTAGTATCTTTAGGTATACCCTTATGTCCTGATACGTAATAATCCGTTATATTTGCGATATCCGTAAAATCTTTCGTAAGCTCGGTTAATATATCACTATCCTTTGTTGCTCTTGCACTAAAAATACGCAAGTCAGGATTTTTAAGTTGTGTAGTTTTAGAAACGATTGTATCAAAATAAGTAAAGTTTTCGTATTCAAAAACTTTGCTGGCCCAAATTTTCTGCGGCTCCCTTATCGTGCTTGCAAAAAATAACCGGCCTTGAAAAAGAGCAACACAAGCAGGGTAGTTGTCGCTTCCTTGGAACGGCAGCTTGTGAGCATTGCCGGTAATGTTAAGGCTTCCAAATGTAAAAGTATCGCCTCCCTGCCATTTTATTACATAAGGCTTATAATACCTGTGTGCCAAGTAAAGACTATCATAGGTTTGAGCATATTGAATTTCCTGTAAGTCGCTTTTTTGATAAAGCGGTAAATCGGGGGTAGGGGTAAACTCTACAGGAAAACCTGCAAGAGTAAGAAGCGTTCCGTTTTTCCAAATACGGATATATTCGGGTCCTATTTCAAAAATAAAAGATAAGGTATTGTTTACGATAAACGGAATAAGGCGTGCATAACCTTTTAGCTTTCCTATCCTTTCGGTTCCGCCTCGTCTTTTAATTCCTCCTGTTTGCATAATATCAAAGTTTTCAAGGCGTGAAACACTATTTTGATAAATAGGTAAATCGATACGTCCATAAAGATTTTTACTAACCTCTCCGCCTGCAAAATTCGTAATCAACATATACGCCTCATTTTTAGTCGATCCACCAGGAATTACCTTTTTTCTTTCCTGCACTTAAAGTCTTTGTATTTCTATAAGCTGCTTCTTCAATCATTGCAGCTTCCTGTAAAAGCATTTTATGTAATTCAGGCTTACCCGATAATTCCAAGGCTAATTTACTTGCAAGCCTTAATTCGAAGGCTTGATAAAACATAGCCTCATATTCGGGCGGATCGTAATCGGGAAAATCATCGTCAACATTTCCCGTTCCTTCCGGTAACTTCCCGTTTGTAATATAAAGTAAAACCGCATCGCTTGAATCCGTATAAAGCGTTTTGCCTTCAACGATATAATAACTTTTATCTTTTAACTCTATAATTTTCCCGCAATCTATAGGCAGCTTAAAAGCTCCCGAATAGTCGGTGTAATTTTCCGATAAATCTTTTTCTAATTTCTTTCTTTTTTTTCCGCTAGTCCACGGAACCATTTCAAGGCTTTCCAACATGGTAGGTAAATAAAACTTTTTGATAAGTAAAAAACTTTTAGAGGTTGTGTCCGTCTCACTTAATTGAGGTTCTCCGACGGCCGATAAGGCCCTGTTCGCTAACTGTCTATCTATATTCATCCCTTCACCTCTTTTTAAAGATGAGGCTTTAAGGCGTTAATCAAAATAAAAGTTAAGTGAGGAGAAAGAACTTTTAATCTTTTTCACGCCTTATTGCCTCAAAAGTAATCAATCTATACGGGATCAAAGAATTCTGATACTTCTTTGCTCGTAACCAAAATATCGCCGGCCCTATAATAGGCGCCGTCAAAAGTACATGCAGTGTTGCAAACATACTCTTGTTCCTCGCCTGTAAAAGCCGTATCAAGCTTTTCACCTAAGCCTGTAAGCTTTTTGTCAAGCTCGGCCCTGTCCTTTTCAAGCTCTGATCTTTCCAAGGCTAGGGCTTCTTTTTCTTTTTCGAGTGCAAGCCTTTCGGCTTCAATTTCGGCCTTTAAAGCTGCTGCTTCTGTACCGCTTCCGGTTAAGGGTTCATCCTTTTCGGTATCGCCCTGGTCAAAAGATTCCGCTAAAAGTTCATCAATCTGCTCATCGGTAAAATGAGGATTTGCGGCTTTTAACTCTTCCCTTACCTCATCCTCTGTCTTCTTTCTTCTAGGCATAAAAACCTCCTTACATTTCCGTGTTCAAAATTGCGTGAATCTTGCCCTTACTAAAAGTGCCGTTCACTTCGTACTTAACCCTGATGTACCGGCGTAAGCCTTTAGGGATAACAAGAGAATACAAGGGCTCTTTTTGGCTTTCAACCAATGCTGCAGTATTAAAAACGGGCGAGGTAAGCTTATCCTCAAAGCTTGTACCGTTTGCACTATCCTGCAAGATAAACTTTAAGGATGTACCTCCTACAAACTTTTCCTTGATTCTAAAATCAATTCTCTTGCCGTCTGCACTGCAAGAGTCCACACCAAAATCGATAGCATTTTGACTTTCTGCCGTTGTTGTAATTGCCTGATCGCTTGAAAGCTCCAAGCATTTATCCAAATAAAGATTAGTCATTTTTTTTTCTCCTTATAAGATTTAATCTTCAATAAGCCATTCTTCTGAAAATAGCTCGATCATTGTTTCCTTCCACGGAACCCTTCCATGTCTACTTTCAACATAAAGATAAGGTGCTGTCATTTTAGAATGTTTATCAGGATACTGAGCTCTAATAATGACATCTCCTGTCCAATGCGGTAATCTCATACCTTTCCCTTGTTTTACCTGTTCAAATGCTTCTCCAAATTTCATATAAAAACTCCTTATAAAAATATTTTATTAAACGGGTAATCGGAATAATTACCCATTATCCGTTACCGATTAAACAAGCGCTTGTTCGGTTGAAAGAATTGCATCAACCCTTCGGCATCTTCCTGCTCTGATGTGGGTTATCATGTCTCCCCACGGATCTTCTTTGGTAAATACGGCATTGCCCTTGCTCCAAGCGGCCTTGTCGATTTTTACCAGCATATCCTGATTACAATAGATAGATACGCCTTGAGCTCCCTGCGGTAACCTAAGCATAGCTTCAAGGATCATTTCTACGATTTTATCTCCCGGTACCGTGTTGTCGATATTACAAATACGCTTAACGGCATCAGGATGAGCGATTGAAAGTCCGTAATGTGTTGAAAAGAATTGTACATAGGCCGGCATTACCTTGCCATTTTCCATAGGCCAGTCTTGAAGGCCCTTGTCTTCCGTTTTAACTCCGCAGTCCTTTCGGCCCCGCGGGTAAATGAGGTGAGCAAACCTATTGCCTACTGCACAAACATAGATTGATGTGCACTTATTGCCGCTTCCTCCTGCGTTCATAACGTTTTTATTGGAAAGCTTATTAAGCCTTACCGCTAGTCCGTTAATTTCCGCTTCGTTTCTTCCATGGTCGCCGTAAATAAGTTCTTCGGCCTGTGTCTGGCCCATGCCCTGTAAAAAGGCATCGGCTTCACTTGCTCTTAAAGCCTTTACGTTTCCCGAATGATCTGCCAAGTCCTTATCTACAATGCTGTAATCTTCAAGCATAGTGATACGGTCTCTGATCGTGTCGGTTGTGGTCGCTCCCGGTGCAATTCCTTCGTTATACTTTCTGTGTGTTCCGCTTCGTAAAGAAGTGCGTACAAGCGTGTTGTGCACTGTTCCGTCGTTAGCCTCAATCATAGGCATATCTTTCAATATCTCATTCGTTTGAGCCATAAGCTCTACGATATGGAACCCGTCCTGATTGTTAGCCCTTCGCATAACCTCCAGTGCTGTCATGCTGTCTGTCATAGATAAATTAGGCATTTATTAACTCCTTATTCATTAAAAAAAGAAAAGGTACCTCCCTCCCGTGCCGATTTTATTCCGCCTGATGTTGCCGTTCCGTTTCCTATCACGGTTTGGCTTTCCTTAAAAGCTTCACCGGCATTTATCATCAGTTTGACAAAACCCGGATCATAGGCAAGCCCTGTTTCTTCAAGCTGCTTCATAACTTCACCGCCTCCTAAAAGTTTTAGGCCCTTGGTGTAGCTAGCCATTTTTTGCTCAAAATCTTTGCCGTATTCTTTTTGTAATAAGGCATCCGTCTCTTGTGCTTTTTTTGCAAGAATTTCTTTGTATTGAGCCGTTTGACTTTGTCCTATGTTTATGAAAAAATCATAAAGCTCCTTAGCCTGCCTGTCTGATAGGTTAGCCTTAAAAGCTGCCTCCGCAAACCGTTTTTCGGCTTCGTATTTCTGATCAAAAGAATACTTATCGGCTGCCTCCGGTTTTCCCAATCTTTTATAAAAAGCATCAAGTTCTTCTTGTGTTGCTTTTTCGCCCGGGATTGTGTGCATGCTTCCTTGTTTTTTTTCAAGTTCGATGTAGGAATTGGCAAGGCCCGATATATCCTCGAATTTGGATAAAACCTTAACCGCTTCCGCATTTTCCTTTAATTCCTTTGAAAGCTGTGCTCCCCAAGCTTTTAAAGCATAAGTTTCTGCTTCTTTGTTAGCCTGTCCGCCCTTAACATTATCATTCCCATTTGTAGGTTCCTGATTGCCTCCGCTTCCTGCTCCCTTAAAAGCATCTAAAACTGATGTACCGGTCGTCTGTGTTTCTCCGCTTCCGTTACCCTGTGGTGTCTGATTTCCATTATTCTGATCTAGTTCACCCATCCCCTTACTCCTTGTTTTATTTAAGGTCAATCAAGGTTATTGATTAAGGCATCAGTTATATCCAATGTCTTTGTAACTCCCAATCTTTCCCTTAAAAAGAATTTTGCATATTCACACAAGGCTTTTTCCGCCTCGGTTTTTGCCTCAGTAAAATAAAATAAATCGTTTAAAAGAGCATTGAATACTATTCTGCCGTCCTCGGTTTTAAATACTCTTTTAAAAGTTTCTCTTAAAGCCTTTATCTGATCTTCGGGGCTGCTTGTTTCATACCCCGGTATTACGCACTTACTCATTAGCTCCTCCAAGTCCTCCGGCAAGCTGTTCCGATAATTCCTGAATAGGCGAGCCTTCTTTTACCGGCTCGTTCAGTTTATCGAAGTTATTCGTTATATCACTTTGAGCCTGCATTTGCATTTGTGCCTGCATAGCCTGCATTTGAGCCTGTGCTCTTTGCTCCCTTAATTGTGCAACCTCATCATCTTCTCTTATTGCCGATTGCGGGAATCCGTTTGTATCAAGTACGTTTTTAAGCAGTTTATCGGTATCTATATAATCAAGTACTTCGGGGTTCATTTGTATAATGGGTTGTGATATGGCTAAACTTGTTTGTACTCCTCCCGTTTGATGATAGCGTTTTTGTGCCTGTGCTAAAGGCCCTACAAAGTCAACATTTAAAACCGCATCCGAGCCGTTTAAAATATTGGGAGGCTCCGGAAAGCGTCCCTGCCTGTACATAATATTTAATGTACGGATAACTATTTCAGATAAGGCCTTATTTTGATTGACGATTAAGCTCGATAAAAGAGCCGACTTTTCACCCTGTAATTCTATAACTTCCGTTGCCGTCTTTTGTGCTGTTTGGGCCTGTAACATAAGCATAAAATCGACATGGAACTTATCTCTTAATCTTGATTCTATATCCTGTATAGTTTCAAGCGTAATAGGGAAGTTAGCTCCTATGTTGATAGGTGTCATTATCATATCGGGCCTTTCGTAATAGTTGTATCCTGCCGGGACTACAGACTCAAAACCTCTCATAGAATCCGGCACATTCATAGGCGGCTCCGATACAAGCTGTGCTAACTTTAATCTTGCTTCTTCCACCTTGTTTAAAAGCCTCATATCAGGGATTGCCTCTCTTGCAGGGCTTCCTCCATAAGCTGATGAAGTTTCTTTTTCCCAAATAAAAACGCTGTAAGGCAATTCATAATAACCCGATTCTTCTAAAATCGTGTTATTGTCCATATCGATATAATAGCTTGCGAATTCCATATTTTTACCGTCAAGCTTGCTTTCATCGTAATCATCTCTAGGTAATACCGCATGCAAGATTTTAACTTCTTTGTTTTTACCCTTAATGTCCTTTGCATCGTTTTTTATCTGCTCGTTTACATTTTCCTCTCCAAAGCGGGCTATAATATTTTTTACCGTCATGGAAAAATATCTAAAAACGGTATCTATATCGCCGTATTCGTTTTCTGCAATATAGATTTCGGGTTCTGCTATAGTTAAAAACCTTATAGCGTTCTCTTTCTTTTCATCTATAAGCATAACGCCGTGTCCGAAAGATGCAGCATTGCTTATAAACAAAGAAACCTGACTATATAGATTGTTCCTGTTGAACTCCTCATACAAGGCTTTTTCAGATTGTTCTAGCCAATCTTTAACCCCTGCATATTCAAGCATTTCAGTATTATTTAAAGATAGCTTTAGCCATGTAACATTGGGGCTTATAGTGTAACCCATAAGCCCCGATACCAACTTTTTAAGATATTCGGACGGCCGGCCGGTATGACGCTTCGGCCTTTTAATTTCGGCCTTGTTCTCATCCCAATCAAAAACATTAGAGCCTATATAAGTACAAACATCCTGCCATTCCGCCTCATGCATAGAGCGCTTATTTTTTAGAATGTCAAAAAGAGCCTTTATATCGGCTAATAATTCTTTACCGTCCTTTTTAGTTTCCATACCGACATTCTATCAAAATAAAATTTTTCTGTTACATAACTTAAAAAAATAATTAATTTTTTTTAAAATAATTTACTCCTCCGGTTATTTATAGATACCACGCATCATAATTTTCTAAGATAATTTCATTTTTATAAGCAATTTCCGAAAATCTTCTAAGTGCTTTTATATCCCGCCTTTTTATTGCTAAATAAACGTATTTGATGTCATCCTCATGAAAGCAATAATGCTTTAAATAATAGGATACATCACGAATCAGCTGATCTATTTCCATTTCTTCTTCGATAACTTTATCAAGAATTTTTTGAAGTTCTGCCGTATTTTTTTCTTTTATATTATAAAGCACATATAACCAGTGATCGTGATCAAAACTATTTCTAAAAGCACTTAAATCTTTTACAAGCCTTTTTAATTTCATCTCATCTGTCATCTTTTATTTTCTCCTCTCTTATTTTAGCGGCTGTCAACTTTTAATTGACAGTTCATCTATAAAATTACCAATTACTAATTTACTTACTCCTCCGCTAATTCACCGCAAGGGGTGCCGTCATCGGCAAAGACATAATCATAAAATATTGCTTCTAAAGTGAACCAACCGTCAGACAATCTCAATGAAGTGGAGCTTTTTGCAATTACAATATACTGATATCTATTGCTTTTTTTCTTTATCCACCCACCGTGTTTTTTGATTGCTTCCATCGCTTTATCAATATCTTTAAAAGGCTTGTACTTAGGTTCGGCGGGCGGTTCAATGAGATAGGCTAGAAGATACCAATTCCCATTCTCTGCTTCAAATCGAGAGGGACGATCTGTCGGCTTTATTAAGGCGAGTTCCATAGATACCTCATTATTATTCTCTACTTTGTCTTGTAAATTACCCACTGCGTCAGCAAAAATACACTTGCTCCCAATTTGTAATTCATCGGCGTTTAATGCCGTGTAAACTCTTAATTTGTCAAATTCCATAAACTATATCTCCTTTTATTTATCCCAATCAGGATGTCTTTTAATCCATAGTTTGATATTAACTTCTTTTGTACAAACAGGTACATAATTAGAAACTTCATAATCTTTTAATACTTCCCTTACAAACTTTTCTGCCGCCTTTTTCATTCTTTCTGTGGGTTCTGTAGCAACGTCATCGAAATAATTAAAATTACAATCCAAAGATTGTAGAAAATCATCTAAAAGACAAGCCGCCTCACCTTTTACATCGGGCTCCATTTTTGCAAAACCTGTTAATGTTAGGACTTTCGGTATTTCTCTTTCTTCTTTTTGGAATTTTTTTAAAATTTCCTCAACTGCTTCATTTACGCTTGTATAATACAAACGCTCACTGTCGGCTAAATCCCAATAATCAATCTTTTTCATTTTTCATCTTCTCCTCTTAAAAAATATTTACCCATACGGATCAAAGCTTGCGCCTCTTGTCCGCTTGTTTCTAAAATTCCATTGTCCATTCTGTTTTTCTAAGGCCCTGCCCGGGTGCCTTGCGTATTCGCTCATAATCGCATAACGTGTTTCATCATAAATATGATCCTCCAATGTAGTGTCTATATCTTCCGGCCTCGTAGTGCTTGGAAGTAATAGCGGTATAGTCCTTATAAAATCAAAGCAGGTATCAAAGACTAAAAGCATAGGACGGCCGTCCTCGCCTTTACTCTTTAATAACTGATGGAACTGCATCTTGCCGTTAAGTCTATCGTTATCGGCCTTAACCATCTTCCAGCCTTCAGCTTCAAACTTATCGGCGATTGAAGGTCCGTCATCTACCTTACCCCAAACTGCGGGGTCTGCAACCATCGTGTTAACACCCTCGGCAATGGATAAGGCGTAAGCTTCTTTTGCAATGCTTCCGGCACTACGCCTGACTCCCTTATTTGCTTCGCCCTTTTCGCAGCCGTAAAGCTCACGGTATCTAATCATACGTCCGTCTCTTGAGACTGCCCACCAGCCTATGCTAAAAGGCCTTGAATATCCCCAGTCCATAGAACAAAACTTAAACCATACACCCGGATCAAGGGCTATAGGCTTAATGACATGGCTTTCTCGGCTAAACTCCTCAAAAGCACTTCCGGCAATAATATCCCAGTTGCCTTTTCTTAAAGCCTCATAAAGATACTTAGGCAAAAGGCGTAATCGCTTTTCATAGCTTTTGTCATTCTTTATTAAATAATCGTTATCATCCAATCGGCTAGGAATAAAACACCTTGTATTCCCGTCCTCGTCCGTATAAATTGTATTAGGATTTTGATTGTCTATAAATCTTTTTTTTAACCAGCCGTGCCCCACGCCTCCGGGGTTCCCCGTTCCTCTCATATAACAAGGAATACCCTTAGCACTTCTGCAGCGGCTCATCATATATCTCCAGCAATAGTCGCTGGAATAATTGCCTAACTCATCAAAGCCTATCCATGTATACTGATGGCCTTGATAATTGCTTACATCATCATCTCGCTCCAGGTATCTTAATCTTAAAAATGAACCTGTCGGAAAATTAAAAACATTATCGGTTTTGTTATAAACCGCTCCCATAGGAATATAAAGCTCCTTGGCCCTTATTATAATGTCCTCTAATTCTTTATAAGTTCTACGGAATAAAATCCCCCTCCAGTTTTCCCTATGCTTATTACAACCGCCTAAAAAGTCCATAAGTAAAAAGTCCGTTTTACCGCCTCCTGCAGCTCCTCCATAGAAAAGCTCGAAAGCAGGGCATTGCAAGGCTAGTGATTGTTTTTTAGTCGGTTTCCAAATAATCATATGATCCTCTTAACTCGTTTTAGTTTCCGTCTGCCAATCGGCAATAGCGGTTTTGTCGGTAATCATAGCAACCGGCATCATGGCCTCCATATTGATTTCGGGCTTGACAAGGCTTAAGTACTTCATTAAGACAGCCAAAGCTTTATGCCTGTTAGCAAGCTTCACAACAGTGCAAGGAAAGCCATCCTTGGTATAAAAGGTCTGTATCTGTTCCACACAAACAGCAAGCGGTCCTAGCTCGCTTAAAGGTTTTAGTAACGCTCCCGTGTCCGTTATTATGTCTGCGGGGTTATAAAAGGCTAAAGTCTCATAAGTGTGTAAAATCTTATAGGCAGCAAGCTCATCTTCTGTTTCCCTCGTCAATTTTAATAACATTCTGATACTCTTTTTTACCTTAGCAATTCTTAGCAATTTTGACGCTGCGGTTGCGGCCGCTTCATCGCTCCGGCATTTGGGATAAGCTTTTCTGTACGTTTTCGTTCCGTTTAAAAAACAAAACTCATCCGTGCAGTAATAAAGCACAAAAAGCCTCTGTTGCTCGTTTAAATCTTCTGCCCAATCTTCAACCTTAGGCTTTATTTTTGCCTTGCTCTCCTCCTTTGCCTTCGCTATCTTTGCCATTCCTTAACCTTTTCTTTTTTGAATTTCAGTTGCAACCATCTTTTTCAATAAGTCCTTGTCGTTAGGATCCAGTCCATACTCCTTTGCAGCCTCCTCAAGGTTCTTTTTTGCCTCCTCCTTCGTAATTTTATTAAATTCGGCGGCCCAATGAGCTCCTCCGGCATCTTTCGGATGAAGGATTTGAGAAACGGAATAAAAAACCTTAGAATAATTGCCGGGTTTTAAAAGCATTTGAGGCGTGCATGGCATGTTTTCAAAATAACCGCCCTTTTTTAAAAGACGGTTAAAAGAATTCGTAAACTGGCAGGCAATAATTTCGGCATTATTTTTTTTATCCTCCAGTTTTGTCATTCTTTTTGCCAATTCTGCACAAGCTACAAGCTCGGCTTCTTCGTCGACAAAACCCATCGGGTTTTTATCGCTAAAAAATTTCAAAAAAATCTTAAAACACGCACGCTTCCGGTCTGCCTCTCTTTTTGTCTTTTCTGCATCTTCCGCAAGTGCAGCCGGTGGTGCAGACTCTGTAGGCTCAGCCGGTTCTCCTATGTCTCGCTCGGGCGGCTCGTCTGTTTCTTTCTCCTCTGCCTCCCTCTCTTTCGGGATCTCTCCTGTCGGGGCAGGACTAGCAGCTCTATCTATGTGTGTCTTGTCTTTTCTCTTTCTCCCCTTTCTCTTTTTCTGTTCCGTATCCTCTCTTTCTGTCTCTCCTATGTCTATTTCTCTCTCCGTCTCTCTATCTCTCATCTCTCTTTCTTCTGTCTCTATCTCTTCTCCCTCTGTCTTTTCTGTCTGTCTGTCTCTATCTCTTCTGTCTGTCTCTTCTGTCTTAGGGAGTGTCGGGTAACGCTGTGTTACCTCGCCGTTTTCGCGTGTTACCTTGAAATTTTCGCCGGTAACGGGTGTTACCAGCTTTTTTTCTTGGGTAACGGGCGTTACCTCACGGTAACGCTCGGTAACGCTTTTAGGATTTTCGGCGGCCGCCGGTTCCTGCACTTGGGCCGTCTCGGCCGCGGCCTCCGGCTCATCTTCGCCTAGGCGTAAAAAAAGAGCCTGTATCTCATCATCGCTTAATTCGGCAGCTTCAGCATAGATAGCTTCCGTCTCATCGTAAGGCTCAAACTCCGGGGCCTCTATAGGGTTTGATTCAGGAACGGGATGCCTTCCTCTTGAACCTAAAAAACTTCGCTTTTCGGGAGGCTTTTTTTCGGCAAGGCGGTTTCTATAGGCGGCCTGTTTTTCTGCAGCAGTCATCCGCCCGGGATAAGGATCAAGCCATCCGGCTATCCTGTAAGCCTGTACGCCGTTAATGGTAATTTCTTCTATTATATGGCGGTCTAAAAACCGATAAAGCAAATCAACAAGATCATCTTCGCTCATTATGCATGTATAAGAAAAGACCGCTAAATCGCTTAAGTCTACAACGCCGTCATCATCGGCATTGCAATACAAAGCAACAAATAATGTAAAAACTTGGTGCTGCCTTTCTTTAGGCAGCTTCTTGGCAATAAAAAGAAGTGCCGGGTTTGTGATTGTATCTCTTGGGAATTTTCTCCATGTTAAAGTTTTACCGTCTGCCATTTATAAGTCCTCGTCTTTAAGTAATGCGTATTTTCCATAACCCTTTTCGTAGATCGGGTAGGTGAGTGATAAAGTTGTGATAATTCCTTGCACCGAGCTTTCTGTAGCTCCGGTAAAGGTCCTGATGTCGTTAGGCGTAAAAAAATCCTTTTCCCGGATGTATTCATAAATTGATTCATAATCGTAAACCGTCCGCCCGTCCAATCTGCAGTTTGATCTTCCGTCTTTAAATGTAACATACTTTTTCTCCGTCCTCGTCTTCTTCGCTCCGAAAAGAATCATCGGTAAGATCCTCATCTTCCGACTCTTCATCTTCTGTTTCTGCGTCCGATTCATCATAATCTTCTTCATCATCTTCCGGGGCTTTTTTTAAATTTTCGATTACAATATTTTTTAATTCTTCGCTAAAGATTTTGGTGGCTTCTTTAACATCAAGGCCTAAAAGCGGTATGGTTTCATCAAGATCTTTATAGAGAATGGAATCAGCAACTCTTAAAATATAGGTGTAAAAAAATAAGTTCAAAAAATCTATATGTTTAAAATTAAATCTCTTTGTATCCTTTAAGTTATTAAGATTGCTTCCCGTCATAATTTTAAAAGCATTACAAATAAACTCGTTATCACCGCTATCAATAAGATAATCAAAAAAATCGTCCGATAAATAAAAGGAAGGGATGGGTTTTAAAAATTCTTTTTTTAATAAAGAACAAACCGTGTTTGTTTTAGCTTTATGTTCCATGCTGTAAGTGAATAGCTGTTCTTTACTCACCTTTTTTATCGCCTCTTCCTTGTATTCATCAGGAAGAGATTCAATAATAAGTTTTTCTTCCTCGCTTACTTCTCGGTTCTTCCTAAAATATTTGTTATAATCTTCATATGTAATCACATATTTCATTTTGTCATCGATAACATCATACCAATGAACAAGACAAGCCCTTACTTCATCGGTTAAGGCATCAAAATTACGCCCCTGATCAAGCTGCGTATAATCATTAAAACTGCAAAGATCTATTTTAAAATCAAAGAATTTTTGTAAGGGTATTAAATATTCTTTTTCTACTCCGTTTACAAAAAGAAAATCAAGATCGCCGTAATTGCTTACGCCTTCTTTTATTCTTTCTTTATATAATTTTATCTTTTCCTTTTCGTAACATTCGGGATCAAGGCAATAGTCATCCCTTTCGTTAAGTTCCGGAAAAAGATTGTTATCGGTATACCGTGTTCTTTTATTGCAATACTTACAAATACTGCAAGGAAAATCCAACCTGTTTTTAGCATATCTTCTGATAGCATAATCGGCATAACCGCTGAACCATTTATCTTTTGAAATTTCATTGTAAATTTTTTCTTGCACTTCAACAGGTAAACATGCAATTTTTGCGGCCTCTGTTATGTTTATTTTTCCTTGTTTGAAAAACTCTTTCATGTTGTCGGTAAGCTCTGTAAGCTTAATCCGCTGGTAAATATGTGAGGGCGAGCGGTCAAAGGTTTTTGATAGCTCGTCAATCGTTTTTCCTTCTTTAAGAAGTTTTTTAAAATTCGCCCCCTCATCTACGGGGTGCATGTCCAATCGGTTGACATTTTCGGCAAGGGCGATTTCCTCATCAGGAATACTTTCATCCTCGCCATAAACGACAGCCTCAATATTTTTTAAGCCTAGTTTTTTTACGGCCTCAAGCCTTCTTCTTCCGGCAATAATCGTATAAGGGAATTCGTTATCCCCCGATTCATACCTTACGGTAATAGGGTTGATAAGCCCGATCTCTTTAATTGAAGCGGCTAGGGTATCGAGGTTTCCATAGCCTCCCATCTTCCTATCGATGTTCGGTAAAATTTCCGAAACTAAAATAGTTTTTCTTTCTGCCATTTGTTTTTCTCCTCTTAATGGTCTTTTAAAAATTCGATGCCGGTTACTTCTCCGTCAAAAAGCTTTTTTATCCTATGTACCCTTTTGGGAAACTTAGGCCTTGGATCTGCAAAGCAGCATAAAAAAACTTCTTTATCGGAATAGTGCACTCCGTCCTCTGTGTCTATCTCGTACTTGCCGTCTGTCTCGGTAATCGTGATCCTTTGATTCAAAAGCTCCGATTCTACCGTATAGATTGTTTTCATTGTTAAAGCTTGTAATCTATAGTCTATAATCTATAGGTTCGCCGATTACCACTTTTTTGGCTCCTGCTTTTTCCATAGCTTCATCCAAAAGATAAAG
This sequence comes from Treponema sp. OMZ 799, assembly GCF_024181365.1. Lineage (NCBI taxonomy): Bacteria > Pseudomonadati > Spirochaetota > Spirochaetia > Treponematales > Treponemataceae > Treponema > Treponema sp. OMZ 799. Next base: position 1,351,832 of record NZ_CP051301.1, read on the forward strand.
CATGTATGATGCCGGCTTTCTGCCTCTTGAGGTTAAAAACTCAACGGCTCTTTGCTTTTCTTCAATACTTGGAAAGGTCAAGGTAACCCCTAAAACGGTCTTGCGTTTTTCGCTCCATTGTTTTGACGTTTTCACTCTTTATCGCCTCCGTTAAAAATTCTTGTTTAATTCAAGGCTTAAATCTTCTTTTAAAAGATTTCGGGCCTCGTTAATATTCCTGTTGATTAAGTCGTAAAGCTTTTCCTTATGAGTATTGATAGGATTGCTTGACTCATAAGAAGTTTTTAATTCGATAATATTACCGGTTAAATTATCAAGCACCTCGTTCATTTGTGCGTAAAAGTTTGCTCCCGTATTCATCCTTTACCCCCTTATTGCTATTTCGATAGAGTTCGGCACTTCCACCTTTCGGCCGTCAATCCTGACAAAAACCGGCTTAGGCTTTTTATCGTCGGTAAGCAAGGCTTGTCCGTTTTTGTGCGGTAACCTGAGCTGCTTATAAGCCGATTTTTTTGCCCCGGATAGGCTCCTGCGGTAAAGCTTTTCTGTCTGCTTGCCGTTGTGCAAAATAAAAACATGGTATTTATAGGTTAATTCGGGGGTGTTAAAAATAACGGCCTCGGTTATGTCTCCGTGGGTATGAATGTTTTTATAGTCTACCTGCTTGCGGTAATAGCTAATCTGCCTTTTCATCTACTCCTCCTTAATTATTTTAAAGCTTCTTACTAAAGATTTCCTGCAAGGGATTTTTTCACCTTTAATCCAGCATTTACTCATACCTTTCAAATACTCGTCTGCTAAAAATAGAGGATACCATTCGTCATTAGAATCAAAGTCTTTAATGGCTATAGCTTTATAGATAGGATGACGAGATGAATTGATTTGAATGAGAGTATTTTTTTTAATTTTCATTTGCTCCTCCTTTGGGTTCTGCGGGCTCCCATTTCCAATAAGATTTTATCGGCCGTTGCATTAAGCTCTTGGCTTGTAAGCTGACGGCCTCCCATAAGCCATTGTTCGATCTCTTCTTTTACAAAAAAGAGCCTTCCGCCCGTAGGCTTGTGGACGGGTATCATCTTTTTATACACAAGGTTATAGATATAAGACCGTGTGTACCCGGTAAGTTCCATAACTTGCTGCATGTTCATGATCATAGTTTTTTCTCCTCTATAAGTGATAACGCACTTACAGTATTTATAATACATATTCTGCGTTATTTGTCAATACTTTTTTTACAATTTTTACTATTTTTTAACGCATTTACAGTATTTTCATATATTTGTATGATTATTTTTCCGATAAATCATATAATGACATTTAATCAGCGGTTAAAAGATTTAATAAAGGAAAAGAATCTACTCCAAAAAGAATTTGCAGTTAAAGCCGGTATAAAAAAGCGGGCTTTAGATATGTATTTGGGAAGTAGAAATTCTCTACCAAATGTGGATCTTGGCGTAAAAATCGCTAAGGCCCTGGATACTACCGTTGAGTATTTAGTTACCGGCGAGGATTCGTCCTTGGGATTGGAAAATCCAAAACTGAATAAGAAGTATACAAGATTTATAAATAAGTTAGAAATTTTAGATGATGTCGATCAGGCTATCGTAGAAAATTTAATCGATAGCTTAATCGATAAAAAACAATCTGGAGCTTCCGAGATGGAATCATCCCAGATTGGCTGAGGTGAGTGTGTTTATGAAAAAATTCTTTTGCTGTTTAATACTGTGTATGGCCGGTCTTTTTTGTTTTGCAGATGAAGATCTTATGTTTGGTAGTATTCCGTGGGGCGTATCAGAGGCTTATGTGAGAAAATTTGTATCAGAAAATACCAACTTTTCTGAACGAGGCTTGAGTAGGGCTTTCTCTCCAAATATTTTAGATTATATTGATGAGAACTCTACAATAGAGTTTAAATTCATAGTGAAAAATAGCATTAAAAGTTTAGTTGAAGTTTCAATAGAAACAAAGTTAGATGTATTTTCAGAGTATTATAATGAGAGTGTTGAGTCGTTAATAAAAAAATATGGAACTCCTTTATATTTAAAACCTATAGGAGATAAGCTCTATCAAAAATTATCTGAAGAACAACTCATTAAAGTATATGAAGATATAGATAAAGGGTTAAATAATGGTTTAATCCTTTTATGGCGTAAAAATAAAACGGCTATTATTGTGGATTACATTTATAAATTTTCAAACGACAAAGTATGTAAAATTATATATATTGGATACGAAAATGTGTTTAAAGAGCATATTAAAGATATTTTAACTTATTCTGAAAAAGAGAAAAAAGACTTAAAAGATCTTTTTTAGACATGATAATTAAAAAAAGGAAGTAATGGAAGATATTGGGTTTATCATTTTTCTCATTGTTTTTATTTCAATTATTGGACTTATAGTCTTTATCAGTTCTGCCAGAGCTACATCTAAAGAGTTAGATGAAAAAAGAAAAGATTTAAGAGAAGCAAATCAAATCATCTATGAATATAAAACCACAGAAGAGGCTAGACAAGAATTTCACAATCAAACTATAGAATTTAACGAACATCTGAAAAAAGAAAAAAATGAGCTGCGTAAAAAGTTATGGGAAAATTGTAAAAAATATATGGAAAGTCAAGCTGTTTCTATGCCTTGGCTTGCTGCAGGTATGGCTGACTTTATGACTTTACAGGAAACTTTACTTGTAGACGAATTAAATGCGACTAAAAATAAAAGAAAATGGGATAGAGCAATAAAAATAAATGACTTAAAAAACGAAAAAAAAGCCCTAATTAAAGAAAATAAATTGCTTCGCTATCAAATAGATTATTTTAAGCATGTTATTCCTGAACTTGAAGAACTTGATGACTTTGACTATGTGCCTGTTCAATACGACTCAAATACCGATGAAATAAAGCAATTTTTATCCGATGAAGAATATAACGAATTATCCGATACCGAAAAAAATCAGCTTGCCCTGGATAGATACTGGAAAAGAAAAAAATCCAAATGGGAGATAGGCAGGGACTTTGAGCGTTACTATGGTTATCTTTTGGAGCGTATGGGTTACAATGTTACATACTTCGGCATCGATAAACGGCTTGAAGACTTAGGAAGGGACCTAATCGCCGAAAATGAAAAGCATATCTTAATCATACAGTGTAAGTATTGGTCAAAAAATAAAAAAATACATGAAAAACATATATGCCAATTGTTCGGCTCTGCCATTGAATACCGCCTTGCTTATGAACCCAAAAAAGAAGTTATCCCCGTATTTGTAACTCACACTGATATATCTGATATGGCCCGAACTTTTGCGCAAGCCTTGAAAGTTGCAGTTAAAGAAAATGTCGACTTACAAGAATACCCGGCTATAAAATGCAATGTTGCAACAGGAATATATCATCTACCCATGGATCAGCAATACGATAATTTTGAAGTCAAGCCCGATCGGGGTGATCTTTACGCCCTCACAACACAAGAGGCCGAAGACTTAGGCTGTAGGCGTGCAAAGCGTTGGTTTAAGCAGGGATAATTTATTCCTAATGCCCCACAATCCCGTAATCAGGCAGCAAATCTATAGCCTCTTTTTTCTTCCTGTCCGTAACTTGTGTATACTGTGCTGTGGTGCTTATCTTGGTATGTCCTAAAAGTTTTTGAACCGTATATAAGTCCGCCCCGGACTCCAAAAGAAGGGTAGCGTGGGTATGTCTTGCCAAGTGCCAGCCTATCTTCTGTCTGACTCCGGCCCGCTTGCCCCATTCTATTAAGTACTGATTCATATTGGTGCCGGTCGTTGCAACATGAGGAAAAATAAAATCTTCATCCGTTCTGTTCGGGTTTTCCTCTGCAAGAAGGTGTAAAAAGGCTATAGCCTCATCTTTAATAGGCAAATATACGGCCCTTTTTGTTTTCTGTTGAATCTTTGTAAGTGTCTTTTTCTCAAAAGACACGCCGCCCCATTTTAAGCTTTTTAAGTCGCTTATTCTCAAGCCCGTGCAGCAGGCAAACAAAAAAGCCTTTTTAACGTCTGCCCCCAAAATTCCGCCCATGGGTTCTGCAGCCAATTTTTTAATATCTTCAGGCATTAAGAATTCTTTGATACTTTCGGGGCAGGGTATGTGTTTGACTCCTATTGTTGGATCTTTAACCAATACTCCGTCTCTTACAGCCTTTTTAAAAAGAGTTCGCAATGAGCAGGCGTAATTTTCGCAAGTGTAGGGTGAAAGTGTTGTTTCTCTTTGTAGTGTCTTTTGGAAGTTTTCAAACCAAGTCGGGGTTAAGGCATCCATTTTCAAGGTCGGCGATATTTTTTCAATCCATAGAACCACTTTATGAATTGGGTGTTTTTTATTTTTTTCTGCGGCCGCTTTTTTTACATATTCAAGAACCGTTATTTTTGTAAGAGCCGGATCCGATAAACCATTGCTTACGGCAATCAAAGAAACCTCCCTTTTGCTTCGTAAAATTTCTGCCATATCCATAACAGCCTTATTTTGCTCTTTATTATTAGTAACCGTCAGCCCCGTGCTTTCCCTCCACCTTTTACCGCCGATATATATACTAAGATATATTTTATTGCGGTTAATCCATAGTTTTACACTCATAATCTCCTCTTTTAGTAAGTTTGATAGCTTACATATAGTTTACATATCACTTACAATATCGGTAAAAATAAAAGAAAATAAAGCAAAAAGAGCCAAAATAAAGTGAAATAGTGCTTTGCGTGATAATCTTGTAAGTCTATATAAGCTATAGAAATGTGAAATAAACAATAAAAAAAGGCACTCATTTGAGTGCCTTTGAAACAAGCTAGCGGCAATAGGGCTTGAACCTATGACCTAACGGATATGAGCCGTTTGCTCTGCCAACTGAGCTATACCGCCGTAAGAGTCTTGAGTATATAAAAAATATACATTTATGTCAAGCCCCAATTTAGAAATCTAGGCTTAAAACTTTAAATATCGAAATAATTTTTGGGTTGATACCTTCATACAAATATATATCTTCTCTATCCTCTTCTTTAACACCTTTAAGTTCTCTAAGTTTTTTTATGGCCTCCATATCTTTACTCTTTTTCGCATATATTGCTCCGATATCAACTAATTTTTTGCTTACAATGAGCTCTCCTCCTTCTGCCAGGTTTTGAAGGCGGCAGGCAAGGTTTATACCGTAACCGACATAATCGCGGTACATTAATTGTGAAGCTTCAGCTGATATCTCATACTTGTAAACCTTATCCAAAACCAAAGCGCCTCCAATTGAAAGATTCTTATGGTCTTTAAATAATTCTTCATCGGCAAATTCTATAAATGTTGTAAAAACCGTAACAGCTTCTTTGATTGCAACACCATCCAGTTTGTCCCATATTACCAGTGCTCCGTCTCCCAATAACTTGTAATAAGAACAGTTATAGCCGAATTGATTGATACATGAAAGGAAATTTGATGTAAAGGACTTAATCAAACTAAAAACTATAGGTTCATCATTATCACGCATAAAACTGCTGAATCCGCGTACATCAATACACAGAATAAGAGAATGAGGTCTCGTTTCACCTAGGTATAGATTATTGAAAATATCTATGGGGCCTTTTTTTAAGGCTTCCAAAGTTAGTGAATCAAGCTCTACCGTATCACTTTCAGATGTATTAATGCCCAATTCCGATATTATATCATCACTCATAAGGCCATTGTAATATATATTTTAAAAAATAGCAAGATAAATTTATTTTAATTTTAAAATAAAAAAAGCCTCGTATCATTAAATACAAGGCTCTTTTTTATGAATCTAAAGTCTTAGTACATACCCGAATACGGTATGCTTAAATTCTAATACATACCCATGCCGCCCATGTCGGGTGATGGCATCGCGGGTCCGGCTGCTTTTTCGGGGATATCCGTAATTGCACATTCTGTTGTTAAAAGAAGGCTTGCAATTGAAGCTGCATTCTGTAAGGCAGAGCGAGTAACCTTGGCAGGGTCAATGATTCCGGCTTTTACCATGTCTGTCCATTCCATCTTAGCGGCATCAAAGCCTATGCCCTTCTTTTCCTTAGCTTTTTCTGCAATAACTGCTCCGTCCAAGCCTGCATTTTCTGCAATTTGGCGGATAGGCTCTTCGAGGGCTCGCTTTACAATCTTAAAGCCTACTTTTTCATCCTCTGTAAGAGAGCTCATATCTGCTTTTTCTAAGGCTGAGATAGCCTGAATCATTGCAAGACCGCCTCCTGCAACAATACCTTCTTCGATAGCGGCTCTTGTTGCCGAAAGAGCATCTTCAACTCTGTGCTTTTTCTCTTTCATTTCAACTTCGGTTACTGCTCCGATCTTGATAACGGCAACACCGCCTGAGAGCTTAGCCAATCTTTCTCTTAGCTTTTCGCTGTCGTATTCGGAATCGGTTGATTCAAGCTGAGCCTTAATCTGGGAAACTCTGTCCTTAATGTCTTTTGATTTTCCGGCCCCGTCGATAATCATTGTATTGTCTTTATCTATTTTTATGCTCTTGGCCTGTCCCAACATTGAAATTTGAGCAGCTTCAAGCTTAAAGCCTAATTCTTCTGAAACTACCTGTCCGCCCGTTAAAACGGCAATGTCTTCAAGCATTTCCTTCCTTCTGTCACCGAAACCGGGAGCCTTAACTGCACAGGTCTTTAATGCACCTCGGAGGCTGTTTACAACCAAGGTTGCAAGGGCTTCACCTTCAACATCTTCTGCAATAATCAAAAGAGGGCGGCCTGACTGGGCTACCTGCTCCAAGAGGGGAAGAAGGTCTTTCATTGTTGAGATTGATTTATCATAGATGAGGATATAGGGATTTTCAAAAACGGTTTCCATTCTGTCTCTGTCTGTTACAAAGTAAGAAGAAATATAGCCCCTGTCGAACTGCATACCTTCTACATAGTCGGTAACGGTTTCCATTGTCTGGGCTTCTCCTACGTCGATAACGCCGTCTTTTCCTACCTTGGCGATAGCATCGGCGATGATCTTACCGATTTCCGCATCATTGTTTGCAGAAACTGAGGCAACGTGGGCAACTTCTTCAGAGCCCTTAATTTCTTTTGAATTTTTTTGGATATCTTCAACGGCGATAGCTACAGCCTTGTCGATACCTCTCTTTAATTCAAGCGGTGTCATGCCGGCTGCTACGGCCTTTAAGCCTTCTTTTACCATGGAGTATGCAAGAACTGTAGCCGTTGTGGTTCCGTCTCCTGCAACATCGTTTGTCTTTGTTGCAACTTCTTTTAAAAGCTGGGCACCCATATTTTCAAATTTGTTTTCAAGCTCGACTTCGCGTGCTACAGATACGCCGTCCTTTGTAACGGTCGGGGCACCGAAACTCTTATCGATAAGAACATTTCGTCCCTTGGGTCCGAGTGTAACTTTTACTGCATTTGAAATTTGTTCAACACCGGCGAGAAGGCTCTTTCTAGCCTCTTCATTAAACAATAGTTGTTTAGCCATTTTAGCTCTCCTTAAGAATCTATAGTTAGTTTATTAATTATCGTGGATATAAGATACAAAAAAAAGGGCAAAACGGCAAGGGGGTGAGCTTGAGATAGATAAAAATTGCCGGCATGACTGTTAGAAAATGTGAAAAAAAAATGTGTAATCGGTTTAATTACCGATTACACATTGCTTATTACCGATTAATTGATTCTATTTTCCCTTCTTGAGAAAGGCATCTTTAAAACCTAACTGCTTAAAGCGTTCAAGAACGGCCCCGGTTTCTTGCGGCTTTAAGGGGCCTACAAAGATAGTATATCTTGTGTTGTTTTTTACAAAACTTTCTTCTACTACCATAGGGTAGTTTTTACCATATTTTTTTACGGCCTCATCGCGGTTATACTTATCGTTATAAACAACAATTTGAACATAGGTTTTGCCCTTTTCAAGTTTACTTGAAACAGGTTTGGGCTCATTGAGGATTGCTATAGAGCTTTCTTCAGTTTTTTCTTCATTTGCAACACTGTATATATCCGAATCGGCTTCATCGTATGAGCCCGTATCTTCTTCAGCGGGTATTTCTTCAACCGGAGCAGCCTCTTCTTCCTTTTTTTCGGCCATAGGAACATTTTTTGGACTAGCTGAAGCAATGCTGTCAACAGTTTTTTCTTCAGCCGGTGCTGTGTAAACAGGCTCTACTACAGGATCTACAACTTCAACGCTTTCTACAACTTCTTGAGTTTGTTCAGGTTCTTGCGGTTCCGATACCTCGGTTACCGGAGCCGGAGCGGCTTCAGGTTTTGCTGCAGGTTCAGTTATAGGATCTACCGTTATGGGAGGATTTTCATTTGCCGGTTCCATATAGGTTTCGGCTATAGGCTCAACCTCTTCAGGTTCTTCAACTACCGGATCAAGTATAGCTTCTACATTAGGAACTTCTTCCGCTGTAGCTGTGTTTTCAATAGGAGGCTCTGCAGGCGGAAGCTCTTCTGCTATAGAAACTTCTTCTACTGCGGAAACAGCTTCAACTGTTTCAGGATTTTCGGTTTCATCAACAGGGTTTTCAACCTCATCATAGAGAATTGTATCTCCGTCCGTATTTTCAGATACCGGTTTATTTTCTTCTTTTTTTAGATTTGTATTAGGCAAATCGGAATGGGATGCTATAAATAGGGCCGGGTTGGTATCTAGGTCTTGAGACTCAGGTCCTGCTGAAACGCTTTTACCGTCGTCTTCATTTACCGGGCTGGGCGTAAGGACTCTTATTCTGATAACCTTGCCTCTGGGAACGTTTAGTTTTTCTCCTAATTCGGGAGAGAGACTGACCAAAAGACCCGGAATTCCCGAAGGCCCTATAACGACGGCCCTGGCCTTAACATTTTTTTCAAGGTTTGTTATTTCCAAAAGAGTATGTTTCGGAAACATATCGCTTCTGACAAATAAGCCTTCCGAAGGGAAGTCGGTAGGAGAGCCTATTCCTCCGTTGCCTTCCCAAACCGCCCATATACATGAAAACGATATAATGAATATCAATGAAAATAAAACTTTTTTGTTCATATCCCTCTCCTTATCTCCTGCTAATTGCCTCGAAAATTTCTTTTGATATTTGATCAGCCAGCTTTTCGGCTTTTTTTTCTATATCTCTTTCTTTTATTTTAGTAATGTCGATAGTTTTTTTGTATATCTCTTTTTCAGCCGCACAATCTAACATACGGACAGTCATTTTTTGCCAATCCGCTTCTTTTAATTCCGTTTTTTTGTTAAATAGAAGTTCTTTCCCATATTGCATATAAAAAATAATCAGGTAATTTGGGCCTTCTTCAAAAAAAGATTTTATTTCTGCAAGCGAAATATCATTTTCCGATTTTATTTCGGTTACCGGAATGCTTGTAGCGATAAAGCCTTCATCAAAAAACTTGTCAAAAAGAGTATCTTCAAAAATTTCTGTAATATTTCTGCATTTTTCGTGAGCTTCCTTATTTTGAAAACAGGCAAAGGCTGCCGTGTCGGCGAAGGCGGCTCCTAAAAAAATGCAAAATAATATACAGCCTATGTATTTTTTTAACATAATAGTCCTCGGTGTAGATTATCGGTATTCCAAAAAAAAGATTAAGAGAATTTAAAAAATAGAAAAACTCATGCAGATGAAATAATTCGGAATAGATGATATAATATAAATTAAATGAAATGTAAATTAAGTGTTATGGAGGAATTTATATGCTGCTGGATGATGAAAGATATGCTGTTGTTGTTTCTTATGGCAAGGATGCCGTAACCAAACTGCAAGAAAATAAAGTAGAAGAAGGCTTTGCTGCCGCCGAGAAAGGATGGAAGGCTTTTCCCGGTTCGGGAGCGAGATGGAATCAGGGATATAATTATGCTAAAAGCTTTTTCATTCACGCTATACAAAAAAATAACATGGGTATTGCTGAATCTTGGTTAAACAGAATGATAGAAAATAATGATGAATTGCATTTATTTGATTTTGAAATTGAACATATGAAAGCAAAATATGCATTTGAAATAGGAAATTTGGATGAAGCCTTTAATTTATGGAAAAATCTTGTGTCTAAAAAAGGGGTAGGTTACAGATATTTTGACTTTGATGATGTAAAGTATAAAAAATTTTACCAATCAAAAAAATAAATTTTAAGCGTGTTTTTTTCTGAATATGAAGTTAAAATACAAAGGATTTTGTCTGTTTTTTTTAAGTTGTGTTTTTGCCTCTGTGCTGTTTGCTCAAGAGCAAGGTTTAAAGGTCCGTTCTTTGAACCAAGACTTTATATTGGGGCTTACGATAGATGACTCATGGTATGAAACCGTTAAACTTGAAGCTGTGGTAAAAGCCCTCAAGGATATGAAGACAAAACCTACAGTACGTATTGTTATGTCTAAGGACGAGCCTCTTTCAACATATATTCCTATTTTTAGGGAAATTAGCAAAGTTGCCCGTATATTGGCTTGTCCCGTGGATTCTTATGATATGAAATCATACAAAACGATATCTTCCTATAAAAAGCGTTTTAGAACAGCCTATGAGATTCTCGGAAAATACACCCACATGTGGGAGATCGGAAATGAAATTAACGGAGAAAATTGGCTCGGTAAAAATCCTAAATTGATTGCAGATAAGGTAACGGCAGCTTATGATTTTATCAAATCAAAAGGAGGCGTCACCGTTTTAACCGCTTATGCTTTTGCGCCCGGAATGCAAAAAATTCCGATGCTTGATTGGCTTAAAACCTATCTTCCTTCCCGCATAAAAGAGAATGTAGATTATCTTTTGGTGAGCTATTATGAGGATGATAATGAAGGCTTTCAGCCTGACTGGGAAAAAATCTTTATCGATTTGGAAGAAGTTTTCCCCAATTCAAAACTGGGCATAGGAGAATGCGGAAGTACCGATAAAAACGCCGATGAAAAAACAAAACTTAATATGATACGCCGTTATTACGGTATGCCCGGATACACGAAGAATTTTATAGGCGGCTTTTTTTGGTGGTATTGGGTGCGAGATTGTGTACCGCATGAAGGTAATGTTTTATGGGAGGAGATAAACCGTCAGGCAACAAAAAAAGGGGCTTTTTAAGCCCCTTTAATTTATAGGTTTTCCAATATCTTGTTTAAACTATCCTTTGCATCGCCTAAAAGCATCATGGTGTTGGGATTAGGCTCATACAAGGGGTTGGGAACTCCCGCATAGCCGGGCTGGAGGTCGAAGTTGCAGATTATGAGCTTTTTAGCTTTTTCTGCAGCCAAGACAGGCATTCCGTAAATAGGAGTACCTTCCGCCGTGTTTGCGGCAGGGTTTACTACGTCGCTTGCACCGATTATGATAGCCAAATCCGTCTTGTCAAAATCGGGATTTATGGTTTCCATTTCGTAGAGCTTGTCGTAGGGGATGTCTACTTCGCAAAGGAGCACGTTCATGTGGCCGGGCATCCTTCCTGCAACGGGATGAATGGCAAAGCGCACATTTTTTCCCATTGATTCGAGCTTATCTGCCAGCTGTTTTACCAAGCCTTGGGCCTGTGAAAGAGCCATACCGTAGCCGGGGATAACTATTATTTCCTTTGCTTCGCTGAACCATGTCCCGATTTGAGCTTCGGCCGGTTGGCTGCCGCTCGATGCCTCACCCTTATTACCATCTCCGGCACTGACTGATGCTCCGCTTGCACCGGTGCTTGCACTCTTAGTTCTAAGAGAGTCGAGCATGGTGTTTATGCTTTCCTTTGCATCGCCTAAAAGCATCATGGTGTTGGGATTAGGCTCATACAAGGGATTGGGAACTCCCGCATAGCCGGGCTGGAGGTCGAAGTTGCAGATTATGAGCTTTTTAGCCTTTTCTGCAGCCAAGACAGGCATTCCGTAAATAGGAGTACCTTCCGCCGTATTTGCGGCAGGGTTTACTACGTCGCTTGCTCCGATTATGATAGCCAAATCCGTCTTGTCAAAATCGGGATTTATGGTTTCCATTTCGTAGAGCTTGTCGTAGGGGATGTCAACCTCGCAAAGGAGTACGTTCATGTGACCGGGCATTCTTCCTGCAACGGGATGAATGGCGAACCGCACGTTTTTCCCCATTGATTCGAGCTTATCTGCCAGCTGTTTTACCAAGCCTTGGGCTTGAGAAAGAGCCATACCGTAGCCGGGAATAAAGATTATTTCCTTAGCATCGCTAAACCATGAGGGAAGCTGAGACTTATCGGCATGCCCTGTTGCCGTAAGCTCGTTTTGAGCCGGTTTTGTTTCTGCCGATTGCGTATTTTGCTTCTCTGCTGCTTCTTTAGCTGAAAGTTCTGAAGGCTGAGCCGGCTTTGCCGATTTGGCGGGGGAAGCTGCTTTGCTGAAAAGAATTGAAGCGAGGCTTCTATTCATTGCCCTGCACATAATCTGGGTAAGCAAGAGGCCTGAAGCTCCGACTATGCCTCCAACAGAAACCAAAAGAATGTCTCCTATTGCCATACCTGCAATTGAGGCGGCAACACCCGATGTGGAATTCAAAAGAGAAATCGTAATCGGCATGTCCGCTCCGCCTACGCGTATTGCAAAGAAAATACCGAAAAGAAGGCTTATAAAAAGCCCTGCAATCGAAATACTCATCATAAGTTCCGGCTTAATAGGAAGAAGAACAATGAATGCAATCATTCCTAAAAAACTGATTGTGGTCAAAGCCTGGTGTGCCGGTAAAACCGTAGGCTTTTGAGGAAGAAGCTTATGAAGCTTTCCTGCTGCAATTAAGCTGCCCGAAAAGGTCAGGGCTCCTACTGCTAAGGCTATTCCGCCTGTAACAATAGCAAAGATGCCGGTTTTGCCGTTAGCAGCAGCCAGAGTGAGGAGGGCTGCAACAGCCGAAGCTGCTCCTCCCAAGCCGTTGAGCAGGGCAACTGTTTGGGGCATGGTAATCATTTCTACCTTTATTGTGAGGTAAATACCTGTTGCCGCTCCTATTGCGAGTCCTGCCCACATCATTCCTGCAGAAAAAATCTGATATTTATACAGAGTTACGCATACGGCTGCAAGCATACAAAGGGCGCTTAAGCGGTTTCCCTTAACTGCCGATTTTACCTTACTCATCATGTTAATTCCTAAAAGAACCCCGATGCTGAGTACTCCGCAAATAATATAATAAACCGTATCCGTCATTTTGTATCCTCTTTGGACTCGTTGCCTGTTTTAAACATTTTAAGCATTCTGTCCGTAAGACCGAAGCCTGCAACTACGTTTATTGTAGCGCAAATGATCCCTACACAGCCGAAAACCTTGCTTCCTGTTGTAATTGCTGCTGCTGTCGCGGTCATAGTTGCCAAAATGGTAATGCCGGACAAGGCATTCATACCCGACATGAGCGGGGTATGTAAAAGGCTTGGTACGTTCTTGATCAGTTTGTAGCCTATAAGGGTTGTTACAACAAAGACAAGAACCAGTATCAATTCCAGACTCATATACCCATGGCCTCCCTGGCGCCCTTATGAACGATTTCGCCGTCAATAGTGGTAAGAATACCCTTGACGATATCGTCGTTTCGGTCAAGCTCGATTTTTCCGTCCTTGATAAGATAGCGGGTGAGGTTGCAGATGTTTTGGGCAAACATCCATGTAGAGCTTGAAGGAAGAAGTCCCGGTATATTTTTAATACCTACAAGGTGTACATTATGTTTTTTAAGAACTTCGCCCGGAGGTGTCAACTCGCAGTTTCCGCCTTGGTCGATCGAAATATCAACGATTACAGAGCCCGGTTTCATGGTTTTTACCATTTCTTCTGTAACAATAACAGGTGCTAATTTTCCCGGAACAAGGGCTGAAAGGAAGATTATGTCCATGTCCTTAATGTGGGAGCTGAGCATCTTTCTTTCGTTTTCTAATGTTTCTTTTTTAAGATGAAGGGCATAACCGCCTTCACCGATTGCTTCTTCTTCGGGAACACCTAAGTCGATTATCTTGGCTCCCAAAGACTGAGCCTGTTCACGGGCTGCAGGACGGATATCGGCTGCGTATGTTACGGCTCCGAGTCTTTTGGCAGTTGCGAGAGCCTGTAAGCCGCCTACGCCTGTTCCAACGATTAAAACGTTCATGGGTTTAATCATACCGACAGCACAGAAAATTTGAGGGATAAAGCGCGGCAAGAGGTTTGCAGCAATTAAAATTCCTTTGTAACCTGCACAGGTACTCATCGAAGTAAGAGCATCCATGTTTTGTGCTCTCGAAATTCGCGGAACACCGTCTAGGGTTAAAGAAATAACGCCTTGTTTTGCCATATTTTTAACCATCTCGTGGTTAACCGGAGCTGCAGGGTGAATGAAAGTGATAAGATACTGTCCTTTGTGCATCATATCGATTTCGTGACAGCCCATTGCATCATTATAAAGGGGTTCTTTTACCTTTAAAATTATTTCCGAATCGGAAAAAAGTTTTTTTACATCCGAAACAATTTCCGCTCCGGCCTTTTCGTATTCCGGATCATGGAAATAGGCGCCTTCACCGGCCCCTTTTTCTACCAAAACCTTGTGCCCATCTTTAACCAGAAGCTCGCATGTTTCCGGGGTAGCGGCAACACGGTCTTCTCCATGCATGATTTCCTTAGGAATACCAATAATCATAAAATCCTCCTATAGAGCGCAGTTTTTATATATACTGAACTCTTAATTTAATGTCGATTATACCATAGTAATGCCTTACCGTCAAGTTTTTTTGTGCAGCAGAATTCCTAATACTTTCGATGTTCAAATTATTATTTAATAAGCTCTTATATATTTTTATTTATTATGATAGAATCAAATTGACAACAAATGTAAGAAATTTGTTTATAAATCTTAAGGAGAAATTAAAATGATTAAAAAGGTAAGTCTTTTTGTTTTGATGCTGTGTTTTTTATTTTTTTCTGCTTGTACAAAAGAGAATGGAAAGAGTGAGTTCAAAAAGTACAAAACTATGGCAGAGGCCTTGAATAAGCAGTGCCCTACAAAGATAGGGGATGATATTCAGCTTGATTCAGTAGAATATATTGAAAGCACTCATACTCTTCAATATGTTTACTCGTTTATAGGGATGGCTAAGGAAGATAATAGTGCCGAGACTTGGAGTTTGATTGAGGCTGCAACAAAGGAAGCTCTGAGTACCCAATTTAAAGGTCAAACCAATGTTGAGCAGTTTAGAAAGGACAAACTGAATATGAATTTTGTTTATAGGGACAAGAATCAGGAAAGTCTTTTTACGGTAATTTTAAAACCCGGAGAGTATTAAAATTTATTAGAATTTTATAAAAACCTTATAAAAAGTACTTGACAAAAGTTACGGAATGGGCTATATTCGCTCTCACCGTCGGTTACGGCGGTGAGCTTAGAAAACTGTAGAAAATACTAGAAAAGTTTTGAAGGTCTTACTCTTTGAATGAAGGTAAGGCTCTTTATTTTTGCAAGGTAAGAAACTTGCAGAAAGGTTAAAAAAAGTTAAAAAAACTTTTAAAAAGCTCTTGACAAAAAGTGAGAAAATAATGTATACTCCTTTTTGCTCGCTAAACAACTTTCACAAGTTGCCGGCGAATGATATTTGAAACTAAGAGGGAAGGGAAAGAACAAAAATAGCCAAAGCGTAAAGCTTTTGGTAAGGAAAGTATCAAAAATAACCGGTAAAGGCTAGCTGATTAGCTTTTACCAAATTCCTTAACATGTTAAGGACAAACTTACGTTAAGAAATCAACCGCTCTTTAAGGGCGGATTGAAATAATAATGATGGAGAGTTTGATCCTGGCTCAGAACGAACGCTGGCGGCGCGTCTTAAGCATGCAAGTCGAACGGTAAGGGAGAGCTTGCTCTCCCCTAGAGTGGCGGACTGGTGAGTAACGCGTGGGTGACCTGCCCTGAAGATGGGGATAGCTAGTAGAAATATTAGATAATACCGAATGTGCTCATTTACATAAAGGTAAATGAGGAAAGGAGCTACGGCTCCGCTTCAGGATGGGCCCGCGTCCCATTAGCTAGTTGGTGAGGTAAAGGCCCACCAAGGCAACGATGGGTATCCGGCCTGAGAGGGTGAACGGACACATTGGGACTGAGATACGGCCCAAACTCCTACGGGAGGCAGCAGCTAAGAATCTTCCGCAATGGACGAAAGTCTGACGGAGCGACGCCGTGTGAATGAAGAAGGCCGAAAGGTTGTAAAATTCTTTTGCAGATGAAGAATAAACACAGGAGGGAATGCCTGTGAGATGACGGTAGTCATGCGAATAAGCCCCGGCTAATTACGTGCCAGCAGCCGCGGTAACACGTAAGGGGCGAGCGTTGTTCGGAATTATTGGGCGTAAAGGGTATGTAGGCGGTTAGGTAAGCCCGGTGTGAAATCTACGAGCTCAACTCGTAAACTGCATTGGGTACTGCTTGACTTGAATCACGGAGGGGAAACCGGAATTCCAAGTGTAGGGGTGGAATCTGTAGATATTTGGAAGAACACCGGTGGCGAAGGCGGGTTTCTGGCCGATGATTGACGCTGATATACGAAGGTGCGGGGAGCAAACAGGATTAGATACCCTGGTAGTCCGCACAGTAAACGATGTACACTAGGTGTCGGGGCAAGAGCTTCGGTGCCGGCGCAAACGCATTAAGTGTACCGCCTGGGAAGTATGCCCGCAAGGGTGAAACTCAAAGGAATTGACGGGGGCCCACACAAGCGGTGGAGCATGTGGTTTAATTCGATGATACGCGAGAAACCTTACCTGGGTTTGACATCAAGAGCAATGACATAGAGATATGGCAGCGTAGCAATACGGCTCTTGACAGGTGCTGCATGGCTGTCGTCAGCTCGTGCCGTGAGGTGTTGGGTTAAGTCCCGCAACGAGCGCAACCCCTACTGCCAGTTACTAACAGGTAAAGCTGAGGACTCTGGCGGAACTGCCGATGACAAATCGGAGGAAGGTGGGGATGACGTCAAGTCATCATGGCCCTTACGTCCAGGGCTACACACGTGCTACAATGGTTGCTACAAATCGAAGCGACACCGCGAGGTCAAGCAAAACGCAAAAAAGCAATCGTAGTCCGGATTGAAGTCTGAAACTCGACTTCATGAAGTTGGAATCGCTAGTAATCGCACATCAGCACGGTGCGGTGAATACGTTCCTGGGCCTTGTACACACCGCCCGTCACACCATCCGAGTCGAGGGTACCCGAAGTCGCTAGTCTAACCCGTAAGGGAGGACGGTGCCGAAGGTACGTTTGGTAAGGAGGGTGAAGTCGTAACAAGGTAGCCGTACCGGAAGGTGCGGCTGGATCACCTCCTTTCTATGAGAAAGGGTATTTGAAGGTTGTTTTTAACCTTCTATTCAAGTCTTGAAGTACACAAGACAATTTGATACTTCCTTTTCGTTCTTTCCCCAAACTCTTTTTTATAGGGCCTGTAGCTCAGTCGGTTAGAGCACTTCTCTGATAAGGAAGGGGTCATTAGTTCAACTCTAATCAGGCCCATACCGATTGAAAAAATCGGCTCAATAGCTTAGTTTTTATGAACTTAGGCGAACAGATATTTGACATAACTAGGGAAGGGAACGAAGGCGTTTAAAAGTTTTAAGACTTTTAGGCGTAAAAGAAAAATAAAAAAATACAAAACTTCTTTTTGAAAAGAGTAAGAAAGAAGGGACAATAATATGGTCAAGCGAATATAGGTTTATGGCGAATGCCTATGGAGCTAAGAGGCGAAGAAGGCCGTGGTAAGCTGCGAAAAGTTCCGTGTAGGAGCACACATCCTGTGATACGGAAATAGCCGAATGGGGTAACCCGTCAGTAGTGATACTGACATTACACTCTTGAATAAAATAGAGAGGTAAAGCGATACTGAGTGAACTGAACCATCTAAGTAACTCAAGGAAAAGAAATCAAGTAAGAGATTCCGAAAGTAGCGGCGAGCGAAATTGGAGGAGCCTAAACCCTTTTGAGGGAGTTGTAGGGCTGCATCGGCGTAGGACCGACAAGTTACAAATTCGATTTATAGCAGAAAGGTTTTGGGAAAGCCTGGCGAAGAGGGTGAAACCCCCGTAAGCGAAATAAATCGGACTTGTTGATGCAGTACCTGAGTACGGCGGGGCACGAGAAACCCTGTCGGAAACCGGGTCGACCACGATCCAAGGCTAAATACTACTTAGCTACCGATAGTGAACAAGTACCGTGAGGGAAAGGTGAAAAGAACCCCAGTAAGGGGAGTGAAATAGAACCTGAAACCGTAAACCAACAAGATGTTACAGCCCTTTAAGGGTGGTAGCGTGCCTTTTGTAGAATGAGCCTGCGAGTTACGATATGCAGCGAGGTTAAGGAATAGAAGTTCCGGAGCCTAAGGGAAACCGAGTCTTAATAGGGCGAATAGTTGCATGTCGTAGACCCGAAGCCGGAGTGATCTAGTCATGAGCAGGTTGAAGCAGCGGTAAAACGCTGTGGAGGACCGAACTATAATCTGTTAAAAAAGGTATGGATGACTTGTGACTAGGAGTGAAAGGCTAATCAAACCCGGAAATAGCTGGTTCTCCCCGAAATGCCTTTAGGGACAGCCTCATACAAAATTATCGGAGGTAAAGCACTAGTTGGACTAGGGGGCGTCAAAGCCTACCAAACCCAGTTAAACTCTGAATGCCGATAATCAACGTATGGGAGTGAGACTGCGTGCGCTAAGGTTCGTAGTCAAAAGGGAAACAGCCCAGACCGTCAGCTAAGGTCCCCAAATACTGCTTGAGTGTGAAATGAAGTGTGGATACAAAGACAGCCAGGAGGTTGGCTTAGAAGCAGCAATTCCTTTAAAGAGTGCGTAACAGCTCACTGGTCGAGTGTCCATGCGCAGATAATGTAACGGGGCTAAGCAGTATACCGAAGCTACGGGTCTTACGCGATTAATGCGTAAGGCGGTAGGGGAGCATTCCATTAACTGAAGAAGGAATACCCGCGAGGGATTCTGGAGGAGATGGAAGAGAGAATGCAGGTATAAGTAACGAAAAGGGAGGTGAGATCCCTCCCCGCCGAAAATCTAAGGTTTCCTGGGTAAAGGTAATCTCCCCAGGGTAAGTCGGCCCCTAAGGCGAGGACGAAGGTCGTAGTCGATGGGAAATCGGTTCATATTCCGATACCTTTTATAATTTCGATGGCAGGACGCATGAGGTGAAACCCGGCCGGCTAACGGATGCCGGTCAAAGTAAGCGAGCCGTTAAAAAGGATGATAGGCAAATCCGTCGTCCAAGGTAAGCTGCGACAGCGAGGGACACTACGGTGGAACGAAGCGGGCGTAATCAAGGTGCCGGGAAATACTGTCTAAGGCTAGGTTATAAAAGACCGTACCGTAAACCGACACAGGTAGATGGGATGAGAAATCTAAGGCGCTCGAGAGAACTCGCGTTAAGGAATTCGGCAAAATGCACACGTAACTTCGGAAAAAGTGTGACCTCCTTTTTATAAAAAGTGGAGGTGGCAGAAAGCAGGCCCAGGCGACTGTTTATCAAAAACACAGCCATCTGCGAACCAGCAATGGGACGTATAGGTGGTGACACCTGCCCGGTGCCGGAAGGTTAAGAGGAGAGGTTAGCAGCAATGTGAAGCTTTGAATTGAAGCCCCGGTAAACGGCGGCCGTAACTATAACGGTCCTAAGGTAGCGAAATTCCTTGTCGGGTAAGTTCCGACCCGCACGAATGGTGTAACGATTCTGGGCACTGTCTCAACGCGAGACTCGGTGAAATTTATATACCGGTAAAGAAGCCGGTTACCCATAGTTAGACGGAAAGACCCCGTGAACCTTCACCGCAACTTATTATTGGGACTTGGTTTATCATGTGTAGAATAGGTGGGAGGCTATGAAGCTTGACCGTTAGGTTGGGTGGAGCCGAAATGTGAAATACCACCCTTGATAAATCAGGTTTCTAACCGCTGTCCGTGAAACCGGAAGCGGGACAGTGATAGGCAGGCGGTTTGACTGGGGCGGTCGCCTCCTAAAGAGTAACGGAGGTGCGCGAAGGTCTCCTCACGCCGGTTGGAAATCGGCGCAGCGAGTGTAAAGGCACAAGGAGGCTTAACTGCGAGAGTGACAGCTCGAGCAGATACGAAAGTAGGTCTTAATGATCTGGCGGTAGCGAGTGGAAGCGCCGTCACTTAACGGATAAAAGGTACTCCGGGGATAACAGGCTGATATTCCCCAAGAGTTCACATCGACGGGAATGTTTGGCACCTCGATGTCGGCTCATCGCATCCTGGGGCTGAAGCAGGTCCCAAGGGTTTGGCTGTTCGCCAATTAAAGCGGTACGTGAGCTGGGTTCAGAACGTCGCGAGACAGTTCGGTCCCTATCTGCTATGGGCGTTGGATACGTGAGAGGAGCTGTTTTTAGTACGAGAGGACCGAAATGGACGAACCTCTGGTGTACCGGTTATCCTGCCAAGGGTAATTGCCGGGTAGCTAAGTTCGGAAGGGATAACCGCTGAAGGCATCTAAGTGGGAAGCCCGCCTCAAGACTACGTATCCCTGAGGGTTTAACCCTCCTAAAGACTCCTTGCACACTACAAGGTTGATAGGTTGGAGGTCTAAGCACAGTAATGTGTTAAGCCGACCAATACTAATAAGTCGTGAGGCTTGACCATATTATTGTTTCTTTTTTCAAACTTTAAAAAACTTCTTTTTCTTCGTTCTCTTTCTTAGTACGCTTAAAATAATTAAAGTTTTAAGTCCTTATTTTGTTTATTATTGCCAGGTGGCCATAGTGGAGAGGTAATACCCGTTCCCATCCCGAACACGGAAGTCAAGCTCTCTTACGCCGATGATACTGCTGATCAAGTGGGAAAGTAGGATGCTGCCTGGCTTTTTTTTGTTCCTTTCTTTTTAATTCATTCTGTTGAAACACTATGATAATGACCCCTTGTAAGCACCGTAAAAATGTCCCCATAATAAAATGTGGAGATAACGGTGATGGATGAAAAATTAAGTATGGGCATAAAAGAAAGAACAAGGGGAAAAATACTGGTAATGGTAGTCGAAGGTCAAATAACCTTAAAACAAGCCGCTTTAAAAATGCAGGTATGCTATCGCCAAGCAAAGCGTATTTACAAAAGGTATATGGAACAAGGCGATAAAGGTCTTTTGCATAGAGGCTTAGGAAAACCTTCAAAAAAAAGACTTGATGAAAATATTAAGAAAAAATGCTTGGAACTGTATGCTGAAAAATATCCGGATTTTGGTCCTACTCTGGCAGCAGAAAAACTTGAAGAACTTGACGGGATAAAAATAAACCATGAAACTCTTAGACGATTACTAATCAAAGAAGGTCTTTGGAGTAGAAAGAGGCGGAGAAACATTCATCGGCAAAGGAGAGAAAGAAGATCATGTTTTGGGCAGCTGCTGCAATTTGACGGAAGTCATCACAGATGGTTTGAAAAAAGAGGGCCTAAATGCTGCTTAATGAACATAGTAGACGATGCAACAGGTACAACAGAATCATTTTTGACGGAGCAGGAGACAACGGAAGCTGCTATGAGGCTTTTATGGGGATGGATAGACCGTCATGGAATACCTCAAGCGGTATGTTGCGATAAAAAGAATGCTTATGTTATTACTCGGGAGCCAACCATATCTGAAATAATAAGAGGGATAACTCCTAAAACTCCTTTTCAAAAAGCATGTGAAAAGCTTGGAATACAGATAATAGTGGCAAATTCGGCTCAATCTAAAGGACGGGTAGAAAGAAATCATGGAGTTTATCAAGACAGATTTATAAAAGAATTACGTCTTGCAAAAATAAACACTATTGAAAAAGCGAATGAATTTTTACAAAAAGAGTATTTACCCAAAATAAATAAAAAGTTCGCCATTGAACCTTTAGATTCACAAGATGGACATGCTCCTTGTCCAAGTAGAGAACAGCTTGCCGATATTTTCTGTTATGAAGAACACAGAGTTGTAAGTAATGATTTTGTTATTCGATATGAAAACAGGCTTTTTCAAATAACAAAATCGAACCGAAATATACCGAGGCCTAAGACAAACATATTGGTAAGAGAGCTTTTGGATGGAACGATAAAATTAATATGGAACAACAAAGAGCTTGATTTCTTAGAAATAACTAAAGAATATATGAAGGAGGTAAAATTATCCTCATCGGCATAACAAAAGGGGACATTTTTATTGTGCTAAAATAGGGGACATTTCTATGGTGTATTGACATCTTTTTAATTCATTCTTGCATTATTTTAAAAAAAATGATAGTATCTAGCTCTTTAAGACGGAGTTAGGTTATGGTATTAGTTGTTCTTATTGCAATTGCCCTTATATTATATATTATTATATTTCCTATCAAAAATGCTTTTCAAATAAAAGAGCAAAAAGAAGAGATTATTCGTTTAAAAAGTAAGATTTCGGATTTGGAATTTAAATTTCGTTCCTTCGATAATGTTTCTCCTGAGACTGAGGAGCAGAATCCTATCAATGAAGAGATTAAAGCTGTAAATACTGAGCCGGAATCCGGAGCATGGATTAAGGCCGCTGAAGCCTCACAAGAGGAAGAAGATGCAACTTATTCTTTTATAAAAGAATCCTGCGAAGGTTCGGCAAAAGCAGAAATTAAAGAAAAACATTCTGCCATTTCTCTGTATATCAAAAAATTTTTTTCTATCGAATCCATTATCAGTAAGCTGGGAATTATCCTGCTTTTGATCGGGGTGGGCTTTATCTTTAAATTAAGCTATGACAAGGGATATATAACCCAAGAAGTTGCTTTGATTATAGGCGGTTTGATCGGCGTGGCTCTTTGCTTTTTCGGGTTTAGAAGCTCGGCAAAATCCCGCCTTCTTTTAAGTCAGGTTCTATTCGGGGGCGGTATAGCCGTTTTTTATATTACGGCCTACGCAGCCTATTTAAGGTACGGCCTTTTAGGCGATTTTTCTGCCTTTATATTTTTGAGTTTGATTACAGCCCTTTCTTACACTCTTTCGATTATGACGGCTTCTTCATCGATATCTATAATCGGCTTGCTCGGTGCTCTCATAATACCCTTTGCCGTAGATTTGGGCTTTTTGGGCTTGACAGGCTTCGGGCTCTATGTACTTGCCGTTTCTGTGCTTTCATCGACTGTTTACTTTTTTAAACGATGGAGACTCTTACAGTTTACCTCCTTAATTTCATTTTTAGGAATTTTAACCCGTCTTTTACTTATCACGCCTTTAAATGTAGAGGATGTGGTTTTGTTTTTCGGCCTTATTCTTTTGTTGATGGCCGTGCACACCATTCCCGATCTTTATTTTTATTTAAAGGATGATGAAAAGAAAAAAGATAAAATTTTGTCGCCCGCTCTTGCGGTTTTAAATTTGGGCTTTTCCTTATTTTTAACCTATAAACTTTCGGTTTATAAATTTGCACCTCAAAGTACTGCCTACCTTATTTTTTCTTTTTTCTATATAGTTTTAGCTTATCTTGCCTTCAGAAAAAAAAGAATGGATAACTTGGGACTTATTTACCTTGCAGGAGTCCTGATTTCTCTTTATGTAACGGTGGTAGATAGATTTACCTATGATGTTCAGCCGGTTCTTATACTCAGCATAGCTTTTTTAGGATTTTGGCTTTTCCGCAAGCGCGAAGAAACTAAGGTGTTTGTCTTGCTGCATATTCTTTTTGGAACGGCTTATATGATGGCTATAGCCTCTCTTTTAAAAGACGGTGGTCGTCTGAGCGCTTTAAGATTTTTACTTGAAGGAAGTTTTTATCTTGTTCCGATGGCGCTATCTATCTTTGTTCAAAAAGAAAAATTTAAAAGGGCTTATCAGGGTTTTGTTTTTCAAGCTTATGCCCTTATATTTTTGATTGCGGTCTTGTATAAGTTTGATATCAAAAGTACGGAATTTTTTGTTCAAGGTCTTATTCTTGCGCTAGTAGCTCTTTATAACCTTATGCATCATAAACTAAAAAAAGGGTGGTACTATGAAAGGGCAATAGATGCTGAAGTTTTTATTTTGTTTATTTTTTCCCTTGCTTACACTTTAAATTACTTTTTTGGATTAAACCGCTCTTATTTATTTCTTTTTTTTGGAATTGAAGCAGCTATGAGTTTTGCCCTCTATGCTCTTTCTTTAATAAAAGAAAAAACCGAAAATGCCCGATTTTTTTACAGGCTTTGCTTTTTTGTTTTTATGGTTAAGATTATGCTGGCCGATTTTTCGATTGCTGCAGAAGAATTTAGATACGGAATTTTACTTTCGGGGCTTTTTATTTTGGCTTTGGATAAATTTTATAAAAATAAAATAAGTAAGGATAAGATAACTTTAAACATAGGCAGGATATTTTTGATTGTCATTGCGTTTTTTTATTACGGATTTTTTTACAGCCGTATGCCTCACCAAGATACAGTCCTCATCAAAATTTGGAATGTAGATATTCTTTCGGTTGTGATAAATATTTTAAATGCACTTATTTTAATTGCGTTCTTTAAGATGTTAAAGCTGCCTCAAATTCTTTATTTTGCAGTTCTCAGTCTTATCTTTGTTTTTTTGAGCGTTGTGGATATTTACCTTCCCATAAACAACGGCGGAGTCTTAACCCTTCTTTGGGCCTTTTATTCGATAGTTTCTTTTATTTATTATTTGCGGAAGGGAAGGGCCAAGATGGTTTATATTTCGCTTGGGCTGATAATTTTTGTTGCCGGAAAGCTGATTGTTGTCGACCTAAGCACCTTAAACATTTTGTCAAAGGTTATCACTTCCTTGGTTTTCGGCGTCGCCCTTCTTTTATTGAGCTATGCAATTCAGCCCATGTTAAAAAAGTTTGGAAAACCGGATGAAAATTAGAGAGCCCTAAAAGATAATTTTTAAGGCTCTCCTTACAGGTTTAGATTTTATGGCCTGTTTGTTTAAAGATAAAGGCATAGATATCGGCTGTTTCTTCTATTATCTTTGCCGTGGGTTTCCCTGCTCCGTGACCTGCTTTTTCGGTTATGCGGATTAGTATCGGGTTTTCTCCCTTGTAGGTGTCTTGCAAGGCTTGGGCATACTTAAAGGAGTGTGCAGGAACAACCCTGTCGTCATGGTCTCCTGTACATACCATAATGGAAGGATAATCGATTCCTGCTTTTACGTTATGGAGGGGAGAGTAGGCGTAAAGGTACTCGAACATATCCTTACTGTCCTCGCTGCTTCCGTATTCATCGACCCAAGCCCAGCCTATGGTAAAATGCTGGTAGCGGAGCATATCCAAAACTCCAACCTGGGGAATTGCAACTGCAAAAAGATCTGGGCGCCGGTTTGTTACGGCTCCTATTAAAAGACCTCCGTTTGAACCGCCTTGAATTGCGAGCTTTTTATTTGAAGTATATTTTTGTTCTATCAAATATTCTCCTGCCGAAATAAAATCATCGAAGACATTTTGTTTTTTCATCTTTTTTCCGGCTGAGTGCCATTCTTCTCCGTATTCAAGACCGCCGCGTAAATTTACGCAGACAAAAATGCCTCCTTTTTCTAAAAAAGCCATTCGGGCAGGAGAAAAGGCTGGCGGGAGAGAAATAGCAAAGCCTCCGTAGCCGTACATAAGGGTAGGATTGTTTCCGTCGAGCTTAATGTCTTTTTTTGAAACAATGTGCATGGGAATCTTTGTTCCGTCCTTGCTCTTAAAAAAGACTTGTTCGCATTTAAACAGGTCCGTATCAATAGGGATAGCCGGAACAAAAAAATCTTTTAGGCTGTTTGTTTTTATATCGTACCTTATGATTTTGTTGGGAGTTGTATAAGAAGTAAAGTTGAAAAATATCAGATCTTCATTTTTTCGGGCTCCCGAAAAACCTATGCTTCCGTTTTTCGGAAGGTCAACCCTTGTTTTATTTTTTCCGTTTAGATCATGGATAAAGACCTCATCTTGAACATCCCGCAGATAAACCGTAAGCAGCTTTCCTCCGCAAAGGGCTGCACTCGATAAAAGACAGTCTTGTTCGGGAATAACTTCTTCGATATTTTTTTCATCTGCCGCATTTAGGGGTGTCTTGATTATGCGGTAAAGGGGGGATTTGTGATTTGTCAATAAATATAAGAATCGATTGTCCGTTTCAAGCGGCCACACATTATCGTTAAAATGCGTATTGTATTGTTTAAAGCTTTTTGGCAGACCCTCGCTTAAATCTGCAACAAAGAGCATGCTTCCCTCGTTTCCTACTTCAAAGGCCGTAACAAGGATGGTTTTCTCGTCTTCAGTTGTGCTTGCAGAAAAGGAGCGCAGGGGATGTTCCTTATCTTCAAATATGAGAATGTCTTCGCTTTCTTTTGTTCCAAGTTTGTGGTATTTTAGCTTTTGAAATTCATTTTTTTCGGTTAAGGCTTTGCCTTTATCCGGAGCATCATATGAGCTGTAAAAAAAGCCGTCCTTGTACCATGCGATATTGGAAAATTTGACCCAATGTATGTGTTCTTCTGTGCCGGTTTTCTTTTCGGCATCGAAGACAAAGATTTCTTCCCAGTCAGAGCCGCTTCCGGATACGGAGTAGGCCATGTATTTTCCGTCTTTGGAAAATGCTATATTCTTTAAGGCTATGGTTCCATCCGGGCTTAGAGTGTTCGGGTCAAAAAAAACTTCGGGAGAGCTTTCTGCCTTTTCCTGTCCCTTTTGCCGGTACATTATGCTTTGGTTTTGCAGGCCTTCAGTTCTAAAAAAGTAATAAAAGTCTCCTGCCTTAAAAAGACCGGAGCGCTTTTCGTAGTCCCAAATTTCTTCGAGGCGTTTTTTTAATTCTGCCCGAAAAGGAATTTTTGATAAAAATTCTTCCGTTTTCTTGTTTTCTTCTTTTACCCAGGCTATGACCTCCGGCGCGTTGTCGTCTTCAAGCCATCTATATGGATCTGCTACTATGGTTCCAAAGTAGTTATCGGAAACATTTGATTGTTTGTATTGCATAAAAATCTCCTAAATTCACTTTAAAATATTGGTAAATAATAGAAGAAAGTTTGTTTTTTTTCAAGTAGTTTAAAAAAAGACTAAAAAATCTAAAAAAAATGCACTTTTTTGATATAAACCGCTTGACATTCTAAATTTTTATGGTAAAATGGGTTTAAGTGGGAGAAAGTAGTAAAAAGTGGGTAATTTTGCAATGACCGGAGAATATAAGAATACTCTTGACGAAAAAGGAAGAATTATGTTCCCTGCAAAGATCCGTGCAGAATTACCCGACTCAAATTTGGTTATTACACGCGGTGTAGGCAACTGTCTTTGGATTTTTACTGCGGATAAGTGGAAAAAGTTTTCGGATGAAATCATGAAGAAAACTTCTTTGTTTAAAGCGCAATCCTTGCTTGTTATGAGGCGTTTAATTGCCCCTGCCCAAGAGCTTGAGATTGACAAGAACGGCCGTATATCTATCCCCCAGAGCCTTAGGGACTGCGCCGGGCTCGAAAAAGACTGCATTATTTTAGGTCTCGGTAAATGCTTTGAATTGTGGGACCTAAAGCAATATGAAAAATATTTAAAGGAGAGTGAGCCGGATTTTTCTGAAGCTGCCGAGGCTTTGGGGGAAATAGGTTTTTAAATTTTATGCAGCCAGTTCATACATCGGTCTTGCTTGAAGAATGTCTTGAGCTCTTAAAACCTGATGCTTCCCATAATCTTTTTGTAGACGGAACATTGGGAGAGGGCGGGCATACTGAAGCTTTTTTAAAAAGATATCCTCAACTTAATGCTGTAGGTGTTGATGCCGATGCTTCTATTCAAGAACGGGCAAAGGAAAGGCTGAAGCCCTTCGGTGAGCGTGTCCAGTTTCACTTAGGCTGGTCTGATGATTTTTTTAAAAATTACCCAAAAGACTCTGCTCCCCCCGATTTAATTCTTTTGGATCTGGGTATATCCATGTTCCACTATATAAAGTCGGGAAGGGGGTTTTCTTTTTCTTCGGCTGAACCCTTGGATATGCGGTTAAATCCTGACCTTAGTGTAAGCGCTGCGGATATTGTCAATTCTTATAATGAAAAAGATTTGGCGGATTTAATTTTTAATTACGGTGAAGAGCGTTACTCAAGGAAGATAGCTTCCCGAATACTTGAACAAAGAAAGGTTTCGAGTTTTACCAATGCAAAGGAACTGGCTGATTGTATTTATAAGGCTGTTCCTCAAAACTACAGGCACGGAAAGATTCATCCTGCGACAAAAACCTTTCAGGCTCTTAGGATTGCAGTCAATGGAGAGTTGGAAAGATTGCCCCGCCTTTTGGAGCTTGCTTTTTCTGTCCTTGCTCCTAATGGTAAGCTTGGTGTTATTACTTTTCATTCTCTTGAGGATAGAATTGTAAAGATGTATTTTAAAGACTTGGGGAAAAACTGTACCTGTCCTGAAAATATGCCGATATGTAAGTGCGGGGGCAAGCCTAGGGCTGAAGTTTTAACAAAAAAGGCTGTTAAGGCTTCTGATGAGGAAATAAGGCTGAATCCTCCGTCGAGAAGTGCCCGCCTTAGGGTTGTGCGTAAAATTGATTATCGGGAGAATTAAAATGAAAAAAATACTTGCTGTGGTCTTAACATTGTTTATTCCTCTTTTTTTATTTGCGGTGGTTTTACAATCTTCGCGTTATACAAGCATCGAAAAAGATTTGACTGACTATAATAAAGAGCAGTCTAAAATTATTGAGGAAAATAAAAAGAAGATTTCCGGTATTTCAATTTTATCTAAGCCTGAACGTATCGAAAGGATTGCTGTTGAAGAGTTAAAAATGAGGAAGGCTTTGTCGGCTGAAATTTTGAGGATTTCAATTTCAAAGGAGAATAAGGATGGATAGAGAAAAAGAGAACAAAGATTTAGATTATTCTCTTATGACCCTTGAGGAATTGCTTAGAAGCACCGATGGAAAGCTTGTTTATAAATCCGATTCCTCGAATGCGTTTTCGTCGGTAGTTATAGACAGCCGAAATGTAAAAGACAATTCTCTCTTTATTCCTTTACGCGGTGAAAAGCAGGATGGACATATTTATATAGAGTCTGCTTTAAAGAATGGTGCTAAATTTTTTGCCGTTGACTTTGAACATCTTAATGAAAATAAAACTGCATTGCTGTCCCTGTGCAAAATCTACAATGCTTCGTGTATTGCCGTAAATAATAATTTAAAAGCTCTACAGGATGCTGCAAGATATTATTTATCGAAATTTCCTAATCTTTATAAGATAGGTATTACGGGATCGAGCGGTAAAACAACTACAAAAGAAATTTTATCTTCGATATATTCTCAAAA
Source organism: Treponema sp. OMZ 799 (assembly GCF_024181365.1). Lineage (NCBI taxonomy): Bacteria > Pseudomonadati > Spirochaetota > Spirochaetia > Treponematales > Treponemataceae > Treponema > Treponema sp. OMZ 799. The sequence continues at coordinate 1,380,947 of NZ_CP051301.1, forward strand.
ATATAATACCGTTTCGACAAAGGGTAATTTAAATTCCGAAACTGGTTTGCCTCTTTCCGTTTTTGAGGTTCGTCCCGAACATGAGGCCGGTATATTCGAGCTCGGTATGAACCGCAGAGGTGAAATAGCCGAAATAGCAAGTGTTCTTTTACCAAACGCCGCTATAATTACAAATATAGGAACTGCCCATATCGGTATTCTCGGCACAAAACAGGCTATAGCTGAGGAAAAAAAAGAAATTTTTTCATATTTTAATGATGATGCTCTGGGCTTTATTCCTGATTGTGAGTTTAAGGAATTTTTAAAAAATGTTTCTCGCGGTTCCATTTTTACGGTTTCAGATAATGATTCTTCATTGGTTCAAAGGATTGAAGATGCCGGTGTATCAGGTTCTAAAATTTTTTATAAAGGAGAAGAAATTTTATTTCCATTACCCGGAGTTTATAATGTAAAAAATGCTCTTTTATGTATAGCCTTGGCGGAAAAGAAAGGTTTTTCGGCTAAGGAAATTAAATCGGGTTTAGAAGCCGTGCGGCCCCTGTTTGGTAGATCGCAGGTTTTGCACGGCTTTGTAACCTATTTTTTAGATTGCTATAATGCAAATCCCCATTCGATGAAAAGCTCAATAGAGTTTTGCGACTCTATAAATACCGAATATGCAAAACATTATGTCTTGGCTTCAATGCTTGAGCTCGGCGCAGAGTCAGAGTATGAACACAAAAAAATTATTGAAGCTGCTTTGAATTCCGATGCAGATAATTTATATTTTTTTGGAGATGATATTTTTTCCGCTTTTGAAGATTTAAAACTTTCCTCTTCAAAAAAAATATATAAGTTTAAAACAAATCAATTTGATGCCTTAAAAGAACAGCTTAAAGAAAATTTATCTAAAGATGATTTTGTTTTATTAAAGGGTTCAAGATCAATGGAGCTTGAAAGATTGGAATCTGTTTTAAAAGAGAGGGAGGTTTAAATGGTGAAACATATTATTGCAAAGAAAAATATTCACTCCGAAAAATATGATTTTGTTTTTGCAATGTCTGTTCTTCTCCTTTTCGGTGTAGGCTTTGCAACCTTGTATTCAGGTTCTATTCATTATGCTCAACGTTTTTTTGATAATCATCTTTATTTTGTCAGTAAACAGATAAAGCATTTTATTGCAGGCATCATTGCCATGACCTTTTTTCTCTTTGTAGATTTTTCTACAATAAGAAAAATGCTTCCTTTTATTATGCTTGTAACTTTTATTTTTTGTCTGCTTCCTTTTATTCCCGGAATCGGAGAAGAAAGAAACGGTGCTTCCAGATGGGTAAATATTGCAGGTTTTATGTTTCAACCTTCGGAGCTTTTAAAACTTTCATTGATTTTATTCTTAGCCAATTTTTTCGACAAAAAAAACGGTAACTATGATCAGCCTTTAGTTTCGATTATTACGCCTTTTATAATAATATCCGTATTTGCTCTTTTGGTTTATTTGGAAAATGATTTTTCTTCTTCAATGTTTATATTTTTTATCGGCGGCTTAATGTTCTTCATAGCGGGTGTGCCGATATTGTGGTTTATTAAAGGTTTTTTAAGTTTTGCTCCAATCTTTGTTTTAATGATTATAACAAAAGAATATAGAATGGAAAGAGTTTTGTCGTTTTTGGATCCTTCAAGAAGTCCTTTAGATTCAAGTTTTCAAATACAGGCCGCCCTTAATGCTTTAACAAGCGGAGGCGTTTGGGGACAAGGATTGGGTAACGGATTACGTAAAATAGCAAGCGTACCTGAAATATATTCCGATTTTATATTTGTAGTTTGGGCTGAAGAAATGGGATTTATCGGTGTAGTGTTTTATATTGCCTTGCTTGCCTTTTTTGCAATTTTCGGATATAGAATAGCTTTTGGTTGTAAGAGCAGATTCGGTGCTTATGTTTCTTTTGGAGCTGTAAGCTGCATCGTATCTCAATCTCTTTTAAATTGTGCTGTTGTTTCAAAACTGCTTCCTGCAACCGGAATACCGCTTCCTTTTTTTTCATCGGGCGGTTCATCATTGGTAGTTACGTTTTCTTTATGCGGGCTAATTTTAAATGCATCAGGATATGTAAATAAAAAGGAGAAATAGATGGCTGATATTTTGTATACTTGGAAAAAAGATGAATATTTGAATGATGCATATGTTAAAGAGAAGGCTATTAATGATAATAAATCATCAAAGCTTAAATCGGCGGCAATTAGATTTCTTATTATCAGTTTTGTTTTGCTTTTATTGGGTGAAGCTGTCTATTATGCAATAATTTTGCCCTATAGTTCTATAGCGGCAATAAATATTTCCGGTTGTTCCGATTTAAGTTCTATAGAAGTAAAAAAACTCGCAGGAATCGGCAATAATACCAAATGGCTCTCGGTAAATTCTTCCGAGGTTTCTAAAAAACTTGTATCATATCCCGGAATTGCATCGGCTACCGTAGAAAAAAAATTCCCCGATAAGGTTTTAATTAAGATAGTTGAAAGAAAGGCTGTTGCCTTGGCTTTTACGGAAGTTGAAGGAAGAACAGTTCCAATGGAAATTGACGGCTATGGTGTTGTTTTTAGGATAGGTTCTCCTATAATTCAATCAAATTTGCCGATTATTACGGGACTAACATTTAAAAATCCTCGTGAAGGAATGCAGATTAACGAAAAACTTTCTCAGCTTTTTGTTCAATTGGATATTTTACAAAAAAAACATCCTGTTTTATTAAATGAAATATCCGAAATAAAAATTCAGCCTAAAAAATATGGAGGTTATGATTTGATTCTTTATCCTGTAAAAAGCAGATTATCGGTTATAACCAATAAATTTTTGACTGAAGAATCTTTACAATATATGATTCTTATTCTTGATGTACTTAAGGATATAAATTTAGAAAAAAATATTGTTGGAATTGATCTGCGTGGTGCTAATGCCGTTTATATAAAAAGAGAGGCTAAAGATGAGTGATGATATAATCGTAGGTTTGGATATCGGTAGTAAAAACATTCGCGTTGTTGTTGCCGAAAAAAATGAAGAAGGTCATTTACAGATTACGGGTATCGGTATGAGTGAATCGACAGGTATGCATAGGGGTATTATCACTAATATAGAGAATACCGTTCAGGGTATAAATAAGGCTGTCGATGAAGCTGAGGTTATGTCCGGTATAGATATTTTTAATTGCACCGTCGGATTGGGCGGAGTTCACATAGAGGGAATTAATTCTAGAGGAGTTTTCCCTATAAGAGATAAGGGTAAAAATAATAAGGAAATTGACCGCTCCGATATAGATGCCGTAATTAATTCTGCACAGGCTGTTGAGTTCACAGGAGACAGAGAAATAATTCATGTGGTTCCTCAGTCCTATACGGTAGACAAGCAGCGTGGAATTAAAGATCCGTTAAATATGATAGGTACCAGACTTGAAGCCGAGGTTCATTTAATAACAGGTGTAGCTACATCTATGAAAAATATACCCAACTGTGTTCAAAGAGCTAATTTAAATATAGACGGTTTAATGCATAACGGTTTGGCAGATGTAAGAGCTGTTATGACAAATGATGAACAAGAGCTTGGTTCTATTTTAATAGATATTGGAGCGGGTACTACCGACATAGTTGTTATGCAAAACGGAGGGCCTGTAATTACGGCCTCCTTACCTGTCGGAGGAATACAGGTTACCAACGATCTTGCAATAGTAAAAAGTATTCCCTTTGATATGGCAGAAAAAATAAAAATATCAAGCGGATGTTGTTGGATGCCCTTTGTTGAACATGATGAACAGGTTTTGATTCCGGCTTTTGGAGGAAGAGGACCTGAAGAAATTTATAGAAGTGAGATCTGCGAAATATTGCAAGCCCGCATGGCTGAAATTTTTGTAATGGTAAAAAATAAGGTGGATAGTCTTATGCAAGGTTCCCGCCTCGGCGGTTCTGTTGTAATATGCGGAGGCGGAGCCTTGTTAAACGGCACAACGGAATTAGCGGATGAAATATTCGGTATGCAATCTGCCAGACTTGGAATTCCTTCAACTATAGGAGGAGTTGTAGGGCAATATAGAAGCCCGGAGTTCGCTACAGTTTTGGGATTAATATTGCATAGATTGGATGATCAAAATAAGTTAGGGTTGGTTTCAAGTTCAAGAAAAGAAAATTCGGGACTTGTTTTTTCAAAAATAAAAAATTTTATAAAAGAACTATTTTAAAATTGCATACGGGAGGGTTATTGGTATGTTATATGAAGTAATGGAAGACAAGGTAAATGATGAAGTTGTTGATGCAGGTACTCCGGCTATAATCAAGGTTATAGGTGCAGGAGGAGGCGGTTCAAATGCCGTAAACAGGATGATGTCCAGCAGTATGAGGTACGTTGACTTTATAGTTGCAAATACCGACTTGCAGGCTTTAAGTCATTCAAATGCTCCATTAAAATTACCTATAGGAACAAAGATCACTAAGGGGTTGGGTTCAGGAGGAGATCCCGGAATCGGGGAGCAGGCTGCTATCGAAGATCGCGAAATAATTGCAAATGCAATCAAAGATGCGGATATGCTTTTTATAACGGCAGGTATGGGCGGAGGTACAGGTACCGGTTCAGCTCCCGTTATTGCCGAAATTGCCAAAGAACAAGGAATATTAACTGTTGCAGTAGTTACAAAACCTTTTGCATTTGAAGGCCGTAAAAGAATGAGTCTTGCAGAGGAAGGAATTAAGAAATTAAGAGAATCCGTAGACACAGTAATTACTATTCCGAATCAACACTTATTAAACATGGTAGATCCTTCAACACCTGTTGTGGAAGCTTTTAAAAAGGCTGATGATGTTTTGCGTCAGGCTGTTCAAGGCATCTCCGATTTAATTTATCAGCATGGAGAAATTAATGTTGATTTAGCGGATGTAAAGGCTGTAATGAAGGAGCAGGGTAATGCTCATATGGGTGTAGGTATAGGTGAAGGACAAAATAGGGCGGTGGATGCGGCAACAAATGCACTTAACAATCCTTTACTTGAAGAAGCCAGGGTTGAAGGTGCCAAAAAGCTTTTGGTAAATATTTGCGGAAGCGAAAAACTAACCATGCATGAGCTTGAAGAAATCATGAATATAATTAATGCCGGAGCTGATCCTGATGTTGCTACTTTTTTCGGTACAACCATAGATCCTTCTGTAGAAAACAAAGTTGTTGTTACTCTGATTGCAACTGGTTTTAGATCAAACGATAAGTTTCCTATTGATGATGCAGCATCTAACCGTAAGCCTATTCGTGACAATGCAGAAAACTTGGTCTTCACAGATGATTCTTTTATGACATCTAGGGAGTGGACTAAGGTAAATAAAACAACGCCTCCTACTCTTTCAGGACTTGGATTAAGAAATAGAAGTGAGAGCGCTTCCGAAAAAAACTATGAAGAGATCTATGTTGCAGAAAGAAAGCCTTCTTTTAGTTCTATTGTTCCGCCGATGGAAAGTGATTTGGAAACTCCTGCATATTATAGGAATCAAAATATTTTAAGATAAGGGGGAAAATAAACTGACAAAGATACAGCTTAGGGCTTTTTACGGATTTTTAATTTCAGCAGAATCTCATTCTAAGACAACAGCTCAAACTTATATTAATACTTTGCAATTATTTCAAGAGTATATGTCCGATGCCTTAATTGAAAATGCGTCTGAAGTCGACTGTATTAATTTTATTTTGCATAGATCCGAATCCGGAATTATGGCTAAAACCATAGCCAAGGATATTGCAGCTCTTAATTCCTTTTTTCGATTTTTGATTATTGAAGGAGTTAGAAAAGATAATCCGAGTGAAGGTATTGAAAGACCTAAAAGAGAAAAAACCTTACCCAGAGTTTTATCTCCCGATGAGGTCGACAGTCTTTTTGCTGCAATTCCTTTGGATTCGCCTAATAATATTAGAGACAGGGCTCTATTTGAGCTTATTTATTCGGCAGGTCTTAGAGTAAGTGAAATTGTTAATTTAAAACTGGAAGATATTTTTTATGATGAAGATTTAATTAAGGTTACGGGAAAAGGCAACAAAGAAAGAATTGTTCCTTTTGGAAGGGCTGCAAAGTATTGGTTGAAACAATATATACTTGAAGCCCGTACCGAATTATTAAAGCCTAAACATCCTGAAAATACTTTGACTTCCGGTTCCGTATTTTTAAATAACAGGGGAGCTGTTTTAACCAGAAAGGGAATTTGGAAAAGAATAAATGAACTTTCGAATTTTTCCGGTATTGAAACAAAGGTACATACTTTAAGGCATTCTTATGCCACTCACTTGCTTGCCGGAGGGGCTGATTTGAGATCCGTACAATGTCTTTTGGGGCATTCCGATATTTCTACCACTCAAGTTTATACGCATATCGAGGATAAATCTTTGCAAATGTATCATAATAAATTTTTTGATACTAAAAAGTTAGAAAGAGGTATAAAATGAAAAAAAGTTTTTTTCTTGTAATAATTACTTTGTTGTTAATTCTTATATTGGTAGGCTGTAATAAGGTTACAAGTATCCGCAGACTGCAGGAGCTGGAAGAGGGAGTAAGTAATCCGAATACGGAGGCCGAATTAAAGGATGCCATAAAGAAGTATGAAAAAAGAGTTGACGATATAATTATTGCAGAAGGAAGAATAGGCATTTGGTATAAAATACTCGGATCAAGATATATGGATCAAAAAATGTATAAAAAAGCATTAAAGGCTTTTCAAACAGCTTTAGAGTACTATCCCGAGAATCAAAATTTATTTTATCAAGCCGGGCTTGCTGCAAGTTTAACGGCAAAGAATTCTTTGGATTTTGAATTGACGGGAACCGATATAGAGAAAAAAAGATATTTTTCTCTTGCCGTTTCCGCCTATACCCGTGCACTTGAAATAGATCCTAAACATTCAAAAGCTGTTTATGCTTTGTCGGTATTGTATATATTCGAATTAAACAGACCTGCAGATGCGATTCCCATTTTAGAAAAAATTGCCGAGTGGGAAAAGAAGCCTATAGATCATTTATTTTTACTCGGTGCTGCTTATTATATGACGGGTGAAAATGAAAAAGCTATTGCAGTTTATGAGCGCATTATCGAAATTTCAAGCAGTGCAGAAAAAAAAGCAAAGGCGGAAACTAATATTAGGGAGATTAGGAGCTCGGGAGGAAAATAAAAGAATGAATATATCCGAAAAAGAAAGATTGTATATAGGATTATCTCATTGTTATTTTCTTAAAGGAAAAGAAAAACTTCTTCTTTCCGAAAAGCTTGACTCCTTATCTTCTCTTGTATCGCTTTCGATAAAAGATATTTCCGAAATTATCGGCCGGCAAGTAAGACCTAAAAAATGGGATAAGGATTTACTTAATTCTCTTACGGATTCAAGTATAAAAATTATGAATTCATATGATGTGAGAATGCTTTATTTCTATGATTCAGGATTCCCTCCGCAGCTTAGAGAAATTCCCGATCATCCATTTACGGTTTTTTATCGCGGAAATCTTCTGTCTCCCGAACAGCCCATGCTTGCAATGGTAGGAACCAGACGGCCTACGGGAGAAGGAATTGCGCAAGCCTTAAATTTGGGAAAAGAAGCCGGCGAAAAAAATATTCCTGTAGTGTCTGGATTAGCCTTCGGTATAGATGCTTTTTCTCACAGGGGCTGTCTTGAAGGTATGGGAAAAACTGTAGCTGTTTTGGCTTGCGGGCCTGAAATGATTTATCCCCGCTCAAATAAAAAACTTGCTGCAAGTATTTTAGAATCGGACGGCTGTATTTTAAGTGAATATGCTCCGGGAACAGAGCCCCTTTCTTACCGTTTTCCCGAACGCAATAGAATTATTTCGGGGCTTTCGCGTTCCGTTTTAATTGTTGAAGCTCCGAAAAAATCGGGGGCTCTTATTACCGCAGATTTTGCCTTAGAGCAGGGCAGGGATGTTTATGTATGTGAGCCTATTTTACATTCTTTACAAAATGAGGGGTGTCTTAGTCTTTACGAACAAGGTGCCTTTGCTATAAAATGTATAGATGATATTATGCATGATTGGCAATATCCTACAGAAAGTCATTTAAAAAAAGATCAGCAAAATATGCTGTTTACCAATTTATAGATTATGAGGTGTTGATTTATGGAAAAAACATTGGATGAAACAAAGAAAACTAAACGTACTGCAAAAAAAACAAAACAGCATTGCTTGGTTATAGTAGAGTCTCCTGCAAAGGCTAAGACTATCGAAAAATATTTAGGTAACGATTATATAGTCAGAGCCTCAATGGGGCATCTGATAGATTTGCCTAAGTCCAGATTGGCAATAGATATAGAAAATAATTTTACGCCTGAGTATATCACGGTTAGGGGACGGGCTAAAATTTTAAAAGAACTAAAAAAAGAAGCAAAAAAATCTTCAGGTGTCTTTCTTGCAAGTGATAATGACCGTGAAGGAGAAGCGATAGCCTTTCATTTACATGAGGCCTTGCTTGAAGAATGTTCTTCACCTATAAAAAGAATTGTTTTTAATGAAATTACTCCCAATGCAATTCAAGAAGCCGTAAAAAATCCTATGGATATCGATATGGGAAAGGTAAATGCTCAAAAATCGAGAAGGGTTTTAGATAGGCTTGTAGGATATAACTTATCTCCTCTTCTTTGGCAAAAAGTAAAAAACGGCCTATCGGCAGGCCGCGTTCAATCTGTTGCTCTCCGCTTAATCTGCGAGAGGGAAGAAGAAGTTGAAAATTTTATACCTGATGAGTATTGGACTCTTGACGGAGATTTTAAATACAATAAAACTTCTTTTGAAGCTCAGCTTGTAAAGTACAACGAAAATAAACCCGAATTAAAAAATCAAAAAGAAGTTGATGCAATTATAAAAGAGTTGGGTTCATTACCGGCACTTGTCGACGATATTAAAATTACGGAAAAAAGCATCAAGCCGCGTCCTCCATTTACAACTTCTACATTACAGCAGGTTGCGGCAAACCGAATAGGTTTTACTTCCAAAAAAACAATGCAGGTAGCCCAGCAGCTTTATGAAGGCGTTGCAGTCGGTTCTACCCGTGTAGGTTTGATTACCTATATGCGTACCGACTCTGTCAGAATATCCGATATCGCGATAGATGCAGTGCGTAAGTGGATAACCGAAAATCATCCTAAAGAATTACCCGATGAGCCGAATGTGTACGCAACGGGAAAAAAAGCTCAAGATGCACACGAAGCAATCCGGCCTACCTATGTTGAGTATACTCCTTCTTATTTAAAAGAATTTTTAACTCGAGATCAGTTAAGGCTTTATTCGTTGATTTGGGAACGCTTTGTTTCAAGCCAAATGAAAAATGCAAAAACAAAAACATCGAGTTACGAAATAAAAGTAGGGAATGCAATTTTCCGCGCTGCTTCTACAAAGATAACCGAAAAAGGTTTTTACACCGTTACAAAGACCTTGATTTCAAAAGATGAAAAAGGAACTGTTCTCCCTGCAATGAAAGTCGACGATGCAATTAGCATTGAAGGTTTAAGACCCGAACAGCATTTTACTCAAGGCCCGGCCCGTTATACGGATGCAAGTATCGTAAAGATGCTTGAAGAAAAAGGAATAGGACGGCCTTCAACCTATGCTCCTATTATTTCAGTTTTGCTTGACCGCTATTATGTAACAAGATCGAATAAGCAGCTTGTTCCGACACAGTTGGGAAGAATTATAAACAGCCTTTTGGTAGAAAATTTTTCAGAAATAATTGACGTTAATTTTACTGCCGGAATGGAAAACCGCTTGGACGAAGTTGCAGAAAATAAAATAGAATGGCCTAAGCTAATGGAAAGTTTTTACGGTTCGTTTAAAGAAAAAGTAGATACTGCCTTGGAAAATGTAGAAAGCATTAAGGGTTCCTTGGATGAGGTTACCGACATAGTCTGCGAAAAATGCGGAAACAAGATGGTAAAAAAACTCGGACGCTTCGGAGTGTTTTTGGCTTGCAGCGCCTTTCCCGAATGTAAAAATACAAAATCCATTCCCTTGGCAAAATGTCCGCGTGAAGGCTGCGGCGGCGACATAATCGCCCGTAAATCAAAAAAGAGGGGAAAAGAATTTTACGGATGTACTCATTTCCCCGAATGCGATTTTATTTCTCACTTTAAGCCCATCAATGCATCCTGTCCTAAATGCGGATGGTTTATGGTAGAAAAATATGATAAGAAAAACGGAAACTATAAGGCCTGTATTAATCCTGATTGCGATTACTTACACAGCGTAGTTGAAGGCGTAGAAGATGTGGAGGTAGATAGAAGTAATGAATGAAGTATTTGAAAACTACCTCACTTACAGTGCGGGAGTCAGGCAGTTTACAAAGGCAACAATAGATTCTTATAAAAACGATTTAATTATTTTTGAAGAATGGTTAAAGGAACTTGAGCTTGATGTTTTTGAATTAAAATCTTCAGAGGTCAGAATTTTTATCGCAGAACTTGCAGATAAAAAATTTGCTCCGGCTTCAATCAACAGGATGATGTCTACCCTCAGAGGCTTTTACAAATATGCTTTAAGGTTTAACCTGACAAAAACAAATCCCATATCGTCTGTTAGGAATTTAAAACTTGCTCAAAAGCTCCCTGTGTTCATGTTTCCTAAACAGGCTCAGGAATTTTGTAAACTGCCTTCAAATGCGGACATTCTTTGGGAGGCAAGAGATGCTGCCTTATTCGCTTCTCTTTATTCTACAGGCTGCCGTGTTTCGGAATTAGCCGGACTCGATATAAAAGATTTGGATAAAACTTTTTCTTATGCCATCGTTTTTGGAAAAGGAAAAAAAGAAAGAAAGGTGTTTTTTGCAGAATTTGCAAGGGATTATTTAAAGGAGTATTTAAAAGAAAGAGCTGAGCTGCTTGAAAAACACAAGGGGCAGACTCAAAAAGATAATAAGGGAAAAATAAGGGATGCTCTTTTTATAAATCAAAAAGCTCAGCCCTTAACAAGTAAAGGAATTCGGTATATAATAAACAGATATGTTGAACTATCTCCCGAATTAAAACATCTTTCACCCCATGCTTTTAGGCATAGCTTTGCATCTACTCTAATTACAAGAGGTGCGGATATAAGGGTTGTACAGGAATTGCTTGGACACGAAAGTGTTTCCACTACGCAAAGATATACGCATATTACGGCTGAGCAGCTTCAAAATTTATATAAGACTGCTCATCCTCATTCATAGGAGGTTTGATAAACAGTTCGGCAGAAATTCAGCCTTACTGTTTATCTACTAAGTTTTATAGGAGTTTTAAAATGGATAAAAAGATACGAAGTACGACAGTGCTTGCTGTACGTAGAGACGGAAAAATTGTTATGGCCGGAGACGGGCAGGTAACTATGGGCGAAACCGTTATGAAGGGGAATGCCCGAAAGGTAAGAAAAATTTATGACGGAAAAATTATAACGGGCTTTGCCGGAGCAACGGCTGATGCCTTTACTCTTTTAGAAAAATTCGAAATACGGGTAAAAGAATTTTCAGGCGATCTGACTCGTGCTGCCGTAGAGCTTGCAAAGGATTGGCGTACCGATAAGATGCTTAAAAATTTACAGGCCCTCCTGCTTGTCGCCGATGCAAAGACTACTCTTTTAATTTCGGGTAACGGAGATGTCATAGAGCCTGAAGAAGATGTACTTGCAATAGGCTCCGGAGGAAACTATGCCTATGCTTCGGCTTTGGCTTTGATGCAAAACACAAATCTTTCCGCCCGTGAAATTGCAGAAAAGAGTTTACAGATTGCAGGAAAAATCTGCATCTACACAAACGGAAAAATAGTTATGGAGGAAATATAATGAACGAAGAATTAAAAGAGCTGACGCCTAAGCAAACTGTTGCGGAATTGGATAAATACATCATAGGACAAAACAAGGCAAAGAGGGCCGTTGCTATTGCTCTCCGTAACAGAATGCGCCGTCTAAAATTGCCGGAAGAAATAAGGGATGAAATAGCTCCTAAAAATATTTTGATGATAGGGCCTACAGGTGTGGGTAAAACCGAAATTGCAAGGCGGCTTGCAAAATTGTCGGGAGCTCCCTTTTTGAAAGTTGAAGCTACAAAATATACCGAGGTAGGCTATGTCGGCCGCGATGTCGAATCCATGATCAGGGATCTAATGGCTGTGGGCTACACAATGGTGAAAAGCGAAATGCAGGAAAAACTAAAAGAACAGGCAGAAAAAAACACGGAAGAATCCTTATTGGATTTGCTTTTACCCGGTTCAAATAAAAAGAAATCTGCTGCACCGGCCGCTGCCGTTCCTGCACAAGAGAGTTCTCATGCCTCCGCCGGGACACCGATAGCCATTCCGAGTATGAGCTCTGCAGCTCCTGCCGAAGATGATAAGGCTCAGCATGAAAACGATATGAGCGGTACTCGCGAAAAATTCCGAGTAATGCTCCGTGAGGGTAAGCTCGAAGATAAGATGGTTGAGGTTACGGTTTCTCCATCGGTCGGAATGCCTACATTCGAATTTTTTGCAGGCGGATCAAATATGGAAGATATCGAATCTGCCATGTCGAATATTTCGAATATGATTATGGGAGGCGCAAAATCAAAACGCAAAAATGTAAGCATAAAAGAAGCCCGCGAGATTATAATGACCGAACAGCTTGACCGCATGGTCGATCACGATAAGGTTACGGATGAGGCAAAGCAAAGAGTCGAGCAGATGGGAATTATCTTTATCGACGAAATAGATAAGGTCGCTTCCCGCTCCGATCGCGGAGGAGGGCCGGATGTTTCAAGAGAAGGTGTTCAGCGCGACATTCTTCCAATCGTTGAAGGCTCTAAGGTTTCTACAAAATACGGAGTAGTAGATACCCGTCACATTCTTTTTATAGCGGCCGGTGCTTTCAGCGTATCGAAGCCGAGCGATTTAATTCCGGAGTTTCAGGGGCGCTTTCCCTTGCGTGTAGAGCTTGAAGCCCTTCATGCAGAAGATTTTAAACGGATTCTCCTTGAACCTAAAAATGCTTTGACAAAGCAATATGCGGAACTTTTGGAAACCGAAGGCGTAAAAATAGAATTTTTGGATGAAGCCATTGATAGAATGAGTTTTTTGGCTGCCGATGTAAACAGCAAAAACGAAAACATCGGAGCAAGGCGGCTGCATACGATTATGGAGATGCTTTTGGAAGATATTTCGTTTAATGCAAGCGAGATGAGCGGTGAAACCGTAAGAATCGATGTGTCTTATGTGGATGAAAGATTAAAGGATATAGTACAGGATCAGGATTTATCCCGATATATTCTATAATATGGTTAAGGGGTATTTAAAATTTGCCGAAAATATGCTTAGGAGTGAACTATGGGTTTTAATAGTTTTTTAAGAACAACGGATATACTTCACAGAGCCTTGGATGTAAGCTCTTTGCGCTATACCGTTACATCGAACAACCTTGCAAATGCGGATGTTCCTAATTTTAAACGGACTGAGGTAAATTTTGAATCAGAGTTAAAGAGAGCCTTCGATTCCGAAAAAAATGCAAAAGGCGCTTTTCAGCTTGCAACAACTCATCCCTTGCACATAAAATCAAATGAGCCTATAGATTATCGAACGGTTGAGCCTGTACGTGTTTTGGATTATTTGAGTTCCGAAAAGGCAAACGGAAATAATGTAAATCCGGAAGATGAGGCCATGAAGGTATTGAAGGTTCAAATGCAGTATCAGCTTTTAAGTATGATGGCAGGATTTCAGTACAATCAGGTACAATCGGTTTTAAAGTAAAATAAGGAAGCGGAGGAAAAAATATGGGATTGTTCACAAGTATAAATATTGCAGCTACCGGAATGGGAGTAGAGCGTCTTAGAACAGATGTAATATCAAATAATATTGCAAACGCTTCCAGCTTGGAAACTCAAGAAGGCGGCCCCTTTAAAAGAAGCCGTGTAATAGTCGGTCAAAAGAAAAGCGGTATCGACTGGCAGACTCCTTTTACTCCTCAAAATGTAGAAAGAGGTGTAGGCGAGGGAGTTAAGGTTCTTTCGATAGAAAAAGATACTTCCGATACCCGCTGGGTTTATGATCCAAGCCATCCTAAGGCCTTAAAGTACGGCCCCAAGGAAGGATATGTAGAGTATCCCAATGTAAACATAGTTACCGAAATGGTTGATTTGATTTCGGCTTCAAGAGCTTATGAAGCAAACCTTGCTGTTGTAAACGGTGCAAAGGATATGTTCCAACGAGCCTTGGATATTGCACGATAAAATGAGGATGGGAGGAAAAAATGGTAAACGCTGTAAATGTTGCAAATGTAAATTCGGTACCCGGCCTTTTAGATGTTCCGAAAATTAATGCCGTTGTTACCGATAATTTTAGAGCCAAGATGGTTTCGAATACGGACATGATTGAGCTTGCCGTAAATAAAGAAGCTTCAAGTTTTGAGCAGACAATTTTAAAAGCCTTTGACAGCATGAATGCAAAGCAAACAAACATGGATAAATTGGGAGAGCAGATGATTGTCGATCCCGAATCGGTCGATGTTCATGATATAACGATGGGAATGGCCGAAGCGAGTTTGTCGCTTAAATTAGCACAAACTATAATCGACCGTTTGGTAAAAAGTTGGAATGATATTACCACAACGAGATAAAAGATAGCCTCGCAAGACTTTAACCTTAAAGTATTGCAAAGCTCGTTCAGTACATGGGGGGAAACATGAACGAAAAATTTAACAATCTAAAAACAAAGTTTGGGACGCTTTGGGGAAAATGGACAAAGCTCCAAAAAGGCATCATCATCGGGGTAGTTGTTATTGCTCTGGTGCTGGTTGTCGTTCTCAGTAGATGGTCTTCAAAGCCGACCTCGGTGCCGGTAATAGACATGGCGATAACCGATGTTGATCTGCGGGATCGAATTATCTTGCGCATTAATGAAGAAAACGTAAAAACTACAATCTCTTCCGATGGTATAATCTCTGTTGCAGATGAAACAACTGCGCGAAGAATGAGGGCCATATTGATGCGTGAAGACTTGATACCTACCAATACAAGTCCTTGGGCTTTCTTCGATGTGGAAAGATATTCCCGCACCGATTTTGACCGTGAGATTGATTTACGCCGTGCCATTACCGAAGAAGTTAGAAGACACTTAAAAGCTTTAGACGATATTGATGATGCAAATGTTGTTGTCCGCATACCGGAAAAAGCCTTGTTTGAATCGGAGCAGCTTCCTGCAACGGCAACGGTCGTAATTTCTCCTGCACCGGGAAGCGATATTTCCAATAACCGCAAAAAAGTAGAGGGTATTCAAAAGATGTTGAGGCTTGCGGTTCCCGGATTAAAAGATGAAGATATAACTATAAGAGATACTTCAGGTATTACTTTAAACGATTTTGAAGGTATGAAAGATGCCGATCGATTAACCTTAATTGAAAAGCAGCAAAAGTTTATATCTAAACTTGAAAGACAATACGGTGAAAATATATTGATACCTTTACAAAAAATATACGGTGAAGACAGAGTTAGGGATATAAACGTTAAAATTGACATGGATATGTCTGAACGTTCTGCCGACACAACCGAAATACGTCCTATAGTTATTAAACCGGATAATCCTGAAACTTCTTATGACGACTCGGAAGTTGTAAAATCGGTTACGGTAAGCTCCGAAAATGCAACTACGATTTGGGAAGGAAGCGGAATCAATCCTCAAGGACCTACGGGAACGGAAGGACAAACGCCGCCTTCTTATCAGGATACAAGAAATTTGGTCGGCCGCTCAACTCAGACGATTACAAAAGAAAATCATCTTGTAAGCTCAAGTCAGATAAAAGAGAACTTTCTTCCTAAGATGGGAAGAAGAACCGTATCCGTAAACATAGACGGTCTTTGGGTAAAGCAAAAGGATGTTAACGGAAAATATATTATTAAGAACGGGATGATTGAAAGAGAATATAAACCTCTTTCTCCTGAAGAAATAAAACAGGCCGAAAAAATAATTAAAGATGCCATAGGATTTGATGCAAGCCGCAAAGATTCTGTGAGCGTTTTAAATGTTATGGTAGACAGGTCTTCACAGTTTGAACTTGAAGATAAAGAATATTTTAAGTCACTGCAAAGACAAACTATATTCTTACTTTCTCTCGCCGGTATAGCACTAATATTATTGCTCTTTATCTTGTATAGAATTATAAGTCGTGAGCTTGAAAGAAGAAAAAGGCTCCGCGAAGAAGAGCTTTTGCGTCAAGCACAGCTGGAACGTGAAAGAATGTTGTATGATCAGCAGATGGCTGATGCCGATGTTTCAATGACTGTTGAAGAGCGAAGAAGGCAGGAGCTTCAAGAAAATGCCATCAATATGGCTAGGGAACATCCTGAAGATGTTGCTCTCTTAATTAGAACTTGGCTCATGGAGGAATAATATGGCTGTAACACCTGCAAAAGAAAGAGGCAGTGCAAAAAAAGGTAAGGACATTAATTCTCTTACCGGAAGACAAAAGGCTGCTATATTTTTAGTATCTCTGGGAGGTGAAATCTCCGCTAAAATAATGGAAAGGCTTCGTGAAGATGAAGTCGAAAAAATAGTTTTTGAAATTGCAAGAACCGAAACAGTAGAGGCGGAATTAAAGGATGCCGTTCTCCAAGAGTTTCAGGATCTAATGACCGCCCAAAACTTTATAACAACGGGCGGTATAGATTATGCAAGAGACGTTTTGGAAAAAACATTCGGAAGTCAAAAAGCTATCGAAATAATTAATAGGCTCACGAGTTCTCTTCAAGTCCGTCCTTTCGATTTTATAAGGCGTACGGATCCGGCTCACCTCTTGAACTTTATCCAGCAAGAGCATCCGCAGACGATAGCTTTGATTCTTGCATATCTTGAACCGCAAAAAGCATCGGTGATTTTGCAAAATCTTCCCGATGAAATTCAAAGCGATGTTGCAAGACGTGTTGCAACCATGGATACTACTTCCCCCGATGTTCTCCGTGAAGTTGAACGCGTTTTGGAAAAGAAACTTTCTACGGTTTCGAGCGAAGACTATACGGCTGCCGGAGGTGTCGACAGTATAGTTGAAATTCTTAACCTTGTTGACCGCTCTTCAGAAAAATCGATTATCGAATCTCTCGAAGATGAAGACCCCGATTTGGCAGAAGAAATCAAGAAGAAGATGTTCGTATTCGAAGACATTGTTATGCTTGACGATAGATCCATCAGTAAGGTATTGCGCGAAGTTAATAACGATGAAATGGCTAAGGCTCTTAAACAGGTTGATGCTGAGGTCCAAGATAAGATATTCAGAAACATGTCCAAGCGCGCCGGTGCTATGCTCCGCGATGAAATGGAATACATGGGCCCGATACGTGTTAAAGATGTCGAAGAAGCTCAGCAAAAGATTGTTTCGATTATCAGGCACTTGGAGGATAAGGGTGAAATTGTTATCGCCAGATCCGAAGAGGATGAATTGGTATAAAATAAAACGGAGAATTGCTTATGGCTAAGACTATTTTTAGAGGCTTTGAGGTAAATAAAAACAACAACGATGTAGTATTTTTACAGCTGAATAAAACTTTTCAAGAAGAGCCTGAAGAAATTATTGAAGAAGAGGTAGAAGTTTACCAAGGGCCTACCATTGAAGACTTAAAAAAAGAAGCTGAAGATTTTAGACTCGAATGGGAAAAGCAAAAAGAAAGAATGCTTTCCGATGCTAAAGCTGAAGCCGATAAGATTATTCAAGGTGCACAAAATGCTGCCTTTGATGAAGTAAAAAGGCAGACTGATGAGGCTCAAGTTATAGCGCAAAATGCAAAAAAAGAAGCCGAGGATATTATAGCCGAAGCCGAGCAAAAAGCCCGAGATATAATAGCCGATTCCGAGAAAAACAAAGATTCCGTAAATCGTGATGCATATAAAGAGGGTTTTAACCGCGGCCGTGAAGAAGGTTTTAAAGAAGGAAATCTTGAAGTGCAGCGCCTGACCGATCGTCTTCATACGATAATAAATAAGACAATGGATAGGCGCCAAGAAATTCTTTCGGAAACCGAACAGCAAATAGTGGATCTTGTTCTTTTGATGACAAGAAAGGTTGTTAAGGTTATTTCCGAAAACCAAAGGAATGTTGTGGTTTCCAATGTTGTCCATGCCTTGCGTAAAGTTAAAGGAAGAGGCGATGTAGTCATCCGAGTAAATCTTGCTGA
This sequence comes from Treponema sp. OMZ 799, assembly GCF_024181365.1. Classification (NCBI taxonomy): domain Bacteria; kingdom Pseudomonadati; phylum Spirochaetota; class Spirochaetia; order Treponematales; family Treponemataceae; genus Treponema; species Treponema sp. OMZ 799. Next base: position 1,399,087 of record NZ_CP051301.1, read on the forward strand.
TGTTAAAATGACTACAGAGCATACTCAAAACTTTATATCCGCTGCAGAAAATATTAAAAATATTACGGTGGTTGAAGATTCCACAGTTGATCAAGGCGGCTGTATCATCGAAACCGATTTCGGTGCAGTGGATGCACGCATTGCAAGTCAGCTTAACGAACTTGAACAAAAGATTTTGGAAATATCGCCTATTAAAACAAAGATAAAAACCGGAAATATTTAGGGTACCGATATGGTAGATCTTTTTGATAAATATACCAACGCTATCTCAGAAACCGATCCGATAAAATTTACAGGACACGTTGTCCGCGTTCACGATAAGTTGATTGAAAGCGAAGGCCCTGTGGCTTCCGTAGGGGAGCTTTGCCAGATTATTACCGATGATAATCCTGAGGGATTAAAGGCTGAGGTTGTGGGCTTAAACGGAACTATAGTTCAGCTGATGAGCTATACCGATGTTCAAGGCGTAAAAATAGGTGATCTTGTTATTGCAAGCGGCGAAATCCTATCAGTACCTGTGGGCGATGTTTTGCTGGGCCGTGTCGTTGATGCCTTATGCAAGTCGGCTGACGGTAAACCTGAGCCTTATTCCGCTAAAAGATATCCTGTTGTAGCCCCTCCTCCCGATGCTATGACCCGCAAGCCCATAAGGCAAAGAATTGTTACAGGTATCCGAGCTATCGATGGTCTTTTGGCCGTGGGGCGAGGACAGCGTTTGGGTATTTTTGCCGGAACCGGAATAGGAAAATCTACCTTGCTCGGAATGATAGCCCGAAACACAAATGCCGATGTAAATGTTATTGCTCTTATAGGAGAGCGGGGCAGGGAAGTTTTAGATTTTATCGAGCATGATCTGGGACCTGAAGGTTTAAAACATTCGGTAATTGTAAGTGCAACTTCGGATCAAAGTGCTCTCGCAAGAATAAGAGGCGCATATACCGCTACGGCAATTGCAGAATATTTCCGCGATCAAGGAAAGGATGTTATGCTTCTTTTTGATTCGGTAACACGGTTTGCTATGGCTCAACGTGAAATAGGGCTTGCCATAGGTGAACCTCCTGCAACACGAGGATATACTCCCAGTGTTTTTAGTTCGCTTCCTAAACTGCTTGAAAGAAGCGGTACTTCCGGAAAAGGTTCCATTACAGGGTTTTATACCGTTTTGGTAGAAGGTGACGATATGAATGAACCTATTTCGGATGCCGTGCGAGGTATTTTAGACGGTCATATTGTATTGGATAGAAACCTTGCCGAAAGAGGACAATATCCTGCAGTCAATATTTTAAAAAGTATTTCGCGTTTAGCAAACAGAGTGTCCGGACAAAATACAAAAGCAGCTTCAAAACGTATGCGTACCTTACTGAAAGACTATACCGAATCGGAGGATATGATAAATCTCGGTGCTTATCAAAAAGGAAGCAGCCCGGCAATCGATGATGCTATAGACCACTATCCGCGTATTTACGAGTTTTTAACTCAAGAGGTTGATGATCCTGCAAAACTGAAAGATACCTTACAAAAACTTTCGGATATTACGGGTATAGATATTCCGCCCGAAGAATTTGATGAAGCCGGATTGGGTGTCGGGGCAATAAAAAAATATGCTCAAAGCTCTGAAGCCTCTGCATTGTATAAACCGGATCGAGAGGTTAAGTAATGAAAAGGTTTGAGTTTCGGCTTGAAAAACTTTTAAACTTACGCGAATTTTATGAACATCAGGCAGAGATTGACTTGGCTCATGCTATTGCTCATAAGGACTATATAGATCTCGAGCTAAAACAAATTGCTAAGTTAAAAGCAAAAACAGGAGCCGAATTTAATCCTGAATCCGATAAAATAAATATAACAGATCTTCATAATGCTCAAAATTATACCATCCTTTTGGATAAAAAAAAGGATGAGTTGCTGGAAAAATTAGTTTTCGCAGAACAAATTATTGAAGAAAAAAGAAAGATTTATATTGAGGCTGCATCAAAACGTAAAGTAATTTCAAAACTAAAAGAAAAAAAACGTGCGATATGGGAAAAAGAAAATATAAAAATGGAAGAAAAATATATCGATGATATTATTACTTATAAATCAAGGGCCGGTACATGTTAAGTGTTTTTTTAGAAATAATATATGAAAGACAATTACGTAAAATTAATTTAAAAATTCTTACCGATTTTATTAACCTAATAAAAGAAGAGGCTTTATCAAACGGAGCGGAATTTATACAGGCTCAAGGCGGTTTTTACTTTTTATTTAAAAAAAAATCAATTGCTTATGCCTTTTCTACTGCTCGGTTTTTATATAATGTAAATAAAATATTAGTTTCATATAAAAATAAAATCTCAGAAGTGAGATGTATTACAGATTATTACGAAGAAGAAGTTTCAAATGAGATTTTATTCGAATCCTTATTACTATATAAAAAGCAATTAATACCGGAGATGGGTATGTTTGCTTCAAAGTTTGCTTCCGATAAACTTTCAAAATATATTGATTTTAATGAAATAGATTCTTCCGTTTTATTATGTAATGCATTTAAATTTTTTGAAAATATTAATTTAACTTATAATAAAAATATTGAAAAAAATGCTTCAATAATACTGCATAGAAATGATAATTATTTTTTGGCTCTATATAATTTCATTTTGGCTAATCCTTTAGATAATGATTGTTTAAAAGCTATGAGTAATGAAGATAGAGCTTCTTTTTTAGCTACAAAAAATGTTTATATCTATCTAAAAAAACATAGATTTTCTAAAGATATGCCTCAGTATTTTATTGATGCCTTTTTAACAAATGCTGCAATATACTTGAAAAATTATATAAAAAAACAAAATGGCGGAAAACACGTAAAAGTTCTAATAGATAATATAAACGATAAAAAAAATTTGGAAGAAGCAGAAAAAATATATGCAGTTAATAAATATATAAAAATAGAAGCTTTAGATTCTTCCCTGCCTTCAATATATAATATTCCTGATGATTTGTTACAGTTGATATATATTATTCTTTCTTCAGGTAAATATTTTTTTTATGATGAAATTACCGATTTTTTACTTTCATTGAATAAAAGTAAGAATTTTTTTGATGATATTTATGCTTGGATGTATTCAATAGGAATTATTTTGGTTGAAAATAATATCTACGCCGTTCCTTATGGTTTGCCTGAAATTATTGAAAGACGTATTAATCCCGGCAAAAATATGGCTGATTCGAATATAACGGAATATTTATGGGCTAAATATAAAAAAGGAATTCTAAATGCAAATTCTGAGGCTGAAAAAATATTTGATTCTTTAAATTTTAAATGTAAACCCGATTTTTTACTTGCATCAATATTCCATAATTATTCGGATTCTTCAATTGAAGGTTTAGATTTAAAGAAATATAAAAACGAAAGTTTTTATGATGCATTAAGGTATTATCAAAATTCGATTATTGCAAATATAGATGACAGTACAGCAAAGTCTTATGCATATTTAAAAACTGCAATCGGTTTTTTTCAAGAAAATAAATTGGAGTCGGGGGAGTATAGAGCTTTTTCGTTGCTGGCTTTTTTTAATTTAACGGAAAATAAAATATCCGATGCTATTACTTATTTTTCTTATGCTCTTGATAATGCTGAACATTCTCATGATACGTCTTTTATCTGTGATGCATTATTTAATATTAGTGTTGTTTATTTTTTACAAAACAACTTAAAACAATCTATAACTTTTTTAGATCGTTTAGCCGCTTCTGTTGATGAATATTTTGAACAAGATTGGAAAATTCCATATCTTTTTATGAAAGGGCGAGTCTATTTACAAATAGGAGAATTTAATAAGGCAGCAGAAAATTTTAAGACAGCGTCTGATTTTGCAAATTTATATTTTGATAAATTAGAGCCCTTATGTAAATCTTGGTATGCCCGTTCTTTAATTTATATGGGGCAAATAAAAAACGGACAAGAGCTTTTACTAAAATATATAGATTATACCGATGACGCTTTATTGTTTTTACTCGAATCATTTTTATTTTATCCTGTTTTAAAAAATGATTTTGAAAAATTGGATTTGGATATATCTTCGATTTATAGTGAGTACAATAATTCCGGACTTATGGAATTTAAAAATTTAACATCAGGTTTTAGTATTACTGAAGATTTGATTTGGTCCAATATATATAACAAATCTATCGGTAAGAAGATGTTTGATGCCTTTTATAATTACTATAATTGTAAAATTAACTTTTCAAAAATGTATGATATTGAAGAATGTAAAGTTTTTTTATCGGATTTGGAAACATCGGCTGTTGAATCCTTATATCAGAATGATCCTTATTCATCTTTATATATGTATCTATGCTATGATTTATCCGTTAAGTTATACGGAGAAAGTTCTTCACAAACCATTGCTTATCTAAGCAAGGCTTTTAAATCGATGCAAAAAAACGTATTGGCTATAGGTGAAAACGATATACGCGATAAGTATATGCAAAATAATTTATGGAACTCCAGACTTTTTAAGATTGCAAAAAGTCAAAAACTTATTTAATCTTGGGATATTTATGAAACGCTATTTTTTTGCTTTCTTTTGTTGTTTTTTTGTTTATTCTTTTCTTTTTGGCGATGATTCAGATATTCGATCTTATATTTCAAAAATGACTAGTGAAGAAAAAGCTTCTCAGGTTTTAATGATGAGTATTGAGGGGGAAAAAAAATTTCCTCCTTATTTAAGTTCCTATTTTGACTCTTATACGCCGGGAGCTTTTATTTTATTCGGATATAATTTTTCGGATACGCCTCAAGCTTGTGCTTATTATATAAAATCGGTAAAGCAGTCTGTACAAAATTTGTCCAAATCAAAAACGTTTATACCACCTTTTTTTGCATCCGATTTTGAAGGCGGACGTGTTTATCGAATACGAAAAATTGGATCACCTCTCCCTTCACCTAAAAAAATAGCGAAAACATTAACGGAAGAAGAAGCCCTAGCCCTATACACGCATACGGCAGAGCAAATCAATTTATTGGGTATACATTTAAATTTAGCTCCTATTGTTGAAAAAGAAAGATCACAAGGTTCCGGTTTTTTGGATGACCGCATTTTTTCTAATGATGAAGATGTTTTAGTAAGATATGCTAAAGCTTTTATTTCCGGGATGAAAAAGGGCGGGATGCTTTCTACAGTTAAGCATTTTCCCGGAAATGCGGAAACAGATCCGCATCTTTCAAAAAGTATTATTGATGTTGATCAAGATATTTTTTATAGGGATTTTATTAATCCTTTTCGCCGAATTATTTATGGCAGTGATGAAGTTGTTTTAATTTCTCATGCTGAAGTTTCATTTATAGAGAAAAAGCCTTTTTGTTTTTCAAAAATCGGAATAGAAAAATTTTTACGTAATGAATTAAATTTTAAGGGCTTAATTATTACCGATGATATGGCTATGAAGACCCTTAAAACGGATGGGCGATCTACAGAGGATAATGTGCTTTTAGCTTTAGCAGCAGGCTGTGATATGGTAATGTGTTCCGAACCTAAGTTTAAAGAACTCGTAGAGGTAATTTCAAAAAAAATGAAAGCAGAATCCGATTTTTTAAAAAGAATAGATGATGCGGTATTTAATATTTTAAAAACAAAAATAAAAATGGGTATTATTGACGAAACATGTAGGCCTATCGAAAAATATAAATTTAATAAAGAAAAATTTTATAAAGCAAAAAAAGATGCGGAGAATATTTTAAAAAACTCAAAGCAGTCTAAATAATAATTTTTTCGACGAAGATGTTTTTTAAAATCATTGTGGAGCATGAGACTTTATTTTCATCTATTATTATTTCGGCCAAACCGCTTTCTTCATTTTTATTTTGAAGTATGATCTTAGAATTTAATTTTAGATTTATTTTTTTATAATATTCAAATTGAGCTTCCGAACCTGTAAGCCTCGCTATTGAGTATTCTATTCCGCAAGCTGCTTTATTTAAATTTAAGTCTATAGATGTATATTCTTTTTGATTTTTTTTAGGTATCACCGCCCCATGCGGATCTCTTTTAGGCTTTCCCAAGTATTTGTCTATTTTATCTATTAAGATATCAGAGGCTGCATGTTCTAAATTTTCCGCTTCGTTATGAACATCCTTCCAATCCATTTTGAGAGTTTGAAATAAAAAGGTTTCGATTAGCCTGTGACGTCTTAAAATATTAAGGCCGTATTTTTTGCCTTTTTCGGTAAGGCTGCATCCTATCCGATTTTGATATTCTATGTATCCTTCTTTTTCAAGCTTTTTTGCCATCGAGGTTACCGTACCGGGTGTAACATGTAATAGTTTTGCGAGCTCACCGGTAGTAATTATATCTTTATCGCTTTCCGATAAAAATTTGACAATAGATTTTAAATAATTTTCGGTTGCAATTTGCGAGATTTGCACTCTTCCTCCTAAAAATTTATTCAACTTAAATATTTGTTATCGATTTTTCTGCTTCGTCCCTTCCTAATGGAGACAAAAGAAGTAAACCGTTTTCTTTTTTTATATATCCCAGCCGTTTTGCCGCTAGTACTACTGTATGGGCTTTTTTTTCTGTCCAGTTAATATGCTCGCATAAATGTTTTTCCCGGCATTCGCTGTCCATATTTTCTTCACCTTGATGATGCAAAAGATGCACAATGAGCATCTTGACGGCAAAATCTATTTTTAGATTTTTTTGTTCGGCCCTTCGTTTTACCAATCCGTCCTTTGGAGAGAATAGGTAAGCAAGTAAAAAAAACAGCCCTGTCATCGCTGCCATTGAACCCGATATGCTTCCGTCGATTTTTACTGCAAGGTAGAAGCCGCTTATTGAAGCCGCCGAAGCAATAAAAATTGAAATTGCTATCATATAAAAAAGACTGTTTGTCAATAAGAGGGCTGCTGCAGCCGGAGCTATCATCAAGGCTGTAACTAAAACGGCTCCGACAGAATCAAAGGCTCCGACGCAGGTAAGGCTCACTGCAAACATTAATCCGTAATGCATAATTGCAGGCGAAAAGCCTATTGATTTTGCCAAGTTAGGATCAAAGGTTGTCAGCTTTAATTCTTTAAAAAACATTATGATAAAAAGTAAATCGAATAAAAGAATTCCGCTCATTTGAACCAAGCTTTTGGGAAGAGAAAAATTAAAAAAATTTATTCGGTCAAAGGGTGCAAAGGCTAATTCTCCCAATAAGACGGAATCGGTATCCAAATGAACATTTCCTGCATAGAGTGAAACCAAGATAACTCCAAGGCTGAATAAAAACGGAAAAACAAGACCTATGGCTGCATCGCTTTTTATAAGCTTTGTTTTTTGTAAGGCTTCTGTAAATATAACCGAGGCCATTCCGGCTATAACGGCACCTGTCAAGGGTATGCTTGAAGATAAGGTTTTGCTTATAAAAAAACCTAGTACGATTCCTATTATGATTGAGTGGCTTATTGCATCGCTCATCAAAGACATTCTTCTTAAAACTAAAAATACTCCGCAGAGAGCACATGAAGCGGAGACAATAATTGCAATTAATATTATTTCCATATTCATATATTTAATTCCCTATGTTTTTAAGTATTTTATTTTTAATATAAAGTTTTTTTATCCTTGCCTGAATAATTCCTCTATGAGGACTAAATAGGATTGAAATAAGTGTAAAGGCCGTTAAAAAGCAAACTATTACAGGGCCTGTAGGCATTTTTAAAACTTGAGAAGAAATTACCGCTCCGCCCATTCCGGATGCGGCTCCAAAAAAGGCAGATAGGATGCACATTATGCTTAATCTATCCGTCCATTGTCTTGCCGCAGCAGCCGGTGCAAGTAAAAGAGCACTCATCAAAATTACTCCGACAGATTGTATTCCTATAACTATTGTAATTACGATTAAAACCGTCAAAATTAATTCCGTTATTTTAGGTGAAAAACCTATTGATTGAGAAAATCCCGGATCAAATGTAGATAGTTTTAATTCTTTCCATAAAAGTGCAATAATTATAAGGATAAATGCTTCGACTATAAAAATTATAATCACATCTTGTTGTGTGATAGTTGCCGCCTGTCCGAAGATAAATTTGTCAAGACCGCTTTTCCCGGCTCCCGGCAGTTTTTGGACGTAGGTTAAAAGCAAAAAGCCTAAGCCTAAAAAAACACCCAATACAATCCCTTGAGCCGCATCCGTGTCAACCTTTGAGTTATTTACAATGTTGTTTATAAAAAATGTTCCTATTAGTCCCGTAATACCTGCACCTAGTAAAAGAGGCAGAGTCATTTTAGAGCCTGTAAGTAAAAATGCTATTACTACTCCGGGGAGAGCTGCGTGTGCAATTGCATCTCCGAGTAAACTTTGTTTACGTAAGACGGCAAAGCTGCCTACCACACCCGATCCGATTCCTAAAAGCATCGTTCCTAAAAAAACATTTCTCAAAGTATAGTCGGCAAAAAAATTTATTATCTCATTCATTTTTTTTCAGAATTGTAGGCGATTCTGCCTCCATAGGTTTTGCGCAAGTTTTCTTCGGTAAAAACTTCTTCAACGCTTCCCTCGGCTATTAATCTTACATTCAATAAGAGAACCCTATCAAAGTAATCCTTTACTGTCTGAAGATCGTGATGAACAACCAAAAGAGTCTTTCCGTTTGCTTTTAGTTCTTTTAAAAGTTTTACAATAGCCTGTTCGGTCGCTGCATCGACTCCTTGAAAGGGTTCATCCATAAAATAAAGATCCGCATTTTGAACAAGAGCCCTTGCCAAAAAAACTCTTTGCTGTTGGCCGCCTGAAAGCTCGCTTATCTGGCGTTTTGCGAACTCTGCCATGCCTACCTTTTCCAAGGCTGATAGGGCTTCTTTTTTTTCTTTTTGCCCGGGTCGTTTTATCCATCCTAAATTCCCGTATGAACCCATTAAAACAACATCAAAGACGGTTGTAGGGAAATCCCAATCGACCGAACTTCTTTGCGGTACATAGGCTATTCTTTTCCTTTGAGATTTATATGATTTTCCGAATATTTTTATTTCGCCTGATGCTATAGGAAGAATACCCATCATTGCTTTAAGCAGGGTCGATTTTCCGGCACCGTTTGGGCCGACTACGGCTTCCATTGCTCCTTGCGGGACACATACGTCTATGTCCCAGAGTACAGGCTTTTCGCGGTAAGCCAAGGTTAGGTCTTCAACGCAAAAAGCCGGAATTAAATTTTCTTGTGAATGTTCGGCACAGCAATTGTTCATAAAATCATCCTTAATTAGAATAAACCTTTTATTTTTTTAAGGCATCTATTATCGTGTTTATATTGTGGGTCAGCATTCCTATATATGTTCCTTCAAAGCTGCCCTCATCTCCCATTGCATCCGAAAAAAGTTCTCCGCCTATTTCAACATGATAGCCTCTGGACTTTACAGCCTGCTGCAAGGCTTTTACGTTTTTTTCGGGCACCGAGCTTTCAACGAAGATGGCCGGAAGTTTTCTTTTTGTAATAAAGTCTGCAAGCTCCTGCACGTCTTTTGCTCCTGCCTCGCTTACTGTGCTGATGCCTTGTAAGCCTCTGACTTCAAAACCGTAGGCCTTGCTGAAATAGTTGAAGGCATCATGGGCGGTAACAATAACTCTCTTTTCCTGCGGAATCTCCGAAGCTCTTTTTTTGATAAATTCGTCAAGTTCATCAAGTTTTAAAATATAGGCTTCATAGTTCTTCTTGAAAGCCTCTTTTTTTTGCGGAGTAAATTCTGCCAATGTTTTATATACGGATTCCGTTGCATATTTCCATAGCTTGACATCAAACCAAACATGGGGATCGAATTCGGATTCCTCGAAGGGTAATAGATGCTCCTTGGGGATACTTTCGGCAACTGCTACAGTTTTGCGGGTAGAAGATATTTTTTGCAAAACCTCTCCCATCTTTGCTTCAAGATGAAGCCCGTTATAAAAAATGATATCGGCTTTTTGAAGCTTCTCCATATCTCCTGCACTTGCCCTGTAAAGGTGGGGATCGACCCCTGCTCCCATTAAGGCTTGTACATTTACCTCATCTCCGCCGATAACCTTTGCTATATCGGCAACCATACCTATTGTGGCTGTAACTTTTATCTTACCTGAATCCTTAGTTTCGCTTGTTTTCTCTGTTTTAGAACATGAGAAAAATACCAAACTTAATAATATAGTAAGCACTGCTAAACTTGATCTTATTAATTTTCTTTTTGTCATTTAAAATCCTCTGTTTTGATGTATCAAAATTATAATTATAATATATCAAAAACTAAAAAAAAGGTCAAGTGAATCCATTGACAAGGCTTCATAAAAAAAGCAAAATAAGATTTATGAAACTTTCTATTTATTCTTTATCTTTTATGAAAAAAAATTTGTTGATATTTTGCTTTTTTGTTTACGCTATTTCGGCTTTTGCCGATTTTGTTTTAGATCTTAATCTTCAGCCTTATAAAAATGCGGAATTTTTTGCCGATGGACATAAGGTTGAACCTAAGCTTATATCATCCGATAAGACCTTAGGATTTTTGAAGTTTAATTTAAAAGATACGCCGGCTTCCCTTGTTATAAAAAAAGAAGGCTTCCGTACCCATACTTTTGATTTGACTTTAATTCAAAATAAAAAAGCCTTTGTAGTTCTCTCTCCGGAAGATTCAAAATACGATGTAGTTAAGGTTTTTCCTACAGGAAAAAAGCCTAAGAGCGTAACCTTTGTAAACAATAATACCGTTGCAGCAGCCCTTCTTGACGGATCGGGCATCGATATTATAAATATTGAAACCGGAAATACAAAACGAATTTCGCCCCCAAAAGAATACGCAGAAAAATTCGGTTTTGTGGAATCCTTGGTTTTAAAACATAAAAACGAATTATGGGTTAGTCAAATGCCGACGGCTTCAATTCATGTTTTTGATCTTACATCTTTTGAATATAAAAGGACTATAAAGACTTCAGGCACTTGGAGTAAGGTAATGGCCTATAATGCCGCTATTGATCGGGTCTATTTGAGTAACTGGACTTCGCAGGATATAAGCATCATCGATCCTTCTACTTATAAAGAAGAAAAAAAGATAAAAACTAAGGCAGTACCGAGAGGCATGGCTTTTTCTCAAGACGGGAAATTTATCTACTGTGCCCAATTTGAAGACTCGGCCGGCAATTCCCAATGCAAACTTATAAAAAAATCTTTGGCCGATTATAAAACCGTTTACGAGGGCGGGGTAAAGGGAGCAAAGCGGCATATCGTTACAGATTATGAACGTAAGCTCATCTATGTTTCGGATATGAAAAACGATATTGTTGAAGTTTATTCTACGGATAAGGATGAACTTGTTGCAACTATCAAGGTGTTTTTTAATCCCAACACAATTCAGCTTTCACCCGATAAAAAAATCCTCTATGTTTCATGCAGAGGGCCGAATAATCCCGATAAGGGCTATTTGTACAAGGGGTATGTCTTCGGCCGTCTCGATATAATCGACACAAAGACCCTCACCCGTATCGAAAGCATTGAAGCCGGAAATCAGCCTACAGGTTTGGATGTTTCCCCCGACGGGGAAAAAATAGTCCTATCCGATTTTTTGGATAATCGAATAAAGGTTTATGAATTAAGGTCTTCACTACTTGAATAAGAAGTTTTTTTTAGTTTAGAATAGGATAACAAGGAGCCCTTATGGAATACAGAAATGCTAATATTGATGACATTAAAATGGTTGCTGAACTTCAAAAAAGATATCATGTGTCTACCGTGAGTGAAGAAGATAAAAAAGACGGTTTTGTAACTACCGAATTTACCTATGATCAGTTTAAGGCTATTATCGAAAAAGAAAACGGATTGACCATAGCCTGCGACAATGGAAAGGTTGTGGCCTATGCTATGGCCGCTTCTTGGGATTTTTGGTCAGCCTGGCCTATGTTCCAATTTATGATTAAGGATCTTCCTAATGTAAGCTATCTTGGCAAGCAGCTGACAACGGAAAACTCTTTTCAATACGGGCCTGTTTGTATTGACAAGGCTTATCGCGGAAAGAATGTAGTGCGCAATTTATTTGAAACCTCTCGCCGAGAGATGAGTAAACGCTTTCCGATTTTAATTACGTTTATAAACGAAGCAAATCCCCGTTCCTTTGCAGCCCATACAAAAAAGGTCGGCTTTGAAGTTATAAAAAAATTCGATTATAATAATAATCATTATTATGAACTGGGTTACGATATGTCCAAGCCTGTAGAAGGAGCTGATGTTTAGTTTTGATAGAAAAACGGAATACCAAGATTTTCTCGCTCTTTTAAAAAAATCGGATTCTTTAAACGGTTTAAATTTATCCGGTTTGGAATTTGAAGATTTAGATCTTTCAAAAAAATCCTTTACAGGATGCTTATTTTCAAACAGCAAATTTAAAAACTGTAATTTCACTAATCTGCATCTTAGAATGTGTTTTTTTGATTTTTGTGAAATAAACTCTTGTAATTTTCAAGGTTCCGATATTCAGTTTTCCTCCTTTGGCGGAGCAAAGATTATCCGTACGGATTTTAAAAATTCCGAGCTTTTACAAAATAATTTTAACGGAATCAATGCTGAAGAAGTTTCTTTTAATGATTCTGATCTTTACAGCTCGCGTTTTATGTTTTCGTTTTTAAAGAATGTTTATTTTCAAAACTGCAACTTAAAAAAGACCTTATTTTTACATGCGGAAGAAGACGGGGTTTCTTATAAGTCATCCAATACCCGTGAGGCTGTTTTTACTGAAGGAGATGAATTTGTATGAAAGTTTATCTTCATTTTTCGCCCCAACTTTTTGCAAATACCTATCTTATCGGAAATGAAATCACAAAGGATGCCGTTATCATCGATCCTGCAAAGATAACGGAAAAGATGATTCATCAAATCGAACAAAACGGCTTTAATTTAAAAGCCGTTTTATTGACGCACAATCTTGAAAGCCCTTATGAAACAGGGCTTAATACCATTTTAAAAATTTACAGCCCAAAGGTTTACGCCGGAAGCTGTTTTTCTGAAAATGTAACAATAAATACATTGAGAGGTGACGGGATTATAGATGTAGCCGGTTATCCTGTAAGATATTTTGCAATTCCGGCACACTCATCATATTCTTACATGTTTCAAATTGAGAATATTGTATTTACCGGAACATCCTTATCTGCAGGAATGATCGGCGAAACTTCTAATACATATGCAGAGCGGACTCTGCGCAATATTTTAAAAACAAAACTCATGGGTTTGGAAGATAATCTTATTATTATGCCTTTTTACGGCCCTCCCTCCTCTGTAGGGGCAGAGCGTAAATTCAATCTTTCGTTTTTTCAAGATTTTGAAAATAAATCTTTTTAAGTATGAAGGAAACTTGTCTTTTTTTACCCGATAATTTGATGACGGTCCTCTATGAGGAGCAAAAGTTGATTCAAAGCCTTTTGGATTTTCCATTCCGTAAGACAATTCCTTTTTTTAAAACAAAAGAAAAATTTGATAGCCTTACAATCTATCCTCCTATTCTACATAATTCTTTAATTGTGAGGCCTTGTAATTCTATCGATTCTTTTGAACTTAACGGCGGTTTTGTTTTAGGGAATGCAAGAGACAAAGCTGAAAGTATTATTTTAAAACTTGAAAGCTTAAAACCAAAAACAAAACTATCTGTTTTTTCCGAGATAAGCTGCCGCAGCTGGTATTATGCAGATGTCGAATTTCATGAAGAAAAAAGCGGCCTATGCACTTGGAGCATTAAAAATAAGCTCTGGCAAAAAGCCGCTAAATAATTACGTGCTTATTGTTTAATAAGAGATTTTTACGCCAATGTTAAAGTAGTGATTAAACTCTTTCCCTTTGGCTTTTTCTCTCCAAGCTTCTAGTTGGTTATTAGCCTCATTGATGGTTTTGTTTATTATTTGTTCCTCATCTAAACCTGAAAAATCAACTTTTGTATTATAAATATGACTATTCACTCCGGGATTTATATTTGCTTCAAAGGTATAGCCTAGCTTAACCTGTATTAAACCTCCCGATTTTAAGATTGGGAGGTTAACTACACCCTCTAATCCAAGCTGATTGACATATTGAATTGTCTGCTGGGTTAGGAAGGGGGTAGAATAAAGAAAAGCATGTTTCTTAGCTTTTGTTTCTGCCCCTTCTCCCGTGGTTACAGCTGAATGATTGAATACTGAGCCGTCAGTTGAGTATGTACCATATTGAAGATATTCTTTTAATATAATTGGGTCATATACGCTTTCAGTAACATTGCCATGACGTATAAAAGTGTTTGCTATATTTATTGAAAAACCATCCAGAGGTTTGAATTGAGCTTTTACTAGTATACGATCAGAATTTGGTTGTAAGTTACTTCCGATAGGGCTGCCATTATGTGTATAATTTTGATTATTTGGCTTCGTAAAATCACCATTGTCAAAATGGGTATAGCAATAGGGGGTAACAAAGGTATAACTTGCATCGACAAGCGTGAACCAATGCGTTTTAGGCATTGTATAAGAAATTCCGAATTGACCGGAAATCCTCCATTTTGCATCTTTTTTAAATTTGACTATTTCATTGAACCCTATATCATCAGAATATAATGCTCCATCAATTCTTAGGCCCTGAATAGGTTTAATTGTAAACATGCCTCCGATTAAGCTATTATCAGGAAATCCGTATAAACCTTGACTTATAAAATATGCAGAAAAAGGTATAAGATATATCGGTTCAAGCCTTCCTCCATATATGACTGAATCAACAATACCAATTGATAACCAAGGCAGAGGTCTAAAATTTAATGAATGAAGTGCTAGAAATTTATTGGGGTATGTATAGCCGTCTCTCAAATCATTTTTTGCAGTAAGAGTAAGAAGACTTTGGGTGTATGTCCATCTTTCTTGATTAGCTACAAAATTAAATTGTCCTTGATGCAGAGCTTGTGATCCTATAAAAATATTGGAATTATCGAAAGGGCCGAAGTCTGTTCTTGCAACAGCTGCACTGAAGTAGTAGTTATGGGTTCCTACAGCAGCACCTGTGTTAAAAACAGGCAACAGAAAGAATTTTCCTATAAATACACCATCTTCTGATATATCATGTTTTGAGTATTGAAAAGCAGGCTGAGGTGATTCAGATGGTATTTTATTTGTTAAAAAGACATTAACATTTCCTGAGATTGTTACATATTTGAAAATCTCTGCATTAATATCCATAAACGGAGACAATACAAATTCTTGATCTTTTTTCGGAATCCGTATATTCAACTCTGTTCTGCCGCCAAAATGGATTTTTCTGTTAAAAAAACGATTATAGTGATCTTGTGCCGTTTTCTTTTGTTGTGTATCACCTTTTTCAATGACAATGTTTAAAATTCGTTTTATTTCTTGTAACGGATACGGTCTTAGCTGAGGAGTGTCATTAAGTAATCCTATATTTTCCCATATCCTTATGTCTTCATATAAGGGATCAAAGATGTCCACTGCAGCTTGAGAAAAAGCACAAAGCCCCATAACGATAAAAACAGCGATAAAAATTTTATTTTTCATAATTTATTCCCTTAATTCTTAAAATAGATTATCTAATCAGCGGATAGAATATATGATACCGCATAAAAAGTCAACAGAATGTCCGTTTATTTTTCCGTGTGCTATGGTCCATGACAGTCCTCCATTGATATGAAGATTTTTTAAAAGACTGTACTCTCCCGTTAATTGTAAGGTGTGAAAATATGTAGGGTTTCCTGAAGGCGTTTTATACTTAGCCGGAGCAGGATTAGTTTCGGAAGGATAGTATTTTTCCTCCGCTGTGAAAAACTTTTCTTCATTTTCACCCTTGGATACAAACCTATACATAAAATCGGCCTTATATTTATGCGGTAAAATTAAGGATGTTTTTAAAAATGCCGTAATACTGTCAGGTCCGTAAGGGTTTGCAAGCCAATACTCTATTAGCGATTTATCATAGTCGGATGATGCATATACATTTTCTTTTCGGTAGGTGTAAAAGCTTATGTCTTTTGTCATACCTATGTATAACCATGGATCAGCATACATAAACTCTCCCGTAAGTACAAGATAAGCTATAGGCAGGGAGAAGGCATACTCTATTCCGGCTATGCCTCCCATGCTGTTAGGAATATAAGACGCTCCTCCGGCTAGTTCTGATGGGGTTTGAAATTGGTTCATACCGAACTGACCGTAAAGTCTTAAGCCTTTTATAGGTACAATATTTATATCTACTCCTAATTGGCAGCCCATAGAATTGTCATCATGAGGAGGTACATGATTTACGTAAGGTTCTTTCCATGCCGCATAATTATGAAAAATCATCAGAGGATTTAAAAACTTTGGATCAAAGAGAGATGCGAGCATTATCCCTTCATGTACGGTTATTGAAAATTGTTTTACAGGCTTAAAGCTTAGAGCATGTGTTATAAAAAAACGCATTGGTTTTAATTCTGCAATGGTGGTATCCATCTTTATATGTTTTGAAAAAAGAGAAGCTGTTATGTAGTCATGTCTGTCAGGTATGTCCGAAATAAGCATACTTCCGCTTAAGGTTCTTCCTACATTCAGTCTTCCTCTTCCTATGTGTACATTAAAGAAACTATTTCCTACAGATAGCCCCGCTTTTTTTGGAAAATGATAGTCTAAGGCTGTTTGGCTTAGGGGCAGGTTTGTATAAGGATAGGATAAACGGAACCCGCTGAAATTTTTTTCGATTATTAGGTCTGTGTATGAATAAACGTACTTAGAAAAGCCCAGTTCTATAGGAATCGTCAAAGGAGCCGGCATCTTGTTGTATTTTATAAATTTGTCGACTCCCGGTGTTTTATCCGGATTATAAAAGTATTGCCCCTGCAGAGCTAAGATTAGATTTGCATTAAAACTAAAATTGTCATGGGAAAATAGCATATTATTTTTAAAAAGAAGCTTGTTTAGATTTCCGTATAATGCTTCTCCATGCTTAGATAAATGTTCCGGCTCTATTTCTTTGTGGAATAGTGCAATTTCAGCAAAAGAAAGAGGCTTTTTATATGAAAGCATTGCTGAACCGTTTTCAAGCGACATAAGATGTAGATCATCATAATAAGGAGAATCATGATCATAAAGTATTTTGGCGTAAGAATTGATATCTTGACTGTGAAGATTAAACAAATTCAAAAATATGATTAAAGAGTAAAAAAGCGTCCTAAATCGTTTCATGGTTTAAGTATATATTTTAAGCTCTTTTTTTTCAAGAGGATTTATTTTGATCAACAATACAAAATTTTATTTGAAATTATATATAAAGTTTGCAATCTCTTGTAAGCCGTTTTTTATATTCATTTGTTTTATATGCTTATGTATATCTTCAAGATTTTTATCATCGGAAAATATCTCCGATACTTTTTGAACAACATCATCAGGTTTAGGAATGTACCAGCCAAGCTTATTTTGTGTAATATAAAGCATATTTCCAAGCTCTTGACCCCTTATATATGTAGAAATTATAACAGGTTTTCCTATAGAAATAGCTTCCATAAGTGTCGCAGGACCTCCTTTTGTTATAAGGCAATCTGCTATATTCATTAAATCGGGCATGAATGAAACAAAGCCGAATATTTTAATATTCTTAAAAAATGAAAACTGAGTTAAATATTCAAGGCTATGTCTAAGGGGTCTGTTTTTTCCGCATACGACAATTAAAAATGCATCTATAGATTTTTTCATAAACGAAAGGACTATAGGAGCTGCTTGTTTTAATCCTTCACCTCCTCCTGCAATAAGTACAATCTTTTTATTTTTAGGAATCCCAAGTCTTTCCTTTACTGCAATTATTTGTTCTTTGGAGTAAGGCTGATCAAACTGTTCGGATAGCATCAGCGGAAATTGATGAATCCTCTTAGGATCCAGACCATATTTTTCTGCGGCCTCCTTTCGTATTTTTTGAGAAAAAACGACAAGCTCCGTATTTTTTTCAAAAAACCATAGAGGATGAGCCGTGAAGGGATCCATAACAATGCTTATTAGCGGGATATCCTTATTAATTCTGTTTATCGCATCCCGGCAAAGAGTGATAAGTATTTGATGTAAGCAAACAACCTTTGTTATCCTATTTGCCTTTAAAAATTCTGCTAATTTTCCAACAGTATATGGGGCCACAATTTTTTTACTGCATCTTATAACTGATTCTAAACCTGTAAATTGATAAAAAGCCACATATCCGGGCTCAAAATAGTTTGTAGTTCCAAGATAGCCTTTTTCAAAAAAAAGCTTAAAAAAAGGAACTCCCTTATCAAAAGCGTCTTTTAAAGAACATTCAACATTATCGGGGTATAAATCAAGTAGTTTGCTGGATAGAGCTTTTGCACCAGATAAATGGCCTGCTCCGGTTTTAAGGTATATAAATCCGATTCTTTGCTTCATTGCTATACTATACGAAAAAACCGAAAAAAGGGCAAGCGATTGGTCTTTGTACCATATTGACAACTCAGGCATAAAAGGATAACCTGTTTTAAGATGAATGAGGGCTTTTGGCCTAAATTTTAGGAGGAAAAGGTGAAAAAGTTTTACATTGCGGCAAATTGGAAGATGAACATGAATAGGGCTGAGGCCAAGAGCCTTGCAGAGGAGATGAAGGCCGGTCTAAAAAACGGCAGAAACAAGTACATGATAGCTCCTTCATTTACCCTTTTACAGGATGTTGCATCTGTGCTTAAGGGTTCTAATATCCTGTTGGGTGCTCAAAATATGGGCTTGGAAGAAAAAGGAGCTCATACGGGGGAGGTTTCTATCCTTCAGCTTTTGGATGTAGGAGTTCAAACCGTAATTTTAGGTCATTCCGAAAGACGTCATATATATAAAGAAACCGATGATCTTATCAATAAAAAGGTAAAACTTGCATTAAAACACGGTCTTGAGGTTATTCTATGCGTTGGAGAACTTCTCGAAGAGCGCGAAGCGGGGCATGCCGAAGCAGTATGTGAAAGGCAGATTAAAAAAGGACTCGCAGAGGTATCCGCAAAGGATTTGGATAAGGTAACGATAGCTTACGAGCCTGTTTGGGCAATAGGAACAGGGAAAAATGCAAGCCCTGAAGATGCCGATGCGATTCATTCTTCAATAAGGAAGACCTTAGCCTGCATTTACGGCGAAAAAGCTGCTAAAGAGATGATAATCCAATACGGCGGTTCTATGAAACCTGAAAATGCCGAAGGTCTTTTAAAAAAGCCTAATATTGACGGGGGCTTAATAGGAGGTGCCGGCCTTAAAGCGGAAACATTTTTACCCATAGCCTTGTTTTCGTAGTAAAAATTAAAACAATCAATGTTTTTGTTTTCTACTTGAAAAAATGGCAATAAAATGCTAGTATCTTAGGAGCTGTGATAGTTGTTTAGCTTTACAGTATAATAAAATAACTTAAATTGGAGGGTTATTAACATGAAAAAGAAGTTTTTTGCAATTAGTATTATGGCTTTATTGGTTTTGGCTGTTTTTGCCGAAAATCCTGCTCTTGTAAAGCCAAAAACAGAAAAAATTGAGATTAAAGCAAGGCCTACAGCCCTAATTTATTGGACAAAGATGGATGTTCCCGGGTTGGAAAATCAGGTTGAGTTTTATCTTACTTATGAAGAAGATAATGATACCTATAATGAGGCCGACTGCGAAAAATTTATTATGGAATTTATCGCCGAATACAAGCGAATTAACGTTTTTTCAAAATTTGAAGTTGAAGATTTAAAGGCTGCCTCAATAGGAAAAACAAAGACAACAGTCTTAAAACGGGTTATTTTCAGAAAGGGCCGCTAAAATATTTAATAAGAGCTCTTGAAACTTTTATAATTTTTTTGTAAACTGTAGGGTATATTTTTATAATTGGAGTTAGATTATGGGTGGTTTAGGTATTGCTTTGTTGGTACTTTTTGTCATAATTTGTGCGATTATTATCTTTTTGGTTTTATTACAAAATGAAGAAGGTGATAGCTTGGGCGGCCTTTTTTCGGGCGGAAGCAACTCAGCCTTCGGTTCAAAATCGAGCAATGTATTAACAAGAGCTACTTATGTTGTAGTTGCCCTGTTTTTTGTAACGACCTTTTTATTGGCCCTTATTACAAAAAGCCCGTCGGATTCAGGTTTATCCGAAGAGGCAATGAAAAAACAAACCGAAACATCAACCGAATGGTGGAAAAGCGGCAGCGATACTGATAGCGGCGGCGAAACCAAAAAAGACGGTGAGTAGTTTAAAAGAGATACCGATAAATTCGGTATCTCTTTTTTTTACTGAAATTTATGTATTTTATACCTAATAATTGAAAGAAAAAGTATCAAATAAGGCCTAAAGGCCTTGACGGAACCGCTTTTTTCCATTTACAATAGACTACTAGAGGTTTATATTTGGAAGACGCATATACAATAGTGTTAAAAGATGAACAAGTGCTTTCCGCTCTTTGCGGTACCAATGACAGAAATTTAGATTTTCTTGAGCAATATCTTGGTGTTCCTGTCGTGTGCCGAGGGAATGAGGTAAGTGTTTTGAGCGCCGATGATGAGGTTTGTAAGAAATTTCAACATGTGGTTGATAGGGCTGTGAATTCATCGGAAATCAAATCCGGCAATTCATCGGAATATATCGAATCTCTTATATCTACCATAACTGTTTCCGAGCAACAGGACCTTTCCTCGGGCTGTATCCATATTCCAAGAGGAATACGCTCCGTATATCCTAAAAATCCTCATCAGCTTGAATTCATCGGTTCTATCCGTAATAACGATATAAGTTTCGGCCTTGGCGCTGCCGGTACCGGAAAAACCTACTTGGCCGTTGCCTGCGCCCTCCAAATGCTTATGTCGCACCAAGTACGTAAGATTGTTTTTACAAGACCTGTAGTAGAAGCCGGAGAAAGCTTAGGCTTTTTACCGGGCGACCTTGTTCAAAAGATTACTCCATATTTGAGACCTCTTTATGATTCTATAGAACTCTTAATGCCTTTTGAGCTTATACGCCAAATGGAGGAGTCCAATATGGTTGAGGTGGCTCCTTTGGCCTATATGAGGGGCAGAACCCTCCATAACGCCGTTGTAATTTTGGACGAAGCTCAAAATACTACCAAAGAGCAAATGAAGATGTTTTTGACGAGAATGGGTGAAGGTTCCAAGCTGATTATAACCGGAGACCCTTCACAATCCGATATTTCATCGTCAAAAAATTCCGGTCTGGTGCATGCGGCAAATCTTTTATCGAAAATTCGGGGTATCGGTATCGTAAGGTTTTCTTCGGAAGATGTTGTACGGCATTCCCTTGTCCAAAAAATAATTAAAGCCTATGATAAAGAATAAAAAAGAAAGTAAATTTAAAGAAAGAATATCTTCTCTCAGTCTGATATTTAAAAGAAACAAGGCCTTTGTGATTTCGGTTGTAGTAAGTTTTTTGATCTTAGCTGTAATGATCTATATCAACGCTTATGAGAATTCGGGATTTTCCAAATTGACTATTTCCGATTTTGAAGTCGGGATGGTTTCCGATAGGGATGTAATATCAAACCGAAATCTTGAAGTCATTGATGAAAAAGCTACGGAAATAAGAAAGGTTGCAGCTAAACATTCAGTCAGAGCTGTTTTTTATAAAGATAATTCTGTTTCCGAAAAAATGATAAGGGATTACTCCGAATTTGCAAGCTATATAATAGGTCTAAAAGATTCTGCAAAGAGTTTTACCGCCTTTAAGTTCATGGTTATGGAAAAATACCCTGTTCTTCTTTCGGAAAATGATTTGGAAAGCATATATAAGACTAAAGATTTTTATGAGATTACCTCTCTTTCTTTGAGCATGTTAAAACAGCTTTTTGATATAGGTATAATAGAGATGCCTCTTACCGGTATTGAAAATTTAAATGATGCCGAGATAAGTTTGAGGACAAACCAAAATCAGTCCTATACAAATGTATTTATTGCAAACCTTGTTTTGTTTTACAATGTGCAAGATCAGATAAAAAGCTTCCTTTCAGATGTAAAAAAATCAAAGCTTGAGTCCTATGTATTGAGTATGGTGCTCCCCTTTGCCCAGGCTAATATTTTATTCGATACAGAAGAAACCGAAAAAAGGGTAGAAGAAGCCTTAAAAAAGGTAGCCCCCGTAAAAATAAATATAGAAAAAAATCAAAAGATTATAAAGAGGGGTTTTATAATATCCGAAGATGCCTATACACGTTTAAAGGCCTATGTAGGGGATGGAAGATACATAGATTTTAGGCAGATTGCTGCCGCCTTAATTTTTTTAAGCTTAGCTCTTATAACAAGTCTCTTTTTGTTTTCCGAAAAGATTATCGGGCAAAGTTTGGATTTTAAATTCAATTTGCTTATTTTAATCTCTTTTGATTTGATTTATATTTTGGTTCTTTTTATTTCAAGGCTTTCTATATTTTCATATCCACTTGATATAGTTCCTATATTGCCCGTTACCTTTTTGACTATGCTGATTGCGGCTTTAATCTCAAGAAAGATTTCGGTCTTTGCAGTTTTTGTTTTTTCTCTTGCCGTTTTCGGTGCAACCGGGTTTAAAATTCAGCCGGCCCTGTTTGCTATCCTTTCAGGTCTTGCCGGAGCCGGCATGGTAAATATTAAGGGCAGAAGGATGGACCTGATTAAGACTGCTTTAGGCTTAATCTTGGTGCAGCCCATAATTTTGCTATGTATGTTTGCCATTTTCCCCGGTTCGGCAAGCGATAAATCTATTCTTTTATTGGGTGCTGCAGGCAGCGGTTTTATAAGCGGTATCTTGGTTTTGGGCTTTTTGCCTATTTTAGAAACCTTGATGAATGTTCCCACAAGCTTTAGGCTCATGGAATTGTCGGATCTTAATTCGCCTATCATGAAAAAAATGCTTATAACCGTTGCCGGAACCTACAATCATTCTATGATGGTTGCCTCTTTGTCAGAAAGTGCCTGCCGCGAAATAGGAGCAAATTCGATTTTGGCAAGAGTGGGAGCCTATTATCACGATATCGGAAAGATGGAGCAGGGCGAGTACTTTGTAGAAAATCAGACAAATTATAATAAGCACATGGATATAAATCCTCGTCTTTCGGCTACGGTAATACGAAGTCATGTAAAGATAGGTATAGAAAAAGCAAAGCAATTGCGGCTGCCTCAGTCCGTTATAGATATAATCGCCGAACATCACGGGAACAGCTGTATATCCTATTTTTATGCAAAGGCAAAAGAACTTGATCCTAATGTGGATATCGAAGACTTTTGCTATCCCGGAACACCTCCGCGCTCAAAAGAATCGGCTGTTGTCATGCTGGCCGATATAGTTGAAGCTGCATGCCGTACCTTGGAAAAACCCTCGGTTCCCCGTTTGGAAAAATTTATAGATGAGCTTGTTTCGGGAAAAATCAATGCAGGTCAGCTTGATAACTCTGAGCTTACTTTCCGCGAAGTCAGAATAATAAAGGCTGCCTTCGTAAAAATATTAGCCGGCTACTATCATTCCAGAATAGAATATCCGAATCAAAAAAATCCTGATGATGAGGAAGCAAAGCCTTCAAACAAAAACGGTCAAAAACTAGAGGCTGAAACTAATCAGGTACAGCCTCAAAAGGAAAATAATAATGTCTAATTCGATTAGTGTGTCATTTAATGATGAACCTCCGGGGTCTATAGACCCTGTAAGAGTTGAAAATTTTATCTCTGAGGTTTTAAACGGTCTAAACTTGAAAAATTGGGATATCTCCTTGTTGTTTTGTGATGATGCTTTTATTCGCAATCTTAATAAACAATACAGGGATATCGATTCGCCGACAGATGTCCTTTCCTTTGAGCAGGGAGACGAGTACTTTGATGAGGACGGTGAAACAAGGTTTATGGCCGGGGATATAGTTATAAGCCTTGATAGTCTCCGCTTTAATGCCGAAGAATTTAAGGTAGATATAAATGAAGAGCTCAAAAGACTGATTGTACACGGCATTTTGCATTTGAAAGGAATGGATCATTCGGATAATTCCCCTGAACAGGAAATGCTTAAATTTCAAGAAGAATTGCTTATGCAATATCAAAATATAGAGATTTATCGGGTATAGTTATGGGTATAATAGACTTATTTAAAAAGAAAGGCAATGTAAACAATATTCTAAAAGAGGGATTAAATGACGAAAAACGGGATATGATCCGCGGTGTTGTGGATTTATCCGATACGGCAGTAAAAGAGGTTATGATTCCGCGTATTGATGTTGATTTTTTAGCCCTTGATACGCCTAGCGATGAAATCTTAGACCGAATATCCGAAAGCGGCCACTCCCGTTTTCCTGTGTACGATGAATCCATCGACAATGTTATCGGGATTCTTTATGTTAAGGATATTATTAAACTTTTGACAAAGAATCAAAAAATTGAGCTTGATAAGATAGTACGCCGTGCATTTTTTGTTCCGGAGTCAAAACGGATTGATGCTCTTTTAGCCGAATTTAAAAGGCGCCATGTTCATATTGCCGTTGCCGTTGATGAATACGGCGGTGTTTCAGGCATTGTCTGTATGGAAGACATTATAGAAGAGATTGTAGGCGATATACAGGACGAATTTGACAATGAGGGAGAAGATATTACCGAAATAGCCTCAGGAGTCTGGCTCTGCGATGCCAGAGTCGATTTGGATGACCTGGCCGAAACCATTAAAAGCGATGACCTGCCTGTAGACGAGTTTGAAACCTTAGGCGGCTTTGTATTCGATCTATTCGGAAAAATACCTGCCAAGTATGAAAAAACGGCATGGAATGACTATGACTTTATTGTTCAGGATATGGACGGCCACAAGGTAAAGACCGTTAAAATTGTTCATAACAAGAATTCTACACAAAACTAGGGAGGGGTGTATGAAAAAGCCTTTTTTCGGATTTATATTTATTGCTTTATTTTCAGCTTCTTTATTTTGTAATCCTGCAGACCTATATCAAAAAGGTGCGGAATATCAGGCTAATGAAGATTGGTATGGGGCTATCGAAATGTACCAATCCGCTTTAAAGGAAAACCCCTCTTATAATTTGGTATATCAAGGGCTTGCAGAATGTTTTTATGCCCTCGACGAGTATGACCAGGCCCTGTCCTTTGCAGAATCGGCGCGCAAATATAAAAAAGATGATCCCGATTTACAAAACCTCCACGGGTTTATCTTGGTCGGCCTTGGAAAGATTGATGAAGCCAAAGCTCTTTTTAATCAAGTCTTAAAAAAATATCCCAACAATCCCGAAGCCCGTTTCGGCTTGGCCGAAATAGAGGTTTCCCAAGGAAAGCTCTATCTTGCTTCCGAGATGTATAAGCAAAACCTTCAGCGCCAGGGCGAAAACAGAAAGGCTCTTCTTTCCTTAACCCTCGTAAGCTATGAGGCCGGAAATGTTAAGCAGGCTGAAGACTATATAAAAAGAGCCTTAAAATACCATGGGGATAACCCTCAAGTCCACTATTTTGCCGCCTATTTAAATTCCCTTGACGGAAGACTTGAAGAGGCAGAAGGCCGTATTTATTCGGCTCTTAAACTAAAAGAAGATTATGATGAGGCCTATGCTCTTTTAGCTTCAATCCTATATGCACAAAGGCGTTATGAAGAAGTTATAAAGATTTCGGACATGAGGATTTCAAAAAAAAGAGACAGGGCCGATGCCTGGTACTTAAAAACCTTGAGTTTAAGGCGGCTTGAACGGTACGGCGAGGCTATAAATGCCGCTAAGGTAGGCCTTTCCTTGGATGCCGATGACGAAATAATGCGCTGTCTTTTAGAAGAAATCGCCATAGAAAATTTAAATTTTGAAGATTCCTTCCGTATGGAGCTTTCAAAATACCACGCCGAAAGAGCCCTCGGCTTTTCCCGCAGAAATATGACGGACAAGGCCCTCTATGAGTACAGGAGAACCTTAAAAATATATCCTTATGATGTTGAAAGCAGGGAGGCCTATGCCGGTATCTTGCTCCGTCTAGGCTATCCCGAAAGATATTTGGAGCAGATGCTCTTTATTCAGTCCATAGCAAAGAGCAATACAAGGGTAAATGATGCAGTTGAGGCCTATGAAAAGCATCTTTTAGGTTCCATTCAATCAAAGTGGCGTATAGATCCTCTTTATTTGGATAAGGCCCACATATCCATAGGCCTATTTTACGCCATGGAAAGCTCGAATGTTTTACATCCTGAGGCCGAGCGTATAACTCAAATCCTTACCTCGGATATTTTTTCTTATAATCCCAGACTCAAAATCACCTCTTATTCGGATAAGCCTGTAACCTACAGGGAGGCTTCAAAAAAATCTCGTACCGAAAATCAGGACTATTTCGGTATTATAAGGCTTAAAGAGAACAGAAGGGATATTCAAATCATATTGGAGCTTTATGTTTCGCGTACCGGTTCTCCCGCAAAAACATTTACCGTTTACCGTTCGGGCAATGACCGCTTTTCAAACGGTATAAGACGGCTTTCTTCAATGCTTAATGAGGCAATGCCCATTGTAGGCAAGCTTATAAACCGCTATCAAAATGAGGCTGTCATCGATATCGGCAAGCACGATTCGGATTTTAAGGATTTAAAAATTGCCGTTATACGAAAGGACCGCTTGGTCATCGAAAAAGAAGGTTTAGGCTTGGTCTTTGACCCATCGGATCTCTTGGGTTATTTTGAGCCTTCAAAGTCGGAGGAAAATTTATCCGAGGGGATTTTAAAGAGAAACGGTTACTATGATAGAATGAATGCAGGCGATTCCGTAATTATTTTTAGCGAAGAGACAAAACAAAAAGCGCTTGAAGATTATACGGATACCGGCCAAAAAAATTCTTTGTTACTCTTACTTCTTAGGAGAATTCGCTAGCGAAAATTCGCCAGCTCTACAAGGCAATAATGTGCCCATTCTTTTGCCTGAGACGGATAAAGGTCTTGGGCTGTCAAAAATTCCAATAGGGCTTCGTCATAGAGGTTTTGGAAAAAGAGAGTCTGCCCTATATAAAAATGTGTCCTTGCGGAAACTCTGGAAGTTCTGCGTATTCTTAAAAAATTGCTGAGCTCAACCTTGCATTTTTGCCAGTTTTTTGTATAAAAATGCTCATTCAGAATTCTTTGCAATTCCATACCCTCACCGCCGTCAGGCGTTTTTTTGTCGTCAGGAAAGATGTAGGGTTCAAGCCTTTGAGAAGAGATAATAAATTCCCTAAAATCCCTTTTTTCCGCCGTAAGGGCGTTTATAATGGTTTCGGTTTGAGAGGAAAAAAATTCCGTCCTTTTTTTTGTGTGCCTTGAAGGGTTTAAAAAGGGGAGAGGAATAGGGCGGTTTTGTACGGCAATATGTTTTTTCTCTTGTTCTTCGGAAGAACCGAAAACTTCGACAGGACTATTAATCGTGTTTATTCCGTTTATAAACTGAATCTTGCCTGAGGCTATTTCGTTTTCTTCGGCAATAGCATAGTAATAGGGTATTCCGGGAATCGGATAATCGAAAAAGGGAAGTCCGTCATCGGTTATGTTTGCAATCGGAACAGCTTCGGCAAGGGAGGTGATTGATGAAAAGGCCGTTGTCGACCTGTAAAGGATTAGATTTCTTCCCTCAGGCCTTGCTTTCCAACTGATCATTACAGACCTTTCCCTTGTAAGGAGCGAAAAAGATAGAAAGGCAAAGTCCTCATTTTTTTGCAGGTCTTGCGGCTTTTCGGAAAATTCTATTTTTTCGGAACCCGTTTTATCGGGCCTTACCTCAGGCACGAGCTGCGGCTGTTCATTTTCACCTGCAAGGGCTTCCCCTGTAAGAGCGGCTTCCTCTGCAAAACAAAAAGATACAACAAAAAATAAAAATATAATAAACCCTTTCTTCATACCTTATATTTTCGGCCTTTTTTTAAAAAAAATCAAGAGGCCGATATGGTTTCTCCGGCCGGTTTAAGCGGCCGCAGCCGATACCGTTTTTGCATATCTTGAATAAAACTCGTTTTAATACTAAAATATAAACTTATGAAAACCGGTTTTATCGCGGAAAGGGCAAAACAGCTTAAGATCTCTTCTCTTTCGATTTCTGAAGGCTTACGGTCGGGCGAGTTCAGTTCGGCGTTTCGGGGGCAAGGAATAGAATTTGACTCGGTGCGGGAGTATGAGACGGGGGATGATGTGCGTTCTATCGATTGGAACCTTACGGCACGCAGCGGTAAGACCTTTGTTAAGATGTACCGCGAAGAAAGGGATTTAAGCATTTTTATGTGCTTGGATTTTTCGCTTTCGATGGAGCCGGGGCTCGATAAAATAAGTCCTAAGGAAAAAGCTATCGAAACGGCGGCCCTCCTAGCCTTTGCAGGGAGGCATATGTTTTCCCCTGTCGGAGCTCTTTTTTTTGACGGAGAAAAGGGGCCCTTATTCCTTCCTCGGACCGGAGAAGAGCATATTTTGGCCATATTAAAATCTATGGAAGATTTTGCCTTTTGCAAAAACCGAAAACCTGTAAGGGGAACACGGCTTGCTTCTTCAATGACGGCCGCTTCCAAGATTTTGCGGTCACGCTCCTTGGTGATAATCATTTCGGATTTTAAGGTTGAGGGCTATGAAAAGGAACTTGGACTCTTGGCCGCAAAACATGATGTTGTGTGCGTTAGGATAAGCGGTTCCATTGATTCTTTTTTACCTGAAGCGGGTTCGATAAGATTTAAAGATCCCGAAAATAATTTTAGGATGCTCTTGCCTACGGGCTCTAAAACTTTTCAGATGGAATATAAAAAAAATTTTACTGAAGAAATATCGAGATGGGAAAATACGTGTAAACATTCCCTTGCAAATCCTGTCTTACTCGATGTAAATGAAGATACCGTAAAAGTATTGGGCGACTTTTTTTTATCGAAGCAAAGCAATCAGCGTATTTCAAAAAATAATTTAGCAAAGTTGGGAGCGGATGTATGGAAGGCATTTTAATCCCCCAACAGGTTTTTGTGGGAGACTCCGCAGAATTTTTATTTCCCATAGATGCCTTGCAATCTTTTGATCCTTCGGTTCTGATGTCCGGCTCTTTTAAGATTGATAAGATAAACCAAAATACTTTTATGGATATAACTTCCATTCAAATTAAAAAACAGGAAAAGAAAGAATACATATCCATAAATTTTACTCCATGGGAAACGGGTTCTATTTTTTTTCCTCCATTGACCGAGGCCGGTATTTACGACTCAATGCCTCAAGTTTTTATTTCTTCAATATTGGAAACGGCAAAGGTTGAGGTTATTCAGCCGCCGCGGCCTCCTCTTTTACTTCCGGGTACAAGTTACCTGCTTTATCTTATAGCTTCCGTAAGCGGTGTATTTATTTTTACTTCGATAATGGTTTTTTCTGCTGTGCGGAAACATTTTTTTGTTTATTCTTTTTCGAGAGCTCAAAGAATAAGGATTAAGGCCTTGAGTAAGTCTTTGCGAAAATTAAAACGGCAAGTGTCTTCCATTTCTTCTTCCGATAGTCTTGAGCCAATTACAAAAAGAAAGGACTGGTTAAAGAAATTTGAATTTGCTTTTAGAAAGTATTGCTTCAGCTTGACCTCATCTGAAAAGGTGTTAAAATCGGAAGAGGGTGACTGTCTTACCTACTCGGAAATCTTGGAAAGCCTTAGACGGAAGTTTGAAACGACATACGGAGTTTACTTTGAATTTGAAAAAATCTTTTTTAAGCTTCAAGCTCTCCGTTTTGGAAATGCGGATCTAAAAGAAATAAATTTTGAAATGGAAAGCATTTATTTTTTAAATCAAACTTTTAAACTTATGAAAATAGCAGAATCCGAAATTCAAAAAATTATAAATTCCTCTCAAAAAGAAAAATTAAAATACAAGGCGGATGCAAATGATTAGTTTTAACCATCCCCTTATGTTTTTATTGATTTTATTTTTTCCCCTGTTTTTTATATTAAAAAAAAGCGGTCTTATTACAAGCCCCGAGTTAAAATTAAATTTGGTTAATTGGAAGGGCTTTTTTCCTAAAAGAAATAAACTTATGGAATTCGGGAATTTTTTATCTTATTTTCTTTGGTACTGCGGAATTATTCTTTTGATAATAGCCCTGTCGGAACCTGTTATTTTTAAAAACAAACAGGTTTATACGGATTCTGGAAGTTCTATTATGTTTTTGTTGGACATAAGCCCTTCTATGGCAGCAAAGGATATGAACGGAGAAACAAGGATTGAAAGTGCAAAAAAAATTATAAGGAAATTTGTTGCAAAGTATCCGGGGGATTCTTTCGGCTTGACGGCTCTTTCAAGTTCTGCTGCTTTGATTCTTCCTCCTACAATCGATCATAAGGTGTTTTTATCCCGCCTTGATTCTTTGAGCATAGGAGAATTGGGAGACGGTACTGCAATAGGCATGGGGCTTGCCGTTTCTTCAGCCTATATGACGAGGGCTAAGTTAAATTCCTCATACATTGTCTTACTTACCGACGGCGAAAATAACACGGGCGAAATAAATCCGAAAACTGCGGCAGAGGTTTTGGTAAATAAAAATATAGGCTTTTATGTTATAGGAATAGGAAACTCGGGATATACTACCTTGGAATATACCGATCCAAAAACGGGAAAGACTTACTCGGGCTCTATTTTTTCAAAGTTCGATGAGTTTGAGCTAAAAAAAATAGCTCAATACGGGAACGGAAAATATGCGTCAGCCTCCTCACCCGAAATACTTGAAGGTATATTTAATACGATATCGAAGCAGGTACCTGCTGCTCAGTCTAATTTTACACAGATTATCGAAGAGAATTTATATGTATACTTTTTATCGGCTGCGATTTTTTCCTTTGCGCTTGTGTGGTTTTTACGCAGAATTTTTATGAGGGTATATATATGATAAGTTTTGAAAATTCTGTCTTCCTGTTTTTTATCTTATTTTTACTTCCTGTTTGGTTTGTGTTTTATCTAAACTTAAAAAAGATAAAAAAGGCCTATTCAAGCTTGGAAAACACAAAAAAGATAATCAAAAAGGCTAAAATAAGAGCCCTGTTTTTTTCTGCTGCATGGATTTTTTTGATTTTGGGTTTGGCCTGTCCCCTTTGGGGCTCTAAGCCTGTTTCAGTCAGGCGCAGAGGAGTATCGGTGATGTTTGTTTCCGATATTTCAAAAAGTATGAACCTTCAAGATATTCAGCCCAGCCGTATTGCCGTACAAAGGCAATTTTTAAAGGTCCTGCTCGAAAAAATGCATAAAACATCGGCTGAGCTTGCAGCGGGGCTTGTAATTACAAAGGGGGAGGGCGTTTTATCTGTGCCCTTAAGCTTTGAAAAAAATGCCCTATCATCTGCAATAGATGCCCTGTCTCCGATAATCCTTTCTTCCACAGGTACTAACCTTGAAGCCGGACTTTTAAGGGCCTTGGATTCTTTTGGAGAAAACAGGGGAAATTCAAAAATAATAGTTTTATGCACTGACGGAGGGGAAACATCCGGCTCTCTTTTACTTGCTGCAGAAAAAATAAAAAAAACGGATGCGGTTCTTATTATTGCAGGCTTCGGTACCCTTGAAGACATTAAGATCAGTGTCCTTGATGAAAAAGGAAATACTCAGTTAAAGGATGCAAGATTGGAAGAAGCTTTTTTACAAAAGGCTGCAAGTATAGCCGGCGGTGAAAGTATGTATATCCCGGCTTTAAGTTCAGGATCTATAGAAAGCATCTTAAAAATAATAGATACCGGTGTAGAGGGAGTAGAAAAAATGGTTTATATACAGGAACCTGTAAAAAGAAATTTTGAAATGCTTTTACTTTCTTTTATTTTTTTATGTTTGGGCGGAGTATCCTTTTATGGTAAAAATAAATAAAATAATCTGTATGAGCATCCTTATTCTTTTGATATCCTCATGCAGTAAAATAGATAAGGCCAGGCTTAATTTTCTTTCGGGATATATTGCATGGAAACAAAATGATTGGAACAAGGCTGCATCAAAATTTTTTAAATCGATAGACCTAAGTAAAGAGATTGAAGATGAGAGAGTAAAAGACTATTCGGATTTTGCAATAGGTTCCATCTATCTTATGCAAAATGAAGATGCCTCGGCTCTTTCCCGTTTTGAAAATATTGATGAAAATATTGATAAAAAATTGGATTCCTATATTTATTATCAAAAAGGAATAATAGCATTTAAAAGTCATGAATACGAAAAAGCGGTAATGCTTTTTAAAAAATCTTTGGAACTAAAACCGGATAGTGTTGATGCCAAGATTAATTTTGAGTTGAGTATGCGTTATCAAAAGAAGCAAAAAGATAAGCTTCCTAATTCCAAAGGTCCCGCCGTTATTGAAAATAAAGAAGACAATTTATCTGAAAAGACGATTTTAAATTTAATACGAAAAAAGGAGAAAGAACGATGGCAAAAGAAAGAGCAGGAAAACAAGCAGCCTCAGGCATTCGATTATTGATTCTTTTTTTTCTTTTTTCTCTTTGTCCGTGCCTTACCTATGCCGGAATAGAGGAAGACATGGAGCTCTCGTTTTCTTCCGGACCTCTATCTATAGATTCCGTTTTTGAAATAAAAATCAAATTGGACGAATATTCTTACAGATCATCGGATGTACCTAAACTTATTATTTTGGATGATGATGAAGTTCTGGAATTTTTGGATTCGGGTATAAATTCATTATACGGCGGCGTTTTAATTACAAACAGATATAAATTAAAAAAAATAGGAAGCTTTGAACTTATTCCGTATTTGTCCTTGGGAAACTATCAAATTAAACTTAAAAATTTTTCTATTCAGGTTGAACCTCCGGCCTTATCAAAGGATACAATGTTTAAATGGAAAATATTGGATGCTGTTTCTTATTACCCCGCAGAAAACATTATACAGGGAAAAAAATATCTCATCGTTTTAATGGGCTTTTTTTATGACTATTTTCAAACCGAAGGCAGGGCTTCCGGCTTGGATATACACTGTCAGGCTCCTGAATATTCCATTTTGGAAGCTGCCGGGAATATTAAAGAATTTGCCGGCTCTAAAATAGAGCATACAATTATAAATGAAACAGGCTGGAAGGCTGTCTCTTATTTTTTGTGGACTCCTCTTAAAGCCGGCGATGTCGGTCTTCCGGTACCGCAAATAAGTATTGCTTCCGAATCGAAAGGTTCCCGCAAAATTTATATTAGAGAGCAAAGGGTGACCGTTATAGCGGGAAGCCTTGAACAAAAAAAAATAAGTGATGATGAAAAAAAAGCTTATGAAAGTTTAAGCCTTGCCTTAGACATCAATAAAAACGAAGTTCGTCAAAGCAAGCTGAAAAATACTAAAGAAAATTTTGAACAAAAAAAAGAAAAGGCCTTACTAATTGCACAGCTGCGTACAAAGGAAGCCGGCCGGCTTTTTTCTGGAAAGATAAAAAATAAAAGACTTGAATATGAAAAGGATCTTAATTTAAAAGAAAGCTTTTCCGTTAGGTCTGCAATCCTAAAAAAAATATTATGGTTTTTATTTTTTATTTTATTGCTGTTATCAAGCTATTTTATTTTGTTTAAAAAGAAAAATATCGGATTTAAATTTGTTTTAATTTTAAGTATTGTTTTGGTCTCTGCCTTTATTTTTGTGTATTCAAGGCAATATGAAAGAGCTGTTTATAGACCGCTAAACTATGATGAGTCTTATTCACTTTATCATATACCGGAAATAAGCGGAACTATTGTAAGCTCTTTGGAAATTGGAGAGACCGTTATCATAAAACAAAAAACTTCCGAATGGTTTTTTATCGAAAAAAAAGACGGTACCGGCGGCTGGCAAAAAAGATGCGAATTTATTATAAGCGATTAGGATGGAAAGTATGAGTAAAAATTTCGGAGATATCTTGGACGAGTGGGAAAAAATTACGGGAAAGCCCTACGGAAAAAAGCAGATAAAAAAAGACGAACATTCAAATAAAAAGACCCAAACAATCAGGGTTAAGGAAGATAATTCAAAAAAGATAAACCCTATGGAAATGTGGCTAAGGCGGTACGGTGTAGAAGATAAGGATGCTCAAGAAGAATCGGCCTCAGTCGATTATGCAAGACAGCGTAAAATTTTGAGGGAGATGCGCTGTGAGGATGAGATAGACTTACACGGCATGACCTGTGATGAGGCCGAAGCCGCTTTAAATGTGTTTTTTGAAAATTCCATACGCCGCTGTTTAAAAAAAATTTTAATTATCCACGGCAAGGGGAACCACTCAGGAGGAGGAGCCGTTCTGGCCCCCTTTGTCCGCAGATATCTTGAAAAGCATAAGAGGGCAGGAGAGAGCGGGCATCCTAAAGGTGCAGACGGAGGAACAGGTTCTACCTGGGTAATCCTAAAATAGGGAACTTGAGTTACGGTCAATACTTTTTAGCTCTTCTTTTGATAACTGCCTTTTTACGGTAATCTCTTTTGCCTTTGTTTGTACAATAACGGGGTCCCCGGTTGGAGTTGTTTGGCCGTAGATCTGTACAACAGGAAATCTGGGATCATCGGGATTGACATCTATTACCTTTGCAATTTTTCCGTTAGAAAGATGAACATACATTCCGACAGGATAGAAGGATAGAGAATAAAGAAGGGCCTTTAAAATGGTTTCATCATATTGTCCGTTCGTATTCTTTATCATTTCCACGATGCCTGAAGAAGCATCTTGAGCTTCCTTGTAAGGACGCGGAGATGTAGCAGCCTCATACGAACATGCAACGGCTATTATTTTACCGTACATTGAAATTTTTTCTTTTGTCAAGCCCCGCGGATATCCGTGTCCGTTTTCTCTTTCGTGATGCTCCAAAACTCCTAAACATACGGGTAAAGAAAAGGAAGATGTTTTTAAAATATTATAAGATAGAACAGGATGTGTAAATAAGGCCTTTTTTCCTTCCTCGCTTAAGGGGGCATCATACATATAATATTGAGGCGGAAGTCTGAACATGCCTATTTCGTGTAAAAGACAGGCTGCACCAAGCTCTATGAGCCTATGAGGCGGCATTTTAAGCTGAATTCCTATAATGATGGCAAAAATTGAAGAGCGCAGCGAATGCATGACCAAATAGTTTGTCGGAGAGCTGTATTTTTGCATTTCGATTAGAAGGATGTTTTTTCTATCGTTTTTTACAAAATCGCAGAGCTCTTTTATTTTATCAAAAACAAAACGGGGATCCAAAATCTTTTTCATTGTATAATCGGTAAAAATTTTATCCGTAAATCTCAAGAAATCCCAGAATTTATTTTCCGTTTCTTCCATAATTTCCTTTTGTTTTTTTAACTTTTCGGAAATCATTTCGTTTTCCTTGCTTGAGTCCAGAACATCCTTACCTGCGGAAGTATCCGTTCTTACGCTCATAAAACTTGAAGGTTCTCCGTCAGAATATAGGAGAGAAAAATCCCATTCGTTTAAAATAGCCTTCAGCTCGGCCGTCAAAGGTGTTTCCGGGATTAAAAGCAAAAATTTTTTATCCAAATAAACATTTTTATTAAAAAATGATAAATCTTTTGTATGTTCTGCATTATAGGTATTCACTTATTTGCTCTCCTGTAGTACAATATATATATACCATTATAAAGGATTTTATATGAAATTAAAAGTACTATTTATTATTTTTAATATCGTCCTAATTTTGCTATTATTTACCGTTTTTTTTCTTCCTTTGTTTTATGCTGACGGCTCTTTTATGCGGGAATTTTGGAAGACTAACTGGTTCTTTGGACCTGTGTTTTTGATTCTGATTTTGTTTGTAAATATAATGTTCTTAAAAAACAGACTCTTGATCAAATATATTGAATCTGAAGATTGGTCCTCTTTAGCCTCTTTACTTGAGACTAAAATTTACACAAAAAAACGAATTACTTATAAAAATTCGCGTCTTTTAGCCGAATCTCTCCTTCTTTTAGGTGATTTTGCTTCAATGAATAAATTTTGTGACTTTTTAAGGGATAATAAACCCGGTTATTTATCAAAATTGGGGCCGAAATTTGCTGCGGCTAAGATGATTTCGGGGAATTATCAGGATGTTTTTGAATTTACATCG
Organism: Treponema sp. OMZ 799; assembly: GCF_024181365.1. Taxonomy (NCBI): domain Bacteria; kingdom Pseudomonadati; phylum Spirochaetota; class Spirochaetia; order Treponematales; family Treponemataceae; genus Treponema; species Treponema sp. OMZ 799. The sequence continues at coordinate 1,434,996 of NZ_CP051301.1, forward strand.
TCTTTGCCTGTTTTAAAAACAACGGCAAGTGAATGGATTGTATTTTATTCGGCCCTTGCCCTTCAAATGATGAAAAATTATGAAAAAAGTGCAGCTTCATTCGCTAAGATATCTGATTCGGCTAAAAATCCTCTAATTAAGTGTCTAAGCACATATTTTGTTGTTAACGTTTTACAAGCTTATTCGCAATTGACTGAGGATGAAATAAAAGAAAAGGCTCTTCTATTGCGTTCAAGAATAAATAAAAGCTATACCCATGATTCATGGAAGACTTACATCGAGTCTGAAAAGCAAGAGATACATGTAATGATTTTAACAAAAATAATAGATGATGTAGGTTCGTGGCTATTCTTCTAAATTCACCAAAACATTACCTTACAGCTTGTAAATGAATTTAGAAGATTTTTTAAAATTTTACCGAGCCTGAAAACAAGTTATAGTCTAATTCTTGGAAGTCTTCCAAGACATCATCCGGATAGGGAGGTGTTTTACCTCTTTTCACTCGTTCCATTGCCGATTCCCACAAAATAAGAGAGTTTGTATCAAGATTTTCCTGTTGTTCCAAAGCCATGCTTCTATACGGGTGTTTATGAAGCGGAATGTTTCCTGCCATGGCATGGTTTAAAAGTTTCCAGTTTGAATGAATCAAATCCCTTACCGTCTTAAAAACTTCATCTCGAGAATCAAAAAATTTCAGCTCATACCTGTTCTTTAAGCCTGTTCTATCTTCTTCATAGAAGGTCTTAACCTTGGGGTTATTTGTAATAATAAGTCTTTGATTAAGTTGTGAATCTTTTTGCATATTTTGTGTATTTTGAAAAATAAAAGTAAATATAAAAGGGCAGCTTAAGCTGCCCTTTTTTAGTGCTTATTTATACCGGCTTGCGTCGTAGGGGAGACCCTTGTTGTAGTCTTTTAAGATCTTAGCAACGGTTCCGCTTAATAATAGCAAGGCTATAAGGTTCGGTATAACCATAATTCCGTTAAAGAAGTCCGTCAATTCCCAAACCAAATCGATTTTAAGCAAGCTTCCTATAAAAATAAAGATAACTACCAGTATCTGATAGGGGATAAGGCCCTTTGTCCCAAATAGGTATCTGATGTTTGTTTCGCCGAAGTAGTACCAGCCGATGATTGTTGAGAAAGCAAAGAAAAGAAGACAGATAGCAATAAAGAGATATCCGAATGTGGAGCCGAACAAGTGCTGTGAGAATGCTTCTTGTACCAGCTTGATTCCCTTCATAGTAGCTTCTCCGTTTTCAAATTTTACAACGCCTGAGCTTAAAACGGTAAATACCGTAACGTTTAAAACGATAAATGTGTCGATAAATACTGCAACAATACCTAGTACACCCTGTTCGACGGGGTGTTTTACGTCAGCAACAGCGTGGGCATGCGGTGTAGAACCCATACCTGCTTCGTTGGAGAAAAGACCTCGTGCAACACCATATCGTACTGCGCGCCCCATTCCGAAACCGAGGGCTCCGCCCCAAACAGCTTTCGGGTCAAAAGCACCCTTGAAGATCATTGCAAACATTGCGGGTATCTGTCCGGCATTAATGATAACAACTATAAGACCCACTACAATGTAAACAATAGCCATAAGAGGAACTACTTTTTCGGTAACCGAAGCAATTCGCTTAACACCGCCCATGAAGATAACACCGGCAATAATTGCAAGAACTGCACCTGTAATCCATGTGGGAACGTGGAAGGCATTGTGGAAGGCATCTGAAATAGAGTTAGCCTGAACCATGTTACCCATAAATCCGAGAGCAAGAATAATTGCTATGGCAAAGAAACCGGCAAGGAATTTTGCGAAGCCGTCACCGACCTTGTTTTTTAAACCTTCGGAAATGTAGTATGCAGGACCTCCTACTGTCTGTCCCGAATCATCCTTGGTTTTATAAATTTGAGCTATAGCGGCTTCTGCAAAGTTTGTTGCCATACCGGCAAGTGCTGCAAGCCACATCCAGAAAATGGCTCCGGGACCGCCCATGATGAGGGCTGTCATGGCACCTACGAGGTTTCCTGTTCCAACTTGTGCAGCAATAGCTGTTGCAACAGCCTGGAAAGAGCTCATACCGTGCTTTCCGGCTTCTTTACCGCTTAATGAAAAGTTGCTGAAGAGGCGTTTCCAGCCGCTTCCGAATTTTGTAAACTGTACTCCTCCTAACCGGATTGTAAAGAACAAACCGGTACCGCATAGAAGCGGAATGAGGAAGTAAACTCCCCAAATAAATCCGTTAGCCGAAGAAACCAGGCTTGTAAGATTTTGTAAAAATTGTTCCATAGTGCGATTACACTCCTTTTACGCATATAGCGATATAGACTTGTTAAAAACAAGCGGTTTAACTATACAATCAAAATTGCAACTTGTCAAGATATTCATATATAAAAATAAAATACTTTTATTTACTATTTATGCCTATAAATAAGTATGCTGCGGTATGCTGATTATAACTAATGTTCACTTTTTTGTAATTTAATACTTGACTTTGAACGCTATTTTTGTATAATATAAGGTATGAAGAGACGATACTTTCAAATTATAAAGCTAATGCAAAAAGATATGGATATTTCTCAAAGAGATGTTGCAAAAAGATTAAAAATATCCTTAGCCTATGTGAATAAAATCTTGTTTGATATGGAGCATGACGGCTTTTTGAATACCGAAGGAGTTCCGCCTTTCGGAAAAAAACGTCTTACCGAAAAGGCTTTAAATGTCTTTGAAGAGTGCAGGGTGGATAATGCGATTATTATGGCTGCCGGTTTCGGTTCGCGTTTTGTTCCATTGACCTATGCAACGCCTAAGGGCTTGTTGGAAGTTTTTGGGGAACGGATGATCGAAAGGCAGATTGAACAGTTAAAGGCTGCCGGTATTAACGATATAACTATAGTCGTAGGCTATCTAAAGGAAACCTTTGAATATTTAATAGATAAGTACGGCGTAAAGCTCGTATATAATCCGGATTTTAAGAGCAAAAACAATCTTTCAACCCTGTATCATGTAAGAGAGAAACTTAAAAGCACCTATATTCTTTCAAGCGATAATTGGCTTAGGGAGAATATGTACCATTCCCATGAGTATGATTCATGGTATTCGGCAGTTAGGGTAAGCGGCAAAACAAATGAGTGGATTTTAAAGACAGGCTTACACGATAAAATTATGGATGTAAAGGTCGGAGGCCGAAACGGCTGGGTTATGTACGGCCCTGTTTATTTTTCAAAAGAATTTTCCGAAAAGATACGCCCCTTGATTGAAGAAGCCTATGAAAGGGATGATACCGATGATTGGTACTGGGAAGATGTTTATATGCGGAATATCAAAGAGCTTACCATGTTTGCAAACAAACAGGGAGAGCATCAGGTTTATGAATTTGAATCCCTTGACGATATCCGCCTATTCGATTCATCCTATCTTCTTTCATCCCATGATAAATGGCTTGAACTTATCTCAACTGTTTTTAAACGTCCTGAGCACAGCATAACAAATCTAAAGCCCTTAAAATTCGGAATGACAAACAAATCTTTTTTGTTTGAATTTGAAGGTGAAGAATATATTTTTAGAATACCTGGAGAGGGAACCGAAGCCCTTATCAACAGAAAGGAAGAATATGAGGTTTACAAGGCGATTTCTTCTTTAAATTTAAGCGACTCAATTATTTACTTTGATCCCGAAAAAGGGGTGAAGATAACCAAGTTTATTCCGAATTCTCATAATGCCGATGCCCGCAATCCTGAAGACTTAAAAAAATGTATGAAGGTTGCCCGCCGCCTGCATGAGTCAGGTTTAAGGGTGGAACATTCCTTTGATCTCCGTGAGCGTATGGACTGTTATGAAAAAATTGCAAACGAAAAAAACGGTATTTTTTATCATGACTATCATGAGATCAGGCTTTTGATGAATGAGCTTTTGGAACTAATCGAAAGGATGGAGAAACCTCAGGTTTTAAGTCATATAGATCTTGTGCCGGACAATTTTATAATTAATGGAGAAGATGTCCATTTAATTGACTGGGAATATGCTGCTATGTGCGATCCTCTTATAGATTTGGCTATGTTTTCCATATACGCTTATTACGATAACAAAGAACTTGAGAACTTAATGGAAATTTATTTTGAAAGACCTGTAAAAAAAGAGGAAAGAATACGTGTTTATTGTTATGTCGCTCTTTCAGGTTTTTTATGGGCTCTTTGGACTTGCTATAAGGAGGCCTTGGGCGTCAGCTTTGGGGATTACGGCTTGAAGATGTACCGATATGCAAAGGATTATTATAAAAAAGTAAAGGAGATTATGGATAATGAACACTGAAGATGAATTAGGCGTAAAGTCGCTTGAATTAAAGGATAAAAATGAAATTGACTGGCTTATAACCGTATTACCCCTTGCGGTAATAATATGTTTGACTGTATTAGTTTTGTTTTTTCCGGTAGAATCGATGCAGGCGGTTGATGCCTTGTGGTATATTTTTGTAAATAAACTGGGTTTTTTTTATATACTGCTTGGTTTGGGCCTTGTTTTTACGGCCATAGGTTTAGCATTTTCCCGTTTCGGTACTGTAAAACTTGGGAACCTTGAAAAACCCCGTTACGGGAATTTTGCTTGGGGTTCCATGATTTTTACCTCGACTATGGCCGCCGATATTCTTTATTGGTCTTTGATAGAGTGGGCATACTATTTTGGCGAAAGTCCTTTTGGCCTATCTTCCCTTTCGCTTGCTGAAAGACAGGATTGGGCTGTTGCCTATCCCTTATTTCATTGGGGGATAACGCCCTGGGCCTTTCACATAGTTCCTGCCGTCGCTTTTGCCTACATGCTCCATGTAAAGGGGAGAACAAAGCAAAAGCTCTCAGAAAGCTGCCGTCCGATTTTCGGGGATAAGATTGACGGACCCATAGGAAAGATGATAGATGTTTTTTCCGTAATAGGCTTATTGGCAGGAACTGCCACAACCTTTTCGCTTGCGACTCCTCTTTTGTCCTTAGCTGTGTCCACTATTTTTGGTATTCCGCAAGGAAAGATTTTAACCCTTTCCATTCTTCTTATAATAGCGGCTGTATACACGGCTGCCGTTTTATTGGGGCTAAGAGGAATTTCTCAACTTGCAAAAATTTCGGTCGTGTCTTTTTGTGTTCTTCTCGGCCTTGTCTTTATAGCTTCGCCTAAAATCTATATAATAGAAACAAGTATAACCGGCATTGGAAAGGTTATCCAAAACTTTTTTGCCATGTCCACATGGATGGATCCCTTGCGTATTTCGGGAGGAGGCGGAGCCGGATTCCCTCAAAACTGGACCATATTTTATTGGGCCTACTGGATAGCATGGTTTGTTGCAACTCCATTTTTTATCGGAACAATTTCCGAGGGCCGCACAATAAAGAACACCATAATAGGCGGGCTTATCTGCGGTATAGCCGGAACCTATTGCTCTTTTATAATACTCGGAAATTACGGGCTTCATTTACAGGCTCACGGAATTTTAGATGCTGCTTCAGCCATAAAAGAAATGGAGGCTTCTCAAGTTATTTTGCAAATTCTTAACACTCTTCCATATGCAAAAATTGTTTTGGGCGTTTTGATAATTACTATGATAGCCTTTTATTCGAGTACCTTTGATGCAATTACTTTGGTAATAGCGTCCTATTCACAAACCAACTTGGAGAAGCATGCAGAACCTAAAAAGGGCTTAAGGGCTTTTTGGGCTATAGTTTTTATAATGCTGCCGGCTGCCTTGATTCTTGTGGGAACTAATTTAAACCAGCTTCAAAGCCTTTCGATTATAGCAGCCTTTCCTTTAGGGATTATCATAATTTTGATAGTTATAAGTCTTTTTAAGGAACTCAAACACAACGGAGGATATAGGTAGCCTAATCTTTAAATAAAAATGTAAGAATATTTACAGGATATCCGATATATAAAATATAGAGAACTTGTATTTTATATATCGGAGGTTCTTATGCCTGATTTTTACGCACATTATATGCATGGACAAAGGGTTTTTGCTCTATTGTCTCCGGAAATTGCCGGCGGAATTTCAAATAAAAATTTATATAATCTCGGTTTACAGGGGCCTGATTTTTTGTATTTTCATAAGCCCTTTAAAAAGAATAATAATCTTGTTTTGCAGCTTGCAAAGGATATCCATAATAAAAATTGCACTGATTTTTTTGATTCTGTATTAACCAAGATAAAAATTGAACCGAAAACCGATGAATTTTCATATATCATGGGCTTTATAGGTCACTTCGGTTTGGACAGCTGCTGTCATCCCTATGTAAATGACATGGTCGTAGAAATGAAAAGGGATCATGCCGAGATTGAAATGGAATTTGAAAAATTTTTATTAAAGCAGGATGGTTTCCATCCTTTTAGGTATAAGGCTCATGATTATATAGATATAAGTGAAAAAGAAGCTGAAGCCGTTGCAAATATTTACAGATGTCTTCTGCCCTCAATGGCAAAAGAAGATATTTTACGCTCATTCCGAACATTTAAAATGGGAAAACGTTTTTTTTATGCACCTACAAAATTCTCTCAAGGCTTAAAACTTTTTTTAATTAAGATTTTAGGTCTTTATGATTTTTTACAGGGACACATTATCAGAGCGGCTGATCATGCTAAAAGTGAAATTACAAATAAAAAACTTTTTTCTCTTTACAATAACTCTATAGAAATAACAGCCGAGTTAATGGAAAATTTTTTTAAAAACCTGAAGGATAATAAACCTTTTTTAGACCGTTTCAATTATAATTTTGCTTAAAAATTACAGTTAAAACTTGCCGTTAAATATTTACTCTTATAACGATTTTTTGTTTAGCTGTTCTTTCTTATATAAGGCTTCTTGTGCATATTTTATTGAAGGAATAGATTCTGCCAGCTTTGAATAAAGATAAGATGCTTGTTCAAAATTTCCGTTTTTTGAAAGAGCATCTGCAAGATTCATAAAGGACCTCCAAAAATTTTGTTTTTCGGCCCACAGTATTATCTCAGGTTTTCGGTTAAGTTTATGAAGTAGACTTGCAAATTCCGTATATTCGTAATTATAGTCATCTTTGGAGATAACATCATCAAGATTTGTTATTGCTATTATGGAAGCTAAAACAGCAGTTGCAAGAGATCTTCTTGTTTTGCCGGCTTCCAAATATATGTCCGTTAAATCCATGTAGGCTTTTAAGGCTATCGGATTACGGTTTCTGTACAACAAAAAGAATTTTTCCGTTGTTTTTTCTGAGGTTATTGTTTTGATCATCGCTTGAAGGGCATCGCTTTCTAAATTTGTGGTTCCGTATATCGGGTCCTCGGTTAAAACAAGCAAAAGGTATTTTTCCTGTTCGTCGTACTTACGCAAAAGCTTTGATGTGTCGGCAAGTGCGTAGATTATATTGAAGCGCTCTTCGGGAATTTCCAAAAACATGCGTGCATTCCATGCCTCTTTATAATAATGCATTGCTTGTTCATAGTCTCCTTCTGCAAAATAAATTTTACCTGCCATAAAATCGGTTTCAGGAAGGGCTTTTCGTTTTTCGAGCCATGACATTAATTTTGAGATAGACTTATCAAAAAATACCGGCGGATGAGTTAAAAAAATATCATCCAAGATTTTACATGCATCATAGTCTTCTCTCTTATTTAAGATTGCATAGACGTCCGAAATGTTATCTCCCTCGAGTTTTACTCTTTTCGGCTTTAAGGCATTGAACATATAATTGTATTTTTCTTCTATTTGTGCCTTATGAAGATCTCGTGCCTTATTTGTTAAGTGAAGAGCCAGACCGAACTCTCCTTTTTCAATTTGAATTTTTGCCTGTTCTAAAAGATGCCAGGGCTTTTCGTTTTTATCCACTGCTTCCAGACAAAAAACGGTTGAGTAAAAATAAAAAATACATAATGCAATAAAAATAGTTTTTAATTGTTTTTTCATAAACTTTGAAGCTCCTCATTAAAGGCCTTATCTACTGCCTCAATTTTTTCTTCTTCGGTTAAATTTTTTAAATCTAAACGTTTAATAATTTCTCCGTGTTTAAATATTATAACGGAGTCTTCGGCTCCGGTAACTCCAAGATCTGCGTGTTTCCCTTCTCCGGGGCCGTTTACCACACAGCCCATTACTGCAATGCTTATATCTTTTTTTTCGGATAAGAGTTTTGTCTGCCAGCGTTTTACAAAACCTTGAACATCAAAGCCCTTTCTTCCGCATCGCGGGCAGGATACAAGTCTTATTCCGCCCTGCCTTTTACCGCACTCGGCTAATATCTCTCTTCCAGCTATAATTTCATTTTCGCAAGAGTCGGAAAGGCTTACTCTTATTGTGCTTCCTATGTTTTGCTCCAAAAGCCTGTAAAAGGCTATCGTGCTTTTTACAATGCCCTGAATCAGGGGGCCTGCCTCGGTAACTCCAAGGTGAAGGGGATTATCGAATTTTTTAGCAAAGATTTCGTTTGCTCTAACCGTTTCCCATACATTGGAGGCCTTCATTGATACTACGGCATTTTTAAAATTTGCTTTTTCAAAGATTTCCAGTTCTTGTGCTGCGGCTTCCGTTAAGGCCCCGGCTCTTAAAGCGGAAATCTCATCCTCAAAGGCTTTTTTATCCATACTGAGGTTCTGTTTCACTTTCATTTCTTCTATTTGCTTTTTTAAGGCGGAAGGAAGCGAACCTGAGTTTACTCCTATGCGTATTACTGTTCCGGTATCCTTTGCTTTTTGTATAACCGCCTGAGTTCTTTCTTTTGAACCGATGTTACCCGGATTTATGCGTATTTTTGCCGTGTCCCCGTCCATGCACCTTAGGGCCAGCTTATAATCAAAATGAATATCTGCCACAAGGGGCATCGGAGTCAGGCGGGTGAGTTTTACAAATTGTTCCGCAGAATCCATGTCCGGCACGGCAAAGCGTACAAGATCACATCCTAATTGCTCGAACTCGTTTAGGCTTTTTGCAATATAATTAAGATCCGCACCCAATAGGCTTTCTTTCCACATGGTCTGAAGTAAGATTGGGGAAGAGCCTCCGAGAGTAAGTTTTTTAACCTGTCCTTTTCCGCCGATTTCAATTTTTCGCGGTACTATTGTCGAGTTCATATCAGTTCATTATCGGCAGAAAAGGTTCTTTGTTTTAATTGGAATTTATTCTACGCAAAGCCATTTCCTGTTTCGCCTGCACGGGCAGCTTCGATTCCGGTATTCATAGATAACAAATTTGTTTGAGCTGCGATGTTTTGAATGATGTCGTCCGTCATAATTAAAAAACTGAAAATAATCAAAAGCTTGTCTTTATGGAAGCGGATTATATTACATAATTTGATTTTTAATAAAGTTATCTATTTTATTGGCTATGAGAAAAACAACAATAAGACTTATAAGTAAAAAAATAAAGCCGATTATCATCATTGTTGATTTTAAGACATTAATTGTCCCAATTAATTCTTTGAGTGGGACACTTAATATGACTGTCCAACCTGTTGTTTTCATAGGCGCATAAGAAGCCGCTTTTTTTATATTTCCATATTCATAATAACCTGATGAAGGAGTGTCCATTTCGATAGCTGTTCTTTCAAACTGTGCAAGCGATTCTAAAGCCTTATCGGTTTTTGCATCTATTTGTATATTTATCATTTTTTCAACTAGTGAGATATTTGGGTGAGCAATTATTGTACCCGTTAAACTCAGTATATAAAAAAAACCTGTTCGGCCTATTTCCAGATCGTTTATTTCTTTTGAAAGTTGTTCTGCCGGAACATCGGCACTCAATACGCCTATTAAATTTTTATCGCTGTCGTATACAGGCATGGAAAAAGTTATAAATAAATTATTGCTTCTTGTTTTATCGGTATAGGGCTCTGTAGAAATATTTTTCCCTTTCGTTGATTCTTTGAACCATAACTCTTGTGAATAGTCATTTTTAGTACCGTCAGGATGATATTTGATGCCCGATTTATCGACAATGTATAGTTCCTGTATAACGGAGTGGAATTTTGCTTCATTTAAGAGAATGTTATTTTTTTGCTGATAAGAAATAGATTTATTTTGAATTTGCGGCAGCCGCGTAAAAATTTCCATCAATTGAAAAAGCGATAAAATTTTTCCATCAAGAATTTCTGCCGTTAAAGCCGTTTTATCTTGGAGGTAAATTTCGGCTTCTTTGGTTAGTGCTTTTTGGGCAAGTCTTACTCCCAAAAATGAAAGGGAAAATCCTACCGTAAAAAGCAAAAGGCCGAGCGCAATTATCAAATTCCTCTTAATAGAATGTTCTGTTTTCATAAAAACTCCATTTATTTAAACCCATAAGTTTTATTTTGAAAATTTACTCCAACACGGTTTCGGCCTTGGCTTGAGGATTTTCTGCCTTTTCCAGTTTACCGATTATCCATGATTCCTCTCCGACAAGTTCACGGTATTTTTCAGCCATGTCGGGGGAAACTACGGCTATCATTCCTATTCCCATATTGAAGACCCTGTACATTTCGTCCTCGCTTGCTCCCGTCAATTTTTGAATTAGAGGATAAAGAGGCGGCACGGGCCATGATCCTTTTTTGACCTTTATAACCAGTCCTTCGGGAATAACCCGCGGAATGTTTTCGATAAAGCCGCCTCCCGTGATATGGGCGAGGCCTTTTACGATTTCGGGATGCTCCTGCAAAATCGGATAGATTGCATTAAGATAGGAGCGGTGAGGTTTTAGAAGAACCTCATGCAAGGGGGCCTTTAATTCGGGGTAAACCGTATTAAGATCTATGCCCTTAAAGGCTGTTCTAATCAAGGAGTAGCCGTTTGTATGTGGACTGGCCGAGGCAAGACCGATGAGGATATCTCCTTCTTTTATGTTCTGTTTGGGAAGAATTTTTTCTTGGTCTACTGCTCCGACAATGGTTCCGGCTATATCGAATTCTCCCTCCATGTAAACGCCGGGCATTTCAGCAGTTTCGCCTCCTATGAGGGCACAGCCGGATTCTTTACAAGCCTTTGCCATGCCTCCCACTATGTCGGCAATCATTTGAGGATCCAACTTTGAGCTTGCAACATAGTCCAAAAAGAAGAGGGGCTTTGCTCCCTGCACGAGGATGTCGTCAATGCAGTGGTTGACTATATCCTGGCCTATTGTTGTATAGATACCGGCCTCTGCTGCAATCTTCACCTTTGTACCGACGCCGTCTGTGGAACCTACTAAGACGGGCTTTTTCATTTTAAAAAGCTCTTCGGTACCGAAAAGACCTCCGAAGGAGCCTACATCCGAAAGGACGGATTTATTGAAGGTTGACTTAACCGCTTGGCTCATCAGGCGGACAGCTTCGTTTCCTGCATCGATGTTTACGCCTGAGGCGCTGTAAACCGAGCTTTTATCTTTGGATAGCTCTTGGCTTTTATCTTTTGTTTCGTTCATTTTCTTTTTTCCTTTTTATTTTATATTTTAAGCTTATTTTAAATGTTCCAGTCCGCGTTTTGCAATATCCTTTCTGTACTGCACCCCGGGAAAGTTTATGGTTTTTATTTTTGCATAGATCTTATCCATGGCCCTTTGTAAGCTATTATCGTTTGAGCTTATGCAAAGCACCCTTCCTCCGGCTGTAAAAATTTTGCCGTCTTTGAGTGCTGTGCCTGCATGTATTACGCTTACATCAGCATTACTTTGCAGCTCTGTGCTTGATAACTCTACCGGCTTTGATGAAAAAAGAGGGTAGCCTTCGCTTGCAAGCACTACTGTTGCCGCATAGCCTTCCTTCCATTTAGGCATTGCCGTTTCGAGTCTTCCTTCCGCGCAAGACTTCATAGTTAAGGCGAGGTCTCCGTCAAAAAGCTGCATCAAACTTTGAGTTTCCGGATCGCCGAAACGGCAGTTATATTCAAGCACCTTGGGGGCAAAGCCATTACCTTCCTTCGTGAGCATGAGGCCTGCATAGAGGACTCCGATGTAGGGGGTGCCTCTTTTTTTCATTTCTTTTATAATAGGAAGAATCGTAAGCTCTGCATATTTTTGAGCCGTCTCGTATGAACAAATTGGGGCAGGGGCGTATGCGCCCATTCCGCCTGTGTTGGGTCCCTCATCATTGTCCTTTAAGCGCTTGTGATCTTGAGAGGGCGGCATTACGGCTATCTTTTCTCCATCCGAAAAAGCGAGGATGGAAACTTCCTCTCCTTCAAGGCGTTCCTCGATAACTACCTTGTCTCCCGATGAACCGAATTGTTTTTTTACCATTATATTTTTAAGCTCGGTTATGCCTTCTTCTTTTGAGGACGGGAGGATGACACCCTTTCCCGCAGCAAGTCCGTCGGCCTTGATAACAAAGGGATAGTTCAAGCCCTCAATATATTCTTTTGCTTTTTGAAAATCGGTAAAGGATGAATATCTTGCAGTAGGAATTGAGAGGAGGCTCATCATTTCTTTTGAAAAATCTTTGGACGCTTCCAATCGGGCACAAGCCTTTGAAGGCCCAAAAAAGGCAATTTTTTTGTTTTGCTCTTTTGCTCTTGTCTTTATGAGGTCTTCGAGGCCTAAACATAGGGGAACCTCAGGCCCTACAATTACAAGGTCTATTGAAGAGCAAAGAGTAAAATCGGCAAGACCTTCGATATTTTCGGCCTTTATCGGAACATTTTCCCCCAAAAGAGCCGTCCCCCCATTTCCGGGCGCTATAAAAAGTTTACCGAGCGAGGGGGATTCTTTTAGCTTTAAAGCTATAGCGTGTTCCCTTCCTCCCGATCCGATAAGCAGTATGTTCATCTTTTCCTCCAAAATAAGGCACTGATGTTTTGAATTTTGAGTATATCAGAATAAGGGGCAATGAGCAAGGGGCGTGAAAAAGTAAAAAAACGCACCCTTACGGCATAGCCTAAAAGATGCGTTTTTGTAAATAATTTAAGGTTTTTATTTAAGAGAATTAATTTTTTTTCCCTGTGAAAGTTCCTTTCTCGTCAGAATTTATGTACCAGGAACCGGAAACTTTTTTGAATTTAATTTTTCCTTTAATTTCAAAGATGTTGGAACCTGAGTCCGATTTTGCTGAAATGTTTCCGCGTCTATCTACGTTCCCTTCGAGTTCAAAACTATGGGCTCCTGTAGTAAAAGTTCCTAAAAATCTTCCGGAAGCATCTATCGTTCCTGACCAATTTCCTGTATCTGTTTTATCAGTAAAAGTACCGCTATACTTTCCGGCATATCTTTCTATATACCATGACGTGGGGCATCCGGTCAAACTAAGCACAAGTGTAAATAAAACCAATGCACTGAGAATTAAACTTAATCTTTTTTTGTTCATATTAAACTCCTTTCTGCAAAATTTTACAGACTTTACATATCTATAATAACATAATAGAGATATTTGTGCAAGGGCTAGGTTAATTAATTTAAGCTATGGGTAAATCCGGTCCGTAGTACGGTTCTTTATTTTGTATTTCGATTATATCTTGTATAGGTTTATCGGAATATTTGTAAATTCTATTTTTATAATCCTCTCTTATCTGAAGGGAGTCAATTTCTTCCCTTCGTTTTTTTGAAAGTTCTAGAAATTCCAATTCTTTATCTATGCCTAAAAACTTTCTATCCAATAGACTTGATGCAATCCCTGTTGTGCTTGATCCTGTAAAAGGATCTAAAATCCATGCATTAGGCTTTGTTGAGGCAAGAATTATTCTTGCCAATAAAGGAAGAGGTTTTTGTGTAGGGTGTTTTCCGCATGATTTTTCCCATTTTGCTATGGCGGGCAAGCTCCACAAGTCCCTCATCTGTGTTCCTCCGTTTATTTGCTTCATCAGCTCATAATTATAAAAATGTGTAATTTTTTTATTTTTTCTAGCCCAAAGAATAAATTCGGTAGAATGGGTAAAGAATTTACAGGATAGGTTGGGCGGCGGATTTGTCTTTGCCCATGTAACACAATTTAATATTCTAAAATTTAATTCTGTCAGCATTTGTGCAGCAGAAAAAATATTATGATATGTACCGGAAATCCAAATTGTACCGTCTTCTTTTAGCTTTTCACGGCATGTACTTATCCAGCGGTAGTTGAATTCGTTATCTCTAACAAAGCCTTGCGATTTATCCCAAAGTCCTTTATTTACGCTGACCTGTTTTCCGCTATGGACAGAAATGCCGTCATTTGATAGAAAATAAGGCGGATCGGCGAAAATCATGTCAAATTGAAAATTCAAATTTTTCAGAATCTCGATGCTGTCACCTTGTAAAAGATTAAAATCATGATTTATTGATTTATAAAAAGCTTTTAACATTAATTTTACAACTCATTTTTTATTTTTTGTATGAATTCCGTAAGATTTGAAAGATTGTAAATACTTGGGATAATTGAATATGCTTCTTCCAATTTATTTTTTGCAGAAAGCCATCCTTTTCCGTCAGTGATCCAAACAAATTCATAATTAGGGTATTTGTTTATTTTCGGTGCTATTTCAGAATATGCTCTTGCTACCTCGTTTAATTTGGAACCTCCGACATTATAAAAATTTGTTTCAATAAGATAAGTTTTTTTCTTTGTAGAAACTGCAAAATCAAATCTTTTTAAATCTTGACCAAGGCTTTGAATGTCGCTAAATTCTGAGCTGTTTACTTCTGTGTTAAATTTTATTTCGGCTTTTTTAAAAGTTTGAGCAATCAAATTTGCCATATTATCGCCGCCCCTGTTTTTTCTTGCATTTGTATCAAGGCCTACTTCAATTCCGAATACATAGTCAACAAGGTTTGTGATTGATTTATTTTTTAGAATGTCAGCCAATCCTGTTTTTTCGATATATTCAATTATACCTTGAAGTGATGAAAAATAAGTTTTTAAAAATACGCATTCTCCATAATCGTTTAAGACCTTTTTATTGTCATTATCTCTTACAGCAATAAGAATATCCAATACTTCAAAAGCTGAAGGATTTTCATTGTATATTTCCGTTACCGCTTTTTGTAGATCTGTTTTTCCGATTAAGTAATTCAGTTGGTTTAATTTCATTTCTATTTTTGCCGTATTTTTTCTTACCTTTGAAAAGTCGGTAAAATAATCCAGTCTTGCATTGGTCTCGCTTAAAGTATCTATAAATGTTTGAAAATTCGTTTTCATTGTTTTTCTCCGTTTAAAAATTATAGATCAAAAGTTCATTAATATTTCCGCGTTTTGAGGCTCTGCTGTTTATCATTCTTTTTGCGGCAATGCGATCTATTTTGTATTTTTTGTATAGGTCATCAAAAAAATTATCGTCAGCATTGTTATTTTTAGGATCTGAATTACTTATAACGGCTCTTGCCCTTTTTTTTGTTATAGCATCTACAAAATCCTTAAGTTTTCTTTGTTCTTGATCAGTAAATCCAAATTCGGAATATGAGGTAAAAAAAGAAGTTTCCGAAATAGGCCGATACGGCGGATCCAGATAAACAAATGTTTTTGAATCAATAAAGTCCAAGGCCGAAAAAAAATCTGCGCAGCTTATTTGTACATTTTTTAATAATTGAGAGCATAATTTTATATTTTTTTCGTCACAGATTGGAGGCCATTTGTATGAACCCATTGGAACATTGAAAAGTCCTTTTGAATTAACTCTGTAAAGACCATTAAAGCAGGTCTTATTTAAAAAAATAAATAAGGCTGCTTTTTCCGTATTTTTTCCGGTATCTATTTTTAAAGTGTTAAATTCTTCTCGTTTTTGCATATAGATTAATTTTCTTTCGGAAAGGTTTGCATCCCAAAAAATAGATTGTAGTTCCAATAAGATGCCTATCAGTTTGTCCGGCTCTGATTGAATCTGTCTATAAGTGTTTATAAGTTCTCTGTTTATATCATTTACAAGGACTTCTTGAGGATGAAAATTAATTAATATGTCAAATAGTACCGCTCCTCCTCCTAAAAAAGGCTCACAATATTTTTCGATGTTTTTAGGATATTTTGTGCGAATTTTCTCTAATAGCTGACTTTTTCCTCCGGCCCATTTAACAAAGGGCTTTACCGTTACATAATTCATTGTCAGATTTTACCACAATTTCACATAACTTTCTACTAATCGGCCTATTTCCGGATTACTCCCTATCAAACACATCCTTCACCGTTTCTTTTTGAGCTTTCTCTTTTGCTTTTTCGTAGTCGCCTTTAAAAATAAACAAAAGGGAGCCTAGGTTAAAGCCTATATCGCAAAAGAAAAGGGGCTTCCTATCGGCATATCTAAAACCTGTTCTTGCACTTACAAGTTTTGATTTTAGAGGATATTTTCTCCCGGCAAAGGGATAGATTTCTTTTGTAATTGCAAACTCCAAGCCTGCATTTATTTGGAACCTTGAAATGATTACGGGATCGGCGGCATGAATACTTGTAAAAAGATTGAGTTCAAAGGTATCTGATATGGAATTTAAGGTATTATAGCTTAATTCCGCATTTAGCAGCGACATTATAAAAAGGCCGTGTTTTAAAAAAATTGCTCTTTGAGCGGAGTCTCCATTGATATTTTCTATTTCGTTATTGCCTCCTTTTATATCCATATAAAAAGGACTCAAGGATAAGTTAAAGCCGGAATCCAAATCTTTAAAATAAAATTTAAAGGCAGAAATATTCAGATTGAAGGCTGTCTTAGGTTTTTGTGCTTGGAAAAGTCCTCCAAGTTTTGCATCTCCCAAGGACCAATAAGGTTCAAGCTCAAAGGCATAGGAGTAGAGGGGGAGGCTTAAAAATAAAATAAAAAGTATCTTTTTTATATAATTTTTAAATAAAACCATTTTTTCAACTCCTTAAGTAAAACCAATTCATAAATTATGGAAAGTTGCCGTTATTATAAGTTTATCTTTTTTAGAATTTTTGTCAAGTTATTTTTCGATTTTCTATGTACAGGTTATTTCTTCCCCCTTGACTATATAGATATTTTTTTATATACATTTATCGTGCCTTTTTAAATCTTAGGGGAGAGTATGCTTAACATAAATAATAACACATCAAATATCAAAAGAGAAATCCTTGTCCGCATTGCAAAACTTCAGCTTGAAGGAAAACTTGAAGAGGGTGTACACTATATTCCGAGGGAAATGGTTCCGCGAAACAGTACGCCTATAAGATGCTGTATTTTTCATGACAGGGAAATAATGCGCCATCGTGTAATTGCAAGGCTCGGCTGTTCATTGGAAAACTATGATGAAGAGAAGACCTTGGCAGAATTTGCAAAAGAAGCCTTGGAAAGAAAAAAGCCGACATGGCCCATGCTCACCGTTTTAGATGAAGCCTGTAATGCCTGCGTAAAAAGCAAATTTATGATAACAAACGCTTGTCAGGCCTGCGTTGCCCGTCCCTGTATGATGAACTGCCCCAAAACTGCAATAGCAATTTCGGGAGGAAGGGCCCGTATCGATGAAGAAAAGTGCATAAACTGCGGTATCTGTTTAAAAAACTGCCCCTACCATGCCGTTATAAAAATTCCCGTTCCTTGTGAAGAATCCTGTCCTGTCGGTGCCATCTCAAAGGACGAAAACGGCAAAGAAAGAATCGACTATCATAAATGTATCTTTTGCGGAAACTGCATGAGGGAATGTCCCTTCGGTGCTATGATGGATAAGGGACAGATTGTGGATGTCATAAAGCATCTAATGAGCGGGAAGAAGGTTTCTGCCCTCTATGCGCCTGCTGTTGCAGCCCAGTTTAAGGCCGTTCCCGGGCAGCTTGAATCCGCCTTAAAAAAGGCCGGCTTCAACAAGGTTTGGGAGGTAGCTATAGGAGCCGACATAACGGCCGACCGAGAGGCTTTAGAATTTGAAGAGAGAATGGAGCACGGCCATATCTTAATGACCACCTCCTGCTGCCCCGCCTATGTCAGGGCCGTAAGAAAACACGTTCCTGCCCTTGTTCCATGTATTTCGGATACAAGAAGCCCGATGCACTATACTGCAGAATTGGCAAAAAAAGAAGACCCGGACTGTGTTACAGTCTTTATAGGCCCCTGCCTTGCAAAGAGGAGGGAGGGTTTGGAAGATGAGTTTGTAGACTATGTTTTGTCGATAGAAGAATTGGGAGCCTTGCTGACCGCCAAGGAGATAGACATTACCAAGGAAGATGCCCTGCCCGGAACAATAACGCCGACCTCGTCGGGAAGGGGTTTTGCAGCCTCAGGCGGCGTTGCAGAAGCTGTCCGAGTCCGCCTTAAAAGACCTGAAAACCTTCGCCCCGTACTTATAAACGGCCTTAACAAGGAAGGTATGAAACAGCTTTCCTCTTATGGTAAGATTCAAAGCGGAGAGCTTTCTCACGATTCGTCTACGCCCAACCTTGTAGAAGTTATGGCCTGCGAGGGCGGCTGTATAGGCGGCCCTTCGGTTATCACAAACCAAAAACTCGCCGCAAGCCAGCTAAAAAAATATGCAGAAGAAGGTCTTTCGTATTCGGGAGAAAAGAGCTAGTCTGTTTATTTAATTTTCATACACAGCCCTTGCGCCTCCGATTAGTTTGGGGCGGCTTTTGAGGGCTGTGAGTCTTGCCGAGCCTATGAGCTTGGTTTTAAGCCTTACGGGGACTTGCACAAACTTTACATGCATTCCTATTTCGGTGTCTCCTATGTCAATGCCTGCATGGGCTGTTACGTGCTCTATCATGACGGGGGACTTAAAAAGAGTGTAGGCTGCGAGGGAGGCGGCTCCTCCTGCGTGAAGGGCCGGAACTACCGACACCTCCTCAAAGCCGTATTTTTCTTGTGCCTCCTTTTCGATGACGAGGGCACGGTTTATGTGCTCGCAGCCTTGAACGGCCAAAAAGATTCCCTTGGGTTCAAGGATTGAAAGCAGGGCGGAAACTATTGTCCTTCCGGCTTCTTCATTTGAGGCCTTACCGATAACTCCTCCCGAAACCTCGCTTGTGCTGCATCCTAAGACCAGTATGTCCCCGGCTTTTAAGGATGAGGTTTCAAGGAGTTCGGTTAAGGCGCCGATAGTTTCTTCTTTTATTTTTTCTAAATCGATCCCGCTCATATTTTCCTCACTTAACCTTTGTTAAAGTAAGCCCATTAAAGTTTAAGGCCTGCCTTTCCGCAAGTTTTTCCGATTTCGTAAATTGCCGAGCCTGCCATTTCCTTTTCAAAGGCTGAACGGTTTTCTTCTGCAATTTCTACAAGGAGGCAGCCTGTGGTTTCTCCAAAGAGGCTTGCAATCTTTGAAGCTCCCAGTTTTATGTGAAAGTCACTGCTCAGCTCGGCTCCTATTCCGCTTAAACACATTTCGTAGAGGGCGGCAGCCAAGCCTCCTTCGCTCAAGTCGTGGCATGAAAGCACCAAGCCCTTCATTATGTTGGAGTGAAGTTTTTTATAAAGCTCTGCCGCTTCTTTTTTAAAGGGCGGAACTTCTCCGCTTTCTCCTTGAGGAATGCCGAAAAGTTCTGCAAAGACCGAGCCTCCGAAAGAGAATTGGGGCTTACCCATAAGGTAGATGGCAGAGCCTTCTTTTTTAAAGTCGGAACCGGGAACTTTTCCGATATCGGGAACTATTCCCATCGCCGAGATTAAAAGCGAGGGCGGAATCGAAACCCTCTCTCCTTCCGAGGTCAGATACTCGTTATTAAAGGAATCTTTCCCCGAAATAAAGGGGGTTTTAAAGACAAGGGCCGTGTCGTAGCAAGAGCGTGCCATTTCGATCAGTGCCCACATGGTTTCGGGTCGGTTGGGGTCGCCTAAGCAAAAGTTATCGAGGATGGCGGTTTTTTCGGGGTCAGCTCCGACTGCAACGGCATTTCGGACAGCTTCGTCTATCGCACTTGCTGCAGCTGCATAAGGATCCAAGAGCCCCTGCCTCGGGTTTAAGGCATTCGAGATTGCAACGGCTTTTTTTCCTTCCGTTTCCATAGGCTTTATAACGGCTGCATCCTGAGGAACATTTCCTTCGGGGCCATCATAGGGACGGAGGATTGTGCCGCCTTGAACCTCATGGTCGTAAAGCCTTACTATATCTTCCTTTGAATTTACGGCGTGATGGTTTACCACAGCCTTTAAGGCCTCATTTAGATCAGGCTCCTTATATTCGGGATATTTTATAAGAGCCCTTCCTTCTTTGGGAGGAGCCGCTTTGAGCTTTCTTTGCGGCGGGCCCGAATGTAAAAAGCCGCATGAAAGATTTATTATTTCCTTTTCGCCGAAGCGCACCTTTAAAACTGCATCTCCGGTAAAACGGCCGAGGTCGGTTAATTCCACATCGTTTGCATCGCAAAGCTTTTGCAAGGTTTCGAGTTTGTCATGAGGAACGGCGATGACCATTCTTTCCTGAGCCTCCGAAAGCCATAGCTCCCATGGAGCAAGCCCCTGATATTTTACGGGGATTCTCGCAAGGTCTACATCGCAGCCGAGGGTAGAGGCCATCTCTCCTACGGCAGAAGAATAACCTCCTGCTCCGCAGTCTGTAATTGCAGAATAGAGCCCCTGATCGCGGGCATCGATGAGTACTTCCGCAACCTTTTTTTGAATTATGGGCTCGCCTATTTGAACGGAGGAGCCTGCAACATCTCCTGTGCTTGCATCCATAACCATCGAAGAAAAGGTGGCTCCCCTAAGGCCGTCTCGTCCGGTTTTTCCGCCTAAAGAAACAATGTGGTCTCCGACAGAGGGGCTTGTGCGGTGTTTACCTCTGGGGGCGATACCTGCACATCCGCAGTAGACTAGCGGGTTTGAAGCGTAGGCTTCGTGGTAGTGAACGCTTCCGTTTACGGTCGGAATGCCCATCTTGTTTCCGTAGTCCTTAACTCCTTCGATAACGCCTGAAATTATGCGCTTAGGATGAAGGGTTCCCTTGGGAACGTTTTCTGCCGGAGTGTCGGGATGGCCGAAACAGAGAACATCGGTTACGGCAAAGGGGCGGGCCGAAACGCCCATAACGTCCCTTATAACGCCGCCGACTCCCGTGTTAGCTCCTCCGAAGGGCTCAATGGCAGAAGGATGGTTATGAGTTTCTGCCTTAAAGGAAACTTCGTATTTGTCGTCAAATTCGATTATACCGGCGTTGTCCACAAATGAAGAAAGAACCCAAGGGGCATTAATGTCGTCGGTGGCCTTTTTGATATAGGTTTTAATTATGCTGTTTACGCAAAGATCGGGATAGGCTTTTTTTTGCTCATCGTTGAGAGATGCCCCGTCAATGTCTATTTTTGCCTTAAAGGTTTTATGAACGCAGTGCTCGCTCCAAGTTTGGGCTATCATTTCAAATTCCGCATCGGTGCAAGGCCTTTTTTCTTCCTTGTAGTATTCGCGGATAGCCCTCATCTCGTGGATATCCAGAGCAGCCCGTCTTTCGTTTGAAAGGGCTAAAAGTTCCTCATCGCTCATGGAGGCTATGTCTATGGTTTCAACGCTTGTGTTAGGCCCGTTTTTTCCGTCATGTTCATGGGCCCAGGCAGGCTCTACAAAGCCTATTTTATACTGCTCTATGACATCATTACATAGAAGGTTTTTTGCAAGTTTTTCTATTTCGGTTTCGTTAAGTTCTCCCCGAATTTCGTAGGCCTTTCCGCTGGTAATTTCTTCGACGCCTCGGATTCCGAGTTCTTTTACGGCTCTCAAGGCCTCGCGTGAGGAGGAGTCCGTAACGCCGGGTTTTAAGGCTGTTTCGATATGGAAAATATTTTTTTTATCTTCGATTATAAAGCCTTCGGTTTGGCTGTACTCGTAAAGCTCATCGCAAAACAAGAAGTCGGCTAAGGTCTTCTTTTCTTCATTTGAAAGATTCCCGCGTACAAAATAAAGGTTTTCCGTACTTATTTCTTTAACGGTCTTAAAGCCCAGAACATGGGCCTGCTTTAAAAGCTCCTCATTTTTGGGCATTTGAAAGTGTAAGTCCTTCTTACTTTTAACACAAAATCGGTAAATATTCATAGACAACCTCTTAACTTCCGATGGATTTTAAATTAAGTATACTTGAAGCGAGGGAAAAATTCAAGATAGGGGGGAAGGGGAGATCGGGATTTAACCTTTTAGACATAGTTATAACCTTGTTTTTTTCTTGAAACTGAACTACAATTCTTTAAGAAAAAATGTCAACTTTTTATTAAAATAAACTATAATTTAAATAATGCTTTTATAAAATTATAGCATTTTAAAGAGGTTTATATATGAAGATTATTTTCACGACGATTCCTATGAAGGACAAAATCGAAAAACTTAAGTATCCGGTTCAAGGGTACAAGGATTTGGAATATGAGCATCCCGTAATATTCCCTGTAAATGCCGTTCTTGCAAAAACCTTGCAAAAAGGAGAGAGGGTGAAGGTTGTTCAGCTGATGAATGATTCGGGTTCAAGTAAAAAAAATGCAGAAATTTTTAAGACTGAACTTAAAGCTCTAAATGAGAAAATAGGAGCTGACATTTCTTTTTTTGATGTGATCGAAGCCTTTGAAGAAAGCAAGGAAAAACACGAAAGCCGCTTTAGAAAGCTGCTCGATTATCTTGAGCCTGATGCAAAAATAATTGCCGATATCACCTTCGGTCAAAAGACCTTGCCTATAGTACTTTTTTGCGTTTTAAATTTTGCCGAAAAATTTTTTAATGCCGAAATAAAACACATCATTTATGGTAAGGCTGAGTTTGAAAAAGGAGAAATTAAAAAGGGCAGTCAATGCATTTTTGATTTAACTCCTCTTTATTATTTAAATACTTTGACATCGGCTATGGAAGCTTCTGACGGAAAATCTGCAATAAAAACTATAGATAAATTCTTTGCTCTGTAGGAGTGTTTTTTAATGAGAGCAAGCAAAGAGAAAAAAGAAAATTTCGAGGCAGAAATTAAATACTTAGCAGACGAGTTTTTCTCAATTCCAAAAGAAGATAACTCTATTGCTTCAAAACGCAACACTTTAAAAACCGAACTTTGGATTGAGTTGTGGCGGTATTATAAAGAGATTCAATATACCGGACTTGAAAATGATGATGAGATAACTGCCGAAAAGTATAGTGATGTAATAAACGATACAATATCAAAATCTATGGAAGCATATAAGATTGAAAAGGAAACTCCTTTTTTGCATTATGTTAATGCAGCCGTTAAAAACGAAATTTCACGGGAAAGACAAAAAGAGTATTTACACGGATTAAAGGTACCGCAAAAAATATTCCGGCAATGGAAGGAGCTTGTGCAGCTTGCTCATTCACGCGGAATTGATATCAGGGATATAAATAAAATGCGGGAGCTTGGGTCCCTGCTCCATTATTCCGAAAACATATTGGAGCAAGTTTTAGACTTAGGGAAAGTGAAGATTGGTTCCGATCAAACCAAAATTGACGGCAAGGAAAGAAGTGTATTTGATATACTGGAATCGAGTATCGGAAATCCCGAAAAAGGGTTTGAAAAAAAAGAAGAGCTGGAAGCCGTTCTTCATAGGTTCATCATTATGGATAATTTTTTCCAAAAAAAACAAGAACGGGTAAAAAAATATTTGTCGGCCCTTCTTACCCTTGAATTCTTTTCTGCACTCGATGCCTTAAATAAGATGATCGGTCAAAAGCAGAATTTTTCTTTTGTAGATTTAGAATTATATGCTGAGTTGGAGGAAATTGAAGTCAAAGGTTTCAAAGTACCGGCAAAACAGGATATTGCAGCCCGCTTCAAAAGAGATAAAACCGATGCAAGCAGAACTTTAAAAAACTTTTTAAAAGAAATAGAAGAAAAAGTGTCAACTTTGTGATAGAATGCAGTATAAAAATATGATAAAAATTTGCCGATACTATAAAATTTTATTATATTGATTAAATCTAAAATTGAGGAGGGTGCATGGAAAGTAATGATAGAATTGATAAGCATAAAACTTTTAACATACTTTCTATAGATGGCGGCGGTATTTTAGGTTTATATTCTGCTGAGCTATTAAATCTCATTGAAAAAGAACTATTTAAAAACAATAAAACATTTTCTGATAAATTTAACTTGATAGCAGGTACTTCAACCGGCGGTATTATCGCATTGGCTCTTGCATTAGGTTTGCTCCCCGGCTCAAATATCCGAACTTTATAAATTTCATGGAGAAAAAATATTTCATAAATCTTATTTCAACTGTCTTTTTAAAAATTGGATAATCACAAATAGATACTCTTCTATTCCGTTACAAAATGCTCTTACCGAATTTTTTGGTGATAGAACTGTAAAGGATTGTAAAACAAATATTTGCATTCCGGCAATTGATGTATCTAATTGTCAGCCCATTATTTTTAAAACAAATCATAACGGAAATTTGACACGGGACATTGATGTAAAATTAACAGATATTGCTCTTGCAACGTCTGCAGCACCTACCTATTTCCCATTGCATAGTTTCGGCTATTATCGAGGCTTGGCTGATGGCGGTTTATGGCAAAATAATCCTGCTCTCTTTGCGGTAATAGAAGCGTGTACTTATTTTGTGGGAGAAGATAAAGCGTATGATAGTATAAATATACTTTCGATTGGCAATCCCTTATCTGCGATAAAAGAAACCGTTTCTGTAGAAACAAGAAAATCAGGTTTAATAAAATGGGCAGCAAAAATGGTTACCATGCCGATGAAAATATCTTCTTTTGGTGTACATAATATTATAAATTTCCTTTCTAAAAATGAAGCTCTGTTCATCAATAAATATTTACGTATTGAAAGTGAAAATTTACCGGATAAACCGGAATGTAAAAAACTATCTTTAGATTCTGCCAATAGGAAAACATATAGATTGTTATCGGAATTAAGTTTTAATGATTTCAACAAAAATAAAACAAATATAATTAATTTTTTTAAGGAGTAATGTATGGCAAATTTACATCAGGCATTTATTGATTTTGACAAAACCGTTAAGCTCACCGAAGCTAAAAAAACCGATATTCGGCGAAGGCGTGATGTTGTCCGCAATAAAATACGGGTATTTTTTAAAGATGAATTGAAATACAACCAGCCGAAATTTCAATCACAAGGTTCCTTTACCATAAATACCGCCCTAAATCCGATTAACGGAAATGAGGTTGATATTGATGACGGAATTTACTTACAGCATGTTTCACAAAATGAAAATGAATGGCCGTCTCCTAAAGAAGCTCATAGGCTCATTGTTGAAGCACTTGAAGATCATACAAAAGATGGGTGTGAAAGTAAAACCTCCTGTGTAAGACTTACTTATGCAAATGACTTTCACATAGACTTTCCTATTTATATTATGAAAAATGGACATGCAAGGTTAGCTAATACAAAAACCAATACATGGATTAAAAGCGATTCAAAAGATTTTAAAGATTGGTTTTATAATAATAGGAAAAATGAGCAAACAAACCGTATCATAAGGTACCTAAAAGCATGGAGAGATTTTACTAAAACAGATTTTACCAGTATAGAATTAACAATATTAGTTGTAAATAATTTTTACGGTAATGATCGTGATGATGTGACATTGTATCAAACATTGGAAAAATGTGTGACATTTCTCAATACAAACCGAGGAATAAAGAAAACTGTTTCCCCATACGAAGAGTTATGGGAGAATTATTCTGAATCAAAGAAAAATACTTTAATACAAAAACTTTCTGATCTTATGAATGATATAAAAACCGCAATCAATAATCAATCCGATAATCGATCATCAATTATCATGAGGGAACAGTTTGGAGATAGATTCCCTAAGCTGAATGACAAAACTATCACTCCTATTAAAGAATTTAGTATAGGCGCAAAACCGTGGCAATTATAGACGAAAGTATTGATTTTATACATCAGACATTTCCTGAAGTTGCCATACGGCAAGAAGCCTCATCTGTAATTTTTGAAGGACGTTTTATTTTACGCGGTAGATATAAGGACTTTATTATGGAAGCCGCTCCGCGATTAAAGCTAGTGATGGACAATAATTATCCGCATATATTACCGAAAGTTTTTGATGTGGACGATGCTGTTAAATATGATCACAAATTTCAAGATAACTCTCTCTGTCTTGCAACGCCCATAGATATTAGACTCAGATTACTATCTTCAAAAAATATTTCCGATTACATTGATGATTTTTTAATCCCCTATTTTATTTCTTATAAATATTGGGAACAATCCGGTAAAAAGATTGATATTTATGGAGACCGTAGTCACGGTAAAAAAGGAATTATTGAATCTCTCGCTGATTTTTTTAATCTTGATTGTAACGATGAAATTACAATACGGCTATTGTTTTCATGGGCTGCCAAGGTAAATAAATTTAAAAAATTGATTCCAAAGGAAAAGCAATATGGTTTTATACAGAAATACAGTAATCAAATCTCAAAATTACGGAAATTAGGAATGATGGAATTAAAAAGATATTATAAATGTTTCATAAAAGTGTCAATTTTGTGATAGAATAAACTATATATAAATACAACATAATAATAAGGAGTGTAATGTGAACTATACAAAAGAAGAAGTAATTGAAAAGATTAACAAATCATTTTATGAATTAAAAGAAAAAATACCTGAAGATGATATTTTGATAAATCGGGTGATTGAAAATGCCGGATTTAAAGGTGAAGAAAAAAATGAAATACTGGAATTATTTGGTGTAAATAAATATGCAGAGTTACTTCAAACCCTTGATCAATATGAAGCATATATTCCCGATGGGAAAAAGGACAAGGCCGTGAGAAAAAAGCAATCGGAAGAACAGATACGCAATACCATAACTGAGGAGAATAAAATGACAAAAACAAATAAAATCCACAAAAGAATAAAATCAATTATAAGCAGCTTGAATGAAGGTTTGTACGAAAAAGAAGAAGCGGTACGGCTTGCCCTGCTTACGGCAATCGCGGGAGAAAGCATATTCTTTTTAGGTGCACCCGGCTGTGCAAAGAGTATGATAGCCTGCAGTATCGCCAAGGCGTTTAAATCGGACGGTGATAAGCCTGTAAAATATTTTGAAACTCTGTTGAACCAATTTTCGACACCGGAAGAAGTTTTCGGCAATATTTCGCTCAAAGCTCTGAACGGCGAACTTGAAGATGAAAATGGGAATAAAAAAGAGGAATACCGCCGTTTAACCGAAAATATGCTGCCTGAAGCTGATATTGCATTTTTAGATGAAATTTGGAAAGCCAGTCCTGCCATTTTGAATACCCTATTGACCATTGTAAATGAACGTAAATTTCATAACGGCAGCAAGGTTATGGATGTACCCTTAAAAGCCCTGTTTGCAGCTTCTAATGAATTGCCTGCAAAAGACCGCAGTCTTGAAGCCTTGTATGACCGCTTTGTCCTCAGGCTTTGTGTCGGTTTTATTGCTGATGAAGATAATTTCTTTGATATGGTAAATGAGCCCTCTATATCGAATTTTGAGCTATCCGAAGAAATAAAAAAATTACAGATTTCCAATGAGGAATTGGAGGATTGGAAAACTCGGATTGATTCCGTTACTCTTTCAGAAGCGGCACGGGCTGTTATTTCTGCAATCCGCAAAGAATTGACAGTACAAAATGAAGCCTTGAGCGAAGAAGATAAAAAGAACGGTGAGCTCTTTGAAGCCGGAGACCGCCGTTGGAAAAAAATTGTGAGAATTCTTAAAACTTCAGCATTTTTGAATGAACGAACCGAAGTAGATTTAATGGACTGCCAGCTCATTGAATACTGTATTTGGGGTACCGAAAAACAGCGGGAAAAGGTTCGTGAAATTGTCGAAAAATGTATTAAAGAAAACGGTCTTGACTGCGACACCGCAATAGAAGAAATCAATGAACAGATTGAGCAATTTAAAACAAAAGTTAATGAAACATGGTTTGAAGAAATTGAAGAACCGGCAACCGATAAAATTGTTACTGTTGACGGACAAAAATGCTATGAATGTATCCGAACCGGAACAACCGAAACATGGTATGTTACCACAGCAAAAGGAAAACATGGTTATTATGATTATGAGCATGATGTCTATGATTCAAATAGAAACTATCGTGCTCGCTCAAACTTTCAAAAAAACGGTAATGCGATTTCCTGTTATCATAATTTTACCGTTAAAAAGAATCCTGCAAAAACACATAGAGAACAAAAAAAATT
Organism: Treponema sp. OMZ 799; assembly: GCF_024181365.1. NCBI lineage: Bacteria > Pseudomonadati > Spirochaetota > Spirochaetia > Treponematales > Treponemataceae > Treponema > Treponema sp. OMZ 799. The sequence continues at coordinate 1,462,946 of NZ_CP051301.1, forward strand.
CTCGGATATTACTCAAGAAACAAAACAGAAAAATTTTGACAAAGATTACTATGCACCGATAGTAGATACCATTCAATCCGAAATTGAAGCTTTAAAAAACAAAAAAGAACAGGATGCCGAGCCGTTTAAAGCCAATCTTTTTGCAAATCAGGAGTATAATACAATTCTTACCTCAAAACTTGATGAGGCAATTCATGCATTGGAAGATGCAAAAATCAATCTTGATAAGGAACATTCACGGTATTTTAATTCCAACCTGAAAGCCGAATACTCCGTAGGCGATATTATTCTTAAAAACGGCATTGTTTTATCGTCCGAAGAAATACAAAACATAACCGAAGAACAAAAAAAGAATGTTATTGCAGTTGTGTGTATTACCGGCGAAAAGGTATTTGCAATGGGAATAACCGAAAAGAAAATGCACTGGAATTCAATTAAAGATTTTGCATCTCATTATGGTGAAAACCTGCCCAAAGAATATTCCGCAGATTGGATTGTGCCTGATAAAGAAGCTCTTAATTCAATTTGGGAAAATAGAGCAATTATTAACAATTCCTTAGAAGCAATCGGAACGAATAATACTGTTCTTGGTGATTATGAATACTGGTCTGCCGCTGCTAATGGGGATTCAGCCGCCTTTTATCAGCTTTTTGATGAAAAAGGCGTACAGGATCATACAACGAAAGATCACGAATATGCAGTCCGTGCGATACGGGAATGGAAGTAAGATACAATGAGCGGATTTATACAAGCTAAAAATGCACTTACTGCATTAAAACAAAAATTTCCTGACGGTATAGCCGATGTATCTATTCTTTCAGAGGAGCAAAAGGCATGGCTGGTTCTGCAAGTGCTTGCACTTGCAGATAGTGTGCCGCATATGAAAACTATTGTAGAGCTGAAAAAAATCCGCAACCGCTTAGCTCATGCTACAGAAGATATACCGGATAAGGAATTGCAAAAAATAATGTCATTTGTATTTGATAATATAAACGATATTGAGTGTGTCATAAACTAAAGCCGAGGCATTATGAATAAAAGAGAGAGAAATTCAAGAAATCATACCAGAAAAGCATTACAAGCACTTCAATCCATTACGGATAAATATCCTAAAGGTATTAAGGATATTGCTTCCATTTCGGAAGAATTTCGTGCATGGATTCAAGTGAAAGTGCTGCATTTGCGGGAGTGCTTAAAGAAGACCCGCTTTGCTTCTAAACCTGAGTGGTGGGAAGATATCCGATTATCGCGTAATAAAGCCGCTCATAAAACGGAAGATATGACCGACACCGAATTTGCCGATTTGTGCAATACAATATTTACAAAAAACGATACAATCAAACAAAATTTAGAAAATAATCTCAATCGTTATAAACAGCCTTCAAAGAAAAAGCGGAAGTTTGAAAACTCCGCTTCTCCGGCATTAGGATCACCATCCGAACGCAAGCAGATTGTGGATGCACTGGAAGATGCGATACAGCCTATTGAACCTAAAGAAATTGCTATCGAGTTCCCGCAAAATATCTTTGCTCAAGCAGCTGATAAAGCCGTTTCGGAAATTTTATCCCGTGACGACATAAAAGATTATGCACTAAACCATACAGGAGTTTCCGAAAATATCCAGACGGATATACTTGAATGGCTCCAAACAACACAGAGTACATTGGAAAAGGAAAATCCCTTTTTTGAAGAAGAGATTTTCCTTGCACAGCAAAAAAAACGTTCTGCACAGGATATTGCTTTGGATCTTTCAGATGAGAATTCAAAAATCCAATATCATTATAAACGGCTTCCTTCTGTAAGTAATTCAAAAAGAGGTAATATTGCCGAGAGTTTATTGAATTTCGATTTTTATAAAAAGGCATTTTCCGAACAGAAACAAATTGTAAAAAAAGAAACCGCAAAGATTAAAGAAAAAGAAGAATTTATCGTTCAATGGAAATCAAAAGAAGAATTGGAAGCTCTGCGTAGAAATTTTATTGCAGATATGGAAAAAGAACTGATAAAGCGAAAAATTCAATGGGAGCTGGAAAAGATTGAAGCTATGCGGAAATCTTTTTTGGAAAAACTATACGAAAAAATCAAAAATTTTATCCGTCTCGAAAAATTGCTCTCTCCTTTTATCAAGGATTTAGGACGATTATGGGATTTATCGCAGCAGCCGTTTGAAACAAGCGGATTTGAAATTTTGGAAAGTTTTGCACAATTACTTGAACAGGATGTATTCTTGCAGGAACTCGCTGCTCTGCTTGGAACACAAAGCCGTGCGCAAACTTTGTTTGAAAAAGAACTTCGAGATAAGACCGTTATCAAAACTGAATGGCATCCAAAGACAGCCTACCGCGGAGAAATAAACGGTCTTTGCTATTCTAATGATATTTCCGCCGCTTTACCGGCAGAACTTGCCATGCTGAAAAATCCCGCCGCAGAGAAATTGTTTCAATTAAAATTTGCTCAAAAACAGCTGCTTTCATTTGATTATCAAAATTATGCAGAAAAAGAAAAGGAGATTATCGAACAAGAAGAAGTTTCCGTTGAAAAACAGGAACCCAAAGGACCGATTATCATCTGTGTCGATACGAGCGGTTCCATGCACGGAGCACCTGAACAGATTGCAAAGACCGTTACCTTTGCACTTGCCAAAATTGCGATGAACGAAAAGCGTTCTTGTTATCTTATTTCTTTTTCTACCGGTATAGAAACATTGGATTTAAGCAGCTTTAAGGGAGCCGATGCACTTTCAAAATTAGTACAGTTTTTGCGTATGAGCTTTAACGGCGGAACCGATGCGGCTCCGGCACTCACACACGCGGTAAAACAACTACAAACAAATGAATGGAAAAATGCAGATGTTCTTATGGTTTCCGATTTTGTAATGGGCGAACTTCCGGCAGGACTTGAAGAAAAAATAAAAGCCGAACAGGAAAAAGAAACCGGTTTTTACTCGCTCGTTATCGGATCCGACGGAAATAAGCAAACACTGAAAGCCTTTAACGAAAACTGGAATTACAATCCGGGCAATACGGATGCACAAAAAGAGCTGGTACGTCAGCTTGATTCATTGCGAAGAAGAAAAACTAAAAATTAGCCCTTCACCTTCATCCCTCGCAAAAGTTCTTTTACCTCTTTAGGAATTTGATAGCTTTCGATTGCTTTTTGAATAGCCTTGTTGTGGGTGAAGGTGTCAAGTTTTTTTTCTTCGATGTATGGGATGGCTGTCTTGTATTGCTTGACGAGGGCAATGCTGAAGTACCAAGCTATCATCATGTTTACATAATAATCGTCTGATCTGATTTTTGAAACAAGCTCAAGCATTTCGGGTTTAAAATGCTCATCAAGATAATTCGATAATAAAAGCCCTATAGCGTACCTTACGGTATAGGTATGTTTCGATTTTATCCACACCAAAATTTTTTTGTAAATTTCTTCGTGGTATTTTTTAAACAGTTTGGGAGAGAAGCTGTCGCAGGTTGCCCAGTTGTCGATGTAGGGCAAAAACTTTTCGGTTTCTTTTACCGCTTCATCAAAATCTTTTATATTTTCAATAAAAAAGCAGTGCAGGTTGTTCTCTTCAAAGTACTTGTGCGGCACATCCTTCATAAAGGCCGATACCGCTTCCGGTTCCGACTTAAAAAACTCCTTTGCAAATTTACGTAAGACAGGCGTTCTTATGCCTATCATAGTATTTTCATCAATATTAGGAATCAGCTTTTTATTAAAGTCCTTGTACTTTTTATCTTCAAATGAAAAAAGTTTAGTTTGAATTAATGTTTGTTTTGTTTTCATCGAAGCTATTATACCGCTTTTTTTAATTTTTGTCGAGGAGAATAGGCCGGACTTGACAAAATACTATTTTGTATATACAATAAAATGCGGGAAAATCAATGAATATTACGGAAGCTAAGAAAAACTTAACAAAAGAAAAGATTGAAGAATTAAAAGCTTTAAATGATAGGCCGATAGATACTTCAGACATTCCTGAACTAACAAAAGCTGATTTTTTGGAAATGTACCGCCCTGTTAAAAAGCCTTTATCAATAAGACTTGATTCCGATATTATTGCTTGGCTTAAATCATACGGAAAAGGTTACCAAAGCCGTATAAATACTATTTTAAGACAAGCTATGAATACCGATAAAAAAGCAAATGTTTTTTAACGATTAATATTATACTGAGAGGTTTTATATGAAACTTTTAAAAAAGAAATCTTTATGTATTTGTTTTGTGATGTCTTTTTTAATTCTTGTAGGATGTATAAACAAAGAAAAGAAGCAGGTTACTGCCGAAATCGAATTTTGGAGTTTTCCTAATTTTACATCTGAAACAGGAGAAAGCGGCGGTTTTGAAAAAAGCCTTATCGAAGCCTTTCAAAAAGAATATCCGGGTATTAAGGTTAATTTTACGCTTATAAGTTTTGCAGACGGGCAGGCAAAAATCGAAGCTGCAATAGCTGACGGCAAGGCTCCGGATGTCGTTTACGATGCACCCGGCCGCATTCTTGCTTGGGCAGCGGCGGGCTTACTGGAACCGTTGGATGATATTCTTGCAGCCGAAAAACCTTATATTACCACAGGACTTTTGGAAATTTCCGCCGGTAAAGACAGGCGTTCGTACATGTATCCCATGCATGAAGGCCCTTTTTCCATGGCCTTCAATAAAGAGATGCTTGAAGATTTGGGACTTATAGATCTTTTACCTTATAAACGCTTGGATCGGCGCTGGACTGTAGCCGAATATGAAACGCTTCTTAGATCTTTAAGAGAAAAACTGCCTAAAGAAAAAACACCCGGAGTTTTTTATTATAAAACTATGGGAGGTGATCAAGGCACAAGGGCTTTTTTGGTAAACCTATTCGGAAATGCTAATCTTTTAAATGAAGACTATTCAAAATATATTTTTAATTCTACTCAGGCCGTAAAAAATTTGACATGGACCATAAATGCAATGAATGAAGGCCTTTTGCTTGACGGTGCAGAGCTTACTTCCAATGATGCAATTTCCATGTTTGCAGAGTCAAAAGCGGCTCACACTATTTTATATTCACCCCAGCTTAATAAAATGTATGACGGAAAACGAAACTATAAGGGTAAAGATTTTACTCCGATTTATATGCCTTTCCCGAATGATTCTTCTGCGCCTTTACTGGAATTTTTAGCAGGCGGAGCATGCGTGTTTAAAAGCTCCGATAAACAAAGAATAGAAGCCGCAAAACTGTTTTTAAAATTTGCTGCAACCGATGAAGTTTGGGCAGGTAAACTTGTAAAAGCTTCAGGAGGTTTTCCGGCTACATCTAAAATTCAAATTGAAACTTCCGATGACGAAATATTATATAATTCTGTACTTCAAAAATTCTTTGGGCAATATTATAATAATATAACCGGATTTTCAAAAATGCGGGAATATTGGAATAAGGCATTAAAGGAAGCTTCATCCGGTAAAGATATCCAAAATGTTCTTAACTCTTTTGTAAAAGATGCGGACCGTACGCTGGGAGAATAAAAATTATGAAACAAAAAAACGAAAATACAGGCGGAAGATTAAAATTATTTTCAATAAAAAATAAGATGATAGGGGTTTTTATATTTTTTGCCGTATCTCTTTTAACGGTAATATGTATAATATCGGTATACCTTGCTTCTTTTTCTCTTATGCGTAATACCGAATATTTTATAAATGAATTAGCTGAAGGTTCTTCTAAAGTTTTAAATGAGAGGGCAGATTCAATATTCAAAAAGTTGGATACATTTTCAAATATGCCGATCATTCAAGATAAGGGAATTTCTTATTCACAGAAAATTGATTTTTTTAAAAATGAAATCCAAATGCTGAAGCAAAGCGGGTGGCTTAGTTTCGGAATAAGCGGACTTGACGGTATTTTGTACACCACAGACGATAAAGAGGAAAACATAAAAAATGCCGAGTGGTTTAAATCCGTCATAAAAGGAAAATATGTAATTACGGAACCTGAAATGTCTTTAACAAAAAGAAAATATGTTTCTATAATTGCAATTCCCCTACGTGATTTACAGGGAAAAATTGTGGGCACTATTAATGCTTCCATTTTAGGCGACTCTTTATCTAATTTAATAAGCGATATAATTGTCGGTAAAACGGGGCAGGCTTATCTTATAAGTCCTTCCGGAATTATTCTGGGAAGCCGCAGGCCGGAAATTTTATATAAAAATTTTTTTGCCGAAATATTAAATTCGAAAGAAACGGATTTTTCGATATTCTTAAAAGATATGCTCACTTCAAAAAAATCGGCTGTAAAAGTTTCTAAAATAAACGGAATAAAACATATTTCGGCCCTGTCTACAATGAGATATTCGGGATGGAAATTATTGATAACGGCTCCTTCTTCAGAATTTATTTCGGAGAACGTATCCAACTTTTTAAATATTTTTATCCTTGTTGCCTTATGCGGTATACTTATTGCGGTACTTATAGGATTTTTTACCGCAAACAATATTGTTAAACCTATTAACAAAGTAATTGGAGTTCTTAAAAATATTTCTCAAGGCGAGGGTGATTTAACCGTAAGGCTGCCTCTAATTGGTAATAATGAAATTACGGAACTATCCGAATATTTTAATAGAACAATCGAAAAAATAGGAAATTCAATGCAGTCTGTAGGGCTTAACAGCCGCTCAATGGCCGAAATCGGTTCTAACCTGGCTTCAAATATGAACCGGACAGCCGATTCCGTTCATGAAATTACTGAAAATATCAACGGCGTAAAACAACAGGCTTTGACACAAGCATCAAGTGTTACGGAAACGGCCGCCACAATTGAACAGATAATCAAAACAATTAAGCAACTAAATGCCTCAATTGAAAATCAGGCTGAAAGTGTTTCACGCTCGTCGGCTTCGATTGAGCAGATGACTGCAAATATTGCTTCAATAACTAAAACCTTGGAAAAAACCGATGAACTTATTAAGACTCTTGCCGAATCAACTGAAGACGGAAAAGAAACCGTTTCTAAGTCAAATAGAGTAACTCAAAAAATTGCAGAAGAATCAGGCGGGCTTTTGGAGGCAAGCAGTGTTATTCAGCATATTGCAAGCCAAACAAATCTCTTGGCTATGAATGCCGCGATTGAAGCCGCTCATGCAGGAGAAGCAGGAAAAGGGTTTGCCGTAGTTGCCGACGAAATCAGAAAATTAGCCGAAGAGTCAAGTGCTCAGGGAAAAACAATTACGGCGACTCTTAAAGCTTTAAGCGGCGAAATCGATTCCTTATCTGCATCTTCTAGAACGGCTGAAGAAAAATTCGGCTTAATTTTCAATCTTTCAGAACAAGTAAAATCTATGAGTGAATCTTTAACGCAATCAATGCGTGAACAGGAAAATGCAGGTGTAGAAATTTTAAATGCAATAAAAAATATTAATTCCGTAACTATTGAAGTAAACAACGGCTCGGCTGAAATGTTAAGAGGCGGTGAGCAGGTTGCTGAAGAGATGACTAAATTAGATGAGTTAACCCGAAAAATTACGCTAAGTATGAATGAGATGGCTTCGAGTGCTGTCCAAATAAGTGATGCAATGAAGGAAGTCAATGAAATTACGCAAAAAAATAAAATCAGTATTGAGAATTTGGCATTTGAGGTTAATAAATTTAAAGTATAGAGCTCCTTGAACAATTTATAACTTTTCTTTACCCTTGCTATTTAGAGCTAATCTATGCTATAATAGCCCCTGAGGTTTTTATGAGCGATATTGAAAGTCAAATGCTAAAGAAGGGGCTTATAAAGGTTCCCATTGCTGAAAGTACGGAAAAAGAAAGTCCTTATAAGAAGGTTGCAAAATTCCTTTTTATAATCGGGGCGGAACAGGCGGCCGATGTTTTACGGCAGCTCAATAAGGAGCAAATAGACAAGGTTGTAGCCGAGCTTGTTACGGTTCAATCAATAGACAAAAAAGAAGCCTACGATATTCTAAACGAATTTAACGATATCTACAATAAAAACAAAAACCTTTTGGGCGGTGTCGATACGGCTAAAACCATTTTAACAGAGGCCTTCGGCGAGGCCAGGGCTGAAGAGATTCTTGAAAGTGCCGTGCCTCCCAAGATGCCTGTGCCCTTTGAATATCTTGAAGGCATGGATAAAGACCGCCTGAGCCGAATACTGCAAGGCGAGCTTCCGGCTACAAAGGCCATAGTTCTTTCGCAATTGGAGCCTAAGCAGGCCGCTGCCTATATAAGTTCCATCGAAGATGAAGACGAAAAAAAAGACATCATTTTGCGTCTTGCAAAGCTTAAAAAAATAGATGTAGAAGTTCTCAATCAGGTAAGCGAGGCCTTAAAGAAAAAACTTGCCGATGTAAATTTAAACCGCACAAGCTCAGTTGACGGGGTTTCCGTCTTGGCCGATATTTTGCGTAAACTGGATTATGAGACTGGTTCCAATATCTTGGATTCCCTTGATCTTGAAGATGAAACCTTGACCGAAACTATAAAGCGCAGGCTCGTTACCCTCGATGATGTTATAAACATGTATCCAAAGCACATTCAGTACCTTATCTCTCCCATGACCGACAAGGAATTGGCTCTTTTAATTCATAATCAAAGTGAAGAATTCAGAAAAGTAATTTTAGCAAATATGTCTAAGAGCCGAGCTTCTTTGGTGCTCGATGAAGAACAGTACATGGGGCCTGTTCTTAAACGCGATCTGAATAATGCCGTCGACCTCTTCTTAGCCCGAGTTAAAAATGAAGCAGAGCGGGGCAGGGTTTCCATCGTAAAAGACGAAGAAGATAAGTTCGTGTATTAGACAGGCTTGTGCTCCCCGATTGAATAAAATATAAATTTATGTAAAATACTATACGGAGAAAATTATGATAACCGGAAAACGTTTTAAATTTATTCTATTAACTTTTATTTTTACTTCAGGCCTTTTTTTTACGGAGGCCGGCCTTCTTTTTGCACAAGATAAACCTGACGCTCTAAAGCTTTATAGGCAGGGCCGCAGTCTTGATTCTATAGGGAGACGGGATGATGCCAGGACTGCTTATTTATCTGCTATCGAAATTTGCCGTAACGAATTAAAGGTAAATTCTAAAAACATGGATTCTTATGCCGTATATACGTGGTGTCTTTTTCGATTAGGAAGATATAAGGACACTGAGCTGGTGTGTAGTGATGCCTTAAAAATAGGGAAGGATGCCCGAATTATCGAAACATTAGGGGAAGCTCAGTTTTTCCTTGGAAACTATAAGGACTCTTTGCGGAACATGGAAATGTATATCGAAATGGCTCCCAACGGAGAGCGTATAAGCGTTGCCCATTTTTTTGTCGGCGAAATTTACCGAAATACCAAAAAGTATCACAAGGCCGATATAGCTTATTCTATTTCGGTTCACTTGGAGCCTTCCAACTCTCTTTGGTGGTATAGACTCGGAATCGTCCGTGAAGCGGCCGGGGAAAAAGAAGGTGCGATTGCGGCTTATCAGACAGCCGTAAAACTCCGTCCCGATTTTAAGGATGCAGCTGATGCCCTCAAACGAGTAAGAATTTAAATGCCTCAGCCTCTAATAGATTCCTTACAAAGTTCTATCCGCTCATGGAAGGATATGAAAAATGCCTTCGATGAGATAGATGAAAATTCTTATCCCTACAACCTCACAGGGATTTCGGGAGGCCTTTTCGGTTTTTTTTTAACGGAGTATCTGTATAGAACCCGCAAGCCCGTCCTCGTTGTAGTGCCTACCGAAAAGGAAGCTGAGGCCGTAAGGGCCGACTTGGATTTTTCCGGAATAGAAAATTTTGTTTTGCCTTGGTGGGGCTCTCTTGCCTATAGGCCGATTTCGCCGACGGCTCCCGTTTTTTCGGAAAGAGCCGAAGTGCTGATCCGTTTGTTGGAATCCGGGAATGAATCTTATGCAAAAAATAAGCCTCCCGTTTTTATTAGCTGTCAGCGCTCTTTTTTAACTCCGGTTCCTCCGGCCGATTATTTAAAACAAAACAAGGTAGAAATCTCTGCCGGTTCAAGTTTGGATATTTTAAGCGTTGCAGAGCTTTTAACCCTTTGGGGGTATACAAGGGTTCCTCGTGTAAGCGTGAGGGGGGAGTTTGCCCTGCGCGGTGAAGTCTTGGATATCTGCCTTGCTTCCAATTCGGGCTCCGAAAAAACGGCCTACCGAATTCAATTTGATTTTGACAGGGTAGAAAAAATAAAGAGCTTTGATATAGCAAGTCAGGGTTCTTTAGAAGAACATAAAAAGATTAACCTTTATCCCGTAAAAGAAGTTATTTGGAATGACGAGCGTATCGATTGCTTGGAAAAAAATTTAAAAACCTATTCGGAGTTCTCCGAAAACATTTTAAAGATTGTTGATGCCTTAAAAGAATATAAAACCTTTGAGGGAGAAGAAATTTTTTATCCGCTTGCATTTGAAAAAAGCTCTTCAGTTTTGGAATATGCGGAACTAAATGAGATTCCTGTTTTTTATGCCGATTATGACAGACAAAAAAATTCTTCCGAAGTTTTACTTAGAGAATACATGGGGCTTTATAAAAAAACAAAAACTCAATTTGACGAAAACGAAAAACGAAAGGCCCTGATTTCGGAATATCCCGAACCTCAACGCATCTTACTTCAATTTGAAAGCAATGTACAAAAATATAATAAGTCGATTTATTTTAGAACGCTTGCTGAACAAGAAAATAAAACAAAAACTCTTAAATTTAAAACCGATCCGCCCCGCAGTTTTTTCGGGAACATAGTTTATTTGCGGGAAGAATTAAATAACCTTTTAAACGATAATTGGTCTATCTTTGTATTTGCCGAAAGCGATAATCAGGCTCTCCGTATCGAAGAGATTTTGCATGAAGAGCGGATAAAGATTTTGCCATACAACCTTTCAGGCGGCTTCGGTATTCCCGGCCTGAAAATTTTGGTAATTCACGAAAACGAAATTTTCGGCCGCCGCAGAAGAATTCCAAAATCGGTAAAGACTGCAAAGAGTTCCGTTATCGATACTTTCATCGAATTAAATCCGGGAGACTATGTTGTTCATGTAAATTACGGCATAGGAAAATTCCGCGGTATCGAGCGTGTTAAAATTTTAGACACTGAAAGAGATTATATAAATCTTTTATATGCAAACGATGAAACCGTTTTTATTCCGATTGAGCAGGCCGACCTTGTTCAGCGTTATATAGGAAACGAAGGAGAGGCTCCACACCTCGATATCCTCGGCTCCAAGTCTTGGGAGAACAGAAAAAACAAGGTAAAAAAATCGGTTGAAGATATAGCGGCAAAACTCATCGACCTTTATTCCAAAAGAAAGGCGAGTACCGGTTTTGCTTTTCAAAAAGACGATGAATGGCAGACGGCCTTTGAGGCTGCCTTTCCTTATGAAGAAACCGATGACCAGCTTACCTGCATAGCCGAGGTAAAAGAGGATATGGAAAAACCCGTTCCTATGGATAGGCTTATCTGCGGTGATGTAGGTTACGGTAAAACCGAGGTTGCAATGCGCGCGGCTTTTAAAGCCGTTATGAGCGGAAAGCAGGTTGCCTTTTTGTCTCCTACAACTATTTTGACGGAACAGCATTTTGAAACTTTAGATAAGAGGTTTAAAAACTTTCCCGTAAAGCTGGCCCGTCTTTCCCGTTTTGTTCCAAAGGGAGAACAAAAAAAAGTTTTGGAAAAATTAAAAAAAGGCGAAGTTGATATTTTGATCGGAACTCACCGCATAATTCAAAAGGATGTTGTCTTTAAGGATTTGGGTTTGATGATTGTCGATGAAGAACAGCGCTTCGGTGTTAAGGATAAGGAAAGATTAAAACAGATGAAGCACAATGTGGACTGTCTTTCTCTTTCTGCAACTCCAATTCCGCGCACCCTTCACATGTCTCTTTTAAAAATAAGAGACATGAGCGTAATTGCAACTCCTCCTCAAAACAGAAAGCCTGTCGAAACCGTTATTGCCGAGTTCAATGCCGAAAAAGTTGCCGAGGTTATAAGGCGGGAATCTTCTCGGGGCGGGCAGGTTTTTTATCTTCATAACAGGGTTGAAAGTTTAGATGAAACTCTTTTTATGCTTCAATCCCTTTTGCCTGAGATTATGATTGAGACAGCCCACGGTCAAATGTCTCCGAACCAACTTGAAGAAATTTTTGAACGGTTTAGTATGGGCGGTTTTCAGGTTTTAATTGCGACCACCATTATCGAAAACGGTATCGACATTCCGAATGCCAACACCATCATCATAGACAGGGCCGACATGTACGGAGTTTCCCAGCTTTATCAGTTGAGGGGAAGGGTAGGCCGCTCCGATAAAAAGGCCTATGCCTATCTTTTATATCCTGACGATAAGGCCCTTTCCGAAATTGCAATGAAGCGGCTTCAAGTTATTTCCGACTTTACCGAGCTCGGTTCCGGCTTTAAAATTGCGATGAAGGATATGGAAATAAGAGGAGCCGGAAATCTTTTGGGCAGGGAACAATCGGGCGATATTTATTCCGTCGGCTTCGATTTATATTTGCGCCTTTTGGATGAGGCTGTTCAAAAACTTCAAAACCAAGATTATGAGCCCGTTCAAGAATCCGTTATCGAGCTTGAGTACTCGGGCTTTATCCCCGATTCCTATATTTCAAGTCCCGAAACGAAGATGGAAGTTTATAAAAAGATTGCCGCCGTTAAGGTTCAAGGAGACCTCGACCGAGTCTACTCCGAAATTCTTGACCGTTTCGGTCCTGCGCCTTCCGAAGTGGAAAGTCTTTTGGCTCTTTCCGAAATAAAAATTATCTGTAATCATCTTTCGATTGCAAGCCTAAAAGAAAGAAAGGCCGCCGTCCGCATAGAGTTTGCACGCGTATCAAAAATCTCGGTAGATAAACTTTTGCGCATGATAAAAGAATCTGCAGGGCGTGTAAGTCTTGACCCCAAAGCTCCGAATGTCCTCATTCTCCAAACCGGCAAGATAGGCCTAAAAGAAAAAAGTGAATTTATCCGCGAAAAACTCGGCAGCTTGATGTAGGGTAAACCGCAAAGGAAAAATAATTATGCTTGAACTTAAAGATATCAATAAAACATATAAAACTCAAGAAAGAAGATTCGGATTTTTAGGTATCGTAAAAGATATGTTTAAGGCCGATTATTCTGAGGTTAAGGCTTTAACGGATATTTCTTTTAAGATTGAGAATAATGAAAATGTTGCGATAGTCGGCAAAAACGGTTCAGGGAAATCGACTTTGATAAAAATTATTTCGGGTATTTTGCGGCCTACGAGCGGAGAAGTTTTATTTAATCAAAAAAATATTTATGAAAATCAAAAAGAATACAAACGGAATATAGGTGTTATTTTCGGTCAAAGAAGTCAGCTCTACCAAAATATGATTTTTAGAGAATCTTTAGAGCTTTTTAGGCTTATTTATAAAATCGAAAAAGATGAAGCAAATAAAAGGCTCGACAGTCTTATCGATTTGCTTAAGCTTGAAAACCTTTTAAAAAAGCCCATTAGAGAAATGTCTTTAGGACAAAAAATGAAGTGTGAAATCGCTTTGGTTTTATTTCATAATCCTAAAATCCTTCTTTTAGATGAACCGACAATAGGTTTGGATCTTGAAGTAAAAGAACAATTTTATAATCTGATAAAAACTTATAAACAATCTAATGATATTATTTTAATTTTAATTTCTCATAATTCCGATGATATAATCAATCTGTCTGAAAGATTGTTGGTTTTAAACAACGGAAGATTACAAGAAGATATAAGAACTCATGAATTTATAGAAAATTACGATAAGTCTAAAATTGTTACACTTTTGTATAAAAAGAATATTGATTTAACCCAAAAACTACAAAACAATTTTAATATAAGAGAAAAAGATCTTCAAAAAAACAGTATTTCATTTGAAGTTGACAAACAGATTACAATGGAAGAAATTTTTAATTCTTTAGATGATAAAGAAAATATTTATGATATAAAAATTGAAAATGAAGATTTTTCTAAAATTTTATTAAACTATTACAAGGATAAAAAAACGGAATGAAATATTTACTTGGAATTATTTATTTAAATATTAAACAGCACTTGTATTTTAAAATATCGGCCGTTTTTTCTATATTTTCCTTGTTGTTTTTATTTTTAATAAAATCTTCAATTTGGTCGCAAATAGGAAATACGGATTATATTTCTTATTTTGCAATTATAACTATAGTCGGTTCTTTTATCGTCGTAACTACCGATAGATATTTTCAAACTATTTATCAAACCGGTTCTATTTCTTTTCTTTTATTAAGACCGATTAATTTCGGTCTTAATATCTTTTTAAAAGATTTTGCGGCAGCTATTACAAGATTTATATTAAAATCTCTGCCTTTGCTTATAGTCTTAATTTTATTTTTTGATGTGAATATCTATTACGGTGCCGTAAATTTAAGTTTATTTATTTTTTCAGCTTTTTGTGCATATTTATTTAATTGGTTTACGGCTTATATTATAGGTTTGTGCGTTTTCTTTTACGGTAATAATGAGGGGTTTATTCAAATTAAAAATATTTTATTTTTATTTTTTTCAGGTTCCTTGATTCCTTTTGATTTTTTTCCTAAAACTTTGCAAAAAATTTTAAATTATTTACCGTTTCGAGTGCTGTATCAAATTCCTATTGAGGTTTTAAACAGCAGCAATTTAAAATCATTTAGTTTAATATCAAGACAATTATATTGGATATTTTTTCTTTTGGTGGTTACCTGTATTTTTCATAGAAGGGCAATAAAAAAAATAGAGATAATGGGCGGTTAGATGAATTATTGTTATAAACTTTTGGTTTTAAAAATAAAGGAACAGCTTTCTTTTAAAAACGATTCTGTTTTATGGTTAATTGTTCGAGTCTTAAATTCCATAATGGGAATATTGGTTCTTGTTTTTATTTTCAATAAAACTCTTGATATAAAAGGTTTTAATAGAGAAGAATGTTTGTTAATTTATTCTTTGTACACAATTTCCGTCGGTATTTTTTATTGTTTTTTTGCTTGGACACTTTGGTATTCAAATACTTATATACTGCAAGGTAAATTAAGTTTGGTATTAACTCTTCCGGTTAATCCTTTTTTGTACATCACTTTTGATAACTTTGCCTTATCTGAAGTTTTTGGAATTGTTACAGGTTTATCAATTTTTATATATTCGGCTTATACTTTAAATTTAGGCATAATAACCATCTTATCCTTATTCTTATTTTTAATTGCAGGAACTTTCGGTATTATCGGCATATTTTTGATAGTCTCATCTTTTTCTATAAAATATCCTAAAATAGAAGAAGCTTTTTCGCCCCTAATGGATATGCTCGATTTTGCTCAATACCCCATATCTATTTATAATGCGTTTATCAAGTTTATTTTAACATACATATTTCCTGTCTCAATGATAGCATTTTATCCGGCTGCTTTTAGCTTGCATAAATATTCATTTAATATTAAATTTATTCTTTTACCGATGTATTCCATAATTATATTTATAATCGGTTATCTATTCTTTATGAAAAGCATAAAAAAATATGAAGGAACAGGAGCTTAGGAGAAATTAAAATGAATCTTACACTCCGATTCCGAGATTATCTATATCCAAGCCGGATTTTTGTTCAAAGTATTTTTTTAGTTCGATATGTTTGTCCCATTTGTCTTGAGGATAATAGCCGTGGCGTTTTTTGACATCGCTCATTCTTTCTTCTATTTTTGTTGAGCCTTGAGGCAGAGCAATGCTGTCGCATAGCTGGATGAGTCTGTCGTAATCATCATATTCGTATTCGTCGATAAGCTTTTTTATTTTTTTATAAGCTTCCGGGCTGACATCATTTTTGCCTATGTAGGTTTCTATATCTTTTATGGAAAAGGAATGAGTTATACATACTCGGGCTGCTTCATCATAGCCTAATTTCATAAGATATTCATAACCGTCTATCACATGGGCTAGGGCGGTTACGCCCTCCTGCCGTCCTATATCGTGGAGAAGTCCCAAGATATAAGCCTTGACGGGATCCAAGTCCTTACAGGCTGAAGCGATTTTTTGTGCGCACTTGCCTGCAACTATGGAGTGTTCCCGCCAAGGACCGGGATTTTTTAAACAAGCCTCTTCAAGTAATCTTTCTGCTTCTTCTTTAGAAGGTAACACTTTTTTATCGTTTTACTTTCCTGAAATAGTAATCCCTGTAGAATGCATCCACGGAACTATTGCATTTCCATAGTCTACTTTTTCTTTTGAAACCGAAATTATATCGCTGAACATTTTTACGATGTTTCCGGCTATCATCGTTTCGGAAAGAGGTTTTGTAATTTTGCCGTTTTCGATGAGGTAGGAGTTTTTTGCAATACCCGAAAAGTCTCCGTTTGCCGCAGGGCTTCCGCCTGAAAAACGTCCGAGTAAAATTCCCTTTTTGACGGCTTTAATCATATCTGTCTTTGCCGTATTTCCGCTTTCGATGATTAGACCTTCTCCTCCCGAAACGCAGCGGGGAAGTCCGGTTTTTTTGGAACCGTAAAGGCTCAAAACAAAGTCTTTTAAAACTCCCTTTTCGATGAGGGTTTCGTTTTCGGCCTTAAAACCGTCTCCCGTATAGAGGCTTTCAAGTTCCGTACCCGGCTTTCGAGGGAATGAATGGAGGGTAAATAAATCCGATAATACTTTTTGGTTTAATTTATCCTTCCAAATAGACGTGCCGGTAATGAGAGGCATGTCGCTCATAAAAAGCCCCAGCATGGTACCTGCAAAATCTATCATACTCATAGGCGTTATAATTATATCCCCTGTAAAGGAGCCTGAAAGAGGGGCGGTAATAGTTTGCTCGCAGTTTTCCCTCATAATCTCATCGAGGTTTCCCCAGTCTTTTAAGGGTTTATCCAAATTAAGGTGAGCGGCTCCGCTATAGTTAAAGCTGCTTGTTCCCTTGCCGTCTTTTGCAAAGAACATTGCAGCAAAATTATATATGCCTGAGCTTTGCGTAAAGCGCACTCCGTTCGAGTTTGCAAGAACTTTTTCACTTCGTGTGAAGTCCAAAATACATTGGTTTAACTGGAGGGTAGGATAGGTAGATTTTGTATAATCCAAAAACTCTTTGAGCCTATCATACATTTTTTCGTTATTGGGTTCGCTATCTCCGTAAGAAAGAGTTTCTGCCTTTTGCATAGGAGAAATATCGTTTCCATCATCTTTTTCGGAAGAGCGTGAAAGGGAAACTGCCTTTGCCGCGTTTTCTTTTAATGCCTTTTCGCTTAAATCATTTCCTGAAATATGCCCCTTTTTGCTTTCAACAAGGGAGGTCATCGCAACGGAAATATCCGTAGTACTCCTGTAAAGGCTTAAACGGCCTGCATCAATATTCATTTCGCTTTTTACGCTTTTTGAAACCCTTGTTACTGCCTTATCGGCTCCCTCTTTTTTTATGGTCTCCAAGATAAATTCCGCATGTTTTATTCCGTCAAATCCGCTCATTATTCACGTCCTCCTACTCCGATTTTACACTTGATGGCAGGCCCGCCCATTCCTACATTGATGAGCTGCTTTTTTCCGCACATGCCGGCATTGCTCCAACTCATATCGTCGCTTACCATAGTTACGGTTTTTAGCATGTCGAAGGCAACTCCCGCTATTGTGCAGTCCTTTACTGCTTTGCCGATTTTTCCGTTTTTAATTTCATAGCCTAAAACTACGCCGAACATAAATTCGCTTGTAGAATCGGCCTGCCCGTTTGAAGAGCGTACAAAATAATATCCGTCATCGATGCTGGCTATCATATCCTTAAGCTTATCTTTGCCGGGAAGGATGGCCGTGTTTCTCATGCGTACTAGTGGTTCATCAGAAAACTCGTTGGCTCTGGCATTGCCTGTCGGGTCTACTTTGAAGATTGCTGCCGACTGTTTGTTATGCATGTAGGAGCGCAAAATTCCGTCCTTGATGATTACTGCATCTTTTGCGGCAACTCCCTCATCATCTATCCAAATCGGAACAGGGCAGAGATTGCCGTTGTACTCATAGGCAAAGTCTACGAGGGTTACGAGAGGTGTTGCAACTTCCTTATTCATAAAATCTGCTGCGATAGAGCCGGACATTACAAAGTCGGATTCCGTGGTGTGGCCGATTGCTTCGTGGGCAAGAATACCTGCAAGGTCGGGGCCGAGAACTACGTCGTGAACTCCCGGACGGGCATAGACTCCGGCTGCCTTTTGTTTTAGGTTTTCAACCATTTCGTCTATCTTGGAATAGTAAAGAGAAGGTTCATCGAAAAGGTTTTTAAACTGGCCGCAGCCTCCGAAAACATCGTAAAGGTCTATGGGCTGTCCTTCCGAAAGGAGCTTAAAGCTCATCATTAAATTTGCCCTTGAAATATAGGTGTGGGCATCGGCCTTGTCCGAGGTAATAAGATGCCTTTCGGTTCCGTTTGCCGAGATTCTAAAAATTCTTGATTGAAGTTCGGGATATTTTTTTGCCGTGTAGTTTTCAAGGTCTTTTATAAAGTCTATAGCTTCCTTTTGATCGGCATCCTTGGAAGGATCGTATTTTCCGTAGGTTCCCTGTCCCGTAAAGGCAGGAAGTTCAGCTTGACCGCTTCCCGTTTTTTTAGCTAAGAACTTAACGTTTTCGCTTGCCACTTTTATAGAAGAGGCTATGGCCTCATCCGTCTGCTCAGGAGATGAGGCAAAGCCCCATACTCCATCCTTAAAAGCGCGGGCACAAACCCCGGCTTTTCGGGCTTGAACATTGTTTACAAGATCTCCGTTTAAAGCTGCGACAGTCATAAATGTATCATCTTGAACTCGAAGCTCTGTGTACTCCGAAAAAAGCCTTGCATGACTCTTTAAATCATCAAATTTCATGGTCTTCCTCCATTTTATTCTTCTTCAAATTTATTGTTAAAAATAGTTTCGATTGCCTCGCAGGCCTCAGCTTCATCGGGTCCGTCACAGGTTAAAGTTATCTCCGTGCCGTAGGCTGCTGCCATAGTAATAATTCCTATTACCGACTTGGCATTGATTTTTGCGTCTTCCCTGCATAAAAAAATCTCCGAAGAAAAGTTGTTCGATTTTTGTGCAATGAGAGCTGCGGGGCGGGCATGTATTCCTGCCCGGTTTTGAACCTTAATAATTTTTGAAATCATAATTTAATCCTTTTAATACGTATCGTCATCAGTGTAGTAGGGTGCCCTTGCCGAATCGGTTTCAATCCATCTGAGCACATTTCTGCTGAATTCCCTTGCAGAAAAATATCCCATACTCTTTAGTCTTTCATTTTTAGCTGCCGTTTCCAAAATGATCGGCACATTCCTTCCCGGTTTTACCGGTATTTCCAACATAGGAATCTTAACGTCAAGAATTTCGGTTGTAAGCTGTTCCGTTCCCAATCTGTCATAAACTTTTTCTGCATCCCATTCTTCAAGCTTTGCAACCAGCTGAATCTGCTTTATTTCTCTTATAGCACCTATACCGTAAAGCCGGCGTATGTTTATAATCCCTAAGCCCCTTATTTCCATGTGGTGGCCTATAATCTTATTGGCTCCGCGGCCTACAAGGGTGTTTCCGTTTATGCAGGAAATCTCGACTACATCATCGGCCACAAGACGGTGTCCCCTTTCGATTAGCTCAAGGGCCGTTTCGCTTTTTCCTACGCCTGAGCTGCCCATTATGAGGATTCCGAGGCCGAAAACCTCTACCAAGACCCCATGAATCGAAATTTTAGGGGCAAAGATATTTGATAAAATTCTTAAAAGGCGCAAGGCCAGCTCATTTGATGAAAGGGTTGAAATCAAAACCGGACAATTGTGCTTGTCGCTTATTTCTAAAAATTCCTTAGGCGGTTTTAAATCGTTTGAAAATAAACAGCATGGAATTTTAAAGGAAAACATTTTTTCGATTGTGGATAGGTCTTTTTTTTCTGTAAGGGTGGCAAGATAGGCATATTCTCCCCGTCCGAAAAGCTGTACTCTTTCATTTGCAAATGAATCGAAAAAGCCTGAAAGGGCAAGTCCCGGACGGTTTATATTAGGCTCGATAATCTTATTTGCAAGGCCCATTCTCCCCGATACGCAGGTCAATTCAAGGGAGTCATGTTTTTTAAGGTCTAATTCCAAAAGGTTGAGCACCGAAAAGCTTATGTTAGCCATGTTTTTACTATACACATTTACGGCTCTTTTGTAAACAGACCTTGCCTGATTTTCCACGGCTTACGCATGAATTCCTTAGCTAAATAAAACATTAAACCTAAATGAATCATCAAAAGTACAAAGCATTTTCTTCCTTTTCAGAGTTTTACCATTTTGATACATTTTTATTCGATTAAAGCAAATCCTCCTTAAAATTGCTATGTTTTCAGCAGTATTTTTTTCTCGAATTTGACATTCATCGTCTCTAAATATTACATCCAGCGACCAGTGTAAAGTGTTTTCTATTGTCCAATGTGTTCTTACAGCTGTTACAAACTCATTTATATCCTCTATGCTGCTAATAAAGTAACGCTTTTCACTGTATTGTTTGCCTTTGCACCTTACAGTGCTTTTGACCATTCCAAAACTCTTTAAATTTGCCCATTTATTCTTATCTGCAAACCAGTTTATATTAGTTGAAAGAAAGTATTCTCTTTTTTCTTCTCTGCCATGCCCTATATCCAAGGTTTCAAATCTTAAAAGTGTGTTTTGAAAGTCTTTATCTTCTATAGAAAAATAATCTTTTACATCATTATACGCTGCCGGCTGATTTTCTTTTAGAGCCAATACATAATCACATTTTTTCTTTGTGATTTCTTTTGCTATTTCTTTTTGACACCCCATGGCATCTATAGTAATTATCGAGCTTTTTAGTTTTAAAAGGTTAAGGAGTTCAGGAATTGCTGTGATTTCATTCGATTTTTCAGCACATTTTATTTGTCCTAGTACAACTCCCGCTTCGTGAGCGAATGCACTTACCAAATGAATACCTCTACTTTGTTCACTTGCACTTCCACGTAATGTTTTTCCATCAATGTGAATGTATGAACCTGTTGGAATATTAAGGGATTGTTCAATCCACGAGATAAAAAGGCTTTGAAATTGTTTGGGATTAATCATCGCAAGGACTCTTCCTATGGTGTCGTGCGAAGGAACTCCATTTTCTAACAAGAGTCCTACCTCATTTTTTAGCCAATCCTTTTTTACTTCGGCAAATTCCCCTATTTCAAATACAGTTTGAACTCCGCTACAAACAGCACACAGTGCTATTACCAATATTTCGCTGATTAGATGTTTTACTTTGCCCGACTGACGATTATCATTAAGTTCGTTAAAATATTCTTTTAATGTTTTCATACTTTAAATATCGGCTATTTTTTTTCATGCGTAAGCCGTGCCTGATTTTCTGTCTCTTTTAAAAATTTAAGAGCTTAGAAAATAAAAAGGGGAGCCCCTTAGAGCTCCCCTAAAAATTTAAACCTTAAGCCTAAGTTTATTTCTTTTCTTGAACCTTGTCCTTTTCTTTTTTGACTTTTTGGTCGGCTATATCCATCATTTTATTGACGCCGGCCTCAAACTCATAGTTTTCGGTTGAAACATGGGCTGTGCCCCCCCACCTAAAGTTAATTGTTGTGTCGTAGATAAACTTTTTATCCAGTTTGATAAAGCACTGAATGTCGGTAATAAGATTATCCGCATATTCAATTCTTTTAAACTTTTGATCAAGATAGTTTTTCTGATCCTCGTCCATCGTAAATTTTACTGCTTGAATGTTAATGTTCATAATTTCCTCCACACAATTTCATTGTACTTATAGGATACTACACTTTTGCCGAAAAGTCGAGCATTAAATACAAATAAATGGGAAAAAATTAAAGACCTCTCGGGGCCTTTGCAGGATCAATGGGTTTATTTTTATCGTAGACCATAAAGTAGAGCCTGGCCTTACCTGTCAGCAACTCTACTCCTAATTCTCCCAATTTTTGGCCTACTGTTATGGTATCTCCTTTTTTGACGATGACCTTCTCCATTCCGCCGTAAACATATATGTGTTTTGTCTTAGATTGAACAAAGACGACCTGCCCGAAGCCTCGGTGAGGACCTGTAGATACGACTTTTCCGGAACTGACGGCCTTTACAGCCTGTCCTTTTACCGAATCTATGACGACTCCCGTAATTTTTCCGGACAAATACGCAACCTTTGAGGCCGGAACGGGCCAAAGCAGCTTGGAATCGGCCTGTTTTGTTGAAGTGCTCGGCTTTACGGCTTTAGAACCCTTATCCGGAGCAGTCTTTGTAATTGAAGTCTTGTCTTGCTTATCGGCTTGAACCTTATCTGTAGGAATCTTTAAAATTTGGCCTATTTTTAGGGGTGTTTTTTCGTTAAGGCCGTTTAGATTAAGAATATCCGAAAATTTGACGCCAAATTTTTTTGCCAAGGCATAAAGGGTATCTCCTTTTTGGATGACATAGGTAAGGCCGTCCAAATTGGTTTTTGTATTGGCTTTTGAAGAATTTTCTACCGGAATTATGAGTTTTTGTCCTATTTTTATCTTTGAAGGATCGCTCAAGTTGTTTCTTTTGAGAATGATATCTATAGGCGTATTATATTTTTTGCTTATAGCATAGAGGGTGTCGCCCTTTTCGATTATATGTACAACATCCTCTGCAAAGGCAGCAAGAGATAAAAATATAAAAAATAAAAGCCGTAAAATGTTTTTTTTATACATTAAGCCTCTGCATTTGGAGGATTAAACATATCAACCATAAAGGCTAAATCTTCCGGAGAGAATTCAAGATTCTTTTCCTGTACCCTCTCTTCATTTGTAGTATTGAGTTTTTGCAATAAGCTAAAAACTATATAGGTTAGGATAACGTTTCCTGCCTTTGGATGAGCATTTATATATGCTGTAAATTGCTCCTTAGATATAAGTAAGATTGTCGAAGGATCTAAGGCATTTACGGTGGCCGTTGCAGGCTGATCTTTAAAGAGGGAGGTTTCACCGAAACTTGCATTGTTTTGTAAAATGCCGATTTTAACATCTCCCCATTTTCCGTTTTTTACTATTTCAAGCTTTCCGCTTAATAATACAAAAAAGCCCTTGTTTTCGGTGCCCTCGGTAATAATGCTTTCGCCTCGTTCATAGGAAATAATTTCGGAAAAATCTATTATCTGCATTAAATCCGCATCTTCAATGCACGAAAAAATAGCGGTTTGCTTTACTTCTTGGAAAAAAATGTCCCTATCCATTTCTACCTTGTTCATATCTACTCCCTATCTCCCATTAACGGTATGCATTAAAAAATACATCCGTGCTTAAATTATTTATCTTTGTTCCTACGGGGTAAGCCCCCAGTATGTTTTTGCGGCCTTCTTCCAAATGCTTGGAGGTAATTCCGTATTTTATTGAGCTTTCAGCTTCAACAAAGGCAGCGATCTGGTCGGCAACTCTTACCAATCTTCCATCAACAGCCTTAAATTTCTTATCGACATATTTTTGAGACAATTCTTCAAAATTTACAATTTTAACCTGTTTGTCTACAATAACCCTGTTTTCAAATTCATCGGATATATAATATAGAACCTCGTCTATAAAAGATTCGTCCATCAAGGGTAAAAGCTCATCCTTGACTATGCGCTCCTCGATTTCTTTTACGACGGCAGGGAGATGATCTGTTGCCTGTTTTACAGGCGAAATGATATCCCTTGTAACCGCTTCAGGTAAATCATGAAAAAGGGCCGAAAAGAAGTTGTTGTATCTTCTTTCCTTGTTTATGTTTAAGTCGTAACACATTAAGAGGGTTAGGGCAGCCACATAAAAGGAGTGGCCCAGCACTGTTGTCGGGGGAACTCTCGGCGTTTGATTCCATCTGACTTGAAATCTTAGCTTTTCTATTTCGGTTATAAGTTTATGAGGATTTTGGTTTGCAAGTAAAAGCTGAATGCCGGTTAAATCCATAAACTCACATATTTCTTCTTTTAAAAAGCCGTCTATTTCGGTTAGGCGGAAAGCTTCGTTTACCGGTTTTAGCATTTCGAATTCTCTTATCGTAGAATACTTATGAGCTGCCCGCGAAACCTTCCATGTTATGTCATCTTTATCGGGTTCTTTAAAAAGATAGGAATGAAATTTACTCTTAAATTCCCCGTCAGGAAAAAGGTCATTATACTTTTCGAAGATCCATTCGTTAATTTTTTTATATTCTTCAGGATATTCTTTGCGGATTCTCCTTTGGACAGGAGCTTTGATGTCGCAAAGGGCTATTTTTCTTAAAATATCGAATACTGAACCGTCGATTATTTTATCCCAATCAATTGTTTTTCCTTTTTTTTCTTCGTATTTGCCGATTATGTAGGCCAAAAAGGTTTTTTCGGCCGTTTTGTCCATTTCGACTATTTCAAAGGGCCGGATAAGATCGTTCCAGCGCTGGATAGAGAAAGCTTCAAATAATTTTAAAACGGTTTTTGTCGTAAAAATCATTTTTTAGGTTTATCCTTTTGCTTTAGATCCTTTTCCATTTTGTCTTTCCAGATTTCGATTTTACGTTTGATTTCTTCAACTTCTCTGTGTTCATTTAAAACCATGTGCACCCTTCTTAAGCCTTCCAAAAAAAGGATTGCAGTGCGGAAGTCGCTTATGTTGTTTGTAACGATTTCGTATTTTTCGCGGTATTTGTCGGCTGCCTTTGTAAAAAGCTTTTTTACAAGGCGGAGGTGATAGATGACTGTGTCATAATCTTCCGCAAGAGGGTTTAATCCGGTTTTGCTTATTTCCTTTAGGTCCATGATGTTTTTGGCTACTACCGCAAAACGGGCTTCTATATCTATAAAAGACCAGCGCCATTTTGTGTTTTCTCCATAAGCATCTATTACCAAGTTTATCACCAGGCCGAGCTTTCGTATAAGATAGTATCTTTGCTTTTCGGTAATCTTTGAAATTTGAGCAACCCCTTCTTCATATTCGGAAAAGGGTGCATCTATGAGGTCGGTTACAATTTCTTCAAGATAGATTATGGGCTTATATAGGGTCTTTCGTGCTTCATTTAGAATGTTTTCGTTTTTTCCTCCAAGGAGGGCTACAGAGAGTCTGAATTTGGCCAGATAAAGGGTTGCCAAGTAGATCATCTCGTCGGCAAGTACAAGCCTTTTATAGGCGGCGCCGAAGGTGTCTTTTTTTATAAGCGAAAGAATATTTTGTTCATGCTTTAAAACTTGGTTTATTACCTGCTCATATTCATAAACCCGTTTTGTATACAGTTCCCTGTTTCCGCTTTTTTCCCCTTCCACAACAATCTCCTCTATCGGACATATTTTAAAAGAAGCTCTTCAGCATGTCTGAGAGATGCTTCACTTAATTCGTCTCCCGCCAGCATTCTTGCTATTTCTTCAAGCCTTGCCTTACCTGAAACGGCAGCTGCGGAGGTTTTAGTAGTTTGCCCTATCGTATTTTTTTCTATCTTAATATGATTATCGGCATGAGAAGCTATTACCGCAAGGTGCGTAATGCAAAGAATTTGCTTTTTTTTCGACAGCTTTTTCATATGGGATGCCACATTTACAGCAACTTCTCCGCCGATACCCGTATCGATTTCATCGAATATTAAGGTATCCGCTTCATCCCCTGCGGATAAAACGGTTTTTAAGGCCAACATAACGCGGGAAAGCTCTCCTCCCGATGCAATCTTTGCAAGAGGACGCAAGGGTTCACCTGCATTGGGGCTTATCATGAATTCTATATCGTCAAAACCGTAAGGATTTGCCGAGAGTCTGTTCCCTTGAGGGAGCCTTGTATCTACCCTCACCTGAAACTTTGTTTTTGGCATTCCTAAATTGGAAAGCACTTCTTCAACATCCTTTTGAAGTTTAGAAGATGCTGCTTTTCGTTTTTCGGATAGGTTTCTTCCAAGCTTTAAAAGTTTTGACTCCAAAATGCCTATAGCGTTTTCAAGTTCGGCCTTTCCGGCTTCCCGTTTGGTAAGCCCCTCAAGCTGTTCTTCTGCACTTTGGGCATAGTTTAAAACGTCTTTTATCGTTGCCCCGTATTTTTTTGTAAGCTTATATATTAAAGAAAGCCTTTCTTGTACTTGTTCAACCCTTTCAGGATTAAAGGTTTGATTTGAAAGATAGGAATCTATAGAAGAGCTTATATCGTCCAGCTCATAATAGCTTGTTTCCAGTCTTTTTGAAAGGTCTTCAAGTCCTTCATCGCAATTTTTTGCGGCTTCAAGATGGTGTAAGGCTTTTTTTGTAAGACTGATGATGCCCGCCTCATTGGAAAAAAGCTGAGATGCCGTGTTTAAGGCTTCAAAAAGTTTTTCAAATTGGCTTAATTTTTTTTCTTCCGCTTCCAGCTCTTCCTTTTCATCTTCCTTTAGCTTTGCCTTGTTTATTTCATCGATGGCAAACTGCAAAAGTTCCTGTTTTTCGGCCAGTTCTTTTTCGGAAAGGTTTAAGCCTTCCAGTTCCGTTCTTTTTTCGGCAAGTTCAGCATAAAGAGAGGTGAACATTTTAACTTCATTGTTTATGCCTGCAAAGCTGTCCAAAAAACGACGGTGTTCTGCAATTTTAAAAAGAGATTGGTGGTCATGCTGGCCGTGTATATCGACTAAAAGAGAGGTAAACTCCTCAAGTTCATTCCTTGTTACCGGCGTGCTCTGTATCCAAGCATTGGATCGGCCGTTTTGCTTTAAATTTCTGCGTATAAGAATTCGGTTGTCTTCGGGTTCGATTCCGTGTTCGCCAAGCCACTTTAAGGCCTCGCTGTGTTCACTCCCGATAAAAAAACTTCCCGATACGACGGCCTCATCGGTACCTGAGCGGATAAGGTCTGTAGTTGTTTTTCCTCCAAGCAAAAGGGTCAAAGAGCCTATCAATATCGACTTTCCCGCACCCGTTTCACCGCTTAAAACGTTTAAGCCGTTTTCAAATTCTACAAAGAGGCTGTCTATTAAAGCTATGTTTTTTACCGATATATTTTCAAGCATTTACTTTCCTTAAATTACAACGCTCTTAAGTATAGACTAAAATGAAGCAAATTTCAAGTGATTAAAATTCGGCTTCGGGGTGATTTGTATGAATGTATTCGGCCCACTCATGGTCGGCTCCGGCGATGTGATCTACCAGCCATTTGCCTAAAAAGTCATAGAATTGAAGGCCGGTTTCAATATTGCCTGATGCCATGGGTATAATGGCTTCCTGTATTTTTTTTATAAAAGAGTTATGGATGGATGCATGTTCTTTTAAGCCGGGATATCCGTATTCTTTCATTACTTTTTCTTCTTCTTCAAAGTGATAATAGGTGTAGTCGGACAAGTTTTTTATTATTTTGCCGATTTTCAGCTTGTATTCTTCTTGAGATAATTCAAACAAATTTTTAAACTGTCCCATTATCGATAAAAGTTTTTTATGATGTAAATCTATTGTATTATAACCTACGCTTAATGAGTCTTCCCACTCAAAACCTATAATCTCACTCATAAGCCTATTGTAACTTATTATTAAAAAATGTCAAGTGAAGGGAACTTTATTTAAATTTTTAGTTTGATGCAGTTTACGATTTTTCTTCGATCTTGAAAAAAAAAGATGAATATGCTAAAATGCCGGACAATGTTTGACCGATTAGAAACCTTATTGCCTGAAATTAATCTATTTTTAAAAAATGTCGGAGAAGCCTTTACTCTTGAAGATCTTAAAAATTTTATCGGTCTAAAGAATTTTGATGATTCTAATCTGGGGGTCTTTTTAATTTCCTTGTCGCTTGCTTATTTTTTTCCTGATCCCGATTCGGATAGCGGGGTATGGATTAGCAAGCACGGATTTTTTACCGGCAAGAAATTTTCCGTTCAAATTTCAGATACGGAAGATGAAATGAAAATTTTTATCCCCGGCTCGCGTTTTTTACCCTTTTTACCGGCAGATAAATATGTTCATGAGGCAAAGCTTTTTTATGAGGGAAAAGAAATTCCCAAGCGCAGGGTGTATTTGAGTTTTGATAGACTTTCTTCCTTCTATTTTTTATATACCGAAAGCGATCTTTCCAATGTTTTATGTGAAGACTATGAAGAAAATGTAGAGACCTTTTCTGGTTTGCATGACAGTTTTAATCCCGAAGCCCGGTTTGCCGTAAGTGCTTGGGACTTTTCGGCTGTTTTTGATAAATGTAATTTTAATTATCCTATGCGTCTTTTTGTGCATATCAAGGATTGGTCTGGTGCGGAATTTGAAATTTTAAAAGAACGGCATGAATTTTTAGAAGAGAATATATCAAATTGGTTTGATCTATTTGAAGCGGCAGTCCGCTCCTCCTTAAAAATCCTGCCTATGGAATCTACAACTCAGGATATCTTATCTTTTGCTTACTTTTTGGGTGAAGATGCTCTTTTTAATGAAAATTCGGCACCTATGGAATTGTTTTTTGAGCGTAAGGATGTGTTCGGGGTTATACCTTACGGTATCGAGGAAAAATTTTGGGTCTTGGATGAACCTATAGCCGTCCCGGCTAACTGGTTTTATTATCCTTATAACGAGACCAAGGAGGACAATTTTTTTAACTCTATAAATAGGCCTGTTACAGAGGCCGTTATAGACTGCTTTGTTTTGGATTTTTTATCTTCAAATTATATGGCCCGCTTTGATGATGAGGTAAAAGGACTTTTTATAAAAGAGTCTTTAGACCTTTTCATACCGGAATTTATGAATAACCATAAAACCTTATCTTCAAAGTGTAAAACCTATTTGGAGATGCATTACGATTATTGGGTTAACCTATATAATCCCTTTAAGGACGATGGTTCAAAAGATTTACGTTCAGACTTGGTAGACTTTTATAAAAATCTTATCGTATTTTTTAATGAGCTTGATGAACGTAAATTAAAAACATCGGACTTTGACGGTCAATCAGCCTTAATGATTTGCCAAATTTTTGACAAGGTTTTTCAGTGGACCGAATTCGTTTCTTCTATCGAAGCGGAAGATTATAACTTTATTGAAGTAATATCTATGTCTCTTGAAAATTTATCTTATGTCTATACAGATGTAAAAGTCGAGATAATCAATAAACTATCGGCTCTTACAAAAACATAACAAGCTTGGAGGTTTTTTTATGAACAATGCACTTGATGCTATAGCTCTTTCAATCAAAAGTCTTTCGATGGACGCAATCGAAAAGGCAAATTCCGGCCATCCGGGGCTCCCTCTGGGAGCTGCCGAGTTGGGTGCGGCTCTTTATGCCAAAATATTAAAACACAATCCTAAAAATCCGGATTGGAAGGATAGGGACCGCTTTGTCCTTTCTGCAGGTCACGGCTCGATGCTCTTATATTCTGCCTTGCACATTTCAGGCTATGATGTTTCTATTGACGATATAAAGAGTTTTAGGCAGCTCGGTTCCAAATGTCCCGGGCATCCCGAATACGGCGACACTCCCGGAGTTGAAACTACCACGGGCCCCTTGGGTCAGGGTATTTCTACGGCAGTAGGTATGGCCATCGCCGAAAAAATGCTTGCCGCCCGCTTTAACACAAACGAACACAAAATAGTGGATCACTACACCTATGCCCTTGTCGGTGAAGGCTGTTTGATGGAAGGCGTATCTTCCGAAAGCTCAAGTTTGGCAGGCCACCTAAAATTAGGAAAGCTCATCGTTTACTACGACGAAAATAAGATTACTATTGACGGTTCTACCGATCTCACCTTTACCGAAAACATTGAGGAAAGATACAAGGCCTACGGCTGGCAGGTATTGCGGGGCTCGATGTACTCCTTTGAAGATATTGAGCGGCTTACTCTTGAGGCCAAGAAGGATGAAAGGCCGACCCTTATCATCTTAAAGTCGGTTATAGGGCAGGGTGCTCCGACTGTTGCAGGTAAAAACAAGGCCCACGGCGCTCCTCTCGGAAAGGAGGGCCTTGCCGAAGCCAAGAAAAATCTCGGCCTTGAAGGCAAGGGAGACTTTTATGTTGCGGAAGAAGCCTATGCCTTCTTTAAAAAGAGAAACGAGGAATTAGCCCAAGCCGAGGCCGAATGGAACAAGACCTTTGAGGCTTGGTCAAAGGCCAATCCCGAAAAACGAAAGGAATGGGATCTTTCCTTTGCTCACGGCGGAGCCGATGAAGCCATTGTAAACTCTGTTAAGCTCCCCGAATTCAAAAAGGATGAGGCGATTGCGACCCGTGCCGCCTCAAAAAAGGCCTTAAACGAGTTTGCAAAGGCTCTTCCCAATCTTGTAGGCGGTTCTGCCGACTTGGAAGGCCCCAATGCGGTAGGCTTGGAAGGCATTTCTGCCTTTTCGCCTGAAAATCCTTTAGGCCGCTACCTTTATTTCGGCATCAGAGAATTCGCAATGGGTACAATTACAAACGGAATCCAGCTTCACGGCGGGTTTAGAGCCTTTTGTGCGACCTTCTTGGTCTTCGCAGATTACTTAAGACCGGCTCTCCGTCTTGCAGCCTTGATGAAGCTTCCTTCGATCTATGTTTTTACCCATGACTCAATCTTTGTAGGCGAAGACGGCCCCACCCATCAGCCTATAGAGCTTTTAGCCTCCTTGAGGGCTATCCCGAATGTGCTTGTTTTACGCCCGGCCGATGCGGAAGAAGCCGGAGAAGCATGGAAAGAGGCTCTCTTACACAAGGACGGTCCAGTATGCCTCATCCTAAGCCGCCAAAATTTACCTGTCTTGGAAAAGTCGGATCTTTTTTGGAGAGAGTCGGTTAAAAACGGTGCCTACATTGTAAAGGATGTTGAAGCTTCTGCCTGCGGCTGTACCCTGGGTAAGCCTGACAGGACTCCCGATGTAACGGTCCTCGCTACGGGTTCCGAGGTAAGTATGGCTGTAAAGGCTGCAAGTCTTGTAAAGGATAAAAAGGTCAGGGTTGTCTCGGTTATGTCGAAAGAAAGATTTGAAACTTCTCCTAAGGACTTTAAACATTCCGTTTTGGGCGGATGTAAAAAACATATCCGCGTTGTTACCGCAGAAGCCGGAGTTGCCCAAGGCTGGGAAGGCTGGACAGGCTGCAAGTGCGACAATTTTTCGATAGAGCGCTTCGGCACCTCAGCTCCCGGCGGAAAGGTTGCAGAACACCTCGGCTTTACGGCAGAAAACCTGGCAAAGCTGATAGAGAAGTAAGATAGTTTATTTTGAGCTTTTAAGCTCAAGATTGGAGGTATTATAAAGATGACTCAAAAGATGAGTAAGTTTTTAAAGGACAGTAAGCCTGTCTTAAAAAAACTGGTAGAAGAGCTTTCAAAGGAATTTGAATATGTTTCGATTTTAGGCTGCGACTCAAATGGAAAGTCTTATTCGGTACGCAAAACGGCCGTTTCGGTAGGAGATTCTTTTTCGACGGAAAGGGGCTTTGTCTTGCGCGTTTATAACGGGCTTGGGTACTCCGAGTATTCCTTCGATGTGGTTGATGCCGAATCTGTCAAAAAAGAAATAAGGCGCATTGCAAATGCCGATATCGCATTTTTTAAATCGAAAAACCTTGAGGGTCTTAAGTATCCCGTAATCAAGGAAGAGGCCTTAACGAAGAGCTTTTATGCCGAGGTAAAAGAAAGCTTTGATTCTATGAATGATGAGCAAAAGATAAAAAGGCTTGAAACCATAATGAAGCAGGGCTTTGACTACTGCCCCGAAATGATAGATTTTCAGGTTAGGTATGAAGAAGTTTCCGTTTGTAAAATTTTCCTTTCGCAAAAAAAAGATTTGGAGCAGGCCTACGCTTACGCAATTTCTTATCTTGTTCCGTATTTAAAAAAGGGAGAATCCGTAAAGTACAGCTTCCAAGCTTTTTCGGGAAACTGCGGCCTTGAGATTTTACACGAGGTTGAAGACAATATCAAAAAAAGCATCGATTCTACAAAGGAACTTTTGGATGCCGAAAGGATTAAGCCGGGAGTTTACGATATTATCTGTAAGCAAAATGTTACAGGTCTTATAGCCCATGAAGCCTTCGGACACGGGGTCGAGATGGATATGTTCGTTAAAAACCGAGCAAAGGCTAAGGAGTTTATCGGCAAAAAGGTCGCTTCCGAAATTACCGACATGCACGACGGGGCTGCAGCTGCCGAGCAGGTTTCTTCATATCTTTTTGACGATGAAGGAGTCTTGGCTCAAGATACGCATATTATCGAAAAAGGAATTTTAAAGCGGGGAATCTGCGACACCCTCTCAGCCTTAAGCCTCGGCATAAGACCCACAGGTAACGGCAAAAGGGAATCCTTTGAGCGCAAGGCCTACACCCGAATGACAAACACCTTTTTCAGCACAAAAAATTCTTCCCTCGATGAGATGATAAAATCGGTCGATTCGGGTTATCTTTTGGACGGCTATTTTAGCGGAATGGAAGATCCTAAAAACTGGGGTATTCAATGTGCCGTCGAAAAGGGTTACGAAATAAAGGACGGAAAGCTTACAGGCAAAATAGTCGGCCCGATTTTTTTGACAGGCTACGTTCCCGAACTTCTTTCTTCTATTTCGATGATTTCGGGAGAGGAAGACTTTGAATTGGGAGGCTCCGGTTTTTGCGGAAAGGGTTATAAGGAATATGTAAGAACCTCTGCAGGAGGCGGATATATTAAGGCTCGCGGGAGATTGGGATAATGAAAGATAAGATAATTTCTATTTTAAAGAATAAAAAAAACATAGACGGATACAGGCTTGTCCTTACAAAGATAAGATCGGGTGAGATGTTTTTGGTAAGGGATAAGATGGATATGAACCGCGGGAAAAATGTTCTTCATGCCTCGCTTACGGTTTATAAGGATTTTGAAGAGGCGGGAAAAAAATACAGGGGTTCTGCCGATGTAAGCCTTTCGCCCACAATGGACGATGAGGAAATAAACAAAAAGATTGAAGAAGCGGCCTTTGCTTCTCAATTTGTTAAAAACGAATGGTATCCTCTTAGCCGTCCTTCTTCCGAAAAGGCCTTTGCTCTTTCTTCTTCATTCGATACCGAAAACTTAAATGAAGAATTGGTCAAGATTCAAAAGGCAATTTATAAAAAGCGCGATACGAAGGCCGAAATCAATTCTGCCGAAATCTTTATCGACAATATGGAAGTTCAAATAGTAAACTCCGAAGGAGTGGATGTAAGGTTTAAAAAATATAAGGGCTATATTGAAGTTATAACCGACTGCTCTATCGGTAAAGAAGAAGTTGAAATTTACGGAGATAATTCTTTTTCGACTGAAAACGAAAAGCTTGTCGATGAAATGGTCTCGGAGCAATTAAAGGAAACTGAAGAAAGGGCACTTGCCGAAAAGGCCAAGCATCTTAAATCGGTAAACGTAATAATCACAAATAAGGCTGTTGCCCCCTTCTTTGACTTTTACATTTCGCAAGCCTCGGCTTCAATGGTTTATACAAAATCCTCCGCAGCTAAATTGGGAGAGAACTTTCAAGGAAGCGGGGTAAAAGGAGACAAGGTTAATATCAAGCTCGTTCCGGATATGGCTGGTTCTCCTTATTCTTCCCCCTATGACGGAGACGGCCTTCTTTTAAAAGAGCACGAGCTTTACAAGGACGGCATCGTAAAAACCTATCACGGCTCTATAAAGTTTGCCCATTACCTAAATGTGGAGCCTACGGGCAATATATCTAATTTTGAAGTTGCTGCCGGAGCTAAAACGGAAGCCGAACTAAAAAAAGGACCCTATGTTGAAATATTAACCTTTTCCGACTTTTTTCAAGATGCGGTAACCGGAGACTTCGGCGGCGAGTTTAGGCTTGCCCGCTATTTTGACGGAAAGGATATTCACATAATAAATAACGGCTCAATTTCGGGAAACATGTTTGAAGCCCAAAAAGAATTTTACTTTTCAAAAGAAAGGGTTCAACATTCAAATTATTTCGGCCCCAAAAGCGTTATGATTCCGGGCATGGAAGTTTTAGGAGATTAGTGCCCGCCCGAAAGTTTTTATTGGAGGAAGTTATGTCTATATTTAAGTTAATACTGTCTAAGAAAAAAGAATTATTTATAATTACGTTTTTTATGATAGTAGCCCAGCTCTTGTCGCAAGGAATTCCCACTTTAATAAAATTTATATCCGATAGTTTTATTGACAGTACGCCATTGATAGTTTTGTTGGTAGCGGGAGGCTTGACGGCCGCAGGATTTGTACAATATTTTTCGGATTATTTTGCAGATAAATATTATTGGAAATTTACAAACGGTATCGGTTTGGAATTATTAAAAGAATTTTTAATGATAGTAATGAACTGTAAAACTTTACACCTTTCTAAAATGAACCCTGATGAACTATCAAGAATGGCAACAAGCGATATTCAACAGTTAAAAGAAGCTGTAATTAAGCAATATTTTATATCCATAAGTACCGTCATTAAGGTGCTTACCTTATTATTGTTTGTTTTGCTATTGGATTATAAATTGGGTTTAATAACGATTATTTGGTATATACTTTTTTATTTTGTAAGTAAAAGGCTTGTAGATAAAATAAGTAAGGATAGAATAAATGAAAGAGCTGACTATACGGAAGTTATGGCTTTAGCAAAGGATGCCGTATATGGAAATTTTGATTTAAAATATTACGCCTCCTATGAAGGCTTTTTAAAACATTTGGAAAAGATAAATAAAAAATATATTTCGTCTCATATTTCTCTTATGCTGACAAGTTCTCAATCCCGCTATTTAAAATATATCGGAAACTTTACAAGTATAGCCATTATTATTTGTTATAAAACTTTTATATCTCCCGATGTAAGCACGGGAACCGTTTTGGCAATGTATATGTATTCCATAAATTACTCTGCCGTCTTTAATAGTATTTTAACATTAAGAACTTATTCAAAAGATGTTAAGGCTTTAAAAAAGCCTGTAGAAGACTTTTTTAAATCGGCAAGGGAAAAAGAAAATGCCGGTTCTATCATTTGTGAAAAAATAAATAATATAAACTTTAAAAATGTAAGTGTTTCTTATGATGATAAAAATGTCTTCGGCAATTTTAATTGTGAATTTACAAGTCATAGAGTTTATTTAATAAACGGTAAAAGCGGAGCCGGAAAGACAAGTTTAATCAATGCGCTTTTAGGAGAAATTGATTATGAAGGTTCTATTTTTTTTAATGATATTCAATTTGAAAATATCGATAAAAATTCGTTAAAAGAAAAAATAGGGATTATCCATCAAAATATCTATTTAATCGGCGGAACCGTCAAAGAAAATATTTTATTGTTTAATGAGAAGTTTTCTGATAAAGACCTTGAGACGGCCGCAAAAATTGCAGGTATTAAGGATTTAACGCAGCACATCGGTACGAGCGAAATTGATAAGGTTTCGGGTGGAGAAAGAAAGCGGATTGCTTTGGCCCGCCTGATGCTTGTCATTGCCGAAAAGGATTTAATTATTCTGGATGAAACATTTGCGAATTTGGATATAAATTCCATTCAATCAATTTTAAAGGAAGTCCTTAATAAATCTAAAGATAAGATTCTAATTATCATATCCCATGATGAAGCAGTACAAAAATTCCTTAGCGCTAATACCGATTTAACGATAGTAAGGATTGGGAGTGAATAAAAATCCTTAACTATGATTTAAGGATTGATATTATATCCAAATTGATTTATATTACATACTATAAAATCGGAAGTCAATCGGTTTAAACATAATTTCTTGGGAGCTTATGTATGGAAAAAGGAATTTTTATCGGATTGGGCGAGAGCAGGGTAGAGCTTTTGGCTGATCGTGCAAATAGGCACGGCCTCATTGCCGGGGCTACGGGAACGGGGAAGACTATTACCTTAAAGGTAATTGCTGAGGCCTTCAGCGATATGGGTGTCCCTGTTTTTTTACCCGATGTAAAGGGAGACTTATGCAGTTTTGCCGAAAAGGGTGAAGCTAACGAAAAAATAAACGAAAGGTTAGGCCTTTTAGGGCTTTCGGAATTCGAGTTTAAATCCTATCCTATACGCCTTTGGAGTATCTTAAAAGAAACAGGCCATCCCATACGTACGGCCATATCTGAGATGGGGCCTCTTCTTTTGTCAAAGCTTTTAAATTTAAACGAGGTTCAAGCAGGTGTTCTCAACATTGCCTTTAGAATAGCAGATGAAGAAGGCCTTCTCCTTTTGGATATAAAAGACTTAAAGTCGATCTTGGTTTATATAGGCGAAAACAGCAAGGATCTAAAGCTTAAATACGGTAATGTTTCCGATTCTTCAATAGGCGCAATTCAAAGAGCTCTCCTCATTTTGGAAGGGGAAGGGGCAAATGATTTTTTTGCAGAACCTGCCTTGGAGCTTGCCGATTTTTTTAAGCTTACCTCGGACGGGAGGGGCTATATAAATGTTTTAAATTCTACAAGCCTCTATCAAAGACCCAATCTTTACTCGACCTTTTTGCTTTGGTTCTTATCCGAGCTTTACGAAAACCTCCCCGAAGCGGGAGATACCGAAAAACCTAAAATCGTTTTCTTTTTTGATGAGGCCCACCTTCTTTTTAATAATCTGTCTTCGGCCCTCATCGAAAAGATAGAAACCATGATAAGGCTTATCCGCTCAAAGGGCGTTGCAGTTTTTTTTGTTACGCAAAATCCTGCCGATGTGCCTGAAAGTATTTTAAGCCAGCTGGGAAATAAGATACAACATGCTCTCAGGGCCTTTACTCCCAAAGACCAAAAGGCTATAAAGCTTTCGGCCGAGACCTTTAGGACCAATCCCAAATTCGATACGGCTAAGGTACTTACCGAGCTTAAAACCGGCGAGGCTCTGGTTTCCCTCTTGCAGGAAGACGGAAGCCCCTCTGTAACTCAAAGGGTTTTAATTGCCCCTCCAAGAAGTAAGATAGGCACTGTGGGAGAAGCAAAGCTTAAAGCTATTGTCGAAGAATCCCCTCTGTTATATAAGTACAAGGATATAATAGACAGGGAATCGGCATACGAAATTCTCATGGAGCAATTTGAAGAAAAAAAACTGGTTGCCGAAAGGGAGCTTGAAGAAAAACGCCTCTCTAAAGAAGCTGCAGCTAGGGCAAAAGAAGAGGCAGCCTTGATCAGGGCAGAGAATGCCAGAATACGGGCGGAAAATGCAAGGCGCCGTTTGGAAGAGTCTCAAAACCGAAAGCAAAGAAGCGAGGCCGGAAGGCTTGGACGGGTCTTAGTGGACAGTATGACCCGAACCGTAGGCCGCGAAATTACGCGAGGAGTTTTCGGCTCGATAAAAAAGATGTTTAAATAGAGCAAGGCTAAAAAAGTGCTTAAAAATTATAAAATAAAATTCCTTTATTTTGTTTGTATTATATTTTTTCTTATTTTACTCAAAGGCCTTCTCCTTGATATCAGGCGTGTTTCTGGTCCTTCTATGGAGCCGGCCTTAAGGGATGGGGATTATGTTATTATTTTTAAGGCCGCCTACGGGATAAAGCATCCCTTAAAAAATAAGTACCTTATCCGATGGGCTTTTCCTAAAGTTCAAGATATAATCGTCTACCGAAAAGACGGCAGGTTTACGGTAAAAAGATGTTTAGGTATTCCGCAAGAGCCTATAGAATTTTATCGAAAATTAGGCTACAATGGCTCTTATGATTATTCGATGAAGGTTTCCGGAAAAGATATACCCTTGACGGCTGTACAATTCGATAATTTGGGCGGAATGATCCGGGGCGGAAAGGCTATGAAGGAGGTCTCGTTTATTCCTGCCGGAACGGTTTTGGCCGTTGGGGATAATTTAGATGCTTCACGGGACTCCAGAGATTACGGCTTTGTCCTCGTTGACGGTATTTACGGTAAGGTTTTTATATGGGAGAAGTAGATAGTTTTATTTCTAAAGGCAGGTTTTGGGCTTTTGTAGGCATAGTAATAGTATTCACATGTTTGCTTATACTCCAGTTTGCAAAGTACATGATAATGAAAGAACCTATAGTTATTAAGCCTAAAATTTCCACCGAGCGCGGTACAATATACGACAGAAATAAAAAAATCCTTGCAGTTCAAACGACTGTTTATAATCTTTATGCCGATAAGACCTTAATGAAAAAACCTGCCGAGGCAGCAAAGGTTCTTGCCCCTGTTTTAATGCAAAACGAATCGGAGCTCTTAGAAAAAATTCAAGATTCCAAATCCAACTTTCTATATTTAAAAAAAAGAATGAGCGAAAGTGAGAGGGATTTAGTTAAAACCCTTATAGATGAAAATAAATTAAGCGGGCTTAGGTTTGAATCGGTTTTTAACCGTACCTATCCCGAAAACACCTTAGCCTCTACAGTTGTAGGCTTTTTAGGTGATGACGGGAGGGGGAAGACAGGTGTAGAATACTCCCTTCAAAATATCCTCTCCCCTCCGCCTGAAACAAAGGGATATACCGGTAAGGGCTATGATGTTTATCTGAGCATAGACGGAAACATTCAGTACATGCTCGAAAAAATTATATCGAAAACTATGGAAGAGACAAGGGCCGAATCTGCCGTTTTTCTTGCAGTTGATGCAAAGACCGGCGAAATACTTGCCTATGTAAACTCTCCTTCTGCCTCCCTTGCAAACTTTATCGAAAGCACTCCTGAACAACGTCTTGACCGTCCTGCAAACTATGTTTATGAACCCGGATCGGTTTTTAAGATATTTTCTATGGCTGCCTTCCTAGAGCTAGGAACTACTAAGGACGGTGAAGTCTATGACTGTAATGCTCTTTTTGAATTTAACAGGGCTAAAGTAAAGCCGATAACCTGTTTAAAGACTCACGGAAGGGTCAGCCCTCGGGATGTAATCCGTCTTTCTTGTAATGATGCAACTGCCCAGATTGCCGACATTACCGAAAAAAATGCCTTTTATGAAAAGATTAAACTTTTCGGCTTCGGCTCTAAAACCAATATAGAGCTTCCCGGAGAGACGGCCGGTCTTCTTGCCCCTCCTCAAAATTGGTCTGTCCGCACAAAGCACACAATTGCCATTGGTCAGGAAGTAGGAGTTTCCGCCCTTCAGCTGGTTGAAGCTGCGACGGCCTTTACAAATAGAGGTTCTACTCTCAGACTTTCTCTTATTTCAA
This sequence comes from Treponema sp. OMZ 799, assembly GCF_024181365.1. Taxonomy (NCBI): domain Bacteria; kingdom Pseudomonadati; phylum Spirochaetota; class Spirochaetia; order Treponematales; family Treponemataceae; genus Treponema; species Treponema sp. OMZ 799. The sequence goes on from NZ_CP051301.1 coordinate 1,501,867, forward strand.
AGATTGCCGACAAGGAGGGAAACATTGTCTATCTTCATAAGCCCTCGGTTTTAAACAAGGTTATATCCGAAAAAAATGCCGATCTTCTTTTAAGCTATATGAGAACAGGTTCTATAGAGGGTATAGCTTGGAGGGCCTCTATCAACGGCGTTCCCATTGCCGTAAAAACCGGAACTGCACAGATGGCAAACGAAAAGGGCGGCGGTTACAGTAAGACCGATTTTATTTCGAGCTGTATAGGAATTTTTCCGGCTGATGATCCTAAGATTATTTTATATACGGCCGTCATAAAACCCGTCGGACAAATATACGGCTCCATCATTGCGGCTCCTGCAATTTCAGAAGCCTCGAACGAAATTATCGACTATCTTGGACTTGCAAGGGAAAATGCCCCCACCGTTGAACACACGGGACGGATTCCCATAAGCGAAAATAAACCTGTCGTCTTAAAAGATAAGATGCCCGACTTAACGGGAGTTCCCAAAAAACTTTTACTTGAGCTTCTTTTACAAAAAGACTTTGCGGTAAAAATTACGGGCGACGGGTATGTGACTTCTCAAACGCCTCCGCCCGGAACTCCTCTTAAAAAAGGAATGAAAATTGAGCTCAATCTCGAATAAAGAAAATTTGATCTATAATGCAAAGCTTTTTTTTAAACGTTTTCCTGAACTTTGCACTGCCTTGGGCCTTGACTCTGAAACCGGTATTAAAAAATTTGCCGAAAAAATCCCTGAAACTTATACCCTCGAAGAAGCAAAATTAAAAGAGAAAGATAAAAAGATTTTTACTGCGCGCATAAACGGAAAATATATTCACTCAAAATATAATCCTATAAGCGAAGCCGAAAAAAATATCTCCCTCGATTTTTTTGAAGATAAAAAGACTAAAAGCTCTTGTGTTTTTTACGGACTCGGCTTGGGCTATACTCAGGAGCTTTATGCAAAAAGCAATCCTAAATCCTCCTTGATTATAATTGAGCCCGATCTTTTTGTTTTTTTTCTTTTTTTACAAAGCCGCCCCTTGGATGATTTTTTTATGCACGAAAATCTGATGCTTCTTTTAGGCCTTTACCCGAAAGACATCTTGGATTTTTTTGAGAGCAAATCTTTTTTTGATATTCCCGTGTTTAAAATTCAGTCCCTGATTGATGTAAGCCCTTCTTGGTTTTCCGAGCTTGAGGCCTTAAAAAAAAGGCGGAATGAAAAGACAAATTTAAATAAAAATACCTTAAAAAAATTCGGAAAACTTTGGCTTAAAAATTTTTTTAAAAATATCAGCCGCACTGAAAGTCTTTTAGGAATCAACAAAATAGAAAATATTTTTTCTTCTTACCCGGCCTTGATAATTGCGGCGGGGCCCGGCTTAGACAAGACCATAAATCTTATAAAAGAAAATGAAGATAAATTTATAATCATTGCAGCTGATACGGCCGTAAGGGCCTGCCATAGGCAAGGTCTAAAACCGGACTTTATTCTTTTAATGGATGCCCAATATTGGAACTGCCTTCATCTTGCAGATCTCGATATTTCGGATTCGATTCTTATTACCGAGTCTTCAGTATATCCGGCCGTTTTCCGTCTTAAAGCAGCCGCCGAATTTTTATGCACTTCCATGTTCCCGCTTGCCCAATATATAGAAAATGCTATAGGCGAAAAGGGTAAGCTTGTTACAGGCGGTTCGGTTGCAACAGCCTGCTGGGATTTTGCAAGAATTTTAGGCTGTTCCGAAATTATTTTTGCCGGCCTCGATTTGGCCTTTCCCGATTTTCAAACCCACTTTAAGGGAAGCCGCTTTGAGGAGGATTTAAATTCATTTTCAAACCGTTTTTTCCCTTCTGAAACGGCCTCGCACCTCAGCCTTTATTCTGCCTCGCCCCAATTAAAGGAAGGCTATGAGGGGAAGGTCTTAAGCGACAAGAGAATGCAGATGTACGCTTGGTGGTTTGAAAGTAAGATTGCCGAATTTCCCGATGTTAAAACCTATAATCTTTTACCTCGCGGCTTAAAAATCCCGAATATGCCGGCTATAAATATGGAAGACTTTTTAATTAAAGCTAAGGCTTCGCCTCTTTCCAAAAAAATAAAAATCGATAAGATGAAGGCTTTAATTAACCTGACCTCTAAAAAAGAAGATAGCAGAACTTCTGCAAGCCTTTCCTCGGCCTTAAAAGAACTAAGTTCCGATTTGGAAAGAACCATGAATCTCGCAAAAGAGGGTATGGATATATGCCGAAATATTTTAGATTCTTTACAAGCCGGAAAGCCTCTTGAAGATTCTGTCATAAGCAAAAGCATGGAAAGCTTAAACCTTATCGACGAAAAAATAAAAACCGATAAGACCAACACAATAATAGGCTTTGACCTCTTGCTTGATGAGGATGAAAATAAACCCATTGACGGTAAATCTTTTACCTCTATTTCTGAAAAAAGTTTTTTAATATATAAAAAGATATATGAGACCTGTGCCTTAATCTATCCTTTAAAAATCAAAAGATAGATGATTCCGTTGTGGACTGCGTGTAATAATATAATACAAAGGGCAGCTTTTATACCTGCCCTTGCTATGCTGCATTTGGTTCCGAATTTTTTTTGTATAAGAATATATAATATTCTAAAAATTATACCTGCCGCCATAGCATAAAGTACATTAAAGAGACCCAAATAACGGTGAGCTAAAGCAAAAAAGATTATAGGTAATATTTCTGAGGCTGTTATATAGGATTTAAAAGCTTGAGGATTTTTTCCGTAAAAGCTTTTTATTCTATAGGGCAAATATATTCGGTATAGAATTTCCTCATAGGCTGCAAAAAAAACTATCTTTGATATAAATAGCAAGATATAAAAAACTCCTTCCGGCTGAGGCGGCGAAGTAAAAGCCCTGTTATTTAACATCGGGGGGAGAACAAAAATGATGAAAATGAAGATAAATTCAAATAAAAACCTTAGAGTCTTCTTATCAAAATGCATAATTTATGATATTATATCATAAAGAGATAAACATGTATATTCTTATAGTTTTTGTGATTGTATTTCTTTTATTGGTAGCTTTTTCGTTTACCCTTCCGGGAAGACGTTTTTTGGATTCAATACGTTTTTTTACCGAGGGGAAAGACAGGGGATTTTTATTTTCTAATCTTTTATTGTTATGGCGGACAGCCAATTATGTAGGCCTTGAAGACAAAACACGTCTTTTTTGGTCGGTTGCTGCCTTGGACGAGTGTATCCGCTTTATTGCCCGTCAGGTTGAAAACAAGCTGGATGCCGATGTTTCCCAAAAAATGCAGATTTTACTTAACAAACTCTATGATTACCGTACAAAGATTGAGTTGGAAGAGGTTCAAAAAAAGCGAAGGCTTGAATCGACTCACGAAATTTATATCGGCCAAATTTGCATTCTCTTTGTGCCGCGAGAAACAACCGTTTACGGCAAGCTTATGGCAAACACTAAGGATGAGCTTGTATTTGCCCTGTTTGATGCATCTGCAGAAAGAGCCGAAAAAGTTAATTGGCAAAATAAGGCTATAAAAGTTTATTTTTGGAAACAAAATGATGCAGGATATGTTTTTGTTTCTGAATCCGCCAAGGCAAAAAAAATAGATGACCGTATAGAAGTTTATGTTAAACATTCAAAAAAAATTGTGCGTACACAAAAAAGAAAATCGGTTAGAGCTTCATGTGATATTGAAGGCTTGATGTTTCCTCTCCGGGCCGGTGATCCTTATAACTCCGATTATGAAACTCAAGGAGGTGTAAAAACAAATGTAAAGGATATATCGGAAGACGGAGCTATGTTTTTTGTAAGAGGCAAGGCTGCAAAGGGTATTCGAATGAAGCTGCAATTTAAACTAAAAAATACCGAGATTGTAATGTGCGGTAAAATTGTCCGTTTTGTATACGATCAACCATTGAATAAATCAAGGATACACTTTCAATGTGAATTTTTAGATCAAAGAATGAAAAATGCTATTTTATCTTACATATATAACATAGCCGTTGATGATAATACCGGATTTATAAGCAATATTTTAGATGAAGAAAACGATGCTTTGTCAAGCAATAGCCAAGAAAGAAAAGATGGTAATTTTTTGCAGGATGATTTAATGGAAGATCAAATACTTTATGATTTTGCGGAAGGTAAAGGTTCTATATGAAAAAGATAGTTTTTGTTTTAGTTTTTATCTTTTGTGTTTTTTCTATTTTTGCTGTAGATAAAGAAGAGCTTTTTAATTTACGTAAAGATTTTATTTCTACAGGAATAGATGTAAAAGTTGTTATTTTGCGTTCACTTTCACAGTCTGATGATAGAAATTTAGTTCCTGTATATCAAGATGCAGTGGAATATGTTAAAAATTCTTATGCAATATTACAAAATGATGAAAGATTGTTAAATATAGGTATAATTGCGGTAACCAAGCTTGGAGAATTAAATGAGGTAAAGTCCTCTGCAAATATACGCTACTTGTTTTCTACGGTTGAAAATGAAGACTTTCAAATTGCCTGCCTAAAAAGCCTCAGTAAATTGGTTCAAAAAGATTCAGCCTTTACAGACTATCTTAATTCGCTTTATGATGCAGGCTTATCCGATTTAATTTCGGGTAAGGCTTTTAATGTGAATCTTTTGACGGTTTATGCTGAAGCTCTCGGGAATTTTGCCGATCCTTCTTCTTTTGATGTCTTGGTTAAAACCTTATTTTATCCTGTAAATGATGGTTTAAAAGATACGGTAAAAACCGCATTAAATAATATTTCTTTTAATTATTTTGATGAAATTTTGGCTAAAACAATACAAAAAAACATACAATATATATGGACACTGTATTTATTGGCAAAACAAAATAAGCGTATTGACGGCGCTGAGCTTGGAAGGATTAGTGAGCTTGTAATTGATTACGGTCTTAAAAATCTAAAAGGCCCGGACCTTGAGATCTCTGAAAATTTGATTGAAGAGACCTTACCTGTTTTATCTGTTTTAAAGTGGAGTAAGGCTTCTTCTCAGGTAAACAAATTTTTTTACTATGCTCAGGGCTTGCGTAAAACAAGCCCAAGGGGCGATGAATTACTTATGAAGATAATCGATTGTATGGGAAATTTAGGTACAATCGAATGTTCGCAAAATTTGTCAATATTTTTAGGTGTGTTAAATTCGGAAACCGAAAAAACAAAGCAATACAGTGAGCCCCTGATGCTCAGTGTAATTACGGCTTTGAGAAAGCTTGGGGACAAGACCGCATTTGACTATCTATTGTATGTTGAGTATTTAAATTATTCTGAAACGGTTAAACAAGCTTCTCGAAATGCCATAGAGGAGTTAAAGTGGTAAATGAAAAAAAATTAAGGATCTCTTGTAATTTTTTTGTATTAAAACCGGTTGTGCTGTCTGCTTGTGCAGCAATACTATCTTTTTATTTTTTTTGTGCAGTAGAAAATTATTTTAATAAATTTTTAATAAGCTTTATTTTTATTTTAAGTTTTATAATCGGTTTTATATTTAGAAAAAAGAAGTCTTGTTTTATATTTACGGGGCTTTTCATAGGAAGTCTTGCCGTATTGCGTCTCTTTTTTCTATCTGCAGAGCCTTTTTCCCTTGCCGAATTAGATAAGGTTGAAAGCATCCGGGCAGAGCTTACAGGAGAAGCCTATCCTGCAGGTGAAAAATACTATGCTGCAAGTGCCAGACTGATATCTTTTTCATATAAGAATGGGGCTAAATTTTCTGCAAGAGGAAATATAAAAATATTTTTTCCTTCGGAGCTGGTATTACAAAATAATGCTTACGGAATTTCGTCCTACAAGGCCGGTTCAAGAAAAGAAGCTTTAACCAATTTTTCTAAGGGCGTAATATTTGAAACTGCGGGACGTTTCGGTGCAAAGAAAAACGGCTTGAGCCCCTTAGCCTTTTTTGGCGATAAGTCCGTGCCGGAATTTTTAGGCTGGAGATCGGCTGTTTTAAAATTAAGAGCTTTTTTGCGTTTTTACCTTATGCGTTTATTGTCAGGGTGGGGAAGTGCAGGGGCCTTACTTTTAGCCCTTCTTTCTGCAAATAGAGACTTTTTGATTCTTCCTGTCTCGGAAGCTTTTAAAAATGCCGGCCTTGCCCATGTTTTAGCCCTTTCCGGAATGCATGTTTCTTTGGTAAGCTTAACTGCCCTGCAAATGGGGTCTATATTCGGAAAAAAAAGCCTCGCAATAAAGTTTTCTTTAGTTTCTATCATTCTCTTTGTTTGGTTTGCAGGAGCTGCCCCCTCGTTAAACCGTGCCTTGGGGATGATGATTTTAATTATAATAGGCAAGTCTTTGGGGCTGCAGCCTCCCATGATTTCCGTTTTATGTACAATGCTCATTTTTCATATTGCCGTAAAACCAGATGAGGCTCTCAGTTTAGGCTTTATGCTTTCTTACGGTGCCTTGGCCGGTATACTAGTCTTTGGAAGCGCCGTATATGATATCCTAAACGGAAAAATCCCTCCTAAAATATTGGGGAGCTTTTCGGCTTCGGTAGGTGCGCAAACCTTTACAGCCCCTATCGTAATAAGCAAAATAGGGGTCTTGGCTCCGATTGGTATCATTGCTTCTATAGTTGTGAGTCCTCTTATATCGGCCTTTTTAATTTTAGGTCTTGCGGCAATTTTTATTTCTATTTTATTTCCTTTTACAGGCTTTATTTTTTCTTATTTATTGAATGGCTTTTATGATTTTATATTTTTTATTATTCAAATTTTTGCACTTTTTCCTCTTATGACGGCGGATACTTTTTTTGATAGTTTGGCATTTGCTTTGCTTCCCTTTACGGCCGGCATAATTTCTATGTTTTATTCCGACAGGAAATTAAAAAAGAGGGAGAATCTTTTAAAATGAAAATTTTAATACAGTATGCTTCAAGTGAGCTCAACGTAAAAAATTCAAGATTTTTAGCCGAAATTTTTCCTATAAATTCGGCATCTGAAGCCAGAGAGCTTTTAAAAATCCAAAAAGAAAAGTATGAAGATGCCCGTCATGTTGTTCATGCCTTTGTTACAGGCGAAAACGGAGAAGTCTTGGGCTGTTCGGATGACGGAGAACCTTCGGGGACGGCCGGAAGACCGGCTCTTGCAGTGCTAAAGGGTTCAGGAATTACAAATATAATGCTTACAATTACACGCCGGTTCGGAGGTACTCTTTTAGGTACGGGCGGTTTGGTAAAGGCTTATTCGGATTCTGCAAAGCTTGTCTTGAATGAAGCTCAAACCGAAGAACTTATCAAAAAAGAAACTTTTCAATTTGAATGTTCCTATTCCGCATGGGAAAATTTAAAGAGGCATCTTGATGAGTTTTCCGTTGAACAGGTAGAATTGGCTTATGAAGAAAAGATAAGATTTAAAGGTCAAATCCCGGCAGAAAAAAAAACGCCCTTCGAAGCCTTTATTGAAAATGCTTCAAAGGGCGGTATAAGTTTAGTCTTCCCAGCCGATATTAATGCTGACTGTTGTTACTGATGATGCAATATCTACTGCATCCTCCATGGTCAAGCTCTGAGGTGTCATTGTAGGTGAATTAGCCTCTGCTTCGGCAAGAGTTTGTACAGATTGCGGTAAAACATCATTGGCCTTAATGTTTTGGGCAGGAGTTACCATACCTGTATCGCTTATGATAACGGAGTCACCTATCTGAACCCTTGTTTCAAGGCCGTCGTTGTTTGCATAGTACCATGAGCCGCTTGTTCCTATTAAAAGACCGTCCGAGCTGATTTCACCTGATGTTCCACGGACAGAAGCCGTTGCAACAGGAGTTTTTACCTTAAACTCAACCTTTTTTGTTGAAGCCGGTTTTACATCAGCCTTTACCGAACCTACATTGAGATAGACTTCCGAAGAAACTGCTTCATTTTTTTTCGCTATTTCTTCAATTGTAAGTCTTGTCATAGGCCTAACCGTAATAACCGAACCGTCAATTTTTAAAGTTAGTTCGGACTTAAACCCTGTAGAAATCATGCTTCCCGATTCAATTTTATTTCCTGTTTTTGCAGGAATCCATTTTCCGCCTTTTTTTATTTCTGCCTTTCCTTTAACGGCTACTACTTCGCCATCCATTGCCATAAGAGAAAAGGTAAGACAAAGAAGGCTGATAACAATAAAAATCTTTTTCATTTTATTCTCCTATAAAAACTATAAAAACTTTAGAAAGAAATTATGCCCTTTAATCCTACTCGGGCATCAAACTTTCCATTTTTTCCTATGAACATACCTAGGTCCCCGCTTAGAGTTATATCTTGAAGTATTGTGTATTTGACCAATGCTGTCCATTCCAAACCCCTTAGAAATTTTATTCCTCTTGGTTTAGATTCTCCATACGTCATAATGTTGAATTCGGTACTTAAGAATAGATCAGGTATAGGTTTTATGCTCCCATTTAATCCCGTTTTCCATAGATCGCTGCTTTCAATAAACCTCACATTTGAAGCATTTGAAAGTGTAAAGGTTTTAAATTCTTTCCTTCCTCCGGAAAACAATTCACTTTTTAAACCTATTTTTGAACTATACTTTTCAAAATAATAATTAAGCTCGCCTAAGATAAAAAAGCCTGTTTTTGCTTTCCGTTTATCCCTTGTTATAATTGAAGATGATATTGAGGTATTATAAAAAAGTCCTTTTACTATAGGTCCGTTTACAGATATGGATATATAGTTATTTGTTGATTTTGCATTCGTTGTTGCAATAAAGGAACTTAAATCCAAGTCTACCTTGTGGCGCAGCGAAGCGAAGGGCAGTCTGAATAATGCGGACATATGAACAAAAGAAGGTGAAAGCTTGTAAACTTTTGTATCCTTTTCGGTTATGGACTTTATATCTACTGCAGTTGTGGGGTTTACATAAGCATTTACAAGACCTGTATACCCAAGATTAAAAAACATTGAAAACCGAGGCATATCATATGAAACATAAACACCATCAATATTTTGATTTAAAATCTTTGCCGTAATATCCGATATATTGTATCTTCCTGCATCAATATTCAGGCTGTTATCGCCTATGGGAATCAGAAAGCTGAATTTTAGCATATCCAAGTTCGCTATATGCATAAGGTGATTGTTGACGTCAAATTCACTTTTAGGTTTTATAGTTTTTTTTAAATTCAGCAAATATGAAGACTGAACGGCAAAGTTATAATTTCCTTGTTTATCGAGGTTTTGTTTGGCCCAAAGAGATATACTGTCGAAATGGGTTAGATTTGTGGTTTGTTTGCTAAAATCAAGCCCAACACCGGTTTTAAAAATTCCGCCTGCTTCAAAGGCTGAAAGACTCACCGAAATAATCAAAAAGAAAAATATAAGGCTTCGTATTTTTTTCATTTCTTTCTCCTTATTTATCTGCTTTGGGCATTATTTTTGCCAGTAGATTAATTGCCGCAAAGGGTGTGATATTTGAAGACGGAACCGTTTTTTGCGGTATTATCTTCATTATCTTAAGCTGCCTAAAAGCATAATGCGGACTTTTTGTAATTCCATACCATAACCCATGTTTTATTGAAGAGTATTGTAAGGCTAAATTTGAAAATTCGTCAAATCTAATCGGCTCATCATATTTTTTGTTTTCAAACATCTTAAGACCTTTAAATTTATCAAATGCAGCTTGATAAGAATCGGTTTCCTTAACCTCTCCAATTGCCGTTCCTACTAGGTAACATGCTTGACCTCTTGTCAAAGTCTTAGACTGCAAAATCTCATCAACTTTTTCTGCCGATTGAGCAAAAACAAGAGATCCAAGACTCAAGCATATTAAAACTAAGTAAAGCTTTTTCATACTTCCTCCTCAACTTCTCATAAGCTAAACTAATTATAGCACAAAAAACAAAAAATAACAATCAAAGCGGAAAAAAAATACAATTATAAATTGCAATCAATTTCTTCTTGAAATTTTATTTTTTTTGTTGTATGGTTATTGTAAGGCGGGAGGGATTATGGCAGCAGGAAAACAGCTGATTAAAGAAAATAGTGCCTACATAGATATTTTGCCTGAATGGGCTCAGGAACTTTCCAGAAAATATTGTTCAAAAACTGCAAACCTTTACTTTGTACACGGAAATATAAGAGATTTTTTGCCTCACCAAATAACCGAATACGGGCATAATTTTTTATTTGTAAAAATAAGGGACTATATTTCCGAGGTTCTTTTTGGAAATCAAGATATAATAGTGTATTACGATAAATCCGGAGGAATTTCTTTTTGTACATCGGACATGGAAAGATCCTATCTTGAAACAATGCACAGAACCTATCCCGATGTGCCTCCTGCGGCCTTTTTGTCCCGCGATCCGGAAGAGGCTTTTTCATACCTTGAAAGGTACTTTGTGCTTAATTTCGGGAAAAATTTGAGGATTGTGCTTATTGTAGACTATGCCGAAACCATAATTCCGGCCGATGAGATAGGAAATTTGGATGAAACCGACAGGTACTGCCTTGTTACCCTAAACAGGTGGTCTCATGAGCCTTCTTTTACACGGGAAGATATCTCCATAATAATGCTTACGGAAAACCTCACAGACTTAAATCCGCGCCTTACAGCCTCTCCTTCTACAATAAAGGTGCGTATTCCTCTGCCGGATGCTGCCGTGAGGGTCAATTTTTTGGAACATCTAAGACGTACTGAAGAAATTCTTTTAGCCGAGAGAGGCTTAAGTCCTGAAAGAATGGGAGCTCTAACCTCGGGACTAAATCTTTTAAACCTTTACCAGCTTGTGGGGGAGTCCTATCAAGATGATAAACCCATAAGTTTGGATTATTTGGCAGCCAAAAAGAGGGAGATTATCGAAAATGAGGCCGGCGGCCTTTTGGAATTTATAGATACCGATTATGACCTTTCCCTTGTTTCAGGCCATGACTTTGTAAAAAAGCGTTTTAAAATAGCTGCAAAGGCCTTAAAGGCTGCAAGAACCGATGTGCTTCCCATGGGTTATCTTATTTCGGGGCCCATAGGTACGGGAAAAACCTTTATAGTTTCGGCCTTTGCAGGAGAGATAGGCATTCCCATGGTTAGGTTACGCAACTTCCGCTCCCAATGGCAGGGGGCCACCGAATCGAATCTTGAAAAGGTCTTAAATATTTTGCGGGCTATGTCGCCTGTGGCTGTAATGATAGATGAGGCCGATGTAGTGCTTGGAAACCGCACTGCAAACGATGTATCGGGTACTTCGAGCAGGGTCTTTGCCCAGATAGCGAATTTTATGGGAAACACTGCATACCGGGGAAAGATTATCTGGTTTTTGATTACCTGCCGCCCCGATTTGATTCCTGTCGACTTAAAACGGCAGGGCAGGGCTGAAGAGCATCTGGCTCTTTTTTACCCCGAAACCGATGCCGAAAGGTTAGATCTTTTTGAAACCCTCCAAAGAAAGCTCCGTATCAAGCTCCATGAGGTAAACTTAAATTCTGTTATTAAAAAGATTAAATTCGATGTATCCGGTGCAGATATTGAAGCCATACTTGTGCGGGCAAAAATGAATGCAACTGTTGAAGGCCGTGCTATGGTTATACAAAAAGACTTGGAGGAAACTATAGCCGATTTTATTCCGCCTTCTTATCCCTATGAGATAGAACTGCAAAATTTGGTAGCGGCAATAGAGTGCACAAGCAAGGAGATGGTCCCGAAAAAATATCAATCGATGCAGCGTTCGGCCATGTCTGCCGAAATATTCGAGATAAAACAGCTTTTAGGCGAAAAATAATTAAATATCGGCTTGACACGCTATATATAGTGTGTTATCCTGTAGGATATATTTAGATACGCTATTTTTGGGAGGGATGGATGCCGGCTTTTTAGGCATCCTGTAAGTAAAGTATGAGATGTCCGCATTGCGGAAATTGCGACGATAAGGTTATGGAATCGAGAACTCTGGCTCAAGGGGCTTGTATACGCAGAAGAAGAGAATGTCTTGCCTGCGGCTACCGCTTTACAAGCTATGAGCATATCGAAGAAAAACCCTTTATGGTTATCAAAAAGGACGGCCGCAGGGAACCCTTTGACCGTAAAAAACTTGAAAAGGGCATTGAAAGGGCTCTTGAAAAGCGTCCCGTTTCATTAAACTCTATAGAAAATATTGTTACCGAAATTGAAGATCAGGCAGTTTTAAGTTCCGGCCTTAACAAAGAAATAGAAACCACTGCTCTGGGTGAAATGGTTCTGTCTCATTTATATTCAATAGATAAGGTGGCCTATATCCGCTTTGCCTCAGTTTACAAGCAATTCAGCAATTTGGATGAGTTTGTCAGCGAGGTAAAAAAGGTTCGAAAAATAACTAAATAATGTAAATAAATTGGGAGGTATTAAAAGTTTATGGAGGAAAAAACTACAAATCAAACGGTTTTTCCTGAGTGGAAGTCCTTTTTAGGTACTATGGAAAAAGCAAAGCCTGAAATTTTGCGTTCTGTGGTAAAGCGATCGGGTGAGATTGAGGCGTATAACCGAAAAAAGATAGAAAAAGCTATCAATAAGGCTATAGCTGCTGTTGAAGGAAGCCCGAATGACGAAAAGGCTGCTTTTTTAACCGACAAGGTCGAAGAAAAGCTTAAAGCTATTATGGCTTCACGCTATGCCCATTCTATCCCTGCAATTGAAGAGATTCAGGATGTTGTAGAGCTTGTTTTAATAGAACAGCAGGAAGCCCGTCTTGCAAAGGCCTATATTCTTTACAGGGCAAAGAGGGAGGCCGTGCGGGATGCGGAAAGCCTCATGCTCAATATCAACAGCACCATGGACGGCTATTTAAGCCAATCCGACTGGCGCGTAAAAGAAAATGCCAATGTAAATTTTTCATTGGGCGGTCTTATTCTTCATAACTCCGGAACCATTACGGCAAACTATTGGCTTAAAAATATATATACGCCTGCCATTGCCGAAGCCCATATAACGGCAGCCTTTCATATCCATGACCTTTCAATGTTTTCAGGCTACTGTGCAGGCTGGTCTTTAAGGCAGCTCATCCACGAAGGCTTGGGCGGTGTTCCCGACAAGATTACCTCAAAGCCTCCAAAACATTTATCGACTCTTATTCAGCAGATAGTCAACTTTTTAGGCATAATGCAAAACGAGTGGGCCGGCGCTCAGGCCTTCAGCTCCTTTGATACCTATTTGGCTCCCTTCGTAAAAAAGGATGATATGAACGAAGCAAGCGTAAAGCAATGCCTTCAAAGCTTTGTTTACGGAGTAAATACTCCTAGCCGCTGGGGTTCTCAGGCTCCCTTTACAAACATAACCTTGGACTGGGTATGTCCTCCCGACCTTGCAAATCAAAAGGCCGTTGTCGGAGGCGAGACTCAAGACTTTACCTACGGCGACTGTCAAAAAGAGATGGATATGATAAATAAGCTCTTTATCGAGCTCATGCTTGAAGGGGATGCCGCAGGCCGAGGTTTTCAATATCCGATTCCGACTTATAACATCACTTCAGATTTTGATTGGACAAGCCCTAATGCAAAATTGCTTTTTGAGATGACTGCCCGGTACGGTACGCCTTATTTTCAAAACTTTATAAATTCCGACTTAAACCCGGGGGATGTCCGTTCTATGTGTTGCCGGCTTCAACTGGATAAAAGGGAACTGCGTAAAAGAGGAGGCGGTCTTTTCGGTTCGGATGAGTTTACAGGCTCCATAGGGGTTGTTACCATCAACATGCCTCAAATAGGATATCTCGCAAAAACCGAAAAGGACTATTTTGACCGATTGGACTATCTTATGGATATAGCAAAGCAAAGCCTTGAGATGAAGCGTAAGGTAATCGAAAAGCTCTTGGAAGGCGGCCTTTTCCCTTATACAAAAAGATATTTACATCATTTAAATAACCACTTTTCGACTATAGGAATTTGCGGTATGAACGAGTCCTGCTTAAACTTTTTGGGAGAGGATATTGTGAGTGCAAGAGGAAAGGCCTTTGCCGAAAAGGTTTTAACATACATGAGAAACCGCCTTGCCGACTTCCAGGAAGAAACAGGCAGCTTGTTCAACCTTGAAGCCACTCCGGCAGAGAGTACCTCTTACAGACTCGCACGCCACGATAAAAATCAGTTTCCCGATATAATAACTTCAGGGGATGCCGAGCCTTATTACACCAATTCAAGTCAGCTTCCGGTTGCCTACACTACAGATGTATTTGAAGCCTTGGATCATCAAGAAAGTTTACAGCGTAAGTATACGGGCGGAACGGTTTTTCATATCTTCTTGGGCGAGTCTATAAAGGATTGGGAATCATGCAGGGATCTGGTTAAGGCTGTTGCTAACAATTACCGTATTCCTTATTTTTCAATTTCGCCGACATTTTCGATATGCCCAATTCACGGCTATCTTGAGGGCGAGCATTTTGAGTGCCCTTATTGCAAGCGTGAAAAACAGGCGAAGCTTGAATTAAAATTGGCTGAACTTGAAAAAGAAAAATCTGAAGTGTTAAGTACGGTTTCTAAAAATTAAGGTTTTTAGAAAGAAAAAAAATAAATTCTTCATGGAGGAAAAAAATGAAGCAAAAAAAGGTTGACCCTTCAAGGGTTTTTGGAGCTTTACGTACAATAATAGTATTGATAGTTATAGCTCTTATAGCCTTTTCGGGGATAAAGGTTATCCCTACAACAGATAACGGAGTTGTTACCCGTTTCGGTAAATATACAAGGACCCTTGCTCCGGGGCTTAACTTTGTAATTCCCTTTGTAGATCAAGTTTATAAGGTTCCTATTAAGACCGTTCAAAAGGAAGAATTCGGATTTAGAACATCGCGGTCGGGAGAAAGAAGCGAATATCAAAATTCAATGCTTCACGAATCTTCGATGCTTACAGGAGACCTAAACATTATAAATGTTGAATGGGTTATTCAGTATAAAATAGTTGATCCTAAGGCCTGGCTTTTTAATGTAGAAGAATCTCAAAGAAATAAAACAGTCAGAGATGTTTCAAAATCCGTTGTCAACAGTTTGGTGGGCGACAGGGCTATTATGGACATAATCAGCTTGGACCGCGACAGCATCGCAGTTTTGGCTCAAGAAAAAATGAATGAAAAATATAAGCAGATGGGACTTGGGATTTCCGTTTCATCGGTTCAGCTGCAAAACATTGTTCCGCCTGAGGAAGTTCAAGCTGCCTTCGAGGACGTAAACATCGCAATTCAAGATATGAATAGGCTAATAAACGAAGGAAAAGAAGCCTATAATAAGGAAATTCCTAAGGCAAAGGGTGAAGCTCAAAAGATGATTGAAGAAGCAAGAGGTTATGCTTCCGAAAGGATAAACAAGGCTAAGGGTGATGTTGCCCGATTTAATGCCGTTTATTCCGAATATGTAAAGGCTCCCGACATTACGAGAAGAAGGCTCTACCTTGAGACTTTGGATTCTATTTTTAAAAATAATGAAAACGTTACGCTCATAGATAAAAACTTAAAAAGCTTTTTACCTTTAAAAGATTTAAATAAGGGAGGAAATTGATTTTATGGAAAACTATGAAAATGTAAATGCTGAAGATGTTCAATATGAAAAATCTTCTTCCAAAAATAAGATAAAGCCCGAAAAAACAAAAAAAGATAAAAAAGGACTCGGATGGTTTTTCTTTGCAGTTATTATAATTGTTTTATTTTTATTCTTAAAGCCTTTTTATATTTTAAATGAGGGAAATGTTGCCATCATCACAAAATTCGGTGCTGTTGTAAAGACCGAAAAAGAAGCCGGCCTTCATTTTAAAATGCCCTTAATTCATACCGTAAACAAGTATACGGCTAAGCTCCTGCGCTTGGACGGTGATCCTCAAAAAATTCTTACTTTAGAAAAACAATATCTCAAAGTAGATACCACCAGCCGATGGCGTATAGTTGACGTAAAAAAGTTTTATGAATCTCTTACCACCTATGAAAGTGCTTATTCCCGCCTTTCGGATATTGTAGATTCATCGGTTAGAGACATTATTTCGGTGAACAGTCTTGCCGACGTTGTTCGAAGTTCCAATATTATAAATGAAAGCAAAAACAATGAAGAGTTTAACCTTGAAAATGCCGAAGTTGATCTAGGCTCGATAAAAACCGAAAAGGTTAGCTTTCCTGTGATAAAAAAAGGCCGGGAAGCTCTTGCAGATGAGATTTTAAAGAGGGCAAACAGCCAGCTTGGAGAATTCGGTTTGGAAGTGGTTGACCTTATTTTTAAAGGAATTAAGTATTCGGATGAGCTTGAAAATTCCGTGTTCAGCCGAATGATAAAGGAAAGAAACCAGATTGCAGGAACTTTTAGGTCTACGGGTGACGGCGAAAAACTTAAAATCTTAGGGGAATTGGAAAACGAAAAACGGACTATCTTGTCTCAGGCCTATGCCGAAGCTGAAAGGATAAAGGGCGATGCGGATGCAAAGGCTGTTGCAATCTATGCCGAAAGCTACGGCAAGTCTCCCGAATTTTACAGCTTTTGGAAGAGCATGGAAATTTATAAAAATTCCTTGCCCGAGACCGAAAAAATTCTTTCAACCGACATGGAATATTTTCAGTATCTGTATAAGCATTAACCTTAGAAAAAGTTTTTCCGATATTGTATAGGAGGTTTGATAAACAGTTCGGCACAAATGGTGCCTCTCTGTTTATCTGACGAGTTTTAAAAAATTTTTATGGGAGGTAAAAGTTTTGAGAAGAAGCGGAACTATAGGACGAATTATTGTTCTTTTAATATTGATTATTTTACTCGTGTTCGGAGGCCTATTGTGGTTTGACTATTTAGGTCTAATCAGCTCACGAACTTTGTTTTCTCCTGTTTACTCCCTTTTCGGCTTAAAAACTGCTGAAGGTATTGCTCCATTAGATGCCGATGAGATGGCTGATTTGGAAAATGACCGCTACGAAAAACGTCTTTTGGCTTTGGAAGTCCGATCGCAGGAACTGGATAAACGGGAAGAAGATGTTCAATCGAAAGAAAATGAAAATAAACAGGTTGCCGAGGAACTGGATGACCGCAGGCTGGCTATAGAAGAAAAAGAAAAGAATTTTAACCTTTTAATGGTGGAGCGGGATTCCCGTGAAGCCAATATAGTTCAAATAGCAAAATATATTAACGGTATGCCTCCTGAAAAGGCTGTTGCCAACCTCCTTTCGATGGATGATCAGGATGTAATAGATGTGCTTAGAGCCGTAGAAAAGATGGCAATAGAGGAAGGTAAAAACTCTTCGGTTGCTTATTGGTTTTCTTTGATGCCTGCTTCCAGGGCTGCAGAGATTCAGCGTAAGATGGCAAATAAGCCTGTTACCTTCCCGTAATAGGTAATTTAGACTTAAACCAATGTTTTTTCCTACGATTTCGTTTGCCGTATTTTTTCTCTCAGTGTTTTTTTTATACTGGTATATTTTTAGGCAGGAAAAAGAACGGAAAATACTTTTGACGGCCGCCTCTTATTTTTTCTATGCGATGTGGGATTGGCGTTTTTGTATCCTGCTTTTTGTTTTTACCCTTATAAATTATTTTTACGGCTTTCTTATCGATAAAGAAAAAAATTACGTACCCAGAAAGGCTATCGTAATCATTATCTGCATTCTCGATATTTTGTATTTGGGATTTTTTAAATACCTTTACGGACTGCTTTCGTATTTAAATACCTTTTTTCCCGATATGTACTCAGTATCGCCTTTTTTAAGCCATGTACGCTCTTGGTCTCTTTTACTTCCTGTAGGTATTTCTTATTATACCTTCCGATGCATGAGCTATGTCTTTGATATCTATCTTTGTAAGATAAGGCATGTCAAGTCTTTTTGGGATTTTTTACTCTATGTATCGTTTTTCCCCCAGCTGTCCTCAGGCCCCATTGTTCAGGCCGAATATTTTTTTAAGGACATTCCGAGAGCTCTTAACTGTGACAATGAAAAAGGAGCAAGGCCCATAGCCTTCGACAATGCAATTGTGCTTTTAATTTCAGGTCTTTATAAAAAAATGATAATTTCAAATTTTTTAACCATCCTTGTGACAGATAAAATTTTTGCAAATCCTTCATTTTATAATACATGGGAGCTCATTTTTGGGGTGCTATGTTATACGATTATTATCTATGCCGATTTTTCGGGATACAGCGACATGGCGATAGGTATAGGCATTCTTTTAGGCTTTAATACCCCTGCAAACTTTAACCGCCCCTATGTTTCAAAGTCAATCACCGAATTTTGGAGAAGGTGGCATATAAGCTTTTCTTCATGGCTTCGCGACTACCTTTATTTCGGCTTAGGCGGCTCCCGTTTTGGCCTTGCTCGGGCTCTTTTTGCGCTTTTTTTTACGATGCTCATTGCAGGTCTTTGGCATGGAGCTTCATGGACCTTTTTGATTTGGGGAGCGATGCAGGGAACAATGCTTTGTATCGAGAGAATTTTTTCAGAAGTGAAAAAAAAGAAAGCCTTAGGAGGAGAGCCTTTAGGTGAAAAACAAAATGTAAAAAAAGGTTTTGATTTTTTGAAAATTATACCGGTCTTTATATTTATAAATATCAGCTGGCTTGTGTTTTTTTCGTCATCTCTATCGGAACTGAATTTATATTTACGATCCTTGGGAAATGTGTCTCAGCCCTTTCAAATTATAAGTCCCTTTATTCTTTTAATCTTTTTTGCAGGTCTTATTTTACAGCTTCCTTCGGAAAGTTTAAGAAAAAAAGCTTTTACGATATATAGCCGTCTTCCGATGATTTTCAAAGTTGTTATCACCGTAAGTTTTTTAGCTGCCGTTTATGCGGTTTCAACTTCGGGCATCCCCCCGTTTATCTATTTTGCGTTTTAGGTGAGGGTTAACATATGAAGCTAAAAGATACAATAAAAAAAATAAATGATGTTTTTTCTCTTAAAATAAAACCTAAAAATAAAAAATCTTTCTTTTATTCTGCCAACAAGGCTCTTTTGTTTTTTTTACTTTGTATTTTTTTCTTTATGCTGCTCCTAGGTAAATCCTTAGACGATTTTTCATCTAAAATAAAAAATCCTTATGCTGCAGAAGTGTTTAAGACTGTTGTGAAACCTGTTTCTGGTTTGTCGCAACAACTGAAACTGGATAATATTATTCCTTCTGCAAGGATTCTGTTTTTGCGCTATGCAGGTCTTGAAGGGCTAAGTGATTGGGATTCTTTTTATTATATGGATTCGGAAGAATTAATCCGCAGGGAAAAGCTTTTAGTCTTAGAGAACATAGGAGAGAATATCGATAAACCTCAAAATGAAAAATCTCCCATAGACAGTCTGCAAAAAGACTTGGAAACTGCAAGAAACGGTTTATCCGAGGAATCAAAACCGGAAGATACCGCAGCCGTAAAAAAAATGGTAGATGAGCTTGAAGTAAAACTCGAAAATTTAAATATTCTTTTAGATAAGCTAAAAATTCTCGAACAGCTTAGAATTGCAGAACTTGAAAAGCTGAGGCTTGAGCAAAAAGCATTAGAGCTAAAAAAAGAAGATATATCCGAAACTGCCTCCAAAGAAGGAGAGGCAGAAAAGGCTGATGAACCTAAAAAGGTTTATACCTATAATACCGAAAAACCCTTGCGTATCCTAATGATAGGAGATTCTCAAATGCACAGCATTGCTGCAGGTTTTTTAAGGCTTACGGGTCAAAATTCTTCGATAAAGGTAAAAGAAATTTCCGTTCACTCCTCAGGTTTTATAAGAAGCGATTACTATAACTGGCCTAAAAAATTAAAGAATGTGTTTGAAGAAAGTAAGAATGAACCCTATGATATTGCCGTAATTTTTTTAGGAATGAATGATTATCAAAATTTTTATGCAGACAACGGCAAGGTCCTCGTAAAAGAAACCGAGAACTGGGAAACGGCTTATAGGGATAAGATAAAAACTCATTTGGACGTTTTGTTTGCAAATACAAAAAAAGTATATTGGCTCGGAATGCCTGTTGTCCGGGATAAGATATACAATGCCCAATTACTTTATATCGAAGACTTACATAAAAAAATAGCATCTGAATACTCCGAGATTATTCTTAAAAAATTCTCTCTAAGCAGTATAGTTCCGGGGGATGGTGTCCCTTATACCGATACCCTTAAAAACGCCGAAGGTAAAAAAATAAGGCTCATGAAGGATGACGGGCATCATTATACTATTTCCGGCGGAGAATATATTATGAGTTCATTTTTGGAGCTTCTTTATAAGGATTGGGATCTGGAACCCTGCAAGCCTTAAAAAATCATAATTTTGCCGTTAATTTCCTTTATTTTGTATTGACAAAACTTTATAATTGGATATAATGCTTAGGACATGATTAAAAGTGCGATTAGCCTTAAAGCTCATGCAAAAATTAATCTGCATTTGGAAGTTTTAGGAAAGAGAAGTGACGGGTTCCATGACCTTGTAAGTGTTTTTGCTCCGATTTCTCTTGCCGACGATCTTTTAATGCAAAGAAAACCGGATAAAAAAGAATGTAAGGTGCTGTCTCCATTGGCTGAATTGCCGGCAGAGAACACCATTACAAGAGCTTATGAAGAGTTTAAAAGCTTTACCGGTATTTCTGAAGGTGTTACCGTGAGGATCCTAAAAAGAATCCCTGAAGGCGCCGGATTGGGAGGCGGATCTTCCGATGCCGCTTCGGTTTTGCGGGGGCTTAATGAGATGTTTTCTACTCGTTTACGGGAAGAAGACTTAAGAGCTATAGCTTTGAAAATAGGAAGCGATGTTCCGTTTTTTTTGGGAGATGGAGCTGCGGTTGTAAGAGGCCGCGGAGAAGAAATAAAAAGAGTTTCCGTTTCTTCAGATTATTTTGGGATTTTGATTTATCCCGAAATAAAAAGCGCTACGCCCAGGGCTTACAGCCTTTTAGGCCGTAAAGAATCGGAGATACTGAATCCTGCTTTTAATCCTGAGCTTTTTTGCGGCAAAGACTGCCGTGAATGGCCTTTTTTTAACAGCTTTGAAGATGTTCTTTTTATTGAATATCCTGCAATAAAAAAGGCAAAACTAGACCTTTTAACTTACGGGGCCGACTTTGCTCTTATGAGCGGTGCCGGTTCTTCGGTTTTTGGACTTTTTAAAGATGAAAAAGCAGTCAAAAATGCTTATTCCAAGCTTTTTGCTGAATATGGCCGATGTTTTTTCTTCTTGTTACTTGCGTTCTGATAGAAAGCGTAGTAAAATATTGGTAGGTAAAGATGTTACCAATATTTTATGCAAGGAGGACAGTATGGAAATTACAGAAGTCCGTGTTCAGAAAGTGAGTCCGGGGAGTAGTTTAAAGGCTTATGCTAATATTACGTTCGATGATTGCTTTGTCCTTCATAATGTAAGAGTGATTGAGGGTAATGACGGTTTGTACATTGGAATGCCGAGCCGGAAGCTGAGTAACGGTGAGTTTAAAAATATAGCTCATCCTATCACTGCCGAGTTCAGGGAAAAAATGACAAAGGCTGTTTTGGAGGTTTACGAAAAAACACCTGTTATGCCCGGGCAAGATGCTGAGGCTGGAATCTAGCTTTAGCAGTCAATTTGCGATGTAATAATAGTTTTTTCTGTTTTTGGATACAATTTAGCTTTTAGCTTTTTGTATATATTTGGGACGTCGGCAAGTGGTAAGCCAACGGCTTTTGGTGCCGTCATTCCGTAGGTTCGAATCCTACCGTCCCAGTTTTGAGACCGCTTTTATCGGCGGTCCTTTTTGCAAACTAAATAATTGGTAGTAGAGGAGTTCTGGGATTATGGAACAGAGACTGTTAAATGCGAATGAAAGATCTACATACGGTAAAAATGCCGCTGTAAAAATGAGAAGAGCGGGAAGAATTCCTGCAGTAATGTATGATAGGCACGGCAAATCCGTTTCTCTTGATGTTGATGAAAGAGAATTTATGAAACTTTTTAAACTTGTTACCGAAAGTACTATTGTAACATTAAATGCAGCGGGAAAGGATTACGAAGTTTTTATTAAAGATTTTCAGCATGATATTGTTACGGATAAGATTAAACATATCGACTTTTACGAGGTAGAAAGAGGAAAGACCTTACGTACAAAGGTTAAGATCAGACTTGAAGGTTCTCCCGAAGGTGTACGTCATGGCGGTATTCTTGAGACAGGTATAACCGAGCTTGAACTTGAGTGTCTGCCTAAGGATCTGCCTCCCAGAATCGTTGTTGATGTTTCAGCCCTTGATGTAAATCAGTCGCTCCATGTCAGGGATATTAAACTTCCTGAGGCTGTTACCGTTTTAACAAGCGATGATATAACTGTTGCAGCCATCAAGTTTGCTGCAGCCGAGACTTCAACTCCTGCTGCTGAGGCCGAAGGCGAAGAAGCTGCTTCTACTGAAGCTGCCCCTGCTGCAGAAGAGGCTAAATAAGTCTTATTTTTATGAATAAAAACCTTCCGCTTCCTTAAGTTAAAGAACGGAAGGTTTTTTTGTTTATTCTGTATTTTAAAAAACTGATTTTTTCCCCTTTCATAACTGTTGACCATTTTTATAAATTATGTAAAATCTATCATATGGTAAAATCGTTTTTAAAAGAAGTGCTTCTTGGCTTTTCCTCCCTATCCGATAAAAAGATCGGCCGAGATGCCGCTCCTGTAAGACTCCTGCTTGCCGTTTCCGGAGGAGCCGATTCTATGGCCATGCTTTCAGCCTTCTTGGAATTAAAGAGCGATATAAAAGCCGAAATTTTTGTCATAACCGTAAACCACAATATAAGGCCTGAAAATGAAACCTTAGGCGATGCACAATTTGTTTTAGACTTTTGTAAAAATAAGTGCCCCTGTATCTTAGCCGAAATTCCTAAAAATAGGGTATTCGATGAAGCCCGAAGCAGAAAAACGGGAATTGAAGATGCTGCCCGCTTTTTGAGGTACAATGAGTTTGAAAAGACGGCGGATTCCTTAAATGCCGATTATATTTTGACGGCCCACAACAAAAACGATAATTATGAAACAGTTTTGATGAGGCTCTTTCAAGGTGCCGGTCCTGAAGCCCTTATGGGGATTTCTCCAAGACGGGGCAGATTTATCCGCCCGCTTCTTAATATTAGCCGGTCAGAAATAGAAGAATATTTAAAAGAAAAAAATATCCCGTGGAGAGAAGATGCTACTAATTTTGAGACCTCCTATCTTAGGAACAAGGTCAGGCATAATCTTATTCCTGCTTTGACCGTTTGTTTTGACGGCTGGCAAAGCGGCTTGGATAAAAGTTTAGCAAAAATCAGGGCTCAAAACGATTTTATTACTGACTCTTATAGAACAAAGAAAGAAGCATGGATATTGGATAAGAACAAAAAAGGGGACGCCTGCTGCCGGTGTAAATTTCTTTTTTTTGTAAGCCTTGAAGAAGCCTTAAAACTTAAATTTCTTCAAGAAGGTCTCATTCTTTTAAAAGGGAAAAGAAGAATCCCTTACTCGGTTTTTGAAGATTTAATGAAGCTTTCAGATACAAAAAATATAATTTTTTCGGGCGGCTTTTGTATAAAAAAAGAAGGAGATTCGGTCTTGCTTTTTAAGGATGAAAATGATGAAAAGCCGGGGGACGTCTTTTATTCTATTTGGATCGATAAGCCTTGCTCTTTTGACACGCCCGCAGGAACATTTAAGGCTGTAGAAACTGAAGACGGTTTTTTTATAGTGCACGAAAGCGATAAAACTTGCGGTATAGGTCCTTTTAAGCCTCCCTTTTGTGTGCGCTCACGCCTTTTCGGTGATGAGATAGAGACCTCTTACGGTTCAAAAAAATCGGTAAAAAAGATTATAAATGAGTGGAATATAGACTACGAAAATAGAAATATTTTGCCGATAATCGAAGAGGGCGGGGTAGTTAAAGGAATATACGGAGCCGTTTTCGGCAAAAAGTTTTTATAGGGGTAAAAGATGACATCTTGTAAATTTTATGATTTTAAACTCAAATATAAGATTTTAGCCTTTTTTCTTTTGATTTTTATGGGGCTTTATGCCGATCAAAGTGAGGGGGTAAATTTATCGGCTGCCCTATCATGTTTACAGAATTCTGCTAAGCTCTTTACCGAAGAAAAATGGCAAGAAGCCTTGTTTGAGGCCCAGCTTGGTGAAGTGTATGATCCTAAAACTGCCGATTTTTTATATATCCAGGCAATATGCGGTTTAAAATTAAATCAACCCAACGAAGATATATTGCAAAAAGCCGATGCCGCTTGTGCCGACGGAATGATCTGGCGCTTATACGATATAAATGCCGCCCGTTTATTGGCTGCTCAAGTCAATACAAGAATGTTAAAATACAGGGAAGCTTTGGAACTCGTCAAGCTCTTACCCTTTGAGTCGGCTGAGGCTGACTATGTAAAAGCTGATGCCCTCTACGGCTTGGGGCGATATGATGAAGCCAAGCAGCTGATATCCGAAACCTTAGACCGCTGGGCATTTGATTCCCGTTTTGCAAAATTGTTTTTTCTGAGAGAGCGCGGAAAAAAAGTGAGTTTTTTCGGTAAAAAATTGGCCGGACATATAATTTCCCGGCTTTATGCGTGGCAGGATGAGGACCCATCTCTTCTTTTACTTGCAAGTCCCTTTGAAACAAAATCGGAAGAAAATATCAGACGCCTGAAATTATATCGAGGTATGTATTTACCTTTTACCGAATCGCACGATCTTAACGATTTGTATAACCGCTCATACTCTACCTTACTTTGTCTCAGATACGGTATAATAGATGAGCAAACGGCTGTAAACGAATTTTTGTCGGCTAAGGTTTATTATTTTAATCCGATTTTGAAGGAATACATCCTTACTCAAGCTATGTATGAGTCTCATTTGGTTGAACTTTTACGCTTGGTTGTAAATTCCAAATTGAGAAATGAGCTTAAAAATTTTTTATCGGTCTATGAGGGATTGATTGTTGATGATGAAAACGGGGACTTAATTATCGATTCTAAAATTTATTATAAAAACGGCAGGCCTTGGTGTGCCGAATTTGACAACTTCCAAACAGGATATCCCGAATACACTGTAGAATGCAATTTCGGTGTTCCATCCGTAATTTACGGGAAAAAAAATGAATATTCGGTGTCCTATGATTCATATCCTGCCGTTAAAAATTTTATCAAAAACGGTAAAAAGTATACTATGCGCCCCCTTGATCTAAAATGGGCGCCGATAGAATTAAAAGAATTAAACCTAAAATTATATGGTGTGCACCAAAAACAACAGGCTTTCTTTTCTTTAAAAGTCGATAAAAGTATAAGAAGTATACATGAAGGCTCCTTGATTTACTCCTCGGCCTTTTCTGAAGAAAATACCCCGTACATAGACGGAGGCATAAAAAAAATATTCTTTGATAAGGGTATCCCGATAAAAGCCGAGGTAAGTGTTGCAGGAGCGCTGTACTCTCAAACGAATTACAGAAGCGGCTTACCTGTCTTTGAAAATGCAGATAAGAATGGGGACGGTTATTTTGAAACAAGAATTGAGTATGATCGAAACGGTATATTAAAAAGAATGGATATAGATTTAAATAAAAACAAACTCTATGAATATTCCGAATATTATGAAAAAGACGGTGTTGTTACAAAGGTTTGGGACAGCGATGAGGACGGTTCCTCTGAAATTAAATATATACAATATGAAAACGGGGACTCTCAAACCGAATGGATTCATCCCAAGCTTAATAAAATAATCCGTGTTAGTTATAAAAAAGGTATTCCGGTACGGTTATTTGACGGAAAAGAAAATCTTATGCTGATTCCTTCGGATAAAGGAAATGTATTTTGGCTTAATAGAAGTCCTGTAAATATCGAAAAAGTAAACGAAAAAATTACTGAAATATTTAACCAAACAACCCTGCCGGTTGTTTCCTATATGTTTAGTATAAATAATATCGAAGTTTTTGCCGTACGCTCCGGAGGGTTTGTTTTTGCTGAAATCGTCAATGAGTAAACTTATTTTTTCTCTTCTCTTTTTATTGATTTTTTCTTGTACTTCAACCGAACATACCGAATATGTCGATTATTCGGATAGATCCAGTGTATTATATCAGGTTGACTACGCCGAAAGACTCCTTAAATCGGGTAAGATAGCTGATGCACTAATCAGATCTCAGATTCTGCATCTTAACACAAAAAATTTTGAAGAAGTGGACAAGATTAACTTAAAATCGATAGAAAAAACTGAAGCCGCATTTTTAAAAAGCATAGATGAAAAAAAATGGGATGAGGCTGTCCGCTACTTTAGGTCTCTTACTGCAATCGGAAAACGCCCTGCCGGGTGGACTGAAGAGCGTATCTTTGAAGAAAGGAATATCTTATGGAAAAAAAATGCCGATCTTCCTCTTTTAAACTTGCAAAATAAAAAAAATCCTCTGTCCGGCCAATCATCTTCTTTTCCTCAAAATATAGATGAAATGATAAAGGGCTCTCTTACCGTTTGGGTAGATAGGGGGGCACGTATTCAAAGAGGTTATGCCTCGCCCGACATTGTTATAGGTTCAGGTTTTTTTATAGATTCCC
Organism: Treponema sp. OMZ 799; assembly: GCF_024181365.1. NCBI lineage: Bacteria > Pseudomonadati > Spirochaetota > Spirochaetia > Treponematales > Treponemataceae > Treponema > Treponema sp. OMZ 799. Next base: position 1,528,260 of record NZ_CP051301.1, read on the forward strand.
GCGGTTATTTTATTACTAATTATCATGTTATCCAAAGCGAGGTTGATAAAAAATATAACGGCTATTCTAGGCTTTATATTAAGTCGCCTGATAATCCCAATGTGAAAATTCCTGCAAGGGTTGTAGGCTGGGATCCCCTGTTTGATTTGGCCTTGGTAAAGACCGAGTACACACCTCAGTTTATTTTTAACCTTGGTTCTTCAAAGGATTTAGGTGTAGGAAGCCGAATTTATGCAATAGGCTCTCCGGCCGGTTTGGAAAAAACGCTCACCTCAGGTATAATATCGGCAAAATACCGCAGACTTTTTTCTATGGTAGATATAATGCAGATAGATGCTGCCGTTAATCACGGAAACTCAGGCGGCCCTATAGTGGACGATAAGGGCCTTGTTCAAGCCGTAGTCTTTGCCGGCCTTGAAAGAAACGAGGGCCTTAATTTTGCAATCCCTGTTGAGCTTTTAAAGGCTATTCTTCCCGATCTATATAAGGGCGGAGAAGTAAGACATTCTTGGCTGGGCTGTCATGGCCAAAACCAAAAAGGCTCCAATGCAGCTGCTGGAGTTCCCGCCGGGGTTCTTGTAAACTATGTTCTTCCTGACGGTCCTTTTTCGATCTCGGGCATAAATGAGGGCAGCGTAATAAAAGAATTTAACGGTGTTCCTGTAAATTCGGTGGAAGAAATACAGGCAAATTTATTATCGATTGCTCCCGAAACTATAGTACTAATTAAAGGTTTTCAAAAAAATGAGGCCGGTATTTATGAAGAAAAAACTTGGCCTGTTTTATGTGCCGAGCGGCCTTTATATCCGGGCATTTCGGTTTTTAGAAAGGACAGCATAGCAAGATCTATGCTTCCCGTTTTTGGGTTTAAACTTGAATCGGTGGGTAAAAGAAATTCTTATAGGGTTTCTGAGGTTATCCCGGGAAGCTTTGCATCGGAAAATGCCTTTGGTGTAAATGACTATATCGAGATTAACGGAAAAAGATGGGATGAAGACAATGAAGAGATTATTCATGTGAATATCTATACAAAAAAGGTTAAGGCCGGTTACATGGACAGCTTTATGGTTTTAAGTGCCTACCTCGATAATCCGCTTTTCTTTTAAAAGCTTTGTATTAATTAGTTTTTTCGATTATTTCAAGACAGGTTTCTAAGGCATATTTTTGTTTTGCAGGGTAGTCGGGGGCGGTTCCTGTTTCCGCATTGTTTGAGCCGTCAGGGTTTAAGGTGTAGAACATATCATATTTAATAAGCATTCCGCTTTTGGGAAATTTCAGATAGACAGGATGAATGGGTAACAAGCCCGATCCCCCTGTATTTTCGCCCACAAGACTTGCAAAGCCTGTTTGCTTACAAAAGGCAGCAAAGGCATCTGAGGCAGAATAGCATTTTCTATTTACAAGCACCCATATTTTTCCGTCAAATTGAAAATCGCTTCTTTCAGGCTCTACGGTATATTCTAAATCATAGGCTTCTTTAAAAGAAGCTGCCTCTTCTTTATTTAAATTTTCCAAGTGCGGCAAATTCTTTCTTTTTGAAATTTTTGCAGGGAAAGTCCATCGATCTCCTTTTAAGAAAAATGGAAGGTAGCGGTCGGAAAATTCCGAAGGGTTATAAAAAGCAATCATCTTAAAAGTCTTTGCTTCTTTTATCAGAGGAGAAACTAAAAATTTCTTCCATAAAAAGGTATAGCCTCCTCCGTTATCCCTTAAATCTATTATTAAATGTTTATATTTGTTTTTTGTTATTTCTTTTTGATACTTTTCAAAATCATTCCAATCAAAATTTTCTGTAGGTAAAAATGCCGGTATTTTTATATAAAAAATATCGTCTTTTATTTTTTTAAATACGAATTTCGCTATATCTTTCTTTTGTTTTTCATATCTTTGTACGGCAGTCATATATTCGGCGTTAGAACCTAAACCTTTTGTATAAAAGGCCTCGACTCTTTTATCTTTTTTTATATAGTGAAAATCTTCATCTCTTTTATTTTCTAAAGAAATTGTTTCAATATCGTTTTTATATGAGCCGTAATCTACAATTCCCAGATGACCAAAAAAATGCTTGTCTGTAATTCCGGAGCATATTATACCGTAAAATTTCATATAATCGATTTCGGTTTTTAAGTTTTTTAATTTTTCGGCATAATATTTTTTTATTGATTTTAAATCGGCTCCGTTTCTTATACATGTATTTTTATTGGGATAGCCCTTCTCGATAAAGTCCCAAAAATATTCGTAATCGGTTTTCATTTCTTTTAAGGGGATAAAACGCTCTTTATCGCCCTTTGAATAATTTGAACAAGAAAATAACGAAATACTAAACACAAAAAAAAGCACAAAATATTTTTTTATCATAGTTATATTATTAAAGATAATTGATTGATTGTCAAGGTAAAATTTGATTTGCCGCTTTCCTCTTATTTGATTATATTATTCATACCGTTTACACGTGGAGGTGTTTATGAAAAAACAATCTGTGATCTTTAGAAGGCATGTTTTTTTGTTTGCCGTATTGTTGCTCTTTTCTTCCTGTATGCTCTATGGAAAAAGTAAGCTTATAGAGTTTAGCAATTTACCCGAAAAAGCTCAAACCTATATTAAAACTCACTTTCCTGATGCAAAACCTTTAAAAATTGAAAAAGAAAAGGACGGCTTATCGGTTAAGTATGAAGTAGAGCTTGACAACAAGATTGACTTGGACTTTAACTCTAAAGGCGAAATAACCGGAATTGACGGTAACTCAGAGCTCCCTGATTCAGTTATACCAAAAGAAATTTTAGATTATGTCAAAAAGAATTATCCCGATAATTATATCATGGATTGGCACCTTGAAAAAAAGACCCAAGAAGTTGAGCTTAACAGCGGCCTTGAGCTTAAATTCGATTTAAAGGGAAAATTTTTGAGGATAGATAAATAGAGGAGGAAAGGGAAACTTGTTCAGACGCAAGTTTCCCTCTCCCCCTGTGACCCCCTCTCCCTTCAACGGCTGCTTAGGGGCTCTGCCCCTAAGAACCCCGATTTCAGGCAAGTTTTGAGCTAATTTTTTAATTGAGATAAAAGACAGACGATTTAAGCAAATTCAGAGGTCGGGCTAGGGGAGGGCGTTACTAAATTTGTTATTAAGACTTTTAAAGAAGGGCTTAATAAAAAAACTTATAAAACTACAATTTTTCTATTTCGGATTCGGAAAGCCCCGTCATTATTAAAATTTCAGACACTGGATATCCTCTCTTTTTCATAAGTTTTGCTGTTTCCTTTTTAACTCTATATTCGGTACTATCCTTAATATCCATTTCAAAAGTAGATAATAATCTGTATTCTTGTCTTGCCTGTTCGTTTTGTTTTACTGTTTGTATCATTTCTTCTATCCCCCTTGTAAATTCATTATTTGTTTTACCTGTTTTAAGGTATGTTAAAAATTCCTTTAGTTCTTTGTCCTCAGTGTTTTTAAAAGCTTCCGCATTTATTATAACCTTTTGTGTGCCATCTTGTAAAGGTGTATTTTTGTCCTCTATACAAAGATTTTTAAAAGTATAAACAGGCCTATTTTTGCCTATAACATCAAATAAACAGATAAAAATTATAAAGCTGTCGTTTAAGTTGTTATAGGAATTGCCCTTATCCAAAAAAGAAATATCTAGGGCTGCTTGGTAAAATCGCATTCTTTTTGGGATATTCCTTTCATTGCTTACCTGCATTTCCACATCATAAAATTTACCGTTTTCTGCTTGCACCAAAACATCAAACCTTACGGATTTTGCCTGTTCATAGGTGTTAATACTATGCTGCACCGAAACATACGCAATTTTACCTATTGTATCAAATAGTATCATTTCAATAAGTTTTTTACATAGCTTTTGGTTTTGCATAACCTTACAAAACATAAAATCATCCTGTAATGTCAAATCTTCAAATCTTTTTACCATTTGTTTTCTCCTAATTTTTTCATATTTCTCCTCCTCATTATATTTGTAGGATTTATTTGAAAAAAATACTAAAATTTCCGGATAAAATATTTATTATTAAAACTTTTAAAAATTCCTTTGCGTTCCTTGCGGTTGTATAAAAACCAACCAAACCTCTGTGCTTGATTTTTAAGCCTCTTTATAGTAAAATCACTTACCTAAAAAACTTAAGGAGTGATAAATGCCTAAGATAAGTTCAAAAACAGTCGATGCAGTAACCGAAATGACCGATATTGTATCCCTTGTCGAGAACTATACCCGCTTGGAAAAGCGGGGGGCTAACTGGTGGGGCTGCTGTCCCTTCCATAATGAAAAAACTCCGTCGTTTAATGTTGTTCCCGATAAAAGGATGTATTATTGTTTCGGTTGCCACAAGGGCGGCGGAACCATCAACTTTTTGATGGAGATGGAAAAGCTTTCCTTTACTGAAGCAGTAGAGCGGCTTGCAAAAAATGCAGGTATTGAGGTCATCTATGAGGGCGGCTCCTATGTTCCCGATGAAGGGGCAAAACTTAAAGACGAAATCTTAGAACTTTACGGCAAGGTTGCAGGCAGCTTTCATTTTCTTTTAACTCAAAATCCTTTGGGGAAAAAAGCCCTCGATTACCTTCTTTCCCGAAATGTTTCTCCCGAAATAATCGAAAAATTCAATCTGGGTTATTCTCCTAAAGACCGGTACTGGCTTCATAAGTTTTTGTTGTCAAAAAATTACTCCGAATCCCTGCTGGAAAAAACAGGACTTTTTTCTAAAAACTATAAAAATATAGCTTTTTTTTCCGATAGGCTTATGTTCCCGATTTGCGATCGTCACGGAAAAACAATAGCATTCGGAGGCCGTATTTTGGAAGGAGAGGGACCTAAGTATCTAAACTCCTCGGATATGCCTCAATATAAAAAAGGAGAAACCGTTTTTGCCTTTCATCATGCTCTGCCTGAGATCCGAAAATTGAAGTCGGTAATATTATGCGAGGGCTACATGGATGTTCTAGCCTTTTTTCAGGCCGGAATCGAAAATGCCGTGGCTCCCTTGGGAACGGCCCTTACCGAAGATCAGGTAAAACTTTTAAAATCCTTTGCAGATACATTTTATCTTGCCTTTGATTCGGACTCGGCCGGACAGGAAGCTTCTTACAAGGCTATAAAAATTTGCAGGGGGCTGGGGGTAAATGTACGCGTTTTGTATATGAAGGACGGAAAGGACCCTGCCGAAATTCTACAAAAAAAAGGAAAAGAAGGCTTGAAATTTCTTTTGGAATGTGCTATAGTAGACGACGATTATCTTATACAAATTGCGTCCATGAGATTTGATATAAGCAGTCCGGAAGGAAAGGCCGGAGCTATAGCCTTTTTGTTTCCGTATATTGAGGTCCTGGAATCCGATATTCAAAGGGAGTCTGCAATTTCTAAACTTTCATCGGCCTTTGGTGTCAGTCAACAAGCAATTTTCGGCGATTATGAAAACCGCGAAAAAAAGGCTCTAAGGCATATAGTTGACGAGGTAAAACAAAAGCCGGTAAATATAAGAATGAATGCCGAGTTACGATTGGTGCTTGCCGTTGCGGCAAATACTGATCTGTTTTCCCGTTTGCGTTCCGAGTTGAGCCCTGATGATTTTGAGGATTTTTATGCCAGACATTTGTTTATTGTTTTAGAAGAATGTTATAGAGATGGTGCCTATACTTATGCAAATCTAATGCACAGATGCGGGGAAGAAAAATTAAAGGATATTGTTTCTCAGACAATTTCTAAGGGTGAATTCGCCGACAACTCTGAAAAGGTAGTCGATGACGGCATAAATTTTATAAAACAAAATGTTCTACAAAAACAAAAAGACAAAATCATAGGCAGATTAAGGTTATTACATGGAGAAAAGAATGTCGATACGGTAAACTTGACAAAAGAACTAATGGAAGAAAAAAAAAGTATCGACATTCAACTAAAAAAATTAAAGGGAAAGGTGTATGACTGATCTCGAAAAGAATCCTGCGATTATTAAACTTTTGGAATATGCCAAAAGGAAGCGCACAATAGGATTGAGTGATCTTGATGATCTACTGCCCGAAGACTTAATGTCTCCGGAAACTATACCCGATATTCTGGATATTTTGGAAGGCGCCGGTATTCAAATAAAAAATGAAGGGGTATCCGAAACCAATTCGGAAACCGACTCCGATTTTCAGGGCGGCAATGATGAGGACTATCGTTTATTGGATGATGCATATGAAGAAGACGATGATGACGATATAAAAAGTCCTTATTCGGATGACGTCGAAACTCCGTATATCGAAAAAGAAAAGCCCAGGCATGAGACGGCAAAAAAACTGGTTAGAACTTCTCACGAAGCCGGAGTTGACGATCCGATTAAGCTTTATCTTCAGGAGATAGGCAAGGAAGATCTTTTAACTGCCGACGAGGAAGTTTCTCTTTCAAAAAGCATGGAAGACGGAGAGTCCATTATCAAAAAGGTTATAAAAAATTCCGGTATCTTAATTCCCGAATTTTTTGTAATCGGACAAAAGGCCTTTTCAAAGCTAGACCCTGCCGAGTCCAATAAGCCGCGCAAAGAGTTAAGTGAAGAAATGGCCGAAAAAAAGCGTCTCAAGCAGGTTTACGGCGACAGCTTAAGGAACATATATTCCGAAATTAAGCAATATATGTCCTTAAAAAAGCACTGGTATGACAGAGAAACCTTGGAAAGCTTTTTGGAAAGTCCTGAACTTCAAGCTTTGCGGAAGAAGATTTTTAACAGCCTTAAACGTATTCACATTGAATCGGAAGAAATAGAAAAAATTTCAGACCGCTTTATCGAAGCTACCGAAAAGGTTCAGGACTATCAAAATAAAAAAGAAAGAAAAGAAAAACAGCTGGGCATTAAAAGCTATGCCGATTTAAGAAAACTGGGTAAGCGGCTTGCAATTCCTCGGGAAAGAGAAAAACTCGAAAAAGAACTTAATATTTCGGCCAATGAAGTAAAGGATATATACACTCAAATTCAGGTGCTGACTCGTAAGATACGCAAGGTAGAATACGATTTTGAAGCTACGGTAGATGAGGTTATTGAGCTTACTTCAGAAATCAAAAACGGCCAGAGGATGCTTAAAAATGCAAAAGATAAGCTCATAAATGCAAACTTGCGTCTTGTCGTTTCGATTGCCAAGAAGTACATAAACAGGGGACTACAGTTCTTTGATCTTGTACAAGAGGGAAATATAGGGCTTATAAAGGCTGTTGAAAAGTTTGAGTACAGGAAGGGATATAAATTTTCTACCTATGCTACATGGTGGATCCGTCAGGCTATTACCCGCTCAATATCGGATCAGGCACGTACAATCCGTGTTCCTGTTCACATGATTGAACAGATAAACAAGGTAAACAGAGAGTCTCGCCAGCTTATGCAAAAACTAGGCCGTGAACCCAATGATGATGAGATAGCCTTGCAGTTGGGCTGGTCAATCGAAAAAGTTAAGCAGGTTAAAAATGTCGCAAGAGAACCGATCTCTCTTGAAACGCCTATAGGTGAAGAAGAAGACACCCTTTTGGGAGATTTAATTGAAGATAAGGGAGTTGAAAATCCTTCAAACCGAACCGAACTTACTCTTTTACAGGAGCAGCTTGAAATGGTTCTTTCAAGTTTGCCTGAGCGCGAACAGGAAGTTTTAAAAATGCGCTTTGGTATTGAGGGAGGCTATCCTCTTACCCTTGAAGAAGTAGGCTTATACTTCGACGTAACGCGTGAAAGAATAAGGCAAATAGAAGCAAAGGGATTAAGGCGCCTGCGCCATCCTAAACGCAGCAGAAAATTAAAAGATTATCTTGATAATTAAAGGGGTGTAATTTATGGATAATGATGTATTGGAAAAATTGAGAGCTTTACAGGATATTCTTGCTCGAAAAAATGAACTTGAAACGGAGATTTTGGATGCCCCAAAGGCTCTTACACAGCAGGAAGAGCTTTTGGAAAAGTTAAAGTCCGGTTATATCCAAATGAACAGCGAGTATGAAGAGCTGCGTAAAGGTATTGCCGTTTTGAAGGCTGATCTTTTTGAAGCTGAACAAAAGAGAGAAAAGGCCGAAAAAGCGATGGATAATATCGAAACTCAGCGCGAGTATGAAATCTTGCAAAAGGAAATCGATGATTCTACTACAAAGGCCGAAACTATAAGAAAAGATCTTCTAAGGCTTGAAAGTCAGTTTAAAATTTTAGATGCAAACATTAAGCAGGAAGAAGAGCTTATTACACAAACCGAGAAAGAACTTGAAGAACATAAACAGCTCTTGGACTCGGAGGTTTCCGAAAAACAAAATAAGGTAGAACAGTTGAAGCAGGAAGAAAAAAAACTTTCTCCGGGTTTGAGCGATGAAACAATGTTTAAATTCGACAGAATTATAAAGAATAAACATGGCGTCGGTATTGTTTCCGTTCAAGGAAATGTTTGTATGGGCTGCCACATGATTCTTCCCGCTCAATTTGTAAATGAAGTAAGGTCAGGTCAGGATATAAAATTCTGCCCCTACTGTAGCCGTATTCTATTCTATGAGGAATCCGAATTAACAACCGATCAGGAAGCATATTTTAATGATTCCGATATGGAAGGGCTGCTTGATATTGGTGATTCTGCAAATGAGGATTTCCTTTCAAGCTTTGAAGACGGTAAAGACGACGATTAAATAATTTTGGGATTAAGGGAACCGCTGCATTTGCAGAGGAAAGTCCGGACTCCTTCGGAAACGATGCCGGCTAACGGCCGGGGAACGGAAATGAAAGTTTCCGTTTACAGACAGTGCAACAGAAAGTAAACCGCCGCATTTTGCGGTAAGGGTGAAAGGGCGGGGTAAGAGCCCACCGCGTTTTCGGCAACGGAAACGGCAATGTAAACCTCATCGGGAGCAAGGTTAAGCAGTAAAGAATCTCCGATTCTTAATTTACGGGTTAACCGCGATAAAGGTCTGCTGTAAAGCAGAGTTAAGAAAGATGGTTCCGTCTGTTTTACAGAAACAGAATCCGGCTTATTAATCCCTTTTTTTAGGTATTATAAAAATGGAATTTGCAAAAGGAAGATCACATAAAAATTTCTCAAACAAAAAAAGAGGTTCAAAAAAATTTTTTATAATTTTGCTTTTTCTCTTGTGTGCGGCTTCTGCCGTCTATTTTTTATATATCTATAATAAAAACTATGCAGGCATACCTTCCATGAAAGAGGTTTATGCCGATTGGGCCGAAAAAAATTACGAGAGCGTATATCAAAAAACCGAAAGTATTTTAAAAAGAAGGGCATATGACGGTGAGGCCTTGGCTATGAGGGGCTTTGCAGCCTATTATATCTTTGCAGAGCAAACCGATTTTTCCGTAAGCTATGCTTATCTAAATGATTCTATCTTGAATTTAAGACAGGCGATGTACTGCGTTTCAAAATCCCAACAGTCAAAAATTGCCTATGTATTGGGAAAGGCTTATTATCAAAAGGGATATTATTATGCAGACCTTGCTCTAAAATACTTGGATATTGCATATAATTCCGGAGAAAAATTTGCAGATTTATCGGAATTCAGAGGCATGTCGGCATCTCTTTTAGGGGAGCCTGAAAGAGCTATCGATGCTTTTTCGGATGCCCTTGCAAATAGCCCTTCAGACTTATTGTTTTTTGCTCTTGCCGAAAACTATATTAAGATTTCGGATAAACAAAATGCGAAGTTGTACTTATTTGAAACAATAGATAAAACGAAGGATACACTTTTAGAATTAAAATGCCGATATTTATTGGGTAGTTTATTTATCGAAGAGAATAAGATAGATGATGCTGTAAAGGAATTTAATACCATTCTTGAAAAGGATATGACCTCAGCCGATGCTCATTACGGCTTGGGTGTTGTATATGAACTTCAAGGAGATATGATAAAGGCCCGTGCAGAATGGCGGAAAGCTCTTAAATTCGATCCGCTCCATGTAAAAACACGGGCTAAACTAAATTTATAAAAATTTTGGGGGATGAAATGGGCTTTTTTAAAAGATTTTCAACAGATATAGGAATAGATTTGGGAACATGCAATACTATTATCTATGTGAACGGAAAGGGCATAGTAGTGAATGAGCCCTCCGTTGTTGCCGTTGAAAGGGGTACAAAGAGGGTGGTCGCCGTAGGCTCCGAAGCTAAAAGAATGCTTTGGAAAACTCCGGGAAATATTGTGGCTATTAGGCCATTAAAGGATGGGGTTATTGCCGATATGGACACTACCGAAAAGATGATCCGCTACTTTGTTTCTAAAATTTTACCTAAGCACCGTTTTGTTAAACCCAGAATGGTTATAGGTATTCCAAGTTGTATTACGGATGTTGAAAGTAATGCTGTTTATGAAAGTGCCATGAAGGCAGGGGCCGGAGAGGTTAAGGTTTTGGAGGAATCTTTGGTTGCAGCCATCGGTGCAAATATTCCTATTCACGAGCCTGCCGGAAATATGGTTTGCGATATCGGAGGCGGTACTACCGAAGTTTCGGTTATTTCCCTTTGCGGCATGGTTGTAACAAATGCTATCCGGGTAGGAGGCGATGAGTTCGATCAAGCCATCATTAAGCATGTCCGCTCGGTTGATAATCTTATAATCGGAGAGCAGACAGCGGAAAGAGTAAAGATAAGCATAGGCAACGCTTCTCCCGAAAAAACAATCGAAAAAGTCGAAATTAAAGGTACCGATGCCATCACGGGACTTCCCCGCCGATTGGAAATAGACTCTGTTGAGGTCAGGGAAGCTCTAAAAGAACCTGTTACACAGATTGTTGAAGAGATTAAAAGAACCCTAGCCCAGACACCGCCTGAACTTACTGCCGATATTGTTGAAAGAGGAATTGTAATGACCGGAGGAGGTTCTTTATTGAAGGGTCTTCCTAAACTTATAGCTAAAGAAGCCCGTGTTCCTGTAATCTTGGCTGAAAATCCTATGGACTGTGTTGCAATAGGTGCCGGAAGATATTATGAAGTGTTTAGGGATATGACTGTTGACCGCAGTCTTTATGACAGCTTAAATAATTAGACCCTATGAAGAAAAAACTTTCGTTTAAACTAAATCTTGAAGTTTTTCTTTTAATTTTATTCCTTTTAATCTCATCCGTTCTTATGGCTTTTTCCGGCGGTTCTTTTATTTTGGATTTTAAAAGATTGGCTTTTTCGGTAAGTGCCGGAACGGAAAAAGCTGTTTACAATGTTTCCTCCTTTGTGGGGGAAAGCGTTTCTTCGGTTAGGGAATTATGGGATTTAAAAGCAAAGTATAATGAGCTTACAAAGCAGCTTGAAAAATATGAACTTTTGGAACGCTCTAATGCCGATGTAAAAAGAGAGAATAATGAGCTGCGTACCCTTCTTAAATTTACCGACACCATCCAAATAGCAAACATTCCTGCCGAAATAATAGGTTATGATCCTAACGCTCTGTATTCCGGGATGATTATTAACAGGGGGGTAAAGCACGGTGTCAGAAAAGACATGCCTGTTATAGCCTTCCAAAACGGAAATATGGCCCTTGTAGGAAAAATTTTACAGGTAGGAAGGGGGGCGTCCATGGTTATACCTATCTATGATTATCAGTGTCATGTTGCAGCAAAAGTTGACCTGGTGAAACATCGCGGGGTGGTAAGCGGACAAGGCTCGGAAGATTCGCCCCTAGTTATGAAGTATATAAAAAAGAGGGCAGGAGATGATATTAAAATAGGCGATAAAATAATTACCTCCGGATTTGATGATGCTTCGATTTTCCCAAAAAATATTCCTATAGGTTATGTTTCTAAAATTAAGGCCCTTGATTATGAAACCTCGCTTGAGCTATATGTAAATCCTATAATAGATTTTTCTTGTTTGGAATATGTATTTGTGCTTGATACTTCAAAAATAGAAAAGGAGTTTTAATAAATTGAAAAAAGTTATTTTGTGGACTTCTTTAAGCGTTTTTTTTATAACCTTGCTTCAAACGGCTATTTTTTCTCATATATCTTTTTTTACTGTGCTGCCTGATTTGGTTTTGCTTACCGTTATCTACATTGCAATTTCCAACGGATCTCTTACAGGTTTGATTTGCGGGTTTATTGCAGGTCTTTTAGCCGATTTTTTGTCGGCAGCTCCCATAGGGTTACATTCATTTATTTTTACTCTGACAGGATACTTAATAGGAAAATTTTACGGGCTTTATAACTTAAACAAGGTAATTTTTCCCTGTGTTTTAGGCAGTCTAGGCTTTATACTTAAGGTTATACTTTTATTTGTTTTAAAGATACTCTTTGGGCAAAACATTCATACCTATGACGTTTTTTCGATAAACTTTGTCATAGAAGCAGCGGTAAATGTTTTTTTTACTCCCTTGGTATTTTTATTTTTTAATCTCTTTCCTCAAGCCTTTATATCGAAGGAGTATAGCACAATATGAAAAATACCGAAGACAGTTTAAATTCACGGCTTAGGTTATTTTCAATCTTCGTTTTTTTTATTTTGATAGCTTATTCCTATAAACTGTTTTCTATGCAGATTATTCATGGGGATCAATTTAAGAAAAAATCTCAAAATATTTCGAAAAGGACAACCGTTATACCTGCTCAAAGAGGCGAGATTTTTGACAGGGAAGCAAATACTCCTATGGTTTTAAATATTGACTCCTTTGCGGTTGATATTGTTCCGGGCGAGGTTCCTCGTCAGGAATTTGATACCGTAATAAACAGGCTAAGTTCGATATTAAAAATTCCGGTTTCGCAAATAGAAAAAAAATTACCGGTAAGTGTCAGAAGAGATTTTAGATCGATAGAAATAAAATCGAATGTCGATTATTCTACTATTGTACAGGTTGCAGAAAGTATAGATTCTCTTCCGGGGGTTTCATGGCACTCGAAGCCTGTCAGAAACTATGTAGATACCCGCTCTTTTTCCCACATAATAGGATATGTAGGAGATATTACCACGGACGAATTGACCCGTTTTTATAATAAAGGATATACATCAAACAGTATTATAGGCAAGGCCGGAATAGAAAAGCAATATGATGAAATTTTGCGCGGTACCGATGGGGTGGAATATCGGACGGTAGATGCCAAGGGAAGATACATAGAAAATACTACGGTTGTAACACCTCCTAAGATGGGGAATAACCTTGTGCTTACCATTGACAAGAGGATTCAAAAACTGGCGGAAGATGCATTAGGTCCCAGAATAGGGGCTGCCATAGTCTTGAAACCTACAACAGGAGAGGTTTTGGCAATGGTTTCTTATCCTTTTTTTGATCAAAATATCTTCGGTAAGGAAATTACAAGTTCTCTTGCAAAAGAATTGTTTGAAAATCCTAATAATCCGCTTTTGAACAGGGCAATAGGGGCTAATTATCCTCCTGCTTCTACTTTTAAAGTTATAATGAACACAGCCATTTTAAATGAAAAAGCTTTTCCGGCTGAAAACACGGTTCCTTGTTTGGGAGAAATTGAATATGGAAACCGTGTATTCAGATGTCATATAAGGAAACCCGGTCATGGAAAATTGGCCTTAAACGAAGCCTTGGCAAAATCTTGTGACGTTTATTATTGGACTGTGTGCCGCGATTACTTGGGTATCGAAAAAATCGTCGATTATGCGAAACGTTTTGGTTTAGGTCAATCTACCGAGATAGACTTACCTAATGAAACTCATGGTGTGCTTCCATCACCTAAGTGGAAGGAGCGCCGTTTCCATGAAAAATGGCTTAACGGAGACACAATGAATATGTCGATAGGTCAAGGCTTTACTCTTGCTTCCCCGCTTCAGGTAGCAAATATGGCCTGCATGGTTATAAATAACGGAATAATTTATAAACCCCACCTTTTAAAAGAAATAAGGGATCCTTCAAGCGGTGAGGTTATAAAAACTATTCAACCTGAAATTCTTCATCAAGAAAATATAGGACAGGAGATCTTTCAACAAGTCAGACAGGCCATGAATCTTGTTACGATACAGGGAGAGGCCCGCTTTCCCATGAAAAATCCCATGTTCCGCCTTGCAGGAAAAACGGGAACTGCTGAAGTCGGTTTAGATGATAGTTGGCATTCATGGATGGTCGCTTACGGTCCCTATGATGCGCCTCCTAAGGATATGGTAGTTGTCAGTGTTATTGTCGAGGCTGTAAACGGATGGGAATGGTGGGCCCCATATGCTGCCAATATAATACTGCATGGAACTCTTGCAAATCAAACCTATGATGAAACTATAGACTATCTCGGATTTAGACAACTCCCTGCAGTTGTAAGGAGAAGCGAATGAACATACGCAAAATTACAAACTTTGATTATTTATTATTTTTGGCTGTTGTTCTTTTGTCGTTTATAGGCATACTTTTTATTTATTCTTCAGGTGTAAACTCAAGCGGTGAGCTTGTTTCTAAGGAATATAAAAAGCAGATTTTATGGGCTTGTACCGGTATTGCTTTACTCTTGCTTTCATGTATTTATGATTATAGGCGTATAAAGGACAGAACCTTTTTAATTTATTTATTGGGAATGCTTTTGCTTTTGTATACAGGGATTTTTGGAACTGTAAGGCATAATGCAAGGAGCTGGATAGGTTTAAAAAATCTCGGCATCCAGCCTTCCGAATTTATTAAGCTTATTTTTATTCTTTTTTTAGCTTATTATTTGGAAAAATCTCAAAATGAAGAACCTTTGAAACGTTTTATAAAGGCCATGGCAATAATGTTTGTGCCTGTTGCCCTTATTTTAAAACAGCCCGACCTTGGAACCGCAAGCGTATATATTCCGATTTTTTTGATAATGTGTTTTATTGCAGGTATACCGCTGCGTTTTATCCTCTATGTCTTTTTTCTTGGGGTATTAACAATAGTGTTTACCCTTATGCCTCTTTGGGAAGAAGTAATTTTAAAGACAAGTCATATTATGACAAATATTTTAAAAAATTCTCAAGTTTCTATTATTATTTTGTTTGCGATGGGTATCTCAACCGTTATTGCTATGATAGGTAATGTTTTACTAAAAAGAAGATATTATTATTGGATAGCCTATGTTCTTTCGCTTATCACTATTGCTTTTGCAGGGTCCATAGCCGGGGTGAGGGCTTTAAAAGAGTATCAGATGATGCGTTTAATTATTTTCTTGGATCCCGAAGTAGACCCGCTAAAGCACGGGTGGAATATAATCCAGTCCATCACGGCTATCGGTTCAGGCGGTTTAACCGGACGGGGCTATCTTATGGGAACTCAAAGCCACTACCGGTATTTGCCCGAGCAAAGTACCGACTTTATTTTCAGTATTTTATCGGAAGAATGGGGATTTTTAGGAGGTCTTTTTGTTTTTTCCCTTTATAGCATAGTTTTTTTTAGATTTTTTCTTTCGATTAAGCGCTGCGATGACCTTTTTGGTAAACTTATTGTTTCAGGCATCTTATCCATGTTCTTTTTCCATTTCTTTGTAAACGTAGGTATGGTCATGGGTATAATGCCTATCACAGGTATCCCCCTCTTGTTTTTATCTTACGGCGGCTCCTCTCTTTGGACAGCCATGATTTCAGTCGGCGTCGTTATCGGAATAAACTTGCGGCAGTTGTAGAAAAAGACTTAAAAATAAAAAAAGGCACTCTTTTGAGTGCCTTTTAATTTGGTTAGCAGGGAGAGGACTCGAACCTCCGACCTCCGGGTTATGAGCCCGACGAGCTGCCAACTGCTCTACCCTGCGACGTGGGGCAGAGTATAGCATATAAGCATCATTATGTCAAGCCTTTTTTTAACTTATTTTGTTAAATTTCTGATTTTATCGTACCAAGCATCTGTGGTTTTGACAAGCTTTGTTTTTTCCGTGTATTTGGGGTACATTCCCTGTTTATCGGCTCCCTTTATTTTAAAAATGCCGGGGTTGTTTGCCGTTTTTTCGGATATAAGGGCTTCCTGTATTTTTTCCTGTTCTTCGGGAGTCAGGGTTTTTGTGTTCATAACAATGGGTGCATTTAAAACCGGAATCGATTGGATTACGGTAATTTCGCTTCCGGGGAATTTTCCGAAGGGGTCTACAGCTCCTTTAACAACCTTGTAAGCTGCTCCTGTTTGATAGGCTTCTCCTGCAATTAAATCATAGACACCTATTGTTTGAGGAATTGCAAAGGCTGCAGCATCTGCATCCTTTCTAAAAAGGTTAACTTGAGAGCCTTGATGGGAGCCTGCAAACAGCACCTTAGAAAAAACCGATGTGTCATGAATAAGCTCGTCGGTACTGTTTAATCCGAATTTTTTTACAAGAAGGCTTGCAGGAATTACAAATCCCGATGTAGAACTCGTGGAAACAAATGAAATATTTTTTCCTTTTAAAAGGGTCAAATCATAATCGTTCCCATTTTTGTATTGAGGGGCATCTTCCGTTCTTACTGCTATAAGGCTATAGTATAAAGCGTCTTCTAAGGTTCCGCTTGGGCCTGAATTGGTGGCCGCAGGTACGATGGCCGGATTTCTTTTATGGGCATTTATATAACCCTCGGCACCTATGTAGGCTATATCTGCATTTCCGGATATAATTGCTTCCAAAGCAATATTATAATCCGTTGTAGTTTTGATTTCGACCGGACGGCCCACCGCTTCGCTTATTATTTCCATAAAAGCCAGCCTTGCATCCTTCATGGCATCGCTTGATTCATTAGGTAAAAATACCATGGTAATAGGTTTTTGTGTCTTTTCTTTAGCACAACCGAAAAATAGGCAGATAGCTGCCAAAAGTAATATAATTTTGTGTTTCATAAAATTCTCCGTGCCGCATTCTATCATATAATGCGATAATATGCTATACTTATTGTATATCTTGGGAGGATAGGTATGAAGATAACGACAACCGAATTCGGATCATTTTCAAGCGGAAATAAGGCTTTATTATTTACTATTTTTAACGGAAAAATGATGCTATGCGCCACTAATTACGGAAGCTGCATTACCGGAATCCTTTTGCCGTCAAAAAACGGAGGTTTTGATGATGTTGTTTTAGGATACTCAAGTTTTATCGGCTATGTAAATAATTTCCCCCGTTTCGGCTCCTTTATAGGCCGATATGCAGGCCGAATATCGAATGCCGAATTTACTTTAGGAAATCAGCAATATCTTTTGACGCCGAATGACAGGGGTAAGCACTGTCTTCACGGAGGGTATCCTTTTTACGATAAGATGCTGTATGAGGCAAAGACCTTTAAAAACAGACAGGAAGCAGGAGTTGTTTTTTCCCGCACCTCTCCCGATGGAGAACAGGGCTTTCCCGGAAATTTGCAAACGGAAGTAAGTTATTCTCTTACCCCCGATAATGAGATTATTATAAGATATAAGGCTGTTTCGGATAAAACAACACCTGTCAATTTTACCAATCACAGTTATTTTAACTTAAATCCGGCCGGAATGCAGTCTAACGGTTCCTATGTTTCGGTTTTAAATCATGAGGTTCAAATATTTTCAGAGCAATATCTTGAAACCAATCAAGAGCTTATTCCGACGGGAAAGTTTTTAAATGTAGAAAATACGGGCTATGATTTTAGAAAACCGAGGCTTTTGAGCGAGGGGGTACAAGAAATAGGCGGAAGTTTTGACAATACATGGGTTATCAAAAAAGAAGTCAGTGATCATAAGACCTTGGCTGCAATAGTAAAAGAGCCCGTTACCAAAAGGACCTTAACCGTTTATTCGACACAACCCGGTCTTATAATGTATACAGGCGGGTTTTTGGACAATGAGCCCGGTAAGAACGGAGATGTCTACAATAAATTTTCAGGTATTTGCCTCGAAAGTCAAGCCTTCCCGGATTCGGTACATCAGCCTCACTTTCCCAATACCGTAATTAAACCCGGTGAGGCTTATAAACACGAGACTCTTTGGCATTTTGCATTTTAAAAATTTATTTTGTATGAAAGGCTTCCTTTTATAAAAGGCTTGGCGCTTTCCAATATTATTTCTCCCTTAAAAGAATTTAATGTCAGCTTTGTCTTTTTTATAAATTCTGCCTGGGTTGAAAATTTAAAGACCCCTTCTTCCCAAGCTATATACGGAGTCTTATTTATTTTTATTATTCTATTTTTTTGCATAAAGGAAGAAGAAAGACTTATATTGAAGGCCTTGTTAAATTTTATTTTAATATCCGACGAAAAAGAATAGTTTTTTACTATAAACGGATTTTTGGATTTGTCTTCCAGTTTTGTATTTCCTTTTATTGAAAAAGCTGTATTAACAAAAAGTTTTATAGGAATTTTTATTTGTCCTTTAAGGTCCCATTCGGCATCCTCATAATAAACCTCTCCCTTAAATTTAAAATTTGTAAGGATGATGTCCACGCCCATTCCTCCCGCATGGGAATTTTCATATAATTTTTTCTTTTTAAAATATTTGCGTAAAAAATTATATGAAAGGCCGATATCTAAAACTCCGGTTTCAATTTTAGGCTGAACGAAGGCCTTTAATGAACCGTCTCTTTCAAATAAGGTTCCCGTATTCAGCATAAAATACTCGCTTTGAAAATTGTACTCGGCTCTTCCCCAAAAATTTAAATTGGAATTTAAGAGATTTTTATTGTTTCCATGCAGAGCCCGGTAAGGAAGTTTGATTCCGCCTGCTGCTGAAAATATGGAAGCGGTGAAGCTCCTTTTTTCTCCTAGGATACATTCTAATGAATAAAATTGATCATAATTCGGTTTTATGATATTAAATTGAGAGTAGGCTGAATTTGTTAAGGAGGAAAGAATGCTGAAGTTTACCAGGTAGTCTTCATTATCATTTTTGTAGGCTGCACAAAAAGAAAGATTCGGCCACAGTTCTTTTTGTTTTTGTTCGGAAAAAAATACCAGATTGAAATTTTTTATTGCAAATTCCGTTCCCAAGCTCGCATCGAATTTTGATTTTGAGATTCCTATCAAGTATTTGGGAGGAAGGCCTATTCCTTCATAAAAAGGCTTTTTTTCAAAACTGTCTTTAAAAAGCATCCTGTTTAAAAAACTTGATTTTGTAATTCCTCCGTAAAAAAACGAAAGGGCAGGATAAAGCTTTTTCTTTTCCCTGTATAGGAGGGGGCTGAATTTTAAGCTAAAACCTTGGGGTATGAGGGCAAATTTAGGCCGATGGTCCCGAATTTTTGCTGACGTATAGACCTCAAAAAAAGGATTTTTTGCTTCTGCCGTCAAGCTGTAGTCAAGGTTAAGATCAATACTCTGTGTAAGAGAAAAAGCAACTTTTTCTACAGGTATTTCCGCATGTAAGAGGATGCTGCATAGCATCATCATTGTGCAAATCTCAAAGGATTTAATAAAAATATTTTTTGTCTTCATACCTATATATAGTTTTTTTTTGTATTTAATACTAATTTTTAAAATTTATTTTATCTAAAAAAATAAAATTTGTATATTGCTGTAAATAAAAAATTATGCTACAATGCGCCAAGGAGAATTTCTTAGTTATGGAAAGATTTTTTAAACTTAAAGAGCACAATACTACCGTGCGCACCGAAGTCATTGCGGGTATTACTACCTTTTTGGCAATGGCTTATATTTTGGCCGTAAATCCGGGAATTTTAAGTGAAGCCGGAATGGATAGAGGTGCCGTTTTTACTGCAACCGCTCTGTCTGCCGCTATTGCAACTCTTGCTATGGGCTTTTTAGCTAATCTGCCTGTAGCCCTCGCTTCAGGGATGGGGTTAAATGCCTTTTTTACGTATAGCGTTGTTATAGGCTTAGGTTATTCCCCGTCTACGGCATTAACTGCCGTTTTTTTAGAAGGCGTTCTTTTTATTTTGCTTTCGCTTGTAAATGTCCGTGAGGCTATAGTAAAATCCATACCTGTCAATCTTAAAAAGGCTGTTGCCGCGGGTATAGGTATCTTTATTACCTTTATTGCCTTTCAAAATTCAGGCATAATTGTCGATAATCCTGCAACTCTAGTAGGACTCGGAGAATTCACTTGGGGCTCCCCTGCAGTTTTAGCTCTTATCGGTTTAATTATAACCTGTGCTCTTTTTATTTTAAGGGTACCGGGAGCGATCTTAATAGGTATTTTAGTTACAACCATAATAGGTATTCCCTTAAAGATTACCGTTCCCTTCGGAGGCTGGGAAGGCTGGTCTCCTTTAAGTCTGCCTGCAGCTCCTGCAATGTTCAATTTTGAATTTTCAAATGTGCTTTCTTTTAAATTCTTTATTGTATTTGTTTCATTCCTCTTTGTAGATATTTTTGATACGGTCGGAACCCTCGTCGGTGTTGCAACTCAGGCAAACCTTGTAGATAAGGATGGAAATATTCCTAAGATTAAACAAGCCTTTTTATCTGATGCTATCGGAACGGTAGTAGGCGCCGCCCTTGGAACCTCAACAGTAACAAGTTATGTAGAAAGTACCGCCGGTGTTGCGGCCGGAGGACGAACCGGTTTAACCTCTGTGGTTACAGCCCTTATGTTCATCGTTGCCTTGTTGTTTTCTCCGATTTTCCTATTGATTCCTGCTGCGGCCACTGCTCCTGCTTTAATAATGGTAGGCTTTTTGATGATGACCCAAGCCAGCGAAATCAACTATAAGGATCCTACAGAGGGTATACCCGCATTCTTAACAATGATTATGATGCCCTTTACCTATAGCGTTGCTGAAGGTATCGTATACGGCGTTTTGGCCTATGTTATCTTAAAATCAATTAAGGGTAAATTCAAGGAAATACCTCTTATTACCTGGATTTTGTTTGTAATCTTTATGTTAAGATTTTTTGTTAAATTCTAAGTATTTTAAAAACAACCGGAGAAAACAATGAGCGAAAAATTACAGGCGATTGAATTGGAAAAATCTTATAATCCTAAAGAATTTGAAGAGCGTATTTATTCCTTTTGGGAAGCCAATAAGTGCTTTAGGCCGGTAAAAAAGAAAACAGGCAAAAATACCTTTACGGTCGTCATTCCGCCTCCCAATGTTACGGGCGTTCTCCATGTAGGCCATGCCCTCGATGAAACCTTGCAGGATGTAATTGTCCGCTATCACCGCATGAAGGGGGATGAAACTCTTTGGATTCCCGGAACCGATCATGCAGGTATCGCAACCCAATCCGTTGTAGAAAAAAAATTGAAGGCTGAAGGCAAGACGAGGCACGATCTAGGAAGGGAAGCCTTTGTAGAAAAGGTTTGGGAAGTTAAAAATGAGCATCACTCGATAATAACAAAACAGCTCCGCAAAATGGGCGTTTCGGTTGACTGGGAAAGAGAACGCTTTACATTGGATGAAGGCCTCTCTCAGGCTGTAAGGGAAGTCTTTGTTTCTCTTTATGAAAAGGGGCTCATCTATCAGGGAAACTACCTTGTAAACTGGTGCCCTTCATGCGGTACGGCAATTTCCGATGATGAGGTTGAACATGAAGAGAGAAAGGGTGGCATGTACCATATTTATTACGAATTGGCTGACGGGGCAGTTTTACAAAATGAAGAAGGCGAAAAAATAACAAGAATCGAAATTGCGACCACCCGTCCCGAAACCCTCTTGGGAGATACAGCCATCGCAGTTCACCCCGAAGATTCCCGCTATGCATCCATCATAGGAAAGGAAGTAATTCTTCCTCTCGCAAATAGAAAGATTCCTGTTATTGCCGATTCTTATGTTGACAGGGAATTCGGAACAGGTGTCGTAAAGATAACTCCTGCCCATGACCCCAATGACTGGGAAGTAGGCAGGAGACATAATCTTCCGGTTCTCAATATCTTAAACCCTGACGGAACCTTGAACGAGGCTGTTCCGGAAAAATACCGCGGCCTTTCACCTGAAAAAGCGCGCAAGGCAGTTATCGAAGATTTGGAAGCCTTGGGGCTTTTTAAAAATGAAGAAAAAATAAAGCACGCTGTAGGCTGCTGTTACCGCTGCCACACAACTATAGAGCCCTATGTTTCAAAGCAATGGTTTGTAAAAATGCAGCCCTTGGCAGAAAAAGCCTTAGATGCATGGAAAAAAGGCGATGTTGTTTTTTATCCTCAAAAATGGGAGAACACTTATGCTCACTGGATGAACAATATCCGCGACTGGTGTATTTCCCGTCAGCTTTGGTGGGGACACCGTATTCCTGTTTGGTACTGTTCCGATTGCGGCAAAACAATAGTAAGCCGCACAGACATTACAGAGTGTCCTCACTGTAAGTCAAAAAATATAAGGCAGGATGAGGATGTTTTAGACACCTGGTTTTCAAGTTGGCTTTGGCCCTTTGCGACCCTCGGCTGGCCCGAAAAAAGCGAAGACCTCGAACGCTTTTTCCCGACATCTGCCCTTGTTACGGGACACGATATAATCTTCTTTTGGGTCGCGAGAATGATAATGGCTTCCTTACAGTTTACCGGGAAGGTTCCTTTTAAAGATATTTTTATCCACGGCTTGGTTATGGATAAACAGGGCCGCAAGATGAGTAAGAGCTTAGGGAACGGAATTGATCCCCTCGTAGCCATCGAAGAGTATGGGGCTGATGCCATGAAGTTTACTCTTACCTTTATGTGCGGCTCCCAAAGTCAGGATTTTTTAATCGACATGGAAAGCTTTAAGCTCGGCTCGAAATTTGCCAACAAGGTTTGGAATGCTTCGCGCTATATTTTAGGAAACCTTGCAGGAAGAACCATTGTGCCTGTAAGCCGGGAAAATTTAAAAGAACTTGACCGCTGGATCTATCACGAGCTTAACGAGGCAGCTCAAGTCGTAAGGGCAAGCCTTGATTTTTACCGCTACAATGAGGCGGCTCAAAAGGTTTACGAATTCTTTTGGAATAATTTTTGCGATTGGTATGTTGAAGGAACCAAGCTTTCATTTAAATACGGGGACGAAAAAGAGAAGGATAGGGCAGCCTCGGTGCTTCTTGCCGTCTTGGAAGAATCCTTACGCCTCCTTCATCCGTTCTTGGCCTTTGTTACAGAAGAGATTTATTCCAAACTGCCTAAAAATTGTGCCGAAGGCGCCTTGGCCCGTGCCGAAATTTTAATGACCTCCGATTACCCGGAAGAAAAAAAAGAGCGCATAGACGCGGCCGCTTCCATCCGCTTTAGAACCATGCAGGAAATAGTCCGCAACATCAGGGCCTTACGCTCCGAATGCGGCATAGATCCTCAAGTTAAGCTTAAAGTTTCTATTTATATTGAAAAAGATTCTCCTGCCGAAGCCGCCCGTGAAAATGCCGAAATAATTAAAATGCTTTCAGGTCTTTCCGAGTTGGATTTTATTGCTTCGCTTAACGAAAAAACGGCTTCTTCAATCGGTGTAGTGGGAGCGGGTTTTGAAGCCTTTTTGATAACGGGAGACTCAATCGATATCGAACAGCTAAAAAAGAGGTTTGAAAAAGAGCTTGAAAAAAGTGAGCAAAATGCTTCAAAGATAGATTTAAAACTCAAAAACGAGAATTTTGTCAAAAACGCTCCGAGCGAAGTCATCGAAGGCGAAAAAGAAAAGCTTACAGAATTTTTACGCCGTATCGAAAAACTTAAAGGCTATTTACAGGGAATGGTTTAAGAAAAATGTTTTATTTTTTACGGCATGGCGAGAGCGATGATATCAATCGAAATAAAAAAATATACCAAGGCTTCGGGGTAAATCTTTTACCTTTGAGCAAAGCCGGTGTAGAGCAGATAAAGGCAGCTTGTAAAGATAAGAGGCTTCAAAGAGCTGATATTATCCTGAGTTCCCCTTATACGCGAGCCGTGCAGACAGCTGCAATTTTATCTAAGGAATTGGGAGCAGATATTGTAATTGAAACTGATTTACATGAATGGCTGGCCAATAAGAATTTTATTTATGAAGATGAAAAAACGGCTTTTGCCTATCATAAAGCCTACTATGAAAATAATGGAAAATATCCCGACTGTAAAGATGAGCCTTGGGAAACTGCCGAAATGATTAAAAATCGCGTTCTTAAAGTTCTAAAAAAATATTCCCATTATAAAAAGGTAATAGTAGCAGCCCACGGGATGATGATTGAAACCGTTACGGGCTGCCATCATCCTTATCACGCTGAAATTATTGAGTTTGAGCTTTGAGAATTTTGGTATAAAATATTCTTAAAGCAAAATTGCAGATTGGGATTTAGACAAACAAAGATTTTATTTCATCTCAAAAAAATACTTGACAATACGTGTTAACACGTGCTATAATCTTAGCACAAGGTTGAGTTATGACGTCCAATGAAATCATAAAGCTGTTAAAAAAGGCCGGATATGAAATAATAGCCGGAGCAAAACATGACAAAGCAATTCACAAAAAAATCGGAAAAATGATAGCAATACCGCGTCATAAAGGTGATATTCCAAAAGGAACTGCACATAATATTTTAAAGGAAGCCGGTATTAAATAGGGCGAGGAGGTAAAGAATGAAATATACATATCCTGTTATTTTTGAAAACGATGACGGAAAAATAGGGGTTAGAGTTCCGGATATTTCCGGCTGTTTTACATTCGGAGACACGGTAACTGAAGCTATAGAAATGGCAGAGGATGCCATAGCTATGATGCTCGTCCATTATGAAGATAATAATCAAGAAATACCGAATCCCAGCAATATATCTGAAGTAAAAGTAAAAGACGGATTTGTAAACTATGTTATAGCCGATACCGATAAATGGCGCAGACAGTTCTCCGAAAAATCGGTGAAAAAAACGGTTACACTTCCTGCGTGGTTAAATTACAAAGCCGAAAATGCAAACCTTAATTTTTCGCAAGAATTGCAAAATGCCCTTAAAGCAAAATTACATGTTGGGGTGTAAAGTAAATATTGTAATATGGAGGTCTATATGACAACAGTTAGATTACCCATAGAATATGAGCAAAAACTTAATTGGTTATCTACCTCAAAGAAAAAGAATAAGAGTGATTTAATAAAAGAAGCTCTTGATATGTTGTTCCGCAATGAAGAGGCTGAGATGAATTCTTATGAGCTGGGAAAAGAATATTTCGGAAAATACGGGAGCGGCAATTCAGATTTATCGGTTTCTTATAAACAAAAAATTAGGGAGAAAATAAATGCTAAATACCGTGCTCATTGATCAGGCCCCCTCATAGCCTTGTTTGATAAGGACGATAAATATCATTTAAGTGTTATGGAGTTTATCAAAGACGGTAATTATAGCTTTGTATCGACAATTGCCGTATTGACCGAAGTAATGTACATGCTTGATTTTAATATAGAAGTTCAAATTAATTTTTTAGAATGGGTAATGAAAAAGGGGCTTATAATTCATGATATCAATCAAAACAGCATCAAGAGAATTTCCGAATTAATAAATAAGTATTCCGATAGACCCATGGATTTTGCAGATGCAACATTAGTAACTGCTGCCGAAGAAAGAGGAATAAACCGGATAATCAGTATAGATTCCGATTTTGATATTTACCGCCTGCACGGTAAATCAAAGATAGAGAATATATTTAAAAAGAGATTTAGATAAGCAAAATGCCCTTAAAGCAAAATTGCAGATTGGGATTTAGCCAAACAAAGGTTTTATTTAACCGCAAGGGGTGCAAAGAACGCAAAGAATTTTAATGGCTGTATGTCATTTTAAGAATTTTCCCATTTGAATAAAATTATCGGCAATATAAAATCCTGATTTTTTATAAAAATGTATATGAGCTTCATCGTTCACACTTGCAAGTTCTATAAGCGAGGCTCCGCTTGATTTAACAATATCTTCTAAGGCTTTTATCAGTAATGTGCCGTATCCTTTATTTTGATGTTGTGCATCTATTATTATTTCATCTAAAATGTATCCCAATAAATCATCGAATTGTTTATAATATCCTAGAATAAAGCCTATTAATAATTCTTCTTTATACATACCCGGACACATTGAATCATTAATCGTAATAAGTTGAGCGATTCTCTTACAGGCTTTTTCTTTTGTCCAGCAGCCGTTTTCAATGTTATTATAATAGTTAATATAAATTTCTGCTATTTCATTAATATCTTCAATTGTTAATTTTCTATATTCCAAATCAGGCCTCATTAAGTGCAAAATAATTATCCTTTATTTTACATAAGTTCTGCATATTTTTCAATGCCTTGCTTTTTTGTAAAAAATCGCTTATAATCGGTTTTCAATGAAACTTGAACGCATTCTCGAAATAATTATATACTTACTAAACCACGAAAAGGTTTCTGCAAAATATTTAGCTGAATATTTTAATGTGTCGGTGCGTACTATTCAGAGGGATATGGCAAGCATAGCAGAAGCCGGAATCCCTGTGTATACGCTGGGCGGAAGATACGGCGGCTATGCCGTCTTGGAAAATTACAAAATAAAAAACATCAACATCAAAAACAGCGAACAGCAGATTATTATAAACGCTTTGGAAAGTCTTGCGACCTCATACACAAACGATAAGCTCAATTTTTTAATCCAAAAATACAATGCAATTATCGAAAAAGAGGGCGGGCAAAAAGTATTTTGGGATTTTAGCGTTACAAAAGAAAATAAAAAAGTGCAGGGTTCCAATATGCTTTTAGAAGAGGCTATCAACAGTAAAAACTATATTGTTTTCGATTACCGCAATTCCGAAGGGAAAAGCTCCCATGTTTGCGCTGAGCCTCTTGCCATTCATTATAAATGGTATGCATGGTATTTATTTTCATACATCAAAGAAAAAAAAGAATATAGAACCTTTAAGGTTGCACGGATGCAAAATCTTGTTCTCTCAAAAGAAAGGTCTTTTATAAAACACGGCGACATACAACAAAAAATGAAAGAAGTCGAGCTTGCCTATTATAAAACCTGCATCGATATAGAAATCGCCTTTGACGAAAAAGAAATTCCTCTTATCGAAGAATACTTCCCCGATTCCGTAATCGAAAAAAAATCTTTTCAAAAATACAAAACCCATATTCGTGTTCCTGCAAGGGAACGCTTATGGAAGGCTCTTCTTCTCAGCTTCGGGGATAAGGTAAAGGTTATCTCTCCAAAAAATTACCAAGAAGAACTTATAAAAACAGCAAAAACTTTTTTATCCAATTACGACAAAAACCTTCTTGGAAGTATTTGATTTGATGAAAATAAATAAAAAAGTATTTTTTTACAAATTTATCTTGACATGCGTCGGAAACCATGAGATAATTATAATAAGTGAAAATACTTAATTCTTTTATTTTATGGTAGAGACTTACCGTAAAAACTACATTTTTTATTTTTTATGGGAGGAAAATATGAAAAAAAATATAACACTAATATTTGTAATAATTTTATTCTTTACATCTTTTTGTGTAAATTTGAATGCTGAAGAACAATCTCTTGTACTGTATCATGATTCTAGTGATGTCAATTTATTTAATTTATATGAGAATTTGTATAAAGATATTACTGAAAACTGGTTAGAACCGTATATGAAAGCAAAAACGGAATTTGAGAAAGCGGAGGCAGAAAAGAAACGTGCAGAGCGTGAATTGAGTAAAGCAAAGTCGGAGAAACAACGCGCCGAGCAAGAATTTAAAAAAGCAGAGGCAGAAAAAAAACGTGCAGAACAAGAATTTGCAAAAGCCGTTAGCGAGGCAGAAGCTCAAAAAAATATGAAATTATCTTTGGGTAGTATTAATAATATTCTAAAAAATTACCATGAATTAACTTCAAAATTGAATAAAACCGACTGGTCTTTATTTTTTAAAAATAAGAAAATTGAAGATATTTTGTGGACATTGGAAAATGATTCGCTTCCGGCTGAGGTTACATCTGTTTTTTCGGAATTAAACCTTGATGTAAAAAAGACAGCTTTACAATTGGCTGTATTACAATATTGTTTTTTTGTACTAAAATGTGAGAAAATGTTTGGAGATAAAATAAAAGAAACCGATCAACCTTCAATAATCTCCGAAATAAGAAAAGCAATAAGTATACAGGATTTTAGATTAGTAGAAAAAAATTATTATAAGATTGAACAAATCTTAGATGCAGCTAAAGAATAAAATATAGAGCTCCTTATAAAACTCTAATTGGCTTTTTCTTATGACCTTTAGTTTCATAGTGAAAAACTTCAGACGTGTCTCTCCAAAAGCTTACCGAGAAGAACTTATAAAAACAGCAAAAAGTTTTTTATCTAATTACGATAGATTTAAAGTAGACAACGAAAGAAAATATAAACTTATGGAATAATTATATGAATAAAAAAATAATAAAAGATCTATGTATTCTTTTTATATTGTATATTCTTGTTTTTTTTATGCTTTCTTATGTCGGTAAATTCCTTTTTAAAAATTTTTATAATTACTATTATATTTTATTTGTTAAATATAATGGAATTTTTGGCATTTTATTATTTTTACTGTTTATAATCATTTTCTATTTATTTTATTCAAAAGATTTAAAGATAATATTTACTTATAAAAAATTAAATTTCTCTATTATTATAAAAGGGATGATTTATCTGTCATCAATCACGATGATATATTATATAATATCATTTATTTTTGATAATTCTTTTCTTTTTAATTTTTTTAAATATTTTAATGATATTTTAACGGGTAAAAAAAATATTACTGTATATGATATTTTGATTTTAGAAAAATTACAAAGACCTCGTTTTGAACCTTTTATGCTTATAAGTACCGTAATCATTGGCCCTATTTTTGAAGAAATATTTTATAGAGGACTTCTGTATAATAAATTAAAAGAAATAAGCAATGACTTCATTGCTGTATTTATTTCTTCAATGTTTTTTGCTTTTTTACATATACCGGGTTATGGATTTAATATAAAAATGTTTTCTCTTGTGCTTGACGGTATTTTATTGGCTTATTGTTATGAAAAAACCAATAATATTTATGTCCCTATTCTTATTCATTCAATTAATAATTTTTTTATATTTTTATTTCGGTATGTATATTTTTATTTTTTAATAGTTATTTATTTTATAATTTTTATTGCCGGTATAATAATAGCTATACAAGAAATAAAAAAATACCTAAAAGTGCGAAAAACTTTTAATCTTGTACAATCAGATTCTCTATCGGAGAGTGAAAAATAATGTAATCGGTATATTTAAATGTGAAAAACATTAAAATTTGTTAAATAAAATTGAAATTTTTATAAATTTCGTAAATTTACGCTTGACGGGTGAAATTTTATATGATAGGCTTAAGTTAGACATCGAAGGAAAATATAAACTTATGGAGGATTTATATGAAAAACACACCATTACTTAAAATGAAAGGTATAACAAAAGATGACGGTATTATTTTAAATGACGGTCTTATTCTTGATGGAATAAGTGATTCATTGAACGATGAAAAAGCTTGGGATGATGGTATTAAGCCTATGGGAGGTGTTATGGAAAGAAGAGACCCTAGATGGCATAGTGGTGATCATGG
This sequence comes from Treponema sp. OMZ 799, assembly GCF_024181365.1. Taxonomy (NCBI): domain Bacteria; kingdom Pseudomonadati; phylum Spirochaetota; class Spirochaetia; order Treponematales; family Treponemataceae; genus Treponema; species Treponema sp. OMZ 799. The sequence goes on from NZ_CP051301.1 coordinate 1,557,523, forward strand.
CCCTGGTTGCTGTGCAGGCGGAGGTTCAGGAAATATAATTACAGAAAAGGAAATTATTTTGTAGCGATATTATTTTTCCTTCAATGTTCTTATTATAGGGTATGGATTATGAATAAAAAAGTAATAAAAGATCTGTGCATTCTTTTTATGCTGTATATTCTTGTTTTTTATATAAATTCGTATATTCATAAGTTTTTATTAAATAATTTTTATAATTGCTATTATGCTTTATTCGGTAAATATAATAAAATTGTTGACCTTCTAATATCTTTACTATTTATAATTGTTTTATATTTATTGTATCTAAAAGAAATGAAGATAATATTTACTTATAAAAAATTAAATTTCTTTTTTATTGTAAAAAGTTTGATTTATATATTATCAATTGGAATGATATATTATATAATATACTTTATCTTTGATAATGCTTTTCTTTTTAATTTTTTTAAATACTTTAATGATATTTTAACGGGTAAAAAAAATATTACTATATATGATATTTTGATTTTAGAAAAATCTCTAAAACCTCGTTTTGAACCTTTTATGCTTATAGGTTCAGTAATTTTTGGTCCTATTTTTGAAGAAATACTATATAGAGGGCTTATGTATAATAAATTAAAAGAAATAAGTAATGCCTTTATTGGTGTACTTATTTCTTCAATACTTTTTGCTCTTTTACACATACCAAAGTACGGTTTTGGAACAAATACATTCTTTTTATTTTTAGTAGGAATTTTATTGGCTTATTGTTATGAAAAAACTAATAATATTTATGTTCCTATTTTTGTTCATTCAATTAATAATTTTTTTATATTTTTATTTAACTATGTATATTTTTATTTTTTAATAGTTATTTATTTTATAATTTTTATTATAGCCCTCATAATCTTGATAATTGATATTAGCAAATACGTAAAGATGAGAAAAAGTTTGAAAATTTGAAAAAAATGCTTTTTTTCATAAATTTACCCTTGACAAAGGTAAAAATGTGGTCTACTATGTAAGTGGAGGAAGCTATGAATTTGGATAAACTAAGAAAAGATATCAAATCGGGCTCGCTTGATTTATCCGATATTAAAAATATTGATATTTTATATGGAAAACTTGGATTCTACAATGCTAGGTATTGTTTTTTATCGATATTTGAAACTTTAAGACTTGGGGACAAGTGTATACCCAGCTGTATGGAAGGCTGTTCTCATGGTTGTATGGATTGCTGTGCGAGTAGTAAACAAACGGTTTTATAAATATAATTTTTGTGTGCTAAGTAATGGAGGTGTAAATGCAGTTATCTAAACTAAAACAGGGTATCAAAGACGGGAACCTTGAAGCTTCCGAGTGGAATGAAGTTTTGATGAATTCGGGTTTTGCATCTTATTTTAATTCTTATTTTTTAACTGGTGTATGTAGAAAATCTTGCAGCAACGGCTGTTCATCAAATACAATAAACGGAACGATTAGGTTGTCTGACTTTAAAAATTGCGGTGTTTCCTGTGCCCCGTCTTGTGCGGTTGTTTCTTGTGCGACATGTACTTTATCCTGCCCCATAAGTATGGCTTTAGGTTAAATAAAATTTATTTAAAATAAATACTTTGGAGGAAAATAAATTGAAAAAAATTATTGATTGCAGCTTCTTCTTTTTTATTCTGCATATCCTTATTTTGTCGTGTACGGTAAGTAATTATGATAAAGCCGTTTTAAGCGAAGACAATGTAAAAAGTTTTATTGAAAATCATGAAAGGCTTTTTGCCGAAATAACGGCAGCCGATATAAAGGCTTGGATAGCAGTTGACAACGAAATAAGTATGTCTGATCTTTTTAAGTCTATATGTAAAAAAACGCCTCCCAAAAAAATACAAAAGATTTTTAAGCAAAACGGTCTCAATCCTAAACTGGGGCATTTACAGCTTGCCGTTTTACAATATGGAATAGTTGCCGATACAATCGAAAAAACTCTTGCAGAAATTTCAAATGAAGAACGTACCCAAGAGCAAAAAGAAAACGATAAGCAAACCGTAGGCTGGCTTAACGAAATAAAATCTCAAATAAATTCCGATGATTATGAATTGATAAAAAAATATTCTGCTGAATTATATGAAATTTTTAATCAGTTAGAAAATAATCTATAAAACACCGGAGGGTGATTATGAATTTATCCGATCTGAAACAAAAAATAAAAAACGGTGAACTTGATTATAAACCTGAAGATACGGCTATGGATTCGGTTTTGAAATTCTTTGTTTTTAGTTATTGTTCCCTAAAATGTCAGCCGGGATGTTCTGTAAGCAGTACAGTAAAAGACAACAAACCATGCGGTATAGCATCCGCATGTGCGGAAGGCTGTGCTGCTTCATCTTGTGCATCGAAATGTTTTTACGGCTGCTCTAACGGGAAAACCATAGGTTTATTTTAAAATAAAAAGATTCCATGCAAAACTTCAACCCGAATCAAAAACTAATCTATAACCCCGAACTTCGCTTTAGAAAAGAAGAACACCGCTGTGTTGCATATACAATAGATGACTTTTTTTATTCTCCCGATAAGGTAAGTATTTTGCTTCCGCAAGAAGTTATTATGCTCTTACTCTTTGACGGTGAACATACCTTCGGCGAAGTTGCAAATAACATGGCTTATGTTTTTGGAATGGAATCAAATGATGATGTTGATTATAAAAAACTACTTTTTAATTCGCTTGAAGCTCTCGAAAAACGTACCAATATTCAGCCCTTGGTTATGGATATTTCCGAAGTAAAACCTGCTATTTTAAAACAAACTCAAAACCGTTATCCCGATCCGTCAGCCTTTATAATTCCTAAAGAAAAAATTATTTTTGATCCGCGTGATTTACGGCTTTCAGCTCCTCTTTCGGTAAATTATAACGTGATGACCTCCTGCGGCTTTAAGTGCAAGTACTGTTACCATCCCCTTGTGCCTGTAAAAGAATTAATCCCGCTTGAACGTTTAAATATTATTTTTAAAGAACTAAAAGAAACCGGATGCGAAAGTTTTATGCTCACAGGAGGAGACCCCATGCTCCGCCCCGACATAGATGAGCTTATGCAAAGTTTATACGAGCACGGGCTTTTATATTCTCTTTCAACTAAATCGATTATAAGTGAAGACAGAATAAAAAAATTGCGTGAAAAGGCGGGCTTAAGGGGAATGCAGATAAGCCTTGATGCCGCCGACGGTAAAATAGTTAAAAATGTTTTAGGTATCACCGATGATGAGTATTTTTCAAAAGCAATTCAAATGATAAAAAACTTACAAAAACACGGTATTGAAGTGCGTGTAAAGGCTGTTTTAACTTCGTATAATGCAGACGGCTTAGCCGATTACTTAAACCTTCTTAACGATTTGGGAATTAAACGGATGCAGGTTGTTCAATACGGAAGAAGCGGTACGCGGCATACCGATGATCTTTATCCGAGTGATGAGCAAATGAAAAGAGCGAGCGGTGTTGTCAAAGAATTTAAAGAAGCACATAAGGATGTGGAGCTTACGGCAGGCGGATTTGAAAAAGCCTATGATGAGCCTGTAATAGTCGAGCAGGTTACAAAAGAAAATATCTTTGAAAAAAGAGCAATTTGTAATGCGGGGCGTTTTTCTTTAACCCTAATGCCGAACGGTGAAGTTTTTATTTGCGAACAGCTTCCTTACGATAAGCGGTATGTATTGGGAGATTTAAAAACGCAAAGCCTTGCAGAATGTTGGAACGGGGAACTTATGCAAAAATGGCTTAATCCGCCCGAGCGGAATATTTTTGCCGAAAACTCGCCGTGCAAAACCTGCCCGGAAGAATACTATAACGAATGTCATAAGGTGTACAGCCGTTGTTTGCGTTTTATTTATGAGCACACAGGCGATACTCTTACGGCGGATATAAAATGTCCCCGTTATTATTTTGAAAAAAGAAGAATAACTTAAAATGGAATGAATACAAAATTATCTCGTTGGGCTGCCTCATTTATAAAGCCGTTTTTTTTGGCCTTGTTTTTTCTTCTTTGTTTTTCTCTTATCGGTAATTATGCATCCACCTTTGAACCTCTATTTACGGGGAAGATAATCGATGCTTTAACCTTAAAAGATAGGACGGCTTTTTTTTCCTTTTTAAAGATCATTATTCTTTTCCAAATTGCAGGGCTTGCTTTTTCGCTTTTAAGTTCTTGGTTCCGGTTTTTGCTTCAGCGTAAAATGACCGTTTATACCGAAAGCCGTCTTTATTTAAACCTCTTACATTTACCGCCTAAGGGAAGTTCCGAGCAGGATTCGGGTAAACTTTTAAATCTTTTTTTATCAGATTTAGGCATAATGACGGGTATCTATACTTATCAAATTCCTTCGATAATTACCTCCATTATTATGATGGGTATAATAGGTTTTAGGCTCTTTAAAATAGATATTTTTATTTTTTGTCTTACGCTCATAGTTTCGGTTATTCCCGTTTTTTTGGCAAAATATTTTGGAACAAAGCAGGCTGCGGTAAATGAAGCTCAGCGTAAAAGGCAGGATGAGTATACTGCCTATATTAGCGAAACGATACGGGGTTTACAGGAGATAAAAAATCATTCTTCGCAAAAGTTTTTTATTTATAAGTTTAAAAATATTTTAAAATATATTTTTATTCACGTAAAAGAATCTACAATTATCGGAATGCAGTCTTCCTCTGCTTCTTTTTTTACTAATTTTACCATAAACATTTCTTTATTTGCCATTATCGGTTTAACCGTTCTTGAAGGAAAAAACACCGTCGGCACTATTACCGCAGCCCTCATGTATTCTCAAAAATTTAGAAGCCTTGTTTCTTCATGTGCCGAAACTTATAAGGGAATTATAGTTTCCTTTGTTTCGGTAGAGCGCTTAAAAAGTATTTTTGATGAAAGACAAAATTTTTTTTCGCTCATAAAAGAAGAAAAAGATACTTCAAACATAAAAAAAATCAAAATAGAAAATGTAAGTTTTGCTTATAAAAAAAATAATTTTCTTTTTAAAAATCTAAATACCGAGTTTAAATTCCCAGGTCTTTATCTTATTAAGGGAGAGAACGGTTCAGGCAAAACTAGTCTTTTTAATATTATTTCGGGAAATATTAGTCTTAAAACTGAATCGGTATTAGAAGGTAAGATTATTTTTTTTAATATTGCTTCAAGGCTTTCGTATATAAGTCAAAATCCTTTTATTTTTTCCGGTACTATAAAAGAAAATCTATTATTCGGTAAAAAAGCCGATATGCTTACAATAAACGATGTTTTGACAAAAACAAAACTAAATAAGGTTATCGATGTGCTGGACAAGGGGCTTGACACACAATTGGGCGGAAAAGAACATATCCTTTCGCAGGGGCAAATTCAGCGTCTTGCCTTAAGCCGCTGTTTTTTGCAAACCGGCGAGGTTATCTTATTCGATGAGGTGGAAAATGCCCTCGATTCTGAAACAAACCTCGCATTAAGCTCTCTTTTATCCGAACTTAAAACGCAAAAACTTATTTTAATGATAACACACCGCTCCTCCTATGACAGCATAGCTGATGGAGTGTTTACTCTAGGTAAAATTTAAAACTTTTTTCTCCAATTACGACATATAGTTGTCGCTCTTTTGTGATAGTATTCATCATAAATTTTAGACGAGTAGAGTGCGATGAAAAAATATTTTTTAATATCGAAGGCATATTTTAAAGGTTCCCTTATGAATTTAATGGAATATAAATTTAATTTTATAAGCGGCGGAACCTTTGAACTTGTATGGATGCTGATGTATCTAATTTTTATAAACACTATTTTTATTCACACAAAAACGGTGAACGGTTGGGATAAGTACCGAATGCTGATGCTTACCTTTCAAGGCGGACTTATGGATTCACTTTTTACTTTTTTGATAGTACCGGGATTAAAAAGATTACCCGAAATGATAAATACCGGCACCTTGGATTTTATCTTACTAAAGCCATTGCCGCCGCGTTTTACTATTTCGTTTAACGAATTCGATATTCCTCAAATAAAAAATATCTTCATAAATATTGCAGGTTTAATTTATTGTTTTATCGAACTCGATATAGAAATGACGCCATTAAAATTATCGCTTTATATTTTGCTTTCGCTTAACGGCTTTTTTTTAATTTATTCGATTATGTTTATATTGATGAGCTTAGCTTTTTGGTTTATGAGAATGGATATTGTTATGGGAATAGGCTCGGAACTCATTACAATCGGAAATAAACCCATGCAGATATATCCCGGCTTGATTCAAAAAATACTCATATTTGTTGTTCCGCTTTTTATTTGTTTTAATTTTCCGATTTTATTTGCCGTAGAAAAATTACCGAGGTACTACATCGGGGTTTCTTTTGTTTCGAGTTTTTTCTTTTTTATATTGTCAAATTTTATTTTTAAAAGAGGAGTAAAGCACTATGTCGGATCAGGCAGTTAATAATGTGAACAGTATTGTTGCAGAAAATATTTGCAAGACTTATGCTTATTATAAAAAAGATGCAGGTCTTAAAGGAAGCATTAAAAATATATTTAAGCGGGAAAAACTTTATAAGTCTGCCGTTAAAAATCTTTCTTTTCAAATTCATCAAGGTTCGATAACGGGTTTAATCGGTTTAAACGGTGCAGGAAAAACGACAACGCTTAAAATGCTGTCGGGTTTAATATTTCCGACGGAAGGAAAGATTTCCGCATTGAATTTCAATCCTTTTGAAAAGAAAAAAGAATATTTGCGTCAAATTTCAATGGTGATGGGAAATAAGAGTCAGCTTTGGTGGGACTTGCCGGCTGTGGATTCTTTTGAATTGAATAAAACTATTTACGAACTTGAAGATGCCGATTATAAAAAAACGCTTAACACGATGATCGAAATACTCGGTGTCGAAAAACAGCTGAACGTTCAAGTGAGGCGGCTTTCTTTGGGAGAGCGAATGAAGATGGAATTGATAGCAGCTCTCATTCATAAACCGAAACTTATTTTTCTTGATGAGCCTACAATAGGACTCGACATCATTACACAATATGCTATACGGGATTTTTTAAAACAGTATTGCAGTACATATCATTCCACGCTTATATTGACAAGTCATAATTTTAACGACATTGTTTCTCTTTGCAGCGAATTGATTTTAATAAACAACGGAGAAAAAATATATTCCGATTCATTTGTTCATTTTAAAAACGAGTTTTTAAATAAAAAATACTTTATACTAAAATTAAAATTCCCAAACGCTGAAAAAATTATAAAAATCTTGCACGAAAGGGAAGGGCTTTTTGCAGAAAAAAGAGGAGAAGATACCGTTAAAATTTCTGCCGATGCTTCAGATAGCTTGGATATATTAAAAAGTATTTCCAATGATTTTATCGAAGAGTTAAGCGATATTACCATTGAAAATATATCGATGGAAGATGTTATCAGAAAATTATATACGGCGGCCGGCTGATTTTTTATTTAATTATTTTAAGGGAAGAATTATGAATATCTATTATAAAGTTTTTAAGACAAGTTTAGCTAATCAATTGGAGTACAGGGTTAATTTTATTTCGGGGTTTATATTTTCGCTTTTTCCTTTTACTGTTAATGTGCTTTTATGGCTTGCCGTCAGTTATCAAAGTACGGATATGCCTCTTGAAGCAGGCGGAATTGTTTCTTATTATTTTTTAACCTTAATAACATACAATATCACCTCAACCGTTTCTATATTTAAAGTTTCGGACGACATAAGGCTCGGTACCTTAAATACCTATCTTATAAAACCGTATAATTATGCACTTTACCAACTTGCTTCCGATTTACCGCATCGTTTTGTTTTTATTACGATGAATGCTCTTCCTATTTTGATTTTATATTTTTTACTGTCGCCTTATTTTGTGTTTAATTTTTTTACATGGAAGATTGTGTTTTTTACGCTCTTTTTATTTGCAGGTTATCTTATCAATTTTTTAATCGATTTTTTGATAGCTCTATACAGCTTTTACTTTTCGCGTGTTTCTTCACTTTACACTTCGATAAGGGTACTTAAAAATATTTCTGCCGGTATTATTTTTCCGCTAATCCTTTTGCCCGAATCGGTATTTAAGGTTTTAAAAAACTTACCCTTTGCCTTTATTTCCCATATCCCCGTAAGTTTTTTGCTTGATAACGAATCGCTTTATGGAGCTTTCTTCTATTTGCTTAAAGCCGCTTGTTGGATAGCGGTATTAAGTGTTTTTTGTGCAATAGTATGGAAAAAAGGCTTAAAAAAATATTCCGCTTATGGGGGCTAAATATATAAAGTCCCTTCTAAAAAATTAGGTATAGATTTTTAAAAGGTGTCTTACAAATCTTTCCGCATCCGGGCAGGGCTGATTCCGTAGGTTTCTTTAAACGCTTTTTGAAAATAGCCGTCCCCGTAGTAGCCGACCGCCTGTGCTATTTCTACAATGGATAATTCATCATTATAAAGCAATTCAAGCGCTCTTGTCATTCTTACCTTTTGCGTGTATTCATTTATTGTCGTGTTAAAACAATCTTTAAAACCCGTTACCAAAGAGACAATACCCAATAAAAGTAACGGATTTATTACCGCGTCTTCCATGGTATGAGCAATAACCAACGGCCATACGGATTTTGTAATTCTGAAAATTTCCGTATACATTATCGTCCAAACTGTAACTACGATTGTTCCTATCAAAAAAAATGTCAATCTTCCAACAGGTAAAGTATTTTGTATTTCACTTTCGGAAAGAAATATCATAATATAAGGCAAATGCCAAAGCCGCCATATAAATCCGATAAGCAAATATATTTTTAAATCGGATAATTTTAACTTTAATAATTGATTTGTAAGATAAGCTCTCCACACGGATTCTTCAAATATATTTTTTATAAATTGAATTGTAATCTGTGTAAACAAAATTCCGAAATAGGCCGTAAGACCTATACTCATATTGGAAAATCTGATACCTTTTGTTATTACGCCCAGTAAAATAACAATTATAGTAACGACCGGATATACCAAAAAACTTATTAAATATAATTTATCGACAAAATATCCTATCCAGCCGCAAAGGGTACTGAAAATTGTAAAAATAATTATATTTCGTTTAGTTCTATTTGTGTTATTCATCTTCTTTTTTATACTCCATAAATATTTTTTCTTTAAATCCTTTTTGCTTGCCAAACATAACTTTATCTCGTTTTATTTCGATAAAACCTAATTTAGTATAGCAATTAATTGCTGCATAATTTGTATCTACCACATCCAAAAGATAGTTTGTATAACTTGTTTCGGATATTACTTTTGTTATCAAAAAAGAAGCGATACCTCGGCCTTGAAATTTTTGTCTGACAGCTGCAAATTCTATAAAGCCTATAGTTTCCGATTTACAGTAATTAATTTCAAAGTCTTTGAAATTTGCCATGTATAAAATCCGGCCGACAAAGGCTCCGAAATATTTTTGAGCTGCTTTTTTTGCTCCATTTATAGCTCTTCCTTTAATATCTGAAAGTGCTAAAACTCCGATAATTTCCTGTTCAGTTTCTATCAGATAAAAACAATTTATTCTTATGCATTCTTTAAGAAAACTTTCTACTTTATTCTTTCCGACTTTATTTATAAATTCGGAAAAATCTTTTTGAAATGCATCGAGAATGCAATCGACAATTTTGTTTCTATCAGATTCTTGTGCTTGTCTTATTTTTTTCATACGGAATTCCTTTAATGCCTGTTTGTTCTTTATATTCTTTTTTTTAATTTTTTAAACCATTCTATATTAAAAGCAGCGATGTCGATTCCATAGTCCAAGGCAGCCATCGTGAATGTACCGATGTCTTCGATGCTTTCGGATATATTTTTTTTATGCAATGCTTTAATTCTTTTTTGATACTCTTTATCGGTAAGTAAATAATTCTTTAAAGCTGCTCTTTCATCTTCAACATTTATTGACTCTTTTACGGATTTTAATGCTGCATAGTCTTTTTCTAAGGAGACAATAATTTGATTGATCAAATATTTCCGGTTTTCCTTCGGAACATAACCCATAAAAAGAAGTTTTGCAAAATCCATATTCTTAGTTTTTGAAGTATTAAGCGGCACCTTTATCCAATCTATTAATGCCTTTTGCCCGATGTCGGTTATTGAGTATCTTTTTTTATTTACTCCTTTTTCGACCAGTTCTTCAAAACTAACCATATTCAGTTCAAGCAATTTTTTAAGAGCTGCCTGAATGCTTCCAAGGCTATCACTGCACATAGACTTAAAATTATTTTTGATAACATTTTTAATTTCGTATGCAGTCATCCTGCGTAGCAGTAAAATTCCTAAAATTATTTTATCCATAAGACACCTATCGATTTTCTATATATCTTATAGTAACATACCTTTTAGGTATTGTCAATGCTTTTACTATATTATTTTTAAAATAATTTTTATGATGCCTTATATATGGGAAAAATTAATAACCGGAAATCTTGACGGATATGTGTTTTTTGGTATATACTACATATGTGGAGGTTTTTAATGCTTACAAAATTGACACTGACGATAGATAAGGATATAGTGGAAAGTGCAAAACGATACGCAAAAAAAGAAAACCGCAGTATTTCCAAACTTGTAAGTGAGTATCTAGAACATATTTCCGGTGCAAAAAAAACTTTTCTTACAGGTAATAGCTTAAATGCTCCCTTGACTGAGTCATTATCCGGTATGTTCACTGATAATGGAAAGCCCTATAATGAGCTTTTAACTGAAGCCTTATCGGATAAGTATTTATGATAAAAAAAGTGTTTATAGATACAGGCATACATTATAACGAGAAATACTACCGACTATAAAGCGGCTCAATTACGCGTATGTTCGCCTGAAAATTTTATACAGCTATTCAGGTAAAGGAGTAAAGAATGTTGCTGTGTTGTTTTATACTATATCTTAGGGCATTAGATGATTGAGTTAAAAACAATTGATATATAAAAGATTTACTACAGCCCAAAGATTTGGGGCGGTATGTCAAGGCCAAGCATTTTACAAAATTGAAGTCCAAACTTTGCAAAATTAAATGCAATAGATGTAACTATCTTATCTGTTACAATATATCCATCTTCTATAGGATTTTTTATACAATCGTCCCATCCTTTCATTTTATCAAGATCTTCGTTTGTAAATCCTTCTTCAAATAAATCTTCTTTATTTACTCCTGCCATAAACGGTTTTCCATTAAGCATTTCGGTTTTTACTAGTAAGATAGGAGCAATTGATATTGCGCCAATTATTTTATCTTTAAATTTTTTTATAAAATTTAAAATATCTTTATCTTCTATTGCAGATCTAATATCGGCTGCACCAGGCAATAGAAGGCTATCATATTCATCAATAATTATTTCATCAATTGATCTATCTGGTAATACAGTTAAACCTTCTTCACTTTTAATTAAATCTTTATATTTGGCAAATACTACTACCTCTTTATTTTTTAAAGCTAAACCTTCAAGAGCAACACTAATCTCAAAGTTACAATAGGTTTCATAAATTAATAAAGCCGTTTTTTTCATTTATTTTCTCCTTCATAAATTATCATCATTTATATAATCTTAGTTCCTATTTTCATATCAATTCTCCATTGCGGAGATACGCCGTCATCTCCCCAATATTTACTTCATCTTTTCATTTGTCTTTTTTTGAAATTTTTCATTGTTGACGATAAAGCGCTCGTGTGTTCCTTCTCCGATCAAACCTGTTTCGTCATAGGCCTTTACCGAAAAGATAAGCTTTTTTCCGTCTATGCCGGTAAGTTCGCTTTCGCAATAAACTTTCATACCGAGCGGCGTTGCAGAAACATGCTTTATTTCCAATAAGATGCCGACAGTTCCATGTCCTTCTTCCAAATAATCCTGCACGCTTTTCCATGCAGTTTTTTCCATTAATGCAATCATCGCAGGGCTGCCGAATACTTTCAGTGTTCCGCTTTCCAAACTTTCAGCTGAATGATTTTCATTTACGATAATTTCTTCTTTTCCCTTAATACCTGTTTTTAACATAATAATTCCTTTTTCGATATTTTATATTATAAGTTTTAATTTTTCAAGCACTTGAGAGTTTCTAAAAATTTATCTTGATAGTCTGCATTGATGGTGCCGTCTCTATCTAAAAATGCTATTTTCATATTAATTCCGTATTCTTTATAAAAAGTCTATAAGTTATACCGAAATAAATTCCGTATATGACAAAAAACGGAATGAGGGTGAATATAAAATGAATAAAACCTGAGGCAAGAAGGCCTGTATGAAACCAAAAGAAGTTGCCTACAAAAACGGTAATCATTCCGCTTAATAGAATACCTAAAAGCGCCGGAATACAAAAATAAAAGGCGAGCTGTTTTAAAATCAATTTTTTTAAGTCTGAAGGCGAAAGTCCCAATTGAAAAAGAATTGTGTAGCGGAAGCGGTATTTTACTGCATCCGAAAGTTGTTGTATGGAAAGCACGGTTAAAACTGCACACATAAAACTTGCTGCAATGTAAAAAAGCACAAAGGAAATCATGGTGATAATCGGGAGTACCTCAGTAAAAAGAAATCGGCGGCTTACCAAATAATCATCGGCCATCGTCATTATTTTATCATCACCCGGTGCATAACCTTCTCCGTCCGTTTTATCCGGGTTTTTCAGTTCCTTTAATAATGAATCGGAAAGTTCATTATCAAAACGCAAAGCCGTAACGGAATAAAATGGGTTTAAATCTTTTTTATACGAATCGGCAACTACAAGAATGTAGTCGCTTCCGTAGTGTCCGTTTTGCGAAATGCCTTCATCATAAACGGTCTTGCATTTTAAAAAGTTTCCATTCAGTGATATGCTCTTATCTTTATCAAAGCTATCTAAAAATTTTAAAAGTACTTTTTTGGTGTGAAGAATATATTCTCCTTGTGCTATATTTACAGGTTTTAAGTCTAAGGACGAGCGGAGTTCATTATAATCGCTTAAAAGCAAAAAGGTGTGGGTCGGGTAATAATATCTTTTATATCCCGTATCGGACATTTCCATTTCTTTTTTTAAAAAGAGAGGTAAAGCCGATTGACCATCGGTGTAAATCGTGTGCGTAATTCTTTCGGTTATAGTTAATTCTTGTTCTATTAATTTAACATATTCATCAAAACTATAATCGGGCGTTTTATTATAAATGATAATTAGCATAAGAAGCGGAAAATACGTCATGTGTTACCATCAAAATGCTGGTGTGCATTTCGCTGTTCATTTTTTGAAAGGTTTCTAAAAGAATTTGTGCCGAATGAGAATCTAAGGCTCCGGTCGGCTCATCTGCCAAGACAAGGCCGGGCTTATTTGCAATAGCCCGTGCACAGGCACAGCGCTGTTTTTCTCCGCCTGAAACCTCATGCGGATATTTGTTGCGAAGTCCGTAAATCCCGAAATTCTCTTGTAATTCCTTTGCCCGCTCCAACATTTCTTTTTTGCTTTGCTTGTTAAGGCTCAACGCAAGTAAGATGTTTTCTTCTAAGGTTAAGGTGTCAAGGAGATTGTAATTTTGAAAGACGAAGCCTAAGTTGTTTTTTCTAAATTCGGCAAGGTTTGCAGCTGAAGCTTTTGTAAGCTCAAAATCTCCGAAAAGAACGCTCCCTTCCGTAGCCGTGTCGATTGCAGCAATGATGTTTAAAAGGCTCGTTTTTCCGGAACCCGACGGCCCCATAATCGCAATAAACTCACCGCTTTTTACTGTAAAGCTTACAGAGTCAAGCGCCTTTGTAATATGCGATGTGCCGTATTTTTTTCCTACATTTAAAATTTTTATATCCATAAATTCCTACCGGCTTCCTAGCTTCCTATTCTTCTTACTTCTTCTATCTTATCTCTTATAACGGCAGCCTCTTCAAACATGAGCATGTCGGCGTATTCTGCCATTTGGGCTTCGAGTTTTTTGATAAGTTTTTTTCTGTCGGCAGGGTTTAAAATATTTAGGCTGCTTATAAGGGGGCCGGCCTCTGCAAGGGCTGCTTCTTTTTTGATTTCGTTTTCTCTGGTTAAAATATCTTCGATGGCTTTTTTTATTGTCTTGGGCGTTATACCGTGTTCCTTGTTATAGGCTTCCTGAATTGAGCGGCGGCGGTTTGTTTCTTCGATTGTTTCTTTCATCGCATCGCTTATTCTGTCGGCATACATAACAACCTTGCCGTTTTCGTTTCGGGCGGCACGTCCTACAATCTGAATAAGACTCGTAGTAGAGCGCAAAAAACCTATCTTGTCTGCATCGAGAATTCCTATAAAAGAAACTTCGGGTAAGTCGATACCCTCTCTTAAAAGGTTGATTCCTATAAGCACATCGAATTCCCCTGCACGCAGTCCCTTTAAGATTTCGACCCTCTCTATTGTTTCAACCTCGCTGTGAATATATTTTACCTTTAAGGCAAGGCCGGTTAAATAATCCGTGAGGTCTTCGGCCATTTTTTTTGTAAGGGTCAAAATCAAGCTTCTTTCTTTTTTTGCAATGCGCTTCATAACCTCATCATAGATATGCTCCATCTGTCCTTCGCTTTTATGAATCTCGATGATAGGATCTAAAAGACCTGTGGGGCGTATTACTTGCTCGACAATGCGTGTAGAATATTTTATTTCTTTTGGGCCCGGCGTTGCGGAAACAAAGACTGCCTGATTCAGCATCTTTTCAAACTCGTCGATTTTTAAGGGGCGGTTGTCTAAGGCGCAGGGAAGACGGAAGCCGAAGTCGACAAGGTTTTGTTTTCTGCTCCGGTCTCCCTCATACATGGCTCCTACCTGCGGAAAGGTAACATGGCTTTCATCCATGAACAATAAAAAGTCTTCAGGGAAATAATGAAAGAGGGTTGCGGGAGGCTCTCCGGGTTTTCTGTTTGCTATGGGAGCCGAGTAGTTTTCGATGCCGGGGCAATAGCCCATCTCCGAAAGCATTTCTATATCGTACTCGGTTCTGGTTTTTAACCTTTCGGCTTCAAGGAGTTTTCCTTCTTTGTGTAAAACGTTCAGCCTTTCTTCCAATTCTTTTTTTATTCTTTCAAGGGCATTGGGAATGGCATCTTCGGGCATTACAAAGTGCTTTGCAGGATAAATGGAAAGCTCCTCATATTCTTGAATTACCTCTCCGGAAATAGGATTGAATTTTCTTATGCGTACGATTTCTTCCCAATCGAATTCGACTCTGTAGGCATCTTCCATGTAGGCCGGAAAAATTTCCATAACGTCGCCTTTGACGCGGAAGCGGCCCCGCTCGAGGACTGCATCGTTTCTTTCGTACTGCAAACTTATAAGCTGTTTTTTTAATTTTTCGATTTCGGTGTTCACGCCCTTTTCTATGGTTATGCGTAAATCCCTCCACGATTCGGGAAGACCTAAACCGTAAATACATGAAACTGTAGAAACTACTATAACATCCTTTCTTTCCATAAGGCTGAAAGTTGCCGAAAGACGGAGGCGGTCAATCTCGTCGTTTATTGAAGCGTCCTTTTCTATATAAAGGTCGCGGGCAGGAACATAGGCTTCCGGCTGATAGTAGTCGTAATAAGAGACAAAGTATTCGACGGCATTTTCCGGGAAAAAGGTTTTAAATTCTCTGTACAGCTGGGCTGCTAAGGTTTTGTTGTGGCTTATGATGAGGGTCGGTTTTTGCACGGCTTGAATTATATTTGCCATTGTAAAAGTTTTCCCCGAGCCCGTAACTCCTTTAAGGGTTTGAAATTTATCGCCTGCAATTATCCCTTCTGAAAGAGCCTTGATGGCTTCTCCCTGATCTCCTGAGGGTTTATAATCCGAAATAAGTTTAAACTGCTTCATTTTATTTTACCTGATCCGATTATTTTGTTTTCTTCTAATTGCTCACCTTCCAATTTTTCCAAATTTTTGATGAGCTTGCTTGCCGTTAAGCTGTAGCTTGCTTTTGTATTTTGAGAAGCAAGGCTGTGGGCGAGGCTTCCTGTAATTGCGGCATCGAGGGGTCTGTACCCTTGGGCTAAGAGGGAACATATAAGACCTGTGAGCACATCTCCCGACCCCGCCTTTGAAAGAGCGGGAGAGCCCAGCGTGTTGATAAATATTTTTCCGTTATGGGCGATTAAGGTATTAGCCCCCTTTAAGACTAGGACAAGTTTAGGGAATTTTTTTGAAAAAGTTAAGGCTAAGGGAAAGCGTTTTTTTTGTATTTCTTCAATGCTTAAATTTCCAAGATTTGCGATATTTAAAAGTGAGGAAAATTCTTTTGGGTGAGGAGTTAAAACTGCCGAGCTTAGTTTCGGTAAAATTTCTTTTAATTCGTTATAATAAAAAACATCTGCATCAAGAACCATTGGAATAGATTGTGATTCTTTTATTTTTAGAACGGAAAAAAGATCGTCGTTTTTTCTTCCAAGGCCTTGACCTATGGCTATGCTTGTAAATTTATTTATGCCTGATTTGCAGACTTCAAATTTGCCGTCATACATAAAATCTGCTTTTAGGTTTTTAGGACTTTCCGGATTTTCCCCTATCAATGTTACAAGGCCTGAGCCGAACTCCAAGGCAGCAGAGGCAGCCAAAAGAGAGGCTCCGCTTTTTTCTCCCATAATTATTCCTGCATGCCCAAAAGTTCCCTTATGGGTGTTTTGTTTTTTTCTTGAAGGGAGCTTTAAGTCTTCTTTTTCGAGTAAAAAAACATCGGCTCTTTGTTTTTTCTCGTAGGAGGAGCGGGAGAGGCCAAGGTCTATCACCTCGATTTTTCCCGTAATATCCTTTGCTTCATCGGAATAAAAGGCCTCCTTTAATGCGCCCATCGAAAAGGTCATGTTACATACAACAGCATCGGGACTTGCTTCTCCATCAAGGTTTAAGCCGCTCGGTATATCGCAGGCAATCTTAAAAGCCTTGACCTTATTTAGCTTTTCTATTGTTTTTTTATCCTCTTCTTTTAAAAATCCTTTTAAGCCCGTTCCTAAAAATGCATCAAAAAGAAGATCAGATTCGGGCAGGATATTTTTTGCTGTTTTGATATTCAAGGCTTTTAATCTTTCGTATTGCAGCTTACACAGTTCCGACTTAGGTTCTTTTAAAAGTACGACATGAAGATTAAAATCATCGGCCAAGATTCTTGCAAGGGCTAAACCGTCCCCGCCGTTGTCGCCTGAACCGCAAAGAATCTGTAAAGTTTTTTTTGCTTCTCCTTTTTTTAGGGGAAAAAGATTTTTAATTTTTTCTGCGGAACCGCGGGCGGCATTTTCCATTAAGATTCCGTTTTTTAAATTAAAATCTTCTTCGGCTCTTTTATCCAATTCTCTTAAAGAATAAAAAACATTTTGCATAGGTCTTGTCCTTTTACACTTGCACAAATCTTACACTCAGATTCGGAATATCTATATCCTCCGCTTTTACGTTTATGCGCTCGTTAATCGATAATTCTTTTTTTAATCTCATCTCGGTTTCATAGCCGATAGACGGAATTGAAATGCGGGCCGTGTTTTTTATTGTTTCGAGGATTACGGCTTCTCCCTGCCAGTCAGGATTTTGTAAAAGATAGATCAAGGTCCAGTGTTGGCGGGATGCTCTTTCGGCATAAGAACAATTTTTGCCTGCAATGTCTCCTGCGGCTATACGCATAAGAAGGTCATCGGTTTTCATCACCTCTTTTCCGTCGATAAATTTTAAAAGCTGTTGGTGGGCAACCAAGTCGCCGTAGCGGCGGAGGGGACTTGTAATTTGGCTGTACATTGCAATTCCGAGGGCAGAGTGCATTGCAGGAATTGTGCCGACATTTCTCGGCCGCATCGTCTTTCTTTTTCGGTATTCGCCTGCAAGCCCATCGGGAAGTTTTTTAGGAAGTTCGGGAGCTTCCTGACTTACAAATTGAAAGGGAATATTGTTTTTAAAGGCAAAGCGGGCAGCTGCCTCTCCTGCAAGGAGCATCATTTCCTTTATCATCAAAAAAGATTCGGTAAAATTATAGGGGTTTATAAAAACTTTTTGAGTTTCATTTTCGGTTTCTACCTTTATTTGAACTTCGGGCATGTCTATCGAAACTGCTCCGGCCGCTTCCCGTTTTTTTCTGTTTTTTTCCGCTATTTCAAAAAGAGACTTTAGGCTTGCACTCGTCTTTTCTTCATCAGCCTTTTCAAAACTTATACAGCTCACCCTTATCTTGGTACGCAAAATATCTACGTCGAGAATTTCCGCCGCCTCGTTTAATTTTAGTTTAAACGACAGGGCATAGGAATCGGGGTGGAGACCGAGGGCAAAGGCATCTACTGCCGATTCTCCCAACATTCGGGACACTCCTTCAGGAATGTAGAGGGTGGCTCCCCGTTTTCTTGCATCTATATCGCTTTTGGAATCGGGGGTAATTATGTCGGCCGGGTTCGCAATATGAATCCATAAGTGTTCTCCGTCAAAGCAGACGGCATCGTCGGGATCGGTGCTGCCTTCATTGTCGATTGCATAGGCTGTAAGATGTGTGAGGTCTTCGTATTTTTCGTTATGCTCGATAGGAGGCAGGTCCAGCTTTGGAGAATTTAAAGGATGCTTAAAGCGGGTGGGGTAAGGATTTTTTTCGATCTTCCAATAGCCTGTCCGGATTAAAATCTTATGAGCCGATTCCGGAGTTTCTTTTAAGTGAGCTTCATTTAAGAGCTTTGACTTGTCGGTTTTTTCCAAGGCGAGGGCTTCTATTTCCTGCAAAAAGTGAGAATATTTTTTTAAGTCGAAAGTTTCTCCCTTTTTTTCCTTTATAAATTTGGATAGATCGTTTATAAAGTCTTTTCTTTCTTGCTCTTCCGCTTGTTTTTCGGTTTCTTTTTTTATTGCGGCAGCGGCGATTGCCTCGGCTTCTTCCTTTGTTCTTATCTTAATCGGAAGGTCAGGGCTTTCTGCAATAAAAAGAGGAGAGGCCGATACCAAAAGCCACGCCGCCCACATCTGTTCGGGTTTTAAATCTTCCCAAACCAGTTCGGCTATCTCCGAAAAGAGGGCAGAGCCTTCTTCAAAAAACTCGGCTGCTTCCGTAAAATCCGGAGCCTGGCAGGCTGCTGTTAAAACGGTTTTTAAGGATGCGGAATTATTCGTGGTTAAAAGAGAAAAATCTTTTTCGCGTACCTTTTTGATTCCTGCTTCCGTTTCTATTTCAAATTTACCGTCGGTCTGTCCTTTTATTAGTGCCGGACGGTTTTTATATAAGACGATTGCATTTGTATTCATTTTTATTCCTTACAATAAACTATGGCAAATATTATGATTCAAGTTTTGTGATAAAAATCTGTCTTATAAAGCCATTTAAATAAAGAACCTGAATTTTATTTGCCTTATAAAAATAGTTTTCCAAATCTCCTGACATATAAAGAGAGGGGCCGAAAAAACTTTCAAAAGATTTTCTGCTTTCGCCTACTCGTAAGTCATTCGGCAACGACAAAGTAGAGTCTGCAAAAATCGAAATTTTTTCTATATTGTTGTTTGTTGCAGTCGAAATTGAAACCTCGGCATTTAAAAAATCATAGAACCATTTTTCGGAAAAATAATTGTATTTTATTCCTGAAGGTTTTCCCCAATATTCTATTAAATCGTCTGTGGTGTCTTCAAGTTTAATTTTTTTTAAGATAATGGGCGTGTATTTTTCCATAGAGAAAATCAGAGGTCTTAATTGTTCTCTTGCCTTTAAGGCCTTGTTCACTTCGCCTAAACCAAAAAGCATTCTTGCATAATTAAAAATAATAATTCTTTTATCTATTATGCTTCCCGTAATTAAAAAAAGGCTGTCCGTATTTGTTGCCGTATTTTTTATCATCGGCTCCAAAAGGAGCTTTGCCTTGGTATAATCTTTTTGTGAAAGGTATAAAAGCGAAGCATAGTTTGTGCTTGCAATCATACTTTTCGTTCCGCTTTCGCTTAAATATGCTTTTTCTGCAAGAGAAAGGGATTCGGCCTTATCGTTGATATTGGGAGAATAAAAAAGAAGCATCGCATAGGATGACTCCATCCCCGATTCTCCGATTGAATTGAGATAGTTTTTATAAGCTCTTACTGCTTCATCATAATCGTTTATATTTCCGGGAATGCCCGTTTCATCTTCTTTTCGTTGGTCTATCAAAAGGCTTTTCGGGTCAAAATTTAAGATTTCATATTTGGTGTTTAGTTTTTTTGAAGTTTTCATTCCTGCAGGGTAGGCAGTCAAAAGGTTTTCTTTTGAAAGTCCCGCCTCCCATTTTTTATGGGCTGCTATTGCTGCCAGGCGTTTAAAATACATATTGTTCGGAAAGGCTGTCCGCAGGGCTGAGATTCTTTGTTTTGCATCTTCAACGGCATTTTCATCATCGCTTCTGACGGCATCAAGCACATAGTAAATTTCGTCTGCAATGGCTTCGGCCTCATCCTTGTGTTTAAGTAAATTACTTATCCGCTGTTGCGGTAAAAAGTTATCGGTAAAAAAAGTTTCAAATCTTTTTGCGTAATTGGGATCTGTTTGAATTCTTTTTAGTTCTTCAAGATGGTTATAAAAAATGTTTGAATCGTATCCTGCAAGTTTTAAAAGAATCAGGGTAAAGCTGTCTGCCGTTAAATTATATGATTTTAAAAGTTCGCCGTTTTTTTCTCCGCTTCTTCTCGGATCAGAAAAATAGACCGGCATATTGTCAAGGGCAAAAGATGCCGCTGCATGGGCTAAAAAGGCGGAAAGCATTTTTTCTCTTTCAATGTTTAAGTTTTTTATTCTTCTTGGCGAGGCAACCAAATTTTCTGCAATTTTTGCTTCAATATAGTCCAATAAGCCTGTACTTACCAGGATAGTTCCGTCAGGGTAAATTTTACATTTGATTATCTGACTTTCTTCGATAATGAGGCGCATCCTTCCTCGGTAAAGCTCATTATTCCTTATGAGCATAAAAAGAGAGGCATTGAGCACCTCCTGCCAAACACCTAAATTTTCTGCAGATATTTCGTTTAGTGAGGCTGCTGCGATTTCGTTTCTATAAAAATCCATGGCATCGGATCTTATTTCTTTAATTGATTTGTCATTTTCTTGGGCAAAAACCGGGGCGTTGCCTTGAGAAAATATTAAAATGAGAATAAAACAACAAAGTTTTTGTATAAATTTTCTTTTCATCATTTGCATATAATAGCACAATATAGGATTTTTAGCAAGATTTTGGGACACCTCTATAAAAGGTTTTCTTCCGATATGCTTTACCGGTTAAAATATATTCTCACTTATTTTTAGCTGGTCTTTTAATTTTTCATAAAATTCAATGTAAAATAAGAGCTTATCTTTCCATACTTTTCTGCTGATTTTGTTCCCAATTTCATATTTAACACAAGGAAAAATTCAATAACGATATCTGGAAAATTTTATGAATTTATTATATAATTAGGAGTATATGGGAGGTAATATATGCCTTATACAGTTTTAGAAAAAGAAATTGCAACGCTTCCTCATGCCGCAATAAGTGAGGTTGTTGATTTTATCCGTTTGATAAAATTGAAATTTCCTGAAGAAAATGCAGTTTCTGAAAAAAAATCTCTTTTTGGCGTTTGGAAAAATGAACCTTTTTATATGTCTCCGGATTTTGATGAGCCCCTCGAAGATTTTTCGGAGTATATGTAATGAAGTATTTACTCGATACCCATACAGTTCTTTGGTATTTATTTGGAGATGCCCGATTGCCGAAAAGTGCTAAAGATAGAATTGAATCTAATGTTTGTTTTTACAGTTATGCTTCGTTTTGGGAGATTTCAATAAAACAAAGTAAAAAGAAATTGGAATTTACTCGTACTGTATATGAAATAGATGACATGTGCAGACGTGCCGGATTTATAAAACTTCCTATTACTCTTGATGATTTCAATAGAATTCGAAATCTTCCTTTTCAAGAAAATATAAGACATAATGACCCGTTTGATAGAATTTTAATCGCACAAGCAATTGAAAATGATTTAACAATAGTAACTGCTGACGAAAATATTCCTTTATATGATGTAAAAACTGTTTGGTAAAAGATATAACCTGTTGATTAAAGCCCCCATAATATGTTAGAGTAGACTAATGGTAAAAGCTGTTTTTGCAGGGTCCTTTGATCCGCCCACCTTCGGGCATTTAAATGTAATTGAAAGAGCTCAAAAGATATTCACCGAGGTGCATGTAGTAATCGCCGTAAATAACAACAAAAACTATTTGTTTTCGGGCGAAGAGCGTAAAAATATGATGGAAGAACTTACCCAAAAATGGGATAATGTTTTTGTAAATACTTGGAATTCGCTGATAGTAAACTATGCCGAAAAAATTGGGGCAAATGTTTTAATCCGCGGAGTGCGGAATGTTTCCGATTTTTCCTACGAATTCGATCTTGCCGTGATGAATAAGGGTTTAAATCAAAAGATAGAAACCGTTTTTATGGTTCCCGATACAAAGTACTTTGTACTGCGTTCAAGCTCCATAAAGGAATTGGCAGCTTTCAAGGGAAATCTTTCCGGGATGGTTCCTCCCATAGTCGAAAAGGCCTTAAAGGAAAAAATAGATAGAATATAATACCGTAAGAGCCAATGGGATTAAAATGGTTTAAGATGCTTTCCCTTTTTTCCTCATCACAAAATAGTAAAGGCCTGCAATAAAATAAAGCCCGGCTGCGATTAGAAAAAACGAGTCGGTTTTGATAAGGCTTGCTATAATTCCTCCGCTTAAGAAAAAAAGAATGTTAAGGCTGTAAAATAAAAAAAACCGGAATTTGTCTTTTTTGCCTCGGAGGCACATAGCCAATGCAAAGGCTGCATCTGTGAGGTAGCCCGTTATGTGGGTGGTTCTTACAAGGATGTCTCCATAAAAGATAAACATGGCATTTTGAACTCCGGCAGCAAAGCTTAGGGCTGATGTTTTAAGGTTTTTGGGCACTTGGGTTTTGAACAAGGCCAAGCTTAAAAAAATTAAGGCAAGACTCATCAATAAGATGCCGTATCTTTTTTTTAATGCAAATTTTCTTTCGTGGAACAAGAGGCCCGACAAAAAAGCTCCTGCAAAAAAGGCAAGAATAATGAAAATAAGGGCTAAAGCTTCTTCAATGTTTTTATTTCCGATTGAAAGGGCGAGATGACTCACGTTTCCCGTATGATGGCTTACAGGCAAAGAAAAGCTTAGAAGAGCCCCCACATTTATAAAACCCGATAAGAGGGTTAAAAAGGCTATCCATATTTTAAATCTCAAGTCTTTTAAGCGGCCGGGCATAATCAACCTATCGGCGTATAATCCGGTCTATTTTTTAGGCCCGGATATACGCTTATTTTTCTTCATCAAGAATGGTATTGTATATTGAAGAATACTCTTCCTTACCCTTTACTGCCTCGAATTTGGAAGCTCTTTCCCTCAAAAGGAGTTTAATGGCATAGGAAAACACGCCGTCAGATGAGAAGTTGTCTGCACCTCTTACCGTATCGGCTGCCTGAAACCTTGCATTATCCAAAAAGGTTTCGGCTTCAAGAGGGTTTTGTATTGCCGCTGCCGTTCTTGCAATTTGTACCGGTGTAAAAGCTGAAGAAAGCAAGATCCTCTCATCATAGGAAATAGGAACTTCCCATTTTAGTTTTGCCGAGCGTACCTGCTCAAGGGCTATTCTAAGGGAGCGTTCAAACTCATACCACTTATCCAAATAGGCTGAGCCTGTACAGGTGTCTTCCCTAGGCGGTTCAAGGGACAAATTTTCCAAAATTTGAGCATCCTTTTTTGAAAGAGAGTGCAAGGCAAGTTCTTTAAAAGCCTTAAAGCTCATAGGAGGCTGGAGATTAGGAAATATTGAAGGCAGTTGGGCCGTCAAATAATAATAAGTTGCCACCTTTTAAAGCTCCTTTGCCGCATTCTTTAAAATTTCAGCTGTTTTTGGGCTTAGGTATGACGAGAACAAATCTGCAACAGCTTCTGCCGAAAAGTCATAATAAGCGGCTCCATCCTTAGTACCTATTTTAAATCCGCCTGCGGTCTTGCTGTCGGCTTTAAGTTCAAGACCCTTAGCAATGTGCTCTTTTAAGGCTGCACCTAAAGAGGATTCAAGTTCTTTAAGATCCTTGTCTGAAAGAATTACGGATAAGTCTTCCGTATTGTCAGCCTTTACCCAGCCCTTGACTGCTTCGGGAATTAAGTTTTTAAGAACAGATGAGTCATAATTTTTGGATGTTTCAGCCTTGATAATGGCATTAAGTTCATTTAAAAGACCCTGTCGAAACGAAATAAGAGTATTTCGGCTGGCTTGATCTATTGAAGATTCTGCAGCTTTTTGGAATCTGAGAGCTTCAGCTTCTGCCTTTTTTACGCTTTCTTGTGCTTCTGCCTCTGCTTTTTCGATAATACTTTTTGCTTTTTCCTCTGCTGCTCTGATAATTTCAGCTGCTTTTTCATCTGCAGCAGCAACTCCGTCTTTTTTTATCTTATCAACAAGCTCTTGCAATTGAACTTCCATATATTTCTCCTTAACAAAGTTATGCTTTCAACATTGTAACAGAAAAAGTAATTCTTAGCAAGATAGGACTTGACAATTTTTTTAAATTTATTATAATGATAGATGAACAAATGAACATTTGTTCATATGAATAGATGAGGTAATATGATAGAAGATGATGAAATAGGTGTTTCTGATGAAGAAACGGTATCTCATGCGAGGGCTAAGATGCCTGATGAGCAAACTATGAGCGATTTAAGCGATTTTTTTAAAAACTTCGGCGATTCCACAAGGATTAAGATAGTTTCCGCTCTTATTTCGGGGGAACTTTGTGTGGCAGACCTTGCAGAGGTTTTGGAAATGTCCGCTTCGGCTGTTTCTCATCAGCTTAGAATTTTAAGGCAGGCTAAAATAGTAAAAAGCCGCCGTAACGGAAAACAGGTTTATTACACAATAGACGATAACCACGTCGGAATCCTCTATTCCGTCGGCTTGGAACATATAAGGGAGGGTAGATAATTATGGATTATAAAAAAGAAAACGAACACAATCATGATGAACACAGACATGAACATGATGAACATTGTTCTTATAGACATGAGCACAATGCAAAAGATTACAGTATGCGTGGGCATGAGCACCACGAGCACGGCCGTCATGGGTACTGCAATGATGACCATCACGAGAATGAACACCACAGCCACGATGAGCATCATAATAACTGCGGTTGTTCTCACGATCATCACTCACATGATCATCACGAACACAATCACAATGAACACGGACATAGTCACGATGAGCATTGTGCCTGTCAACATGACCATCACGAGAATGAACACCACAGTCACAATGAGCACTGTGGTTGCGGGCATGAGCACAATGCAAAAGATTACGGTATGCGCGGGCATGACCATCACGGACACGACCATCACGATCATTCAGGCTGTGGGTGTGAGCATCATCACGGCTCTTCAAAAGAGATGATAGTTCAATTCGGTATTTCAGCCCTTTTGTTTGCATCAGGTATTTTTACCCGTGTTCTTTTTCCGGAAGCCGGAATAAAAATTCAAAATTTCTATCTTGCCTTTTCGATTCTTTTATTTGCAGCGGCTTGGCTTACTGCAGGTTACAAGGTATTACTGACCTCGGTAAAAAATATTTTAAAGGGGCAGGTTTTTGACGAAAACTTTTTAATGACGGTTGCCACCATAGGCGCCTTTATTTTAGGCGATTGGACCGAGGGTGCCGCCGTTATGCTCTTTTACAATTTGGGTGAGGTGGTACAGCACTCTGCTGTCGAAAAATCGAGGCGGTCAATTGTCGACCTCATGGATCTCCGCCCCGACTTTGCCCGTATTTATAAACCGGGTGAAGAAGAAAAACTTGTAGATCCTTCAAAAGTAGAGGTTGGTTCCCTTGTGCTTGTAAAAGCCGGAGAAAAAATTCCCTTGGACGGAATCATCTATGAAGGAAGCGCCGAGCTTGATACTTCTTCTATGACCGGTGAAAGTCTTCCGCGTACTGCAGAAAAAGGCAGCCGGGTCCTTGCAGGCTTTGTAAACTTAACAGGAGTTATAACGGTAAAGACAACCGCTTCTTTAGAAAATACAGCCGCCTCAAAGATGCTTGAACTCATTGAGTCTGCACAAAACAGAAAGGCTAGGGTAGAGCGCTTTATTACCTCCTTTGCAAAGGTTTACACTCCGATAGTTACAATAGGAGCTGTTCTCCTTTCTGTTTTACCGCCCATAGTAAATGCTCTTATTTTTTCTATTCCTTTAGCAGGTTGGGAAAGCTTTGCGCCTTGGGTTTCGCGCGGTCTTGTATTTTTGGTTATTTCTTGTCCCTGTGCCTTTGTAATTTCCGTTCCTCTAGGCTATTTCGGCGGAATAGGAGGAGCTGCAAAGAAAGGTGTTTTGATTAAGGGGGCGGACTATATTGATGCTCTTTCAAAGGCTGATAGTGTAGTCTTCGATAAAACGGGAACCCTCACTAAGGGTGTTTTAAAGGTCTTAGCTCTAATGCCTGCAGATAAAGTAGAAAAGGATGAGCTTTTAAAATTAGCCGCCCTTGCGGAATTTAATTCTCATCACCCGATAGCTAAGGCTGTGCAGGATTGTGCTCTTGTTAATTTGCCTGAAGAAGAAACAAAGACTTTTGCGAATGCAGAACTTATTGATTATTACGAAAAAGCCGGAAAGGGTATTTCGGTAAATTACAGGGGCAAGAATCTTTTAGCCGGCAAAAACTCTTTTATAAGCGAATCTATAGGAAGCGACATTTCTTTATACGGAGACGAAATAGGAGGAACCCAAGTCTATGTTGCCTATGACGGCCGATACATGGGCTGCCTCATCCTAACCGATACTCTTAAAAACGAATCAAAAGAAGCCGTCTCAGACTTAAACAAGCTGGGACTTTCAAGAATAGAAATACTCACAGGTGATAACGAAAAGGCGGCTAAAAAAATTGCAGAAGATTTAGGTATAAAAAACTACACCTCAATGCTTTTACCCCATGAAAAGGTCTCACGGTTTGAGGAAATTTCGGATGAGGTTAAGGCTAAGAATAAAAAAGCCTCTGTCGTCTTTGTCGGGGACGGTATAAACGATGCTCCGGTTCTGGCCCGTGCCGATGTCGGTATAGCTATGGGCGGCATAGGCAGCGATGCCGCTATTGAGGCGGCTGATGTTGTTCTTATGAATGATAATCCCCGTCTTGTTGCAGCTGCCGTAAAACAGGCGAGGTTTACCCGAAAAATCGTTTGGCAAAACATAGCCTTAGCCTTCGGTATAAAAATAGGTTTCTTAACCTTGGGTGCCTTAGGTCTTACTAATCTTTGGGCCGCTGTCTTTGCAGATGTCGGAGTTGCTCTTTTGGCTGTATTTAATTCTCTAAGAGCAAAAAGATAAGTTTATTTAAAAAAGTGTAAAAAGATTCCGGCTCGGTTTTATATTTAAATTTCCGAGCCGGTTTATTTTTATAAAAGATTATCATAAACGGTATACATCATCAGGGGTTATCATTTCTGTTCCTGTATAAATAATCCAATCGCTCATATATTCTATATTGTATTTTGTTATAGTATCTTTCTTTATCCCTTTTACATAATAGGCATCTTGAATAGATTTTACGGTAAGCTCTGTATCGGAAATTTTTTGAAGTTCAAACCAAATATATTCTATTTCATTTTCCGCAGAGTAAAATTCCTTATCCACAGGAATGGATATTTTTACAAGAACGGATGATGCTTTGTTTTTAAAATGTGATTTTACAAATGCGAAACGCTCTTCAGCTAAAATCTTTTTCCTTTGCATTTCTATATCCGAAATAAAATAAATGGGATTTTCAAGTTTTTTCTTTTCAAAAACGCTTATATGACGGTAATTTTTTTCCTTGTATTCGGCTATTGAAGTAAATACAAAGACGGCAAGATGACTGTCATCCGTATGTTTATTATCGGGAGAAAGAGCCTCCGGAATTCCGATATTGTTTTTTTGATAGTAATTTAATGCGTCATTATAAGTAATAATAGAACAGATAATGGGCGTGTGATCTTCCAATATACCTATGTATGCACAATTTTTATCGGCTCCTCCTAGTAAGTTTAAGGCTAAATTTTGAAGTAAGAGGGAGTGCTCTATACAAAAATCTGGCTTGGAATCTAAAATATCAAGTTCATTTAAACCATATCTGGATAATCCGTGAGTATGAAGCCAAATAAAATCTCCCTTTTTATCGGGTACGGCATGGATAGAAAAAATGTATAGGGGACAAGGTGTGACGGAAGATTTTGCTGCTTGTTCAACCCATTTTCCTGAAAGAACATTTATAGAATCGGAATCATAAACTGCAAGAAGGTTTTTATTTAAAATTTCCGCTATAATTTTTATTTGAAGGTGATAAGAATTAAGAGGTGTACCATTGCAGAGCAGTTCAGTCAAAACAGCAGTCTTTGTGTCCCTTATATGTTCTTTTTCTTTTTCCGTAAAAATATGACTGTACATAAAATCTTTTAAATTTTCCGATGAAAACTCGGTAATGCTTATTGAAAGACTATATTCATTTTCTTTATAAAAAATTTTAATATGCAGTTTGTTTTTTGTTTTTTCAAAATCTAAAATTTTAAAACTATTATTATGCTGCAGCTTATTTTTAATTAAATCGATTTCCTCCGGTCCTTGTTCGGTTTGAAAAGGGGTACAGGGGATGGCATACATACACGATACTTTTCTATTTTCCATCTTTTTCCTCCTAAAAGATCACCCCACCGCAGATAAATTATACAATAAAAATTTTTATACTGCAAGATAAAATTTTAAATTATTTTAATTGTAGTTATGATAAATCAAATTTTTATCCTTGCAGAATATAAAGAAAAGGTTTAAAATTACGATATACCTAATAAGGAGATTATTTATGGAAAAAGTTAATGCAATTATTCCCCCTCCGCCAAAAAAGATTTTAGTGTTTGATCTATTTACCAACCTCGGGTGGATTGCCGGTAATTTTTTTACTTCTATTTTTGTAGGAAGTTCTACTAATTTGAGGGCTGTTGTAAGCTCAAAGGCCTTTATAATCGGTATGCTGATTGCCGTTTTAAGTCCTATCATAAAACAAAAACTGTTTTTTCCTGCGATTATAAATTGGGAAGAAAATCCCGAAAAAGCAAAAAAAAATATATTAAGGTATGAAACCTTTTTATTAGTTATCCCCTTGCTGTTTACCGCTTCCGTGCCGCTTATCTCTTTGGAGGTTGGAATTATTGGCGAAACCGGTTTGTTTTTGTCCTCTCTTTTTAGTACCATAGGGAATATATTCTTGCTGGGTACTATATTTTCATCAAGTACCATTAGAGCTTTTGAAAGATGGGTTTCCTTTATTCCCGTTGAAGAAGAATTCTTATCGTTTTCGATGATAAAAAAAATTACTATTGCAAGTATAACCTGTATTATCGCGGTCATCCTCCTTGTACTTGCTCCCATTGTCCGTTATGAAAATCAAAATATTTATGAAAGACTTATAAGTTCCGTTTTACCCCTGTTTATTTACAGTTTGGTTTTATCGGTGCTAAGTTTGGGAATAATAGTAAAATCTATTGAAGTTCGAATTTTTTTGATTCAAAGAATAGTAAAGGATTTGGCTGACGGAAATTATAAGAGGGACCCTGTTGCAAGCTGGAACAGGGATGAGATAGCTCTTTTACTGGTAGATATCGGTAAGCTTTTGAGTTTTAACAAAACTTTTATAAGGGATCTTAATGAAAGCGTAGGCCTTTCAGGGGACACGGCCGAGTTTCTTTCTGAAAACATGGATAAAACCTCTGAGGCTGTCAGAAAGATAACCGATAATATTTCTTCTGCCAGACATCATATCCAAGATCAATCTTCAGGTGTTGTAAAGATGCAGGGAACCTTAAAACAAATGGCCTCAGGTATAGAAAAATTAGGAAAAAATATCGAAAGCCAATCTGCAGCCGTTACTGAATCTGTTGCAACAATAGAAGAAATGGTTTCCAATATTCAGTCCGTAACAAGAACCGTAAAAGAGAATGTCGACTCCATCGAAAAATTAAACGCTTCTGCCGAATCCGGAAATCAAGCCGTTTCGACAGCACACACGATAGCAAAAAATATTACCGATGATTCCGAAGGCCTTTTGGAGGCTTCCAATGTTATTCAGCATATCGCAAGTCAAACAAACCTTCTCGCAATGAATGCGGCTATTGAGGCGGCTCATGCGGGAGAGTCCGGAAAGGGTTTTGCCGTAGTTGCCGATGAAATCAGAAAGCTGGCTGAAGAGTCCAGTGTGCAGGGTAAAACGATTACAACCGTATTAAATAATCTCAAAGCCAAGATTGAAGAGCTTAACTCAGCCGCCGAGACTACTGAGATTCAATTTGCCGAAATAATGAAAATACTTTCGACGGTAAATGACGGAAGCAGCTCTATAATGCATGCTATGACAGAGCAAAGTTCGGGAAGCAGCCAAGTCTTGGATGCCGTAAAAGAGATAAGCGATATAACTTATGACGTAAAAAACGGCTCCTTAGAGATACTGAAAGGGAATACCGAGGTCAGCAAAGAAATTGCAAAGCTGGTAGAAATTTCTCAAATGATAGACCAAGGAATGAGCGGTATAGGAAGCGATACCGGACAAATAAATGAAATTATAACTCAGGTAAGCGAAATAAGCGGAAAAAACAAGGAGGCCGTCGCCAAGGTTATGAAGTACCTGTCTAAGTTAAGTTTTTAAGTTTGTCAAATCTGCCTTAAATAAAATTTGAACCGCCCTCTTAAAATTTTCGGGAAGTGGGGCGGTGATCTCTTTCGGTAAGTCATCCAAAAATTGTTCTTTAAAACTCAATTTATAAGCATGTAAAAAGTATGTATTTTTCGACAAATCTTGCAGCACTATTTTTTTTTGTTTTGAGCCGTATTTTTTATCGTTTAAAAGAGGAGTGCCGAATTGGGAACATTGTATTCTTATTTGGTGCTTCCTTCCGGTTATAAGATTAAAGAGGACAAGGCTTAAATTTTCTTCTTTTGAAAAATCAAGGATTTTTATGAGGCAAAGACATTCTTTTCCGTCGATTCTGCTTTTAAATTCGTTTAAGGCCGGTTTTCCCTCGGTTATTCCTATGTAGAATTTACCTATCTTCCCTTCTTGCAGGGCCTTTGAAAAGGCTTGGGCTCCTCTCAGGCTTTGCGAAAAGGTTAGGATTCCGCTTGTATCCTTATCCAGTCTATGCAGTGCCCCTATTTTAAAGGAAAGACTTTTTTCTTTAGGCGGAAAGTATTTTATAACGGTCTCACAAAGACTTTTTTCCCCATGTACAAGCTCTCCTCTTCTTTTGTTTATAAAGAGCAGGTCATCGGTTTTTAATAGGACATCCGGTTTTTCAGTCCCTTTTAGGGATTTATTTTTACATAAAGTTGAAGAATTTATTTCAGCCATGGCAGGGTTGTCCGTTAGATCAAATAGGCTTAAATCCATAGTTATTTCATCGCCTTTTTGAGTTAAGTAGGCTCCGTTTTCTTTTTTACCGTTGACTCTTATCTTTCCTCTGCGCATTGCCGAATATACACCAGAGAGAGGCATCTTTCCTAAAAATTTCCGTATTACGCGGTCCAATCTCCGGCCTGAATCGTCTTCACCTATATAAAAAATCTTATTTTCTTTGCTCATTTCTATATTATATACCATTTACAGACTTGACAAAAGAGCTATTTTGTAGAGAATTAAAGATATGTTGGAAACGATGTATAAAACGCAATGGAGCCTCTTTTTTTCTAATCCGATTTTTTTGTCGGCTATAACAAGCTGGATGATGAGTCAGGTTATAAAGACTATTTTTGCATTATTCAATGCCTCAATAAAAACCCCTATTGATTTTGTAGAACTGGTGCTTTGGCGTACTGGAGGCATGCCTTCAAGCCATTCCGCTCTTGTAGCGTCTTTAACGGTAAGCATAGGTATAAGGCAGGGATTTGACTCGGATCTGTTTATTTTTGCTTTGTTCATGGCAATTATAGTTATACGGGATGCCGTGGGCGTAAGAAGATCCAGCGGTTTGCAGGCTAAGGCCTTAAACGATCTAGGTTCAAAATTTGCCGAAAACAATGAGGGGTATCACTTTAGGGCCGTAAG
Source organism: Treponema sp. OMZ 799 (assembly GCF_024181365.1). Taxonomy (NCBI): domain Bacteria; kingdom Pseudomonadati; phylum Spirochaetota; class Spirochaetia; order Treponematales; family Treponemataceae; genus Treponema; species Treponema sp. OMZ 799. Next base: position 1,589,542 of record NZ_CP051301.1, read on the forward strand.
AGAAATCCAAGGCCACAAGCCCGTTGAAGCAGTTGCCGGCATTATTCTTGGTATAATCACATCAATATTATTTGCTTATTTTGGATAAGAGTCATGGATCAGCCTAAAAAATACATCTTCGGCCTTGATATTATTGCAGGTTTTTTATTGATTTTCTCTTTTTTCTTGTTAATCTTTGTTCCGATGAGCTCAAGGTCTACGTTGTGGAAGGATTACCGTATCCTTTTTTTACCTATGGAGGTAAATGAGCCTGCTATTTTGCAGGCAGCCGAAGAAAACGGTATTACAGGGATAATTTCTTCTCAAACAATAGAAAACCGTTTTTCCGATTTGGAGGAACAAGGTTATACCGGATACCCGTTTACCGATAAGGAACGTTATACCCAATGGTTTATAAATGATCAGGAAAATATCAGGTATATGTATATTCCATCCGATAAGCACATAACTAAGGACTTTTTTAGGTTTTTAAAGCACAATACGGCATATTTTTTTATAGAAAACGATTCTCCTTTTTCAATGTTTCAGTTTTGTATTGCTTTAATATTTTTTGCAGTATCTTTTTTTTATACAAGCCGCAAAAAAAATTATTTTTCCGCAGCCTTTCCCTTTGTCCTTTATGCGGCCTTTCAGCGGGGGATTTTAGCTCTTTCTTCTGCCATTCTAATCATGTATACCCTTGCATTTTGGATGGAAGCTATAGGCGCCTCGTTAAAATTTACAAGGGAGCAGCTTTTATCCAGAGTCAAAAAGAATCCTCTCTTGGTCTTTTTCCCCTTTGTTGCCTTGATAATCGCAAAATTCAACAGTAATATTTCGCTTGTTCTTTTTATTTTTGCAATATCGATTTCAGCCTCTTTTACATACATCATAGAAAGATTAAGCTTTTTTATTGAAGAGAAAATAGATACACAAAAAATTCATAAGACAATAAGAGCCTATGTAATGAATCCCAAATCGGTTGCAAAATTTTGGAATACAAGGCATTTATATATCGTTTCTTCTTGTGCCCTTTTTTTTATTGTCTTTTCGGCCTTGTTTTTATATTTCAGTTTTAATAAAACCATAAAGGCATATCAAAATACCCTATATCTCCCCATGCCTGAAACTTCGGTTGGATTTTCTGGCTTTTCAAAAGAGGCCTTTGATGAATTAAAAAGGATAAGGACAGGAGACGAGCTTCCTGACCTTGGAAACCTTATTTCGGATACATGGAATGCAAAGGTTATCCCCTTTACCCGCCTTGACCTTTCTCCTCAGGAAAAGGTTAGTTTTAACGATTTTTCTGTAGACGAAAAAGGAGTAGTAACGGAAAAAGACGGCCTTGTATTCAATTTTGACGATGAGTTTATAAAGAGCGTTATTTCATTTAGGACCAGCCCTTCTATCGAAGATCTGCTTTACAGTCAGGGAAGGTTTATCACGGCTTCTTATGCGCCTAAGAAATTTCCGCTTAACCGTTATAATAGTGCAGCGTTGCTTGTTGCCCTTGTTTCGGCTATAATGCCGTTAATGATTATATTATTGAGAGTGTTTGAAAAATGACGGAATTTTTAAGATTTAAACGGGGTAAAGAAGTTTTAGAATACCCTAAGCTGCCTGCCTCGTTTGAAGGAAATGCCTTTTTGCCTCAAAGGGCCTTTATACCTATAGCCTTTGATTCTAAAAAGCCGCCGGAAACCCTTGTTATGAGGGGGGAGACCGTAAAAGAAGGTCAAATTATCGCCCGTACCGAGGAACCTTTTTCGGTAGGCATATACTCTTCTATTCCCGGAATCTTGTATGACTTTGTTGACTTCACCCTTCCTGACGGAAAGCTCATTCATGCTGCAGCCGTAAAACTTGAAGGGGCTTTTGATATTCTCGGCCGGCCCTCTGCCGATTATCCGTGGAGAACTTCTTCTCATTCTGAAATTATAAGGGCAATAGGTTATTCGGGAATTTTAAATACGGCCGATCTTTCGGCATTGCCCCTTATTTATCAGGTAAGAAATGCTTTAAAAAAGGGAAATGCCGATATCTATATAAACCTCTTCGATAAAGATCCATCTTCGGGTATCGACTCAATCCTGTTTGATAGTTTTTTTGAAGAGGTTGCAGAGGGGCTGGGTATAATGGCTAAGATTCTCAATGCAGCTTCGGTAACCTGTATTCATAAGCTGATGAAAAAAGATCTTTTTAAGTTGGAAAAAATTTCGGAAACTTGTGAGCCTTTTTGTAAGGTCAAATTTATAAATGCATCCAATGATTATCCCTTTGTTCAAAATAATTATTTTGCAAATAAGGAAAATCCTTTTTTAATAGACATTCCTACAGCTATGTATACATATGAGGTTGTAAGAACAAACAATCCTATTACCTCCGTTTATGTGCTTGTAACAGGTAAGGCTATCAATGAGCCCAAGGTCTTAAAGGTTAAGATCGGTACGCCTATAGGGAATCTTATAGAAGAGTGCGGAGGCTTTAAGACCATGCCGGCACAGATTATATTGAACGGGCTTATCGGCGGTTTATCTGCCGATACTTTGGATATACCCGTAACGAGTACCTTAAAATCGATTCATATACCGGGGAAGGATAGTATAAAAAAACACTCCATAGAAGAGTGTATAAATTGCGGTTTATGTTTTAGTTCTTGTCCTCTTTATTTGGAACCTAAAAAAATAGTCAAATCCATTGAAGCTGAGGACTTAAACGAGGATATTGTAAAACAAATAAAGATTTGCAGCGGCTGTGCTTGTTGTTCCGCCTGCTGTCCTTCAAGAATTCCCCTTTGCTCCATTATTTTAGAGATGTCAAAAAAAATTAAAAAAGGAAGTATTCTATGAAATCTTATTCTAACCTGTCTTTGACGGCTGCTCCCTTTGTGTATACGCGTCTTCCGGTTTTTAGAATTAATATTGCCGTTTTATCTCTTTTAGGTATCCAAATTTTAATTTTAGCTCTGACTGCCGACTTTTATGCTCTTTTAAATATTGTCACTGCCGTTATGGGCGTATTATTTGTAGAAAATTTACTTAGATACTTAGCTTCCTCTAAACTAAGCTTATCCCTCGATATGATAATTTCCGGCTTGTTGATAGGTTTTTTTATGCCTACAGGTATAGGCTTTATCTTTGTTTTTATTTTAAGTGCTTTTTCTGTTTTTATTGTAAAAACCATGTTTGGAGGAACGGGGCGAAATTGGTTAAATCCGGTTGCCTTTGCGGTATGCGCTGCATATATTTCCAGACCGGAGGCCTTTCCTCCGCTGATCTCAGACTTTTCACTCTTAAGTGAAAAAGGCAGTTTTTTTGCAGTGATGGAAGCAAACGGCCTTATAAAACTTAAAACGGATTTTACGGTTACCTCTGCTCTTAATTCCCTCTTATTACACGGGGTAGGCGTAACCCTTCCTGAAGGCTATATAAGCCTCTTTTTAAATTCTACATCATCAATACCCGCTTTCCGTTACAATATAGTTACACTGATGTCGTCGATAATATTGTTTTCTATCAGGGCCGCAGATTATATTCTCCCGGCGTTTTTTTTGGCAGCCTATGCTCTTTTAGTTTGGATCTTCGGTATGGTGCCCGTTTCAAATATTTATTTTACCGGAGATATATTGTCTGCCGTTTTAACTGGCGGTGTTTTATTTGCAGCATTTTTTGTTATGACGGAACCCGCATCTTCTCCCAAAACCAAATACGGAAAGGCTATGAGCGGATTTTTTACAGGCATTTTTGCCTTTTTTATATGTGCCCATGGAGCATCGCCTGCAGGAATCTTCTTTGCCATAATTCTAGGCAATATTATTTCTCCTCTTATCGAAAAATTTGAGATAAAAATACAGGCTAAAAAAAGGAGCCTTTATGAATAATTCCAATATTGAACAGATAAAAAAATACCTCCTCCTTTTTGCTTTTTTTATTGCTGCAGGACTTATATTGTGGGGAAGCGGTTATATAATTTCAGGGCTTAAAAGCGATGTTTATTTACAAGATGCAGACTATATCTTAAAAAATTCGCCGCTTTGTTCGGAATATCAAGATGTAGAATTTATAAAAGCCTTAAATCCCTCCTCTTTAAATATGAATTTTTGTAATGCGGTTTTTGAAGTAAGAATGAAGGATAAAAAGGGCTATGCCGCCTTTGTAAATATGAGCGGTAAATACGGTATTTATCAAGGAATGTTTTTGTATTTTGCAGAAAAATGCTTTTTTTGCGGCTTAGGAGGCCGAATAGCCGATAAACCGGCTATGTATTACGGTATAACTTCTCTGAATATAAAAGTTTCCGAACAAAAATTGGAATCTGCCTTTAAACGGCTTGAGATAAAGAATAAGGAGGAAAAATAAATGGCTGCAAATAAAAAGTTGATAGTCTTTGTTTTCGGCCTATGTCCCATAATTCCTGCAGCCTCAAATTTTGCTTACGGAATTGTTTTAGCTGTTTCATTGTGGGTTATATTCTTTTTGGGACTTTTGGGAAACTACGCCGCAAAGCTGATGGATATTAACCGTTTTAACTATCTGTTTGTAAGTATATTTATGATTACAGGTACTGCCTTGGTAAATGCCTTGATGGAAGGCATATTACCTATAATACACGGCCCCCTTCAAGTATACACTTATATACTGACATTTTCGTACATTGTCTTTTTGGGTTTAAAACAATATTATGAAGACTCGGAATCATTGGATATACCTATATGGTATTCCGTCTTGATTTTAATTTTATCCGCTTTAAGGGAATTTTTTGCTTTCGGCTCAATTTCTTTTCCTGTTTCATCGGGCTTTTTATCGCTTCGTTTGCCTTATTTTTCAAATCATCCTCTGTTCCGTTTTTTAGGAACCGCTGCCGGAGCCTTTATCATCCTCGGTTTGATAATCTGGATTTATTTTTCCGTTACAAAAGAATTGCCGACTATTAAGATTGGAGAAGAAGAATGAGTCTGATTATATTTTATACCTTTGTATCTTCAATTGTTTTTGTATATGGAATAGGCTTGGAATGTCTCTATGTTTATCTTGAAAGCCCAAAAAAAATATACTCATTTTTTATTAAAAATGTCATAGCAGTTTTTATATCGGTCAGTCTGATTTGGGGGCTATGCCGCTATGTTTTAAACCCTCTGGGAGTCGGCTTTTTGCTTCCCGTTTTAGCTATAAGTTTTTTAGAATCTTTGAATTTGATTTTTAAGCTTATATGGCCTAAGTTTATCTGTTTGAAACCTGAAGAAAAGATTTTTAGTTGGGGGCTGGTATTTTTTTGTCTTTATCAGGCCTCTACTTACCTAGAGTGTCTTGCCTTGATTTTTTCGGGCTTTTTTAGTCTTTTTGTATTTTTGTTTGTTCTAAATGCAATAAAGCAAAAAACAGCGGATAATGAGACTTTTACCGAATGGAAAAAAGCTTCTCTTTTTTTGATAAGCATGGGTCTAATGTTGACAGCCTTTTATCTTACTGATCTATCGCCTTTTTTTTAATTTTGAGCAGTTTTTGAAAAACGATGCAGGATTGACAAGGCTTTGCTTATAATTTATAATTGAAACATTGTAAAAGTGTAAAGGGGTTTTTGTGGAAAAGAACAGTAAAAAAAAGTTGGAGATATGTTTTGCCGTTCATGCAGACTATAACGTAATTGATGAGTTTTCAAAAGAAGATTATACTCAAGACTACAAAGATTTTTTTTCAAACTTATATTCTTCTCCGTCTATTCCCTTTACCCTTGTCTTTAGCGGCAGATTTTTGGAATGGATACAGCGTAAAAATCCCTCTTTTTTCGATGTTATTTACGAAATGCACAATAGAAAACAAGTCGAAATGCTGGGAAATGCCTTTTATGAGCCCTTTATTTCGATGATTCCCTCATCGGACCTCATAGGTCAGATAGAGTACATGACGGATACTTTGCGCAAACATTCTTACAAAAGACCCCGCGGCATGTATCTGCCCTATTTTGCATGGAATCCCAATGTTCTTTCCAATTTACAAAAATGCGGAATGGAGTATTGCCTGCTTGATTCCCGTTTTTTTATTAAGGCCGGTTTAAATGCCTTTGCTCCGGTTTGTATGGAAGACGGCGGAAAAATATTATTCGGTATTCCTTCTACCTATGAATTTGAAAATACCGATTTACAGCCGGCTGCCTTTTATGACTTTTTATGCAATTATGCAAGTGTGGTTACCGAGACAAGCGTTGTAGTATTCTTATCAAGGGAAACGGCTGTTAGATTTTTGGATAAATCAAAGGATAAAAAATCGTGGATGGAGGAATTTTTTGAACGTGTTTCTTCTCCCGACTCCGTTATCTCGCTCACTCATACCGGGCAAATACTTAAAAACAAAAGGATATATCAAAAAGGTTTTATATCCTCAAATGCAATATTTTCAAATCAGCTTGTAAACACTTCCGTAAAGCAGCTTTTAGCAAATAAGCCCAACGTCTATGCCATGTACGCAAAGATGATCTATGTGCATAGTCTTGTAAATCAGGTCCGGGGCGATAAGGCCCGTAAAAACAACTCCTCATTGGATTTGTGGAAGGCTGAAAGCGGAATACTTTTTAATTTGGATTGTAAGCATAAAAAATATAATAGGGATTTAAGGCAGTACTGCTACCGAAATTTGCTTTTAGCCGAAAAACAGACACGAATTCCCGGTGTTTTTGCAGATTCTTTAACCAGTTTGGATTTTGATCTGGATGGTGTCAAAGAGTTTATATCTCAGCGGGAGCATCTTAATATGTATATTCACGCCATGGGCGGGAAGATTTTTGAGATGGATGTATTTTCCGCCTATAAAAATTATGCAGATATTTGTTCCGAAGAGACCGGCCTGTTTGTAGATCATCTTATATCTTCGGATGAGCTTGAGATAATTAAAAAGGGTGATTTTAAGACTGCCGTTGCCAAGCCTGTTTTTTGCGAAAATCTTTATCAGGATGTGAAATTCGACAGGGTTAAATTTGAACTTTTAATGAAAACTGAAGGAAGTTTCCGCAGCTTTAATCAGTTAGTATCCTTGCGTAAACAATACAGCTTTAATGATCAGGGAGTGCAAGTTCAATATATTTTAAAAAATGAAAGCCCCTTTAATCTTTCGGCTTATTTTATGGTGGAGATAGATCTCTCTGTGAGCCCTGTTGAAAAAAAACTTCCGAATGTTTCTGTTTATGCAGATGATCAAAAATATGAGGCCTCTCAAGAAAAAAATACCTTTTCAAAGGTATCTTGGATTCAAATAAACGAACCTGAAGGAAAAACAGTCTTCACAATAGAATCGAATGAGGCTGCAGAGTGTATTATTCTTCCCATATACGAAAAAATTCCTGAGGCAAAAAATCCTATTATGGGAATAAGAAATCTGTTTTTTTGGAAGGTCGATTTAAATTCCGGATTTGAAACGGAAAAGCTTCTTTTCTTTAAAGTGGATGCAAAAAAATCGGGAAAAGAAAAATAAAGCCCTCTATCCCTCTTGACCGCAAGGCTTTACTTACGTAAACTGTAAGTATGAGACGCGTTTTGCCTTATATACTTTACATATTAGCATTGGCAATTGAAATAGTCAGGGTTCTCTTATTTGCCTATATTGAAAAGACATTGCCTTGGCCTTTGAGTATTGTTGACTGGGTTTGTTTTGTGCTCTTATGTATACCGGCCGTGTTTTTCTTTTTATTATTGCATCAAGAAAAGGATTTTCATCAACTTTTAAGGATGATTGCCGTCATTAAATTTTTGTCCATCATTGCGGCATGGTTTTTTTTGATAAAAACTGCGCATTTTGTAAGTCTGACGGATTGGACAGCCGATATGTTTATTTTACAGACACGGACAACAAGGTTATTTTTGTATATTGATACTGTGATATTAATTTTATGCTTAAAAAGGGAGAGGTCTTTATGCAAATAATTCCTATTGCCAGCGGAAAGGGCGGTGTAGGTAAGAGTCTTATAGCTGCAAATCTTGCAATTGCATTGGGGCAGGCAGGTAAGAGGGTAGTGTTGGCAGACCTTGATTTAGGAGCTTCAAACCTTCACTTGGTTTTAGGTATTCAAGGACGCAAAAACGGCATAGGTACTTTTTTAACAAAGGCTGCCGAATTTAAAGATATAATAATCGAAACAGAGTATGAAAATGTAAGGTTTATCCCGGGCGATTCCGAAATTCCCGGATTTGCCGCCTTAAAAATATATCAGAGAAACTCTTTGGTAAAAGAGCTGTTAAAGCTTGAAGCCGATTTTTTGGTTTTGGATTTAGGAGCAGGTACTCACCTGGGTATCTTAGACTTTTTTTTACTATCCCCTCAGGGAATCATAATTACCTCTCCTTCAGTAACCTCAACCCTCGATGCCTATGTTTTTTTAAAAAATATTGTGTTTAGAATGATGTGTTCTTCATTCCCTGCAAAATCTAAGGGCGGTATATTTTTTGAAAAACTAAAAAATGATGTTCCCGGTATGCAGCGCCTTTATATTCCTTCAATAACCCAAGAATTGATGTCCTTGGACCCCGAAAATACTAATAAATTTTTAAATAAATTTTCACATTTTAAGCCGCGCATTATAATGAACATGATGGATGATCCAAAGGATGCTGAAAAAGCTATGAAGATACGCCGTTCTGCAAAGCAGTACCTTAATATTGACCTTGAGCATCTTGGGGTAATATACACGGATGCCGTTCAGGATAAGGCTCTTTCTTCAAGACTTCCGGTAATCAGGTACAAACCTCAGTCCATGATTTCTCAGGCTATATACCGAATAGCCGATAAACTTATTCAATCTGAAGCCGAAAATTATAGTGGAGAAGACTTTCAAGAATTTTCAGATTATTCTTTTATGTCGGCTGAAGCTGAGGCTGAAACGGATTTTAAGTCTAAGATGGAATATTTGGATGACTTGATAGGAGGAGAGGTCTTGTCTTCGGGTGAAATGAGCGAAATTATAAAATCTCAGCAATTTGAGATAAATGTGCTAAGGAATGAAAATTTATTGTTAAAAACAAAAATAGCAAAGGCTCTTAAGCAGGGCTTTAAAGTATAGGAAAAAAGTTTATGGAAAATAAGTTGTGGACATTAAAGAAAAATAACAGCGGGAAGTGGTTTTTAACCTTTACAGCCTTACTTGAGCATGAAAATTGCCCCTCAGCTGATGATATCCATCTTGAGGCAAAAAGAAACGGAATAAAAAGTTCATCCCTTGTTAGTAAAAAAACTATTGAAGACTATTTAAAAAAACATACCGGCTCAGGCATAGAACCGATTCCTCTGCCGCTTGAACTTGATCCCAACTTTGATGCGAGGATTACGGCAAATAACGATAAAACTGCGGCCTATCTTTATGTACGAAAAGCCGCCGATTCCGCTAACGAAGTGGATATGTCCACTATAAGCAGACTTCTGCAAAGAAGTAATATTGCAAATATCGATACGGCAAAGGTAAAAGAGGGTTTAAGCGATTTTATAAATTCTTCAGAGATGGAATTTTCCATGCAGATTGCTGAAGGAGCTCCTCCAAAAAGAGGACCCGATAAAAAACTTATCACTCATTTTGAGCAAATACCTGACCATGAGGTACAACGTCTGGCAGACCGTTTAAAAAGACCCGATTTACGTACCCCTGATGTAGAAAATCCCACAACAGACCAGGATTATCCTCTTTCCGAGGCCGAAACCCTTACCGTTGTAGAAAAGGGAGACCTTATTTATGAGGTGGAAGATGCAGGATTGGGAGAAGCCGGTGTTGACGTATACGGTCAATCTATTCCGGGCCTTCCCGGCAATGATCCTTTTTTCTTGGATTTACGAAATATAGTACAAAACCATTCCGAGCTGCGTGCAGGAGTTACCGGTCTTCTTTTAATAGCGAATACCGAACGAGGCTTGAAGATACGTATAGTTCCGTATAGGGATGCTAAGGTGAGAGCCGTAATAAGCCGTGATAAGATGGAAGCCTCTCTTATTTTGCAGTCGGGACTTGGTGCCGGAGAAAGGCTTTCGGTAATAGGGGTAAAAACTGCCTTAAATGAAGTTAATCTGCTTGATTCAATTTCGGAGACAAGAATAAACGAGATTATCGAATCGGCTAGAAAGGCAAACGATGAATGTGAGTTTGTAATCTTAAGCGGAACTCCCCCCATTGCTCCCGGCTCTTATCGGCTTGAATGGTCGGTTAAATTTAATGAAGAACTTAGTACGGCAACTGTCGAAAAAGATGCTCTGATTTTAACGGCCCGCCTTTTACCTAAGGGCGAAAAGGGAAAAAATGTTTTCGGTGAACCTATTGATCCGAAAAATGCCGAACCTACAGATATACCGGCTAATGACGAAACCATAAAAGTTACCGAAGAAAAACACGTAATTAAATTTCTTGCGGCAGAATCGGGAGAGCTTTCCTTATTCAATAATGCCCTTTCAATTTCATCGCTTAAAACCATTCAAAGCGATATAGATACCAAATTCGGAGATGTAAGTTTTCCCGGCAACCTGATTATTACGGGCGATATTAAAGATGATGTAAAGGTAAAATCAAAGGGAAAATTGACAATTACCGGTACTGTAGAAAAGGCCCTGATTTATTCGGAAGACTCCCTTATTTTAAACGGAGGCATAAACGGAAAGGGCAGGGGTACTGTTTGGGCTAAGGATAAAACCACTTTACAATATGCAGAAAATGCAAGAGTTTTTTCGGGCGGCGATATAAGCATTGCTTCTTACTGTTTTAAGTGCTTGGTAAAAACAAACGGGACCGTGCATTTGACGGGCAGCCCGGGTGTATTGCTCGGCGGAAGTATCCATGCTGCAAAGGGTGTGTCGGTTCATGATCTGGGAGCCGAAAAAACCATAAGAACCATTATCTCGTTCGGGCAGGACTATTTAATAAAGGATGAAATTGAAGTCCGTGAAAAAGAAATAGAAGATAATAACGCCGAGCTTGCAAAAATTGAAAAAGAATTACAAACAAATCCTCCGAATATTGATGCTCTAAGACAAAAAAAGGTTAAGCTCTTAAAAAGAAACAGTGCTCTTACAGTCCGCATATTTAACCTAAAAGAAAATTTTGAATTTCACATTCCTTCAAAAATAAAGGTTACAGGCTCTGTTTATCCCGGTGTCGTTCTTGAAAGTCACGGCCGCTATTTTGAAGTTATGGAAACTCATCACAATGTCTTTTTTGAGTTCGATGAAAAAAACGGACAAATTATATGTTTGCCTATTAAAGAAGTTGAATTAGAAAAATAAGGGGTTTGACGATGCTTTTAGCTATACAATATCCTTCATGGCTTCATCCCGAAATTATTCCGGGACTGCCCTTTTTTAGATGGTACGGTCTTATGTATCTTGTTGCCTTTGGTGTTGCATATTTTTTGTTTTCTTATCAGGTAAACAAAGGGGAATTTGAAAGATATTCGCTCAGCCAAAAGGCTATGACAAAAGATGACATAGCAGACCTTTTTATATGGGGAATCTTTGGGCTTATTTTGGGCGCAAGAATTTTCGGAACCCTTGTCTACAATCCTGAAACCTATTTAAAAGCCCCTTGGCTGATTTTTTGGCCCTTTGCAAGGGATGGGGCCGGAAAACTCATTTTTGTCGGACTTCAAGGTATGTCTTACCACGGAGGTTTTATAGGCGGTTTTTTGGGAACTGTGCTTTGGACAAAAAAATCTAAATTTAAATTTGCCGCCGTTGCAGATCTTATGGCCGTTTCAATTCCTCTAGGCTACACCTTCGGCCGTCTGGGTAACTTTGCAAACGGCGAGCTCTACGGAAGAATAACAACAGCTAAAATAGGAATGATTTTTCCTCAAGCGCCTGTTTCGGACCGGTTTTATTTGGCCGAAGGCTGGGTAAGAGACTTTGCCGAAAAAGCCGGTCTTGCAATTCAGGAGGGAGCTTTAATGATAAACTTGCCTCGTCATCCAAGTCAGCTATACGAGGCTTTTTTTGAAGGAATTGTGCTTTGGCTTATCTTATGGCTTCTTCGCAAAAAAAAGCCCTTTGATGGTTTTTTGGTTTGTATTTATACTCTGGGCTACGGCTTTTTTAGATTTTTTATCGAATATTTCCGCCAGCCGGATGCCAACAAGGGCTATCCCATATCTTTAGGATTCGGGGCTGCAAATATCTATGTTTATGAATCTTGGAAAAACATATCTACAGGGCAAATACTATGCAGCTTGATGATTTTGGGCTCTCTTGCTGCGATGTTTATTCTGTATTTGCAGGATAAAAATGTAAAAGAGAAAAAAGGGAAAAACAATGGATAAAAAGAAGGGCCTTAATTTTTGTATTGAAGAGCTGGGCTTTTACCGTGTTTCAGTTTCTTCGCCTAAAATTTCTCTTGCAGACATAGACGAAAATTTAAATCTCCATCTTCAGGAGATTAAAAAAGCCGAGAAAGATGGTGCAAACCTGATTCTTTTTCCCCAACTTTCGATTACAGGGGCATCATTAGGCTCAGTTTTTAAACAGTCTCTTTTAATCGAAAAAGCCTTTGATGCAGTAAGACTTATAGCCGAAAAGACTAAGCAATTTTCTATTTTGTCCGTTGTGGGCCTTCCTTTTTTGTATAGTAATAAACTTTATTCTTGCTCGGCGGTAATCGGGAGCGGAAGGCTTATAGCCCTTGTGCCGCATCTTCCTTCAGAATTTTTAAGTCCTCATTTTTACGATTTTGAAGATGAACCCTGTCTGGTTCCATTTTGCGGAGAAAATATTCCTTTTGGAAAAGATTTTAAATTTATTGTAAGCCATAAGGATTCTTATAATCTTGGCAAGGGTTTTTCGTTTTCTTTTGATGCTTCTTCTTATTCGGATCTTATTTTAGCTCCGCTTGCTGAGCCTTCAAAACCTCTTGGTGCGTCTGCTATGAGGCAAGGGTATAAGGCCTTTTCTGCCGCAAAAAAATCGGCCCTTGCCTTTGTAAACTGCGGAATCGGGGAGTCTGTTTCGGATTATATTTTTGCAGGAGAGTGCGGCATATTTGAAAACGGAAAGGAACTAAGGTTTACTCAAGGTTTAAAAGACCCGCTTTTGCAAAAGCTGTCTCTTACTTCAAAAGAAGAACCTTACATATCTTCCGATATCGATATGGAATTTTTAAAGGGGCAAAAACTAGGTTTGAAGTTTTCAAAAAAGCCTGCTTCCGATTGGGAAATTTTAATAGAAAAAGAAAAGTTGAATACTAAAAAGACTTTAGATTATTATGTACAAAAAAATCCTTTTTTACCTTATTGCGATGATCTTCATAAAAATTTTATATATAAGAATTTCTTTTCGGAGCTTATTTTTTTCCAAGGCTCTGCCCTCGCAAGCCGCCTTCAGTTTATAGGCTGCTCAAAATGCGTGGTAGGCATTTCAGGAGGCTTGGATTCTTCTTTAGCCCTCCTTGCATCTGCATATTCCCTTAAACTTTTAAACATTGATTTAAAAAACCTCTATGCTGTTACAATGCCCGGCTTTGGGACAACCGAAAAAACAAAGAACAATGCTTCGGCTCTGGCAGAAATTTTAGGCTGTACTCTTTTGGAAATTCCTATCGGGAAGGCTATGGTTCAGCACTTTTCAGATATAGGGCAGGATATGGATAATCATGATATTGCTTATGAAAATGCCCAGGCCCGTGAAAGGACCCAAATTTTGATGGATAAGGCGAACCAAATCGGCGGAATTATGGTTGGGTCAGGAGACCTCTCTGAGGCAGCCCTGGGCTGGATGACATACGGGGGCGACCAGATGTCTATGTATGAGGTCAATTCTTCAATTCCAAAGACCCTTTTAAAAGATTGCATCCTTGCCTTTGCCGAAAATAAGATTTTCTTTGAAGATGAAAAGAAAAACGCAGCCTTTTTTGAGCTTCTATCAAATATTATAAATACGCCTGTAAGCCCTGAGCTTCTTCCGCCTAAAAACGGAGAAATTTCACAAAAGACCGAGGATATAATAGGCCCATATCAGCTTCACGATTTTTTTATTTATCATGCAATAGGGAACGGTTTTTCTCCTAAAAAGGTTTATTTTCTTGCCCTTGAAACCTTTAAGGATGACGCTTATTCTGAGACCGAAATTTTAAAATGGCTGAATATTTTTTATAAGAGATTTTTCTCTCAGCAGTTTAAAAGATCATGCAGTCCCGAAGGAGCCTCCGTTACCGGTTTTTCTCTTTCTCCCAGAGGAGCTTGGCTTATGCCCTCCGAAATCTCGGTAAAAATATGGCAAAAAGAGCTTGAATTTTTAGTTAAAATAATGTAACATACCGATATGCTGGCAGCTTTTTTGAATTGGATAGGTAACTATATAACTTATTTTCCCTTGGTAGTTTTTATCGGCCTCTTCCTTGGAGGCTTTAATATACCTATTTCGGAAGACGTTCTTGTTGCAATGTCAGCTATTCTTTCACAAGGTGAAAAGGCTTCAATTCCCCATTTTTTGTCTGCTCTGTACTTTGGTGCCATTATAAGTGATTGTATGGTATATGGCTGGGGGAGGCTTATTGCTAAGGGTTCCATATCGATGGGCCTTTTTTCAAAGATTATAACAAAGGAAAACACTTACCGTCTTTTAAAGTCTCTTCAAAAACACGGCGTGTTTACCTTTATAGTTTGCCGCTTTATCCCTTTCGGAGTTCGGAATGCCGTATCTATGACGAGCGGTTTTGTAAAATACCCATTTTATAAATTCCTGATCTATGATTCAATCGCTGCAGTATGCAATATTACCGTATTATACAGTCTGGTTTACTTTTTCGGAAGCAAGGGCGGCGATTTTATGAAGATATTCGGCATCGTAATGTTTGTCCTATTCTTGGCTGCCGGCGCCTATCTTGTCAGCTCCGGAAAGCTCTTTCAATTTGCCGACAAAAAACTCGACCAAGAAAAAAAATAAGCTTATTCCGATTTAGCCATAGGCTTCCAACTTGGCAGCTGCGTCTGCCCAGCTTTCCGAAAGTTCTTCAGCCCTTGTTCTCAGCTCCTCTATTTTTTTCTGCACGGCCCTGCTTTTTTCGCCGTTGGAATAGACTTCGGGTTCGGCTAGGAGGGCTTCATTTTCGGCTATTTCCGCTTCGCATTTTTCTATTTCGTTTAATAGCCGCTCTTCTTCTTTTTCTAATTTTCTTCTTTCCGAGCGGAGCTTTTTTTGCTCCTCATAGGAAAGTGCGGCCGAGCTTATCGGCTGAGCTGCTGCTTGAGGTTTTGTTCCATTTACGGAAGTTTTGGAGTCGTCATCGGCTTCTTCTTGCTCAATGCGGTAAAGATAATAATCGTAGGTTCCCGGAAAATTTCTTATCCTTGAAGGCCGGAATCCTTCTTCATCGGCCTTGAGTTCCAAGACTCGTGTTGCAAGGTCCTGTATAAAGCCCTTGTCGTGTGATACAAAGATTACGGTTCCGTCAAAGCGTTTTAGGGCATCCAAGAGCACATCCTTGGAGTGTAAATCCAAGTGGTTTGTGGGTTCGTCCAAGATTAAAAGGTTCAAGGGTTTTAAAAGAAGAAGGAGCAGGGCAAGCCTCGATTTTTCTCCTCCCGATAGTACCGAAAGGCTTTTATAAATATCGTCCCCTCGGAACAAAAAGGCTGCAAGCATATCGTATAGTTTAGGAACAAGTTCGGTAGGGGCCGAGCGTTCGAGGAGATCTATTATGCTTTCGCTTCCCGTAATGGTCTCTGATTCGTCTTGAGAAAAATAGCCCATTCTAACCCCGGCTCCTTCTTTTAAGCTGCCCGTAAAATCCTTATCCTCTCCTGCCAGAATACGCAAGAGAGTTGACTTGCCTGCTCCGTTTTTTCCGGCTAAAACAAGGCGTTCTCCCTTTTCGACTGTCAAATCCAAATTTTCGATTACCCTGTGAGTACCGGATGCCGTTACGTAGGCCCTGCTTATTCCTTCTGCCTGTAAGACAATTTTACCCGAATGAGGGGCCGGAGGAAAGCTGAAGCGTATTTTTTTTAGGTGCTCGGGAAGCTCTATCCTTTCCATCTTTTCGAGCCGCCTTATTCTGTCCTGAACCAAGGCGGCTCGGCTTTCCGTATACCTGAATTTTCGGATAAAGTCTTCGGTTTTGGCAATTTCTTCTTGCTGCTGCTCATAAGCTTTGATAAGGCCTTCAAGTTCTACAGTCCTTATTCTTTCATAATCGCTGTAGGTTCCCTTATATTTTTTTAAGTTTCCCTTAAAAAGCTCGTAAGTTTCGTTTACGGTTTGATCCAAAAAGTAGCGGTCATGGCTTACAAGTAAAAAGCCTCCCTTAAATTTTTTAAGCCAAAGCTCAAGCCAAGAGCGGGCTTCGATATCGAGGTAGTTCGTGGGCTCGTCAAGAACAATTATATCTGCATTTTGTAAAAGAACCTTTGCAAGGGCTATGCGCATTTGCCGGCCGCCTGAAAATTCTTCTGTGTTCTTATTAAAATCGGAAGAAGAAAAGCCCAAGCCGCGTAAGGTTTCATCGATAAGGCCTTTTTTTGCATTCCAGCCCGAATTTTCAAGCCTTGTTTGCAAGGCGTGATAATCGTTTGCCAAGGCTAGGAGCTTTTGCTCGTCCTTTTCTGTTTTCATCTTTTCGCCTGTCTCATCCATGGCTTTGATAATATCGTAGCCGTAAGCAAAGGCCGTTTCGGCCTCTTCTGCCAAGGTTTTGCCCTTGTGGACTATCCCCGACTGAGGTAAGTAGGCTATTGATGTATATTTTTCCGAGGCTATCTCCCCAGAGTCGGCTTTCATCTGACCTGCAACAATCTTCATTAAGGTAGATTTGCCGCAGCCGTTTGCTCCCGTAAGGGCAGCCTTTGTTCCGGCCGTTAAAATTAGGGTAACGTCTTTTAAAATGTCTCTGTCCCCAAAGGCAAGGGAAATCTTTGAAAGCTGTATAAAGGGCATGGCTTTAGTTTGCTGCAAAGAACAAGATCACCGGATCTAAACTTCTGCGTGTTACAATATTATCCTGTATACTTGAAGACTCTACTGCTTCAAGGCGGAGCCCCTTGGATGAAATACTGTACATAAAGACAACGGGCTCGGATGTTTTTTCAAACCGAAAACTCAAAGCTCCCTCATAGTCCGATAAAAGCTTTTTGTCCAAAAAATGCTTTAAACTAATCTTGCCGGAAGAACCTGCTCCCGAAGGTATAATAGAGGGAGAGAGAAGGTTGTAACCGCTCCAAATAAATTGACCGTCAGACAATATTTTCAAAGAACCGAAATTTTCCGATGTAAATTCGGATGAAGTTTTTGCTATTTTTTCTATTACCGCTTCTCTTCTTTTTATTTCTTTATTGATAATATTTTCAGGTGTGGCATTTAGGGTGATAAAGTTTTCCAGCCTGAGTTTTCCGTTCTTATCGGAAAATTCGAGAGTGATGATATCCTTACCTCTTATCTGCATCGAAAGATTAGAGCCTTCAAAGAGATACTTGTTTCCGATTTTGATAACCTTGGTATATGGAAAAGAAAGCCTTGTGTTTTCAAGCTCGACTCTTGCAATACCTGAGCGTAAACCCGGAAAAAAGCCCCATGTCAGGCTTATTTTATCGAGATCAACCTGCCTGTTGTTTATCATCTTTCTGTAATGTTCGGGATACCAAAATTCGTTTAGAACAGCATCAAGTTCTGCATCTTTTTCTTGGGCTAAATTCGAGTTTTCGGATGACTCAGTTTCTCTTTCATCATAGATATTTAGATTATATGAAAAACACCATCCTCTTACTCCATCCTCGGTTAGAACCTCATACCACTGGCCGTCCATAGGTTTTCCGCCTTTCAAAACCGGAACCCCTTCTCCGAACCAAAGAATCTTTACAAGTTGTCCTAATTTTAAGCGGTAAACCTGATTTGAGGTATTGTCGGGGTTTGAGCGCATCGGAAGGCCGTCTAACTTAACCCTTGCATAAGCATGTTTATGATCGGTTAACCTTGCCTGAAATTTACCTGCATCTTTTTTTGACTCAAAAAAGGTAAGCTGCCAAAGGGGAATCTCTACTCTTAGCGATGTTTTTTCGTTTAGGCCTACAATGTAAACCTTTTCAATATTAGATTTTACATAAACAGGTATTATATCTCCTGCAGTAAGGTTATATTCGGGAATTGACCAGTTTACTACACCGTAACCAAGCTTTTTTGAACACGAGCCGAAAAAAACAGACGATGCTATAGCAGATACTAAAATAAAAACAAGCAGTTTCCATTTTCGAAAAAAATTATTCATGCAAATACCTCAAAATATTTCTTTTTTTATAGAACATAATTGACTCCGGCCTTCCACATATCAAGGCAGAGTCTTGTGCGTTCCTTTTCTTTTTCCGAATCCCTTTCTCTTATAACTACATTATTTTCGGGATGGGGCATGAGGCCGAGCACATTTCCTCGTGTATTGCATATGCCGGCTATATCTGCAAGAGATCCGTTAGGATTAAAAGGGTACTCTCCGTTTGCAGGAAGGCCTTTTTCGGCATCCCTTCCTCCGTAAACCAGCGCAACCTGTCCTTTTTCAAATAAATCATCAAGAGTTTTTTGAGAATCGGTCAAAAAGCGTCCTTCGCCGTGGGCTATTGGGCAGTGTATATTGCCTTTTAGGTCCTTTGTCCAAATACAGTTTGATTTTTGAGGAATCATAGTTGTAAAGCGGCATTCAAATCTTCCCTGTTTATTATAGGTTAGGGTAGCTTGTCTGTTTTTATAGCCGTCCTTATCCAAAATAACCTTTCCGTCTTTTTCTTTTCCGGGGAGGATGCCTGACTTTACCAAAACCTGAAAACCGTTACAAATGCCTATGACCGGCTTTCCCGTTATTACGAATTCGCTTACCTCATCAAAAAAGTAATTGCTTAAATCGAGGGCAAAAAGCTTACCTGCTCCAAGGGCATCTGCATAAGAAAAGCCGCCCGGAATTACAAGAATTGCATAATCCTTCCATTTTTTTTCTTTTGCTTTAAGTTTGTTTATATGTACAATCTCAGGTTCTGCTCCGGCAAGTTCTAAGGCTCTTGACGCATCTCCATCCCTATTTGTACCTGTTGCGTGTAATACTAAGGCTTTAGGTTTCATCATTATTCTTCCTCACTGTGTTCGCATAAAAATAAATTTTTAACTTTATAAAAGTTTGAAGAGTCCAAAGGAGACTTTATCTTATCATCAGCCTTTACTTCAATATCAAATGAAAAATTGGTCGGATCAAAACCTTCTTTTTCGGCCCTAAGAACAAAAATGAATTTTTGTACATCTCCTGCCTTTTCGGCCGGTATTGATTTCGGACAAAATGTATAAGCTCCCGGAGTCTTATTAGATATTGTATAAGGGTTGTCCCACAGAATACTCATCTGGGGTACAAGTTCTCCGTTCATTTTAAGACTGACCACAGCATCTTCCATAGGATTAAAGTTGCTTCCGTCTAAGATATTTCCTGTTATGGCAGGAAAATTAAAAACCGGAGTATTTTCGTCTTCGATTATGGGCTCATGGTCATGAGGCCTTTTTGTAGAAAGTACCCTGTGCATACCCTCAATTACCAAACTTGTAATATCGGCCATGATCTGGACCTTTTCCGTTTTTTCAAATTTTAAAAAGTGAGCAAGGCCTCTCCCGGATTTGATATAGCGGGGTTTAACCCGGTTGAGTACATAGCACATGGTGTCAACTCTGCATTGCATACAACTGCATGTAAGCCAGCTTTCTTTTTTTTCTTCGGCTTCATCAAATAGTTTGTTGACTTCGGTATATACCAAGTCTTCCATAACATTATGAATGATCATAAATACTCTCCTTAGGCTAATCGGCTCATCTTTTTTTCAATATCGACGATTTGATTTATTCTACCCGATATTTAAAAAATCGGCAAGATTGTTTGCTTAAGATTTGAGGTTTTTTTATGAATTTTATCCGAAACGGCTATCCTTATTTTTCTCAAAGAAGGAACAAGGGTTTTGATAAATTCCTTTGAAAACACGGTAGAACTTTCGCTGAATACCTTCTTTTCATCCTCTATAAATAAGTCCGATTCAAAAGAAATTCGTTCAGGTATATCTATAACAATCTCCTCACTGCCTATTTTAATTCCGGTTTTATTTGAAAAATATTCTGCTAAGGTTTCTTCTGCCGTTCGGCGTTTGTACAAGTCTTCCAAATTTCTGTGCTTCGGATTCTCACCTTGAAAGGCTTCCTCGGCTATAATATGATAGATTTTACCGAGCCTTAAATCTTGGGCCGGCTTTTTTTCGGGATAGTTAGTCTTTTCCAAAAGTCTGAAAATCCCCTCATCATCTTGATGATATAGGTCTTCGGGAGAAAATTTTTCCCTTTCGATTCCTGTAAATATGGCTTTTTTCATCATAGCCGTTGCTATACGCACATCCTTGTGCCAGTAAACCGACTTATACATAAGATATTTTGAAAAGAGGATACTTTCTACGCTTAATATTGCCTTTGATTCTATCTTTATGCCGTTTTTTTTGTCGGGAATGAGCTGTGAAAGGATAAAATCCGTATCCTGAATTCCGTAAGGTACTCCGCAATAAAAGGCATCCCTATTAAGATAATCAAGTTTATCGGGATCTAAGACACCTGAGAGCAGCTTTTGAAAAAAAGCGGTTTCGGCATCATCTTTGCCCTCACCGGTTATTATAGCTGCTGTCCGCTCGGGGGCTGCTCCTATTTTGGCTACTTCAGAACGCAGAGGTTCTTTTAAAATAAGCTCTCCCGTAAGTTCCTCATGCTCTTTTAGCTTTAATTCTTTAAGGGAATGGGTAAAAGGAAAATGGCCGAGGTCGTGGAGGAGGGCAGCCGCTAAAAAGGACATAGCACCTTCCTTTGAAACCCAGACATCAGCTCCTTTTTTTAACAAAATATTGAGCATTTTTAGGGCTATATTGTAAACTCCGATACTGTGCCCTGCCCTTGTATGGCTTGCACCGGGATAAACAAGCTCTGCCGGGCCCAGCTGTTTTATATTATATAAGCGCATAAAGGGGACTGTCTTTGTTACGGCATATAATTCATCATTCATCCATATGTGCTTCCATATAGGATCGCGGATGGGTTTCGAAAAATCGTTTAATTCGGTCATAAGGTAATTGATATTCTAACATAAATTTGATATAATGTCGATAACAGGGATTTTATGTTTGAATACCCCTGTAGAAACGGATTGAATTTGCCGATACTCACTATGTGTCCTTATTTTGCAGAAAATATTGTTTTTTGTTTGACAAATAATGTTTTTTACAATATAATACAACACAGAGTTTGAAACGAAACAAAAGGAGTTATACATGAAACATGGCGGTTTAGTTTTTGCGGGCATTGCTTTAATGTTGTTGTTCGCATTTGCACCTTTAACGGCGCAGCAAGGTTCGATTAATTATCAAACTTATATGGTCGATACATTCGATAATCCTGACGGCCAGGGTTGGGCTTATCAGGCTGTTGGAAGTAAATTTATTACTGAAGGTTATCCCAAGGTTCAATATCTTAACGGAATGCCTCATGCAGTAAAGGTAATGAATGATGATGCTGAAAATGCTAAATTTCTTGGGCTCGAGTTTAAATTTAACCGAAAAGGCGATAACTGGGTAGATATTGTTCCCACCAAAGACGGTAAACCCTATGAAATGCCCTTTAAAGGAAATGTTCACCGATTGGATATGTGGGTTTGGGGTGCCGGTTATTATTATAACATAGAAATCCTTGTCCGGGACTGTGAAGGAAGAACTCATACATTACCCCTAGGTTATGTTAACTTTAAAGGCTGGAAGAATATGCATGTGACAGTTCCTACAAGCATACCTCAGGCATCCAGATATCTTGGAAATAAAAATAAGATGACTTTTGTAGCTTTTAGAATCAGAACTGCTCCTTTTGAAAGAGTTGATTCATTTAAGATATTTTTTGATGAATTTAAAGCCTTGACGGATGTCTATGTCGATTCTTATGACGGCTACGAATTGGCTGATCAATCTTTTGACGGTGAAAAAACCGAATAGGCTCAGCGTGGAGGTTAGATAATGAAAAAGAGTATAGCTATAATTTTGTTTTTGGTAGGTTTTGTTGCATTTTCTTTTGCCCAGCAAAATGATTTTTCTACAATAGATGCTGCTGATCCCAATAAAATCGGTATTGATTCTGCCGAGCAGAGGATTAAAGAAGTTTCTATTGAAAAGTTTGAAAGTGAAGGTACTTGGTATGCAAAGATGTCGGCTGATGAAGGTGTAATCCGCTCCAGACTCTTTAACGGTAATCCCATGAATAAGAAGCCTATTCCTGCAGAAGAAGGGCTTGAGCTTACCGATGAAAAAGTTCTTGGTGTAAAAGTTTCTTTTTATCGACGCGGTTATAACTCCTTTGAAGTTCATGCAACAAAGGCTCTCCCTGTGGAGGGAATTGCAAAGACTGCAAGTGTTTGGGTTGTAGGCCGAAGTTATCCCCACACAATGAAATTGATAGTAGAAGACTTTTGGGGAAAGAGATTTGAGCTTTATGTAGGAAAACTCAATCATTCCGGTTGGAAGCTGATGACTGTCGCTATTCCCCCGCAGAATTCTGCCGGAAAGACAGGTATCATCCAAAAGGACTATCACTACGGCACAAGCATGGGACTTAAGATTGTAGGTTTCCGAGTTGAATGTGATCCTGAAGAAGCTTATGGTCATTATTACATCTACTTTGATGATCTTCGCGTTGTAAGCGACTTATATGAAGTTGATATGCGCGATAAGGACGATATGTCGGATAACTGGTAAAAATTTTCCTTGAAACTTTAAGTTTTATCATAGAAAAAGGTTAAAAACTCCTATGGATGTTTTTAACCTTTTTTTTATATCTTCTTATAAAGCTTAAGCCTTTCTCTTTTGCCCTCTGCTTGTACAAGTTCCGCCTTGCTTAAAAACCAGCTTGTATAAGAAGCATATTTTTTTGCTCCAATTTTTTTTATATCTTGGTTTGTAAATTCTTCAGGGAGAAGACCCAGGACTTTTTTGCATATAGCCTTCATATTCTTGTAGTCTTCGGTGCTGTGTATTTTTATAAGTTTTTTATTTATGACTCCGGGGCGGTAAGCTCTTCTTTTTTTAGCTCCCGTATCAGTTTTTATAATCTCAGCGCTTATATATACAAGTTTAAAGCTTAAGTTTTTATTGTCTATCAAATGATAAAGACCTGAAAGTTCTTTAAAGATTTGAAAAAAGGATCCGTGTTTAGGGCTTTTTCTCCTATGCCGTGTTGAACCGTCCTCATTTAAAACTTGTATATATGAATCGATTGCTATGGGGTAGATGATTAAAACCTTGTGAGCCGGTAAAAATTTTTCTAACTTTAATCTTAAAGCGCTTAAATTTGCGGTTTGTATTTCTATTACACGTCCTGTATCGCAAAGAATATCGCAGATGCTGCCTAAAAGAGGCTGCTCCATTTTTCCGTTTTTTGGACAAAAGTATTCTTTTAGGCTTTTATGCAAGTCACTTTCGTTATAGGTATTTATCATTTGGTTATAGATGATTGTGAGTCTTTAGACATAATCTAAAAGCTCTTCGGCATCAAGCTGTTCTACAACATATATAATTTGAACTATTCCGCGATTTTCGATAGTACGTTTACTTTGTACCTGATAAACTATCATCTTATTTGTAGGAAGTCTCTGAGGCAGCTCGTTTCCGTTAATGTCTAAAAAGGCTCCTATAGATACGGGGCCTCCTATTTCTTGTTTTTCTCCGTCAGGGTAAATTATATAATATTCATACAGGGTCATAGGATGAGTTTACACTCTTTTTAAGTCCTTGTCAATTTAGTGAAAACTTTTGTTTCAATCTCTCCGAATAAAAAAGTGCTATCCGATAAAAACAAATATTAAAAAATTCGAGCTTTTCTTACATAATCGTATTTACATTTTTTTTTGAAAGGGATAATATTTATGATTATGAATAAATTGGCTGAATTCCTTCCCGCTTTTATGCAGTTTTCACGGCTTGAAAATACAAATCTTATTTTACTTTTGGGCATAATATTGCTTTTAGGTGCTCTCGGAGGAACCGTTTTTAAAAAAATAAAGATTCCTCAGGTTGTAGGCTACATTGTAATCGGTATAATAATAGGGCAATCCGGTTTTCAAATTTTGTCGGCACAAGTGATTACTGCCTTGGATCCCTTGTCGAGCATTGCCTTAGCTCTTATCGGCTTTTTAATCGGAGGGGAGTTAAAAACAAAGGTAATCAAAAAGTACGGAACTCAATTTGTAGGTATCTTGATTTTTGAGTCCATAGTTCCTTTTATGACGGTTTCTATAGTAATTTTTCTTGCTGCATATTTTGTTACAAAGAATTTTGCTGCCTCTATTTCTTTAGGTTTAATTTTGGGTTCAATATCTTCTGCGACAGCTCCTGCTGCAACGACTGATGTCTTGCGCGAAAACAGGACAAGAGGCCCCTTAACAACCACCGTCCTAGGCATTGTTGCCATGGATGATGCCGTAGCCCTTGTGCTATACGCCCTTGCTTCTTCAATAGCTGCTTCTCTTTTGGGGGCTCAAACGGCAAGCTTCGGAAACCGGATTCTTTTGCTCTTATACAATATCCTAGGCTCTATCTGCTTGGGAAGCCTAATAGGCTTTTTATTAAGTTTGATTATCAGAAATATGATGACCGATTCAGGCAGAATTTTGGGTTTTTCATTGGGCTGTCTCCTTCTTTCTACAGGTATTGCTTATCTGCTTAATCTGGATACCATCTTAGCTGCAATGGCCTTAGGTTTTTTTATGGTTAATTTTGCCCCTGCAAAAACTCGTTCCACTTTTACCTTGGTAGAAAATTTTACGCCTCCCATTTATGTGCTTTTTTTCGTTTTGGTCGGGGCTAAATTGAACATTTGGAATGTAACACCCTTTGTCGGTTTTTTGGCTCTTTTATATGTTGTTTTGCGAACCTTAGGAAAGACCATAGGTTCTATTCTGGGTTCCATTATTACAAAGGCTCCCGAAACTGTTAGAAAATATCTGCCGTTTTGTCTTTTAAGTCAGGCAGGTGTTGCCATCGGTCTTTCTATTTCGGCGGGACATGATTTTTCAGATACGATAGGTCCTACAATCCTTCTTATAATTACTGCGACAACCTTTCTAGTTCAGCTTGTAGGTCCTATTTGTGTAAAATACGGGGTAAAAAGATCCGGAGAATGCGGTCTTGATGTTACCGAAGAGGATTTAATGAAGACCTTATCGGTTGGGGACGTTATGCTAAACGGAAAAACAATTTGTTCTCCCGATTCTCCTGCAGTTATTCCTGAAAATGTTCCCTTAAGTGCTATAATAGGTTCATTTAGCCGCAGTCCTAACTTAAATTATGCAGTTCGAAGTAGTGACGGCACTCTTGCCGGTATGATAAGTTTGGAACACCTGAAGGAAACCTTAACAATGACTGCTATTTATGACTGTGTTTTTGCCATGGATATCATGCAGCCTGCCGATATCGTTTGCTCGGAAAAAACAGGCCTAAAAGATTTATATGAGCTTTATACCGAAAAAGATATCTATGCTGTTCCTATAGTCGGCGATAATGGAGAACCTATTGGTATGGCTGAAAAAGATACCGTAGATCATTTTTTGCACAGAAAAATAATAGAATTGCATAAAAACGACTATGATCAGGAGTAAAAGCTGGTGTTTTGTTTTTTATTTTAAGTAGGTGTAACCTATTGAAAATCTTTGTTTTTTATAGTATTATCACAGTGTATTAAAGTTTTTCCGGCATTGGAATCTGTTTCGGCGATCTTTTGCAGGCAGCTGGTCATTTTTTTTAAGATGAGCTTTTTTATAAAAATTATAAAAAAGCAAAGGTTTCTTATGCTCTTTTGAAAAAAAGAGCTTTTTTTATGCGTGAAATCCTGTTAAGCTGCCTGCGGGAGAGTGATTAATCTATTTAAAGTTTTTAAGAGTTAATATGATGAACCATATCGAAAATATCCGCTGGAAACAGCGCTTTCAAAATTTCGAAAAAGCTTTTTTGCTCTTAAGGGAAATTGTCGAGTCAAAAGATAATTTATCCGAATATGAGGCTATTGTTCAGGAAGGTATTGTACAGCGGTTTGAATATACTTTTGAACTTCTCTGGAAAACTCTAAAGGATAAGATGGAGTTTGACGGCATTAGTTTTGAGCGTATATCACCTAGGTATGTTTTTAAGGATGCTTATAAAAGTAAATATGTAGATGAAATTGATGTTTGGATTGAAATGACTAACAGCAGAAATTTGATGAGTCATACATACGATTCTTTAAAGCTCCTCGAAATATTAAAAAACATAAAGGAAGCTTTTTATCCTGAAATGTTAAAAATGTACGATTATTTTAAGAGTGAAATATAGCCGGGGCGCTCTAAAGACCGGTGTGTGTTATGAAGTTTGGGCTAACGGAAACTCAAGAAAAAATATTGATTGGTATTTTAAAAAAACACATTAAAAGCGGAGAGACAATAGTTTTCGGTTCTCGTGCAATGGGTACCAATACCGAAAGAAGCGATATAGATATAGCACTGAAGAGTGTTGAATTTTTTTCACCTTATTCGCTCGGCGATTTGATTGACGAAATAGCTGAATCGGATTTTCCTTACTTAGCTGATATACTGATTTATGAGGAAATTACCAACCCTGCCTTGAAGGAGCATATTGATAGGGTAGGAATGGAGTTTATAACAAAAGAAATTTAAGTTTTATTGAGGTATTTATATATGCAAAAGAAAGTATATTTGGGACTTACCGGTGATATCATTCACCCGGGGATTATTAACATCATTACCGAAGGTGCAAAGCATGGGCATCTTATAATAGGCTTATTAACAGATACTGCTATTGTTTCGCATAAAAGACTTCCGTATCTCACTTATGAGCAGCGTAAGCAGGTTATTGAAAATATCAAGGGTGTAGGCGAGGTTATTCCTCAGGAAGATTGGTCTTATATTCCGAATTTAAAAAAGCTTAAGCCCGATTTTATTATTCACGGCGATGATTGGAAAATCGGCTCTTTAAGCAAGATTCGGGATGAAGTCATCGAAGTAATGAAAGAGTGGGGCGGCAAGGTTATTGAAGTTCCGTACACAAAGGGAATCAATTCAAGTGCGCTTGCTTCAAACATGCACAGCATAGGCACTACTCCCGAAATAAGAATGAAAACACTCCGCCGTCTTATCGAGGCTAAGCCTATTGTCCGTATAATGGAAGCTCATTCAGGTCTTTCCGGACTTATAATAGAAAATATTGAAGTGCAAAAAGATGACGGTGTACACCGCTATGACGGCATGTGGTCTTCGAGTTTAACTGATTCAACCAGCAAGGGAAAGCCCGATATAGAAGCTGTTGACCTTACAACACGTTTGCAAAGTTTAACCGATATTCTTGAATGTACCACTAAACCTATTATTTACGATGGGGACACAGGAGGCAAAACAGAGCACTTTGTTTTTACTGTTCGGACCCTTGAGCGTAACGGAGTTTCTGCCATCATAATCGAAGACAAGGTAGGGTTAAAGAAGAACAGCCTTTTTGGAACTGAGGCAAAACAGGAATTGGCTGATGTAGGCGATTTTTGTCATAAAATTTCCGAAGGAAAAAAGGCACAAGTTACAAAGGACTTTATGATAATAGCCCGTCTTGAGTCTCTTATAGCAGGTCATTCTGTCGATGAAGCCTTGGAACGGGCCTTTGCCTATGTAAAGGCAGGTGCCGACGGCGTTATGATTCACAGTAAGGAAAAACACGGAAACGACATAAAAGAGTTTTGCGGACGCTTTAGAAAGGAATACGAAAAAGTTCCGATAGTTTTAGTGCCTACTACTTATAATCAGTTTACTGAAAAAGAATTGGCTGCTTGGGGTGCAAATATAATCATTTATGCAAACCACATGCTGCGCGCTTCGTATCCTGCAATGCTTAAAGCGGCTCAGACTATTTTGGAAGCTGAGCGCTCTTTAGAAGTGAATGAATTGTGTCTTTCGATTAAACAAATTTTGGAACTTATTCCGGGAACTAAATAAATGATAAGACCTCAGTTTTTTTATGAATTGCTAAAAGAAAACGGCACGGACTTTTTTACCGGTGTCCCCGATTCTCTTTTAAAAAACTTTTGCGCATATTTAACCGATACGGCGGGAAGTAAAAATCATATTATTGCAGCCAATGAAGGCTGTGCGGTAGGACTTGCCGCAGGGCATTATTTTGCAACGGGAAGCGTGCCGCTTGTTTACATGCAGAATTCCGGTTTGGGAAATACGGTTAATCCTCTGCTGTCGCTTGCGGATGAAGAAGTATATTCAGTGCCCATGCTGCTTGTAATAGGCTGGCGCGGGGAGCCTAATGTGCATGATGAGCCGCAGCATATCAAACAAGGCAGGGTAACTTGCTCTCTTCTTGAGGCAATGGAAATACCCTATTGCATTTTAAAAGAAGAAGAACAAGAAGCCAAAGCGCAAATCAGCAACGCTTATGTGCACATTAAAACTGAAAGTTCTCCGTATGCCGTAATTATTAAAAAAGGTACTTTCGATTCTTATAAATTAAAAACAAATGAAGCTGTTCCCGCCGAGATAAGCCGCGAGGAAGCAATCGAAAAAATAATACTGAATGCTCCTTTAAATGCATGTTTTGTTTCCACTACTGGAATGGCTTCGCGGGAGCTTTACGAGCTGCGCGATAAACACGGTCAAGGTCATGCCAAGGATTTTTTAACGGTAGGCTCAATGGGACATGCTTCGCAAATTGCTCTAGGCATTGCTTTAAGCAAGCCCGATAAAAAAATATTTTGTATTGACGGAGACGGTGCTGCGATTATGCACCTTGGAGCTTTGACTACGGTCGGTACGCAAAAACCGAAAAACATGGTACATATAGTTTTGAATAACGGTGCACATGATTCTGTAGGCGGTCAGCCTACTGTAGGAAGAAAAATTAACTTGTGTGCCGTTGCCGAAGCCTGCGGTTACACTAAGGTTGTGTCGGTTAAAACTATTGAAGAACTTGAAACTCAATTAAAAGATTTATCGTCAGCTGAAGAAACTTTTTTTATCGAAGTTTTAGTTACAAAGGGTGCACGTTCCGATTTAGGACGCCCCAAGTCTTCTCCTATCGAAAACAAAAAAGCTTTTATGAATTTTTTGGAGGATAAAAATGATTAAACAAGCTGTAATTTTGGCGGGCGGTCTGGGTTCGCGTTTAAAAGATAAAACAAAAACAATGCCGAAAGGATTTTTGGAAATAGGCGGCACTCCGATTGTAGAGCAGTCGGTAAAAAAACTCCTTGCACATGGAATTGAAAAAATTATAATCGGTACCGGGCATTGCAGCGAGTATTATGACCGCCTTGCAAAAAAATATCCTGCAATTATCACTGTAAAAAATGAAAACTATGCAAATACCGGAAGCATGGGAACCCTTGAAGTTTGCGCTCCTTTTGTGGATGGAAGTTTTTTACTTTTAGAATCCGATCTTATTTATGATTCGATAGGTTTATTTTCTCTTATAAACGATTCGCGTAAAAATCTTATATTGGCAAGCGGTGCTACGCAATCGGGTGATGAGGTTTATCTTGAAGCTGATGAAAATGCCTGTCTTACCGGACTTTCAAAAAATAAAGATGTTTTAAAAAACATTTTCGGGGAACTCGTCGGTATTACAAAATTGACCGAGGGTACGTTGGATAAGATGTGCGAGTTTGCAAAAGCTCATCACAGCGATTTACCGAAAATGGAATATGAACATGCACTTTTGGAAACAGCTGAAACCGAATCCGTTGCAATCAAAAAGATTGAATACTTTGTTTGGAGAGAAATCGATAATGAAGACCATTTAGAAATGGCTGTAAAGAATATCTATCCGCATATAGTTGAAAACGAGCAGCTGCGCGCTGTACGCCGTGAAGTGCTTCTTAATCCCGGTCCCGCGACCACTACGGACAGCGTAAAATATGCCCAAGTGGCTGCCGACATTTGCCCGCGCGAAAAAGTTTTCGGTGATTTGATGCAATGGCTTTGCGATGAATTAAAGCTTTTTGCTCTAAGCCCCGAAGCCAATCCCGACGAATACGAAACGGTCATGTTCGGCTGTTCAGGTACAGGTGCGGATGAGGTTATGGTTTCTTCATGTGTTCCCGATACCGGAAGACTTTTGGTAATAGATAACGGATCTTACGGCGCCAGAATGGCTAAAATTGCCGATATTTATAAAATTCCGATGGATGTTTTTAAAAGCTCGACATATGAGCCTTTGGATTTACAAAAACTTGAAGCCGAATTTGCAACAAAAAAATATACCCACATTGCCTGTGTTTACCATGAAACAACTACTGGACTTTTAAACCCCTTGCATATTATCTGCCCTATGGCAAAAAAATACGGCATGGTTACGGTTGTGGACGCTGTCAGTGCCTATTGCGGAATGCCTATGGATTTAAAAACTTTGGGTATTGACTTTATGGCTTCTACCAGTAACAAAAATATTCAAGGGATGGCGGGTGTCGGCTTTGTCATTTGCAATAAGGCTGAGCTTGAAAAAACAAAAGATTATCCCATGCGGAATTACTATTTAAACCTTTATGACCAGTATGCCTACTTTACAAAAACGCACCAAACCCGTTTTACTCCTCCGGTACAAACCATGTATGCACTGCGTCAGGCTGTGCTAGAAACAAAACAGGAAACAGTGCGAAAGCGGTATGAGCGTTACAGTGAATGCTGGAAGATTTTGGTTGCAGCCGTTAAAAAGCTAGGTCTTAAAATGCTTGTAAAAGAAGAACATCAAAGCCGATTTATTACGGCAATATTGGAACCCGAAACTTCTAAATACAGTTTTGAAGCCTTGCATGACTTTGCTTCGGAAAATAGCTTTACTATCTACCCGGGAAAACTAGGCAATATCAATACTTTCCGTATTGCCAACATCGGCGATATTCAACCGGAGGAAATGCGCAGATTTACCGTAAAACTTGAAGAGTATATGAAAGGTATTGGAGTTGGGGTATAATACTCCATTTGTAATGGCATAAATATGTTGATGATATCGACATATTTATGCCATTACCATTGACATATTTTATTTTTTGTGTATACTTTTAATATATGCAAAAGGCGAGATTAAGTGAGGTATATTTAAGTCAGGTTGAAAGCATAAAAGATACCGATGACGGTGTTTTTCGATTTGCCTTAAATTTTCTTCCGGATATAAAAAATCATGCTCTTGTAATAAGCGGTGTAAGAAGGTGCGGTAAAAGCACTTTATTGCGTCAATTTATAAAAAAGACCGGAAAGCCGTTTTTCTATTTAAATTTTGATGATTTGCGTCTGCTTGAATTTTCCGTTTCGGACTACAGCATCTTAGATGAAATAATAGATGAAACCGGTATAAAACTCATTTTTTTTGATGAAATTCAAACTGCAGCGAACTGGGAACTGTATGTACGCCAAAAACTTGATCAAGGTTTTAAAGTTGTGCTTACGGGTTCAAATGCTTCGCTTTTAAGCAGGGAGCTGGGGACAAAACTAACAGGAAGACATATTGTTAAAGAACTTTTTCCTTTTTCATATTCCGAATACTTAACTTTTTCAAAGACAAAAAGAGGATATAATTCTTTTAAGAAATATTTTCAAATGGGCGGTTTTCCTGAGTATTTAAAATTAAAAAACCCCGAAATTTTAACACAGCTTCAAAAAGATATTTTATACAGGGATATAGCTGTCAGGTACAATGTATGGGATGAACGCTCTTTACAAAGACTCTATATTTTTTTAGCTTCACATGCAGGTTCTTTGATTTCTCCCAGCAAACTAAAAAATGTTGCCGGTGTAAAATCTCATACGACAATTTTGGAATATTTTTCCTACTTTGAAAACTCATATTTATTGAGTTTGGTTCAAAAATTTGCATGGTCGCAAAAAGCGCAAAGCCTTGCACCGAAAAAAGTTTATTTTACGGATATAGGTTTTATACGCACCGCCGGTTTTGCGTTTAGTGAAAATGCCGGGCATATTTTAGAAAACTTCGTATTTAACGAGTTGCGTAGAAAATACGGCAGTTTTGACGATAAGCAAATTTATTATTATAACGAAGGTAATTGTGAATGTGATTTTGTTATCAATCCGTATACTACCCCTATGTGTATTCAAGTGTGCTTAAAATTGGAGCATGATAACACGGAGCGGGAAATAAAAGGCTTGTTATCTGCAATGGATTTTTTCAAATTGAAAAAAGGAATAATCCTTACGGAAAATTCGCATGATGTTTTTGTGCAGGAAGACAAAAGAGTTGAAATCATGCCTGCATGGGAATATTTTGAATAATTTTTAATGGATGTTTATTTTAATTAGTGTTATGTTCTATTTTGCTTCTTTTATTTGTTTAACTATTTTTTCTGTAATTCTGTATAAGGTTGTAAATTTTAAAGAGGTAAAATTTACAAAAGCATTATTATCTGGATTTGTGATTACAATAATCGCCCAAGTAATAACATTTACTTTAATAAGAATAATTATGGGTTATAATTTGTTACAGGTAAATGCAACATTAAATCCTTCAAGATTGAAATTTGTCATAAAATTTAATGCTGTATCATTTTTATGTGAAACACTTTTGATATTTTTTATTCGTATTTTTAAAGTAAGAAAAGAGATTATAAATAAAGACTATAAACCTTTTATTTCATCAATTATTGTATTTTTATATGTGCTATTATTGATGATTTTTGTTTATATGGATTTGTTTTTTCCATCATTTAATATTGATCAATTATTATTTACATTGGGTATGCCCATAGCTGGTACAAGCTCATTAATTATTTTAGGATTTATAATAATAATAGTTATTATACCACTTTTTATTTTTTTTATAAACTATTTTTTCATAAAAAAGAAAATAAGGTTCACTTTTAAACTAAAAAGTAAATCTACACCATTTTTTCCTATATATTTTACACATAATGTGCCCTTTATATTGATTTGGGGGCTGTTTTTTGTTTTATTTTTAAATTTTAAACTTGAACTTATTGATTATGTAAAATTGATTTTAAAACCAAATTCTTTATTTTATGAACAGAATTATATAGATCCTAGAGTTGTAAAATTTAATTTTCCTAAAACAAAGAAAAATCTCATATTTATTTATCTTGAATCAGTGGAAGCTGAAGCTTCAACTACGGCAAACCCGGGGGTAAATTTAATACCGGAACTGTCTCAACTTGCAGAAGAAAATATTTCTTTTAGTCATAATGATAATTTAGGCGGTCAATTGCAGCTTGCAGGAACAGGATGGTCCATGGCTTCTCTTTGTTGTACACATTTAGGACTTCCTCTAACACTTCCAATAGGAGGAAATAGTTATGAAAACACAAAGCATTTTTTTAATGGTGCTTATGGATTGGGGGATTTATTAAAAGATAATGGATATAATTTATCTTTTACAATGGGAGCTGATGCAGAATTCGGAGGTTTAAGAGCTTTATTGACAACACATGGTAATTTTAATATAAAAGATTTAAATTATTATCGACAAAGTGGTAAAGTTTCAAAAGATTATTTTGTATGGTGGGGGATAGAAGATAAAAAAATAATTGAATATTCAAAAGAAGAGTTGATAAATCTCAGCAATGATGGTAAACCATTTATGTTTTCAGTATTCTTAGAGGATACACATTCTCCGGGTGGCTACATGGATGAGGATTGTAATCATCTCTATCAAAACCAAATTCATAATGTATTTTCATGTACATCAAAGCGAGTGGGGTATTTTGTCGAATGGATTAAAAATCAAAAATTTTACAATGATACGGTTATTGTTATTTTGGGAGACCATCTTTATATGGGCGGTGATTTATATAACAAAAAGAAGACCATTTATGAAAGACATGCATATAATGTTTTTATAAATTCCGCAAAAACAACAAAATACAGTAAAAATAGAGCCTTTGCAACTTTTGATTTTTTTCCCACAATAGTTGAAGCTTTAGGAATTGAATATGCTGGGAATGGTTTGGGAATTGGGCGGTCTTTATTTTCAAATGAACCGACCTTGCTTGAACAATATGGCGAAAGACAGCTAAATGAATTTATCAATTCAAGGTCAAGATTTTATCGTGACGAGTTATTAAACAAAAAAGATATCCCATTGGAGTAAATAAGGTGTAATTATATGTCAAAATATGAAGAATCGTGGGATTTAATTATTGAACCCAAACGAAAACTCTTGGATATACCTATACGAGATGTAATAAGATATAGGGACTTGATTGCTCTTTTTATAAAGAGAGATTTTGTTACACAGTATAAGCAGACTATTTTGGGCCCCTTATGGTTTATTATCAATCCGCTTATTTCGACGGTCATGTATGCCTTTGTATTCGGTAATTTGGCAAAGTTAAGTACAGACGGTGTTCCTCATATTTTATTTTATTATGCCGGAACTATGTTATGGTCTTTTTTTGCAGGTTGCTTTACCGATGCGACAAATATTTTTGTAAATAATGCATCTTTATTTGGAAAGGTTTATTTTCCTCGTCTTACCGTTCCTATAAGTAATATTACCGGTAATGTAACAAGAATATTGGTGCAATTTTTGTGTTTAATGGGCTTTTTTGTTTATTATTTAGTAACTTCAGATATTTTAAGACCTTCTTTGTTAGCTCTTCTTTTTCCTCTTATTTTGATTTGGATTGCAGCTGTTGCAACAGGCATGGGGATGGTTATCTCGGCTTTAACAACTAAGTATAAAGATTTAAGAATCCTAGTAAATTTTGCCTTAAATCTTGCAATGTATGCTACGGCTGTAGTTTATCCTGTATCTCAAATTCCTCAAAGGTTCCATTGGGTCTTATATGCTAACCCCATGAATGCTCCTATTGAACTTTTTAGGGTTTTGTTTTATGGGGCCGGTGGGATTCCAATGCAAGCAATTATTTCGAGTATTTTGCTGACTTTTTTCTTTTTATTTTTAGGGCTTATTATGTTTAATCAAAATGAGCGTAACTTTATTGATGTGGTGTAATGTAAAATGTCAAATACTGTAGTAAAAATAGAACATCTTTCAAAAATGTACAAGCTTGGGGTTATCAATAATGGAGCTCTTTTTAGAGACATTCAAAGCTGGTGGGCGTTAAAACGCGGAAAAGAAGATCCTCATTCGCAGATTGGTGAAGATAAATATCTAGGCTCTGATACCGAATTTTGGGCATTAAAAGATTTAACTTTTGATATTAAGCAGGGTGACAGGGTTGGTATAATCGGCAAAAACGGAGCCGGTAAATCGACTCTTTTAAAAGTGCTTTCCCGTATAACTACTCCTACTGAAGGTGCTGTAAAGATAAAGGGGAAGGTTTCAAGCCTTTTGGAAGTGGGTACGGGGTTTCATGGTGAACTTACCGGACGTGAAAACATTTATCTTAATGGTGCGATTCTTGGTATGAAAAAACGGGAGATTGACCGTAAACTGGATGAAATTATAGATTTTTCAGGTATTGAAAAGCACATAGATACACCTGTAAAACGGTATTCAAGCGGTATGTATGTCCGCCTTGCCTTTGCTGTTGCCGCTCATTTGGATAGTGATATACTGATAGCCGATGAGGTGCTGGCTGTAGGTGATGCAGAGTTTCAAAAAAAAGCTATTGGAAAAATGAGCTATCTTTCGACCTCTCAAGGTCGAACCGTATTATTTGTTAGCCATAATATGGCAGCGGTAAAGAGTTTGTGTAATAAGGGTGTCATTCTTGAGAAAGGTAGGTTGAAATTCACAAGTGATAATATTGATGAAGCGATTGGAAAATATCAGGATTTAAATATTACTAAAGTATCAGAAGAATATATTTGGCAAAATGTAAACAAATTAGAAAGTGAATTTATTACGATAAATAATATTAAAATCATTTCACGACCTGATTCTAACAATATAGAAAAGTATTTAATACAGGGTAATAGCTATTTTTTAAAATTTAATATTTTTATAGATAAAAAAAACCCTTTATTAACTCTTTATTATATCATATATACTGAACTTGGAGTAAAAGTAGTGGAATCTGCTTTTTCTGATAGTGGTAAAGAAGTTAGCGAAGCATTAAATGAGGGCGATAATATTGTCATTGCTGAACTACCTACGAAAGAATTAATGCCCGGAAAGTATAGGATTGAAATTTTATCATCTATAAAAAATGTTGAATATATTATAGATTATAACACTATAGGAATGGTAATTACATTATTACCTGATGAAAAATATACACCCCTTTATGAAAATAGAAAATCAATTCTTTTTACAAATAAGAATTGGAGTATTATGCAGTAAGGAATAACTATGCGAAAAGTAATTAATTTTTTAAAAAAACTAAATAATTCCATAAATTATGTTAATAAATTAAATAATGAATTAAGTATAAATAATGACTACTACATATCCAGAATGCTTGTCGAAAATAGAATTCTTTTAAAAAAAATGACTAACCAAAAATTAAACATAGTTCTAATTGCATTTGAACCTGCAACATGGTTAATGTTTCAATCGATCTATGACACTTTTAGTAAGTCCGATCAAGTGAATATAACGGTTTTAGTTATCCCTTATGCACACTCTACCCTACCCACCGGTACATATAAAGATGACGGTTTGCGGGAATACCTTGATACTCTTGGAATTCCATATATCTATGGATATAATGAAAAAACAAACACATGGATTGATTTATTCCAATTGCATCCTGATTATGTATTTTATCAAGCCCCTTATAATGGGATGTATCCGGATGTTTTGAAAAGTGATTATGTATGTCAGTTTGCACAAATATGCTATCTGCCTTACGGGGTGTCTATAACGAAAGGAGAAATAGAAGAAACTATTCACCCTATGGATTTTTTTGATAATGTTTTTTTTTGTTTTGTTGAAACTGAAATGCATAAACAGAATTTAATTATCTCATTACAGGATAGAGGCGGTGCTATTGCAAATCAAAATGTAATTACAGTGGGTTCGACAAAAATTGAACAATTATATAAAAACTATCAGCATTCAGAAAGAGGAAAATATTTCACAATATTGTGGACACCGCGGTGGAATACAAAAGAAGGGGTGTGTACATTTTTTGATTATTACGATTCGCTTATACAGTATACGGAACAAAATGAAAACATTAGATTAATTTTTCGTCCACACCCTTTGGCTTTTCAAAATTTTATTGCAACCGGAGAGTTGACATTAAATGAAGTTGATAACATTAAAAATAAATTTTCTGGAGAAAAATTTGTACTAGATATGTCAAGTAATTATTTATCCAGTTTTAATGAAGCAGATATATTGATAGCTGATATTACTTCTTTAATGTATGAATTTTTTCCTATGGGGAAACCTATTATTTATACACATAAAAAAAATATTTTTAATAACTTTGGCGAAGATCTTTCAAAAGGTTTTTATATAGTATCGGATAAAGAGGAGCTTTTTGATACTTTAAATTCTATTAGGGAAGGTAAACATCTGCTGAAAAAAACAATTAAACAATTAAATGATTTATATTTTTCT
Organism: Treponema sp. OMZ 799; assembly: GCF_024181365.1. Classification (NCBI taxonomy): domain Bacteria; kingdom Pseudomonadati; phylum Spirochaetota; class Spirochaetia; order Treponematales; family Treponemataceae; genus Treponema; species Treponema sp. OMZ 799. Next base: position 1,627,025 of record NZ_CP051301.1, read on the forward strand.
GACATGAATGCTTCAGAAAAAATATTGGAGATTTTGTTATCATAAATATAGTTTGAATATAGATTAGAGGATGATGAATGATATCTGTTATTACACAAAAAGAAATCCAAGATTTAAATCTTTGGCCTGAAACTACTGAAGAGTGGATTGTTAATTCTTTTTTGCTAAAAACTTCTTCTGATTTACCTGCGAAAGTTGTACAGGTTCCGTTTAAAGGTGCATTTATTACAACAATGCCTTGTATAATTCCTGATCAAGAAGTTGGGGGCGTAAAAATTGTTTCAAGATATCCAGATCGTAAGCCGTTAGTACAGAGTACTATAAATTTATTTTCTTTAAAAACAGGTCAGCCTATAGCTTTTATGGATGGTTCACTGATAACAAATCTTAGAACAGGAGCAGCAACTGCTATTGCAGTAAAACTTTTAGCAAAAAAAAATTTTAAAACTATAGGATTTATAGGTTTAGGTACTGTTGCAAGGTTTGTTATGAATAGTTTGTTGCCTATAATTAAAGAGAAAAAAATAGAAATTAATTTGTTTAAATATAAAAATCAAGCGGAAATATTCGCAAATGAATTTAGTGATTCCAAAAGAATTAAATTTAACATTATACAGGCTGAAGACAAGAAAAATTTTATTGGGTCTTCCGATGTTATAATTTCTTGCGTTACTTTTGCGGATAAATATTTTGCAGATGAACAATTGTTTCCTAAAGGAATATTGCTTGTGCCTGTTCATACCAGAGGGTTTCAGAATTGCGATAAAGTTTTTGATAGAATATTTGGAGATGATACAGAACATTTGAAAAAATTTGAATACTTTAATAATTTTAGATACTATGACGAACTTGTGAATGTTATAAAAAACGAAAGTAAAGGGCGGCAAAATGATTGTCAAAGGATTATTTCATATAATATTGGAATTGCTTTGCATGATATTTATTTTGCGTATCAGATATATAGAATGCTGGAAAGTTCATCTCGGAAAATTTTTATTTGAGTATAGGTTTGTTTATCAAAGATGTATAGTGTTCCATAGCGATTATTAAATAGAATTTTATAGGGAAATAATTAATGTCAGAATATAATGACTTTACAATAATAGGAACGACTGGTTTTGGAGAGTCTGGCAGTTCCGCATTAACAAATATACTGGAAGAATTTGAATGTGTTTCAACTGTTATTGGAGGTGCAACATTTGAATGTAAATTTTTCAGTAATAACTTATTTCAATTGGAAACAGCTTTGAGAAATGAGCTCTTTGTAAATGCCGCTGTTAAAGAAATGTTATATCAAGCAAAACTTGCATCAAATGATCAATTCTATATAACGAATTTTGGAAAAGATTTCTTTTTTAATTCCACAATGGAATACATAAAGACTGTCACAGGTTCATGGCTTGGAGGAATGTATTCAGAAAGAGACGCTGATTTAATTCCTAAGGAAGAAATTAAGAATTTTAAAAGGGCAAGATTCCTTTTTGATAATTTATACAAAAATAAATATGAACTTTATGAGCAATATTATTGGAGGCCATCCTTTCAAACACTTACTGAACAATACTATGGAAAATTTGACAATGAATTTTATAAAAAAACACAAGCATATACTTCAAAAATTTTTACACCAATAGCTCAAAATAAACGTTTTATTTTGGTAGATGCTCTATTTCGTCCAGAAAGCGTAATACATGAATTAAATTGGTTTTTAAATGCAAAATGTTTAATTGGAGATAGAGATCCACGAGATTTATATGTAATAAATAAAATGTATAAAGGAGAACCATATCTTCCTACATGGACAGTTGAAACGTATATTGATTGGTTTAAAACCTATAGGAGCTGTAATAGAAGAAATGCAGAGCATTTTGATACAATTCTGCAACTAAAGTTTGAAGATTTAATTTATAATTATGAAGGAAGTTTAGCAAAAATTAAAAAATTTTTAGACTTAAAAGATTCGGAACATATAAAAAAAGGACAAATATTTATTCCGGAAAAATCAAAAACAAATACGCAGTTGTTTAGAAAATATCCGAAATATGCAAAAGATATTGAAAAAATAGAGAAGGAATTGCCTGAATTTTGTTATCCTTACTCCGAAACACAAACACGTCATTTTCTTCCTGAGGAAATAAAAGGTGAGAATAGAGAAACACTGGAAGATATACGCAAAACCGTTTGTATTTTTCAAAAAACGGGAAAACTGCCGTTTTCAAATAAACAAGGCGCTTTTTTGTTTTCAAAATTAGGAGAACTAATACAAAATTTTAAAGACAGAAAAACGATATTTTCAAAGATAAAAGGCATAATAAAGCTGATATTGTTTTTTCCTTATTATCTTGCGGATTTTTATAAGCAACTTAAGTTTCTTAATGAATATCAAACCAAAAACAAAGATAAGGTTGTGGAATTTAAATAATATAAGTTATAAACATGAATGATACGATAACAGTAATAATCCCTACCTATAATAAAGCCGATTTTATTTCTCAAACAATCGAAAGTGTTTTGCAGCAAACGTATAAAAATTTTGAAATTGTTATAATTGATGATTGTTCAAGCGACAACACAGAACATGTTGTACAGAAATATCTATCTGGTAAGATACGATATTTTAAACATAAAACAAATTGGGGCCCGGGTGAGACTTTTAATGATGGAATCAAAAAAGCTCGTACTGAATATATTACGCTTATTGCAAGCGATGATATTCTTCTTCCTGCTCATTTGGAACTTGTAATAAATGAATTTAAAAAAGATAAAAAAATAGAAACTGTTTTTTCAAAGTTACAGGTAATAGACGAAAACAATAATTATTTAAATAAAATCCAAGAACCTCCTTATATTGATAAATACAAATTGTTAAACACTCTTTTTTATATTGAAAACAGAATTCCCTCGCCGGGAATAGCTTTTAAAAAAAGTTTATTTAATAAAACCAAAATGTTTAATCCGAACCTTATTCTGATGCATGATTATGATTTGAATATACGTTGTATGATGTATGGAGAAATTGCAGTTTTGCCTGAACCTACAGTTTTGTATCGGCGTTTTTCAGATAATTGCAATCTCAGCGGCGATAATAATTGGTATGCTTATTGTCACACTGCTGAAAATAACATTATATTGGACAACTATTTAAATTTAACATATACCGATATGATAAAAACTTTTCCTGATTTGGAAAGCTGTTTGGAAAAAGATATAAAATTCAAGTTTATTGCTGAAACATGCAAGAACGAACAAAAACGCTTAAGCGAATGGGCGTTCGAAAAACTAATTGAATATCTTAATACTCACCCCGATTTTTTTTGCAATAATGATCTTAATTTTCAATATAAGGATTATATAGATTTATATAAAGCTCATGCCGAAAAAAATATTATTAAATTAACTCATAAGCAAAAATTATTTAAGATGATGAAAGATACTGCAAAAATGCCATTTGGAGTAAAGTAATTTATTATTTAAAATATGAATATTATTAAACTGCCTAAAATTACCGATACAAGAGGTTCTCTCTCCTATTTGGAAAGTAATCGGCATGTTCCTTTTATAATCGCATCTGTAAAATTATTACCTGTTAAAATTGAGACGGAAAAATATCTTTTTCGGAATAATAATGCGGATTTTCTATTGCTTCCATTATGTGGAACATTTAAATTAGCCGAAAAAAATGCTGAAGCCGAATGTATTGCTGATGAAGCTGACAAAGGTATGCATGTAAGCAAAAAAGATTTTTCAATTTCCGGCTTTACGGAAAATACTGTTATATTAATTTTATGTTCAAAACCGGATTTTAATGTACGACTAGAGCTTTAAGATGATTTATTCGACTGTCGATTCTAAAATAATCGATTTGATATCACAAAATAATATAACGCACCTCAATCATAAAAGTGTTGTGCCGTTTGAGGTAAAGCGTATCTATTATCTTTACGGTGTCCTCGAGAACCAGGAACGGGGAGCGCATGCGCATAAAGAACTATTTCAACTTCTTCTTGCCGCTTCAGGATCTTTTAATGTTGAACTTGATGACGGAAAAAATAAAAAAAAAATCTTTTTAAATAGTCCGTCAAAGGGATTATTGATAGTTCCCGGTATTTGGAGGAACCTTACGAATTTTTCTTTCGGTTCGGTAGCATTAGTACTGGCTTCTGAATATTATACCGAAGCCGATTATATCAGAAACTATGATGAATTTTTGAAATACAGAAAAATAAATGAATTAAGGATACGACGAAAGTGTTCAGAATAGAATCGTATGAAAAAAAATACGAACAGCTTTGGGATGATTTTGTTTTAAATAAATCGATTAACGGAACTTTTTTACAAAGCCGAAGTTTTTTTAATTATCATCCTGAAGATAGATTTGAAGATTGTTCTCTTTTAATTTTTAATCAAAAGGACAACTTGGCTGCTGTAATTCCTGCTTGCAAGGATCCTAAGGATTCGGCTTGTTTTTTTTCTCACAAAGGTTCTACCTACGGCGGCATAGTTATCGATAAAAAACACTATTCCGGTAATAGCCTTTTGGAAATAATTGAGGTTTTTGAACAGTATTTAATAGAGAATAGATATGCTTCCGTCTATTTAAAAATAACACCGGATATTTTATCTATTGAAAGTCCTGCACTTTTGGAATATCTTTTGTATTATAAAAAATATCAACAATATTCCGAACTGAATACATATATTGATCTGGAAAATTATGATGATTTTATCCTTACCAATTTTATTCAAGGGAAAAGGACTCATGTAAATAACTGCTTAAAATTGGGAGTAGTGTGCAAAAAAATAGATTCAAATGCAGAGATAGAACTGTTGCATAAAATTGTAAGTTCAAATTTAAGGAAATATGGAGTTATTCCTGTTCATTCTTTTAATGAATTTATTTTATTGAAAGAAAAATGTGTTACAGATAATATTTCCTTTTTCAAATGTGTATTAAATGATGATATAATTGGTGGCGCTGTAGTTTTTTATTTTCCAAAAACAAAAACGATACATACTCAATATTTATGTTCTAAGGAAGAATTTGCAAAATTAAGTCCGATGAGTTTTATGTATTATTCTATGATAGTTGAGGCAAAAAAAATAAATTATAAAAAAATATCATGGGGCGTTTCAACCGAGAATTTCGGGCACACTTTGAATCAAGGCTTATTAAAAAATAAAGAATCCTACGGCAGTACTTATTCGATAAATAAAACTTTTTATAAAATGTTAACACTGGAGGTATAAATGCGAGATATAGAAAAATATGGAAAAGATTATAAAACAAAAAATGATTTTGAAGCCGTGCAGGTATCATACCGCAGAAAGAAGGTATTGGAATGTTTAAATAATGTTACCCCCAAACAAATATTAGAAATTGGGTGCGGCTTGGAACCTCTCTTTTTATTCTATAAAAACTTTACAAAATATGTCATTGCAGAGCCATGTTCTTTGTTTTTTGAAAATGCACAACAGCTGGTGACGCAAAGTGATATAGGGTCGATAATATGCTATAATAACTTTTTGGAAAATATTGAAGCAGAGCTTTCGAATTATCAGTTCGATTATATCGTTTGTTCAAGTTTATTGCATGAAGTTGAAAATCCTCGCCAGTTTTTACAAAATATTTTTAACCTTTGCATAAAAGATAAAACAATTGTTCATATAAACGTACCAAATATGAATTCTTTTCATCGCCTACTTGCAAAAGAAAGCGGTCTTATAAAAGACGAACATGATAAATCTCAGAATAATATCTTATTACAGCAGCATACAAATTTTGATATGAATATGTTAAAATCAATCTTACAAGATGCCGGTTTTAAGATTATCAATTCAGGTGACTATTTTATAAAACCGTTTACTCATTCTCAGATGAAGCATCTTATGGATATCGGTTTTTTAACAAATGAAATCCTTGACGGTCTTTATTCCATGCAAAAATATATGCCGAATCTTGGCTCTGAAATATTTATCGAAGCAAAAAAATAAATACAGAAATATAATAATAAAATAAATATGCATATCCCTTTTTTATCATTGCAAAAAATAACTGAAAGTTTTGAACCGGTTCTTTCTCAAAAAATAAATAAAGTTGTAAAAAACGGCTGGTACATTCACGGAGAGGAATGTAAAGCATTTGAAAAAGAGTTTGCGGAATTTTGCGGAGTTAAGTATTGCATTGGTGTAGGAAACGGTCTTGAAGCTTTAAAATTGATTCTCCGTGCTTACAAGCTGCTTGGTGTTTTTGAAGAAGGTGATGAAATTATTGTCCCTTCAAACACTTTTATAGCCACTATTCTTGCAGTGAGTGCCGAAAATTTGACGCCTATCTTTGTTGAGCCGAATATCGATGATTATTTAATTGATGTAAAAAAAATAGAAGATAAGATAAGTTCTAAAACGAAGGCAATTATGCCTGTACATTTATACGGCCGCTTGTGCAATATGAAAGTTATTTCTAAAATTGCTGTAAGACATAATCTTAAAATAATTGAAGATGCAGCTCAAGCTCATGGTGCACAAACAGACGGCAAACGAAGCGGCAGCTTTGGTGATGCAGCAGGCTTTAGTTTTTATCCGGGTAAAAATCTGGGTTGTTTAGGAGACGGCGGCTGTGTAACTACAAATGATGATGAATTGGCGGTTATTATACGTAAACTTGCAAACTATGGTTCTTCAATTAAATATGTACATGAGTTAAAAGGTGAAAATTCCCGCCTTGATGAAATACAGGCTGCAGTGCTTTCAGTAAAACTAAAAAGGTTGGATGCAGATAACTCCGGAAGAAGGCAAATTGCCGAAATGTATAATAACGGTATTAAAAATAAAGAAGTAATTTTACCCCTTATTCATAAAAAAGAAGAACATGTCTGGCACATTTATTCTGTTCGAATTCAAAACAGAAAACCTTTTATTGAGTATTTAAAAGGTTACGGAATTGAAACAGCCATTCATTATCCTACCCCTCCTCATAAGCAAATCGCATATAAAGAATACTCGCATCTTAATCTGCCTATCACAGAAAAAATACATGCGGAAGTGGTTAGCCTTCCTATGAGTCCTATGCTGACAGATGAGCAAGTGCAGTATGTTATTGAAAAAATAAATGATTGGCATGAGTAAATTATGCAAAATAAGGAAAAACAAAAGCTTCTTTTTATTACTTATACTCATTCAAATGGCGGCGGTGCTGAAAAAGTATTAACAACCTTAGTAAACAACCTTGATTCTCAAAAATACGACATTTCTATTTTTGAGATTGTAAATTATAATGCAAAAAAAGAGCCATTGAATTCTAATGTTGAATTTTTAGGTTCTCTATATAGTATTTACACCCCGTTATATATTAGACAGATTTGGGATTATGTATTAGAGTTGCATCCCGGAATAATAAAAACTCTAAAAGAATTGGATGCAGATATTGTTATATCATGGAATTATCAGAAACCTTCCTTTATGTTACCTGCATTTAAAGATAAAAAAGTGATCGCATGGTTCCATGGTGCGATTGATGATCTTGATTATACGCATACATCGGAAAGTGATAAGTATTACCGTGCACTGCAGCGAAATGTATGGAAAACGGCCGATAAAATTATTACAATTTCAAATAAATCTATTGCGTCTTTGGAAAATATTTTTCCTGAGTATATTAATAAAGCAAATATAATTTATAATCCTATTGATTTGTATGATATACAGAAAAATTCTAAAGAAATTCCGGGGTTTAATTTTAAAAATTATGATTTTCCATTTTTGGTTTGTGTCGGAAGATTAGATCGTAATAAGAATTTCTCTTTAGCAATAAAAGCAGTTGCAAAATTAAACAAAGAAAGTTTAAATTGCGGTCTTTTAATAATAGGTGAGGGGGATGAATTCCAAAACTTAAAAAATGAAATAGAAATATTTGGTTTATCCGATAAAATTTTTATTTTAGGTTATCAGCAAAATCCTATGCCGTATTTAAAACAATCAAAAATATTGTGTGTAGCTTCTTTTGCGGAGGGATTTCCTACTGTAGTGTGTGAGGCAATGGCTTTAGGTAAGCCCTTTGTTACGACTCCTGTAGCGGGTGCATCGGAAGAATTGGCTTATGGCGGTCGATGCGGTTTAGTTGCCGATTGGGATGTTGATGATTATACCGATAAATTGAAAATTCTATTAACCGATACAGCTCTGTATAATCAAATGTCGGAAAACTGCTTGGAAAGAATAAAGGATTTTTCTGTTGAAAATACTGTTTTGCAATTTGAAAAGCTGCTTGCCTCTTTACCTGAAAAGCAGACTGAAGAAAATATTTTGCTTACAAAACAAGAAGCTTTTAAAAAAATAAAAGCCATATATGTGTGGTACCCGAATGAAATAATGAAAAGAATAAAGTTTTCTATTGGTAGGTTTAAAAATTATGGAACTTTTTATCATTTTCTTTTACTTGGATACCATATATTAAGTTTAATTTACTATACACTTTGTTCTCCTTTAAGAGTTTTTACCGCAAAAAAGGCTTTATTTGAGCAAAAATAATATGACTAATACAGATCCTTTTATTTTTTTAACTTGTACAGGTTTTGGTCTCACAGGCAGTTCTGCTGCTACCAATATTTTGGAGGAATTTTCATCTGTAAAGAGTTTTGGTAGTACATTTGAGTGTACTTTTTTGCATGAAACTGATGGCCTTTTTGATTTAGAAAAAGCTGTTACTGAAGGCCACAGATTAAAAGGTGATTTGGCTGTAAAACGCTTTTTAGCCTTATCAAAAAAATTAAATGAAGATTATTATTATAAAATGTATTTTAATGACCGTTTTTATTCTTGTGCAGAAGACTTTGTTGAGTCAATAATCAAGTGTAAGTGGAACGGTTGGTGGCATAGATCTCTTGAAACAAAAAAAATATCCGCCAAAGAACATTGGCGGTATTTTTTTGCAGATTTGTTTTTTAAAAGCTTGTATCAAAATAAAATATTTGAAAGTTATGAACCTGATGGATGGACTCCTTCTTATCATCCAATATCATCTTATTATTATATAAATAATATACAGGATTTTTATGAAAAAGCAAAAGAGTATATCAGAAATCTTTTTTCATGTTTTACACCTGCTTTTAATAGTAATTATATTTTGTTTGATCAGCTGATACCTGCATACAGTATTCCTGATTATGCTCATTATTTTGATTTTATTAAAATATTAGTGATTGATAGAGATCCGCGTGATCTTTATGCCATCAATAAAACAGAGACCGGTGAACAGTTTATACCAAGTGGAGATGTAGACATATTTATTAGGTGGTATAAAGAAACTCGTTTTGAAAGATACAAAATAAACACCGAATGGAAAGATAAAGCATTGTTTATTCCGTTTGAATCTCTTATATATGATTATGATTCTTCTCTTGAAAAAATAAAAGCATTTACGGGATTAAGCACCGAAGAACATACACGAAAAAAACAGTATTTTGATCCTGCAAAATCTATTGTAAATACTCAAGTATATAAAAGATACCCGGCACTTAAAGAAGATATTAAAAAAATAGAAAATGAATTAAAGGAATTTTGTTTTCCGTTTGAAAACTATCCTCAGATATCGATACCTGAGTTCCCTGATACGCACATTTTTATTGAGGATATTCAAAAAGCTGCTGAATATGTACAATATAATGGGAAATTACCTGTAGAATACAAAACTAAAACATTCTCGTTACTTCTGAATTCAACCCATTTTATAGCAACGATAAAAAGTTTTAAAATTCGAAAAACGGCAAAATTAAAATGTAAAGGTATAATCAAAGCCTGTATATATGTACTGCTATTTCCATTTGAATTGATATTTCTTACTATTTGTTTTATGTATTGCCGAAGGAGTAATGCATGAAATTTTCGATTATAATGCCCGTATATAATACGGGAAAATATGTTGAAACGGCAATTTTATCGGTATTAAACCAGACATATTCCGATTACGAATTGATTTGTGTTAATGACGGCTCAACGGATAGGTCAACAGAAATACTTAATAAATTTGCCAATATTGAAAAAGTTTTTATCATTAAAAATGATTATAATGCCGGCCCTTTAGCAGCTAGGATTACCGGAGTGGCATTCTCTAAAGGTGACTATATATTATTTTTAGATAGTGATGATTGGCTGGAACCAAATGCCTTAGATACTTTATTTTGTTTGTTAAAAAAAGAGTCTTGGGATTATGTTGAATTCCCTTATTATGAAGTAAGAAATAATATAAAAAAAAGAAACATTTTTTCTTGCGAAGACAAAAATAAGAATATTATTGATATTCTGCTTTCTAATGCGAACCATACCATCTGGAATAAGTGTTTTGATAGTTATTTTCTTAAATCTGTTTGTGAAAAAATAAAGTCTTTTTTTTCTATTGCCAGTGAAGATTACTACCAAATATCTATTATAGAGTACTACGCAAAAAAAAGAAAAAGAATTCATACTCCGTTATATAATTACCGTCAGGATTCCGGCATAACAAATTTTGTCAATTTTAGTAATCCTGAAAAATTTAAACTTATAGATATGAGTTTGAATAATGTATATAAAAATCTTTGTGATTTTTTTATATCTGAAGAGTGTAAAGGCTATATTTGTTATATTAAAGATTTTAATGATAGCCTATATACTACAGCATTAAAAAATACAACATCACAAGAAGTTATCAATATAATAAAGACTCGATTTGGTGAAACCGGCTTTATGTTATTATTGTTAAAGGAAATAAATAATCTTGATACGCAAATAAAAGAAATAAAAAGAATATATAGACCTCTCGTACCTTTTTCAAAATTAATTAGGCCTATGATGAATATTTTACGACGATGTCGAGAGTATATTGCAGAAAGAAGGTAAGTTATTTAATTTAAATGAAAGTTTTTATAGTCAATCTAAAAGAATCTACAGATCGCCGTCAACATATGATTGAAGAGATGAAAAAGACAAATCTTCAATATGAGTTTTTTGATGCAGTAAACGGTAAGGATATAAAAAATATAGAAGAGGTTTATGATCAGGAATATGCTGTGACAAAGGCCGGCGGTCCTTTAAATTTAGGTGAGATAGGTTGTTGTATGAGCCATCTTTTAATTTATAAAAAAATGATTGATGAAAATATCGAAAGAGCTTTGATACTAGAGGACGATATTATTATTAGTAAAGAGATTGATGAGATAATAAAAAAAATATTGAAAATTGATTTGCAAAATAGTATTATACTTTTGGGGCAGTCTTCAAAAAAATTAAAAAAGAAGATATATAAGGCAAAATTAGATTCTTGCTACATATTATTTAAAATCTTTAATTCTGGATATGGTGCTTATGGGTATATTATAGACAATAAAGCCGCAGAAAAACTTTATCATTTTAACTATCCTGTAAAATATGCGTCAGATATGTGGCATGTATTTTGGAAATTTATAGATATTTATGTTCTTGAACCTTATTTGATAGATTATAAAAGAGACGGTTGTTCAGTAATTGATTCCTATTCTAAACGTACCTATGACTTAAAGAAAACCAATCATTCAATATTTTATATTTTTTTTAGAAAATCAATTAGTTTATGTAAAAAAATCTTTTGGTTTTTACGTGATTCCATATATCGTATTATACCATAGGGATAAACAATGCAGCAAATAATAACATGTACAGGTTACGGATTTACCGGAAGCTCTGCAGCAACAAACATTATAGAAGAATTTGAAAATGTAAAAAGCCTTGATGCGGGTTTTGAGTGTACCTTTTTACATGAGCCCGATGGTATTAGAGACTTGGAAACAGCCCTTAGAGAGGGGCATCGTCTCAAAGTTGACATGGCTGTCAAAAGATTTTTGAGGCTTGTAAATATACTTAACTCACAAATTGAATTTAAAAAATATTTTAACGGAAATTTTGAAAAACATTCTATAGACTATATTGATTCTATATGTACGGCCCAGTGGATGGGTAACTGGCATAGGGGGTCTGATACTGTTAAGTATTCAAAAGAGGATTTACTTTATTATAATTTGGCAAAACAAGTTTTCCTTAATGAGTACTCATATAAAAATTATTCTTTATATGAGCCTGATACGTGGCATCCCACATATCAGATGAGGAATAAGACCTTCTATGCTTTTTTCGATGATTCTTTTTATGATAAGACTCAAGGTTATATTAACAATCTTTTTTGTGAAGTTTCCGTTCATACTGATGCAAAAAGAGTTTTGGTAGATCAGTTTTTTCCTGCCTATAATATATCGGAGTATTTGAAGTATGCTCCTCAAACAAAGATTGTAATTGTTGACCGTGATCCGCGCGATCTTTATGTGTTAAATAAAAGCTCATGGGGAGAGCCTTATATTCCGACTGATGATGTAAATACCTTTATAAACTGGTATAAGGGAATACGTTTTTCTCAAAAAATAGAAGTTGAAAATAAAGATGTTCTTTTGCTCCGTTTTGAAGATCTTATTTTTAATTATGAAAATTCTTTATTGAAATTGAAAACCTTTCTTGAACTTAAAGATGAAGAACACATTAAAAAAGGTTTTTATTTTAACCCTGAAAAATCTGTAAAGAATGCATATAAATTTAAAAATTATCCTCAGTGGGAAGATGATATTGTAAAAATTGAAGAAGAACTGGCTGAATATTGTTATGATTTTCCGGAAGGATTGGATAAGGGAATTAAGATAGATAAAAGTAAGCCTGTAGAGAAATATATTCAAGATTCTTATGAACTTCAGGGTAGAAAGGAGTTGTCTGAAGAGTATAAAAATAGGGTATATAAGCTTTTGTTCGGTATGACATCTTTCGGAAGTGTTTGTGAGAGCTTTAATCATAGAAAGACGTTAAAAACAAAGCTTAAGGGATTTATAAAATCTTTTATGTTTTTTCCTTTTTTTTTGATTGAGTTTCCATATATGATTTTTAGTTATTATAATTTAAAAAAATGAAATTCAGTATAATAATTCCGATATATAATCGCAGCCTTTTTATAGATGAAACATTATCCGGTATTTTGAATCAGACTTATGCTGATATTGAGATAATTTGTGTTGATGATTGCTCTACGGATGAAAGTTTACAAAAGATAGAATCATATGCAGTAAAAGACAATAGAATAAAGGTAATCTCTCATTCAAAAAATCTTGGGCCTCATTGTGCAAGACAAACAGGTGTAAGTAATGCTTCGGGCGATTATATTCTTTTTTTGGACTGTGATGATGCTCTTGAAGTTTTTGCCTGTTCATCCTTGCATAGTATACTCTCAGAAACGGATTATGATGTTTTGGAATTTGCTTATAAGCATAAGAAGGCAAAAACCGTATCTTTGCCTGTTCCTTTTATTACGATAAATAATCTTTTTGATAGTTTGGTACATTTTAAAAATCCGAGGGCGGGTACTGTTTGGAATAAGGTGTATAAAAAGGAATTATTGCAAAAAGCTTTTTCAAAAATGCAAAGCTTTTACTCGGTAATGGGCGAAGATCTATATGAATCGGTTATAATCGCTTATTATGCAAAAAGTTATACTTTTATAAATGCGCCCTTAGTTTTGTACAACGATGAAAGCGGAATTTCAAATAAAAAAAATGATTTATCTTCAGTAAAAAAAAGTTTAGACTCTATAAAAGCTAATCTTGATGCTTTTAGCTTTTTTTTTAATACTCATGCCGGAGAGAATACCGATGCGGTTTTGTATATTGAAAGACAATATTTAAAGTATATTTTTTATATACAGATTTTAATGAATACTCAAAAAAAAGATTGGCGTGTTTCTTTAAATTTATTATCCGGCTGTTTTAGTGAAGATACACTTTTACATTATGAAAAAAAGATAAACAAAACCCAATTAAGTTTATATCTTGAACTTATTAAATATAAAATAAATATATTTCTTAGGCAGCTTATGCCATACAGACTAAAAAAAATTATAAAGGATCTTTATGCGAACTTTTGTGCTTAATTTAGAACATAATATTGAAAGAAAAAAATATATGCAGGAACTCCTTAAGGATCTACCAATTGATTATGAATTCTTTCCTGCTGTTTACGGTCGTAATATAAAAAATATAGATGAAATTTATAATTCGCAATTATCACAAAAAATAACTAAAAGACAGTTGAGCTTAGGTGAGATAGGTTGTGCTTTAAGTCATAAAGCTATTTATAAAAAAATGATTGATGAGGATATCAGTCAAGCATTGATATTGGAAGATGATATTGCCATTTTACCTAATTTTTTTGAAGTTTATACGGCTATTTCTCAAATTAATGTTGGGAATAAAGTAGTTTTATTGGGAACTACAGCTAAAAAACCTATGAAAAAGTTGTGGAAAAAAAAATTATTTAATAATTATTCAATGTATCTTGTCTTAAACAGTTATGGCGGAACATATGGATATGTTATTGGATTAGATGCTGCAAAAAAAATATACTATAGTAATGAAAAAGTGTTTACTGTAGCCGATAACTGGAAATATTATCGCAGATTTTCTCAAATATGGCTTATATCTCCCTCAATTGTAGGAGTTAACGAAGTTTTTACTTCTGAAATTGGTGATGATTTACGTCATTCAAAGTCAACCTAAAAAATATTAACTATGTGAGTTGTAAAATGATGATTTTTTTATATACGCTTTTTATATATCCGCTTGAATCGATTATCGAATTGATTTTTTTGGTTGCATTTAAAATTTTTAATGAGAATGTAGGCGGCGCAATAATTATAGTAAGCTTATTTGTAAATATTGTTACCTTACCCATTTATGCTGCTGCAGAAGAATGGCAAAATAAGGAGAGATTATTACAAAAAAAATTAAAGAATAAAATTAAAGATATAAATGAGGTATTTAAGGGTGATGAAAGATATATGATTCTTTCTGCGTATTATCGCCAAAATAATTATCATCCCCTATATTCTTTGCGTGGCATGCTGGGACTGGTGTTTCAAATTCCTTTTTTTATTGCAGCATATCATTTTCTATCGGAACTTGCATTATTGCAAGGATCTGATTTTCTTTTTTTGCGTAATTTAGGAAAGCCTGATGCCTTGCTCAATATCTTATCATATAAGATAAACTTTTTGCCGATTTTAATGACCTTGGTCAATCTTTTATCTGTTATGATATACACCAAGGACTTTTCGATAAAAGAAAAAATACAGCTATATATTATGGCCTTAATTTTTCTTTTTTTGCTTTATGATTCTCCTTCGGGTTTGGTTTTCTATTGGACTCTTAATAACATATTTTCATTAGGAAAAAATATTTTTGCAAAATTTAAGTATAATAAAAAAATATGGTACTTGTTAGGGCTTATTTTCATTGTAACGGGAGGTGTTTTTTTTATAACTCGAGCTCAAAAACCAATTGTTGTTATTCTTATTATAGGAATAATGATAATGTATATTTTAATTCCGTTTTTTATTAAACTTTTAAAGTACTTTATAAATTCAATAACATTTTTTAAGGATATAAAAGCCGTTAATTCTCTTTTTTATTTTTCTATAGTTTCAATAACTGTTCTTTTAGGTGCCGTAATTCCTTCCTCTTTGGTTGCTTCTTCCGTTCAAGAATTTTCCTATACAATTCAGTATCAAAATCCTTTTTATTTGCTTTGGATTACCTTATTGCAAGGTTGCGGCTTTCTTTTTATTTGGCCCGCAATACTTTATCGCTTGGCAAATGTGAGGGTTAAGCCGTTTTTTTCATTTATCGCTTTTATTTTTTTGGTTTGTTCTGTAATTAATGTTTTTATATTTCAAGGTAATTACGGCTCGCTTACAGGTTTTCTCTCTTTTGCGACTGATGAAGTTCTGATTCATTCATTACAGGAGAATGTGATTAACTTACTTTCTCTTTTTTTGAGCATTGCACTCATAGTAGTTCTTCTTAAGTATAAACTTTCTCAAAAATCTATTTTTGTGTCGAAGATTTTACTTGTTTCTTTTTTGACCCTCTCTTGTATTAATGCAGTAAAGATATATTCGGGCTATAAAAATGTTACAAAACTTATCAAGATAGATAAAAAGAATAAATCTATAGGACATATCGAAAAAGTTTACGGTTTTACTAAAACCGGTAAAAATGTATTAGTTTTTATGCTTGACAGGATGCCCGGTATTTTTATTCCGTCTATTTTTGATGACTTTCCTAAAATTTCAGAGAATTTTACGGGCTTTACCCTGTATCCCAATACAATTTCTTTTGGCGGTCATACTTATATCGGTGCGCCTGCTCTATACGGTGGGTATGAATACACTCCTGCGTCTTTTAGAAAAAATACGGATTCGAATCGTGATATGTATAATGAATCTCTTTGTGTTATGCCCCGTCTTTTTTCGGAATCAGGTTGGAATACGGTTATTACCGATGCCTCGCTTGCCAACCATAGTTGGATACCCGATAATTCCATATTCGAACCTTATGATGGTGTTAAAGCTTTGAATATGGAAGGAAAATATGTAGGGGAGTGGATTCAAAAGCATAAAATCGGTATTCAGCATAAAGTTCTTCCGTTTTCGGAAACATTGCGGAACACAATAAGATTCTCTTTTTTAAAAGCCTCTCCTTATCTTGTACGTAAACGGCTTTATAATAATGGCAGGTATTTGCAAAGTAAACCATCTGCATACGGTTTATTTGATTTTGTTGCAAAAATTGCCCCTCTTGAATTTATTAAGCGTGATATAAGTACGGGATATGATAAGGATTGTTTTAACTTAATTGTTAATAATGTTTCTCATACGCCAATATCTGCTTCACAGGCTCGTCTATTTTGTTCGGATGACTTTATAAAAAAATGTGAAGAGAGGTCCGCAAATGAGGTTACTTTAAATCATTATATATCGGATGCTTATCTTTTTTTGATTCTTGGTGATATGATGAAAATCTTAAAAGAAAATGGTGTATATGATAATACAAGAATTATTTTTGTTGCCGATCATGGATATGGAAATTTAATTTTAAATAATTCTATATTTGATACTGATTTTAAGGATAAAACACTTCAGCAGACTTATTATATGCCTATTTTAATGATGAAGGACTTTAATGCTTCCGGTGAACTGAATCTTAATATGGATTTTATGACCAATGCTGATGTTCCGATAATGGCAACAAGCGGTTTTGAGAATATTACTTTGCTTACAAAAAATCCTTTTACAGGAAAGACATTTAAGGAAACCAAAGAAAAAACAGAAATTGTGATTGGTAATTTCTTAGAAGATGATATTTTAAATATTTATCTTAAAGAAAAAAATATTTTTGTTGAGTCCAATTGGATGAAGATAAAAAAATAAATTCTATTAAATTGTGATGGTTGGATAATATGCTGGATTTTTTGTATACAATTTTTATCTATCCTGTATACATGTTCGTAATGAATATACTTCTGAACATTTTTATGCAAATTATTTAGCCCATGAAGAATGTGCAAAGTTTTTTAGTTTTTTAAAAGAAAATGATTGCTATGATAACAGTCGTATAATAATTGCTGGTGATCATGGGAAACATTCAATACAAACAATATTTATGGACTTTTTAAAAGATTTTGATAAATCGGATTTTGAATCTATATCATATTTTATCCCTTTACTAATGATAAAAGACTTTAACATGAAAGGAGAACTTAGAGTAAATAATAGTTTTATGACCTTAGCGGATATTCCTTTTTTGACAGTTAAAGGTTTAGATGAAAAATTACAAAAAAATCCTTTTACAGGAATATCTTTTAAAGATAGTCAATGTAAAAGTCCTGCAAAGATTATGACAGGCGGTGATTGGCAGGCTTATTATCAGCTTGAAATGACGAAATTTAAAGACTCTGAGGGTAAGTGGGCCTTTGTTAAAGATAATGTCTACGATCCTAATAATTGGAGTAAAACAAATTTTAATAAGGAATAGGAGAATTTTATTATGCTTCCATTGTTATATATTGATCCGGGCACGGGCAGTATTCTTTTTTCTATTGTAATAGGACTAATTACAACTCTATATTTTTTGACAAAAACGGCTATAATAAGATTAAAAGTCTTAATCTACAAGGATAAAACAAAATTTAACGAAAGTAAAACTGGTTTTGTTTTTTACTCTGAGGGCAAACAATACTGGAATGTATTTGCTCCTATATGTAATGAATTTGAAAAGAATAAGGTAAAAGTTCTTTTTTATACATCTTCCGAAGACGATCCTGTGTTTTTACAAAATTATGAGTATATAAGTTCTGAATATATAGGAAAGGGGAATAAGGCCTTTGCCCGCCTTAATATGTTAGAGGCTGATATCTGTTTAATGACTACGCCGGGATTGGATGTATATCAATTAAAGAGATCTAAAAAAGTAAAGCATTACAGCCATATTCTTCATGCCCTTGATGATGCTACAAGTTACAGACTCTTCGGTCTCGATTACTTTGATTCGGTTCTTTTATCAGGCGAGTATCAGATGCAGGGAATAAGAGAGCTTGAAGATTTGCGAGGTATAAATAAAAAAGAACTATGTGTAGTAGGCTGTCCTTACTTGGATGTGCTTAATGAAAAATTAAAAAAATTGCCTCAAAAAAATGAGGGTTTTACCGTTTTGATTGCTCCTTCATGGGGTGCAAACGGTATTTTGTCAAAATATGGAGAGCAACTTCTTACACCTCTTGTAGAAACCGATTGGAATATTATTGTCCGTCCCCATCCTCAAAGTAAGACTACCGAGGCCGGCATGCTAAAAAAATTAGAAGAAAAATACAAAATAAATGATAACCTTTCTTGGGATTATGAACCTGAAAATATTGCCTCTCTTTCAAAAGCCGATATAATGATTTCCGATTTTTCGAGCGTTATATTTGATTATTCCTTTTTATTTGATAAACCATTCTTATACTGTAATAACGAATTTGATCATCGCCCTTATGATTCAGGAGATTTAAAAGAGCTGCCATGGAAGTTTTCTATATTGAAAGAAATAGGAAGGGAGTTAAAATCTACGGATTTTACTGATATAAGAAAAATTATTCAAGAAACTTGCGAAAGCTCTGCCTTAAAAGAAAACAGATTAAAAGCTAAAGATACTGCATGGCAAAATAGAGGACTCGCAGGAGAAAAGACGTATGAATTTTTAATGGAGCTTAAAAAAACATGCTGAATTTTTTGTATACAATTTTTATTTATCCAGTATATATGTTTGTAGAGTTTATATTATTTATAGCAAATAATATAACGCAAGATTACATAGGGTTATCAATAATTATTTTAAGTTTAGGAATAAATTTAATAACTTTGCCGATTTATAATGTAGCTGAAAAGTGGCAGGAAAAAGAGCGGTTTATTCAAAAAAAAATGAAACCTAAGGTAAAGGATATCAAGTCTGTGTTTAAAGGTGATGAGCAGTACATGATATTGTCAGCATATTATAGACAAAATAGTTATCACCCATTGTATGCACTAAGGAGTCTTTTTGCCTTATTTATACAGATACCTTTTTTTATAGCAGCATACCAACTTTTATCGGAGCTGCCTGCATTAAAAGAAACTTCTTTTTTATTTTTAAATGATTTAGGTTCTCCTGATAGATTGGTTAATGTAGGTGCTGTTTCATTGAATCTTTTGCCTATATTAATGACGGTAATAAATCTTGCTGCCTCTGCCGTGTATACAAGAGGATTGGAGTTAAAAGATAAGCTTACCCTGTATGTGACGGCTTTTTTATTTTTGATATTACTATATGATTCACCATCGGGATTGGTTTTATATTGGACGCTTAATAATATTTTTTCATTATTTAAAAATATTTTTTATAAGATAAAGTTAAGTAAAAAGACTTGGTTCATTATTGCTATTGTAGTTGCAGTAGTTTTAACTATAGTAATTGCTTTAACAGCTACTCAAAGAAAACCTATATTTATAGCTGTTGGTTTTACAACTCTTCTTTTGATATTTCCCTTTGTAAAAAGGTTACTTTTATATTTTGAAAGTAAACAAAAGATATCTATTTTTGATAATGATAAAAAAAGATTTTATATTTTTATATCGGCTGTTTCTGCTTTTCTTATTTTTATAGGGCTTGTGATTCCCTCCACAACAATTGCCAGTTCTCCACAGGAATTTGCTAATTTTGATAATTTTACAAATCCCTTGGGGATTCTTTATTTTACATTTATACAGACTTTTGGTATATTTGTTTGGGTTTTATGTTTGTATAAACTATTTTCAAAGACAGTTCAAAAATATTTTTCATATATTGCTATTTTTATTTTAATAGGAGCTTTAATAAATACCTTTATTTTTACCGGTAATTATGGAGACATCAATAAATTTCTTGTTTTTGAAAACTTTGTGCTGTTACATCATGGAGCAAAATATTTTATATTGAATATTTTAACCTTATTTATAAGTATAGTTATAGTTTCATGTTTTTTATACTCAAAATTCGTAAAATTTTTGCCTTCAGTTCTGACTATCATTGTTATAAGTTTTTTAACAATAGCCGGATTTTCAGGTATAAGTATTTATAAAGAATACCGTCGCTTGCAAAAGACGGATTTAAAGCCTGTTATAAATAATAAGGTTATAAATAATAAAGCGTACAAAGTAAGTAGAACCGGAAAAAATATTTTTATCCTTATGTTAGATCGCTCAATGAATTTTTTTATTGATCCTATTTTTGAAAATAATGCTCTTGTAAAAAAGGAATATACCGGTTTTACTTTGTTCAAAAATGCTATTGCCTTTGGAGGCAGTACAAATTTAAGTGCCCCTTCATTGTTTGGCGGCTATGAATATACTCCGGATAATATTAATAAGAGAGATAAAGAGTTACTGGTAGATAAGCATAATGAAGCTTTAAGCGTGCTCCCTAAACTTTTTAGTGAAAATGGCTGGAATGTAAGCTTTACTGATCCTCCTTGGCTTAATTATTCTTGGATTCCTGATTTATCTGTCTTTGATAAATATGATATGATAGCAAAAAATATTGACTATCCTGGAAAGTATAGCCAAACTTTATTAAAGAATTTACATTTTTATGATAGCCATGAAATATTACATGGAATACGTCGTAACATGTTATTTTTTTCATTTTTTAGAGTCTTACCATCGGAAATACGAAGAGTTTTTTATTCTACCGGTAACTATGCAAATGCTATGCTGCCTCAGTATATTAAAATGGCCTTTATTGATTCTTATTCAGCTCTACAAAATGTAAAAGAAGAGATCGAATTTGTTGAAAATACAAATTGTATAAATATAATTGTAAATAATATAACACATGAACCTCCTAAACAATCCGATATTAAAATATTGGAAAAAGAATTTTTAATACCTCTTGCAGATAAATATTGTTTAAATGAATATACTTCTGAACATTTTTATGCAAATTATTTAGCCCATGAAGAGTGTGCAAAGTTTTTTAGGTTTTTAAAAGAAAATGATTGCTATGATAACAGTCGTATAATAATTGTGGGTGATCATGGCAGATATTCTATGAAAACAAAGGATATGTTTTTTTTAAAAGATTTTGACGGTACGGGATTTAGGCCTGAAGAACTTATTCCTCTTTTAATGGTAAAAGATTTTAACTTAGAAGGAGAACTTAGAGTAAATAATGCTTTTATGACTTTAGCTGATATACCTTTTTTAACGGTTAAAGATTTAGATGAAAAATTACAAAAAAATCCTTTTACAGGAATATCTTTTAAAGATAGTGAAATGAAGACCCCTGCAAAGATTATGATAAGCGGAGGCTGGCAGGCTGATAAGGAGCTTGAGATGACTAAGTTTAAAGTTTCTGAGCATGATTGGGCTTTTGTTAAAGATAATGTCTACGATCCTAATAATTGGAGTCATTAGGAGTCGAAATGAATTATTTACAGGAAAAACGGATAGATAAAATGATTCCAAAGGTAATTCATTATTGCTGGTTTGGAGGGAATCCCTTACCTCAAAAGGCTCTCAAGTGTATTGAATCATGGAAAAAATTCTGTCCAGAATATGAGATTAGAGAATGGAATGAAGATAATTATGATGTAAATAAAATACCGTATACGGCTCAAGCTTATCAAGCAAAAAAGTATGCTTTTGTAAGTGATTATGCTAGATTCGATATTTTATATACTTATGGCGGAATTTATTTTGATACTGATGTTGAAATTATTAAACCCATTGATAAAATTATTGAAACCGGAGCTTTTTTTGGCATGGAAAAAATAGGTGATGTAGCAAGTGGATTGGGTATAGCTGCTCCTCCTAACGAACCTTTATATTTTGAAATATTAGAATCCTATCGAAAATCTTTTTTTATAAAACCAAATGGTAAAATGGATCTTACTACTGTAGTGATACGTGTGACGGATATACTAAGGCAATATGGATTAACTAAAAAGAATAATATTCAAATAGTTAAAAATATTCACATATACACTCCTGATTATTTTAATCCTAAGGATGCCAGAACCGGTAAAATTACGATTACTTCTAATACACATACGATTCATCATTTTGATGCTAGTTGGACACCTCCTTTAAGAAAAAAATATATAAGATACTGTCAATATTTTATTCCTAAAATTGGTAGTATACTGACACATATTATTTTTGCTCCATTGCATATAGTATGTATTATTCAAGAAGTAGGCGTATTTGGATTTTTTAATAGATTTATTAGATATAAAAAAAATAAATAGATGTAACCATGAAAATCTTACACATAATTACTAATACAGAACTCGGCGGAGCTCAAACCGTATGTATTTCGTTGGCAAATATGGCTTCTAACGAAGGAAATACCGTTGCTGTAGCTTCAATGGAAGGCGGGTATCTTTGGGATAATTTAGATTCTTCAGTTATACGATTTAAGATAAAAAATATGGTAAAACCTATTAGTTTGTTACCTGATTTAAAATGTTATTTTGAATTAAAGAATGAAATTAATAAATTTTCTCCGGATATCATTCATCTTCATTCCAGTAAGGCTGGTGTTCTTGGTCGTCTTGCAGGGAGAAAATACAAGAAAAGTATAATTTATACTGTTCATGGTTTTGATTCTATACGTCTGAAGCATAGATTTTTTTTGCCTTTGGAGAGATTTTTACAGAAATATTGCGGTGCAATAGTAGCTGTTTCTCATTATGATAAACAAAATTTGCTTAAGGAAAAAATAACACACAAAGTAAAGACAATTAGAAATGGAATTGTAAAACCTGAAGAAGAGGCGGCTATTCCGTTTGATATTGGCAAATATAAAAAAGTCGTTATAACCATTGCTCGTATCGCATACCCAAAAAAGTTTCAAAGCTTTTTATCTGTTGCTTCAGATCCTGCCATGAAGGATTATCTTTTTGTTTGGGCAGGCGGTTCTGCCGAAAAATCGATGGAAGAGATAAAAAAAGAGTTTTCAATCCCTTCCAATGTTTTATTGCTTGGAGATTGTCCTAATGCATCAGGCCTTTTGCCGTACTGTGATCTTTTTGTCTTATTTAGCAACTATGAAGGTCTTCCAATGACTATTATTGAAGCTATGGCTCAAAAAAAAGCTATTGTTGCATCTAATGTTGGCGGAATTCCTGAGCTTGTAGATAATACAAACGGATTATTGATTGAAACTGATGAAGATGCCGTTAAGGCAATAAGTAATATCTTGCAAGATAATGAAAAGAAGTCTAAAATGGAAAGAGCTTCATTTGAGAAGTTTTCGAATTTTTTTACTTTAGATATTATGTGGAAAAATTATCGTAATTTATACAAAGAAATAGCAAAGGGTTAAAATAAATGCACATAGCAATAATAGGCGGTTCCGGTTTTATAGGAACAAGATTGACAAAGAGACTTTTATTCTCCGGTCATAAAATTAAAATTCTCGATAAGCAGGATAGTAAGTATTACCCTGAATTTAGAGTCTTTGCTGATGTAAGAGATGTTGATTTTTTAAAAAAAGAATTATCTTCCGATTTTGATTGTGTTATTAATTTAGCAGCCGAGCATAGGGATGATGTTGAGCCTAAGAGCCTCTATGATGAAGTAAATGTTGCCGGTGCCGAAAATGTATGCAAGGTTTGCTCTGAGTTGGGGATCAAAAAAATTATTTTTACAAGCTCCGTTGCCGTTTATGGATTTGCTCCTCTTAATACAAATGAAATGGGTGAGATAAATTATTTTAATGATTACGGCAGAACCAAGTGGCTTGCCGAAGGAAAATACCGTGAATGGCTTGAAACCGGTAAAGAAAACTCGCTTACCATAATCAGACCGACTGTTGTTTTCGGAGAGCAGAATAGAGGAAATGTTTACAATCTATTAAGGCAAATCAGTTCAGGTTTTTTTCCCTTTGTGGGTAAAGGAAAAAATAAAAAATCAATGGCCTATGTTGAAAATGTGGCAGCTTTTATCGAGTTTTGTTTAGCTAATGGAAGCGGTGAACACTTATTTAATTATATCGATAAACCTGACTTTGATATGAACTCTCTTACTAATGAAGTTTATAAAATTCTAGGAAGTCCTAATCATAAAATTTTCCACTGGCCTTATTGGTTGGGCTATTTCGGCGGGCTTTGCTTTGACTTACTTGCAAAAATAACAGGAAAAAAGTTATCGATAAGCTCAATCAGGGTAAAAAAATTCTGTGCCGATACTCTTTTTGATTCTGTAAATATTTTAAAAACCGGGTTTAAGCCTCCGGTTTCCTTGGCTGATGGTCTAAGTAACACAGTAAGGTATGAATTTATTGATAAGGTTCAAGATCATGTTTTTCATACCGAGTAGAAACGTGTTATATGTTCCTATATCATCAATTTTTTGATAGGGGGTATTTATGAAAGCTATAATTTTAGCAGGCGGTGCAGGAACCCGTTTGTATCCGCTTACCAAGGCTGTTTCAAAACAAATTTTACCAATGTATGATAAACCAATGATTTATTATCCCTTGTCGGTTATGATGCTTGCCGGTATACGCGAGGTCTTAATTATCTCTACACCTAGAGACATAGGGCTTTTTAAGGAGCTTTTCGGTGATGGAAATTGGCTGGGTATGAAGTTTGAGTATGCCGTCCAAGATAGACCTCGAGGTCTTGCTGATGCCTTTATAGTCGGTGAAAAATTCATCGGTTCCGATTCTTGTGCCCTAGTTTTGGGCGATAATATCTTTTATGGGCGAGGTTTTAGCAGTACCTTGACGGATGCTGTTTTATCCATAAAAGACAACGGCGGAGCCTTAATTTTCGGTTATTATGTTAAGGACCCGAGAGCTTACGGCGTGGTTGATTTTGATGATGAAGGAAATGTTTTGACTATCGAAGAGAAACCTCAAAATCCAAAATCAAATTATGCAATTCCGGGCTTGTATTTTTATGATAATGAAGTAATCAAGATTGCAAAATCGGTAAAACCTTCGGCCAGAGGCGAGATTGAAATTACATCCGTAAATAATGCTTATCTGGATATGGGTAAATTGAGAGTGGAAAAACTAGGCCGAGGTATGGCATGGCTCGATACGGGAACTTATGACGGTCTTTTAGAAGCCTCAAATTTTATTGCAACAATTCAGAAGAGGCAGGGAATGTATGTCTCATGTATAGAAGAAATAGCATATTTACAAAAATGGATTTCAAAGACTCAGCTTTTAAATTTATCTTCGTCTTATAATAATGAGTATGGAGATTATCTAAAATACATTGCAGAGAATTGTTAGGTTAAGGAGTTAATCTAAATGCGAAATCTACAAAATATTTTGGTAACAGGCGGAGCCGGTTTTATCGGCTCCAATTTTATCAGAACCTTATTAAAAAAGGAAACCGATTTTAAGGGCCGAGTCATCAACCTTGATGCTATTACCTATGCAGGGAATGCCGCAAACCTTTCCGATGTTGAATCCGAATTCGGCGGAAGCCGGTACTTTTTTATTCATGGAAATATCTGTGATAAAGAAATCATAAATAAGATTTTTACCGAATATAATATAGATACTGTTGTTAATTTTGCAGCCGAAAGTCATGTAGACCGTTCTATTTTGGGGCCTGAGGTTTTTTTAAAGACAAATGTTTTAGGTACATTTAACCTTTTGGAAACAGCCAAGCAATTTTGGAAAAATTCTGACGGGACAATGCGTGATGATGTTCTTTTTCATCATATAAGTACTGATGAGGTTTACGGTTCATTGGGACATCAAGGTCTTTTTGAAGAAACAACAGCCTATGATCCTCGCTCTCCTTATTCTGCAAGTAAGGCATCCAGTGATCACTTGGTAAAGGCTTACTTCCATACTTACGGACTTCCTGTTACAATTTCAAATTGCTCCAATAATTACGGACCTTTTCAGTTCCCGGAAAAGTTGATTCCGTTGATGATTTTAAATATGCTTGAAGGTAAAAATCTTCCCGTTTACGGTGACGGCAAACAGATTAGAGATTGGATTCATGTCGAAGATCATAATGAGGCTGTCAGGCTCATCTTAAAAAAAGGAAAGACCGGTGAAACCTATAATATCGGCGGAGAAAATGAATGGGAAAATATAAAACTTTTAAATAAACTCATTCAAATTGTTTGCAAAAAAGCAGGACTTAGCGAAGAAACTGCAAGGAAAACCATTAGCCATGTAACAGATAGGCTCGGCCATGACCGCCGATATGCCATTGACTGTACAAAAATAAAAAAAGAACTTAACTGGAAACGCAATTTTGATTTTGAAGCAGGACTTGAAAATACTGTTGACTGGTATTTAAATAATAAAGATTGGATAGAAAATGTCCGCTCCGGTGAGTACCGTAATTGGATAGAAAAAAATTATAAGGAGAGATAAATATTGGCGGTGTAGTATAACCCTTGCCCAATCTAAAAAAATATTGTAAAATAGACCTATGAGTGATTTAATACAACCAAAAGTTTTAAAAGGATTTAGGGATTTTCTTCCTGCGGATGAGATTGAAAGAGCTCTTCTTATGGAAAGGTTGGTAAAAGTTTTTAGGGATTACGGCTTTGTGCCCATCGATACTCCGGCCTTGGAATATTCCGAGATTCTATTGAGAAAGAGCGGAGGGGAAACCGAAAAGCAGGTTTTCCGGTTTAACGACAACGGCGGAAGGGATGTGGCTATGCGCTTTGATCTAACCGTCCCCTTAGCACGCTTTGTTGCGGAACATAAGTCTGAAGTTTATTTTCCGTTTAAACGCTATCATATCGGAAAGGTATGGCGAGGCGAGAAGCCTCAGGCCGGGCGTTATCGCGAATTTTTGCAATGCGATTTTGATATTTTGGGCTCAGACTCGGCTGCCGTTGATTTTGAAATTTTACGCCTTATTAAAAAGGCTTTAAATGAGTTAGGTGTTTTTAACTTTAGAATCCATGTTTCGCATAGGGGAATATTTAACCGTTTCTTAAAGTCTTTAGATTTATCCGGAGACAGCGAAGAGATTCTACGTACTGTAGATAAACTTGCCAAGGTAGGGGAGGCTGAGGTTTTAAAGCTCCTCAGTAGTATAAGCTCCGAAGAAAAGGCAAAAAAAATATTGGCCTATATTTCCGGTGTGAGCAATGAATTAAAAAGCGAGGACTTTGAAAAGACCCTTTCCCGCCTGGAAAGCCTTGCCGGCGGTCCCGATGAAGATACAAAACGCATGAGGGATATCTACTCCTTGGTAAAGGCTGTAGGAATTGAAGACTATATAGTTTTGGATCCTTCTATTACCAGAGGTTTGGATTACTATACCGGTGTTGTATTTGAAACCTTTTTAACCGATTTACCTTCTATAGGTTCCGTTTGCTCCGGAGGAAGGTACGACAACCTTACGGCTCTTTACATGAAGGAGAGTATTACCGGGGTTGGGGCTTCCATCGGGCTTGACAGGCTTATAGCTGCCCTTGAACAGCTGGGTCATCAAAAAACAAAGGCCAGCTTTACCGACCTCCTCATTTTCTCTTTACCTGAAGATGATCAGGTTCTCTCGTATAAGATAGTAAACTTTTTTGAAGCCGAAAAAATAAATGCTGAAGTATATCCTGAACCTAAAAAGATGAATCATCAGTACGCATATGCCGAAAAAAAGGACATCAGGTGGGGACTTTTCTTAACCAAGGATTCTTGTGCGGAAGAATTCGATAAGAACCCTAAAAGTTTTAAGGTAAAATTAAAGGATATGACCAATAGAACTGAGGATGAAATGCCTCTTAGCGAAGCCGTAAAAAAGATAAGAACCGCAAAAAATTAAACTAATTTTTTCCGGCTTATCTCATAAAAGAGAATACCTGCTGCGACGGAGACATTTAGGCTGTCAAGTTTTCCCTTTGTTGGAATTGACACTATCTCGTCGCAGGTTTCTTCTACAAGGCGGCTCATTCCCTTTCCCTCGCTTCCCATAATAAGGGCTGTCTTTTTTGGGAACTTGATATCGGGCAGCGACCTCCCTCCTGCATCTGCCCCGTAAATCCAAAAACCTTCCTTTTTTAGCCTTTCTACGGTGCGTACCGGATTGGTTACCTCTACAAAGGGAACCCAGGCTGACGCCCCTGCACTTACCTTGCTTATAATCTCAAAGCCTCCGGCACTTTTGTTTTCGGGAACTATTATTCCGTCTATTCCGAATTGATCTGCGCTCCTTATGATGGAACCCGTATTGTGAGGATCCGTAATGGAGTCGAGGATTACTACAAAGGCAGAGTCCTTTTCTGCAAGCTTTGCAAAAAACTCATCTATGCTCATTCCTTTTTTTTGATTTTCAGTCTCCGTTACAAGCACAATCCCCCTGTGATCCCTTAGCTGTTCAGGCAAAGCCTTGGTAAGAGAATCAAGAAAGTAATTTTCTTTTTTTTCAATCTTTAGATTTAATTTACGTGCAGTCTCTAAAATCTTTTTTACTCTTGGGCCCTCTTTGGAGTAAAAAATTTCGAGGCTTGACTTACCGCTCTTTTCTTTTTCGATTCTATTTTTTTCAGCTCTTAAAATCTCGTCTATAGCGTGAAAACCTGTAATTGTTTTTTTCATATGCTAGTCCAGATTATAAGTTTCTCCGTATTTTACCGTTTTTACATCCTTGTAACCGTTTTCGTTTAAGTATTGGGTAAAATAGCTTTGAGCCTTAGGTTCTCCGTGAACCAAGAAGATTGTTTTAAGCTTAGGATTCTCCAAGGAGTCGAGCCACTCTCTAGACTCAAAATAATCTGCATGAGCACTGAAGGCGTTTATCTGTAAAATTTCAGCTCTCACCTGATGCCATTCACCGAAAATTTTTACTTCAGGCTCTCTGTTTTGAAGGCGGCGGCCCAAAGTGTCTTCTGCCATAAAGCCGACAAGCATTACCTTTGTGGAAGGCTTTTCGATGTTGTTTGCAAGATGGTGGGTAATTCGCCCGAATTCGCACATGCCGTCTGCACTTATTATTACCATGGGGCCGTCAATATTGTTCAATTCCTTGGACTCGGATACACTCGTTATAAATTTGAGGGAGTTAAAACCGAAGGGATTTTTATGATGAGTCAAAAAGGCCTCATGCGTTTCTTCATCATAGCATTCGGGATGAACCTGAAATATACTCGTTGCGTTTACAGCCATAGGAGAGTCAACATAGATAGGAATGTCCGGAATTATTTTTTTGTCTACCAAGAGGTGAAAATAATAGACTATTTCCTGTGTTCTTTCAACGGCAAAGGCCGGAATTATCATCTTTCCCTTGTTTTCTACAAGTTCCTGTGTTTTTTCGGCAAGAAGTTTTAAGGCATTGTCAGTGTCTTCATGGCGCCTGTTACCGTAGGTGCTTTCAATAACTATATAATCGACAGGCGGAATTATATCCGGA
Organism: Treponema sp. OMZ 799; assembly: GCF_024181365.1. Taxonomy (NCBI): domain Bacteria; kingdom Pseudomonadati; phylum Spirochaetota; class Spirochaetia; order Treponematales; family Treponemataceae; genus Treponema; species Treponema sp. OMZ 799. The sequence goes on from NZ_CP051301.1 coordinate 1,656,794, forward strand.
TCTCGGATAATGGCCTTGTTTTTTCGGCCTAGGTCTCCTGTAAAGGCTATTTTTACTTCTTTTCCTTCGGAATCCTTTGCCGTAATTAAGGCCATGGATGAGCCTAAAATATGTCCTGCATCGTAGAATTCCAGCCGGACATTGGGACCTATCCATGTAGGTCTGTGGTACGATATAGTTACAAACTGATTGACTGTCTGAATTACGTCTTTTTCATCAAAAAGAGGGACCCATTTAAATGTTTCTCCTTTTTTTGCAGCCTGCTTGGATAAATATTCCCTATCCCTTGCCTGAATTCTTGCAGAATCCATCATAACAAGGTTAGCTATATCTCTTGTTGCAGGAGTTGCATAGATGTTGCCGTTAAAGCCGTGTTTTCCTAAAAGGGGTAATAGTCCGCAATGGTCATAGTGGGCATGGGTTAAAATGACAGCCTCCAATTCCGGAGCCGGAACATTAAAATCCCTGTTTTTCTTGTCTGCTTCAGCTCTTTTTCCTTGAAAAGCTCCGCAGTCTATCAAATACTTATGCCCGTCAACTTCAAGAATGTGTTTGGACCCGGTAACTTCTTCTGCAGCACCGAGCGAGTAAAATTTAATTGCCATAAGCTAAGCATACATCATAATCGGCGAAAAATCAAGACTTTTGCTATTATTTTTTCTCTCATTGCCATATGTGGTAGCTGTGTATGTATTTTATAAAGCTGAGATTTCCTAAAATGAAAAGGGTAAGCCCTATGCCTAGGAGGGTATAGGATGATGTGTACAAGAGAACCGAATAACCGATTAAGGCTCCTGTCAGCGAAAGAGCTGCAAATAAATACTCTTTTATGTTTTTTGTGATATAGACAAAAAAGTAATTTACACAGGCCAAAATCGCCGCTATTAAAAACAAGTATATATATGAATGACCGGCCTTAATATCCGAAAGAAAATATCTGTTTATATAAAAATTGTTTATAGGCATTGACAGGCATATCAAAAAAGATATAAAGAAAACAAAAAAGAAGACCGAGGAGATTTTTCTAGTTATTATTTTGTTGGCAAAGATGCCTGCCATAAAAAGAGACATAATTCCCGCTAATCTAAAAAAATATACCAGCCGGGATAGGTTTGCTATACTATCCAGCACTATATTTGAAAAGTTATACAGCGGAAAAATCAGTCTTATACTTTCAAAGCTTATGCATATGGTAAACATGGCAAAGAAGGATATTTCGATTGCATGAGTCTTTTTAAAAGTAAAGTATACGAAGACTAAAAAGCCGAGCGATAAAAAAGGAAAGGTTAAGATTCCTATTAATACCGCATAGTTGTCATAGTTATTTTTCGATAGATTGAGTATAAATTCAATAATACTTAAGCTTCCTGCAGATTTTGTGCCTGATACCAAGGAGTTATCAAGGTTTCTGTTAAGAACAATCCCGACAAAGGATATTAAGGATAATATAAGAATTAAGGCTGTAACCGATATGGCGACTAGGCGCGCTCTGTTTCTTCCTGCAATTGTCATATTAGAGCAGTATACCAGTAAAAAAAATATTTGTAAAGGTCAATTATTCAAAAATACTTGATATATTGGTATTTTTGTGGTAAAATGCTTCCTATGAATTTTGTTTTTATTTTAGTTTTGCCCTTAGTTTTTTTACTCTACGCCCTATTTTCAAAGGAGCAGGGCGGCAAGTTTGCAGCCTTTTTATTCGGTATTTTGGGCGGGATAGTGTCATTGATAATTGTTTCTTTTTTCCCTTTTTCGAGCCTGCAAATTTCATCTTACTTGAGCTCCCATTTATGGCGCTTTTTCTTTCAGTACTTCTTTTTAAACGCTCTTTTTGGATCGGCATTTTTCTTTTTGATTTCATGGTCGCTTTCCGAAGATGTGTTGAGTAACAGCTTATCGGCTCTATTCGGCATTTTTAGCTCCGTCTTTGCCTATTTATTTTACGGAAATATCAATACTCCGGACTCGACAGAGCTTATCTTATTCCTCCTTATAATAATAGGTTCCATCCTTATTTTTGATTTTGTTTACTATATTTTAGCGGCCAATTTAACTATTTCCATGGATTTTATAGTTTATCTAATAGCCTTTATTTCTTTTATCGTTTTTACCCTTTTAGGCTCATATGCTCTTGCCGCTTGGTACTTATCCGAATCTTCAAATATGCATATTTTTGTTTCTTGCGGTATGTTTTTGCTGGGAGCGGTTCTTAATATTGTGCGGAACAGGTTGTAAACTTTTGATTTTATGAACCTCGATTTTATGTCTTTATCTGATAAACATAATTCTGCCGTTGTTTTGGGAGCTACAGCAACAGGAAAGACCTCCTATGCCGTGGGTCTTGCAAGGGAACTTGGCGGCGAAATTATTTCTGTAGATTCAAGACAGGTTTATAAAGGGCTTGATCTCGGTACCGGAAAGGACTTGGACGAGTATGGAGAGGTGCCCTATCACTTAATCGATATCTGCACCTTGGAAAGGGAGTACAATGTCTTCGACTTTCAAAATGATGCTTACAAGGCCTTTGAAGATATAAGGATGAGAAAAAAAATTCCGATCTTTGCGGGAGGAACAGGGCTTTATCTCGATGCCCTTATAAGGGAGTATGAGCTCATTCCTGTTCCGAAAAATGAAGAACTGAGGGTGTCCTTGGCCGGTAAGAATTTGGAGGGCTTACAAAAAGTTTTTTTTGAATACAAGGTTCCGATGCATAATAAAACCGACCTTGAAAACATGGATCGGCTTATGCGGGCTATTGAAATTGCCGAATATAAAAAGACCCATCCCGATGCAGCCGAGATACTAAACGCAAGCCGCCCCGATATCCGCCCCCTTATAATCGGCCTTAAATATCCGCGGGAAATTTTAAGGGAAAGGATAAGGCTTAGACTCATTCAACGTATAAATGACGGAATGATCGAAGAAACTGAGAGGCTTCACAAAGAGGGATTTTCCTGGGAAAGGCTTGAAAGTTTGGGACTTGAGTATAAATTTACCGCCCAATACCTTCAAGGCAAAATAGACTCGAAGGAAAAGTACATTGATTCTCTTTACCGTGCTATTTGTCAATTTGCAAAAAGGCAGGAAACTTGGTTTAGACGTATGGAAAAAAACGGAGTAAAAATAGACTGGATTTTAAAAGGACTGTAATTAATTTTATGGAGAAAGTCTTTATTGGAGGATATTTATGGAGCTAAAAACTCTTATCGGTAAATATAAAAGATCTTACATTGTTTTTTTTACAGGCTGTGTTCTTTCCGGCTTTGGGCAAATTTTTATGAGCATTGTTATGGCCTTTGCTATAGGAATGATGCAAAATCCTACACTTGAAGAAATAAAAAGCCGTATCGGTTTTGTCGCTGCAGGAAGCCTTATTATGGGGCTTAGCCATTTTTTTATAATACGCCTTAGTTTAAATTTTAAGCGGAATATTCAGCTGGAACTTAGAAAAATAGCCTTTGCTAAAATTTTAAAAAAATCTTATTCCGAATTCAATCTGAAATCAAAAGAAAACTATATTTCGAATTTGGTAAACGATATAAATCTTTTTAGAAGCGATTATTATTCTTCCTTAACCGCTCTTATAACTTCTATATCCTCCGTAACTCTTTCTTATATTCTTTTAATTTATATCGATTGGTTTTTTGCTCTCTTGGTTTTATTCATAGCCCTTATTTTTTTATTTATAGGAAAGTTATTTGAAAAACCGACAGTGAACTTAAAAAAATCTGTTTCGGAAAATAACGAAAAATTTTCGATTGAAGTTTCCAATGTTTTAAACGGCATTGAAATTTTAAAATTAAACGGTGTTGAAGACAGTTTTTGTAATAAAACAATTAAATCGATCAAAAAAGTAGAAGGCTATAAGCAAAGGTTTAATTTTCTTGAAAAATTTCAAGAAAATTTTTTCAGCCTTGTGGGTTTGTTTTTACGGGTGGGTATTTTGGCTTATTGCGTAAAAAAACTGATTATGGGTTATGACTTAACCTCTGCTGCCTTGCTTTTACAGCTTTCAAACCCTGTAATGTTTTCTTCAAGAACAATTTTTCCTAAAATAAATAAATATAAGGCCGCAAAAGAAATATATACCAAGATAACAAAGGATGATGTGGCTGAGCTTATTAAAACTAATACAGAAGCTCTTAAAAGAGATCCTATCGGAGTTAAGGATTTTAATTTTAAAGATAAAATTGAAATTAAGAATTTAAGCTATACATATAAAGACAAGGAAGTTTTAAAAAATATCTCTTTTGAGATTTTGAAAAATAAAAAATATTTGATTCGGGGTGTGAGCGGTTCGGGAAAAACAACCCTTATAAATCTTTTATCAAAAACTATGGAAAATTATGAGGGAGATATTTTTGTTGACGGTATTAATTTAAAAGATATTTCTCCTTTATCGTTTAACGAAAAAATAGCCTTTATTTTTCAAAATGTTTTTTTGTTTGAAGATTCAATTAAAAATAATATTTGTCTATATAAGGATTATCCTCAAGATAAGTTTGATTTTGCAGTTGCGGCATCGGGCTTAAAAGATTTTATTTTAGAAAAAAAAGAGGACACAATTCTTTCCGAAAACGGTAAAGATTTATCCGGAGGTCAAAGACAAAGAATTTCCATAGCAAGGGCCGTAATAAAGGACTCGGAAATTCTTTTTGCAGATGAGGCATCAGCCAGCTTAGAAGAAAGTTTAGGCCGTCAAATTGAAAACGATTTATTAAGGCTTGACACTACACTCATCGCAATCTCTCACAGGTATTACGAAGGCATAAGCGAAAAATATGATTATGTTATCGAAATAAAAAATAAGAGCCTTGAAGTATTTCCGGCACAAAAATATTTTCAAAGTGAGGTAAAATCAAATGATTAAAAAAGCAATTCGAAAATCCTATCCCATTTTATTTGTAACCCTCCTTTTTGCCTTGACCGGGGCTGTGCTGCAGCTGCGTGCCTTATATATTACAAAGGACTTAGTGGATAATGCCTTGAGTATAGACCGCAGTATAGATTTTTTAAAAATAAATGCCGTAAAGATGGTTATTTGGTCGGCTTTTTCAATATTCTTTGTTTTGGCCGGTAATTTTTTTCAAAGCCTTTACTATAGAAAAGCCGTTGAATATGCAAAAACTTTTTATCTAAAGACCATCTTCAAAAAAAAGATAAACGAATTTCAAGCTGAAAATACGGCTAAATATTTTTCGAATCTTACAAACGACATGGAAAGGATTGAAAACGAGTACATTATGTCCTTATATGAAATCCTATATATGATTTTTCAAGCCCTTATAAGTGTAGGAGTTCTTTTATATGTAAACTATGTCATTCTCCTTGCAGGAATAGCTGTCGGCCTTATATTTGCAGTAATGGCCGCCTTGATGGGTATACCTATGCAAAAGCACGAAAAACAATTATCGGATATCTTAGGAAAATACACGGAGTACGTAAAAGAAATTCTTTCGGCATTCCAAATTATAAAAACAAACAATCTTCAAAAAAAAGCCTCAGATGATTTTTATCATAAGTCAAAAAATGTTGAAGATAAAGAATTTTTTGTAGGTAAACTTACTTCGTATATTTTACTTATAATGGTTTCAATACTCTTGCTCTTGGTCTTGGGTATAATATTGGGCGGTATTTATCTTGTATACTTAAAAATTATTACGGTGGGTACCTTGCTCTTTGCCCTCTCTCCTATGACAAAAATCGTAAACAGCTTCGGCAATGTGGGAGGACAGATACAGGCTATTGTCGGTTTAAAAAAAGTATTTGAAACAATAGACAATAATTTAAAAAATGCCGACACTTATGAAGAAACAATTGAGCTTTCTTCTTTTAATTCTTCGATAGAATTTAAAAATGTTTCTTTTAACTACGGCGAAAATGAGGTCTTAAAAGATATCGTCTTAAAATTCGAAAGGGGCAAAAAGTATCTGATAGTCGGCCCCTCAGGAGGCGGTAAAACCACTGTGCTGAAACTTTTGCGCAAATACTTTAATCCAAGCAGCGGAGAAATTTTAGTTGACGGCGACAACTTAAAAGACATAACCCCTCTTTCTTATTTTAAAAATATAGCAAATATAGAGCAGCAAGTTTTTTTGTTTGAGGACAGCCTTTATAATAATATTACTCTTTATAAAAATTATTCCCAAGATGAAATTAAAGAGGCTGTTAAAAATGCAGGCTTAAGCTCCTTTGTCGAAAACTTGCCCGGAGGATTGGACTACAAAATAACCGATAACGGTAAAAATATTTCGGGCGGCGAAAAGGCCCGAATAGCCATTGCCCGAGGCTTAATTACAAGGGCAAAGTTGATTTTCTTGGATGAGGCCTTTGCAAGTCTGGATATGGAAACCGCTATCCGTATAGAAGAAACCCTTCTCGCCTTAAAAGACGTAACCGTAATTAACGTAAGTCATGTTGTGTTCGATAAAACAAGGGTACAATACGACAATGTAATTACGGTAAAAAATAAGGGTGTTGAAGTAAGTTAAGAGTTAATATAGACTCGTATAAAAGTAAATGGAGTTTGATTTGAAAAAAGAAAAAAATATTCAATATGTTTTTATCGACTCAGGCATAGGAGGCCTTCCTTATCTAAGGCACTTAAAAGAAATTGAGCCTCAAAGTTCTTGTGCCTATGTTGCAGATACAAAACATTTTCCTTATGGGGAAAAAACACTCGAAGAGGTAATAGAGTATACTCAAAATCTTGTAAAAAAGATAATCGAAGAGCTTAGGCCTTCGGTTATAATCATAGCCTGTAATACGATGACCGTTTCGGCTCTTTCTCACCTGCGGGAAAAATTCGACATTCCCTTTGTGGGCACGGTTCCTGCCATAAAGCCTGCAGCCTTGGCAAGTAAAAATAAAAAGATAGCTGTCCTTGCAACCGAAAGAACTGTAAACGATATTTATGTTCAAAACCTCATTGACGAATTCGGAGCTGATTGTAAATTCTTTATGCGTGCCGATTCAGTTTTGGTCAGTAAGGTAGAAAACTCCCTGCTTTCGGTAAGTGAGGAAGATAAGAAATCTGCAATCAGGCCTGCGGTTGAGTTTTTTAAGTCGGCAGGAACCGATACGGCAGTCCTAGGCTGTACTCACTTTTTACACTTGAGGGATGAGTTTAAGGCCGTCTGTGAACCGGATATAAGGATTGTGGACTCATTGGACGGGGTTGTTAACCGGGCGCTAAAGATATCTCCTCCTCAAAAATTAAAGGATGAGAACTTAAAATTAAAAAATATTCAAAAAGATATTTTTTATATCACCTCGGAAAAAACTGAAGAAAATACAAAAAAGTATTCCGCTTATGCGGATCTTTTTGGTATGGTTTTAGGGTATTTTTAAAATGAAGGGATTGGTTTTAAAAGGATCTAATAATATTTTTTTTGTTGAATGTGAAGACGGAAAATTAAGAAACTGTTCCATTAAGGGAAAGATCTTAAAAGATTCTGCTCTTTACTATAATCCTCTTGCTGCAGGCGACCTTGTAAACATTGAGCCCGATACTCACTCGGAAGATGAGGGCTTGGTAACAGGCTTGATCGAAAGAAAAAATTCTTTTTTGCGTTTAAACCAAAAACTGAATATGCCTCAGCTTTTAGCCGCAAATATCGGCCTCCTTGTTTGTGTTGCCTCTGCCGCAAATCCTCCCTTCCGTCCGCGCTTTGTAGACAGGATCTTAGTGCAGGCCGAGATTCAAAAGATTCCGGTTTTAATTGTGTTAAACAAGTGCGATCTAAAAATAGCGGATGATGTAAGAGATAGGATGGAAGATTGGAAAAGGCTGGGCTATAAGACGATTGAAGTTTCGGCAAAGGAGGGCAGGGGAATGGACAACTTAATAGAGGCCCTCTCGGCTAAAACTTCTGCCCTTGTCGGACAATCCGGAGTGGGGAAGAGTACCCTCTTAAATTTTATAGCCCCCGATTTAAATTTAAAAACCTCTGCAATCTCGGATAAGTATGACAGAGGTACTCACACTACAACTCAGGGAGAATACTTTAAAATAAGAGCCCTTACCTCAAAGGGCAAAGAACATTCGATAAACATAATCGATACACCCGGCGTGAGGAACTTTGCAATTTACGGTATAGGGCCTGAGGATACAGGTCTATATTTTCCCGAAATGGAAAAGCTCATAGGCTCATGCAAATTCGGCCTTTCCTGCACCCATACCCATGAACCCGGATGTGCCCTTTTAGAAGCCTTAAAAAAAGGTGATATTCATAAGGATAGGTATACGAGTTTTGAGCTTATAAATAAAGAATTACAAGAAACGGTAAAAAAATATTAGGAAGGATTTATGACTGAGCATACGCTGGAAGTTTTACAGTTTTCGAGGATAAGAGAAATTATTGCATCATATTGTGTAACGGATGAAGGAAAAGAATTTTGTTTAAAAAAGAATCCTGACACGGATACAAAAAGAATAGAAGAAGAAAAAAAATTAGGGATAGATTTTTTAAATCTTTTAAGGGCATATAAGGCTCCTTCGATTAAATACCGCCCTCCTGTTCTTCCCTTTCTTGAGGGTATCGATATTGAAGGGGCTGCCCTTGATATCGAAGGCGTTTATTCGGTCGGGCTTTTGGCCTTGTCCGTTTCTTCTTTACACGAATGGTTGAGCCCTTTTTTGGAAAATGAAGAGCCGAATGAAAACTCGATTGTTTCCTTTGTAAAAAAAATACCCGATATGCTCCATTTAAAAAAGCTCGTATTTTCTTTTATAGATGAAACCGGAGAATTGCAAGACCTTCCTTCCTTGCGGGCAATAAAAAGCAAGATACGTTCCATAGAGGACGACATCGATAAGACTATGCGGAACTATTTTACAAACGATGCAACCCGCCAAATGCTTCAATCCAATCTCCCTACAGTAAAGGACGGAAGACAGGTTATAGCCGTAAGATCCAACTTTAAAGGAAGAATCCCCGGAATAATTCATGAGTATTCTCAATCGGGGCAAACCTTTTATCTTGAGCCTGAAGAAATAGTTGTAAAAAATAATGACTTGATTGCAGCCCATGCCGAATACGAGCGGGAACTCTTGAGGCTTTTACAAGAATTGACTTCTCAAATTGCAGAGCATACCGAAGAAATAAAAGAAGCCTGTGAGGCAATTACAAAATTGGACTGTATTGCAGCCGCTTCCCGATGGGCACATTCCAATAATTGTGTCTTTGCAGGCAGCATCGCTAAAAATTCTCACTCTGAAAATGAAGGAGGTATTTCCTTTTATCTTCATCAAGCCCGCCATCCCCTGCTTGGAAAGTCGGCAGTTCCTATAGATTTAAAACTATCTAAGGACGACAGGGTACTTATTATAACCGGACCGAACACCGGAGGAAAAACCGTAAGCTTAAAAACGGCAGCCCTCTTTGCCCTTATAAACCAAACAGGTTGGCCCCTCCCTGCAGGGACCTTGACCCGTCTCCCTTACTTTGATTTTATAGCCTGCGACATAGGAGATGAGCAGTCAATGGACCAATCCCTTTCTACCTTTTCGGCTCACATGAAAAATGTTTCAGAGATTATAAGACGGGCAGGAGATAAAAGTCTTATCATTCTTGATGAGCTTGGAAGCGGTACTGATCCGCAAGAAGGCTGTGCAATCGCTATGGCCGTTCTTGACGATCTTTTAGAAAAAAAAGCCTTTGTCTTTGTTACCACCCATCATGGGGCCTTAAAAAATTACGGCTACAGCAAGGATTCTTGTGTAAACGCCTCAGTCGAATTTAATCAAAACACCTTGAGTCCAACCTATCGGATCCTCATGGGAGTTCCTGGTGAAAGTCATGCAGTCGACATAGCCAAACGGAACGGCCTTCCCGAACATATAATCGAAAAGGCTCACACCTATTTGGGAAATAACAGGGCCGATGTTTCCGATCTTATAAAGGGGCTCATTCAAAAGCATGAAGACTTAAACGAATTCGAACTTCAAAAAAAGGAAGAAGAATTAAAACTAAAAGAGGATAGGCGCCGCTCCGATTTAAAGGAGCTTCAATTAAAGCAAAAAGAATTGGAACTAAAACGGGACGGAATAAAAAGGCTTGATCTTTTTTTTGAAGAAAAAAGAAAATTTCTTGAAAACCTTGTCCGTGAACTTAGAGAGGGTGAACTAAGCCGCGAAAAAACTTTAAGCGTTAAAAAATGGATTGACGATTTTGAAAAAGACTTGGGTAAAGAACATGAGGCCTTAAAACTTGAGCAATCGCAAATAGACGAAAGGATTCATACTTCAAAAGAAAAACACAAGGCTCCTCAAAATTCCAAACTTCAAGAAGGTACCCGCGTTATAATTAAAAGCCTCCGCCGTAACGGTGAACTTATCCGTGAAGAAAAAAAAGGTAAGTGGCTGGTTGCCGTAGATAACTTAAAGCTTACTATTTCGGAAGACGATATGGAGATTTGCGAAAATCAAGAAAAACTTAAACTTTCCAAACCCATTGTAAGCCTTATAAGCGACACAAGCGCTCCGGCCTCCCGCCCTTCTTTTGAGCTCCGCCTCTTAGGAATGAGGGCTGAAGAAGCTCAAAAGGCCTTGCAGGATCAAATGGATCTGGTCTTGGTGCACGGCATTACTGAATTTGCTATTATTCACGGAAAGGGACACGGAATTCTTCAAGAATTATCTCACGATTTTTTAAAAAGAAGTCCATTTGTCAAAGACTTCCGTTTTGCAAAGCCCGAAGAAGGCGGTTCGGGAAAAACAATAGTGAGTCTGGGATAGCTATGGATTTGCCGTGCATAATTAAAAGCCCTTGGCTTTTGTCTGCCTTAAAGCTAATTTGATTCAAAGTCTTCTATTACGTAAAAGTCGACGGGAAACCAGTTTTCGGGAGCAGCTATCTCATCGGCGATTTCGCCGATTGGAACATGGGCTGTAGTTTCGCAGCCCAGGTAATCTCTGCCGTTATGGGTAAAACAGGTTCCGCTTCCCTGACAGTCTACTGCGGCTATGGCATGGGACTTATTCGGTGAAACCAAAAGAACAGCATCTATGTTCATTTGTTTTAACATTAACACCATAAGAAGAGCCCTGCTGTCGCAGTCGCCTCTCTTTTCTGCAAGGGCTTGGGGGAGATTCATAAAATCGCTTCCCTTTCTGTCTCTTTCGTAATTAAAATTTTGAACCAAAAAGAGAAGTTCCTTTGCCGCTTTTTCTGCAAATCCGCTTTGATTGTTTTCGTCAAAGATTGAAGTATATACTGCAAAGGAGGCAGGCGCTATACGGCTCCAGGCATCCCTAAAAATTACCTTATAAAACCTCTGCCAAGCTGCAATTAAATTATCGTGATTTAAATACATAGTCAAAACCGAAAACTCCCTGTCAATCACCGATTGGTTTGCTTGAGCATCCGATTCATCTATCGTGAAGGAAATGTTTTTATTGTTAAAAACATAGTCGAGAGTTTTTTCTTTTGTTTTAGGATAGAGGGCTGCCGTAACCGGCCCCGGCTCAAAATAAGACATCGTATCGGTATAAACGGTATCCAGGGAAGAAATCATTAGATTTTCACACTCCTTAGCCTTATCCTTGTCGGTGTAGGTAAGAAGAACAAGCCAGCCGGTTTTATTTGGCAGCGCAAGGGTTAAAACCCAGCCTGAAAGCTCTTTCGGCTTATATTTTTCGGAAGGAGAATATAAAAAAGAAACGGACGATAAAAGAGCCTCCTTATTCCTCCATATAAAAGGAACATCCTTATGAGTCATTTTTAGCTGCTTAAAAATATGTTCGGCAGCTTCTTTTATGTTTTTAAATTGAGGCTCTTCATACAAGGCTATTTGCAGGTCAACGGGAAGGATTGCATGCTGAAAAAGATATCTTTCATTTCCTTCTCTGTCGGCTAAAACGAAATCTTCAGGGAGGTCAAGTGCATAGCCCCATGAAGGGGAATACATTTGTTCTGCCGGGAGAGAAACACTTAAAAAAAAGAAACTGCTTAGAAGCAAAAAATACCTTAAAATTTTTCTCATACTATTATAGATTATAACTTATTTTTAACAATAATACTATACGGCTTTCTAAATTTACTTTGCACATCCCTAAAAATTGTGCTATACTGTTTATGCTTAACTTTGGAGGAAGTATGAACAAAAATAGATGGACCTTCGGTCTGGGTACTATAGGACGCGATATGGTTTACTCATTGATAAGCATGTATCTTATTTTTTACATGACAGATGTAATCTATGTTCCTACAAACGTATTGTGGAGCATTACGGTTATTGTCCTTGCAGCCCGCATTTTTGATGCCTGTAATGACCCGATTATGGGCTTGATAGTAGATAATACCAAGACCAAGTACGGAAAGTTTAAGCCTTGGATAGCCTTCGGTGCCCTGACCTCGGGGATTTTAACAATACTTCTTTTTACCGATTTCGGGATTAAGGGCGGGGCCTATGCTGCCATTTTCGGTATTATCTATCTTTTATGGGGCATGACTTATACGACAAACGATATAAGCTATTGGTCGATGCTTCCTTCTTTAAGTGTGGATCAAAAGGAAAGGGAAAAAATAGGCGCCATTGCCCGTATTTGTGCAAATGTGGGGCTTTTCTTTGTTGTTGCAGGAATAGTGCCCATTACAACCGCTTTGGGCAATAAGACGGGAAGTCTTGCCAAAGGATATTTTTTCTTTGCAATTATGGTTACCGTGATTATGTGGCTCGGTCAGATTATAACCTTAATCGGTGTAAAAGAGCCCGAAATAACAAAGCCCCAAAAGCATACCTCCCTAAAAGAACTTTTAAGCGTTATCGTAAAAAACGACCAGCTCCTTTTAACGGCAATAGCCATGACCCTCTTTATGATAGGCTACATGACTACAACAAGTTTCGGCCTCTACTTTTTTAAGTACGCTTACGGCGATGAAGGTATGTACTCCGTATTTGCGGTTATTCTCGGCCTTTCCCAAATTTCAGCCCTAATCATTTTTCCGCTTTTAAGTAAATTTTTTGTAAGGCAGAACATATATACGGCTTCCATAATAATGGTCTTGGCGGGCTACCTCATCTTCTTTTTTGCACCTGTAAATACCATGCTTTTTATAGGTATTTCGGGCGTTTTGCTCTTTGTGGGCCAAGCCTTTATTCAGCTTATGATGCTCATGTTCCTTGCCGACTGCGTTGACTACGGCCATTGGAAGCTGGGCAAGCGGAATGACAGCATTTCGTTTTCGATTCAGCCCTTTATCAATAAGCTTTCGGGAGCTATCGGAAACGGCATCGTAAGTGCAGTCGTCATCCTTTCGGGAATCAAAGAAGCTTCATCCGCCGCCGAGGTTACAAAGGAAGGCCTTTTGATGATGAAAAGCGCCATGCTCGTCTTTCCTCTTTTTTGCATTGTCGGCAGCTACATCCTCTACCGCCTCCGCTATAAAATCGACGAAAAAACCTATGCCCGCATTTTAACGGAACTTGAAGAGCGCGGAGAACTGGTAAGGAAAGAGTAAATTTATCATATTTGCAAATAATTATATTGGCATTGTAAATAATTATACGTACAATATAAATATATTTTAAGACAATGGAGATTTTCTATGGCTCAAATAAATGTTAATATAAGAATGGATGCTGACATAAAAAAAGAGGCCGAACAGCTTTTTGATAGTTTGGGAATGAATATGACAACGGCATTTAATATTTTTATTCGTCAATCGTTAAGAATCGGCGGTATTCCATTTAAAATTATGAGTGACGAAAAAGATTTTTATAATAAATATAATCAGGAAAGACTAAAAGCAGCAGCTGAACGGATGAATCAAGGAAAATATATTGTGCATGACACAATAGGTATAGAATAATTGGTAATCAAATACAAATAATTCAGTGCAAAACTCATTATGGTGAAAAATAATTTGGATAAAGATTCCGATGTAATTCTTATGACCCTTCTTATAATTGAAGACGATGACCGGATACGAAAAGAGATAAAAACCTTTTTTAAGGCGGATTTTGATATTGCGGAAGCCGCCTCGATAAAAGAGGCTTTGCCCCATCTTGATTCGGATATTGTACTCCTCGATTTAAACCTTGCAGGGGAATCTTCTTTGCCGCTTATCCGCAAAATAAAATCGGCTTGCATAGTTATTTCGGTTCAAGATGATGAGCAAACGATTGTCAAGGCCTTGGAAGAAGGTGCTTGCGACTATGTAACAAAGCCTTTCAGCCTCAATGTGCTTAAAGCGCGGATACATGCGATTTTACGCCGGAACAATAATCAGGATATTTATTTGAACATAAAAAACGGAGAGCCTTTAATCCTCATCGATAAAAAAGAAATTATATTGACAAAAAAAGAGTATCAAATAATGAGCCTTTTTTTAAATAATTCGAGTACGGTTCTAACGCGCAGCCTTATTTTGGAACACATTTGGGATAGGGACGAGGCCTTTGTCGAAGATAACACGCTGACCGTTACGATGAGCCGCCTTAAAAACAAGATTGGCCGCTCAAGGATAGAAACGGTAAGGGGAATAGGCTACAGGTGGAAAGGTTAGCATGAGCGGCTTAAAAATACGCTTTGCCGTTTATTTTTGCATTTTGGCGGCTCTCAGTTTTTTTGCTTACAAAAACTTTCAGGCAAAATATACGGCTTCTCTTTCCGCCGTATTACAGTATCTTCCCAACGAGAAAAAGATTGAAGCCCTGCAAAAAATAAAGACGGAGAGCATACGGACAGAAGACATAAAAACGGAACTCCTTGAAAAACTCATGTATAGGGAGGACTACTCCTTTTTTTATCTTATGCTCTGTGCCGTCTTTGTTTTGATTTTGATTTACACGGAAGTTATCTTTAAAGATGACGGGAGCGGTATTCAAAAAGAAGCCTTGCGCTCCGTCTTTAACCGCTTTTATAAAACTCCCGATTCCAAAGGTTTCGGCTTAGGTTTAAACATCGCAAAATCCATTGCCGAAAAAAACAACGGCACCCTTTGCGCTTACAACGAAAACGGTGCCGTATTTAAATTTACGTTTTATAAAAGCTAATTATTTACTTCCTCCGCTATATTCATGCCTTGAAAGCGTTTTGCGCCAAGGCGGAAAAAGAGGTAGACGGCGGAGGCGATGAGGACGGTAAGAGCTGCGAGCACAGGATAGTTCATATAGATTAAAAAGCGTTTAAACGTAAACGAAATGCTCAATGTTCCGTACCAAAGCGTTAAGCCTGTACAAAGCGGCACGGCATACAGCACCGAGCGCAGCATAAAATAAAAATAGTCGCGCATAAGTAAGGCTTTTAGTTCCGCCTCCCGAATGCCGTACGATTTGAGCAAAAAGATTTCGCGCTTGCGGCGGGCAAAAAACATGTTTACGGCAGCGTACACGGTAGCAAGGGTAATCAAAGTGCAGACGGCACATACCGAATACAATAAAAGGGAAAGCACATCGGATTCGGACTTATTGGCCGAGCGCAATTGTTCACCTTCAACACTAAACCGCTCTTCTTCCTGCACATAATTTTTTAAAAGATTGCTATAATAGTTTTCATCGGCAAGCGGAGTGTTTTTATGCTCTTCGGTGCGGATATTCATAAAATATTGAGTAAACGTATAATCGTATTCGTTTTTCGGAGTAAAATGTTCATGCAAAAGCCGATCCAATTCTTCTGCCGGAATAAAGACCACCGCATCATAGCCGCTTGCAATTTCGTTTCTATCGTCTAAAAAATCTTGGGGAAGTTCCATAATGTATTTTTCGACAACGAATTCTTTTTCCGCCATATCACTGCCTGTACTGCCGATTCCGTACAGAGTTATGGGAAGACTTTTTACGCTTTCGTCAAAATAGGGAATGTATTGAGCATTGGAAACCTCATCTTCAAAATTTTTGCGGACAGAGTTAAGCACCACAATTCCGCTGTAATCGCTGTGCCCCGTTAACTTTTTAAAATCATCGGGCAAAAGGCCGGTAAAAAACACCGAGATAACCGCCTTACCGTTTTCTCTTTTAACAAGTTTACCTTCCGCCTTTTTATAAAAACCTTTCTTTTTAAATTCGTCCGACAAAAAAGTTTCGGGATACATAAACGCATATTTTTGCGTGTAAATTAAATAATCTTTTTTATCGAGCTTGTCTTGCAGGCGCTGAAAGGGCTCGGGGATTCCTTTTCTGTGGGTGCGCAAAAAAAGATAAAAATTATAGACGCTCTCAGTTTTCCAATAATTGCGCTCTACATGAAGTCCCGTTTCCATAAGCAAAATAAAAAAGATGAGGCTAAGCGAAAAGGTAACAAGGGCGGTACTCGCCTTAAAAAGAGTAAAGTTGTTTTTGCGCAATTCTTTTTCAAGGCTTTTTGCCTGCCTTTTCCGTTTCTCTTTTTTAAGCTCAAAGCCGCCTTTTAGTGCTTCGATAATGTCCATGCGGGAAAGCTTACGGGCGGGAAGGCTCGCCGAAAGCGCAACACAGATAAAAACAAAGACTCCTGCAATAAGATTCATCGTTATACTGAAATTATAGCTCGAAACAATTTGATGTTGAGCGTTTTTCTCTGTCCCCTTTATAAACTCGATAATAAGAAACGAAAGGATATTGCCCGGAATAAGGCTGAAGAAGGCCGCAGGCAGGGCTTGCTTTAAGGCTTCTTTTACCACGAGTTTTTTGAGCTGTTTACGAGAGGAGCCTATACTCTTATACATTGCAAGCGTCCGTATCTTATTGAAGGCCCAAATGCCGTAAATATTTTTAAGCATCAGCACAAAGACGAGAACCGTTCCCACCGCAAGATAGAGAGGAAAAAGCATTACCGTAAGGATTTGCTCAATAGAAATTTCATTTCGGTCAAAGGCTCCGTAAACGGAAAGAAGAAGATCGTTTACAAAAAAGATGTCGCGGTAGTCTTCGGTTTCAGGTTCTATTAAAGAAGCGAGGTCTTTTACGGTTTTATAGCCCTTCCATTTGTTTGCAAAAACAAAGGCTATGTTTGCGCTCTTTCCGTCCTCAAATGCATCGCCTAAGGCCCGTGTTTTCACAACAGGGTTTGCCGCGACGGTAGTCCTGTTATTTTTAAAAATACCGGTAATGGTAAAGGAGCGCTCTCCTTCAGGACGGAAGACTTCGCCTTTTGCAGGATATTCTCCCGCAGGCACAATCCGCTCATTACCTTCTTCGGTGCCGGTTTCGCCGGAAGTTTCGCTTTCGGCTGCCTTTCCCCCTTCCTTTAACCGCACAATGCGCTTCCCCGCGGTTACGCTCACTGTATCGCCTATTCCAAGACCGAACCTTTCTTTAAATTCCACGGAAATTATCAGCTCCGTGTTGTCTTTCGGAAAGTTTCCCTCAATCAGAGCATCGCGGGTGAGCATACTGCCTTCCGCTTCTTCAAGTGCGCATAAAACACCCTCATGCTGAATCGAAATCAAATCCCGAATGATGTAGGTTTCCTTGACGTTTTTATGGGCTGCAATGAGGCTCCGCACCTCCTGCTTATAAGACTTGCGTGTAACCGCATCGTAGGGAAAGCGTTCTTTAAAATAAGCAATCCTGTTTGAATATGAGGAGTAAGCTATATTTACAAAGAGCGAAAAAAATATGCCCGTCATCGTAACGGCGAGGAGGACTGCCCCGTTTTTTTTCATATCGCAGTTTTTTATACCGAATCTTTTCATACAGCCTCGTCCTTTACAATTTTTCCGTCCGACAACTCCACAATCCGCGATGCGGAAAGGGCGAGCCTTTCATCGTGAGTTACCATCAAAACGGTTTGATTATATGTTTTATTTGCATATTGAAGGAGGCTCATAATTTCATCGGTGTTTTTGCGGTCAAGGTTTCCCGTAGGTTCGTCCGCCAAAAGGAGGGCGGGAGAATAAATGAGGCTCCGCGCAATCGCCGCCCGCTGCTGTTGTCCTCCTGAAAGTTCGTGCGGAAAATTATTTAGCTTATTTTGTATGCCGAGCTTTTCGGTAAGATTTATCAGCCTATCCTTATCGATTTTTTGCTTGTCAAGCACAAGCGGCAAACTTATGTTTTTTTCGATGGAAAGGTTCGGAATAAGGTTATAAAACTGGTACACAAGCCCGACCTTCCGCCTCCTAAAAAGAGCAAGTTCATCTTCAGAGTACTTCGAAATATCTTCGCCTTGAATAAAAATCTTCCCCGAATCGGGCGAATCCACCCCGCCCAAAATATGAAGGAGGGTACTTTTCCCGCTCCCGGAAGAACCGACAATCGCAACAAACTCACCCCTGTCAACCGAAAGACTCACATCATCAAGGGCTTTTACCAGCGTATCGCCCGTACCGTAGGTCTTACACACATGTTCAATCCGTATAATTTCCATAAAAACCTCACAATAAAAATAATAAAAATTTCTTTTTTCGGTTAAGACAATAACATAGAAACCTTACATTTATGTGACATTTTTAAAGATCTCTATTAACTTGACAGTTGCATATTTTTATTATAGTATAAGTCAATATTTTTTGTATCTTAAACAATATATCATTATGACTAAAACTAATTTTGAGCCTGTTGACGGCTTATGTCTGACTCGTTATCCTCTTTTTTTTATTCACGGTATCGGCTTTAAAGATAATTCGAAATATTATTCTTATTGGGGTAGAATAACCGATTGCCTGCAAAATCACGGGGCTAAGGTATTTTTCAGTAACCATGACCGTATAGGAACAATACATGATAATGCCGTAAAAATTAAGGAAAAACTTGATTATATTATTAAAACCGAACACCTTGAAAAGGTGAATATTATAGCTCATTCAAAAGGAGGAATTGAAGCCCGGTATCTTATTTCTACTCTTGGAGCTGCAAAGTATACGGCTTCACTGACAACCTTTGCAAGCCCTCATCATGGGATTAAGGCTATAGATGCTGCCTGCCGCATACCCCTTTTGATGTCTGCTTTTAATCCCTTTGTTAATGTATGTTTTAAATTATGGGGTGATAAAAATCCACAATTTAAAAAGACTGTAAAAGAATTAGGCGCCGAAGATATGGAAAAGTTTAATGCCGAAAATAAAGACAATCCGCATGTACTGTATTTCAGTTATGCTGCAAAAATGAAAAATGCTTTAAGCGATCTTATATTTTTGTTGAGTTATCCGATAGTTAAATTTACGGATGGGAATAGCGACGGGCTTATCCCTGTCGAATCCGCAAAATGGGGTATTTTTAAGGGAATAATAGAAAGTGAAGGAGGAAGAGGGGTTTCACATTCCGATGTGGTAGACATCCGCCGCTCTCCGATTGGTAATCTGGATATTACCGATATCTATGTAGAACATGTACACGAACTAAAAGAGCTCGGGTTTTAGTTTATTTCTTTTGTTAGGTGTTCGCAATTGTAATATTTTACATATCCAGATAAAGCCCCAAGGCTGTCCCCTTTTCTATTATATCAAGGGCAAAGGTCCAAAGTTCCTCAGAAAAGTCTTTTATAAACTCTTTTTTATCGATGATTTGGGATTTTTTTAAATTCTTTTTGATGATATTTCGGTTATTGGTATAATAATGATTTAAAAGAGGCTGTAGGTTATCCAAGACTGCCGCATATTGGGCTTCCGGTGTTTTGCGCTCTTCGAATTCCAGCCAAGTGTTCATAAAGTCTTCTTTTTGGTCGTCAGGCAAAAGAGAAAAAATTTTATCTGCAGCTATTTTTTCATTGGTCTTAGCTTCTTCTCTTTTTTGACTATCGTACAAAAAGGTATCGCCTGCATAAACTTCAACTATGTCGTGAATTAAAAGCATCTTGAGGGTGTGAAGAAGGTCGACTTTTTCCTTACAGTATTCCGCAAGGAGAAGAGCCATAACGGCAATATGCCAAGAATGTTCGGCACTATTTTCCTGTCTTACTCCTCCGATTATACCGTTTTGCCTGTAAACGATTTTTAATTTTTCAAGCTCAAAAACGAAGCTCATCTGTTTTTCCAATCGTGAAACACTCATTTTGTTGCCTTACAATAAAAATAGCCTTAAAACTTTTTTTAATTATCCGAAATAAATTCCCTGTATTTGTCGGGATTAACCCTAAAGGCTACTATAGGGTCATCGTTATTCTTTATCGCCCTGTGTACCGCTGCCTGAGCTTCTTCTATCATCCTTCCGGAAGAAATAAGGCGTGAAGTTCTAGTGGTAATTCCTATCGAAACCGATTTCGATATATCGTATTCGGTTAAAATACTCTTCGTGCCCTTATATATTTCCTCAGCCTTTTTCATAGCCTCGTCCAAATTTGTATCTTGAAGGATGGCTGCAAAACCGTTGCTGTCAAATTCAAAAATCATATCTCTAAATTTGATAAAGTCTATTAAAAGAGCTGCAATCTTTTTTCCTATCATGCTTTCGAGGCTGAAATCATCAAGTTTCATAATAACCAAGGCTATATCCTGTTCTGATGATGCTGCCCGCCGTAATTCCGATTCCAGATATTCGGGTAAATATTCCTGCCAGCTTATTCCGGTAATGGGGGAGTAAAGACCTCTAACCTTTTCTATAGCTTCCGGATTTACAGCATCGAATGCTGATGTATTTTGAATGTCCGTATATTCTTCAGAATCGGAGCTTATATAGGCAATATCTTTTTCTTCCTTGTAATTAGATCCTGTTCCGGACTCATAAGGAAATTGCTGTGTAATTTTTAAATTATCCAGATCTTCAAGGCCGTATACTTCCTCATCTCCTGCGGTTTTAATATCTTCCATAGATGTTAAACCAGCTTCATCCTTTTCTTTTGGTTCGATGTAATCATGAGGATAAACTTCTTCTCTCAGTTCTGAATAATATTTATTTTCTGATGCTTTAGGACTTAAGTCTTCTTCATCTTGAATACGGTCTTCAAAGGTTCTTGTATTTATATCTGCATATACCCTGTCTTGAACATGAGAAAGATTTGTAAAAAGAATTATGATTATTGTTAAAATTGTTACGGCTAATATTATAAAAAAAGCACTTCTTATTCTCAAATAGATTACTGCCGGTTTTAATGTCGGGATAGAGGCAGTCAATACAAGCTCGGTATCATAGCTTTTCATTGTTTTTACATTTATTTTTCCGCTATGATTTTTTATAAATAATGAGGCCGGTTTTATAATAAAATTACCGCTTTCATCATAGCTTATCAGGTTAGAATCCTTGGGCCAAGAAATTACAATACTTTTATTAGGTTTGGAAATAACAAAGGCTTTAATTTCCAGCTCATCCGCAAGTGAATACAATCTTTGATTATATTCACTTTGGGCAAAGTTTTCTTTTTCAGACGAGATTATAATTTGTTTCGCAAAATAAGCAAATGCGGATTTTGCTTCCTCTGCACCGGTATCGGAATCCTTTATAATCCCATACACAAACCATGAAAATGTTCCTACTATAATTAATAAAGCTATTGCGGCATATATGCCAATATACATCTTTTTCATTAACTTACAGTATACTCCAGAATTTGAGATAGTACAAGTTCTAAATCGGCAAAATCCGAGATATTTTTAGATAATCTTTTACTTAAATATGCAAAATAAGGTAAAAGAGCCGTTGTTAACATTTTCTTATCCTTCAAAGCCGATTTTTTTAACCGGCTTATAAAATCTTCATATGGAAATATTGAAAACTCCTCGTTTTTCCATTGAGGGGTTGCCGAACGGCAAGGCGAATGGGCTGCCGAATTAAGGTTGATTGCCGCTTCAAAAAAATCCTTATATCCGTCTAAAAGAGCTGTCGTATAAGTGATTTTTCCGTTTTTTTCCGTTTTTTTTACCTCTGTCCTAAACATCAGCTCACAAAATTTTGTTTCTAAGGATGAAGTTTTAAAAGAACTTTTTTCAAATTGATTGGAAAGATATGTTCCGTTTGCATAAGCCTTGCCTTCCGTATAAGCAAAGTCCAAGCCTAAGAATTCTAAATCTTCAAATCCGAGCGAAAGGGCTGCCGACCTTGCCGCAAGGGCAACCGTACCGCTTGAAGTTTCCATATAAGGGAATGGAGAAAAAAATGAGGCATATTGAGCAAAGGGATGGGCACTTTTTGTAAAGAAAAAAGAGTTGCCGTTTTTTAAGAATTCCCTCGCAAGAATCGGGTTCGAGCAAAGGTCAAATATACCTACGGCGTTTTGTGTAAAAGGCTTAAAGCAATGAGCGTAAGAAATATTTTGCGGGTCCATGCTTACAAAAAAATCGGCTTCTATTCCTGCTGAATTTAAAACAGGAAACGCCGTATCTGAAGCAAAAAGAACAAGTGAATCCCTGTATTTTTTTATATTTTCCAAGGCCGGCTCAAGACCGGGGCCGGCTCCTAAAACATAGGCTTTTTTACAGGGATCTGTTTTAGGGATTATCGGGTTTATCAGAGATGCTGTCTTTAAATTCTGCATAATGTTCCGCATCCATATCTTACCGAAGGCTGCCTGCGTCGAAATATCTGCCTGTATCTTTTCTAATGAGGTTTGAATTTTATTTTCGAATTTTTTTGTTTTATCTTTGTAAAAATCTTCCCAAGGCCTTAAAATTCTTATCTCAAAATTGCCGTGTATGACAGGAATATAGGTATTGATAAATTCTTTTTCAAAATTTTCCGATTCCAATGGAGGTAAAAAAGATAGGTTATTATTTAGAATAAGACGTGAAAAATCTATTAGTTTAAATAAGCTTTTAAAATTTGAAAAACTTGCTTCGGTTACGGCACAGTGCTTTAGCTGAAAATTGTTTAAAAAAAACTCTATGTGAATGCCTGCCCCCAATCCGCAAAAAAGCACAAAATTTTCGTTTCCCGTAAAAAACCTTGATGCTTCTTTTGCCGGATCATATTTTGAATGAAGGAGTTTTCCGTTTTTTAACAAGGGAAGAGAATGGCCGGTTTTGGATATCTCCGTATCGGAAGAGTAATCCGAGCTTTCAGTGGAATTGATAATATCTTCTGCAAGTTTTAAATTTATTTTTTTTAATGCTTCTATATTTTTATCAAACAAATTCATGGTTTAAGCCTTCTAATTTGGTTTTCTAAAAAGGAGCTTATTTCGTTTTCAAGCTTTAGTTTAATTTCAGCTTCATTGCACGTATCTTTTTCTTTTAAAAATATCATATAATTTTGAAAAGAAATAAATTCGCATAGTTCTTTTTGGGGACTGTTTAATTCTTTTTCCTTTGCGCTTATTTTTATTTTATCGAAAAAGGTCTCAGTTTTTATTTCCTCTTTTATGTTTTGGTAAATCTCCGAAAGCAGGGCTTTTTTTTCGTTGAGAGATTTAAATCTCAAAGTTTTTGATTGCTTTGCCTGAATATTTTTTTTATTTGCATTTTCTTGAGTTCCTACCTGAGCCTTAAAATCTTCCCCGTCTATTGATTTTATATTCCCTATGGGAGAAAGGTTTTGTCCTATTCTAAAAAGCCGTTCAGCCCTCGGCTTAGGGAGCCGGCTAAACCATTTTTCGTAAGTTTTTAATGAGCGCAGATCAAAATTCGATATGGCTGCAAAATTGGATACAGGATCTAAGCGGCTTGCTTTAATTTCTTTTTGTTTTTGACTTTCATGGGGTGAACAATGAGAAAAGCCCTTTGATTCCTTTAAATCCAAGCCTGCAATAAAAATTTTTCCTCTCGTGTTGTCTAAGAGAAGCTCTATTGCCGTACCTGATACCGTTCCGTTTCTTTTTGCAGGAAGAGGCTCAATACCTAAGCTTGCAAAAAAAAGACTTTCAAGGGCTGAGCCGTAACTTAAAAAAAGCGAGTTATTGTTTTTTAGAATGTGGTAAGGAATTTTTGCTTCCAATGGGAAGGCTAAGGCGGTTTCTTTAAACCTCTTATCATTTAAATATTTTAAATGATTGGCAGCCCAAAATCCGCCGTCAGTCGATATACATAGATCAAGCCTCATATTGCGGCTTAAGACAGCCGGCAGTGCAGATGCTGCCGCCATGTTAAATATTCCGTTTATATTTTCAGAGTAATTATCCAATACCTCATCTAAGCTTGGGCCGGCCCCTGCAAAAAAGCAAGGTACCTCATGTCCTAAATTCCTTTCTTGGAAAAAATCCCTGTTCACAATTCTTTCGGAATATATAAAGTTATCGCCCATGTTTTTCAGCCATCTTTTTCCGAAAAAGCTTCTTGTAGCTATTACGCTTTGTATTATCTTTACGGCTTCGGATATTTCCTTCCATACCCAAGAAGCCGAATCAGGCCAAACCTTTTCTGCCGGCTTCCAAGGCAAAAACAAGGTAGACGATAAAAATTCATCGGGAATATTATTAACCAAAAAAAAAGACGGATTTCCTGAAGCGGGTCTCCAAACCCTGTCCCAAAGTTTATCCGAGTCCAAAAAATAATTATCCGTGTACCTCATTGCAATCAATTTAGCTTTAGTAAATTTTTTACGTAAAGCCGAGGCAAGATAGGATTCGCCCGGTTCCGTGATAACGATAATTTTCGGACTTCCCTGTATTGTATCTGAAAACCTCTCTGCCTCTTTTTGAGGGTTATAAGAAGAGTGTAATTTAACTTGCTTTATCATTTATCACGGCCTTAAAAAAATCTTTTATCTCGTTTATATTTTTTGAGGTTCCTGTGTAGTCCATCAAAATTTTAGAACAGATGTCTTCTCCATAAATCTTAGATAAGCTTGCCGTTATTTTTTTTGTGTAAATATCCATAGGCAGGGTTTCTGAAGAGAATATAGATGCATAAAGACAATTGTCCATACCCAAAATTGCCATATTGGATTTACCTATCAGGTTAAGAATTTTATTTATTATCGAATAATAAAGGCTTAGTTTATTTAAATCGCTTTGCAGTGTTATCCTGTCAGGAAAAACATGAAAAAATGCGATTGTCAGTAAATGGGCCGTATTATTAAGGTTTAGGGCAGATTTTATTTTAAGCATTATTGTATCTGTGCCGTATTGAAAGGGATATACAGGTCTTGCCGTTTCTATAATCTGTTTATATTGATCATAGTATGGTAAAAAATCGCTTACAAGCTTATCTGCTTTTTTAAAATCAAAGGATTCCCTATAAACATCTTTTTGCGATTTAATTAAAAATAAAAAACTTCTATTTTCTTCAACCTGATATAAAATAATGTCTGTGATACTTATATACTCCTGAGAAGAAAAGAAATTCTTTATCGATTTTAAATCCTTAGTTGTAAGGGAATACCGGTTATCTTGCTTAAAATCAAACCCGTCTATAATGCTTGAAGGTATCATGCACCTGTGAAAAGTAGTTATATCCACATTTTCGACAAAACACAGATTATAAAAATCTTCATTGGTTTTTACCAAAAATCCGCCCTTTTCTATATGAAGATTTTTAAGCAGAGAGTGAAAATTATTTTTTGCATCAAAAAAAGGTGAATGAGGCCTTTCAGTCGGTGCTCTTGGGGGCTGATAAGCTTTTATGCTTACAGCCTCCGCCTTCTGCCTCAATCCCATTAGGATATCCCCAGCTCGTCAAAAAGTCTTTTATAAGTATCAAAGTATTCCGACTTTGCAAACTCTTCAATTTTTTCTTCAGGCAGGCTTTCCAAGAGCTGATCCATATAAGTTAGAACAGACTTGATCTCATCTTTTAAATGAATAGGTAAGGTCTCTGTTTGTACTTTTTGCTCTTCGGCTGCACTCTCATCAAGTTCAAGTCTAGGGATATCCTGAGCCGCTAAATCAAGTTCTTCCGGTGAAAATACTGCATCTTCATGGTGTTCGCTTATTGTTTCAGAGATATCCTCTGATATCGACATATCTTCAACGTCTTCAGTTTCGGTTTCCACGGCTTCGGAAGATAAGGAACTGTCCTCCCAAAGAATTTCATCGGATTTTTGAATATCTTTCTCTATTGCGTTTTCAGATTCTATATCTTCAAAATCCAAAGCCTCATCATGGCCTTCTTCAATATTTTCTGTAATGGCTTCAAAACCGCTGTATTCATCACCTAAAGGAATGCTTTGTCCGTCAGGAAGTTCAAGTTCGGTGATTTTGAGGTCAAAGTCTTCTATGCCGTCTGCTTCTTCGGTATTTGAGTTTTCTAAATCAGATTCATCTAAGACTTCTTCTTCTAATTCTAAAACAGGGGTTTCCGTTATATCATCCGACATAAAGTCTTCAACTTGAATAATTTCTTCGTTTTCTTCATCCGGTTCATCTTCAATGTTTAGCTCTACATCTTCGTCAAGATAGCTGATATCATCCGTCAAATCATTGATATGCTCAGGTTCTACAGCGTTTAATAGGTCCTCGTCGGCAAAAATTTCATCATCATCTTGACTTTTTTCCTCTTTATCATCATCGAAAAAGGCTTCATCGATTTCGTCCAATGTTTCAGGAATTTCATAATCTTTTTCCGTGTTTTCTTCCGTGAAATCAGCCGTTATCAATATATTATTAAGCTCATCACCTGTAAGGGCGATTGTTTCATCTCCGTCATCATCATTAAAGAATCCGTTTTTATCGCTCTCTGCTACATCATTTAAAATGCTATCGGTTACGGTATTTTCTTGAGACTCTGAGCTGTTTGACTCTTCCAATTTTTGTTGGGTTTGAGCCATTTCAAATTTCATATTTGCGAGTTCATTTTTGATGTTTACTAATTCGCTTGCAATTTGGATTAAGATTTCGGTAGCCTTATCGTTTGCAAGAACATTGGATTGTGATGCTGCCGGTTGAGGCTTTTCTATAAATTCTTCCGGTATTTCATGATTTCCTGAGTCTAAAAGATCATTTTCAAGGGCTTCAATATCGTCAAAAAACATATCGCTGTTTTCTTCAACAACTTCCTCTATCTTTTCTTCCGGCTCTGCCGTCTCTCCCATAACACTATCCAGCATTGAGTCAAAATCATCAGCGGCTTCAACCTCTTCCATTTTTTCTTCCATCTCTGCCGGAGAAGAGTTGGCCATAATTTTTTGATTTTCTTTTCGGATTTCGTCTATATTACCGGCTTCTATTATGGTGCTCTCTATAACTAAGCCGTCATCATCTTTTTTTTCTTCTTCCGTATTTTCAGCATCTTCTGCTTCTTCAAATTCGGAAATATCGCTGAATATTTCGACATCTTCTAAGTCTTCATCCGTTCCCATAGTTTTACCTGCAAGAGATGTTATATCCGAGTATTCGTCTATGGTAATGTTAAGAGGAATTTCATCAGTTAGTTCTTCTACTTCTTCTGCATTATTTTCATCATTAGCTTCAAGTTCGTCTAAAATGTCATCAAAGTCGGAAATATCTTCAATTGTCCTTTCAGGTAAATTTTCAATATCTGAAGTTTTATTTTCTGTTGAGATTTCGCTTGCATCAGGTTCATCTGAACTTATTTCAAAGCTTTCGTTTCCTTCAAAATCTATGGCATCGCTTTCCTTTGTTTCCAAATAGTCTTCGTCAAAAGAAAGATCAAGTTTTATATTGTTATCAGGTTCAAGGTTTCCGTCTTCGTTTTTATCCTCAGTTTCATCATCCGATTCAAGGGCTTCAGCATCGCTTAGGAAGTCGTCTAAATCGAGAGTTTCAAAGTCATTTATATCGGATGTTATTTCTTCAGATTCAGTTTCTTCTTCGGCTTTCGGCATTACATCAAGACCGGTACCAAAACTATCATTTTCTTCTTCATCAATTACTACAGCATCAGATTCATCAAAAATATCGAATTCATCCCCAAAAATATCGTCATCAGAAGTAACACTTAAATCTTCAATAGGTTCTTCAGATTTATTGCTTTCTTCATTTTCGATAGTTTCAAAATTATTCAATGTTGTTAATTCTTCGAACTCTAAGGCATCATCCGGATTATCTAAATTTATGATATCATGGTCGTCAAATTCCAATACGTCTTCTTCAAAAGGATCCTCAGCAGTGTCATTTTCTATAGGCAGCATACTTTCATAACTGTCTTTATGTTCAGGTCTTTTTTTTACCCATACACCATACATATCAAGATTTGAATCATCTTCAAGTTTTACCGGAAAAACCGAATCATCCGGTTCTTCAATTTTGTTAAAATCTAATGCCATGCTATTCTCCCGTATAACTTATATCTATAATTATACTATATATCGACAGAATTTGTAAATAACCTAAATTATTTAGTCGAAATAAATTGCCAAAAAATTCAAGAAAAAAACATAAAATGCCGTTATATATTTTAGACTATGAAAATCTATTTTAGAGTGCTTATTCCCATTTTTATTACTGTTTTTGCTTACACTGTTTTGACTGTGTTTTTAGGCCCTAAGGGAATATATGCACAGCGGTTTATAGAGGTTCAGCGGGATACTCTTGTAAGCCATGTCCGCTCTCTTAGGCAAACGGGAGAGGATTTGGACAGCCTGATAAGAAATTTAACCTATGATCCTGAAACAATTGCTATTTATGCCCATGAACTGGGTTATATATATGATAATGAGGGAATAATTAAGCTTGTGAATTTTAATTCAGGCTTTGGGAAGGGGCTAAATCCGGGGACAATCTTAAAAATTGAAGCTCCGTATTTTCTTTCAGATTACATATGCAAAACAATAGCGGCATCTTTAGGGCTAATTGTTATTATTTTTCAGATGCTGGCGGTAAGAAAAGATGCTTATTTTAAAAAAAGATCCTAAATCTTTAGAAATAGCAGCCTCGTCCTTAAAAAAGGGCGAAATTATAATAGTTCCTACCGATACCGTTTACGGTTTTTCGGGTATAATGCCTTTTACAAAAGAAAAAATCATTAAAATCAAAAAAAGAGGGGCTGAAAAGAGTTTTATCAGCCTCATTGAAAAACCGCAAGATATTTTTAAATATACGGATACCTCCATTCCTCAGTTCCTATTAAATCTTTGGCCTGCTCCTTTAAGCATAATAGTAAGAGATAAAGAGGGCGGGGGTACTTCGGCTTTTAGATGCCCTGATGATGCATGGCTTAGAAATCTAATAGGAAGGACGGGTTTTCCTATTTATTCTACCAGCGTAAACTACTCAGGAGAGCCTGTTTTAAGCGATATCAGGGATATAATAAGGGAGTTTGAAGATAAGGTTTCATTGATAATTGATGGAGGAGAGCAAAAGGGCTTATCGTCTACAATCGTCAGCTTAATTGATAAGGAGCCTTGCATAATAAGACAAGGTGCTTTAAAGATAAGTTTTTAATTTTTTACCCAGCGTACTTTTTTTATAACTTCATTTACCGAAACAAGGGTGTTTCCATGATAGACTATTTCGATGTCTATTTTTTCTCCGACTAAAATCTTATTGTCTGATGAAACAAGGAATTTCCATGAGGGGGTTTTACCCATCTCTGCAGCCTTTTTGGCTATCTCATCAGGTAAATTGATAAATTGTCTTGGCAGCGGTTTCCCTGATTGATTTATTGTCAAATAGCCTTCATTCACCCTTATTTGGAGCAAGATGGTTATCCCGCTTGAAAGGAGGGCAATTCCTCTTCCTCCCCTCATAATCTCGACCCTTTCAAGTCCCTCTTCTCCCTGCCATGAGCCTGAAAGGATATCGATATTTTTAACCTCTTCTACCTCTGCATCCTCCTTAGGAGCTGAGTCCTCCAAATTATAGGTAACCGATAAATTAACCGATTTATCAAAAATATCCGATACAAGAACTCGTGAGTCCAATAGGATTAAATTAACACTTTGATAAATTTTAGATATACGTCTTGTTATTTTATCCGAAGAATTTTTCAGCATAAGTTCAAGCTGTATTCCGTTTTCCAGTCCCGTAATCTTGCCCGCAAAAACATAATCGAAACGCTGCTGGGCATCCGTTTCGGTAACCGGAGTAGAACGCATATCTACAATATCATATTTTTTTAATTCTTTTACAAAGCTGAAAATAGCATTACTGATTGTTGCTGTTGTTTGTTCCGTTATATTTTTAGATTCAAGTTTAAAAACTCCGACTGTGGGCGCCGCATATATCGCAGTTCCTATGCTGAAAGCCAGTATAGGCAGTCTTAAAAGTAAAAATCTTAAAAATCCGTAAAACGTTTTTATCTTCATTATTTACCTCTTATTTTTATCTCCCTTTGCATATCTCTTTTTATGTCTCTATCTTTTATGTCTGCCCGTTTATCAAAGGTCTTTTTACCCTTACAAACACCTAAGAGAACCTTAACGATACCGTTTTTAAAGTAAAATTCCAATGGAATAAGGGTATAACCTTTTTCCTCCACCTTTCGTTTTAATCTCTTTATTTCGTCCTTTTTTAAAAGGAGTTTTTTGGGCCTTTCAGGATCATGATTAAATATGGAAGAGTAAATATACTCCGAAATATGAAAATTTTTTACCCAGACCTCATTATCTTTAATTTCGGCAAAGGCATCCGGAAAAGAGATTCTTCCTTCTCTGAGAGATTTGACTTCCGTACCCTTTAAGACTAGACCGCATTCTATTTTTTCTTCAACGGTGTAATTAAAAAAAGCCTTTTTGTTTTTTGCTATGATTTTTACAGGTGTTTTCTCCATATCCCTATTATATTCATAGATTAGACACTTGTCAACGATAACGGAAAATGATATTATGCATTGAGGATTAATAATGACAGCAAAATACAGAAATTTTTCATATACGGCAAAGAGAGAGTACCGAAACAAGGTATTGTTTATTATTTTTTTGGTTCTTTTTGCTTTTCTTTCATATATACTCATAACATCATATCTGTTAAAAACTTATAGATTACAAACCGATACTATGTTTCCTGAAATTTCTAAGGGGGATATGGTTTTGGTTACACCCATCTATGCTCCGGCTTCAGCTAAAAGGGGGGACCTGGTTATTATCGACGGCGCATCATCGCAAAATAAGCCTTTTTTTAAATCTGCTGTAAATGCCGTTGTCGGCTTTTTTACTTTTCATCTTGTAAGACCCTTTGATTTGCAGAGTGCAGATGCTTATTCCATAAGGAGAATTGTAGGCTTGCCCGGAGATACCTTGTATATGGAAAATTTTGTATTGCACATAAAAACTAAAGATTCTAGTCATTTTTTGACCGAATTTGAGTTAGCTCAAAAAAATTATGATATTGAAGTTAAGGATCTGCCTGCTCATTGGGATTCATCCTTACCTTTTTCAGGAGCATATCCTAAGACGGTTCTAAAAGAAGGAGAATATTTTGTATTATGCGATAATAGGATAATCACTGATGATTCCCGTCTTTGGGGGGCTGTAAAAGGAGATAAAAAAATATGCGGCAAAATTATTTTAAAATATTGGCCGCTTAAAGAGTTTAAGACCTATTGATGAAAAAGGCCGGGCTTTATATCCACATACCTTTTTGCCTCCAAAAATGTAATTATTGCGATTTTTTTTCCGTTCGGGCTGACCGGTTCAAGAATATATTATCAGCTGCTTTAAGTCCCTTTGTTTTACGATTGGCTGAAGATATAAAAATTCAAGCAGATAAGTTCTCCATAAGTGAATGGGATACCGTTTATATAGGAGGCGGAACTCCGTCTCTTTTATCTCCTGATGATCTTTTTTACCTTTCATCGCAAATATTGGCCGCTCAAAGAAATTCTCCTAAAGAATTTACGGTTGAAATTAATCCTGAAGATTTAAATAAAGAATTTTTATCTGCAGCAGCCCAAGGAGGAGTTAATAGGTTTTCGGTAGGAATTCAGTCCCTTAATGATGAGGTTTTAAGAGCTTGTAAGAGGAGGGGAGAAAGAAAATTAAGCCTTTCAGCTCTTGAACTTTTGCGCACTAAAAAAGACCTAATCCTTTCTTGTGATCTAATCGCAGGACTAAATAAGCAGACCTTTGATATTCTAAAAGATGACATAGAAACCTTATTGGCTTTCAAACCTGAGCATTTTTCTTTGTACGCCCTTTGTTCAAATACAAGGGTTTCAGCCGAGAAAGATGATGAAATAGCCGAGTTATGGAGCTATGGTAAGAATATTTTAGAGAAAAATAGCTATAATAAGTATGAAGTGTCTAATTTTTCATACAAAAATTCATATAAAAGTATACATAATGAGAAATATTGGAGGTTGGAGGATTATATCGGGGTCGGTCCCGGTGCCTTCGGTTCAATTTTTTTTAATAAAGAAGCCCTCCCTGCTTCTGTAAATGCCGATGCCCATGAACATGCTTACTTACATTCACATGCTCACGCATTGAGATTTTCTGCAATTAAAAATATAGATAAATGGATGACTGCAAAAAACAGAGATGATGTTTATGAATATGAAACCATTGATGAAAAAGAATTTATTGAAGAAGCCTTTATGATGGGCTTAAGGCTAACCGAGGGGATTGACAGGTCTTTTTTTAAATCAAGATTCGGTAAGGATATTACGGTATTTGCAGGAAAAACTATTTCAAAATGGCTCAATAGGAAAGAGGCCGTTTTAACGGAAAAAAGATTTTATTTAACTGAAAAAGGTTTTCTTTATTTAAATTTATTTTTGCAGGATCTATTTCAAGAAATTGATACCTTATTTTAAAAATTTATCCGGCCTGACTTTGGTCCTTATTTTGTTCCCATATATAATTAAATTCTTTGTGTATACTTTCGAAAGCTTCAATCAGGGTAGGGTCAAAGTGTCCTCCGGATCCGTTTGCAATATGTATAACAGTTTCCTTGTGAGGAATTCCTTCTTTGTAAGACCTTTTCATTCTAAGGGCATCGTAAACATCGGCTATAGCCACTATACGCGCCGATAGAGGAATCATTTCACCTGCAAGTCTATAAGGATAGCCCCTTCCGTCCCATCTCTCATGATGGCTAAGGGTGATTTCTTTTGCCATAGGGATAGGGTAGTTTGCAAGGATTAGGGTTCCGTTAATAGTATGCTCTCTCATAACAGCCCATTCCACGTCATTAAGGGAACCTTTTTTTTGTAAGATATAATCGGGTGTTCCTATTTTTCCTATATCGTGTATAGCTGCGAGAGAAGAAATATTATCTATAAAATCGGCATCTATTTGAGGAAACAAATTCTCCTTAAACAAGACTTCGGCAAGGGCTTTCGAATAATAATTAAGCCTTTCATTATGAAAGCCTGTATCATTATCCTTTAATTTTGAGGCATTTAATAGACTTTCCATCATACCCTTATATTGGCTTAAATAAGAATTGCTTATATCTTCAAACATAACCCAGTACCCGTTGAGAGTATTATTATCAAATAAGGGAAATATGTTTGTCTTTGTATACATAGTCTTACGGTATCTTGTTTTATGCTTTAAAACTCCTGACCATGAGTAGCCTCTATTAGGGCTCCTTAATTTTGTTAAAAGGTCATCAAGGGAGGACTTTTCAAGAGTGCTTCCGAATATGTTAAAAAACGGTTTTTTTTCTATATTGTGATAACCTTCAAAAAGATGGTTTACTGCATCGCTTATGTATAGTATCAAAAAATTTTTATCCAATAGTAATGAGCAAACGGTGGGAGTAGCAAGCAGGTCTACAGCTGTTTTTAAAACCTCGGTTTTGATTTCTTGATTGTTAAAATTTATCGGATGATGCAGACTGTCAGGATCGTCTTGATAAAGGTCATCATCGAGCTCTTCCAATTCTTCTTCTACTTCATCAAGCATTTCTACTTCATCAAGAGTGAGAAAATTTTTTTCATGAATCCCTATTTCAGATTTATCTTTGTTTTTATTTTTTATCATAGGCCAAAATCCTTTAATTTCAAATAACTAATATTCTGCATCGCTCTTCCTTATATATACAGGACCCTCATGATCTTCCACTTTTTTACAGGCTTGATTTTTGATAAAACAATCAAGTAAAATTTTTGAGAAAGCTTCTTTGTCTGCTTCTATCAAGGTAATATTATTTGCATCAATAGACGCTCCGGCTTCTTCATTAAATTTTTCGGTACCAAAACCGCAAATAATCGTTTTTTTGTTTTTATCGATCAGTTTAAGAGCTTCTTGTGCGCTTATATCAAAAGCTTCCGAGACCGGTTTTTTGTTTTCAAATGCCTGCACATAAAAACAATCTCGTTTTGCATCAATAACCGATAAAAATTGATTTTTACCGCCGTATTTACAACAAAGAGCTTCCAAAATAGAAACACAAAAAAAACGGGCATTAGTTTGCAGCTGAATTGCCTTTGCCGTTGAGTAAGCAAGCCTTAAACCGGTAAAGCCTCCCGGCCCCTGAGGACATACTAAAATATCGGTTTCGTTTATAGAAAAACCTGCCTGTTGTACTGCTGTTTCTATTGCCGGAATAATCACAGCAGAATGTCTGGCTTTAGCCGGTGTAAAAACAGAGGTAAATGTACCGGCATTTCCTTGAGCGGTTATTGCAATAGATGTCCAACTTGTATCGATGCAAACGATATTCATAGATCCTCACCAAAGTCTTTGTCATTGATGATAATTTTTCTGGAATTATCATCATTTACAGTTATACCGATATAAATAGTGTTTTTGGGCAAGGCTTCTTTTACCTTTTTACTCCATTCAACCACACAAACTCCGTCTCCATATAACATTTCTTCGGTACCCAAGTCTAAAAAATCCTCAACTCCTTCAATTCTGTATACATCCATATGATATAGATGCAGCCGTCCTGAGTATTCTGATATTAATGTAAAGGTCGGGCTTGTAATGTCCTCTTCAATGTCTAAGCCTTGTGCTATACCCTTTGTAAGATAGGTTTTTCCAGCTGCCAAAGAACCGTCAAGGGCTATTACATCTCCTTTTTTTAATTTTTTTCCTATCTTTTTTCCTAAATTAATAGTGTCTTCTTCAGTCTTTGTTATAAATTCCATATTACGGTAATTTCCTTGTTTCAACTAAACGGCGGACACAGGCTTTTAACTCCATCATTATTTGTAATACAGGATAGTCTATCTTGTCTATCATCTGTACCTGTATTTCGGTTTCACCTGTAGGTTTATGTTCTACAAAAAATTCAACCTTTCCGTTTTGTTCTTTACCTAATATTGTATATACCGCCGTTCCGGCATATTTTTGCCTGTAATATATATGTGTATCTTCTTTTTCAATATTTTTTATTTCAGAAACAATCATTTTAATCTCCGGTTATTGTTCTTATTGATAATAAACCATTTCCGAGCTTTTTTACAAGCGGTGCCAGTTCATATTCGGCAATATCCGAAATTTCTACCGTATCCGTATCTTCAATAGCATTAATAATAGCATCTAAATTAGACGATATTTCGCTTTGGTATTCTCTGAGGGTCATCTCTCCTAATTTTAGATCTTCGGGGATCTCTGCAATATCGAATAATTTAGCTGTTTCATATAATTTTGCAAGGTTAACGGAAAAATCTTCGATTGCTTTGATAACTTCAACATCGTTTCCTGTTTGGACCTTGATAGGAATTTTCTCGATTTCTTCCGAATTTTTTATAAATTCATCACCAAGCCCTTTTAAAAGGCTGCGTATATCCTCTCCGCTTGTTGTAAACAGCTCAATGTCTATTTCTATTTGATGGGGATCTTGAAAAAGCTCATCAAGCTCGCTTAAAGTCAATTCTTTTCCGTTCACGCAAACTTGAGTTATAGTACTTTTTTGGTTTCGGCATTCTTGTTCTATATTTCCAAGAACATCGCCTATAGTTATTTCTTTTTCAAGTTTTAATTCAATTTCTTGTCCGTTTAATTTTACTTTCATCTTTATTCCTTATTTATTTTGATTTTGAAGTTGTTTGTTAAAATTATCCATTGTCTGAGATTGTTTTTGTAAACTTTTTAAGGTTCCATCCATTATTCCATATTTCCTCTTAAGTGCTAATTCTTTTTCGGCTAATTTTTTGTCGTAGTTTTCGATTCTTTTTTGAGAAGAGTCCATCTTTAGTTTTAAAGCGTCGGTTTTTACACCAAAGATACCGCCTCTTTGCGTATACGGATTAATGTACTCGTATACTGCATGGGCAAGTCCGGAATCTATTAAAATATCTCCGTCAGAATCAAAACCGAAAAAAAGTCTTACCTCTTCCATATTGTTGTTTAAAGCTTCATCAAGTTTTTTTTCGTCAATTTCAAGATATCCGCGAAGGCGGGACATGTCTATGCCGCCTGCATTATCGGATTTTGTAGAAACACCCAATTGAGCAAGCATAAATATTTTTGAATCATCAGCGGCCTTATATGGAGTATTTATTTTTTGTCTTAAATTGGATTTTAAAGACATCAAAGTAGAGTCGCCATACATAAGCCCCAATTTTTTTTGAGCATCTTCAACCTCCGCTTCTGAAAGATAGGTCAGCTCTTCTATAATTTCGGGCTTATTTTGCGTTAATATGTTTATTTGAGCAAAAACGCGATTATATTTGGCCACTAGTTCAATAATGGCATTTTTTACTGCTTCTACATCAGGCTTTATGGTTAGTTTTTCCTGTTTTTCCGATGATTCATGTGTATGAAGGGTTACTCCGGGAATTAAATCGTCAATGTCGTTTTTATCCCTTTTAATTTGAATACCTTCAAAATTTATTATAGCATCTTGTGCTGTCGAAACAGGGTTTACCGGAACATAATCTCCCGCAGCCTTAGGATCGAATATTTTGATGTTTTCGATAAAAACAGCCTTTTCGGTATTATTATTGTTTATTGCAAGAGCTTTTACATCCCCGTATTCAGCCAAAGGAATCGTAATTGTTTGTGTTTCGGTATTTTCAGAAAGGGGGGGCAGGGGAATAAGCACTCCTCGTGTTGATTCTAAGGCTAAAATATTCATATCAACTTTTCGATGATCTGAGGCTTCCTTAGGTTCCATTTTAGTTTTTTCAAGGCCGTCGTTTGAAGGTTCATTTTGTATAACAATACCCCTATATGAGATTGAGCCTATTTGTTCGTAAGTTTTTTCTCCCGTTTCTTCTTTTTGTGCAGAAGCTTTTGACGGTTCCTTAATTGAAACTGTAAGCTCCATGACATATTGACCTTTAGCTCTTACAGATTCTGAAAAATCTATTTTTTGAGAGGACTCAGGTCCGGTTTCAATGGAAGTAACTGAAGTTTTTATGGCAGATGTATCATTTTTTTTGATAAGTCCCATCTCAAGAGCCATCGATAGGGCATCATCGGCAAATTCCAACCTGTTTTTTGCCCCTGTTATATTGGATGAAAAGAGCAGGGATTTTGTTTCTGGTGTTATTTTTATTTCGCTGATATTTAAAATTTCTTTTGCCCTTGAGTTTACAAGGTCGATAAAACCCTTATATTTCCCTCCCTTCCAGTTTACTGATATGTTTTTTTCTCCTACCTTAAAAGTATATACCCCTTTTTTTATTTCAATATCTTTATTTACTTCTTTGGTTAAAAATTTATCTGCTTCTGCGATTTGGACAACATTAATTTTTACGTTTTGATCCTTGGCTCCTCTGGAAGCTGTCGCGGTAAAGGATCTTTCATTTGAGGATTCTGCTATTTTTTCTACAAAGGGATTATTAAAAGAATATAGGTCTCTTGCAGCATTGCGTACTTCAAGAGAAAATTTATTGACCTGTCTCCACGAATCATCCTGCAATTTTAGACGTTCGAGTTTTTCGGCTTCTCTGTCGCGAGGAATTCTTTCCTTTTTCATCAAAGCTTCAACAAGCTTTTCGTATGTACTGTTGACTCCCGGTATACTTAAATCGGACATTTAAACCCCTATTTTTCTTACTACCTAAAAAAGGGAAAATTTCCGACTAGATTGATTCATCGAATAAAAGGCCGACTGTTTCAAGTATTCTTGCCTGCAGCCGTTGTATTGCTTCAGATGGAATTTCCCTTATTACCTTGTCGGTATTTGCATCTATTACCTTAACAACAATGCGGTTTGTTTCTTTGTTTACTCTAAATTGCAATTTACGATCACACATGTCGCATAATTTTTGGATTTGTGCAACCGCTTTTGAGATTTCATTCGGGTCCACCAGCGTCTTTTGATTTTCGGCTTGTTCGGCAGCTTCCTTTTGTACTATTACATCCGATGCAGCTCTCATCGAGCCGTTAATCACTGTATCACGTTTTTGTTGTAATGCTGCTTGGTGCCCTATGCCGTTTATTTCTATACTCATAAAAACCTCCTTGGCTTTAAATAGACATCATCCGTGACATCTAAATATAGTTATAACGTTTTAAGCATCAACTCTTAGCAGTAAAAAAAAGGAAGAAGAAGGGCGCATCTTCTTTCTTCCTAAAGATTCTAAAGGCCTTTAATTTTAAGAGATGACATCCGGTTATCTCTTTTTTTATCGGCCCTTACAAGATCTGCTTCGTTATTGAAGAAGCCTGACAACAGCCTGAGGCTGTGCATTGGCCTGTGCCAACATAGCAGTTCCTGATTGGATCAAGATCTGATTCTTTGTATAGTCAACAATCTCTTTAGCCATGTCTGCGTCTCGGATTCTTGATTCGGCAGCCTGCATATTTTCGGCAGCAATTGCTATACCGTTATATGCCATTTCAAACCTATTCTGGTATGCACCAAGGTCTGCGCGCTGCTTGTTAATCTGCTTAAGAGCATTATCAAGGGCTCCCAATGCCATGTTTGCACCGTCTACAGAAGACATTGAAATCATCTTGTCTTCTCCGCCCTGTTGTGCTCCTATAATACCGAGTGCTGTAGCTGTCATTGTTCCTATGTAGATCTTTTCTCTTTGGTCCATATTTGCACCGACATGGAGCTGCATAGGTCCCGATACGGAATCTTGAGCGAAACGGCCTGTAAGGATATTCATTCCGTTGAACTGAGCATGGCTTGCGATTCTGTCTACTTCGTCAACAAGCTGTGAAACTTCAACTTGAATCTGCATCCTGTCTTCGGCTGAATAAATGCCGTTTGAGGCCTGTATAGCCAACTCTCTTAATCTCTGTATTATATCTGTCGTTTCACCTAAGTAACCTTCTGTTGCTTGAATGAAAGAAACACCGTTTTGAATATTCTGTCCGGCCTGGTTTAAACCTCTGATCTGGCTGCGCATCTTTTCGGATACGGCTAAACCTGAAGCATCGTCACCTGCACGGTTGATTCTTTCCGCACTGGAAAGCTTTTCGATGTTTTTTGCGAGATGAAGTTCGTTGACTCCTCCCTGTCGCTGTGCAAACATTGCACTCATATTGTGATTAATAATCATATGACCCTCCCTGAAGTCCTATAGTTCAGCATCCTTTGCTGAAAAATACTCCTGTATTTTATAATATTGTATAAAATTTTGCGCCTTTTACACAAATTATAAAGACAGTATTATTAACAATTTTATTCAAACTGTTAATAATACTGTAATACAGGGCTTCATAAGGGCCGCCAATCAAGGGCATTTTTTCAAAGATCGTTTAAGCGTGCAGGGGATTTCCCCTTCACGCCTAACACATTATACTCTTATAATTAAAAAAATACAAGAGTATTTTACAAATTTGTTACCTTAAAAGAGACATTACAAGCTGGCTGTTGTTATTAGCCTGAGCAAGCATTGCGATACCGGTATTTGACAAGATTTGGTTCTTGGTATATTCTACCATTTGTTTTGCCATATCTGCATCACGGATTCTTGACTCTGCAGCTTGGAGGTTTTCGGCTGCGATATCAATACCTACAACCGTCAATTCCATTCTGTTCTGGTAACCGCCAAGATCGGCTCTTTGCTTGTTGATCTTTTTTAGACCTTCATCAATGATTCCGATTCCTCGGTTAGCGGCATCTGCGGTTTCAATCGTCATAATTTTTTCGTCGCCGATATTTCGGATACCGAGGGCGGCAGCCGACATTGTGCCGATATAAACGCGCATTCTCTGATCCATGTTTGCTCCGATATGGAACCACATAGAACCGGTAACAACATTTTCACCTGTTTCGCGTGCAAAGCGGCCTGTAAGCATATTCATACCGTTAAATTGGGCTGAACTTGCAATTCGGTCAACTTCGGCAACCAACTGAGAAACTTCAACCTGAATCTGCATTCTGTCTTCAGCAGAGTAGATACCGTTTGAAGACTGAACAGCCAACTCTCTGATTCTCTGCATGATGTCGGTTGTTTCCTGCAAGAAAGCTTCGGCTACTTGAATAAAGTTAATGCCGTTTGAAGCGTTTGCAGAAGCTTGGTTTAAACCTCGAATCTGACTTCTCATTTTCTCGGAAACTGCAAGACCGGAAGCGTCATCGCCTGCACGGTTAATGCGTAAACCGGATGAAAGCTTTTCGATGTCTTTACCGATGCGTACATTGGTAACACCCTGCGTTCTCTGTGCGAACATCGCACTCATGTTGTGATTAATAATCATAAGATATTCCTCCCTGGAATAATGTGTTTATAAAGCATCCTTGCTTTATTTTGAGGATAGAAAACCCTCATTATCTATGATCGGTTTCCTGTTTCTAAAACTTTAGGCCTTTTTTAAAAAAAAAATCGAAAAAAAGATATAAATTTACTATTCATCTTCTATATCAGCGGGATCTTTTAGTATGTTTGAATCAAAAAGACGGGAAAGCTCCCTTTCCGAATACCGTTTTGATATTGAAAAATTATCTCTTACAATTTCAATGGTTTCCTTATCAAGTATTAGCTTTTTTTCATCTCTAAGATAGACAGCAAAATCTTCAAAAACGGAAAGAGGCAGCCAAGGAAAAGCTATTTCAAAGATATTAAACCATTGGCAATAGGGAAGGGTTGTCTCTCTATTTATAAGGATACCCTGATCTTTTAGTTTATCGCGTTCTTCAGGTTTAAGGGTAAACATTTTTTGATTTAGGAGTTCACAATATTCTTGAGTAGAAAAAAGAGCTCCTACCTTCCTTATTAAATCCATTTTATAAACTGAGGGTATATCCGCTAAAATAGATGCCGTAACTACGTTCATACCTTCAGATACAATTTCAAAAGGTTTTTTGCTCTCATTAGAGGCCATCTCCATAGTACGTTTGATATCGCCTTTTTCCAATAGCGGAAACAAAATTTCATCATTGTTCAAAGCTCATTCTCCCATAAACAATTTAATTATAAAAAATATTTTACCACATTATCTTAAAAAAAACAATGTAAAATTTACATTTGAGTTCCAAAGGCTTCAACAAACTTTGGAATCAAATCATCAAATTTTCCTTCTATGTACAAGCCTGATGCCTGTTTATGCCCGCCGCCGCCGAAGGAGGAGGCTATCTTGCTTACATCAATCTTATCCAAGGATCTAAATCCCACTGAACAATGGCTTGGAGATTCTTGGCGTACTATGCAGATAGCTTCAACCCCTTCCACCGTCTGAATCAGCTGGTACAATATATCGGAATCTCTGCCTTCAAGGCCGAATTCCATTAAATCATCATAAGTTTCATATGAAATAACAAGCTTTCCGTCATAATAGGTCTTCATTCTGTTTAGGATTCGAGAAATAAGGAGGCGCGATTCAAATTTTTTGCCTCCATTCATTTTCATAAAGGTTTGTTTTGGATTGGCTCCGGCTTCAATAAGCCGGGAGGCATGGGCAAAAACTTGAGCACTTCTTTCATCCAAATGTCTAAAAAATCCTGTATCTGTACAAAGACCGAAAAACAAGGCATCTGCTTCTTCCTTTGTCAATTTTTCTCCCATTTCTTCAATTATTGACTGAATTAGATAGGTTGTAGAAGGTGCATCCGGCATTATAAGAGAGGTATCGGACTTTTCCGTATTGGTAGCATGATGATCGATTATGATATACTTAAAACTTCTGATAAGATCTGCTATTTCACCTACGCGGTCAAAGCCTGAGCAGTCAAGGATTATCAGCCCTGTAGTTTGAGGGTTTATCTTATCGGAAATTTCCAGTTTATCGGTAAAAAGATTTTCATATTCCTTTATTTCGATACGCTTAAAAGGACCTGCCGACATTAAAATACAATTTTTATTTTTTCTCTTCAAAAAGAAAGACATTGCAAGACAGCTTCCAATACAGTCACCATCTGGCTCTTTATGACCTGCAATTATAAAATTCTCATATGTATTTAAAAATTCCAGCAA
The DNA here is from genome assembly GCF_024181365.1 of Treponema sp. OMZ 799. Classification (NCBI taxonomy): domain Bacteria; kingdom Pseudomonadati; phylum Spirochaetota; class Spirochaetia; order Treponematales; family Treponemataceae; genus Treponema; species Treponema sp. OMZ 799. The sequence continues at coordinate 1,698,631 of NZ_CP051301.1, forward strand.
TTTTTGCGGAACTAAAGGTTTGCTGATTGTTGAGCTGTTATTGTTATGCATGTATTCCTCATAAAATTCCTCTAAGGTACACACCTTAGAGGATATAGATAGCTTAGGTTGTGTTAGATGTTAAAATTTTAGTTCAAGACTTTCTACGCCGTCAAATTTACCGTCATATTGGTTTGGCGCTTTTAATGCACCCCATATCGGGCTTCCCAAGTCTCTGGGAGCTGCTATTTTGATGTGATCAAATTTTCCGTCTTTAAGATAAAAAGATAAATATGGGTTAACTCTGGTGTTTACCAATTCCATTTTAGCTCTACCATCTTGAGGTTCAAGCCAAGATTTCGGAATAAAGACTTCTGCATGTTTTAATCCGGCTCTTCGGTAAATAACATAAAACCCCTTTGAATGTGCAAAGATTTTTAAAATTTGCACATTTACATAGTAAACGTCTGCTTCATCAACCTTTTGTGAAAAAGCCGGGGCAATGGTAAAAAGTGAAAAAATTAGAACTAAAAAGACCAAGCTTAGTATTGATTTCTTCATATATTCCTCCAGTTACAACATTATACACATAAGTTATGAATTTTGCAAGTGTAAAATTGTAAAAACTTACAATATTGACAAAGACTTAAAAAAAATGTTATTTTCTTACTTTAATTAATAAAAATAAATTCGGGAAAAAATTATGGATAAAATTGTTTTACTTGAAGTTAATAATTCAAAACTATTGAATGAATTTGCTCTTTTACCTTTTGAGTTGTATAAGAATGATAGTTCATGGATACCGCCTATTATAAGCGAGTATAAAAAATATGTGTCGGGAACCGATAATTCTTTATGTGATGCAGGACCTCACGTAAAGATAGTTGCTCAAATCGACGGAAAAACAGTAGGCCGTATTTTGTACGGAATTGACGGTAAATTGAATGAATATAAAAAAATTCGGGTCGGTTATATTTCGCAATTTGAGTGTATTGAAGATTATGCCGTCGCCGAAAAAATGCTTGATGCTGCAAAAAAATGGTTTTTGGAAAAAGGTATGGATAGAATTAAAGGACCTCTTTCTCTTCCGGGAGGGGAAGATAACCGGGGATTTATTACCGATAATTTTGAAAACCGCACATATATAATGAATACCTATAACAAAAAATATTATAACGACTTTTTTATAAGGTTCGGGTTCGAAAAATATTGGGATTGCTATGCTTATCATGCCCGTTTTGATGATGTCGATGCAAGCCGATATGTACGATTAGCTCCTTTGGTAGAAAAGCGCTATGGTTTTCATGTAGATCATATTGACTTAAAAAAGAATGTTAAGCGGGATATAGGAGATGTTCACACAATTCTTTTAAATTCCGAACCTGAAGAATGGGAAGACTTTATGCCCATGACCCGTAAAGAAATTGATATGGTTTTAAAACAGCTGATATCTTTCGCCGATGAGGAATTGATTTTTATTGCGAGAACAGCTGATGGCAGTCCCATAGGTTTTAATGTTACTCTTCCCGATTATAATGATGTATTGAAGCACCTCAAAGGTAAGCTTTTTCCCTTAGGTATTTTTAAATTCCTTTATTATAAACGTAAAATGAGACGTCTTAGAACTTTTGTTTTATTTGTTGATCCTAAATATCGTAATAAAGGCGTTTCGGCCGCCATTTATTCACGCCTTTATCAGGCTGCAATAAAAAAAGGATATTTGGAAGGAGAAGGTTCTACTATTTGGGAATACAATATTCCCATGATTACCGACATCGAAAAAACAGGGGCAAAGAGGGATATAGTTTATAGAATTTATCAATATCATTTGAACCGATAAACGTTTTATTAAATTTACATAGTAAATGGTTTACATATTAAAAGGCTTTACATAAAATATAAATAGTATTATACTCTCAAGACATAAAATTATATTTTAAAGGATGGTTTATATGAATATACGAGATAGAGTTGCCGCTCTAAGGCAAAAAATGAAGGAGCATTCTTTAAGTGCTTATTTGATCCCTTCTTCCGATCCTCATCAGAGTGAATATTTACCCGAAAACTATAAAACACGCGAGTTTATTTCGGGTTTTACGGGATCTGCAGGAACCGTTCTTGTTACCAAGGATAAGGCTATTTTATGGACGGACGGCCGTTACTTTTTACAGGCTGAAAAGCAGCTTGAAGGATCCGGAATTGAACTTTATAAAATGATGGAGCCGGGGGTTCCCACCGTAAACGAGTTTTTAAAATCCGCTTTAAAACCGGGTGAAAAACTCGGAATGGATGGTAAGGTTGTATCTGTTTACAGCTTTGATTCTATGCAAAAAGAGCTTGGTGGTATTGAACTTGTTACAGATATCGACCTAATAGGCGAAATCTGGAAAGACCGTCCTCAGGCTGTTTTAAGTGAAGCTTTTATCTTAGAGGAAAAATACACAGGAAAATCCGCAAAAGAAAAGATTGAAGAAGTCCGCTACATGCTTACCGAAAAAAAAGCCGATTCTACGGTTATCGGAGCCCTTGAAGATGTCTGCTATCTTTTTAATGTCCGCGGAAGAGATGTAAGATGTAATCCTGTTGTTACCGCTTATGCAATAGTCGATAAAACTAGGGCAATTATTTTTATTTCGTCGAAACAGTTAACCGACGAGGTTAAATCATACTTTGCTTCTCAAGGGGTTACGGTAATGGGGTATGAAGATGTCTTTGCAGAAGCCGCAAAACTTACAGGAAAAGTTTACATAGATCCTTCAAGAACAAATGTGTATTTGTACAGCCAAATCAAAGCAAATGTTGAAAAAGGTTTAAATCTAACCTCAACGCTTAAAGCAATAAAAAATGCCGTTGAGCTTAAAAACTTCGATGACGCTATGGAAAAAGACGGCGCCGCAATGGTAAAAATCCTAAAATGGGTAGAGGAAAATGCAGGAAAAGGTATTACAGAATGGGATGTAAGCGAAAAACTCTTAAAATTCAGGGCAGAAGGCAAGGACTTTTTAGAAGAAAGTTTTGAGACCATCTCAGGCTACGGCCCCAACGGTGCCATCATTCACTATGCGCCTTCCCCTGCCGAATCTGCAAAACTTCAACCTAAGAGTTTCTTGCTTTTGGACAGCGGAGGACAGTATCTAAACGGTACAACAGATATTACTAGAACCATAAAACTTGGAGAGCTTACAGAGCAGGAAAAAACGGACTATACACTTGTTTTAAAAGCCCATATTTCTCTTGCCCGTGCCAAATTTAAGGCCGGAACTACAGGCCATGCTATCGATACCATTCCAAGAGAACACCTTTGGGCTAGAGGACGTGATTACAAACACGGTACAGGCCACGGGGTAGGTTATGTGCTTTCCGTACATGAGGGACCTCAATCGATTTCAAGCCGCTTTTTAGATGTTCCTATGAAACTTGGTATGGTAACCTCCAATGAACCCGGGCTCTATGTTGCAGGAAGTCACGGGATTCGCATTGAAAGCTTGATCGTTACTACCGAATTTGCAAAAACAGATGACGGAGAGTTCTATCAGTTTAAGACAATTACCCTCTGTCCTATTGATACGAGACCCATTGTCCCCGGAATTCTATCGGATGAGGATATTAATTGGCTAAACGAATATCACAAAGAAGTTCGTGAAAGGCTTAGTCCCTATTTGGATGAAGCCCATAAGGCCTTTTTAGTAGATAGAACTAAGGCTATTTAAGAGATTTTCTTTTAAATTTAAAAAAATCGTTTTTTTTACTCGACAAAGTATGAAAAATGATATAGAATGTTATATATTGATATAAACGATATAAGGAGTATTATTATGAAAACATTAAATTGTGATATTTGTAGAAAAGAGCTGGTAAATCCTATCACAGAAAGGACTTATTGGCATATCCGCGAATATGATGTATGTGAAGCTTGCAAAGATGCTATTGAGTTCAAATTAAGGCCTGTAGTCCGCAAGCACTTTCCTTATTCACAAGATTGGTATGAACATGAGTTCATGGCTCTGGTTGAAAAGGGAATTGCCGCAAGACGCCCATAAGAGTGCTGATTAAAAAAAGACCCGATTACATATCGGGTCTTTTTTTTCATAGCTCCATTGACATATTTTGCTTTTTTGTGTAATATTAATCTCTATTTTTTTATAAAAGAGTAAGGAGTTTTCATGTCAGGACATAGTAAATGGGCTACAATTAAACATGCCAAAGGTGCAGCTGATGCTAAAAGAGGTCAGTTGTTTACTAAATTTATCAAAGAAATTTCAATTGCTGCAAAAATGGGAGGCGGAGATCCTGCTACCAACCCGCGGCTTAGAACAGCTGTTTTAAAAGCTCGTGCTGCAAACATGCCTAAAGACAACATAGAAAGAGCAATTAAAAAGGGTACCGGAGAACTTGGTGCCGTAAACTATGAAGAGCTTTTGTACGAAGGCTACGGCCCGGGCGGAGTTGCCGTTTTGGTTGAAGTTCTAACGGACAATAAAAACAGAACAGCAGCCAGTGTTCGAAATATTTTTACAAAGAGCGGCGGAAACTTGGGAGCAACAGGTTCCGTAGCTTATATGTTTAACCGAAAAGGTGTTATAGAATACGATGCCGAAGTGGTAAGCGAAGAAGCCATCATGGAAGCAGCTCTTGAAGCCGGTGCAGAAGACATTGCGGCTGAAGACGGCGTTATTACCGTTACGACAGATCCCAACGACTTTGCCTCTGTTCTTGAAGCCTTACAGGAAAAGGGCTTTGAATCGGTGTCTGCTGCCGTTTCGATGGTTCCCGATACCTATGTAGCCTTGGATGCCGATACAACGCAAAAAGCCTTAAAAATGATCGATAAGTTGGAAGAAGATGATGATGTTCAAACCGTTTCTTCAAATATCGAAATCCCCGAAGGCTTTGAGATGCCGGAATAAGCTTTAAAAACTCTTATAAGAGAAAAGCCCTTGCAGCTTAAACGAAAATTGCAAGGGCTTTTTTATTTTACTTTAATTTTAACGGATTTTTACTTTGTTATAAATTTAAGTAAATCTATTACTCTGTTGGAATAACCCCACTCATTATCATACCACGAAACAAGTTTAAAGAATCTCTTTTCACCGGGAAGGTTGTTTTGTAAGGTTGCCTTGCTGTCATAGATTGAAGAATGAGCATCATGGATAATGTCTGTAGAAACAATTTCTTCATCACAATAGGCTAAAACACCCTTTAGATAGCTTTCTGAAGCTTTTTTGATAGCTGCATCGATTTCTTCGATGGAGGTATCTTTTTCGGTACGTATTGTTAAGTCAACAACAGAACCTGTGGGGGTAGGAACCCTAAAGGACATGCCGGTCAGCTTTCCCTTTGTAGTCGGCAGAACTTCTCCTACAGCCTTTGCCGCCCCTGTGGTTGAGGGGATAATATTTACGGCTGCAGCCCGTCCGCCTCTCCAGTCTTTGAGAGAAACTCCGTCTACCGTCTTTTGAGTTGCCGTGTAGGCGTGGATGGTTGTCATAAGACCTGTTTCAATGCCGAAGCCTTCTTTTAAAAGCACATGAACTACGGGAGCCAAGCAGTTTGTTGTACAGCTTGCATTTGAAACTACATGATGCTCTGATGCCTTGTACTCGTTTTCGTTGACGCCCATAACAAAGGTTTTAATGGGTTTTGAAGGATCTTTACTTTTTCCGGGAGCGGAAATAATAACTTTTTTTGCTCCGGCTTCAATATGCTCATAGGCCTTTTCATTTGTGTAAATACCGGTACTTTCAATTACTACCTCTATTCCGAGTTCTTTCCACGGTAATTGTGCAGGAGTCAAACCTTTTCCCGATATACATTTAATTTTGTGTCCGTTTACTACAAGCACATCATCTCCGTCAGTGCCTATTTCGGCATTCATTTTGCCTTGAACCGAATCATATTTTAGTTGATAGGCAAAATACTTTGCATCCGTTGAAAGATCAACAACTGCAACAACATCGAATTTGTCTTTCCCAAGCAAATTTTGATTTACCAAGGCTTGAAAAACAAGTCTTCCGATTCTTCCGAATCCGTTGATAGCTACTTTCATAAAAAACTCCTCATTTTTTATTTTTTTTATATTAACCTATATTAGGTCATATGTCAACTTTATTTAGGTTCATTTTGTTCAAGACCCCTTAATTAAAGTTTAATATAATACCGGCTTCAGCATTGAAAAAAAACTTTTTTACCCGGCTGCCGGCCTTTGTTAAAGAAAAAGAAAATACCGAAGCTCCAAAATTAACGAACCACTCAATATCGCTGGAAACAGAATGATTTACCCCTGTTTCCAATACAATATCGGCTATTTTTTCGTTTATTGATCCGGTCTTTTGAAAATGATCTACTCTATAAATTATATTTAAAGGGATTCTTATTCCGGACGGTTTTGAATAGGAAACCGTATAAAATCCTATATCGGATATTGAAATATGTGTTTCGTCCAAATCTTCAACAATACTCTTGTTTTTTTGACTCAACTTTATGGATGCAATTATGTTTGGAAATCTCCAGCCCAAATCAAAGTATCCGTCTTGCAAGTATACATTTTTAGTTTTTACCGATGCTAAAGGAATCGAAAAATTTGTATCCAAAGAGGTAAAAAATCCTATTGGTAATTTAAAGGATAAGGATGTTCCCAAGCCTGGCTGAAAGATGGTGCTTACATTTTTATTGTCAAATCCTGCGTTAAATACGCTCAAGGTTGGTCCTATCGAGATATTTATCATATCGGTTGTATAAGCTATTCTTCCCCAGATTATGTTCCCGATACCTAAATATCTTTGAACAGCTAATTTTCCGTTTACATTTTTACCCAGATCTTCATTTAAAATCAACTTAAAGCCGAAGTCAGGTATTTTTCCTGTAGGACCCTTTGAGTTAAAGGGTGTGTTTCCTACGTTTATAGATGCCGTAACATCAAGAGAAAACAAAATACTCACGCATGTAAAAAAAACTAAAATACCTAGTATCTTTTTCATTAGTACACCGCCTTTATTGATATTTGTGCCGTTATCATTTTTGATATATCTTTATAAAGCAAGGGATTTACAGGAAGACGAAAATCCAGTGTAAAGCCGTCTGCCCTTAGGGTATAAAAAGGACTGATTAAAAATGAGAATGGGGTTATCATTGTGGGTTTTAAGGGGTTTACCGTTCCCATCATATTGATTCCGCCTTCCATATTTTTTGTTTCAAGATTTCCAAGGCTTACATCAGCACTTAAACCGGTAAAAAAAGAATCTTTTAATGAGGGATCATTGATGCTTTGAGGAAGTAAAAAGATGGGAGACACAAAACAGGCTATGCTTGATCTTATAAAATCTTTTTTTATTCTTGCCTCGAATGATGCATAGAAGTTGGAAGTAAAGTCTTTAACATTAATATTTTCAATCTTTATTTCTGCTATACCTGATTCGGTAAAAAAGTCATAACTGTCATCTGCCTGAAAAAGCATTGCAATACCTGTTCTAAATTTTGTTTTTACCGCATTTTTTGGAAAGGATGCTCCTGCAAAAAAATCAAAGGCAAAAAAGTCAAAGGCTCCGCCTATTCTAAAATCCGACTTGATCTGAAGTTTATCTTCCAGTTTTTCATTCCAAGACAGGTATGTTCCAAGATAAAAACCTGAAAAAAAGGCTCCATAAATTCCGAACCCTGTTCCTTGTACAAAATTGCGCGGGCGGAAAGCCGAAGCAGGATGATAGCGTCTAAATTTGGGATCCGGCATCTTTACTTTAAGGTGCTCTTGTAAAATGGAGTCTGAGCCTAAGGTATCATATATTCCTGTAAATATTGCAAGAGAAAGAGGCAAATTTTGTATTTTAGGGAAATTGAGGGAAGCTCCCAAAAAGCGGAAATTTCCGTTGAATTTCGGATCTTGCGCAGGATAAAGAAAATCTATGAGCCTGTCAATGTTTGCATCAATGTTCATATCAAAGTAAAATTTATTAGACGGTTCCATCCTGAGTTTGACCAGCAGAATAGAGTCGGCTGTCATGTATGGTTTGGTAGTTAAACTGTAAAAAGTATTGGTGTTTTCAAAATAAGGAACCGAAAACCCTTGGGAAAAAACAAGGGAAGTTTTTATTAAAAAGAAGAACAATAAAAATTGTATTTTTTTACCTTTGATACTCATATTTGCATATTTTACAATAAATTTTAAAAAAAATCTAGTTAAGTTTTAAAAAAAGCTCTTATAAATAAAAAAACCGAAAAAAAGCAATTTTCTTCTTGACTAATATTGTAAATAGTATAGAATATATTGTATGAGTGATTATCTTGACATCAATAACGAAGAACTTTTAAAAGATTTTTTCAGTGAAGCTGAACAACAGGTCGAAATACTTGAAAGTAATGTTTTAGTTATAGAACAAAATCCCGAAGACCGTAATGCCGTCGATGAGATATTTAGAGCTGCTCATACTTTAAAGGGCGGATCTGCTACTGTAGAGATGACTGAACTGTCTAAATTTACGCACGCAATGGAAGATCTTCTTGATGAGATTAGAAGCGGTTCCGTTAGGGTAACTGAAGAAACGGTAGATTTGCTTTTAAAGTCCATAGATATAATTAAGCTTATGTTGGATGCCAGGGCTTCAGGTTCAATATACTCGGATGATGTGTCCGGTATTGTAAATCAATTAAGATCATTTATACCTGAAAAGACTGATAAAAAGAGCAGTAAGGCTTCAGCTCTTAAGGTTTCCGTTCCTACTTCCGCACCTCCCGTTGCTTCACCTAAAGCTCAGACTCCGGCTTCAAGTTTGGATGTCAAAGATTATTTTTCGGAATATGAAATTCTTGAATTGGCAGAGACTATTCAAAAAGGTGAAGACCTATATGCAGTCATCGTAAAATTCGATGAATCAAATTTAATGAATTCGGTAGGCGGTATTCAGGTTTTTGCTGCATTAAAAGACTACGGCAGTGTTTTAAAAACGGTTCCGGACTTTGATGCCTTATATGAAGACGAATTCCATGAAACAGTAATTTATTTTTTATCTTCGGCATCGGACAGCAAAATATTGGAAAAGGCTGCCTTTATAGGAGATGTTACTCTCTCTGCAAGTGCCGAAAGACTTCAAATCAAAGAGGAAGCTCACGAAACTTATAAGCCTGCACAGTCTGCTCCTGCAAAGGCTCCCGATGCGAGTGTTTCCGGAATAAAAGTTTCCGAAAAGGCAGAGGAAAAAGCTGTTGAAGAAGCTCAGGACCAGCCTTCTAAATCCGTAGAAAAAACTGAGAAAAAACAATCTCAACCAAGCGCTCAAGGAAGCGGACATTCTTCATCGGGTTCCATATTGCGTGTAGATGCAAACAGAATAGATTATCTTTTGAACTTGGTAAGTGAGACAGTTATAACTAAGGCTTCTTTAAATCAAAGTACAATTGAATTTACCGAACTCTACGATAAATTTCAAAATTCCAGTACAATTTACAAGGATAAAACGAGAAGACTATTGGATAAGATGCCCGAATATCTTGAAAAGATTCAGCAGGGCTATGATATTAATTCTATAAAGCAGGATGTTTTAAACGAGTACTCAAGCCTTTTGGAAGTATTCGGAGATTTTGATTCTTCAATGAAGGCAGCCGTTACAAAGTTTAAGTCTTCGTCGCAAAACTTAGGCCGTATTTCCGGCGAGCTTCAAGAAGGGGTTATGAAGATCCGAATGGTTCCCATCAGTCAGATTTTCAGCCGCTTCCCGCGTGTAGTTCGAGATCTTTCAAGAGATTTAAATAAAAATGTTCAGCTGGTTATTGAAGGTGAAGATACCGAACTTGATAAGTCGGTTGTTGAAGACCTGCTTGATCCTATAATGCACTGTGTAAGAAACTCTCTTGATCACGGTGTTGAATCTCCTGAGGTAAGAAAAAGCCTCGGTAAGTCTGAGCAAGGCATCCTTCTTCTTAAAGCCAGCAACGAAGGTAATATGATAGTTATCGAAGTTGCCGATGACGGTCATGGAATTGATGTTGAAGCCGTAAAACAAAAAGCTGTTGAACGAGGTATTTTACATCCGAATAAGACTCTTACCGATATTGAAGCCTTCCAGTTGGTTTTTGCACCCGGTTTTTCGACAAGTAAAACTATTTCGAGCGTATCAGGCCGCGGTGTAGGTCTTGATGTAGTTAAGACCCATATAGAAAAATTAAACGGAACGGTTATGGTGGAGTCCGAACCCAATGTCGGAACCCGCTTTATCATAAAACTTCCCTTGACATTGGCTATTATACAAGGGCTTTTAATTAGGGTAGGAGACGAGGTTTATTCGATTCCGATTACTTCGGTTATAGAAAGTCATAGGGTAAAACCGGATGAAATTAACCGCATAGATAATTATGAAGTTTTTAACGTCCGCGATGAGGTATACAGCCTGTTAAGGCTTAACCGCCTGTTCGGTATTACATCGGCAGAAACCGATGATGACGGGTATAATTATATAGTTGTTGTCGGAACCGAAGAGAAAAAAGTAGGTCTTATGGTAGACAGCTTGATTGGTGAAGAAGCTGTTGTAATAAAACCATTGAAAGATCAATTTACTAATTCTCCGGGAATTGCCGGTGCTTCTATTTTAGGCGACGGCTCCGTTTCGTTGATTATAGATGTTGCACAGCTGCTTGAGCTCGGCTTAAAGCAGGAAATGCAGGCTAGGGAGCGCCGCGAGGCTTCAATTTGGTAGGTTAAGGAAAGACATTATGGAAGAAATGAAAGAACTAAAGGTAAATGCAGGCTTAGGCATAGGAGATACGGATTCTCTACATGATCAGATGATTGTCGTAGATTTTAAGATGGTAACTTTTTCCCTAGCCGGTAAGGACTATGCAATAGATATTATGCGTGTTAAGGAAATAGCAAAGGCCGGAAACTTTACCTATGTACCCAATACTTCTCCATTTGTATTGGGTGTATACAACCTCCGGGGCGATATAATTCCGATAATTGATTTGCGTATTTTCTTTAATATTCCGGTACCTGCTCGCAAAAAAAATCAGCCTGAAAGTATGGTTATAATAAATGTTCAAGATCAGACCTTCGGCGTTGTAGTAGACTTTATCGATAAGGTAGTGGGTGTATCCAGCAGTACCATTCAGCCACCGCATCCTATCTTCGGTGATATAAATATCAAATATATTCACGGTGTTGTAGAAAACGGAGGCCGCTTATATATTCTGCTTGATGTAGATAAGATATTTGCCTCACGTCAACAAAAAGAAGAAGTTAAGGAAGATTTGACTCCTGTTGCGGCGAGTGTGGTAAGGGAACCTGTAAAGCTTCAGGTGGGCCAGTCTTCAGAAAATTTGGATATAAAATTCATAGGCGATACCTTATCCGCTATGGGTAAATTCTATATTTCTGCCGTTAATGAAAATTGGGTCAAGGAGAGATATTTAGAGTGGAAGGATATGCGTCCTTCAGGGAACTTGCAAATTCAATCGGAAAACGATGCCGGAGAATTTTTATCGTCTTTCTTGTCGCCTTTTACAAAACGTTTTTGGAGCGAGGCCTATATAAATGCTTATTATAAAATGCTCCCCGAAAATACTTCTTCAGTAATTAATGTTTGGTGTATAGGATGCGGTCAGGGGTACGAAGCATACAGTCTTGCTGTTTTATTAAGAATGCGTTATCCGCGTGCACATATAAAGATTTTTGCAAATGATTCGGATTTGTTGGCTATTTCGAATGCTCCTATGCTTTCGGTTCCTGATGAGGTTGCTTCCGGTATTTATGAGCCCTATATTACAAAGACTGCTTCCGGAAGTTTGACATTTTCAAAAGAGATAAAGGATATGATTCTTTTTGAGTACCATGATTGTACTCATCAAAATGCCGTTCCCGATATAGATATAATTGTTGCAAGGGATGTCTTGTCGTTTATGAATCCCAATGTTCAGAGAACCATGATAGAAGAATTTAGGGAAAAACTAAAAAATTCGGGGCTTATAATTCTGGGGCATAATGAGGCAATGCCCAAGCAGGACGGTTGGCTGCGAAACAGCTCCGGTGATATTGTAATTTTTACAAAAGAATAAATATAAAAGGATAAGGAGAAATAAATGCGTGTAGAGTATATTAATCCGTTTAGCGAAGCTGCTTACAATATCCTGTCACAAGTTTTAAGTGAGGATATAAAACGCGGCGACTTGTACCTAAAATCGACTTGTATGCCGGTTATGGGTGTCGCAGCTATTGTCGGTCTTGCCGGGGATGTTGAGGGCCGGGTTATATTTGATATGACCTTGGACACAGCTTTAAAGATTGCCTCTGCAATGAATAACGAAGAGTTGACAGAATTTGATGAGCTTGCCCGCGCAACGATTACGGAATTGGCTAATCTTATTACGGCACAAGCTGTAACAAAGCTTCATGATTTAGGATTTAAGTTTGACCTAACTCCTCCGGCTTTGTTCACAGGCGATAATATGAAGATATCCAATAACGATATTGAGGCTTTAATAGTTCCGATGACTGCCCCTCAGGGTAAAGTAGAAATCAACGTTGCAATTCGTGATCGAGTATAAGAAAATTAAAGGAGTTTTATTATGATATCAAAACAGGACTTTCCCAATATTAACGAGAGGGCACCTGAAGGGAAAAAACCGGATGGAACACCTTACAAGATTTTGGTTGTTGATGATTCTATATTTGTTACAAAGCAAATCGGACAGATATTGAATAGTGAAGGCTATGAGGTTGTTGCTACCGCTGTTGACGGATTTGAGGGCGTTGAAAAATATAAAGAACTATGTCCCAATGTTGACCTCGTAACAATGGATATTACGATGCCTAAAATGGACGGTCTAACCGCCTTAGAGCAGATAATGGCCTTTGATAAAAATGCCAAGGTTGTTATGATAAGTGCTCTCGGAAAGGAAGAACTTGTAAAAAAAGCTCTTTTGCTTGGAGCCAAAAACTATATCGTAAAGCCGCTTGACCGCAAAAAGGTTTTGGAGCGTGTCGCCGGTGTCCTAGGTATTTCCTAATCTTTATAAAAGAGGCTTAAATCTAATGGTTTAAGCCTCTTTTTTTAGTTTTATCAGTCTGTAACGCTTGTTTGCTTTTAAGATTGTATATCTATTGCTAAAACTTTCTTTGAGGGACTTTTTTAGATTATAAACATGATTGTAGATGCTGTTTTGTTTTGAAGGAATTTTTTCTCCCCAAAAAATTGTGCTTATCTCTTCATCGCTTAGCCCTTTTTGCCTGTTTATAAGTAAATGCTTTAGCAAGATTCCGGACTTTTTAGGCAGACTATAGATATAGTCCTTATTAAAATCCGGCCGTCTTTTACATTTTGCAAGAATAATTTTGAGGATTTTTTCGTTTCCTCTTATATTTTCAGGTATTAAGGAAGAGCTTACTATATTGATATTTTTTATATTATAGCAATCTTCGTGAATATAGCTGCAAATTGTAATATCCTTGTATATCTTTTTTAACAATTGAGCTTCATTTAAGCTATAATGACTTAATTCTTTTTTTGCTACAATTATTGCATCCAATTCCGGATCCAAATAATTACATATAAATTTGCTGCCGTTTTCTGCAGCAATAGTTATAATTCCATGATTTTCCAACTTTTCACACAAAAAAGCGAGAGTTTCTATTTTTCTATCAAAAACTAATACTTTCATAATACCATTTTATCGGAAAAACTATTCTATCCCTTAAAAACTTTTCAATTCCTAATGACAAACAAGCAAATAAATTGTATAATCTCTTATATGTACATGTTAAAAGGATGTTCGGGTTATGTTTCTTAAAAGTCTTGAAATTTTCGGATTTAAGTCCTTTCCCGATAGAGTAAAAATTGAATTTGCAGATGGTATAACAGCCCTCCTAGGTCCCAACGGCTGCGGAAAGAGTAATGTAGTGGATGCCGTAAAATGGGTACTTGGAGAACAATCGTCCCGTACCTTACGTGCCGATAAAATGGAAGACGTTATCTTTAACGGTACCGAAAAGAGGAATCAGCTTAATGTTGCAGAAGTAACATTGACTATAAGCAATGAAAAGGGCCTTTTGAATTTGGATTTAAGCGAAATAGCTATAAAGAGGCGTCTTTATCGTTCAGGGGAAAGCGAGTATTTTATAAATAATCAGCCGGCAAAACTGCGTGAAATTAGAGAGCTTTTTTGGGATACGGGAGTTGGGAAGGCTGCATATTCAGTTATGGAGCAGGGTAAAATCGATCAGATCCTTTCGAGCAAGCCTGAGGAGAGGCGTTATCTCTTTGAAGAGGCTGCCGGTATAACAAAATTTAAGGTAAAAAGACAGGATGCTGAAAGAAAGCTCGAAAAAACCCAAGAAAATATGAAGCAGATTGAAGCTGCTTTGGCAGAGGTACGCAGATCCTATGATACCCTGAAAATTCAATCGGAACAGACGATTAAGTACCGGGAGCTAAAGGATTCCCTTTTTGAACACGAAAGAGATATTCAGCTTTTACGCTTAAAAAGCTTTGTAGACGGACTTGCCGCAAAAAAGCAAAGCTTAAAAGAAGCCTCCGAAAAGAGAGACTCCATACAGGAACAAATTGACGGTATTCACGGACTCCTTTCCGAAAATATGGATATTGTAAACGAGATGGAAGAAAAGTTTAATGCTTACCGCACAAAGGTATTAAACTTAGCCATCGAACAAAAAGGTAAGCAGGAGCAGGTTCAAATTTACAATAAACGCCGTTCCGAGCTCAAACTAAAGTTAAATCAGCTTGAAGCAAAGACTTCTTCGACAAAAGAAAATATTGAAAACCTTGAAGATGATATTTCGGAAAAGAATGCCGATGTTTTTGAGTTTAAAAAACAGGTTTCTGCAATAGAAAAAAACGCCGAAGAGTTTGAAAAAAACATAGACTTGGCAAGCCATCAGATTACTTCAAACAAGGAAGAAGTAAAAAGACTTGAAGACGATATAAAACGGCTTGACGATATGAGAGGGGCTATGGAGCTTGAGTTAAAGTCCATAACCGAGGATATCGTTACGGAGCTTGATAAAAATTTAAGATCTGCAGGTTATTCATCTGCAAATAGGTTGGAAGCCGAAAAAGACTTGGATGGGGCCTTAAACCGTTTAAAAGTTTTAATTACCGGAAAAAAAGCTATATTTTCGGACTTTGCCTCTATAGAAAATCATTCTGCAGATGATGTAAAAAAATTCGCAGAAGATTCCGTTCAAAGTTTTTCATCCCTTTTATCTATAAGCGATGAAATTCAAAATGCTCTTGAAAAGTATAAAAAATCCTCGGCAGGCTTTATTGACGAATTTTTGGCTCCGGAAGGTATCATTACAAAAAAAAGAGCAGTCGATACCGCTATCTTGGAAAACAGGCAATCTATCGAAAATAACCGCACTAAAATTGCAGGGCTGATAGAAGAAAATAACGAGCTTTCCGTCAAGATAAACGACTACCGCAAAACCCTTGAAGACCTGCGAGTAAACAGAGCAAGGATAGATGCTCAGGCAAAAAATGCCGAAGATCAGGTTAAGCTTTTAGAGCGCCAGCTTTCTTCGGAGAAAAAAATGCTCCATGACCTTGAAAGCGAATTTTTTACCGAAGAAAAACAGTTAAAGCAAACGGAAGAAGATATTTCGGAACTTGAAGGCGAGATAAATTCTTTGGAGTATGAGGGAAGAAAGATAAGTGCCGAGCTCGAAAAACTTGAAAACGAAATCTCGATAAAAAACTCCGACCTTGCCAGCAAGAGGGGAAAGGTTGATAAACTCACTGCAGAACTTTCAAAGGCAAATTCTCTTTTGGAAAAATTCCACTTTGATCTTGCAGGGATTGAAGCCGATATTCGTAACACAAAGGAAAATTTCAGGGAAAAACATTCCAGAGAACTTATGGAATTTGAAGAAAGGATGTTTACCATTACCTCATCGGTAAACGACCTTAGAGAAAGCCTTTCTTCGATTAAGCAAAAAC
This sequence comes from Treponema sp. OMZ 799, assembly GCF_024181365.1. Classification (NCBI taxonomy): domain Bacteria; kingdom Pseudomonadati; phylum Spirochaetota; class Spirochaetia; order Treponematales; family Treponemataceae; genus Treponema; species Treponema sp. OMZ 799. The sequence continues at coordinate 1,714,542 of NZ_CP051301.1, forward strand.
TTGATTCTTTGGGCAGAGTAAACTTTATGGCTCCCGAAGAATTCGAAAGCGTTAAAGAGCGTTATGAATTTTTAAATAAACATATAAGCGATCTTGATAAGGCTCGTGCAGACTTGCAGCGTATTACCGACGAAATAACGGCCGAATCTACCGAGCTTTTTTTGGACACCTACAATAAGATTAAAAAGAATTTTCATAATATGTTTAGGCGGCTTTTCGGAGGAGGAAGAGCCGAAATACGCTTAACAGATCCGAAAAATGTGCTTGAATCGGGAATAGAAATTTTTGCTCAGCCTCCGGGGAAAAAACTTGAAAATATAAGCCTTTTATCGGGCGGTGAAAAATCCATGACCGCAGTAGCCCTATTATTTGCGACTTACATGGTAAAGCCTTCTCCTTTCTGTCTTCTTGACGAAATTGATGCCGCTCTCGATGAGCAAAACGTTACCAGGTTTGTTACTACTCTCCGGGAGTTTGCAAATGTAAGTCAATACATAGTTATCACTCATAACAAAAAAACAGTTTTGGGTGCAAATGCCATGCTCGGTGTTACGATGGAAGAATCCGGTGTTTCAAAGGTTATAGCCATAAGGCTTGATAATGAAACAGAGCTTGAATCAAAAACTATAGACTTGGTTAATGAGCCCTTTGTAGAAGAAGATGTTGAACCGGAGGAGGGAATCTATATTCCGCCCCATCCGCCTAAGAGGATAAAAACCGTAAACGGTGAGGAGGAAGTTTCAGAAGAAAATGATAGACTTGAAGAGTAAGATAGGCGATATTTTTAAAAATATTCAAGAGTTTTTTTCTAATAACAGGAAGGCGGTTATTATAATTGTATGCATCTTGATTTTTATCTTAATTTTAAGCCTCTTATTGATTTTATTTTCACAAAAAAAAGATAATACATCATATTCTGAAACAAAAAGAACTGTCTTATCATCTAAAAATTCGGATTTTAAGTCCGGCAAGGTTAATGCCGACAAGCTGCAAATCATAGATGAACCCCTTTATCTTCCTCCTATTCAATTTTCACGGGAACAGCGTAAAATATGGGAAAAAGAAGAGGTTGATTATTGGTATGAACCTCCTGCCGAAAAGGATATGGAGGAACTACATAAACAGAATAAAAAACTTGCCGATAAAATACTGGAGGCTGCTCCATGAAATTTTCAATACGCTTTACATTAATTTTATTTTTGATTTTTATCTTTTTTAATTCCTGTGCAAGTACAAAAAAAAATACAGGTGAAAATTTAATTGAAGATAAAAAAACTGAAGATATGACGGGAAATGTTTCCGATACTGAAGCTCCCAAGGATTCTGAAAATCTTAAGAATTCCGAAAAGATTATAATTATGAAAATACCTGAAAACTCTCAACAAGGACAGGGTATTTTGCCTAAAAAAAATACGGATAGTCTTTTGAACAATAATGATTCACAATTGAAGCCCAAAGCCGATTCGGCTGAATCCGTTTCTGATCCTAAACCTATCACCGATAAGCCGGCATTGGAGCTTATACTTGACGGTGAAGATGAAAATGAGCCTGTTCCTTTAGCTGAGAAGCCTGAGGTAAAAAAAACCGAGACTTCTGTTCCTCCTGCTCCCGATAAGCCGCTTATAAGTGTGCCGGATAAAAAACAAGTCGTAAAGCCTGCCGAGGATCCTAATAAGACTACAAAGCCTCAAATTAAAGGAAAACCTCTGGAAAAAAACGAAACAAGTTCAGATACTGCTCCTTTAGTTGCAAAACCAGAACCTCCTGTCGCAAAAGATGAATCTGCTGCCGCAGAAGTAAAACCTCCTGTCTCAGAAGCTTCCGGTGTTAATGATAAGGATATTGTAAATGAAAAAATGAAAGAGATTGAGCCTACCCGTGTTTTTTCGGAATTTCCAAGTACCGAACCTGATGAGACAAAAGAAGAAAAAACCTCCCGTTCGGTAAAACTCTATACAGGGCAGAGACTTGAAGTTGTATACCCCGGAGAAGGCTGGGTATACCTGGGCGAATCCACGGCACAAAAGGGGGTAAAATATCAGCAAAGAAAACTGCAAAACGGTACCTCTATCTTCCACTTTGGAGCTTTAAACGAAGGCAACTATATTCTTAACTTTTCGCATTTTGATGTTTTTTCGGATAATTTTATTTCGGATTCTATCGCCGTTCATGTAGAAAAAGCAAAGACAAAGCTGAATGATACTGTTAAAGCTCCTGATTATAAAGGAAGCGTAAATATTGCAAAACTAAAACCGGCTGAAAAGAAACCTGAAAAAGATACTTCGGATTCTTCCAAACCCATGCAAGGGGTTCCGATACAAAAAGAATCTTCTTCAATAAAAAAAGATACAGGCGATTTAAAGGTTTATGATTCTCCCGATCTTTTGACCGTAACCGAAAAGCCGGAATCTAAAACAGATGAGAAAAAAATTAAATCCCCTTCCGAGTTGTTGGACATGATAAGAGGCTATATTTCTGCGGGAAATTCGGCAGAAGCCTTAAATTCGGCAGATAGTTTTTTAAAAAACTATTCCGAAAATTTGGATGAGGCCTTGTTTTTACGCGGTCAGGCTTATGAACTAAACGGACCGAATAAAAATGTAAAAAAAGCCCTGGAAGCCTACCAAACCTTAACCAAGGCCTATCCTGAAAGTAAATTTTGGGATAAGGCGGATGCAAGGATAAGGTATATCAAAAAATTCTATATCGATATAAAGTAGGGCGAGTTTAATAAACAAAATATTATTCTATTTTGTATTGTAATAAAAGAATACGCAGGGCTTCCCGGTTTGCAACTCCCAAACTTTTACAGGCCGAAGCCATATCTTTTTTTACGACAGAAGTACTTACGTGGAATTCGGCCGACAGTTCTTCATAAGTTTTTCCGTTCATAATCGAGCCTAAAATAAAGTCCTTTTGGCGTTCGGAGATACCATATTCGGCCAGTTTTAAAACACTGCCCTTGGGCGGAAGATTTACTTCGGTAGAAACTATTTCGGTAGGCGGCAAAAGATAAGAGAGGTTTGCTTCCAGTTTTTTATATAGGCATACAAGAAGTCCGAAATAAAAACCGGTCAAAGTAATTTCAAAAATAAAATATTTTATACTAAAAGAAAAATACAAACCTATACTGATAAGAAGCCAATAAATTGTAAGAGCTGTAATTTTTTGTTTATGATAGGTTATAAAATCTCCGTTTACAAAAACCATAACACAGCCTGCAACAAAAAGAAGGGTACCGATACCCACAAATCCCATGTGTGCAGTAACTCCGGCTTCCATAAAAAACATCAAATAGGTGAGAATATTATTTTTGGGTTTTATAAAAAGAATAAGACAAAAAAACAGACAAATGCAATTTATAACAAAGTCAATCCTAATAACTACGGGAAGAAACCCCGCCAGCGGAAATTGATTGGTAATATTCATCACTATTGCAGTGCTTAATACAAAAATTCCCAACAAATACATAATACGGCTTGCCGTAAAAAAACTCTTCATGGCCCCGATTATAATATTATTTAAAAAAAATGACAATACCCGATGAAAAATGTACAAGGATGTCCGTTCATTTACCGCACAGGATGTGCGGTGGTTTCCATATTTGCAAGTTTTAGCCTGTGGCTAAAACTTGAAGCTCAAAATCGGACACGGATGTCCGATTTTGAGCAGGTAACCAAAGTTCTTTTTTGGGTAACCATGGTTCTTTTTGGCGTTTACCCCCTGTTTTTTATATAATTTTGTTGTATTTTTGGGTATAATTCAAAAGACTAGGGAGAGTGAGTTTATGCATAAGTTTAAAGCTTTTTTGATTGTAATTACGGTTTTACTGCTTTTAAGTGCCTGTGATCACTTTTTTTCGGATATTGAAAGAGATCTTGAATATTGGTCATCTACCGTGCTAATTACCGGAAACGAAATTCCCGCAGCCGGAACGGACAACGAGGGGTATCTTTGTTTGCCGAGTGAGTGCGACAAGACGGTTATCTTAAAACTTACAAATCCTCAAAAATACATACTTAAAATCCCCGGTGCTCAAGGCTCGCCTTCGGACATTGTAGTCTTTGAAAACGGCGTAAAAGGTGCCGACGGTATGAATGCGCCTAGGGCAGAAATAGATTACTATTTTAGACAAACATCTTCCGACCGCATCGAATTGATATATAAAGAAGACTTTTTAAAATATTCCGAGTGGGGCAGTCAAAACTTAAGCCCTGCAATCACCCTTTACAATAAAGAAGGCCGAAAGTTTGAGCAAAAATACACATTTAAACTGCGTGCCAATACCCCGCCTCTCGCCTTAGAATACAAAGCCTTGTGTAAAACGCAAGACAGCAGCAAATGGTACTATGTACTGTGTTTTAAAGTAAGCGATATGGATAAAACCGTAAGTACGGAGCTTTTACACAAAGACATAGCATCAATTACCGTTACCCCGCAGGGCGGAACGGCTCAAACCCTTCCCCTTACCGTAAAGCCGGATAAAAGCGGCTTTAATATAGGCAATTCGGGCATTCTTTTACCTGTCGCAAGCGTGAAAAAACTGGAAGCCGGCGATGTAAACCAGGGAGTTACCATAGATGACACGCCGACAGAAAAGTGGATAATCTATTTAAAAACCGATGTACAAGTAAAAGTAGGTGCCGCAAAAGAATACACACTTAAACTGACCGACGAAAAAGGCTTAAGCTCCCCCGAAATAACGAAAAGTACGGCAACAAACAAACTGTCGCCCGTTGAGCTGTATCACAACAATAGCCCGATAACGGAAAATTCCGAGAATTCTCCGTATGAAATAAACACCAATATGGCAATTACTTTACAGGCACGGGCAAAAGAAGGGGCAAGCATAACCGGAACTATAGAAAAAAAGGTGTTGGGTTCAAACAGCTGGACTTCTGCAGGTACTGTTTCAGGCACAACACCTGCCGATTTTACCTTACCGGCTCTTGGAAATAACGAAAACGAAGCCATATACAAAATCACATTAAAAGCAAGTGCGGCGGGCTATGTCGAAAGCGAATCTAAAACCTTCTTTGTCAAATTGGTTAAACAATTCACTGTAACATTCCGCGTACAAGGCGGAAACGGAAGCCTTCAAGGTTCCTATAACGGAAACACCGAAACGGCGAGCGGAAGCAACAGCCCAAGCTTCACCGTATCGCACGGCGGCAGCGTAACCTTTGCCGCAACACCCGCTGAAGGCTATGCTGTGGATAGCTGGAGCAGCAATGTCGGTGATATTTCAACTGACAAAACAACCGCAACGCTTTCTAACGTAAGCGGCGATACAACCGTAACGGTCAAGTTTAAGAAGAAAAAAACCGTAAACAGCTCCGATTATAATGCGTGGACGTTGTTAAAAAAAGTCGTCGAAATCGCTGATCCGAACTCCACCATCACCATAGACGGTAAAATAGAGGCGTCAAGCGGCAATTCGGGCCAAATCAAAATAGATAAGACCCTCACGATAAGGGGCAAAACCGTAGACGGCAACATACTTGACGCAAACGGTCTGAGCCGCATTTTCAAAGTGGAGAACGGCGCAACGCTCTTCCTCGAAAACCTGACGCTTAAAGGCGGAAAGGCGGACGAGGCAGAAGATGCGGACAAATGCGGCGGGGCAATCTACGCAAGCAACGCAATCGTCAACATAACAGACTGTACCATTACGGGCAACAAAGCAGATACAAACGGCGGCGGCATTTATGTCGAGGGTGGAACTACTAACATCACAAACTGCATCTTTACGGGAAACACCGCAAAGAACGGCGGCGGCATCTATATGACTGACAGATCCTACCCTGTGGTAATAATCAGCGGCGGCACTATCGGCGGCACGGGTCCGAATGAGGCAAACAAAGCAACAGGAACAGACGGCAAAGGCGGCGGCATCTATGTCGGCTACCTTTGCGACTTGAGGCTGCAAGATTCTACAGGTCCCGGTGGGCAGAACGTACTGATTACCAGTAATAAGGCGGCAAAAGGCGGCGGCGTATACGCAAATTACGCAGACGTAAGTATGAAAGAAGGCACACGAATTGCGGTAGACGAGGTAAACAACGATGTGTATTTGGACAATACTTCAAGGATTAAGGTTTTCAACACCTTGACCGCTGAGGCTCCCGTTGCCCGCATTACGCCTGAATACTACAGAGAATTTCCGCCGGTACAAGTGCTTGAGGGTAATATAACAGGAGGTACACCGCAGAATTATAAAAGATTTACCGTAACGCCGGAGGGCAGCGAGCAATGGGAAGTAGACAGCGAAGGCAATCTGAAAAAGAAGAATTAGATAGAAGCCGCAATCGCCGCCGCAATCGCCGCAGCTTCTTCAATGATTTATGGTGAGAATGCTACAATTGACCACATGGCATTGGATGGCAAACTGGTACTTTATATGACAGGTAAACGTGATTACGGCATTATGCGCGTTACCGAAGTAAACAACGGAGGTGGAGTATATATTAAGTTTAATTACAAAACCTTTAGAACATATGAGAGCGATGTTCTGCAACATAGTGGTGAAGTGGTAAATGGAGGCGAGAGATTTGATTTAGATACCGGAGGATCTGGTGCCGGTGGTAATGATTTTTTTCTTGGTAATGCCGGTCAGAAGCGGTTCAAGGTTTTAGACAATGCCAAATTTTATATACTGCCTAATTAATGGGATAATTCCAATGGATAATGTGTAATTACCGATTAAAACTAAGGAGGTTTTTATGTTAAAATATTGTTTACGGGAAAACTTACTCACCCCTGCGCCGGATGATTACATGGCGCAGGTGCAGGATGTGCGCTCGTACACCCTTGACGAAATCATTGACCTTATGATGCAAAAAGGTTCAACACTCACCAAGGCTGACACAAAGGCGGCCTTGCAAGTGTACGCAGAGGTGGTATGCACCCTTATAAAAGACGGTGCTGCGCTCAACACGCCCTTACTTAACACCTCTCTAAGCATATCGGGCACCTTTAACGGGGCAGCCGACAGCTTCGACAAAAAACGGCACACCGTGCACTTAAACCTTTCGGCAGGCACCCTGCTTAAAGAAGCCGTAGGTAAAATCAAGTGCGAAAAGGTCGAAGCCGCCGACACCAACCCCTACATTACCGAAGTTACCGACATCGTATCGGGCAAGGTAAACGAAGTACTGACCGCAGGCGGCGTTGTCCAACTGGTAGGTTCCCGGCTCAAGTTTGACCCGAAAGATACGGCTCAAGGCATCTTCTTCGTCCCCGAAACGGGAGAAGCCATCCGAGCTGCCGTCATCGCCGAAAACAAACCCGCCCGCCTCATGGCAATAATCCCTGCGGACTTGCCGGCAGGCAGCTGGTACATCGAGGTAAAAACGAAGTATGCCAACGCTACAAAACAGCTTAAAACGCTAAAATCAGGCAGATTCGGCAAAGCTCTTACCCGAAGTTCATAGAGTAACACAGATTTACCCTATAAGGTAATACCGGTTTACCGCATAAGGTAACACCGGCTTACCTTATAGGGTAAGCCGCACTTACCGCATAAGGATATGGATAATGGATATATGGGTAATTGGTAGTGAGGAATGATTAAGTGGTAATGGGCAATTACACATTACCAATTAAACATTGATTACACATTAAACTACAAATTAGATTAAATGAAACAATTTAAATTAACGGCTATAGCAGTATTGCTATCGGCAATTATGATGATGATACTTTTCTCTACCTGTCTCAATGCCGGACAAGGCAAGGGCGTCGAAACAAATCGGGCCGTACCTTCCGATAAAACCTACGCAGTAGGCAATGTCAGATTTACAATGAAAAACATCGCCGCCGTAACAGACGGTATGTTGGGACATAACGATTACTGCGACAAAAACAAACCTCACGCGGTAAGTTTAAGTGCCTACCTGATAGGCGAAACTGAAGTAACGCAGGAGCTGTGGGAAGCTGTAATGGGCAGTAGACCTAGCGGCTTTAACGAAACTTCCGGTAAAGAAGCCGATCCCGCAGAAGTGCAAAAAAAGCGGCCCGTGGAGAATGTAAGCTGGTATGATTGTATAGCCTTTTGTAATGAACTGACGAAAAAGGCATCCGATTTGGGAGAAGCCGAATGTGTATATTACCTAAAAGATAATGCCGCTGAAGTATATACTATAGCCCATGCAAATGCAAAAAAAGAACCCGGTATGGACATGAGCAAAAAAGGTTTCCGCTTGCCGACAGAGGCTGAATGGGAGTGGGCTGCAAAGTGCGGCGTTGCCGGAAAATGGGCAGGAACCGATGAGGTAAGCAAACTTATAAACTATGCGTGGTACCGCAATAACAGCAATGATAAAACGCACGAGGTCAAGAAAAAAGCGCCTAACGGCTATGGGCTTTACGACATGAGCGGTAATGTTTGGGAATGGTGTTGGGACAGGGATCGGGCTTTACCTGAACGGTTGCCTGCGGACTATGCAGGTGCCGGTTCCGGCTCTTACCGCATCATTCGAGGCGGCAGCTGGCGCAACGGCACTAACTATGTCTCCCGTGCCTGCCGGGGCAACTGCCATCCCGATCTTCGCGACAGCGATATCGGCTTGCGTGTGGCTAAGTCCAAGAATTGAAATTCTGTCAATAAGCCCTTTATTCAACTACAATTTTTCTATTTCGGATTCGGAAAGTCCTGTTATTTCTTTAATTAAGACTGTATCAAAGTTTTTTAACTTCATAAGTTTTGCGGTTTCCCTTTTTGCATTGTCCTTAATATCCATTTCAAAAGTAGATAATAATCTGTATTCTTGTCTTGCCTGTTCGTTTTGTTTTACTGTTTGTATCATTTCTTCTATCCCCCTTGTAAATTCATTATTCGCTTTACCTGTTTTAAGGTATGTTAAAAAATCTTTTAATTCTTTGTCCTCAGTGTTTTTAAAAGCTTCTGCATTTATTATAACCTTTTTTATTCCGTCTTGTAAAGATGTATTTTTGTCCTCTATACAAATGTTTTCAAAGGTATAAACAGATTTATTTTTACCTATAACATCAAATAAACAGATAAAAATTATAAAGCTGTCATTTAAGTTATTATAGGAATTTCCTTTATCCAAAAAAGAAATGTCCAGGGCCGCTTGGTAAAATCTCATTCTTTTAGGTATATTCCTTTCATTGCTTACCTGCATTTCCACATCATAAAATTTACCGTTTTCTGCTTGCACCAAAACATCAAATCGTACGGATTTTGCCTGTTCATAGGTGTTAATACTGTGCTGAACCGAAACATACATTGTATGAGGATGCAGAAGGAACTATTTGGATAGGCACAAATTCTACCGGACTATATTCATATAAAAACAAACAATTTAAAGAATACGGACTTGAAAGCGGTCTTTCCAATCTTTCGGTACGTGCAATCAAAGTAGACAGAAACAATGTGATGTGGGTCGGTACTGCCGGCGGACTATTTCGGCGTACACCTGACGGATATTTTGAACATATAGACGAAAGCGACAAGAATATAGGCATTGTCTCTTTTATTATGCCTGTAGATGATAAAATTTTTGTAGGAGCCAACATAAAAGGTCTTACAGTTATTCAAAACAGCAAAATAATAAACCTTCCGTATTTGCAGGAAATAAAAGATTATACATTTTCGTCAGCCTATGACGATACCGACGGTACTCTTTGGTTCGGTACACTTAATGGAAAAATTATCAAGATAAAAAACGACTCTATACAAGAAGTTATAGAGATAGAAAACCTTGACGGTACCGGTATAAACCGTTTTTTGCGAACCATAGACGGTAATATGTATATTGCCACTAATAAGGGAATTATAACTCTCCAAGACAAAAAGGCCGAATTCTTCTCGGAAGAAAACGGTTTACCTAACAATATTGTCTCTTGTTTATGTGTAGATTTTGAAGAAAACCTTTGGGCAGGTATGGAACGAGGCGGTTTGGTAAAATTCAGCAAGGGGCGTTTTGTCGACCTTGCCAGTGCAGAATCCCTGCCTCCTTCCGCTTCAAATTCCGTTTTGGAAGATAAGGATAAAAATATATGGATAGCCAAGGATGACGGCGTTGTATGTTTAAAAAGCTCTTCACTTTCTAAAAAGCGTTCCGATGACATCGACCGTCTTATTAAAATGACTGAGGGTAACCGTGTCAGGCAAATAAGGGAAGAAGCTGACGGTTCTTTATATTTTTCTACCTATTCGGATAAGGGACTCCTTATTTTTTTTAAGGACGGCAGCATAAAAAGTATTTCAAAAAAAGAAGGCCTTGCAGGTAACCGGGTTCGCTTTACAATGCGCAGTTCAAACGGTCTTTTGTGGATAGGAACTACATCAGCTCCGGCTGTTTATTATAATGGCGTAGTGACGAATATCACCGAAGCCGACGGTCTATCAAACCTGTATACCCTGTGTGCAATGGAAAGCAGGAAGGGTACTATCTGGTTCGGTACTAATGGAAGCGGTGCAGCGGAACTTAATGTTTCTATTTCTGAAGATAGACCTAAAATTAAAGTGGAGCGCCTTTTTACAAAAGAAGAAGGCTTTAACGGTAATATCGTTTTCCGCATTATAGAAGACAAAGGCGGAAATATATGGTTTTGCACCAGTGACGGCTTAATCCTTTATAAAGACGGAAATTTTTATGATGCAAATATTGCAATAGGTCAAAAAATTATAAGTGTATACAACGCCCTATACGACAGTCAGGATAACCTTTGGCTTGTAACACCTAAGGAACTTATTTTGGTTAAGGCTCAAAAATTCTTACAGGCTGTCCTAAACAGACATCCTGCCGAGGGGCTTGTCCGCTATAACAGGCTTGACGGTCTTACCGGACAGTTATCCGCAAATGCCTGGGCACATGTAACCGAAAAAAACACCGTATACATTCCGACATTAAAAGGGGTTGCAGTTTGCGATCCGTCTTATTATGTTACAAATAAACATTCTCCTCCTGTCGTTATAGAAAACGTTATTTTGGACGGAAATGATTTTGATTTGGAAGAAAATAACTTTACAATAAAAGCTCAGGTTAAGCGTATTCTTTTTAAATTTACGGCCCTCAGTTTTACCATACCCGAAAGGGTTCGTTTTGAATACAAACTGGAAGGTTACGATGAAGAATGGAAGTCCTCAGGAACAACACGCGAAGTAGCTTACACGAACCTTTCCCCGGGACAATATGTTTTCAGGGTAAGAGCCGCCAATAATGACGGAATTATAAACGAAAACGGTGCAGGTATAGAATTTTATAAAGAGCCTTTTTTCTATCAGACAATTTGGTTTGATATTATTTTAATTCTTTTTATAGGCAGTCTTGTTTTTTCGGTTGTGCAAATAAGGATTAGATCATTAAAACGAAGGGCTAAGGAGCTTGACAAAAAGGTAAAAGAGAAGACTAAAGAGTTGGCTGAAGAAAAAGAAAAAAGCGATAAACTTTTAAGAAACACCTTACCTCTTCCCATTATAGACGAGTTAATCGAAACCGGAACTTCAAAGCCGCGAGTTTATTCTGCGGTGAGTGTCTTATTTGCCGACCTTGTTAATTTTACAAAATGGTCAAGTGCCAATTCACCCGAAACCGTTATTTCGGAGTTAAACAATATATTCACTCATTTTGACCGCATTATGGATAAATTCGGCTGTGAAAGGATTAAGACTTTGGGAGACGGCTACATGGCTTGTTGCGGTTTTAGGGGAGAAGAAGATCACGCCTTCCGTTTGGTAGATGCTGCGATTGAAATGCTCTCTGTGCTTGAATCCATCAACAAAAAAAATAAGTCTCATTTTCAGGTAAAGATAGGCATCGATTCGGGAAAGATAACGGGAGGCATCGTTGGTGTTCATAAGTATGTTTTCGATATTTTCGGAGATGTAGTAAACACGACCTTTAGGCTTGAAGCGGCAACAGCCCCCATGGCCTGTACCGTTTCCGAAAAAACGGCGGCAATAATAGACGGGCGCTATTCTCTTTTTAAGCGGCCTGCACGGGAGCTAAAAGGAAAGGGTAGTGTAACCAGTTATTATGTGCGCTACAAAGATAACGGCAATATAAAAAATTTTACCGAGCTTAAAGGCTTATATGAAAAACTGATACAGGCTTTTAAGACAAAAGATTTTGACTCCAGCCGCAATCTGATTAATCTATTTGATAAAACTGTTTTGGAGCCTGAAATGGCTCACAACATTAGGGAGATAGAAAGAGTCTTATTGAATACTTGAACCGATGTATGGCAAACCGGCTATCTTTTAAACCGCTTGACTAAACATCTTCTTTAGGTCATTATATTAAATATGGAAACAAGAAGTATTTTTAAAAACATATCGCCGATAGATCACCGCTATTCCCTCCCGCAAGGAGGGCTTTACGATGAGCTTTCGGTTTTTTTATCTGAAGAAGCAGGCATCGTTTATTGCGCCATGGCCGAAATGGCCCTTGTAAAGGCCCATCTTAAAATTGCGGAAGAAAAGAAAAGCTCTTTACTTCCTAAGTTGAGCAGCGAGTTAGAAAAAACCTTGGATGATATTGCCTTAAATATCGACCCTTCCGAAGTTTATGAAGAAGAACATAAAACCCAGCACAATATAAGGGCCTTGGTAAATGTCCTAAAGAAAAAAGTGCCCGAAGTAACGGCTCCCTTGGTTCACCTTGGGGCTACGAGTGCAGACATCCTCGACACAGCCTTTTCTATGAGGATAAGGGATGCCGTAGTAAAGGTTATAATTCCTCTTTTAAAGAAAACCGAAATCTTACTTTGCGATATAGCCGAAAGAGAAGCTGAAACGCCTCAGGTCGGGCGAACCCATGGTCAGCACGCCGTTCCGATTACCTTTGGGTATGCAGTTTCCGAATATGTAGCCCGTCTAGGTAAGTCTATTTTAAAGCTGGAAGAACTTGTAAAGGATTTACGCGGAAAATTTGCCGGAGCTGTCGGGGCTTATAATGCGGCATCTTTAATAGTATCCGACCCGATGGACTTTGAAAAAATATATCTTGATTATCTCGGCTTAAAGCCTTCAGAATATTCCCATCAGCTTGTGGAGCCCGAATACATGCTCCGTCTTCTCCTTGAAGCAAATATTGCCTTCGGCATAATTGCAAACCTTGCAGACGATCTACGCAATTTGCAAAGAACAGAGATAGGGGAGGTCTTTGAATATTTCAGTGCAACTCAGGTAGGTTCTTCTACTATGCCTCAAAAGCGTAACCCTTGGAACTCCGAACACGTAAAAAGCTTGTGGAAGACCTTTTCTCCTCGCGTGATGAGTTTTTATATGGATCAAATTTCGGAGCACCAAAGAGACCTATCCAATTCTGCAAGCCAGAGGTTTATAGCCGATTATTTAACGGGGCTTGCCTTGGCCTTTAACCGTATGAATTCCATTTTAAAGGGCCTACAGGCCGATAGGGAAAATATGCTTAAAAACCTTTTACAAGGCGGCGGAAGAGTAAGGGGAGGCGTTATGGCCGAACCCGCTTATATTCTTTTGGCAGAATGCGGTGTTTCAGATGCTCACGAGGTAATACGCAAAATTACCCTTGCTGCCGAAAATCAAAAGTTAAGTTTTTATGAAGCCTTAAAAGCCGAAGAAAAGGTCTTTGCCCTTGTTACGGAAAGATTAAAGGAACTTAACTTTGATAAGCCCGAAGAGTTTTTTGCAAACCCCGAACGCTACCGAGGCCTTGCAAACGTAAAGGCAAAGGCCTTGGCCGAAAAATACAAGAGCCTCATGTAAAAATTATTACCTTAAGTTTTTTATTTTAGCTTAGGTAAATAGGCCTTCATAAGTTCAAGGCGTTTAAGATAATAGACCCTTTCTTTTTCTGAGAGGGTCTCGATCCATTCTTTTGTAAAACGTTTTATGACCGGAGCACCCTTTTCGTTGTAGTTTGTAATCAAAACAGGCTTTGCTTCCATTTCGCTCTGCAAAATACCATCTATCTTTTTTAGTTTTAACTGCATTATTGCTGAGTCTCCGGTATATTCCCGATAATAAGCCGGATCGGCATAGTTTACCTTCCATCTTTGACCCGAAATAAAATTTCCCATCGAGTACATAAAAAAAGCCTTTTTGTTAGATTCCGTCTCGGCAAGTTCCCAGTCTTGTACGACATGAGGATGGTGAGCCCAAACTATATCAACTCCTGCATCAGCTAAACTTTTAAACCATGTCTTTTTGCTCTCTAAAACCTTAAGGCCGTATTCTGCCTCGCTTAAATGAAGAGACAGGATAAAGATATCGCAAGGGTTTTCTTCCCTCATTTTTTTTATGTATAAAAGAAGTTTTTCCCTTCCTGCCTTTGAGGGGTCCGAATAATAAAGTCTCTGCTTTGATTTACCGTGGAAGTTGACAAGCTCCGTTACCGATAAAAATAAAATCTTCCAGTCTTTTTTTTCTATTAAGACAGGTTTAAAATCTTCATCCTCTTTATTTTTTAAGCCCGAAGAAAAAAGCTCTTTATATTTGTATTCTTCTTTTAAAGCAGCAAAGCTTTTAATCGTTCCATCTATTCCTTTAATTCCCTGATCATTGGTGTGATTATTGGCAAAAGCAAAAACATCAAAGCCCCCATCTATTGCAGCCCTTAAATAATCTCTGTGTACATTAAAAAAAGGAAATGACGAAAGAGGTTTTTCCTCACATATTGGGGTTTCAATGTTTCCAAATGTTAGATCATCGTTTAGAAGTATATCCCTGATATCATCATAAATCCGGTTATAGTCCTTCATTTTAAAATTGACATCATGAGCCATAATATCGCCTGAAAAGCTCAATGTTATTTCATTCACTGAATTTTTCTGTGGAATAGCTTTTGATGTAGAATTACAAGAGAATAAAAGGATCGCCGATACAAATAAAAAATAATAAAACTTAAGATTTTTTTTCATAATTGATACAATTATACATTGACAATTGATATTATACAAGATACAATATATCAATATATTGTAATAATTGTTCAATGTTCAAGGAGGACAATGCAAATGGCAAAGTCAAAATATGTATATTTTTTTGGCGGAGGTAGCGCTGAAGGTAATGGTACGATGAAGGAAGTTTTGGGAGGCAAGGGTGCCGGCCTGGCCGAAATGACGGCTATAGGGCTTCCTGTTCCTGCGGGGTTTACTATTACAACCGAGGTTTGCGAAGAGTATTATAAAAATAACAGAAAGTATCCTGTCGAACTAAAAGCTCAAGTCGAATCTTATCTTTCAAAGTTGGAAAAAATTACCGGAAAAAAACTGGGGGATAAAAAAGATCCTCTTCTAGTTTCTGTTCGATCCGGTGCTCCCGTTTCAATGCCCGGAATGATGGAGACAATTTTAAACTTAGGCTTAAATGACCAATCGGTTCAAGGTTTGGCCGAAAAGACCGGAAATTTAAGGTTTGCCCTGGATGCTTACCGCCGATTTATTTTAATGTACGGGTCTACGGCAATGAACATTGAACGGGAAAAATTCGATAAAATTCTTGATGATGTAAAAGAAAAAAGAACAAAGAAGCGTCTTAATCTTGCTCAAACTGCAAAGGTTTCCGATACTGATGTAAACGAAGCTGAATTACAGGAAGTTATTGATAGGTCTAAAAAACTTTACGAAAAAGAAATAAAAGCTCCCTTCCCCCAAGATCCTATAAAGCAGCTCTGGGGAGCCATAGGAGCCGTATTCGGTTCTTGGATGTCCGATAAGGCCGTTACTTACCGAAGGGTTGAAAACATTGTAGGTATCAGAGGAACGGCTGTAAACGTTATGCAGATGGTCTTTGGAAACAAAGGTGATAATTCCGGAACAGGTGTTTGCTTTACAAGAGATCCTAACTCAGGCAAAAACGACTTTTACGGCGAGTATCTTTTTAATGCCCAAGGCGAAGATGTTGTTGCAGGAATCAGAACTCCCATTAAACTGGATGTTTTTGCTAAAAAGGATCCGGCTGCTTATAAAAAACTTTGCACTGCCCGCAAAATCCTCGAAAAGCACTATAAGGATATGCAGGATATGGAATTCACCGTTGAAGAGGGTGAATTGTACATGCTCCAGTGCCGAACGGGCAAGAGGCTTCCTGCCGCAGCCTTCCAGATGGCTGTAGATATGGTTGAAGAAAAACTTATAACCAAGGAAGAAGCTGTTACCCGTATTAAGGCTTCGGATATTGAAGGCGTTTTCTACAAGGCCTTGGATTATTCGAAGGCTTCCGATTTAAAAGCTGCCCATCTTGTAGACGGGATTCCCGCCGTTCCGGGAGCTGCCTGCGGTATAATCTGTCTGTCGGCAGAGGCTGCAGAAGCTGCTGCAAAGGACGGTAAAAGAGCAGTTTTAGTCCGCCATGAAACAAGCCCTGAAGATGTAGGCGGTATGCATGCCGCAGAAGGTATTTTAACCGCAACAGGCGGAAAAACCAGCCATGCCGCTGTAGTTGCCAGAGGCTGGGGAAAATGCTGTATAGTAGGCTGTGAGCACTTGAGAATCGATTACGAAAAAAAAGAAATTTCTGCCAAGGGCATAGTCTTGAAAGAAGGCGATTATATTACCTTGGACGGCTCAAAGGGCGCTGTTTACAAGGGCGAATTACCCTTGATTACTCCTAAACCTCCTGCAGCCTATAAAAAAATTATGGAGTGGGTTGATCAAATCCGCAAAATAAGGGTAAGAACAAATGCCGATACTCCTGAAGATGCAAAAATAGCTATAGGCCACGGAGCCCAAGGTATAGGTCTTTGCCGAACCGAGCACATGTTCTTTAGCGATGAGAGCAGGATACAGGCAATCCGTGAAATGATTATTGCCGAAAATAAGGAAGCAAGAGAAAAGGCTCTAAAAAAACTTCTTCCTTATCAGACAAAGGACTTTGAAGGTATCTTTAAGGCCATGAACGGCTATCCCGTAACAATACGTTTGATTGACCCGCCCTTACACGAATTTGTTCCGCATGACAAAGAAGGTCAGCAAAAATTAGCCGAAAAGCTTAATATAAGTTTTGCAAGCGTCAAAAACCGTGTAGCCCGGCTTACCGAAGCAAACCCGATGTTGGGACACAGAGGCTGCCGCTTGAGCATAACCTATCCTGAAATTCTTGAAATGCAGGTTACTGCCATTATAAATGCTGCCTGTACTGTTCAAAAGAAGGGAATTGCAGTTTTACCGGAAATAATGATTCCTCTTACAATCGATGCAAAAGAATTTAAGATTTTGGAGAAGAGGATTAGAGCTGTTGCAGACGATATCATCGAGAAAAAGGCTAAGGATAAAAAACTTAAGTACATGGTCGGTACTATGATTGAAACTCCCAGAGCCGCTTTACATGCTGACAGAATAGCAGAACATGCAGAGTTTTTCTCCTTCGGTACAAACGACCTTACACAGATGACCATAGGTATAAGCCGTGACGATGCAGGAAAATTCTTACCTGAATATGTAGACGAAAATAAGGCTGGCGTATTTAAGGCCGATCCTTTCCAATCCTTGGATCAAGAAGGTGTTGGTATCTTGGTAGCTTCCGCTATTCAAAAGGGAAGAGAAGTTAAAAAGAATTTGGAAATAGGTGTCTGCGGTGAACACGGAGGAGACTTAAATTCGGTTAAGTTTTTCTGCAGGGCAGGAATGGACTATGTTTCCGCTTCACCCTTACGAGTTCCTATAGCAAGGCTCGCTGCAGCTCAGGCTGAAGTTGAAGCTTCAAAAGCTAAAGCCGGGGCAAAAAAGCCGGCTAAGGCTTCCGAAAAGGCAAAGGCTAAAACTGCTAAAAAGCCTGCTAGAAAATAATTAATTTAAAAACACTGCACCATTGTGAATTAACAGGGTGCAGTGTTTTTATTCGTGCGGAGGGTTTAATACCCCGACGCTCTGCGTCGGGGTTGTTGATTTAAAGATTTTGGTAAAATGAGCTTGATAAAAAAATTAAGAGCCTTGCGAGGGGCCGTATGTTGTGAAGACAATCAAGACAGTATATCGTCTGCAGTTGTAAACCTTTACAGTCAAATCTTAAGGGAAAATTCCTTAGCTGAAAAGGATATAGTTTCTATACAATTTACGGTTACAAGCGATATAAGGGTTTTAAATCCTGCCTCAGCCTTGAGAAAGCATGGGCTTGCAAAAAATACGGCTCTTTTTTGTTCTTTAGAGCCCTGTATTGAAGGCTGCTTACCTAAAACTATTCGAATTTTAATTTATTATTATTCCAGGAAAAAGCCTTGTCACATTTATATGGGCGGGGCAGAGGTTCTAAGGCCCGATTTGATAAGAAATACGGATAAATAAAATAATTTTTGAAATTTTGCTTGACATAATTATAAAAATATGATATATTCCATTCTTGTCAGCGCAATGCGTTTTTGACCATGTCTCCTTCGTCTAGTGGTTAGGACATCGGGTTTTCATCCCGACAACAGGGGTTCAATTCCCCTAGGAGATGGATACCCTCGATTCGATCGAGGGTATTTTTTTAGTAATCTTAAAGCTAAAAAAGCTTTACTTGACAAAATAAAATAAATTTGTTAAACTAAAAATCTATTCAACAGTAACAATTCATCATTTTTACATATCTTTTTCGGCCCTCAGCCGGATACTGAATTTTAGAATGATATGTTAAGTTACAAAGCATAGGAGAAAAATCCGATGACAATAAGAAAAAGGAAAACTTTGCCCCAAACCTCTGAGGATACCTTGTTTGATACGGGTATTAACTCGGATGAGGACTTGAGTCTTAGTCGTTCTGACACACAGGCTGAAGACCATTTTTCGGATCTGTCCGCTGAGGCAAGTGAAATTCAAGCTGCTGCAGAACATATTGAGCAGGATGCAGCTGAAGAAGTTGTTGAAAAAAAAGTTGTTGTTCGTTCTCGAGGACGCAAAAAAACTGAAAGCTCTTCGGATGAAGCTGAAACTAAACCTGCAAAAAGAACCGGTGTAACTGCAAAAAAACGCATACCTAAAGATATTCAAGATGAAAAAGAAGAAGTCCCGCCCGCATCGGATAGCTCTTTTAAAATTATTATAAACGATCTTACAAAGATGCGTATGCATGATTTAAGAGATATGGCCATAAAATACGGTGTGCCCGAAGATGAGCTGTCCTTGATGAAAAAACAGGATGTTATTTACCACATTCTTAAAAATCATACCAATCAGGGAGGTACCATCTTCGCTTCCGGCTCTTTAGAAACCCTTCCTGACGGATACGGTTTTTTACGTTCGCCTCAAAACAGTTATTTGACAGGAACTGATGATGTCTATGTTTCTCCCAGCCAAATAAGGCTTTTTAATCTTAAAACCGGAGATACAGTTTACGGTCAAATTCGCTCTCCAAAAGAAGGGGAACGGTATTTTGCTCTTTTAAGGGTTGAGACGGTCAACTATGATGAGCCTGCAAAGTCTCAGCGCCGTATTCCATTTGATAACCTCACTCCTCTTTATCCTAAGGAAAAATTAAACCTTGAAACTACAACTCAAGAAATTTCTACCCGAATCATGAATCTTTTTTGCCCGATAGGAAAGGGTCAGCGAGGCTTGATTGTAGCTCCTCCTCGTACGGGAAAAACTATAATGCTTCAAAAGATAGCCAATGCAATCACGGCCAATCATCCGGAAGTTTATCTTATAGTTCTTTTGATAGATGAGAGGCCTGAAGAAGTTACCGATATGGAACGCACGGTAAATGCCGAGGTTATTTCTTCTACCTTCGATGAACAGGCAACCCGCCATGTTCAAGTTGCCGAAATGGTGCTTGAAAAGGCAAAACGCCTTGTTGAACACAAAAGGGATGTTGTTATTCTTTTAGACTCAATCACCCGTTTGGCGCGAGCCTATAACCAGACAATGCCTACCTCCGGTAAGGTATTATCGGGAGGTGTCGATTCAAATTCGCTTCATAAGCCTAAACGCTTTTTCGGTGCTGCAAGAAATATAGAAGAAGGCGGAAGCTTGACCATCATTGCTACAGCTCTTATTGAAACGGGCAGCAAGATGGACGAGGTTATCTTTGAAGAGTTTAAGGGAACGGGCAACATGGAAGTAAACTTAGACAGAAAACTTTCAGACCGCCGCTTATTCCCTGCTATCAATATAAAGCGCTCCGGAACTCGAAAAGAAGAGCTTTTACTAACGGAAGCGGAAATGCAGCTTATGTGGATATTGCGCAAATTCATCAGCTCAATGGATGACGCCGATATTATTGAATTTTTAATCGATAGAATGAATAAGAGCAAGAATAATGAAGCGTTCTTAAAATCAATGA
The DNA here is from genome assembly GCF_024181365.1 of Treponema sp. OMZ 799. Lineage (NCBI taxonomy): Bacteria > Pseudomonadati > Spirochaetota > Spirochaetia > Treponematales > Treponemataceae > Treponema > Treponema sp. OMZ 799. The sequence continues at coordinate 1,734,751 of NZ_CP051301.1, forward strand.
ATGCCGGTCTTGCACAAAAAGAATAAATATTGTATATTATAACACTACCTTGGGAGGTTTGTATGAGAAAAGATATTCATCCGAAATATGAAGAAACAACCATTACTTGTGCTTGCGGTAACGTAATAAATACACGTTCCACAGTAAAAGATATCAAGGTTGAAATCTGCTCACAGTGTCATCCTTTTTTTACAGGAAAGCAAAAGCTTGTTGACACTGCAGGACGAATTGATCGCTTTAAAAAACGATACAATATTAAAGACTGATTGTCTTTATAAGCTAAGCACGGGATTTCTCGTGCTTATGCTTTTTTTAGGATTTGATAATCCTTTCAAAAAGTTTTTATGGGAGGTTTGATAAACATTCCGGCTTGAAATACAAGCCTACATGTTTATCTTCGAGTTTTGTGCAAAGCACAAAACATCGTGTTATTGTATGTAGTTTTGCTTTTGCAAAACTACTTGAAAAAACTTTTTTCGTAAGCTGAAGCTTCCTGCAAAAAGTTTTTATGGAGGTAGTTATGGCGTGGTGGTCTATATGGCTTTTGATCGGTGTCGTGTGTATAGGCTTAGAGCTTATAATTCCAGGTCTCGTTATCATTTTTTTCGGCTTTGGAGCTGTTTTTACTTCTGCCGTTACATTGATTCCTTTTGTTGACCAAGCTCTTTGGTTACAGATAATTATCTTTGTTATATTTTCGGTTCTCTCTTTGATTTTTTTACGTAAAAAATTTACCCCTATCTTTAAGGGAACTATATTTTATTCGGATAAAAAAAGCGATAAAGCGGGGGAAGAGTTTGCCGATGTTGTTGAGGTTGTTTTTCATAACAAGGAAGGCCGAATAAAATATAAGGGTACAACCTGGAGCGCCCGCTCTCTTTCGGAAGAAATTCCTGAAGGCTCAAGGGTTAGAGTTCTAAGACGGGAGGGCCTTACCTGTATTGTTGAAAAGGTTGAAAAATAACCTTTACTCTTAAAAAGTTTTTTAAAGATATCCTTTATAATTTTTGTCCGAATATTTCTTTTTGAAGCCTTTTGCCTGTAGCTGTGCAGGCGAGTCCTCCTTCGGCTGTTTCACGCAAGGCTGAGGGCATAGAATCTCCTACTTTTTTCATGGCTATTATAACCTCGTCTACGGGGATGGCGCTTTTTATTCCTGCTAAAGCAAGTTCTGCTGCCGTAAAAGCTAAGCTTACGCCTGAGGCATTCCGTTTTACGCAGGGCACTTCAACCAAGCCTGCTACCGGGTCGCAAACAAGGCCTAGAATACATTTAATTGCAATGGCCGTTGCGTGCCCAACCATTTCGGGTGTTCCGCCGCACATTTCTACGATAGCTCCTGCAGCCATCGCAGAAGCCGAGCCGCATTCCGCTTGGCATCCGCCCTCTGCTCCCGAAATGGAAGCCGTATTGGCTATAACCATGCCGATAGCTCCGGCTGTAAAAAGAGCCATAACGGCGTCTTCTTTTTTTACATCCTTTGTTTTAAGAACAGCTCCGATTGCACCCGGGAGAATACCGCAGGAGCCTGCTGTCGGGGCTGCAACTATCTTTCCCATTGAGGCGTTTAATTCCGAAACTGCCATTGCCATTCTTATGCCGTTTGCAAGGAGGGGGCCGCAGAGAGCCTTGCCGTTTTCCGCTCTTTCGTATATTTTATAGGCATCGCCTCCCGTAAGACCGCTTGTTGAGCGGATATCGGGGTTTGTTCCCTTATCGATAGCTTCAAGCATTACGTTTAAATGCTCCTGCATTCTTTCAAAACAATGTTCCTTGCTCTCTTCAAGGAAGCTGCTTTGATCTTCCAAAATAAGATCCGAAATTCTTAAAGATTTTTCTGAAGCCCTTTGTATAAGGTCTTCTATTTTTTTATACTCTATTGTTTTTGCGTTCATTGTTTATCCTTTTAAAGTTATACCGGCTGAATTAGGATTACATCTTTTATGTGGTCTATTTGTAAAATATCTTCCTTTAATTCGGGGCCGACGCTCAAACCGTCCATTTGAAGGCACATTGTGGCGGTTCCTCCTCGGTAATCCCTTCCGATATGAATTTGAGAAATATTTATCTTGTGTTTTGCCGTTACGCTGGTTATGGCAGCTATTCTTCCCGGAATATCCTGATATTCTACCACCAGTGTCGGATTTTTACCGCTTAGCTCTACAGGCTTTCCGTTTATTTTGGTAATTAAGATATTCCCGCCCCCTATAGATGAACCTTGAACGAAAAGCTCCTTTCCGTCAATGCCTGTTACTTCAATTAAAGCGGTGTTCGGATGCGCATTAGGAATGTCTATAGGTTCAAAGGTGATGTCCAAACCTTGCTCTTTTGCAAGGGTAAGGCTGTTTCTGATACGCTCATTTTCGGGCTTCATCCCCATAATGCCTGCTGCAATTGCCCTATCGGTACCGTGACCCTTGTAGGTGTAGGCAAAGGAACCATGTAAATATACTCTTGCCTTTATAGCCGGTTCTGCAAGAAGAACCCTTGTTAAATATCCTATTCTGACGGCTCCTGCCGTGTGCGAACTGGACGGCCCTATCATAATGGGGCCTATAATATCGAAGATATCCATAATCGGCGGTATTATATAAAAAAAAATTACCGAGGTCAATATGAGGGGCAGGGCAAACGCATCAGAGTTTTATCTTCGCAAAAAACATAGGCTGTTCAACCCGCCTTTCGCCGCTATGCGTCTGCAAGAGGGGTATTCACAGCCTATTTTTTTGCTATTTTATTTACCCTCATGATGCGTTTGCCCTTTTTTGAAAAATGTGCGAAATTTTGTTCAAAATTTCGCACAGTAAAGAAGGTAACCGCTTCATAAACATTCTGGTGCGGTTGCCTGATATGAGGGTATATATAAAAACAAGAGTTAAATTATAAAAAGAGTAAAATTTATGTAATATTGTGTTGACATTTTTTTTGATGTGTTTATTATGTTTAAGACAATATTTTAAATTCTATAGGAAGATAAAAATGAAAAGATACATATTTAGTGTACTTATTATTATAATCGGGTTATTGGTTTTATTTGCTCCGTTCGGCTTTGCCCATGTATGCCCTCCAAAAGACGGAGGCGGTTTTATGAAATGCCATTGGATGGGAGAAGCCGTAAGACTTTTGGGCGGCTTGATTGCCTTATCAGGACTCGCTTTTTTTATCTGTAAAAAATCCCGCTTCGGAATATCCGTTTATAATATCGGAATCGGAGGTGTTCTGATTTTGCTTGAAACCCTTGTTATAGGCACTTGTAAGCACTCAAATATGGCTTGTAATATGTATACAAAGCCTGTAGTTATTTTATTGGCTATTACTTTAATGGCAGTAAGTGCAGTTTATGTTTTTCTTTCACGCAAGGAAAAATGCGAATAAACAAATATCGAGTAAACTAATACAAAGAAGGAAACTTATGCTTTTAAAAACAAAATCTCTTTCAAAAGCCTTCACCAGAGGTAAGACTTCTTTTTTTGCCGTAAAAAATGTCGATTTTACGATTGATGCTTCGGACTTTGTATTTATTGTTGGGCGTTCAGGCTCCGGAAAAACAACCTTTCTAAATTTGATATCGGGTATTTTGGATCCCACTGAAGGGAAGGTATTTTTTGAAGATAAGGACCTTTCTTCTATGAATGACATCGATAAAAGCTTTTACCGCAATGAAGTAATAGGCTTTGTTCCTCAGTCTTTGGCTTATTTGCCTAATCTTTCGGTTTTTGATAATGTAAGAGTTCCGTTTTTTTTGTTTAACAGGGACGGCGATAGTGAGGGACGGGCTTTAAGTCTTTTGGAACTTGTGGATATAGCTCATTTAAAAAATGAGATGCCTCAAAATTTATCCGGCGGAGAAATAAAGAGAATGCTGATAGCGAGAGCTCTTATGAATTCTCCTAAATTGCTCATTGCAGACGAACCTACAGCAAATCTTGACAAAGAAACTTCAGAAACGGTTATGAACCTTATAAAAACTGTTAATAATTTAGGCACTGCCGTTTTGATTGTAACTCACGATTCAAGAATTCTAAATGAAGACAGTATCATATATAGAATGAATGACGGAGAGTTGACTATTAGCTGATTTTTACATTTCTCATTTAATCTTAAAAAAAACTTAAAAAATATGTAAGAGAACCTTGACATTATTTTTTTGACTTGATATACTTAAATTAGATTTTGTAAGTCCATTATTACAAAATTGGAGCTAATATGTTAAAAAAACTTTATAAACATCTTTTATTATTTTTGTTTTTATTCATTTGTTTGTTTTCTATTTCAGCAAAAGAAAAAGAGGACTTGAGTTCATGGACAAAAATAGTCGAAAAAATGGAAATTCACCTGAATAATGCTTATGAATTATATACACAGGGTAAGACCCGTGAAGCTTATGATGAAGTAAATGCCGCTTATTTTAGATATTACGAATCTAAGGGAATGGAAAAGATAACGATGAGCTATCTTTCCGGTGCGAGAAAAACGGCCGTTGAGAATGCTTTCTATGAATACAGAAAAAACGTAAAAAGCGATAAAGATAACGAAATGATAAGAGCTCATAAGGATGCTCTTATTGAAATGCTCTACCATGATGCCGCTGAACTTGACGGCACTTCAAATAACAAGGGAGGAAGCGGAAAATCTGCCGCTGTTGCAACCTTTATTTCATGTTTTGTACTTATATTGCGTGAAGGTTTGGAAGCTATTTTGGTTATAGCGGCTATTATCGCCTATCTTGTAAAAACCGGAAAAAAGAAGTACATCTCTTCCGTTTATGTAGGAGCTCTTGCAGGCATATTGATAAGCATTGTGCTGGCCTTTTTATTCGGACTATTGGCAGGAGCGCAAAGCGGTATAGCTCAAGAAATTTTTGAAGGCATCGGTATGTTTGTTGCTGTAATAGTTTTATTCTATGTAAGCAACTGGATGATTTCAAAGTCCGAAACGGAAGCATGGGAAAGATACATTCAAAAGAAGGTTGAATCTTCCGTATCTACCGGCAATAAATGGGTTTTAATCTTTGCGGCCTTTATTGCCGTTGCAAGGGAAGGAGCCGAGCTTATTTTGTTCTTCCAAGGAGTTCCCGTTCAAGGAGCAAGCGGTCAAAGAGCTATGATCTTAGCTGTTGTATTATCGGCAGTAATTTTGATTGCCGTCTTTCTTGCTTTTAGGTTTTTAAGCGTAAAGCTGCCTTTGAAGCCTTTTTTTACGGTGACAAGTATTTTGATGTACATACTTTGTTTTTCGTTTACCGGAAAAGGAGTTTCGGAATTGCAGGCTGCCGGAGTAGTCGGTAAAACCATAATCCCGTGGATGCAAAATTTTGAGTTGGATTTTTTAGGCATATATGCAACCTATGAAAGTTTGATACCTCAAATAATCGTTTTAATTACGATTATTGTTTTTTCGAGCTTATATGTCAAAAAAAATAAAAAGATTCTTGCCGAATTAAAAAAGAAAGAAGAAGGCAAAGAATAATTAATTTAGGCCAAAAAAATTAAATATAAAGGAGAGTTTTTACATGAAAAAAACTTTATCTTGTATTTTTGCACTGCTTGCAATTGCTTTTGTAATTACATCATGCGAAAAAAAACCGGCAGATCAGGGAATGAAACCTGCTCCTGCCGCAGAAAAACCTGCTGCTCCTACACCTCAAGAAGAGGGCGCTGCCGGTTTTGACGAGTTCCCCATCGGCGATGAGCAGGATGCCGGAATCTTAACGGTTGCAGGTGTTTATTTTCAGCCTGTAGATATGGAACCTGCCGGTAACAGCTTGTCAAAGAACGAAGCTGACTGCCACATGGAAGCCGATATTGCCGCCAATGAAAAAGGCGCAGCATTGGGTTACGGTGTAGGCGACTTTGTTCCTTACTTACGTGTTAAGGCTTACATCCAAAAAGTAGGTTCTTCAAAGGTACAGGAAGTTGCATTTATGCCTATGAACGCCAGTGACGGACCTCACTATGGTGCTAACGTAAAATTTGAAGAAGGCTTAGGTAAGTACAACATCAAGTTTGAAATTAAAGCACCGGGAAATGATTATCTTATCCACGTCGATAAAGAAACAGGTGTTACCGGACGCTTCTGGACGGAACCCATCGTTGTTGAATGGAAAGATTTTGAATGGACAGGACCCCAGTGGTAGACTTGCCCAATCGGTAGTAGTATAATTTAATACTAACTTACTCATTTAATTTGTAACCGTCGGGGCTGAGGCTTCGGCGGTTATTTTTGGCGTTTTGGGAGGTGCATTATCTTAAAGTTTTATATAAGGGGCATTGAAGCCGGTATCGGCTTTGCCTTAGTCCTTGCAGTAGTTTTTGCTTCGTTTAGAACCCAAAGACCCGAAAAGAAAAGATATATTATTTTATTCGGTATACTTACAGGATTTATCGGCAGTATTGTTTCTGCAATATTAAGGTCTATTCCTAATTACATAAACAGAACCAATTTTGCCTTTTGGTCGATGATTCCCGTCAGTATCTTTTTTTTAATTTTAATTGTTCTTTTATTGTTTAAAGCAAAAACAAAAACTTCGTTAGTATATGAAAATGTTTTTAGTACAGCCGTCTTTTTATATACGGCATCAAGCATATTTTATTATCTTCCCGTTATTATAACTCTTTCGACAACCTTGGTTAATTACGGTGAAAGTGCCGTAAGCACCCTTGTTCTATATAGACTTATAGGCTACTTACTTGGAATAGTTTTTATTATTCTTGCAAGTCTTTCGATTTATAAAACATTGATAAAGCTATCCGATATCGAATTAAAAGTTACCGTAATAGCTTCTCTTTGTATTTTCGGAATAACTCAAATTATTGTGATTATACAGCGCCTATATTCTTTAAGAATAATTCCGCGGAATGATTTTATTTTTTGGCTTATTGCAACGGTGGTAAATAACGGAAACTTTTTCATATTTGCAGTTATTGTGTTTATAATTTTTGCTCCGATTCTTTTATGGAAAAAAAATATTAAAATTACCGAAGCATATAATAATAATGCAGAATTAAGAAAGATAAAAGCAAAAAAACGGAATGCAAAAAGATGGGCTCGATTTTCTTTAAGCCTTTTATTGATTTCGGTTTTTTCTTTATCCGTTTTGCGTTTTTATGTGGACAGGGAGGTTCCCTTATCTCCGCCTGAAAATTATACAATCGAAGACGGTATGGCTGTTATTTCTTTAGAACAGCTGGAGGACGACAAACTTCACCGCTATGAATATATAACGGAAGAAGGAATCAGCATGCGCTTTATTGCCATAAAAAAAAGTGAAGGTGCGTATGGGGTAGGCCTTGATGCCTGCGATATCTGCGGCCCCAGCGGTTATTTTGAAAGGAATAATGAAGTAATCTGCAAACTTTGCGATGTAGTTATGAATAAGGCTACCATAGGTTTTCCCGGAGGATGTAATCCTGTTCCTATTCCTTATATTGTGCATGCCGGGAATATTAAAATAAAAATATCCGACCTTGAGTCTGAGGCTCATCGTTTTAAATAGCAAAAAGTTTTTATAGGAGATGTTATGTTTTGGAGAATGATAGCCGGCTCCCTTTTTAGGCAAAAAGGAAAAATGGTAATGATAGCTTTTACGATTGCCTTAGGAGCAAGCCTTTCAACTTCTATGCTTAACACAATGCTGGGTGTAGGAGATAAGGTAAACCAAGAACTTAAAACCTATGGAGCCAATATTAATGTTGCTCATAAGGAATCTTCTCTTTTAGATGATATTTACGGGGAAGAATCCGGAAATACAAAAAAATTTTTAAAAGAAGATGAATTGTATAAGATTAAAACCATATTTTGGGCATACAATATTGTCGATTATGCGCCATTTTTAAATGTGCAAGTTGACTATGCCGGGGCGGATAAGCCTGTCCGCTTGTCGGGTACATGGTTTGATTTTTTGATAGACTTGCATACGGGGCAGGAGGTTATAACCGGAATAAGAAGAATGCGTACCTGGTGGGAGGTAAACGGAAACTGGGTTTCGGATGATGATAATTCTTCCTGCATGGTAGGAAGTCTTTTTGCGGGAAGAAACAATATTAGGGTAGGGGATGAAATTAAACTGACAAGCGCTGCAGCCTCTAAAACCTTAAAGGTCTCTGCAATCTTTAATTCTGGAAGCAATGAAGATGAGGTAATTTTTACTACCTTGCATACGGCCCAAGAATTTTTAGGAAAGACAAATGTTTGTGAAAGCATCGAGGTAAGTGCCTTGACAACTCCCGACAATGATTTGGCAAGAAAGGCTGCAAGAAGCCCTTTAAGTCTAACGATAAAGGAAATGGAAATATGGTATTGTACCGCCTATGTAAGCAGCATTTGTTATCAGATTCAGGAAGTTATAACCGATGCGGTTGCAAAGCCGATAAGACAAGTGGCAGAATCGGAAGGTGCTATTTTAAATAAAACAACCCTTCTCATGCTTTTAATTACGATTTTAAGTTTGATAGCTTCGGCCCTAGGTATTTCAAACTTGGTAACTGCAAGCGTTATGGATAGAAGGGCCGAAATCGGTTTAAAAAAAGCTATCGGGGCCAGCAATATTGCAGTTACCGTTTCGGTTTTAACCGAGGTTATGGTGATAGGAATTATCGGAGGCTCTGCCGGATATTTTATAGGCTTGGGTTTAACGCAGATAATAGGCCGAAGCGTTTTCGGTTCTGCAATTCCTCCGGCTCCCATGGTCATTCCTATTGTGGTGCTTATTATTTTTTTAATTACCCTTTTGGGAAGTCTTCCGTCGGTAAAATATTTATTAAAACTGAATCCCACGGAAGTTTTACACGGAAAATAAGAGTCCGCATTTAAGTTTTAAGGAGTTTTTAAGATATGACTAAAAATAAGATGTATTTTAAAATGATAATAAGTTCTTTAGTGCGGCGCCGTTCAAGAATGTTGGTAGCTTTGCTGGCTATTGCAATCGGTTCAACCGTTTTATCGGGCTTATTGACTATTTATTACGACATTCCGCGGCAGATGGGAACTGTGTTCCGCTCATACGGAGCAAATATGATATTTCTTCCTTCCGAAAGCGATATAAAAATAAGCAAAGAGCAAATCGATAAAATAAAAAAAGAAATAGAATCTGAAAAACTTGTAGGCTTTGCTCCTTATATTTATAAACCTGCAAAGGTAAACGAGCAGCCCTATATGATAGCCGCAACCAATCTTATAAATGCAAAGAACAATAGTCCCTATTGGCTTGTACGCGGACAATGGCCTAACGAAAAAAAAGAAGTTTTAATCGGCCATGAAATCAGTAAGGCTATAGGTTTATCCGTAGGAGATAATTTTATTGTAAACACTCCTAAGCCTGACGGCGATGTAACCGTAAACGAGTTCAAGGTTTCAGGCATCGTTACTACCGGAGGTGTTGAAGAAGAGTTTATCTTTATGAGCCTTGAAGATATAAAAAATATTATAGGCTATAACGATGTCTTCGATGTAATCGAATGCAGTATTGACGGAAACAGGGATTATCTTAATTTGATTGCCGAAAAAGTTTTAAAAAATGCTGAAGGCATTACCCCCCGTCTTGTTAAGCGTGTTACAGAATCCCAGGACACGGTTTTAAGTAAACTACAAGCCCTTGTTTGGATTGTTACAATCATCGTTTTGTTTTTGACTATGATATGCGTAACTACAACCATGATGGCTGTAGTAGTTGAACGCCGAAAAGAAATCGGTTTAAAAAAAGCCCTAGGTGCCTCCAATAAAAGTGTTGTTATAGATTTTTTGGGAGAAGCTGTTATGCTCGGCCTTATGGGAGGGGTTTTGGGAGTGGGGCTCGGCTACTTATTTGCAAATAATGTAAGTATAAGCGTCTTTGCAAGAGAGGTTTCCTTTCCCATAAGACTGGCTCCCTTTACCGTTATTTCTTCCATAGTCATCACCATTGTTTCATCCCTCTTTCCCGTAAGGGCAACTGTGGATGTGGATCCTGCTCTTGTTTTGCGCGGAGAGTAATCTTAAATTTTTAAGGAGAATTAATTTATGAATATTTTAACCTTAACCGAAATTTCTAAAATATACGGAGATCTTAAAGCCCTCGATAAAATAAATTTGACGGTTGAAGAAGGGGAGTGGCTTTCTATAATGGGACCTTCGGGTTCAGGCAAAACCACTTTGATGAATATAATAGGCTGTATGGATAAGCCTTCTTTGGGAAAGATTGATTTGGCCGGACAGGATATTTCAAAACTTTCTTCTAAAGAATTGACCATAGTCAGAAGGGATATGATAGGCTTGGTTTTTCAGCAATTTCATCTTGTAAATTATCTTACAGCCCTTGAAAATGTTATGATGGCCCAATATTATCACAGCCTCCCCGATGAAAAAGAAGCCCTTGAAGCCCTTGAAAGTGTGGGCTTAAAAGAAAGAGCCAAGCATCTTCCCAATCAATTATCGGGGGGAGAGCAGCAGCGTGTCTGTATTGCACGAGCCCTGATAAATCATCCAAAGCTCCTCCTTGCCGATGAACCTACTGGAAACCTTGACGAAAAAAACGAAAAACTTGTTATGGAAATTTTTGAAAAGCTTCACAATGCCGGAAGTACAATCATAGTTGTAACCCACGATCCTGAGGTCGCAGATCAGGCTGAACGGATGGTTGTTCTTGAGCATGGTAAGATAGCAAGAATCGAAAAAATGAGTAGGGTAAGACCTGCAAGAGGAGAGAATGTATGAAGCATTATAAAATTATTTTGGCTGCACTTTGTGTTACTTGTATTTTTTCTTGTTCAAAACCGGAAACAAAGAAAACCGTAAAATATAAAGACGGTGTCTATAAGGCTCTTTCGGGGCTTAAAGATGATTGGGGTGGAACGGCGGAAGTCGAAATAAAGGTTGAAAACAATAAGATAGTAGAATGTACCTTTTTATCCTACGAAAAAAACGGAAACCTAAAGGGCCCCGATTACGGGAAAACGGATGGTGTTATAAAGAACATGGGGCTTTATAAGATTGCCCAAGCCTCGGTTTTACGCTCGGCAGAGTACGGTCAAAAATTGGTTGAGGCTCAAAACATTGATGAGGTCGATGTAATCGCCGGTGCTTCAATTTCTTATAAACTGTTTAAGGATGCTGTTGAAACTGCATTAAAGGATGCAAAAGAAAATTAAGTATTTTTTTTGCAATGAATTTTTATGGAAAATTTACAGATAAAAAAACTGACAGTATTTGAGCTTGCAAAATTAAACATGAAGAGAAAGCCTTTTAGAACTGCAAGCTTAATTATTCTTACGGCTGTTTTAGCCTTTAGTTTATTTGCAGGCAGCTTTTTGGTAAAAAGTTTAAAAGGGGGAATGTCGTCCCTGTCGAACCGTCTGGGTGCAGATATTATTGTCGTTCCTCAAGGCTATGATTCAAAAATTGAAAGTGCCTTATTGAGAGGGGAGCCGAATAGTTTCTATTTTGATGCGGAAGTCGTGGAACGCATCAAAAAAATTGAAGGCGTTGAACTTGCATCTCCCCAGCTTTTTATTGCAACCCTTTCTGCAGGCTGCTGTTCTTTTCCTTTGCAAATTATCGGTATTGATTTTGATTCCGATTTTAATGTAAAACCTTGGCTTAAAAAACAAATAAAACTTCCTCTTTTAGATAATCAAATTGTGGTTGGAAGTAATATATCGGGAGATTATAATTCTCAAGTAAAATTTTTTAATCAGCCCTTTGTTATTGCAGGACGCTTGAGCAAAACCGGAATGGGATTCGATAATTCTATTTTTATGACAATAGAAAATGCAAGAAAACTTGCAAAAGAATATGAAAGAATTATGCAGCATCCTGTTGCGAAAGATGAAAATTTGATTTCAAGTGTTATGGTAAAAATAAACCCAAGATACGATGTAAAAGCTGTTGCTAAAAAGATAAGGGAAGAATTTAAGGGAGAAGAAATCTATCCTTTAATATCAAAAAGAATGATGACAAATATATCTTCAAGTATTTCAAGCTTGAATATCTATGTTTATATTCTTATTGCAATCCTATGGCTTCTTTCATTTATAGTTTTGGCGGTTTCTTTTTCTTCGATTTTTAATGAGCGCAAAGAAGAATTCGGAATGTTAAGGATAATAGGAAGCACCAAAAAAAAGTTATTTGAGCTTGCAGTTTTGGAGTCTCTTATTATAAGCATGTCGGGAGCGATTATAGGTACAGCTCTATCGTGTTTGATTGTTTTTTTATTTAACCGGGCAATTGTTACAGGAATGAAGCTGCCTTTTTTAAACCCTTCTTTTATTTGGATACTCGGCTGTTTTCTTTTAACATTTGTGCTTATTTCGATAATAGGCCCCCTTGCAGCCCTTAAAACCATGTACAATTTTACAAAAAAAGAACCGGCCTTATCGCAAGGGTAAAAATGCTTTAGTTCTTTTTTTTTAAGCCGATACTTTAGCTAGATGAGAGGTGTTATTATGCGTAAAGCTCTGATTTCTTTTTGTTTTATTTTTTGTGCTTTTTTTCTTTTTGCAGGCGATATTGCTACCTTTGTTAATTTAGGTTTTTCACCTGACGGAAGCAAATTTGCTTTCGGACAATACGGTTTAACAGATCAAACCTATCGTGCTTATGCAGAAATTTATGGAGTAGATGTAGCAGAAAATAAGTTTTTGCCTTCAGGCCGCTTTATAACAAGCCCTACCTCAGAGACAGCCGATAAAGACAGTAAAAATATATTTTTAAGCCTTTTAGACAGGGCTAATTTTTCTCTTTCAAAATGGAATATAAGCGATAAAAATGAAGGCAGGGCTATTTATTCGGCCACAAATTCTACAATAAACGAAACAACCTTGATCTTTAAAGATTTTGAAACCAATGATGAGTACAAGGTAATGCTCTACAAGGATAAAAAATCCAATTTAGAAGCTTCTTTTTATATTGAAGTTGAAATAATCAAACCCAGCGGCAATAAGATAAAAAAATCAACAGGTCAAAAAGGAAAGACCAGATCAGGTGTACGCGATTATGCAATCAAAAAAGTAATCATCGATAATACAAACACAAGCCTCGTCTTTGTAATCGAAAAACATCAATACGATAAAACAGGAAATTCCATCAGATATATGGTGGAGACAATTAAACTGTAAGCCTATCCTTCATCATTGACAGTAATCTTTTAATGTTCTATAATTACCCCCAAGAATAACTTTTGGGGGTATTTTTGAGTATGCACATTGTAGAAGCAAAAAAAATTACGGAAGAAGTTAAGAGGATGGCCATTGAGGCTGCCTATTATCTTCCGCAAGATGTATTAACAAGTTTAAAGATGTCGCGGGAAGCCGAAAAATGGAGTCTGGCCCGTGATACTCTCGATCAGATTATAGAAAACGCCGATATTGCAAAAAGAACGAATTCGCCCATGTGCCAAGATACGGGAATGGCCGTAATCTTTGTTACGATCGGACAAGATGTACACATTGAAGGCGGCTACATTGAAGACGCTATCAATGAGGGTGTAAGGCAGGGCTACACTGAAGGATATTTAAGAAAATCCGTTGTTGCCGATCCGGTTTACAACAGGGTAAACACAAAGGATAATACGCCTGCCGTAATTCATTATAATATTGTTCCCGGCGATAAACTTCATATTATGTTTGCAGGCAAGGGCTTCGGCTCCGAAAATATGTCCCGCCTTGCAATGCTTAAACCTTCCGACGGCCTTGAGGGGGTAAAAAAATTCATATTGGAAACTGTAGAACTTGCAGGGCCCAACCCCTGTCCTCCCATTGTTGTAGGAGTCGGAATAGGCGGCACTGTAGATAAGGTAACCTTAATAGCCAAAAAAGCCTTAATGAGACCGATGGATAGTTATAACCCCGATCCCTTCTATGCAGATTTAGAAAAAGAAATGCTTGAAAAAGTAAATGCCTTAGGGATTGGCCCCCAAGGTTACGGCGGAAAGACTACAGCTTTGCGAGTTCTAATTGAAACCTATCCTACACACATTGCAGGTCTTCCTATTTGTGTAAATATAAATTGTCATGCAACACGCCATAAGGAAGTTACTTTATAAGGGAGGATGATGAAAATGTCTGAAATGAAAAAACTTACAACACCCCTTACAAGGGAAGATTTAAAAGATGTTAAGGCCGGAGATATCGTTTTATTAACGGGCTATATTTATACAGGGCGGGATGCAGCTCATAAACGCCTATGCGAACTTTTGGAAAAGGGAGAAAAACTCCCGATAGATGTAAAAGGCTCCGTCATGTACTATGTAGGACCGAGTCCTGCAAAGCCCGGAGAGCCCATAGGTTCTGCAGGACCTACCACCAGCTACCGCATGGATGCCTATACTCCCCAGCTTTTAGATGAGGGACTCATGGCCATGGTCGGAAAGGGAAAAAGAAACGATGATGTGGTTGCAAAAATAATAGAGCATGGAGCCTGCTATTTTGCCGCTATCGGAGGAGCTGCCGCCCTAATCAAAAGCCGAATAAAATCGGCTGAGGTCATCTGCTATGAAGATTTGGGAGCTGAAGCTGTCCGTAAGCTCTATGTTGAAGACTTCCCCGTAACATGCATCATCGATTCTAAGGGGAATAACCTTTACAAGCTGGGCCGTGAAGAGTATTTAAAAAGCCTCAACTAAGGTAAATGACTAATTTACAAAAAATCAATTTAGAAATAAAGAGCCGGAAAGAAGAATTTTCGGCTCTTTTAAAAGAAAATAGTCTTATTGAAGATTCTCTTGAAAGTGTTTACGGCATCTTTGATGAGGCCGACAATTTGGCTGCCTGCGGAGGGCGTGAAAAAAATATCTTAAAATGCTTTGCCGTCAAGGATGAATTTAAGGGCCTCGGCCTTACCGATGAAATTCTTTCGGCCCTCTTAAAAGAAGCCTACGGCGAGGGCTATAAGTCTTTCTTTATATTTACAAAAAGATCAAGCGTTTCATTTTTTACGGGGGCCGGTTTTATAAGCTTAGCCTCATCGGATGATTCTGCCTTATTATATCGTGGAGAAAACACGATAGAAGATGTTTTAAAAAATGAACTTCTTCCCCTTTGCCCCGGCGATATAAGGGAAACCGAAAACGCTGCAATCGTTATGAATGCAAATCCATTTACCCTTGGGCATAGGTACTTAATAGAAAAGGCTTTAGAGCATTGCGGTACCGATAAACGCCTTTTGGTTTTTGCGGTTGAAACAGATAAAAGTTTTTTTTCTTTTCAAGACCGCTTTATGCTTATCAAAAAAAATACTGAAGACTTAAAAAATGTAATAGTGCTTCCCTCATCTCAGTTTTTAATAAGTTCTGCAACCTTTCCGTCTTATTTTTTAAAAGAAAAAACTTTGATTAGCAAAAATCAAACCCAGCTCGATGCAAGAATATTTTTAAAATATTTTGTACCTCTATTTAATATTAAAACCCGCTTTTTGGGAGAAGAACCCTTGGATCCGAGTACGGAAATATATAATCAAACCCTGTTAAATGAACTGCATCCAAAATGCGAGGTAAAAATAATTGAACGGAAAAAAACTCATAACAACAAAATAATTTCTGCAACTCAAGTAAGAAGTGCATTTCAAAATAATAGTCTTGAAGACGTCCGCTCATTTTTACCGGAAGCGACATATAATTTTCTAAGTTCGTTAAAAGAAAAAAATAATTAATACTGGAGAAAAGATGAGCCTATCCTTATTGGAAAAAAGAGAAAAGACCGATGCTTTTGAAAAAAAGCTTTTACACAGTTTCCCGTCTTCAAGCCTTGTAGTGATAAGGGCTAATATTCCGGGTGAGAAAAAAGGTTCAATCGAATCGAATTGGATTGTATACCGCATTTTTTTGGAATGTAAAAAAAAGATGAAGCCTGTCAAGATTTTTCACTCCTACACGGATGAAGAAGGTTTAATCTTTTTTTTGATTGTAGATGCCCCTCCCTTGGAAGTGAAGGCTTTAAGCATACAAATTGAAAATACCGAAGCTTTAGGCCGCCTTGCCGATATTGATGTTTTAAATACGGAAAAACTTTTTTCGCGCAGCGATTTTCCCAAAGATAATCAGAGGCGGAAATGTTTTTTGTGCGAAAAAGATGCCGTTATCTGTGCAAGAAGCCGCACTCATTCCCAAAAAGACGTTATGGATTTTATCTTAAAAAAAGTGCATAAAGATTGGTCTTACGGTAAGCCGTTTTACGGCAAGCAGCTTTCCGATAAAGAGCTTTTTGAAACTTTAGGCAATTTAACCGAGAGTTCCCTCCTTTCAGAGCTATGCCGTCCCTTGGGCTTCGGCTGTGTTACGGCTAATTCCCAAGGCTCCCACAAGGATATGGACTTTTTACTCATGCTTGAATGTATTCCCCTAATCGGGAATGCAATTAAAAATTTAAGTGCAAAAGATTGTGCTTCCTTTGAAACTTTGCGCGAATACGGAAAAAAACAAGAAAAATGCCTCTTCGATTTAACGGGAGGAGTGAACACCTACAAGGGAGCCTTATTTTTGCTTCTTATTTTGAACGCCTGCACCTTCCGCATAATAAAAGAAAAAAAATCCTTTGTCGATTTAAGCAGGGAAATATCAGCCTTTTCTCTTCCCTTAAAAAAAGATTTTGAACTTAAATCCTGTTCCCCTGCCTCTTTGCAAGCCTTTAATAATTTAGGGAGCGGGGGAGTGAGGGGCTTGGCTCTCTCAGGCTTCGCAGAGCACTTTCAAGTTTGGCTTCCCCTTTATGAAAAAGCTCTTTTAGGAAGTGAGGATTTTGCACAAATTATTGTTAAGATGATTGAAACAACTTGCGACACTACAATTATAAAACGCAAGGGGGAAAAGGCCTTACTTGAAGTACAAAAAAAAGCTCACAGTCTCCTTTACATAGAGGAATGGCCGGCTCAAGAAACCGCTGTTACCGAATTTTCTGCATGGTGCGAAAAAAACAATATCTCCACAGGCGGAACGGCAGATAAGATTATTATTTTGTATAATCTGGAGCTGATAGGGGAGATTTATAGAATGCAATAATTGAACAATAAACAAAGAAGAGGTGATTATTTTGAGTTTCTTAAATATGTTTAATAAAACAAAAAGAAAGGTAATTCCGTTGGCTTATTATTTGGATTATGAGCAAGACGGAGAGTACACTGAAGAAAATTGCAATGATGTAACATTTGCGAATCCTGATGACTTTCCGGAAAATCTTTTTGAAAGAATAATAATTATGACAAAAAGACTGCACGAAATGGGTGTATATGAAGAAAAAGAGATTGTCAGATTTATAATTCCTAAAATGCTTGACACTCTTGAAGTAGGCGGAATTTTGTCGGGTGTTTCTATATCGAATTTTGATACGGCAGGTATTGTTTTCGGAGAAAATTATGCAGGCTGGATATATAAGGGCAAAACAAAAAAAAGGAATGAAATTTTTTATAGAGTGCCGTATCAGTTAATTTTTTATCATAGCAAAAAAGAAGATAACTATTTTATTTGTAAAACAAAGGATAGGCTTGAATTAAGACAAAACAAGGTGTCCGTTACAAATTCGGAAAATAAAGAGCATATTATAAAAAATACAAAAAGCATAAGCCTAACCGAAATAGAAATGAAAGAATTAAAAGCTTCATTCTCTATATTATTTATGTTTATCAAAATGCAGATTTTACTGAAGATGAAAAAACTCGGCTACTCGGCCTTTGCAGAAAAGATCGCGGAGTATTTTTGCACATCGACAACAAAAGATGCATTTATATCCTGTGTCAATAAGTATTTTTCTTTAAGTATATCGAAAGAAGATGAACATAACTTTGTGTATGAAGACCGCTCCTTTAAGGACTTTTTATCCGAGCTTTTGGTTAGAAACAATGACTGTTTACCCTTGAGCTCTTCCTATGCAGGTATTATTAAGTGGGTGGAAGAAAAAACCGGTATAAAAATCCGCCCTAAAAAAGAGTATCATGACCATATGGAATTTATAAGTCATCTTTCCGATATTCTTGCAGCTAAAGAATACTATCTGTATTTTATGATAAAAAAAGATGTTTTTCAGCAAACAGCCCTCTTGCTAAAAAAAGAAAAGCAAGAGCCCTTGCTTGCAAAAGAACTGCATATTTTTGAACCAAATTCGAATTTCAGTTATGAAATTACAGCCCTTAGTGAGGATTTACCTGACCGCTATGCTGAAGATATTTCAATAGAAAGAAAAGTAAGAGAAAGCGCGAAAATCTTTTATCATATTATCGGAGTAGAAAATATAGATACTATGATGATGAACATTATAGGAAACCGAGTATTGGACTATGCACTTTTTCAAAATTATTATTTATCGGTAGTTTGTTCCGATGAAGGCAGGGATATTTATGATATTTTGAGTGGACTTTTATCAAGATACGATATGCCCGATTTGATAAAAAATGCATGCGATTGTGATAGTACATTGGATGCTCTTTATTTTTTGGAATTTGAAGCTGTGAATCCTGTGGACAGAGCTATACTTTATGCGCCTTTAATCAGACAAAATAAAAAGCTGCTGTATTCACTTGAAGCGGGCGATTATTTTTATCTCGGAATTATTGAAGATAATATCGAAACAAAAAAAAGCTTTATAAAATGCGTGAACAATCTTTTAGAAATGAAAGAAATTGAAAATTATGTTATCTATGATAGTGAAGATAAAGAATTGTCTGTAAATCTTCTTTCCGGAATGGACATAACAATAGACGGTAAACATATGTATACACAAAAAGATCTAAAAGAAAAATTTTATAAAGAGAATGCCGAAAATATAAGCCAAGAAGAAGCTGATAAATATCTATCAAGAATTGCGATTAAAAAAACTGAGGTAAAAATATGTATTTCAAATTATGAGGAAGAGCCGGAGTTTACAATAAAAGCGGAAAACGGGAAGTATTTTACAAATCTGGATTTGCTTTTTCAAATACACAAACAGTTGGTTGAAAAAATAGATTTCGCAAAAGTATTCGGCGATAAGATATGTATTTTAAGTTTAAGGTTAAGTGTAGCAAGAGATACATACTATCTGTTTTGGAATGCAGCATAGATGATGCCGCATAAATACTTTATCGTAAAACATAGTAATAAATAAAAGAGGTAAAAACTTTGGGGAAACTTTTACACATCAGTATGCCGGCATTTTTAGGTATTTCATTTGCTTTTGCCGCCTATTACCTGAACGGATAACCTGAGCATAGGCGAAATTTTTGTATACGGTTTGATGTTTGTGATAGCTATTCTTTTTGTAATACAGATTATCTATAAGGGTACAAAATTTCAGTCGGCAACGGCTGTTTTAGTAAGAACTGTAATTCTTGTTCCGATTATGGCTGTGTTTAATGCGAGGAAGCGTACAGGTAAAGCAATGCTTGCTTTTTTCGGCTCTTTATTGTTCTTATTGTTTTGTACAATGACATATCTTATTATCGGCTTACCTGTAAAAGCCCCTATGCTAACCATAAATGACACAAAAATAAAATTGGGACAAACCACAGTCAAAGAACTTATGAACGACGGCTTTGATATTTATATGGAAACAGGACATGCAACAATGTCGGATCATAGAAAGTTTCCTTATTCGGAGGAATTTGAAAAATATTCCGACTCAATGGACATTTCTATCGCAAAAGGTTACCATTGGCAGAGTTCTAAGATTGTCCCTTATTCCAAAGGAGTTCTGTCGAAAAACAATATGGCGATTGCCGAAATTATATTTTACGGAAGCATGAAAAAGGACATTCAGCTGCGAAATTGCAGTATCATTCATTTTACGGTAAGAAATTTTTACATTGAAAAAATGAAAAAAGAAGGAATATCCATAAAGTTAAACGGCGTAGATCTCTTTTCCAAAATTGAAACTGATACGATGAAAAAAACTTTCGCCCGTAAAATATTTAGACCAAATCAAATAGAAACGGATAAGCGTTATATAATATCATGGGACAGCCGCAGCCATCATTTGTTTTATAATTCCTATTTTGTAACTATCAATATGGACGATGATTATTTTGCGAATGATATTGAACTCGTATGCCAAATTGCAAGAGAGGCGGATTGATAAACATAAACGATTAAGTTTCTACCCAATTTATCCGATACTATGAACATGGGCAGCCTTAACATTAAGTTCAAAAGATATATTTTTATCTTGTTTTTTTCTCTTTTGGTTTTTTCGGTTTATTCTGATGACGAGATTAAGGAGTCATACGGCAGTGAGTTTTTAAAAACCGATGACGGACTTATTCCTCTTGTCCCCCTGGACAGAGTTCCCGATTCAGCCTTGGTGAGAAGAGATATTGCAAGAGATTGGCTGCTTGATTCTCCTGGGACAATAGCCCTAAAGCACTTGCAGATTGAAATAGACTCTCAAGGTAATCTTTTTAAGGTGAGGTCTGTGTATCTAAAAGAAAAAAATCTTCTTGCTGTAGTTGTAAGCCCTGTAGACACAGAGTTTTCAAACCTCGAAAAAGTTCCGCAGGGGACATGGATTTTATATAGAAACTATGAAACGGGAGCTCCTGACTGTATTAAAATTTATCCTCGCGAAAACCCTGAGCTTTATTTGAGTATAAGACCCTCATCTTCAAAAAATAAGTCCTTAATAAGTATCTGTCTTTTTAACGCCTATGTACGAAAAGATATATCTGTCGGTATTCCCTTTGAAAATTTATATTATCTGCCTCTTTTAAAACTAAAAGACATTACAAAAGATATGCTTCCCTGGGATATCTTTAATCCGCCTATTTTTTATAACGGTGTAGAAGCTGCTTCCGATACCGTTCGGGATAGATTGAAGACCTTGGTCTATATGGAAGACGGGACCTTTGATGAATTCGGTAAGCCTGTTCATCTGATGGACGGAAGGCCTCAGACCGAGGATGATATTGTTAAAGCTATTCGCCCCGATCAAAGACTTAAAGACATAAGGGGCGGGGTAAACTGTTCAGGTTTTGCAAAGTGGATAGTGGACGGAATGATTAGGCCCATAGCGGGGCAGGGAATTTTTATTAAAAGCCTTAAAACCGAAACCGATGTACCTGATACTTATTTTACAAAACCTTACAAGGAAAGAGCCCTCCATTTCGGGCTTGAATGGATACGAAACTTGGCCGCTGCCGCTTTAACTCTAAATGTAAAGCGTACAATAAAACCAATCGGTTCAGGCGTCGATGTTACAATTGAACCCTTTGCCCTTGTGCCTCCCATAAAACAAAAGAATGTGAAACAGGATTTTGCTTCGTTTAAAGGATACGAAAAAAATGCAGGTTATCAGACTCCCTATTTACAAGCTCTCCTTTATTATCTTGCAATAAGCGAGCCAGGGCATTTTTATCTTGGTGCAGTAAGCCGCGAAAAAGGAAATCCGCCCTTGCGTCAGTATCACCATATTGCAGCCTTTTTTCCTTATTTTGACGTTTTCGGGAATTTTCATATCGATGTGTATGAAAGCGGAGAAGAAACTTCGATAGAAGAATTTATAAGTCTAAACTCCGATGCCTTTACAGCCTTGGTAAGAATCAGGGCTCCCCAGCCCGGAGTATTCAATCCGTAAGTAAAAATCAACCTATTACTTGAGGCAGGGCCTTATCTCCCATCTTATTTTTTAGTAAAAAGGCTAGGGCACTTCCTATGATGAGGCCAAAAAAAAGCCCGCCTACAATTGCTTTTTCGGTGTAAAAAAAGAAATAGAAGCTTAAACTGAAAACAATGGCCATGAGGATAGGAAGGATAACCGAAGAAAGGGCTTGAATTCTTGTTTGATTTTCCTTAATTTCGACAATAACAGGGTCTCCCTTTTTTAAATTTCTGCCGCTCTTGTTTAAGGCCGTAATCTTATTTCCGCTTACGGCAAAAAGACCCGTTTCCTTGTTTTTTCCGGCAAAGCCGCAGCCCCCGCATGTTGCACAGCTTTTTACCGCATAGCAGTTTTTTTGTTTTATAGAGCAGGAGTCTTCAGTCTGTGAATTATCCAAATCTATGTTTATCTTTTCCGTATTCTTATCGATCCATACTGAGGTAACTATTCCGTTTCTTTGCAAAGTTCCGACTCCTCAAAAATTCTTTTTATTTCTATCGTGTTTCCGTCATCATCGGTTTTGATAAAAAGGCCCTGGAGGGCGGGGCGGGCCCAGGCGTCTTTTCCAAAATCGGGAAGGCAGGTTCGGTATTCCCTTATCTTATCTTCAATCGCATATCCCCCGACCGAGTTAAGGCTTCCTGTTCTGCCTGCATCCGTTATATAGGCCGTTTTATTTTCTAAAATACACTCGTCGGCCGTTTGAACCCTTGTTCCTGAGCCGATAAGGGCTGAAACCTTTCCCGAAAGTAAAAAGCCTAGGGCCTGCTTTTCGGCAGTTGCAAATGAAGAAAAATCTACAAAGATAAGATCCGCTTCTTCCTTTAATTGAGAAATAAGTTTTTCGGTTTCCGTAAAGGGATTTTCTGCCATGATCTTGTGCCGGCCTATTCTTCCGATGGCTGAAACTACAGCTATTTTTTTATTTTTCTTTAAGTTAAAAATTTTCCACCCCTGACCGGGAGATTCTGATGGAAGATTAAAGGGGCGGAGTACATGAGGCGTTTTATGGAGGTCATCCACCAAGTCTTTTTTTTGAAAGATTAAATCTCCCGAAGTTATGCAGTCAACTCCCAATTTTTTTAAATAGACGGCATGCTGCTTTCCAAGACCTCCTGAACCTGTAGCAGAGTTTGCATTGGCTATAACAAAGTCGGCCTTATATTTTTCTTTTAAATTTGAAAGTTGTGTCTTTACAAGCCAAACACCTGCCTTTCCTGTAATTTCGGCAATATATAAAATATTCATTTTTATTCTTGATAATCCATTTCTTTTAAAATCTTATTGCATTTTTCGGCTAAATTATCCATACCTAATTCAAGATAGGTGTCACGCAAATTAAACACTGCATCTCCCATTTCGGGGTCAAGGGTAACGGCCGATTCAAAGGCTCTTCTTGCAGCCTTATAGTTTTCTTTATTGAAAAGCACAGTTCCGTAATTGTTCCAAACCCGGCCGTTTTCAGGTTCCAGTTTTAAGGCGCTTTCAAAGGCTCTTTCGGCCTGATCGATGTCCCCCGTTTCAAATAGAACAAGGCCTAAAGAATCCCAGGCATCGGCCTCATAGGGATTGTATTTTAAAGATTGAAAAAGGGCAAATTTGCTGTCGTTTTGTCTTTTTGCCGCGTAGTAGCTTAAGCCGAGATTAAGCCACATGAGGCTGTTGTCGGGTTCAAGGGCAAGTCCTTTTTTTAAGCAGGCTATGGCTTCGTTATGAAAACCCTGCATCGACATGCTGACTCCCGTATCGTTAAAAAATTGAGCCGATTCTTGCATTTTCTACCTCAATATCGTGTTAAACAAATCGAATATAAGTTCTTTTGCTTCGTTTTGTTCGTAATTATTTTGAAGCTTTATCAATGAAGCTTCTACAATCTTTTTACCGTAATTTTCGGCCCTTTTTACGGCCCTTGAAGAAGAAATAGCCGAAATACACTCTTCTACGGCCGGAGATTCTATTCCTTCCTTGGCTGCCTGTTTAAATAAAAGCTTTATTTTTTCGGCGCCTCGAGGATTTTCTTCTGCATAAAAAATTACCGGTAGGCTTTTTTTGCCTTCGACTATGTCGTCTCCGCGTTTTTTCCCCGCATTTCCGTCGGTAATATTTTTAACATCGTCCAAGATCTGAAAACCTATTCCCATATCGGTCATAAGTTTTCCATATTCCAAAATCTCATTCATAGCCTTACCGGCAGCTGTAAAGCCCAACTCTCCTGCCAGCTTTGCAAGCGAGCCTGTTTTTAGGCTTATCATAGTTATGTATTCATCGATGGACGGAATGATATCGGGATTTGAATGCCAGCCTATATCCATCGACTGCCCTAAGTGAAGCCTTCTTAAATTTTGAGAATAAAGCGAGTATATTCCGGCCCTTACAGATTCGGATGTCTCATAATTGATTAGGGGATTAAGGGCTTCAAAATAGAGCCATGAGGCGGAATTTAAGGCCGTGTCAAGCCCGTATTTTATGTGAGCAGCCGGAGCCCCTCTGCGGGTTTCGGACTTGTCTTCTATATCGTCATGGACAAGGCTTGCCGTATGGCAAAACTCTATGAGGGGGGTAAGGGGGTAGGCCTTTTCGGGATCGCCTTCGGCCAATTCACATGAAAGTACGCATAGAAGGGGTCTCCACCTTTTTCCGCCCCGCTTTACCAAATCCCTTACAGGGTTAATTATATTTAAAAAAAAGTCATCGGACAAATTTGCATTTAATTCGCCGAAACTTTGAGAAATCCAAGAGGATGTTACATTTTCGGGTAAAAATAAATCAAGAGTCTTTTCGATATTTTCAAGCCGTTTGTTTAATTTACTCATCACTTCACAATATATCACAAAAGCATAAAATTGGCAATTGATTTTAAAGTATACTTTATTTAAAATTAATACCTATAGCTTTTAAAATCCTTAAATTTATGCTATAATTCAAATAATGAGGAAATAGATATGAGTACGGCAAACAGAAAATATAAGGATTCAGTTTTTGTCGACCTTTTTGCAGAAGATGAAAACGCAAAAGAAAATTTTTTATCACTATATAATGCTTTGCATGATACTTCACTTACGGCTACCGAAAGGATGAAAAATATCAGACTTGATCAAGTTTTATATATGGCATTCTATAATGATGTATCTTATCTTGTAGATAACAAAATAATAGTTTTAGCAGAGCATCAATCAACTATCAACCCCAATATGCCTTTGCGTTGCCTTGAATATATCAGCAGACTTTATGAAACTATATTTGAATCGAAAGAAAAATACAGCCGTAAACTATTAAATATTCCGACGCCCGAGTTTTATGTTTTCTACAATGGAGAAGAACCTTTTCCATGTGACAAAATATTACAACTGTCTGAAGCTTTTACAGAAAAGATAAAAGAACCTAATCTTGAGTTGACCGTGAAGGTCATCAACATAAACCGGCAAAACCGTCATCCTGTATTGGAAAACTGCAAAACTATGTATGAGTATACCGTATTTGTAGACACCGTACGGAGGTGGAAAAAAGATGATTCTCAAAACGGCTTTCAAAAAGCCGTTGAAGAATGTATAGCAAATGATATTTTGCGTGATTATTTAAAACGCAAGACTAAGGAGGTGGTGAACATGTTACTAGCCGAATATAATTATGAAACCGATATAGCCGTGCAGCGTGCAGAAGAAAGGGAAATTGCTTTTGCTGACGGATCTTATCAAGCAAAACTTGAAACTGCACGGTTGTTAAAACAGCTGGGGGATTCAACTCAGAAAATTATACAAGTTACAGGCCTTTCCGCAATGGAAATAGAAAAACTTTAAAAAATGAGCAATATGGTAACAACTGAAGAAAAAAGAATTTTAGACCTTGAAAAAACTATTAAAAGGCATCAAGACCTTTATTATAATGCCCAGCCTGAAATTTCGGATGCGGAATTCGATGCTCTTTGGGATGAGTTAAGGGAACTGGATCCTCAAAATAAACTTTTTTTTACCGTTCCTGTAGAATCTACCGACGGTTTTCCAAAGTCCGAACACATTATTCCTATGGGAAGTCAGGAAAAGGCTGCCGATCCGCCTTCTTTTGAGGCCTGGGCCTTAAAGATGCCCTTTAAAGAATATATCGTCCAATATAAAATGGACGGAGCGAGTCTTGAGCTTCAATACGAAGAAGGCCGCTTTGTGCGCGCCGTTACCAGAGGCGACGGAAAAATCGGAGACGATATAACCGAAAATGTTCTTAAAATGAAGGGGCTGATAAAAGAAATTAAGGTAAAAGGCAGTTCCGGTGCCGATGGGGCTAAACCCTTTTCGGGAGGAATCAGGTGCGAGGTTATAATGCTCCGTTCCGTTCATCAAAAATACTTTAAGGATAAGGCTAATTGCCGAAATGCCGCAAACGGGCTTATGAAAAAAAAGACCGGGGAAATGTGCGAGCACCTAAACCTCTTTGCCTATGATGCCGTCCAAGGAAGCATAGGCCGCCCCTTTACGGGAGAAGCCCCCTTTAAAACCGAATCAGAAAAACTCCTCTGGCTTAAAGAAGCGGGCTTTAATTGTGTTGAAGTAAAATACTGTAAAAGCATCGATGAGGTAATAGAATATAGGGCCCATGTTATGGATATCCGTCCTTCCTTGGACTACGATATAGACGGCCTTGTAATAAAAAACGATACAATCGATCCCGATGACATGAAAAGAGCCCGGCCCGAAAAACAGATCGCCTTTAAGTTCAGCCTCGAAGAAGCGGTTACAGTCTTAAAAGAAATCGAATGGAGCGAGTCGGGGGCAACCTATACACCCATAGCCCTTATAGAGCCCGTGCGCCTTGCAGGCACTACCGTAAAAAGAGCAAGCCTTGCAAACCCCAATATAATCAAGGCCCTCAACCTGAAAACAGGAAGCCATGTAGTGGTAACCAAGAGGGGGGAGATAATCCCGAAAATAGAAGCCCTTGCAGAAAACCCTCCGGATGCTAAGGAGATAGAATATCCCGATACCTGCTCGGTTTGCGGCACCACTCTTACCAATGAGGGAACCCGGCTTTATTGCCCCAATATGAGCTGCCCTAAGCTTATTCATCACCGAATCGAAAAATGGATAAGCGTTCTCGATATAAGGGATTTCGGCATTACCCTTATAAGAAGGCTTTTTGAGATGGGGCGGGTAAATTCGATTACGGACCTATACACCCTCAGCGTTGAAGAATTGGCGGCTATCGACCGTATGGGAAAGCTCTCTGCCGAAAAGGTATATAAGGCTCTTCATTCCAAAAAAGAAATAAGTTTAACCAAATTTATTGCAGGCTTCGACATAGAAGGAATCGGCGAAGCCATGGTCGAAAAACTTGAAGAAGCAGGTTTTGATGATTTGGATAAACTTCTTAAAGCCTCAGAAGAAGATTTCGCAAATGTTTATCAGTTCGGGCAGGTACTATCCCGTACCTTGGTAACCAATCTTTCGATTTTAAAAGATGAGATGACAGGATTGGTTGATAAGGGCTTTATAAAAATTAAGCCCCCCCTTTCGGCCGAAGAGGGGGCCGTTTTAAAAGGAATGAGTTTTTGTTTTACAGGGGAGCTTAAGACGATGAAGAGGGCTCAAGCTGAGACCTTGGTAAAAGAGAAGGGCGGAACCGTAAAATCCTCCGTTGGAAAGGGCCTAAGTTATCTTGTAACCAATACCCCGGATTCAGGTTCATCTAAAAACAAAAAGGCCAAAGAATTGGGAACAGCCATCATAACTGAAGAGGCTTTTTTAAAACTTATTGGAAAGGTGTAATTTTGCCGTTAAAGAGAAAAAAAAGGTTTTTAATTATTTTTTTATCCGTTTCTCTCTTGTTTTTTTTTATCTTCGGATTGGCAGACTTTTATAATTATCAATTAGATTCCGTCAAACAAAAACTTTCCAAATTAAATTTAAGTATTTATAATACGGGCACGGTGATAAAAACATTCGGACAAAATACCGAAACGGTCAGTGCCGTTATTTCTTTTTTTACGCCTAAGGGAGATCTTATAAACAGTTACGAAAGGGCTTGGCATGGATGGGAGCTTAATCTTGAATGTATAGTTTTTACCTTTGAGTCAGGTTCGATTGTATTTCCTTACCGCCTTTTTTCGAATGAGTCAAAGTACGGCACAGGTGTAAAACTTTTTGATTATTATAACCGAAATGGGTATCCTGCAATTTACGATTATTCTTTTTTTTCAAAGGAAGAAAGAGAGCTTATAAAAAGCCTTTACGGATATGCAGTTTTTTCCCCCTACCTTTTAAAGGTTTTTTCTTATGCAAGGATAAAAACAGTAAATTTACGTAACTTTAAACCCGATACGGAATATCTTTTGTATGCCGGATCTGACGGAGAAATCAAATTTATAAAAGGAAGCCTCTAAAAAATCGGTTTTTAAAAGATATCCAAAAATTATCTAAAATTTTCATAAAACCTATTGACAAAATTCGGTATATCGAGTAAACTCGCTTTTGTTGTCTATGCCAACTTAGCTCAGCTGGTCCAGAGCACGTGATTTGTAATCTCGGGGTCTAGGGTTCGAATCCCTAAGTTGGCTTTTATGGGGAGTTTCCCGAGCGGTCAAAGGGGGCAGACTGTAAATCTGTTGGCTATGCCTTCCAAGGTCCGAATCCTTGACTCCCCATTTTTGGGATTGTTTTAAGTCTTTTGGTAAAAAGAGCTTGAAACAATCCCTTTTTTGTTTTATACTAGTGTCATGGATAATCAATTCTGGAAAAGTGGTTTAAATTTTTCATGCACAAGATGTTCGGCCTGCTGCCGATTTGATCCGGGATTTGTATTTTTGTCCGAACTTGATCTTTCGAGATTATTGGATTGGGCAGGTATGCCGAAAGATGAATTTATAAAAGTATATTGCCGATGGGTTTCTAAGGATGATGGTTTTGAGTACCTCTCTTTAAAAGAAAAACCCAATTATGACTGTATACTTTGGAACGATGGTTGTAAGGCTTATACTGCCAGACCCCGTCAATGCTCGGATTTTCCTTTTTGGAATTCGATTTTAAGTTCAAAGGATATGTGGGATCTAAATGCCCAATATTGCCCCGGCATGGGAAAGGGTGAATTTTATTCTGCCGAAAAGATTGAAAAGATTCTTACAAGGCGAAAAGCTGAGCCCTGTATTAAGCGTAGAGTAGATTAAAATTTAAAAAAGAATTTTTGGAGTATTTATGCTGGTAAAATTTTGGGGTGTTAGGGGGTCGCTTCCGGCTCCGCTTACGCCGGCACAAGTTCAAAGTAAGATTGCTGCTGTAGTCCAAAGAATAACTCTAAAAGACTTGGAAAGTCAGGATTCAAGGGAACGATTTTTAGCCTCTCTTCCTAAATGGCTCTTTGGTACTATAGGCTCCAATACCTCCTGTGTTGAGGTTGAAACCGATGACGGTGAGCACCTTATTTTTGATGCCGGAACAGGAATCAGGGAGTTAGGAATCGATTTAATGAAAAGGCCTGACTACGGAAAAAATACAACCTATCATTTATTTTTTTCACATTTTCATTGGGATCATATACAAGGTCTTCCTTTTTTTAATCCTGCCTATGACCCCCGAAATAAGATAATTGTTTACAGTACCCGAAAAAAAGCAAAAGAATTTTTAGAAGATCAAATGAAGTATCCGTATTTTCCTATCTCCATGTTAGGAGAAGACGGCTTCGGTGCTTCTTTTGAATTTAAATATATTGAGCCTGATCAAAAATATGTTGAAATAGGCGATACAAAGATAGGCTGGCATCGCGTACGCCATCCGGGAGGATGTACAGCCTATTCCGTAATTGAAAACGGGAAAAAAATAATTTATTCCACAGATACGGAACTTCGTCCGCGAGATTTTGAAAGAAACGAACAAAACGCCGAATTTTATACGGATGCCGAGATGCTTATAATTGATGCTCAGTACACTCTTACCGATTCAATCCAAAAAGAAGGGTGGGGGCACTCTACCTTTTCCGTTGCCATAGATTTTGCAGCCGGCTGGAATATAAAAAGCATTGCTCTTTTTCATCATGAGCCTACATATCAGGATAAAAAAGTTTTTTCGCTCAAACAAACAGCCGACTGGTATAGGGACTGTTCCCGTGCTCCCGATATTGAAATTTTTATTGCTCAAGAAGGCAGGTCTTTTTTAATATGATTGAAACCGAATCCGTATCATATTTATTTTCCGATAACGAATTAAAGCAGCTGGCCTTATACCTCAGAAAAAATGCCGATTCGCTACCGAGAGTTTTGGAGCCCTTATCAGATTTTGCAGAATCCTATGTGTATGGAAAGATGACCATAGGAGAAGCAGAGGCTTTTTTTGAACAAACCAGCTTATAAAAAAGGATTTCTTTATGAAAAATAAATCAAATATTATAACAATATTATTCTGTATAATCGGTCTTGTGATTGCCGGTTCTATATTTTTCGTTTTGTCTCTCAATAGGCCTCCCCTAGAATTTTCAGAGCCACTTGTCACGTTTAAGATAAGCCGGGGTACTGCTGCAAAAAAAGTTATAAGCGATTTAAAGAGTAAAAATCTTATACGCTCAGAGCTTTATGCCTATGCTTATCTTAGGTTTAAAAAGCTTAATTTAAAAGCCGGAACCTATCAAATAAAGCCCGAAATGACGACTCAGGATATCCTGCATAAGCTGACACAAGGTTCTCAGGCCCTTAAAAAACTTACAATCCCTGAGGGCTTAACCTTAAAAAAGACCGCTCAAGTTTTTGATAATGCAGGTCTTATAAAGGCCGAAGACTTTATTGCAATAACGGAAAACTCCGAATTTTTAGAAAAAAACGGAATTAAGGCAAAAACAGCCGAAGGTTTTTTATATCCCGATACCTATTTTTTTGGAGAAGAAGACAGCCCTGAGATGATGATAAAAATGATCATAAAAACTTTTTTTGAAAAAGCTTCATCTATTCCGAATTTTCCTAAAGAGTTTAACGAAATTTATAAAAAGGTAATTTTGGCCAGCATTATCGAGAGGGAATACCAACTTCCCGAAGAAGCTCCTATAATTTCAAGCGTTTTTACCAATAGGCTTAAAATAAACATGGGGCTTCAGTCATGCGCAACCGTTGAATACATAATTACCGAAATCAAAAATAAAAAACATCCAAAGCGTCTTTTTTATGAAGATTTGGAAATTCCTAGTCCTTATAATACCTATATTCATGAAGGTCTTCCTCCCGGTCCCATTTCAAATCCGGGATTTACGGCCTTAAATGCCGCTTGCAATCCTGCAAATACGGATTATTTTTATTTTAGACTTATAGATCCGGATACCGGAAAACATGTGTTTACAAAAACTATAAGTGAACACAATAAGGCCGGAGAAGGTCTTTTATTAAAAAAAGCGGCAGGACAATAAGGTTAAATTTAGGTACTTATAGAATAAAATTATCATTTATGATATAATGATTCCTGTTCGGAGGAATTTGTTTTGAAAATTGGAGTTGATGCATTCGGATGTGATCACGGCCGCTCAGGCATAGGCTCTTATATACTGTCTCTTGTAAAGAATCTGCCTAAAAATGATTACGAATTCGAGCTTTTCGGTCCCGAACTTGATAAGTATACATATACATCCGATATAGATTATGTTTCTTTTACCGGTATAGATATTTCCGATACAAAATTTTCGGAAAAAATTTGGCATTTTAAAAATTTAAACTCTTTTATAAAAAAGCAAAGATACGATGCCGTCATTTATCCTGCAGGGGTAGATCTATTACCTCCTAGTTTTACGGTGCCGTCTATTTTGGTTATTCAAGGTCTTTTATCTGCGGATCTTGGACCTATTGCAAAAATGGGCTTAAAACGCACACTTAAAAATGCCTCAGGCCTTATAAGTCCTACAAAATATATTCAAAACGATTTGGCTCAATTCGGAGTTAAGTCTTCCGATATAAAAGTAATATATAACGGCATTGACGGGTCTCTTTTTAAACCTATTACAAATGATGAAGACAGGGTTTTAATACAGCCCTTTGCAATTCAACGACCTTATATAATTTATGCCTCCCGTATGACTCATGCCGAAAAATGCCATGTAGAATTGATAAAGGCCTTTGCATTATTTAAAAAACAAACAGGTTCTCCTCATCGCCTTGTTATTGCGGGCTCTGACGGGGATAATTCCGAGGCTGTTCATAATGCTGTAATACAATCAGGTTTTTCTTCGGATATTTTACTCACAGGTTATTTTCCTCATGAAAGTCTTCCTCCTCTTTATTCATCGGCAGACCTTTGTGTCTTTCCTTCGATGATAGAAGGAGTCGGCTTACCCGTTATTGAGGCCATGGCATGCGGTGTTCCGGTTGCTTGTGCAAGGGCCGGAGCCCTTCCCGAAATTGCCGGAGATTCAGCCCTGTTTTTTAATTCAAAAAAACCGGAGGAGATTGCAGAAGCTATTTCTTCTTTAATAGATTGCGATAAAAATGCCGTAAAACGAAAAGAAATGATAGACAAGGGTTTTGAGTGGGTAAAACAATATAATTGGGAGACTACAGCACATCAAACTATCGAATACATAGATTCTCTGTTAAAAAAATAAAATAAAAAATATATTGAAAAATATACCGTAAAATGATATAATCTTCTATCTATCGCGAGGATTTTATGAAAGAATTTTTAAATTACAATACGGTAAGAGATAACGGACTTATTCTTGCAAGAAAGATGTATGATGAGGGATATGTTCCCGATGTTATTTATGCTTCCATGAGAGGCGGTGCTTATCTGGCAAATGTGATAAGCGAATTTTTTAAAATAGCCTATAAAAATGAAAAAAAGATTTTGTATTCAACAGTTGTCGCACACTCTTATTCCGGAGTTCATAATAACTCGGAAGTTATATTAGACGGTTGGACTCTTCATCCAAGCAAACTCCCTGCCAATGCTTCAGTTTTATTGGTAGACGATATTTTCGATTCCGGTGCTACAATAAATTATCTTGTAGATGAGTTAATTAAACAAGGATTAAAAAGAGAGAATATAAAAATTGCCGTCCATGACTATAAATATTTTCATGATAAAAAAGAACAATATGAGCATCATCCGGATTATTGGTGCAGAAAGCATGATATTTATACCGAAAAAGATAACTTATGGATTCACTATATGAGCCATGAATTGGTAGGGCTTTCAGGTGCAGAACTTGAAGAAAATTATTATTCAAAAAATCCGGCTTTAAGAGATGTTTTTAAAGGAATAATAAATTGAAAAAAGTTAAGATTTATAGCATTTTTAAAATAGGCTTCATTATAGCAGCTTTTAGCTTGTTTGCTTTAGATTTAAATTGCTATGAATTGGATGAGCTTGAAATAAAACAATACTATAAAAAAGACGGGGTCAATCTTGACATAAAATATCCCGAAAGTAAGGGAAATGATGCTTTTTATCGGGCTTTTAATCCCCTCACTAATCTATATGCAAGCGGTAAACTAAAAAAAGGAGAAAGGCCTTTTTTTAATTTTGGAACAGAGCTTTGTGTTTGGGTACAAAACTCGTCAGGCAAAATGAGCAGGCCTTCTCATTTGATTATTGGGCCGCTGGAAGAAAAAAAACTTTTAAATATTTTAAGTCCTAAGGAAGGTAATTGGAATGAGATCCAAAAACTTATAATTGTGTCTCCTCCTAAGACACAAATTATATATTCCGTTGACGGAAGTGATCCCTTGGACTTCGGCCTTTTATATACAGGACCTATAAACCTTGAAAAAGAAGGAAAAATAGAGCTTAGAATAAAGGCCGTAACCGAATCGGGTGATATTACGGAGAAGATAATAAACTATGAAGTATCCCCCTCAGGACTTCCCTCTCCTAAAATACCTAAGCCGTCCTTTAATGAAGACTATTTTGATAAAGGTTTTGAGTACAATATTTTAAATTGGTATTTTTTGGAATTTAACTCCGATATGCCGGTTTATTACTTGATAAAAAAAACGGAAGAAGCAATCCCTGAGGCTTCTCAGCTTTTGAATATCTATGACGGACCTGTTTTTATTGATAGAACCCAAGATTCTATATTATACTGGGTAAAAGCAAAGGACGAAAATGTAAATAAGATCTTTTTACCTAAAAAACCTGTTTTATCCTCAGTTCCCAAAACAGCTGTAAATAGAAATATTGAACTTCAATTTGATGATGAGCGTTATACTTATTTTTTTGAAACAGGTGACGGCCATACTTATATTTATCCGGATAAACATTCTCCTCGATTTAAAAAAGACGGTTCCCATGTTTTTGATTTAGGAATAAAAGAAGAACGCTTTTTTGATGTTAAAATAAGAGCTTTCTATGGAGAGCTCTTTCATGGCGAGTTTCAGACCTCTTTTACTATAGACAAGCTGCCGCCTGAACGTCCTGAAGTGTCCTTTACCCCGCCTGTATCGCCTACAAATTCGGATGTAAAAATAAAAATTAAATCGGTTTCGGATGAGACGGTAGTTGAAATAGAACCTCCTATTTTTACCTCTCCCTCAAAAGACGAGATTGTTTTAACCGGCTCTGTAGGTGAAAAAACCGTTTACTCAGTAAACATTTACAATAAGGATGAAGCCGGCAATAAGAGTGCAAATATCAAAAAAGAGTTCATAATAGATAAAAATGCCGTATATGTAGATTATAATTATAAGATTAAAAATTCCGACGGAAATCCTTCAAAGCCTTTTTCTACTATTTATGAGGCAGTGGATTATATAAATAAGGCATCTCTATCACAAAAAAATAAGGTAAGCGGCGAAAAATGGAAGATATATGTAAGAGGGGATTGTATTTTAAATGAAGCTGTGCTTGTTACAAGAAATATAAAAATTACCTCTGCAGGTCAAAAACCTTCAATTCATTTTTCTAAAAATTCGGGTTTTGTTGTAATAGGTGCTAATTTTGAAATTGAAAACTGCAATATTTTTAGAAGGGAAAGAACTGAGGAGCCGCGTGAGGTCCCGATAATTTATGCCGATAAGGCAAGTATAAAACTCAATAATGTAAGTCTTCAAGCCTTTGAAGGCGGGCCTGTTTTAAGTTCTTTTTATTCTCATTTGGATATATCCGATACTAAGGTAATTTCGGAACAGACAAAGCACTGCCTCATATTTAGCATAAATAATTCTTCGGCCGTTTTTCAAAATATAGATTTTACAGGAACAGGATTTTCGGTTGCAGCAATTTCCGCCGGTAATTCGATTATTGAGCTTGATAATCTAAAAGCCTCACTTAGTCCGAACTTTACTGCGAGATTTTTGGAAGCTTGGAATTCCGAAATAGCTTTAGGAAGGCTTAATCTTATCCGTTTACCTGAAGCGGCACAAAATAAGGATACTGCTGTTTGGTATAATAAAAATTCAAAAATGGATATTAAAGATAAGCCCATTGTCAGAGGTTTTTCAAAATCAATTGAAAGAGAACCTTAATGTTATGCGGTATAGATGAGGCAGGAAGAGGCCCTCTTGCAGGCCCCGTTACGGCCGCAGCCGTTATCCTTCCAACCGGTTTTGATATTTCAATTTTAAAGGACTCAAAAAAATTGACAGAAAAAAAAAGAGATGAAGTGCGTAAAATCCTGTATGCCGACTCCAATGTTATTTGGGCTATCGGCTGGGCATCCAATTACGAAATAGATGAAAAAAATATTTTACAGGCAACTTTTTTGGCTATGGAAAGGGCTTATCAAGGTCTTTATTTAAGACTTCAAGAAGTATGTAAATTAAATAATACTAAATTTGCAGAACCGGATATTATTGTTGACGGTAACGCAATCCCGAATATTAAAAATTGTTCTTCGATAAAGGCTCTGGTAAAAGCTGATGATTCCGTTTATGAGGTTATGGCAGCTTCCATCTTAGCAAAGACCGCAAGGGACAGAATGATGATGCGGTACTCTTGGCTTTATCCCGAATATGGATATGAAAAACACAAGGGCTATGGTACTAAAACACACATGGAAGCAATTAGAAGTAACGGTCCAAGTCCTATTCAAAGGAAGTCCTTTTCTCTTAAAAAAATATAACGCTCTTGTATTATTTATAAAAAAATGTTAATCTGTTCGTAGTTATTACAATAAAAAAAGTGTATGAGGAGTGTAAATTGAATCCTTTTGATATTATGAAAAATGCAAAAGAAATCCAGGAGAAAATTGCTAATCTTAAAGCCGATTTAGATCAAGAAGTTGTAGAAGGTGTATCGGGCGGAGGTCTTGTAAAAATCCGTTTAAGGGGCAGTTTTGAAGTTGAATCCATATTCCTCGATCCTATCGCTGTAGATAATCGTGATGTCCCTATGCTTCAGGATTTAATTAGGGCTGCTCATAATGATGCCGTAGCAAAATTAAAAGAACTATTACAAAACAAACTGGGCCCCCTTGCAAATCTTGCCGGCGGTTTACCTTTTTAAAAATGGGGATTAAGTTTGATGAATGCTATTGATGCCGTTATAGATTCATTTTCCAGGCTTCCCGGTATCGGACATAAGAGTGCGGCCCGTATCGCTTATCATCTTTTAAAACAAGGTCCCGCAGATGCCTTTCGCTTGGCAGAAGCCGTTTCAAGCTTACACGAAAAGATTCACCCTTGTAAGGTATGCGGTTCTTATACCGAAGATGAGCTTTGCTCTATTTGTGCAGACGAAACAAGGGATAGAAGTCTTATCTGTGTAGTAGGCTTTCCTCAAGATGTAAATACAATTTCTTCAATTCCCGAATACAGAGGTTTGTTTCATGTTTTGGGAGGTCTCATAGCCCCCCTTGAAGGTGTAGGCCCCGACCAATTACATATAAGCGAGCTTATAAGACGTATTCATGAAGGCAAAATAACCGAGGTTATTCTTGCAACAAACCCTACAATCGAGGGCGATACTACAGCCCTATATATTCAAAAAATATTACAGGACCTGCCTGTTAATATAACAAGGCTTGCCTCAGGCTTACCTGTCGGAGGAGATTTGGAATATGCCGACCGCTTAACACTTGCAAGAAGTTTAAACGGCCGAATTAAATTTTAAAGGAGTAAAAAATGAATGAATCCACAATGCAGAGATTGCGCTACCATTACGAACCGAAAATCCCAAAAGTATTTGCGGAACCTTTGAGTTTGATTAAGCCTGAAAAAGGAGAGGCTACACATGCACAATCTGACCAGGCGGAATTAAAAGAAATCTTTCCCAATACTTACGGAATGCCCATTATCAGATTTGTAAAAGGAGAATCCGAAGTAGAACACAAGCCTTTAAAATTCGGGGTAATTCTTTCAGGAGGACAGGCTCCGGGAGGACACAACGTAATTTCGGGATTGTTTGATGCCTTAAAAAAAGGAAATCCAAATTCCAAGCTTTACGGATTTTTAAGCGGCCCCGAAGGTTTGGTAAAGGGGAGATATGTTGAAATCAAAAAAGCCTTAATAGATAAGTATCGAAATACAGGCGGCTTTGATATAATCGGCTCAGGAAGAACGAAGATTGAAACTGAAGAGCAGGTTGAAAGCTCAATCCAAAACGTAAAAAAATTAAAGCTGGATGCCCTTATAATAATCGGAGGAGACGATTCAAATACAAACGCAGCTTTTTTGGCAAAATACTTTATTCAGGCAAAATTAAATACAAAGGTTATAGGTGTTCCAAAAACAATAGACGGAGACTTAAAAAACCAATATATCGAAACCTCCTTCGGGTTTGACACTGCAACAAAACTTTATTCGGAACTTATTGGAAACATCTGCCGAGACGTAAATTCCGCACGAAAGTATTGGCATTTTATAAAGCTCATGGGCCGCTCTGCAAGTCATATAGCCCTTGAATGTGCCCTAAAAACCCAGCCTAATGTTTGTTTAATCGGTGAGGAGTTGGCAGAAAAAAAAGTTACCTTAAAGCAGGTTACGGATTACATTGTAGATATAATTGTAAAAAGATCCAAAAAGGGAGAAAACTTCGGGGTTGTTTTAGTTCCGGAAGGAATTATAGAATTTATCCCTGAAATGGATGAATTGATTGAAGAGATAAACGATCTTATGGCCGGAAAAACTTCAGCCTTTTCAAAGATAAAGACCTTTGCAGGAAAAAAATCTTGGCTGCAAAAACACCTGTCCAAAAAATCCTTTACACTTTTTGACAGCCTCCCTGAAAACATTTCTTTACAGCTTTTAATGGACCGCGATCCTCACGGAAACGTTCAAGTTTCCCGTATTGAAACGGAAAAGCTTTTGATAGACTTGGTAGGACGCAAATTAGCCGAAATGAAAAAAGAAGGGACTTATAACGGAAAATTCAGTACCTATGCTCACTTTTTCGGCTATGAAGGACGCTCGGCCTTTCCTTCAAACTTCGATTCGGATTATTGTTATACCTTGGGCTTTACAGCCTTCTTATTGGCCTTAAACGGTTTTTCAGGCTATATATCTTCGGTTAGAAATTTGACCGATGATGTAGAGCATTGGCTTCCATGCGGCATTCCTCTTTCAATGATGATGAATTTGGAAAGGAGAAAGGGGAAGATAGTACCTGTTATAAAAAAATCCGTAGTCGACCTAAAGGGTAAACCTTTTAAAACCTATGAAAAAAATAGGGATAAGTGGGCTATTGAAACGGTTTATAGATTTCCGGGAGCTATTCAATATTTCGGAGATCTCGAGGTTTGCGATATACCTACTAAAACCCTCTTACTTGAAAAAGGAAATTTAAAAGAAAAGAGAAAAAAAGGTAAAAAAAATATATAAAACAAAACTGCTTAACTTGACAAACAAAAACTGCGGTGGTAGAATTACTTTATATGCACATAGGAGGTGTATTAATGAAGAAATTTTTTGGTATTCTTATTTTGATGATGGT
This sequence comes from Treponema sp. OMZ 799, assembly GCF_024181365.1. NCBI lineage: Bacteria > Pseudomonadati > Spirochaetota > Spirochaetia > Treponematales > Treponemataceae > Treponema > Treponema sp. OMZ 799. Next base: position 1,773,092 of record NZ_CP051301.1, read on the forward strand.
GTTATCATCTTTCATCATTTCTTGCGGAGGAGGAGAGGCTGCCGATATTAGATCTCAGACTCTAATTGTCGCTATGTCCAGTGATGCCATAACAATGGATCCGAGTGCACAAAACGATTCATATTCTGCAAATGCAATGATGCAGATGTATGAAGGCCTTATAGCCATTACTCCCGATAATGAGGTTGTTCCTGCCCTGGCCGAAAAGTACGATATTTCTGCCGACGGAATGGAATATACCTTCTATTTGAGGAAGGGTGTAAAATTCCATAATGGAGAAGAGCTTAAAGCCTCTGATGTCGTATTCAGCTATTTAAGAGCTTTTGCTTCACCTGCTGTAGCTCATATCTTTTCCGATATTGATCCAGATACCCTTAAAGCTGTTGATGACTATACTGTAAAATTTAGAATGAAGGCTCCCTATGCAGGTATTTTAACAGCCTTGTGCCACTCATCTGCTCACATAGTAAATAAAAAAGCTGTTGAAGCAGCAGGCGATCAATATGCACGAAAGCCCATAGGAACCGGCCCTTATAAATTTGTAAGTCATACAAAATCGGACAAAATAAAATTTGAAAGATATGAAGAATATCAAGGTAAAAAGCCCTATTACAAGTACCTCGAATTCCGAATTATCCCGGAACCCACTAACCGAATTATCGAGCTTGAATCAGGCGGAGCCGATATCGTATATGATGTTTCTCCCAACGATTTGGACCGATTCAAGGGCAATAATGAAATTAAACTTATCAGAAGCTTTGACTATCTAACTCAGTACATGGGAATGAACTGCGGTAAGCCGCCTCTTGATGATGTCAGAGTTAGACAGGCTGTTGCATGTGCCATTGATACCGATCAAATAGTAAAGGCTGTTTGGAAGGGCTTAGGCCGCACTGCATCAGGCCCCTATGCTCCGGCTATCCGCTATTCGATTGCAAACAAATTAAAGCCGATTCCCAGGGATGTAGAAAAGGCTAAAAAGCTTTTAAAAGAAGCCGGATATGAAAACGGATTAAAAATTCGTCTTTCAACAAATGAAAGAAAAGAACGAATCGATATGGCCGTTATCATGAAAGAACAGTTTAAGGATGTAGGTATCGATCTTTCTATCGAAGTTCTTGAATGGTCAAAATACATTGAAATGTTGGAAAAAGGCGAGCAGCAGTTATTCGAAATCGGCTGGTCTTCTGATACACCGGATCCCGATATGGTTGTTTATCCTTGTTTCCATTCAATTTCAAGAGGCCCGGGCGGAAACTATGTTTTCTTAAGCGATCCTGAACTTGACGAGCTTATCATTAAAGGCCGCCGAGTTTTAGACGGTCCCGAAAGAGCTAAGGTTTACGAACAGATTCAAGAAAGAATTATGTATTTAACACCTGCAGTATTCCAATACAACGGAGAGCAGGCTGCCGGAATAAGAAGCAATATTACAGGTTTACGTTTATCTCCATTAGGACATCACTTCTTGGGAAATATCAAACCTGCCGGTAAATAACTAAAATAAGCCGGATCCTGTTTTACAAGGGTCCGGCCTTTCTTGTTTTTATTAATTTTTCTTTCAAGTGCTTCAGTGAGGATGTAGTATGCTTAAATACATAATAAGGCGAATTCTTTTATTGATACCCGTAATGTTCGGTGTATCGGTGATAGTGTTTTCGCTTTTATATTTTACACCTGGCGATCCTGTTCGAAATAAATTAGGAACAAATGCATCGCCTGAGGAGGTTTTAAAGCTCAGAGAAAAAATGGGCTTAAACGATCCCTTTTTGGTCCAATTTGGACGCTATTTAAAAAATATTGTTTTTCGAGGAAGTTTAGGAGATTCTTATATTACCGAGCAGCCTGTAGTTTTGGAGATAGGTTCCCGTGTAGGATCTACCATAAGGCTTGCAGTTTCTTCAACCATAGTTGCAATTTGTCTCGGAATACCCTTAGGGATTATATCTGCAATAAAACAATATTCGGTTTTTGATCATATCACAATGGTTTTTGCCTTAATAGGCTTATCGATGCCTGTTTTTTGGCTTGGACTTTTGATGATTCTTTTATTTTCGGTAAAATTAGGCTGGTTTCCCTCGTCCGGCTTTTCAGGCTTTAAGCATATGGTCTTGCCTGCTTTGGCTCTGGGTGCTCAATCCGTTGCAGTTTTAACACGAATGACACGCTCAAGTATGCTTGAAACAATCCGTCAAGATTATATAAGAACAGCCAGGGCAAAGGGACAAAAAGAAAAAATTGTTGTTTTCAAGCATGCCCTCGGCAATTCTCTTATACCTGTAATTACTGTAGTAGGTATCCAATTCGGCCAGCTCATGGGCGGTGCAGTTATGACCGAAATTATCTTTTCTATTCCCGGAATAGGACGGCTCATGATCGACTCCATTAAATTGCGTGATGCTCCTGTAGTTTTAGGATGCGTTTTATTTGTTGCAGTAACATTTGCCATTGTTAATTTAATTGTCGATATACTTTATACCTATGTCGATCCGAGAATTAAAACTCAATATACATAGGAGACCGGCAAGATGAAAACAATAAAAGACAGAAAAAAACTAAACGGCTTTAGAGGCGTTTTTCATAGAATGAGTAAAAATAAGCTTGCAATGCTGGGCTTGTTTATAATTATAGTTTTGGTATTAATGGCTGTGTTTGCAGACTTTGTAGCCCCCTATACATTTGACGGCACTGATCTGGATAATCAATTTGCAGGCCCTAGTGCTGCCCATCCTTTCGGACAGGACGAGTTCGGCCGCGACATTTTAAGCCGTGTTATTTACGGTGCAAGAATTTCGTTAAAGGTAGGTTTTATATCCGTAGGTATAGCCTTGATTGTGGGTTCTTTTATCGGGGCCGTTACAGGCTACTTCGGAGGAAGAGTCGATACAACCTTAATGCGCTTTATAGATGTTTTGCAGGCTATTCCGGATATCCTTCTTGCGATAGCCATAGTTGCTTCTTTAGGCCCCGGCCTTGGGAATTTGATGATTGCAGTAGGTATTGCAGGAATTCCCGGCTATGCAAAAATAGTCCGTTCGGCGGTTATGTCCATAGTAGATATGGAATTTATCGAAGCGGCTAGGGCAGGGGGCTCTTCAGATTTTAGAATTATCTTCAAACACATAATTCCCAACTGTATGGCGCCCATAATTGTTCAAGCAACCTTGGGTGTTGCCTATGCAATATTGAATGCAGCGGGTTTAAGTTTTATAGGTCTCGGCCTTGAGCCTCCGACTCCCGAATGGGGAGCCATGCTTTCGGGAGGAAGAGCTTATATAAGAAGCTACTCTCATCTAACCTTATTCCCCGGACTCGCCATCGTTATTACAATCTTTGCCCTCAACGTTTTGGGTGACGGTTTGCGCGATGCTCTTGATCCAAAATTAAAACGATAAGGACGGCTTTTTATGGAAGAATTATTAAACATTGAAGATTTAAGTATTTACTATATAACCGAAGCAGGGGAAACAAAAGCCGTAAACAATTTAAACTTAAAACTGGGAAAGGGTGAAACCCTTGGCTTTGTAGGCGAAACGGGAGCGGGAAAAACCACTACAGCCTTAGGAATTATGAGGCTTGTACCGAATCCTCCGGGAAAAATAGTCAGCGGCAAAATTTCTTTTGACGGGGAAGATATTTTAAGCAAAACCGAAAAAGAAATGCAGGAAATACGCGGAAATAAAATTTCGATGATATTTCAAGATCCGATGACCTCCTTAAACCCTGTTATGACCGTAGGCGAGCAGATTGCCGAAGTTTTAGCCCTTCATCAAAACTTAAAAAAAGAAGAACTAAAAGAAAAAACGGCTCAAATGCTTGAAACTGTAGGTATAAAAAGGGAAAGAATCAACGATTATCCGCACCAGTTTTCCGGCGGAATGAAGCAGAGGGTTGTAATTGCCATGGCCCTTGCCTGTAATCCCATGTTAATCATTGCAGATGAGCCTACAACAGCCTTGGATGTTACAATTCAGGCTCAGGTTTTGGAACTTATGATTGAGCTTCAAAATAAGTACAATACCTCGATGATTATGATAACCCACGATTTGGGAATTGTTGCCGAAATTTGCGACCATGTTGCAATTATGTATGCAGGTTCGGTTATCGAATACGGTACTGTCGAAAAACTTTACACTGATCCGAAACATCCTTATACAAAGGGCTTGTTTGCTTCAATTCCGACACTGGATGCCGATGAAGAAAGCTTACATGTTATCAAGGGGGCTCCGCCTAACCCTGTAGACCTTCCTACAGGCTGTAAATTTCATCCGAGATGCGAGTTTGCAACCGAAAGGTGTAAATGTGAAGTTCCTAAGATGATCGATTTGGATGATTCCCACTGCGTTTCATGCTTTTTATTTGACAAAGGGGGTGAAAAATGAGCGGTACGATTCTTGAAGTTAAAAACTTAAAAAAATATTTTACCACAAAAAAAGGCCTCCTTCATGCTGTAGACGATATAAGTTTCAGCATAAACAAGGGTGAAACTCTCGGCCTTGTAGGTGAGTCCGGCTGCGGAAAATCTACGGCAGGCAGGGCAATTTTAAGATTGCATGAACCTACAGCAGGCGAGGTAATATTTGAAGGGAATAATACCCTTGAATATAAGAGCCGCAAGGATAAGAGAATGATGCGGCAGGATATGCAGATTGTTTTTCAGGATCCTTATTCTTCTTTAAATCCTCGATTAAACACCTTTGAGCTCATTGCAGACTACCTTTACGTAAACAAGGCCTATAAAACAAAGGCCGAAGTACAAAAAAGGGTAAAAGAGGTTATGAGTATTGTAGGATTGGAAGAACGTCTTGAAGACTCCTACCCTCATGAATTGGACGGCGGAAGAAGGCAGCGCATCGGTATTGCCCGGGCCCTTTCCCTAAAGCCCAAATTCATAGTTATGGACGAGCCGGTTTCTGCCTTGGATGTAAGTATTCAGGCGCAAATCTTGAACCTCTTAGCCGAGCTTCAAAAAGAATTCGGCCTTACTTATCTTTTTATATCCCACAATTTGAGTGTAGTTAAACACATAAGCGACAGGATCGCCGTTATGTATTTGGGAAAAATAGTCGAAATAACCGATTATAAATCGATATTTTCAAACCCTATCCATCCATATACAAAGGCCTTGCTTTCTGCAATTCCTATTCCGAAATACGGTTTAAAGAGGGAAAGAATAATTCTCCCCGGAGATGTTCCAAGTCCCATCGATCCGCCTAAGGGCTGCGTATTTTGCGGAAGATGTGCACACAAGATGCCCATCTGTTCCGAAGTCCGCCCTGATCTTGAAGACAGAGGAAACGGCCACTTTGTAGCCTGTCATTTAAAATAAGGCTTAGTTTTAATAAAAAAGCACCGGTTTTTTAATCGGTGCTTTTTTTGACAAATAAAATTTTTAATCGCTTTTTGCTTAAATAAAAAAGTTTATTTAAAAAACATTCCTATAAAAGCTTCTTTTTCTATGTTTCCGAAGTAGGGTGTTAAATCGACATCCGATAATTTTTGGGTTAAAACACTTTCAGAATACTCGCAGCCGTTTAAAAGCTCTTCAATATCTGCCTTATCGGCCGTACCGAAAAAGTCCCCGTGAATTTTTAAAGAATTTATTTTCATTTTTTCGACATTAAAAAATACTTCGATACTGCCTATAGGAAACCTCTCATAGTAAGAATATTCGGCCTTGGGAGAGGCTCCATAGTTCCATTCTTTGCGGGAAAACCTTTCTTCATAAATCTTCATCACGCCTTTAAGCTCTTCTTCCGAAAGCTTATATTCTACAGGCTCTTGATTTTCAACTTCAAAGATTGCTTTTAAAAGTTCATCCTTAAATTGGTCTACGGTAATATCCCGTTTTAAATAGGGCTTTATGTTTGTAACCCTTGAGCGGACGCTCTTTACACCCTTCGATTCAAGTTTTTCTTTTCTGACTGTGAGAGCCTTGGAAAGGGCTTCCATTTCAACATTAAAAAGAATGGAGCCGTCGCTTAAAACTCGTCCCTGCCATACGGATTGGGAGGCTCCTATACATTTTTGTCCGTCAATCGTAACATCATTTCTTCCTGAAAGTTCTGCATCAACTCCGATTTTTTTTAGAGCGTTTACAATCGGAATATAATATTTTTTAAAATCGATCTTTTCGTTTCCCTTTGTTTTTGTAACAAAAGAAAAGTTTATATTTTGGAGGTCTTGATATATGGCTCCTCCGCCCGTAATGCGCCTGACTACTTTTATACCGTTTTCATTTATATATTTTTCGTTTATTTCCTGATAGGTGTTTTGATTTTTACCTAAAAGAATAGTGGGGCTGTTACTCCATAAAAAAACATATTCCTCATCTTCCAAAGGAAGGTTTCTAAAGCAGTACTCTTCAAAGGCCATATTATATTCGGGGTCATGCGAATTGTTAACTATGTATTTCATGAAAAAATATTATACTAAAAAACAAATTTTATGCAAGAGTATCTAAAAAAAAAGCTTTTTAACTTTTTTTCGTCCCTCCTAGACCTTTTTATTGTTTTAACATATAATTGTTTTAACATATAGAAAAAATAATTTTTAAGGCGTAGTTATGAATTGTACTCAAAGAAAACCGGATTGGTTAAAAATAAAACTTCCCACTGGAGAACTTTCACACGAAGTATCGAACACGATTAAACTGCATAAATTAAACACAATATGTACCAGCGGCAAATGCCCTAATCAGGGAGAATGTTGGAGGTGCGGAACTGCAACCTTTATGATTTGCGGGAATATCTGTACTCGTGCATGTAAATTTTGTAATGTACCGACCGGTCTTCCCTTACCCCTAAACCCTAATGAGCCTATGGAAATAGCTCAATCTGTTGAGGCCTTAAAATTAAAACATGTAGTTTTAACTTCGGTGGATCGGGACGATATAAAAGATTTTGGTGCTTCTCATTGGGTAAAGGTTATAAAAGCCGTAAAAGAAAGAACTCCTAATGTCACGATGGAAGTTTTAATCCCCGATTTTCAAGGCCATGAAGATTTGGTATCGATGATTATCGAAGCAAAACCTGAAGTTATTTCTCATAATCTTGAAACGGTACGCAGGCTTTCTCCCCATGTCAGGAGCAGAGCTACGTATGACACCTCTCTCAAAGTTTTAAAACAAATTGCCGATTCCGGCTTGGTATGCAAATCCGGTATTATGTTGGGCCTTGGCGAAACAAGGGATGAGATTTTAGAAACCATGGACGATTTACGCAAAATAAATTGTAAGGTAATGACCATTGGCCAATACCTAAGACCCTCTGTAAAAAATATTGAGGTTAAAGAATATGTAAGGCCTGAGGTCTTTGAAGAATATAAACAAATAGGCTTGCAAAAAGGCTTTTCCTTTGTGGAAAGCGGACCCCTTGTGCGTTCCAGCTATCACGCTGAAAGGCATGTACTGAGCTGATATGACTTACTTTTTTGAAACATACGGCTGTCAGATGAATCAGGCTGAATCCTCCTCTATGGAACAGGTCTTGCTTGAAAAGGGTTGGACAGCTGCATCCGATGCCGAACACTGCGATTTACTTATAATAAACACCTGTTCCGTGCGTATAACTGCCGAAAACAGAGTTCTAGGAAGATTAGGACATTTTTCGGGTTTGAAAAAAAAGAGAAAATTTTTTGTGCTTTTGATCGGCTGTATGGCGGAAAGACTTTATACCGAAATACAGGAAGAATTTCCCCTTATCGATTACGTTGTAGGAATGTTTGAGCGGCACCTGCTGCCGCAAATTTTTGATGAAATTGAGGCTCGATTCAAAGATTCAGGTTATATGGCTGAATTTACAAACAACAATATCGAAGAAAAACCTGCATCCGGTTATTATTTTGCTCCTCTTTCCCATTCTCCTAAATCTTTTCAAAGCTATGTGCCCATTATGAACGGCTGCAATAATTTTTGCACCTATTGTATCGTGCCCTATGTTCGGGGCAGGGAGGTTTCGCGTCCTGTAAATGAGATCTTGCAGGAAATTACTGAACTTTCATCAAGGGGGGTGAGGGAAATTACCTTGCTCGGTCAAAACGTAAACTCATACAAAGGGGTAGACGGGGAGGGCAGGTTGATAAATTTTCCGGAGCTTTTACGCCTTATAGCAAGGGAAGCCGACACAACCGATATGATAAGATGGATACGCTTTATGTCGAGCCATCCTAAGGATATGTCCGATGCTTTAATAGATACAATCGCTGCCGAAAAAAGACTTTGCAAACTTGTTCATCTTCCGGTTCAGCACGGCTCCGATGCAATTTTAAAAAAAATGAACAGGATTTACACTATAGAACACTATAAAAACAGAATAAAACGTCTAAAAGAAACCATTCCCGACATAGCCTTGAGTACGGATATTTTGATGGGCTTCCCCGGAGAGACTGAAGATGATGTAAAGGCTACATTGGATTTGATGCAGGAAATAGAATTCGATTCGGCCTTTATGTATCATTATAATCCGCGTGAAGGAACAAGAGCCTTTAATTATCCTGACAGAATTCCTGAAGAAATAAAAATAGAAAGGCTCGGACGTGTCATCGACTTACAATTAAAAATTACGGCAAAAAAAATGAAGGCTAAGCTCGGTAAAAAGATAGATATCTTGGTTGAATCCCATTCGAGGAATGACAACTCTGAGCTTTTCGGACATACCGAACAAGGGGAAATGACCGTAATCCAAGACAATCCGCCTGAAAGCTTAATAGGGAATTTTGCCCATGCAGAGTTAAAAGAACTAAAGGGTAAAACTTTTAGGGCAAACCTTATATAATAAAATAAAAAGCATGGAGGAAAAATATGCGTAAATATTTTATATCGATTTTATTTATTTTTTGTGTTTTTGGGATATATTCTCAAAATTATTCTTTTGAAGTAGAAGATGACATAGCAGCTTTTACAAAAAAAAATCCTCCCGGGTATTTTATCGGCAGGGTTCAATTAATAAAAATGCCTGACGGGTTTCAAGAAATAATAGGGTATAAGGAAGTTGTTACAAAAGAAGATACAAAATTTTTGGCATCCGAAAATAAGTTGGTTGGTGTTACCCAATATGTAAACGGAAAGGAAATCTATCTATACGATATGAATGGTGACGGAAAAATAAATATTAGTGCGCCTCATCCAATCTTGCCGGCATGGGTAATAACGGATTCAAAATATAATAAAAAAAGCTCTAAAAATAATATCGATAAATATTTGGAAGATTTTTACAAGCTTTTTAATGGTAATGAAAATCCGTATACAAGTGATAAGTTAAACAAATTAATTAATAAAACAATGCAGGCAAGTACAGATATAAAAAATGAAAACAGGGATATTATTTACGGAATATTTTTATATTATGGTCTTCAATCAATAAAGAATCCCCTTATTGATTTTACAAATTTACAGATGGTATTAAACACATACTTAACGCGTTTTAATAAAGACCTTGCTCATCCATTAATTTTTTTATGGATGATAGAAACTTTTATAAATATGGGTAATTCTGAACAGGCTTCAGAATTAGTCGACAATATTGTAGATATATATCCTGATTTTATTCCTTTTCAAGTATACTTTTGGCAGCTGGAAAAGGATAAAAAAATAAAAGAACAAAAATATAAAAACTTAAAAAATAAATATTCAAAACATTGGATTGTAAAGCAGATATAGATAGCTTTTATAAACATGTATATATTTTTATACTAAGTTATTAAATTATTTATATAAAAAGTATACATCTTAATAAAATGTATTAGGTTTTTAAATGGGAAAATATTAAAGTAAAAATTACAAAAACACATAAGTTAAACTTCTTGTAAAAAGGCTTTTATAAAACTTCCTATAATGTATGTTCTGTCTACTTATGTGGAGATTTTAATGAGATTAAGTGTTTTTATTAAAAGTTTTCGCCTCCTCTTTCCTTTATCCTAAAATTTTGATATACTTTTTTAGAATCATTATGAAAAAGAGACTGTTAATTTTTTTGATTTTTATATGTGTCCTCTCTGCGGCTTTTATTTCGTGTAACAATAATAATGAAGACGAAGTTGTTTATGAGAAGATAAAACCTAAAAGAATTATAAAAAACAATATCCTAATTGTTCTTGGAAAAGATTATTATGAGAGGAAAGATATTTTAAAGTATCTTGAAAGTGAGTACGACCTTGGAAACCCCGATTCTCATGTTCAGGTTTTACCCTATTCCGATATGGTTAAAAGAAGCAGACTTCCCCGTCTTAGAATGATAAACGAGAAGATTGAAGAACAAAAAACCACAATACTTATTTCAATGGGCATACCCGAAGGCGGAGGCCGTTACCTTATTCAGGCTGCAGAAAATAATCCTAATCTTGCGATAATAAGCCTTTTGCCTATGGACGAAATTCTGCCCTTAGAAGCGGCTTCGGATATTGTAGTTGATTTTCAAATTCCTAAACAACTATTAAGTGAAGAAAAAGATTTTATTATAAGCGATGATGAGCTTATGCTATTACTTATAGCAGCAATCTTTGCCGGTGAGGATATAAACGCTCATAACAAAGACATAAAGATTTTTCCGATAGAGGAATTTCGACAGGCTTTTTTTACGGCACAGACAATATTGGGTAAGGAGCTTTTTACTGATCATTATACAATTAAACCATATACGGATTCCGATACGGGGCTTCAATCTCATAGATATCTTTTAATTTATAAGGATCTTGATGAAAGTCAAGAAACGGATATTTCGGATGATGAAGCAAATTCAGATGAAAGCGAAACGGATTCAGACGGAATTATCAATCCGGATAAACTTGAGGGAGGTGCTTAGACTGTGAGCTCTTTGGAGTACTTTGATAAAGGAATTTTTGCATCGCCTGAAGCTCTTGAAAAGCTAAAATCTGCCGAAAAAGCCCGCCTTATTTTGATCTCGGACACACACGGTAATGAAGATACTATAATTAATATCTTAGACCGTGAAGGAGCTAAATCCGATGCCGTTTTATTTTCAGGAGACGGTCTTGCAGATTTTTTAAATTATATAACAATTTCACAATATGAAAAAGAGCTTATGGATTGCATGCCTCCTGTAGCGGCCCTTGTTATGGGAAATTGTGATTCAAAAAAATATGTTTTAAATCTGGATGCAGGAAAAACAGGATCAGGCTTCGGCTTTAAAAAAAATCCCGAACAGCATTTGGAATTTTGTGAAATTATTTTTTTAGAAGTTTGCAGAAAAAAAATTCTTTTAACTCACGGTCATGAGTTCTATGTCGATTTTGAGTTAGACACTCTTTTAAATTTTTTACAAGAACAATCTTGCACTCTTGCCGTATTCGGCCACACCCATGTTCCCCTAATAGAAGAAGTAAACGGGATATTTTTGGTAAATCCCGGCTCGGCTTCAAGACCGAGAATGGGCTCAAATAAAAGTTACGGAATTTTAACAATGAGTAAAAATAAAAAGCCGTCAGTAGAATTTAAAAACTTATAAAGCCGATATTTTTTCTTCTTCCAGCTCTTTTAAAATTTTTTCATCTAATTTTATTGACAGATTTTTTTCGTGAGCCGGAAGAACGGTTCCTTTGGGTGCGTTTTTTGCTCTGCGTAAGTATTTTACCTGAGTGGTATATAGATCGGCTTGCGCATTTTTTCTTGCTTTTGAATAAAATACTGCAAGGTTTCCGGCCTTAATCAAAATAGGCAAGGGGATGCTCTTCCCTGCCCTAGCCTTTATAAAAACATAACCGCCTGCATAATCCCTTGTATGAAGCCAAAGGTCTGCTCCCTTAACAAAATGCCGTAAAAGCTCATCGTTTTCGGCGGCCGTGCGGCCTACTAAAATTGTCCAGCCTTCCGAAAAGAACTTTAATCCGGGAGCTGATCTTGTATTTTTATTTTTTTGCTGAACCGGAATTTTTTCTTTTTGAAGAATTTTTTGAATTAAATACGGATTTTCTTCAGTTTTAATTTTTTCTATCTTTTCTTTTAGTTTTTCTATTTCTTTTTCTGCCGACAGAATATCTTCTTTCAAGGCATCCAAACCTGAAACTGCTTTTTTATATTTTTCGTAGTAGAGATTCGCATTTTCTTGAGGCGTTTTTAAAGGATCCAAGCTGATACTTATTTTTGTGCCGTTTTTTGTGTAATCTTCAAGCTCAACAAAATTCATTCCCTTTTTTATCAGATGAAGGTTTGAAAAAAGCAAATCTCCTGCATTTTTTAAACTTTGAGCATTTAAAAATTCTTCTTTTTTTGCCTTCAGTTTTAAAATGGCTTTTTCGATTCTTAAAATTTTAGAGCCGTAAAGATTTTCAGCCTCGTCCAACATAGCTTCTTTTGAAGCCTTAGGTGCATTATTTATATACCAATCTTCGATGGCTGCATTAAAACTTTTCGTTTTATCATAGTCACGAACGGAATAATCTTGTTTTTTTATTTTTTGTGGAGCAGGAGTTACCCAAGTTCCCCCTGATATTTCGCCCCTATTAGGGCGGCGGTAAAAAGCGTCTATTATAAGATTATTTTCATCTGTTAAAACTATGTTTGCAGCTCCGCTCCATAGTCTTAAATATAAAAAAAACACTCCTGCACCGCTTGCAATGTGAAGGCGGATGATTCTGTCTTCGTTTAGGTGTTCTGCTTTTAATATTTTTCCACCTTTTATTCGGGACTTTAAAAGCTCCATAAAACGCATAGGCTTATCGAATTTTGGAATCTTTTTACGTGTAGAATGAAGCCGGCAAGAACCTGCATCAAGAGAAATAAAAAGAGTCATGGGTTTATCTTTGTATAGATAAAAGACCAAGGCTGTATAAGAGGGCTGAATTATCTTTTGAATAAAACAGCCCTCTAACTTTAGCTCTTCAAGTATCAGATCTATTTCTTTATTGTTTAAGGACATTAAAAACCGAATCCTTTAAAAATATCTTTTACCTTATTTTCAGCTTCTTTTTTTACCTCGTTTTGGACATCTTTTATCTTTCCTGCAGCAATATCTTTTATGCGTTTTTCGGCTTCAGCCTTCTTTTTTTCCAATATTTTTTCGTAATTTTTTACGTCATCAAGAAGTTTTTTAGCCTTATTAGCTGCAGACATAAAGGTGTCGATTTCTTTTTTGTAAATTTCTTTTTGTTCATCAAGCCATTTTTGTCCCTGCCTTATGAGCTCTGCTTTTACCTTTTCAACCTGTCTTGCAAATTCTTTTTTTAAGGCTGCGGCTATCTGATTATCGACATCTGTATCAACATCAAGTTTAAACCTTTCTCCCTTATTAATTGTAAGTAGTGTTTTTACATTAATCTTTTTAATATCCGATAAGACATTTTGGTATATTTCAAAAACAAAGGCAGGTTCAAACTTTTGAACGGTAAGAACGCTTTTCATTATTTCCATATTTGCATCGATAACCACATCCTTATTTTTCGATACCTTTACACCGCCTCCGGTTTTTAAGATACCTGTAAGAGCAGGAACGGCATCTGCAGGCGAAGGTATATCCATATCCAAGCCCTCAAACGTAAAGCCCGTATCTACAAGTTCCTTGGTATATGAACGCAAATCGATTATGCCTTCTGCAGTTTCCTTTAATTTTCCATGGGCTGCATTTAAATTGATTGTAAGCGGCAGCCCTAGCTTGTCGTAATCATTGGTTATAGCCTTTGCTGTTCCGCCGATTGTAAAAACATCTTTTTCCGGATGATGACCTGAAAGCGAAATATTTCTTATCAAGAAAGTAGGAACCGAATCTTTTCCGAATATAAAAGTCTTACCGGGAAGGCGTTCCATAGCCCTTGATTTTTGAGCTAATGTAAGCTCTTTTTCTTGTTTAGGCCGCTTTTGTGAGCTTTGTAAAAGGTCCATTCCTTGTGCAAAATAGGGATAATATACTCCCAATGTTCTTACAATAAAGGTATTTATAAGATCAGCAATAAGTTTTTTTCCGGTGTCGACATTTATGGACTTTATTTGCCCTGCGATTTTATTTAAGCGGTTTATATCGTTTTTAACCGCAGCACCTGCATCCCGTGCCATACGGTCAACATCTTTAATGTCGTTTTGAACATCGTTAAAAAGGCGGTTTGCCAAATTAAAATCATCTTGTCCTGTTTTAACCACTTTTTGAATAACTTCGATTAACTCTTGCAACTGTTTTATATCATTAATCTTATTTATATCTATGGCTATTAATTTTTGAACAGCTTCAACCGTATCTACAACTTGCTTTTCTACATCATCTTTAGTCTTAATCCATTTTTGAGCCATCGGGTCTACGGAGTTTATTATTTTCTCTGTAATTTCCGGAGTTTTAAAGGCCGCTTTTTCTCGTTCAAGAATTTTTCTCGGATCTATTTGGTCTTGAACGGCTTTTAAACCGCTGTCTACCGATATTTGCGATTGTACCTTTTTAACTTCATCATTTATAAGTTCGGTAATGGGATTAGGTTTTTTATTGGGATCGACAGGTTTTTGTTTTTTAGGCGGTAAGGCTCCTGAGGTTTTCCGTGCCGTATTCCATGTAAAACCTTCTATAGCCATATTTTCTGCAACAAATTTTCCGCGGCTTAATTCCAAAAGATTAAAATAAAAGTCTATATTTTTAATCTCGAATAAATTACGCATAGGCTGATTTTTGTTTGCAACCTTATATCCTTGAATTCTAAATCGTGTTTTAAATAAATCGAAGTCTACAAGGCTAACCTCGCATTTTGCACCGAAGGCTGCTTCGGAAGCTCCTACAACTATTTTTTTTGCCAACGCGTTTCTAAAAATATATACAAAGAATAGAACGGCAAAAACACAAGCCAGGGCAGCCAATACTGCCGGAATATTCACCCTTCCCTTTTGTCTGCCTATTTCTAAAGCTATTTTGTTTATCCGCTTTAGTTGATTTTTATCGTTAATCTTTGTCTTATCGAATTCAAAGTACTCTTTGTTTGTCTTTTCATCTATGCTCGAAACTATAAAACCTCGGATAAAATCTTTATCCGCCGGAATAAAAATCTTTTTGTAAATTTTTCGATTAAGAGATCTTTTTGTATACCGCTTTTTAAAAAGTCTTTTTACCTTTTCAAGTTTTTTTGCTTCTTTAGCAGCCTTCTTGGCGGATTTTAGTTCATCTTTTTGCAATGATTCTTTATTTTTATCTTCCATACTAGAAATTGTCCTTTATATCAGATATTTTTGTTAAATGACGAAGAATAGGTATCTTACCTAAAATACCTACCCCCTTTGCATTTCCTACAGCCGGCTGCATATATTTTCGATATTTAGCAGTTATAATTCTTGTTAAGATGTATACAGGGGTATACAGTATAAGTCCCCAAACTATACCGCCTAAAACCATTGTATTTGAAAGCTTAAAAAGAGCTACAAAGGGAATGTTTTCCAGGATTAAAAATATGGGGTGTAAAAAAGGCAGCTGCACTACCCAAAATCCTATATTATTTATCAGCACATCCATAAAAGGAGTTATAAATCCGAACAAAATAAAGGATAAAAAAAATGCACCTTTATTTATGCGGATAAAAATAGATAAAAAAAACAAGAATGTAAATGTTAGATTATTTTTAGGCAATATTGCCAAAAAAAGACCTAGGGCCGCAGCGTGGGCTATATCACCCGGATGAGCATTTGCGTTAATGGCTTTAAAAAATGAAGTTACATATTTTATCATAGAAATAAGGTTTTAAAACCTCCTCCTTTTTTCTTTAGTCTATAGCATGGAAGCTTTTTTTTCAATAGCATCAGCATATACTTTTAGATATTTTTCCGCAGCTATGGTCCATCCGAACTTTTTACCCATGGCCTTGGTTCTCATCTTTTTTATATGATCTTTTTTATTATACCATGCATAAGTTGCCCAGCCGACCGTATCATAGATGCTTTGCGGGCTCAAGTATTCAAGAACAAAACCTGTCCCCTCTCCCGTTTCTTCATTATAGTTTTCTACAGTGTCTGCAAGCCCTCCTGTTTTTCGGACAATAGGCAAGGTTCCGTAAATAAGAGAATACATTTGGTTTAAGCCGCATGGTTCATATCGTGAAGGCATTAAGAAAAAATCGCTTCCGGCTTCAATCAGATGGCTTAGTTCTTCATTATAACCTATATAAGCCCTAAAATTAGGCAATCTTTGGGAAAGAAAATTAAGCTCCTTCTCGCACCAAGATTCCCCTGCTCCTAATACAACCATTTGCAGTTTTATATCGGAACATATCTTAAAGGCCGAGCCGTACATCGGTCCGAAAAGCTCGGAAATTCCTTTTTGATCAACCAATCGGCTTATCATTCCAAAAATCGGGATAGAAGGGTCAATTTCAAGACCAAGTCTTTCCTGTAGAACAGCCTTATTTTTTTCTTTTTCTTCAAGAGTCTTAGAATTATATCGATAAGGAATATACTCGTCTTTTGACGGATTCCAGATTGAGGTATCTACCCCGTTTAAAATTCCTATCAGTTCTTTTTCCCTGTAACGCAAAATACCGTCCATCCTAAAGCCGAATTCGGGGCGTTTAATTTCTTCCGCATAGGTAGGAGAAACTGTGGTAAGCATATCCGATGAAACAAGGGCTGCTTTTAAAAAATTTATTCTATCCCAGTCTTCAAAACCTGTACTGTAAAAATCGCTCCAATCAAGACCGGTATCCGGGAAGGTATGCTTTGAATAAACACCTTGATAGCCCATATTATGAATAGTAAAAATACTTGCCGTATTTTTAAATTCGGTATTTTTTTCGGTAAAGCGTAAAAGTACGGGTACTAAGCCTGTGGCCCAATCATGGGCATGTACAATGTCGGGAATCCATCCCTGTTTTCGGCAAACTTGAAAAGCTGCATGGGCTAAAAGCGAAAATCTCTTTGTATTATCCGAAAAATCCGGCTCAAAAGAAGAACCGTAAACACCATCCCTGCCGAAGGCTTGTTCATGGTCTATAAAATAAACCTTTACCTTTGGAGAAGGCAGGTGTGACTCATAAACTCCTACCCAATGTTCATAAGGGCCTAAATGAACAGCCATTGCTCCCGGAATTTGTTTTAAGTTTTTTCGATCAATCTTATAATAACGCGGCATTACTATTCTGACATCATGTCCCTTTTTTGCAAGAGCTATTGATAAGGCTGTAACGGCATCAGCCAGTCCTCCTACCTTTGCAAATGGAACAAGCTCGCTTGTAACCATCATTATTTTCATAAGTTCCTCCATAAAAACTTTTTGTAAGGATTATCAAATCCTTACAAAAAGTTTTTTCAAGCGGTTTGTTCTCAAACCGCATACAATATAACGATGTTTGCCTGAAAGGCAAACTCGAAAATAAACAGCGAGGTAGAATTCCTACCTAGCTGTTTATTATAACTCCATAAAAACTTTTTCCTATTTAAATGATAGCATAGTTTTATTGATTTTTAAAGACTAAAAATAAAAAATCGTAACTTTATCGGTCAAAATTTTGTTGTTTTTACTGTACACTTACAAAGAACTTTTTTACCTTTTTGCAAGTGCGCAATTTGGAGGCTTTATGAAAGATTCTATCATTAAGGGCATAAAACTTATTGCCGTTTTATGTATAAGTTTTGTTTTGTTTAATGCATGTAGTCCTGCAGTAAACGAAAATCGTTTTATAAGCGTTACAGGGCGTTCTGCAATTTTAAAATCCCCCGATCAGGTTTCGATTTCTTTTTCGGTTTTTTCAAAGGATAAGGACTTATCTGAAGCAAAAAATAAAAACGATGATGCTATTTTAAAATTAAAAGAGCTTTTTGAAAAGTATAAAATTGAGCAGAAAAATATCAGCATTGAACGCGTAAATATTAACCCCAGATACAGATACAGAGATAACGGTTATCAGGACTTTGACGGCTATGAGGTTGTCCAAAATATAGCAGTCCTTCTTACAAAGATTGAAGATTACGAAGTTTTTTTAACGGATCTTTTAAATACGGGCGTAGATAGAATTTACAATGTAGGTTTTTCTGTTGCCGACATGAAAAAGCTTATGGACGAGGCAAGAGTTACGGCAGTAAAAGCCGCCGAAGAAAAAGCCATCCTCCTTTGTAAGGCAGCTCCCAATGGAGGAAAACCTCTTTCTTTAGGAAAGATAATAAGCATAAGCGAAAATCCGTCAGGAATGTCACCCCGCGGTTATACAGGAGCCTATATTGCCAATAATTTAAAAGAAGCAGCCTACGATGAGGCTGCAGACGGAAATTTTTCGCCCATGGGACAAATTGAAGTTTCTGCAGAAATAAGCATTGTTTTTGAGTTGGAATAGTCTTAGTTCCGGAAGCTTAAAAATATTACTTTTTATACTTTCACTTAATTCAAAGAAGCCAATGTTTTTAATACAAAACATTGGCTTCTTGCTTTAAAAATATACTTCCAAAACTACCCTTTGGAAAATCCCAGTTTTTCCTCTAAAATTTTAGACAAGGCTTCGGTATCGATTTCTTCTTCAATAGTGATATTAAAGCCGTTTTTTAAGAGCAAGGAGATTTTTCCGTTACTTTCAGTCTTCCAAGAATGAATCTTGTCCCATGTTAAAAAATCCCCGTAAATAAGCCCGTTTTCGTAAACACCGGCCGAGTTAGAGTACTTATATACTACAAAGAGTAAAATCAATGATTGAAGGGCAAAACCTATAATTTTGATGAGCATATTATCCTGTACCGTAAAACAAATATACATTATAGGTATGGTAAAAAGCGAAAGGGAAATATTTTGTTTATTCATAATTTTCTTTTTTTTAAACGAAATTATCTTTTTTCCAAAATATTTTTTTGATTTATTTATCGGTTTTCCCAAATTAAATAAGGGTAAAATGTGAAAAAAAATTATAAAAATATAAAATATCAGGTTTAAGATAATAAATAGGATCATCAGCTTACTCATAAACGTCTCCTTAAAGGTCCAATGAAGCTAACATCGGTTTTCCCATAATAAACTAAACAAGAAGCTTTTACAAGACCTCTTATAATTTATACTAAAGTTATAATTTTCTCCCTATTGCATAGCTTTTGTATTTTTACTATAATACTCAATTATGGAAAAAATGCAAAGAACCGTAACCTGCGGCGGCTTAAATAAGGATTTTGCAGGAAAGACTGTTGTTTTAAACGGCTGGATTCACCGAAAAAGGGATCACGGCGGTATTACTTTTTTAAATTTACGCGACCGTTACGGTTTGACCCAAGTTGTTGTAGACGATGATGCAAGCGAAGAATTAAAGGCCCTTGCAGTAAGCCTCAAACAGGAATTTTGTATAGCCGTTGAGGGGCTTGTAAGGCTGCGCCCCGATTCTATGATAAACAGGGAAATGGCAACCGGAGAAATCGAAGTTAAGGCATTAAAGATTGAAGTGCTTTCAAAAAGCGAGGTACTTCCTTTTCAAATTGACGAAAAAACAAACGCAAATGAAGATTTGCGTCTTAAATACAGGTATTTGGACTTACGTTCAAAGGCGATGCAGGAGCATATTATTTTGCGCTCCAAATTCGCCTTTGCGGTGCGGGAGTTTTTAACCTCAAAGGAATTTTTGGAAATTGAAACTCCGACCTTTATTAAGTCCACACCGGAAGGAGCACGCGACTATCTCGTCCCCTCCCGTCTTTACCCGGGAAAATTCTATGCCCTGCCTCAATCTCCGCAGATTTATAAGCAGATTTTAATGGTTTCGGGCTTCGATAAATATTTTCAGATTGCACGCTGCTACCGCGACGAAGATGCCCGCGGCGACAGGCAGCCTGAGTTTACTCAAATTGACCTTGAGATGAGCTTTGCCTCCCGCGAAGATGTTTTAAACTTGACCGAGGGCATGATGCAGTATGCTTTTAAAAAGAGCATAAATGTAGACCTTCCTAAAAACTTCGAGCGGCTAAGCTATGACGAGGCTATCGACATTTACGGAACCGATAAGCCAGATTTGCGTTTTGAAATGAAGATGCAGAACGCAGCCTTTATGGCAGAAATCGGAAACTTTGCAGTTTTCAAAGATGCTCTTTCTTCAGGCGGAGCCGTCAAGGCCTTGGTAGTAAAGGGACAGGCGGAAGCCTACAGCCGCAAAAAGATTGAAGAGCTTGAAGCCGCCGCCAAAATATACAAGGCTAAGGGTTTGGCTTGGATTAAGGTAACGGAATCCGCTTCAAAACTTGAGGGCGGTATTTCAAAATTCTTTGAAGGAAAGGAAGCGGAAATTTGCTCAAAGCTCGGAGCCGAGAAAGGCGACTTAATTCTCTTTGTAGCGGACAAATACAAGATTGCCTGCACAGCCTTGGGTGCCGTTAGAAGCAAGCTCGGAAAGGACTTGGGACTTTTAAACCCCGCCGAGTTTAAATTTGTCTGGATTGTAGACTTTCCCCTCTTTGAATGGAACGAGGAAGAAAACAAGTGGGATCCGGCTCATCACATGTTCTCGGCCCCTCAGGAAAAATATATTCCGACAATGGAAGAAAACCCCGAACCCGTAAAAGGCGACCTTTACGACCTCGTTTTAAACGGATATGAGGTAGCCTCAGGTTCGATAAGAATTCATAATCCCGAATTGCAAAAGCGTATCTTTAAGATTGTCGGTTTTGATGAAAGCGAAGCGGAAAAGAAGTTCGGCTTTTTAACCGAAGCCTTTAAATACGGAGCCCCGCCCCATGGAGGCATTGCTCCCGGTCTTGACCGCATCGTTATGATTATGGCAGGCGAAACCTCGATAAAAGAAGTAATCGCCTTCCCCAAAAACTCCTTTGCAGTAAGCCCCATGGACGACAGCCCAAGCGAAGTTGACCAAAAGCAGCTGGATGAATTGCATTTAGCGATTAAGGGATAAGGACTTTTTAATGAAAAATATTATTTTGACCGGGGATAGACCCACAGGAAAACTTCATATAGGGCACTATGTCGGTTCATTAAAAAACAGGGTTGCCTTGCAAAATTCGGGTAAATACGACGAAATTTATATTATGATTGCGGATGCACAGGCTACGACCGACAATGCGGATAATCTTGAAAAGGTTAGGTCCAGTGTTGTGGAAGTTACCTTGGATTATCTTGCCTGCGGAATCGATCCTCAAAAATCGACAATCCTTGTGCAGACTCAAATCCCTGAGCTTTGCGAGCTTACCTTTTATTATATGAACCTCGTAACCCTTGCCCGCCTTGAGCGGAATCCGACGGTAAAAAATGAGATTAAAATGAGGGGCTTTAATGCCGGTATCCCTGTAGGCTTTTTAACCTACCCTATAAGCCAGGCAGCCGATATTACCGCCTTTTTGGCAAATACCGTTCCCGTAGGCGAAGACCAAATGCCGATGATTGAGCAAACCCGCGAAATAGTCCGCTCCTTTAATTCCCTTTATGGGGAAACCTTGGTAGAACCTAAGGAGCTTTTGCCCTCGAACAAGACCTGCGGACGGCTTCCCGGAACTGACGGAAAGGCTAAGATGAGTAAGTCCCTCGGTAACTGTATTTATATATCGGACAGCCACGAAGAAATAAAAAAGAAGGTAATGGGAATGTTTACCGACCCGAATCATCTCCGAGTGGAAGATCCCGGAAAGGTTGAAGGAAACCCCGTCTTTACCTATCTTGATGCCTTTGCCCGAAACGAGCACTTCCCCGAGTTTTGGAGCGATTATTCGTGCTTGGATGAGGTAAAAGAACATTACCAAAAAGGCGGCCTCGGAGATGTTAAAATAAAAAAATTCTTAAACAATATTTTGCAGGAAGAACTTAGGCCCATCAGAGAAAAAAGGGAAGCCTTTCAAAAAGACCTCCCTTCGGTTTATCAAATCCTGATTGAAGGCACCAAAAAAGCAAGGGAAAAAGCCGCAGCTACAACCCATTCGGTACGCTCTGCAATGAAAATAAATTATTTTGAAGGAATGATAAAAAATTAAATATACATATCCATTTTCCCCTTGAATTTTATGTGTATGTGTGGTAATATCATAAGATATTGGAGGAAGAAACTATATGGCAAATGCAGGAGTCCTTAATAAAAAGGTCAAGGTTGAAAACGATAACCTCTTAAAATTAGTTACATTCCAACTTGGAGAAGAACTTTACGGTGTAGAAATTATGGACGTTGACCAAATAGTCAGGGTTCAGGATGTAAGACCTATCCCCAATGCTCCATACTATGTTGAAGGAATTTTCAACTTAAGAAGCGAAATTATTCCGGTAATAAGTCTTCATAAGAGATTTCACATAAAAAAAGCGTCCTTGGATGAGGGTGATGAATTTTTGGGAGGCTTTATAATCATAAAGATTGAGAATAACAAGATAGGCATTATCATCGACAGGGTTGCCCGTGTTGTTGATGTAAAAAAAGAAGAAATACAGCCTCCGCCTCAGATGATAGCAGGTATCGGAGCGGAATACATTAACGGCGTTGTCAGGCGTGATCCCGGCTATTTAATAATCTTGGATATTCACAGATTATTCAATCCGAAAGAATTACAAAAGATTACCAATTTATAAAAATTATGAAAATACCCGTTTACAGCTCAACTATAAGACGTTCCGAAATGGATGCAGTTCTTACATGCATGGTCGAGGAAAAAATAGGTCCCGGCGAGATGAACCAAAAACTCATTAAGCAGGTTTGCGAGGTGTTTCAAACGTCCGGAGCAGCCGCTTTAAGAAGCCCTGCCATAGCCTTAACATACGCCTTAAAGGCCTTAAACCTTGAATCAGGCTCATCGGTTATTATCTCGAGTTTGGCGCCATCTTGGCAGTATGTAGAGTTAAGCCGCCAAGGCTATAAGCCCATTGTACTTGATGTAGAAGCCGACTCCGTTTTTCCGTCCTTTGAAAGCCTTGAAAATGCCGTACAAACAGGAGGGAGAGTTCTTATCTTACACGAAACCTTGGGTTTTTTACCCGACATGGAAAAGATATTAAGCTTAAATATTCCCGTAATAGAAGATATTTCGCAAAGTGCAGGGGCGGCATATAAGGAAAAATTTGCAGGCAGCATGGGTATTTTTTCTATCTTGGGACTGGAAGAAAAAGATATTTTAACCGGAGGGGGCGGTGCCGTATTATTGGCTCCCGAAAGAAGGAACGCAATAGTTTTAAAAAAACTCTACGATGAAGCTCCTATTACAGACCAATTACCCGATATAAATGCATCCTTGGCCTTTGTTCAGCTAAAACAGATGGCAAAAAACATGGAGCAGCGTAAGGAAATGCACGAGTCCTATGTACGCTCTTTGATGCAGGGAAAGCATAAAACGATAGCTCAAAAAGAAGACACGGTAAATCCTGTTTATTCTTTTCCCGTTATTTTGAATTCGGGCGTTTCGGATGTACAAAAATATGCGGCAAAAAAAGATATAGATACAGAGCTTGCTTTTAAAAATTCGGCTGTCGAGTATTTAAAAGAAAATCAGGAAAGCCTTATAAATGCTTCTTCCCTTTTACTGAGATGTGTGCTTTTTCCGCTCTATCCGCGATTGGGAGCAAAAAAATCGGCCGAGATTGCCAGAGTACTGGCTACCCTGCCCTAGTTTCTTTATAAATCAGGCTTCGAGTTTTAAGGAATGTGAATTTTGAAAAAGGCCCTTATAGTTTTAAGTATCGAAAAACCCAATGCAAAAAAGATTTGTAAAGAAATCGAGGCTTTTTTGTCGGCAAGGGGAATCGATTCTTTTGTATACAAATATGACGGCATCTCCCATTCTCCCGAATTAAATGAGGACTATGACCTTGCAATAAGCCTCGGCGGAGACGGTACGGTTTTATTTACGGCCCGTTACAGTGCTCCCCGGCATATTCCGGTTTTTCCTATAAACTTAGGAAGGTTCGGCTTTATCGCAAATATTGAACCCAAGGAATGGGAAGGCGAACTTTTACGCCTTTTAAACGGAAAAGAGGATTTACATGAAAGGATGCTCCTTTCTGCTTCAATAAGGCGGGAAAATAAAGAAATTGTAAAATATGAGGCCCTAAACGATATTGTAGTTTCAGGCTCCGGCATAGCAAAGCTGATAAACCTGGATATTTCGTTTAACGGAATTTCATTCGGGATTTTTAGGGCTGACGGGGTTATCGTTTCGACTCCTACAGGCTCGACTGCCTATTCAGCAGCCTCAGGAGGTCCCATCTTGGATCCGGATGTCTCGGCCTTTGTTTTAACTCCTATTTCTCCCTTTTCCTTGTCGAACCGCCCCTTGGTTCTCCCCTCATCAGGGCAGATGAAGATAAAAGTTCTTCCTACAAGGGCAAAAGACACCATCGTTTCAATAGACGGACAAGAGATGGTTTCTTTAAAAGAGGATGATGAAATTATAATAAGCGAGTCTCCCAATAAGGTAAAAATGGCCGGCTGCTCTCCCGACAATTTTTACAAGGCTCTGAGATCTAAACTCGGCTGGTCGGGCTCTTCATCTTCAAAATTGAGTTGACACTAAAACTTGAATTGATTGACATTTTACCCCCTTTATTGTATTATTGTATCTTATGATTACAGTAAGCGATTTAAGTTTAAAGTTCGGCGACAGGCCGCTTTTTAAGGATGTCAATTTAAAATTTACTAAGGGCAATTGCTATGGAATTATCGGTGCAAACGGAGCCGGAAAGTCTACTTTTTTAAAGGTTCTTTCGGGCGAATTGGAGCACGATTCGGGCGAGTTCAGTATCACCCCCGGAGAGCGTATGGCAGTTTTAAGACAGGATCACTTTGCCTTTGATGAGTACAGCGTAAAAGACACTGTTTTTATGGGTTATCCTAAGCTCTACAATGTTCGAAACGAAAGAGAAGCCGTTTATGCAAAAGAAAATTTTAGTGAAGAAGACGGAATAAGAGCTTCGGAGTTGGAGGCCGAATTTGCCGATTTAAACGGCTGGGAGGCTGAAAATCAAATAGAGCAGATTCTTTCAGGTTTGGGCCTTGACGAAAACTACCATGACAGAATGATGAGCGAACTCGACGAAGGCCAAAAGGTTCGGGTCTTGCTTGCACAGGCCATCTTCGGCACCCCCGATATTCTTCTTTTGGACGAACCGACAAACGGTTTAGACCTTGAATCCATAGCATGGCTTGAAGAATTTTTAATCGAATTTCCCAATATTATAATTGTTGTTTCTCACGACAGGCACTTTTTAAATACGGTTTGTACCCATGTCTGCGACATCGACTACGGAAAAATACGTATGTATTCGGGTAATTACGATTTCTGGTACCAAATGAGCAGGATTATGCAAAGACAGGCCAAGGATCAGCAAAAGAAGCGGGAAGAAAAGATGAAGGATTTAAGAGAGTTTATCTTACGCTTCGCCTCGAATGCAGCAAAGAGCCGTCAGGCAACCAGCCGAAAAAAGGTATACGATAAACTTGCCTTAGAAGAAATAGAAGTTACAAGCCGAAAATTCCCTTATGTTCATTTTAAACCCAATCGGGAAATCGGAAACAATGTTGTCCGCACCGAAAAAATTTCTTATAAGACTCAGGACACTTCAGAAGAAAAAGGAATCCAGCTTTTAAGCGATTTTTCGTTTACGGTGAACCGAACCGATAAGATAGCCTTTGTCGGTCAGGAGCATAATTCCAAAACCGCCCTCTTCGATATTTTAACCGGAAAATTAACTCCGGACTCCGGAGACGTTTATTGGGGACAGACAGTAACCCATGCCTATCTTAATAAGGACAATGCCGAGTACTTTAATAACGATTTAAATATTACTGAATGGCTTAAACAATATTCTCCCGACCAAGATGATGCCTATGTAAGGGGCTTTTTAGGCCGAATGCTTTTTTCGGGCGACGAGTCCTTAAAGCCCGTAAATGTTCTATCGGGAGGCGAAAAGGTGCGCTGTATATTGAGTAAGCTTATGCTTTCGGGAGCAAATGTTTTAATCCTCGATGAGCCAACGAACCACCTCGACCTTGAAGCCATTACAAGCTTAAACGATGCCCTTGTGGAATTCCCCGGAGTTATTCTTTTTAACTCCCACGACCACGAATTTATTTCTTCAATCGCAAACAGGATTATCGAAATTACACCCAACGGTATAATCGACAGGATGATGAATTTTGACGACTATATAAAAGACGAACACGTCAAAAAACTACGTGAAGAATTATACGGCAACAACAAAAAGATGCAGATTTAAAAATCTATAAAAAAACAGGGAATGTAAATAGTCCTATAGTCTTGCTATAATTTCTATTATAGACATTCCCTGTTTAACAAAAATCAAACCTTACGATTGAAATTTTTCGTTTATTACATAACCTTTTCGATCCCGCTTTGGACTTCTCGGCATTTCCCATACAAAGTGATCCGTATGTAAAAGGTGATGAGCTTTATGGCTGTTAGGCTTTTCAAAATAATTTTTATAAAGGTTTTGTATATCCTCATTTTCATGCGAATACCTTACTTTTGCATTCTTATCTATAAAATAAAGATTTTGTCCGCGCTCAAAGGCCAATTCGCAGCCGTCATGTATGGGTTGACCTCCTCCGCCTACGCAGCCTCCGGGACAAGCCATAATTTCTACAAAATCATAATGTTTTTCACCGGCTTCTATAGAATCAATAAGCCGTCTGGTATTTGCAAGGCCGCTGGCTACGGCTATACGCAAATTATTCTCCTTTAAATTAAAAGAGGCTTCAATAACTCCCGACTCTTCTTGCGAGGAATTTCTTACAACCTTAAAAGCATCCGGCGAACAATTTTCTCCCATTATTGCATAATAGGCTGTACGCAAGGCTGCTTCCATAACACCGCCCGTAGCTCCGAAAATAATTCCGGCACCTGATGCCTCTTTAAAAAGATTATCAGGATCTATTTCTTTTAGGGTTTCGGGGAGAATATGAGCAGCCTTAATCATTCTTACAAATTCTCTTGTGGTAAGAACACAGTCCATATCATGTCCTGCATACTCGCCGTAAAAAAACTCCATTTCAATTTCGCTTTTTTTTGCAACACAGGGCATAATAGCAACAGAAAAAATATCCTCCGCTTTTTTACCGATTTTTTCTGCAAAATACGACTTCATAACCGCTCCGAACATTTGCATGGGAGACTTTGCGGAAGACAGATGAGAAACCAAATGAGGATATTGGCTTTTTATAAAACGAACCCATCCCGGGCAACAGGAGGTAAACATAGGCTTATCCTTTAGTTCTCCCTTCGAAAAACGTTCAATAAATTCGTATGCTTCTTCCATTATGGTTAGGTCTGCCGAAAAGCTGGTATCAAAGACATAATCGGCTCCCATGCGTTTTAGAGCATCGAATATCTTGTTTACTGAAGCCTCTTTTAGATTAACTCCCAAGTGCTCTCCCCAAGCCGTACGTATTGCAGGAGCAACCTGCACAACAACAACCTTATCGGGATCGGCTACAGCCCTCCAGAATTTTTCGGTATCGTCTCTTTCGCGTAAGGCTCCCACAGGACAATGCGTAATACACTGACCGCATAAGGAGCAATCGGCTTCGGCTATTGTTCTTGAGCCTGAAACATTTATTGTAGTTCTGGCTCCGGTTCCTTCCAGCTCCCAAATATTCAGGCTTTGAACCTTGTCGCAAACCTGAATGCAGCGCATACACTTAATACATTTTTTTGAATTTCTTATAAGAGGGAAATTCTTATCCCAAGGCTGATTTTCAAGCTGCTCCTCATATAACACATCTTGAATGTTAAGGTCGTTTGAAAGAGTTTGTAAGGCACAGTTTCCGCTTCTTACACAGGTGGCACACTTACAATCATGCTGAGACAAAATCATTTGAACGGTTCTTCTTCTGTCAAGCCTTACCTTTGGACTGTTGGTATATACAACCATCCCTTCTTCAACGGAGTTGTTACAAGAGGTTATAAGTTTTTCCTTGCCTTCCAACTCAACAACACATACACGGCAGGCAGCAATTTCATTTATTCCCTTTAAAAAGCAAAGTCTGGGTATAGGAATTCCGGCATTTGCTGCAGCTTCCATAATAGTCATGTTTTCATTCGCCGATATTTTTATATTATCTATAGTCAAGTTTACCATAATCGTTCCCGCCCTCCTTTAAATATACCAAAGCCGAAGTGATCGCATTTAAGACATCGGTTAGATTCTTGACAAGCTTCCTTTTTGCTCATACAGAATTCTACACCTTCAAAATCCTTAACCCTTTCGGATGCTTCCCTTTCTCCAAGCTCAACCCTTCCGCAAGCAAGACGGTCATCAATATTGGGAATGGGAATTTCAACATCACAGCTTATAATGTGGCTGTAGCCTAAGTATTCGTCTATATTTGCAGCCATAACCTTCCCGGCGGCAATGGCTTTTATAACCGTCGATGGGCCTGAAGCACAGTCTCCGCCTGAAAATAAGCCCGGCATTCCTTTGAATCCTCCGCTGGGCATGGTAAAAAGTTTCCCCCGATCAACAGGTATACCCGACTCTTCATAATGCTGAGTTTCGATATCCTGACCTATTGCAACGACAAGAACTTCGCAAGGAATAAAAATATCGGGTTCTCCTGTAGCAACTACGGATGCCCTACCGTCCTTTATTTTTGAAATCATCTGAGGGGTAACCCAAACACCGGAGAGTTTTCCGTCTTTTATCTCAAGTTTTGAAGGGGCTTTTAAGGTCATCATTTCGACACCTTCGGCTAGGGCTCCTTCAATTTCTGCAGGAAGGGCCGTCATATCGGCAACCCTTCTTCGGTAAAGGCAGGTAACTTTTTCGGACTTTAGACGTACTGCCGTACGCACCGCATCCATGGCAACATTTCCGCCTCCGATTACGGCTGTTTTTTTACCCGTTAAATCCATACCCTTATTCATTCCTACATCTCTAAGAAATTGAACAGCAGAAATAACTCCTTCTGCCTCTTCTCCTTCAAGGCCTAACTTTTTATCTGTTGAGGCTCCTATCGCTATAATGGTTGCATCATTATCTTTTATAAGCTCGTTTAGTTCAATATCGGTTCCTATTTTTTTACCGTAAACTACTTTAACCCCTGTTTCAATGATGGCATCGATATCTACATCCAGCCTGTCCTTAGGAAGACGGTAATTAGGTATACCGTATCGTAGCATACCGCCTAATTTGGGAAGCATTTCGTATACCTTAGTTTGATGCCCCATAAGCTGCAGATAATAAGCGGCGGTAAGCCCCGCAGGCCCCCCTCCGACTATGGCTATATGCTTTCCGGTAGAGGGTGCACATGGAGGAGGAGGAACCTTATCGGAAAATTCAACGGCAACCCTTTTTAAACCTCGGATATTTATGGCACTATCGACCATGTTCCGTCTGCACCTATGTTCACAAGGATGTTCACATATAAAGGCACAGGTAGAAGGGAATGGATTGTCCTTTCTGATAAGACGAACGGCATCGGCATACCTTTCATCCCTTACAAGAGAAATGTATCCCGGAATATCCACATTTGCAGGACAAAGAGCTACACAGGGTACAGGCTGGGTAGTTATACAGCCGCACCTGCCGTTTTTTATATGCTCTTCAAAGTCATCGCGGCAATAGATTATGCTTTTGTAAACCATATCGGCAGCTTCATATCCCAAAGCACAGTCTGCTGTCTCTCTTATCGATTTTGCAGTCTCTTCAATAAGCTTGATTGTTTCCATCTCAGCCTTTCCGTTTAGAACATCAGTTAAAATATGCTTTAACTGTAAAAGGCCTATACGGCAAGGCACACATTTTCCGCAAGTTTGGGCATGACACATTTCGATAAAGGCACGTGTTATATAAACAGGACAAAGTCCGGGAGGACTTGCTTCAATTCTATGTTGAAGGTTCTTATAAAGCTCTTCAACTATCATTTGAGATTGGTTTTGTGAAAATATCTCCAGTCGGCTCATATGCATACTCCTTTTCTAGAAAATAAGTTAAATCCGCCTTACACCACATTAATTGTACAATATGTTCGTCAAAATAGCAAGTTTTAATTTGAGAACTTATAAGATTTTTTTTTGATACATTGATTATTAGATTAGTCCGTATTTCATCGAGTAGATTAAAACCCTTATTGAAAGGCTTTCGTCCTTGAGATATTTTTTGATTCTTTCTTCGGCCCCATTCTCCATGTCTTTAATGAGATTTTCCATCTTGTTTTCAACAAGAAAATTGAAGGCTTCTTCGGCCGTTAAAAAGGAATTGACGGTTTCGATTGTTTTTTTGTCTGCACCCTGCATGGCAAGGTAGTAGACGAAGGCTTCCATGCGGGTGTCCGCGGTGCGGTTATGAGTGTTAAAAATACCTATGGAAAGTTTGGCAAATTTGCCGATATGGCCGAGCAAGGTCATGGTTTTAAGGCCTTTAGAATAGGCATAGCTTAGGCTATCCCCTATATAGTTTGACATTTTTACGGTGGGAAGGTCTATTATGGTTTTTAGTTTTTCTTTAAGACCTTCCCCATAGTTTCCCGGCACCAAGAGGATTTCTTTTTTTTCGGAATTTTGTGATATTGCGTCTATTTCAAGATAGATGGTTTTTTTTATAGCATCCTCGCTCATAGGATAGACTATGCCCTTTGTTCCGATGATAGAGATGCCTCCTTCAACGCCGATATTTTTATTAAAGGTTTTTTTGCCGATTTCGGCTCCTTGCGGACTAAAAATTTCTACATTGAACCCCTTTTCGGAAACCTTTAAAACTTCTTTTTCTATCATTTGACGAGGTACCGGATTAATGGCAGCCTCCCCTACTTCCCCGAAAAGACCTTTTTTGGTGATTCTTCCTATACCCTCTCCCCCGTCAATGATAACTTTTCCGTCATTTCTATAGGAAACCTTAGCGTGTATGTAAATGC
Organism: Treponema sp. OMZ 799; assembly: GCF_024181365.1. Taxonomy (NCBI): domain Bacteria; kingdom Pseudomonadati; phylum Spirochaetota; class Spirochaetia; order Treponematales; family Treponemataceae; genus Treponema; species Treponema sp. OMZ 799. The sequence goes on from NZ_CP051301.1 coordinate 1,803,812, forward strand.
CGTCGGTACTGTCGGGGTCATCCCCTGCATCCTTTTGCACGGCCGCCTCTCCAAAAAGAACTCCGTTTTCTTCTTTATAGGAACGGCAATGCTCTACAGGGAGGTCAAGAATGACCCCTGCAGGCGTATCTATCTCAACCGAGGTCAAAGCTCCGCCGCCCAAAATTAAGGCCGCAGCCTTAGCCGCCGCCGCCGCACAGCTCCCGGTAGTATACCCACATCTTAGTTTTTGTCCGTCTTTATCGATATATAAATCCAGTTTCATCTACGGATAGGATTATAGCATTAAAAAGGGGTTTAGAGAAGATGGCGAATTTGAGTTATATTGAAAGTTTCCCCATAAACCCAATAATTTCTCTTTCATTTCCGTTTACCGGAATTTTCTTGTATGCGTTTTCACCGAGCAGGAGGGCGGTGTTACAGACTTTGAATAAGAGTTCCAAGTCGTGGGTGATGATGAGCACTGGGACTTCTTGAGCGCAGTGTAAGATGAGCTTTGCGATTTCATCCATGCGCTTGTAGTCGAGACCGCTGGTCGGCTCATCTAAGATGATGATACGCCGGCCGCTTAAAAAAGCCGTTGCAAGAGCGAGCCGCTGCTTTTGTCCGCCTGAAAGTTCCTGCGGATGGTCAAGCCTCTTTTCCCAAAGGTCAATTATGTGCAGGTATTCAGCCGCTTGTTGCAAATAGGATTCATCTTTCCGTTTTGAAGAAGGAATAAGCTCGTTTTCTACCGTGTCAAAAAAAATCTGATAGTCAACATCCTGCATCATATAATACGCATTTCTTAAGCGCTGCCGCCGCCGCTTCCCGTAACCGATCTGCCCCTTGCAAGACACAAGCCCGCCTAAGGCTTTGCCGAGCGTAGTCTTTCCTATACCGTTTTTTCCGATAACGGCGGTAATCTCTCCTGCGTGTACATCAAACGAAAGATTTTTGATAAGTTCCCGCCTGCCGATAGAAACGCTCAAACCCTCGATATGCGTAACCGCTTGTTTCGGCAGCGAAGGGCTTTCGCAGACAAGACTGTCATAACGTATTGCCCTCAGTCCGTACCGCCTGCAATCCTCTGTTGTCAGTTCACCTTTCAAAAAGATTTTTTCGATAGTACCGTCCTTCATATAGATGAGCTTATCGTACAATTCATTTAAGAAAAACAAGCGGTGCTCGGCAATGATAATCGTTTTTCCCATCGCCTTTAAATCCCGTATCATCGCTTGAAATTGTACAATACCTTCATAGTCGAGATTGGAAGAAGGCTCATCGAAAAAAAGCAGCTTTGTGTCATAGATGAGTGTGGAAGCGATGGCGACCTTTTGTTTTTGCCCGCCGGAAAGCTCTGAAAGTTTCGCGCCTTTAAGCGATTCTATCTGCATCGTTTGAAAAGCAGTATCGGTTTTTTCGCACAGGGTTTGAAAATCCATACCGAGATTTTCTCCGGCAAAGGCAACCTCTTCCTCTGCAATGGTAGCAAAAAACTGATCACTCGGATTTTGAAACACATTGCCGATGTACTTTGCCAATTCGCCCTTTTTATAATCCAAGATGTTCTTCCCTAAAATGCGCACCTCACCGTCAAGTATTCCGCCGTAATGATAGGGAATTAAGCCGTTTAATATCCGCGTTAAGGTAGTCTTCCCGCAGCCGGAAAAACCCGTAAGCACAACGAGCTCGCCTTCTTCAATGCTCAAATCAATGGCATGGAGCGTGGGACTTTCATCATTTTCATAGGTGAAGTTTTTTATTCTTGCTTCTACTATGCCCATACGGACCTCCATAGTAAAAAAACAGCTGCTAATAAACCCACCGTATCGTACCAGCCGAAGCGCACCGGTTTATAACTCGTCTTTTTTCCTTCGTACTCAATCCCCTTTGCGATTATCGAAGAGGTCAGCGTTTCACTTACATGAAGACATTTATAAATAAGGGGAATAAGATAGAGTTCAAACGAACGGATAGGATGTAACAGGCTCAAACGCAAACCCCGCACCTTCATACCGTTTTTTATTTCGTTTAACCGTGCCGTCATTTCGTCCAAAAAGCGTAAGGCGGTAACCAGTCCTATCGAAAGAGATTGCGGCGCTTTTACCGCACGCAATGCGCTCATAATTTTTAAGGGACTGGTTAAAATCAATATCCTTCCGATGTTAAAGATAGGATAGAGCCTTAAAAATAAGGCTATCAATCCTATCAATGCTCCAGTTGTCATTCCTAAATCGACATATGCCAAGAGCTTTATCAGCAAAAATAGGCCGATGTAGGCCAAAGCCCTTTTTACGCCTTCCGTGTACGAAAATAAGAACAAAAAAAGAAAGCTCATACCGAGCAGCACATAATACATGGTCTGATTGACAAGAAACACCAAGAATGATGTGAGCAATATAAGTATAAAAAGCGTTATCGGATTCATTGACCATCCTTGAGTGTTTCTTGCCGGCTTCATTATAATACGCTCTTTTTACTGCTCTTTTCAAAGAACTTTTTGTTGATATAGGTACCGAATAAGCCTGCCAAAGATTCCAAGACGATGTTGCACGCTACCGCTATTGCGATGGCTTTTCCCGTATAAAACTGAATCATCCACTGAGCCTGTTCACTTGAAATAGATGGAGCGAACTTCGTAATTCCTTCCGCACCTAATACTTTGACAAATATAATCGGGTGCATTGCAACGACAAACATTGCAGCCGAAAAAGCGATTGAAACTTTTACATTGCTTGAATAATCGCCGATGATGAGCTCGGCAAGCACTGCCGAAACCAAACAAATCGGTATCATTATCCAATAGCCCATAAGGGTATATAACAATCCGTAGATAAGCCAAAATAAAAATGCCGTCCAGCGGTGTTTTACTTTTTTAGCCGTTATCACAAAAACAGGGCCGACTGCAAAAGCGGCAAATCCTGCAGAAGCGTATAAGGCTATGGCTCCCAGTGTTCCCGTCAGCATCGAAATTGCCATTCCGATTGCAAACCCGATAACCGTCAACACAGCTATCCGTACAATGTCTTTTAACTTCATAAAAAACCTCCAATATTTTCAATTATAACATTGTTATATTTGAATCTAAAAAAATAGATTCACTTTCTTCATTAATAATTATAAATGAGTTTTAATTCATAATTGCAATTAACCTGTGCGCATTTTTTTCCAGCCTTCATTAAAGAAGTCCGCAATTAAATAGGCATTGTGTTCTGCTTCTTCTTTTGTTTCGCAATGAACGGCAACTTCCGATAGTGCATACAGGTACGCATGGTTCAGTAAGTGAATGCCTTTTTTGGTGATTACTTGAGCAGCCTTCTTTTTTCCGTGAATCATCTCCAAGATTTTCAGGTGGTTTTCATCTTCTTTTTCTATTATTTCATCTAAAAAATGCTCATGTTTTGTTCCGTATGAACAAAACGCCAAGAGCTCGAAAATATCTTTGTTATCAAAAAAATAGGACACCATACCGACGGCTCCCTTTAGTTTTAAATCAAGAATGGATTCGATTGTTTGTTTTGTAATTACCGTTTCTTTTTTATACATTGTAAAACTTTGTTGTTTGAGCAAGCTATAATGGTACTCTATATCGGTAATAACCGGCTGCACCAATTCGGAAAAAAGAGCTTCTTTGTCTTTAAAATGACCATAAAAGGCTCCGGTCGTAACACCCGCCTGCGCACAGATTTCCCGCAGATTGGCTTTTTCAAAGCCCTTCTCTTTGAAAATCTTTTTCCCGCATTCCAGAATTTTCTTATGCGTAAAGTCAAAATCTCCGTTTCCCATTAAAAGCACCTGTCAAATATAGCTTAGTTATATTATAAGGGTTTTTAGTTTTTTGTCAATAAGGGATTCCGGATATTTTTTAAAACGAGTGAGGTTGGTTGTGGGCATGAGGATTTGCTCACACAAATTCCTGTGTCAAATTTTCAATCACAAGATCAATTTTTTCAGTTTCATCAAGTAACTTTTGTATTAAATCTTCACATTCAAATGAGAACAACATACTCCGATGCTCTGCGTCGGGGGTGTTGATTGTTATCAAATCATAAATACTCTTAATTTTATTCTTGCCTTGCTAATTGTTTTATTCCAAATATGGTTAGTAAAAAGGATACCAGCAACATAAAACAAATTGGCAGTACCTCAATCTTTCCATTTATAACTGATATTTGTAGATAATGAAGCGGTGATATATGTGCGATGGTTTTCATCCACTCTGGCATATATTCTATTGGAAATAAAATGCCTGAACAAATTCCCAACGGAAAGATAATTCCTGATGATATTCCCCATATAAGTCCTTCATTTTTAATCAATCCTGCAAGAAATATATATATTCCCATTGAAATGAAAAGTGCAACGGTGAATATAATTCCCAAATCAACTACATTAGACTTTCCGAAATCATAGTTTGCAAAATGGAGATATATACATCAAAATATTCATAAATTTTGTATTTGACAATACGGACTTAAACTTAAAGCTCCCCCGAAAAATCCCATAAACATAACTATCATTAAAATTGTATTTGAAAGCATTGCCCTATTTTGAACTATTAAACCTATCAAAATTCCAAAAAGCATACTAACTATCGGCATACTTAAAAGAATTAAAATTGACTTTAAAGGTGTTTGCATATCAAAAATTATAGCGAATAAAATTAGATTGAAAACAATCATCACTGCTGAGAATACATAGTGAGCAAAAAATTTAACCAAAACAAATTTTCGCTTATTTACAATCCTATCCCAAATATGAAGTCTTCTTTCCTCAAATACACTAAGTCCAATCAAAATTGATGCCATTAAAAGCATAAAGTTCAATTCACTCACAGCAAATTGTATTTTTGCATCTAAAATATGTCCTGTATATAGAACTATTTCTTTCGCAACATTTATCTTATGAGTAAACTGGGGACGCTGCAATAAATAATTTTTTGTTCCTTCACTCATAATTATCGGAACTTTAGACTTAAGCAAATTAAACCCTAACCTTACTTAGCAAGCCATAAAAAATTTAGTTCATTCTGCATGTCAATTTTTATACTAGAAATAAATGAATGTAAGAAATGCAAATAAAACTGCACCAATTTCTTTTTAAACGCGTGAGGTTGGTTGTGGGTATGAGAGAACTTCTTTAGTATTTGTGATTTTAAATTGAATATTTAAATGAATGTTCTATAGTTTTGGTTGTCATTTTTGAGGACGATATGAAAATTTAATCATCATATTGAACAAAGGATTTCATAACCATCAATATATCATCAGGTTGTAAAGCCCATCGATATGCAGGATGAATTTCCCAGTCAAATCCAAAATCTGTAAAAGTATTCATTAAAAACTGATTCTCTTCAAAATATTTGCGAATAATTTTATTAGGTTTATCTTTTCTAGCAGTTATAAAATTTATTTTGTACATAAATGCACAAAGCTCTTTATCACTTGCCTGTTTTCCATTTGAAAAAATAAAATTGTAATTCATAGTAATATTTTTAACTTTCTTTAATAAGTTTGCCGTATCAAATTTATATGATGCACCTGTCGTTTTTTCATGTTTTGTAGGTTTCATATTAGTTAGTAATTTCTCAATTTCTGGCAGCTCTGATCTAAACTCATTTATTGTATCTTGTAATCGTCCTTGTGAGTATATTTCAAAGACTGCATTGAATTCTTTACTTCCTATCTTTTTATTATTATTTTTCCTTGCTTCTTTGGCTGCTAGAGTGCAAAGTTTTACTAAATCACGTGGTCGTTTACGAATAAGTGAGGTAAGTAATCGATATACAGGAATCTGCGACCAATTACCACTTCCTTCAAACCGTTCTAAAAAAACATAATTGAGAATATTTGATAAATCGTGTTGATTTGAGTTTAATAATTCTTCTTCTGTAACACTACCGCCAAAAAAAGTTACAATTCTTTTTGCTAATAGAGCTAATATACTAAAATTATTCCATGTTATCCATACAACACTGCCTTCTACTTTATCTGTTGATTCATCATTTGTACGAAATAAATAATAAACATCAGTTCGTAAACTTACTTTAAAATTAACACCAGTATTTTCACGAGCTAAATCTCTTACAGCATTTAGCATCGCAGAAATACGACGTATATCACTCCTTTTACCTTCCCAACCACGATCTAAATCATCAATAAACACAACAAGCTTCTTACCTCGCAGAAAATTCTGCATAATAATTTCTTTTTCTTTATTAAGATCTATATTAGTATTGGTCTGAAATATTTTTAATATTAAGTTTACAATTGTATCACCTTTACCTTTAGTAAGAGTGAATTTATCGCTCAATTCCCTAATTGCTTTATCAACAATTATAGATGTTAATCCATGTTTCCAATTTCGTATTAGCTTAAACATATCTGCATCATCTTCGGCAATTTCAATAATGTCATCAGGAGTTAGACTCACAGTAAGAATATGATTAATATAAAGTTCTTGTTGTGCAATTTTGAATACAGCTGATTTTCCTATACCTTTATGACCTACAACAAGACGTAATGGTAAATCTGCTGTAATCTGATCATAAATATCGTTTTTAAAATAGTACTCTTTTAATCTATCTGGATTTTCATCTTCTGCGGCCTCATGTCCAAACAAATTTGCAATTTCTTCATCAGAAAAAGTTAAATTTTTATCCTGCATTCCATATAAATTCATATTATCACCTTCTATCTTAAGAATATTTCATTCAATTCTACTTTTAATTATATACCAACTAACCTCTTTTTTCAACTAGGTAACCTTTAATTCTATTGCTTTTTATTGTAAGAATAGTCAATTATACGGAATAAAATTAACCTTTAAGGAAAAAAGATCGGAACCGGAGACCACCCAAATTCTTCATTAAACATTCCCCTATTACAAATTAACTCACATCACAATCTTCCCAGCACCCTCTGCTGCATGATAAAGCCGATGAGTATCATTGTAAAATCAACGGCAGGAGCTGCCCACCACACGGCGAGGCTTCCGAATAAGTGCGGCAAAATCAGCATGGCGGGAACAAAGAGAATGAGCTGACGCAAGAGGACAATCATTCCGGCTTTTTTGGCATCGCCGATAGATTGGAAAAAGGTAAGCGTCATAATCATAATTCCGTATAAAATAAATGTAGAATAAAACAGTTTGAAATTGATAAGACCTGCTGCAATGATTTCCGGGCGTACATTGAAGATCGATAAGAGGCTTTCGGAAAAAAGCATTGCCGGAACCCACGAGAGAGCTGCAAGAAGCGTTGCCCCGTACATAAAAAGTTTCATCGTTTCCCGCACTCTTCCGTATTGCTTGGCTCCGTAGTTTGCACCGATAACCGGCTGTAAGCCCTGACTCATACCCCACAGCGGAATAAATGAAAACATGTATAGCCGCATTGTAGCGGACATTAAAATCCCCCAGTTATCGCCGCCGAAGGTAAACGCCTGTTTGAACAAAACCGTTTGTTGCACTGCAAACAAAAGCTGCATGAGCATAGCCGAACTTCCGATGCCGAACATTTCACGGTAAATTTCTTTATACTTTTTAATTTTGTGTATTTTGACAAAGGGACTTTTTTTCGCAAAATACCGCAAGGTTAAAACCGCCTGCACCATTTGCGACAGCACAGTAGCAATCGCCGCTCCCTCAATTGCGTACTCTCCCATCAAGAGCATAAAAACCGGATCCAGCAGGATATTGAGTAATGCTCCCGCTCCCATAATGAACATGGATTGTTTTAGAGCACCCTCGCCTCGCATGGTCATATTTCCGGCTTGAGCAAAGTTTACAAATACCGAACCTAAAAACACAATCCGCAAATACCGCACACCTAAATCTTTAATTGCTCCTTTTGCTCCCACCATTTCCAAAAAGTACGGAGCTGAAAGCACTCCTGCTGCCGTAATCACTAGCGAGAAAAGCAGCACCCAATAACACACATTGCCGAAGATTTTATCTACCGTTTCCGTATCACCCTTGCCTATTGCCCGCGACAAAATCGAAGCACTTCCGACACCGAGTAAGGCCGACACTGCTCCGTTTATCAGCGTCAGCGACATAGAAATACTGATTGCGGACATTGCATAATCGCCGATAATTCTTCCTGCAAATACCCCGTCCATAAACGGGTACAGCCCGATAACGACCATTCCGATTATCCCGGGAATTGCCAGCTTAAAAAGCAGCTCCCTCGGACTTTTTGTCAATAACTGTGTTTTCATATCTTGGTTCATTGTAATTCTCCTATAATTTAATTTGTAATTCGTAATGCTTAATTAGGAATTGATAACAGAATATGCTAACATTGTTATCTAAAATAAGAAAAAAGTCAAGGGGGAAAGAGGATTTTATGCTAGAAATATCCTGCTTATCAAAGTATTTCGGTTCAGTAAAATTTCATCAAGATGCTTTGAAAATTCAGAAAGGAATGCGGAATGAATGGAATTGATTTTTTAGCTGATATAAATGCTCTAATTTATCTGCTTGCCGGCAATCCCTGTATGAAACCTTATATTTAAAAAAAGATGGGATTTTCAATAATTTCAGAAATGGAACTTTTGTCATTTTCCGGAATTAGTCTTCAAGAACAAAATAATATTAAAGCTTTTTTATCTGAATGTTCAGAGCTGCAATTGACAAAAGAAGTCAAAGAAAAAACTATTGAAATCCGTAAACACTATAAAACAAAATTACCGGATGCAATTATTGCTGCAACGGCAATAGTAAATCAAATTCCATTGATTACAGCAGATAAAGTTTTTGAACAAATTAAAGAATTAAATTTAGTTTTAATAACACCTAACACCATTTAAAGGGTGTCCATAATTCCACATTCAGCCTTTTCTATATCATCTCGGCTCTGCACTCATTACAAAATAAGGTAAAGTCGGTATTAGGGTTTTCTTTTATGTACTTTGTAACGGCGGTATTTTCGGCTTCGTTTTGCATATCTTTGAGGTAATAATAATATCCCAACCTTCTTCCGACAGCAAAGTTAAGTTTGTCTTCCGCACTCATCGAAAGATACGAGTTGATAATTGCAAGCATTGTACCTTTATCTTCAGGCAGTTTTCCCCGCACTTCCAATAGTAAGTTTACAATATGCTCATTCACATAATAACTTGTAATATCGGTAAGCTGCTCGATAAAAAGTTTTTGCTCACAAACTATTTCCTCTTCCGATTGCAAATCGAACAAGCCTTTTTCGACATCCCGCCCCAATTTTGTATTCGGTTTAAATGCCGTGTGATGTACGCGAATAAATTCGGGATTAACGGCATTGATTACCTTAGCCGTTTCGATTGCATTTTCTTCGGAAAGAGATTTACCGCCGATACCGAGCAAGGTAAATTCCGATAATGTCATGCCGGCTTTCTTAGCTGCCAAGCCCGATTTTACAATTTGCTCTGCGGTTATTCCCTTGTTGATTTTTTGCAGTATCGTATCCGAGCCTGTTTCAATTCCTCGGTACAAGTGATTTAAGCCCGCCTCGCAAAGAGCTTGTAATTCGGTTTCGGTCTTTTTCAAAATGCTGTCACAGCGGGCATAGGTAGTAACCGCTTGCAGTGCAGGAAAATATTTTTTAAGCGTATGCAATATCGAAAGTAAATCCTTTGCGGGAATATTAAAGGCATCTCCGTCCTGCAAAAAGCAGGATTTAAAAAAACTTGCGCGTTCCCCGTAATAGGCAGCATATTTTTTTATATCGTCTATAACCTCTTCGGTAGAACGCACCGAAAAGCGCATCCCCTTATACAATCCGCAAAAAAAACATCTGTTCCAAGAACAGCCTCTTGTCAAACGCAACAAGAGGCTTTGATGTTCCGACGGTGGTCTTATAGGACCGAGTTCAACATCTATCATCTTGTTTTTCTAAAATGATGAGTATTGAACTATCATGTCCATCGGATTCCGCTCATCGTCATAACGGTTAGGCGATTTTGCCGCTTCTTTTCCGTAACCGATAACCAAAATGTTTACCGGAACCAAATCATCGGGAATATTGAATTCGGTACGCACTACATCGGGCTTAAAATAAGTAATCCAACAGCTTGAAAGCCCCATATCTTGAGCGCACATCATCATGTGGTCGGCTGCAATACTCGCATCAATATCCGTCATACTTGCCTTGTCAAAGGGGCGAACCCACGCCGCTTTTTTGTCGGCGCATACCACAATGGCAAGCGGTGCCCCGTGCGGAGTACATGCTTTTTGCAGCTTACTCATCGCCGCCTCGTCATTTAAAACAAGAAAACGGCAAGGCTGCATATTTGCCGCCGTAGGAGCAATACGCCCCGCTTCCAAAATACTGTTAAGCTTTTCCGTTTCAACAGCTCGCTTTTCATAACTCCTCACCGAATGTCTGCTTTTGGCGAGTTCCAAAAATGTGTTCATACAACACCTCCTAAAAAAATTAGATGAGCAATTCATCAGAGCTTATCAGCTCTGTTCTGCAAAGAAATTTATTGTACATATCCGCTAAAGCGGATTACGAATAAGAATTGCGAATATAATTTTTTACCCACTTTCGCAATGTCAATGAGAAAGTGCATATAATGATGAGAGTTTTGTGTTTACACAAAACTCTAGTTGAAGCGGAAAGTTCTATTTGCACCTGAAGCTTCAACATGCCTCCTTATATAAAAGCATTTATGATAACATTATATGCTAACAATGTTATCTAAGATAAGAAAAAAGTCAAGAGGATGGGAAAATGTTTTGTAGTAAAAATATCCTGTTTATCAAAATATGTGATTTTCAACAATCATCTTTTTTGCTCTCATAAGGATCGGAATCTCTCTATTTGCAATGAGTTTTCCTAACCTGCTGTTTGAGTATTTCTTATATTCATCTACAGCTTCTTCATAACGTAACTTTAAGGTAGATAAATGAAAGTCATCAATTTCTGTTTGCGTCATATTCTTATCTCCGAAAAATTTTACTCTGCAAAGATAATAATTGTTCAGATTATGCCTGTGAATTAAATTATAGTAATCACTGACAACTCCTATTTTAGAAAGAATATCAACTTCCGCACCCAATTCTTCTTTAAGTTCTCTTCTAATTGCATCTTCTAAATTTTCATTAGGTTCAACACCGCCGCCTGCAGTTTCAATCAGTGTTACTTTACCAAAATCATCGTCTCTTTGCACTCTTACAAAATAATAATTTTCATTATTATCAATTACAATAGCTCTTACAATTTCTCTATCATGATCGATATAAGAAAACTGCCATTCAGTATCTTGCAGTTCAATTTCAAATTCATTATTCATAAAGTTTTGTCTCAAAGTACTATCTCTTTCCTTCTATGTTTCTGTTTTTAGGAAACAATTTGTTAATCGGTATTCCGTCCTTTTAATCCTCCGGCCCAAAAACTTTTCTCCAGCCGGCGGAGAAAAATTCGGCGAGGGTTTTCATCGACTGCAAAGCATCTTCTTTTGAAAAGTTGTGCAGCACGGTTTCAAATATACAGGAAAAATAGGCGTGGGTAAGCATGTGCAATTCTTTTTCCGGAAGCCGGCGGACGGCAATGCCTTTTTTTTCAAGCAGTTCGTAGGTTTTATACATATCCTTGATTTCCCGCTTTACCATCCAATCGGTAAAATCGGCATATTTGGTACCGGATGCACAGCAGAGAACCAGTTTAAAGGATTCCAAGTGATCGAAAATATAAGAGACAAAATCTTCAAGGGCTTCAGCCGAAACCTTCCATATTTCATCGATACCGCTGTTTTCAAGCACTCCGAAGCACAGTTTTTCGGAAGCGGAATACTGCTCCTGCAAGCCCTGAACGGCAGGTTCCACCAATGCGGAAAAAAGGTCTGCCTTGTCTTTAAAGTGCCGGTAAAACCCGCCTGTGGTAACGCCTGAAAGTCTGCATATTTCCCGCAAATTGGCGCGCTCAAAACCTTCTTTTAAAAAAAGTTCTTTGCCTTTTTTGAGAATCGTTTCGTGTGTTTGTGCATAAGTTCCCGTACTCATTTTTTTTGCCTCTTTGGTAACCATGTTATCAGTATATTTAAAAGAAAAAAATTGTCAATAGGAAAAATTTTTACCGCTTGATAACCATAGCACTTAACCGTATACTAAGCCTATATATTTTACTAAAAAACTATTACCAATGCTGATTACTTTTATAAGGAAAAACTATGAATGTATACGATTTAATTGCAGAACATTACAACGACCTTTTTCCGCTTGAAACGGAAAAACTTGAATTTATACAACACCTTTGTCCGTTGCCGGGCAGATTGTGCGATGCAGGCTGTGCAACCGGTGAGCTTGCAATGGGTTTATATCAAAAAGGATATAATATATGCGGACTCGACTTAAATGCAAAGATGATTGGAATTGCAGAAAAGAAAGCTTCTTGTATCCGCAAAACAGGTGAGCTTATGTTCTATCATGCAGATATCGCCGATATTATGCAGTTCAGTAAATTTAAGGGTGTGTTGTGTTTCGGTAATACGCTTCCGCATTTGCGTGATGAAGATATTCTCCGCCGTTTTTTTAGCTCCGTGTATGGGTCATTAGAGGAACACGGCATCTTTATTGTTGAAGTTCTCAATTATGACCGCATCCTTGCTGATAAAAAAATGGACTTTAAAGATAAAGAAACAAAAGATTTTATTTTTAAGAGGCACTATGATTTTTTACCTGACGGGGATATCAGATTTACTATAGAATTTACCGATAAGCAGCGCAGTACCGCCGGTTCGGATTTTACGGTATTACATCCTCTGAAGAAGCAAATGCTTTTAGCCTTATTTAAGCAGACAGGATTTAAATCCGTTTCAGCCTATTCGGATTATACCTTTACGGAAAGCCGTGCAGAAGATTATGCCGTAGTATACACAGCAAGTAAATAAGAGATATAATCCCATAGTCTCATTTTGATAAGGAGCAGTTTATGAAAAACACAAAATATCTTTACATGGTTTTGATTTTTTTTACGATTATTGTAATAAAAGGCATGGCGGCAGAAAACAACAAAGAGTATAAAGTACTGATAGGTATGGTCTCCGACAAAGCTGTAAATCTTAAAGGAATAAAAACGCTGGTAATTGATGCTGAATTTTTTTCTAAAAAAGATATAGAACAGCTTCACAAAAACGGGAATGTTAATATATTTTCTTATTTAAACATCGGCTCTATCGAAACATTCCGCGATGATTATGAAGCATTTAAATATCTAGCTTTAGGCGACTATGAAAATTGGGATGAAGAAAAATGGATAAATGTTGCGGACAAAAGATGGCAAAAAAGAATTAAGGACAAAGCACGGCTCTTATCTCAAAAAGGCATAGACGGTTTTTTTCTTGATAATGCTGACATCTATTATCATTATCAAACACCCGAAATATATCGGGGACTTATGACTCTTTTACAGGAAATACATAAAGAAAATAAACCTATTATAATCAACGGCGGAGATACTTTTATAAGTCAGGCAATGAAGGAAAATGCTCTTAAAGGAATCGTAAACGGAATTAATCAGGAAAGTGTATTTACCGAAATCAATTTTAAGGATAACACCTTTGGAGTAAAACCCATAGAAGATAGAGAGTATTTTCTTGCCTATTTGGATCAATGTAAAACCTATGGATTTACTGTCTATTTACTGGAATACGGCCCAAGCAAAAAAATTGAAAAAGATATAAAGGCTTATTGTCAAAGCAACGGATTTATCTACGACATATCCCATTCATTGCAGCTCGATAAACTTTTTTAAGTTTGCACTTTGTCATTTTATAACAGTCTTGACATCTTGCAGTTTTTAGAGTATTATTTTCACATGGTTAAGTATTTTTTGTGTTTAACATTAGTTTCTTTGCCTTCCCCTTTTAGGCTTTGTAAAGAAACAAAAAATGTTAGCCTAAGTTTACCCCCCCCCCCATTTTCTCTATTAGTTCTAATATCTCTAACCGCTTATTTTGTTTTTCTCATATAAGTTTTGATTTTTCGAATAAAATTTTTTTTCAATCTAAAAACTTTGTTAGATTTTTAGATATGCCTGTCGAGTTTTTCATAAGTCTTTATATATTAATGACTTATGAAAAACATCGCAAGTCAAATTTAAGGAAAACCTATAAAAAACTGAAGTTTTTAGAGGTTCCTTTTTATATAAATTAATTTCTTTAAAAGGAGAAAATTAGTCATGGAAAAAACTAATTTAAAAATTAAGAAGAAATTCTTAAATCGGGCAGTATTTTTTACTGCATTGTTGTTGGTTGCAGGCATCTTATTTACAGGTTGTCCGCAAAAACCTGAGGTAAAACAGGAAACAAAGACCGGAGAGCCTATGACTCTTACTCTTAACCAAAGTCCTGAAAAGACGGTTTTGACAAAGAACAAGGTTACCATCAGCTTTACTTCAAGCACCTCTGTAAAGACTGCAAAATGGAAAAAAGGCGTACACAGCGCAAAGGATGTTTTGGCAAGCGGAACGGCAATTACCGGCAATAGTTTTGAGGTAAGCGAAAACGCTAAGTATTCCGTGGGGGTTCAGGACAATGAGGGCCGAAGGGAAGTTGAAATTATTGAGATTAGCAATATAGACAAAACACCGCCCCCTGCTCCGGCTAATTTGACTGCGGAATATAGGTTAAGCACAAAGAAGATTATTCTCAAGTGGACTGACCCTGCCGACTCAGGCTTAAAAGAGCTGCGCCTTACATACAATGTAAACGGAGCAAACGAAACTATCGAAACGATAGCGAAAGGAGTACAAACTTTTGAGCTTACAAATGTACAAGTGCAAAGCCCGCCCGCACTTTATGCCTTTAGTTTAAAGGCTGTAGACATGGCAGGCAATGAAAGTACGGCGGCTTCCGTAAACATCACGCCGTCAGAGGATGCGGAGGTTACAGGTATAAGTCTTAACCGCACCCACTTGGACACCAAGATGACGAACAGGAATATCGAAGTAACGGTAAGCGGAAGCAATTTTGATAAGCTGACTAGCCTTTTGGTTCAGATTACCGACGGCTTGACAAATTATCCGCCGGTAACGGCAGCAATCGATACAATGAACAATAAGGCTGCTGCAACCGTCCAAGCTCCTGTTCTTTCATGGTCGACAGATGAAGGAACTTTATACACCGTAAAGGCAATCGTCAACAGTGCCTTTCCTGCCGAAGCTACGGCTTCTTTTATAGTTTCAAGTCCTGCAAGAGTAACAAAGATAACGCTTACGCCTAATCAGCTTCCCTTTGGCAGTGCAGAGAAGGTAAGTGTAAAAGTAACGGGAAAAAACTTTGATATCCGAGGCCTTACAAAGATAAAGCTCTTGGATTCAAGCGGAGCTGAGGTTGCCGGAAGTACGGTAACGATTCCTGCCGATGTGGGAGATGCGGCAAGTTTTACTGCCGAGCTTCCCTTACCGCCTGAAAGCGGAGTATACACGGCAGCCGTGTACTTTGATGAGGTAAAAGAGGCAGTAACAAGTACTTTAAAGCTTTACGGTGCACCTCAAATTATGAGCATGACGATACCCAAAGCGGGAACAAGTTACGGAGGAAATAAGCTGCCTGTAACTATTACGGGGAAAAACTTTACCGCACCCGGTATAAGCGCAACAAGTTTTACCGGAATTCCTGCTTTAAGTGATGTACAAATAGTAAACGATACCTTGGTAAAGGCAAATGTGTACTGTCCTTATACGGCAGGGGAAACAAACCTTACCGTAACCTGCACGCCTGAAGGGGGTAGTCCCGCACAAGGAACGGGAAAGATTATAGTAAAAGACTATAGCGGCTACACCCTAGGAAAGATAGTCTTAAAAGATGAGAACCTTGTTTCTAAAGATGATTATACCGCGATAGACTCAAGCAATCCTCCTGTTGCAATTATTACAGGGCTAAACGGCTATGGAAGAGCAATAGGTATAGCCCTTCATATAGGCCCGTCAGGTTTAAGATGGGCAAAGATAGACAGTACCGGTTATAATACGAAGTTTGAAGGTATAATCTGTGAACCCTCTGTTGCAGGAAACGGAGCTGCTTCCACAGCAACATTTACCGGAGACATTGACGGAAGCGATAACTGGGATTATATATGCGGCATTGACCCTGAGGGGACAGCAAATGCAGCGGAAAACTATCCCGCGTTCCATTGGGTAAACCGGTATAACACAACATACGCTGCTCAGCTTGGCGGTGCAAATATTGCATGGTATATGCCCAGCCTTGCGGAGCTGTGCGGGGTGTATAAGAACCGCGAGGCAATCAATGCGAGCCTTGCAAAGATATACGGTCTCGGAAGCTCCTATGCCGATTCAAGCCTCGGCACTTCTGCCTTTTGGTCATCGTCTCAACTTTCCTACCCCTACGAACTCGCTTGGCGAGTATATTTCGACAATGGCAATGTGTACTTCAAACAGAAGTTCGATGGCTTTGGAGTTTGTTGTCTTACAGTCTTTTAACCGCTCAAGAATGTACATCCTTGTACATTCTTGAGCTTCGAGTTTTCTGCCGAAAACTCGTCAAATATGGAACCTCGGACATTCTGTCCTTTGGTAAATAATTAAACTGCCCTTATAAAACTTTCCGCAATTTATAAGGGCAATCACAAAAAGCGGAAAATTATATTTTAAGGAAAATTTTATGAACAACAAAAACAATTTTGCTTTAAATAGCAGCACAGAACATGTACATCCGTTTGAGCCCTTCGTCTCTAAAAACACAAAGACTTTAATATTAGGTACCTTTCCGGGAAAAGATTTTACGGATCCTAATAAAGAGAATGACAAAGAAGATTGGTATTACGGAACAGATCGTAACGAATTTTGGGAATTAATAGAATATGCTTTAGGCTGTAAAGAAAATTCATTAAAGAAAATGACAAGAGACGAAAAAAAAGAAGTATTGGAAAAACACAATATAGGCATAACAGATATTGTCAAAAAAGCAATACGAACTGAAAATAATAATTCAGATGAAAATCTTGAAGTTATGGAAACTAATGATCTTAACTCCATTCTTGATAAATATAAAGGCATTGATACAATTGTACTTACTTCCAAAGATATGTACAAAAAATTTTTTAAAAAATATTATGTAGAAACTGACGATGCCATTTTAAAACAAGATAAAAACAAGAAAATGGAAACTCATGAAGAGCAAGGTAAAAAAATAAATATCTATTATTATACTTTTAAAGAAAGACCAATCCGTGTTGTTCCATTGCATACTTCCGCAAGAAAAAATGTAGCAAATATATCAATAGATATAAAAAAAGCACTATATAAATATATACTTAACGATACTAAGTAATCTTACCCCGCTTAAAATCGGACATGGATGTCCGATTTTAAGCGAACCCCTTGAATTTTTACCGATTTTCTTTTATACTTCCCTGATTGTAAATTAGGAGTAGATATGGGTAAGGTAATTATGGGAGCTGAAGCTCTTGACGGATATTTAACTGAGGATGATGTAAGGCATCTTAACGAGATGAATGCTCTTTACCGGGAAGCTATTGAAAATTTTACCGTTTTGGAAAAGGAAGGCGGCGAAAAAAATAAAAAGGCCAAGGAAGAGGTTATAAGGCTCTATACCGAGATGGGGCATCTTATGCAGAATATCTGCAAGGAAATACCCCAGCTTAAAATCTTTTCCTTTGATACGGAACACGAAAGTCATGCAGAGGCTTCAAGAGTTATAGCAAAACTACGCTCTATAAAAACAGACCACAGCGAATTCTTATACTATACCCAGCGTTCCTTTGAAATGCTTTTTAAATTGGCTTATAAGGGGCATCAAAAAGATAAGAAAAATTATCTTGTAGTAAAAACCCCTGTGACGGATCCTGTTCAAAACTATGCCGTTCACAAGATAACCGACATTGACCACAAAATAGAAAATACCGTTATGTGCGTCATGCTAAGAGGGGCACTCCTCCCTTCAATGATTCTTTCAAAAGAAATCGAAGAATATTCTTCTCACGGTTATGTAACCCCCTTTGCCCTCTTTAAGATAAAAAGGGATGATTCCCGCAAAGAAGACGATATGCAGTACATCCTTGATTTGGATAAGTCCTATTTTAACTTAAAAGACTTGGACGGAAAAGATCTTATATTTGCAGATCCTATGAATGCTACGGGAGGAAGTCTTGTAACTGTTGTAAAACACCTAAAAAAACTGGGTATAAAACCGAAATCCATAAGCTGCTTCCATGTAATTTCTGCCTTAAAGGGAGCCTTGAGAATTGTACGGGCCTTGGATAACTGTACTCTTTATACCCTGTGGATGGACCCGGCCCTAAATGCTTCAGCCTATATCATGCCGGGCTTGGGCGATGCAGGAGACAGAATAAACGGAAGCGACACTGATGAAACACCTCGAAACATCATCCAGCTCCTTGCAGACTACGGCTCAAATATTTCGGGGCTATACCGCTCTCAACTAAGACAGATAGAAAAAACGGTCTTAGAAAATTAAGGGATTCAAAAAAAATGAAGAAAAATATTTTTATACTTTTTTTAGGAGTCTTGTTTTTTCTTTCATTTTCAAAAGCTTTTGCAAAGGGGGCTGTCGAAGAAGATCTCGCGGGAGAGTATTTTTCGATAGCCCAAGGCTATGCAGAGCTAAAAAACTATTCTAAGGCAGTAGATTATTACCTTAAAGCCGAAAAATCGGAAATATATAAAAATGCGGTCCAATATAATTTGGCTCAAGTTTATGCCCTTCAAAAAGATTGGGATTCTTGCCTAAAATATATTGAACCTCTTTACCAAAAAGCTCCTGAAAACATAAAACTATCTACAGCCTATGCCTATGCTCTGGCCTCATCGGGAAAAGATGAAAAGGCTCTTTTAATTTATGAAAAAATTTATTTGGAAGATAAGGAAACTCCTGAATATTTTTTTAACTATGTGAGGCTTTTAATTATAGTAAAAAAGTATGAAAAAGCAAAAGAACTATTGGACGGATCAAAAGAAAAGTTTACACAAGAAGACGATAAAAAAACTATAAATTCACTTGAAAAAGAAATTGAAAAACTTTTAAATCCGCCTGAACTTAAAAAAGAAGAAAATAAATCAAATACCGAAAAAGATAATAAAACTAAAACGGATTAATCAAAGATAGGAACTGCTTCGTAGCCTTCGCTTTTTAAGCGTATAACCATATCTCCCTTACCGTCATCTTTTACCAAAACCGAAAAAAAAGTTTCATCTCCGCGTTCTTCTTTTTTTATAAGTACGGTAAAACCTTTCTTTTTAAGCTCGTCTGAAAGCCCCTTCGCAAAATTCTCGGTTTTAAAAAAACCGGTTTGATAAAATTTTGCGGAAAAATTTCCTGTACCTTGTGACTGTTCTTGGCCTAAAGATACCTCTTCATTTTCAGCATCCGTTTCTTTAAAAGAAATATTTTTGGGCATTAGATACCAAAAAGTTTTTGGACTTAAAATAGTTTCGCCTCTTACAACACCGGCTTCAATGCTGTTAGGAAATTTTTTTAAGAGGGTATTTTCAGCCTTCTTATCTCCGTCTACCCACCAAAGGCTTAAAAGAAGAGCCGGATGAAATTCTTTAAATCGTGAATCGACAACATATTTCCTGATGTTTGTAAGAGAGGCTTCTTCATCAGATTTTAGCTTTAACCATTCAAAAAAAGTGAGGATTTTTATATCTTCTTTTGAAAAAGGTTCTTTAACCGCCGGTAATAAGCGGTTACGGCAAAGTTCTGAGGCCTCGGTGATATTATCTGCTAAAAGAAAGGCTCCTAGAGCCTTTGTTAAAATAGTTTTTTTTCCGCTTGAAGGAGAAAGCTCAGCTGCTTCAAGATAGTGTTTGCCGGCTCGTGAAAATAAATCGAACCTTTCCTCATAGTCGGCCAAAACAGATAGAGCTATAATTTTTTCATCGTTTGAAGAAATCTTTTTTATTTCGGCTTCAATAAATGAAGAAACTTCAATAGGATTTTTTTTTGTAAAACCGTTTTTGATAATCTTTTGAATGTTCTGAGGTAAGGAGTCTTGACCTATAAGGCTATGTAAAAAAAAGAGAGAGCATAAAAAGAACAATATTTTTTTTACATTAAATTTCATAAGCCCTTTTTACCTCATTTAATTTCAGAATTAGTATCGCTCATTGAAGGTTTAGATTCTTTTTTGCGCTTAAACCATGATTTTTTAGGCTTTTTTAAATCTACGGTATTTATTCCGGTACCGTCACTTGCAGTAAGGGTTTCCTTTATTTCTTTAGGCTGCTTATTTTTTTTCTTTTTGCTTCCGAAGAAAAAAGGAATGGTTAATATAAGCCCTATTAAAAACGAAAAAATATTGCTTACATAAACAGGTATATTTTCAAATGTATAAAAAATCAAAGAAACATCGCAAGAATTCTTCATATTAAAGCCTGCAAATAAGCCTAAAAACAATACTATCAATAAAAAATAAATAAGTTTCCAGTTCATATAAAAATCCTTATAAGAGCTTCGCTCAAAAGAACAGTAACATAAATTTTCAATAAAGACAACAGGGGAATAAAATCTAATTTACTCTGTTTATTTCTTTACCGGAAATAAAGGCTTTTACGTTATCGGCAGCTGTTTTTATCAGTCTTTCCCTTGCCTCAAAGGTTTGCCAGGCTATGTGGGGCGTTATAATGCAGTTAGGAGCTCTAAACAAGGGATTATCCTTAGCCGGAGGTTCTGAGCTCAAAACATCGCAGGCAAGTCCTGCAAGCCTCTTTTCTTTTAAAGCCTCAGCTGCATCTTTTTCGTTTATAAGAGGGCCCCTTCCGGTATTGATTATAATACAAGTTTTTTTTATTTTTTTTAAAGAATCTGCATTTACGATTTCTTTTGTTTCTTCAGTTAAAGGGCAGTTTAAGCTTATTATATCGGAAGAAGAAAAAAGCTCATCGATTGAAACCTGTTTTGCTTCTTCCAAGCCCTTGAGGGTTTTTGCCGAGCGGTTAAAGTAGATTACCTTCATGTTCATGGCAAGGGCAATTTTTGCGACAGCTTGACCTATGTTGCCGAAGCCGACAATTCCTAGGGTTTTATCGGAAAGCTCCCTTATATCGAAACTGTGATAGCAAAAATGAGGAGAAGAAGTCCATTTTCCGGCCATAACCTCATCACTGTGCTCTTTTACACGCCAATAAAAATGAAAAATAAGAGCAAAAACGAGTTGGGCCACACTGTCCGTGCTGTACGATGGAATATTTGTTACACAGATATTTTTAGCCCTAGCAGCTTCGATATCTACAACATTGTAGCCTGTAGCCAAGACCCCTATATATTTAAGACGAGGCAAGGCGTCCATTGTTTCTTTAGAAAAAGCAACCTTATTTGTAAGAACGGCATCGGCCTCCTTACACCTTTCAATAAGCTCATCCGCACTTGTTTTATCGTATATTGTAAGATTTGAAACAGCTTTTAACGCGTCCCAAGAAAGGTCTCCGGGATTGGAAGTAAACCCGTCAAGAATAACCAAATTTAATTTTTCACTCATAAAAGCACCTCAGTATATTTATAATTCCATATTTTTCCGAATTCGTCAAGAGCTAGTTTTGGCATAAGACAGCTTACAAAAAATTATAATATATGCTATAATACAAACAGTTAGGAGAGGCGGATAATAATCTTGAGTTTACCGTTAATTTAATTTGTAATGAAGAATGCGTAATGCGTAATTAAATTACCCATTACAAATTGAAAGAAGGAGGTATTAAATATGTTACTAGCCGAATATGATTATGAAACCGATATAGCCGTACAGCGTGCCGAAGAACGAGAAATCGCCTTTGCTGAAGGAATTGAACAAGGCTCATACAAAAAAGCTCTGGAAACGGCAGCAGCATTTAAACGGCTTGGTTTTGATATTTCTAAAATAGCTGAAGGAACAGGCTTAAGCTTAAAAGAAATAGAAGCATTATAAAATCAAATTTCTTATAAATGCGGGGATATGGTAAATTTAAAGCCACATTCATCGCGTAATTCTTGTTCAACTATGGGTAAGATGCCTTTTATTATCATAAAATAAACTCCTCATTACACCGAATATTATATCGTAAAAAAGTAGATAAGTCTATGTGTTGGAGAAAGTGTACACTAATAAATATCTCCCCTATAATTATTTAAAAAGATGCATTGACTTCATTTATTAACTCTCGTTATACAGATTTAATAATTCGCTTTGGGAAATATTAATACTATTAGCAGTAAATAAATCATTTAAGAATTTAATACACGGATATTTTTCATCTTTAGTAATGGAAGTTGCAAATTGAAAAGCTGATAAAGGCTTTCCTTTTGCATCATCATGCTTATAATTATGTGCTTCCTCGAAATTTAAATAATGAACAAATCGCCGAGCAATATTCGGATATTTTCTGTTTGACTCCTCTATCTGTTCCCATATTGTATTATTCAAAGTAAACATAGGATTGGTATTTCCTGTCTTAGTTGTTTTTTTGTCACAATCATGAACAATTACATGATTAATTCCAAAGTGAGTCAGTATTTTTTGATAAAAGGGGATATTAGCTTTTGAGCCAGTATTTAAAACGAAATACTTATTTGGCGTATAATACTTATTTATTAACTCTCTATAAATAACAGCTTCTGTATCACCTTCAACCAGTATTACGCTATCAGTAAAAAAAGATTCACAAATATGGGGATTAAATCTATTTACCATTTGTAATTTCTCTTTGTCATCATCAGAAAATGCATTAAAATGGACTTGATATGTTTTTGTTTTTCCTGTGTTATCATCTTTTACCAGACGTACAAGAGAGGCATGATGCTCATTTAAATCTATCATCATAGGCGAATGCGTTGCACACAAAAGTTGATATGGACTATTTTTTGCAAGAGCATATAACTGTTTTCGTAAGGACAATATAGCTTCCGGGTGCATATATAATTCCGGTTCTTCAAAGAGAATTAAATATTGTTTCTCTTTTCCCGATATTGCTTCAATCTTAGTTTGATATGTCGATAAAAAACTGAAAAAAGCTTGGCGTATTAATCCATGTCCATTCATTTTTAGATCAATATTTAAATTTGTTTTTTCATCTTCCTGAACTTTTAAGCCATGTGTAGATTTCAACATTTTTGATAAATCAGTTCCTTCCTCGGGTATAGGATATACAGAAAGTTTAAATTTAGAAAATACTTCAGAAAAGAAAATATTCATCTTGTCATTTAACTCTGTTATATCATCTGCATTTGATATATCATTTTTTAGTTGTTGAATTTTTTTCATAAGTTCGTCATACACATCAGAATAATCTGTCTGTAATTTTTTAATATGATTTTTACTAATTATATCATTTATATTTTTTTCTAGCTCTTCAATGGTTAAGACTGCCATAATATCTATAGCTTCAGGTGAATATTTTTTTAACAGTGTATCAAAGCCTCCAAAACCACCATCTTTATATTCTTTTGCTAAGGGATCGTAAGTTTGTTTTTGCCCCTCACTACCACTTGCTCGCAATATCTTTCTAATACGAATTTCACTTTCACTTGTTACCCATTTTTTAATCCAATCAGGATCAGCTTTATTAAGTCCGGTATCTTTAGAATCAACATTAGGCGTAACTGTATATATAGCTTCTATTTCAATATTATTATGTTCATCATGATTGTAAAAATCCTCAAGTCGGGCAAACTTTTTTTGGATCAACAAAAAATTTATAAGCAGCCAGATAACTTGATTTTCCGGCATTATTTTTACCAATCAAAAATATAATATCTGATTCATTAAAATCAATACAATTTTCTCCGCCATTTAATCCTCTGAAATTTTTAATAGTAATACGTTTTATTTTCATCCTTTAACTCCTTATAAAAATTTATAAGCATATTATACAAAAACATCAGCTATATTTCTACTATCTGTTCCACGAAAATCAATTTTATAGTATTTTCACGAGACCATCTCGTTTAGTGCTGAAACAGGTCATCGATTACGGCCGTAATAGGTGTCCTATTGTAGCTGTAATAGGTCACATATTGTAGCCGTAATATATGCCCTATTACGGAAGTAAATTATACATAACGATACCTTGATCTCATACGGAGCATTAGGATAGGCTTTTTATTAAAACCGATTTCCATCCTTTCTACCCCCGTCCCCGCTTCTTCCCTGCAAGCAGCCCTTCCGTTTTCTTTAAGTAGAGCTCGAACAAAAAAGCGGTGCGGGCGGCATCGTCGGGAAAGGCGGTTTTGCGGTAGAGTTTGTCTACAAAAGTTTCTTAATCATTTATTCATAAAAAATTATGACAGTTCTTTACCGATTTTGGTAATTTAGTAAATAATATTTTTTTCTTTCAAATAGTTTTCCAATTTGTCATCAGGTATTACTTTATCATAGGAACTTTTTACTTTTCCTAAAGCAATATCTTCAGTTAAATCAGATATAAATTTATTAAAATCAGGATTATCTTCTGAAAGCCTTTCCAAAGTATCCCAATCTATATTTTCATTATATCTAGCATTACAAATTATTTCGGATTCACTTATGCTTTCTGTATTAAGCTTTATCACTCCAATTCCAAAAGCATTAGATAATCTTTGAAGTTCATTTTTAAAATTGGGATCTTCATCTATTTTCAAACAAACTAAATACCCTTCATTAGCCCAACTTGAATTTGAAACAGCCTGAAAAAAATACTGTCTTAAGTTAGAATAATCTATATGCTTTTTCATTTCAAAAGAAAATAATTTTATAGAATTTACATTCAATGATGTTTGAAGTTTCATTGTTTCTTTTGAGTAATCTTTAAACGGAAAATAAACACCTACTAAATCAGGATGAAGCCATTCATTAGCTCCTTTTACTCTTTTTACCGAATTTTCCTGATAAATAGTTTTTGTATAACAATTAAAATGCGGATTTGAATAAACATATTTAACTAAAAGAGGATGTAAATCTCTCTCATTAAAACTACTTTCATTATTTTGTTTTAATTCTAAATTTTCTTTTTTCTCGATTTCTTTTTTTATTTCGGTTCCGCTTATATTTAAACTTCTTAAAATAAATCTTGAAGGACGCTTTGAAACTTGAACAAAAGTACTTTTTTCGCCCTTTTCTTTGGCATCTACATATAATCTTGCGCCTAATGTAGCAGCCGGAGTTTTACCGGAGCTTTTTAATTTTTTATCGAAAGAAAACTCAACTGCCTTTTCCCAAACTTCTTCCGGCGTCATTGGTTTTTTTACTTTTTCAAAAACTTCTATAATCAAATCAAAAAAAGTATATTGTTTCTCCATCTTATTCCTTTTCCATAATCAAATAAATCTAATAGCATACAAAATCCCCCTCTAAAAACATCAGTTTTAGAGGGGGATAAAGCTTCAATACTGTTTATTTACAGTCACAGCAGCAAGCCTTGTACCTTAAAACAGGTTCTCGGGCTGCCTTTGTTTCGTCTACGCGGCCGATGGGGCGTGTGTAGGGATAGCCGTGAAGCTTTTCGGGATTTGAATAAGCTTCTTTTTTGAGTTTGATCATAACTTCGGCTGTAAAGTCCAATGTGGACTTGCTTTCAGTTTCCGTAGGCTCAAACATCAAGGCTTCGTGTACGATGAGCGGGAAGTACATCGTCGGCGGATGGATACCGTCGTCGATTAAGCCCTTAGCTATGTCAAGAGCACTTACACCTGTCTCTTCCTTGATCTTGTCAAGGGTGAGAACAAACTCGTGCATACAGGTTCTGTCAAAGGCAACTTCATATTCTTTTTCAAGCTTTTTCTTTAGATAGTTTGCATTTAAGACGGCATAGCCTGAACTTTCCCTTATGCCCTCGCTTCCGAGAGTTAAGATATAGGCATAGGCACGCAAGAATACGAGGAAGTTTCCATAGAAGTTTCTAACCCTTCCGATTGAATACGGGCGGTTATAGTCTAACTTGTAGCTTCCGTCAGAACCTGTAACTACAGGAACCGGCAAGAATTCTTCAAGGAACTTTTTGCAACCGATAGGACCGCTTCCGGGACCGCCTCCGCCGTGGGGAGTTGAGAAGGTTTTGTGCAAGTTCAAGTGAACTATGTCATAACCCATGTCTCCGGGTCTTACTCTTCCCATGATGGCGTTAAGGTTAGCACCGTCATAGTACAATAAGCCGCCTGCCTTGTGAACGATTTCGGCAATTTCTTTGATATGGGTTTCAAAGAGACCGAGGGTGTTCGGGTTTGTAAGCATGAGGGCTGCCGTATCGTTTCCTACAGTCTTTTTTAATTCTTCGATATCGACGTTTCCGTCTTTATCTGAAGGAATGTTTACTATTTCGCATCCGACCATTGCAGCACTGGCAGGGTTTGTACCGTGTGCCGAATCGGGAACCAAGATCTTGTTTCGGGCATGATCGCCGCGTTTTTCGTGATAGGCTCGGATTACCAAAAGGGCTGTGAATTCTCCGTGAGCACCTGCTGAGGGCTGGAGGGAGAAGGCATCCATACCGGTAATTTCACCTAACTTTTTACCTAAATCACCCATAACTTCAACACAGCCCTTCATTGTGTGTTCAGGCTGCAAGGGATGAATATTGGTAAAGTTCGGAAGAGCGGCAACTTCTTCATTGAGCTTAGGATTATACTTCATTGTACAAGAACCTAAGGGATAAAAGCCGTTATCTACGCCGTGAGTTCTCTTGCTTAATTCCATATAGTGGCGGACAAATTCAAGTTCCGAAACTTCAGGAAGTTTTGCATCGCTTGCTCTTAAATATTTTGAATCAAGTTTGTATTCGGGTACGGTTAATTTTGCTTCGGCAAATTTATGACCCTTTACGGATTTTTCAAAAATCAATTCGCTCATTACAATACCTCCTTAATGATTTTTACGGCCTTGTCAAGGTCGCATTTGCAAAGAACATCGGTTGTGCACCAAAGAATGGCATCATCGCAAATCTTTAAACCGCCTAAAACACCGTTTTTTTCAAGGTTTGAAAGAATTGCATCGGCCTTTCCCTTTCCGTCCGTTACGAACTCATGGAAGAACTCGCCGTTATTTTTTACGGTTAAACCGATTTTTTTAAGCTCATCGGCAAAATAGTGGGCATTGCTTACGGAAACATTTGCAACGGTTTTTAATCCTTCTTTTCCGTAGGCGGTCATAAACATAGAAGCCCTCAAAGCACAAAGAGCTTGGTTAGAACAGATACTTGAGCTTGCTTTTTCGCGTCTGATATGCTGTTCTCTGGCTTGAAGAGTTAGAACAAAGGCTCTTCTTCCGTCATGGTCGGTTGACTGTCCGATGATTCTTCCGGGGATTTTTCGCATATTGTCTTCGATTGTAGAAAGGAAGCCTAGATAGGGGCCGCCTGCTCCAAGAGGAAGACCTAAGGCTTGTCCTTCACCCAAAGCAATTGAAGCACCGCATTCTTTCGGCGTTTTTAGGATTGCCAAAGAAATAGGATTGCAGCTCATTACAAACTGGGTTTTGGTGCCTTCTACCATTTTTCCTACAGCTTCACAGTCTTCGATTGTACCGAAGCGGTTGGGCTGCTGCATAATAACGGCTCCGACTGTTTCATCCAAAAGATCCTTAATCTTTGAAATATCGGTTTTATAACCGTCTTTCGGAATCATTACAAATTCGACACCGCTGTGTTTTAAATAGGTCTTAGCAATTTCGATTGAGCTGGGTTCAACACATTCGGAAATTAAAACCTTGTTTTGTTTTCGTCCCAACGACATAACTATAGCATCTGCGACTGCCGTGCCTCCGTCATAAACGCTGGCATTGGAAACATCCATTCCGGTAAGTTCGCAAATCATAGACTGATATTCAAAACCTGCTTGAAGTTCGCCCTGATTCATTTCGGGCTGATAGGGTGTGTAGGCTGTTAAGAACTCCTCTCTGGAAGCCATGTGCCTTACAGCTGCTGGGGCATAGTGGTTATAAGCTCCGGCACCTCGTAATATAGATTTAAAGACAGTGTTTTCACTGCTTAAATTTTGAAAGAACTTTTCGACTTGTGCTTGAGTCTTCCCCTCGCCTACATCAACCGTTTTACAGTCTTTGCAGTCAAAGCCGTATAAATCGTCAATCGATTTTACGCCGATGAGATCAAGCATCTCTTTTGTTTCCTCAGCGGAGTGAGGAATATAGTTAGACATAAACCCTCCTAATTAAAATAAGGCAAAACTTGAAGATAAACAGCGAGGCAGTTTTTGCCCTACTGTTTATCAAGTCTACTTACAAATACTACTTGCAGAGACCTTTGTATGCACCTGCATCCATCAATTTTGAAGACTCTCCTTTAAGTTCTACCTTAAAGAACCATGCACCGAAAGCATCTTCATTGATTTTTTCGGGAGCATCCAAGAGGTCTTCGTTTATTTCAACGACTTTTCCCGTCATGGGGCTGATGATTTCGAAAACGGCCTTTACCGATTCTACTGTAGCACAGGCCTTGTCGGCTGTAACTTCATCTCCTACTTCAGGAAGCTCGATGAATACGACATCGCCCATTTCACCTTGAGCATAATCGCTGATACCGATGATACCGATGTTTCCTTCTTTTTTGAACCATTCGTGTGATTCCAAATACTTTACATCTTCTTTAATTTCCATATCTAACTCCTATTTTATATTTTTAAGTTTTTGGTAAAAACTTATAAAACCTTTTTAATTAACCCTTAATTTCTTTTAAAAAGCTTGTAGGTACAATTTTAGCCTTGAGCTTTTTACCGCGTACTTCGATAAAGACTTCTTCATCTTTAATTCCTCGGTCAATTCTCATGTGTCCGATACCGACTTTTAACGAGGGCGAAGAAGTTCCTGTGGTAACATAACCGATTTCCTTATCTCCTAAGAAGACCTTGTCGTGATCCCGTGCAATACCGCGGTCAATCATCTTAAAGCCTTTTCTGATTTTTTTGGCTTCATTGGCTTCGAGAGCTTTTTTGCCGATAAAGTCTTCTTTTTCAAGTTTGATAAAGGGTTTTAAGGTTACTTCGGTAGCCAAGGTTTCTTCAGTCATTTCATGGCCGTACAAGGGCATTCCGGCTTCAAGGCGCAATGTGTCCCGGCAGCCTAAACCGCAAAGCTCGATTCCGAACTCTTCTCCGGCCTTCATAACCTGATCAAAAAGCTCGATAGCCCATTCTTTGGGGCAGTAGATTTCGTAGCCTTCTTCGCCGGTATAACCGGTCTGAGAAACGATTACTTCTCCCTTGGGGCATTGGAAGGTTTTAAATGTGTAATAAGCGGAGGGCATTGCTGAAGCATCAATAAACTTTTTTACCAAGGCAGGAGCATTGGGGCCCTGAATTGCAAGCTGGGCAATTTCAGGCGAGCGGTCTGTAAAGGTAACGCTCTTATCCAAATATTTTTTTACCCAGTCATAGTCCTTGTCGTGGTTTCCTGCATTTACAACCAAGAGGAATTTCTTTTGATTATAGCGGTAAACAAGGAAGTCATCGACAATTCCGCCCTTTTCGTTGCACATAAGAGTATAGCGGACGTCTCCGTCAGCCATTCCCCTAATGTCGTTCGTAATAAGAGCATTTACGGCAGCTTCGGCATTATCACCTTCAATATAGAACTCTCCCATGTGCGAAACATCGAATAGTCCTACATTGTTGCGTACAGCAAGATGCTCCTTTAAGATACCGGCGAATTGAATAGGCATTTCATATCCGCCGAACTCAACAAACTTGCCGCCTTTGGCGAGCAAAGTTTCATAATAAGGTGTTCTTTTCATCTTATTCCTCCAATTTTATTAATTTGTAATTGGTAATTTGTAATTGATAATTAACAACCATTACGAATTACCGATTATATTGTATACCAGATATTCAATAAAAGCAATAGGAAATATATAAAAAAATATTGTTTTGATTAAAAACGGCAAAGCCAAAATAAGCCTTGCCGTCAGGTTATTTCTAAAAATCTACTATGATTATTTTTTATAAATCATGTGGGTAGCCGACTTTTCGACATCTTCTACTGCTTCATAGAATGCTTCTACTACCGTCGGATGAGGATACATGGATTTTAAGATATTTTCCCTCTTTGCCTTGTTTGTTACAAGAGTTCCGATAGCACCTATCATATCTGTAGCCGAATCGCACATCATCTGACAGCCTACAAGCCTGTCTTCTTGATCAAAGAGAACCTTAATAAAGCCTACATCCAAGCCGGAAAGCACCGATTTTCCGTTTGAACCCATGGGAACCTTACCGATTTTTACGGCTATGCCCTTAGCTTCCGCCTCTTTTTCCGAAAGACCTACACCTGCAATCTCAGGTGTGGAGTATACACAGGAAGGAATAACGTCTTGCTTTTCATGTTTGGTATTGTTTACAATATTTTCGACAACAAGGTGGCCCTGATTTTCGGCATTGTGGGCAAGCATTACGTTTCCCTTTACGGCATCTCCTATAGCATAGATACCGTCGACATTTGTTTTCATGCAGGCATCTGTGATTATGCCTCTCTTATCATGCTCAATTCCGGCAGAGTCAAGGCCGATGTCTTTTATTTCTGCAATTCGGCCGATACATACGATTACGGCATCGGCTGTAATATGTTCTTCTTTTTCTTTAAGCGTGAAGGTACAGCCTGTTTTTTCGATTTTGGTAACCATGGCACCGTTTATTATCTTTACACCCTTCTTTTTTAGAACAAGGGCTTGCTGCATGGCTATATCCCTGTCAAAGGGAGGAAGGATTGTTTTTTCAAGTTCTACGATGGTTACTTCTTTTCCTAAATTGGCATACATTGTAGCGAATTCTACACCGATAACGCCGCCTCCGATTATGATGACGCTCTTAAAATCGACAGGTTCTTTTCCCAAAATATCGTCTGAGGTTAAAGCCGTTTCGATTCCGGCTATGGGAGGAGCGAATACGGAAGAGCCTGTTGCGATTATAAGATTTTTAAACTCAAGTTCTTTTCCGTCTACATTGACGGAAGATTTTGAAGTGATTTTGCCTTCGTCGTTAAAAAAATCGACCCCGGCATTTTCGATTATTTTTTCGATTCCGCCTACAAGTTTATCTATAATGGCATTTTTTTTCTCGTAGATGGAGTTTATGTCGTATTTTAAGTTTTCACCTGAAAGACCCAGGTCGTTTTCGGCAAAGCTGCCGAATACTTCGGCT
This sequence comes from Treponema sp. OMZ 799, assembly GCF_024181365.1. Taxonomy (NCBI): domain Bacteria; kingdom Pseudomonadati; phylum Spirochaetota; class Spirochaetia; order Treponematales; family Treponemataceae; genus Treponema; species Treponema sp. OMZ 799. The sequence continues at coordinate 1,834,867 of NZ_CP051301.1, forward strand.
GTATGAAGAAGGTATTTTGTAGGAATACAGCCCTTATTTAGACAGGTTCCTCCCAGCCTGTTTTTTTCGATAAGAGCGGTTTTTAACCCTGCCCTCCCTGCTTTTATGGCAGCAACATAACCGCCCGGGCCTCCGCCCAAAACAATTAAATCATACATACTAATCTCCTAAAGCAGCTTAAAATTTTTAAGCATTATATTTTTATCTTGTAAAGTATACACGATGACCTTAATAAAAGCAAGGGGAGTTTTGCTTTGAAAGACGATAATTTATATTCACTGGACTTTTCCCTTATTATTTAAAAACTTTATCAAAGTCTACATAATTCTTACCCGGCTCTGCTAATTTTAATATATCCTCATCAGTAAGTTGAGGAATGCGGCTTACAGCTTGGGGAAAAGGAGCAAGCCTGTTATTTTTATTTTGTTTAAAGAGCCAAGAAAAGATCCTGTTATCCTTATATGCCAACAACCAAGAACTATGAGCATTAGTTGCGGCTTTATGAGTCTCTCCCGGAAGATAAACCGTAAATTTAGGATTAAAACCTAGGTCTCTATAGGCATTTATCATTTTAGTAGTCAGCTTTATGTTTCTGATATTATCGTCAAATGCCTGCATTTCCCACATCGGGATATTAGCAAATTTGGCAACATTAGGTACAACAGTTTCTTCTACAGCAGGACCGCCTCCCACCGGATTATTTGGACCTCCGGCAACAAGTAGCATGGCCGCAAAAAAATCGGGCTTTACAATTGACATATTTGCCAACCCTTCTGCTCCGATTGATAAGCCCGTGCCATAAATCCTATCTTTGTCTATGTTAGGATAAGTTTTTTGCAAGTCTTCTACTAATTTAAAGAAAGCATCCATAACGTCTTTATCTCTCCATAGTTGGTTTTTATCTATTTGCGGAACCAAAACTACGCAGGGATAGTTTTTCTGGTTTTCAGGATAAGCCCAAATAAGAGCTCCTTCAGCCTTAGTTACACCTAAAGTCTGCCTATTATCAGAGCCTCTTTGACCGCTTCCATGTAAAAAGACCACCAAAGGAATGTTAGTATGCTGTTTTAATGTTTGCGGTATAAAGAGTCTGTATGGTAATTTTACGCCCTTATAATTAAATTCTGAAACTTTATATTTTTCCGTTATTTTGTATTCTGCAAAAATTTCTATTTCTTTTATGGCAAGCTCTTTATTTGTAAATACCAATCTAACTTTATCGGCTTCGATTGTTGGTACACAGCGATCAATTACATTTGTTGTATTATTAGTATAATTATCTGCTGTTTGCCATTTATTGCCAATAAACACTTCAAATTTTATAGCTCCCATAGGCTGCATACTATCGATTCTGTATCTGCTGATCTTCATGATCTTATCAAACCCAAAAACTATTTCCAAAGTTTTTTTACTATCGGTCCAAATGGTATCTGATTTACCGTCAACAGCCAATTTAGAATCTTCATCAGAAGATAAAATATTTTGCGATTTTAAGACTGCATTATAGATAATACCTCGTCTTATAGCCAATAATTTATCAATGGATTCTTCAATTTTTGTAATATCTAAAATAATTATATTGGCAAATAAGGCTTCATAATTAAGCTTTATTTTTGGAATAAATTTGGTATTTGTATTATTTACAATAAGGTAAATCATATCATCCGTAATAGGATAGTTCATAGATCTAAAATCATTTATAACAGCAATTAAAGAATTAGGGTCAGTATTTTCCAGTAAAATATAACTGACATTTTCCTTTTTGCCGTTAATTTTTTTTGTAAGTTCATCAATCAGATAGTCATCAAAAAAATTTCCTGCCATTACAACCAATGGATAAGTTTTCTTTTTGTCTTTTTCAGTCTTAGGACAATAGTACTTATAAGTAAGAGTTTTACCACTCTTAAATTCGGTTATCTGTTTTGCTTCAAATACTAAATTATTCGGCTTTAATTCCTCATTAATTATTTTCCCATTATTGCTCACACAAGATAATAAAATTAAAACAAATGATAAAATAATGAAACTAAAAGAACTTCTTTTCATAGATACCTCCATAAACCTTAAATGATTACAAAAACAGGCTTATAATCAGCAATTGTAAAGAGCAATAATTTCTTTAGCCGTATTTTTACAAGTCTCTCTAATAGCCTTTCTCAATTTTACATAATCATTATCTCCATCTTCAACTAAACGGACGGTATTCATTGATTCCTGCAAAAGACCGGAAAAGAAATTAATTTTTCTAATTCCTCTTTTTACAGACTCTTTTATGGCTTCATCCGGTATACCGGTTGCCCCATGTAAAACTAAAAAAGTTTCTCCAACTACAGAATGTATTTCAGAAATTAACTCAAGCTGTAGCTTAGGGGGATCCTTATACAATCCATGAGCTGTGCCTACTGCAATTGCAAGTGCCTCAACTCCTGTTTCTTGACAAAAAAATTCAGCATCCTTAGGATCGGTATATTTTTTTGTTTTGGATGAGTCAACCAAATTGGCAATTCCTTCATCTCCAATGATAGCTCCTAATTCAGCTTCTACACTGATATCCAAAGGATGGCAAATTTCTATAACTTTTTTTGTAATTTCTATATTTTCCTTCAGAGGCAAGGTAGACCCGTCAATCATAATGGAAGTCATACCGCCTTCTATAGCTTCTTTAATCATATCGAGTTGGTCCGGTTTAGCATGATCCAAATGCAATGCAATAGGAACTTTAGCTTCTTTTACCATAGCCAATAAGGAGGCCAAAAAGATTTTTCCTCCCAAGATTTCCCAATGTCTTGATGCGACACCCATAACAATAGGCCGATCAAGCTCTTCCGCGGCCAAGATACAGCCTTTTGCCATTTCTAAATCAACAGTATTAAAAGAAGCAATTCCGCCTTTGCTGTTTAAAAGCAATTTTTTTAAATTAGTTATCATTGAATACCCCCATAAAAATATTTTATCCATCGTTTTTTATTAAATCTCTTAAATAATTATTATAATCAAAAGATTCTTTATACATATTCCCATTTTCCAATGTGTTATAGAGCTTATCTCTGAATTCAAAAGTTTTTTCGTAAAGTGTAACATTATTTTTAATAGGATTAAAAATTTTTTCATTCACACTCCCCACTCTTGAAAAAGCACTTATGTGATCTTTTTCTATACCTAAAGCTACCATTGCACAAATTAAAGCTCCTTTTGCTGTAGCCTCCACCGTCGGCGGCATCCTTACCGGGAGATTAAATACATCCGCTTGAATTTGATTGTATATATCAAGTGTAGTTAAACCTCCTGCAACAATAACCTCACGGAATTTTGAAGATACTAAACTTTGAATAAGATTAAGATTTTCACCCATATCCAGAACCACAGATTCAAGTAAGGCTCTTGCCATATCGGCCCTTGTATTGGCTAATGTCAAATTAAAAAAAACGCCTTTTGCATATGGATCCCAAAAAGGTGCAGCAGCTCCTTTAAAATGAGGTAAGGCAACAATACCGTTTGCTCCTGCAGGTGAACTTTTGACCAAATTATCCAAGGTCGGATAATCTACCATTGTTGGAGAAGCTGCTTCACTATGTACAAATTCTTTACCAAACCAATGATACAAGGCTCCTCCTGTGAGAATTCCGGCTTCTACAACCCACTTACCTTTTATAACGGAGGCTGAGCAAAGTGTTTTACGCTCAGGATGAAAAACGGGCTTATCGGTATGGGTTATTAGAAAAGCGCCTGTTCCCGTATTTGCCTCTATAGAGCCTTCATTGATAACTCCCATACCTATAGCTGCTGTTTGCTGATCTCCGCCTACAATTACAACGGCTGTTTCGGGATTTAACCCGGTCATCATAGCCGTATCAATACTAATTTTTCCTACAACGTTTCCGGGAGAAACCAGTTCAGGCAATTTATCCTTGCTGATACAGGCGATCTTTAAAAGGTCTTCATTCCATTCACAAGTTTTTATATCCATCATCATAGTGCGGCATGCCTGAGAATGATCCGTTATATATTTTCCGGTCAGTTGGAAAATAACATAATCTTGAATACCTAAAAATTTATAGGTATTATAAAAAATATCAGGCTCGTGATGTTTTAACCAAAGGATTTTCGGCATTGAAAAATAAGAATCGGCTCTGAGACCCGTAATTTTATATATATCGGCTTCAGAAATTTCCTTTACTATTTTATCTATTTCTGCATAAGCAGTTTTTTCCTGCCACATAAGAACATCGCCCATAACATTATTTTTTTCATCCATACATAGAACCGAAGCTCTTTGTGCAGTAACGGCGATAGCGAGATTCTTATAATGATTTTCATTTATAATTTGAGCACATTTGCCCAAAACAAGCATCAAAGACAAGCCCCAGCTGGTAGGGCTTTGTCTTACACGCCCATCGTTATAAAAAACGGGGCTATATTTTACCTGCGAGGAAAAAAGTTCTTCACCTGCAAGGTTATAAAGTATAGCTCGAATGCTGGATGTTCCGATATCCAAAGCCACAATTGTTTCTATTTTTTCCATATTATAATCCAAGGTAAAAACGTAGTATTACGCATTGTCTAAAAAGCTGCAACAGAAGTAATAAACTTTTGTTGCAGCTAAATTAAGGGTTTACATCAAACCAGGCAGAGGAATAAAGCTTAAAATAATTACACAGATTAATCCTGTTACGCCTGCAATGGTTCCTGCCAAAGTCCAAGCCTTCATTGTATTCGGTACAGATAGATTTCCATATCGAGATACAACCCAGAATCCGCTGTCGTTGGGAAGTGATAGTCCTATACCTCCGGCACAAATAGCAAGACCTATCAGGATCGGCGACAAGCCCATTTCTGCTGCCACAGAACCTAAAATTCCAGAGGTTGTAACAAGGGCAACGGTAGTTGAACCTGTTGCAGCCCGCAAAATCTGGCTTAACAAAAAGCCTAAAAGAATCATAGGCATTCTTACATCTTGGAAAGCTCCTACCAAAAAATCTCCAATACCGGTAGCCTTAATCATATTACCGTAAGCTCCGCCGGCTCCTGTTATCATAAAAATCATACCGGCCTGTGCTATAGCTGTTATAAATACGTCTGTAATACTCCTTTTTATATAAGGCTTTAAAACAATCATGGCAAAAAGGACGGCTATCGTTAAAGCAATATTCTTATCACCTACAAAAGTCCAAAAAGACTTAAAAGCGCTATCTCCTTTTATTACCAATGATAAAATAGAACCTAAAAGAATCAAAACTACGGGGAGCAACAAGACTGTCAAAGATAAACCTATACCGGGACGATTATCGGCATGGGATTCATATTTTTCTTCTTCAGTTGACAGCTCTGCAACTGCAGGGTTTTTCTTTCCGAGGAAAGAACCGAAAAAATATCCGCCGACCAAAGCAGCCGGAATGGACACCAAAAGAGAATATAATAAAAATATTCCGAAGTCCGCACCCATGGCATTAGCAACAGCAACAGGTCCGGGAGTAGGTATTACTAGTGCATGGGTTACAATTAAACCGATAACCAAGGATGTAAGATAGGTAATATACGGCATCTTTGTTTTTCTTGACAGCTGTTTAATAAGCGGCGCAAAAATAACGAAGGCCGCATCAAAAAATACCGGAATCGAAATCAAAAAGCCTGCTATATTCATTGCTAAAGGAGCTTTTTTATTGCCTGTCTTTTTTAACAAAGAATCGGCAATTTGATCTGTAGCATTTGCCTCGGCAAGTAACTGTCCCAATACAACACCGAGACCAATAATTATACCTATTCCGCCTAAAGTGCCGCCAAACCCGCTCGAAAGAACCTTTGGAATTTGTCCCATAGGCATCCTAACCATCAGTCCCGTTAAAATTCCGGCAACCAATAATGTAATGAACGGATTTAATTTAAATTTGATAATAGACAATAAAATAAGCCCTATTGACAATAAAAAAATTAATAACAATAATGTTCCTGATACCATTTTTTTCTCCTCTTGAAAATTATGAGTATTGTGCCTTTTCCCTTACAAAACGCACACAGTAAGGGAAAAGGTTATTCGTTTTTAAATTAAATCTTAGTATATATTTTTGACACATAAGATTTAACACACCTTCTTAATCCTCTTAATTTTTTAACCAAGCTTTAAATTCAGCATTGTCCAAAACTTCAGGATTAACAATAAAATTACTATTACCTCCTTCCAATATATTTTTAATATCGTTCATTAACAAACCGGGACTGTTTGCTAAAACTTCACTGGTAGTTCCGGCTATATGTGTAGTTAATGTAACATTATCAAGCTCCATTAAAGGATTATTTTCCTCAAGAGGCTCGGATTCAAAAACATCCAATGCAGCCCCTAAAATTCGCTTTTCTTTAAGAGCAAGGGCTAAGGCATCATAATCAACCAAGCCTGAACGAGCGGTATTAATAAAGATGGCCGTTTTCTTCATAGAATCTATGCTTTTTTTGTCAATTATACCTTTTGTGGAAGGTAATAACCTGGCATGAACAGAAACTATATCCGAAGTTTTAAAAAGTTCTTCTTTTTCGACTAATTTTACTCCGAGTTTTTTTGCAACTTCTTCTTTGATATAGGGATCGTAAGCAATTACATTTACATCAAAGCCTGATAATTTTTTTGCCACAAGCTGACCGATATAACCGAATCCGATCAAGCCGATAGTTTTTCCTTTTAACTCCATCACGTTATCTGAATTAGAAAAAACCTTTCTCCATTCTTTATTTTTAATAGAAAAATGAGCTCTGGCGATATTTCGTATTTCACTTAATATCAATCCAATCGTAAAATCACTTACAGCCTCAGCATTTCGGCCTTGAACATTGAAAACAAGAACTCCCTTTTTTGTAGCAGCTTCTACATTGACATTTTCAACTCCGGCACGGCAAACTCCTATAATTTTTAAACTAGGCATTTGATCCATCATTTTTTTACTCATAGGCTGAAAAAGCCCCAACACCATCTCGCTGTCATTAGCTTTCCCGCCTGAAGCCAATACAGGATCGACCTCTTCGATTTCGGGCCCATTTTGTTCGACCTTAAGTCTTCTGTCTTGTAGATTTGCCCAAACGCTTTCATACTCCCCATAAACAACTTCCTTACAATAAGATTTTAGAATCTTATTGTATGCAGCTTCAAACAGAGGATTGGGAATCATTGCATCTCCCAATATCGCAATTTTTTTAATCATCTTAGCCATCTTCTTCTCCTTTCAAAATATTTTTAAAACTGTTTTAACAGTTTACCTCAGCTATTTCTTCATTTTGGCAACAGCCAATTGTGAACCATATATATTCTTTTTTCCCTGTTCTTTTAACCTTGCAGCAATAAATACCGTCAAAATATCGGTAATAACCACTTGTAGAATTCTACTTTTTTGAGCATCCGGTCTAAATTTCGTTTCATTGGAACAACTAAGAAGAGTTAAATCACTTTTATTTGCCAAACTGCTGTTAGGAAAACTTGTTATTGACATTACCTTTGCACCTAAACGGTTTGCATTTTGCAAACAGTCGATTAACGAAAGTGTCTCTCCGGAGTGGGATATCAAAATCAGTAAATCGTTTTTATCTATATGAACACAATGAATTGCCTGTATATGAGAGTCCTCACTTGTTACGGCATTTAAACCGAATCTTAGCAATTTGTGATACAAGTCCCCGGCCACATAACCCGAAGAACCTGCTCCAAATATACATATTTTTTTTGCTTTTAATATGGCATCTACCGCTTCAAGATAAAGAGAAGTACTATTAAGTGTAAGTAATTGTTGAATTGCAGTTCCGATATCTGCAATAACTTTTTTTATAACGGTTTCGCTGCTGTCTTCATTTTGAATTTCTTCATTATAAAGATTATTATGTTTTCCGCTGTAAATTTGAGCTAGTTTAACTCGGAAAACTTGATAAGAATGATAGCCGATTTTTCTTAAAAACCTCATTATGGTTGCTTCGCTAACCTTGCATTCTTTTGCCAAAGCAGCTATAGAAGAAAGCATAACAGTTGACGTGTTTTGTAAAACATAATCGGCAACCTGTTTTTGTCCTTTACTCAAAATGGCATAATTAGTTTTTATAAGCAAAAAAATATCCGTATCATAAATATCCACACCGCTACTCCAGTTTATGGTTTTGAACATAATCGTAGTTTTACTACGATTTAATTATACCATTGCGAAGTTTTCCTGTCAAGTTTTTTTTTAAAATTTAAATTTTACGAATATAATCAGGGATTTTTAAATCACTTTAAATATTCCCCCTCCGCGCCCCTTGCGGTTTATTTAAAATTTTCAATGATTTAGCTGATTATTAATGAAAAGAAAAAACTATTTAGAAATAAAAAAAAGCCAACTCTCGGACTTGAACCGAGTACCTGCACGTTACGAGGGTGCTGCTCTGCCGGGTGAGCTAAGTTGGCATGTTGATTTTTGATAAAGAAACTTTACCAAAAATCAACAAAAAAGTCAATAGGAAGAATTTTTAGCTTAAGCCTTGTTTATTACGTCCAAAACAGTGCCGTCGCGGTAGGTGCTTATTCCCACTACCTCAGCAGAGCGGGGCTTAACTTGAGGCTTGCCTGTAAAGGATTCTGCAATTTCCTTTAATTCTTCGATAGTTTTAATTTCAAGGTTTGTTTCGGATTTTAATTTTTTGATTAAATCTGCATGGCGCGGATTAATTGCAATACCTCTATCCGTAACAAAAACGTCTATTGTTTCTCCGGGAGTGGTTACCGTGCGTACCTTGTCTACAAGGCAAGAAATGCGGGCATTAAATAGCTTTGAAACTATTATCGAAAGCTTAGCTCCGGCTGCCGTATCGGCATGTCCGCCCGAACCTCCCAATATTATACCGTCAGAACCTGTAGTTACGTTTACGTTATAGTCCAAGTCTATTTCGCTCGCACCGAGGATAACGACATCAAGCTTTCCTGCAACGTGATCGGGATTATTGGGGTTTGCATAAAGATCGGCCGAAATCTTGTGATGATTTGCATTTTTTTCGGTGGAATCTACGGCTGAAAGATCGAAGCACTGAACATCGTAAAGGTTTTCAAAAAGCCCTTCTTCAAGCATCTTTACAAAATAGCCTGTAATTCCGCCGCAGCCGAAACTTCCCTTTATATTTTTTTCTTTCATTGCACGGTGCATTTCATCTGCAACTGCAAGAGAAATACCGCCTGCCCCTGTCTGCATACTGAATCCGTTTTTAAAAAGCCCCGAATGTTCAATCAAGGTGCGGCAGTCGCGGGCTATTTTCAAGCCGATAGGATCCTTTGTAATCTGAGTTGTTCCGCTTACGATGCCTGCAGGGTCTCCTATCCTGTCTACCTCAACAACCATGTCTACAAAGCGGCCTTCGATGTCGGGCCTTTTAACCTTTGAAACTCTTGTATCGGTAATAGCAATAGTTTTTTTTGCCATCTGTGCATCGGCTGCGGCATAACCTAGGGAGCCGCAAAACGACTTTCCTTCAGAGCCCGAAATATTTCCTTGATCGTCTACACAAGGAGATGCCAAAAAGGCTGCATCTATGGTAACCTCTTTTTCCAGAATCATTCTGGGTCTACCGCCATGGGTGGTCATAATCACGGGCTTTTTACACTTACCGTAACTTACAGCCTTGGCAACGGGGCCCGACATATAAGAGGTCATAAGCTGCGTAACCGTTCCGTCTTCCATAAGTTCAACCAAAATTTCATGGCAGGGGAAAATTGAAGAAGCCATTACGGTTAAATCTTTGATTCCTCTTTTTTGGATTTCCCTCATTACCATGTCAAGAACATAGTCGCCGTTTCTAAGGTGATGATGAAAACTTATAACCATTCCGTCATGGAGTTTAAGCTCATCAAGGGCGGAGGATAAGGTCTTCCCAAATACGGGCTTCACATTCTTTGTAAGCTCGTATTTTGCATTTTTTTTATTTACAAAGGCTCCCTTAAAAGGATTGTCTAAGCCTTCTCTTCCAAGTATGTTATTCATATCCTTTTCCTCCTTATTTTATTAAGCCCCAGTTCTTAGCCGAATCATAAAGAGCCTGAGCCCTCTTGATAACGGGTAGGTCAACCATCTTTCCCTTAAAGCTGAATACGCCTAAGCCCTTTTGCTTAGCCTCTTCTGCTGCCTGTAAAATAGCTTGGGCTCTTTCAATTTCGGCAGCGGAAGGAGAAAATATTTTATGAATCTCTTCAACCTGACGGGGATTTATAACCAAGCGGCCTGAAAAGCCTATGCTCTTACTAAAGGCTGTATCGAGCCTTAGGCCTTCGAAGTCTTCTACATCGGTAAAGGGGGTGTCGAGAGAGTCCAAGCCGTAGGCATGGGCGGCAGTCGTCAAACTAAAGCGGGCGTATTCCAGTTCTTTTGAAAGACGGGTTCTCTGAATTCCCATATCTACGGAGTAGTCTTCTCCGCCTAAAAGAAGGCCTTGAATTAGCGGTGAAGCCTTGGCTATAGAATTTACATCCATAATTCCGCGGGCAGATTCTACAAGCATAAGAAAGCTGAAATCTTTTGTTATCTTATGCTCACGTTTTATCTCGTTTATTTTTTGTTCTACCGAATGAACTGCATCGACAGAGGCCTTAGGAATTACGATTCCGTCCGGAAGAACGGGAATAATTGCCTCCAAGTCCTTTTCCCAATAAGGGGAGTCGATGGGGTTTATTCTTACAGTGATTTCGGAATGGGTAAACTTTAAAAAGGAAAGAGCATTCCGCACCAGAGTACGGGCCGAGTCTTTTTCATCAAGGGAGACGGCATCTTCCAAATCGTAAATGATGGAATCCGCTCCCAAAATATCGGCTGATACCAACATTCCCGGATTATTGCCGGGCATAAAAAGCATACTTCTTCTATTTTTCATTTGCGCGCCTCAATGCTGTTTCTACACGGGCCTTGATTGTACAATCTAAGGCACCCTTGTCTTCGATAAAGAGCTTGGCATTTTTTACTTCAAACTCATCCAATACTTCCTGCACCGTTTTTTTTATCTGTGCACCGAATTCGTTTAAAACAGAGCTTTTTAAGTCAAGTTCAAGTTTTTCGGAAGGAACAATACGGACAAGGCAATCATTTGATTGGAGTGTTCCGCAAACCGCTTCTCGTTTTATTTGCATAGATACCCCTTAAAAATTTTATATGATGAGTATTATAGCAATATCAAAAGAATAAGTCAATCTTGGGAAAAACAATACAGCTTGCATTTAATGGCTCTTACATAGTATAATTCCCCTCTAACGGAGGTCTTAATTTATGAAAGATACAATCTATGTTTTGGATGCCTATGCTCTTATTTACCGCTCTTATTTTGCCTTTATTTCAAGACCTCTTACAAACGGTAAGGGCGAAAACGTTTCGGCTATATTCGGCTTTTTTAAAAGCCTTCATTCCATATTTACCGAATACAATCCTAAGCTCTTTGTTACGGCCCTAGATTCCCTTACGCCCACATTTAGGCACGAGATGTACAAAGAATACAAGGCCACAAGGGATAAAACGCCCGATGACCTCCATGCTCAAATCGACAAAATAGAAGAAATTTTAAAAATCTTTAAAATTCCCGCAGTCCGCTGTAACGGCTTTGAGGCAGATGACGTAATCGCTTCAATATCAGCCCTCGCAGAAAAGGAAGGGCGTGAATGTGTGATTATTTCGGGCGATAAGGACTTAATGCAGCTGGTTTCAAAAACCACAACCATGTTAAAGCCGGGGAAGATTAAGGCTTGGGAAGGCTTCGGAGCCGAAAACGTAAAAGAAGAATGGGGAGTTTATCCCGGCGGAATGTTGGATCTACTCTCCCTCATAGGCGACACGGCCGACAATGTTCCCGGAGTAAAGGGGGTAGGTCCGAAAACGGCCGTAAAGCTCCTCGAAGAGTACAAAACCCTCGACGGCATTTATGCAAATACAGAAAACTTAAAAGGAGCCTTAAAAACAAAGATAGAAACAGGAAAGGAAGCGGCTTATTTTTCTAAAGATCTCATAAAACTCCGCTTCGATGTACCTATCGAAAAAGATTTAAACGCCTACTCTACTTCCCAAATGGACTATGAAGCAGCCGCCCGTCTTTTTATAAACGAAGAGCTTCCCAATATTGCAAAGCTCTATTCCGAAAAAATTATTACCGAAAAAGCACCTCTCGAGATGCTTCCGCAAGAATTAGGTGCAGGTGAAGAAATCTCCCTTCCTCAAAACAAGGGTGATTACAAACTTGTGGACGAGGCAGAAGAGCTTTTTAAAATCATAGACGAGGCCGTAAAACAAGGTCTTGCGGCCTATGACTGTGAAACCACAAGCGAAGATCCTCTAAATGCAGAAATCTGCGGCTTCTCCCTTGCTATAAAAGAAGGAGAAGCCTATTACTTTCCCTTAAAAGCACCTCTCCCTGAACTTGGAGAGGAGGCTCCCAAGCTCATAGCCTTTAAGGATGCCCAAAAGGCCGTATCAAAGCTCTTTGATTCAAAGATAACCCTCATAATGCATAACGGAAAATTCGACATTCAGGCGGCGCTTTGCTCAAACCTTGTAAAAGGTATTTCGGCAAATCTTTTTGACACAATGATAGCCGCATGGCTTTTGGATCCTGCCCGCTCTTCTTACGGAATGGATAAGCTTGCAGAAAGTGTTTTGGGTTTAAGAACAATAAGGTTTAAGGAGCTTGTAAAGGCCGGGCAAAACTTTTCGGATGTTCCGCTAAATGAAGCCTGCCCCTATGCTGCAGAGGATGCGGACATAACACTTAAATTTTATAATAAATTTTTCCCCCTCTTAAAAAAGAATAATTTGGAAAAGCTCTTTTTTGACCTTGAAATGCCCATTACAAAACTTTTAACCGAGATGGAAATAAAGGGCATCTTTTTAAAGGGAGAAGAACTTGATGCTTATTCAAAAGAATTAGGAAAAGAACTTGAAGAATGCGAAAAGGATATTTATAAACTCGTAGGTCATGAGTTCAATATAGCTTCGCCCAAACAGCTTCAAGAAGTATTATTTGAAGAAAGAAAGCTCACTCCCGGCAAAAAAACTAAGACGGGCTACTCTACCGATACCTCGGTACTCGAAAGCCTTGCTTCCGAAGACCCTGTGCCTGCAAAAATCTTGGATTACAGGGCTCTTGCAAAATTAAAATCCACATACACCGATACCCTTCCAAAGATGACCGATAAAAACGGAAGAATCCACACAAGTTTTATTCAAACAGGAACCGCCACAGGCCGCCTTTCAAGCCGTGACCCTAATTTACAAAACATTCCCATACGCGGAAACGAGGGGCGGAGGATAAGGGAGGCCTTTCAGGCTGAAAAGGGGCGGGGGCTTATCTCTGCCGACTACTCTCAGATTGAGCTTGTAATCCTTGCCCATCTTTCAAAGGATCAAAACCTTGTAGAAGCCTTTAATAAGGGTATAGACGTTCATGCCAAAACTGCAAGTTTAATCTTCGCAGTAGACATAAAGGATGTAACGCAAGACATGAGGCGCATAGCAAAGACTATAAACTTCGGGGTAATGTACGGCATGAGTGCCTTCCGTCTCGCCTCCTCTTTGAGAATTCCCCGCAAAAGGGCTGATGAGTTTATAAAGGCATATTTTGCAACCTATTCGGGAGTGTCAGGCTTTATGGCCCAAGTCTGCCAAGAAGCCGAAAAAAGAGGCTATGTTGAAACCATTATGGGAAGGAGGCGCTATCTTCCGGCTATAAACAGCAAGAACAAGATAGAAAAGGCAGGGGCTGAACGCATTGCGGTAAATACCCCCCTTCAAGGCTCTGCCGCCGACATAGTAAAACTCGCCATGCTTGAAGTCGATAAGGCCTTAAAAAAGCAAAAACTTGATGCGGCCATACTCTTACAGGTTCACGATGAGCTTATAATAGAAGCTGCCGAAAGCGAAAGAGAAAAAGTCATGGCCCTCGTAAAAGAAAAAATGGAGGGTGTAATCAAACTTTCAGTACCCCTAAGGGTCAGCATAGAATCGGGAATGAGCTGGGGGGAATTCCACTAATGGGCAGTACTCAACCGATTTTGATAGGACTTTCAGGCCCCTCTTGCTCAGGAAAAAACAAGGCTAGCTCTATTTTAGAGGAGTACGGTTTTTATTGCATAGATGCTGATGCTGTTTCAAGAGATGTTTTTGCAGAACATGAAAACGAAATTTTTAATCTCTTTCAAGCCGAAGCCGAAAAGCGCGGGATAGATTTAAAAACGGAAAAGGGAATCGATAAAAAAGCCTTTGCCCTCTTGGTTTTTTCAGATGAAGATCTATTAAAAAAACACGAAGATTTTATTCTTCCTATAATTGAAGAAAAAATATGGGAGGAGATTAAAAAAGCCTTTGCAGAAAGGCCTGAGAGACCCATTCTTTTAAACGCCCCTACCCTTCACAAGACAAGCCTTATAAAAAAATGCCGTTTTATATTGTACATAGATGCTCCCTTTATTTTGCGTCTTATAAGGGCAAAAAAAAGGGACAGGCTTCCTTTCAAAAATATTCGGTTAAGATTTTCAAAACAAAAGAAATTCTTTTCTCAATACTTTTTTTTAAATGCCGATACAATAGTAGTAAAGAACTCTTGGTCTACTGCAAGTTTAAAAAGAAAGCTTTTGCAGGAAATCAAAAAAAGAGGTTTTTGAGGTTGATTTATGGAACAGAAAAAAATTTTATGGATAGTATTGTTTATTTCGTTGTTTGCTCTAATTATCTTTGGAGTCGGTTTATACCTATATGCTCCATTCCGTAATAAAAGCACCATGACTGCAGCAGAGATATCCGATTTAGGCAGAATAGAAGCCGATAAGCCGGATACAAGTGTTGACCCTCTTCAATGGACACGAAACCCGGACTCAATTCCTCCTCTTGAGCCAGAGTCTTCAACTCTTGTAAATATTGCAAACAATATAACCGTTGTAAACGGAGAAGGACAAAAAGGAACAACGGAAACCTCAATAAATGTGAGCGATTTAACTAATACTCAAAAAGACGAAAAAACTGCAAATTTGCCTGAGAACCTTGCAGCAAATTTAAACACTAATCAGGAAGCCGAAACAAAGCCTTCTGAAACCGAAAAGCAAAATTCTTCTTCAGAGTCAAAGAAACAAAATAGCGGAGGAACTTCCGTAAAGGGGCTCTCATCAAATCCTGTTGAAAAACCTAAAACCGAAAAGAAAACAACTAAAAAAACGGAAAAACCGGCTGTCAAAAAAAGCCCCGCTCAAAAAACCGTTTCAACCCTATACTGGGTTCAAACAGCTTCTTTGACAAGCCGATTAAATGCCGAAGCCGCAAGGGATAAACTGACTGCAAAACACATGAAGGCAGAAATTTTTACCAAGGAAACGGCAACAGGTCTTACACACCGTGTCAGAGTAGGCCCCTTTAAAAATAAAACCGAGGCCGAGTATTGGCTAAAAAAAATAAAAGAAATTAAAGGTTTTGAAGGAAGTTATGTAACCCAAGACCGAAAAAAAAGCTGATTATGTCTACAAAGGTCTGTCTTGTTTTAACGGAAAAAACAATCGAAAAAACTCTTTCCGCCTTAGAAAAATACAAAAAATTTATCGATATTGCAGAATTAAGGGTTGATTATCTAAATCAAAGTGAAATACTTTATTTAAGAAATTTTCCCGAGCGGGCAGGAATACCTTGTATCTTAACCGTTAGAAGAAAATCAGATGGAGGCAATTTTACCGGCGGTGAGGGTGCAAGGATGACTATTTTTGCACGCGGCCTTGCCTTTGCAAACTCAGACCCGATAAAAAATTTTTCTTATATAGATTTGGAAAGCGATTTTGATTCATCCGGAATCGAAGAAGCTGCAAGGGCCTTTGATATTAAAATAATAAGAAGCCTCCACAGTAAACTTCCTGTAAAAAATATAGTTAAAACTTTGGAAGGCTTATGCCGTTTTGAAACCGATATTCCGAAATTTGCCTTCAGAGCAAATTGTTTAAACGATGTTTCGGAACTTTTTAAAGCATCAAAGCTGATACAAAATCAAGAGTATATTTTATCGGCAATGGGCCCCTATGGTTTATGCTCACGTATACTATCAAAAAAATTAAACTCACAAATCGTATACACCTTTACCCCCGAATATATAAAGAAAAATAAACTTGAAAAAGAACTGATAGATCCCGAAACTTTAGAAGGCCTATATCGGTTTTCTAAAATTGACAGTGAAACGGCAGTATACGGTGTAATAGGTGGAGACGTAAACACCAGCCTGAGTCCTAAAATTCATAATCAGGGTTTTAAACACAAAAACCTTAATTCGATATACATTCCCATATCTGCATTGTCATCAAAAGAAGCTTTGGATTTTGCCAATCTTCTTAACATAAAAGGACTTTCGGTTACTGCTCCTTTTAAAAGCGAGATAATACCTCAAATAAATTCTATATCGGAAGCTTCAAAATTCATCGGAGCCGTAAATACTCTTGTAAACGAAAACAAAAAATGGTTCGGCTGCAATACCGATGTTGACGGCTTTGAACAAGCTTTAATAGAATTTTTAAACGAAAAAGATTTACGCCGATATAAGGTTGCCATTATAGGAGCCGGAGGTGCAGCCCGTGCTGTTGCCGAGGTAGTTAAATCTCTTCACGGTAAGGCCTGTATCTTTAACCGGACAGCCGAAAATGCACAAAACATTGCAGAAAAATATAAATTTAAATGGGCTCTTTTAGATCCCATAAATATAAAACAGCTATCTGTTTTTTCCGGCCTAATTATTCAAACAACTAATGCAGGAATGGAACCTAACATAGATATAGATCCTCTTAGCTTTTACACCTTTAGCGGAAAAGAAAAAGTATTTGAGCTAATCTATAGACCCGAAACTACTAAACTATTAAAAAGAGCGAGGGCTGCAGGATGTCAAGTTTGTAACGGCTATAAGATGCTGGAATATCAAGCCTACCACCAATTTAAAGCCTTTGCAGGAAAGGAGTATTTGTAATGGATACATCACAGTTAAAAGAAAGAGTTGCTTATTACGCAATAGACACTCTTTTTTCGGAAGGAAAAATCTTTGACGGAATGAAAATAGGACTCGGCACAGGCTCGACAGCCATGCCTGCAGTACAGCGTCTTTCACAATTATTATCGCAAGGAAAGTTAAAAAACATCTATGCCGTGCCTACAAGTTTTCAAACCTCAATCGAATGTGAAAAATTAGGTATTCCCATCTATTCTTTAAGTTCACAAAAAATAGGAGGAACTTTAGACCTTGCCATAGACGGAGCAGACGAAATTGACCCGGAAAAAAATTTAATCAAGGGAGGAGGAGCGGCTCTGCTTAAAGAAAAAATTATAGCATACAATTCAAAAGAATTTGTTGTCATTGCCGATAACAGAAAAAAAGTTAAATCGATGGGAAAAGGTTTTGCTCTTCCGATTGAAATAATCCCTGAGGCCCGCTTAAGCATTTCAAAGACTCTTGAAGCAAAAGGTATAACGGTTGTATTGCGTGAGGGTGTAAAAAAAATGGGACCGGTTGTTACCGATAATGGAAACTTTATAATTGATGTAAGATGGCCTGATAATGCTTTTGTAGATCCTAAAGCCTTAGAGGAAGATCTAAATAAAATTACAGGCATTGTAGAAAACGGCTTTTTTACAAAAAATACACCTAGAGTATTTGTTGTAGACAAAGATGGAAATATAGAAGACTTATAAAATTTTTAAGTCTTTATAGCAGTTACAGTATAAAATTAAACCACAAGAAAAGCAAGGAAAATTTTTTATAAAAGTTCTTTACGTTTCTTGTGGGTTTTGCGTTTAAAAATAAGTATTATTTAAAAACCGTCGTAGTTTACCTTATCTTTTTCCGAATTTTCACTTTCAGTTTTTGAAGGCTCAAATCGTTCAAAATCTTTTTTCATTTCATCTACAATTTTAAGAAGATTATCTTGTTTTAAAAGCTCAATAAAATCCTCGCATTGAGCAGGAGAAAAAGCTAATCTTAAAGCAGGACAGTTGGCATCATCGTTTTCACCTATAGCCTTTGACGTTGCATTACCTAATATAAAATAAGGTTTATTTCCCGATAATAATTGATACTCAGCCCTTAGTATCGGTTCTGCATCATGAGCTCCTCCTCCAAAAAGGCCCCAAGACATAAATATTTTAGTCTTACCGAAAAAAGCTTGTTTTTTTGCATTAGCAGCACTTAAATTTTTATCGTTATAAGAAGAAAGATAAGTTTCCATTGCCTTAATTAATACTTCTCTATCTCCTTGATCCAAAAGTATTTCAACCTTATCAATCATAAATTTATGCTCAATGGATACGATATTTGTGCGCGGGAAAAAAGTAAATTTAAATTCGGTAGGTTTAATCTCCTCTTTTGTCCGTTTAACGGATCCGCCTATAAGGGTTCCCAGCTCTACAGGGGAAAAATCTCCTAAAAAATTCGGATCAGTTTTGGGAACCGTTTTACATGAACCCAAAAAAGCTAAAAGCATAATTGCACTTAAAATAAATAAAACTTTTCTATTCATTCTATAATCTCCTTAACTATATTTATATAGAATACTCAGATTAAACAATATAAATTCTATCTTAGTTACAATACCTATTGTTTTACTTCAAACATTTGAACCTGCTTGTTTAATACTGTAAGGACAATAACCGTTCCCTGGGGAAGGCCATAAGGAATGTCGCATTTTCCTCCTTGATGGTTAAAGCTTACAAGCTCTGTTCTTTTTCCGTCGGGATATACGGCATCCACTACAACTTTTACCGGATAAGGATATTTAGGTAAAGAAGGAGAATACACTCCGTAAATCATTTTTTCTGTGGATTCCGGGAATTGAAGGCCCAATTCCATTTGAGAATAAGCATCTACAGACGAATCAGCCGGCTCACTTTGACTTACAACAGCCGGATTATCCAAAGAAGAATTAACCTCGTGTTTTATTTTAAAAGAAAGTTTATTCCGGGATATTACAGAATATATATCATTAAGTTTAAATCCTTCCATGTTTGGAACGGAAACTTTTTCATTTTCAGGGCCCTTGCTTACAATGAACTCAATAAAAACGCCTTCGGATATCTTTGTATCAGGAGCAGGATTTTGCTCCAAAATTGTACCGGCAGGAATTGAACTTGATTTATACATAACAGGTTCTTTTATAGAAATCAACTGTTTACGGCCTGCCGTAAACAAGGATGCAAAATGCTGCTGCACATCGGATAAGGTTTTTCCCACATAGTTTTCTACCCTGTCTAAAACGGCTCCGCTGCTTACAATTAAATTTATCCTTTTTCCGGCTTTAACGATAGTTCCGGCAGGAGGACTTTGCTCTAAAACCTTTCCGGCATCTTCGGGGTTATCCGAAAACCTTAACTGAAGACGGGGATAGAGTTCTTTGACTTGAAGCTTAAGAACGGCATCTTCAAATTTTTCGCCTTCAATGTTAGGAACTAAAACCTGATCGGCCGTTTTCACCGATACAAAAAACACGATTGTAGAAATAAGAACAAAAAAAATGAGCATCACTAAAGAAGTAATAACTATTACTTTTCCGTTACTTTCTATACTGTCTGCAATATCACCAAGACCCATTGATTACACCATCCATATTTTAAAAATTTATGTTTCAAAACTGCCTTCCAAAAAATCGGGAGAGCCGTTTAAAAAATCTTTCCATTCAAGCTTTTTTTTAGCTTGTTTTTGCAATACCGAAACAGCAAGGATTCCCCTTCCTGTTTGAACTAAAATACCATGTTTTTTATCGATACCCGGTATTGTACCAAATTTTTTATCTTTTGTCATTTCATTTGACTCATTATCATATAAATGAGCTTCAATTATATTTATTTTTTCGCTATTTTTAAAAGTAAAACAGCCCGGCCATGGGGTAAAGGCCCTTATTTTTCTTTCTATTTCCTCAGCCGGCTTTGACCAATCTATAAGACCGTCATCTTTTTTAAGCATGGAACAGTAACTAGCCTTTGAATCATCTTGAGGTGCCGCCTCTTTTAATTTATTTTCAAAATCCGAAAGGACTTCCTTCAAAAGAGGACAGCACCTATCGGAACAATCGGCTAAAAGGCTTTCCGTAGTTTCAGAATTATTTAAAGGAACTTCAATCTGTGCAAGAATATTACCGCAGTCAGTCTGAGGCGAAATCGTTTGAATTGTAATTCCCGTAAGTCTATCCCCTGCCAATATGGCGGCAGGAACGGGAGCACAGCCCCTCCACCGGGGTAAAAGAGAGGGATGAATATTTATTCCGCCCAGAGGAAAAAGAGCCATTGTCTTAGGTCCGAATATTTTACCATATGCAAAACACACTAAAAGGTCAGGCTTTAAAGCTGCGAGTTCTCTTCTAAAATTATCATCAAGTTTTTGAGGCATCAAAACAGGAAAATCTTCAGGCAGAACACCCTCTTTTATAAGCTCTTTTACTGCAAGAGCAGCATCGGAATCCTGCATCTTTTTATTCCGCCCTGCCGGGGCCGGAGGATTAGTCAAGACCCCGCAAAGGTCAAATTCGCGAGCTATCAGATTTAAGGCCGGCACGGCACAGGAAGGAGTTCCTGCAAAAAGGATTCTCATCTCAGGCGGATCCTCTTTTTTGAAAAAAGAGCTTTTTTGTGCTCAAATCTTTCGATAGCTTCGGCTTTTTTTTCTTCGCTTAGACGGTCAATAAAAAGAACCCCGTTTAAGTGGTCGTTTTCATGCTGAATTACTCTTGCAAGAAGGCCTGAGGCCTCTATGGTTTTTATTTTGCCGTCAATGTTTAAAAATTGAACCTTTACCGAAGACGGGCGCATAACATCATCGTAGACCTTTGGTATACTCAAACAGCCCTCTTCCATCACACACATTTCCTGAGAAGTTTCGATAATTTCGGGATTTATAAAAACATATTTTTGATCATTTATAAATACAATAAAAAGCCTTATGTTTTCTCCTACCTGCGGAGCGGCCAAGCCTATACCGTTTTCTTTTTTGACGGTAACAAACATTTCATCGATTAAGCTTCTAATATTTTCATCTATTTTTTCAACCGGCTTAGAAACCTCCCTCAAAGTCTCCTCGCCTAAATGCAATACTTTCATAGAATATAATTATACAAAATAAGCTCTAAGCCGTCAACTACAGGGGAAAATATGAAAATCATATTCGTAATTGCAAATAGTCAATATTCATCGCTTTTGCTATTTTTTCCAGTGTTGCTTTTCGATTCTTTTTGGAGGTTTCCATTTGACTATAAGCAGCTTGGCTTATTCCCATTTTTTCGGCAATTTCAGTTTGTGTAAAGTTTAAGTATTCACGCCATGCCTGAATAGAACTCATATCTTCCAAATGTATTTTTTTTATTACTTCATGCGGGATTGTTTCTTTTTCGTTAAATTCTCTTACCTTATGATTACATAATGCTTGAAAAGCTTTAAAAGGGATAACCGCATACTCCGGTTTTCCGTCTTTTCCCGCTATAAATTGAACATCAATAGGTGTTGTCATCTCTTTTTTTTACCTCCTCGATTGATAGTATATGTATTTTCTCAATGTGATTAAACAGAATCCTATATCTACCGACACGCAACCGATAATCATATTTGTGATTACTTAATGCTTTTACATTTAAAACATAAGGAAAACCGGATAAAGTATCAACAGCTTCAAGAATCTGTTTCTTATCGGCTTTTTGTATTTTATCAAGTTGTTTTGAAGCTTTACGGCTCCATCGAATCGATATCATTGTTTTATTATAAGATAATTATAAGTTTCTGTCAATCATTTTTGTATTCGATTATGTTCTATTTTTCAATCCATACATCAACTTTTTTCCTTTGTACATGGCTTCGGAGATAAAAATCGGGAGGAGTTTAAAAAATTTTAAAAGCCCCTTTTTCCCTCCCCTTGCCTTCCATGCATAATCGAGCTTTGTCCAAATGGAAAACAAAAGAGGAATAAAAAACAAAAAAAGAGAAAACAAAGCGGCTGCCTTAAAGGGTAGAATTTTTTCCGGTGTCTCTTTTAATTGAAGCGAAGTTGTGGTATTAAAAAAAAGAGAGCTTATCTGCATAAGGCCGACAAGTTTTAAAACAAGAAAACTCAAGTCCTTTATGTTGCTTTCCGTTTTTAAAAGGAGTGAAAAAATATGAAGGCTTAAAAGAAGCAGACAATAAGGAAGGATGGGTTTTAAATCTTTTAATTGCTCTAAAAACGAAAAACCTATAAAACGGGCAACTAAAATAAAAAAGACCGAATAAAACGGCACATAATTAGGAAAGAAAAAAATGAGGGCCGTAAATCCGAAAAGAAAAAACAATTTTAAAAGGGGGGACATCCTATGTAAAAAACTCGTTCCCCTTCTATAAGAAAATAAGGGTCTTATATCCAAATCAAATCCTCCCTCTTTGTGTATGAAAAAAGAGGAGGTCTTATACTCCACTCTTTTAAGTTTTGATTTAGGCCGTCATCAGGCAGCCCGTCAAAAACTTTTTTTCCGCGATGAAGAACCAAAAACCTGTCGGCAAGGGCATAGCATTTTTCAAGCTCATGGCTTAAAAGAAGAATCGTATAATTTTCAGCCCTTAATTCTTTAATAAGAGCATTGACCTGCACTACCCCCTCATAATCCAAATTCGCATAGGGCTCATCAAAGATGATGACGGGAAACCTCATCGCCAAAATTCCTGCAACGCAAAGCCGCCTTTTTTCTCCTCCCGACAAGGAGCGGGAAGAATAATACCTCTTATCCATTAGGCCTGTTTTTTTTAAAGCCTCCTCCAGCCTTTTGTTTCTTTCCTCTATCGGAAGTTTTATATTTTTTAATCCGAACAGAATATCTTCTTCAGGGGTTTCGCCCAGAATCTGCAAATCGGAATCTTGAAAAACTATGCCGCATCTTTCTTTTACCTCGACAAGCCCCGATGAGGGCCTTATAAGCCCTGCAATAATCGACATGAGGAGGGTCTTTCCCGAACCGTTTGCACCCGAAATAAGAAGGAGTTCCCCCTTAAAAACGCTTAAAGAAACATCGTCCAAGGCCTTAAAATTAAACACCCCGTCAAATGAACTTTGAACAAAGGTCTTTGTTATATTCTTTAAGCTTATAATTTCTTCACTCATAATTTTATCTAAGTTTAAGATTAGGTGTTTGAAAAATACCTTGCAGAAACTGGTCTTAGCTTGTAAATCAAAAAGGAAACCAAGATCATCTTGATAAAATCCCCCGATAAATAAGGAAGACAGGCAAGACTCAAAGCCTCAAAAAGCCCCCTCCGGGTAAGCTGCATAAATCTTGCTATCCCAAAAACATAGATAAGGGCAAAGCCCGAAAAAGAAGCTGCAAGTATTTTTAAGTAGTTTATAAACTTAAAATCGATAAAAGTGCCGGTATTTTTACCGGTATTCTTACCTGAAAAACCTAAGTCCTTGGCACCCGGCTTTCGAAAAAAAAGAATTAAAAAAGCGGCTGCTGCAAGGTAGCCTATTAAAAAACCTCCCGTCGGCCCTAAAAGATGGGCTAAACCGCCTCTTCCTCCCGAAAAGACGGGAAGACCGAGCAAGCCTGCCGCCAAAAAAATTGCAGTTGAAGCCGTTCCGTAAAGTCCCCCCAAAAGCCCCGATGCCAAAATAGGCATCATGTTTTGAAGCACTATGGGAACCGGAGTTCCGGGAAGAGGAAAAGCGATAAAACCGCTTACGGCAATAAGGGCCGCAAAAAGCGGAATAAAGACCGTCACAATCGAGGGCTGAAAATTTGCACTCATATTTTCTCCAAACTAAATTGATAACCATAAAACTGTAACAGGGTAACAATTTAAGTGCCTTATGTCAAGGCCTCGCATTGCTTCAAGTTAAATCCAACCGATTCGCCTCAAAATATTTTGTCAATCTAAAACTCAAGCTGTTTTATCTGCGGAATCATTTCAAGATTTGGTTTGCGGTTGCTTATTTCGATTACCGTTAAATCATCGAGAGCGGCGATGTCTTTGCGAATTTCGCCTGCGAGACCGGAATCAACAGCAGTAAAGCAATCGTCTAAAACTACAAGTTTACTCTTACATAAAAGAGCCCTTGCAATTCCAATACGTTGGGTTTGTCCGCCGGAAACGCCTCCTGTTAAGTTACCGATTTTTGTCTCCAAGCCTTTGGGCATAGTTTCCAGATCTTTGTCTAAGCGGGTAATTTTTAAAACTTTTTGGATTTCTGCTTCGGTAATGTTTACTTCAATTTCAGAGCTGACACCGAGTAAAATATTTTCACGCAGACTTGCGTTAAAAATTTGCGGGGTCGGCGGAACATAAACGGCAAGGGGCGAAACAAAAATCGACTCGGGATTTTCTATTATTTTTCCATTTAAGATTATCTCACCGCCGGCTTTTTTAGTAATTCCCAGCATGGACTTTATCACAGAACTTTTTCCCGAAGCAACAGCACCAAAGATAAAATAATACTCCCCGCCGTGAAATTCGAACGATTTTTCTATTTTAAAATTGCTTTCGGGATACTCTACACAAAGATTTTTGACAACAATAGACCCGATATTATATTCTTGCGGACTTTTCACATCAAGCTGCTCGTCCTCGTTTTCAGCTTTTGTATAAATATCTTGAACACGCTCCAGAGAAATTTTTGTTTGTTTTACGCTGACAAAAAAATCCGAAACAGAAGATGCAAAGTTTGAAAGTGAAACAGATAAGCTGATAAAAAACGCAAGATCGCCCACAGAAAAACTAATAGTTTCGATGTTTAAAGCAATAAAAATCAACATTGCCGAAGTAATCAGCTGATGCCCCAATCTAAAAAGTGATTTAATTAAAGAGCTGCCGATATTTTCCTGAAGAGCGGCTTTCGCAGCTTTTTGATTTATATTAAAATAAGCATCTATAAAGTTTTGATTTTTATAATCGGTTTTTATTTCTTGGGTGGATTGTAATGCGGCCGTTAAAAAACCTGAAGTTGCCGCGGCAGCTTTGAGGCTGTTTTCACGCCGGCGTTCTACCTTTGGAAGCAGCAAGGTAATAATCCCAATATTCAAAGCAATTAAAAAGAGAGCAATAAATGTAAAAGTTACATTAACGGAAAACATTAACACAACCGTTACGATAGCAATAACCAGAGATGTAGAAAAATGCGGAAAAGTTCCTGTGAGTAAAGAAGAAAGTTGATCTATATCTTCACGGAATTTATAAGCGGTTTCTCCGATTGCTTCCGAAGTATCAAACTCTTTCGGCTGTAATATAATTGCCCGAAGCATTTTACTTACAAAAAGTTTTTTTATTTTTGTTCTAAAAAGCCAGCCTATATTCATAGTTATATATGCAAAAGCTGTAAACAAAAATCCGGTCGCCATCAAAATAATAATAAACCAAACACCCAATGGCAAATCAATTTTATTTTCAAAAAAAGAAAACATTTGCTTTTCGATAAATGCAGGAAACAATCCGGCAGTAAACTGAAGCAAAAAAGCCGAGACCATTGCCGCCAAGAAAAAAAACGGATGCCTCTTTATAACTTTTAAGTTAACCGATAATAAGGATTCCGGTTTAATTTGTTTCATTTGCACCTCCTTCGGAGAGTTCGGCTTTTTCTCCTTGAGATAATTTTCCATTCTCCAATAAAAATTTTACATTTGTTTTTTCTAAAGTTTCAGTTCTGTGGGCAATTATAATTGCCGTTTTGTTTTCTATAAGCTCATTAAATGCAAGCTGAATTTTTTCCTGTTCAGTGTTATCAAGTTTTGCAGTGGACTCATCCAAAATAATAATTTTACTTTGTTTTAAGAATAATCTCGCACAAGCTAAAAGCTGAGTTTCTCCACCGGAAAAATTTGCCGCTCCGTCTTCACAAATATAATCTAAGCCTCCCGGCAGAGCCATAATCTTTTCATACATTCCGCTTTTCTTTAAAGCTTCTTTTATTTGCTCATCGGAAATGCTTTCGTCAAACATGCGGATATTATCCCGAATACTTGCATAAAAAAGAACAATACTCTGACTAACATATCCGATATTTTCAGCAAGCGATTTTTGACTGAACTCATTTACCGGAACACCGTTTAATAAAATTTCTCCGGACTGAGGTTCGTAAAGCTTTAACAAAAGCTTTACAAGAGTTGATTTTCCGCTTCCCGTTCTTCCCTGTAAAGCACAATGATCTCCTGCATTTATTTTAAAACTTAAATTATCTAAAATCAAATCCCGCTCATCATAAGCAAAGGAAACATTTTTAAACTCGACACTGTATGTTTTATCATCGAGAGTTTTATTCCCGAAAGAAATATGGGGCTTTTCAATGTATAATTTAAAGACTCTATTTATCCTTGCACCAAGCCCTTGAAATGTAGTTGCATTTTGAGCGAGCATTTCAAGCGGCCATTCTAAAAGCACAAAATAATTATATAACATAAAAGTTTGACCGAGGCTTAGCTTCGCATCTTTTAGTAAATAAAACAAGAGCACAACCAAACAGGATTTTTCAATAAATGTTATAGCTTGGCTTAACATCATCGTAAAAGTAAAAAGTCTATAAAACTTTTTTTCATTTTTGAAAGATGTATCGTGTAAGCCGTCTGAGTTTGCAAGGATTTTATCTTTTGCGTTTAAGCTGTGAAGCTCTTCTCGTCCTGTAATACTTTCCGTAACAAGGGCATTAACTTCTGCCATGTTTTTCCGCACAGTTTCAAGAGAACTAGTATCTTTTTTAGATTGACGCAACATCATAATAATACTGATAACGGAACAAATAACAAAAATACATCCTAATAGAATGGAATTTAAAAAAACAATTATTAAAATTCCCAAAAGAATAATAATATTCGAAATTACATCAAGCACAAAAGTAGAAATATTATTTGAAAGAATTAATATATCGCCTTCAACACATTCTACTAATTCGCCGATAGGATTATTATGATAAAACCCCATATCCAATTGCAAAAGATTTTTTAGCATATCGGAACGCAGCGCTTTAGTTAAACTCCAAGAAAGCTTTTGCATAAAAAAATTGCGGAAAGTATTTAATACCTCTACAAAAAAAACAAATGCCAAGTAAAAAAGAGCAATTACTAAAATGCTTTTTGTCCCAAGTCCGCCTGAAACTCCGTCTATAAACTTTTGAAAAAGCTGAGGTATGTACAAAGTAAGCCCAATATGAGAAAAAAAGAATAAACATAAACTCGCAAAAAGTATTTTATGCCTAAATAAAAATTTTTTAAAATACAAAATAAACGATTTATGTGGTGTCATAATTATACAATTCCTCCGTAAGCAGTCTACCGCATTAAAAATATATTGTCAAGTTTAAGCATTGCTGCGGTCAGATTTTTAATTGGTAAATACGGATACTACAATTAATTAGGAATTAATGGAGAGCTTTTCGTTGATGATTTCATAAAAAATGGTATTTTTGGGGCAATACCTCTTACAATTTATAACTTCCATGATATTCCTCCTCTACCCATTATAAAAGTTAAAAAAATATGCTATAATTAATTCATAATTCTTAATTAAGAATTAATTTACAGGGGGTAGAAAATGTCAGATATCCGCAAGCTGCCTATAGGCCTTCAAAGTTTTGCAGATTTAAAGTTAAAAAATTTTATTTACATAGATAAGACCGAATATGTGAGTAAATTGGTTTCGGCCAATAAGGTGTTTTTTTTAAGCCGGCCGCGCAGGTTTGGAAAAAGTCTTTTTCTTTCTACCTTAAAGGCTTACTTTTTAGGTAAAAAAGAGCTTTTTAAAGGGCTCTATATCGAAGCTGCCGAACAAAAACGGGCAAAGGTTGAAAACCGCGACGCTTGGGTCAATTATCCCGTTCTCCACTTGGATTTTACAGCAAAAAACTATGCCGATGTTAAGGCCTTGAATGATATCCTTAATGCCCATTTACGCGAATGGGAAGAAGAGTTTAAAATAGAAAAAACGGAAGATGCTCCTGACGGACGCTTTAGAAATCTTATAAAGCAGATTTACGAAACAACAGGCAAGCAGGCGGTCATCCTTGTCGATGAATACGATAAGCCCCTCCTTGAAACCATGATTATAAATGAGCCCTTAAACGAAGAATATAGGCGTATCTTAAAAGGTTTTTACGGGGTAATTAAGTCTTGCGATGAGTATATCCGTTTTGCTTTTTTAACCGGAGTTACCAAATTCAGCAAGGTCAGTATATTCAGCGATTTAAACAATTTGAGGGACATCTCTCTCGAAAAAAATTATTCGGGAATCTGCGGTATTACTGCAAAAGAATTGAAGGAAGTGTTTAAGCCCGAAATTGAAGCCTTGGCAGAAGAGCGTAAACTAAACTATGAAGAAACCCTTGCTTTGTTAAAAAAGCGTTATGACGGCTACCTTTTTCATCCTCAAGGAGAAAGTGTTTATAATCCGTTTAGTTTGCTCAATGCCTTTACAAAAAAAGAAATCGGCTCTTATTGGTTTGCAACAGGAACCCCTACCTTTTTGGTCAGAACCTTGCAAAATCAAAAAGAAATTTGCATCCGCGATATTTTAGAAAATGCGGAAATGGATGAAAACTCATTGCAGGACTACAGGCCCGATATAAATAATCCTGTTCCTATCCTCTTCCAATCAGGTTACTTAACCATAAAAGATTATGATGAAAGGCTTGGCTTATATAAACTAGGCTTTCCGAACGACGAAGTAAAATACGGTTTTTTGGATAACCTTGTGCCTGCTTATACCTCTATTGCAAAGGATGCAAGCGGTTTATTTATCGGTAATTTTATCAGGGATATCGAAAAAGGAAACACCGAATCCTTTATGAAAAGAATGTACACTGCCTGTGCAGGCCTTCCTTACAGCCTTGCTTCAAAGGAAAATGTAAAGATGAGGGAAAGGGATTACCAAATAGCCTTTTATATTATTTTTACACTTATGGGGCAGTTTGTTGAAACCGAGGTGGTAAGCTCAAAAGGAAGAGCAGATTGTGTGGTTCACACCGGTGATACCATCTACATCTTTGAGTTTAAGCTGATGGGCCCAGGCACACCTAAAGAAGCCATCCAACAGATAAAAGAAAAGGGCTACGCAGAACCCTACAAGATGAGCGGAAAAAAGATAGTTCTCATCGGTGCTGTTTTTGCCGACGGCATCAACGAGGAAACAGCCGATACTTGGGAATCTTGTACTTTATTTTAAACCTCAATGCAGTATTTGATGAATTTACCCTAAAATCCCCATACTTGAAGCCTCCTCAAAAATCGGCTATAATACTCAATATATGAAATACAAAAATCTACCGGTATACGAACAAAAAGACAGAATATTGGAAATGCTTGAGCACAATCAGGTAATAGTTGTAGAAAGCCCCACAGGCTCAGGCAAGACTACACAGCTGCCGGTTATTTTACATGAAGCAGGTTACAGCCGTTCAGGTATGATAGGAGTTACTCAGCCGCGCCGTATTGCGGCCCTTTCGGTAAGCGAATTTATTTCAAAACAGCTTAAAGAACCCATGCCCAGCCTTGTAGGATATAAGATGAGGTTTGAGGACAAGACCTCAAGCGATACTAAGATAAAAATAATGACCGACGGCATTCTTTTACAGGAACTGAAGCTCGATCCTTGGCTCAGTAAGTATTCCGTAATCTTGGTCGATGAGGCCCATGAACGCAGTTTAAACATAGACTTTATCTTGGGGCTTTTAAAGCGGATAATAGCTGAACGCAAGGACTTTAAGGTAATTATTTCGTCGGCTACCATAAACACCGATCTATTTTCGATGTATTTTGACGGATGCCCGGTAATCAAAATAGATGCCATAACCTACCCCGTTACCCTTATCTTTGACCCTCCCGCGATCAAGGCCTCGACAGAAACGCAGGAAGCGGAAACGGCCCTGATGGACAAGATAGCCTCGATTGTAGGGCGCATCTTAAGCGAGGGGCGGAGCGGAGCCATCCTTGTTTTTCTTCCCGGGGAAAGGGCAATCAAGGACTGCATCGAAAGGCTTTCAAAAGAACCGTGGTACAGAAAACTTTTTATCCTTCCCCTTTACGGCCGCTTAAGCAAGGAAGAACAAGAGAGAGTTTTTAAGTCTCCCCCCTTCGGCAAAAAAAAGATTGTTATCTCGACAAACATAGCAGAAACTTCAATTACCATAAACGACATTGCAGCCGTTATAGATTCAGGGCTTGCAAAGCTTAACTTTTATAATCCCTTTACCTTTACTTCAAGCTTGGATGAAACCCTCATATCTAAGGCCTCTTGTAACCAAAGACGAGGACGAGCCGGAAGAACTCAGGAAGGCGTATGCTACCGCCTTTATACCCGTAAGGACTTTGAAACGAGGCAGCTTTATACCCTCGAAGAAATCTACCGTACAGACCTATCAGAGGTTGTTATGCGCATGGCAGAACTCGGCATCCTCGACTTTGAAAATTTCGACTTTATTTCGCCTCCCGGTAAAAAAGGCATAATAGGGGCCATAGACACCCTTAACATGCTCGATGCCCTCGAAAGCGACCGCTCTTTAAGCAGCATAGGAAAGATGATGTGTCTTTTCCCCTTGGCTCCAAGGCAGTCAAGAATTATAGTCGAAGCTATCACAAGATACCCCGACCTTGTAGAAGAGGTTTTAATCGCCGCAGCCTTTTTATCGGCAAGAAGCCCGGTCATCTTCCCCGAGGGTGAAGAAATTGAAGCCCGAAAAGCTCATGCCCTCTTCGATGAGCCCTTGGGAGACTTTGCTTCATTCTTAAAGGTTTTTAGGATGTACTCTCAAGCCCTCGATAAGGAGAGGTTTTGCAAGATTCATTATCTTGATGACAGAGTAATGGCCGAAATAGCCAACATAAAAGAGCAACTCGAACTCATCGTTTCCGATATGGGAGTGCCGATTCTTTCGGGCGGAAAAATGGAGCACTACCTTACGGCTGTAGCCAAGGGAATGATTCAGTTTGTATGCTCGGCTCAAGGAAGGGATTCTTACCGCTCCCTCACCACCGAAAAGATTTTTATTCACCCTGGCTCCTGCATGTACAAGGAAAAAGAACAGTTTATAGTTGCAGGCGAAATAGTGAGAACCTCACGCATGTACGCCATGTCTGTCTCCCCTCTTTCAAAAAAGATAATTGAAGAGGTAGCCCCTGCCCTTTTGGAAAAAAAGGATAAGAGGTCAAAAAAAGAAAAAGACGAACATAGGGCCGAGACAAAGGAAGAAAAGAAAAAGAGCGAAGAAGAAAGCGTTCTCATCGAAGGAACTCGCTATCTCATCAAAAAGATAAAGGGCAAAAAGCATCTCATCCTGCCTTGGAAGGAATTTAAACTCACTGCCGAGGCTATAAGACAAAAATATACCGAGGAAAACCAAAACGGAGCCTTGGAGCAGTTAAAAGGTTTGAGGGGAAAAATAGAAATCGGTAAAAGCGAGCTTTTATCGGGTGAAAAGATGGATTTGATTTTAAATGTAGTAAATAATTTTAATATCGAGCCAATCGAAAAAACCGCAGACGAAAAAAGATTTGAAAAACGCAAAAATTATTTTATCGAAGAGGACTTAGAAGAGCTTATAAATTCTTTAAACCTCTTATTTAGAACTACAATCGCAAAGAAAACTACAAAGCAGCTTGGCTTTATAACCCTCTTTTGCGACGGTACAGGGCACTTTTGGTTTAAAACATCAAGAGGCTTTCATACAGCCTTGCACGAATGCCTTGTTTCCCTTCAAAACCTGATTGACCTTGCAGGAGAAAATTTTAGCGAGGATCAAAAAACAATTGTCCGCAATATCTACGGAAAAATGAATAAGATGATCTAAGGAGTACTTATGTGGTGGTTAGTTGCCGTTTTAGCCGGTATTTTTTTGTTTTTATTTTTAAAAAAATCTTGGAAAGAAAATTCTCAAGGAGTCAGATTAAATGACGGCACTGCTGCAGAAGATGAAGCCTTAGAGAACATAGTCGAAATGGAAGACGCTTTTTTTGAAGCTGTACGCACAGGAAAAAAATCAATCAAATTCATGTATCTTTTTTATCAAGAAGATATAATGATAATAAAATCTCTTTTTCAAAGCGAAGGCATTCCATACCGCATGGAAAACGAGCACCTTTCTTCAATACTGGTAGGTTCAGGAGTAGCCGGAACAAATTATACTGCCTTTTATATTTTAAGAGAAGACTATGAGGATGCCTTAAAAATAGTAAAAGAATATGCCGAAAATAAGCAACTTGAAACTTCTGATAAGGACTCAACCGGCTGTATGACAAAATTCATCGACTTTATATCTGCAGCGAATTTTATCCCTAAAAAAACGGAAACATCGGGTATCGTCATATTTAAACTTGAAAACGATTAATTAAGCTCTTTTAATTTTTTTAAAAGGGATGCCGCCTGATAGTTTTTAGGATTTAACTCCAAGGCATAACCTAAAACACTCCTAGCCCTGTCATAAGCCTTTCTTTCATAAAAAATTAGGGCAATCTCATAGTGCAGCATACTCTGTCTTTGTTTATCCTTTGTCATAGTTGCTGCAAGGCTATAAGTATCCACAGCCTCCGAGGTTTTTCCCGACATATAATACATATAAGCGGAATTTACTGTAGCTGCATAAGCATAGGCAGGAACTTGAGCTGATGCTGCAAAAGAAGAAACAGCATTTTCAAAATCTCCGCTCAAAGCCGAATTTATCCCTGCATAAAAAGAATCTTCATATCTTTTTCCTATTTCACCGACACTTAGACAGGCATTAAAATCTCCGGATTGAGCAAAATACCATTTTGCATATTCCCTGATAATAGGTTCTTTTCCGTATTTTTCAAGAATCTTCCACATATCGGCCTTGACCCTAACCTTAGAAGCATAGGTCTTATCCCTTATTTGTTTGTATCTAAATTCTTCCAAAATAAATCTTGGATCAAAATCGGGAGCTTCCATTGCTCTTTTTAAAAGCTCTTCAGAGGCATAGGTCATCTTGGGAGAAGTAAAATAAGTTTCTTCCATTTTTATTGAATAAAACCCCTTAGATTCGAGATAAGCAGTAAGCTCATCTTGGGTATTTAATTCACGCAAGGAAAGATCTTCACGAACATAGCGGGCTATAACCGGATAAAAGCCCGGATATAAATCTATACATTCTATCAAAAGATCTACGCGCTCTCTTTCATCAGGAGCGGTCAAAGCTAAATCATAAAACACTATAGGAGATGCTTCGGGGCTTCTATCGGCAGCTGCCTGCCAAAAGGCCCTCGCCCTTTCACTATCTCCCTGACCGAAAGCCGCATCGGCTGCAAGCATAAGGTGAAGACGGGCATTTTCAGCTGTCTTACCTTCACCGCCGTCCTTATCTGCATAAACAAGAGAAAAATATAAATCGCCGAAAATGGAGTCAAAAACACCCAGATCATAAACAATACAGCTCCAAAAAAAAGGATGATCGGGAGCTGTATCTTGCGGAATATCATATCGTAAATGAGAAGCCTCTCTTAAACGGCCTTGTGAAGCCAAGACAAGAGCAGCATTTTTCAAAAAAATTTGATTTTTGGTTTTATCATAGGCTGCTTTTAAAAGACTAAAATCGGAATTAAAAGAATTCAAGGCAATATCCGCCAAAATAGAAGCTTCAGCTCCCAAGGAAGCATATGGGGAACCTTTTAACCTTTCACAATAAGGCAGGGCATCTTCTGATTTTCCGGAATCGATAAGGATAGAAGTTAATAGGGCCCGGAAGCTCTGCCGACTCGGGATGATTTTTTATACCTTTTTGCAGGCAGATTAAGGCATCAGGCTCTGCTCCCAGTTTTAACTGCCTTTTAACAATGCTGACATAATTTGTAGAATTTACGGCCTTTTTTTGAAGGCGTTTTAAACTCTTCAAAGCCTTAGACGAACGGCCTTCCGATATATGTGTATCAATATTAGAAAGTTCTTCCAAAAAAGCTTGCTCATCGCTTTTGAAAGAACAAGAAAAAAGTAAAAAAACTAAAAAAACAATTTTTAAAACTATCTTTTGAAGCTTCATTCTGAAATTCTAAGACTTATTTTTAATACTGTCAAGTACCGCATTTACAAATTTATAAGAATCATCGGTGCCGAAATCCCTGGCCAAATTTATAGCCTCATCTATTACAATGGGCGGAGGCGTATCTTTTTGATAGAGAAGAGAATAGACGCTCAATCTTAAAATAGCCTTATCTACGGAATTAAGACGCTCGATAACCCAATTATCCAGATTAGCCTGAATTGCTTTATCGATTTCGGTTATATTTTCGATTGTTCCTAAAACCATCATCCTAGGGAAAAGATACCTATTCGGATCATTTGTCGAGTCTTCATTTTGCCAAGAGAAATTCAATAAATCGTCAAGGACGGCTCCTCCCATATCCCAAGCAACAAGGGCTTGGAAAGCGAGAATCCGTCCTCTGCGTCTGCCTACACTCATTTAAAATCTATCGATTACCATGTAAGAAGTTTATCAAGTTCCGCATCGGTTTTTAATATTTTACAATTATCATTGGTGCGTAAACTTTCATATGTATTTTGAATAATAGATTGAACAGCATTTACAGCAAGTCCCTGAGAAAGAAGGGCTTTTATCTGATCATAAAGAGTAATTGCTGATGAGGGATCAGGAATATCACTTAAAGTCAAAATTTTGGCATCAAGTTTTTCGGTTATAACAAAAAACTGTCTGCTGTCAACCCTATCTTGAATATCGAATATGTGATTTACATCTTTGGAAAAAATTTCCATTAAAACTTCAGGAGTGGTATTTAACAACTGAGCTCCTTCTGCCGTTTTAGGTATATAACATTCTTGTGCAACATAATTACCGGCTTCTGCATTTTTCTTGATGTTGGCAATCTCTTTTATATTCTTTTTAACCTTTTTATGCAGTTCATTAATTCTATCGATTTCTTCCTTGTCTTTACCTTCTTTTTTTACGGCAACAAAAAGCATCTTGACCATATCGGGACGAACTAACTCACCTTTTTTCATTTCATAGTATGAACGTATCTGAGCATCGGTAGGTGTTGCCATTCTTACAATTTCTGCTTGGTTTTTTGAAGCTATAAAGCTTTGAATGATCAGGTTATCTTTGATAATCTTTTTGATTTCTTCAACAGTATTACCTGTTTGTTTTTTCATAAACTCGTCAAGCGATATATTTTCTTTTTGTTTTATCAATTTAGCGAATTCGCTTTCTGTTATAGGGGAATTTACTATTGCTGAAAGAGCATCGTTAAAAGCAGCATCTACTTGGGAATTAGAAATCTTTATATTTTCTTTTTCAGCAGCTTGAACTAAAAGCTTAGTTCTCATCAAACTTTCCAAAACAAGCTTTTTCTCGGAATTCGCGGCTATACTTACTCCGCCTTGAGACTCGGCAAACTTAACAAGCTTTTTAAGCTGACCCAGAGTGATAGGTTCCTTTTTTGACAGGTTTACCTGTGCAATAACCTGCAAATCATTTTGGGCCGTTAAAACACCCAAAAAGCCAACCAACATAATTGCAATAAAAACTTTCTTTTTCATTTTATCCTCATCCATTATCCCGTATGGGGATGATATATTTTAAAGAAGGCAAAGCCGAACTTTTGCCATATTAACAAATTGTAAAGCAATAAGTTACATTTAATGTTCAAGAACGGCCCTAATGCGTCTTACACCTGCAGAAGAAGACTGTTCCTTTTTTATCAAAAAAGTTCCTAGGTTTCCTGTTTTTTCTACATGAGGACCGCCGCAAACTTCCATAGAAAAGTCCCCTATTTTGTAAACCTTAACAACATCCTCATATTTTTCACCGAATAAAGCCATGGCCCCTCTTTTTTTTGCTTCTTCCAAGGGCATGACCTCCATAGTTACGGGTAGATCAGCCTTGATAGCCTCATTTACAAGACGCTCTACTTCTTTCTTTTCGGCATCAGTCATGGGTTCCGGATGAGAAAAGTCAAATCTAAGCCTTTCAGCCGTTATATTTGAGCCCTTTTGCTGAACATGATCGCCTAAAACAGTTCTTAGGGCCTTGTGTAAAAGATGGGTAGCCGTATGATAGGCTGTAGTCTGTTCTGAATGGTCGGCAAGGCCGCCCTTAAATACCTGCTCGCTTCCGGCTCTCGACAATTCCTGATGTTTTTTAAAGGCCTCATCGAATTCTTCCCTATTCACTGTCAAGCCGGATTCGGAGGCAAGTTCTTCAGTTAATTCAATCGGAAATCCGTAGGTATCATAGAGTTTAAAGGCCATCCTTCCCGGAATTACCTTTTTAGGATTTTTTAAAAGATTAGGGAGCATTTTTTCGAATTCGGCCTCGCCTTTCTTTAAGGTTTCAAGGAATTTATCCTCTTCGGCCTTGAGTTCAGTTAAAATTAAATTTTCGTTGTCTTTTAGTTCCGTATAAAATTTTGAATTTTGAGCAATGACGGCAGAAGCCGGAACCGATAAAAAGTTTCCGTCTATGCCGAGTTTTTTACCGTGTCTTACAGCACGCCTTATAATTCTTCTTAAAACATAGCCCGCCCCTATATTTGAAGGAAGCGTAGTTTTAGGATCGCCTAAGATAAAGCAGGCAGTCCGGATATGGTCTGCTATAATGCGTATTGAGGTATCGGTCTTTTCGTTATCACCATATTTTACGCCGCTCAAATCCTCGATGGACTTAATAATCGATGTAAAAGCCTCGGTATTATAAACTGAGGGCTTTCCTTGAAGCATAGCAACGGTACGCTCAACACCCATCCCGGTATCTACACATTTTCTTGTCAGCGGGGAATAGGAGCCGTCCTTGTTTTTATGATATTGCATAAAAACATTGTTCCATATTTCTACATATTTACCGCAGCTACAGCCGGGGCGGCAATTAGAACTGCAAGCATTCTTTCCTGTATCTATAAAAATTTCGGTGTCAGGTCCGCAGGGGCCGGTCTCTCCGGCAGGGCCCCACCAGTTATCTTCTTTAGGTAAAAAGAAAATCTTATCTTTTGAAACTCCCAAGCCTTCCCAAATAGAAGCAGACTCTTCATCGCGTGGAGCGTCTTCATTTCCTTCAAAAACCGTAAAGGAGAGTTTATCGACAGGAATGCCTAAGTATTTTTCATCGGTTAAAAATTCAAAGCTATAGGCGATGGATTCTTTTTTAAAATAGTCTCCCAAGGACCAGTTACCTAACATTTCAAAAAATGTCAAGTGTGAAGCATCTCCTACATCGTCTATATCGCCTGTACGGACACATTTTTGTACGTCCGTTAGACGGCTTCCTGCCGGATGAGGCTCGCCCATCAAGTAAGGGACAAGAGGATGCATTCCCGCTGTCGTAAACAAGACCGTAGGGTCATTTTCAGGTATAAGAGAGCGTCCCGATATCTCTACATGATTTTTAGTTTTAAAAAATTCTATATATTTTGAACGTAATTCATCAACCGTAATATTTTTATTCATAGGAAGATATTTTAAGGAATAAGAAAGAAATTGTCAAGAAACTTTTTAAAATTTTATAGTTTTTTAGGCTAGATTTTAATCTTACTATCTGTTAAAATGCCCTTTCTTGAGAGGGATTTTAATGGATAGTGTAAAAAAATTAAAAAACAAGCTTCCGCCCCACAATATGGAAGCAGAAAAGGCTGTATTAGGAGCTGTTTTAATAGATCCCGATGTTTTTACCTTTGTAAGACCGATCTTAGATGCCTCAGCTTTTTATTCTCCTCAGCATCAAAAGATATATAAGGCTATTTCGGAATTAGACACCCGCTCCCAAAAGGCCGATATTTTAATATTGACAGACTATCTTCGTTCTACAAATGAGCTGGACTCGGTCGGAGGAGCAAGCTACATAGCATCGCTTACGGATGAGGTTCCAAGCTCTGCAAACTACGAATTTTATGCAAAAATCGTGTTGGAAGCCGCTATAAGAAGAAATTTGCTAAAAGTTTCCAATAAAATTTCTGCAGATGTATTTGATGACAGCATATCGAGCCGAACAGTCTTGGAAGAAGCTCAAAAAAGCATCTTTGACCTTACTGAAGCCGGAAATTCGGCGACCTTTAAGTCTTTGGCTGAGGTCATAATGCCCACTTTGGAGGTTCTCCAAAAACTACACGAACGCAAGGGAGAATACACAGGTGTTCCCTCAGGCTTCGGTAATTTGGACAATATGACCTACGGATTTCAAAACTCGGAATTTATCATAATAGGAGCCCGTCCCTCAGTAGGAAAGACAGCCCTGGCCATGACCATGGCTGCCCACATAGCTATTGACGAAAAAATTCCAACAGCCTTTTTTTCTCTAGAAATGTCGGATATGCAGCT
Organism: Treponema sp. OMZ 799; assembly: GCF_024181365.1. NCBI lineage: Bacteria > Pseudomonadati > Spirochaetota > Spirochaetia > Treponematales > Treponemataceae > Treponema > Treponema sp. OMZ 799. The sequence continues at coordinate 1,873,089 of NZ_CP051301.1, forward strand.
GGTACAGCGTTTGATAGCTTCAAGAGCCAAGATCAATTCAAACAGAATAAGATCTGCAAACCTGACGGCAAGAGATTTCGGCAAGGTATCAGAAACTTGCGGTATGCTCTACGAAGCTCCATTTTACCTTGTAGACATGCCTAACATGAAGCTTTTGGACTTAAGAGCCATAGCCCGACAGCTTTGCAGTCCGCCCTATAACGTAAAAATTATTTTTATCGACTACATAACCCTTATTACGGGAGAAAATGCAAGTATACCGCGCCATGAACAAATTGCCGAAATTTCCCGATCTCTAAAAAGTCTTGCCAGGGAGCTGGATATTCCGGTAGTAGCCCTTTCCCAGCTGACAAGGGATGCAGAAGGAAAAAAACCGGGGCTTGCCGATATAAGGGAATCGGGTTCTCTAGAGCAGGATGCCGATGTAGTCATGTTTTTACACCGTGAAAGAGCCGATACAAGCGAAGATGAGGCAAAACCCATTCCTACAGAACTCATTTTAGCAAAGCAAAGAAACGGCCCGATAGGCACAGTCCCGCTCTTATTTTTATCCCAATATACTACCTTCGTTACCGAAGCTAAAGAGAAATGATTTGCAGAAAAATTAAAAATTGTTCTTGACTATTGGCAGGAAAAGAAGGATAATATATTTAAGATTATTATTTTAAGGAGGTTTCTTTGAAAAAAGTAAAAGTATTACTTTTACTCTTGTCTGTTCTTTTTATCTTTTCATGTAAGTCTGCTCCCAAGCAAAAAGAAGAAAAGCCGGCTGAACCTGAAAAAACACAAGAACAAGAAGTAGTAAAAGAAGAAAAAGATAAGAAAACGGAAGACAAAAATATGTCTGATGATTACTACACAGTATATTTTGCACCGCAGACTTATCAAATCGATCCGTTTACTGCACAGAGACTAAAAGAAATAGGCGAAGATCTAAAAGCAAAAAATGTAAGGAAAATCGTCATTTACGGTCACAGTGCAAAACTGGACTCGCAAAAGGATGAAGATCGTATTGCATTACAGCGGGCAATTGCTGTTGCAAGCTATTTTCAAAAAATGAAGCTGTTTGATGCGAACAGCATAATCGTTGAAGGCAAAGGCGCTCGTGAACCGGCCCGAAGCCATTCAGAGATTACTGACCGCTTCAAAAACCGAAGAGTAGAAATTCACAGTGTTAAATAAACACTATGAAATTTAAAAAAAATCATTTTGGAGGTAATTAATGATTAAAAAAATTTTTTTTGCAGCCGTATGTTCACTTTTAGTTGTTTCAGCTTGGGCACAGGCTCCTTCTATTGTCGGAACAGATTATGTCCGACCCGCAATTCACTATGTTGAAGAAGGCACCAATTATGTAAATAGTGATGTCTTTTTTAAACTCAGATCAACCGATAAGGATACCGGTCTTGACTTTGTAGAATTTGCCTTGAATGGTGCAGCCTTTATGAGATATAAGAACCCCTTCCAACTCCTAGAAGAAGGAAAATTTGATATTTCATACAGAGGATTTGATAACAGCGGAAACTTGGAATTGCCCAAAACCTTGTCAGTAATTGTAGACAATACAGCTCCCGATACAATGATCAAGACAACAGAACCTTTGTACAATGACGGTGTAGTACTTTACTGCTCATCAAATACAAAATGGTATGTTTCTGCCGCCGACGTAGTCGGAGGATCAGGTGTAGCAGCCGGTTACATGGGAACAGATCTAAACGCTCTTAAAATGTCAGGAAATGGAAAAGAATCCGAGCAAACCTATGTTTCATTGGATGCTGAAGGACCTGTAAATCTTTATTACACAGCAATTGACAATGTAGGAAACCTTGCTCCTATTAAGTTAATCGCTGTTACTATCGACAGAACAGCACCTGTTGTAACTATTGCAAATTCTAACCGTCTTATCAACAAGGATGATGAATACTTAGTATTCCCCAGCAATAATGTTGTAGATGAAGAAGGCAGAGTTATTGTTTCTACAAGTGAAACCGTTTCATTTGCAGCACAAGACGAGATCTCAGGTGTTGATGCAATTTATGTAAAAGTAAATGACGGAGAATATACTAAGTATGTAGAACCGATCAAATTTACACAAAATGCAGTTTACAAAATCGAAGTCAAGGCTATCGATAATGTAGGTAACGTTTCTGATCCGGTCTTATACACATTCTATGTTGATCAGATTACACCTAACTCGGAGGTTGACATAATCGACAGGACCGGGAATCTTCTTCCGGCCACAACCCCCGCAAATGCCCAGTAAAAAAATTGAGGCATCACCGATCAATCGGCTTCCGATATAAGGATTACCGGTTTCCGATATAATCGGTAAGAAAAAAAAGCCGAAGTAAACGGGACCTCCCGACTTCGGTTTTTTTTTTGTAAGTTTAAGATTATGAAGTTAAAAAAGATATATTTTTTTGTTTTAATTCTCATAAATTTTTCATATGTTTTTGCAGATGCGGATTTACAGAAAACAAAAACGGAAGTTGAAGCAGAGTTAAACTATCCCTTAAATTTTAACATTTCAATATATCATTTTTTAAAATTTTATAAACTAAATACAGAATCAAGATATACGGAACTTGGTTTTAGCTTAAGCTTAAAACCTGCAAACCTTTTAGGTTCTTTTAATTTAAAATTAGCCTATATTCCTTTTGTAAATTTTATTACAAATACAAATCTAGGTACAGGATGGTCCTACCCTAGTCTAAATTTTTACGGTATTTCAGAAAATAAAAATATAAATAATTTGCAAGTTATCAAACCTTTGTATTTTTCAAAGTTTTTTTTTAGCTTACAAGGCGGGGTCGAGCTGTACTTTGATCTAAACTCGCAAATAAAAAGTGAATGGGCAAATCTTATCTTAAAAACCATCCACATTATAAATTATAAGGCTCTTATCCCTTTAAAAAATACCGATTTTTGGTTTTTCGATAATGATTTAGGAGAGAACAGAAATGGAGCCCATTATGCCGGAACATACTCGATAGAATACAATATGCCTCTTTACTTAAACACGATAAGGATAGAGCTTATTAGCTGTAAAAATCTATATAAGCCCCTTCCTTTTACCAAAAATAAAGCCGAACAATTATGGAAATTTGAGCTAAAGAATGAGTTTTTTTTTAAAGTCTCCGAAAAAACATGCATAAAACTTCAAGCGGTTTGGAAGACAGCTCCTATTTACTATAATTACAAAGATGAAGCTCATTTTACACAAAAAATAATAAACTCAAAAAAGAATATCGATATGTTCTTTGAATCCGTTGCAATCAGTCTTATATTTAAACTATAGGTTTAAAAAATCCTTTATCCGTAATTATACCTGCACAAAGTTCATAAGGCGTTATGTCAAAGGCAGGATAAAGTCCTGAAATTGAACCGCACTTAGTTTTTTCTTCATTTTTACAATCCGAAGGTAAAATCGCCGTCCTTTCTCCCATAGCATAAAGAACCTCTTCAGGGGTTCTATATTCAATTTTTACCTCTTTTGCCGAAACATAGTTTTTATCGGGAAAGCCTATTGCATAATAAGGAATGCCAAAATATTTTGCGGCTATAGCCATTTGGAGTGTACCTATCTTGTTTATTATAGAGCCGTCAAGGGTTATAACATCAGAAGCTGAAACATAAAAATCAATTTTTTTTCGCTCATAAGAAGAACCGGCATATTATCTGTAACAACAGTCGTATCAAAGCCCATGTCATAAGCCAAAGAAGCGGTTAAGCGTGCTCCTTGAAAATATGGACGGGTTTCGGCACAAAAAACCTTTATATTTTTATTAGACTCCTTAAACTTACGCAAATATCCGCCTACAGTCGTTTCACCGAAACATTGGGTTAAAATTGAAGAACCGTTTGGAACCAAGTCTGCAAAAATGGCGCCGGCTGCCGTATTTTTTTTATACCGGTCATTATTTTGGTCTACGGCATTTTGCTTTAAGGCCTTAATAATGTCATTCGAGGAGGTTCCATTTTTTATTAGAGATTCAAAAAGGCTCAATGCTTCTGCTGTAACAAACTGCATTGCCTTGCTTGTGGTCGGCCTAGCATGGGATAGAGCATAGGCGGCCTCCTTCATAAACTCAAGATATTCAGTCTTTGCAAGATTTTTACCTTCGTAAGCCGCAAGAGCCATTCCCATAGCAGCAGCCGAAAAAGGCCCTCCGCTTTGAGTTACCATATCGGCAATAGCCTTTGCAACTTCAGGATAAGTTTTGCACACACAAAATTCCGTTTTTGCAGGATAGATACGCCTGTCTAAAATACGCACCTCTCCGCATTCCTCATCAAACCAAGCAACATTTTCGTATTGCAAAAGAAAGCCTAAATTATAATCTTCACGCATTTTCGAATTTTTTATCGCTCTTCCCATTTTGTTCATAAGTTGTATAATAACTTGTTTAATATTATAAGCATTTTTTGTAATTTAGTCACTATAAAATAAAAAAATACTTATAACTCTTGCGTTTTTTAAAAAACTATTTTATAATATATATGATAGTTAAGTATATAAATAATAAACACTCTTAACTATAAATCAGTGAAAGGAGTGTAGTATGGAAACAACAAAAGAAAAGAGAAATTTAAATTTATTTAACATTTTCTCGCTAGGTTTTGGCGGAGCTGTAGGTTCCGGGATCTTTGTGCTAACCGGATTGGGTATTGCCGCTACCGGCAAATCCATATTGGTATCAATTATGGCTGGTTGTATTTTTATGCTTTTGGCATATTTTTACAATGTACTTTTATCATCAATGTTTATGTTTGAAGGAGGTGATTATAGTCAAAAAGCATTGGTTTTTAATCCTTTTTTTACAGGTGTAAATGGATATATAACATTTATTAATGGTTTTTCTGTCGCTATGTATGGTCTTGCGATGGTAAACTATGCAGGAATAGTACTACCGCAAATTATACCATACACAAAATTAATTGCAATCATAATTATTACTTTATTTTTTGCGGCAACAATAAGAGGCTCAAAGTTTATATCCACAATAAACAATATAATGACTGTAGTATTAATTGCAGCAATTGTCTTTTACATTGTATTCGGTATTCCAAAGGTAAAACCCGGATATTTCTCCGATCCTAATTTTTTTACTGATGGATTTAAAGGAGTTATTGCAGGAATAGCAATTATGGGATGGGCATGCCAGGGAACAACAATGGGCCCGATATCGGTATCGGCTGTTACAATGAAACCTAAAAAAAATATACCTTATGGTATTTTTCTTGTAACAATAGCAATTGCTATCGTTTATGGGTTAATGGGTTATGTATCGGCAGGAGTTCTTCCCATAAGCGAGGTCGCAGGCCAAAATCTCTCACTTGTAGCCGCCGAGATTTTTCCAAGATCAATTTTCATTCTCTTTATAATGGGCGGAGCTGTTTTTGCAATAGCAACATCCATGATTACCGGTATAATAATGGTTCGATATCCAATACTGAAAGTGGCACAAGCAGGTTGGCTCCCAAAATTTTTTACAAAAACAACTCAAACTGGTTATCCATGGGCTGTTTACGGTATTTACTATATATTGTCAATTTTACCGGTTTTGCTTGGGTTAAAATTAGATGCGATCGTCTCTTTGGTAATGATACCTGCTATGTTGACAAATTTATATACAAATATAAAATGTATTAAGGTAATAAGAGATTATCCGGAGCAATGGAAAAAATCTGTATTGCATATGCCTAGAATAATTATGGATATCATCTGCATACTCTCTGCACTTTGTGCGGCAATCGTTTGTTATAACTTATTTATGATGCTTTCTACAAAAGAAAAACTTTTTATGATAGGTATTATGGTCATAATATCGATCCTCTCAATTTACAATTTAAAAGCCGGAAATGTAAAAATTGAAGAATTGGAAGCAAATAAAAAGCAAATTATAGAAGATGCCTTACTTGCCGAAACGGAAGAATAGGAGGAAAAAAATGGTTTACGATTTTACAACAAAAATTTCAAGGAAAAACTCAGGTTCAGTCAAATGGGACTTAATGTATTCACAAAATCCCCAAGTTGGAAATGATGTGGTTCCTCTTTCGGTGGCTGACATGGAATTTAAAAATCCGCCGGAACTTATTGAAGGTTTAAAAAAATATCTTGACGAAGCCGTGTTAGGATATACAGGCCCAACTGACGAGTATAAAAGAACCGTAAAAAAATGGATGAAGGATAGACATAACTGGGAGATTGAAACAGACTGGATAATAAATACGGCGGGAGTCGTTCCGGCATTGTACAATGCTGTTAGGGAATTTACAAAACCGGGCGATGGAGTTATTATAATAACTCCTGTCTATTATCCTTTCTTTACGGCTGTAAAAAATCAAGAGCGCAAAATAGTAGAATGTGAACTGCTTGAAAAAAACGGGTACTATACGATCGATTTTGAAAAACTGGAAAAACTATCCAAGGATAAAAATAATAAAGCCTTGCTTTTTTGTTCTCCTCATAATCCTGTAGGCAGGGTCTGGAAAAAAGACGAACTTCAAAAAATAAAGGACATAGTTTTAAATAGTGATCTTCTGCTCTGGTCAGATGAAATTCATTTCGACTTAATTATGCCCGGCTATGAGCATACAGTACTTCAATCTATTGATGAAGCACTTGCCGACAAGATGATTACTTTTACTGCACCATCTAAAACGTTTAATATAGCCGGAATGGGTATGAGTAACATAATAATTAAAAATCCTGATATGAGGGAAAGATTCAAAAAATCACGGGATATTACAAGCGGAATGCCCTTTACAACTCTTGGTTATAAAGCTTGCGAAATTTGCTATAAAGAATGCGGAAAATGGCTAGATGAATGTATAAAGGTCATAGACAAAAATCAAAGAATCGTAAAAGAATTTTTTGAAATAAATCATCCCGAAATAAAAGCTCCTCTCATTGAGGGCACCTATTTACAATGGATGGATTTTAGAGCATTAAAAATGGATCATAAGGCTATGGAAGAATTTATGATTCATAAGGCTCAAATATTTTTTGATGAAGGCTATATTTTCGGAGACGGAGGAATAGGATTTGAAAGAATAAATCTGGCGGCTCCTTCATCCGTTATTCAAGAAACATTAGAAAGATTGAGCAAAGCATTAAAGGAACGAAAAAAATGACATTAAAAAGTAAAATTTTACCGTGAGTAAAATTTAGGCCCTCTTGTGTTTTATCCGTGAAACATAAGGGGGCTTTTTTATAAAGGCTTATTTTTACTATTAGTTTTTTCAAGAATTCGTGTATAAGCTTTTAGAATTTTATCGAAGGCAACCATTTCATCCACAGTAAAAGATTCCAAAAGTTTTTTTCGCGTCTTGACATTATCTTTATTGTCATAAGCTTTATGTTTTAAAACCGTTTCTTTAGCTTTTTCTGTAGTTCGTAAAAAAAAGACTTTACCGTCAGATTCGTTAACTTCTTTATAAACCAATCCCCATTTTATAAGTCTATGCACAATTTGAGAAATCGCACTTGATGTTCTATTCCATTTTTTTGCAAGGGCTGAAACCGTGATATTTTCATTATCGTAAATATCCGTTAAAATGTGCATTTCAATCATCGTATATTTCCTATCCGTGCCATAATCTCTTCTTATGGTATAGTAATAAGAAAAAGACAATACAAAATCATACATACCATCAACAACAGAGCTTATATTTTTGTACCTTTTTTCAATCAAATCGATGGGTTCATTATCTTCTACCCATGCATTAACTATTTCATTTTTATAAATATCTTCAAGCATTCAGAACTCCCAAGCAGCTAGGTTCAAAATTTTACGAACCGTACTTACAAAGATATCAATTTTTACAATGAATGTCAATTATTTTTATTTTTTTTATAAAAACACTTGACAAAAACAAACAAAAAGAATATACTCCCTTCTGTGAGCGGCATTTAGGTTGAATTCTGCTCATTAAATTGCAATACTTGACATTTTTTGGGTTTATGTATATTATACACACGCTCACTGTTAAGCGAGAGTGGTGGAATTGGCAGACACGCTAGACTTAGGATCTAGTGCTTCGGCGTGAGGGTTCAAGTCCCTCCTCTCGCACAATTCCACAAAAACAAAAAAGTGGAGTAGAATTGCGGGAATAGCTCAGTGGTAGAGCGCCACCTTGCCAAGGTGGATGTCGCGAGTTCAATCCTCGTTTCCCGCTTCTAAAGCGATTCGGTGAACGGATCGCTTTTTTTTTACCCTTTTGTATAAAGGGCAGTCTCAAAATCAACTCTTAAGGAAGGAAAAATGGACTACGAAAAGAACGTAACTCTTAAAGAAAAATCACATGCGGAACTTTCAGTAAAAATCAAAAAGGCTGAAGTTCAAGAAAACTATAAAAAATTGCTCAATAAATATTCAAAAGAGCTTCAAATACCGGGATTTAGAAAAGGAAAGGTTCCCGTATCGGTACTTGAAACAAAATACGGCGATGCCATAAAGGGAGATCTGGCAGGAGACCTCATTGAAGATTCTTTAAAAGAAATCTTTGAATCTCTTGATGAATATGAAAGGCCTCTCCCCTACTCCTATCCCGAACTTCAAGAAAAACCAGAATTAAAAATTGAAGAAGACTTTTCATTTACAGTCCACTACGATGTCTTCCCCAAGGTCGAAATTAAAAAGACGGAAGGCTTTACGGTTGAAGTACCTGAAGCAAGCGTTTCGGAAGAAGACATAAAAAAAGAGCTTGAAAGACTTCAAGAGCGAAATGCCCTCGTTACAGCCTGTAAAGAAGGCAGCAGAGCCGAAAAAAACCACATTGCTACAATAAATTATTGCGAACTTGACGATGAAGGTAAAACAGTTTCAGGCACTGAAAGACAAGACTTTGTATTTACAATAGGCTCAGGATTAAATATCTATAAAATTGATGATGATATCATAGGTATGAAAAAAGGTGAATCTAAGGAAATCACCAAGACCTTCCCTGAAGATGATTCAAACAAGGAGCTAGCCGGAAAAACAAAGAAGATAAAGGTAACTCTTACAGCTCTAAAATACAAGGATTTACCGGCCCTTGATGATGACTTTGCCCAAGACATAAACGAAAAGTACAAGAACTTGGACGAACTAAAGGCCGATATCAAGAAAAAGTTTGAAATAAGTGTAGAAGAAAAAATCAAGTCTTTACAAAAAAATGCTTTAACCGAACAGATGGTAAAGGAGCACACAATAGACCTTCCCGAATCTATGGTAAAGGCTGAGCTTGAATCCAGATGGATGATGATGGCCAATCAATTTAGAACCACACCTGAAGAACTTGAAAAAATGTTCGGCAAGGGCCCCCAATCAAAAGAAACTCTTTTGGAAGGCTGGAGAGAAGATTCCGAAAAGAACTTAAAAGAAAGAGTATTAATCGAAACTCTTCTTAAAGAAAAAAATATTGAAGTAAGCGATGATGAAATCGAAGCCGAATATGTACGCTTATCCGAAAGAATGGATATTGCTCTTGATGAGCTGAAAAAATATTATTCCAACCCCCGTGAAAAAGAGTACTTAAGCGAAGGCTTAAAGGAAGAAAAACTTTTTAATGCTCTTTACGAAAAATGCACAATCAAAAAAGGCAAGAAAATTACCTTTGAAGAGCTTTTAAAAGATTAAATTTCAATTTGGCTATTTTAGCCGACTATTTTAAGGATGGAAAATGAGTACACTTGTACCTTATGTAATTGAACAAACAGGAAACGGAGAGCGCAGCTATGACATATTCTCACGTCTTTTAAAGGATAGGATTATCTTTGTAGATGGAGAAATAAACGATATGTCCGCTGATTTGGTTGTAGCCCAGCTCTTGTTTTTAGAAGCACAAAATCCGGATAAGGATATCAGCCTCTATATTAATAGTCCCGGAGGTTCTGTAACTGCAGGTCTTGCTATTTACGATACCATGCAGCATATCCGCCCCGATGTACAAACAATTTGCTTGGGCCAATGTGCCAGTATGGGTGCAGTCCTTTTAGCAGGAGGAGCAAAAAACAAGCGCTATGCCCTCCCCTCCTCCCGCGTTATGATACACCAACCCTGGGGAGGAGTTCAAGGTCAGGCTGTAGATATTAATATACAGGCCAAAGAAATCGTAAGATTAAAAAAACTTACGATCAAATATTTTGCCGAAAATACAGGCAAGACGGAAAAACAGGTAGCAGCCGATATGGAGCGGGACTTTTTTATGTCGGCTGAAGAAGCCTTAGCCTACGGTATTATAGATACCGTTATGAATAGGAGAAAAGATGGCTCGAAATAGAATGAATGGAGCTTTGATATGCTCTTTTTGTAATAAGCCTGAAAGCTCGGAGAGATTCGTGGTTCCCGGTCCCGGAGGTATTGCCATCTGCGATAGATGTGTTGACCTTTGCGGAAGCTATATAAAATCCTATAAGACTATCAGGCCTGTTGACCGTACAGGGCCTATTCCTACTCCTCAAGAACTAAAAGAATATCTTGACGAATATGTAATCGGCCAAGAACAAGCAAAAAGAGTTCTATCTGTAGCAGTTTATAATCATTATAAGCGGATAATGAATCCTCCTTCACATGATGATGTGGTTATAGAAAAGTCAAATGTCCTTTTGCTGGGCCCCACAGGCTCGGGTAAAACTCTTTTAGCAAGAACCCTTGCACAAAAAATGCAGGTTCCCTTTGCCATAGCCGATGCAACAACCCTAACTGAAGCCGGTTATGTAGGAGAGGATGTCGAAAATATTCTTCTCAAACTTATTCAAAATGCAAACGGGGATATAAAGGAAGCCGAAAGGGGTATCATTTTTATCGATGAAATCGATAAAATTTCCAGAAAAAGCGAAAACGTTTCCATTACCCGGGATGTATCGGGCGAAGGAGTACAGCAAGCCCTCTTAAAAATAATAGAAGGAACCTCAGCCTCCGTTCCTCCGCAAGGCGGAAGAAAGCATCCGAATCAGGATATGCTTAAAATAGACACAACAAATATTCTTTTTATCTGCGGAGGAGCCTTTGTAGGCTTAGACAAGATAGTGGAAGCCCGAATCTCTACAAAACCCATAGGTTTCGGAGCCGAGGTTAAAAAACTTAACGAAAAGAATCTTACGGAACTGTATGATCAGGTTTCTCCCGATGATTTGGTAAAATTCGGTCTTATTCCTGAGCTGATAGGCCGAATCCCGATAAAGGTAGCCCTAAATGAGCTTACAAAAGACGACCTAACGCGCATATTAGTTGAACCTAAAAATGCCATAATAAAGCAATTTCAGGCAACCTTTAAACTTGATGATGTGGACCTTCACTTTGACAAAGATGCAATTACAGCTATTGCTCAGCAGGCTATAGACCAAAATACGGGAGCCAGAGGCTTACGTTCCATTGTCGAAAAGCTTATGCTTGATGCAATGTTTGAAGCCCCCTCCTTAAAAGGCAGAAAGGAACTTATAATCAATAAAAAAATGATAGGAAACTCGTCATCAAAACCAAAGATAAAACTTCTCGACGAAAAAACGGCTTAAAAGCAGCTTTTAAATGCTTATTTTAAGCGTTCAAATTCTCAAGCACTTATAATCTTACAAAGACTGTCGAAAGGAAAAAAACTTTCAGGCAGTCTTTTTTTATACGTTTCCTTTTGCAACCACTATAAGAAAAGAAAAAAGAACGGCCAATATTATCGATAAAAGCAATAAAAATATATCCGTAATGAATCTTATAATATTAATTTCTTTATACCGCAATATAAAAAAAATTCTAACTACAATTGCTGCAAACGTAAAAATTATAAGTAAGATACAAAGACTCATCAATACATTTAATATTATAAATAAGCTGGAGTCCAAAAAATCTTGAGAACTGCTTAGAACATAAAAAATAATAAAAGCAAAGATAGAGGCACTCAAAAACCTTATTGAGCGGTCTAAAAAGCGAATAGTAAACTGTTTATATTGGGAATGAGGTTTTATATCTTTACTATCCATAAATTTTGAAATATAAGTTTAATATGCGGATAAAATATCCGCATATTAATAAAATGTTAATTTTCCGATTCCGAATTTTGAACTGCTTCAGATAGGGCTTCTTCAGTAAGAGAATTTTCCTCTGTTGAAACTTGTTCATCAGAAGTTTCTTCATCCCTGCGGGGCCTTCGTCCTTTTTTGTCAGAGGGTTTTACAGGCTTTTCTTCAGCAATTTGAGCCTCGACAGTAAAAGAAACCTCTGCAGAGGTATTTTCATAAAGCTTTACAAGGGCCTTATGCACACCTGTGCTCTTAACGGTCTGTCCGGGAATTTCGATACGCTTTCTTTCAATATCGAAATCAAGCTTTTGCAGCTCATCAAAAAGAGTTTGAGTTGTAACGGCACCGTAAAGTTTTCCGTTAGGTCCTGCGGGCATAAGAATCTTAATTGAAAGAGCTTCAAGTCTTTCTTTAAGACCTGCAGCATCTTGGCGTTTTGCAGCCTTTTTAGCTTCAATTTCTTCTTTGCGTGATTCAAAATGAGCCAGAGTAAACTCATTACAAGGAACAGCTAAGTTTCTGGGGAAGAGGTAGTTTCGGGCATATCCCTTTGCTACGTTCTTAATATCCCCTTCTTCTCCGAGATACTTAACGTCTTCATTCAAAATTACTTTCATATACAAGCTCCTAAAAAAATATCCGCCCAATTCCGGGAGTCGGAAAGGGCTTTTTGAAATAGTTTGTTTTTAATGTAAGCAAAGATCCTAGAGCAAAAGGCTTTAGGGAGCTGCTTACATTAAAATTTCTACTCGTTCATAACGAAAGGAAGCAAGGCAACAGCTCTTGCACGTTTAATTTCAACGGCAAGTTTTCGCTGATGTTTCGCGCAAGTTCCGGTAATTCTTCTGGGAAGAATCTTACCTCTCTCGGTTATAAAGCGGCGTAAAGCATCCGGCTCTTTATAATCGATCTTTAACTTTTGTGTACAAAAGCGGCAAACCTTTTTGCGGTAAAAAGATCTACCTTTTCTTTTGTCTTCGCCTTCGCGAATATTTTCCTGCATGTTAGCTTCCATGTCTACATCATTCATTGTTTCGTCCGACATTTAAATCTCCTTAAAATGGAATATTATCCAAATCTGAATTTCCCATATCCGGCCGGTAATCGTCATAAGAAGGCTCCTGCCGTCTTTGGTAAGCAGAAGGTGCCTGATTTCCATCATTATACGAATTATTGGAACCGCCCTGATATGATCCTTGGCGTTGGGCTGCAGACTGTGATTGTCCGCCCTGACCTGTAGAGCCGCCTACAAGCTGAATATTGTTAGCAACAATTTCAACCTTGCTTCTGGTTTGCCCGTCCTGTTCCCAACGGTTCTGCCTAAGCTCACCGTCAATAGCAACCTGTTTACCTTTTACAAGGTATTGATTAAGGGCTTCACCCTGCCGGCCCCAAAGAACCACGTCAAAAAAACTTGCTTCTTCGCTCCAGTCATCGCCTGTTTTCCGTCTTCTGTTGACAGCTATAGCAAAATTACAAACAGCAATACCGGAAGACGTATATTTAAGCTCAGCATCTCTGGTTAAGCGGCCTACCAATACTACATGGTTTATATCTGCCATAAAGTCTCCTTTTTAGTCCTCTAAACGGACAAAAAGATAGGTCAGCATCTGAGTGATCAGCTTAAAACGCTTATCCAATTCAATCATCTTTGAAGGATCTGCTTCAAGATTGAAAAGAACATAGCGTCCCTTTGTCTTCTTTTTGATTTCATAAGCTAAATCCCGATCGCCGAAAGGCTCTTCAGACTTGATCTGAACACCGAAATCTGCCAGAATTGAATGTAGAGCATCTATTCCCGGTTTATAGAGATCCTCTTCAACCGGAAAAACCGTCATAAGTTCATAGTTTCTCATGTTCCCTCCTATGGACACATTTCTGAGGCCCGCATTTTCTGCGAGCCGGAGTTTTCATAGAATATCAAAAAATACTATCTTAGTCAATACCTAGTTCAGGGCAAACGTATCATAATTTTATCTTCGCAAAAAACATAGGCTGCTCAACCCGCCTTTCGCCGCTATGCGGCTGCAAGAGGGGTATTCACAGCCTATTTTTTTGCTATTTTATTTACCCTCATGATGCGTTTGCCCTTTTTTGAAAAATGTGCGAAATTTTGTTCAAAATTTCTCACAGAAGGAAGCCAACTACTTCAAAAGCATTATAGTGCGGCTACCATGATACTAAGCATGCTTTAGCACTTCATCATGCCAAAGACCATTACGAAAAGCGCAACAGTTTCGCAAAGACCTACGATAGTAATGTACTGTACAAAGCCTTTTCCTGTTTCAGCCATAGCATCGGAACCTGAGGCAGAGGCCTTACCCTGAGCAATAGCCGATGCTGCGATAGAAACACCGCAAACAAGACCTAAGCCCAATAAGAACCAATCGCTCTGGGAGGATGTAAGCATCCTGTTCATAAGCAAGAATCCGTAAAGAGTCTGCGTAAGAGGAGCACCTGCAAAGGCGACCAAACTAAAGGGAGCGGGCTTGTTATTTAAATAACAGCGCTTCCATGCACCGATTGTTGACTGACCTGCAATGGCAAGACCGATTGCAGAACCGATAGCTGAAATACCTAACGCAGCAGCAGCACCAAAAAAACCAAAAGTCATATCCTTCCTCCATCGTTAAAGGGTTCATATTTAAAGCCCGACCAAGTCAAGCCCACATGATTAGAGAATTCCAAGGTATTCAATCGAACACCGTGGACTATAACTGAAAGCACGTTCATAATATAGTTAAGACCGTGTCCGAACAATAAAAGTAAAACGCCTGCAAAGATTATTACGCCTCCTAGGGCGGGACCTGCCATCTCGTTTACGGTTGCACTTATAGCGCCTCCTGCAAGACCTACAGCCCAAAGCCTTATATAGCTCATAATATCGGCAAACACGTTTACTACGCCCAAAAGCATATTTATGATATTCTTTAAACTTTCCAGGATTGCCTGTACTATTCCTGTTGAATAGTTTACAAAGATAAAGTTTAAAGCAAAACCTACACCTATTGCAAGAAGTACGGCATTATTAATTGCATACTTTTGGGAATCTACAACAAGGTTTAAAACTACAAAATACATTCCGCCGAGCATCGAAAGAGAGCCTACATCAGCAAGGAATTTAGGAGACTTAATATTCCTAAATAAACTTACTATATGGGCTATCATCAGCTGGGTTAAACCAAGGGTAAAGCAAAGTAAGATTTGATTTTGATTGCGTATATCCTCAGGTGTAAAGTTTGCAATCGCAGGAACGGCCAGCTTTTTAAGAAAGGCCGGAACAATTTCGGTAGGCATACCGAACCAGTTACAAACCAAGGTACCCCAGATAACGGTCATAAATCCCAAATAGCCGAACATATAAAATGCTGTCGGCACCTTTTGTTTTTTTGCCTTTGTTTTTAAAATCAAAATAACAGCAATCAAGAGCAAAACGGCACCGTAGCCTGCATCTCCGAAAATCATTGCAAAGAAAATTCCGAAAAAGAGCAAGAACCAAAGAGAGATATCGGGTTCCGTATAACCGGGAACAGTCCCCAAAAAGTCTATTAAGGGAGAAATAAGGTTTACAAGCTTATTTCTCTTTATCTTTGTAGGAACGGAATCATCTTCTTCAGGATCTTGAGAAAGATAGGCCCAAGACTTTTCCTTTGCAAGGGAAGAAAGCTTAGCTTCATCTTCGCAGGGAATATATCCTGTGAGCCAAACAAGCCGGACTCTTTCCTCATCATCTTGATCCCCGAAATCTATCGTCTGCATACCGTCATGGACTATTTCAAATTGAAGCTTTTTGCTTACAACTTCATCCAAGGCATGGAGAGAGTTTAAGTATGCCGACATCTTTGTCATTTCCTGCTTGTAGGAGGCAATCTTTGCCTGTAAGCTCTTTAATTTTTCTTTTAAGGCCTTGACGGAAGTTTCGGGCAGCTTTAAGGGAATAATATCCTGCGGTAAATCCGTAGGCAGAGCATTTGTTTCGCTCCGGATTAAAAACCTCACACCGGTTTTCCCATGTCCAAGCAAAATAGTCTTAATGTCTTTGGGAAGCGAATTATATGTTTTTACCGAAGTACTTGCAGGGAAAAGATATATGCCTTTTTCCGCCAGAAAAGTGAAATCGGAAGTATTTATTTCGCCCCACTCTGCATATGATGCAATTTCGCCTGAAAGCCTTGCAGATTCTTCCATATTGCTCTTATATGAAGATGTAAGCGATAATACGGAGTCTACAAAGGTAAGAGTATCCTCCTCACTTAAAAGAGAGGGAGGCGTTACGCCTTTTTTCTCTTTTTTGGGAAGATATTCAGTCAAAAGACTCATCGCAAGAGTTATGTCGTTTTTTTCGGATCTTAACTCGTTTATAAGAGCACCGTTTGCAGGGCGGTCCTCAATGTGTACAAGGCCTAAGCTTCTTAAATCCTTTAAGGCATGCCGCTGCTCTTTTTTTAAGACTAAAAGAGTTACTTTTTTCATCGGTACAATCATAGAGCTTCATCCTTATCATGAACCTTTTCAAGGTTCTTCTTTGAAATTTTACCGCGAACAACAGCTGCAACCTGCTGATCTCCCAAATAAACCGTTATCTTCTTTATGTTTGCCCTCGTTTCGGGTATCTTAACCTTTTCAAAGAGGTTTACTCGCTGAGTGGTAGTTCTAAGCTCGGAATTCAAAAGGCGCACCTGTTCATCAAGAACCTTTGCCTCAAGGTCTAAGCTCAAAACTTCCTGCATTTTTTCGGCAGCCGTATCAACCCAAAGAGGAGTCTTATAAAGATCATATTTAGCACGTTCAAATTCTGCACCGGAAAAAACAGGAATGCTCACCCCCGCAATGTTCCCTGTTGAGGTGAGAATCTCTTTTATCTTAACCATAGAGGGTTTAAAAACATTTTGCTCGCCGAATACCGCTACCCAGTCTTCGAATTCCTGATTGAGGGCATCCCTGTGAAGCCTGACCTCTTTAGCCCGGGCTTCGATGGTGCGGATTTCGGTTTGAAGCTGCTGTTTTTTAAGCTGAAGAGTCGGCAAGTATCTTCTGTACATTTTTAAAGATTCTTTTTGATTCTTCAGCTCATTCTTTGTCAGTTTTATTGCCATAGCCTACCCTTTAGTTTGCCGGCCAGTACTTATTTACCAAGTCGGATTTAATACCGGTTTCTTCACGGGTAAAGCATTCGGCAAGAATCTTCCAGCCCAGGCTAAGAGCCTCTTCAAGCGGAATATTTACCGACAAGTCCATCATTCCCGATTCGAATTTTGCACCGTATTTTAAGAGTTTTTCGTCCCATTCGCTCATCATAAAGCCCATGGATTTTTTCTCCAAAGTGTCTTTATATGAAGCATAAAGCTTAATCATATTGTCCATAAGAGCACGGTGGTCATCCCTTGTTTTACCGTTTACGTTTTGCTTTAATCGTGAAAGACTTCCGAAGGGTTCTATTCGTCCGTTTTTAAGATAGAACTGGCCTTCGGTAATATAACCTGTGTTATCGGGAACGGGGTGTGTTACGTCGTCTCCGGGCATTGTTGTAACGGCCAAGACCGTAACCGAACCTGCATCGGCAAAGTCTACAGCCTTTTCATAGCGGGCTGCAAGCTGGCTGTAAAGGTCTCCGGGGTAACCTCGGTTTGAAGGAACCTGTTCCTGAATAATGGCTATTTCTTTCATTGCGTCTGCAAAGTTTGTCATATCCGTTAAAAGAACCAAAACATCCTTACCAGCGATGGCGAACTTTTCTGCAACTGCAAGACACATATCCGGAATCATAAGACATTCAACCGTGGGGTCAGCTGCCGTATGAACGAACATGGCTGTTCGGCTTAAAGCACCGGCCTCTTCAAGGGTGTCTTTAAAATAAAGATAATCGTCATATTTTAAGCCCATTCCGCCCAAGATAATTACATCTACTTCGGCCTGCATGGCTATTCGGGCCAAAAGCTCGTTGTAAGGCTCGCCGGAACTTGAAAATATGGGGAGCTTTTGAGAGACGACCAAGGTATTAAATACGTCGATCATCGGAATACCAGTTCTGATCATTCTGTTTGCAAGAATACGCTTTGATGGGTTTACCGAAGGACCGCCGATAGGAATCATGTTGTCCTTTAAGGCAGGCCCTGAATCTCTCGGATCGCCTGAACCGTTAAATATTCGGCCGAGCAAATCCTCGGAATAGCTTACCTGCATTTCCTTACCTAAAAAGCGCACCTCATCTCCGGTCGAAACACCGCGACCTCCTGCAAAAACCTGCAAGGAAACCAAGTCACCGTCAAGCTTATTGACTTCTGCAAGGGAGGCTCCGAAGCGGGTTTGAACTTCAGCCAATTCTCCGTATGAAACTCCGTCGGCCTTAACCGTAATAACCGAACCGTTAATCGATTCTATTTTACTATATACCTTTTTCATCTTACACCGCCTGCTTCAATAATTTTTTTGCGCTTTCATCTAAGCTATCCGCTTTTTCGGCGATGAGCTTTTTAATTCCTTCTTCATGGGATTTAAATGCATCCGAGCCCCAAGGCGAGTAGTTATAGTCGATGAACATAAGTTTAAGTTTGCTGAAATAAGAGCGGGCTTCATCCTTAGAAATAAATTTAAATGAAGAGCCTAAAATCTCAACCAAGATATTATATATATGCTGTTGGCGCTCAACCGAAACTGCATCGTCTACCTTATCAAAGGAGTTTTGCTGCAAGTAAACGGCATCGAGTAAGTCGCCTTTTAAGTAAATGATAAAGTCTTCGATACTTGTTCCTTCTTCACCTACAACCTTCATCATCTGTTCGACCTCGGTACCTCGGCGTAAAAAGCTTCTTCCGTATCTGACTTGTTCCGAAGGAAGAACGCTCGGATACTTTGACCAAGAATCTAGAGGGTGAATTGCAGGGTATTTTCGGGCATCGGATCTTTCGCGTGAAAGACCGTGGAAGGCGCCTACAACCTTTAACGTGGCCTGAGTTACAGGCTCTTCAAAGTTACCGCCCGCAGGAGATACGGTTCCTCCGATTGTAACGGAGCCCTTTGAGCCGTCGCTTAGACGGACAATACCGGCCCTTTCGTAGAAAGCGGCAATGTAGGATTCAAGATAAGCCGGGAAGGCTTCTTCACCGGGGATTTCTTCCAAGCGGCCCGACATTTCTCGAAGAGCCTGAGCCCAGCGGCTTGTAGAGTCTGCAAGCAGAAGAACGTCCAAGCCCATTTGGCGGTAGTACTCCGCTAGAGTTACCCCTGTATAAACCGAAGCTTCTCGGGCTGCAACAGGCATTGAAGAAGTATTACAGATAATTATTGTTCTCTCCATGAGGGTTCGGCCTGTTTTGGGGTCTTTAAGCTCGGGGAATTCGGTAAGAGTTTCTACAACCTCACCTGCACGCTCGCCACAGGCTGCGATAATAACGATATCGACATCGGCATTTCGGCTGGTAGCATGCTGTAAAACAGTTTTTCCTGCACCGAAGGGACCGGGAATACAATAGGTTCCTCCCTTAGCAACAGGGAAGAATGTATCCATTGTGCGCATTTTAGTTACCAAGGTTTCCGTAGGCTTTAATCGCTCTGCATAACAGTCAATCGGGCGTTTTACAGGCCACTTAAAGCTCATGGTAAGAGGTATTACATTTCCTCTTTCGTCAGTAACCTCAGCTATTGTGTCATCTACGGTATAGTCACCTTCAGGTTTTATAGATTTTAATTTATAAGAGCCATACATGTTAAAAGGAATCATGATACGGTGGGTAAAGCTGCCTTCGGGCACGGTTCCCAAAAAGTCAGCCCGCTTTAAGGTATCTCCTTCTTTAGCTGAAGGAGTAAAATGCCATTTTGCCGTTCGGGAAAGAGCGTTTAGGTAGATACCGCGCTCCAAAAAATAGCCGGCTTGTTCTGCAAGCTCGGGTAAGGGGTTTTGCAGTCCGTCATAAACTTGGCCTAAAAGACCGGGGCCCAACTCTACGGAAAGAAGATCTTCGGTGAATTCTACGATATCCCCAACCTTTATTCCCTTTGTAATTTCAAATACTTGAAGCTGAGCTATATCACCCCCGATACGGATTACCTCGCTTTTTAGTTTTTTTGAACCAACCTCAACATAGCCTACCTCGTTAAGGGTAACCAAGCCTTCAAAAGAAACGCTTATCATGTTACCGTTAATACCGACTACCTTTCCTTTTGTTTTAGTCATATCATAACTCCAAATACTATAGATAAAGCATAAATCCTAAGTTTAAAAGTCATTTTGTAGAAATTTACAAAGCAACTTTTAGATTTTATCATATAAATAAAAAATATGCAAGAAAAAAAAATCAAAAATCTTAAAAATAGAACTAAATTTTTTCGCTGTCATATTCTATAAGAGTTTTTACGGGTAAATCGCTGAGTACTTTGTTATAATTTAAAAAAGGTAGACCGACAACTCCGCAAAAACCAACCACTTCGGCACCGCCCTCTTCCAAAATTTTTCTGGCTGCGCTCAAGGTTCCGCCTGTGGCAATCAAGTCATCCAATAGAAGGACTTTTTGTCCTCTTACTACATCGGTTTTATGCACCTCAACGGCCGCCTGTCCATACTCAAGGTCATAAGAGGCTGAATAAGTTTCTCCAGGAAGTTTCCCCTTCTTTCTAATTAAAATAAGAGGTATCCCCATTTTATAGGCAAAGGGGGCAGCAAAGATAAAGCCTCTTGCTTCGATGGCGGCAACAGCATCTATTTTTTCATCCTTGTACATTTCCGTCATTTTATCAAGGCAATAGCTAAAAACTTGAGGATTTACCAAAACACCGGTAATATCATAAAAAAGAATTCCTTTTTTTGGGAAGTCAGGAACACGCCTTATGGCTGCATCTATTATTTTGTCTTTCATAAGAGACAGTCTACACCTTATTTTTGCAATGGTCAATAGGAAGATAATATTTTATAAGTGTTACTCTGTGTACATTTTGCAGATATCTCTTCCGCTTTCTTTGGCCTTATAAAGAGCAGCATCGGCAAAGGAAAGCATAGTTTCATATGAAAGTTCATTGGCCGGAATGGAGGCATAAGCTCCTAAGCTTATAGTTAAGACCTTATCCTTTGCAGCCGAATGTTCAATCTTTAAATTTTTAACTTCAATACGTAGTTTTTCGGCTATCTTCATTGTTTCGGCAGCAGAACTATTATAAAGAAGAATTAAGAATTCCTCTCCTCCGTATCTTCCGAGAAAGTCATATTTTGCTCTAAGATTTTTTTGCAAGGTTTGAGCGACACTTCGCAGCACATTATCCCCGGCTGGATGCCCATAGAGGTCATTATATTGTTTAAATAAATCTATATCTATCATTATTAAAGATATCTGCTGTTTATTATCCAAACCCTTACGCCAAAAATCTTTCCCCACTGTGTCCAGCTGTCTCCTGTTTCCGACACCTGTTAATTCGTCAACTGTAGATAAAACCGTAAGCTGTTCGTTTGCGGATATAAGATCTTTTTGTTCTTCTTGAAGTTTTTTATTGACAACCTTATACTGAAAAAGCTGACGAAGCCTGCAAGCTAAAAAGGCTAAGCCTGAACAAATTAAAATATAGGCGGCAATCATCGGCATCGAAAGCCAAAAAGGTTTTTCTATAATAAAGGTAAAAGACGTCGGCTCAGGATAGGGGTTTGAAATATCCTTTACTTTAAATGTATATTTTCCCGATTTAAGGTTAGTGTATTGAACATAGTTTTTCATATTGGCATTTATCCAATTTTTATCAAAACCTTCAAGCATAAAAACATAAGAAGGCCTTGAAAGAGGAGATAAATCCATCGATGAAAACTCAAAGCTTATATTATTTTCGGAATACTTATATTTAGAAGCTTTTTGAAGATCAATTTTAAATGCAGGAGTCTGATTTCCGTTTATACCTATAGTTCTTATTTTTACAGGAACTTCTTGTTTTTTAAAAGATAAAAGATAGTTAATATCTACGCCTAAAACACCTTCTTGAGTTCCCACAAAGCATTCATTTCCAATTGTAACTGGAACTGTTGTAAACCTTCTTTCATGGTTATAGAAAGTATAGCTGTATATAATTTCACTATTTCGATTAAATATCGTCATGCCTTTTATTGCAGTAACACATATGGAATTATTATCCATATCGGTAATGCCGGTAATAAAATTTGCGGGCAGACCGTCAGTTGAAGTATAATTTAAGATCATTTTTTTTTCGGCATCAAATATGTTAATGCCGCCGTCACTGGTTCCTATCCACAACTTACCGGAAACATCTTGAAATAATGAGGTTATTCTGTCTGAAGAAATACCATCTCTATTATTTACATCATATCGGTATATAATAAAGTCATCAGATGAAGGTCTATATTCGGCAAGCCCCTTGTTTGTTCCTGCCCAAAGTTTTTTGGAGGAATCTATCAGCAGGCTAAAAATAAGATTGCTGCATAAACTATTCGGATTTTTAGGATCATTTTTATATCTTTTAAGAATTCCGGATGAAGGTGAAAATTTAATAAGCCCTCCATCATAAGTACCTATCCATAAAAGGCCCTTATCATCGCTTGTAATGCTGTATATAATTCTTTCACCGTCTTCAATTATATTATCATTATACAGATTAACCCCGACAAAGGCATCCTTTTTTTTATCGTACTTACATAAGCCAATGTCCGTCCCGACCCATATATCTTCATTTTTATCTATGTAAAATTTAAATACGGAGTTGGAAATAATTTTAGATTCGGAATAACGATAGTGCTTCTTTTTTCCTGTGTTTACATCGTAATAAGTGATGCCGTTATTTAAAAGGCTTATCCATAAGTTCCCTTTTTTATCCTTACTCAAATCGAAGACCGAATTTTCCCTGCCGGTAACCTTATTTTCATGAAGCAATATAAGCTTTGACCACATACGCTTAGTGTCATATATATTTACTCCGCCTCCGTTTGTGCCGACCCATAATGAACCGTAACTATCTACATGTATCGAAAAAATAAAATCGTTTGAAAGATTATACGAACGCTGCTTTGAAGTATATTCTGTATAAGAATATGTATTTTTATCAAAACTTATTAAGCCTCCACCCCAAGTCCCTATCAAGAGTACATCATCAGAAAATTTGTTTGATAGGCAGGATATTTTATTGTTTGAAAATGAAAAAAGTTCTCTCTTTCCGTTTTTAGGATCAATTCGAAATAGTCCGGTATTCCAAACGGATACCCAATATATTCCGTCTTCTTCCAAAATATTATGAACAAGGGATTCCATAAGGCTGCTATCGTTTCCAAAAAGCCGTGACGGTTTAAATCTTTTATTGGGCTCATCATACTCCCACAAGCCCCCATGTGTACAGGCATATATCCGTCCCTCAGAGTCTTCATAAATATCGGCTATTCCATTGTTTCCTATGTAAAATTCGGCAGTTTGAGAAAACTCTATAACGGATCCGTCATCTTCATTTAAGATATATAAACCATCCAAACTTCCCACCCATAGGCGGCCGTGAGAATCCCTTAAAAAGCCGAAAACAATCGAGTTTGTCATATCAAAATGAGTAAAGGTCTCGGTATCGACATTAAACCTTTCAACTCCGTCAAAGGTGCCAAGCCAAAAAACATCGCTTCCGTTTTTTGCCTTTATCGGGTCCCTATATAAGGATTGGATTTGAGAGGATTGAATGGAATCTTTAGAAAAAGGAATATATTCATAATTTTTATATTTAATACCGTCATAAAAGCCGAGACCTTCTTTAGTCCCGAACCAAAGGCGTCCGTGAGAATCCTGCGAAATACCGGTAACAAATTTGGAGGCAATGGATGAAGGCTGAGAATAAAAAACAAAAACATCCTCATCAGCGAATAAATTAAAAGTAAACAAAATAAGAAAGAAAAGAATTACTTTTTTATGCACATTACCCATCCTTTATATCAAACATCAATACATGACTTAAAAAGTCTAAAACATTAAAAAGAAAAAGTCAACTGCTCATTACTAAAAGTATTAGCGCCTTTATTGACTAATATTAACCCCTATCTTTTTTAGATCTTCCAAAAAGGAAGGATAGCTTATATTAAAGCATTCGGCATCTTGAAGGATAAAATCCGATTTTTCTTTATTTTCGATACCTGCACCCATAACCGTAAGCATCATAGCTATGCGGTGATCCCCATGCGAAAAAACTTTAGCAGGTTTTAAGTTCTTTCCTCCGCTTCCTCGGATAAGTAAAAAATCCCTGCCTTCCGCAATATCTGCTCCAAGTTTTTTTAATTCTGAGGCAATTGCAGAAAGTCTGTCGCACTCCTTATAACGGCATATTTCTATATTTTTTAAAAGGGTTTCGCCATTTGCAAAGGATGCGATTGCAGAAAGAGCCGGCACCGCATCCGGAATATCGGAACAATCAAAGGTTCCGCCCTTTAAGCTTGAAGGGTAAATTTTAAGGGTTTGTGTTTTTTCTTCAAAGCGGATATCGGCGTTCATTTCTTTTAAGACCTCGACTATGCGGGAATCCCCTTGTACGTCATTTATATCTATGTTGCTTATACTGAAAGGAGAAGCTGTAATCAATGCTAAGGCAATGAGAAAGGCGGCGCTTGACCAGTCAGCCGGGATACTTGCCGAAAAGGGCGAAAGTTTTTGATTTCCGTTAAGTCTAAAGGCCTTAAAATCATCCGAAGCATCGAATTTAATACCGCAAGTTTTAAGCCAATGAAGGGTCATTTTTAAATAGGGCAATTCCCCTGCTCTTTTTAAATTTATTTGTAAAGAAGACTCTAATAAGCCGGCTCCAAGCAAGAGGCCGCTTACAGGTTGCGAAAAATCTCCTTCAAGACAGATTTTTTTTTCTTCAAGGCATGTGATTAAAGATGCTGTTCCTAAACGTCTGATGTGAGTTCCTAAAACCCGTATAGGAGCTCTTTCGGGGCTGTCAAGAAATTCGTATTTTAAACCCAGCCCCTCATAAATTTCAGTTAAGGGTTTGACAGGTCTTTTTAGAATTGACGAGTCGCCTGTTAAAACAAAGTCTGAAGGCATCAAGGAAAGAAAAGAACCTAAAAAATAAAAAAGAGTTCCGGAATTCCCGGTATCTATTTTTACGGATTTTTGCTTTTTAATCTGTTTTTTTAAGCCTTCTTTCGGAGGAAAAACAACTATATCTGCAGAAGATGTGTTTTTTTGCGCGATTTTAAATTTTACGCCTAAGGATTCAAATACCGCAATGGCCGTTTTAGTGTCTCCGCTCATAAGAAGATTTTTAATCTCGGAAGAACCTTCTGCAAATGAGGCTAAAACAAGTGCCCTCATCGAATGACTCTTTGAGGGCGGAACCTCTATCTGTACCGGAGAAAGATATGAAGATTTTTTAATCTTTAAAATCATTTTTTTAAAAGAGCTTTTAGTTCTTTTAGGCGTTCTTGGTCTTCACAGCCGGCAAGAAGCTTTATCGTTTCCTTAGCCTTTTCTTTCCGGTTTGTCTGGATATAAAGATTTGTAAGATCGAATAAAAGTTCCTCGCTTGCGCCGAATTCTTCGATAGCCTGCCTTAAGCCTACCTCGGCACGGGCATGGTCGCCTTTTTTTATTGCAAGAAGAGCTATAAGCCTATATATTCTTTCCGTAGGCGCAATATCCATAGCCTTGACCAAAAGACCGTCAGCATCGTTTAAGTAACCTATCTGAATTGAGTTTTCAGCCTTATCTGTTAAAAGGACCGGATCTTCGGGTTTTAGCTTTAAGGCTTTTTGAAACCAAATATCGGCTTCATCATATTGCTCGTCAAAGAACAAGGCATTTGCATAAACATGAAAGGCTTCGCCCCTATTTCTTTCTGCTGCCAAATCGGCCGTTCCTGCCTCTATATCAAAAAGAGGGGCACATTCCTTTAGGCGGCCTTGAAGGCGCATAACTTCTACATAGTTTTCCAAAATAACTATCTCATCCGGGAGCATATTGCGGGCTTTTTCAATTTCGATTTGTGCATCAAAAAAGGCATCTTCATCAATAGCGCAAAGAGCTTTTAAATTAAAAACCCAGCCGTTGTTAGGCTCAAGGGCTTCTGCCTCTAAAAGAGGAACAGAGCAGTCTTCCCCTATTAGATACAAGGCCTCAGCCAAGCGAAAATGATAAAGGCCGTGTTCGGGTCCAAGCTTACAAGCCTTTTTAAAGAATTTAATAGCTTCCTCAGGGTTTTCATCGTGGATAAGAAGACCGTACAAATACCATATCGTAGAATCGCTTGTCTTTGCATCACAGAGCTTTTTAAAATTAACCTTAGCTTCCCATTTATTATCTACAGCATAATAGAATTTACCGCTTAAGGCCCATGTACGCTCATCTTCCGGAGCAATACGCTCAAGGGCGTTTATTACATCGGCCATTTCATTGTATTCTTCAGAAGCCAAAAAGATTTTTCCGGCTTCAGTATAGGCTTCTATAGCCTCTGACTTCTTTCCCGCAAGATTTAATTCGTTTGCCTCATTATATTTTAATACGCCCTGTTCAGGTTTTAATGCAAAGGCCTTTGCATAGAAAGCGGCCGATTTTTCATGTTCTCCTTGAGAATTTAAAAAATGCCCCTGTAAAGAGCAAAGCAAGACCGACTTTTCAATTTCTTCAGTAGGAATATCTTTGAGAAGATCTCCTAATTTTTTCATATTTCCCGATTGGTAGTAAAGGCCGGCAAGTTCAGCCATTATTTCATAATTATCGTGTTCAATATCAAGGGCCGATAAAAATTCTTTTTCAGCTTCTTCATTTAAACGCTGAGCAAAATATATTCTTCCTGCCAAAATATGATCTTGAATACCGGGATCACGTAGTTTCCATGCCTGCTTTATTTGATAAACAGCGGCTACATATTGTCCCATAGCGTAATATGTTGAAGCAAGGTTGATATAGGCCTCAGGAGAAATAGCATCAGGATTATTGGCGGCGGAATCGGTATTTTCGACAAGGAGGGGCTGAGAAATAATTTTAAATTCGTTTAAATAAAATTTTACCTTTGAGTGCGATTCCCAGTTTTGACCGGCAAAGCCTATTTTTCCGGCAGCTTGGACAATATCGGAATCGAATTTACCAAGCCAAGTATTGTTTACAAGGACCGTTATACTTGTTCCTGCACAGATTAGTTTTATTTTAAATTTTGAACTATCAACATCGGTTAAAGGCTTTGTCCAGCCTAGGATGGGCATGGGAGTAGAATTTACAACAGCTTCAAGCCTTATCCATCCCTTGTCGGAAATAAGAAGAGAGTAAAAGGCCTTATCGCTTATATGTCTAAACACAAAGCCGGCAGCACAATAGCCTGCACTTGTATTTTCTTCAGGAAAAAAGTTATCGGTAAAAACAGGCAGCTCAATTTCGGCATCAAGCACGAAGTCCTTATACCTAAATACAGGGTTTAAGGACCAAGCATAAAGATGTTTGCGCTTAAGCTCCAAAGAGTAAGATTGTTTACCGTCAAGGTTTTCTTCAAACAAAGACCGGTAACCGTCTCCTGTTTCTTCTAAAAAACGGGCATTTTCTTTTTTAGAAAAATCGGCTTCCCATATCTCTTCTTTTATTTCTTCCGTGTCTATCGCCGGCTGAGATTTTTTGCCCTCATACTTTTTTAGAATTTTGTTCTTAAAATAATAAAAATATAATTTAAGTCGTTCCATAATGCTTTATAGAGATTACAAAAAAAACGCATTTTAGTCTAGCAGGTAATTACAATTCTATTAACAACAGCAGGTAATTACAATTCAATGCTTTCTATCTTTTTTTCCGCATATATTCCATAGGGCTTAATCAAAACTGCAAAGACAGCGGCAGGTATACCGCAAAAATATATTAAGATTACCCAGAGATAGGAATTCATGGTGAAAAATACTACAACGGCAGAAATAGCCAAAATAATCATATTAAAAAACATGATAAAAACAACATTTGTATTTTGCTTCATTGCTGCCACAGGATTATCCCAATGAAGTTTAGGATGGGCCGTATCCAAAAATAAGGAAACAAGGTTGACAAGGGCCGAAAAGCAAAGGGCTACCAAGGCCGATAGAACTATATGCAGAAGGCCGAATTTAAATACAAAGCCTGCAAAACCAACCCCTATTACTATGGCAAAAAGAGCGAAAATCATGGCATGGGCTAATTTAGCGTACATATAAGCTGCAATATCAATAGGCAGACTCTTAATAAAAGGGATAAATTTGGCATCCCTTGAAAGAGCCGTATCTGCAATGTTAGTCATAGAACCTAAAAAGCCTGCTGCAAGGCCCGTAATTACAAAGCCCGCATTTCCCTGCATAAAATCAAGTACATGAGGCGGCACATTATTTAAGTTTGTCCCCTTTGCAATACTTATAACGATTATCAATATCGGCATAAATATAATCGAAAAGGGGCCGTTTAAAAGATAAACCGGAGTACGGTTCATCATTTTAAATTCCCTCTTTAAATAGGCCATAAAGGGGCTTGAGCTTTTTATGTTTTTATGTAAAAAGGCTGAAACCTGTTTTGCTTCAAGTTTTTTTACGCTTTTTTCGTTAAAACCTATAAGGCTTTCGGTATAAAGTTTTGACATAAGACCGATGACCAAGGCCGGAAGGGCTCCACAAAGGGCAATAAGGACTACTAGATATAAAAAGCTTGTAATGGAAGCCGGTTCACTTAGTATATGGCCTACAAGTTTTATGGGAGGATAGTATAAGCCGTAATTTTGGAAGATAACAGCATTGGATTCGACTATTTTATAAAGAGCCTCAGGATCGGAACCAGCAGCCGATTGGATTATATAATTGAAGCCCAGGGCCAAGGCCATACCTAAAATTCCGTTTATAGCCATGACAACATTTTTATTTTTAAACACCTTACTAAAACGCATAATTAGGATATTAACAAAATAACAGGCGGAAATCATGGGGAGAGGAATCGCAAGGGAGCAGATGAGGGCCCAGAGATAAAATATAAGAGGCGGAGACTCCATATAGCCGTATATTCCCATCAAAACTGCAAAAAATGCAAAAGAAGTAATTAAAGAGTTAATACTGTTTGCACAAAATTTTGATGCGAACAAGGTACGAGGCTTAATTGGCATAGACAAAAACTGTTCTTCAATTTCACCGATATAGTAGGTGGAAACAGTAAGCATAAAGCCGAATAGGAGACTCATAAAAGAGATAATAACAGCCGTTACCTCAAAAAGAATACTTATATTGTTTACAGCCTGTGCCGTTCCGTATAGGCCGAAAATAAAAAAGCCGAAGATAAACAAAAACTCGGCAAAAACCACTAAAAACAAAACCGCCATGCCGAGTATCTTAGCCTTGGAATTTCTTGTTACGGTTTGACCGCCCTTCTTTTTTCTTTTTTGAATTTGAGCCTTAAAATTTTTAAAATTAAAAACCGAAGCCAAATAAATTTTAACCAATCTAAAAAAAACTTTCATAACTTTTAGCTCTCTTTAAGCGTCCCCGTTTTCAAAATCAGAAGAATATTTATCGTCAACAAGCTCCAAAAAGAGCTTTTCAAGAGAAGCGTTTTCGCCTCTTTTTTCACGCAGCTCCTGTAAAGAGCCTTCAAACATAATCTTACCTGCATTTATGATTGCAAGCCTGTCGCAAAGTTTTTCGGCTACTTCCATGACATGGGTCGAAAAGAAAACGACCTTTCCTGCGTCTGCTCTTTCTCTCATAATTTCTTTTAGGGAAAAGGCAGATTTAGGATCCAAGCCTACCATAGGTTCATCCAAGATCCAAACAGGAGGATCGGATAAGAGGCTTCCGGTAACCAAAAGTTTTTGCTTCATTCCGTGGGAAAAGCTTCCTATACTCCCGTTTAAGGCTTCATTTATGCCGAAAAGCTTGGTATACCGCTCTATTCTTTCTTGTCTTAAATCTGCGGGTACTCCATAAACATCGCCTATAAAATTTAAGTATTCGGCAGCCTTAAGCTGAGAAAAAAGTTCCGGGTTATCGGTAACATAGCCTATTCTTCTTTTTGCTTCCATAGGGTCATCGGCTATGTTTATGCCGTCAACAATTATTGCTCCGGAATCGGGATTAAGGACACCCGTTATCATCTTAATTGTAGTTGTTTTTCCGGCTCCGTTCGGCCCTAAAAAGCCGAAGATTTCGCCGTTTTTTACGTTTACCGAAATACCGTCTACAGCCTTTGTTTTAGAAGATCCGTAAGCCTTTGAAACATTTGAAATTTCAATCATAAATACCCCCGTGAACTGTTTATCGTAATTCCCCTAAACTGTTTTACCGTGCCTTGCGCATTTTTTTTATACTTTCTTCAAGATAACCGCACTCAACCAAATATTGTCTGCGAGAAACTACCAAGGCCATAAGCTCCTTGTACATTTCAAAATTAACTTCCAAAGCTATAGGAAAAATATAGAGCTCCGTCTCATTGCAATAGCGTTCAATAAATTCGGGATCCGTCACAAAACCCAAACTTATCATATTGCTTATTCTGTCGGCACATTTTAAAATTTTAGCCTTTTCGGACCCGTTTTTTATTATGTTTTTTAGATATTCGGTCTTCTCTTGACCCTTTTTCTTTGTAACCTCCAAAACAAGCTCATAAACCTGTCCTGATTCGGAATCGATACTTAAAATTTCGTTTACATTAAAATCCTCTATATCTTCGATAACATCATGAATTAAAGAAGCCTTTAAAAGAACACTGTCGATGTATCCGTAGTCTATAAGAATGCCCATAGTATCTACCTGATGCCGGAACATATTTCCTCCTGCATGACGGGCCTTTCCGATTAAGGCGGTAGCAACCTGCATGTAAGGAGCAAGATAAATTCCCTTTAATATTCCTAAATCTCTTGTCAAAGTAAACTCCTTATTATTATAAGCTAAAATTATACTAAAATAAAAAGTTTAGTGTCAAGAAGGGGAGAAAAGTACAAAGGACTTCTCACTTTGTTTCATCGGGGTGGAGGCCGGGTTTGGCATTGGCTAGGAGGAGTTTTAAGCGGTTGAGCTGGTTTACCTCGCTCGCCCCCGGGTCGAAGTCGATGGCAGAGATATTGGCCTCAGGGTAACGGCGTCGCAGCTCCTTTATCATTCCCTTGCCGGTTACATGATTGGGGAGGCAGGCAAAGGGCTGAACACAGGCAATATTTGAAACGCCTGAATGAATGAGTTCTATCATTTCAGCCGTCAAGAACCAGCCTTCTCCCGTCACATTACCCAGCTGCAAAATTCCGTCTACTGAATCAGCTAGTCTGTATATGCTCTCAGGAGGAGTAAAACGCTTGCTTCGCTTTAAAGCTTTTTTTATAGGCTTTCTGTATCTTTCCATGACCCAGATTGTAAAATTTGCAATGAATCGTTTTTTAAACGAATAATCGAGATAGGTATTGTGATAGATACCCGAAACAGAAGAATAAAGAAAAAAGTCCAAGAGATCAGGAACGACACATTCCGCTCCTTCTCTTTCGATTGTACTAAAGATATCGTTATTGGCTGCAGGGTGGAATTTAACCAGGATTTCCCCTACTACGCCGACCCTCGGTTTTCGGATATTTCTTAAGGGGAGATTGTCGAACTCGCTTACAATACCGTTTATTATTTCCCTATATTTTTTAGAGGACATTTTTTTTAACTCATCCTTGATACGGACGGCATATTTTTTATATATTTCGTTTGCAGAACCGGGAACCTTTTCGTATGGGCGGGTACGGTAAAGCACCCTCATCAAAAGGTCGCCTAAGCACATGGCTTGAGCAACCCTGTGTAAAACAGGGAGCTTTAATTTAAAACCGGGATTTTTTTCGATGGACTGGGCACTGATACCTATTACCGGAACAAAGCCCAAACCGGCATCTATAAGGGCCCGCCTGATAAAGCCTATGTAGTTTGTGGCCCGACAGCCTCCCCCTGTTTGGGTAATCGCCAAAGCTGTGGTGCGTAAATCGTAGCGGCCAGATTTTAGGGCTGCTATCATCTGTCCTGCAACAATGATGGCAGGATAACAGGCATCATTGTTTATATACTTTAAGCCGTACTCTACGGCAGTTTGATCTATTTCGGTAAGAATTTCAAGATTATAGCCTGAATGAGAAATAGCTGCCCCTATAAGGTCAAAATGAATGGGAGACATCTGAGGGGCTAAAATAGTGTATCGTTTTTCCATATCCTTTGAAAAAACTATGCGCTCATAGGCCGAGCTTTTTTTTGTTAAAGAAAGTTTATGCCTCTTTCTTTCCTTGACAGCAGCCAAAAGACTACGTACTCTTATTCTCACGGCTCCGAGGTTTGAACCCTCATCTATTTTTATGAGGGTGTACATCTTCCCCTTTGACTCAACTATTTCCTGAACCTGATCGGCCGTTACCGCATCCAAACCGCAGCCGAAGCTGGTAAGCTGTATAAATTCCAGATTATCTTGAGTTGCAGTAAAGTTTCCGGCCCTATAGAGACGGTTATGATAAGTCCACTGATCTACGACACGCAAGGGCCGCTCTATTTTTCCTAGGTGGGCAACCGAGTCCTCGGTTAAAACCGCAAGACCGAGACCGTTGAGCATTTCAGGGATGCCGTGGTTTATTTCGGGGTCAAGGTGATAGGGACGGCCTGCAAGCACAATGCCTTTAAGATTTTTTTCTTTCATTATGCGTAAAACCTCTTCTCCCTTCTCCTCCGTTTCCTTTTTAAAGCCTTCTTCTTCGGTCCATGCCGCATTAACGGCAGTCATTATTTCTTCCAAACGTATCGAAAACTTTGCACCCAGCTCCTCATGAAGACGATCTATCAATCGGTTCTTGTCATAATAGGGTAAAAAGGGATTTAAATAAATTATATTTGCATCCTGCCTGAGAACATCGATATTGTTTTTTAGAACCTCAGGATAGCTTGTAACAATGGGGCAATTATAATGATTTCCGGCTCCGTCATCTTCTTTTTTTTCGTAGGGAATACAGGGATAGAAAATATTTTTTACGCCTAATTTTAAGAGGGCCTCAATATGACCGTGAGCTATCTTTCCGGGATAACAAACCGATTCGGACGGAATAGATTCAAGACCCATCTCGTAGGTTCCTCTGGTTGAGCGGGGAGAAATTCTAACCGAAAATCCCAGCTCAGTAAAAAAGGTAAACCAGAACGGATAGTTTTCGTACATGTTTAAAACCCGCGGAATTCCTATCTCGCCTCGTGGAGCTTCATTTTTAGGAATGGGCTTATATTTAAAAAGCCTCTTATACTTCCAGTCAAAGAGGTTGGGTATATCTTTTTTGTTTACATCTTCTTGATCTTTAGAGGAAACTTGAGATGAACACTCTTCAATTCCGCTGTTTTTATCGAGTTCTGCACCGCGCTCACACCTGTTTCCCGTAATAAAACGGCGCTTTACCCCGCAAATGTCGAAGGTATTTACGGTTAAAAGGCAGTTATTCGGGCATTTGGGACAGCGCAATAAATCAAGCTTTACCTTAAAGTTTTCCAAGCCTTCCATATCGGCAATGTTCGATCTTATTTTTCCTTCGGAAAGATTTTCTTCGTCAAGGTCATGCCATTGATCTTTTGCAATTAAGGCAGCTCCGTATGCACCCATAAGGCCTGCAACATCGGGGCGGACAGCCTGTCTTCCCGAAACGAGCTCAAAGGCACGCAAAACGGCATCGTTATTAAAGGTTCCGCCCTGCACTATTACCTTGCTTCCTACCTCGGAGGCATCGCGCAATTTAATAACCTTAAAGAGGGCATTTTTTATAACGGAATAAGAAAGACCTGAAGAAATGTCTCCTACCGAGGCTCCTTCTTTTTGAGCCTGCTTAACGCGGCTGTTCATAAAAACCGTGCATCGTGTACCTAAATCTACGGGTTTTTCGGCAAGAAGAGCCTTATTTGCAAATTCGCTTATGCTCATTCCGAGGGATCGGGCAAAGTTATCCAAAAAGCTTCCGCAGCCTGAGGAACAAGCCTCATTCAGCTGAATAGAGCTTATGGCTCCGTTTTTCATGCGGAGGCACTTCATATCTTGACCGCCTATATCCAAAAGGAAGTCTACTCCGGGTAAAAAGAATTCTGCGGCACGGTAGTGTGCGATCGTTTCAACCTCTCCTGCATCTACACCCAAAGCAGCCTGAAAAAGCCCCTCCCCATATCCTGTAGAAACGGAGCGGGCTATATAGGCTTTTGGAGGAAGCATTTTGTAAAGGTCTTTTAAAACCCTTACTGCAAGTTCGACAGGATTTCCTGCATTTACATCATAAAAACGCCAGAGAATTTTTCCTTCCCCATCAATTAAAACGGCCTTGGTGGTAGTTGAGCCTGCATCAAGCCCTAAAAAGACGGGGCCGGAAGCAGAGGAAATATCGGCCGAGGGAGCTTTTTCCTTTGCATGCCTTATCCTGAAAGTCTCAAGTTCTTCTTCATTTTTAAAAAGAGGAGGAAGGCGCTGAACCTCGGGCATCTCGGAAGAAGCTATCTTATAAATATCTTTTTTGAATTTTGAAAGTGCTATAAACCGGGGTTTTGTCTCAGGCTCCTCCTCAAAAACAAGAGGCGATTTATTTTCGTCCTTTTTTGTAGAGGTTTTAAACTGAGCCTTTTTTAGGTCCAAGAGAGCAGACCGGTTAAAGGGAGAGCTTGAAGTCTTAGGTATCTTAAAGCCTCCGGCGGCACTCAAGGCTGCCCCCATGGCTACAAAGAGTTCCGAATTTTCAGGAGTGATAATTTCATCTTCTTTAAGCTTTAAGGTTTCGATAAACCTGTGCCTTAACTGATCTAAAAAATGTAAGGGGCCTCCCAAAAAAGCAACCTTTCCCCTTATGGGCTTACCGCAGGCAAGGCCCGAAATAGTCTGGCTTACAACAGCCTGAAAGATGCTGGCTGCTATGTCCTCTCTTTTTGCGCCCTCGTTTATAAGGGGCTGAACGTCGGTCTTGGCAAAGACTCCGCAGCGGGCGGCTATAGGGTAAATGGTCTTAGCATTTTTTGCAAGCTCGTTTAAGCCCAAGGCATCGGTTTCCAAGAGGGCGGCCATCTGGTCTATAAAAGAGCCCGTACCTCCTGCACAGGTTCCGTTCATTCTTTGCTCGATATTGGCGTGCTCAAAATAAGTAATCTTTGCATCCTCGCCGCCGAGTTCTATTATAACATCGGTGTGAGGAATTATTTTTTTTACGGCGGCAGTTGAGGCTACGACCTCTTGAATAAAGGGAATATTGAGCCAGTGCGAAACGGCAAGCCCTCCTGATCCCGTTACAATGAGGGAGAGCTCTACATCTTCTCCGTATTTTTTTTCGACAGCTTCAACAGCAAGTTCGCAAACGGATATAATAGTTGTCCGTATATCGGCCCTATGCCTTTGATACTTACTGAACAAAACCGTTCCGTCATCTTCTAAAACAATAACCTTTACGGTAGTCGATCCGACATCGATTCCAAAACGCAGCACACTCTCTCTATTCATAACACCAACCGATTTTAAATTATAATTTTATATCCATGTCCTTATCCAAGGGATATATTGGACGCGGAGTTTGAGGGTAATCCAAGGTTTCCAAGACCTCGTTTGAACAGCCCTTAGATTCCGCCAGTATCGCCCTCTTTGCTATTTTTTGAAAACAGGGTTCCAAATAACCCAGCTTTACAATGACTATACAATAATCTTCTGCATTTACACCCAAGGCAGGCAAAAGTTCATCATCCCCAAAGCCTATGTGATTTGAGGTTAAAACTATTCTTATGTCTTCCATTTCGACAAAAGCCAATCGGGAATCATAAACGCCGTAGTTTTTTACAAGTTTTAAAACCTTTACGGAGCAAGGAATTTTTTTGCCGTTGATTTTATCCCATGTTCCGCCTATAGTTATTTCTAAGGAAGCCCCCTCCCCTGCCTCAAAGCATTTTTCAACGGCAGCCTTATCGAAAAATCCGGAATAAAGCACCTTAGTGGGTAGAGCTCTTAAAGCTTCTTTTTGTTTTAAAAGAGCCTCAAAGCACTCGGTGGAATCTCCGGTAGAACCGGCTGTAGGATTATCTCCCGAATCGGAGACAAAGACGGGGCATTCTTTATTTTGCATTACCGATTCAACTGCGGTTTTTATTGCAGTAAAGGAATCATAATGCTCTACCTTAAATTTAAAATTATGACGCTCGGCCCAAAATTCCTTGGCTATCTTTAAGGCTGCCCTGTCTGCAAGGGCCTGATCGTTTAAGGCAGTTGTTACAATGTTTACTCCGTTATCCTTGCTGTCTGCCCACGGAAAGCCCAAAAGAACGGAGGCGGCAAGCAAGCCATTATCCTTTTCGGCCTCGACACAAGAGGCGATTAAACTCTTCATAGGCTCGGCGGCGGTTTCGCTTTTTTCTCCTGCCACCAGCATGGGGATTTTTACCCTTCCTATACAAAGTTTATTTGAAGGCTCTAAGGCAGCTTTTAAAAGTTCGGCTGCATGGACACCGGTTTCATAGCAGTCAATATGAGGAGCGGTTTTATAACCTACGATACCGTCACAATATTTAATCATCTCATCGGTTACGGTAGCATGCATGTCCAAAGCTGTCGTTAAAGGAATATGGGGAAGCTTTTCGCGGATTGCTTTTAAAAGGTCTCCTTCGGCAGGTCCTATTTTTTGAACCTTTAAAGAACCGTGAAGGCCTAAGCAGATGCCGTCAATCGGAGCTTCTAAAAGGGCCTTATCTATATAGGCTAAAAAATCTTTTTTAAGCTCGGTATATAGATTATAATCCACCAAGCCGTTCGGAACAGCCCTTGCAACTACGGCAGGTACTACCTCCCAGCCCCATTTTTGAATAGTTTCGATAATTCCGGTAGAAGAGTAATAGGGTTTTAAACCTTTTGTTAAAACTTCTTCTCCTCTAAAAATAACAAAATCTTCAATACCCGTAATAATAGGATTAAAGCTGTTCGACTCGTGATTTATGCATCCTACTAAAATTCGCTTCATTTTATATTCTTACCTTATTTCTTTTTTCCTTGATTTGCAACTGCATTTATTTTTGCGTTTATTTTTTCTTGGTCTCCCAGATAGCGTTTACTCATAACCTTAAAATTCTTATCGAATTCGTAGACCAAGGGAACGCCTGTCGGAATATTTACGGAAATGATTTCTT
This sequence comes from Treponema sp. OMZ 799, assembly GCF_024181365.1. NCBI lineage: Bacteria > Pseudomonadati > Spirochaetota > Spirochaetia > Treponematales > Treponemataceae > Treponema > Treponema sp. OMZ 799. The sequence continues at coordinate 1,910,147 of NZ_CP051301.1, forward strand.
CATCGCTTAAATTTTCAAAGTACTTGACCAATGCCCTGAGGGAGTTCCCATGGGCTGTTATAAGAATTCTTTTTCCTTCAAGCATTTGAGGCTTTATAGTCTCTTCAAAAAAAGGAACGGCTCTGGCTATGGTATCTTTTAAGCTTTCGGTTAGAGGGAGCTCCGCTTTTTCAATACCCCTGTATTGTTCCTGCAAATAGGGACAACGCTTATCTCCTCCTTCCAAGACAGGAGGGGCAATATCAAAGGATCGGCGCCAAATTTTTACCTGATCCTCTCCGTATTTTTCGGCTGTTTCTGCTTTGTTTAAGCCCTGCAAGGCCCCATAATGCCTTTCGTTCAGCTTCCAAGTTTTTATGACGGGAAGCCATTCTCTATCCATCTCGCTTAAAATATGATTGAGGGTGTGGATTGCCCTTTTTAGATAGGAGGTATAGCATATATCGAAGTCAAAACCTTCTTTTTTTAAGTAAGTTCCGCCCTCCTTTGCTTCTTCTACACCCTTTTCGCTTAAATCTACATCCGTCCAGCCGGTAAATAGATTAAGCTTATTCCATTCACTTTCGCCATGCCTGACCAAAACCAATTTCATATAGTCCTCCAATTAAGGTTAATATTATACGATAGGTGTCATAGTGTCAAGAGAGAAAAAAATAAGCTTAGATAAAAAAAATAAAAAAAAATATATTTTTAAAAAAAGTACTATTGTTTTTAGCTAAAAGCTATAATATAATGGAGGCAGGAGGAAAATTAAGTGATTTCCGAAAGCTTCCATATTTTCTATGCATGGAAAAAATATTTTTTTACAAGGAGAAATTTATGGAAAATGGGAAAGATTTATATCACTTATTAGAAATGGATGATCTGATGAATGTAGTTGGAGGTGCCACCACAGTAAACACAAGGGATATCCATGTATGCAATCCGTCACCGGACCCGATCCATATAATCGATGATGACGGAAACCATCATTATGCACCCACGCCCAGCCCTGATCCAAGTCCTGCACCGGAGCCCGGCACAGACAACCCTGGAAATCCGCCGAACAACAGCAATGATGATGGAGGAAACGGAGATTGTGAAAATCCTGACGGTGATACATCTGAACCCGGCAATCCGGTAGACGGCAACAATCCGCCGAGCCCGGGCAATCCGGTAGACGATAATAATCCGCCGGCCGATAACTCGGACAATGATGGAGACGGTAATGATTCTTCAGGAGATACATCGGATAATGGTGATGATGAAACAGGAGGAAACATAAATCTTCCTACGGATGATGATGGAAACAGTGAAACCGGAACCGGAGAAAGCGAAGGACAAACAAACACCCCGCCTGCAGCAAACAATACTACGCAGACAACACAAGCAGACGATGCGGGCCCTAAACCTCCTTCACCAAGTGAGAGAGCGAGGATGGCTTTGTTCTCCAAAAGAAAGTCATCCGAAGATGATTTTTATAATGATGCTATAGGAGGAACAAAAAAAGATATACTTGATAAGTATACAAACAAAAAGCCTTCAAGCCTCGTTGTTGCCAGCGATATAAGGGGGCAGGACGTTACCTTTGATGATTTTAAGGTAGATGGTATGGATATTTCGATTAAGCGTGAGCATGACGGGTACGGAAATAAATTCGATTCGGTTCGGACTATTGAGACCGTAAAGTTAGCAAATGGGCAGGTTGTAAAGTGCAATATTCAGGACATGGTTGGTGCTAATGCGGAAAGTAAAGCCTTTGCCGATGAACGAGGTGGTATGACCTTACCTGACGGTAAATATTATTTTACGGCAGAAGACCTGACAGAGCAAGCAGATGGTACATATAATTCAATAAAATTTGCAAATACGTTGAGGCTGCAAACTAAGGATTCAAACATTCCTAAAAATATTAGGGATGGTATAAATTCCAAGTACTTTCTTTTTCATGCTACCGAATATAAAGAAGGTTTTATACCGGAAGACGGCGGTAATAGGATATGGATTAATCCTTGGTCTGCAGGATGTATTTCGTCCATAACAGGAGGACAGTCCACACATGATGATTTTATGAATATGTTGACAGGAATCACTCCCGAAAATATCAGCGTTACCATAACATCTAAACGGCATGTAAATATATAATTATTTACTAGCAACATTCTCCGGACAGGTTAAAAACCTGTCCGGGCTAAAAAATTACTTAAAAACTTTTATGAGGAGAAAAAAAATGTTTTTAAAAAGTAAAATCGGTTTATTTAAAAAAAGCTTATTTTTATGTCTTTTTTTAATTATGGGTAGTTTTGCCGTAGGACAAAACTTTGATTTGGCAGGCTTCGGATATACAGGTATGGTACCATGCCCCTATTTTATTGAATTCCAAAAAGGAAACAAAATCGAAATAAGCTGGTACAATGCAAATCAGAAAAGAGTAAAAAAGCTCTACACTTACAAAAAAAAATATATAGGTAGGTTTCCCTTATTTGAATTGGATGCCGATATACCTGAAGGCCTATATGCAGGACTTAATCCCGAATCAAAAAATTACTACGGAAATAAATTTATGCTTTTAACGGGCTTGGTAAAAAAAGCTTGGAAAGAAAACGAGGATGATATTATAGGTCTTGGCATGCTGCCTGCACACAAGGGTAAAAAAGCAGAAGGCTTTTTTACAAGATTTCCCTCAGGGGGCTCAGGAGAAACACCTTATTTTTACTATGAAAATGTAAGTTCTCATCTTGTCGAAAAATCAAAGGAAGGAAAAAGAGAATACAAGATAGAAAATCTATGCGACATGAGAGAAGACACTCCTTGGGTAGAAGGTGTAGACGGCTGGGGTATAGGAGAGTCCTTTGTTATAAAAACATGGAATAACAATGATGATAAATACATTTTACTGATGAACGGTTATATTTCCGCTTCGAATCCTAAGCTTTACGATGAAAATGGGAGAATTAAAAAGATAATGGTTGAGGGAGTTATAAGCGGCAAGAAAAAAGAATTTACCGTAAAGGATACGCCCCATCCGCAAACTGTGGATATAGGCTTTTTGCCGGAACAAGAAGATGTTAAGATTACGATATTGGATGTGTACAAGGGAACAAAGTATGAGGATACAGCTATTCATTTTATGATTTTGTGGAGGACCGAAGTTATTCCATACGAATAAAACTTTTATAAGGAGATGAAGAAAATGTTTTTAAAAAGAAAGATCGGTTTATTAAAAAAAAGTTCACTTTTGTGTCTTTTTTTAATTATGGGGAGTTTTGCAATGGGGCAAAACTTTGATTTGGCAGGCTTCGGATATACCGGCGGAGTTCCACTTGGTTATTTTATCGAATTCCAAAAAGGAAATAAGATCGAAATAAGCTGGTATAATGCAAAAGAAGAAGAGGTAAAAAAGGTCTATACTTACAAAAAAAAGTACATAGGCCGTTTTCCATTATTTGAATTGAATACCGATATGCCCGATGACCTATATGCAAACCTTGATCCAAAATCAAAAGAATATTTAGGCAATAAATTTATGCTTTTAACGGGATTAGCAAAAAAAGCTTGGGGAGAAAACGAGGATGCCGTTATAGGCCTCGGCATGCTGCCCGCACACAAGGGGAAAAAAGCTTCAGGATTTTTTACAAGATTTCCCATGGGAGGAACAGGAGAGTATCCTTTATTCAATTATGAAAATGTAAGTTCTCATCTTGTCGAAAAATCAAAGGAAGGAAAAAGAGAATACAAGATAGAAAATCTATGCGACATGAGAGAAGACACTCCTTGGGTAGAAGGTGTAGACGGCTGGGGTATAGGAGAGTCCTTTGTTATAAAAACATGGAAGAGCAGTGATGATAAATACATACTCTTGATGAACGGTTACATTTCCGCTTCAAATCCTAAACTTTATGATGAAAACGGAAGAATTAAAAAGATAATGGTTGAGGGTCTTACAAGCGGCAAGAAAAAAGAATTTATAGTAAAGGACACGCCCCATCCGCAAACTGTGGACATAAGTTTTTTACCCGAACAAGAAGATGTTAAGATTACCATATTGGATGTTTACAAGGGAACAAAGTACGAAGACACTGCTATTCATTTTATGATTTTGTGGAGGACCGAAGTTATTCCATACGAATAAAACTTTTATGAGGAGAAAAAAAATGTTTTTAAAAAGTAAAATCGGTTTATTTAAAAAAAGCTTATTTTTATGTCTTTTTTTAATTATGGGTAGTTTTGCCGTAGGACAAAACTTTGATTTGGCAGGATTCGGATATACGGATACGGTACCATGCCCCTATTTTATTGAATTCCAAAAAGGAAACAAGATCGAAATAAGCTGGTATAATGCAAATCAGAAAAGAGTAAAAAAAATCTATACTTACAAAAAAAAGTATATAGGCCGCTTTCCCTTATTTGAATTGAATGCCGATATGCCTGAAGACCTATATGCAGGACTTAATCCCGAATCAAAAAACTATTACGGAAATAAATTTATGCTTCTAACGGGCTTGGCAAAAAAAGCTTTGGGAGAAAATAAAGACGGTATTGTAGGCCTCGGTATGCTGCCTGCACGCAAGGGTAAAAAAGCTTCAGACTTTTTTTCTGATTTTCCCATGGGAGGAACAGGAGAGTATCCTTGTTTTAATTATGAAAATGTAAGTTCGTATTTTGTCGAAGAATCGAAAGAAGGAAAAAGAGACTATAAAATAGAAAATTTATCAATTATGGAACAGGACACCCCTTGGGTAGAAGGTGTAGACGGCTGGGGTATAGGAGAGACCTTTACAATAAGCACCGAAAACAGATCTTTTTATAAATACATACTCTTGATGAACGGTTATATTTCCGCTTCGAATCCTAAGCTTTACGATGAAAATGGGAGAATTAAAAAGATAATGGTTGAGGGAGTTATAAGCGGCAAGAAAAAAGAATTTACCGTAAAGGATACGCCCCATCCGCAAACTGTGGATATAGGCTTTTTGCCGGAACAAGAAGATGTTAAGATTACGATATTGGATGTGTACAAGGGAACAAAGTATGAGGATACAGCTATTCATTTTATGATTTTGTGGAGAACTGAGGTTATCCCATACGAATAAAAGATTTGGAGGAGTCTTAAGAAAAACAGTTTATATATTAATTTCGGTTCAACACTTAAAATCACGGCAGTTCCAACCCGGGGGTTGCCGTTCTTTTCGTTAAGGATAAAATATGAAAAAAAGCTTTATTTAAAGTTTGTTCCCTTACCTCATCCCTTGAACCTGAAAACTCATAAGTATGAGTTTTAAAAACAAGATCTTCTTTTTTTAAAGTTTTTAAATCATGGGATTTTTTAGAATCAAAAGATTTCGGATAAAAGAAAGCGGAAGAAATACATACTGTTCCGGGAGGATGACCTTCAAGACTTGAAGGACCGGCAGCTCCGCTTACGGCAATAGAAACTACAGGTTCAGGAGTAAAAGACGTGTCAAAGAAATTTTTAACGGCACCGAAGGCCATAGCTTCTACGTTTTGCGGGCTTATTACGCCAAATGTTTCTATTAACTTAGGTTCTATATTTAAAAAAGCTATTTTTGCTTGAGCCGTGTACACAACATAACCGCCCCAAAACACCTCTGACGTTCCCGGTATCTTTGTGAATTCGGAAGCTATCAAGCCTCCGGTCAAGGATTCGGCAGTTATAAGCTTAATCTTCCTTTCTTTTAGAACTAAAAAAACTTTTTTTATAAGCTCAAAATCAATCATTTAAGCCTCCTTAAAAAAAGCATTATTCACGGCTGAGCTGTTCTTTAAGCTGATCGGACTTTATAGAAAAAAAATTTTTTTCGGGGAAACTGTTATTTTTAATCATTCTAACAGAACCTTCAAAAGAAACCTTATCGGCTATCCTGAGACGTCCGGCCGTAATATCACCCTTAACGGAACATCCTGATTTTAGATCCACCTTGTCGGCAGCAGATAGAGAACCTACAACAGCACCTTCAACAACTATCGAAGCAGCCTTAACATATTGAACTCTGCAATCTGCATTTTTTGAAATGTATAAAGAGCCTTGAGAATCTATGGCCCCGATAAATTTTCCTTCAATTTGTAAAGTTTCGGAGAATTTCATCACCCCGTCAAATACGGTTTCTTTACCTAAAACCGTAACATTCTTTTCCTTATATTTATTATTCCGTTTCATTTGACCTCCGATCTTTTTTAATAAATTTATTAATTATGATAAAGCACAAATTTGAAATTAAAACCACTGTGCAAAGCAATCCAAAAAAATCAACAAGATAAGAGTAAACGGTTTTATACCCTTCTGTCAAGACGGTTACATCTGCAACCAAAACGTCCTTGGTAAATGGCGGAAGCATTTTTTGAATATTTCCGTTTTGATCGATAAAAGCAGTCTGACCTGAACTTGCAGCTCTTAAAACGGGAAGACGGTTTTCGACAGCCCTAAAAACTGCCATAGATAAATGCTGGTACTGACTTACGGCACTTTGAGCCCAAGCATCATTTGTAAGATTAATGATTATATTGGCTCCTTTTTTTGAAAAAGCTCTTGAAATATAACCGAAGGTATCTTCAAAACAAATTGGAGTTCCTATTTTTAAATTCTTAAATTCAAGAAGATTTGCTTCTTTACCTTTTTCCCAAAAATGAGTATCGTTTTCTTTTAAAAATTCATAAACTTGCGGAAAAAGTTTTTGATAAGGAAAATGCTCTGTAAAAGGAACTAAGTGCATTTTTCGGTACACTTGAGGCTCAGGAGGTAAAACATTTTTTTTAGGAATAAAGAGTAAGGCTGCATTATAGTCAAGCTTCTTATCCTCAAGACTGTCAAAATTGTTATCTAAAAATTTTTTATCCAAAACACCTTCATCATTTCCTATTAAAAAAGAAACTTTTTGATTATTCAAAAAATTCAGTAATTCCCGCACCAAAAGAGAATTAGGATTAGAGGTTGAGGTGTATTTATAATGCCATCTTATCATAGGAATAAAAGCAGTTTCCGGCCAGACTACTAATTCTATATCAGGAAAATTTTCAATAGCCTTTTCCGATAAATCTTTAAGTTCTTCATAATTATTTCTATAAACTTCCAAATTTCCAAGCCATGGGTCCCTATTAGGCTGGACAAGAGCAATCTTTGTTTTTGGAATTTCCGAAAGATTTTTTTTTGTAAAAGCTCCATATAAAATAAAGGCAAAAAATGTACCTATCCAAATCATCATAGGTAATTTATATCTTTTGTAAACATTTTTTATGTCTTTTTCTTTATAAAAATCAAAAAGAAAGGAGGCTGAACAAGATGAAAAGTAAACAAGTAAAAAAGAGAGTCCCCATACTCCAAATATTGAAGATACTCGAATTAATATGGGAAAATTCCATTGTGTATAGCCAATTATACCGTAGGAGTAACCTAAAAAACCTAGAGTGTTTAAATATTCAAACGCGACCCAAGCTATCGCTTGAAAAATAAAGCCATATTTTAAAGCATATGAATCTATTATTTTTAAAACAAAAAACAAAAAGGAATAAAAAATACAATACTTTGCAAGTATTATATAAATAGCAAGAGGATGAAAAAATATTATCCAAAAATTAAATATAAAATATGAAAAACTTCCTGAAAAAGCACCCCATAAAAACGAAAACTTTAGCTTAGTCCTTTTAAGCAATAAAAAAAACGGAACAAGGGCTATGTAGGCTAAAAAACCGAAACCGTTGAGATTCAAATAATTAGGGTGAGATAATGCAAAAAGAATAGAACCTAAAACGGCAAGCAGAAGATTCAAACAAAAAAAGACAAATTTATTTTTCATTATCAAAAAACTCTTTTATATTTATTTTATTAAGGGAATCTTTTAGTTCTTTTCCCGGCTTAAACCTTATTTTACATCTATCATCAGTCAAAACGGTTTCTCCCGTTTTAGGGTTGCGGGCATTTTTCCTTCCATGTAAAACAGTAAAATCGAAAGAACCCAAACCGCGTATCTCTACAGGTACTCCTTGCTGCAAAAGTATAGAAAGCTCCTCTAAAAACAAATTAGTTATAGCATTAATCTGCTTAAGTTGATATTGAGGATTATTTCGATAAACGGAATCTATTATGTCTATTTTTGAGCGTTTTTCTTTCATCTTTAGGTGAATGACAAATTGGGTAAGCTATAAAAAAATACCGCAATCCCAAAATCGGTTTTGCGGTTTTCTTCATTCTTATTTTGCTGCAAATGAAGCGTTGTACAAGAGCTGCATTCTTGACTTTTTGCGGGCTGCCGAATTCTTTGTTAAAATTCCTTTTCGGGCTGCAGAATCAAGCTGACTGGATAGCTCGCGAAGTAAGGCTGCGGCACTTTCCGCATTAGCTGCATGAACAGCCTCAGTATACTTTCTAGCTGTTGTACGTACTTCACTCTTTGCAGAGCGGTTTCGCATTCGACGGACTTCGCTCTGGTTATGTCTTTTAATCGCAGATCGATTTTTCATTTAAGGTACCTCCGTAATTAATTTAAAACTATAGTTATTGTATATGACATAATACAGCCGCTTAGATTACACCATATCAATTTTTTTTGCAATAGCTATACGCAATTTTTTTGCATCTTCTTCAGCTAAACCAAGATCCGAGGCAGAATCCAAGTCCTTGGCAGCTTCAGGATATAAGGCCAGTTTAAAATAGGACAAGGCACGCCTAAAATAAACATGGGCTTGAAATTTATTTGTTTCAAGCGATTTTGTAAAATATTCAATGGCTTCATCATCTCTGTTTAAGAGAGTTAAAGCAATTCCAACATAATAAAGAGAACGAAAATTTGCAGGATTATATTTACAACTCTGCAAAAAATCGGCATAAGCCTCTTCATAATTAGCTTGGGCAAAATAGGCCATACCTCTGTGTTTAAATACAACCGACAAAACTATATCGTTAGGATTTTGTTCAATTATCTTTGTATAAATCTTTTCGGCCTTATCAAAAAGATTTTGATTATGAGCTTCAATTGCAGCTAAAATCAAATCGTCTATAGTTTCGGCAAGTTTAACCTCCTCTCCATGTTCGACATTATCATGTTGAACAATATTAGTTTCAGGTAAAACTTGAGCCGTATATTCATCAGCCATAGAATAAAATTCAAAGCGCCTTTTTTCAAGCTCGGTATTAAGTTTGTTTTGATAATCGCGAATTTCCTGAAAAATAATATCAGCCAAGCTCAAACTTGCGTTTATCGAAGCAAGCTTTCTTTTTAAAGGTTGATCAAAAGGAGAAAACTCCGACTTATATACCAGTTCATGTTCAACCTCAGCCCAAGCATCTTGAAGAATAGTCCGAAGCTGAATCTCAAAAATTAAATTTTTAGGTAAAACAAGACCTACCTTAAATTCTTCAGGTATCTCAAGCAAAAAATGCACCGATTCATACCCGAATTCTCTAAAAGTTCTTTCGGAACCCTTACGTTCCACTTCTATTATTGTAAAATTCTTTAGCAGAATTGTTTCAACTTCATTTATATCCTGTAAAAACGGACATATTATCCTTACGCCCAGAATATCGGTAAGAACAGGAAGATCTGACGTATCCTTTTTAGGAGGAAATTTTAACAGTTTCAAATAATAACTATTAAAGCTTTTTACCCTCGTTTTATATGTAGGAGCAGAAGTTATTTTTACTATCGAACGTAGAAACTCCTCTATGCGCACTATCAAAACATTTAAATGAGGCACATAAGAAGTATAAATCTCCCTTAATTTTTCTTTTTTAGGGAGCCAAGGCAAGTCTTCAGACAACATATTTTGGTAAAATCATTATTACAGGGACATCAAACAAAAGCGGCCGAGCAGTCCCGACCGCTTTATAATTTTTTAGAACTTATTGTTCTTTCTTTTCGGAACCTTCAGAAGGTGTGAAACCTTCTTCTGTAGCCAACTTTTCCTGCTCGAGGAATCGTAAAACTTGAATATGGCCGAATTTTTCAACTTCAATCTTCTTTCTCTTCATTTCTCTTTCTGTTTGAATACCCCAGAGGTCCTCATCAGCAAAGTCACGTACTGTTGTCAAAACAGCTTTGTCATAGATGATCTTAACATCTTTGAAGTATGCGATAGCATCTCCGCCGTCATGAGCAGCGTCACGGGTAATTAAGAAACCTTCAAAAGCTACATGAGGAAGAGCTACAGGGTAAACAGGATAAAGCCTTAATTCCCTAGCCTTTACATGTGCAATATATGAAGGATTATTCCATACCATTTCTCTCCAACCATCAAACAAGAGGTAACCCATGAAGTATCTCTTAACTACATTGTTCTGATCTCTAAGAAGAACATAAAGACCATGAGGGAAGTTCATACCATAGGTATTTACTGCAATGGACTTGATAACGCCGGTATTTCGAACAACACCATAGCCTTCTTCAAATCTTGATTTACCGGAAGCCTTCTCTTCTGCAGTAGGCTCCTGCAAATTTCCTTGATCATCAACCTGGGCCATTCTTTCATAAGCAGGAATTAAAAATCCGGGCTTAATTTTTGCATTAGCATTGTTTGCCCACTCGGGGAACAAGATGCGGACGCCCATCAATTTCTGACCGGCAAATTTCTCGCCTTCAGCTCTTACTTCAGCTTCCTTAACTGTTGAAACTCCAACTGAAAGAGGGTTCTGAGCGGAAGAATTCAATTCAACTTCCCACTGCTCAAGAGCTAAAGATGATCTCATCAAAGCTTTTTGCTCATCTGTGTAAGAGGCACCGGCTACTTGACCGTAATCCATAACGGTTCTTCTGTTTTGTGTCATCTTACCATTAGGATCTGCGATAATATCTGCATTCAACAGTGCGAAATCAATAATAATCGCTTCCTCAGCAACCGCAACGGCACCCATTAAAAGGAATGCCATAGCAACAAGTATAAATGTTTTTTTCATTCAAAAACTCCTTTTATGCACTTAATTTATGCCCTGTATACTATAAGTATACGTAATAATTCAATTTTGTCAACACTTTTTTTGATTTTTAGTGTTATTTTTTTAATAATTCGTAAATCTCTATACCCTCAATGAAGATATGAGCAGCTTTTAAGTCCTTGCAATTTGTAAATATATTCTTTTGCAAAAGAGCCTTAATTTCATCGGAATCAAACTCTTGCTTTATATCTTCGATAAAAATTAAAGGTAAATCTGCATATAAAATACCGTCTTTTACAAAACAGGAGAGCAATTTGGAGCCGGCTTCGATAAAAGAATAACAATGATGATTAACCGGTCCAAGCATTAATTCTTCAAAAAAAGCAGCTTCCGGCTCCGTTATATTTTGGACCGGAACATAACGGATTTCCGTATCAATCTTTCCTGTTATGGAATTCTTAAAAAAAAGAACATACCTATCGTGTTTTTTATTAAAAACAGATGTAAAAAGCACAATTATTATTATGACAATCAATAAAGAGGCCGAAATAATCTTTGTTTTTATGTAATTCATTACATACCCCGAAATCAATTAGTTTCAAAATTGCTTATAAAAGCAGAAAGACCATTATATATACCCAAGGAGCATTTTTTCAAGTAGTCAGGGGAGTTTAAAAGCTTTATTTCGGTTTTATTGCTGATAAAACCAAGCTCTATCAAAACGCTGGGCATCTTTACATTACGAACCACAAACCACTGATTTTCGCGTATTCCTCTATTGGGACTCTTTTTTCCGATCTGGGCATCCAAACCGTCCAAAATATTTTGAGCCATTAAAATACTTTCCATTGTAAATTCTTCTTCCATCATCGAATTAAGTATGGAGTGAATTTCTTTCGGCACGGTCTTTTTATCTACTACCTCCCGCCTATACTCAGGAGGAAGATACCAGACCTCAAAACCGGAAGCCTTTGAGTTGAGGGAGGCATTTACATGGATTGAAACATAGAGAATACTCTCATTTTTTTTTAATTTTACGGAATTTGCCATGTTTACCCTTTCTTCAAGGGTCGGATAGACATCTTTATTTCTGGTTAAAAGGATCTTTTTGTCCGGATAGGCTTTTTTAAGCATCTTGTATAGGTCCAAACTGACCTTTAAGGCTACCGTTTTTTCATTGAGTACTACCGTTTTTTTATTTTCGACATAGGAGCCGACACAGCCCGGGTCCTTACCTCCGTGCCCGGGATCTATCAAGATAACTCCAACCCTGTACTTTGTTTCTTTTTGAGGTACGGCAAAAAATGTTTCAAGCTTTTTGTACATTTCACCGCTTATAAAGGTAAGGCCGTCTTTTTGATATGGAGGCGGAATAAAATCGGCTTTTTCGTTATCGAAGACTATAAGATTTTCACCTACCTTACAGCTAACTTCAGAGTTATTTTTCATAAAAATAAGTTCTTGAGAAAGCGGGTCCCATGAGATATCGAGATCAAGTCTTCCAGCAGCGTCGGTAACCGAAACACCCGCAGAAAAAGCTTTTACATAAAGAAAAATCAAGAGAAAAACAGAAAAAAAAGCTCTTTTATTTGCCCTATTTCTCATTAAAATTAAATCGTGTCAAGACATGCAATGCCCGGGAGCACCTTTCCTTCAAGGAATTCAAGAGAGGCTCCTCCTCCGGTAGAAACATGGCTCATCTTATCGGCAAGATTGAACTTATTTACAGCTGCAACAGAGTCTCCTCCGCCTACAATGCTTAAAGCACCTTTTCCGGTTGCTTCCGCCACAAGATAAGCCGTTTTTTCGGTACCCTTTGCAAAGGCATCGAATTCAAAAACGCCGACAGGTCCGTTCCATACGATGGACTTTGACTTCAAAACGATGTCTTTATAAAGAGCCAAGGTCTTAGGACCTACATCCATTCCCATAAAATTATCGGGAATATCGATGCCTTCAACTAAAACTGCTTCGGCATTTGGAGAAAAGGTTTCGGAACATACATGATCAACAGGAAGGATGATTTTTACACCCTGCTTTTCAGCCTCATCCAACAGATTTTTGGCAGTATCCATAAAATCTTCTTCAAACAAGGACTTACCGATTTTCTTTCCTTGAACCTTTAAGAAGGTATAGGCCATGCCTCCTCCTATTATTAAAGATGAAGCATTTTTTAAAAGGCTTTCTAAAACTGCGATTTTTGAAGAAACCTTTGCTCCGCCTATAATTGCAGTCATAGGCTTTTCGGGCTTATTTAACATGGGCTCAAGATATTTAATTTCTTTTTCCATGAGAAAGCCTGCAACCCTTGTATTGACAAAGTTTGAAATTTCGGCTGTAGAAGCATGGGCTCTGTGGGCTGTGCCGAAGGCATCATTTACATAAATATCGCCGTACAAGCTGAGTTCCTTTGCCAGAACTTGCTGTTCGGCCTTTTCTTTTGAAGTTTCTTCCTTATGGAAGCGGGTGTTTTCAAGCATTAAAATTCCGCCCTGAGGAAGGGCCTTTACTCTTTCAAGCTGCCCCATGCAGGAAGGAGCAAAATCAACCGGAAGTTTGAGAAGACCGGATAGGTATTCGGCCACCGGCTTCATCCTGTGCTTTCCGTTAATGTATGAAGCCTCATCAAAGGTTTTTCCGTCTTTTTCTGCCTTTTCCTTGGCTTTTTTTGTATCTTTTGCAGGATCGCCCAAATGGCTCATCAAAACAAGGGATCTTGCTCCTTGTTCAAGTATATAGTTTATGGTAGGAAGGGCGGCCCTTATTCGGGTATCGTCCTGCACTACTCCGTCTTTCATGGGAACGTTAAAATCGACACGCATTATTATGCGTTTATCCTTTAAATTTACATCTTTTACTGTTTTAATCATATTACCTCCGGATAATTTTTATATGGCTTTAGTCGTTTTCTTTTTTGAATTCGATGAAGTCTATTTCAACCCCGTTAGGATCTACGGCAGTCAAAATCTTTTTACCGTCTTTTACCGTTCTGGGAGGGGCCGTAATGCGGACATTTTTAGACTTTAGGTACTTTTCAGCCTCGCTTATTTGTTCTACTTGAACGGTGAGCGAAATTCTGCTTCCGTTATCGGGCTTTGGAACATCATGGCTGATAAGCTCCAAATTCATTCCACTGTCAGGCTCAGTCAAAAAAGCGATCCTTTTGCCGGGAGCTGCCGACATCATATAATTAAAAGTAAATCCAAGTACTTTTTCATAAAACTCAAGTGATTTTTCCATTTCATCCGTGCGGATGGCTACACTGTTTAAAAACATTTGTATACCTCTTAAAAAAAAGTATAACACAATCATTACCATAAGTCAATTAAAAATTGATTATATAAATTGTAAAAGATATTGTTAAAAAAAGAATGAAGGGCTTGACTTTTTTTTTAAATAAACTATACTCGTTTAGGTGTTGTATCAAGTAAACTTATCAATCAAATTATTAACAGTTTATAAGACTACAACAAAATGAGAATTTTCTCAAAAAAAAAGATTTAATCCGTAAACTTAAGGAACTTACGGAAAAGGAGAATCACGTGAAAAAACTTATTTTTGTTTTTTTATTGGTTGCATTGATTGCAACACCTTTGGCTGCACTTGATCTTAGTGCAGGCGGCGACTTTAGCTTTGCTCATGCATGGAACACAGCAAAAATTGAAAAAGCAAAAGCTACCGCCTCTATGAACTTTTTCGGCATTAACGGTTTCTTTGATGCCGAGTATGTAAGAGCCGGCTTAGGTCTCAATTTCAGTGTAGGCGGCCTAGCACTTAAAGCTAACGATGGAGAGGGAAATTCAGTATCTGAAACCGATAGCAAAGTTTCCAATACCAATTTCCGCCTTTCGGTTTTGGGAAAATATCCCTTTACCATTGCCGAGATCGTAAAGCTATATCCCTTAGCAGGCCTTGAATTCGACTTCAACGTTTCTGCTAAGAATGACGGCAAAGATATAAAAGAACATATGAGTGATGATCTAAAGAAAGACTTAAATCACACTTATTTAGTATTAGGTGCAGGAGCAGATATAACCGTTACGGGTAACCTCTTTGTAACACCCAAGGCAACCTTCGGCTTTGATTTAAGACAGACCTCAACAGCAAAAGAAGCAAAGGCAAAGGGCGGTCACACAATGAAGTTAGAATTCGGTGTAGGCGTAGGCTACAAATTCTAATTTTACACTGACCCTTAAAAAGCTCCATCTCAATAAAAGATGGGGCTTTTTTTATGGCTTAAATAAAAATTAATTTCCGCGAATCAAAATAGTTGCTCTTTGCTTAATTTTATGCTATACTCAACGTGGAGGCGGGTATTGATGATGAAAAACTTTGACGACTTGACCATTGTTGACGATTATATCTTCTGCACCGTTATGGAAGACCCTGAACTGTGCAAAGAACTTTTGACCATGCTTCTAAAAGATAAAGTCGGTAAGATAATTAAACTGTTTAAACAAAAGCCGATAGAAACTCAAATTGCTTCCAAGGGTGTACGTGTCGACATTATGATTGAGGATAAGCAAGGCAAGCTCTATGATGTTGAGATGCAAACCACTGATCAAAAGAACCTACCCGAACGTATGAGGTACTATCAATGTGCTATCGACAATAGTGCCATAAATAAGGGCGGAGACTATAATAACTTACCCGATACCTTTATAATTTTTTTATGCACCTTTGATTACCTACAGGAAGGCTTACCGGTATCACGATAAAGCCGGAGTGCAGAGAAACGGGACAGGTTTTTGATGACGGAACGACAAAAATAATAGTAAACAGTAGAGCCGCGGAATGTGGCGATAAAAACCTAAAAGCTTTTTTATCATATATGAATGGGAATCCGCCTGAGACAACATTTACCAAACAACTTGAAAAGCGGGTAAATGAAACCAAAGAAGACGAAGAAAAACGGAGGGAGTATATGTTATTAAAATCATTTGAAATGGACGCACGAAGAGCTGGACTGTTCGAAGGTATTCAACAAGGTATTCAACAAGGTATATCTCAAGGTTCTTATCAAACCAGACTTGAAACTGCTAAAATGATGAAACTAAAGAACTTTGATATAGCGTTGATTAAAGAAATATCGGGGCTCTCCGCTGAAGAAATCGAAAAACTTTAATACAAGAGTAAGATGTAATCAGTAGTAAAATTGATTTCCGTGGATAAAACAACTTATTTACTTGAAAAAAAAGTTTTTATCGGCTAAAATGTTTTTTATGAAGATTACGGAAAAGATTTTAATTGTGGATTTCGGCGGTCAGTATAATCAGCTCATAGCAAGGCGGGTACGCGACCTGAATGTTTATTCGGATATTGTGGGAGCCTCAAAGGCCCTTGATTACATAAAGGAAAATAAACCGATCGGTATTATTTTTACGGGAGGACCTAACAGTGTTTACGAAGAAAATGCGCCCCTTCCTCCAAAAGAAATTTTTGAATTAGGTATTCCGATTTTAGGCATCTGCTACGGTATGCAGGCAATGGCCCATTGCCTCGGCGGCAAGGTCGAAAAAAGCTTAAAAAGAGAATTCGGTAAAACCCTAACTAAATTCGATACGGCTCTGCCGCTATTTAAAAACATCAAAGACAAATCTTCGGTTTGGATGAGCCATGTAGACTGTGTTTCTCGCCTCCCTGAGGGCTTTATCTCGGCAGCTCAAACGGCAAACACAAAAAATGCTGCCATGGCAAACAAGGAAAAAAAGCTTTACGGCATCCAATTCCATGCCGAGGTTGAACATTCCGAAGAAGGCCAAAATATCATCAAAAACTTTTTGTACAATGTATGCGGAGCCAAGGGTGATTGGAACATGAAAAACTTTTTGGCAGAGGCAATAAAAGATGTACAAAATACGGTCGGTGACGGCAAGGTGCTTTTAGCCCTATCGGGAGGAGTAGACTCTTCCGTGCTTGCAGCCCTTTTAAACAAGGCTGTAGGAAAAAATCTGACCTGTATCTTTGTGGATCACGGCCTTATGCGCAAAAACGAGGGAGACGAGGTAGAGGCAGCCTTTAGGGACACTCCGATGAATTTTATCCGCGTAAATGCGGAAAGCCGTTTTTTAGGCAAGTTAAAAGGTGTTTCAGATCCCGAAAAAAAACGCAAGATAATCGGCGAAGAGTTTATCCGCGTTTTTGAAGAAGAAGCCAAAAAAATAGGAACAGTGGACTTCCTTGCCCAAGGCACAATTTACGCTGATGTAGTTGAAAGCGGAGCCAAGGGGTCTGCCGTAATAAAAAGCCATCACAATGTCGGAGGTCTTCCCGATCACATAAGTTTTAAGTCATTGATTGAGCCCTTAAAAACCCTATTTAAGGACGAAATAAGAAAATTGGGCACAGAGCTCGGCCTCCCCGATTATCTCGTACATCGCCAGCCCTTCCCCGGTCCCGGCCTTGCCATAAGAATCATGGGCGAGATAACCGAAGAAAAACTAGATATCCTGCGTGAAGCCGATGCAATCTGGCGGAGCGAACTTGAACGGGCAGACATAAAAAAAGATTTAAGCCAGTATTTTGCCGTGCTTACATCCACAAAGACGGTAGGCGTTATGGGAGACTTTAGAACATATGACTATACTCTCGCCCTGCGCGCAGTAAAAACCTCGGACTTTATGACAGCCGACTGGGTACGCATCCCCTACGAGATACTGGACAAGGTTTCTTCCCGTATCATAAACGAGGTAAGGGGCATAAACCGAATAGTCTACGACATAACCTCAAAACCGCCTGCAACGATTGAGTGGGAGTGATGGAAATAGCAGAGGAGGTTCATTATTCTAGCAATAAACCTAAAACAAAAATCAAGGATATTGATACCCTTTCTCTTGTTGCTTTTGCAGACGGCTGTTTACAGTCAAACAAACGGGGCAGCTGAAAGCAAATCCGTCATTGCTTTTCACACACATGTCAATTCCGATAAAACGGTCAAAAACCTGATAAAAGAACTGCCGGGCTTGCAGAAACGGGGAATCAACACGCTTTTTTTATCAATAGGTACCAATTATCAATGGAAATGCGATCCGAAACTCTACAACAAATACGGGCTTTCCGAATCTGCGGCACGCGAAATTGCGGCCGAATGCAGGAGACTTTCCATCGATCTCATCCCCGAAATCAACTGCATAGGCCATCAGTCGTGGAAAGATAAAACTTTTGACCTTCTCAAAGCATATCCGGAACTGGATGAAACGCCCGGCCTCTACCCAGGTAATAAGGGCATTTATTGCCGAAGCCTGTGCACTTCCAACGAAAAAGTATACCAAATTTTATTCGCCCTGATCGACGAAATTACCGAAGTATTTTCGGTAAAAAAAATCCATGTCGGCTTGGACGAGGTGTTTTTGATCGGCGAAGATGCCTGTCCCCTTTGCCGCGGAAAAGAAAAGGCCGAGCTTTTTGCCGGTGCTGTGAAAAGACTCTATGATCACTGTGTCAAAAAACGAGGACTTACAATGTATATGTGGGGAGACCGCCTCCTCGACTGCGATGATGAAGACAGCGGTTATAAGGGTGAATACGAAAGCTCATGTAACGGCACTGCCTCTGCCGTGGACCACATTCCTAATGACATCATCATTTGCGACTGGCACTATGATGCTCTTGAACGCTACGGCTCCATTCCGTTTTTTTTAAACAAGGGCTTCAGAGTCCTCCCTACCAGTTACAAAAACATTAAAGCGGTAAACGCTCTTATCGACTATTCGCTTTTGTATAAGGATAACCCTGCCATGCTCGGGCACTTGTACACGTCATGGGACAATATGACGAACAAAAACCTCGCGAGGTATAAGCCTATGGTAAAAACGATCGAAAAGCTGATCAGCGGATTATCGGACCGAGAATAAGGAAAATAAGGATTTGTTCCTGCATAGATAAAGAAGTATTCTCCCCATCCTCGTCAGTTCTCCCCAAAAATACTTGACGAGAATAGGTTTCATTTTTTTCCTTCAGCCTTCCCGTCTTTCAGCTCCAAGCCTTTTTCGAATAGGAAG
Source organism: Treponema sp. OMZ 799 (assembly GCF_024181365.1). NCBI lineage: Bacteria > Pseudomonadati > Spirochaetota > Spirochaetia > Treponematales > Treponemataceae > Treponema > Treponema sp. OMZ 799. The sequence continues at coordinate 1,929,008 of NZ_CP051301.1, forward strand.
CTGATGTAGTAATCTTCGATTGTGTTTTTGGGGCCGGCGGCGTTGAGGCGCTTACGGGCATCGGCGTTGTTTCGGCGCTGAACATAGGAAGAGTAAAAATGACGCGGGTCGGAATTATCAAAATCAAGCTGTTTGTTTAAGAGTTTTGACACATCATCCCTGCCCATTGCCGGTATCTTACAGCTTACCAGCTGATTTCGGACATAGAGGATGTCCTCATATGAGATGCCGAATAAAAACTCTTCCAGCGACTGCCCTACCGTTTTATTTGAAAGTTTTGCAAGCATGAAGCTTTGCCATGAGTCATCCAGTTTGGAAGAAAGCAAAAAAAGTTCGCTTGTGCCCATCATTGTGCCGAATACGGGAGCGATTGTATCACGGGCAGTCCAAACACGGGTTAAGACCGGTGCAAAAGAAGTGGTGTTTTGATCCAAACGGTGTTCCCAAAGATAGGTTAAAGCATTTGCAACCTTTTCTTGTTTTTGCTTATCCAAGATATTGCTGTCCAAAATCGAAATATATACATCTTCGGACATAATAGTAAACATGATATTCATGGTAGCTGCTCTGAGCTCTTCTATTTCTTCTTCCGAAAATGAGAAATTTGAAGCAACCTTGCTTAGAGCCGAAAAAATATGGAATTTGGCAACAAGAAAGCCTCGTCCCAATACAGCCTTTGTGGGCATTGAAAGAGTACGGGCATCGGAAGGGGTTTTACATAAGGTTTCTATGAGGGTTTCTTGGCTGCGTTTTTCGCCGGCAAGAACGCTCGTTTCATGAATGGAAGGAAACCGGGAAATAGCAGACGACATTCTTTCCAAGTCCATGAGCTTTTTTCCTATTTCTAAAACGGCAGACTTGTATTCTTCATTCAAACGCTCAAAAGCATGTTCGACCAAGGTTCTTTCGTGATCATTTAGAACAACAATATCTGTAGAGATGATAGTTCCGAATCCGGCATTATTTATTGTCATATTTTTTCGCAACTTCTCCAATATGCAATTTTATGGAAAGAATATTTTACTACATTCTGATGAATTTTTAAAGGGCTTTTTTATCTAAAAGCATAAAATTTTACTAAAAATAATCGGTACTCATTGACATAAATCCCCTTTACATGCAATATATTCACTCAAAAATGTTAGTTCGATACGGTCAAAATGCCGAAGGAAAGCAGGTTCGGCAGGCTTTAGTCTATACTAAGGACGAGCACCACATTGCCCCCGAAAAAATAGACCTTGAAGCCGTAAAAATTATACAGCGTTTAAATTCTCAAGGTTTTGAAGCCTACATAGTAGGAGGAGCAGTAAGGGATCTATTGATAGGCCATGTTCCAAAAGATTTTGATATTGCAACCTCGGCAGAACCTTCAAAAATACGGAAAATATTCCGGAATTCCAGAATTATAGGACGGCGGTTCAGGTTGGTTCATATATTTTTTGGAGAAAAGATATATGAAGTAAGCACCTTTAGATCTACCGAAGACGGAAGCATAGGAAATAAATTCGGTACAATTGACGAAGATGTACATAGACGAGATTTTACCCTAAATGCTCTTTATTATGACCCAATCCATGAGCTCGTAATCGATTATGTAGGCGGTGTTAAGGATATAAAATCGAAAAAAATACGACCTATTATTCCGCTTCAACTTATATTTTCGGAAGACCCTGTAAGAATGATACGTGCAATCAAGTATGCCGCAATGACGGATTCGAGCATTCCGTTTTTTGTTCAACTTCAAATACGTAAAAATGCCCATCTTTTGGAATTTGTTTCCCCCTCCAGAATAACGGAAGAAATAAACAAGATTATTTTTAGCGGGCACTCAAGCGATATCATAAAAAAACTTTTAGACTTTAAACTCTATGTTTACATACAGCCGGGAGCCTGTGCCTTTATAGATTCTTCTTCCAAATTCAAAAAGATGTATTTAGAAAATCTAGCCCTTTTGGATAAGGAAGTCGATGCTAAACCTCAAATAAAACAGGGAGAATGCTTAAAATCCTTATTAAAAGATTATACAAGGCTGATTGCAGATCCTGAAGGCCTTCCTCAAGAGGTCTACACTTATGTGTATAAAGAATGCAGGCATTTTATTCTTCCGATGAATCCGCAAAGAAAAGAGTTGGAGTTTGCAGTAAAGAGTATTTTAAATGATTTGGGAATTAAGGTATCAATGGAAAGAACTCAAGCCCGCCCAGCAAAACTCGGTAAACAGGTTAAGCATGTCCGCCGAAAGAAAAAGGTCAAGAAACAAGAAACACAAAAAGATACGGATTAAATAAACCCGTATCTTTCATATCCAAGAAAACTACAAAAGACTTAAGCTCTAATAAGCCTGTGAGTTATGAGGAGTGGATTTTTGAGTGTGTCGTTTACCGGACAATTATTGTCAACCAAGGTCATAAACTTTTCAAGTTCCTCATCGGAAGCATCCGACTTAATATGATATATCGTTTCAATCTCGGAAAGACCTACCTTCCCTGAGCCGAAAGAACCAATACATTCTACAGCCAAATAATCCAATTTTAGACCTTTTTTCTTTGCAAGCATCTTTGAAATAACGCACTTACAAGCTCCAAGGCCGCTCAAAAGAACTTCGATCGGGTTCATACCCAAATCGGTTCCGCCGAAGCTGACCGGTTCGTCAACAATAATCTTCTTACCGGATGCCTCGCATTCAACTTTAAAACCTTCGCCTAAATCGATTTCGGCCTTTGCCTTAAATTCATTTGCCATAATAAACCTCCAAATTTATTTATTTTTAACGGATATTTTAAGATTCTTTTTAATTTGAGAAGCAAGTTTTTGAATTTCGTCTAACCTATTCTGCTGCTTCAACTCCAAGCTTATATAATACAGCTTATCAAGTTTTTCCTTATCGGATTTTTTTATATCTCCCATAAAAATAGTTTCATCATAACAAGTATACTGATCTTGGTTATAAGGTTTTGCATTATAAGGAGCTGCCTGATCTATTTTTTGCTGCCATGCTTCAAGGAAATCTTGGGGAGCATTTTTGGGAGGTCTTAGGGTTTTTGCAAAACGTATATATGTATAATCATCACTTCGAGAATTTGAATACATATTAACTGCACATATATCAAAGGCAGGTTTGTTGTCTTTTACAAAAAAGCCCAAGGAAAGATCCATGTTTGTGTCTTTATCTGCAGCAAAATCTTTTTGAGAAATTACAAAGTCATAGTCACCGGCCTTTATAGCCGTATTCTTGGAATCAAAATTAAATTTCATCGAAGAGAATATAGGATCTATGGGATAAGTTTTTGGAGGCAGATTAAAAAATTCTTTCCATTCGCCGAAGGTTCCGGAATAAGATGGAAGGATATAATCCGATAAAAATGCATAATCATAATTATGACCGTTTCTGATCGAAGAAATGGAATCGATCCTTGTTATAACAAAGATGCCTCCCGGAACAGGAAGAGCAAAGGATATTACCTCAGAATCGGCAAATGGAAGCTCCCAATAATTTACCAGCCATTTTCTTCCGTAAATGTCAACATGACTTTCACTTCGTGAGGGCTCTCCATAAGAAGATATTGCAATTTTTTCTCCTGCTATATATCTATACATTCTGGATGCAGTTAAAATATAATCCATATATAGTTTTGGAGATGTTATAAGAGTTTTTTGATCAATGTCATTAGGCTTTTTTACAATTGCCATAACAGAACCAAGCATCTTACCGTAAATTACATTTCCGTTTTGAGGCAGCTTATATTCTTTTATATCATTAGGCAAAAAAAGATCCCATCTTTTATTTTCTTCTCTTGCTAAGATGAGAGAAAAACTCGGATTCCAAGAGTCATACAAAAGTTCTGTAGAGCCTTCTCCTTTAATAAAATTCTCACTACCCAAAAAATCATATTTTTTCTTTAAATCCTTAATTATATCCAAGGTGAAATTTTTGTAATCAAGGATAATAGACTTACGAAGCTCAGTCAGTTTTTTTGGAAGCTTTTGTTCATTTCGATATTCATAAAAAGCTCTTTCTTCAAGAATATGCGGCAGGTTATAAAAAATGGGAAGATATACCGTACCGATATTTTTTGCAATATTCTTTGTCTCGGCAAAGGGAAGTGCATAGTTTAAATTTTCGTTTTCGCTTTTCATGGTAATAATACCCAAGACCATTCCGTCGGGTGAAATAAGAGGTCCTCCGGAATTGCCGGGACTTGCTGCTGCCGAAAACCTAAGCCACTTCCATTCTCCGTTTCTTTCCTCAAAGGTTTGACTTGTAAGAAGTCCGTTACGGATAATAATACCTTCTCCTAAAGCATTGCCTACGGAAAAGGTCGGAGTATTTAAATTAAACTCATTTAAAACCGAAAGCCCTTCGCCCTTTACATGCTTATAATTTTCTGCCTCAAACACTATAAAATCCCTTTCTACAGAGTAGCTTAAAACCGATCCTACCTTATAGATTGCACCGGAGACGGCACGGAGATAATAGTCGTTATAAAAACTTTCTTCATAAAGATTAAAAACATGGGCGGCCGAGTAAAATTTACCGTCATCCATTAAAAAAGCGGTTCCGATAGGAATGTATTTGTCGTTTCGTATTGCAAAGGGAATCCTGTCCATAGGAAGTTTTTTTTCATATTCCACCTTCCCCTCTTCAGGTTTTAAAACAACAACTTCAAATACGGCTCCATTTATTTTGTTGAGAACTTCAGGACTTAAAACAGCCTGAGCTCCCAAAATTTGAAAAAGTACCGCAAAAAATAAAACCATAAAAATGTGCTTAAATTTCATCATAACTCCTAATGTTTAATTACTATAGTTGTCAAAACCATCGGCTCAGAGCCGGTGTTCTCAAGGCTGTGAAGCTGGTTATCCTCGGTGATTACTACATCTCCCGGGCCTACTTCCTGCTTTTCACCCATATCGGTAACAAGTCCGGTACCTTCATGTATAATGTAGATTTCGGTTTCACCTGTATGAACATGTTCTCCTATACTTGCTCCAACCGGGACAGTCATTTCGGAAAACATACGGCAGTTTTCGACAGTTCTGACACTTAAAAATTCTATTACGCTTATTTCGCCCTTTCCGCCGCGTAAATTAGGTTTCAGCTTTTTAGGCACTTCATTTTTGTTTATTATCATATAATTACCTCCAATCAAGACTCTTAGTCCAAAAGTTTTTCGATATCTTTTTTTAACTCTTCAGGAGCAACAGTCGGTGCATAGGCAGTAACTCTTTCTCCTGTTTTGTCTACTAAGAATTTGGCAAAATTCCATTTGATATCTTCGCTGTTTGAAGCTTTTTTTAAAAAAGAAAAAAGAGGTTCGGTATTTTCACCGTTTACTTCAATTTTTGCCATTATGGGGAAAGAAACCCCGTACTTGCTTTTAGCAAAATTTCTTATTTCTTCGTTTGTTCCGGGATCTTGGCCTCCGAACTGATTGCACGGAAAGGCTGCAACAAGGAAGTTCTTATCCTTGTATTCTTTGTATAATGCTTCCAAACCTTGGAAGTGAGGGGTAAGGCCTCACTCGCAAGCCGTGTTCACTATTAAAATGACATGATCTTTATAATCTTTAAAAGAAAAGTCATTTCCTAAGCTGTCTTTAACAGTGTAGTTATAAATTCCCATTAGATTTCTCCTTAAAAAATTATAGAAAAAAGCTATTTTAGCCGCTAAAATTATACAAAAGACCGTAAATAAATTCAATAGTTGGAAATTTAATAATTTTTTTTAAAAATTTCGTTTAATGTTTTTGCAATTTTTAATCCCAAATCTTCATTAAATTTCGTTTCCCTGCGGTCATAGGTGAATATGCCGTTTATTTCATCTTCTACATCGCTTACCTGAGTATAGATTGAAGCGCTCAAGCCTTTTTCGATAGCAGGGAAAACATCCTTTGAATAAAGCCTCCATACGGCCTCATTCAATTCTTTTTTTGTTTTGAACATTTTATAGCCGAATAAAATATCGGAGCTCATGCGCCCTTGAAAAGGCAAACTGAAACCTCCGAATTCAGTAAGGGCGAGTACCCTGCCCCGCTTGTCTTTTTTAGGCCTAAAAGCCTTGTAATAAATATGGTAGCTGTGAAAATCGCCCGCGCCCTGATCAAAGTAACCGCTTGCATGGTCAATTAAACGCCTTGCATCCTTTTTGCGTACAAAGGAAGCTGTAGATGAGGCATCAAACTGCCCCCAGCCCTCGTTAAAGGGAACCCAAACTGCAAGAGAAGTTACACTGTACAATAAATCGATGGTACGTTCCGCATCGCGCATAAAAATTTTACGGCCCGTTTCGCTTTTTCTTCCGTGAAGAGCATAACGGCTTTTTCCGTCCTTAAACTTAAAGCCGAGCCAGGGAGCGTATTTTACGAAGAGGTCTTTATAAGGGCCTCCTCCGCTTACAAAGTCCTGCCATACAAGCATACCGATTTTATCGCAGTGATAATACCAGCGAAGAGGTTCTATTTTTATGTGTTTCCTTAGCATATTAAAGCCCATGTTTTTAAGCGTTTTAATTTCCCATATCATTGCCTCATCGGAAGGTGCGGTGTACATACCGTCGCTCCAATAGCCTTGATCCAAAAGGCCGTGATGAAAAATCGGCTTTCCGTTTAAACTTAAAACAGGCCCCGCTTTCCCTTCAAGGATTCCGAATTCCCTCATACCGAAATAAGAACGTACGGTATCTTTTCCCGCATTGATTTCGACATCGTATAAAAAAGGACTTTCGGGGCTCCAGCTTTTAAAGTCTTCAGGCATCTTTAAAAGTGCGCGGTTATTTTGAAAGTTTCCTGTTACAATCGTTTTTTTCCCGTCAAAGATTGTAACCAAAGCATTGCAGGTCAAAGAAGCATTGTCTGTAAGAGAAGAATTGGAGCCAAGAGGGACGGCCCCGCCTCCGCCAATAAAAAGCTCAAGCTCAACCTCGGCTTCTTTAAAGCGCTGGGTGATTTTTATATCCTCGATGTAGGAGGCGGGAACTCTTTCGCACCATACCGTCTGCCAAATACCGCTTTGTCCCGTGTACCAAATCTCTCCGCGGTTTAAGGTTTGCTTCCCGTAGGCTTCATCCCCTGAATCCGTATCATCCGTAACGGAAACTATAATTTCGCTTTTACCGTCTTTTAAAAAGTCGCTTATATCGAAATAAAAGGGCCAGTAACCTCCCGAATGGGAGCCTGCCTTTTTGCCGTTTATGTATACGGAACAATGCTGATCGACCGCACCGAAATGCAATAAAAGCCTTTCGCCCTCCTTACATTTTTCAAAGGCAAAGACTCTGCGGTACCACAGCGTTTGTCCGGGAAGAAGCTGTTTTTTGACACCCGACAAAAGGCTTTCAGGGGAAAAGGGAACGATGATCGTTCCGTCCCAGGCTTCGGGAATCTCTTTGTTTTCCGTTAGTTCATAAGTTTCCGTTATTACGGAGCTTTCAGTGATTGCATAGTCCCAGGGACCGTTTAAGCACTGCCAGTTTTCCCTTACAAGCTGAGGGCGCGGATATTCGTTTAAGGGGCAGTCAGGGTTTATGTTTTCGCCCCAGGGAGTTAAAAGCTGCTTTACAGGTTTATTTTTTCTCATAGAATTTATACTCTAAAATAAGGGAGATGTATTGTCAAGCTATAGACCGGACAAATTTCTTTATTGTTAGTTTTCAATTTCTACTAGACATCGGCCTAAATAAATGCTATCATCACGGGTTCTATGATGAAAAAAAACGATAATTATGCCATTTTAGGAGTTTCACCGAAAGCCTCGGCAGCCGAAATAAAGACGGCTTTTAGAAAAAAAGCTAAGCTTCACCATCCGGACTTAACTCAAAATAAGACAAAAGAAGAAAAGGAAAAATCCGAATCGGCTATGAGGCTTCTTTTAAATGCCTATCAAAGTCTTTTAAAAGAAAAAACTGCTGATGAAAACCCATTTGATTATTTCGATTTTTTTTCAAAGAAAAATGCGGCGGAAAGTTTTGACTACAGGCTTTGGCTTTTAAAAAAAACGGATTACGAAAGCCGGGCTAAACTCATCTTTTTTGATCTTTTCCACGGATTGGAACAGTCTGCCGTAGAAGAATACAATAAAAGAAGAAGCGAGGCAGGAGGCTTTTATCTTTCAAAGTATTTTAATAAAGAAGATTTTATGGACTGCGGCTTTGTCCTTGCAGAAGAACTTTATTTCCGCGGAGAATACTACGAATCTTTTTTGCTTTTGGAAGAAATCTTTTATATGGAAAAAGAAAAGCCTTATTTTAAACATTTTTTTCCTGAGGTTACCGGCTTGATAAAATCCATAATAAGCGATAAACTGCATAGGTATACCGAAGACGAGCTTGCCTTAGACTGTTATGAAGCTGCTCTGGAACTAGGCTTTAAAAAGATAGATAAAGCTAACATCCTTAAGCGTATGTCCGAAATATATTATAGGTTTGGAGACACATACAGAGCCTCTCAATGTTTAAATGAGGCAATGCTGCTCAGCCCCAAATTAAGGGGCGTTAAAATTATTCAAAATCAATTGGAGAATCGCTATGATTATAATTAAAACGGAAGAACAAATTAACGGCATCAGAAAGTCCTGTAAGGCCCTTGCCCAACTTTTCGAAGAATTAAAACCGGTAATAAAACCCGGTATGAGTACAAAAGAGCTTGATGATTTTTGTGTCAACTATATAAAAAAAATCGGCGGTGTTCCTGCCTGGTATTCTGAAGGTTTTCCGGGAGCAGCCTGTATTTCGATAAATGAAGAGGTAATTCACGGTCTTCCGGGAAAAAGAATAGTAAAAGACGGCGACCTTGTTTCGATGGATATAGGAATCGACCTTGGAGGCTACATAAGCGATGCCTGCGTAACCTATCCTGTCGGAAATGTTTCAAAGGAAAACCTCAAACTTTTGGAAGTTACTACTCAGTGCCTTTACGCAGGAATCGAAGCATGCAAGGCAGGTAAAAGAGTTTCAGATATTTCGAAGGCTGTCTTTAATCTGGCAAGCGCCCATAATTACGGGGTGGTTTATGACTATTGCGGACACGGAGTAGGCCTCGGCGTACACGAAGATCCGAGTATTCCGAACGTGATTGAAAGAATGAGGCCGAATCCCCGCCTTAGAGCCGGAATGGTGGTCGCAATAGAGCCCATGATTAACATGGGAACAGCCGATGTCGAAGTAAAAAAAGACGGATGGACTGTAGTAACGGCCGATAGGTCAGTTTCATGCCACATGGAACATACCGTTGCAATCTTTGAAGACCACACGGAAATTTTGTCTCAGTTATAAAAAACATTTTTATAGGGGTTATAATGAATTCGATTATTTCATGGAATGTAAACGGCATTAGGGCTGTAGAAAAAAAAGGCTTTTTGGATTGGCTAAATACCGAAAATCCGGATGTACTTTGCGTACAGGAAACAAAGGCAGCAAAGCCTCAACTCAGCAAGGAGCTTACGGAACCGGATCTCCCGAACGGAAAATATTTTGCCTATTGGGCTTCTGCAAAGAAGGCAGGCTATTCGGGAACTGCCATTTTTACAAAAAAAGAACCCTTGCAGGTAAGAACCATGGGTTTAAAGGAATTTGATGATGAAGGAAGGGTCTTGGTAGCCGACTTTGACAAGCTTTCAATTATTTCGGCTTATTTTCCCAACTCGCAGGACGGAGGAGCCCGCCTAGGCTACAAGCTGGAATTTTGTGCAGCCATCCTCGAATTCTGCGATTCCATTCAAAAAAAAGGAAACAACGTAATCCTTTGCGGCGACTACAACATAGCCCATAAGCCGATAGACCTTGCAAACCCCAAGAGCAACGAAAAAAATCCGGGCTACCTTCCCGAAGAAAGGGCCTGGATGGATGAGTTTACCTCATCAGGTTATTCGGACACCTTTAGACATTTTTGCCAAGAACCTGCAAAATATACATGGTGGAGCTACCGCTTTAGAGCCAGAGAGAAAAATATAGGCTGGCGTATAGATTACCATTGTGTAAACGATTCTTTTTTGCCGAAGATAAAGGATTCTATTATTTTGGACGGAGTAATGGGCTCGGATCACTGCCCCGTCAAATTGATATATTAACTAATCTATTTAAACAAGGCAATTTATTGGAAAAAGATTTGAAAAAACTATTGACATAATTTGGAAAAACTGATAATATCGCCTGTGTTACGCCGTTGTAGCTCAGTCGGTAGAGCAAAGGACTGAAAATCCTTGTGTCGACAGTTCGATTCTGTCCGACGGCACTTAAAGGGATATAAGATTTTCTTATATCCCTTTTTTATTAAAAATTATCATAAATTTTGTCTTTTTTTGCATATTTTAAGTAAAAAATTTAAGTTTTTTTTGTATACACCCGATAATGTAATTAACGGTCGGGGTTACAGACGGCATTATTTTGACATCCGGATGCCGTTTTTTATAACCGATAATGATACGTTTTGAATCTTATTTCAAGGACGTTTAATTTAGAGATTGGCAAAGGTGCCAATCTCTTTTTTTTTAAAATCGGATACCTTGTCTTTTTTATATGTAAATGTTATAATAGGATCACGGAAATTTACAATAAGGAGTATGCAAATGGCTTATAAAATTTCTAACGAATGCACGAACTGTGCCGCGTGCGAAAGTGAATGCCCCGTAAACGCTATCAGCGAAGCCGGCGGCAAACATGTGATTGATGCAGATACATGCATCAGCTGTGGTGCTTGCGCAGGTGTTTGTCCTGTTGAAGCAATCTCAGAGGAATAATCCGGCTAAAATTTTTAGGCGGGTTAAACCTTAATCACGAGTCCGGAGGGTTGTATGAGTTTTGGAAAAATTATTAAGGGATACGGATCCGTTTTTTTCGGCCTGTTGACCTTTTCGGCCATTGCCGGAGTGTGCGTACTTGCAGGTATTGCGGTAGCCTACCCCTTGTGGCTCTTAGCTACGGTAAATGTAAGCTTATACACAATAATTTCCATAAGTATCTTTGTATGCGCAATTCTTTACCTTTTGGTAAAGAAGGCAATCAAAGCATATAAAAAAAGCCCTCGCGGACTCATCATTTCAATCTTAAAAAAAATAACCGTAATAGGCGGTCTTATCTTATGTGTCAACTTAGTTTTGAACTTTAATAAGATACCGGCTCTAATTGTACTTGTTTTAATTTTTGTTATCTACGGGTTTTTAGCCTTCGGAATAGACCAGTCAAAAAATAACGGTAATGAAGGCTTTTAAATTTCTATTTCTATTATTTTTTTTCTCGGCCTCGGTATTAAAGGCCCAAATACCCTATCCTCAGATAGAAAAATTAAATATTGATGACTATATCTTTGTTCAATACAGCGATGATGTGGCAGAGGCCCGTAAGGCCTTAGCCGCAGCAAAAACAGGAAATGAACTTCCTATCAGATTTTATACATACAAGGCCAACAGTGAAGACACCATAATAAAAATTGCAGCCCGGTGCTCTATTCCCTATGATGCAATTGTAACATTAAATAGAATTGAGTCCGTTCAAACGGATATTGCAGGGCGGATTCTAATTCTTCCGACAATGCCGGGAGTTTATCTTCCCGAAAAAGCCCTTTCGAGTATCGAAAAACTTATTCAAGCTCTTTTTAAAAAGTATAAGACCGAGCCTTTAAAAATAAAAATATACGGCACGGAAGAAAAGCGGGAGGTCTTTTGCTTTCCGGGAGAAATTTTTGACGGAACCGTAAGAGCCTTTTTCTTTATGCCTTTTTACCGCTTTCCTCTTAAAGAGGCTGTTATGACTTCAGGCTTCGGCAAAAGGCAGGACCCATTCACAGGCAAAACAAGTTACCATCCCGGGATAGACCTTGCAGCTCCCACAGGAAGTCCTGTTATGGCCTGTGCCGGAGGCAGAGTAAAGGAAATATCTTACAGTGCAGTTTATGGAAACTACATCATTTTAGCCCACACCGACGGAAGAGCGAGCCTATACGGTCATTTAAGCAAGGTCTATGCGAGCTTGAATGAAACAGTAAAATCGGGTACAATTATCGGCGCTGTGGGTTCTACCGGAATGTCAACAGGACCTCATCTTCATTTTGAAATACATGAGCAAGGTATACCCAAAAATCCTGCCAATTTTGTAAACGACAAAAAATAAGAGGTTATACATGAAAAAAACTAAATTGTTAACTGATGATTATAAAGAAGAATTTGACAAACTTGTATCTCATCCAATTCAATCATGGATTTGGGGTGACTTTAAAAAAAGTATGGGAGCCATTCCTGAAAGAATAGGTTTTTTTGAAGACGGAAAATTAAAAAGCGGAATTCAGATTATTTTTTCTAAAATACCCAAAACTAATTATACGGTCGGCATAGCCTCAAAAACCCTAATGCCGGAACAAGAACACATCGAAGCCTTAAAAGAAGCGGCAAAAAAACATAGAGCTGTCTTTATAAAAATAGAGCCGGATCTCTTTAAGCCCGTACAAAAAGACAGATCTTTAAAAGAAGCTTCTAATGAGGCAGATCCTTTAGAAACTCTTATCGAAGAAAAGAAAGAATTCTTATTTAAAAACGGAGCAAAAAACGGAAAGCCTTTTTTTGAAAGATATAATTTTCTTTTAAATATCGAAAAAACGGAAGAAGAACTTTTAGCCTCTTTTCATTCCAAAACAAGGTATAATATCCGTCTTGCCGAAAAAAAAGGGGTTACCATAATCGATGAGAGCACCGAAGAAGGCATGGAAGATTATATAAAGCTGATGGAAGAAACCACAAAAAGACAAGGCTTTTTTAATCATAACGGGGAATATTTTAGGCGGATGTTCAAAGCTTTCCCAAAGGATACCCTTAGAATATTTGAAGCCGTCTATAATGAAGAAGTCTTAACTGCATGGATCCTTTTTAAATTTAACGGAAAACTTTACTATCCGTACGGAGCCTCAAGCAATAATCATAGGGAATTGATGCCCAATAACCTCATAATGTGGGAAGCAATTAAATACGGAAAAAATTTAAATTGTTCTATTTTTGATCTTTGGGGCTGCTTAGGGCCTAATCCGGATACCGAAAATTCATGGTACGGCTTTCATAAATTTAAGGCAGGATATAATCCGCAATTGGTAGAATATATAGGAACCTTCGACTTTGTTTATAAACCTCTTATGTACAAGTTGTTTAATATTGCAGATAAAATCAGATGGATTATTTTAAAAAATAAGAAAAGATAGCTTTAAGTTTTTTGATACTTAGCCGATAAATAAATATCGGCGGGCGGTTCCCCTCCCACCCACCGTCTGCCGATAGCCTGATGGGCGGGCCGGTTTTTTAACCGGCTCTTTTTTTTTACCTTAACAAAAAAATTATCTGCTTTTAAAACTGTCAAAACCTACCTACTTGTAAAAAACTTAAAATTGTGTTCTTATATAACACTATGAATAAGCTGAGCAAGATAGTATATCTATATCTTATTTTAATTTTTTTGATCCTGGCAGGAGGAGCCTTTGCCATCGGAACAATGCTGGCAATGACAAAAAATATAAAACAGAGTGAATTATTTGTCGACTTCAATCCGGCCCTGCCGTCAAGAATATTGGATATCAGAGGGGATCTAATCACCGAATTTTCTTTGGACGAAAAACGGGAGCTTATCAACTACGGAGATATTTCGCCTAACCTGATTGCGGCTCTTTTAGCCCGTGAGGACCGCCTCTTCTATGAACACAAGGGTTTTAGAATCAAATCAATCATCAGGGCTGTCATAGGGCAGCTTACAGGAAGGTCCTTAGGAGGCGGAAGTACAATTACTCAGCAAATTGCAGGTCTCCTATATTGCGACAGAACCGATAAAAGCGTAAAAAGAAAGGTAAAAGAACTTTGGTGGGCTATCCAGATGGAAAGGCGGCACTCAAAAGACGAGATAATGATGCTCTACCTAAATGAAGCCTATTTTGGAGGCGGAACAAACGGGGTAAGCGCAGCCTCCCGTTTTTACTTCGGACACTCTGCTGCTGAACTTACGCCGGCAGAAGCTGCCATCTTAATCATTCAACTTTCAAACCCGACAAGATATAATCCCTTTAATTACCCGAACAGGGCGAAGGAAAGACAGGAAAATGTCCTTGAAGGTATGATAGGCTTAGGCTTTATATCGAAGGAAGAGGCTGCTGAATCTTTTGAAGACTACTGGGCTAACTTTGACTATACCCGAATTGCCCTGTCGGCATGGCTTACCCGTGAGGACAAAGCCAGATGGTTTTCGGAATATGTAAGGCGTGAAGTAGCGGATAATATGATGTACGGAACTATGAACCTTTATAAGGACGGGTATACCGTACATACAACCTGCGATTTAAGGCATCAAGAAATAGCCGATAGGGAGTTTCAAAAATACATTGCAATAGCTAATGACAGGGTTTCGGCCTCAACATCCACATCATTCAGTCAGGCGGAGCAATACAGTAACCTTACGGCCCTATTAAGCCTATGCTTCGGAATAGAATCCCTAAATGTCGGAGAAAAACAGCTCAAGGTAAAAACTCACTCCTATTACCGTAACGAATTAAACAATACTATCGATGTACTAGCCCTAATATGCGGTATAGACAATTTAAAAACTCTTACAAAACAGTCAACAGCCAAAACACAGGAAGTTTTAATGGAAAGGGTGGTAGAAGGTACCTTTATTTCTATTGAAAATGAAACAGGCTATATAACAGCCATCATAGGGGGAAGCAAATACAGCGAGACCAACCAGCTTATCAGAGCAACCCAGTCAAAACTTCAGGTAGGAAGTACAATAAAACCTTTGATATACTCGGCCGCTATTGACGAAAAAATAATTACTGCAGCCACAAGACTAGATGATACTCCCCAGGTTTTTGAATCGGCAGACGGAGTGCAATATATTCCTAACAACTACAGCGGTAAATGGAACGGAACTGTTCTTGTATATAAGGCCTTACCCCTCTCTTTAAATATTCCGGCGATTAAAACTTTGGAACTGGTAGGTTTTGACAGAGCCATAGACCGTATCGCAAGCCTCATGGGCATTACAGACCCTGCGGAAATAGATAAAACCTTTGAAAAAGTATATCCCTTAGCCCTCGGAATCAGTGCAGTAACGCCTGCTCAGCTTTTAAGAGCCTTTGCAGTATTCGGAAATCAAGGAAGGGCTGTAGACCCGATAGCCGTAAGAGCAATAGAAGACAGAGATGGAGTTACGATAATGGATCCGGAATTGGATTTGAGAATTGAACAGCGCAGACGCGGAGCCGCAATGCAGGTTATAAGCCCCAGCAATGCCTTTATTATGACGGAAATTCTTAAAAAGACTCTTACCTTGGGAACCCTTTACGGAGCTTCTTCCGGCGGTAGAAAATTCGATTATAAAAACGAAAAAACGGGAAAGACATTTAGAATGCCGATGGCTGCAAAATCGGGAACAACTCAAAACTGGGCAGACTCATGGACGGCTATATATTCCCCATACTACTCGGCAGTTGTTTGGTACGGTTTTGACCGCGGAAGTTACTCGCTTGGAACCGATAATGCAGGAGCCGCACTTTCAGGATATGTAGCGGCAAACTTTATGCGTGAGGTTCATAAAAACAAGCCCTTTAAAGATTTTGTAAGGCCCGAAAAAGGTGTAATAATGGTCGATGTCTGCAAAAAATCGGGGATGATACCTTCGGAAAACTGTACGGATGAAACCATTACCCTGCCCTTTTTATATGGTACTGAACCCACTGAGATTTGTACGGAACATACAGCAGGTATAAAATTACGGGATATCGGTATAGATAGAATTAAGGACTCAGGTTTAGCTCAAGGCGAAGAAGAAATAAAAATAGACACAGCACCTATTGAAATAGATCCTTCAATTTTTATAGATCCTCCGGCAGACGGCGAAAACTTAAGTGAAACCGAAAACACCGAGGAAGGGTCAACAGAATCAACAGAATCGGAATCTAACCAACAAAATACTGAAGAAGGCGGAGAATCGGAAAATCCATGGGTATAAATTATTGAGAAGTTTTTATCTTGCTATTGACTTTTTTTTGATTATCTGATAAAATCCATTTCAGTTGCGGCGGTGGTGGAATGGTAGACACGTCAGCTTGAGGTGCTGATGCCTTAACGGGTGTGCTGGTTCAAGTCCAGTTCGCCGCAAAAAAAGAACTCAACATCTGAGTTCTTTTTTTTTGCATAATTGTTTTTAAACATAAAAAACCCTTATAAGATTCTTTCTTATAAGGGCTTTACGCTAAACTTTATAGACTTTGTTTTAAAGGTTTATTTAAAGAGCTCGTATATTTCTTTGCGGTAAAGCTGATTTATCTTATGGCGCATCATTTCGCCCTTTGCAGACAACTCCCTTCCGGCTTGGAACTCTTCCGGAAGAAGCACAATCTTGTTTATCCTTTCAAAAAGCTTAAAGCCTGTTTTGGAATTGACCAGCTCTGCAACCTCAGCCTCATACATTTTTTGTACATTAGAGTCATGTACAAGCTCTGAAACGGGAACGTTTCGTAAACCGTTATTTGCGGCCCACGATTGGAGGTTTTCTTTATGAACAACTATCAAGGCACCCAAAGACCTTTGATCTTGCCCTAAAACAACAGCAATCGAAATTAAGGGAGATTCTTGCAGTTTTACCTCAATCGGAACAGGCTCTATATTTTCGCCGCCGCGTAAAACTATGGTATTCTTTCGGCGTCCTTTAAGAATCAACTCTCCGTCAATTGTCTTCATCGCAAGGTCTCCGGTATCAAACCATCCGTCCTTATCGATAACTTCCGCAGTTCGTTCAGGGTCCTTATAATACCCCTTTGTTACAGCATCGCCTCTTACAAGCAGCAAGCCCTTTCGGTTATGAGGAAGCTCTTTTCCATTTTTGTCGATAATTTTTGTCTCAAAACATGCAAGAGGCTTACCCAGAGTGCCGAACACGGGTCTCGGCATGGGACGGACCGAAATAACGGGCGCCGTCTCGGTAATACCGTAGCCTTCCATTACATTTATGCGGACTGCCCAAAAAAAATCGTCAACATTGGGCGGTAAGGCTCCTCCGCCTGAAACACCGGCTCTAAAGCATTTACCGAACTTTTTGCGGATTGTGCGGTAAATAAGAAGGTCTCCTATATAATAAAGAGGGGCTATACACAAAAGAGGAAGCACAGCCAGTATTGGATATATAAACTTGCTTCTTCTTTGGAAATGCGGGCACTGTCCGGTAACACGGCGCTTTAAGCGCATCGTCTTTATTCCAATATCAACAAAGAACAAGAAAAGATAGTAGAGAGGCCTTCCCCTTTTTTTCATTACCTTAAAAATACCGTCGTAAACAGCTTCCCAAATTCGAGGAACAGATGGGAAAAGAGTCGGATTTATCTTTACCATATCTGCTAAAAGAACGCTTCCTATAGGCTTTGAATAAGCAATAGTACCGCCTGAAATTATTATAACGTACTCGCAGGCTCTTTCAAATGAGTGCCAGACAGGAAGAACACATATAGCTTTTTGACCGGGTTTAAGGATAATCCTATCCGGAAGCTCTACAAGCTGTGTCATAAAATTCCTATGGGTCATCATAACCCCCTTAGGATTGCCTGTGGTACCTGAGGTAAAGATTATCGAAGCCAAATCATCGGTATCGACATTTTCGGCATATTCTTCAGGCTTAAATTTACCTTCAATTCTTGCAGTCTTCCCCAGATTAATAATATCGGCATAGGTATGAAATTCAATCTTTCTTTCTTTAAGCTTGAATTCTTCTTCAAGTTTTTTAAAATCGGCATTATCAATGCTGATAATCGACTCCAAAAGGGGGATTTCTGCCAGACGGCTAAGAACTTTTCGGATTTGAGCTTCATTTTCTAAAACTGCAAATTTACATTCCGAAAACGAAAGAATGTGGGTAATTTCCTGCTCGGTAGCATCGCAGCCCCGCGGAACATCAGCCGCCCCGATATTCATAATACCGAAACTTGAGTGAAGCCATTCTTTACGGTTATCGGCTATAAGACCGATATGATCCTTGGGTCTTGCCCCTATAGAAAGCAAGCCTGCCGCAAAATCAAGCCCAGTTTCGTAAAGCTCTTTGTAAGAAAGGCTTTTGAATTCCTTATCTTCGCCCTTAAACATCTGAGCCCTTATATTGGGATATTTTTCAGAAATCCGTTTTAATAATAACGGTAATGATTTGTCTAGAGTTTTCATATAGTAAATGCTATCATAAATGTAAGAATATATCAATATCTAAATAAAAAATGTCAATAATTTATATTAATAATAAATAAAAGATATTGTCATAAGTGCTTGATTTATATAGAGAAAGTTGATATTATTATCGGGTTTAGGGTAAATTGCTTTTATCTTACCTCTTAGACCATCATAATATATGCTTAACTTAAGGAGAGAAGATTATGAACCACAAAAAAATTTTTCTTTGCTGTATTGTACTAGTTGTAATTTTAGCATCATGTAAACAAGGTTTTATTAAAAAAGTCAAGATAAAGGCAAATCCTCAAATAAAGGTTAATCTTGGAAGCAAGGAAGTAAATCTGGGAAATATTGTTTATGATAATATAAACAAGACCTTAAAAGACAAGGATAATTTACATGTTTATAAATATACACCAAAAAATAACCAAGACAATATTCTTCACTATCTGTTTCATTATTCTGTACCTGAAAACAAAATAAATATGGCTAACTATATACAAAGTATAGAAAAAGCAACCGAAGGTCAAACAATAACTATTAATCAAAAAAAAATAAGAATTCCAACCATCAATATTGAAGGTACTAGCGGAACATTACCCTCTATCAGCAATCCTGGAACAGATAAGCTTACGCTAAATGAAAGTATTAATATAACAAACTTTAATCCCATAAATGTAAGTGTAACGGATTTAGACTATGCCGTAATTCAAAACGGGAATATAAAAATAACTGTAGAAGGTCTTGACGACACTTTAAAAAAAGCACTTACAATAAAGTATGAAAATATCACGATAAATCATAACGGGGGGCCGTTAACCCCTATCAAAAACAAGGATAAGCTGACCGGCGAACTTGATTTACATGATAAAACAATAACCAATGACAAAAAAATTGAAGTTTCCGGCAAGATAAATATAAGCGGCACAATTCCTGCCGGTTATGCGGGAGGAAACAATTTAAAACTAAAAGTCGAAGCTAAAATAGAAAGATTGAAAGAGATCAAAATTAAAAATCAAAACATTGAAACAGTTATTAATAAAGATATAACCCTAGATGCTGATATAAGCACTTATGTTAAGAAAATAACTTTAAATCCTATCTCGATAAATGCTAATATAAAAAATAAATTACCTAAAGATACCGATATAAAGATAAAATTGGATTCTGAAGCTCTTAATATTCACAGTGAATTTGTGCAATTTAAGGCAAATCCGGATAGTAATGAAGGTCAGAAAAAAACTATATTCGAAGAATCAAGAACACTGACTCCTACCGGCTCCTTGGATATTAAGGCTACGCTTAAAATTAAAGGATATGATCAGGCTAACAAAACCTTAACACTTCAAAATATTGCTCCGGAAAATGAATACTCATTCGGAGGTGAGGCAAATATTAAATTCGATTTTGAAAAAGCTGTAGTTACGCCCTCAGGAGAAAATTTTAAAATAAATAACCAATATCCTGTCAATACAGACATATTTAAAAACAATGAAATTTTAAGCAAGATGAATCCTAAACCTATTAATGCTTATATCTATCTTGTTTCCGATTTAGCGGGTAGTGAAGCTCCTATACTAACTACAAAAATAGACCTGTTATACAGCACCAAAACACAAAATATTATTAATGAGGATCATAAAAGCACACCATTTGTATCCGATCCTAATTTTAATCAGGGTGAAATTCCTCAAGCCAGCATCAATGAAAATGAGATAAAACTGGAAGATATTTTTGAATCAAAACCGAAACAAATTGAATTTAAGATTGATATGAACCTAAACCAAATAACAGTTACAAATAATGCACTAGAAAACATCAAAAAAAATAATAACAAGGCTGTAATTAAAGCCCATGCTCTTTTTGACGTACCTTTAACTGTAAGCATAAAAAATGACATAATTGAAAAGGTATTGTCTATCAAAGATATATTATCAAGAAAGGCCGGTGAAAATATACCGGGTCAGTTCGATAAAATTACTGATACAATAAAAGAACTAAATCTTATTGTTGAATACACAAATAATACAGGGATGATTTTTGATGCAAGAATTTATAATCCCGAATGGAAAGAAGGCGGTATATTCCAATTTGAAAAAAAATTAAAGTTAAAAGACAAGGGATCTATACATATCAATTTATCAAAGAAAGAAATACAAGATATAAAAAAAAGAAACCAATTTCCCATTGTTATTGAAGTAAAGCTTCCTAAGGACAGCGAAATAAATATCAAAAACGGCACATTAAACTTTTCAGCTTACACTATAACAAATATGGATGTAACTTATGAATTTTAGGAGGTAAGGCAGATGAAAAAATACATTTTTATATTCAGTATTATCTCACTTATTTTTTTTAATGCTTATTCTGAAGATGTCATCAACGAGCGAACTGAAAATATGCTCAATGAAATTAGAAACAGGAATGGAGTAGATTATTTTGAGGCTCAGGCTGAAGATGAGGAACTATCCCAAGATGAAACCGAAAAAACTGAGCCCGAAATACCCGAAACCGCTGTTACAAGTGAAAACGAAGATGAAGAAGCGGAAATCGAAAAGCCTCCTAAGGAGCCTTTTTTAAAAAACGGCAGACAAGCATTTGCCTTCGGTGTCGAAATTAAAGTTGGAGCCTCCAATTCATATTTTAAAATTATGGATTTGTTTAAAGACAGTCTTGAAGTAGATTTAGTTGATATGTCGAATAAATTACCTAAGACCGGATTCGGAGTATCAGCAGCTACAGCCGCAAATATATACTT
This sequence comes from Treponema sp. OMZ 799, assembly GCF_024181365.1. NCBI lineage: Bacteria > Pseudomonadati > Spirochaetota > Spirochaetia > Treponematales > Treponemataceae > Treponema > Treponema sp. OMZ 799. The sequence continues at coordinate 1,949,934 of NZ_CP051301.1, forward strand.
GGATATTTATATAAAATCAAAGGCCGAATTTGGTTTTTTTATAAAAGCAGATGCTTACGGATTTTCAAATATTCCCAAAAATATAATCGATTTTGCAGCAAAGGGAAATCTTTCTTCAAACAGCTTTAACGGAAAAATCATGGGCTCATGGCAAGCCTTTGCAGATACCGGTATTTTTTACGGAATGAAATTTAATTCATTTAAATTTAGAGTAAGCACTTCTTATTTTATACCCGCATTTTATATGGAATCTGATATGGGCGATTATGAGTTTATCAATGATCCTATAACAGGCAGTATAGCTGCAAGAGGTAAGTTAAAACTAAATATGTACTCTCATATTCCCATATTCGGAAACCCAAACAGCAAATTCGATCTAGGAGATATTTTATCAAGGGGAGGCGTTGATTTTAATTTTTACGGTACCTATACTTTTAATGAACTAGCCAACCTGAATTTTAATGTCATAAATATTCCTATTTTTCCGGCACGATTAAATAAGGGTATTTCAAAAATATATGAAGGTGATTTTAGAATAGAATCTTTAATTCAATATATGAATAACTTTATAACACCTGATCAAGCAGCCCAAATAAAACCGCCCAGCGGATCTTTTAATGAGACAAATTTAGCATATAACTTACCGCAAAAAAAAATATTCCGTCCCTTAAAACTCGCAGTAAGTTCGGATATAAGGCCTTTTTTAAACGATTATTTGATTATTACACCAAGCCTAGGCTGCCATTGCTATAAGCCATTTTATGTAGATGCCGGCTTAAAATTGGAAAGCCGTTTTTTAAAAGTATTGGGCGCCTACATAGGAATGAGTTATGAAGACAGGGTATGGAAAAATACGGGAGGCCTTTTTTTGGAAACAAGAATATTTAGGCTTGAAACGGCTGTTTCGGCAGCATCTCCTTCATTTACAGGAAGTTTTAAAGGAACAGGAGCCGAAGCAACAATAAAAATGGTATTCGGCTATTAAAAGATAAAGGCAGTCTAAAAGACTGCCTTTTTTTTGCAAAAAAAAAAGAACTTCGTTTTAAAAAACGAAGTTCTTTATCGGGCAACCCGGATTTGAACCGGGGACCCCAAGTCCCCCAGTACTCTAGTTGTCTAGTTTTTAGGCGTTTTAGACCGTTTTAGGCGGTTTTTTCGCCAAAAACGGCTAAAAACTGCCTAATATTTTCGATTTAGTCGACAGTTTGGTCGACAGTTGCTAATAGCAATATTAGCACAAAAAGGATAGAAAGTAAAGGATAAATAAAAAAAAGGCAGGATGTTTTTTCCCTGCCTTTTAATTTTCATCTTTTTAAAATCATTCTTTTAATCTGAAAAATATATACAATCCCAAAGCTGCAAAACCAAAAGCTGCAAGAATTATAACGCCTTTAAATTGTACAAATCCTATCGTTATTAAAATTAAAATCCCAATCCATAGCGGGACAAGTGCAATTTTTCGCCGAGAATATTTGACGGTATCAAATACCGCCAAGGCTCCCCCCGCTAAGCCGATAGCTGCGCCGATGCAGTCAATCAAAAGAGACTGGCCGTAATTTACGATGAAGATCGAAAGAATTACCAAGCCTACAATTACAAAAAACATAAACTTGTTTTTCATATTTTAAAACCTCCTAAGTTTTAATTTCATTTTTAAAATAAAAAATCCTACACCACCTAAAATGAAAACCCCTAAAACACAAGACAAAATTACAAGGGCTAGTTTCAATTTATAATTTTTAATCTTTAACTCTGCAATTTCTTCTCTCTTCTCTTCAATTTTTTTTTGCTTTTCCTGTATCGTCTTTTCCTTTTTTGCTATCACGTTCATGCTTTCTCTTTCGTACTCTTCTAATGATTTCTCTGATTTCTTCAAAGATAGCCTCGCTTGAGTCAATTGATCTGTTAAGTTCTCTTGATATTTCTGCGCCTCGCTTAATTCTGTTTCCAAGCTCTGTATTTGAGATAATTGCATCTGTTTGGTGTTCTCTAACTTCTCCAACAGACTCTCTAACCTCATGAGCTCTGACTCTGTCATCATGTATTCCGCCTGCTGTCCGACAGCTGGTAAAAAGCAAAATACAAATAATAAAAATAAAAAACTTCTTTTCATTCATTTACACCTCCATCATTTTAGCAGCTGTGTTTTTGAATATCTTACATAATTGCTCCGATATTCCGAACCTATTTTTGTTTATTTCAATCGATCTAAAAATATCCCCATCATCGTGCCTTTCACTTGCTGCTTTCCAATCAATAAACATTTCAACTAAATCTACAAGAGTAAAATCATCTATTCCATTTTTATAATGTTCAGGATGATGAGAGTTGTTTGCATAGTGATGATCAAGTGCAGGTTTTAATTCATCAAGAGCCTTTTTATAATCATCGCTTCCATAAGTAAGCCCTTTTAATAAGGGTGTCATTTTGTCAAATAAAGGCTTTTCAGGCTCTTGAAGTTTTGAATTGTCGTGTTGTATTGCTCTATCAATAATTTCTTTTGTAAATTGTAGAAGTAGTTCATTTACTCTTTTGATGTGAAGCAATGTATCTTTTATAGAGTCATATTTCATTTACCGCCCCTTTTTAAATTCTTCAAAGATATTTTTAATCTCAAAAGTTCCGGACTCCCAGCCTGTGATTATGTTTTTATCTAGGCCGGAAAAATCCAAGCCTTCATGCGGATAGGGCGGATTTCCAATCATCTGATGAAAATCGGTACTGGGCTTACTGTTACAAGGATATATCCCTCCATCAAGAATATAAGTTTTAGGATCTATGGTTGCATCTTTACCCATATATGGATTTTTAGTTGTTGCAGGATATACACTAACGTGTAAATGTTTATTCGGCCCCGGAATACCACGGCCTGTATCGCCCATAATACCTAAAAAACCGCCTGCTGTAACCGTTTGTCCCACATTGACTGCTATCGATTTCAAGTGTGCATACCTGCTTATTATACCTTGCCGGTCTTTAATTATGACATAGTTACCATAAACACTAGCCTTTGCATCTCTATTGATTTTTATAATTCGCCCTTCTTTAATAGCAAATATACCCCATTTTTCTGCTCTCATCTTTTACCTCCCAAAATTAAATTATCCTATTTGTCAGCTTTTCCAAAACAGCCCGCAAGTTTTTGGCCTGTTTTAATTTTTTTTCCATTTTATCACGGCAAAAATCTGCCCTTATCTTATCCCCTATTTTTTCAAAAAGCGGCTTATAGTTTAAATACATATCCGCCTTGCTTTTAACTTCCAGTAAATAGATTTTGGTAACTCTTTTTGTAAAATCTTGAGCAATAAAAAAAATCTTTTCTTTTTTTACTTCATTTAAAGGCCTAGTAGTACAAGTTTTAGATCGTATAATTTCTTTGTTTAACCTTATAAATAATTCTTCTGCAAGCTGCTTTATGTAAATATTTACGGTATCAACCGTTAAATCTTCAAAGCCGTTTTTATAAAGGCGTTTGTTTAGGATTGATTCAGCTCTATACATACAGCAGGCCAGAACGCTTATATCGCTTAAAAGATAAGATAAATCCGGTAAAATATCTTCTATACGCTCTTTTCTTAAAAGTTCAATTTTTTCACAATTATCTTTCATCAAATACATCAAGCCGATACTATCTATCGTTTGAATTTTACCACCTTCAGATACTTCAATAGTTTGTCCAAAAAATGACAACTTTCCGCCTTTTTTTAAAAGTAAGATAAAAAGTGCCGGAATCACTATAAGCCCGATTATTAAAATCACCGCCCAGCCTATTACGGGTATTTTGTCTAAATTTTCCATGTTTTTATTTGCTCCTATTTCTTTTAAACCTTTCACTATAATAGGTGAAGTTATTGACATTTTTTTCATTAAAGGATAAAATATTTCTAAATAAAGGAGATATTTTTTATGAAAAGATTTGTTTTGATTGTTTTATGCGCTATGTTGCTAGCTTGCGGCAAAAAAGAAAAAGGTGTTATTTCTGTTGAAAATAAATCATCTCATGTCATTAAATTTGAATTTGCCCAAAACTATGAATCTAAAATTATCACCCTTCAACCCACTAAATCAATCGATTGTGCATGGGAAAGATATTTCCATTGCATAATTCAAGAACCAAATATAAATTTATTAAGGAAGCAGAAAACAAAAGAAAAAATAACGATTTTTGATAACGATCAATTAAATTCTTATACCGTCATAAATGGTGTATGTAATTTAACAATATTAGATGCCGGCCAATTCCTTTTAGCCGATTCTTCGAATGCTCATATAACATCATTACCACTTGCACAGGGAACCACCAATATTAAAACATTTAAACCTCTTTCGTTTAAAAATATAATATTTGACGAGTCACCTACTTTTAATATTGGAAGTTTAACTTATAAACAAATAGAGAAAATCGAAAATGTTTATTATTTAAATGAAAATAATTCAGGAAACTTGATTACAACAAGGCTAAATATAATAATAAACAATGGTACTATTAAAATAACAAAATAATTTACTTTATATTTGCTTTATTTTTAAAAAACCATCCTCCACATAAACCCTCCCATAAGAATATGTATCGCTGTAGCCCTGTGGTAGTTGAGTCAGCTCCATTGTTGTAGTACTCGTGTTTAAAGAAAATTTTAAATGTCCAATTTTGATAAGGTTTTCCCAGTAAGGGATGTTTATATCTGGAAGATCCTCTAAAGAACAATCGTATCTAGTACCATTAGCCCAAATATGTGGGTGTATAATATGAAGAGTTTCAATAGTTTCTGTTGAACCGTCTTCATAAAACAAGCTTAAAGAAAATTTATTTATATTGTATTTTAAATCACCTTTGGTGTAGAAAGACTTTCCATGAGTTGCCCTATGGCGTTCATAAACAATATTATGGAAAATTTTATTAGCCTTTTCATAATAATTAGACAACCCTTTTATTTTTTTCCCTTTGTATGTTCCTTGACATTCCATATAGCCTAAGAATGGAAGAGTGTTATCAGATGTAGAAAAGACATTATTTTTTATAATTTTAAAAAGATATTCATTATTAAATTCAAATGATCCCGGCGTAGATTGTCCTTGAATTAATTTAAAAGGAGGCGTTATTATGTCTCCACAAAAGAAAGCCTTACCAGTCGGCAAAATTTCAAAAATAGTTTTGCCGTTGTTCTTTGCTAAAATCCCAACATCTCTATTTATCGACAATTCAAAATCCAACGGATCGTTTATATCATGATCAACCAACAATTTTTTTACCGTGAGATTATCCAAAAGTGCCGTGTTTGCAGCGAGCGACTCGCCGACGGCTTTGTTAAATCCTAAAAATTGGCAAAAAACAGAACCGAAAAAATTAGTGTCGCCGAATAAATCTTTACACTTTTCAAGCTGATCTTTTAAACATACCGAGTATTCCTCCGTGTAGTTTGCAGGAGGATCCAACTTTTCCCAAACTCGGCCCGTCCATCGGTAGCACCATCCTTTTTGGTAATTTGCCAAAGGCTCGATAATTAAAATCCAATCGCCTATTGTTGCATCGTTAAATCCATTTTTAGGGCCGAGGGCTATGTTTACCCTTCCCCCTTCAGGCGGAGTTTTAACCGTGCCCAAATAATGCGGAGTGTGAAGCGGTACACTTTGCTCGATTAAATGTTCAACATGGCCTAACACCGTGCCTTTACTTACCAAATGATAAAGACCTCGGATGTAGTCTTCTTCTAAAACTTCGGCATAAATAGCCACTTCGTCAAAAGTAGCGTGTGTTCTTCCTCCTCCGAGTCTTAACCCTTCGGAAAAATCCACGGGGTCGTTCCCTGCGGTAAGTTCCGCTCTTAATTCGGCGTTTTTGTAGATTTTGAAAAAACTGTTTTTTGCAAACAAGAAGCACCAGTGCGTTTGCTCTTGGTCGTCTTTGATGTCGGTTACTGTTTTAGTATCTTCAAGCTCAACGGTTAAAAGGTCTGTTCCTTGGTCAAAGTAAACCTTAATATTTGCCGTTGCAAAAACACCTCTATAGTCGTCTGCTTCAACGACTCCATCCCATTGCCTCCATAAAGAGATTGTAAGCTCATTCCTATCACCGGCAATATTTACTTTTCCGAAACCTGCCGGTAAATAAAGAGCATTACCCGATACTCCTTGAACAAATTGAGCATCGGCGGGTAATGTCATGTTCGCTCCGCCTGCGTAATTGATTGATTCCATAGATTACACCTCGTTTTCCGTAAACATTCCTGCAAAATAAAAATGTCTTTCGTTTTCCGGAACATCAATATTAAACTGCAAAAGTTTAAGGCCGTTAATCTCTACCGTGTTTTGAATAACTTCTTGTTCAGGAACATGGACAAAGCCCCATTGATAATCATGCAAGGGTTGTTTTATCTTTGCAAAGTTACCGCAAATAATTTTGTCAAATGGAAATTCCGTGTTTGTTTTAAAGCCTGAAAAAGCAGGATTCGGAGTGAGATGATCAGTGCTACAAAATATTCCTATTATTAAATTTCCCGTTTTTGAATAAGGTATTTTTATATTAGTGTGTTTTTTATTTGCAATAAAATGGGATAATGTCAGCCCTCTAAATAGTGAATTGTGAGTGCTCTTGCTTGCCGGATTATAGAATTCTAAATCAAAAATTCTTGCAGGTGTCCATAAGAAATCCGTGTTTCTTTCGGCGACAGCCCAGCCCCCGATGTTCCAAGTTGCGACAGAGCCGGAAAGGGCTATGTAAGAATAGCCTTCATCATCTTTGATTATATCTTCTTTGTTATAATTAAACCCTATCCATTGATAATATCTTGAATCCCATGCGTCTTGGTTTTTAGGATTAAAAACAACGCTTTTAGCATAATCGGCATGTTTATCTGCGACCTGCGACCCTAAAAGTTTGTTAATACTTTTGTCAACGTTGCATATCCATGCTGTAGTAATTCCATGTGCCCAGTTGTCGGAGTTTGCGTATTTTATAAAAAATGTACCGTCTTTGTTTTCCGGTAGTTTTATTTTTATGACAATATAATTTGTAGGCGTTTGAGTTTCACAATTTGAAATGACGGTACATCCTGTCAATTTAACCATATACTGGGCGTACCATTTCCCATATTTTGAAACACCCCCTGTTCCGACACCAATTAAACTGGTAATAGGTTCGTCCGTCATTTGGAAATCTTCCCGCCCATCCCAGATTATTTGTCCGTTTTTGTAAAGCGGTTGTAAAAGGGCCGCTTGTTTTTTAACTTCACCCAAGCCTGCCTTAACCTCGTTGTAAGTTTCCGTAAGCCGATTAACGGCTTCTAATATTTGTTCATTTGTCATTTTTTTATCTCCTTATATAACTTTTATAAAGGGGTATACCCCGTATGATTTAACTCTATTGTCTTCGGCTGTAGGGACGACTTTTGAAGCATTAAATCCTAGAAGTCTTAAGTAACTACTGCTTTGAGATGTTCCGGAGTCAATATAACCTGTATCTAGTGTTTGAAATACTCCAGTTGTAACATTGGGGTACCCATCGTTACCCTGAACGCCAACACGGCCCTTAATATTCCTTATTGCATCTCCTTGATATTCCAGAGCTAAGTCAGCTCCTCCTCGGCCGCTGCCGTCATCGACAGCTCTTAAAGCTACGCCCCGTAAGTCAGGCAGTTTTGGATAGCCGAAAGCATCATAGCCCAGATAGTTTTTCTTATTCTTATTCCCAAAATTTTCAAGCCAGAATTGATAAAATTCGGGGTAAAGTTCCGGGATAAAAGAATAGCCGTTAGCATACAAATAGCCATATACAAATTTTTTGCCGGTGAAGTATCGAATTTCGCCGATAGGGCCTGACTCTTTTATAAGGCGGTCTTTGTGAGCATTTTCCAGCTCGTTTGTTTTTTCTTGGATAAAGAGAAGCATTTTATTTTTTTCTGTAATGAAAAAACTATTTACTTCGTTTTGAAAATTTGTTATTGTTTGAAGGGCTGTATTGTTTAGCGTGTTTTCTGTATTTTGTAAAATCTCATCAATCAAAGATTGCTTGATATTGCCCTCAAAAGCCCACACATTCCCTCTAAAATCAACGACTGCATAACAACCCAGCCCATAAGTTTCGGTATTTATATTTTGCGATATTTTGTTTGTGCCGGCTTCTTCGGTTCCGATTGTAACATTAAAATTTCCTGTCAACTTATAAACTATCAAATACTGCTTTGCACCGTTGCCGTTTTGTTTGTTAAAGAAAAGTTTTAATTTAAAATCATTTTTTAATTCTCCTGAAAGAATAATTACATTGTTTAACGCTTCTTCAAAAGTCATCTTGATTTCTTGTTTATCTGTACAATCGTACTCTATTATTTTACTTTGCCAAGCGGTAAAATAGGGATCAGGAATAGAAATTGTTTTTTTTGATTCATCAAAATTAAAAAGAGCAATCTTTTTGTTTTCTTTTGGAAAAAAAGCGCCCTTACCGGGTTTTCCATCTTTACCCGGTTTGCCTTCTTTCCCGTCTTGCGGAGGGTTAGGCTCCGCCTCGATCTCCGATTCTGTTTCTGTCGGCGGGGAGTAAGCTCCCACTGTTTCGGCGGCATATTCTATATAATTTTCAAGGACATTTATTTTCTTTTCTAAAATTCTTACTAGACCCGTGCCGATGTTTCTATCCTGAATGGAGACAACAGCTCCCAACTTATAATCTTTTATAGTTTTAAATTTATATGTTATGTTGGAGAGGTTATAATAATTTAATAAGTCTTTTGATAGAATGTCAGCTCTAACTTTCGTATAAATATATTTAGCCTGAATATTTAATCTTTTGTCATTTGTTGTATTGTTAGCTGCTTTTGATTTATTTTTAGTTTTTTTAACATAAACTTTTTCGGCTTTAAAATTTAATTTTCTAATCCAGTTAGAAAAGAGGTTGTCCGTATTTTTTATTTTAATAAACGCTTTTGTGTTTAAGGGTTCGAATTTTTGAACGGCAATATTTGACATATCGCCCTCTATTTCAAGGGTTACATTTTCGGCAAAAATAACCTCGCCCTGATTACTTTGATAAGGAATATAGATTCCATCTTGAGCTCCTCTGTAATAGGTGGCTGGCAAAAGTTCTATAAAGCAAGAGTAGCCCATTTGAGCCCCTGCCGTTTCTTTAAAAGCATAAGAGTCTTCAACTATTTCAACACCAGCCCACTCCGTGGAAACTTCCGTTTTTTTTCTTTCATCATGATTTAAACTTATTAAATCTAAACATTCTTTGCCTGTTATTAAATGTTCAGATTGGGGATTTTGTAAAAATAGATTTATAAAATCTATTTTTCCTTCTTGATTAAAAATAAAACTATACCCATATTCAAAAAGAATATCGGTTAATATTTTATGATAGGAGTCGGCAGGTTTTAAATGAACCCCATAAAGTGTATCGTTTATTTGCGGTATAGAATTATAATTTATTCCGGCAAGGTCTAAAATTTCTTTTAATGTTGCCGTTACTGTTTTTTTTGTTTTAATAAAAACATCACGCCCTACTTTTTGCTTTAATAAATAACCGCCTGATACAATTTCTAATTTTACAGGTTGTAGTTTTTGAGCTTTTGGAATTGTAAAATTCTTTTTTAAATATCCTGTAAAAAAAATCTTATTGTTCTTTATTATTTGAGCTTGAACATCAAATTCACCCATTCCTAAAAGTAGATTATTTAATTCAATATTTGGTAATAAGCTTACTTGACAAGAGGCATCGGCAGGCTTTAAATCTTTGTGTAAAATTTCGGTTATTGAAAAATCGTTTAAAATAAAATTATATTCTTTCCAATCCAGCCCTTGAAATTTTATTTTTAATTTATAACTATCTTTCATTTAATACCCCATCTTTTCAGCTTCTTTAATTTCTTCTCTTAGCCTTAATGCGATTTCTCGCGCGTCCCCATTGACGAATGAATGATCAAAGTGTATGTTAATTTCTGTAGGTTTAGCTGCAACTGCGGCCGAGACTCCGCCTGCTGCATTTTGAGCCCCTGAGGCTCCGCCTAATTTTAAAACTGCCCTACCTTCCATCGATAAGTCTGTATCTGTTATTTTTTCAAGTTTACCTTCATTAAGGGATCTATAACTTGCCCTTCCTAAATTAACCATTCCAAAAGTAACAATGCTAACAAGCGTTGAAATTCCGTTTATAAAAGCTGCAAAAGCATTGTGAATAAGGTTAAACATGAAGATAAGGCCGTTGCCTATAGGGACTAATACGTTATTGTATAAGAATAAGAAAGCTTTAATCAAAGGTCTTAGAATAGGTTCTAACAGTCGCAAAAGAGGATTTAAAACTATTCCCAGAAATTTACCAATAACTCTTAACATCCCAAATAACGGAGCAAGAATTGAATTTAAAACAGGACCGATAATTTCAATTAAACCTTCGAGTACTATTTTTAAAAGTTCAACGACAATGACTAAGGGATTTCCTGACATTGCCGCTTTCTCGGCAACGTTGCCTATCCATCCTATAGCCCCGCCTGCATTTTTAACATTATCAATAAGTTCTGAAAATGGGGCTGTTTCATATGTTTTTTTTTGCGGAGGAGGTGCCGTCTCTTCTCCTTCTGCCCCACCTTCAACCTCCTTTTTCTCCGGTTTTTTAGACATTATATTTTCAAACTTCCCGGAGAACTCGCCAAACTCCTCTTTAAATAGATTCCCATAATCTGCCCCGGCATCTTTTACTGTTTCAGAAACAGCCGAAGCACTATTAACTATTGTGTCTCCTAAATTTTTAAATCCACCCTTTATATTCTCCCAAATTTTATTTTCAGGAGGCTTTTTGTCGTCTTTCCCCCATTTTTCAAACTTTGCTATTTTTTCTTTTCCAAAAAAATCTCTCACGTAATTAATCTTATCTAATAAATCATTTAAGCCGTCTACAAAAAAATTCATCACGGCATAGAAAGATTGTTTTATTCCGTAAATAATTATTTCAAAACTATATTTTAAAGGTTGCCAAATAATATTAGCTACAGCTCCAACAGTAGAGATAAGGACCGCTAATAAAGATCCAAAGAGAGTGCCTATAATTGTTACTGCATGTTTAAAGGATAACCATAGAAAGTCAAAAGTAAATACTTTTTTCATCATTTTGTCCAAGATTGAAAATGACAACATCGCTATTTCGGGAAGGTGTCTAAAGAAGTTTATAAAGTTGTCTTTATTTTTTTGCAGCCAATTTGTAATGTTAGAAAGAGGAGTTAATATATAAGAGAAAGATATATTTTTAATACTTAAAATAATTTCTCCTATTGTTTTTTTTAAGTCGTCAAAAGTATTCTCAACCTGTCTTGCCTTCCCTGCTTCGGTGTTAGCCATGGCTTCATTCATGCCTTTATATTGCTCGGCAATAATAGAGACGGCCTCTCCGTTTTTTAATTGTGCTTCCGTTAGATTTGCTATGGCAGGATTTAACTCTTTTAATTTGCCGGCATTGCCTGAGTATGTTTTTGATAAAGTCTTAACCGCTTGATCTAAGGGCATTACTCCGGTACTCGATAAATCGGTAGCAGCTTTCATTACTTTATTTATTTGCGATTCGTTAAGTTTCATGAAAGATAGATAAGCTTGATTTTTAGTAACTTCTTCGCCCGAAAAAATACTGGCTCCTGACTTTGTCAATTTATCTGCTTCGGCTTGAAGTCTTTTAAAAGCTCCTGCGGTAAGGTTTGAGTTTGTTTTTACTGAAGTATTAAGACGAGCTAGCTGCATCTCTTGCTCTTTAAAAGCTTCTGTCACCCCGTTAATTGCTGCCGCTCCTACCTGCATGACTTTAGCAATAATCACAGCTTTGAGACTTCCGGCTATACCTGCTACAGACTTTTGAAGTTTAGCTAAGCTTATTTGTGCCTGATTTACCGCCGACTTATTAAATTTTCCGTTTATCTCGTATCTTGCAACCGCCATGTCTTACCTTTTTATATTTTCGTAATCTTCTTTTATTTTATCGAAATACAAAGATTGAATACATTGTATAACTTTATATGTTTTGTAAGGCTGAAGAAAGGCGGAACAAGCAAAAGGAAGGTTTATAAGGTTTCCATTTTGCCGATCCGCAATCATCAAAAAAAGCTCGAAGAAAAAAAACCACTTTTCCCATATGGGCTTTAATTCTTTTTCATCCGCAGGATTTACGCCTTTAAAAAAAAGACGGCCTACTGTTCTAAGTTCTCTTTCTTCAGCCTTGTTGATAAAGGGAGAGACCCCAGCCATGTGGCTAGTATTTCCATAAAAAGAGAGCTTGTTTTTTTTAGTTCGTTATAAACTTCAACCTTTGAGGCGGGCTCTCCTTCTTTTGTAAAAGAGTGATCGACTAAGCAATCTTTAAAAATACCTTCAAGATATTTTAAGTTTTTGTTTAGAGACTCGTCTCCGTCTCTTTTGTCAAAGCCGTTCATTTCCTGCATGTTAAGCTCTCGCAAAACAATATAATCGTCGCCCTCCCCGTCCAGATTTTTTAAATCAATTCTTGTTTTAAAAATATAGTTTTCGTTGACGTCTTTTAATTCCATTTATTTACTCCTTAATTTTTAAGCATCGTATTTTGTAACAATATTATTATAAACCTTAACGGTTACAAGCGGATCTTCAAAGTTTTCAATAGCTTTCATGCTCATTTTTTGGATAACCTTTTCAGCGCCTCCAACATTTGCGGAAAGCTCCGTTAATTGAACGGCGGGGATTTCAATGTCGATTTTAAAAGGTTTTGACTCTTTCGATTTTTCGGCACTTGTAAAATGAAGGGAGATTGAGAAGTCGTCATCTTTTGCGTAATAATCTTTTTTGATTTTTGCGCTTTCTTTCGAGTATAAAACTTCAATATCAAGCTTTATATCCCTTGCCCCACATTCGGGCTCAATAAAAAATTCGCCCGTTTGTGTTGTTTGTGTTGAGTTTTCAAGATTGTTGTTATAGTCAAATTTGATGTTTGTAACATCGGCTACAGTCGCCCCCTTTATTTTAAATTCTCCGCCTGAAAATTTAAAAGCTCTCTGTGCTGAAGGTTTTAAGTCTTCCACATTGTCAAAATCTTTGATAAGTTCGTGATGGCCGATGAAGTTTAAATCAAGCTTTACATAATCTTCTTGTTGGGCCGAGAAAGAAAGAGTGTTAAGTTTGCAGCCTAAGTAGCTGTTTTTTTCCGCCGTGCGATCAATTCCTACAGTGCAAGAAGGGAGACTATCCGTCAAGTCGTTCCCAATGGGAACGAAAGAATGGGTTAGGCTTTGCTCTGTTCCTTGCGGAGTTTCCGTCGTTTCTTTTCCGCAAAGTAAATAAAAAAGAAATCCCGCATCGTCGGGGCGCAAAAGCGTTGACAATGCCCCTTCAACCTTGCGGCTCATTGTTGCTACTTTGCCTGTAGCAATACCGCCCGTTAAAAGGCCTTCATCTTTTTTATTGAATTTTTCTTGAAAACCTTCGGAAGCAACTTTTAACCTGTGGGTAAATGCTGCCGGTGTCTCTCCGTAAGTTCCGCTTGCCGGTTCAAGGCCTAAGTATACTTTTAATGAATTACCTGTTATCATTTTTTTTACTCCTCTCACTATAATAGGTGTGTTTTTAGTTGTATTCTTTTGAAAATTTTATTTTTAATTTTGCAGCTTTGTAGTTGATATTCCCTTCTGCATGATCATAAAAGTTTATTCTTTCTATAACAGCTTCGTCTACAATTCCGCCTAATGTTTTTTCATCATCGATAAGTTTAAAAAAAACTGTTGCATATTTTGAGGCTTCCTCTGTCATGGATTGAGGAGTCGCACTGCCTCGTAAGGTAATATATAAATCAAGATAGCCCGTTAAAAGGGCGCTTTCGAGCGTTAAGACTTCAAATGAATAATCATCAAAATCAAAGAACAATGCTTTTTTTACCCGCTCCCTATCAATGTCGGGAAAGCTCATTATCGATTTATCAAAAGTGCTTAAATTGTAAAGAGATAAGGCTATCGGCTTATAGCTTTCTGTAATATAATCTTTTATATTCTTTTGCAGTTCGTAAAAATCGGCATCCATTTATTTTTTTCTCCACTTATCAAATTCAAATTTCATAGTCTTTTCGGCGATTTCTTTCATTACAACGTCCGATGTACCTTCTTTCCATATTGAAGCGGTAACATCTACTTTTTTGATAAAAATACTATCCTTTTTTTTAAACCATTTATCGCCGATTTTAAATTTTAAAAATTCTTTTTCTTTCGGCCTTATAAAATGGTCGCCTTCCTTAAATCTTCCATAGAAAGTTCCAAGAAAAAGACGGCCCGATCCGTCTTTAAAAGCCCATATGTCCGTATTCTTTGCTGTTCGGCCTGTAGCCGGCTTAAATATTTTTCTTACACGCTTTCTTGTTTTTGATTTTAAGGGCTGCAAAATTGCCCTTGTAATTTTTCGTCTCAAATTTCCTTTGTCTTGTTTTAAAAATTCAAACTTCTTCAGTAATTCCTCGCAATCAAAAACAACTTGTATTTCCATTTACAAAATCCTATAACCTTCAATCTCTTTTAAGATTTTTGAATAATCCCTTGTCGCTATAAAGGTGCGCCCTCCGTCTGCTCCAAAGTTCTTACCGGTGATTGCGATGTCTCCGCCTTCTTCACTTACCATAAGGGCCGCTATTCTCATCATAGTAAGCTTTATGATGTCAGGTATATTGTCGGGATTAAATCCCGCTTTATATTCGATAGTCTTTATTTGGTCGGGGGCGATGTTAAATATTAAAATAATATTTACACTTTGTTTTAAAATCTCCGCATCTTCTCCGTTTATTTTAAGTTGTGAAACATTGACCGCCTCGGCCTCAATATAAGTTGCCCCGCCTATTTTACCCCGTGTGTATGTTTTTTCTTCCAAAGAATACCCTAGGTATTTTTCTATAATTTCTTGGGCCGAGTTTAAATATAAATTGAAAAGCTCGGCAGAGTCGGGATCGTTAATTCTTAGGTAAGAGGAAAAAAGGGATAAGCTTACAAATTTATTGTCCATAGTTTTATTTTCTCTTATAAAAAAGCCCTGCCTCTTTAGGCAAGGCTTTTTGTTTTTTGCTTTTAAGCCTTAGCTTTTAAGGCGTAAAAGTCGTTAATAATCGGCTTTCCGTTTGCGTGCATGACTGCTTCAAAGTAGACGTTTGTATCTCCGACCTTTGCCTTAGGCGTGATGTCAATCTCTCCGGCTATACCCATTCCGAATTTTTTCAAATCTCCTGCGATAGCCACAACCTTACCGCCTCCGGCATCTTTTAACATGTGACTTGTTAAAATAACCTTAACCCCTTCGATTGATTTTGTTTCAATCAAGGTTTTAAGGTAGACGGCCGATAAGTCTTTTTCGGGACTGTCGGCTAAAATCTTGGAGTAAATTGCGGGGTTCAAGATTATATAACCTGTGTCGGTTTTGTCGGCAATCTCCAAGGCGAGATTGGCAAGATCCATTACCGTGACCTTTCCGCTTGCGGCGGCGTTAATCGTTTTTTCAGATTTAAAGGTCAAAGAGCCCAATCCCTCAAATTCTTTGTGCGAGTCTCCTCGGCCTGAGATGATCTGTTTATGGTAACATTGGGCAAAAGCCTCAGCAAAAAGACTTGGCAGCTTTTGCGCAAAACCTACCTTGTCAAATTTGATAGTTTCAATTGAGACCGGCAAAAGAGACATGAAAGGCCGAGGCAAGACTTCAACGGCATCAAGCTTTGCCGTGCTGTCTTCTGCGATGTTTTTTGCTCCCTGTTCACCTCCTACAGGGACAGCCAATCCTGGTTGAAGAAGAGGAATCGTCGTTTTTGCATTTGTGCCGGTGTAAACGGATACAAGATTTAAAAGCGGGGTTTTAGCTTTCATTTCTTCCACAATTTGACCTATTAAGGCTTGACCGCCTAATTCGGTCGGGATTGTAATAGCCCGCTTTTCGATTAAAGCGTTTGTGACTTCCGAAAAGTCAAAAGCTGTTCTTGTCTCGGTTGTATCGGGACTTTCAGCCATGGCTATTTCTTGATCAAGCTCGGCCTTTCGCGCTTTAAGCTCGGCTATTGCTTTTTCGGCATCTTCATTTGAGATTTCGCCTTTTTCGATTTTTGAAGACAAGGCCTTACGCTGTTCTTCGATCTCGGCCTTTCGTTTTTTGATTTCGTCCTTATTCATAAAATTTAAACTCCTGTTTTGTTTAAAGAATTAAAGGGCGATTAAGTCTAATCGCTGTAAAAGTGCGGTGCGCTCTTTTTTTATTTTTAAGGCCCGCGCTTCTTCCTCTTTTTTCTTTTTTTCTTCATCTTCGTTAGATGCCGTGTTTTCGGCATCGTCCTTTTTGGGCTCTTGGGTTTGTGCCGCCGTTTTGTTTTCCGGAGCGGGCTCCGTACTTTCTCCGGCGTTGCCTCCTTCGGCCTCCGTTATGATTTTTTGCAAATCATTGGTAAATTGTTTTAATAAATCTAAAACTTCTTTATCCATGCTATTACCTCTTTTTAATAATAGGTGTTGAACATTTTGAATTGCACTTCTAACATCTACGCTTGCCGCAGCTTCGGGGTAGAAAGGAAAGACCACCCCGTAAGAAACTTCTAAAAGCTTAACCTCTCTAAGGTAGGTTACTCCGTCTTTCGAGTCTTCTTTTATCGAAATAAAACCGAAACTCATACCGGTACAGTCTCCACGCTCAACGGAGACGATCAAATCATTTGCAAAAGAAGTATTTGGAAGTTCACATTTACACTCCAAGCCTTCTTTTGTTGAAGTTAAGGTTAGAGTCCCGGCCTCGGTGTTGCCTAACGGGTAGTCGTCGTTGTGATTTTTTAAAGCAACTATCCGCCTTTTGCTGTTTAAGCTTTGATTAAAAGCCGTGTTTGTTATTACTTCTTTGTAAAAGCCCGACATGCTAGAGCCTTCCGAGTTATAAGGGATTAAACCTATTAAAAATTTCTTTCCTTCCTCGGTTTGCTCTGTCCTAAGTTTGATGTCTTTTAAATATAAAGTTTTTTTATCTTTCATTTTTCTTTTTACCCTTCACTATAATAGGTGGACTTTTACTTCTTATCATCGCCCAAATTCAAAATTTCTTTTTCATCCCCTGTTTTTTCTGCCTGCGCCTGTGCTTCTTGCAATTTTACCCGAGAGCTTGCAAGGAACGAGTCTACTATGTCCTTTTTAAGCGGCAAGAGGTTTGCCGGAATAAAAAGGTTATCCCCTGCATCGTCAAGAGTCGGCGGCATTCCTTCCATTGCTCTTATTTCATTAGGGGTTAAAATGCCGTTGCCTAATTGCTTAGAGTATGAATCAATCCTAGATTGTAAGCTTGTGCGTAATAACGAGTTAAAATTAAACTTAACATAAGATTTTGCAAAATCGAAACGGTCTAAAAGTTTATTGAAATATTGAGCAACCGTTAAGGCTATAGGGCGGATTGCGTTTCCCAAAAAAAGGATGTGCAAGGACTCAAGGTCTAGTGTTGTTTCTCCGCCGTTAAACCCTTTCGGGACTCCGAAGATGTCATTGATTATCTCTTTTTGCTCCTTGCGGTTTTCAAAAAATTGTTGTTCTCTTTGGCTCAAAGGTGCGCCTTTTAAGCTTGTAAGTTTAAATCCTTTTTTTAAAACAACAGGCTTAGAGACATTTTCAACACCCGAATACTCCCGAATGAATTTATCGCGGAAGGCATCCGCCTGCTCGTCCGTTACATTGTCAAAAGCTTCGGAGATATCCAAAACGGGGCGGTCGCCTTCAACGGCGAAATTAGTGGCCGATTTTTTTAATTGAGAGTTTAAATCGCTGAAAGTGTCAAAAGTTTCGGCGTGTTTTCTAAAAATACTTTTTCCCTTTGTGCCGTCAAAAGAAAAACGACTAGGAATGTGGATTATGTTTTTAGATGTGTATTCTTTATCTTTGTGTTTAAATATTTTATGCCGGCTTTCATTTCTGTAAACAGTAACTTCATTAGGAGGAAGTCTAAAAATAGATGTCGGCTTTCCGGAGTCTCTATCTATGTAAATGTAAAGGTATACATTCCCTGCATTTAAATAGTCGTAGGCTATTTGGTAAAAAAAGTTAAATTGGATGTCGTCCATGTTTGGATTTTTAATTAAAGCGGCGAGCCAGTGATCGTCAATCACCTTGTTATTTTTAACTGAATAAACTTTTAATGAAAGGCTCGCAAAATAAGAAGCTATTAAGTCTATTGCTCCTATACCGTCATCTTCCGGACCTGATAAAACACTCGCCAGAGTCGGAATTGAATGAAGGGTATAGTTTGCAAGCTGATTGCCTCTTTTTTGCGTGTTTCTTTTATTTTTAAAAAAGTTAAATGGATTCATTAGTTTTAAGCTCCTTTTCCTTGATAAAATAAATCTTGCTGTTTTTCTTTTATAGCATTTTCAAGTCTGCTTTTTGCGATGCTAAAATACTCATCGTCCAGCTCCATTCCGATAAATCGACGGTTTAAGTTTAACGCCGCTATTCCTGTTGAGCCTGAACCCATGAATGGGTCTATAACTAGGTCGCCTTCTTGCGTTACAAGCTGCATAAGACGCTCCATAAGGCGGACGGGCTTTTGAGTTGGGTGCTGCATTGTGTAGTGGTCTCTGGTTTGATTAATGATTGATTTTTCCAAACATCCGAGATTCATGCTTCTAACAACTTTTACGGAACGATTTATATCAAGCAATTTCTTTGTGCAAGGTATATCATGTTTTGTCGTGTAAGGAGTTCCCATTGTTTTTATTATGGACCGTTCTCTTAGCCCTCGATCAATGCTATCGATTACAGACACAGCCCTATCACAGCCATTAATAATTCCTGTATGCGAAGTAAAATGCTTCGCAGTGGCCGGATCGTTATATGCTGGACAAGCCTTTGATAAATAATTATTAACAGCTTCAAAACTTTTTTCATTGCTAAAAACGCTCATTAATCTCTTGACATCCGCCTTTATTGAATCAATATTATGTCCCTTCATTTCCAAATAAGGAACTCTACATTTATTTATTTTCCCCCTTCCCTTACAATAAATAGATATAGTTTCATGAATCCTGTTAAGAGATAGCAAAGGACTAGTTGTCATTACTTTATCCCAAATAATCTCCTCTTTAAAAATAAAGCCTAAATCGGCAAGGCGTGTGTTCCAGCGATAAAAGGCGGTGCCCCTGCCAAACATTACAATAAATCCCGATTTTTTTAATACTCTTTTTGCTTCATTAAAAAAGATTTCTTCATTAAAGGGAATATCCAGTTTTTGATTTTTTAAATACAAATAAGGCGGGTCGGTGATAATTGCATCAACGCTTTCACTTGGAATATTTTGCAAAAGAAGAGTACAATCGCCTTTTAAAATTTCAGTTTTATTATTTATTTTCATGTTATCTACTCACTATAATAGGTGGACTTATAAGGCTTTTAAGAGGTCTGCGGCCGTATATTTTTTATTTTTTTCGTCCGTTCCGCTTATTAAAAGATAGTGAGCCATTATCGAGGTTATTACCGGATCTATTTTTGCCCCTTCATTGAGTTTTAACGGCTTTATGTTACCGTTTACATCCGCTTTAATAACCACATTACTCAACGCCCACGCCATAGCGGGGTTTTTGTCAATTATTTTTTTGTCAAGAATATTTTTTTCAAAAAGCTTAGTCGGTTCGGACATGCTCGCTAGGTTTTGCTTGAACTCTATAAGAGAAACATCGGCGGGTAATTCTTTTTCTAAGTCTTTTACAAGACTTTGAGAGTGCCAAGGATCATAAGCGATCTTTTTTAATTGACATTCCTTGCTTATGCTTACAACATCTTTGATTAAAAAATCATAGTCAATAGTTGCTCCGGGTATTACCGTTACAATGCCTGCTTCCACCCATTGGGCATAGCCCGTATTCTCTTTTTGAATTCTTTCTATCAATGTTTCTTCAGGAATATATATTTTATGAAAAGCAAAAAGGAAGCCTTTATCTTCCCAGTACAAAGTAAAGACGGTTAAATCCCGAATGCTTGAAAGGTCTATCGCTCCTACAGCGTTTTTATTTTTATAATCAGAGTTTTTGTTTTTTTGTTTAATCCAAACTTCGGGCGGTATCCAGTTTGAACCCATAGCATTCCGCCATATGTTATAAGTCTTTGCTAAAAAATTAGCCTGAGTGCTCGGTCTTTTAATAGCCCTATCTAGGTCTTGTTCAAGTAATTTCCTATTTGTTATTAAATCGATACTTGGATTTGCCTTTTCCAAATTGGAGGCATCTTTCCAGTCGTCGTCTTTGTCGATTGTGTAGATAAGAGCAAAATAAGTGGGATCGTCTTTGTTTATACCTTGAAGCATCTTTTTAGCTTCCATGCTTTCATAATAACAAGGAAGTGTAACATTTAATCCTGCTGTTGTAATTATTAGAACTTGTCCGCCCTGTTTTCTTGCTCTCATTCCCTGCAAGCTCGCTTGTAGAGGTTTATCTGTTAGGTACTCGTGGTATTCGTCTAACACTGCAAAGCTGTTTTTGTAGCTGTCTATTTTTTTTGTTCCTGATGTAAAAAAGCTTATTCGGCTGTTTTTAAAAACAATAGAGCTTGACCAGCATTTGCATACCGAATTTAATTCTTTTGTACCCTTGACTATTCCTTTTAATTCGTTAAAGGTTTTTAAAGCTTGCTTTTCGTCTCCAGAGAAAAAATAACTTTCTGCGCTTGCCGTTGCTAAAAAGTTATATAGGATTGCAGGGAATAATATAGATGTGGTCTTACTGTTTTTTCGGGCAACTTCTATATATGCGATTTGAGTTAAAAAAGCGTTGTCATTTTCTTTTTTAGTAAAAAGATAGACGCCTGCATAGGCAAACATTTGCCACGGTATGAGTTTTAAGGTTTCGCCAATGTCGGGAATAAAAAGACTTTCAGCAAAGTTTATAATCTCGGTTAGTTTCTCCCAATTAGCGATATATCCTTCAGGTATTTTTTTTAGCATTGCTTCAAAACGCTTTACTGCAAGTTTTGTATAAGTGCAAGATTCTATTTTTTCTTGTTTAATGTCTTTACAATAATTTAAAACTAAATCTTTTACTTCCTTTTCAGTTCTCATTTTTAATTCTTC
This sequence comes from Treponema sp. OMZ 799, assembly GCF_024181365.1. Lineage (NCBI taxonomy): Bacteria > Pseudomonadati > Spirochaetota > Spirochaetia > Treponematales > Treponemataceae > Treponema > Treponema sp. OMZ 799. Next base: position 1,970,970 of record NZ_CP051301.1, read on the forward strand.
TTTTTATTTATAAGTTTTTGTACCGGGTTTTTCTCGGCTGCTTTTAATTTTTCTTCCAGTTTTAAAGTTTCGTTTAATTCCTGTAAATCGTTTAATCTCATTTGAGCCCTAACCTGTGGTGTTAAATAAAATTTGCTTCCTAAAACATTGAAAGAGCTAATTTGTTTTAAAAATAATTTTTGCATTTTTTCGTATGTAAAAAAATTAGTTTTAATATCAAGCTCATTCATCACCTCTCTTAATTTGTAGATGTCATTTAATATTAAATAAAGATGAATGAGTTCGGGGATATCAACTTCATAAATAGATTTTAAACTTATAAGCATGTCAACATGTTTTTTAAAAAGGCTTTCAATAGTTTTATTATTTAAGTTTTTTATTTCTTCCGGCACTTCTATTTTTTTGGGAACGGATAAAACATTTGAGATTAACACATCGGCATTATTCCCATGTCTGCATTCTTGATAAGTGCCATCTAGTTTGTGTTGCTCGGTGCTCTTGCGCGGCCGTCCTCTTGTTCCCATTCGTTTATTCCTTCCGTTTTAATTTTTCCCAAGCCTTAAAAAATCGGAATTTTTGCACAGACGTACACACGACTTCTAGGGGGGTGTTCTATGCAAAAAGGCTTTTTTTACCCAAAAGGGGGTATAGGGTTAATAATTTACCCCTTTAAATACTGCTTTAACCATTCTTTTATTTCTTCTTTGGACTTTGTTTGTCCTTTTATTTCTTTTGCCGTCTTCTTTCTATGACAAATCTCACACAAAACTTGTAGATTGTTTATGTTAAAAAACAAACCTCTATTTCCCCGAGGCGGTACTATGTGATCTACGTGAAGCAATTCGGAACTTCCACACAATACACATTGCTTTTGTTTTTTTAAAACTTTACTTCTTAGTTCCCGCCATTCTTTAGTTTTATAAAATAAATAATTAGTGCGCTTTGCGTTTTTAAAATTATTTATTCTTTTCTTCGAGCGTTCTGCTTCTCGTTGCTCTACCAGAGGTTTATGCTTTAAACAATATCCGGGAGTATCAAGTAAGGCTTTACAACCTTGCCATTTACAATAATATTTCTGTACTGCCATTCATTATCCTTTCATAGTTTGCTTCTTTTACTATTTCATGCAAACAATCTTTGTAAATATAGCTTGTAAGTTTATCTATAGGTTTGCCAACCCTTCTTATAAACTTTCGCTCTATAATTGTAGAAGCTACATCATGCGCTTTTTCTTCTACATCATAAATATACACTTTTTTATTTTTACCGTAATTTATTATATATCGTTGCGCTAAGTCATACACAAGATTATATATTTCGTTTAAATAAATTTCTTTACCTGTTAAAAAATAATTTTCTTGTGCAATTAAAAAAGCTTTATTGTGTATTCCCTTCATTCACCTTTTCTGTCTAACAAATTATTTAATTTTACTAAAACAGATAAAAAGTAAATTGCGGTAATTACTTTATAAGTCCAAACAACTGCTTTAATTAAAAAATCCATATTTTAAAAACTCCTTAATTAGTGATAGCGTCCATGTGTCTATGTTGTGATTGCATTCGCCTGTAAGATGGTGCTTTTAATTCTACAAAGATATAATTCTCGCTTATCCGATCCATTACTGCCGAACCTAAGTAATCTTGAAAATCTTTTCTCTCCTTGTTGCTTATCAAACAAGTAGGAAGTTTTTTTTCATACCGAATATTCAGAATATCAAAAATAGCGTGCTGTTCTGTTTCTAAATCTCTAGCCCTGCCTATTTCGTCAATGATTAAAAAAGGAACGCTTGCGTATTCTTTAATTAACGCTTCTTCATCTTTTGCAGCCTTAAAAGCTCTTGAACGAATTAGGCGCATACAAAGTATATTGCTCGCGATATACAATCCGTTGTAGTTCATCTCTTTTAAGATGGATATACTAAGATGTGTTTTTCCCGTTCCGTTTCCGCCTAAAATTATAATTGTGTCAAAACTTTTGATACCGTGATTTTTCCTAACAATAACACTTCTTACAAAATCTTTTAAATCCTCAACGGCTTTTATATCTTCACTCGGCGTAAAGTAATTACTAAAAGCGGCATCCTGCAAGCGGTCGGGTATTTCGGCGTTTTGTTTGTTTGACACAATTTGAATTTCAAGCTCTTGTTTTAATCTGGCTAATTCTTTTTTTTGAATTTCTGAATCAGCTTGAACACACAGATTGCCTAACTTTAACAGTTGCTCCCTCATGCAAAGGGGTAGATTTTTCGGAATCATAAATAAGCCCCCGGTTTAATTCTATCGCTCGCAATCTCGGCCGACTTTCTGTATAGGCTTTGTCTTGCCTCAGGTATTTTTATATGCGAGTTTAAAAGCCTGTTTAAAACATTAGTTGCCAAAATAGTGCTTAAATTATAACCGCCCGATAAAATAAAATCGTCATCGGCAGCAAGGCCTAACACTTTAATTATATCTTCAGGTTTTAATTTTTCTAAAAGTTTTTTAAGTAACGCCCTGGATTGAATCCAGTTAATCAAAGGCTCTTTTGTTTTAACCTTTCCGGAATTAAAAAGCCTATCCCAGTGTTTTAGATACTCTTTTTCCACAAGCTCAATATCATTTTCAGGCTCCCGAAGTCTTAAAGGCGGTTTTTTGTTTTTACGCTTCGGCGGCACCTCTCCGCTTTGCGGAGAATTTATGTAATCTCTGTTGTAGTCTATGTTGTAATCTATGTTACTAATAGGACTCGGCGGATTTGACGGTTTCGTTTCGGTCATTTTGACGGTATCGATACCGTCATTTTGACTGTTTCCATTCGGCGGATTTGACGGTTTCGTTTCGGTCGTCTCGTCTTCATCGTCTTTTTTTTCTGAATCATCACAGAGTAAAAAGTTAATTAAAGCGTTTTGATTTACCCTGTAATGAACGGTCGGCACTCCATACGCTTTTTGAATTTTAGTTTCAATTAAACCGAGTTCTTCAAGCTCTTTTTTTATTTCTCGCAATTTTTTTTCTTTGACGAAAATTTCACTTTCCCAGTCTGAATAGCTTTTAAATATCCAGCCGTCTTGTGATTTATCCTTACCTGTCCAATAGACAAGCTGAGATAAAAATAAAGCAGCGGCATGGTTGCCATTCAGTTTTTTTAAAAACAAAGTCGGTATTGTTAAAATATTGGCTTGTCCGAACGCTTCGGTCAAAAAATTAAATAATTCTTTTTGTTTCATTTCAGCCTTCCAATTCTTTGCCTGTTTCTGCATCTAAAAAGAGCATATAATAAATATCATCATCCGATGCCCCTGCTTTCTTTAAGAATTCTATAGCCTTATCTTTGCTTTCAAATTCTTTCTCCGTACCGTCATCATTCAAAAGATGCTCTAAAGGATTCAATCCTATTCCTTCTTCATGTCTTGCTACAATAATCATTTTTTTACTCCTCCACCAATTCCCCGCAAGGTGTGCCGTCATCAACAAAGACATAACCCTCAAATAACTCTTCTGGTAAAACCCAATCCTGTAATATTTTTACTCGATCATCACTTTTCCCGACTACAAGACCTTGTATATCGTCGTCTTTCCATTTTACCCACCCACCGTGTTTTTTGATTGCTTCCATCGCTTTATCAATACTTTCAAAAGGCTTGTACTTAGGTTCGGCGGGCGGTTCAATGAGATAGGCTAGAAGATACCAATTCCCATTCTCTGCTTCAAATCGAGAGGGACGATCTGTCGGCTTTATTAAGGCGAGTTCCATAGATACCTCATTATTATTCTCTACTTTGTCTTGTAAATTACCCACTGCGTCAGCAAAAATACACTTGCTCCCAGTCTTTAACTCATCGGCATTAACCGCCGTGTATACTCTTGACTTATCAAATTCCATAAATTACTCCTTATATTAGCCTTCCTTTTTTTTTAAAGCTTCTTCTATCTTTCCCCTTAATTCTTTAAATTCTTTTAAATAGTCTGTCCAATCAAGACTAATACCGCATACAGGGCATTGATTAAAATCATTTCCTGCACCTCCTGCTAGATCCGCTCTAACGTTTACCGCCTCACAAATAGGGCAAGTTGCTTTCATGTCCATATAGGGGGCATCTCCGTAATAACGTATGATAGGCTTCACTTTAATTCTTCTTTCACAAACATATTTTGTCTTATTGTCTACAACAACAATATCAAGTTTTACTCTCACACTTCCTCCACCCATTCATCAACGGTCTTTATTTCAAGGCCGAGAGCTTCGGCGATTTGCAATTCTAAATCTCGCCCTTTTGATTCATATTCACTTTCAATCAATGCAATTGATAGATTTTTATTCCGTGCCATAACTTCGAGGCCCTTACGTACGCATTTAGCCCAGCTCCATTTTTCATTACAAAATATAACGGGCGAGACTACACTATAACCAGCCTTGATAAGTTTTTCCCGTGCAGCTTCAAAGTCTTGTTTGTAATTCGGATTATTGCTTATCGCTCCGCATAAATAAAGTTGTTTCATTCCTTCTCCTCCTTTTTTTCAACACCAATTAAGCAATGATCATTAAAATATGATAGGATTAACTCTCCGCTATAAAGGTCTCCTTCCTTTAAGGGCTTTTCCATATCGTAAACTTCTACATCAATATCTTTATTAGGAAAGGCTATAGATTGACATCTCACAATCGTATATTTAACATTGTGTCCTATTACTGTTCCTTGAATTTTAAGATGTACCATATTTTCACTTCTCCTTTTTAGTGGTCGTCAACTAAATGGAAACAACCACTTTTTAAACTGTCAACTTTTAGTTGACAGTTCCTTGATTTAAAATATTTCTTCCTGCGGCTTATTGTTTACCCCCAAGTGCTCAACTTCTTTTTGCAAAAGTTCAACCAAATCTTTTGTTTCAAAAAATCGCCTTTCGGGATTTTTGATAAGCTTTAATTCGTTGATTTTTCTCGCGTAATGGGAGTGTATCGACTCAGGCAAAGACTCGCCGAGTTTTGAAGCCGTAGCCAAAAGTTTAGCCGTTCCTTCCGTGTAGAATTCTTCGGGTGTCTTTTCTTTTTGCTCCGGGGCCTGAGTTGAGGACTCAGAGTCTAAAGGCTCAAGTCTTGCCGTTTGTTCAGGTTCCGTTTTTTCGGCCATTTCGTAGGATTGATAATTTTCTTTAGGCTGAACCTGCGAGGGCTGATTATCAATCGATAATTCATCAGGGCTATAAAGACCTGTCAAGACATCGGGGAAGGCATCACGTAAGGCAAAGGATAAGGCCCTATGCTTTAACATTCGGGCTGGGTAAGCTTTCCAATTATCTTTACCTAAGAGGTTCGCCCTTTTTGCCATTTCGATATCGTAATAGCCTCGGAAAGTTTCCGTTATGTTTGCGTTCTTACGCTTAACAATAACCTCCGCCGTGTTGTCATCCTGCCTTTTCCATTCGGCCCCTGCGTATTCGGGGTTATTCCTGACTATTGCGTGCATAATATCAGCCGATAAGGTCGGCTTTCCGTTAATAACGGCTATATTGGTAGCTGCTGCCATCGGAGATAATCCCAATTCAACACCCCATTGTAAGGCGATAAATACCTTTTCTTTTGTGTCCAGGGCTTTAGGCAAAAGGCCAGACTTTGCCATAACCTCGGCCATTCTCATTTGATCATCAAAAGACATAGCAACTTCCTTTTTAATTGTCGTAAGTTCGTTCATTTATTCCCCCTTACCGCAAGCGCAAGGCTTGCAAGAGTGATCGCAGTCTTTAACTTCAAGCGATTCTTTAAGCATTTGTTTTGCAACGCAAATTTCAAAAACTATTTCCGATATAACTTTTAAAGGATTATCTTCTACATTTCCCTTAATAGCTATCGAATGGATCTTGTCTAACTGATTAAAGAGCTTTTCATACATTTTTTTCTTTCTCTCCCTATAATAATAGGTGTCAATTCCGATCGGCCTTTAAAATTAGACGAAAAAAGACACCTATTGATTTATCTTTCTTGAAGTGCATACATTGTTTTAGGTACGACTTCATATTTTTTAAAAAAGGCCTCCAGTGCCGTAGAGGTCATCCACACAGGCGAGCCCGGCCGCTCTTGAATGTATCCTATTTGCTTTTTCTTTTTTAAAAGATAATCATAGGATACGCTCATCTTATCCGCCGCTTCCTGCAAACTGTAATAGTCAACTCCGCCAAGAGTTATCACGATTTTAATTCCTCCTTGCCGTCTATTTCCGGCTGTCAATGTAGGCGCTTTACCGCCTCTTGTGCCGCCCCGGAATTGAACCGAGAAACAAGGCCTAACCCTTTACGGCACTAAATAAACTTTTTAAGCTATAACAGAAACTTTAATAGTTGGAAAGCACTTTATCTTTTATATTTATTGCTTTTAATTGTCCTTTATTGGTTCCATATAATAAACGAGGCAGGTATGGCACTTAGAAAACTGATATTGTATATCAAGAATTATTAACCCTAACTCTTTCTCTCTTGCTAAAAACTTATTAACAAACTTTTCAAATTCCCAGTCGGAACTTGCAAACACTGCGATCTTTTTAACATACATACCTAATCCTTTTAGTTTTTTTCAAAAACCTACAAAAAAAGCCCTAAAATGAGTTAAGCCTGGAGGCTTACCGCAATACTCATTTTTCGGGCTTTTTCAATTCAGCTGCCAAAAGCAACCAAGGGAAAATTGCGGGGCTTCTCTTGGGTGCTTTATACAATTTACATGAATTACAGTTATTGCTGTACTTCATATCTTCATTATACAGTTTATACCGTAATTGTCAATAGCTTTTTACAGTTTTTTCTGTATTTTTTTATTTTTTTTGCCGATAATCAGGGTATGGATACCTCTATTTTTTGGGATAACATAAAATCCCTGATTAAACGGTCAAACACAACGCAAAAAGGCCTAGCCTTAAAATGCGGCTTTTCTGCTCGAGCTATCGAAACATGGATAGCTTCCAATCAATTGCCCGATGTTTTTCAAGCCTATAAGATAGCTCAAAATCTCGGCGTTCCTCTTGAGTTTTTAATAACGGGAGAAAATCCCGATACAAAGGCTGAATTACAAATCATTAAGGATCTAATGATTGAAGCCCTTGAAAAACTCAATAATATTAAGTAAAAGACTTAATTTTAAGTCTTTATATCTTATTTATAACTTGTTTCTAAGTTTTTGTCAATACTAAAAAACTTAAAATTAAGTTTTTTTTGTCGATAATTAAATTATGAATACTTTATTTTGGCAAAAAGTAAATAATCTAATTAAGATTCAAAACAAAACACAGCAAAGTGTGTCTATTGAATGCGGTTTTAATCCTCGCCGCATTCAAAACCTTTCGGCCTCTAACAGGTTGCCCGATATAATCGAAGCTAAAAAAATAGCCGATGTCCTAGGTGTTTCTCTTGAAAGCCTCGTTTCGGATAAAGAGCCGGATTTTAAACCGTCTGTGGAGCGTATCCGGGGCTTTCTCAAGGAAATCGAAAAAGAACTAGAAAACTTCTAGCGGTCTTATTCAATTTTTAGGCACTTTGTGCCGATAACCTTTAAGAGAACCCAAGCCCCCGCCGTCAACAGATTTTTTTTGCCGAGGGGCCGAGTCAAAACAATTGATTATCGAGGTTATCAATTAGAAAGCGAGGCGAAGCCAAAGGAGATCAAACCCCGACCTAGCCGGGCATTATGACTAGGCCTTGGAAAGGCTCTTTCCCGCTTTCTATTTGTAGTATATGACTTTAGTTATATTTTGTCAAGCGTTTTTATGACTAAAATTATAAAAAGTCATAAAAAAAGGTGTTTTTATGGGAAATTTGCAAGAAAAAGACAGATTAAAACAAATAAGAGAACAATTAGGGCTAAATCAGTCAGAAATGGCCAATAAATTTGGAAAAACTCAATCTCTATGGTCTTATTATGAGAAAGGGCTAAAGCCAATACAAGCCGATGTCTATTTAAAACTGGGGGACTTGGGATTTAATATAGAGTGGCTGAAAAGCGGTGTCGGAGAGATGTATACCGATAAAAAGGCGGGGCAATCGGATGAAAAAATAGCTATGGTACCTTTTATTCCTTCAGGTGCCAGTGCAGGTTACGGCCGTATATTTGAAGCTTACGATAACTTTGAACTTATCCCAGTATTAAGGACTCTTATATCCCCCTACAGGCCCGATCAGGTCTTCGCCATCGCTGCCGTAGGAGATAGTATGATAGGCTCTAAAATATTTGATGGTGATATTGTGTTTTTTTCGCCTGAAAGAAAAGAAGGCAACGGTATTTTTGTCATCACAGTAGATAATAAGGCCTTTGTTAAGCGGCTAGAGTTTGATCCGCTCGGAAAATGGGTAAAGCTTATAAGCGACAACCCCCTATATGAAATTCAAAAAATCGGCGAGGAATACTCGGCAAGCTTTAAAATAGAGGGCCGTGTAATTGCGTGGATGCATAGGAATAGAGAGTAAGAATGGCAATAGTAAACAGTGAGGGGATGTCAATTAGTTACGACAGCTCAAAACTTTTAAAAAAATTAAAAAAAATTGTAGCCGTTGAAGGGAAAGAATGCAGTGTCCTTGTTTCTCAAAAAGAAATGCAAGGCGTGAAAATTATAGACAAGATTTTTTCTTTAAAAGACATTGAGGCCGAAAACCCCGAACTTTATCACGTTAAAGCCCGGGAGTGTTACAGGCTTTTAAAAAAGCAACATTCTATTTTTTAACAGGCGGTCTCCCTGCCTTTTTATTCCTTTTTAAAAAAGCCTTTAAGTCTTTTTCAGTCCAAAGGTAAGTTTTCCGAAGGCCTTCGCCTATAAAACTTACCCCGTGCTCCATCGCCCATCGGCGAGTTATAGCCGGCTGGGTGCCGGCCCTTTCGGCAACTTCTTTTGTTGTATAATACTTCATTAGAAGGTCTCCAATTCTTTTTTTAAAATTTCAACTTCTTGTGTTGCATGATTTAGATTGCTTTCATAAGAAGCTTTAAGCTGTGCTTTTCTTTCTTTCGTAAGGTCTTTGGAGTCAAGGTCTCTTAATTTTTCGGAATTAGTTTTTATGTTTTTTTCTAAAACTTCTATTTTTTTCAAATAATCTTCTTTTCTTAAGTTATTAAGTTTTTCAAAATCAATTTTTCCTGCTTCACAAGCTCTTAAAAATCCGCCTTCTGTTTTTTGCGAAGCGTAAGGAAACAGCTTTAACCATTCGGCCTCTTTTTCTTCTTTTGCCTTTCTTTCATCTTTCTTAGCTTTTCTAAAAGCTGCTATCTCTTTTCTTTCGGTCTTTGAAGCTTCAAGATAAGCCTTTCTTGTTTCGATAAAGTCTTCAAGGATAGAGTTTGAAAGTTTTAAAACCTTTTCTTCATCAAAGGTATAAAAATATGTTACTTTATAAAAAGCTCCTGTATGATGCCAAGCGGTCTCTTTTAAACAAGCAGCCCTTAAGTCTTTTAAGGATACTTTTTTTAAAAAACTTTCACTTAATGATTCGTTAGTGTTTAATGCTAAATCAACCAAGACCGATTTAGACCACTTAGAGGCGGGCATTTCTTCATTAAGATAAGCTTCGTGAGCGTTAACGCTCATTGATTTTCTGATGTAACCTTTTCCATTTCCATAGAAACTCATTTTGTATCTCCTTAACCTTGATATATATATTATATCACAGCGATATAATTATGTCAAGTGTTTTTTCAAAAAAAGTTGATTTTTTTTAATAAAAAACCCCGAAAATTGCACTTTTTTGCAATCTCCGGGGCATTTTTTTAAGAAAATTTGATTTTTTCCTTTTCAATCGGGGGTGTGTAATTTATTAAACCTTTTAGGGCTTCCATTTTTTCGGCAAAATCCGTGTCGACTTCATGATCCGAGTATCCGTCAAAAGTCCTCTCATCCTTATGTCCTGTGATTCCCATTCCCGTGCGTTTCTTTGCATTGTTGGCGAGGTAAGTCGCTACATAGTGTCTCCAAGAATGAAATACGATGTTACGCTCTTTCCTCTCGGCCTCATCTATCCCTATCTGCTCTAAAGCTTCTTTAAAGGCATCGTTTAAAGTGTGCCGATGGATAGGCTTTTCGGGATGACAAGACCAAAAAATAAAAGGATTTTCCGAAAGCCGCCAAGGGTTAGCCTCACTTTCTACAAGGTCTAAAAGAGCTTTACGCATTTCGGGCATTAAAGGCACTATGCGGCTATCTCCCGTCTTTGTAGATTTTAAGCCCTCAATATCAGACCAAGAGTGCCGTATGAATAAGCGGTCCAGCCCTATATCTTCTTTTCGTAAGGCTTGAATTTCTCCGATTCTCGCCCCTGTCTGACTTGCCAAAAGAGAGGCGAGGTAAGATTTTTTATCGGGCCATTTTGCAGCAAAAAGCCTATAAGCTTCTTCTCTGGTTAATATCCCCCTTTCTTTGCCCGGGAGTGAAAATTTATAAAGGGCTATGTTGAAGTTTTCTTTTATGATTTTTTTCTCGTAAGCAAATTTTAAAGGCTTTACAACCGATACGGAGATGTTATTTACCGTCCTTGAAGCAAGGCCCTTATCCTGGCAGCTTAAAAGAAAGGCGTTTATTTTTTCTACATTTAACTCGGATAGGTGCTTATCGCCTAACACGGGGAAAGCGTGCTTCCTTGCCAGCTGGAGCATGTTTTTACAATGCGCATAGCCGATTTTTTCGCCCTGGAGTTTTTTTTCTTTTACATAAAGGCTTTTTTCAAAGTTCCAAAAATCGGAAATATAATCTTTTAATAATGGAGTGGATGCATTTTTTAATTGCACATCTTCGGATAAAAAGCCCCGGAGTTTTAAAAGCTTTATAACATCCTCCGCCTGAGTACAAGTAAAGGTGTCGCCTTTAATCAAATTAAAAACATAATCCCTAGCTTCCATATCTTGGATTTGCCCTTTATCGGGTATTCCGTTTTTTAGCCAGTCGATTACAATTTTTAAAGCTTCTTTTTTGTTTGAGGTACCGAGTGAAATAGCCGGCATATATTTACCGGTGGCCGAGTTTAAGAACCTTACAGCACAGTGCCGCCCATTCCTTGCGGATAGAATAAGGTAGTCCTTTTTTGACATGTCAATCTCCTTTTTAGCAACTAAAATTTTAGTCGACAGTTTGGTCGACAGTGCCTAAAAAGAAGGAATTAAAAGTGATAGATTGGCGGAGTTAAGATTTTGTAAGTCTATATTGTATATAGATTTACAAAAATCGGGCAAGGCGGATTTGAACCGCCGACCCCAAGTCCCCCAGACTTGTACGCTAACCAACTGCGCTATTGCCCGTAACGTTGGATATAATATAGTAAAATACAAAAAATGTCAATAGGTTTTGCTTATAAAAACAGAATGCCGAACAGGGCTCCGGCGGCAACCAAAACTATTGGATGAAGCTTTTTAAAGAAAATACTTACAAAAAATAGGAGCCCAAAAAAAGCAAATTGTTTTATATGCACAATGTCTGTTATTTTACCGCTTGCCCTAAAGACAGGTAAATTTAAAATCGAAATATTTATTACCTGGCAACAAGCGACAGCAATCATACCGACAGCTCCGGCCCTTAAGCCGTAAAAACTTTTTTTTACCAAAGATTTTTCTTGGAAGGCCGAGGCAAAGCGGGCTATCAAAATTATAACTATAAGTGAAGGAAGAACAATGCCTGTAGTTAAAACTAAACTTCCTAAAACACCGTAAAGCTCATAGCCGATATAGGTCGCCATATTAATTCCTATCGGGCCGGGAGTAGATTCTGAAATGGCAACCATTGCAAAAAAATCTTCTGAACTTATGAGCCCTCGGGGAATGAGTTCCTGCTGCATAAGGCTTATTGCCACAAGACCGCCTCCTATGGTGCAAAGCCCGATGTACATAAACAAAAAAAACAAACCAATCAAGCTCATCAGGATTCTTCTCCCCTATTCTCTTTTAAAAGCCGCCTTGATTTGAACGTTTGAAAAAGCCAGCCTGAAAGAGCCGAACCTATTACTATCCAGATGCCCTGCACCTTAAAAACAAACATAAACACAAACGAAAGAGCTGCAATTAAAAACGTGCATAAATCGAAAATCGTTTTTTTTCCAAAAGAAAAAACCGCCTTGACCAATAAAACTGCAACGGCAACATTTATTCCTCTTAAGGCTTTTTGAACCCAGACTAATTCGTTAAAATTTGACACAAAGGCAGCTATGAGCGTAATTATTATAAGGGAAGGAAAAACGACTCCGGATGTAGAAAAAACGGAACCTATCAGTCCTCCCCTTTTATATCCGACAAAGGTTGCAACATTTACTGCTATAATTCCCGGAGTACTCTGCCCTATTGCAAAATAATCCAAGATTTCAGCCTCGGTTACCCAGCCCTTGGAATCAACCAAGTCTCTTTTTAATATGGGAAGCATAGCAAGGCCGCCGCCGAAGGTTACAAGACCTATCTTAAAAAAACCGGCAAAAAGAGAAAGATAATTTTTAAAACGCTCCGATTTTTTCATTTTTAAATCTTCTTATCGGATTTAGTCCTCAAGAATATTTTTTGAATCGAACCAAATTTTTTCAAGGCTGTAAAAATTACGGGCCGTTTCGCTCATAAGGTGAACAACAATACCGCCCAAATCTATAAGTCTCCACTCATCGCCGTCGGGAGATTTACGCTTGGTGTGATATTCTTCCAAGTTGTGTTCAGGTAAGAATTCGTACACACGTTTTTCCAAGCCTCCCGAATGAGCGGCACTGGTTACGGTACAAATTACAAAAAAATCGGTCCAAATGTTTTTATCCCGTAAATCTAAGACAACAACATTTTCACCCTTAAAATCGCGCAATAATTTTCCAAGCTCCAAGGCAGGAGCATAAAAGTCAAAATTTTTTATCATCAGTTTTTATCCTTATCATTTTCATCATTATCTTTTTTGTCCTCTTTTTTCTCGACAACAAAAAAACCGTTAAAATCCGAACCCAAAATCAGGGTAAAGTCAACATTGGTTTCGCTTCCGTATTCGCCTTCGGCCGGAAGCTGTGTAGTTTGAATATTGTTACATCTTATAACCTTTGCAACAATTTTAGCGACTGAAGGGTTTCCGATTCTGTCTATCAAAACCGTTTCGGCTACAGGATTTTCTGAGTTTCCTATGCTGACAACGTCATAGGCAAAGCTTTGATAAAGCTCTGAGGTGCTCTTTGCAAGTCCTTGCACATTTGTTCCGTTTAAAATTTCCAAGGCATAAACACGCTCAAGGGCAGAAGAATCATCTGATGCCAATACGGCAATAGTTTGACGTATAATTTCTTTTATCTGCTGGCCTTCACGGAAAGGGGTCAAAAGACGTTTATCCTCGATAATCCGGACAGCCCCTGTAAGCCTTTGGGGCACTAAGCGCTCAGAGTCCATCTTTCCTATAGACTCAATTAAATTCTTTAAATCTGAGCCTGTAACATTCGATTTAAAGTTATTACTTAAAACCGAAAACCTCTCCTTAGAAAAAATCTCAGGCGAGTTATCGCTTATTGCTCTAAAAAGAGCAAGAACGGCTTTTTGTTTTCTTGCAGCGGCTTCTCCTTCTGCATCCAACTCATCCTCATAAACAAGAAAATCTCTTATTTTATCGCCATCTAGAGAAACCGAACCTGACGGCAAAAGAACTCTCTTATCATCAAGCTCTATATCCACAGGCGAAGGAATAAAAACGGAAAGCCCGCCAAGCATATCGGTCAGCATAGAAAAATTATCCAAGGTACATGTCAAATAAAAGGGCACGGAAATGCCTGCAAGTTTTTCTATTTCGGCTTTAAAACTCGATATACCTTTTTCGGTGTAGACGGCTCCGATAGCATCGGTGCGGTTTAAGGATTGAATAATCAAACCTATATTTGCAGGTACATCGAACATGGCCGCCCTCTTAGTTTCGGGATAATAGGCAAGTATACTTATAGAAATCGGAACGCCTTCGTCCTCAACCACCAAAAGAACTTTTAAAATTTTATCGGAAGAAAGATAATCTTGAACGGTATCTCTTTGCATTTTTAAAAGAACTAAAACAAAGGAGGTAATTAAAACTATAAGAATTACTAATAGAAAGATAATATTTTTACCCGTATCCATGAGTTTTATTTTCATTTTTTAAGCTCCTTTTGTATTTGCTCATACATTTTTATTGTTGCAGGATGAACTCTTGCGCTCTTTTTTTCGATAAAGCTGAGGTTCCAGTCCAAGACTGCAAGCATCAACTCATTAAGAGAAGAAGATTTTACCATCTCCCTAAAGTTTTCGGTATCGGGACGGCCCGGTTCTATCTTATCGGCTATATAAATAATTTTTCCTAAGGCATCGATATCTTCATACCCGAAGGTATGAAAGGCAACGGCTTTTAAGACAGACTTGTCATTGATGCCGAATTTTTTTTGCAAAACCACGGAAGCAGCCCTTCCGTGTAAAAGATTTAAGCGGGTCTTTTCAACCCCATCAATTCCGAGATTATCGGATTCTACAAGTTTTACAAGCTCTTCATCGGAACATTTTTTACAGATGTCGTGAGCAAGGCCGGTAAAATAAGCAAGAACAGGAGGAACGCCTTCGGTTTTATACTCTTCTGCAAGATGACGGGCATATTCTGCAACGCGCACCGAATGAGCATAGCGGGATTCATTTAAAACGCTTTTTGCAAAGCTGTCTATTTCCTGCGTTTTTAATTTTATATCGTCGGCATTGATTAATTGAGAAATACCGTCTTTCATATCCGAATCAGGTATTTTGTTTTTCTTGTAAAGACCGTGTCCTATAATATAATCGTAAACTGCTTTTGGAACAAGAGAAGAAAAATCTTCATTTTTTAAAACCGCATCCCTTATTTGGGTTGAAGAAATATTTAAAATTTCGTTATTTAATTCTTTGATAGAAGCCTTTTCAGGCTCGATATCCGAGAGATTAAAAGAACCGTTACCCCCTATTCTTTTACCGATAATTATGTCGGTTTTTTTTATAATTTCCTCCGCATCCTTCCAGCGGAAAAAATTTTCTTTTAAATCGTCCCCGATAATAAGACCTATTTTTCCTTCGATGTCGGGAAATTTTTGATAGAGATAGCCGATTGTATCTATTGTGTAAGAAACGCCCTTGCGTTCAATCTCATAAAGCTCGCAGTACATGTAGGGCTTATCTGCAATAGCAAGCTCAATCATCTTGAGCCTGTCTTCAACTTGCGTATCATTGCAAAAAATTTTAAAGGGAGAAATATAGGCCGGAACAATAGCAATCTTATCATAGGCTAATTCTTTATAAGAGTGAAAAGCTAAATTTAAGTGTCCAAGATGAATGGGATTAAAAGAACCGCCTAAGATTGCCAATCTCATTTTTTAGGTTTCCTTTTGCGGCTTAGGCTGACTGTTGCTCCGAAGTGTTCATCATCGCTTTGTTCTTCATAAGAAAGATCATCAAGTTCCGCCGTCATAAAATTCTGATTTTGTTCGTATGGGTCAAGGCTTTCTTTTTTGGGCTTTGATTTTTGCATTTCATCGGCCAATCGAATAAAGGCTTTTTTTACCTCAGCCAATCCCCATTCATTGTAAAGCGAGATACCCAAAATTTCCTGATCGGGGATTGCATTTTTAAGCTCCGCAAATCTTTCTTTTGTATCGGGTAAATCCAATTTTGTTGCAATTATTATTCTTTTCTTTTGGGCCAATTCTTTTGAATAGCTTTCCAATTCTTTACAAAGAATATCGTATGCCCTTAGATAGTTATCGTCTGAAAGGTCTATTAAAAAGGCGAGCCCCGCCGAGCGGGATATGTGTTTTAAAAATCTTATACCGAGCCCAATACCTTCAGAAGCACCTTCGAGGATTCCCGGTATATCTGCAATGATAACATCCCTTTCTTCATCCACACGCAAAACTCCGAGGTTCGGAATCTTAGTGGTAAAGGGATAGGGAGCGATTTTGGGCCTTGCATTTGTAAAATAATCGAGAAGAGATGATTTACCGGCATTAGGGAAGCCTACCAAGCCGATATCGGCTATTATGTTAAGCTCGACGATTATTTCCCGTGTCTCCCCTTCTTGTCCGGGAAGAGCCGTTTTAGGGGCCTGATTCGTGGAGGTCTTAAAATGACAGTTTCCCCAGCCTCCGTTTCCGCCCTTGAGAAAAACAAATCGGCCTTCTTCCGCATCTCCGAAGTCCAAGATAGTTTTTCCCGTCTCAGGGTCTTTTATAACGCAGCCAGGAGGAAGAGGAATTATGCAGTCATCGCCTTTTTTGCCGAAACGCTGAGAGCCTTCGCCGCCTCCGCCGTTTTTTGCCTTGTAGACCCTTTTATGCCTTAAATGAACCAAGGTTCGCATGTTACGGCGTATTTCAAAGATGAGGTCTCCGCCCCGTCCTCCGTCACCTCCTGACGGTCCTCCCATGGGAACATATTTTTCCCGTCGAAAGGCAATACAGCCGTTGCCGCCCTTTCCTGAGGAAACCCTTATCTTAGATTCATCTGCAAATTTTACCATAATTGATTCTTTTTTCCTACAAAAAAAGCCGGCAAAAACCGGCTTTCAAATTTATACATTTTAAGCTCGAAGAGCAAAATTATTTTGCTTCGATTGAGGCGAGTTTTCTACCCTTTCTTTCATGATAGGTAACTACACCGTCAGTTTTTGCAAATAATGTATAGTCTTTTCCGCAGCCTACATTGTTACCCGGATGGATTGAAGTACCTCTCTGGCGAACCAAAATTGAACCGGCCGATACTTCCTCTCCGCCGTAAACCTTAACACCCAAATATTTAGGATTGGAATCTCTTCCGTTTTTTGCACCGCTGCCGCCCTTTTTACGTGCCATAATAATCCTCCAAAAAAATTATCAAATCTTTAAGCTATCTGTAAATCCAAACAATCGGGATATTCTGCCTCAATGGCCATTAAACCTATTGTTAAAAATTTCAGTAAATACTGCAATTCGGGTCTATCGTCGTCCGAAAAAGCTGTTACTTTTGCCGAAAGATAGCCCGGATTGTCTGCCCTAATCTCGGCCTTTAAGCTTGAACGCTCTTTTTGCGCCGAGCTCAGACTTAAAACGGCCGTTTTAAGCAAAATAGTAACGGCGGCACAAACTATATTGCCGCCTTTTTCCGGCTTTTCTTCATCATCAGCACTTGCGTTGCCGCCAAGCGTCGCGTGATCACCACGCACAGCGTGGCCTGATGATTCAAAGGCCGAAAAACAGTTTTCAGCATTTGAAAGAAGCCGAATTTTTACCACTTTTCTTACCCGATAATATCGTCAACAGTAATGCAGGTATGAGCCTGTCTATGTCCTTGAGTTCTGTGGTAGTTTTTCTTAGCCTTGTGCTTGTAAACAATAATCTTTCTTTCTCGGAAAGAATCGCCTACTGTAGCAGAAACCTTAGCTCCGCTTACATAGGGAGTTCCTACAGTAACCTTATCGCCATCGCTGATCAAAAGAACGGTGTCGATGTCGATTTTGCTTCCGCTTTCTGCAGAAAGCTTATCAACAACGAGCTTTGCTCCCTTTTCAGCCTTATACTGTTTGCCTTTATACTCAATAAGTGCGTACATCTTTATACCTCATAAAATAAATCTTTTGCCGGCATATTAACGGGTTTATACCAAACAAATTTAAACACTAGGAGCGAAGTATAGCAAAAAACCGTATAAAATGTCAATAGGCTTGAGAAATAATTCATATTAAAGAATAATCATACATAACTTCGGACCGGTTATTCCTTATCAGCTTCTTTTCTAGAACTCGGCCGGTAGATTTTTCGCACGTAATCTTATAAATTTCCGACATGCAAAAATATTTATCGTTTTCGTTCACAAAACGGCGATTTTCCTCTAAAAGCCGATAGCTATAAGCAATATCCGTAACACTTCTTAACTCTGCAAAAAGATGCTCATTTTCGCACCAAGTCAGTAATTGAAAAGTTTGCTCCGTGTTATTTTTACATCTAAAATCAATGTAGTTATAATCTACGGAAGTTCCGGAGCTCAATATTTTATGCTCACCTTCCTCCGGTGCTAATGAATCGGAATGAAAATGAACTTCAATGACATCCAGCGGACTATGTAAAATCAGCTGATGAATTGTGTTCGCAAGATTGCAAAGCCCGCCCCCTACTCCGGCAATCAACTTATTGTTTACGATAATTCTTCCCTCTTTAAAACCGTTACGTTTGGAAGGTTTTCCCAGTATATTCCAAAAAGAAAAAACTTCACCGGGATTTATCAATAATCCGTTAATTTTCTTTGCCGAAATATCGATATTTAAGGCCTTATTTTGCTGTAAAACGGGATCAATGTCTTTTCCGCGTTTAATCAGGCTTGAACTATACCGGAATATCCTTACGGGAAGCCTATCAATAGACTTATCCTTCGCAAAGGATATTTTTGAAAGCGAATTCGTTAAATGCCGTTTGAGTCTTTCCTTTAGGACCGAAATTTTATAAAAAAACGGATTTATTTCGCAAAAAAGCCTTCGTTTTTTTGGCGTTTTGATCTCTATGTTCCCAATTCTATTATTATATTTTCCGGCAAATTTATATAAAAACAAAATAAGCTTTTCAACATATCGCGTAAATCCAATCCATTTTTCGGATTTTAGCCTTATAAACTGCACCAAAATACTCGGAATGTTACTTTTGTTTGCACCCAAGATATCCTTAAAAATCTGATCTCCGATAACTATCGTTTCGTTATTTTTTGTATCAAGTATCTGCAAAGCCTTATAAAAAGGAGAAGTATCGGGTTTAGAAGCTTCAAAAATATAAGGACAATCAATATCCCTCGCAAATTTTTCAACCCTTTCTTTAGAATTATCCGAAAGCAAAATTAGTTTAAAGCCTATTTTTTTTAAAGTAGAAAATAAGGTTTTAACTTCATTGGGCGCATCATCGCCGTGATGGACAAGGGTGTTATCAATATCGAATATAAAGGCTTTATAGCCCAACCGAAAAAGTTTTTCGTAATCTATACAAAAGACATTTTTTGTATATGCGTGAGGAAAAAAATTCTTTAACATTTTATTCTTCTTTACCAAGATAGGAACATACTCTTTCAATCTGTTGAGAAAAACCTGAACCGAATTTGTTCTCAAAAAAAGCATTACCTATCGTAAATCCCCAAGGAGAATATTTTATCACTTCATTAAGTTTCTGAAAGTCATCGATACTGCCTGCAACACAGATATTCGTTTTTACTTTTTGTAATACATTTTTGATAAGTTCATCGGAAGTATTTTTGTGCCGATATCCAAGAAAATTTACCCCATAAACACCACTGTCAATATATTTATTTGATTCTTCGATAATAGAATCGGAAGTTCCTTCCAAGATTGATGGACGATTATATACCCTTCCTATGTAAGGCATATATTTTATATTATTTTTTTTACAAATTTCATTTATGGAATCATAATATTTTGTTCCGATTAAAATATCGCACTCACAGGCTGCCGCTTTTTTTGCAGATTCCAAACCTTCCTCTTCAGAATAAGTAACCGATTCAAGAACAGCGGTTTTACCGTATTGATGAAAAAAGGAAAACAGGCGTTTTATCTCAGGAGCCGATAGAGGAGCTTCTTTTATTCCCCAATATTTAACTCCCAAATGCTTACACTCACTAAACAAGTCATAGGCATTATTGACTGTAAAGTCATTTCGTGTAAGCATTACTATCAGATTGGGAGCCGATTTTTTATTTTGCATCTTAGCCGATTGCTACACAAAGCCTTCAGGATGTTTCTTATACCAGGCCCAGCCGTCTTTGCACATTTCTTCAAGGTTGTATTTTGCCTTCCAGTTGAGCTCCTTGTTGGCCTTGTCGGGATTTGCACAAGAGCGCGGAACGTCTCCGGCACGGCGTGCAGCCGGTTTTACGGGAAGATCGATACCGGAAGCTTTTTTAAAGGCGTTCACTATATCCAAAACAGAATAGCCGATTCCTGTTCCAAGGTTATATACGTCAAAGCCCTTAAAGCCTGAATCTAATTTCTCTAGGGCTGCGGTATGTCCTGATGCAAGGTCCAAAATGTGGATGTAGTCACGGATACAGGTTCCGTCAGGGGTGTCATAATCGTTTCCGAAGACGTTTAGATGAGGCAGTTTTCCCAAGGCAACTTGAGCAATATAAGGAAAAAGGTTATTCGGAATACCTGAAGGAAGCTCCCCTATGTCGGCACTCTTATGGGCACCTATGGGATTAAAATAACGCAAGGCAATTATGCTTAAATCCTTATCGGAAAAGGCCGTATCCTGTAAAATTTCTTCCGAAATCAGTTTGGTTCTTCCATAAGGATTTGTTGCCGAAATGGGAGAATTTTCGGGGATCGGCACAACCTTTGCATCGCCGTAGACCGTGGCAGAAGAACTGAATATAAACTTCTTGACCTTGTGTTCCTGCATGGCGGATAAAAGATTGACGAGGCCTGAAATATTGTTCTCGTAGTATTTTAAGGGTTTTTCGACGGATTCTCCTACAGCCTTATAAGCGGCAAGATGAATTACCGCATCGACAGAGGTATCTTTAAAAAAATTAAAGAGTTTTTCCTTGTCCTTTATGTCAATTTGTACAAGCTCCAACTTTTTAGAGCATATTTTTTCCAATACGGGAATTATTTTGGGAGAAGAATTAGAAAAATTATCCAAAATAATAGGCTCATAGCCTTTTTCGCATAAATCTGCAACGATGTGGGAACCTATAAAACCGGCTCCTCCTGTAACTAATACTCTTTTAATCAAAATCAACCTCAAAAATTAAACTTACATACTCAAGCACAAAAAAAGCCTCTAAAACTTTCATTTTTAGAGGCTCATAAAAAATTAAACCTTATTTTCCTGACCAAACTCCGTGAAGATTACAGAATTCGTAAGCTTCAATAACTTTATCATCGGCTGTAAGGGCAAATTCAACTTCGGGAGCACCGGTAACAGGCAATTCCTTAAACTGAAGCCCTTTTTCAGTCTTGAGACATATCCAAGCAATATGGTGTTCTTCAGTCATAGGGTGTGCAACAGAGCCTACTTTAACTTTTACGGTGTTTCCGCTTACTTCGATTACAGGCACATGCTTTTCTTTTGCAGCATCAACACTTCCGATTTTTACTGCTGAAAGTTTTTCTCCACAGCATGAAACTTCAGCATCCGGGCAGCAATCAAGCCCTATAATGGTTCCCTTTTGCTCTTTACATAAAAAAAAGCTTATTTCTTTGTTCATTGTCATACTCCTAAAATTTATAAATTCACAGAATAAAATCTGCAACATATATAATATAACAAAAAAGGGGCTTGACGTAAAGTGAAAAATAATATATTATCTCACTATCTTAATGAATTTTAAGGGCAATTAGCTCAGTTGGTTAGAGTACAAGCATGACACGCTTGGGGTCACTGGTTCGATTCCGGTATTGCCCATTTTGTAAGTTTATACCCTGTATAGATTTACAGTTTTTCAAACCGTAAGAAAACTTCACTGCTTTTCCTCTTTTTGATGGACTGTCGCATAAAATGCTGTGCGAATTTATTGATAGTTATCAACTATTCCGTATCGTTAAACCGATCATTGACTGTTTAATCATCTGTAATTTCAATAATATCACAACCTCTCCATTGTCCAAAACAATTGAAAGCTTGCTCCTCTTGCATTATTTTGTCTGCATCTTTTAAAATAAACCTTACAATAATATATTTTTCTTTATAAATACATATATTCTCAATTGTAAATTGTTGATCTCCATAATATTTATTGTGTTTTTCAAAAGCTATATCTAAAATATTATTTATAAAATTATTTTCATATTTTTTACCCAAAAAAAACAAAGCAACACATAATAAAAAGACTATCAAAATCACGATTTCTTTTTTACAAAATGTTATTTTCATTTTAAAAATCTTCAACTCCTTTATTTTAATATATCTTATTTATAGATAAATGATATAGCCTATTGAAAAATATATACTTGCAAAATGATAAAAAGTTTATAAAAAGCCTTAAAAAACTTAACTCCGCATATTTAGACCGATTATTACCGGAACTATTTGCAAGGCAAAAGCTATAAATAATGCAATCCATATTTTTATTATAATTCGTGATTTTCGAATAGGTTTTTGGAATTTAATCAGATCTTCCGATTCTTCCGTTAAATCCAAATTAGAAAACTCCAGAAAAGCTTTTTGATATAAATATTCATCAGATCCATACCATCTAAACGACCCACGAGGAGGCATACCTGTACCAAATTTGATAAAGCCTTCCAGCAAAGCATCACAAACATCTTTGTGCTTGCCTGTCAAAGTAAGACGGCCAATAATTTCTTGTACATTCGAATAGGTTTTATATTCGCACACTACAAGATAAATCAAAAAAAACACACCGAAAAGCCAAATAATAATCGGTATAAAAACAAAATCCAAATAATAAGAATTTACAAGAGCCGCTATCTCAAAAAATATAACTGTTGTTATTAACCCAATATTTAAAAAGCAGGAATCAAGTGAAATAATATATTTTTTAATACCATTGATCATCAAAAATAGAGAAACACAAAAATCAACAATTAAAAAAATAATTAAAAATATCAATATGTTTGAACTCCTTTGTTGGAATATATTTTATTGGTATGTGAATAATATATATTATACCGTCTTATGTTTCCAATATCTCTTATTTAAAATTTTATCTATATCATCAGATATAATTTCAGTTTCTATACCGTTTTTATCTATCCAATAGGCATAAAGTCCTTTTCGGAATTCCGATGTGTTAATGCAACAAGAAAATTCTTTATTTATCTTTTCAAGTATTTTATTTATAAACTGAAAATTATCATAATACATTTTTAAAAACCAGCCGTCATCATGTGCAAAGGCTAAATATTCATTTAATAACTCATCAAAAAGGATTTTACCAAAGGGTTCTGTAATGTGGTTAAAATAAAGCAATTCCGCAATAGTTTCTTTTGACAGCATAGGAAAAACTTCTCCTGTATATGGAACCCAAGAAAAATTTCCAAAACTATATATATCTTCTTTTAATAGATTATCTATTTTATTAGACCTGATATAATCAAATCGGGTATTTAAATCATATTCTGCAGTTTCAGATTCATGGGATAATAAAAGATAATTTTTATTTTTATCTATGCTTACAATATCTTTAAATTCAATACCGGAAGCAATAATATAATTTTTATTTGGATTATTCCAAATATATACATAATTTCTCATTACAACCTCCGATTTACAACAAAGCTTTAAAAATTAAAGCTTCCATGAATAAATATTATTTTTTATAAACCTTAAAAGTTTTATACCTATATAAATTATCAAAACAAGTAATAATAGTATACTGCATATAAATACAAAAATATAAACAGGAAGCGTATGCAGTATTACCGAAAAAGTAACAACTATATTATTAAACATACCGTGTTTTTGCACTATACCTGAGGGCGTAATTTCTATAGGAAATTCAATGCTCCAACCCATAAATTCATAAAAAAACACTTCTATACTTTTATCCGAATCATAATTCCCGATATATATCACGGCATTGTCAGGATAATCATTTAATTTAAATTTATAAGCATTTTCACTATTTAAACAATTTTCAATGTCTTCGGCAGATAAACCTTTTTTATTTTTAAATTTATCTTTATGTACTATTCCTCCATAAAGATGACTTCCATTACCGGAAAAATTGACAAGGATATAATTGTCATTTACAAAATAACCATCAAAATTTTCTATCCTGCCAATAAAATAAGATTTAGTCTTGTTATTACTATTCAAATAAACACCGGTTAATAGGATAATTATTATTATGCCAATAGTCATTGCAAATAAAAGGAAATAAAGTTTTTTAAACCGTAATTGTAACATAACTAAACTTCCTCCCTAGTAACCCAATATTCTTTACAATCAGGAGTCCGTTCCAATAAGAATTTATCAAAAAGTTCACGCCTTAAAAGCGCATGATCATTGAAAGTATGCCAAGATTTTAAGAGCTCATTTACTTCAATTTCAGAGTATTTTTTATCGGGATCGAATTTTTCTTGCAAATATTTTAAGATATTTATTTTGTCATAAGTTTTTTTAGGCCATCCGGCAATACGGCCGTTTTTATCAAGAAATTGTAAAATTTCTTCTTTTAAAATCGGTGAATCCATAAAACTATTTAGTCCTTACACTATTAACAACCTTAAAGCTTTTTCTTTCCCAAACCACCCTTCTCCATCTCGTATATTGGGATATAATCTTAATAACATATTTTTATCTTTTTCTTTTAATTCAGAAAAATCATTTTCATCTCTTTCTTTTTCCAATGCAATAAATTTATTATCATGATCATTTCGTAAAAATACCCCGATAATTTTTATTTCTATAATATCGCCCAGACTGTATTCTTTATTGGTCAGCAATAATACATCCAGGTGTTTTTTAGGAGGTTCGCCGTATCCAACTATCCAACCATATACCCCGTTATATTTTCTTTCATACAATAAGCTCTTATACTTTGTTTTAATAAAAGACTTAAGTTTATCATCATATTTATTTCTAAATTCATCATTTTTTCTTTGTTCGACAACCATTTGAAAAAACATAGTACTATCCATAAATATTTTTATCCGATTTTCCATTTTGTTGAATACCCATAAATCTTTTTCAATATAATAATCCATTTCAATATATCCGGTATCTTTTAATCTAAAAATAGCAGAGTTATTAAGATTTCCTATGGGTATTTTTAATATTTGTTTGATTATCGCATTGAGGATTTTCCCATGAGCAACAATTAAATATTTTCCGGGTTTTTTCTTTAATATAGCATTTATACATAATAAGGCTCTGGAATTAAGCTGAATTTCATTTTCACCGCTTTCGCAAGGAAAGTTTCTATAAATACTTTGATTTTTAGGTTCAGGATATTTTATTTCGGCTTCTTCAAATGTTAAGCCTGCAAGAATACCATTATCACGCTCTTTGAATAAGTCATTTACTTCAATTTTGATATTCAATGTTTTTGAAATAACTTCGGCAGTTTGCAAGGCTCGTTTTAATGGAGAAGATATAATCAAATCAAAATCATAACTTTTCAATATTTCGGCGATGTTCTTAGCCTGCCTTATTCCTATTTCAGTTAAAGGAGAATCATATTGCCCTTCATGTTTACCCTCATCATCGGCCAATGATCTGCCGTGCCGTAAAAATATAAATTTATAATTCATAGCGTACCTTAAAATCAATAAGCTCCATAAAATTATTAATATAAAAGTCGGCTTGGTGCTGTTTATATTTTTTATCTTTGTCATATAAACAGGTTTTTAATCCTACAGCTTTTGCTCCTATAATATCGACTTTTTCATTATCTCCCACCATAAGCGTTTCAGAAATTTTCGCATTTAGCTGCATAAGCGCTCGTAAAAAAATAGAAGGATTAGGTTTCATATATGTATTTTCATAGCTAAAAGTATAATTATCAATAAATGTGTCAAGCCCTACCCTCTTAAAAATTTCAATATATATTTCTTGAGGATACATGATATTTGAAACAACACCAATTTTACACTCCTTAGCCTTTAATAGTTTAAGGCAATCAATTACTCCTTCATTCGGATGGGCATAATTATAAAAATCAAGATAATCTTTTTTTAATATTTCGATAATTTCTTTATAAGAAATATGAATTCCCAATTCGTAAAATTTTAAAAACAAGGCTTCACAGATACGGTATTCAATTCTCTTAATTTTACGTTCATTTTCAACATAAGCATACCATGGTAAAATAACTTCCTTGTCTATTTTATCGGCAATAGCCTGCCCATAGATATCAGAAATATGGTTTATCATGCGCTTGTGACCGGTTTTAACTATCTCATCTTCATTCCATTTTGGATTATGGAATTCCAATAAGGTAGATCCCATGTCAAAAAGGTAAAATATATATTGCTTCATATTCTTTGTATATAATATATATTTATTCTTTTACAATAATCATTTGTGTTTATAGTAAAATAAATTATTTCCTATAGATTTATAGTCTAAAATTGTATTTTTGTCTATTTGTAGTTTATTGAGAAAATTATACTCATAAAATTTATTTACATTCCCCATTGCAATGCTTTCATCCACCTTACAGTCGTTTTGCTTTCCTTTTATCGAAGCACTGAATAAACCTTGTTTTATAAAACTTTCCGTAATTATATCTTGATTTTTACCGGGAAAAAATCCGTACCCGTATGTAATATGAAAAATATCATCAACGAATCTTGTAATCTCCTGTATATCAAATTCCGGTATACCTTCTTTAAAATCTAAAATAATACCGATTAAATATTTTTCTCTATCTTTTTTAATAAGGTTCAAAGCCGGATTTTCCAGTATAACAGATATTTTCTTGGGTCCATTACTAGCAAAAACATCAACAATTTCTTTTGCATTATTGAATTTTTCTAAATTATCTTTTTGTACTTTATAATTTATTTCAAATTTGTCAATAATATCAATTTCTTTATTATGTAGGAACTTATTAAACTCATTTATAAATTTTTTAAATATTTCAGTGTACTTTTGTCTATCAGTCCAATTTATCACAACAAAATACTTTAAAACTACACGCCTATCTTTCATTTTATACCTTCATAAATTTATTTATACTTACATGTCTATTTTACAATTTAGAACATATTTCTGAAACTTTTCTTTCAATTTTCTCTTGATTTCCATTTATTAAATCATAGATTACAGGATTTAATGTAATCAATGTTAATTTTACAAATTCTTCACAGTTTAATTCTTTATAGTTTTTCTTAAAATAAAATTCAGATGCATTATTAATTCCATAAATTCCATTCCCAAAATATAACTTTATATAAAGATAGTTGTAACATTCTTTATAGTCTAAAGTTTTTTCAATTTTTCTTCTAGTTCCTAAAATAATAAATCTCCGTTCCATATGACCTAGTTTTTTTGCTCGTTCATCGGTTAAACAAAAATAAGTTTCTGCAATCATATATGCTACTCTATTTTTTGAAGAAAGCAAATCTGCAATCAACGGCAATTTTGTAAATTTAGGATTTTTATCATTTGTATAAATATAAGCAGCAATCTTTATTTGTTCTGAAGATAACTCAACCAAAGATTCATTTTTTAATAGAAGCGAATTTATTTCTATTGCTTTTGAATTTATATAAATATTCAGAAAAATATATAAACCTATAGCACTAAAAATTAACAGCATGATAAGTGAGATAAAAGATTTTATTAAAATAGCAAAATATTTATTCATTTTCATATAAGTTCAATCTTCTTTTTTGCATATATATAATAGATGACTTGAAGCTCCAAGCAATTCCCTTTTTTCACATGTTGCTAAGTGATACTTCACAAATAGCTCAAAGTCTTTATCCTGCATTTTAAAATCGGTTCTACCTTCTGCCGATTCCAAAATATTGTCTACAGCAACGGTAGTCAGATACTTTGTCTTATGAGATTCAAAAAGCTGTTCAAATTCTGTAATGTCATAGCCTGTAAACAGCTGTTCTTCAAAATGTTTAACTTTATAATCATCATCGAAGTTCATCTTTATACCTGCGGCAAGATTTTCTTTAAGGTAATTGTTGTTCATAATGGCATATACGGAAAGAAAAGCCGTCAAAATTATTCCGCCTTTTTTTGTAACGCGAATTGCTTCATCCAATGCTTTGTGTACATCTTTTTTATCATATAAATGATACATCGGCCCGAATAATAATGTAATGTCAAATTTATTATCTTCAAATTTATCAAGATTTAAGGCATCCCCCTGATAAGAAACGATATTTTTAATACCGCTGCCGTTTTTTCTCAGCACCTCAAGATTGCTTTCTACCAGTTCAACAGCCGTTACCTTATATCCTTCCTTTGCCAAGGTAATGGAATATCTGCCTGTACCGGCTCCAATTTCCAATATCTTCGCTCCGGCTTTTGCATATCGGTGAATATAGTTCATTGTAGTGATATACTCCAATTGTCCATAACGGCTTCTGTCCAACCTAGAGTCTTCATCGATATCATCATAAAAAGAATTTAATATTTCAATTCTCTTGCTCATAATTAAGTTCTCCAAATTTTTTTTCTATTTTCAATTTTTTTATTCTTAACCCTTCACCAAATTCCATATAATCGAGTTCATCAAAATAATTTTTATGAATAGGAAAAATATCTTTTAATTTTCCGGCTGAATATAATAAACAAATTAATACATTCCCTTTAATTATTTCTGAAATAAAATCAAGAGCACCTCTAAAAACCTATTTTTTAGTGTACCTATTTATTATTTAGTAGCTTTTTTATAAATTGTCTAGTGTAAAACTTGGATTCTTTATCTTAGTTCCCTTACTTTTCATTTTATTACATATATGCTCCCTCATTTTATTTCTTTAGATAGCAATATCGGCATAAGTTGTATGTTAAGTTCATCATTATTATCGAAAATGTTGCACGAGCTAATCCTATCGTTCTTACATATATACCTTTCATTGAGTTTGTCATAAAGCCAAATACATGTTCTACTCTCGCCCGTATTTTTGATTTTTTTCTGTTACTGATTTTTTGTTTTTTAGTAAGAGGTTTTCCTCTTGCTCCTCTTTCACAAATTTGCCCTTCTATTCCTTTCGCTTTTAAAACTCGCTCTATTTCTTCTCCTATATAGGCACTATCTGCGTATAATCTTTCATCTTCCCTTTCAACCAAATTTTTTAACTCTCTACTATCATGAACATTGGCTGCTGTTACCGTCGCTTTCAATATAAGCTTACTTTTTTTATCTATTTTTATATGATCTTTATAACCGTAATAGCTACGTTTGTGCTTCTTTGTCCACCTCGCATCACAGTCTTTTTGCGATAATTTTGCCTTATTTTGTTTTTCTTGCCATTGTTCAGGAATTTTTCCGTTTTTTATTTGTTCATTTTCATCTTTGCTGTTATGCTGTATCGGAGCTTCTACTATTGTCGCATCTATTATCGTTCCCTCTTTTCCTATTAAGTTATTCCTGGCTAATTCTTTTCCAAACTTTTCAAATAACTTTTTTGATACTCTCGCTTCAATGAGTTTTTCTTTAAAAAGCCATATTGTTTTTGCATCGGGTACTTTATCTTTTAATTCCAATCCTAAAAATCTCATAAAGGATAGCCGATCGTTTATTTGATATTCCGTTTGATCATCACTTATGTTGTATAATTTTTGTAAGATTATTATTTTAAACATCATTACATAATCGTATGCAGGCCTTCCGCCTAAACCTTTTGGCTCTTTGGTTAATGCTTTTTTTAATAGTGGTTTGAATATTTCCCAATTTATTTTTTCGTTTAATTTTTCAAGACTATCTCCTAACTTGCTTAATACTCTTAAACGATCTTCTTCATCAAATAATCCTTTTTGTTTCATATCTCATTTTATCATCTTTTTAATCTTTTTTAAAGGGGGTTTTTAGAGGTGCCCATAATTTAAAGATATATAATAGCCGTTTTTTTCCGGAAAAAATTATATCATCATGACAATGCCACTCACCATTTACAAACGCAATTAATGAATCATCTTCATTCTCTGCATTTTGAAAATATATTGTAACTTCTTGATCTAAAGTAATTTTAAAAGATATATCGCCATCTTTTTTTATAGTTACATTGTAATCTTTAAAATAATCTTCAAGAAAATTAAAATCATATTTCATGAGCTTACATCCTATTAATCAATTTCATATTATCCGATTTCTTTTACGGCTTAAAAATAATATCAAGCTGAATGAATTTTTCACGAACCGCAACATAATTCATCTTTGAAACAATAATAAGATTAAATAAGTTAATATTTATTTTGCTAGTTCAGCTTTTTTAATATCAGTATATAAATTATCTTCTGATATCTGATCTTTGATTGTGTAATAAAGACATAAATAATATATTGCTTTGTTTCTATAAAGTTCTATTCTTGCAGTGCAATATTCACCAATATATACTTCTCGTCCTATTTTATTGAGATCAACATTTTCAGCTATTAATTTAAAATCCTGTTCTATAGCTTCTTCCCATTTTTTTTGATTTTTTATTATTTCTTTTTCAAAATGTGGAATGATTGAAATAAGTCTTTCCATTTCCAAATACATTTGTCTTTTCCAAATAGATAAATATTTTCCAATAATAATCCGCCATTCATAATTAGTACTCCAAGATTGCATATCTATTTCATATTGCTTATCAATATCATTATTTTTTGGAAAATAATCTATATTTATCACTTGCGAAAAACAGGGAATATTTATAATTAAAATTAATAATATTAAAAATAGTTTTTTCATTTCCACTCCTTTCCGGTGTTACAAGCTATACATCTAACTTCATAATTTATATTTTCTAATTTATTATTTTAGAGTTATATCAGAGTGCATATCCACGCTAAAGCGGCACAAATGGGAATATATACAATGTAATGAATAATATGTGCTTTCCAATTAAATCCAAACAAATGCGGTCTGACGATATCCTTAACTTCCGGATAAAAATGAGGGAAGAAATTTGAATGACAGAGAAGGACCCAATCAAAAAACACAATATCGAAAGTCTCCATCCCATAAAGCATGATTAGAAATCTTATAAAAAACTCAATGAAGCTAAAATCATTACGAATTCCATTCCATGCACCAAGTATAAATGCACCCAAAAAGATAAGAAAAGCAAGTGCAATTATAACCCAACCGATCACATGGGCACCGTGAAATCGTTCTTTTCTGTCCGGAACGGCATCATAAACCTCTTTGGGCGCTGAAGAAAAAAACTTCTTGTTTTGAACAAAAGCGACCCCTCCATACAACAAAAGAAAATAAAAAATCATCAACATAAGAGTTGATATTATCGTTATTGTCATTGTATCATACCTCCTTACCGTTAGCATTAAAGCGAGTGTTAGACTTTTTCTTCAATCAAGTCGAAATATTTTGTCGGTGTAAAAATTAATGGTTTATTTGTTAAACAATGTTTGTTGTAAAAATAACTATTCGAAATACCAAATTCCTGCTTATACCTGTTGTTATAAAAATTAAATATCCCAACCCAAATATAACAGCACTAATAAGCACAGAAACACTAATATGCTGTTTGAATATTTTTACCACTTTTACTCTTAATGGTTTTAGCATTTCTACAGAGGTTTTTGTAATTACCACCGTAATAATTGTCATAATAGTATTAATAAACCATTAGAAATGTTTATTTGTACTCATTTTTATTAATACTAAAATAGTACTTATCAACCATCAAATCATTCCACTCTCTAATATTCATTTCAACCTTATCTAATTTTAATCCTATTTTCTCTGCCACACGAATCATCGGTTTATTAAAATCATAAGTCTCAAGTTCAAGACGAGTAATATCTAAATTTTCAAAAAAATACTTCATCCAAAGTTTTAATGCAGATTGAGCTATTCCTAATCCTCGATACTGCGATTCATATATTCCTATTCCAATTTTTATCGATTTAGTTTCTTTTTTGAATCCATAGGCGTTTAAACTACCTATTCTAGTATTATTTGATTCAATCCAAACTCTACTTTTTATTCCATTTCTTTCCTCATCAATACTTTTTAAAAATAACTCTCTAATTTCTTCCTTTTCATTTGGATGTGTTATTTCCCATGGAGCATCAGTATTTCTCCAATCACCATTGTTTAGCCAATACCAATACCACTCAAAGTCGTCCTTTTCTCTACTTACTAAATTACACTTTTCTGAGCTAGCAATAACCATATTAAAATGTACTCCTTTCATAATAATAATAATAATTAATTTTTATTCCTAATTCCAATTACATATCTTTCTATTTTAATTTTTTGAAACTGAATTGTAACAAAAGGATAATAGATAGTTTTTTTATTTTTTTTACCAAACATGATAATTGATACATATTTTTTTTCATTATCCTCATAAAATTCTTCATAACCATATTCTGTCGGAATATACTTCTTGTTTAATCGTGAAATATGTCCATTTTCTTTTACACAATTCCAGGATATAATTTTTGCTTCTTCAAAAATTATATGAAAGTTTATTGGTTCATTTAAATCATTATCACAACTATGTACATCTAAAATAACCGTATTACCTTCTTTTTTAATTTTGATTTTTGAATCATGCAAATAATTTTCAATTTCTATAAAAGAACTATAAAAATTATTTTCAATTGTTAGATGATACTCTTCCAGTTTTTTCAAATATTCAATATCGTCTAAATCTTCCGTGTAGTAATATTTTAATTTTTTAGACTTTCTTATATTTCCAAATGTGAGATTCATTTACTTATATTTTCCAACGCCTTTTGTTATGCACATAACATAATTTTAGCCCATAAACCGCTTAACCAGTTTGTTGGATTTGAAAGCTGTGTTATGTATTTTATTTCTTTGATTTATTTTCACTAAATTAAAAAAGTCCGATTCATATCCATTCATATGTTTGAGAAGATTCAAAATTTCCTTCTTTTTTTGTTTTACTGTATTTTTTAAATAATCAAATAAGATATTTACTTTTTGATTCAAGAATTTATTATTATTTTTGCTTACAAGTATTTTGAAAATTCTATTTATTGTACAAATAAAAAATTAAAATATAAACAAAAGCAGTTATTAATTGTACATAGTTCTTTATTTTAATGAATTTTATAAAGTATTCAGATGAATACTATCAAAGGTGAAACCATAAAAGCCTTGCTTAAATACTTCTTTATCATTTTTTTCACCTGCATGAGCCACATAAGTGCCCAAAGTATATTCAACTCAAACATATAATCCTTTTTTTTATTCCTTTACTCAGCAAGCTTGACTTGTTTAACTATTGTTTTTTATTAAAATATTTATACCAATAACTATTAGGATTTAATATAAAATCTTTATTTTTTTCGTATACTAATTCATCTATATTTTCAATCGTAATGTTATACCTTGCTTTTAAGCCGAAAATATTTCTAAGTTTTTCTATATTTAAGGATTTTCTTTCTATATGGATTATGATTTTTGAATCAATTTTAATAAATTTATTAGAAATATTGTTTAAGCAAAAATCAAAAGCTTCTTCATCCAACTGAGAATAAAAATGAATTCCTGAAACAATTAATTTAATTTTTTTCCTCCGTTGTCCATTGGGCAATCCAGATAACATTATTTTAAAACGCAAATAGCCTTGATCGGTTTTTTGGATTTGAAAACTGTGTTATGTGGTTTTTATTTTTTTTAATTTAGGTTTCAATTCTTCTCTTACTCTCCTTTCTGTATCTGCACAATATGCTTTTATTTCAATACTATTAAGATAGTTATCAAAGACTCGATCACCATTTTTTTCGAAGTATTCTTTTACCGGACAAAACAATTTAATAACATTAGTCTGGTTAAAGAAACAAATTTGAAATAAGACCTCCATAAATGAACTGCTTCCTGCAATCGAAATTCCCCCACATTCTTTTTGAAATACAGGACATTCTCTTACTTTAAGGTTGGATTCTCTTAATTCCTCGATATGATCTTTATCGGGGGCTCCGGCAATAAAAAAAGTAGCTGCTTTTTGAGTATTATCTCTGAAATCCATATCGATTAAAACTTGAACTGCATCCAGAATAAAATCATATCCATATTTCCATGTTGCCATATAATCAACTTCAACCCATGTTGAATCTTTTTTGATTTCTTTAAATATCATTTAATCCTCCTCTAAAATTACTTTTTTTTACAAGAGACAAAAGTCACTTACTTTTTTCTTTCTCAACCACACCAGTGGCATGTGAGCATAACACCCGCTTAACCTGCATTTGCGGCTACTCCGCAATGTCAGGTTGAAGCGGGTGTTAGACACTTTTATTTTGTTTAATCGCTTATATTAACAATTATGCTTTTAATTTTACACTACTTTGCTTTTTAGTACTATACATTCTTAAATAAAAAGCTAAAATTTTATATAAATTAACAGCTTTATATTCTAAATACCAAACCATCCGGAGGTCTTATATTCCATTGATATTCTTAGCAAGTTTAAAATACTTAGAAAACCTTCAAAATGAGTTAGAGGCTGTCTTTTTATCAGATATTCTCTTCAGATATTTGATTATTTTCATCCGATTTGTAAATATTGTTTACAAATGCTTTTATCTTATTAGCATCATTTAATGCTTTTTTCATGTCTTCTTCTTCAATTTCCATTGCAAATGGATATCTTGACTGAACTCCATAAGGTGTCAGTCGAGCACATTCCTGTTCAATAGTCTTAAACTCCGCTTTTGTCTGCATACATTCGTTTACAAGCAATTTTAAATCATGAGTTTTCTGAATGGCTTTATTTTGATCTGCAATATAGCCTTTTAAAAATTTTTCTGATGACTGTTGACAATGATAACAGAAAATTTCAAGCGGAACAGGATGAAGAGTCTTGACAAGATGGTTTGCAGTAATTAAATCCCGTTCTGCATAGGAATACCACTCTTTTGAAATTTCCGATGGATTATTCATATAGTTTTACTCCTTTTTTTACAACTTCACTTTCTATACAGGAAGTAATGTTTTTCCTTTTATTAAAGGAACTACTGTTTGAAACAAGTAAATCCACAGGGCGCTTTTGATATGATGAAATTGCAAGTCCAAGTTCTTGCATAGCTATCAATGGACGGACAGAATTATCAGGAATTACAACATAAAGATCAAAATCACTATCTTTTGTTGGTTTTCCATATGCGTAAGATCCGAAGAGGTAAATTTCATTAACTTTCATATTGTTACATATCGCATTAACAAGAATATCCAATTCTTTCTTTATCTCTGCTTTCATAGCATCTCTCTCCCTCTATTATACCATATTTTGAATTTTTTGTCAGAAAATAAGAATTAATAAAATCCTCAGATAAAAGTTTACTTTTCCTTATCCAAGTAGATATTATAATACAACTTTATCCAAAAAAATTTAAGCTATTAATTTTGGTTTTATGCTTTAATTTATAAAAAACGCACCCTATTTTTTCAAAGTTGCAGTTAATTGTGCCATGAGGCATCGGTCTAACAATTGGTTGTACCGCAGCGGGCTCGACCCGCTGTCGGCTACGAACCTTTGTTATACCGTACTATTTATTTTGTAAGATTTTCAGTTACATGTATATTCTGGGTTCTTATATAAAAATTCCTTTTCCGAAATAATTGATTTGTTCCAAACTTCTTCTTTCCATTTTTCTTCTGGGACATCCTTAATTGCTACTGAAACGCTTGAAGTTTTACATCCTAATGTTTCTGCGATTACTTCTGAAATTTTTTTAGCACACAATTTCTTCTGATTTTCTGTTCTTCCAGGAAAACATTTGATTTCTACGTGTGGCATTTATTTTCCTCCAATTAAAGCGGGGTTTGCTGCTATCTTGTTTAGCCCTAAACTTCAGCTGATTACCCTATATCTAAGACGAATGTATGAATTGCTTAAAGTTTTACACTCCAATAACTTCAATACTCCTAATGATGCAAGCTCTTTTTCAGACATTATGGATTTACCGTCTATAAGTGTGGATGTATCTTTTCCGCCTATGAGGACAGGAGCCAAAACTATGTCTACAAAATCAATCAGCTTTTCTCGTAGAAAAATAGAATTCACAGTGCCTCCGCTTTGAACGGTAAGACGTTCACAGCCAAAATCATTTTTTAACTGGTAAAGACCATTCTTTAAAGAAAATTTTTCCTGATACAATATATGAAAATTTTCCTCATTAACTGAATAAGCTGGATGATTTTTGTTAGATGTCATAAGAACAAATTCTTTTGACTTGGCGCAAAAATACTTTATTCCTCGCTCATCCAAATGTGAATTATCTAGCAAAACAAATGAAACAGGTGTTTTTGGAGGTAAAGTATTTTTGTTTGCTCCCATCTTTTCCTGAACTCGACCTGTATTAAAAGACCATAAATCAGTAGTTTGTTCGATTTCATAGTATTGATGCAGGCCTTCTTTTAAACCTTTGATTTTAGGAAAATCTTTATCTACATCAAGTTCATCAGTCGAGCCTGTACTTATTTTTCCATCAACTGATACCAGCATAAACAATGTTGTTATTGGTCTGTTCTTATTTTCCATATTTTGATTTCCATTTTACTATTAAGCGCCCCAGTGCGGGCGTCCACATAACATTCGCTTAACCTGCATTTGCGGCTACTCCGCAATGTCAGGTTGAAGCGAGTGTTAGGTTTTTATAATAATTTTCCATAATCACGTTTTGCATAAAATATATGCATTATAGTAACTATCTTTTTCTCTTCATCAATTAAATATAATGCTAGATAATTATTCTTAAATATAAAACGATGATAACCTTTTTTATGCAATCTCAAAATAGAACATCTAGGAAACATATATGGATTTTCAGTTAAAAAAGATTTTTGTCTAAAAAAATCATCTAATAAACTTGATGCAGCATTTGAATTTACAAGTATCTCTTTTATATATCTTACAATTTCATTCAAATCTCTCTTTGCCTTATCAGTGATTTGAACATCATAAATCATAGCGATTTTTTATCTCCTCTACGGCCTCATCAATACCGGAAACCCTGCCGTTTTGTAAATCCATTTCTGCTTCTTCCAAATTACTATAAAGATCATTAAAAAAAGCATTTTTTTCATATGTTTCCATACTCATAATAACCATATCACCATAGCCATTTTTTGTTATAAAAATCGGCTCATTTGTTTCATGACAAAGATTTGAAATCGTACTAGTATTTTTTAAGTCTCTAATTGGTACTATTTGCGGCATATGCACCTCCTAGTGACCTTATTATACCATAATAATACCTTTATGTCTATAGAAAATACTTTCTTACAGTAAAACTCCCTATGAATTTTTACATAATCATAGGGAGAAAACTTAAAACGTATGATTCTCTAATTTTTGCTTTTATTTTTTCTCGTAAACCTTTAGTAATATAATATGAATCTATCCTTGCACACATATCATCTTTTGAAAGATGTTCTTTTTCCATGATTTTTTTACAAGTTGCAGAAATAATAGCTTCATATCCATATTTGGCTATTACTGAAGAACCAGCTCCTATAACTATTAATGTTATAACTCCACCTATCATTCCACCAGGTCCAAGTAACGCCAATGTCGCTGTTACTGCTGCGGCCCCTACAAGACCAGTACTACTCATTACGATTATAAAAATCAATGCTGGGATTCCTATACCTGCAAGGCGTTCTACAAATTCGTCCATAAAATTTCTCCTATAATATTTATTTTTAGATCGAAATAAATGTTATAGGTCGGTTCCGCACCTGCCTGCCGTAGGCAGGTCAACCTAACATTCGCTTAACCTGCATTTGCGGCTACTCCGCAATGTCAGGTTGAAGCGGGTGTTAGGTTAAAATCTACCTTCGAAAACAGCATCTCTAAGACATTTGTTTATTCTTGTCTGATAACCTTTACCAGTTGCCTTCATCATTGCAAGAATATCAGCATCAATTTTAAATGAAATTGATACCTTTTTTGGTGTTATGTCGAAATACTCTTTATGATACGGAACAAATTCCTGTAATTCTTCCTTTGAGAATTTCGGAGAATCTTCATCATAGGTAATAGGGAATTTCTCAATTTCTGCAATTCGTTCAGCCGTTAATTTTTTTGATGTAATCATAATAGACCTCCTTCAAATCATTATCTGCTCTTTGAGCTGAAATAATTCTAATTCGTTCACGTTCCGTAAAAGTAGTTACAAGAACCAACATTCCATTTATACAACCTATACCATTCCATCTTTCTTCATCAACAGAATGATTTTTATCATATCGGACAAGAAAATATGGATCATCAAAGACATCCGTTATCTCTTCAAACCCGAAACCATGTTTTTTACAGTTGATTTCATTCTTTTCTTCATCCCATTCAAAACGACGATTTTCACTTATAACAGTTTTACCCATAAAATATCCCTATCAAAAGTATATATTTATAAGGATATATTGTCAAGCATATGCTTAAATTATGAAAAACGAAACTTTTATTTATTTAACAAATTTCAAATAAACTCCATAGCTAACTTTTTATTTTAGCATATATTAAGCTGTTTTCATTCTTAGCAAATCTAAGAATTATATTTTCAGTTTTAGAC
The DNA here is from genome assembly GCF_024181365.1 of Treponema sp. OMZ 799. Lineage (NCBI taxonomy): Bacteria > Pseudomonadati > Spirochaetota > Spirochaetia > Treponematales > Treponemataceae > Treponema > Treponema sp. OMZ 799. The sequence goes on from NZ_CP051301.1 coordinate 2,009,070, forward strand.
TTTATTAATATATAAATTTCTATACAAATTAATATATTTGCAGATTAAGTACAAGTCTTTCCGCAAGCGGTTAGCTTGTCAACCTAACATTCGCTTAACCTGCTTTGCGGCTCGTCCGCAATGTCGGGTTGAAGCGGGTGTTAGGTGTTTATAATAATTTTCCATAATCACGTTTTGCATAAAATAGATACATTATAATAACTACTTTTTTCTTTACATTGCTTATATGAAAGTTCTAATAAGCAAGTGTGTATAAATAATCATTGAGAAAATTTCCACTGACAGCAGTATTTTTGCTCCAATATTTTTTTGATGAATCTGTAAATATCTTCTTCATCTCTATACTACCATCATCATAATTTTTCAGATTTATTGTATACCTTATTAAACATGTTCTCTAATTTTCCCATTAACCAATGTATGAAAATGAGATTTCATATCATTATAATGCAACTCAATAATGAATAAAAAATTATTCTTGAAAGGATGAATTGATTCCATATATTAACCAATATAGCTATGGATATTGGGGTACATATTAAGCTTGTAGCCAATGAAGGTATATATCTTTTTATAAATATTGCCTGAAAAACATGAACAATCATATGCAAAATAAAAGCAACAAAGCACCCTATCCATAAATAATACCGATTAGTCAAAAAAGAAATACTACATATTATCAGAATAAGTATATACTCTTCTGCCACACCGAATGCAAATGCTGCCGTTGAGATTTTTTTCATGTGATTAATAACAGGTATGAATCTTGACGGTACTATTTCTTGCAGATAGTTTTTATTTTTTTTGAATCCAATATTTTATCAAAATAATTTCTTCAAAATCGTGAAGTATAAAGAGTAAAGGAAAAATCCATATAATGATATGTATACTATTCATAATTCCTTATATTTTATCTCTACAGTAGTTATCAGATTTTGTTTATCATAACCTTTGCCCGATATTTTTTCGGTAATTTCACCTATTGTGATCTTATCATCTATTTTTATCTCACATGTAAATAATACGGTATTTTCCCATTTTATATTTGCTTCAATACATATTTTATAGGTTCCCTTTTCTACAAATTCTCCATTTTCATTTTTGATATCCCATTCTAATTGAACCTTTCCGGATTTAGGAGTTGCACTGCTTATTCCGTCTATGCCGATATCTTTTACCGCTTTTCTCCATAAAGGTAGGCTTTCCGCTCTTTTTTCCCAACCCTTCCCTGCTGTAAAATCCGTAACAAATAAATTTTTTACGAGAATACCTTTGTCGTTTTCAACCCATACAGCAAATTGATTACTTGCTAAGCCGAATTTTCTGGTAAAATCAAAATCGATGCTTATGATTTTTTCCTGATTATCTAAGTCCTCTGCAAATATATTTCCAGAAAAGACGATAAAAATGATTAGAATAGTTAATATTATTTTTTTCATCTTACAAATCTCCTTACCTTTCCTTGAGGTATAAAATTTAGAAGACATACATTAGTCTTATTTAGCGTGCCATGGGCACGTCCACCTAACATTCGCTTAACCTGCAAACGGGCTCAGTCCCGTTTGTCAGGTTGAAGCGGGTGTTAGGTGTTTTTTATATATAAATATCCATACCTTCATTTCGAAGAACTTTTTTCATTTCTGGAAACTGGTATTGTTTTATTCTTTTATCCATAGAAATGAGTTCATTTATCATTTCTGTAAGTGTTCTTTTTGAAATATCAAACCCAATGATTCTATTAATCTCTTTTATTTTCCATGAATATGGTTCTGATTTTGGATATTTCACTATATCATTAAGGATTTTTTCTAATTTCCCATATGGAACAATATTCCAAACCATAATAAGAATATTTATCGCTATAAAAGCTTCTTTCGCTAAAGCATTCCAAGAATTATCTTTATTTGATTTTTCAACATTAATTTCTATTTTATTTATTGTATTATGTGTACCTGAATGAAACGGATTAAATAGAGGAAGAGAATTTAGATTAAGTATATCCAGAAAATCATTTGCCACAAACAATCCACAAAAAAAAGAGCCATTATCATTTTCATTAATTCTATTTTTATAGGTAAAACAATAATATTGATCGGTAATAGTATCACCAGCAGCACTTAATTTAGTTTGACCATTAACTAATTTTAAATGTGCTAATGGAAAAATATCATATTTTTTAATAAGTTCTCTTCTTCTTTCTTTTGTGCGACAATAAAAAGCTTGTTCTTTCATTTTTTCCTCAGCTCACCAAAAGCATCCACTAAATATTCGCTTAAGGGGGATTGCCACACCAGAGCCATCTCAATTACTGAAGCTAGTGGGCTTGACCTAAAAATTATCATCAAAATTATGAGCAATTTTGATAACAAAGTCAATGTCAGCTTGAAGCACTTGTTAGGTCAATTTCTTTATAGTATTTTTCAAACATTAACTCACTCTCACTATGGGAAAAGCCTTCAAAAAGAATTTTTCTACCATTCTGCTTCCAAAACACTATAACGGAAGGAACAACTGAACCTGTAGAAAAGACCAGTTCATTGACTTTAAGACTTAAATCATTCATATCATAAACTTGATAATAAATTTGTGTATAGTTCATTCCAAAACTTGAATCAACAGTTATATAGTGAAGTTCATTATTTTTTATAATAAATTTACAGTATGTAACTTCTCTCAAAACATGATAATTTACAATTTTGTTATTCTTAACTAAAAAGATTACATTTATATAACATTTCCATATTTTTCCACCTTCTTCTGTATCATAGCTTTTTGGTATATGTACTTCATATAAGCCATGTTTTAAATCAGACTGAATAACAAAATAATTGTTTGCAACAATGTTGTCTGCAAAGTCATAACAGAAAGTGAATAAAACTCGCCAATATTCCAACCTTGTAATTTTTCAATAAGTTCGTTTTCAAGAATATCTGGTAAAAGTTTATTTTCATCAATTTCAGAACTTTTTAACATATATTCATTGATCATTGCAAAGTACGACTTACAGTGCTCGCCTTTAATATCACCATATTCATCTAAATACTTAGTTTTAGCAGAACAACTATAAAACAACATAATACAAAATAATATAATTAAATATCTATATTTCTTCATTTTTTCTCTTATTGCGCGAAGCGTCAACCTAACATTCGCTTAACCTGCATTTGCGGCCTTGTCCGCAATGTCAGGTTGAAGCGGGTGTTAGGTCAAATTTCTTATCTCATGTTTATAGTAATCAAGCAATTCCACAATAATCTGATTGTCCGGATGTCCGCCTCGTTTACCAAATAAGCCCATGCTATATTCAAAATATTCGTAAGGTAATATACTGGTAAAAACTTTTCTAAAAATATCCTTGTTATTACTTGTATTAATCAAAGAGTACATTGTGCTAAAAATAATCCAGAATCTTCTTTCAATTCTTTCAAGTTCTTTAATCTCTTTTTCTTTTCTTTGAACAATCTCACACTTATGATCTTTATACCAAATTTTATCTCCGACATTACAATGGATAAATTCTTTTGTTTCGTAAATATCTCCATCTAGGATTGTTGCCGATCTTTTAATAGCTTTTCCTGGATTGATAAGATGCAATTTTAATTCATTTATAAGATCGATTTTTGTGAGCATTTCATCAGTTGTTGATGAGTAATGATTTTCTACTCTAAGACTTGAATCTGTATTAAACTCTTTAATTTCTTTTAAAACCAAGGAAAAGTTAATATTCTGAATATTAAAGTCATTTGATTTAACAAATTCAGAAAACTCATCTCTTTGAAGTTTAATTGATTCCTTCTGAGCGAGAAGTGATGAATAGAAAAGGAATGCGGCGATTAATGAAACTAATGGACCAAATATTGCTGCAAATAAGGTAGCTAAAGCTGATAGCGCATCATAATTATACTTGCCAGAAAATATTGTCAACCCACTAAAAAACACGCCAATTACAAATGCAACAAACACAATTAACGATAAAACTGAAGAAACAATAATTGCTGTTTTAATATTCATTTATTCCCCTTTTCATGCCAAAGGCAATGTCAACTTGAAGTGCTTGTCAGTGTAAATCCATTTTTAATCGCTTGTCTGGCACAAACTTGCGCTTTAAAGGATGTCCTTCAGCCCTTAATATATTACCGTCAGAAATATTCATTAAGGATGCCCATATTGTAGTAAAATTCCCATCATCTGGATATTGACACATAAAGCCATACTTACCCATGAGTATATCTTTTGCATATTGAACGGCATCCGTAATTTTGTAAGCATCAAATGCTAACTTCACTGTTTTAAATCTAGCATCTGACATAAAAATATCACGATTACTTTCATCATATTTCCACATAGATTTTGAAGTAAAATGATTTACTGTTACAATATATTTACCATTTATACTACTTATCGTTGGCATTCTTTTATTGATTTTTTTCGGATGACATTCAAGCACAACCATATCTCCCAATTTATCCGCAAGCAAAATGTTACAACTTGAAGCAATAGGTAATTCCTCAATAAATTTAACGGCTTCAATTACTGTTTTACATTTTTCTAATACCAATCGAACAATAAGAACAGAATTTATTCCCGGCTTAATTTCTTCAATGATAGGTTTTACAAATGTCATAGCTGCAACCAACCCATATTCATTAATACCTTCTTCGCCATTAACAAATGAAGAAGTATTTAGAATAAAACTATTTCCATTTTCAGGTCTATAATAAATACTTTTACTGATTGGTTCCAGAAATGGGGGTAAATCATTATTTCTTGCATAGTAAACTTTTTCATCATGAATAAAAGTAAAAGCAGTACAACCTCGTATCTCAGTAGATTCATTTTCATATACATCAAGACAACACCCCATACACATTAACCAAGATGTAAATATAGCATTATCTATTCCTATTTGGTCAGTTATTCCTTTAATTTCTGCAACTATCTCTGGAAACATATCATTTAGAATTATACCACTTTCCTTTCCAAATTTCTTTTGAAATGAATCGAGATTTATCGGAAATGAAACATTACTTTGCTTTAATATAGAACCTAGTTTTTGCCCCATTGCATAATGATTGCCTTTGAATCTTGGATGATACATATTTACTCCCTAATATATCCATAATTTTACAAAAACAAATTTTAATGTCAACTAACCAAATTTTTAATACGAATCGCGCCGACAGGCGTCAACCTAACATTCGCTTAACCTGCATTTGCGGCTCCGTCCGCAATGTCAGGTTGAAGCGGGTGTTAGGTTTATTTTTATAATTATCAAATAGTATAACTATATCTTTCAGCATATTTGCTTAATATTTCATTTATCATTGTTTGATATTTTACATTATTTTTCTTTGCTGAAGCTTTAAAAAATGCAATACTTTCACTATCCAGCGTTATCGTAATTTTTACTTTTTCAGATTTTCTTATTAATCTGTCCGGTGGTGGTAGAAAATCATCAATCCTTTCCGATAACGATATTGACTCAGCTACTTGTTTAGGAGCATCACTGTATTCTATTTTCTTCTTCATATCTTCTTTTTCCTTCTCGCCAATATCCGGCACCTATTATCCTAATATTCTCATTACGTAAGGTAAAACGCACCGTCAATATTTTGTCTTCAACTTTACCAAGACAAAAATATCTTTTCTCTTTATCCGAATGTCTTTCATCATATAATATAACTCTATTTTTATCAAAAAAAGCTTCCTGAGCTTCTTCAAATGAAACACCATGTTTTCTTATATTTATTTGATTTTTATTCTTATCCCATTCAAATGTCATAATATATTATACATACTTTTTGCAATATTTTCAATACATATATTTTTATTTTATATAAAAAAATATTTTATATAGTTATACTGCCACTTTTTGACTTTAATTTATCTTAAAATCAAAAAAGTGGCAGAAATAATTAAATTTTAAAAAATATTATAATCTTCTAAAATTAATCACGAAACTTAAAATAATTACTCAAATCTCTCCCATATTTTTCTCTAGTTGCTTTAGAAATATCAAAGACTGTTGGTCTTTGATCGCCACGGGTTGTAAATTCAATCTTTTCACCCTTATTCCGCCATTTTTTTCCATCATAAAAATCTTGATTTGCAAACATTTCCCAAAATGCCATACTTGGCCTCCTATAAATTTATTTTTAGATCGAAATAAATGTTATAGGCCGGTTCCGCACAAGTCTTTCCGCAAGCGGTTAGCTTGTCAACCTAACATCCGCTTAACCTGCATTTGCGGTTCCTCCGCAATGTCAGGTTGAAGCGGGTGTTAGACGTTCTTACTACAAAAAAATTCTCCATTTCCATTATATATTTTTTAAGCAATAACGTAACATACATTTTCTTTTTATTTTAGAAAAATTCATTTCATATTATTTTTAATAAATATAATTATATCTGCAATTGCATTATCATACATATTACTAATATCTACACCATAATTTTCTTTTGTTTTTTTAATTATAATTTCTTTAACATCTTCTGGAGTTTTTTTACACCATGGAAATAATATTAATTCTATTGTTACTTCATCAGCAAAAAATCCTTCGTAAAAATCTATCCCAAGAATCTTCTCAAAAAAATCAGCGGCGAATTCTTCATTTTCAAATAAAATATCATCACTTGCAAACTCAATCGGTTTTCTTTCCCAAGGTTTTGGTAAAATATTATTTTTTTTATAATCATAAAAAGTTTTTTCTATTTTGCTAAATGCCTCTGCAAAATTTGAACCGAATCCTACAAAACCGGCCCAATTTAATATTCTTACACAATATTTAAAATTTTCTTCTTGAGCATTTTTATTTATATAATAATAAAGTGGATAATCAATTACATTTAATTCTTTTCTTTTTAGGCGATTTAATATTGTAAAAGGAATAAATAAATTTTTATAATACATATTTTCTCCATTCAGTCATAATTATCATATATAATTTTATATATTAATAAACACTGAAGTTGCTTATTTTTTTCTAAAAATTTTCCAACGCTACGCGTTGTGCGTATAACATTCGCTTAACCTGCATTTGCGGCTACTCCGCAATGTCAGGTTGAAGCGGGTGTTAGAATATTTTTTAAGCTTTTTCTTCATTCAAAAAAAGTTCTATATCTTGTATATCATCTTTATCTTGCATTATTAGTATTTTTGGGCTGATAACTTCTTTTCGTATTTGGATATGAATTATTTTATTTTTATAAAGACTATATTCAATTGAATAATCTCCTGGTTTTGCATCAATTTTAATCGTGGAAATAATTGACCCAAGCTCAAAACCATTTTTGGTTTTTAACGGAACAATTATTTTTCGAATTATATCATTAATCTTTAAATTATCTTTTTCATTGATAAATATTTTAAACTCACCGTCTTCAATTGTATCAAATGAAACAGATCCTTTCCGGTATGCGAAACCTTGATTAAGGGATTTTGATGACCATTTATTATAAGGATTAGGCATATCGGCAACAAATATTGCAAGTTGCCTATAAAGTATATCCACTGTAACCATTTAACTATCTTAATCGCATGTTATAACGCTTTTTGTTTCAAGACAATCAAATAATATAACAACTGAAATAATTACATAGTCACCAATAATAAAATCATTATAAATACTATCTAATTGTCCATAGAATATCATTCTACTTTTACATATCATATAACGAAAAATCATTTTCTTATAAAATTGTCCATTTTGCCGCTAATTTTATCAGAAATTAAATATTTTCCCAGTCCATATGATTGTAATATTATTTTTTGCTCCGCGCGAAGCGTCATTCTAACATTCGCTTAACCTGCATTTGCGGTTCATCCGCAATGTCAGGTTGAAGCGGGTGTTAGATTAATTTATGTATAATTCTCGTAATTGATTAGATGACAGAGAAATACCTTCTTCAGCATATCCAAAAAAAACTATAATCCCCTTATTAAATTTCTCTGAATATCTACAGATAATTTCCAGATGCGCAAGTGTAACTGGAAATATTTTTTCATCCTTTTGCAAACATTTTGAGGCTTCCTTTTTTGAAAGAAAAAGCATAAAAGCATGTTTTTCTTGAGATTTTATCATTTTATAAGATCCTGTATTTTCACCATTTTTGATATACATTATTGTATAAAATGGTTTTGGTAAATCATATTCATCAGGTAATACAACTTTTAATGTCTGTTTTGATGATTCTATTATTATACTTAATTCACTAATAACTAATGTTGTTATCCCAAAATAATCAGCATATTCTTTAGCACCAGTTTGAAATCCCTTTGTTGTTACTATTATTCCAAATGAAGAATTAATATCATTTACTTTAGAATGTAGAATCATAATATCAGATTTTTCAACTTTTCTTTTTGAGAAATTTTTGCATTCAATTAACATTAATCTTTTTTTATTTAAGAGATCAAATGATATAACCACATCTATTTCATGCAATAAACCAGATTTGCCTTTAATTTTTTGATCTTTCTCTATTTTAAGGTTCGGATAACCTTTATTTATAAGTCTATTATAAAGAAAATAGATTCCAGATTCATATTCTTTCCAATTAATCATTTTTCCTCTTTGTGCCGCAAGGCATCAATCTAACATTCGCTTAACCTGCATTTGCGGCTACTCCGCAATGTCAGGTTGAAGCGAGTGTTAGGTTTATTTTTATAATTATCAAATAGTATAACTATATCTTTCAGCATATTTGCTTAATATTTCATTTATCATTGTTTGATATTTTACATTATTTTTCTTTGCTGAAGCTTTAAAAAATGCAATACTTTCACTATCCAGCGTTATCGTAATTTTTACTTTTTCAGATTTTCTTATTAATCTGTCCGGTGGTGGTAGAAAATCATCAATCCTTTCCGATAACGATATTGACTCAGCTACTTGTTTAGGAGCATCACTGTATTCTATTTTCTTCTTCATATCTTCTTTTTCCTTCTCGCCAATATCCGGCACCTATTATCCTAATATCCTCATTACGTAAGGTAAAACGCACCGTCAATATTTTGTCTCCAACTTTACCAAGACAAAAATATCTTTTCTCTTTATCCGAATGTCTTTCATCATATACTATAACTCTATTTTTATCAAAAAAAGCTTCCTGAGCTTCTTCAAATGAAACATTATGTTTCCTGATATTTATTTCATTTTTATTCTTATCCCATTCAAATGTCATAACATATTATACATACTTTTTGCAATATTTTCAATACATATATTTTTATTTTAGAGAAAAAACTGCCACTTTATAATTTTAATATATCTTAAAATCAAAAAAGTGGCAGAAATCATTAAATTTTAGAAAATATTATATCTTCTAAAATTAATCACGAAGTTTAAAATAACTACTCAAATCTCTCCCATATTTTTCTCTAGTTGCTTTAGAAATATCAAAGACTGTAGGTCTTTGATCGCCACGGGTTGTGAATTCAATCTTTTCACCCTTATTCCGCCATTTTTTTCCATCATAAAAATCTTGATTTGCAAACATTTCCCAAAATGCCATACTTGGCCTCCTATAAATTTATTTTTAGATCGAAATAAATGTTATAGGCCGGTTCCGCACAAGTCTTTCCGCAAGCGGTTAGCTTGTCAACCTAACATTCGCTTAACCTGCATTTGCGGCTTGTCCGCAATGTCAGGTTGAAGCGGGTGTTAGGATATCTTATGTTCTTAATAAAACTTCCTCTTTTACTTTTGAATTAGTTAATTTAGGATATATTTTTATTTCTAGCCCCATTCCAATACTATCAATATAGTCAATAAGTGTTGATAACTTTATATCCTTTCTTTTTTCTAATCTCGAAACAGATGACTGACTAAAATTTGCAATCTCGCTTTGACTCAGTTCCTGTAATTCTCTAATCCTAGCTAATTTGATTGAAAAATTTTCTCTTTCTGCTTTTAATTTTGCTTTCTTTACTTCTTCCTCACTCATATATCTTTCCATCATTTCAAACGCATCTTTCATATTAACCTCCTAAATATATCCATTTTTTTCAGCAATTTCCTCCGATCTTTTTATTAAATCTTTATAAAATTTCTTTTCATTTACACCTTTTTTATCCCCACCTATAAGCAAGATTGCTTTTCTCTCCCTATCAAAGAAAAAAGAAACTCTTAAAACTGTTTCAGAAGTTCGGCCTCTTAATTCTTTTAAATTTTTTATCTTCTTTGAACCATGGATAATATCCGCATATGGACGGCTTAACTCAGGGCCATTTAATCTCAAAAGCTCTGTCAAATAGTACAACTCTGACATACTATCCTTATCCAAAGATTTATACCATTCTTCGTATTCTTCTGTCACATTAACTTTCCACATGTTTATATTATATGCATTACAGTGCATATTTGTCAATAGATAAATAAAAATATTTTAATATATCAAATAATTGTCTTTTATTACCGAATACCCTCATATACCTAAATTTTTATAAATTAAAACTTATATTATTGCTATTGTTATAGAATCTGATAATTTATAAATAAATGTTAAGTTTATTTATTAGTAATATTATACTCCATTCTTTCCATTGCTTTTGCATGAATTCTATCATGCCAGATCAATCGCCTCAGCGCTTTTCTAATAGACCAATCTTCTTCATTCTTAAATACTCTATTTCCATCTTTTTTGTATTTTTTTATTAATTCATCAATACAATTTTTTCTTCCTCCTATGATATCAAGATCAATATCTGCTTCCAAATCTACTTGTCCTAAGTAATATTTTTGTACATTACATATATGTTTATATTGTTCAAATATTGTAGAATATACATTTCCATAAAATGTTTTTCTTACTTTACTATCATCGATTACATTTTTGTTCTTACATTTGTTATATACAGCATCAACTTTTTTTGCGGATAAAAATGCTAACTCACATTCATGATAAAAATCATTCTCATTCTCATACTCTTTCTTCTCTATCTCAAGAATAATATCACTATCAGCGTCTTCAATCATTAAATCACTATGTACAATTACTTCCTCAATTTTATCAATCTCACTAACTTCTATATCCAACCATTGTTCATATTCTTTAATTTCTCTTTTGTATTTATTTCGTGCTTCTTCTATTGTTTTTCCTCGAACATAGGCACCGGACAGATTTTCTATCCAACCAAGAAATCCTTTTCCATTAGTTTCATATACTACTTTCATATAAATATTCCTTTGCATTTAATATTTTTCTTTTTGCGCGCTTTAGCACGTCGTCCTAACATTCGCTTAACCTGCATTTGCGGTTCATCCGCAATGTCAGGTTGAAGCGAGTGTTAGATTTTATTTTTCCAACAAAAACTAACACATTTTTTCGATTTCCTTTATATACTTTGACTATATTAAACTTCCATTAAAAACAGTTTTGCATATTTTACGGAACTTTTTATATGCAAAACTGTAAAGTTATAACTATAACTTATATCCAACACTAAAACCAAGGTTAAACATAAAACCGCTCTCTTTCGTTGCTGCTGAACCCATATTTTTATTCATCTGAAATCCAAGTAATAAACTAGGCTTTAAAAATAATCTTTCTTTTACATAAACATCTGATCCAACACCAAATGCAACATAATGTCGATGAAAATTATAACTTGAATCAAGATTCTCTTTATAATTTTCTCCATCTTTTTTACAAGAAATATTAAAATTTAAATCAAATCCAAACAGGGGATAAATCTTTGCAATACCAACTGTAAATGGATATTTTCCAAAAAAAGCCATATTAAAGTAACTCATATTAATTCCAGATACCAAAGGAGTAACTTCACTACTACCAAAGCTAAAACCGAGAGTACCCAAAACATATTGTGCATCAAAAAAACATTTTACACCAAAAAAATTACCAGTTGCTTTAGGGCTAACCTTAAACCACCCTGTATCAATCTCTGCTTTTTTTGTGGCATGTGTAAAATCAATACCACCACCAACACTCAGATCAATTGCAAACAATGATGTAGTACATAATGCTGCAACTAATAACATTGAAACTAACCTCTTTTGTTTCATCTTTCAACCATCCTTTCGCAATGTTTTTTTTCATTGCAATTATTTTTATTTTTCGTCGAAAGAATGCTTTGATTGGTTCCGCACCTGCCTGCCGTAGGCAGGTCAATCTAACATTCGCTTGACCTGCATTGCGGCTCCTCCGCAATGTCAGGTTGAAGCGAGTGTTAGATGCTTTTATCTTACCTATCCCTCTTATATTAACAATTATCCTCTTAATCTTACACTATTTCGCTTTTTATTACTACACATTCAATAAAAAAAGCTTAAAATTTTACTGTAAGGCTAAAATTTTATTGTTACTTAACAAATAACTATAATAATTACCATGACCGTCCGAAGGACTTTTATTTTGTTGATTTCCTTAACGAGTTTTAAAATCCTTAGATAAAAGTTTCATTTTACTTAACAAGTTAATTATTATAATTACCGTGACCGTCCGAAGGACTTTTATTTGTCGATTTACTTAAAAAGTTTAAAAACACTCAGATAAAAGTTTTATTTTACTTATCCAAGTAAATATTATAATAAAACATAACCTTACTCAAAAAACCTAAGCTTTTAATTTGGGTTTTCAAGCTTTAAATTTACAAAAAATACACCCTACTTTTTCAAAGTTGCAGTTCATTGTGCCGTTAGGCATCCATCTAACATTCGCTTAACCTGCATTGCCGTGCCCGTGTAGGGCTTGGCGTGGAAATTGCATAAAAGAAGCGCAGCCGTGTAAGCGGCGGAGCGACATACGCAATTTCCATGACAAAGGCAATGTCAGGTTGAAGCGGGTGTTAGACGTTTTTATTTTAACTATACAACTTATATTAATAATTACGCTTTAAATATTACACTACTTTGCTTTTTAATACTATACATTCGATAAAAAAAAGCTTAAAATTTTAATAACTTGACCACTTTATCTATAAATAAACTTTATTTTAAAATTACATAATAATTAAAAAAAATAAAAACTAAAGTTCAAATTTTCTTAACAAGTTAATTATTATAATTACCATGACCGTCCGAAGGAGTTTAATCTCGTTGATATCCGTAATGAGTTTAAAAATCCTCAGATAAAAGTTTTGTTTTTTTAATATTTTCTTATCTCAAAAGTTTTATCAATTAGTTTTTAATTTTACCTTCAATTTCCCCATCAGTTGCCTATCATATTTTTCTATTCGCATATCATATTTAAACCATTTACACAATTTATTTCACAGGAGCATTCTTTCTTTTTCTTATCATTAAAATCCATCTTGAGTATCCATAGTCAACCAACGCACGTTAGAACACTCATTATATTCGGATAATAGCAATAAAGTTTGTTCTTTTAGCTCATGTAACTGAGACTCTAATTCATTAGGAAGCAGTGTTTCAAAATCTTCTATATAATGACACTCTATTAATAAATCATTTATTTTTTTATTAAATTTATATTTTCTACGCATACCAACCGGAAGGATAGAATTAATTTCATTCATGGTTATCTTTTTGTTAATAACAGCCTCAAGCGTTCCTAGTATAATAACTAAAAACATTTTCTCATCATACTTTTCATTAGTTATTTCTGTTATTTTCATTTTTATTATTTTCCTTAACAAGTTAATTATTATAATTACCAGACCGCCCGAAGGACTTTCACTCGTCAATTTCCTAAACGAGTTTTAAACCCTTAGATAAAAGTTTTATTCGTCATAATCAAGTAGATATTATAATAAAATAATGTTTTACTTAAAGAACCTAAGATTTGAATTTGGGGTTTACGCTTTAATTTACAAAAAAAATACACACTCAATTTTCAAAGTTGCAGTTTATCGTGCCGTAAGGCATCGGTCTAACATTCGCTTGACCTGCATTTGCGGCTCCGTCCGCAATGTCAGGTTGAAGCGGGTGTTATACGCTCTTATTTTAACTCAACCGCTTATATTAACAATTAAGCTTTTAATCTTGCCTTATTTTGCTTTTTATTACTACATTCAATAAATAAAAACTTAAAATTTTACTATAAAGCTTTATAATTTGCATATTCAACTTTTACATTACTTAAAGCATATATTATAAACTATATAATTTAACTATAATTCTATATTATTTACAAAACTAATCTTTTATAAATAGTATTTATCTTAAAATCATAAACTTATTCTTAACAATAAGACTTTATTTTTTTTACTACCCCGCTTTTAATTACTAAATTTAAAAAAATAAAAATTTAACTATAATACTAAAATTTTATACAACTTAACCGCTTTATATTATAAATAAACTTTATTTTTAATATTTTCATATAATTTTAAAATACAAAAAATAAAATTCTATTTTCCTCACTAAGTTAATTATTATAATTACCATGACCGTCCGAAGGACTTTTAACTCGTTGATTTTCTAAACAAGTTCTACAATCCTAAGATAAAAGCTCATTTTTCTTAGCAAGTTAATTATAATAATCACCATGACCGTCCGAAGGACTTTTATTTCGTTGATTTCCTTAATGAGGTTTAAATACTTAGATAAAAGCTTATTTTTACTTATCCAAGTAGATAATATAACAAAACAAAACTTTATTTAAAAGAACCTAAGCTTTTAATTTGGCTATTACGCTTTAATTTACAAAAAACACACACCATTTTTTCAAAGTTACAGTTTATAGTGCCGCAGGCATCCGTATAACATTCGCTTAACCTGCATTTGTGCCTTTGCCGACGCGAAGCGTTAAGGCAAAGTTGGCGCGAAAGTTGCAGTGCCGTATAGGCACTTTAAGCAACTTTCGTGACAAAACAAATGTCAGCGTTGAAGCGGGTGTTAGACGCTTTTACCTTTGTAATTATCAAAATCCAGCATTTCATTCCAAAGTATATTTTCTTTCCCGTTAAAATATGTTGCAACGCCAACTTCCAGTCTCTTACTGATTTCACTTTCAAAATAATGTTTTAGTATATATTCACATGTCATTGGCATTTCAAGAGTCATTACTTTACTTTTATCAATCCATTCCAGTTTACCTTCCGAGAATTCATAAAATAAAGGATTCTTGTCCGTTTTTCCAAAATAAACATACTGCTCTCTTAATATCTCATCTTTTACGTTCCGTATAATTAAGTATTTAAGGTCTATATATATTAAATCATTTACTATGAGACCGGTTTCTTCTTTCAATTCTCTTAGACATGCTTTCATTGGAGTTTTATATTCTTCTTTCTCAATATGTCCGCCAATTCCAGCCCACTTATTAGGGGCGATCTTCTTTGTTGGAGCCCGTTTCAACATCAAAATTTTATCCTCCTTTTCAATAAAAATGGTTACCATTGGAACAATATCAACTGTGTTGTTTAATGAATTATTGTTTTTATATATCATAAAATAGTATAGGAACCCTCCATTTTTCATAGTATACAATATTTTATAAAAAAAATCATCTATTAATAATTTAAACTAATTTTTTATAAATAAGATTTTATCTTTTCATATAGTTTTTGAGTTTAAGAGAATGAAAAAGTGTCATATTTTATTTTGTTGATTTCCTTAATAAGTTTTAAAATTATTAGATGAAAATTTATTTTTTTTCTCATCCTCAAATAGCCATTATAATAAAAGACACTCTTGCTCAAAGTAACCTAACCCATTAATTGGGGCTTTAAACTTTAATTTATAAAAATATATCCTATTTTTCAAAGTTACAGTTTATCGTGTCGTAAGGCATCCGTCTAACATTCCTTCGACCCTTCCTCACTATATCATAAAACCCAATAATTTTCAATCTAAACTGCCGCAAAACAAAAATAAGCTTTTTCTACCATAATAACCAAGCGTATAAAACTCCATCGGCAGATTAGGCCTATCCTCACTAAACAGAGCAAAAAAAATCACATCCTGTCTATAGGGCTTTGAATGCCTAGACCGCCTCGGTTTAGGACGTGAGTGTAAACCATAGTTGTTTTAACATCGCTGTGGCCGAGAAGCTCTTGGATTGTGCGGATGTCATAACCGGCTTCCAAAAGATGCGTTGCAAACGAGTGGCGGAAGGTGTGACAGCCGATTGGTTTCGGGATGCCTGACTTTAAAACAGCTTCATGCAGGGTTCGTTGAATAACGGAAGGGTCGATGTGATGCCTTCCCTGCTCGCCTGTTTCCTTATTCCGCCATCGGCGCGCTTGGGGAAACACCCACTGCCAGGCCCAATTTTTACCGGCATTGGGATATTTTTTTGCAAGAGAAAACGGAAGAGATACCGAACCGAAGCCTTCTTTGCAATCTGCCTCATGTATAAGTCGGACCTTTTCCAAATGTTTTTGAAGCGGAAATTTAAGGGAAACCGGCAGAACCGTTTTGCGGTCTTTCGCCCCCTTTCCGTCATGTACGGTAATTTCGTTTTTATCAAAATCAAGATCCTGAACCCTTAGCCGCAGGGCTTCCATAAGCCGCATTCCGGTTCCATAAAGCAGGCGGATACAAAGACTATAATCATTGTCAGGCAAAATAGAAAATATCTTTGCAGTTTCCTCCCGGCTCATCACAGTGGGAAGCTTTTTAGGCTTTTTTGCACGGACTATATTTTCAGGAGTATTTATAGTTAAGCCCAATATATTTTTGTATAGAAACAAAATAGCGGCAAGAGCCTGATTTTGGCTTGAAGCAGCGGTCTTTTCTTTTACTGCAAGACGGCTAACAAAAGAATTTATTTCATCATCGGAAAGAGCTTTAAGATTTTTATCCTTATTTTCGCTAATAAAGCGGCTTATCCAATAGCTATAAGCCTCTTCTGTGCGCTTGCTGTAATGTTTGGCAGCAATAACTTCATCCAGCTTTTGTAGAATAGATTTAAGATAAGTTGAGGCCGGACTATCATTTTCCCCAATAGTTTCAGTATTCAAAGCATCAGCATAGTTAGAAGTATGATTTTTACCGGTAAACCTTGAATCTGCCATACAGATTCCGTTATAATAAAGATTATTTAACAAAATGTCACAAGAATTACGATCGGCAGGGATAATCCAAAACCGTTGTTCCGGCAACCAAGCCCTTCCCGGCACTTTTTTTATTGCTTGGAGCACCTTAGAAAAATCCTCTCCTTGAGCTTTAAAATTTACCGACAAAGCCTTATTTTCATAAGGCCGTATTTCAACAAACATACACTCCTCCTTAAAACTGCACAATACACAGTTTTACCGCACACCTTTCCCATGGTATATTATGACGATTGATAAACCGCTAAATAACCCTAAGCAAAAAATTTATGCATGACTGTTCAATTTCTATAAGTTTAACAGCCTGAACATAAACCATTGTAAGAAAAAGCCTACATCATGCAGCCGAAACATACTATAAGCAGCTATTTTCTCATATGCGGGTTAATTATCGCACATTTCTATGGATTATGCAAGTATTTCGATGAAAAATGTGCATCCATGCATATTTTTCATCTCAGAGTTTGCGGCAAGCGCAAACTCTCGAAGTTTGGAACCTCCAGCCATCCATGGCGGATAATACACAGCCAAGCCGTAAATAGAGGGAGCAGATACTTGATGAACAATGTACATCCGTGTACATTGTTCATCTTAGAGTTTTAGACTTACGTCTAAAACTCTCAAAGCAAGGAACCACCCGCCATCCGTGGCGGTTGTTCGGCTTAATCCGGCAAGAGGCGAGTCGAGGACGCGAAGCGAATAAAAATTAACCGGAGGCGTATCTTTGATACGTCGAGGATTAATTTTTATGAAGCGACAAAGTCATCGGCCGCATATTGCCGGATTAGAAGGTGCCGCCGCCTAGGCGGAATGATAAGGTATACCCTATTCCACCCTTTGTCTTTGACTTAGAACTCAAGGGATAGCTAAAAGAAGGGCCTGTGCTCATACTTGCAAATTTATATATTTTCCAATTGAGAGTGAGCTTTGAAAAACCTTCAAGTTCGGACACGGCAAATTGCTGAAAAAGGTTTAGGCTCAACTTATCGGTACCGAGTTTATTTTGGTTTATGGTAAATGCAATGTAGTGTTGACCGATATTTCCCATAGCTAAAACATTTTGTACCTTTTCCCTAAATGCAGCATTAAACAGCAAAGCAGGATTTTTTGCTTGATCCAAAATATTTACAGCTGCATCCGTATTCCGATATCCGAAACCGTTATAAAAATATTGCAAGGCTATGCTTGTGTGTGTGTCATCATTTGAGTAAGAACCGCCGAGGGTAGCCTGAAAAAAGGGCTTACTTTTTTCAGGAGCAGGAGTCATATCTGTCTCATAATATGTATAGTCGCTTCCCCATGCAAAAACTCCCTCACCGAAGACAGCGACCTTGCCTGCTATGCTGCCTGAAAGGGTTGTAACAAGCCGGGGAGCTTTTTCGTATTTATACCAGCCGCCCAGGCCCAACTCCCAGTTTCCGATAACAAACTCGCCCTTTGCAGCTCCTGCCGTGTATTTGGGATCAAAACCGTTTTTGCCGTCTTCCTTTCCGGGAGGCAATAGGTAGAGCCAGATATTGTGCTGGGTTTTAGGAATTATTATGTGGGTTCTTAAAGAAAGCCCCCCTTCCCTATCCGCTGTAGGATCTTCAGGATCGATTCTTGAAATATTTATAACGTCGGCAGGGCTGTAAAAATAACCTGTTCCCCATTTTACTGCATGTTTTCCGAAACGGAAAAAGGCAATATCCTTGGCGGAAAAATCCGTGTAAAGCTCTTGGATTTTGATATTCGGCACTCCATTTACTTCAACAAATGCTGGCAACTCAATACCGTTTGGAGGAACAATCGACTTAGGTACAAAAGCAGCCCCTTGTCCCGATAAGCTCTTCTCAAAGGGAAAGCCGAAAATAAATTTTCCGTAAAGCTTTAAGTCTTCGACAGGGCGGGCATCAAAAAAGAGACTTCCGTTTAAGTTTGTATTAAAAGTACCTTTTCCGTCTTTAAAAGATTTCATGTAATCGTCTTTCTTTGAATAAGGATCTTCCCAAGCATAATTTATACCCATCGAAGAACCCAAACTTCCGCCTATTCTCAATTTTTTTGCTTCAAGAGTAAGGCTCGCTTTTTCAAGATCGGCCTTAAACTTTAAATTGCTCTTACTGTCGGAACGGGCTTCCTCAGCAGAAATAATCGTATCTTCCTCCCCTCCAAAAAGTTCATCTTCCAAATTGGAAGAGCTTTCTTGTGAAAATACAAAAAAAGGAAGAAAGGCAAAAATAAAAATCGCAAGCTTTTTCATATTAGTTTATCTTCTCCAAATATGCCTTTGTAAAAACAACATCCGGAATTTTTGAGGTATTAAAATCTTGGAATATCTGTGTTGTTTTTTCTCCCTTTATAAGCTCATTTATATATACCTGCTGCACGGGAAGAGGGAGACCTTCAACCGTTGCGTATTTAGCTATATACATAGTTCTCATGTGCTTTCCGCTTGCACCGTAACTTTCCGTTTTTAAAACAAGATGCTTATCTTTTCTTAAAAAGAATTTTTCTTGGGCATAAGTTGCATCTTTTTGCAAGGCCTTAGCCGTTACCGCATAAACTTCATACTTACCGACCTTTGCTTCTTCAATTTTAAGAATTTCCCAAGCCTGCCTAAACTCGGACTTTTTATTTACATCGGATAACTTTGTATCGCTGTTTGCCAAATTCTTTTTAAGCGAAGAGTGAGTAAACTGGTGAGCAATCGGGTCATAAAACCAAAGGTTATCTTTTTCTTGCAGATAACCGTTTCCCTTGTCGGCCTCAGGTGCAAGCTGAATAAGGGTTGTTTGGTCTTTCTTATCACGCCTGAAAAGTTTAAACTGAACAACCTCCTTAGGTTGATTAGGTTTTTCGACAATCAGCGTGAGAGTGCTGGTAAAATCTTTTTCAAAATTCCCCCTGTCGAAAACCTTGTCCATAATCTTATACATTTCCTCCGTCGAAGGAACCTCAGCAAATGCCGCCATGCTTACAAAAAAAGCAATGAGCACAATCAAAAATTTCTTGTTCATAAAAACTCCTTAAATTATTTTCCTGACCTAAGCGCTTCGGCAGGAATCATATTAGCGGCTCTTGAAGCTGAGCCCCTTACCGTGAGCAGGGTTAAGCCCAACATTATCGCAAACTTTAATAAAACCAAAAGTACCGATAAGTTCCATGTAAAGTATCCGTTTTTGGTGAAGACCGAAAAGGGAGAATCCGAGGCAATCGGAATAAAGGATATAACCTGCATTACGATAACCGCAAGGACAAAGCCGCATACGGCTCCAAACAAGGACAAAAATGAAGCTTCTGCAAGGAAAAGATGCCTTACATGTCTTCTCATAATACCGCAAGAGCGCATGGTTCCGACTTCACCCCTTCTTTCATGTACGATGATTTTAAAGGTGTTTGAAATACCTATCATCGTAATAACCAAAAGCACAACCAAAACTCCGAAGCTTATACCGTTTAAGGTATTCATCAGTGTAACCATCTGAGGAGCAAAATCATAAAAAGTCGCTACACCGAATTTTGTTCCTTTCCACTTTCCTTCTTCAAGCTGTTTAAGTACATTGCTTGCCGGCTGTGAAGGACTTATCTGTCTTGCAAGAGCTCTGCTTGCAGTCGGTCCTAT
Organism: Treponema sp. OMZ 799; assembly: GCF_024181365.1. NCBI lineage: Bacteria > Pseudomonadati > Spirochaetota > Spirochaetia > Treponematales > Treponemataceae > Treponema > Treponema sp. OMZ 799. Next base: position 2,029,652 of record NZ_CP051301.1, read on the forward strand.
TTCTCCGAACTTTTTTTCGAGCATCTGAGCATAAGCTTCCTGCATGTCGGAATTTTTTAAGAAAAGGGAATATACTTCTATGCTTCCTTTTTCAAGCTCCGTAACTTTTTGTAAATAATCAAAATTGATGTAATTTGTGATTCCGCCGAACGGAGAGCGGTTTACTGCAATTCCTTCTACTTGAAGTTCAATAACGGTAAGCTGTCCTTTCGAGGTCTTGGTTTCAAGTAAAACTATGTCGTGTAAACCTACATTTAAGCTTTGAGCTACCGATTCGGAAAGAAGAATCGCATTTTCTTTTTTCATGGCTTCCCAGCTTCCTTCTTTAAAAAGAATACTGTCATGTAAAATTTTTTCTTCATCAAATTTGCAGCCGTCAATTTTAGAGGTAACTTCTTTTCCTTCAAAGATGAGTTTACCCGATGAGCGGCTTCTTTTTATGATGTACACGGTATCGATACCCAATTCTTTTACGGTTTTTTCTACTAAAGCGATATCTTCGGCATTCATATAAACTTGAGCAGAGTCATCGGCATTTTTATCTGCAGCCTTTTTTGAACCGATTATATAGACATGACCGCCTACAATTTTTGAAATTTCGCCAGCCATGCTGTTTAAGGCCCCGGAAGTCATGCCGTCCATAAAGATAACGACAAAGAAAGCAAAGGCTATTGCAAAAACCAAAAGAATACTTCGCCTTTTTTGTCTGTTTAAATTCCTAAACGCTATTTTTAATATATTCATAATCTATTCTTCCTTAATTTAACGGTTGATTGCTTCAAGAGGGCTTATCTTTAAGGCAAGCCTTACAGGATACCAGTTTGCGGCAAGGCCTGCTAAAAGCATTGCAGCCATTGTCCAAAGAGCAGAAACGGCAGAAATACTTACCCTTATTTGCTTTCCGCCGAACATAGCCGCAAGGATCTCGCCGACTCTGATATTAAAAGCATTAACTACGGCAGCTCCGATAAGAGCAAGAATCAAGCCTATAAGCACTCCTACGCATGACATAAAAAACGATTCCGCAAAAAATATCTTTCTTACAAAGCCTTTTTTAGCACCTATAGCCCTCATTGTTCCGATTTCGGAACTTCTTTGCATAACGGCAACAACAAGTGTATTCATTATAACGATTAAAACTACCACGGAAAGAATAACAAGCATTGTGATAAAAAGAGTTCTTGTGCCTTCTATTGCTCCGTAATACATAGCCATTCCGAGCTTCCAGTCCAAGGCCTGAGCATTTATTCCTTCTTCCTTAAACCAATCATTTAATGTTTTAATTACACTCTGTGTCTTTGAAGAATCCTTAAGCTTTATTACTATGTGATGCCAAGCCTCATTATCTGCAAGGTTGAGTTGATCGCGCAGCTCGGTACTTCCCAAAAGATTTTCATAATCAATCTTTGTGTTTGAGCTCGCAGCGGTGTCTATAATATCCGAATCGAAATCATCCGAAAAAAGCTCATCTTCCGATTTTTCTGAAAGGCTTAGATCGACAGAATCGGGAATTGCCGCTGCAGTCCTCGCTCCCAGTGTCATATCTGCAAGAATGCGGGTTGTGTCTACATCAAAGTAAGCTATTCCGTCTATCGCCGTATCGGGATGAGCATAATCGAAAAAGCCTGTTATAATAACTTTTTGCTGCCTTGCCTTTCCTGCAAAGGCAGAAATCAATATTTCGTCTCCGAGCTTTAAAGTTCTGCCATAGTAATCTTCAAATCTCTTTTTTCTATCGCGGGGAAGCATGGCAAATTTTCCGTTTGAAGATTTGGGGAATTCGCCTTCATAAATTTTAATCGTATCGAAAAGATTTTTATAGCTTTTAGGCTCAATGCCCAGAATCTGTACATACGGAAAAGAGCTTCTATTCTTGTCCTCAGGCTCCCATGAATCGGGAAGATCAACAGGCTTAAGCATTCCGCTTGCAAAAACCGAATTGGTAAGGCCTTTTACTTCAGGAAGGCTTTCAACCTTGGACTTAACCTTTTCAAAAGGAACCAGATAAGGCATCTTAGGTCTATCCATGCTGACACTTACCGTCTGAAAAACACCTAAAAGCTGAACCATTATACTGTCTTTTTCAGGTTTACCGGTAATTAAAACATCGCCTGAAAAATCGCTTATACATACATCCTGAGTTTGCTGTAATGAAAAATTTAGGATACCGAAACCTAAGATAACCAAAAAGGTTCCTATTCCTATAAGCGATAAGGTAATAATCATCTTTGCCTTATTTGCAAAAAGATTTTTTACCGCCATTTTAAAAATCGTCTTATTCATAATACTTTCCTAAGTTTAAGCCGAAGCCTTTACATCTTCGAGAATTTGGCCGTCCAAAATCTTAATACGGTGGTCCGTCATATCTACAATCTTTGAATCATGTGTCGAAAAGATAAAAGTTGTTTTAAGTTCTCTGTTTACCTCTTTCATAAGTTCCAAAATTTGAATACCCGTTTTTGAATCAAGGTTTGCAGTAGGCTCATCTGCCAAAACGATTTGAGGTTTTGTAGCCAAGGCTCTTGCGATTGCAACCCTCTGTCTTTGACCTCCTGAAAGCTCGTTCGATTTATGGTGCTTCCATTCGCTTAAACCAACTTTGTCTATTAAATAGTTAATCCATTCTGTTTGCTTTGCTTTACTTTCTTTTGCTCTTCCAAACAAAAGCGGGAACTCTATATTTTCGTATACGTTTAAAACAGGTACAAGGTTAAATGATTGAAAGATAAAACCCAAATACTCGTGCCGGAGCACCGTCATCTTTTTATCCAATTTGTTAGGAACCTTAACTTTTTTATTTTGTTTTTTTAAAAGAGAAGCAAAATCCGATTCCTTATAAATACTTTCATTATTTATGATAAGCTCTCCGCCTGAGGGTGTATCTATCAAACCTATCATATTGAGAATAGTAGATTTCCCCGAACCGGAAGGCCCTGATATAGAAACGAATTCTCCTTGCTCAATAGCAAAATCTACGCCTTTTACGGCTTCAACTAAAACCTTCCCCAACGGATAAGTCTTTTTTAAGTTTTTAACTTGTACAATATTCATACAAACCTCCATTACAAGTTCTACATAATTATATTTATAAAAATTAAAACGAGCATTTACGGGAGCTTACATTTTAATTTTTTGCCTTACATTTTTGTAAGTTTACATATTTTACGGTCACTTTACCAGTGACAAAAGTCATTTTTTAAGTAAACAATCGTCATATCATTTACCTATTAAATTAACCTTTGCGTTCTTTGAGCCCTTTGCGGTTTATTTTCGGTAATTGACTTATCCGCAAAGGATATAATGAGTTATCTAGCTAGATAGTATACATAAATTTTAATTTTTGTCAATACAGTATAAATATTTATTCGACGGAATTTTACATCTTTACTCACATCAAGACAAAAAATTGTAAAAATTCTCTAATTTTTTTAAGTTTTTGCTTGACAAACACTACATATAGTGTTAGAATAGCCGATATAAGGGATAGAACGCTAAATAAGGGTTTATTCCGAAAACCGGGAGGAAACAAAAATGCGGAACATTGAAGAAATCAATGCAGAAATTGAAAATGTAAAAAAGGAACTTGAAAACGTTCACGGTACAGGAACTGAAGTTTATGCCAGAATCGTAGGCTATTACCGATCAGTCCGAAACTGGAACAAGGGAAAACGAGAAGAATATAATCACAGAATTATGTTCTCGTCCGAAAACGAAAGGATTGAAAAAACTCTGTCCGATTGTAACTGCGATTGCCCGCCCATCAGCGGTTCCTTAGACTTTTCAGTTTCTAACAATTTTTCAGAAAAAAAAGAACAAATAGCCTAATGCTTGCAGGTTTACAAAAAACCAGCTTAGTTAATTTTCCCCGCCGCGTCGCTGCGGCGGTTTTTTTGCCCGGCTGTAATATGCGCTGCCCTTACTGCCATAATGCCGAGTTAGCCCTAGCCTCTCCTTCTTCCTTTAGCGGAACTCCTGAAAGTCAAAACTATTATTATGAACTCTCGGAAATTTACGGCTTTTTGGAAAAAAGAAAAAAACTTATCTCAGGCCTTGTAATATCAGGAGGAGAACCTCTTATGTCCCCGGCCTTGGTTGAGCTAATTGAAAAAGCTAAAGCCTTAAATCTTGAAGTTAAAATAGATACAAACGGTCTTTTTCCGGAACGGCTGGAAGAGATTTTGAGCTCCCAAAATCTTAAACCCGACATGATAGCCCTAGATGTAAAAACCTCGCCCGAAAGATACGGAGAGCTTTTAGCCTCAAAAACGAGAGAAACTGCCGGAAAAGCAAAGGACTTACTCTTAGCAACTATTGATATTTTAAAATCACACAGCGAAAAAATTGAAACAGAATACAGAACAGTCTTGGCCCCGGCCCTGGTATCTGAAGACGAAATAAAAAAAATAGCCTCCCTCCTGCCTAAAAATGCAAGATGGAGGCTGACCCAATTTGTACCGGGCGTCTGCTTAAACCCTGAATGGAACTCGATAGAACCTTATCCGCTTTCTACCGCTAAAGGCCTTACAGCCCTTGCAAAAAGCATAATTAACGATACGGAACTGCGTTAGGATGCGGCCTAAATTTTACTCGGCAGCCATCTCCTTATCCTTATTTTCATCATCTATGACATTATTTTTAATAAGATCATCAGTTTCTTCTTTATCGGTTCTAAGCCAATACTGGCTGCGGCCTATGCCTAAACCGATTTCTCCGCGCATTTCAAGGGTGTCGGTCTTATATTTTTTTCCGTCAGCCTTGTGAAACCTTATTTTACAATAATAATACTTGCCGTCACCCGGATCGATGATATAACCCTTATGCCAAGAGCCTTCTTCTTTTTTTACAAGATTGTAAATAAAGGGAGTTCCTACAAGAGCCATCTTATTTACCTTACCCTTTTTTGGGAAATCCTTATAGGACTCTTTACAAGAACTTGCGGCTTCTTGCGGATGATGCCCTATGGTAACAAGCATCTCACCAAAAAGTTTCCCGTCTTTTTCATAGATTTTCCAGACTCCCGTAACCTTATTCGTTTTTTCATCCACGCTTTTCCATAAACCGATAACAGGGTCTTGAGAAAAACAAAAAGTTGCAACAAACATAAAAAAAATTGCCGTAAAAATAATTTTTTTCATTTTATAATCTCCCAAGCTAAGAATGATAACATAAAATCATAAACTTGTCAAATTTTTTTATAAAAATTTATAGGTATACTTGACATAATATTATATTTTATATAATATATAAATACAAATAATATGATAAAAGATATTATATAATATCAAATATACTAAGGAGGTTAATTGAATGATTTTTTCGATAAACACCGGCTTGCTTGAAGCCTGCGTTTTGGCTCTTTTAAAAGATTCGGATTCTTACGGCTACAAGTTGACACAGGACGTTAAAAGCCTTCTTCCCATATCGGAATCTACCTTATACCCGGTCTTAAAAAGGCTTCAAACAAGCGGGTATCTGGAAACCTATGACCGGCCGATTGACGGAAGAAACCGCAAATACTACAAAATAACGCCTGCGGGCTTAAGGCAGCATGAGCTTTACATTGAAGAATGGAAATCCTACAAGGATTTAATAGACAAAATTTTTAAGGGCACAGCCCTTTAGGAGGTAAAAGGATGACAAAGGATCAATTTTTAACGGAACTTAACTCTTATCTTTCGGTTTTAAAACCTGAGGACAGAAAAAATACAATAGAATTTTATGAAGAATATTTTGAAGATGCCGAAAACGAAGAAGCCGCAATTGAAGATCTCGGCTCTCCAAAAAAACTGGCTGAAGAAATAATAGATTTTCATAAGGCTTCATACAAGGGTGAAAATACCGAAATTTCAAAACAATTTTCTCGGGATGAAAACATTTCGGAAATTGTCTTAAACATAACGGCTGCAAAAGTTTTAATAAATACTTCACAAGGTGAAAAGCTTGAGTACACTACTCAAAATATTGCTGATGAGGATTTTTCGGCTAAAATTGAAAACGGAAAACTTATAATAAAGGAAAAACCGGTTTTCTTTTTCAGCAAAAAAGGTTTTGCCTCCTTTTTGGAAAACTTTAATATCAACACCTCTTTGAATGCAGCCAAAAGAGAAATCGCTATAAACATTCCCAAAGGTACAAAGCTTGTAAAACTCGAATTTAATTCCCAGATGGGTTCTTTAAAAATAGAAGATGTAAATATCGAAATTATTGAAGGTTATACAACTTGCGGGAATTTTTCGGTCAAGAGTGGACTCCACAAAAAAATAGATTTTAATACTTCTGCCGGAGCTATAAAGATGAGCGATTTGGATATTGAAAGCATGAAGCTTTCTTCTTCGGCAGGTTCCATTAAATTCGAAAACATAAAGTCTGACAATATCTCTGCTTCGACAGGAGCCGGAACAATCGATTTTACAAAAACCGAAAGCTCAACCATAAAAGCAAATTCGGGAGCCGGAAATATAACGGCGAACGAGTTAAAAGCAGATAAAGGAAACTTCAATACCGGAGCCGGAACAAATAAATTCCAAAAGTGTAATTTTAATGCAGAAACAATTTTGAACACGGGAGCAGGAAGCATAATTTTCCAAGGAAATTTACACGGCTATGCCAAAATAAATTCCGGCATAGGGCCGGTAGATCTTAATTTACCGAAAGAAATAGAAAATTACGATATAAGTATTTCTTCCAACCAAGGCAGCATAAAACTAAACGGAGAAAATGTAGAAAGAAGAGGCGACAGAATAAATCTTGGAAGTAAATCCGCAAACACAAATATAAAAATCAACACAAGTTTCGGAGCAATTAAACTAACAACCAAGGAAGGAGAGTAAAATGACAAGACGGGAATTTATAGAAGAACTTGAAGACAGGCTCAGACACCTGCCCTACAAGGACAGGAAAGAAGCCGTCAAATTCTATGAAGAATATTTTGATGAGGCCGGAATCGAAAATGAGCAAAGCGTAATCAACGAGCTTAGAAGCCCGGCCCACATTGCTTCAAAAATTCTTTCGGACTATGCCGTAAAAGAAGCCGAAGGAGCAAAAAAATCTGCACGAGGCGGCTTTAGAGCCCTTTGGTTTACAATCCTCGGAATCTTTGCAGCTCCCATCGCCATACCTCTGGCCGTCGGGCTAACAATAGTAATAGTCCTATTATGCGTAGGGCTTTGCGTTGCCTCTATTGCCCTTGTTTTCGGCGGCGGTATATTGGCAGTATTCGCTTTCGGTATGCTTTTTGTAGACTTCGGTACAGGCATTCTTTTAATAGGAGCTATTTTAATAGCCATAGGTTTTACCAGACTTTTATACCTTTTTGTTACTGCGATTATAAGAAAAATATCGCAGCTGGTAAAAAAAATTTAATTTATGGAGGGGCGATAAATAGCTCGGCAGAAATTCTGCCTCACTATTTATCTTCGAGTTTTGTGCTTCGCACAAAACATACTTTATGGAGGGAAAAATGTTAATTGCTTTTTTAATTATTGTTTTTGTTTTCGGAATTATTGCTGCAGTCTTCGGGATTGTAGGAGGAATTTTAGTTCTTGCATTTAAACTGGTATTTTGGCTGATACCGGTTTTATTTGCAGGTGCAATCGTTCTGGGTATTCCGGCTTTAATAATACTTGCTATTATTAAATTATTAAGATAATCGATAAACAGTTTAAACAAAACATCGTTAAGGGGATTTATATGAAAAAAATAGGAAAGACAATTTTAATTATTCTTTTGGGACTTATGCTTGTCGGCATAGGTTATAGTTTAGGCGGAAGATTTTTTTATAGATCTAAGCGTAGAATTCATGGACGGAATTTTGTTGACAGAACGTATAATAAAATTATGTCGACGGCCGAGAGTATGGAAAACGACCTAGAAGATATGAAAAACGATATAAAATCTTGGGGGGATGATATGGACGAGTATTTTGGAGATGAGTACAAAAAGGCTGGAACAATCAGTTTGGATGGAATTAAGAATTTTTTTCTTAAATCGGAAATTGCAGAAGTCATAATAGAAATAAACAATAAAGATGATGAACTCTATTATAACATTGAGCGCATTAATCCCAAGTATTTTGATGTAGAAAAAAAAAGGGACACAATCAGTTTTGAAGACAACATTCCTTCAAAGTTTTTTAATAATCTTGGTCTTAATTTTAAAAACAATTCTCCTAAAATATATATCAGTCTGCCTCGGAATATTGTATTTAATAATTTTGAAATAAAAAGCGGAGTCGGAGGATTCTATATCCGTGATATAAATGTAGAAAAATTTAACCTTGCAGCAGGAGTCGGGAAAGTAAATATTTATGATGTAAAGGTTTTAAAAGATGTCAATATCAGAGCCGGAGTCGGAGCAGTAAACCTTAAGGATTCAAAAGTAAACAATATGGATATAAAATCCGGTGTCGGCTCATTTAGCTTTTCAGGTACGGCCCTGGGTAAGACCTCAATCAAGGGAGGAATAGGTTCAGTAGATATTAAAATAGATGGAGCCGAAAAGGATTATGATTTTGATGTAAGCGCAGGTTTAGGAGAGGTAAGAATAAACGGTAAAAAATCAAAAACCTTTTTAGCCGACAGACAAAAGGAAACAGGCGCCGAAAATACAATCACCGTCAAAGGCGGAATAGGTTCGGTAAGAATCAGGTTTAAGGATTAAACAAAAATTGGAGAAAAAAGTGAAAAGATTTGAAGATTTAACATTTACGGACGATTTTATGTTTTGTAAAACTATGCAAAATCCGAAGCTATGTAAAAAACTTATTGAAATGATATTATTTGATACGATAGGCAAAATTGCATATACCTCTGTACAGCATAGTATTAACACCTATGAACAGGCAAAATCCATAAGGTTTGATGTTTTGGTGCAGACAGAAAACGGTAAATTTTATGATGTGGAAATGCAGATAAGCAACGAAAGGAATATCCCTAAAAGAATGAGATTTTACCAAGCGGCTCTTGATATTTCTTTTTTGGATAAGGGTAATTCCTATAATGCTTTAAACGACAGCTTTATAATTTTTATCTGTTTATTTGATGTTATAGGCAAAAACAGGCCTGTTTATACCTTTGAAAATCTTTGTATAGAAGACAAAAATACACCTTTACATGACGGCACACAAAAGGTTATAATAAATGCAGAGGCTTTTGAAAAAACTGAGGACAAAGAATTAAAGGAATTTTTAGAATATCTTAAAACAGGTAAGGTAAATAGTGAATTTACAAGGGAGATAGAAAAAATGATACAAACAGTAAAACAAAACGAACAGGCAAGACAAGAATACAGATTATTATCTACTTTTGAAATGGATATTAAAGACAATGCAAAGAGAGAAACAGCTAAAATTTTAAAACAGTTAGGGGATTCGATACAAAAAATTATGCAGGTTACGGGGCTTTCCGAAGCAGAAATTGAAAAACTATAATCATAATGGATCCGCCAAAACTATTTTCTCTTTCAGCTTAAAGCAACGATTGAACGCCTAAAAAGCTCTTCTTCGTTTTTAAGGGGATCGGAACCTGCGGTCTTCATTTCTTCGGCGATTTTTTCGACTTGGGCAATGACGGATTTTCTTTCAAAGCCCATATCGGTTAAGGCCCTTACAATGTCTTCGTATTCGGAAGAAACTAAAAGCAGCCCCTTTGAGGAAGTCTCGTTTAAATTGGTGAGTTTTCCTTTTAAGGCAAGAATCATTTTTTGAGCCGTCTTTTTACCTACGCCGGGGGCCTTTTGAAGGGTGTCAAGGTCTCCTTCTTCCAAGGCTTTTTCAAGAGAAGAAGCATTTAAGCCCGACATTATTTTTAAGGCTTGACGCGGTCCTACCCCCTCAACCTTTGTAAGATCCAAAAATAGAGAGCGCTCGGCCTGGTTGGGAAAACCGAAAAGCCTCATCTGATCTTCCCTGTGATAAAGCCATGTATAAACCTTCACTTCCCTTCCCACAGGTCCGAAAGCATCGAGGGCCAGGGCCGAAACAAAGATTTCCCACTCAATGCCCGAATTTTCAACATAGACCGAATCGGTAGTCTTACCGCTTAAAAGTCCCGAAATACTGTTAAACATAGGCTTGCACCTCCCCTACATCTCCCAAATTTATTTTTGTAATGGCTGCGGCCAAGGCATCGGCTGCATGGTCTGGCTTAGGAATTTCCTTTAAACCTAAAATCAATTTTACCGCTTCCTGTACCTGTTTTTTTTCGGCTTGAGCAATTCCCGTTACAGCCTTCTTTATCGAGTTGGGTGCATACTCTCCTACCCTCACCCCCCCCTTAGCCAGCGCCAAAAGAACCACACCGCGGGCCTCCGAAACGGACATAGCGCTCGTCGCATTTTTTGCAAAATAGAGGGTTTCAATCCCTGCCTCCTTAGGTCTGTATTTTGCAATGAGCTCGGAGACCTTATCGAAAATTTTTAAAAGCCTTTCGCCTTGAGGCAGATGAGAGTCTGTACATATAGCACCGTATTCTATACACTCAAAGCGGTTATTCGAAAAGCTTATAATTCCATAACCCGTATTTGCCAATCCAGGATCAATCCCTATCACGCAGGGTTTGAGAATTTTTTTATTTGAAGCTGCTTTTAAAATACCCATCTATTCTATAAAATTCCTTAAAGCCATTCCATACTTCTTAAACCTTCTCTGAAAGAATGGGAGAAGGATAAAATTCTTTGACAGCCTCTTTTTGAGAAAGAGCCGTATCCGAAGCCAAAACTACCGAAGAAAGCGAATCCCTTTGAGCCGATAGTTTTTTTGCACAAGACCTCAAGTCATCAGCCGTAGTCTCAAGCATCTTTTCAACCATTTCTTTTTTTTCGGAATAAGAAATCCCTGAAAGAAGATCTCTAAAGGCTGCAGCTCCTTTTGCCGCAGGCGTAAGCGGAACTATCTCCCTGCTGTATCTTCCCGTAATGAGCTTTTCGATTGTCTCTTCCGAAAAGTCTTCGCTCAATGTTTGGTCGATAGAGTTTAAGAATTCCAAAAGGGAGTTTATCGGGTTAGGATCCCTATAGGAGACAAAGGCTAAAAGCTCTTCCAAGGACATAGGAACGGTAAAAGCTCCGTAGGCCCCTCCTATGCTTCTTATCTTTTCCCACATCGGGCCGCTTGAAAGCCACTTACACAAGATAGACTCTGAAGCTTGCTCCTTTGAGCCGAACTGAGCCGATTTAAAAACCGAAACAGCAAAGCCTACTTGGAGGGAAGCCGGAATAAGCTCAAGCCTCGTTTTTTCGGTCCGCTTAAATTTAAAAGGATTTTCAAAGACAATCTTATCCGCCTCATCCGGAGCCTTAAAATCTTTTAAGTTTTTTTCAAGGGCGGTTTTTAAAGAGGCAAGATTTTCTTTTGTGCCCGTAAGCTCGATAATCAAACCCGAGCTCATAATCGATTTATATATTGAAGACAGTTTTTTTGACAGTTTATTCAGTTCGGAATTCCCCTTTTTGGATACAGCATTTTCGGAATTATCTCCCTTTACTTTTGCATATAGATTTCTTAAAAAGTTAAGCTGGGTTAATCCTGAAAGCATCTCCCTCCGTGCATTTTTTTCGGATAGAGGAGCATTAGCCCTAAGAAGGGCGAGGCTGTTTCCGTCAAGGGCAAGGAGGCTTTCAAAATCGTTTTTGCGCTGGGTTACTAAATCGTTTAATCGTTTTGTATCGTCAAAAGAAATTTCGTTTAAAAAGTGCAAAACAAAGGAGACAGCTTCTGGAATCAATTCGCCGAGAATCTTCCCCGAAAGAAAAAGCCAATCCCTTCCCGCTACATCGGAGAGCCTTAACTTATCCGTATTTTTAAGAAGAGAAAGATTTTTGTTCGCGGTAAAAACGGCTGCACTTGCCGAAAAGCCTCCCATTAAATTTGCAAGCGTAGAAGAAACCTCGCTCCATGAAAGGCTGTCAGTTCCCATCCCCGTGATGCAGCTTGAAAGAAGGGGCAGGTATTTATAATCTTCTTCGTTTAAAGTGTCTACGGGAAAGGCTAATTGAAAATAACCTATTCCGTTTGTAGGCTGCTCGTGCATAACAAGGGGAACCTTTCCTATAAGGGTAAGTTCTTCAGGGCTTGGAGGCGGAAGAGGGGGCAGATCTTTTTTTGACAAGTGGGGAATAAGGGCGAGCATTTCGGGAGAGTCGCTTTTTTGCTTAAACTCATTCATCTTCTCCTGCTCTTTGAGCATTGCCCTTCGATCCTCATCCGTTAAACCTGCATTAAAATTTTCGGCTCTTTTTTCGAGACTTTCGTCCAAGCGTTTACAAAAATCTGCATCAGGGTAAACTCTTACAAGGGCATGATGCTTATTCTTTATCAAATACTTTTCAATCAGCTTTTCGATATACCGCTTATCGGAGGCAAGATCTTTTTTTACCTTCTCGAATACAGGCGTGTATTGGAGAGTTTTTTCGGGACTTACACCGTAGGCCCAGCCGGCCATAGCCCGCTCCATAAGGTTGATACCGAAGGGGCCGTAGTTTCTTCTGATTTCCCTATTGCTAAAATCTATTGAGTGGACAGCCGTTTCAATTTCTTTAGGATCGATACCTTTTTTGACAAGATCTTCAAGGGCTTCAAAGACAAGCTTTTTAAAATCTTCATGCTTTCCCTTTTCAATCCCCTTCATTCCGATTGTGAGGGTTATGTTCCTAAGACTCTTTCCGATTCCGTTATACGGGTAAAGGTCTTCCCCTATTCCGGACTCAAGGAGAACCTTATTTAAGTATGCCCCGCTGTGCCCTATTAAAACCTCTCCTATAAGATAGGCCTGCATAAGTTTTTCGGTATCCGAAGTTTCGGGGAGGAGCCAGTTAAGCATTACGGAATCCTTAGTCATCTCCTCGGCGGAAGCCGGACCACCAGCTGGGGCCGGCACCGAAAAGAAGCGGGGTTCAGCATAAGGCTCGATCGGAGGTACAAAAGGAGGTTTTTCGGCAGCTTCAAATTTACAAAGGAATTTATCTTCTAAAAATTTCATCTGCTTTTCGGTCGGAATATTTCCCATCAAAAAAATTCGGCAGTTTACGGGATGATAGTATTTTTTGTGAAAGGCCTTATATTCTTCATAGGTTAAATCGGGAATCTCCAAGGGAGAGCCGCCCGAATCTTTAGCATAGATGCTGCCCTGACAAATGGAAGAAGCAGCCCAATCATACATCACTCCGTCAAAGTCGGAATAATTAGCCCTCATCTCGTTTAAGACAACTCCCTGTACGCTCATCTTTCCGTTTTCGTCAAGCTCGAAGCGGTGGCCTTCCTGTTTAAAGGCCCATTCGTCAAGATTGGGAAAAAAGACGGCATCCCCATAAACCGACATAAGGTTAAAATAATCGGCTTCAACCACGGAGCTTGCAGGATATACAGTCTTATCGGGATAGGTCATGGCATTTAAAAAGGTATTGACGCTCTGCTTTGCCAAAACCATAAAGGGGTCTTTAAGCGGATAGTTTTTAGAACCGCATAAAACCGTGTGCTCGATAATGTGGGCAACTCCCGTCGAATTGGGAGAGCTCGTCATAAAATTATATGAAAAAAGATTTTCATCGTCATCGTTTAAAACATGATAAAGTTCTAAGCCCGTCTTTTTATGCCTTGCATAAACGCCTACAGCATTAAATTCGGGTAAGGGATTTTTGCTTATAATTTCAAAGCCGTGAATAAGATTGCTCATAAGATCTTCCTAAAATTATATTAAGGTAAACCTTCCAAAAAGTTTTATTTTGTATAAGGTTTACCTTATTTTAAGGAAAAGAGGGAAAATTGTAAAGTATACCGGAATTTTATCCTTGTACTGCAACAGGATAACCGTTTTCATATGACGTTATTTCTGCAATGCGTTCAGCCGTCAATATTTTTTCTTTTTTCATAATACACCTCTTTTTGCTATTTTAAACACCCCGTCGGCTATGCTGTCATAGGATGAGCAGTGCGTTATCATTAAAATAAGTTTTTGCGTTTTCAGCTCGGATAAAAGAGAGTGTAATGCGAGGCTTGTTTCCGAATCGAGGGCATTTTCAACCTCATCGAATAAGATAACCTCGCCGGTTTGTAAGAGACAGCGGCTTAGGGCAAGACGCTGAATTTGCCCTTGCGAAAGTATATGTTCTTTTCCGCCCAATTGTGTATCAAGCCCCTTATCCAAAGAATCGATAACCTTATTTAATTTTGTTTTTGCCAACACATCGTTTATTGTAAGCGTATCGGCTTTTTTACCGAATAATAGATTTTCTTTTATGGTCCCTGAAAAAATAAAAGGATTTTGACTTATATACGAAAGCCTTGAAGCAAGATTACAAAAAATAATCTTACCTTCTAATACCGATTCATTTTTAAGACTAATATTTCCCGAAATAATATTAAAAAGGCTTGTTTTACCTGAACCGTTCTCTCCCTTAATAAGATAAAGACCGGGGAATTTAAACTCGGTATTTAGATTTTTAAAAAGGAATGTATGTTTTTTATACGCAAAATGTATATTTTCTATTTTAATTTTTTTTATGTTTGAAGTATCTTTTTCTTCTTTTATGAGCGAAAAAAAATTTTGTCTTTCATCAAAAATACTTTTTAAACGCTCTACCGAAACAAAGGAAACTATAATGCCCTTATAAGTTTCGGCACATGAAGAAACAAGGCTTCTAAATTTTTGAGAATACATAAGGGCTGCGGTAATAGTGCCGACGGTGTTTTTTCCTTCGAGAACGGTTAAACCGATGATGGCAAACAAAGAAATATTTATGGTAAAATTAGTAAAAAAAGAAGCAGAGGAAGACTGCATTCCGATAATCGTAGATTCTTTTACGTGAATAAAAATATATTTTAAAATATTTTTAAACTTATAAATAAAAAACTTTTGCGAAGAATGATTTTTTATTTCTTGTAAACCCCGTATTGTTTCGCTAATATAGGCAGTATACTCATCCTGCCGTGTGCGCTGCGCTTCATTTACGGCAGCCTGCTTTGTTCCAAAATATTTTGCCAAAAAAACAGGAATAACCGAAACTATGAGCGTAAGACAAAAAATAAAAATATCTATTTTAAAGAGCCTAAAACCTATTATACCCATCATAATAATGGATGTAATTATAGAAGGAATTTGAGAAGTATAGATACCCGTCATTATGCCTAAATCGGATAAAAAAAGATTTAAAAGTTTACCCGAATCCTGCTCGGAACTTCCCTTAGGCGGTAAATGTAAGAGGTTTAAATAAAGACGGCTTTCGGTATAAACGGTCATTTTACGCTGAAGCAAAAACCGGAACCAAGAACTTAAAAGTGAAAAGGCAAGACCTGCAATTTGAAAAATAATAATGATTTTTAAAAAAGCGAAAAAAGCATCCCTGTCCTTCAAGGTTAAAGCATCGATTATCTTCCCTGTAAAAAGAGGTTCAAAGGTGGATGCATAATTACCGATAAGAGAAAAACAAAGGAGAAAAAACAAGGCCGAAAAAAACGGCTTTATAAATGAGGCAGCCCAACGGTTTAAATTTTTTTTATTTAACATATGAACACTCCTTATGAATTTATGGAAAAGGAATATAGGTGCATCGTTTATCCAAAGTTTTACCTGTAACCGATTCTATAAAATCATAAGTTTTTTTATCAAAAGTCTTAGGTAAAAGAGATGGAAACCAATTTAAATCAAAAATTTTACACACCTTAATATTGTTTATTTTTGTTTCATTAAGAGGCAAAAAAGAGACAAGAGGATTCATTTTGTATTTTTGATTTAATAGTTTTACCTCATTATTTATAGAAATATATTGTTTCTCAGTGCGGTCAATATAATTGACGGCATTTTCATTTATAAACTCAAAAGCTTTTTTTATTCTTTCAGGTGCTATTGATAAATATGTTTCGGAATAATCCTTGGGTTTACTATCATCTATTTTTATACCGTTGAGGAGACTTAAGTACATTTGATGTAATTCATTTAAGGCTGAAATAATCGCCGTATTTATATTTTTACCTGAACCTAAAGAAACCGCTATTTTGTCTTTTAATTCTCCGATAAAAAAGACAACATAACAGGATTCAAGTAAACTTATTTCATAACATTCAAAATTGTTAAAATAAATATTATAGCTGTTATATTTGTGCAAAATATTTTTATCTATCTTATAACTTTTGCCCTTTGAAAGATACCAAAAAATAAAACTTTGACGCTCCAAAAACTCAAAAAAAGCATTTTCAATACAGTTATACGAACTTACATGGGCTGCACATCCGCAAGAATCAAAAAAAACATTCTTTTGTTTTAGCTCATCAAGTGAAAAAATATGAATAGTATTATCAAGCAAAGAAAAAGAATAAATATTCTTATTTGAAATATTATTATATTCTATTAGTCCGTTTCTTTCATAGGCTTCGCCGATTGCACAAAGAGCAGCTTCATACTTAGTATTTCTTACGGCACCGCCTACGGCAGCTGCATAATAAAGATTTTTATTACAAGCTATAGTTTTTAAATCATTTTTAAATGCTGTTGCACCTATATTAAATGAAAAGCCGTACATATTGAACTCCCTATATTACAGCACATTCTACGGCATTTTTTAACTCTTTTTCAATACCGTAAAGAACGGAAAAAACCCTTGTTTTATTTTTCCTTATATTTGAAATTGTAGGAATACAATTAAACATAGTTTTTGATATAGCTTTTATGGTAATTTCTCTTCTACAGCCTGCAATATTTAATAAACCTATTTCAATATCGTCAAAGGGTGTATTTATTACTATTTTTTGTACAGGTTTTAAATTCTCAATACTTATTTGTTTTACATTCCAAAGAGCAAAAAAATACTTATCAAATTTTTTATTGTTTTTAAGATACATAGGTTTAGGTGATAGCTCATCCATCCATTTTTGCATTAAAGCTTCTTCAATGGCAGAAACAAGGGTGTGCATAACGTCTTTATCGCCTGAAATACCCGAACCGATTATCTGTAAATTATCATTTAAAATAAAAACAATTATAGTATGAATATTGCTTATATTTTGAGCATAAAATATTTTTATATTTTTTTCATTGATTCCGTATTGCAGTAAAACGGCTTTTACGGCAGGAGTAATTTTTACAAGGCTGCATAATTTTTTATACCACATAAGCATGAGTTCATTTTTTTCTAAGAGTTCGCAAATTGCTTTTTCTATTAAAATAGCAGAGTTCAAACCCGATGCCGTTCCTGTGGTGTCCTTATGACCGTATTTTGAATCATAACCGTAAGTAAGCACATTGCGTTTTACAAGAGTTTTCTTTAATCCGTTAATTAAAATAATTTCAGTTTTTTTATTACTCCTATAATTATTTACCATTTTAAAGCGTTCTAAAAATTCATTATGCAGTTTTCCGAAAATTTCGATTTTATTTTTACCTGATGAGGTGTTAGAATATGGGAAAATTTTCTTTTTATTTTTTGTTTTTTCAACTTTAAAAACGCCTAAACCAATTATAGGATCATCATTAAAAACCGTTTTATTCATAAAAAAAGATTTTTGATAATAATCAAACATACGGCATACCCTTTATATTGATTGTAGTGATATAAAGCTGTTTTAATGAATCAATATTAAGATCAAAAGAAGTTTTATTAAAATTCTCTATATTCTCCGTGAATACAAAATCATATTTGCTGCAAAATGATTTTATCTTTCCGGCCGCTTCACCTATTGAAAGGATAGATTTTATAAAAGATGAAACTCCGTATTTATATAAGGAGTTATACAAAGAAGCAAAAAACGAAACGGATATTTGGTATTCGGCATTAAGATTTTTTATTTCGGAATATTTTATAAACTTTTTAAAACTACTGTCATAAGCATAATTTCCCGCTTCTACAAAATCGGTATTATAAAAAGAAACAACGGGGAAATATGAACAATCTTTATTTTGCATATTATTTATAAAGGAGTCTAATTCAATAATTAGTTTAGGTAATTTTTCAATGGAATACTCTTTTAAATTAATTTTAGAATAATTTTCGGAATTATTTTTTAATAAATTTATATCGATTTCCGTATCGTCTGATAAGGGGCTTAAAGGATTACTTAATTGATAAAATTTTAATATGGAATTTAATATAAAATTATTATTCATGGCAAGGACAAACCTCCCAAGGGATTGCAATATCATAATCGGTTTTGCCTGTTTTCATATTCAGTTGTTTTATAAGTTTTACGGTATAATCATTTAAATCCGTTATATCGTCGATAATCTCATTTATCAGCCGGATAATTTTAAAATTATCGAGAATGCTTTCGGTATTAAAATATACAGTTTTTGTGTATATGAGGTCGATAATTGTTTGAAATGAAACATTGCCCGTAAGTTTTGATTGGGAGCGTAAAGAGCCTTCCAAATGACTGAAATAACACAAGGGACAAGGGTTATGCCAATCGGCTTTATGATAATTTGTAAAATAAAAGCTATAATTATAATAAAAAGCTAATTTGTGGATAACATTATTTTCTTTTAAGCAGTTTGCAAGTTCTGTATATAGTTTATAATTAAAGGGATTTAAAACAATATAATATACGGCATCCTTATCAAGGTTTAAAAATAATTCGGCACTTACCAGATTTATATCGAAGGTGATAACATCATAGGGAATATTTAATCCCGATAAATTGAATTTTAATGAAGAAGCAATTTCTTTTGAATTGGTAAAAAAATAAAGCCGATTTATCGGATGAGACGTAAATTCATCTTTAATCGCCAATAAATTTTTTAATAAAAAATCCAAACAGAACTCACCTTCTTCGCCGTATCGTTCTTTAAGGTCTTCAAGGGTAAAGGTAAGATTATAATCATCGTCATTACTTGTAAAAAAATCAATTAAATTTGTATCGGTTATAATGCAGGTAGTTTTTTCATTTTGAATGACGGTAATCTCATCATTCTTGTACATGAGGTAAGGTATCAGTTTATACTTCACTTAAAATTTGTCTCCTTTTTAAGTATTTTTTTATTTCTTGTATAGCTATTATTATACCAATAATAAAAATTATAAAATAAATAATTATTAAAAAATAAAAATATACATAGTTAAATAAAAATATAAAAAAATTATTAATTGAATGAACAAGAATAGGAACATAAATATTATTAGTTTTTTCATAACAATAAGTCAATAAAATTCCATCAAGCACAAGAGAAAACATTTTTATATTAAATCCATAACCGGGAATATGTAAAAGAGCAAAAAGTATTGAAGAAATAAGTATAGCAATAAAGGCATTACTTATTTGTTTTAATTTATTATACATAAGCCCTCTATATAGTATTTCTTCAAAAATAGGGCCAATGATTACGGTACTTATAAGCATAAAAGGTTCAAAACGAGGTCTTTGTAATTTTTCTAAAACCAAAATATCATATACAGTAATATTTTTTTTACCCGTTAAAATATCATTAAAATATTTAAAAAAATTAAAAAGAAAAGAATTATCAAAAATAAATGATATTATATAATATATCATCGTGATTGATGACAGATAAATCATCCCTTTTATAATAACAGAGAAATTTAATTTTTTATAAGTAAATATTATCTTTAAATCTTTTGAATAAAATAAATAGAAAATAATTATAAACAGTAAAAATAATAAAATACCGAAAATTCCATTATATTTAACGAATAAGGTATAATAGTAATTATAAAAATTTTTGAAAAGAAATTTACTGGTGTAAGAAATTATCAAAAAAACAAGAATATACAATACAAAAAGAATGCACAGTTCTTTTATTACTTTTTTATTCATACATTTATACCCTATAATAAGAACATCGAAGGAAAAATATTATAGTTATAAAATAATTTCCTTAAGTTTATATTTTCCTTCGATGTCTAACTTAAGCCTATCATATAAAATTTCACCCGTCAAGCGTAAATTTACGAAATTTATAAAAATTTCAATTTTATTTAACAAATTTTAATGTTTTTTGAATTTAAACTTGCCGATTCCTAGGTTTCAGTCTCCAATCTTCGATTTTAACTTTTCAAGTTCTTTTTCTTTTATTTCAGTTTCTGCATCAAGGTTTTTATTACTGTCTTCAAGTCCCAAGCGTTTTGCTCTTATTTCTTTTAATTCACCTTCAATATAATCTTCCAACGACATAGTAAGTCCATCCAAGCCGGAATCAAATCTGATTTCTTTTTTTAGAGGGCTTAAAATAAGTTTTATAAAATTTTCGGCCAGCTTTGAAACGGCGGCATTCATAAAATTCGTTTCAAGGCCTTGACTTAAACGGGTTTGATACTCTTGTTCACATAGATCCGCATATTGATTTGCCCTTTTCACCTCGGCTTGTCCGTTTAGGATGCTATAGGTTTTAATATTATTTTTTATATCGACCCGCCTTATTTCGGCAACTTCTTTTATGTGCTTGTTTTTACTTGCACCCAAAAATTTAGGCTGAATGTCTTTTATCCAAAGAATATTCGGAAAATCTTTTGATACGGTAATTTTAATTTTTTTTAAATCCACACCGAATTTTGCGTCGATATCGTGGGTTAATACTACAAGGCCCTCATCATAATATTGATCGGCTTTTAAGCCCATTCCGGTTGTAATACCGCTTAACCGGTTTCGATATAAATTGGTTTGTTTTAAATTTGCTTCCAGTAATCCCAGCTCCAATATTTCCTTAAAACTCTGCATGTTCAGTTGAGTATTTTGTAAAACCCTCAAGCTGTCTTCTAAGCCGCTTATTTCGATGGATTGCTTTTGCATATTTATTTTATTGTCAAGGATTTCTTTTTCCTTTTCTTTTAACTCTTGATTTGCAGCAAGAAGTTTTATTTTAGCCTTGCGGGCTTCTATTTCTGCAAGCTGACTGTTAGTTACCTCATTGACTATTTTTTTGCTTACAAAAGAATTAAAAGCCGTCATTAAAGGAATCATTAAAATACAGGATATGACGGTTGATAATATTATTGCAAACACAGAGTTTATTTTTCTAACCTTTGTACTTGCAATAAATAGGACAAGAAAAATGCCGATTAGACATCCTGCAATCACAAAAAGGGACACAGTCATACTAACCTTATCCTGCATCTTATAAAAGAACATCGATACACTCATCAAAAAGTTTTCCATAAATTTACCTATTCATCTTTTCTAAACAACCTATAAAACAACAATAAAATATTGTACCAAAGATAGCCGAAAAAAGTAAAAATTCTAAAAGGATTTTTGATAACGGGAATTATAAAATCCCATCCTGAATCAAAAAGTTTTTCGGAAGGGCGTTTTTTAAATTTGGAAAAAATATCTATCAGGTTTGCATATCTTATAAAAAGTCCCGAATTAAAATGCTCCTTATTGCGGTAAATCCACTTTCTTCCTCCGGGAACACCCTTGCCTATAATTACTACAGAGGGGGCAGCCTTTGAAATAGCCGAAATAATATGGGGTTCCATCGACTTATGATAGAAGCCTGCAAAGCGGCCCACCAAGCGCAGACCGGGAAATGTGCTTCTTACATTTTTTTCGGCAATGACAAGGCTTTCCTGCCGTCCTCCGAAAAGATAGAGGCTCTTATAGTGAGAATCTATAACGTTTAGAAAATCTATAACTACAGAAAACTGCTGCCGTCTTACAGGCACATCTTTTTTTAAAAAACGGGCGCCTCTTATCAAGCTCTTTGAAACAGGCAAGCAAAGAGCGGCTTGTTCAACCATGTTTCTAAACTCTCCGTTACGGCGGGCTTTAAGTACATCCCAAATCGTCATAAATATAACCTGCTGAGGCCCTTCTTTATTTAAAAGACTCATCACGGTTTCTTCTATATCTTCTTCATGCAAAACATCAAGAGGAACATTTAAAAAATTAATTCTTTTTACAGCCACCTTTTTCCTCCATTACAACCTGAGCCGCCGCAATCGAATAAATTGCAGCCGTTTCGGCACGGAGCACATTTGTATTAAAATGCACATCTTTAAATTTATGTTCTTTTAAAAACTCAGCCTCTTTAGGACTTATGCCGCCCTCACAGCCTACAGCAAGAACTATTACCTCGGTATTTTCTGATAGGCAGTCAAAAAAACTCAAGGAGTCAGTCTTTTTTTCGCTCAGCATTATAAAGGCTGTTTCCTTGTTTGCCGTGTAGTCCAAAACCTCATCCAAGGCGGTTTTGAGCTCTTGCGCAGGAAGAATCTTGGTATTCACAAGGGAGCCTGACTGCTGCCTTGCCTCCCTGATAAGCCGCTCCCGTCTTTCGGTTTGATTTATATTTTCCTTTTTTATAAGAGAGAATTCTCCCAGCACAGGAACAATGAGAGCACAGCCCGCTTCCGAAGCCTGCCTTACAGCGATATCCATGTGATTCCCCTTTATAAGCCACTGCATTAAAATAATTTCTACACAGGATGTAAAAGGGGCGGACGCTAAGGCATCTTCTTCCTTTAAAAGTTTAAGCTCTATATATTTTTTTTCGATATTAATCTTTAAAATTTCGGCAAAGGCAGGTCTGATTCCGTTTAAAGAAATTTTTAAAACCTGCCCTTCTTTAATTCTCCGCACGGAAACAAGGTAGTTATAATCTTTTTTATCCAGCCGGATAAGATCCTTATCCGGCTCTGCGGAAACAATCAGCTGCTTCATTAGTTTTTATCTTCAGTTATAGCTTTATCTTTATTTTCAGCTTTTGCTTTTTCTTCTTCCTGCATCTCAAAAAGAGTCTTTGTGGTCTTACAAAGATCATTTACATCCTGTGTGTTTAATAGATTTACAGCGGCTTTAAGCTGTTCATCATCTTCATCTATAACAGGGCTTTCATGGGAGCGGTAATATTCAACCTTTATAAGGCGCAAAATAAGCTCATGTCTTACATTGTATTCTCTGCCAAGTTTTTTAGCAAAGTCTATCATTTCGGCTTTTGAAAGAGAGGCCTTGCTCCTGGTAAAATCTGCAATCTTAGAAGTCTTTAAAAGCTCAAGCACGTTTTTTTCTTCATCCGGTGTAAAATTAAGCCTTACAACCTCTAAGTCTGGAAGGATTCCGAGCTTATCTATGTTTGCCCCGCTTGGAGAATAGTAGCGGGCTATTGTTAACTTCACGAGTTCTTTTTCGCTAAGCTGAACTACACTTTGTACCAGTCCCTTGCCGTAGGAGCGGGTACCTACAAGATAGGCCCGTTTATGATCCTTTAAAGCTCCTGAAACAATTTCGGAAGCACTTGCAGAACCCTCATTTATAAGAACAACTATGGGCATTTCCTTAGGTATTTTTTTTGTAAACCTGCGGACCTTATGAGTTTCGCTGGTTCCTCTGGCTCTTCCCTTTGTAGAAACTACAACTCCGGAATCCAAAAAAATACTTGCAACATCTATAGAACTCGAAATCAAACCTCCCGGATTATTTTTTAAATCCAAGATGAGCTTTGTGCAGCCTTCTTCTTGAAGTTTTTCTATTGCCTCGGTTATTCTTTTTGCAGAATTCGGGTTAAATTCTATTAAGCGGATGTAAGCAATATCCTTTCCGATTTTTGTATATTTTATTGTAGGCACTTCGATTAAGGCCCTCGTTATGGTAAGGTCAAATTTTAGGTTTTTACCTCGAAGAATTTTTATCGTAACCTGAGTACCTTCTTTTCCCCTAAGCATATTCAAAACATCTTCTTGGGTAATATCTTCGGTTTTAACACCGTCTATTTCGATAATATAATCTCCGGGCTGTAAACCGGCTCTCCATCCGGGGGTGCCTTCAATCGGGCTTGCTATTTCTACATAGGCAGGTCTTTCAGGGGTGGATATATTCGACTTTGTAATGTGAACACCTATACCGCAAAAAACACCGGTTGTAGTATCCTCCAAATCATGGCCTACAGTTGTATCCTTAAAAATATATGAAGTATAGGGATCTTCAAGGGAATTAAGCATTCCCTCCATAGCTCCTTTGTATAAAACGGCAGGGTCTATCTCATCCACATAATTTTCTTGGAGCAGCTTGTAAACGGATTCAAGATATCGTAAATTAGTATCAACCTCTCCGGAACCAGAATTGTTATTAGATGTAGCCGGAGCCTTTTGCGGCATAAAAAAAATAGCCGCTAACAGAAGAGTTAAAAAGATAATAGTATTTATCCAAGTTATTCTTTTATTCATCTTTCTATTTTGAACTATATTGTGAATTTGTCAATAGGGTGCGGTACCAATTTGTAGAGCTTAAAATAACCCTTCCATTAAATGTATAAGCTCATTCCAATCGCTGACACTGGTAAATTCAAAATCGGGAGAAATATGGGTTTCGTTATCGTAAGGACAGGCCAAGCTGCTTGTAAACAAAACAGGCTTTATGCCCAGAGCGGCCGGCCCTATAATATCGGCCCGAGGATTATCCCCGCAATACCAAACCTCATCTGCGGAAAGATTAGCCTTTTTTAAGGCTGCTTCAAAAAGGAGGGAATCGGGCTTTCTAAAGCCGTACTCGCTTGAAGCTATTATAAATTCGAATTTGTTGTAAGGGAGATATTTATTGATTCTGGCAGTGAGAGCTTCTCCTGAAAAGGCAATATTGCTTATGACGGCAGTCCTTATATTTTTGCTTTCCAAAAAGGATAAAAAACTTTCGATATTGGGCATTGCCATGCAGGGAGCCAGAGCTTCCCAAAAAAGAAGCTCCAGTTCCGTGTAAGAAAGTTTAAATTCTATATTAAGACTTTGAAAAAGACAGTTATAAAAACTATGGGTGTGTATTTCCAAATCGTTTTGCAAAGCCCTGGATCTTACCTTTTCAAAAATAGCCATACCTTTTTCGTAAAAAGAGGTAAAGCTTATTTTATTGGGATTTTTATGAATTTGAGCATAGAGGGCCTTATAAGCCCTGTGTAAATCAAGCTCTCTTTCATAAATAAGGGTATTTCCGTAATCGAAGATAATCATCTTAGGGCTTTTCATAATCTACCTTTCAAGTTTTCTGTAAACGCCCCTGTGAGGGGTATCGGCATCCTTACCGTATTTTTCGCGTCTCCATTCGGCGTATTCGGTCCAGTTACCGTCAAACCATACGACTTCGCCGTCAGCCTCGAAGGCGAGAATATGAGAGCAAACCCTGTCCAAGAACCAGCGGTCGTGGCTTATGACGAGGACTGAGCCAGCAAAGCTTTCTAAGGCCTCTTCCAAGGCTCTAAGGGTGGTAACGTCCAAATCGTTTGTAGGCTCGTCGAGCATTAAAACGTTTCCGCCCTCTTTTAGCATCATAGCCAAATTAAGCCTGTTCCTCTCCCCGCCAGAAAGTACGCCTACCTTGCGGGACTGATCCTGCCCCGAAAAGTTAAACCAAGAGCAATAGGCCCTTGAATTTACCTCGCGTACACCTGAAGAACCGTCTGCGGCTCCGAGCTTTATGATATCGAGCCCGTCTGAAAGCTGTTCCCAAACGGTTTTATTGGGATCAAGCTTTTCCCTTGTCTGGTCTACATAGCAAAGTTTTACGGACTCCCCTATCTTGATTTCACCCTCATCGGGTTTTACAATCTGCTTTTTTTGATCAGTGCCTTCAGGAGTTTCAAAACCGGCAGCCCCGACTATCATCTTAAAGAGGGTCGTCTTACCTGCACCGTTAGGTCCTATGATGCCGACTATGGCTCCCGCAGGAACCGAAAAATTAAGCTTATCGAAGAGGATTCTGTCGCCGTAATGCTTTGCCGCATTTTTAACGTCTATAACCAAATTACCCAGTCTCGGCCCCGGCGGAATGGTAATTTGAGAATCCTTTATTTTTTCCTTTGAGCCTTGGGCTAAAAGTTTTTCGTACTCGTTGATACGGGCCTTGCTCTTGGCATGTCTTCCCTTGGGGCTCATGCCTATCCATTCCAGCTCCCGTTTTAAAGCCTTTTGGCGTTCGGTTTCTCCCTTTTCTTCAAGGGCAAGCCTTTTTTGCTTTTGGTCGAGCCAGCTCGAATAGTTTCCCTTCCACGGGATACCCTCTCCGCGGTCAAGCTCCAAGATCCAGCCTGCAACATTATCCAAAAAGTAGCGGTCGTGGGTTACACAGATAATTGTTCCTGCATATTGATGAAGATGGCGCTCAAGCCAGGCTACCGTTTCGGCATCCAGATGGTTGGTCGGTTCGTCCAATAAAAGAATATCGGGCTTTTGAAGAAGGAGCCTGCAAAGGGCAACGCGTCTTTTTTCTCCACCGGAAAGAACATCTATTACCTGATCGGCGGGCGGGCAGCGCAGGGCTTCCATTGCAAGGTCGAGGCGGCTGTCCAAATTCCATGCATCGGTCGCATCGAGCTTTTCCTGCACCTTTGCCTGTTTTTCCATGAGCTTATCCATATCGGCATCGGGGTCTCCGAAGGCCTCGTTTATCTTGTCGAATTCCGCAAGGAGGTCTACCAATTCCTGAACACCCTCGGAAACAACCTCTCGCACCGTCTTACCGCTTTGAAGCTGGGGCTCCTGTTCAAGATAGCCTATTGTATAGCCGGGGGCCGAAGAAACCTCGCCCGTATAATCCCCGTCAATCCCTGCCATAATGCGCAAGAGGCTTGACTTACCTGAGCCGTTAGAACCTATAACGCCTATTTTTGCACCGTAAAAATAAGAAAGGCTTATGTCCTTTAAAACCTGTTTTGTTCCATGGGTTCTTGAAACCCTGTCCATCGTGTAAATAATCTTTTTATCGTCTACTGTCTTTGCCATGAGCTTAAGTCTATCAAAGAATGCCTAAAAAAGCAAGGGGAAGGGGAAAGTGAGAAGGACGAAGTGAGAAGGGCGAATGACAAAGTTCGAAATGCGAAGTACGAAGGACGAAGTGGGAATTAGTGAATAGGCGGGAGAAAAAACAGGCTGTTTACAGGATGATTTATCAAAAATACTATTGTTTTTTATCAAAAAATGTGTATAATTATATTAAAACATACACATAGGAGTTGTTATGAGAACAAATATTGTTATTGATGATAAATTAATGATTGAGGCTTTACATGTTTCCGGTTATAAAACAAAAAAAGAAACAGTTGAAGAAGCTTTAAAACTTTTAATAACATTAAAAAAACAAGCAAGCATAAGAAATTTCCGCGGGAAACTATTTTGGGATGGTGATTTGGAAAAAATGAGGCTTGATAAATGATTGTTGCAGATACATCGGTTTGGATTGATTATGTAAATGGGATTGATGCACCTCATACCAATATGTTAGATAACGAATTAATCTGTAACAGAGTCGTAACCGGTGATATAATAATAACCGAATTTTTACAAGGATTTAAAAACGATAGAGAATACCTCATCGCAAAACAAATTATGGATAGTCTGGAATACAGAGATTTTCTAGGAAAAGAAATTGCAATACAAGCTGCAAACAATTATAGAAAATTGAGAAAGCATGGCATCACAGTAAGAAAAACAATAGATGTTATAATCGCAACATTTTGTATAGAAAACGGATTTCCATTAATACACAATGATAGAGATTTTGATCCAATGGAAGAAATTTTAGGATTGATTGTTAAGTAGAAAGTGCGAAGTTATGAAGGACGAATGACGAAGGACAAAGTTCGAAATACGAATGTTGAAGTGGAAAGTGCAGAATCACAGTTTTTCAAAACTTACTATCCGTTACAAAAAAACTATATAATAATTATGAAGGGGAAACTATTTTCTCTTTTTAAATAATTTGTAATGGAGATTGATATGAACCAATCATTTAAAATTACCCTCCGCAACGATTACGCCTTTAAACGAGTGTTCGGAATAGAGGATGGTTCAATACAAGCTCCTAAAATGAGCGTCGCTTGTATTGAACTTAAAGTTTTGCGGAGGCAAAACTTTTGATATTTTAGGCACTTTTTCATTTCATTACAAAAGTGCCTAAAAAATAAAGATGTCCTACAGGACTTACTTGAATGTATCTTAGACATTCCCTCTGAAAATATTACAGGATTGGAACTTTTGGATAAGGAGTTTATGTAAGAATTTTTAAGTATTGAAAAATGTTTAACCAAATGTTATTATTATACAAAGGATAATACACTTTAATATATCAAAAATAAGAAGGGGTTTCCAAAGGGAGCGCCCTTTGGCAGACGGAAAAGATAGGAGGGGTTATAGGGGAGGTACGAAAGATGTTAGCAGAAACTTCTAAAGTAATGGCAAAAGCAAATGATAAAATTATAGTAATGGAAATGAGTCCTAGAGATAAATGGCTGTATGAATCCCGCATGAAATATGAACATGACAGGGCTTCTTGTATAAGTGAGGGTTATCGAGAAGGGTTTGAACAAGGTATTGATGAAGGCGCCCACCAAAAAGCTATTGAAACGGCAAAGCTTATGAAACAAGCCAAGTGCGAACTTGACTTTATTATGCATATGACAGGGCTTTCAAAAACAGAAGTAGAAAATTTATAAACTCAACATGAAGATATTCATAATTACGAATTAAATTAAAGCCATTTTTTTATCTTCCGAAAATAAAATAGAACCGAAGTTTTTTAATCTTATAGAGAACCTCTAAAAACTTCAGTTTTTTAGAGGTTTTCCTTAGATTTGATTTGCGATGTTTTTTATAAGTCCTTCATAACTAAAGACTTATAAAAAACTCGACGGTCATCTCTAAAAATCCAACAAGGTTTTAGAGATGACCTATATTTAAGAGGGGAAAAAAGATGCTTCATAAGATTGTTTTTCAGGATAATTTATTTCAAATAACCAGAATGTTGGACGTAATAAAGGACGGCCTTAGCTTAGACCTTTCCGAAAGTATTTTTGCAGATAAGATGATGAGGGATATTTTATTTTTTGATGCAGCCCTGCAAAAACTTTTTACCCAGATAGAACCTCAATCCCACCTGCCCGATTATATAGATACTATGAACTGTCTTTACTTTTGTATAAAAAAATATATGGGTGTTTTAAAACTCATCCTCACGGAAAAGCTGGAAAGCGAATCTATTTTTAGCACGGAAAAAGTCCGTATTGAAGGTATTTATAAAAAGCATCAGGACTTTCTCGGTAAAATAAATATAGATATTTCAGACACGAATGTTGAAAACGAAACATACAACATAGTTTCTCAAAATGAACTTTCAGAGTTATTGAACTTAGGATAGGTCTATGTTATAATTATTCCTATGAGAATAACCGGAGGCAGTTTAAAAAACAGGCAGGTCGAATGCCCTAAGGGAATAATCCGTCCTGCAATGGACAGAATGAGGGAGTCTATTTTTTCAATACTTGGAGATCTTTCAGGTCTTTCTTTTTTAGATCTTTTTACGGGCTCAGGGATCTGCGGCCTGGAAGCCTACTCGCGCGGGGCCTACCCCGTCTACCTTGTTGAAAAAGATGCAGATAAATTTCCGGTCTTATTAAAAAACGTTTCAATGGCCGATAAAAAACTGGAATGTAAGAGGATGCCTGCAGAAACCTTTATAAAACGTGCAAAGGAATCCTTTGACATTATCTACCTTGATCCGCCCTTCCCTTATAAATTTCACATAGAACTTCTCGAAAAAATAGAAGAATCAAAAATATTAAAAGAAGGAGGCCTTGTGATGATGCATAGGCCATCCGAAAAGGCAATGCCTGAAAAAATAGGCTCTTTGATAAAGAGAGATGAAAGGATATACGGAAGGTCCATTGTGGACTTTTATCGTAAAGAAGTTCTAGATTTATAATCCTTACAAAAAGTTTTTATGGAGGAAATATGTTTAAGTTAAAAGAAAAGTTTTTACTTGGAGTTGCTACGGCTTCTACACAGATTGAGGGAGGAAGGGTAAATTCCAACTGGAACGATTTTTGTGACCGCAAGATGACCAATGACGGCTCAGATGTTGCCCGTGCAAATATGCACTACGAAAAGTTTGAAGAAGACACCAAGCTTTTAAAAAAGATGGGTGTTCAAACTTACCGAATGTCCCTTGAATGGGCCCGCATTGAACCTGAAAAGGGTAAATTCGATATGGAAGCCCTTGAACACTATAAGGAAGAATTAAGTCTTTTACAAAAAGCAGGTATCAAGCCTCTTATAAGCTTATATCACTTCAGCCATCCGATGTGGTTTGAAAATTCGGGAGGCTTTACAAAAAAAGAAAACGTTGAAGTGTTCTTAAACTATGTAGAAATCTGCATAAGAGAACTCGCCGGCCTTTGCAGAGATTATGTTACAATAAACGAACCCAATGTCTATGCCGTGCAGTCCTTTTTTTTAGGCCTTTGGCCGCCCGAAAAAAAATCGATTGCCAAAACACTAAAGGTAATGAACGTCTTAATAGCCGCACACTGCAAGGCCTATGATTTAATCCATGCAATACGCAAAGAAAGAGGCCTTACGGACACAAGGGTAAGCTTTGCCCACCACATGCAGGCCTTCCATCCCAAGGATAAAAATAAAAAAGCCGACCAAAGGGCGGCTAAAAGAATAAGCAAAATTTTCCAAGACGGAATCATGGAAGCATGTTTTAAGGGCGAGTTTTCATTCCCCTTTAAAAATCTTTTAAATATAAAAAAGAAAAACTATGTTGACTTTATAGCCATCAACTATTATTCGAGGCAGGCTGTAAGAGGCTTTTCTTACAAGGCCTTTGAAAACACTCCTAAAAACGATCTGGGCTGGGATATTTATCCCTTGGGTCTAATCGAGTGCGCTCAAACCTGTTATAACTGTCTCTCACTTCCGATAGTAATAAGCGAAAACGGAACCTGCGACAACAACGACGAGTTTAGAAGCCGTTATATTTACGATCACCTGAAACTAATAAGCGAATCTCCCCTCCCCTTTGAGGCCTATTACCATTGGTGCTTTATTGACAACTTCGAATGGAAGGAAGGAGAATCGGCCCGTTTCGGCCTTGTCCACTGCAATTACGAAACTCAAGAGCGTACCATCAAAAAAAGCGGGCACTTTTACAGCGAACTGATCAAAAAGAGAGCTGTCGATAAATCCATGATGGAAAAATATGTCGAACCTTGTAAGTATAATGTCAAGTAATAAGTCGATTTCTCCTCAAAAACGCAAGCTTTGTTTCGGAGATTATAATTGCAATAAAGATGCAGGAACAGCCCAGGGCTAAGGCCGGCGTGAATTTTTCGCCGGTGAGCATTATCGAAAGGAAGATGCTGAATACCGATTCAAGAGAAAAAATAAGGGCAGCAGTCGTCGGAGGCGTGTTCTTTTGTCCCACGGCTTGAAGCAAAACGCAGAGGGCCGTACAAAGAACAGTCAGATAAACCAGAGTGAAGACGGATTGATAGTTCCAAATTGTGCCGGAATTATCTTCAAACAAAAGAGAAAAAATAAGAGCATAACTTCCTGCAAAGGCAAATTGAGCTATCGTAATAAGGGGTGCATCAAGTTCTTCCATAAATTTAGGAAGGAGAACTATGTAGACTGCAAAAATAAAGCTGCTTATAAGTGAAAGAACATCTCCCCAGTTTACGCCCTTTTGACTTTCGGAAATCAAATCGGGCATTGAAATTGCAAGGATGCCTGCAAAGCAAAGAAAGGCTGCAAAAACATTGAACTTATCGGGCATCTTTTTTAAAACCACGGCATTTACAAAGGGAACAAGAACACAATAGGTAGCCACCAAAAAAGAACTTCGGCCGGGAAGACCTCCTGCTGTAGTAATTGCAATAGCCTGCAAAGAATAACCTACAAACATAATAAGCCCCAAAAACATTCCGGCTCTTAAATAGCGCTTGTCAAGCTGTTTTAAGCGTTTAAAAAACACGGCACAAAGAATCAGACAGGCAGGCAAAAAGCGGCAAGCCAATAAGAAGTTGGGTTTAAAAAAATCGTTTGTGCTGCTTACTGCAACAAAGGTACTTCCCCATAAGAGGGTTGCTGAAAGAAGGGCAAGCCGTGAAAGAATTTTAGTACGGCTCCCTGATTTTAATTCAAAAGACATAAGGATTCCTAAAAAATAAATTACGTTAAAATCAATATTCAAATGATAGAGCAAAATCCAAACCCATTTTTTGTTTTTCCCAGGGTTTATTACCAAGCTCCTTTAAAAATGCAGAGAAATCCAGTTGAAAATAGGTAAAATCAAGGCCGCATCCAAAATGAGGGTAAAGCTCATTCATACCTAATCTGAAGCTCAAAACCTTGTGAAAAACTATTTCGGTTCCAAAGGCGAGGTTCAGCAAGGGGTTTCTTTTTTTGTTAAAAATCGGCTCGAGGATATTTTGATAGTCAAGATAAAAGGACCATGAAGAAACGGTAGTCCACATATAGTCAAAAACAGGTATTGAACCTATTCCCGCACTCAAATTAGGCAAAAGAGTTTTATATTGTGTTTTACCTGCTGTGACTGCTTTTTTATAATCGGAAAAATTATTATAGGGGGTCAAAAAGACGGGAGTATAAGCATCCCTGCATGTAAGTCCTAAAAAAAAGTAGTTATCATACTTATATAAAAAACCGGCATCCAAACCGATACCGCTTGCTAAAACAATATTTAAGTCCTTTAATCCGGAATTTACAACTGAAGCCATGTCTGCCTGAGTCTTATTCAAAGCATAAGAAAAGGTTTGAAAAAAGCCCTTCATCTGAAAACCTAGGGAGACCTTATTCACCTCATCGTCATAAACACAGATACCGTAACCGCCCGTGACCAAAAGCTCTTCTCCTATTAAAAGTTTTTTCATGACGGTATTTTGTACATCAGCATGCAGAACAGTTCTATTAAAAAGGCCTACCGCAAAATTCCTATCGGCTAAGCTGAGAGCTAAAGGGCCTGTGGAGGAAAGGTCAAGATATTTGCTATCGCCTGAGTAAAGATATTCTGCAAGAGATTTTAATTTTTCAGGGGCAAAGATGGAGCTCAAACCTCCAAAACTATCTTCATTTGCATGGAGAGCAAGTTTTCCGGCCGACCAGCGTTTGGTCAAAAAAGGAAATATAGCCGGGTTTGTAAACAAGGTATCCGTCCCTGCCTGATATGTCGTAAAAGGAACGCCCAATCCGCTTATGCGGGGAGAAACATATGAGGGCACTACAGGCTCCGGCATGGAAATCTGTGCAAAACAAAAAAAAGCTGCCGCATTACACAAGAACAAAAACACAATTATTTTCTTCATTTTTACCTCCGCTCAAGCTCCATACATTAGGCTTCAAATAATTTTACCATAAAAAATACTAATCCGCAAGATATGCAATTCCATCCTTTATGATAACAAAAAGCCCCTCACCGCCCTTATAGTTTTCGGTCTTATTGTTCATTTTTAAAGGAAGAGTTAAATAATTTTCGGTTACAATTCTCAAATCTTCATTTTTTTGAGGTTTTTCGGTAACTCCAAAAAAAACTTTCCCGTTACAGGAAGCCAAATAGCTTTGATAATTTTTTTCACTCAAGGCCGAAAGAAGACCGGCCCTTCTTCCGGCTTCCCTTTCAGGAACCTTAGGTTTCATCAAAAAAGCCCTTGTTCCCGGGCGGGCCGAAAAAGGAAAAACATGAATGCCGGGAATCTGTAAATCCTCGCACATCTTAAAGGTTTGCAAAAAATCTTCTTCCGTCTCGGATGGAAAACCCGTAATAATATCGCAGCCTATAAAAGGATTATCCTTTACCTTGCGTAAATTATCTACGGCCCTTCTTATATCGATCTCCCTATAGGGTCTATTCATAGCCTTTAAAATTTTATCGCTTCCCGACTGAACCGAAAGATGAAAATGAGGACAAATCCTTTTATCCTCTACAATTTTTAAGATATCTTCATCGATACATTCGGGATACATGCTCGAAATACGGAGTCTTATTTTTTTTGTATTTTCTAAAAGCATGGCCAAGAGGTTTGCAAAGCCCCCATAGGCTTCGTCCCTATATTGGGAGAGATTTACACCCGACAAAACAACCTCTGAAGCTCCGTTTTTTTCTATTTTGATTATCCTCCGCACGGCTTCCTCTGCAGGCAGGGAAACGGAAGTGCCGCGGGCAAGCCTTATTCTGCAATAGGCACAAGCATTATTGCATCCGTCTTGAACCTTTAAACTGGCCCTGGAATGAAAAAAGAAAACGGGAGAGCTCAGCTTAAACATTGCCTTTCTTCTTTCCGTTTCCTTTATCAAAAAAGATTTATCCGATTTGACTTCTTTTGAATATATTTTATTTCTAAAGATAAGAAGATTTTCTTTAAGCTCAAAGGTCCCTTCTTTTAGATTTTTATTTTTAAGACAGATCTCTTTTAAAAATTGAGGTAAACTGTCCAGCTCATCTTTTTTTTTGCCCGAAAAGGCTATAATTCTTTCATTTATTTTTTCGATGGAATCGGCTTCAAGCTCTGCATAGCAGCCTGTAACAAGGATGACAGCCTCGCCGTGCTCCTTTAATAAAAGACGGATAAGGCGCCTCGCTTTTTGCTCAGCCTTTCCCGTAACCGTACATGTATTTACTATACAAAGCCTTACGGGCAAAACCGAAAGATCCGTTTCTTTTGAAAACACATCAAAACCGAACTCGGCAAAGCGGACGGCAAGGGCTTCCGATTCTACCTGATTTAAGCGGCAGCCCAGCGTTTCGATTCTAACCGAAAAAAAATTACTCATAGATTAAAAACGCTGCAACACCCTTTCACGCCCTTTTTGAGCGTCAACGAGGTTTTTGTTTAAACTCAAGGCCTTGTTGTAGGCTTCAAGCGAATATCGGTATTCTTTTATCTGCTCTCGGGCATAGCCTAAACGAACCCACCAAAGGCTGTTAAAGGAATCAAGGGTAACGGCTACGGAAAAAGAAATATCGGCATGTCTGTACTTTGCCATCCGTAAATATATTTCTCCCATAAAGTAATAGGAAGAAGAAATGTGAACCCCGTTTGGAGCATAAGAAATATAATCTTGAAAAAGTTTAAGGGCTTCGGAATTTTTACCCAAATGATAACAGGCCTCGGCTTGAGTAGCTATAAGGCGGGGATCGGTTTGTGCAATTTTACGTCCGGCTAAGGCCATATCATAGGTTTTTTGATATTTACCGTCTGCCAATAGAGCCCATGTCATTACAATATAGCTGTCCAAATTATTGGGAGTCTGCTTAATTTCGGCCTCACATACGGCGACAGCCTCGGCATAGCGGCCGTTTTTATACAAAACAAGAGCATCCGGCTTATTTTGAGAAAAAACGGGTGCCGCAAAAATCAGAAAAAAAATCAGAGTAAATTTAAAGATAAAATTAATTTTTGTTTTTTTATCTTCCAAATTGATTATCCTTTGTCATGGTACAAATACCGTTAAATACACAGCCGCTTTCAAGAACGACTTCGGGAGCCGTAACGTCGCCTATAAGTTTTCCGCAAGAAAAAACATGAACCATAGTATCGGCTAGAACATTGCCTTCAACAGCCCCCTTGATTACAACCCTGTCGGCCCTGATATTGGCCTTTACAGTAGAATTTTCATCAACAGTTACATCGCTTGTAGAAACCAAAAAGCCTTCCACATGTCCCTTAATCATAAACGGTTTTTTACATTCTATCTTACCGCTAAACCGGATATCCGGAGCTAAAACCGTATCGTAATCTTCTTCATCCAAATCCAATAAATTAACTTTTTCTATATCAGCCATTACTCATCCTTTTTTTGAGAGTCTCCCTTCATTGAAGGAGCTTTTTCGGTTTTTTGCATGATAATATAACCGAAGCCTAATAAAAGAGAAAAACCTAGAGCCGGAAGAAGCCACGGGAATCCTATGCCCTCAAAGGGAAGAGTCTTTAGCACGTTAATTGTAGTATTAAAACTCATCCCTACTTGATCCATTGCAGGGAAGGCTTCAAGTTTAATAAGCAAATTATTGATAAGATCTTGAGCTGCGACCCAGCCTTGGAGAACACTTATCGAAAGAGTTCCTATTACTGCTCCATGAAAAAAATACTTGTTCGGTATAAATTCTGCAAAGAGATTTAAGACTATCAAAACAATTGCTACAGGATAAATAACTTCAAGAATCGGGCCTGCAATAGAGATAATATTATCGACGCCGAAGTTTGAAAGGAAAAAGCTTACAACACAGATAATAATAACCGTAGCACGGTAGCTTATATCGTCCTTAAATCTTTTAGAAAAGTAATCTCCCGCAGTTGCAGTAAGACCGATTGAGGTTGTCAAACAGGCCAGGCCTATTGCCAAGCCTAGTACTATTCGGCCTCCCCTTCCCCATAAAAGCTCGCTGGACCGGACTACAATTTCGGTTCGTGAAAGATTATCCGGTAAGACGGTACTTCCGGTTGCACCTACATATACGAGACCCCCATAAACAAGTCCCAAACCTATACAGGCAATAAGCCCCGTCCATATAGTCATCCTTAAAAGGGATTTTTTATCCGTGTAGCCTTTTGAACTGATACTCGAAATAACTATGGTGGCCAATATCATGGAACCCAAAGCGTCCATAGTTTGATATCCTTCTTTAAAACCTCTTAAAAATATCTTATCGACTGAAGGATCGGATGGTTTACCTATGGGAGTAACAAAGCCCTTTATAACCAAAAGACCTAATACGGCTATCAATGCAGGCGTTAAAAACTTTCCTACCCTATCGATAACATCATTAGGTGTTAGAACAAAGAAAAGGGTTATTGCAAAGAATATAAACGAAGATAAAACTGAGCTTATCCCGAAGTTGGGCCTAATCGCTATTTCATAAGTAGTAGCAGCAGTTCTCGGAATAGCAAAAAGAGGTCCTATTATGAGCATAACAAAGATTATAAAAAAAGTTCCGAATAATTGATTTATGTTTTTGGTAAAATTCGAAAGATGCCCGTCACATTTTCCCATAGATATGATACCCAAAACAGGCATACCTACTCCCGTTACCAAAAAACCTAAAAGAGAAAAGAACCAATCTTTTCCCGATAAGTGACCCAAGGTAGGCGGAAATATCAGGTTTCCGGCTCCTAAAAACATAGCAAATAAAGCAAAACCTATAACAATAATATCGTTGGTCTTTTTGCTCATAAATTAATCCCATCCTTATAAAATTATTTATTAAAACAATGGGCGATTATATCATTCTTTGAAGAAAAGAAAAAGGGGGTCCGCTGAAAATCGGACATCCTTGTCCGATTTTCAGCTTAGAGTTTTAGACTTGCGTCTAAAACTCTCGAAGCGTGGAACCACCGCCATCCGTGGCGGAACTTTTAATAATGTCTTCACTTTCCTCAACCTTAGCCAACCATTAAATTTGCTCAAATCCTTTGTTTTAATCTTCACAAAAAATAAACTAAAAACTTTGTAATCATGCGGGTTCTTAGGGGTGCACCCCTAAGCGGTTCTTTTGAAGATTGGAGGGGTTATAGGGGAGGTACAACCAACGAAGTTTCGAGGTGAAGAAACTTTTATCCGAAAAAAAGTAACATTTCTCGACCCTATACCGATAGTGTAATTATTGTCCATTTTAATAAAACAACACTATGATAAAAAACAGCCTGAAAGGATTTTTCAA
This sequence comes from Treponema sp. OMZ 799, assembly GCF_024181365.1. Taxonomy (NCBI): domain Bacteria; kingdom Pseudomonadati; phylum Spirochaetota; class Spirochaetia; order Treponematales; family Treponemataceae; genus Treponema; species Treponema sp. OMZ 799. Next base: position 2,067,027 of record NZ_CP051301.1, read on the forward strand.
CCCTTTTTACAACTCTTTAGCTAATACTAAAACATAATATTTTTTTTGTCAAGACCTAAATTGTTTTTTTTTTCTAAAAAATTGCAAAGAATATTTGACATATCCTGCTTTTTAGTTTCTTGCACTTTTGTTTTATGATTAGCATAAAAATTGACCATATCCGGAGTCTTATGACCTGTTAAAAGCATAATTTCACGTGGACTATAATTGTTATCGGCTAAAATAACGACTCCAAGATGCCTATAGCTATGAAATGTAATTCCATCTCGTAAAAAACCTAAAGTTTGTAACGCTTTTTTAAATTCACGAGTAATAACCGAGTAAGTAATAGGAATTTCTTTTTTTTCCGGATGATAAAATAAAAAAGCGTTTTTGTCGTTTTTAAACGGATTTTGCTCAATAAGTTTTTCTAAGTAAAGATACATTTCATTTGAAATTTTAACTGTTTTAGATGTTTTATTTTTTGTTTTTTTTAATTTATGTGTAGTCTTATCCCATGTTTTACTAATAGTAATCCAGCAATCAATAATTCCTTTATTATTCTTTGTAATAGAAATATCTTTTAGTTGAATAGCCTGTAATTCACCTATCCTACTTACCGATTCAATTGCCAACCTGTTTATACAATAATGTTCTAAATTTTTAAAATTATTAACTGATGAAAAAAGAGTTTCAGCCTCTTCTTTTTCCAAAATATTTTTTCTATATTTTTCAATGGAATATTGTTTTATGTCTTTAACAATATGATTTTTAATCAAATTTTCATCTTCGGCAAATTTACAAGCCTGTTTTATTGCACTTGAAAAAATTGAAAGAGAGGATACTGTCATTGTATCCAGTGAGATAATATAAGCAAAAAAAGCATTTATGTCATTAGCTGTAATGTCCGATAAATAAAATTCTTTATCATCAAAATATGATATATACTTTTTTAGCCATGAGTGAATACAATTAAATCTTTTTCTTTGAGGTAATTCATCACTTGGAGTACCTGTATTTATTAGTTTTAGAATATATGGGGATGAATCGTAGTTCCAAAAACCAAGAAGATAATCAACAAATTTAACTTCTATCGAATCTTTTTTTGTATTTTCAGAAGGATTTAATTGAATATCTAAAATAGTAGCTGCGGTTTGCAAAAAAGAAGAGGCTTGTTTTGAAGAAAATTTTTCCTTGTATGAATTTAAAAAAACAAAAAAAGCATTTAGACCGTCTTCAACATCTATTTTATTATCATAAATAAGAGAAGTAAGATTTTTAAAAACATCAACAGTTTGAACAGTTTTTTTCTTATTTTTTTCAGGAAACCCTAAAACAAGCCATTCGTTTATAATTCTCATAGCTTCATCATAATCTTTTGTTCCCGTTGACCTTGTAAAAAGCTTTTTACCTGTTGTAGGAGAAATAGGTTGACAATAGTAAATTCCGGATGGCTTTTGATAATAGTAAAATTGACAGCGGTTTTTCATAGATAATACCTCGTAATAAAATATTATCCCACCCATTAATAAATATACTACAGTAGAATATTTTAGTCAATATATAAAAAGAAACTTTTAAAATAAATTAGCCTCACTTGAGGCTAATTTTAGCTATTTTTTTTCTCTTTTTTTAAATTTATCAAAAATAAATTTAATTTTATATTCTTTATCTAAAGCAAATAAAGCAAATCTACATTTAAAAGATTTACCGTCTTTATTTTTACAAGTTTTAATATCAGTATTTTTCCCTGTAAGTAAGATTCTTACATCTTTTTCTGAAAGGTTTGCTCCTGCAATATCCTTCCAAAGAACAAATTTACAACCTTCTTTATATCCTGAGCAATAATAATTTTTCTTTCCCGGTAAAATATCTTTACCGCAATAAGGGCATTTTCCTATCATATTTTTTTGTTTTTCAAAGGAATCGATATTTTTTTTATTTTTACATACATTAAATACAAAATCTTTAATTGACTTCAAGAAAACTCCCGGATTATCCATCATTTTTTCTTCCCATTGAGTAGTCTGCGATATATCTATGAGCGGCAAAAGATCGGCATTTTTATTTATTTGAGTTATCAAAAAAACGCCTTTTTCTTGAACAGTGAGATTTTTTTTAACTTCTTTGATATAGCCCCTGTCAATAAGGCTTTTAATTATTTCACCCCTAGTTGCTTCCGTTCCAAGACCTACAAGTTTTTTATTTTCACTTTCATTTTTAGGATTTTCCATAAAGGCAAGCAGAGAGTCAAATTTATAAGGAGCTTTAGGCTTTGTAAGTTTTTTTACTTTTTGTACATCTTTACATATAAGATTTTCAAAATTTACATTTTCAAAAGAGTTTTCATCTTCTTCTAAATTAGCCTCACTTGAGGCTAATTCTTTCCAACCTTTCTGAATAATCTTTTTTCCTCGTGCTATAAAATCATGACCTTCGATATTAAAGTATACAGTCTTACTTTCATAAATGTAAGGCTTTGAAAAAGCGGCAAAAAACTGTTTAACGACAAGCTCAAAGACTCCTTTTTCTATTTCTGATGCTGAATGAGGTATATCGGTAAGCGGGACTAAAGCGTGATGATCTTCAAGTTTTGAATCATCAAATACATGTGTGTTAGATTTTTCAAATAAAGATAGATCAATATTTTTAGTATAGTCAGGCCTTACCGGTTTTAGTTTTTCGTAAATTTCTTTTGCAAAATCAACATTTGATTCGCTTAATACACGGCTTGGTGTTCTAGGATATGACAAGCATTTATATTCTTCATAAAGCTTTTGAGCAATGCTTAAAGTTTTATCGGGAGATATACCGAAACTTTTAAACGCTTCTTTTTGAAGTGCTGTAAGGTTAAAAAGCTTTTCCGGATTTTCCTTTTTTTGATTGCTTTCGATATTTTTAATTTGAGCTTTTTTACCGATACAACTCGATAAATCAATATCGTTTTTAAAAAAATGAGTAGAAAGCTTTTCATTTTGTATAACATATTTTTTTGCTTTTAAATTAGCCTCACTTGAGGCTAATTCTGCTACATATTCAAAAAACTCTTTAGGAATGAAATTTTTAATTTCAAGTTCTCGTTTATAAATCTCATTTAAAACGGCAGTCTGAACCCGGCCTACTGGAAGAAGAGTATTTGAAAGAACAGATATAAGTCTTGAAAAATTGATACCTATAAGCCAGTCAGCTTGCTGCCTTGCATAGCCTTGATTGCCTAAAACATTATAATCTTTAAGAGGTTTTGCATTTTTTAAGCCAATAGCGATGACTTCAGGAGTCAATGCCGCAGACTCCCAAAATCGATATATATTATCGATCGAGGTAAATCCAGCCTGTAAAAGAGTAATGCGGGCTATAAGTTCTCCTTCACGGCCGGCATCAGTTGCTATAATTATTTTAGCCGTTTTATTTTCTTGTAGTAGTTTTAAAACAAGATTTGCCTGATCTTTGGTGCTGTTATTTTTTTTATATTTAAAAGAGTCAGGGATTATTGGAAGAGTTTCAAGTGTCCATTTTTTTAAATTTTCACTGTAATCTTCTGGCATAAAAAGTTCAAATAGATGCCCTACGCAATTAGTAATGATATACTCATGGTTGGCATAAAAGCCGTTATTCCACGGAACCGATAAAGCTAAAGCAAAAGATTTTGCGACTGATGGTTTTTCACAAAGTATTAAAGAAGTCATAAAATTATTCTAACAATAAATAATTATAATGTCAATAATTGACAATAAGACTATATAATGTTATTATATACCTATGTCCGAAAGGCAAGATAAAGAAAAGTCGGACATTATGGCGAAACATACCAAGATATTGGTATGTTTTTTGTCGGACATAGGAAATAATTGTATGACAAGAAAACTGAAAGTATCCAAGATGTTGCAATGTTTTATGTAAGACAAATACATTTTATTTAAGGCTTAAGGAACATTAGAATGATTTCTTATAAAAATAATATTTTTAATGATAAACACAATAAAAAAAACGAAGATCCTTTTAAAATCAAATTTGTAAAAAAATCAAAAAATGATATGAAGCTCCTTCTTAGAGCTTTAAAAAAAACGACTTACAGAAAAAATAAATTAGCCTCAAGTGAGGCTAATTATTTAAGAGGAGGCTTTTCAAGCAAGAGAAAATCAGAGGGAACAAATCCATATCAACAACTTTGTGTGATAAAATTTAGGCATGGTACAAAAAAAACAAATCACAGAGAATTTTTAAAAACTTATATGCCTCAAAAAAACAAAGAAGATGTAAAAGAAAAGCCTATTTTTTTTGGAGATGACATTGAAGATTATGAAAAAAATATGACGGATAAACACTTTAAATTTATAATTTCCCCCGATAATCAAAATGTAGATTTAAAGGTTCTAACCGAGACTTTGGTTAAACAAATGAATAGCATTATGGATAGTGATCTATTTTGGGTTGCTGTTCAACATAATGATACAGCTCATAAACATGTGCATTTATTGATTAACGGTAAAGATAAAAATGGTAGATACATAAATAAGATTGATAAAGCTTTAATTAAAGGTACTTTAAGAGAGATGGCTCAAAATTTATGTACCAAAATGGTTGGAGAGCGAACAGAAGAAGAAATAATAAATTACCGAAATAAAGAATATACAAAAAACAGAATTACTAGATTAGATAAGGTTATCAATGGGCAAGTAAATAAAAATTATACTGATGTTATTTTTACAAAAAAAATAAAAACTTTTGATGAAAATGTCAGAAAAAGACTTGATTATTTAATCTCTTTAGGACTTGCAAAGAAGAGTAAAAAAGATTATTTACTCCAAGAAGATTGGTTTGAAAGTCTTGAGACTGTAGGTAGGTTTAATACATTTTTAGAAGCAAAAAATATTTACTCTTTTAAAAATAAAAAATTTAAATTATATAAAGAGACCGATAAAAATATTCAAAATGGAACGGTTCTTAAAATTTATAATATGAATGACGAAAACGTTTGGAATAATGCAGCGGTTATTGAAACCGATAATGAAATACTATATTTACCTATGTATAAAAAAATAGATACAAATTTATTAAACAAAAAAGTGGATATTGTTGATAGCAAGGATAAAACATCAAATGTATCTTTAAAAAATGTAGAGCTGAAAATACGAGAATAATCAAAATATATTATACACAATATTGACAATAAGATTAAACTTGAGTATACTCTTTTTAGAAAGCAACGATAAATCTAAAAGGAGAAGTTTTTGAAAAAGAATGAATTTTTACGAGGCAAACCTAACCGCATATCCCAACATTATATTTTAGACCTTTTCAATTGGCTTTTTCCTATTTTTTCATTATTTATAGGTTTTTGGCTATCGGCGCAACTTTTTGCACGTCTTATGAATTTTGATCCACGTATTGTAGGATATCCTATTTTAATTTTAAAAAGCTTTAATAATTACCGTATTTATCATCCCGGTTTATATATTCTATCATTTCTAAAATATGCGTTTAAGCCCGGATTTGGTCCTTACTTTTATGCTTCATTAAAGCCGGGGCTTATTGGTGTTATATTAGCCTTGTCTTCATTATTATTTTTTAGTCTTTTACGTAATTACTTACAAAGACTTCAAAAATTGTATGGAACTGCAAGATGGGCAAACAAAAAGGATTTAAAAAAATTCGGTCTTTTACAAGCTAAAGGAATGATTTTAGGACAGCTTGCAGAAGCTGATGTAAGAGCTGATGTTACAGGGGATGGTTCAATAAAATTAACTACTCAAAATAAATTGGGTTCAAAAAATCAAAATACAAGAGAGTTTGTATGTCATTCAGGTAAAACAAATACTCTTCTTATAGCTCCTACACGTTCAGGTAAAGGAGTATCAGTCATTATTCCATCTTTATTAAGTTATCCCGGTTCCGCAATTATTTTTGATCCAAAGGGCGAAAACTGGAGTATTACGGCTGGTTTTAGAAAGAAGTTTTCGCATGTATTAAAGTTTTCTCCTCTTTCAAGGGATACAATAAAGATTAATCCTATGGATGAAATCAGAGAGGGGGATTTTGCTTATGCCGATGCAAATCAGATAGCCGATATTCTTTATACATCCGAAGCCAAGGCAGATCAAGCATCGGAATTTTTTAATAATACTGCAAAAGACATCACTACAGCCGTTATTCTTCATATTAAATTTTCTCCTCAATATAAAGAAAAAAATCTTACTAGAGTGTTAAGGGTAATGAGTATTGCAGCTACTTCATCAGAGCAAGATGATGAAGGTGGTGAAGGTCTTGCTTTGATTAAAGAAATGATCAGTACCGATCACGGCGATGAAGATATGAATGAAAGAATTACTGCAATGGCTTCAAGGTTGACTACTAACCCTAAAGAAAGAGCAAGTGTTCTTTCGACAGTTTTTTCAAAGCTGCAACTCTTTGAAGATCCTTTAATTGCAAATGCTACAAGTTCATCGGATTTTAAAATTAAAGATTTTATAGATTCAAAATATCCTATTTCTTTATATCTAACAGTTCCTTTTGCTCATATTGACCGAGTTTCTCCTGTTTTTAGGCTTGTGATAAACTTTATGCTTAGAAAATTTTCAGAAGGAGAAACTCAATTCGGAGAAATAAAATTAAAGAATCACTTGGTATTTTTCCTTGACGAATTCCCAATTTTGGGACACTTCCCATTTATCGCAAAAGTTATGGGAATATTAGCGGGATATGGAGTTACATTCTTAATAGTATGTCAAGCTTTAAATCAAATTATAGATATATATGGTCAAAATCATCCCTTCCTTGACCATTGTAAAAATCTTGTTATATTTCAGCCTTCAAAAATTGAGGATGCAAAAATGTTTTCTGAGTCTATAGGAAAAGAATCGGTAATACATGATAACGTATCCACAAGTGGAAGAAAATTTAGTATCAGCTTAGATAACTTAAACCTATCAAGTCAGGAAATAGCAAGGGATTTAATAAATCCTGATGAGCTTAAAAAACTACCCTTCAATCAATGCTTAATTATGAATCACGGTATGCCGCCTTATATAGCATCTAAGGTCTGTTATTATGATGATGAGCGTTTTAAAGGTAAGGTAAGTCTTCCCGTTCCAATAAAACGAGAAGAACTATTACTTGAATGTCAAGCTCTTCCTTCTAATAAGACAATAGACTTAATAAACAAAGAAAAAAAATATATTGATAACTTAAAAAAACAAAGAATACAAAAGCAGGAAGAAAAAAGAATTTTAGAAGAAAAAAAAGAAAGAGCCGAGTTTTTAAATTATTTGGAGCCTCAGCCTGATGAGGATGAAGTTCATTTTTCGGATCCGCCTGATCCTGATTTTACCGTACTATTGCAACGATTACAAGAAATAGAGACTGAAGAAGAAATAAGTCTTGAATTTCAAAATGAAATAGATATTAAAAACAAACTGGAGGAAGTAACAGATGCACAAGTCTTCTAAGCAATATGATGGCATAAAATCAGAAAAGGTTTCTTTTAGGACTTCAAAGGAAATAGTTTCTTTGCTTGAAGAAGCTTTAAAATCGGGAAATAAAACAAAGTCGGAAGTCATAAATGACGCCCTTCTTCTTTATTTAACGCAAGGAATAAATGATAAGGAGTTGGTTTATGCTTCATTAAATGATAGCAAAAGAAGAATAGGATATTTAGATAAAAAGATTGAAGCTTTTTTTAACTATTTTCACTTTGCTCTTGTAAGTATTTTTGCAGGTATTCCCGATATTTCTATTCATTCCAAAGAAGAGCAAGCTGTCATAACTAAAAATGCCGTACGGAGACGTAATGCTATGTTTGAAGCATATAAAAAAAATATGAAAGATACACCTTCTTTTTTACAGATGCTTCTATCCGATTTTATTGAACAAGAAAATACTTTAAAGGATAAAAAATAATGGATACAGAAAAGCAAAGAGAGGAAAGGTATCAAAAAAATCTCTTAAACGATTTAAAACCTCTCATTCCTTATATAGAGCAAAAAGATGTAACAAATATTTTTGTTTTAAGTTCAGGAGAAGTAAAAGTATCAGCTTTAGGAAAGGGGTCAAAATATGTAGATGTTAATATTTCGGTAGAACAGCGAATGAGAATTATTTTTGCTATAGCTGCAATGTCAGGGGTTGAAATAAATCAAAGGGAATTACCTAAGCTTGAAGGAGTGATCCCTCTATACAATGCCCGCTTTACAGCTATTTTACCCCCGTGGGTTCAACGGCCCGAATTTACAATAAGGCGGTTACCGGAACAAATATATTCTCTTGAAAGTTATGTAGAAAGTGGGAGGATGAATGAAGAACAATATAAAAAAATATGTCAGTCTATAAAAAACCGACAAAATGTGATTATAGGAGGTGCGACGGGTTCAGGAAAAACAACATTTTTAAATGCTATTTTAAAAAAAATGGCAGAATACACTCCGGAGGAAAGATTTTTAATAATCGAAGATACTCCCGAGTTATCATGTCCTTATGCCAAGGATGTAACTTATGCTTGCGGAAAATCCAGTGAAGTAATCGAAATAGTTCGATTAGCTATGCGATGGTCAATGGATAGGATTATTTTCGGTGAGCTTAGATACGGAGATGTAGCTAATGAGCTTATCAAAATATGGGCTACGGGGCATACGGGAAATGCAACTACTATACATGCAGGAAGTGCTATAGAGGTATTTACCCGATTAAACGGTCTACTGAGAGAAGTTATTCTTGGGGAGCTCCCTCAGTTGTCATTATCGATTCAACTTTGTGTTCATTTAATTAAGGGAGAATCAGGTCCAAAGGTAAATGAAGTTTTGGATACAGGTTCCTCAGGAATAGATGAATACACAAAATTGTTAAAACCTTAAAAATTTTTAAAAGCTTTGAAAACCGGTCAAAAATATTTTTAAGGAGCATTTTATGCAAAAGAAAAAAATCGTTTTGATTTTATGTATGATCTTTTTTGTATGTGTTTCTGCCTTTGCACAAAAACAAGGCAGTATAGGTAAATTAGATGAGTGGGCCCAAACGCTCGTCAATCTTCTCACAGCCACATGGCTTAAGGCAATTTGTATAATTGCTTTGGTTGGAATCTGTATAGGTATGATTGTTGCAGGCCGTAATGAACCAGGATTGATAAAAAAATTTATTCCTTGGCTCATTGGAACAATTGTTCTTTTAAGTGCTGCGGATATTGTTAAATATTTTTTCACGGGCGCAGAGTTTAACATTAGCCTTTTAACAAATCAATTAAAACTATTCTTAGGGTAGGGAGAAAGAATATGAATACTAATAAAAAGAAAGTATATGATCTTTGTGTAGTTTTGGATCAATATCGCCAAGGAAATGAAATAAAACAGCGTTTTCAAAAGATCGGTACTGAAATTACTCAGATTAAAGATGGAAAAGAAAAAACAATAAGGCTTCTTGACCGTTTTATTAACCTTGCCGGTTTTCCTAATTTTTCGGATAAGAATTATGCTACAAGTATTTTAGTGTATAAATTCTTAAATAAAGATTTCTCCGAAGGATTGGATGAAGATGAAAAAAATCTGGAAGATGAATCATATCAGGAAATGGAAGCAAAAATTTTTTAATTTCAAAAAAATGGTGCTTCACTTTTTGTGGAGCACCTCCCATTTTAACTTTTTAAAGGAGTTTTTAATGAATGATAATTTAAGCAGTATTACGGATTTTAAAATATCGGTTCACAGAAGTTTATTACAGCCGGACATGTTGATGGGAATAGGTACTAATGCTGCCACAATGCTTCTTGTAGTAACTATACTATGTATGCAGATTGTAGGATTGTGGTTTATTTTTATTTCTGTAGGTATATATTTTGTTTTGCGTATTTTATGTAAAAGCGATCCTTATCTTTTGGAACAGTTATTGGACAATATTTTAGAACAGGATATGTATCATGGCTAGTAAAAATAAAACTGATGTAATCACAAACATTTCAGAGGCAACAGGCCTATCATGTAAACAAATAAGCGAAGTTTTAGCCTCTTTTTTTGAATATATTGTTAAAAACAATATACAGGGTAATGCAGTCAAAATAAATAAATTCGGTACTTTTTATATACAAAACTTTAAATATAATAAAAATCAATATGATTTTACGAGTAAAAAAAATAAAAAGCTCATAGCGACAAAAAAAAGTATTCAATTTAAAATGTCAAAACATTTAAAATATATTCTTAATAACAATATTGACAATGAGATTATATTGATGTAAAATATTGATGAGGAATAATATGTTAAAGAAAATTAAAGATTTTTTTAAATCGGAAAAATATGTCGAAGGTCTTGATTTGACTCCTTATAAAAATACAAAAAATCTTTTATCCGGTTATTGTCCTTGGAGCTGTATGGTAGCGGAGGGAGTAGTTTTGTTAAAAACGGGAGCCATTATGCGCTCCTTTATCTTCTCTTGTCCTGATTTAGGCTCTTCTTCTGCAGAGTCCATTAATTCGGTGTCATGGAATTTTAATAACGCACTTAAAAGTTTAGGCACGGGGTGGGCAGTTCAATTTGAAGTGCAGCGGTATAAAACAAAAGAATATCCGGGAGCAATTTTTGATAATGAAGCGGCTTATATAGTAGATAAATGCCGCGAAGCTAATTTTAAAAATTATGGAGAACACTTTGCTTCATCTTATTATATGACTTTCACCAAAGAACTTCCTTCAGAACTAAAACAGAAGTCATCATCTTTTTTCTTTAAAAGAGAAGGAGAAGATGAGAATATAAATACAGGTGCTATAAGAAAAGAAATAGATAATTTTATAACTGTAACAACAAAAATTATAGGAAGTTTATCATCTTCATTAAAAGTAAAATCTTTAAACTCGGCAGAAACCGTATCATATCTTCATACATCTGTTTCTTTAAAATGGTACGGAATGAATTTCCCAAATCATTTTATTTTTATTGACAAAATGATAACAGATGAAGATATAGAAAATTCCATTCCTTTAAAACTAGGAAAAAATTATATACCTATAATAACAGTCAAAGACTTTCCTATGGAAACATATCCTGCCATTTTTGATAGCCTTAATGCTGCAGAAATAGAATATAGATGGTCAACAAGATTTATTTCTTTAGATAAGGTTGATGCTCAAAAATATATAGAGAAAACAGTAAAACGGTTTTATGGATCAAGAAAAAGTGCGAAGCAGCTTGTAATGGAAGAGACAATGCAGGTTCAATCTAATCTTGAAAATCAGGGAGCTGCAGCGTTCCAACAAGATGCTCAAAACGCTCAAGAAGAGTCTCTTACAGATATTTTCGGATTTGGTTTTTATGCTTCTTCCTTAATGGTTTGGGATCAAGATGTTGATACGGCAATGGATAAAGCTCGCTATCTTGAAAGTATTATATCTTCTTGCGGTTTTGCTTCTAAAATAGAAACTCAAAATTCGTTAAAGGCTTATCTTTCAATGCAGCCGGGAAACTTGGCAGCAAATACAAGAACTTTTTTTGTATCTACCGGCAATGTATCTCATATTATTCCACTATCTTCAATATGGGAAGGGATGATAAATAATAATCACACAAAAGAGGTTACAGGAGTCAATGTTCCTCTTCTAACATGTTCTACAAGATATGGGACACCTTTTTTCTTAAATTTGAATGTAAATGATGTAGGGCACACTATTGTGTTAGGTCCTACAGGAGCCGGAAAATCAACTTTAATGAACTTACTTGAAATTCAAATGTTAAAGTATCCTAAAAGCAATGTAATAATATTCGATGTAGATAAGTCAGCACGAGGCCTTACAATGGCTGCAGGAGGTATTTATGTTGAACCGGGAGGTGAAAACAATATTGCATTCCAACCTTTAGCTGAGCTGGAAACAAATATAGATATACTATGGGCAGCAGAATTTATTGAATGTCTTTTAACAGTACAAAATATAACAGTAACTCCTGAAATGAAACTTTCAATAAATGAAGCTTTAAAACTTATGAAATCTTTAAGTGTTCATGAAAGAACTTTAACAAGTTTTAACCAATATGTAAATTACGTTAATCCTGAAACAGAAACCAATGATATACGAGTCGGAATAAGCCCTTATGTTTTAGGCGGCCAGTACGGAAACATTTTTGATGCAGATTCAACTTCAATGCCTCTTTCAAAATGGACTATGATTGAAATGGGCTCTTTAATGAAATTAAACGATCAGGCAATAACACCTGCTCTTATGTTTTTATTTAAGTATGTTGAAAAAGTATGGGAAGGTAAAAAAGATGAAATTACTCTTTTAGTTATGGATGAGTTCCATGTGTTCTTAAAAAATCCAATCTTTGTGAATCAAATCGGTAATTGGCTAATGAGATTAAGAAAGAAAAACGTGTGGTGCCTTTTTGCAACTCAAAATATTGCAAGTGCAAGAAAAACCGAAATTGCTGAAATTCTTATTCAGCAATGCTTAACCAAAATATATTTAGCCGATGAAACGGCTTTAACGGCAGGCCAAAAAGAAGGCTATAGATACTTCGGCTTAAGTGATCCTGAAATTGCTGCAATAAGACATGCAAGGATGAAACATGACTATTTTTATAAAAGTCCTTTAGGGGCAAGAATGTTTCAATTGGACTTGGATAAAACACAGTTATCTATTCTTACTTCAAATCATGAATTTCTAGATTTACTTGAACAAAAGTACGGTAAAAATTGCGGGAAACCTCTTGTAAAAGAGATTTTAGAACATAATAACATAAACTATGAAAAGTTTATAAATAAACATTTATAAAATAAATAAGGAGTTTTTTATGAAAAAAATTATTGCTATTTTTTTAATTTTTTCAATTTTGTCTGTAAATGCTTTTACTGTTGGCCCTAATCTTGTTTTTGATCCAAAAAATTGGCTTGTAGCAATAGATAATTTATATGCCATTTATGATCAGATTAAAACTAATGTTGAACAATTAAAATTGCAGTATGAAAGAATGCAACATGCCGTACAAACTGTAAAGGGGTGGGAGTTTGATGAAATTAAATGGGATGGAGACTTTGATTTTAGAAATGAAATTTCGGATTTTACCCGATCCATTGATAGACAATTATCGAATATTCGAAATCTGCAGAATAGCTTAACAGCTCAAAATATATCCATCGGAGGGCAAAATTTTTCAATAGCTGACTTGGTAGGAGCCGGTGAAAAAGGAAAAACAATAGCAGGTTTTGCTGAAACAGCATATAAATGGGGAAAAGAAGAGAAGATGGAAAAAATAAAAAAAGCCTTTGAAGAAGGATTAACTGATGCCGAATATATGGCTATTTTTAATAGATATGGATTAAGGCCTGCAAATTATATGATGGTAAAACAAGCAGAAGCACAGGTTAAAAGCCAGATAGGACGAGTAATAGCTGCGAACTCTGAAATAGGCTCTGAAAAATGGGTAAAGGCTCAAGAGATGATGTACGGTCCCATTTTTACGGCCGCTTTGGGAAAAGATGCAACTCCTCAACAAGTAACTCAGGCCGTTTTAATGCATGAAAAAATGATAAATGAAAACATAAACCTATTAAGAACTAACCTTTTGGAAGTAGGAGAGATGATTGCTTGGAATATTCAAAAACAGGAAAAACAAAAAGAAGCGGAAGAAGCTCAACGGTTTATGATTCAAAGTGCAAAAGAGTCGCGAGTCGGTGTTTCTTCAATGTTTTTAGGCGGTAATTCGTTGAGAAAAAACAAACATAATAAATAAAAGGTAAAAATATGGGCGGATTTACAAGTTATACATGGGTAGATAATGCATTACTCGACGGAATGGATTATTTTTCAGGAGTATTCTTTTACTTTTTAAATATAGCAAATAAACTTGCCGTTATTGTTGCTTTGGTCGGTATAGTAATCAACTGTATTAAACTCTGGTTTGGAGCTATTGCAGTTAGAAAAATGGCTATTTCAACAATTTTAAATTTTATGCTTTTTTTGGGTGCCATAGGTCTTTATAATATTGCAGTAGGAACTATTGCAAAAACTGCAACTATATGGGGTTCTGAGGCCGGAGGCGGTAAAGCTGTGGTTCAACAAAACTTAGTCGCCTTAATGGAACAATGTGAACATGATTTAAAGGTTGCAAAAACTATCGAAAATATGAGTCCTGAACAGGCTCAAAGCTACATAGCTCAAAGAAAACTTAATATAACTCAAAAAGGTTTGGGTTCAGGAAGATCCGAAAAGAAAAACTCTCCTTTTGCTGATGGTGTTGTAGATAAAAACGGGCCTGAAGAATATATGAATAGCGTAAATTTGTATAGAACAACCGAGCAAAATATTGCTGCGGCTCAAGCTAATATAGATGCTTTAAAAGCTGTTTTATCTCCTACAAAAATTAAGGACAAAAACGGAAATCTAATAGATACATATTTTCTCGATGTTATGATTCACGATACAAAAGGAGGCGGCTCAAATTTTATAAGCCCCGCTTCTTTTTTTAAAGTTTCTATTTTACTTGCAAAATTACTTATGCAAAGAGAATTTAACTATTTAACAGTTAAGATTGGAAAAGCTCAAGATGAAGCCGATCAATCATGGAATCCAATTAAACCACCGCGTGCCATAGTAGTTCTTAGTGCTATGAGTTTTTCTGATTATGGAAATATTATCTTAACCTTTATATGCGGCATCGCAATAGTTTTTGCTGCAATTTTTGTTCTAATGCAGTATTGTATGGCTATTTTTGAATATGCAATCGTAACAAGTATTTGTATTGCTTTTATCCCTTTTATTTTGGCAAATGAAACAAAAGCTATTGCAAAAAAAATATTACCTTCCTTTTGGGGACAGGCAATAAAACTATTAATTTTAACAATTTGTATGTGGTTTGCCATGTATCAATATATTTACCTTGCTGCAGGACAAATGGGAGAAGATTCTGCCGTAGATTTAGGTGTCTTTGCTTATATTATGTTTACTATAATCCTTTCATTTGTCGTTACACAAAACGGGCCTCAAATTGCAAGGACAATTTTAACAGGAGAACCTCAACTATCTATGGGAGAATTAGTTGCTGCAGGTGCGACTGTTGCAGGAGGTGCCGCTGCCATAGCTTCAGCTCCTGGACGTATAAAACAGGGAGTACAAAAAACCGCCAGTGCTGTAGGAGGAGCTATAGGGAAAGGGGCAAATATGATAGGTACCGGTGCAGGTATGATAAAGGAAGCTAGAAGTGCAGGAGCTGCTGCACGGATGGAAGCTTCAGAAAAAGGTTATTCCTTACAAGAACAAGGTACCTATGGAAGAAAAGCAATGGGAGCCGCCATAGGCGGACACATGAAAAATGCAGGTAAAAACTTTTTACATAATCTTTCTCATGCTTCAGCTACCAAAGATAACAGAAACGGTGGTAGCTATAGAGGTTCAACATTTAATAACCGCTTTGACGGTCATGAAGGAAAAGTTCCTCATACTTCATTTGTTCAGGCAAAAAATGCAGACGGAACAAGTCAGACATTAAATGAATACATATCAAGTATGGGTAAGGCAGGAGAATCTATAGGAAGGGGTATAGTTCCTGATAATAAAAATGTCGATCCGTCCCCGGGTTTTGAAAGGCCCGGATTACCGCCTCCTAAGCCGGGGTTACCTACTCCAAAACCGGAACTTCCGACGCCTAAAGAATAAGCAAAATTTTAAAAAATAGGAGATAAAAAAATATATGATGACATATTATAAAGAAGAACCACCAAAAGAACTCAATCCTCAATTTAAGGAGTATGATAGGATTATTGGCTTACAAAACAAGGAAAATAGAACTTGGAGGATAATCGCTGTAGCCTCTTTATCTTTTCTTTTCCTTTCACTTCTTTTATTGCTTTATGCAATTAAATTACCTAAGACTATCCCTATGGTAATTACGGTTTCAGAGTATGGTGAAGCTAAGTATGTAGGAAATGTTTCAAAACTTTCATACTCGAATATGAAGGTTCCCGATATTGCAATTCAATATCAGATTAAAAGGTTTGTAACAAATATGAATACCATTACAAGCGATGCTCAAGTTATGAAGCAAAATATTCGCGATTGTTACAATATGCTTTCAGGAGACGCAGGCTTAAAATTAAGTAATATTTTAAAAAATGATAATCCTTTTGATAAATTCGGAGATATAAAGCAAAGTATTTTGCTTGAATCCATTTTACAGTTATCTCCTCAAAGTTATCAGGTAGACTATATTCAGTCAAAAATAACAATGACAGGAGTAGTTACGGATAGAACCAGATACCGAGGTATTATTTCTATAGCATTACTTGAGCCGCCTGAAGACAAAAAGATAGAAAACCCACTAGGGATTTATATAAGCGATTTTGATTTTACAAAAGTAAATACTTTAACACAAGGAGATAAATAAAATGAAAAAGATTTTTAGAGTAGTTGCAATTTTATTAATTGCCGTAAGTTTTTCAGGTTGTACTACAACCAAGGATATGGAACCTTTTAATGAGCTTAAAACGGAAGCTTTAGACGGTGCTGTTTCCTTACAAGAAGAAGAAAAAAAGATTGAAAAAGAAGATGAAGCTTTGATGGTGGAAGCTCTTCAAAAACAGGTAGATATAGAAAAAACTATAGTCTATATTGAAAAGCCTGTTTACCGTCCTATTGAAGATAAGACAAATGAATTAGCTCGAAAAAAACTTGACGGCCAAGAAACCGTAAAAGAAGCTATGAGATCGGCTTTAAAAACACCTGAAAGGTATTCATCAGGAAAAATGTTTTATGATTTTGATGAAAATTTTGTGTACGAAATATACTGTGCTCCATATCGTATAACCGACATCGAACTTGAGCCCGGAGAAGAAATCTTGGAAACTCCTTTTGTATCGGAGCCGGAAGTATGGCAGGTTGGAGCCGGAGTTTCTAAATATAAAGGTCTTGATGTGCAGCACTTTTTTGTAAAGCCTTCATATTCTAAACTTACCACGACTATGATTATCATAACAAATAGAAGAATATATCATATTCTTTTAAAAAGCTTTAAAGATGATTATATGGCTATGGTTAAGTGGAATTATCCGATTCAAATGCCTTACACAATTAAAAGTGAAATGGCTCATCCCGACTCAAAAATAAAAACCGTACTTGAAGGAATATCTCCCGAATTTCTTTCTTTCGATTATAAGATGAAATACTCGCCTTTTAAAAAACCTATATGGCTTCCTACCCGTGTTTATGATGATGGAAGAAAAACATATATAGAGCTTGACGAGAAGGTTTTAAATGCGGAGCTTCCAGCACTTTTTGATCAGAAGAATAATATCATCAATTACAGAGTAAGAAAAAACATTCTTATAGTTGACTCTTTAATTACTAAGGTTACTTTGAAATTAAATAAGTCAAAAGTGATTATTGAAAAAAAGAAATCAAAGTCTGAAGTAACGAAATGAGGTAAATTATGAGCGATGAAAATAATATTTTTGACTTGGATCTAATGAGTCAAAGTCAAAATGAAAACATTGAAGAAAATGATTATTCTCCTATTGATAATGAGCCTTCGGCGAGTCCTGATTCTATATTAAGCAGTGAGGATACGCATACAGGCCCAAATGATGATATTTTAGAAAGTAAAGATAATGAAAAGCAGAGTGAAGCTCAACAAATACCTTCAGAAGAAACTAAAAATGAAGAAAGCAAGAAAAGTCCTGATGATGTTATAAAACAAAAGAAAAAAGGTGCTTTAAAATTAAATAGACAGCTTATTTTAACCATTGTCGTTTCTTTGTTTCTTGCTCTTATGCTGATTACTTTTTTAAGTACTGGTAAAAAAGAAAGTAAAAAAGATGATGAAAAAATAAAATCGGCAGGTGAGGCTTATATGCCTGACTTTGAAGCTATGGCCGCTTCGTCATATAATTCTGCCGTTTCAAATGATACGGCACCTGATGTAAATGCTCCTTCAAAATTTTTTGAAAGTAATGAAGATGCTTTGATTGCCAGTGCCAATTCAAAAATGCCTGACATAAATGAGGTAGGTAAAGCTCCTGTTTCAGAAAATCAAAGAGGCGGTAGCGCTCAAGGTTATTCACGGCCTGATACAAGAAATAATCCTATCCAAAAACAAATTCAAGGTATTAAAGGTTTAACTCCAACCGGAAGGCAAACCCAAGGGTATGAGGGACAGATAAATCAATCATACGGTAATCAGGAACAAGGCTCCAACAATCCGTATTCACAGTTTAATTTACCTTCCAAAGAGGATTTTATAAAACAAATGCTCGCCTCCCAAGGTATACAAGGGGGATATTTAGAAGGATATGGTAATAATAATAACAATGCAGGAAAAGAAAATTTCTATAGTAAAAATATAGGCTCAACTTCACAAGGCGAATTCTTAAACTCATTATCTTTATGGCAGGGCACTATTATTCCTGCGGTTTTAGTTACGAGTATAAATACGGACTTACCCGGTAATATTATCGCTCGTGTTACAAAAAATATTTACTCTTCTCTTGACGGCCGATTTTTACTTGTTCCTCAAGGAACCCTGCTTTTTGCAGATTATAACTCTTCGATTTCTTATGCACAAAACAGAATTCAAGTTGCTTGGACCTACATGATTCGTCCGGACGGTTTTGCAATTCAACTCGGGAATATGGGAGGCGTCGATAATCAAGGTTTTGCAGGTTATAAAGGACGAGTTAATAATCACCCATGGGCTTTTTTAAAGGGTATGCTTTTGGTGTCGGCTATTTCAATTGCAGATACGGATTTAAATGCTGCTGCAAAAGAATTTCAAACCGATCCTTATGCAAAAAATATAACGGAAAGATTACAAGACCCTTATAAAAAAATAACCAATAAAATAATTGATAGAGCTTTGGATATCCAGCCTACAATTACTATAAAGTCGGGTATTGGTATCAATATATTGACCAATACAAACCTATTTCTTCCGCCTGTCGAAATACCGGAAGTTACACAAAAATATATTAGACATTAAGGAGGTCTAAAATGAAAAAGATTAATTTTAAGCTAATCGTGTTTTTTACAGTATTATTTATTGTAAATATTTCAAGCTGCAGAATGGCTATTCAAAGTCTTCTCGGTAAAAAAAACGGTGAAGAAGAAACATCATCAGTACAGCTTGATCAGTTAAGCTGGAGTAAAAGTTCTATAGAACTTAAAATCGGCGGAATGGATCATATTCTTTTAACAGCCAAACCTGAAAGTAAAAGAAATGAAGCAAATATAGTATATGAATATAACTCAGCTATAATCAATTTGATTACCGATTCTAGAGGTGTTATTGTAGAAGGATTAAAAAAAGGCAAAACTACTTTGTCGGCCATAAACGGCAGAATTAGAACAACATGTATAATTAATGTTTCAGGCTACGATGAAAATTACGAAAAAGAGCCTTATATTTATTCTACAAGCAATATAATTCAGTTAAGGCCGGGTACTCAAGAGCGTGTTGCAGTATCTCTTTATGGAGGTTCTGCAGAAGACAGTCAAAAATTTACATGGAAAAACGAAAAAAATGAAGTTGTAGAGATTGCTCCAAACGGACAGTTCTGTCTTATCAATGCAAAAAGTGAAGGAAACTCTAAGATTACAATTACTCATCCTAAAGCAGCATATCCTTATACAATACTGGTTTATAATTTGCCTGATACTCAAAATGCAACCTATATAAGCACAAATGAGAATGTTATTACGCTACAAAAAACTAAAGGCGAAAAAGAAATTACGGTTGTTATGGAAAATCCTCCTAACAATTTTAATCCTGCTTTATTTAAATGGGAACTTATACAGAATCAAGGAGAGGTATGCTCAATAGATTTTAATAGAGAAAAATGTGTCATTACTCCCTTAAATGCAGGAACGGCAATGATTAAAATTTCTCATCCTGCAGCTCCATATCCATTAGAAATTTTAGCTAGAGTTGTAGAGCTTGTAAAAAATGTCTATATCACCCCCTCCGATACATTTGTTGAAATTTCAGGGGATGAAACTAAAACAGTTTCTTTAAAACTTGAAGGAACTTCTGAAAATTATGATGTAAATGAATTTCAGTGGGATATACCGGATAATGAAGTTATAACTTGCAATCATTATGGAAACGAAATTCTTCTTTCAGGAAAGAAGAATGGAATGGTTAAAATAACGGTATCTCATCCTATGGCAGCATATTCTCGCGATATTATGGTTAATGTAAAAAATCAAACCTCAGATGCCGTAGATTCATCTCATTATATCACTACTTCTCAAAACTATATACGGACTAAAGTCGGGGCAGAAGCAATACCTTTAAATATCCTTCTTGTAGGAGGAGAGGTCGGTGATCAAAAGAAATTTAAATGGACTATAAAAAACACTCCAAAAATCACAGGGCAGAAAGTTATTGATTTTGAAACAACACACGGTGAAGTTTTTACCCGTTCCGCTGTTTCTTCATATGAAGACGGTACAGGATATATTACTCCTATTTCAGAAGGCACGGCCGTTATAGAGATTACTCATCCTAAAATCCTTTATTCTACTGAAGTATTAGTAAAAGTTTTATCTTCTTCTGCCATATTAGAGGAGCCTTTTTATTTTACAGGAATTCCTATTGTAAGGCTTTTAAATGGAGCTGAACAAGAAGTTAATATAAATCTTCACGGTAAAAATAAAACCGATAGCGATAATGCAAATATTATCTGGAATACTGAAAGTTCTCATATAACCGTTACCGGTAATGGAGAAAAAGCCGTTATAAGGGCTACCGGGCAAGGCTCCCATGTATCTCATGTTACGGTTTCTCATCCTCGCTCAGATGTTGATAAAAAGATTGTAGTATTAACTGCCGATACTCAAGAAGAGCTTGATAAAATGAAGGCTCTTTATGCTTATAAACAGTCTTATAAGATGAAAGTTGACGATATTTTAATTATTCAGGCAGAACAAACAGGTTTTAATGATGAAGAAATTAAAAATTTCACATGGACTTCTTTAAATCCGGACATTTTAAATTGTGAACCTTATATTGATGAATCAGGTAAAACATTTTATACACTCACAAAAGTTAACGGATTAAAATCAGGTGAAGCAAAAATACTTTTAAAATCAAATTTACCTGATATTCCTAATCTCACTTTTGATATTACTGTTTTACCCAAAAATGCAATTATTGAAGCAGAACCTGATGAAGCTTATTTGACTACATTTCAAAATGTTGTTTCATTAAAAGAAAAAAATGAATCGGCTAATGTCGAGGTGTCTGCCATAGGTTTATCTTCCGATAAATTATCAGGAATTTCTTGGACTCCGGAGAAAAATGGTATTGTTTCTATTAACTCACAAGGCAGCTCGGCCGTTTTTACGGCTCTAAAGGAAGGAGAAACAAAAGTTTTCGTTTCTCATCCTGAGTGCCAAAATAAACTTACTATTCATGTTAAGGTAGGAAAAGAATACATTTTTAATAACAACGATAAAACTATCTATATTTCAACAGATATAGATACTATTCTTGCAATTAAAGATGAACCGGCAAAAAAAATTACGGCAAGACTGGTAAATTATTCGGATTTTACAAATGAAAAGTTTAAATTTGAAATCGATAAGCCGGATATTGCTTCCATATCCCAAAGTGATGACTCTTGTCTTGTTAAGCCTATTAAGGCAGGTCAAGCCCTAATTACCGTCTCTCATCCTAAAAGCAATTTTACTAAGTCGGTTTTGGTTGTAGTCGGAAACAGTAAAGAGGAGTTGGAAGGATTTTCTTATCTAACTACGGCAAATAACGTTATTACTGTTACAAAAGGTCAATCCAAAAATATTTCCGTTGCAGTTATGAACTCTCCCGATGTTATAATTGATGGTTATTCATGGGAATCAAAAAATCCTGAGATAGCAACAGCTCAAGGAGTTGGGGCTAATGCTATTATTCACGGAAATGAAGTAGGAACTGCAAGAATTAAGGTTTCAAACACTAAATGTACATATCCTCTTGAACTTATTGTTATTTGTGTTGACTCTTCATCTGCCGTTTTAAATCCTTTCATAAGCACTGCAACTAATATTCTAACTTTAAAAGCTCAAGAAGGTTCATCTCCTTGGACTACATTTGCTGCAACTCTTGAAGGCGGTTCCGAATTTGATCAGCAAAATTTTAGCTGGCAGATAGAAGATTCAAGCATAGTACAGATGTTCGGACAAGGTTCTTCTTGCAAAATGAGAGCAATTAAGGCAGGTACTACTCGTCTTATTATAAGTCATCCAAAATCAGAACATCGCTGCTATGTATTACTAATTTGTGATGAGGCAAAGCCCAATAAGTATTTTATAAGTGTTCCTGAAAATATTATTTCAATGAAACCTAATCAAAGTGAAATGGCTATTACAGCTTCTTTGGTCAACGGTGATATTGAAGATAAATATGCTTTTAACTTTTATGCCGATACTTATGATGTTATTGAGCTTAATTACTCTGCTAATGTTGCAAGCATAAGGCCTATAGGTCAAGGACAAACAACAATCCATGTAACACACCCGAAAGCCGCTTATGAACAGCAAATCATTGTAAAGGTTTCTGAATATACCCAATTCGAATTCGGTATGGAGTATTATAAGCTTACAAAAGGAAAAACGGGATATGTTTCTATGCGTGTTCCTGTTACTTCCGTTCCATGCCATGTAGAATATGAATCCTTAAATACAAATATTTGCATGATTGAAGGAACCAATAAAACTGCACAGATTACAGGCCTTGCTCCGGGAAATACTAAAGTAAAGGCAAAGCTTGTCGCTACAAAAACGAATATTGTTCAAGCAACAGCGGAAATGCTTATAAATATTGAAGAATCGACGGAAGACTTAATTTATATCACTACAACAAAAACCGTTTATTCGATTGAAAAAGGAACTACGACTACGATAACCGCTAATATCACAGGTCAAGGAATAGGTACGGTCGATCAGCAAAATCTAAAATGGAAGTCAAGCGATCCGTCAGTTATTAAGCTGGTCGGAGCTTCTACAACAGGTATTGCTGCAGGCCCGCAATGTATGCTCCAAGCTTTAAAAGCCGGTGAATGTACCGTTACAATCTCTCACGATAAATGCAATACAGATTTGATAATAAAAATAATTGTTCCCGGAACCGATGATGTCGATATTTCTTTAAATAAAACCTATATACGTCTTGAAACAGGAGGCAGAACTGAAGTTAAGGCAAAATTAACTAATGCAAAGCCCGAAGATTATAAAACTATAGAATGGTCTATCGAAAAGCAAAACGGAAACGTAATAGCTGATGTTTTAGGAAAAGGTGAAACCGTTGCGGTTTTTGCAAGAAATGTAGGTAAAACGGTTCTTCACGCTCGTCTTCCTAACGGTAAAGCTGCCGAATGCGAAATTATAGTTGAAGCTTCAAGGAATATAAGTTTTGCAAGTCAGGAAATATTTGTAGAACCGGGACAAACTAAAACCGTTAAATATACTGTTGCTCCTGAAGATGCCGGTATTACTTGGACTACAGATTCCGATAAATATTTTGATTATTCCGTCGATGAACATACAAAGACGGTTACAATTACAGGCAAAATCGAAGGTTATGGAAGACTTACAGCTGTAACTCAATACGGAAATAGAGCAACTCTCGCAGTAAAATGTTCTTGGAATTACAAATTCTCGATAGATAAGTCGATTATAAAAGCAGAGCCTAAGGGTGAGTTTGTTATAAATTATCAAGTAACGCCTGAAGATGCAAACATAGAAGTTGTTTTATTAAACAATAATACCGACTTTATAAAATGGACAGTTGATGAACTTCAAAAAAAGATTACTATCACTCCCATTAAAGAAGGTGAAGGTAACTTATCTATTACTGCAAAAAATCCGAGAGATGGAGATAAGTTGATTGGAACAAGAACTTGTAACCTTGAGCTATTATACAAGCAAGTAAATATTTTACCAAAAATTATAAGTCAAAAAGGTATTTTTAGTAAAATAAATGATAACTTAATCGTATTAGGGGACGGAGAAGACATTGATATTAAATTCGATTTCGATAAGGAAAATGCTGATGTAAGTATCTCAACCGTATCTTTTGAAAAGACTCCTAATGGCGAAGCTCAAAAAATTGTATTCAAACCCAATGAAGATTACAATAAATTTAATTTAAAGCACACCCATGATAATACGGTAAAGGTTTATAAAATTACTCATAAGCCATACCTTCTTTATGAAGGCAGAAAGTCGTATTTTAACTGGATAAAAAATGGGGATAAATACTTTATAAATGTTGACTTGAATGATTATAAGGACTTAAATACGGTTATACCTGCACAAACAGTACAAACAACAGAGCGGGCGCCTGTATTGAGACATAAAGATGAAACTGGGAATCCTTATGTTGATTATATTGCTGCAACTTATTATAAAGACTATTCTTCATATATTCTGAAATTTAAAGGTTTTTTTGTTAAAAATGGCAATATTTATTCTTTGTTCCAATCTCATTCATCTTTTACTGTTGTTAAAAGAAAACCTAAATTACATTTGCATCAAGAAACATATTATTATACAGACCAAAACGGAACAGAGCATGAAGCTGAATTTAAAGCATATGTATGGGATGAAAGTAGTTATGAAACATCTCTCCCTGAAACTATTACGCAAGCTGCTTCTCAAGAAAATATCGTATCAGATAAAGTTCGTTATGAAAAACTGGATAAGCCTGTATATATCGATAAAAACAAGAAAAAAGAATATCCACAGTATTTTTTACCACAAAATGACGATTTTTGTCAGCTTTGTACTCTCAACGGAGGTGAGGAGTATAATAAAGAAGTGATTACTCCTGATAAAGTGATAACAGATGATGTACAGGCAGGGTTTATTATTGTAAATTACTTACATAATAATAGACAGTATACAAAAAAGATACCTGTAAAAGTCGAGGTAAGAAAATGTAATAT
This sequence comes from Treponema sp. OMZ 799, assembly GCF_024181365.1. Taxonomy (NCBI): domain Bacteria; kingdom Pseudomonadati; phylum Spirochaetota; class Spirochaetia; order Treponematales; family Treponemataceae; genus Treponema; species Treponema sp. OMZ 799. Next base: position 2,091,904 of record NZ_CP051301.1, read on the forward strand.
TAATTGTACTGAAAATTAAGTTCTTTAAATAAAAATGCTGCCCCTTAAAGGCAGCATTTTTTTATGATTAAAAAATTTTATTAAGGGGCAATTCCGATTTCAACTCGTCCTTCTTGTTTTGCATAAGGATGAGTTACTTTGATAATAGGCGAAGTACTACCGTCTCTGCCAATTGCCGTAATTTTTATGTAATTTTTATTAGGTTCGATTTTAATAAAATCTTTTCCTTCAATTATAGTCCACTCAAATTTAGAATTATCTACTTCTAAGGAAGGAGATGTTTTTGTTTTTTTTATTTCAACCCGTAAGTCAAGACTATCGCCGTTGTTTATTGAATACCAAAAAGGACTTGCTTCAAAAGTATCATCTCCCACTATTACGAAAAAAATATCACCTTTTTCTTCTTCCGGAATAGTACCTGAATTTTCTTCTTTTGTAATATGTACTACTCTTTGTATATATGAAAGGGCTTCGGGATGATTTATTTTAATCATAGCATTTCCGATAAATGTCTTTTTTGCCGTAATTTTTACGGTATTTCCATTGGGTACAATATCAATAGCATCGGCACCTGTTACAATTGACCATTCAAATTTAGAGTTATCCACTGTTACGGGTTGATCATTCCCATCTGTTATTTTAGCCTTAACTTCTACAGTCTCTCCGACTTTTACGTTTATTATATCGGGATCAAGAGAAATATGCTTCGCTTTTGATGCCAAAGCTGATGCCAGATTTTTATCACAGCCCACAAATACAGTACTTATCAAAAGTACAGCCAATAATAATAAAATTACCTTTTTCATTCTTTATTCTCCTTGTTCAATATTTTTATTCTCAATATTTTTATTCTTTTTCTTAAATAATCCAATTATAAACTTCACAAGACTAATAATTGCATATCCTATAAGCCCTAAAAACATGCCTAATATATAGGGTATTGCAGTTATGCCCTTTTTAATAATTTCAATTATTAGTGCGATGGCAAGACATACTATAAATCCAATTAAAAGAACATCACCAAACCAATTGTCGTTTATTTTTAAAACTATGATTGCAATAATCCATATAATTCCTAAAAAACCACCAAACGAGATTCGTTTTTCATTTTCTTTTTTCGATACAAAAATTCTCTTAAAAAGCTTCTTTCTTTCCGCTTCTTTCTTTTTCTTTTCTTCTTCCAACCTATTATATTCTTGTTGCCGTTTGGCCTCTTCAAACGCATCATCACTCATTTTTTTCTCCTCTTATGATATTATACTTTAATCCTCAAAAATAAACCAGTCAGTTGGATTGATTTTTGGTGAAAATTCTATCATCCTTTTAAATGTTAAAATTTTTGTCTTACCTGTTTTTAGTTTATATATGGCTTGTTTGTCAATTTTTAAGTCTAAAAACTCATCTTTACTCAATTTTTCAAGCTTCTTAAAGCCGAGTGTGTTTTTTAGTTCTGCCTTTTCAATCGTTATTGTCTTTATTTTCTTTGTCTTAGGTTTTGCCTCATCGATGCTTGTAAACCATAATATAGGGTGCATTACCTCACAAAGTGCAAGGATTATATAATATCCGGGGGCTCTTTCTCCGGTTGCCATTCGGTAAACATCGCTATTCGGAATATTATGCTCTATACAGAAAGAACGTAAGGTTCTCGCCTTTATTCTATCAATCATAATTTGCTGTGCATAAGAGATGTTTTCTAAACCTTCCGACGGTACTATTTTTATAAGCTTTTCTATGTAATACTCATTTGCCATCTTTTCTAGGCCTTCCTTTACCACGGCGATTAAAGAATTTTTCAATATCGGATTCTGTATAAAGGTAGATTTTTCTTCTTCCATCTCCAATATATTTTACTCCGTTCTTTTCAGCCCAATTTGTAACATTACGCCTGTTTTCAGGCGGATTTTTCCTGTTACAAACTTCTTCTGTCGTATAATATCCGTCAATCATAGATATAATATACCACAGTAGAGCATTTTTGTCAATAACTTTTATCGGCTTTTTATGCTTCTGTGGTAAAAATATCGTGTTTTTGTCGAAAAAAGTGAAATTTTATTAAAAATTTGTAAAAAAAAGTATTGACACATAAGCAAAAAATCGGTAAACTTCAATTACAATATATTTTTGTTAAGTATTTTTTTTTATTTATAGCTTTGATGTAGGCTTGGATACATCATAAATAATATGATTTCATAATATAAGCCAGCCTTTTAGGCTGGCTTTTTTTTTGGAGTAAAAATATGTTTGAGTTATTTGATTTAACCAATTTGCATGTTTTAATACAGGTCTTGTAACATCAAATTATGAAAGAATTTTTGCTGTATTTGAAAAAAATAAATATCCCCGTGAAGATAAACTCAATCAACTTTTCTTTAAGAGCTTCAATAAGCAAAGTGATTATTCTTTATTAGGAGTTTTTGCTAATAATTTACCGGAAGCTGCAAACTATTTTAGCGACCCAAAAAATCTTATTTTTGATACTAAAATTCCCATTATAGCTGACATAGATCATATAATTGACGATAATTCTGATAGATTCCCTAAATATTTGGATAATATTGATTTAAGAAGACGACAACTTGAAGGTGCTGTTGAAGAAGTAAAAAAAAGAATTATAACAAACTATACTATAGCAATTCCGCAATATTATGATGGAAAAATTCAGCTGTTACTTCCGTTATGCTTAACTCCGGGCTCCCCCAATGCGGATTTAGCCCTTGTTCTTGATAGAATGGGGGAAGTATATAGAGCAAATACATGTTTAACAATACAGATGGCATATAATAATGCTAGGCTTATTGTAAAACCTTACAGTTCATGGTTACGCCCATAATTTAAAAACTTAAAAATCTCTTTAAAGTGTATGTAATGCTTGATATAAAATAAGGTAATCTATGATATAAAAATAAACAGGCTAAAAATAATAGTACAATTTTTATAATCTTGAAAGCAGGGCCTATAATACTGCCGGTTTTTCGACGTGAGCGGCTTGAGCTTGAATCCATGAAAGATATGATTATTCTGTTATCTTCACTGTCGTTCCTGTTGAAAAACATACCCTTTCTCCATTTTTTTCTCAAATTCCGATACTTTATTTATGAACCCTATGTTTACCGGCTCTTTTATTTTGCAGCCGATTATAAGTTTTCCGGTTTCTTTATCGGCAGAATGAACTCTTATAGGCTCCGTAATTAAAAAAAGACAAAGTACAGGATTGATAAACATAAGTTTTATTCCTAAAACGGATGATATAAGAGTTAAACTTTCAACTTCTCCGGTTTGAAATTTCGGATAATAAAAACTTATTCTTATACCGTGCATTGATACATCTTCAATTATACAATCATATTCAAATCCAGATATAACAACCTTCTGTTTTATATTATCCAATCCGAAAAGTCTATAATTTTCCCTGCTTACTTTTAACCGTAGACCTTGCCGTTTTTCTGCAGAACCGTACTTTTCCTTTAGTACATTAATTTTATATGAGATACTTAAAGGTAAAGGTTTTATAAAAAAGATTATATATTGCTTATATTTTTGATCAATTTTTTTTATTTTGCATGGTACTTTTATAAATTCATTATCTGTTTTTAATATTTCAAGATACGCCGATTTACTTGTAAAATTATTATCAAGCCCTATATATATTCTCCAACAATCATCATAAAATTGTACAGGTAAACAAACTACTTTTTTGTCAGTCGTTATGCTTATATATACCGCTTTTATCTCTATATATTCCAATATTTCTTTTGTAATAGTCAACATCTTTTACTCCTACAATAATCCATATTTTTTCATCAATAAGTTTAATTTAAATCGATTTAGCTTTTTTGAATCGGCTAAAATTCCCATTTCATAATAAAATTCTTTCGGAAAAAATAAATAATCTTCATTTGTAGTTTTTCTCAAATAATAAAAAGCATTTTTTGTAACATCAAAAACCTTTCCCATACCTCGAAAAATTATGCAGGCCGGCGTATCTGTACAAGGAAGTTGAATTTTATCGCCCACGCCCTTGGTATGTAAAATATAAAGCCTTCGATGGTTGGGATATGTGTAATATAAGACTAAAATGGCAGAGTCAGAAAAGCTTAAATATAAGTCTCCCCGGCTTGTGTTTTCCATATCAATCAAAGCCCCTTCTGCAAAAACTGAAAATCCGTCTCTCTCTTTAACCGGAATAAAAACTTTCATGATTTATATTGTATCATTTATTATATCATATTGTCAATATTGATAATATGATATAATTCGGATAAGATATATAATGCAAAAACAATGTAAATATTGACAATATAATAAAATTAAGGTAAGATACCTATGTGCAAAAACAATTCCTCTTTTTTTGCAAAAACACTATAAAGATGAGGTTCTGTTATGGGAAAATACGGTAGGGAAAATTATAGTTTTTATTCAAATCTGCTCGATGAAACCAAAGAAAATTTTAATCTTGACAATGAAGTAAAGCCGAATAAATGCTATATAAGCGTGCCTGAAAATATTATTTTGATGAAGCCTAATCAGGGGGAGATGGCTATTACAGCTTCTTTAGTAAACGGAGAAACTGAAGATAAGTATTCTTTTAATTTTTACGCAGATACTTACGATGTTGTTGAGCTTAATTTTTCTGCAAATGTCGCAAGTATTAAGCCTATTGGTCAAGGTCAAACTACAATCTATGTAACGCACCCTAAAGCAGCTTTTGAGCAGCAAATTATTGTAGAGGTTTCAGAATATACCCAATTCGAATTCGGAATAAAGTATTATAAATTAACCGAAGGAGATACAGGCTATGTTTCAATGAGAGTGCCGGTTACTTCCATTCCCTGCCATGTGGAATACGAATCTTTAAATACCAATCTCTGTACGATTGAAGGAACAAATACCACGGCGCAACTTACAGCTCTTGCTCCAGGGAACACCAAGATTAAGGCAAAGCTTGTTGCAACAAAATCAAATGTTGTTCAGGCAACCGCAGAAATGCTTATTAACATTGAAAAAGCAGCAAAATTGATGGAATGATTGAAATAGAATATGTACATGGTAATACAACAAAAAAATTAAAATTCCTGTAAAGTAATTTTTAATATTTAATAATATGACATCTGATCAAATATTTTAAGATCAGAGGTCATTGATTTAATGTTATTTTTTCTTATATATTTGTTTTGAAGGATTAGCATTTAGACTTCCTTAACCAAGTAAAACAGAAAATTTATATATAAAAATTGTATTATTTGAGTTTTTTTCTATTTTGACATCTAATATAATCGAAGCAGTCTTATCGGTACAAAGAAGCCGGACTTTATCTCCTACACCCTTGTTATGCAATATATAAAACCTTCTATGGTTGGGGTAGTTTATATTGAATTATATCATATTGTCAATATTGACAATATGATATAATTCAAGTAAGATATATATGCAAAAACAATTCTCCTTTTTTGCAAAAACACTATAAAGATGAGGTATTAGTATGGGAAAATACGATAGGGAAAATGATAATTTTTATTCAACTCTTTTGGACGAAATAAAAGAAAACTTTAATCTTGACAATGAAGGGGCTGAGACTGCCTTGCTTTTAATAAAGGAAAGAGCCTTATCTCTTGAACTGTCTTTACCTGAATATATGAGAACCTACCATCCTAACGGTTTTTCCGAGAAGGATAATTCTTTAAATGATGAGTATAAGGGGTATATCAGATTTATAGGGGAAGAGGCTTCTTCTATCATTAAAACAGGCAAAAATGCAGACTTTTCTACCTTTACACATGAAGTAGCCCACGGATTTAGGCGGCAGTTATCGGGAGAATTAAAAGAAATAGCAGAAAGGGCTTTTAAAGTAGAAAACGGTAATTGGTCTGAAATTCAAGAAGAATCCTTTGCCGTAGGCTTTGAAGAATATATAAGGCTTCGTTTAACCGAAAATGAAGAACTTGAAAAGGTTTTTGAAAAAGGAAGCCTTTATATGCAGAGAGTCTATAACGGCCTTGACCGTATAATAGAGCTTAATCCTGAAATCATTAAAGTATATGATCAAATGTTCACACACGGCCGATTCCAGTTTAATCAAGAGGAATTTGATAAAACTATTGATAAGATTGCAAATTTTAAAGATGAAACATCAAAATTTTCCTCTTCTCATGTATACCTTGGAATGACTCCGCCGATCTATCAGGAATTGGGTTTTGAGCGGCTGCCTGTGATGGCTACTGCATTTCACTTAAAAACGGCTATGATGAAAAGAGGGAATGATCCAAATATAAACTATCACGGTATTCCAGCTGAAATGATTAAACAAATACCCGAAGCCATCAAAAAACCTTTGATAATTATGCAATCTCAAAAAGAAAGTAAGAAAGAAGATATAATTGCAGTCATCGAATTAAAAGATAGAAAAGGCAGGCAAATCATTGTTCCTTTTTCTCCCAACAAAAAAGGTAACTTTAATGATATTGAAATAGATATAAATCTCGCGAAAAGTATCTACGGTAGAAATAATTTTAATAAGTTTGTACAAAATGCTTTTAAAGAAAATAGAATTTTATACTTAAACAAAAAAAGCCAAGATATTGTCCCCCCGCAGGTACAATACCCACGCAATTACAAATCTCAGCTTCTATATAATAATATAGCAGAATATCATAAAGCTGTCAAGGAAAAAAATCCCGATTTTAACATTTTATATCAAAAACAAGCTTATTATTCAGGCGGACAATTTGAATTTGACTTTTTAAATGATCCTGAAAAAAAGAAAGAACAGAAAGCGCAAGAAAAGCCTATTCAAGCTCAAAATAATGATAAGCTTTCTGTAAATACGGAGAATAAGCAAAACACCGGTATTCTTGTACAAACCGATAAAATAAAAATTTTAAACAATACCGAAATGGAACGGGTTCAAATCTTTTTTCCGGGTGCACCGAATGAAGAAATTAGGAACGATTTAAAATCACACGGTTGGAGGTGGTCGCCTCGTAATTTTTGCTGGCAGAGGCTTAATACCGAAAATGGTTTAAACGATGCAATGCGTGTCTTTGATAAATGGTATAAAGAAAAACCTTTACAAGAAGAATATGATACTTTGGTTAAACAGGTAGAAAAACAACATGAAGAGCTTATTAAGGATGCCGATTATTGGTTTCCGATCAATACAGATGATTACTTAAAAGAAGAAAACGAATGGAAGACTGTGTTTAAAAATACACCCCTTCAAATTGACCATTTACCATATAACACCTCCCGCACTCCCGAAGAATTCCTTAATGAAATTGCAAAATCCGGAAAATATACAGAGGAACAAATACAAAAAACAGAAGAGATTATCAAAGGGAATTCTATAACAGTAAGAATACTTGAACATAGAATTAAAGCCTCTCAAAATTTAAAAGAAAAACTTCCTAAATGGATTGAGGCTGCACAAAAAAGTATTCAAACAGGACAGCTATGGGAACATTACGGTGATGAGATAAAAAAAGTAAGAGATACTATAAATAATGAAAATATTAAAAATTTACAAGATCGTATTATATTAAACAAAATACGAATCATCAAAATGGATGATGTTATTTCTACTTTTGAAAATCAATTAAAAGAATATAATAAAATTATAGCAGAAAAAAACAATCAAAATGAAAAAGATTATAATGAAACTGAACAAAATAAGGAGAAGCAAAATGGAAAAAATAATCAGGGAGTACAAGACAGAGAAGGGAACCGTAATACGGGAAACGGAGGAGAACGGAATAAGGACGAGGGAAGAAATACCGGCTTGGATGATAGCGGACTTAAGCAGGGAAGAACAGAAGCTATTGGAAGAAGCGGCAATGAGTCTTCAAGAGGCGAAATTCCCGAAAGTTTGCAAGATGGGCAAACAGAACGCAGTCAAGTGGGCAATAGCCATGAACCGCAAAATGGGCAGGGAAATAACGAAACAGAATATCAAGTTCAGCCTAATCAACCTCGAAATGGACTTATAGATGATGATAAAAAAACTTTAAAAGAAGTAAAATCAATCCGTGAAATTTGCCTTAATCTTCTTAATTCTAAAGAGGATCATGAGTTTACACAGGAAGATAAAAAGCTCCTATCACAATATGAAGGCGGAGGAGGAACAGGAGAAGAAAATAGAAGTACATCAGGAGTGCTTTATGAGTTTTACACTCCCAATTCTGTCGTAAATAAGGTATGGGAACTTGTAGATAGTTATGCTCCAAATGCAAAAACAGTATTGGAACCATCCGGAGGCACCGGCCGCTTTATTCACGGAAGAGATAAAAATGAATGTACCTTAATCGAGCTTGATAAAACCTCATCACGTATTGCTTCTATATTGCATCCTAATGCAGAAGTTAAAAATCAAGCCTTTCAGGAGCTCTTTTTTAAAGACGGAGTTATCCATAAAGAAAATTATGAAGGTAAAAAATACGATCTTGTTATTGGTAATCCTCCTTACGGAGACTATACTGGTGTTTATAAGGGAAAAGGTGAAGGAAAAAAACACTCAAGATATGAGCAGTATTTTATAGAAAGAGGTCTTGATACCTTAAAAGAAAACGGTGTTTTAGCCTTTGTTCTTCCATCTTCTTTTTTAAGTAACGGAGAAAACGAAGGAAAGCGTCTTATCGCTTCAAAAGGCGAATTGATAGATGCTTGGAGGCTTCCTTCAGGAGTTTTTAATACTACGGATGTAGGTACCGATATTGTAATCATCAAAAAGGGACAGGGGAATATAAAGGACTTTTGCAGCGATACCTTCTTTTCCTTAAATCCTGATCATGTTTTAGGAGAAGAAAAGGAAGTATCGGACCGATTCGGAAAACCGGAAAAAAGGATAATTCCCTTTAACGAATATTCTACACAAGAAGCTCTTAATCTTATTGTACCTAAAAACATTTCTTTTACCGCAATAGAAAATATTAATGTTTCTAAAGCTAAAGAAAAAAACGAAAATCCAATAAAAAAAGAAAAGAATAATGAAGTTGAAGAAGTTGAAGAAGTTGAAAATAATGTATCTCAATCTTCCTTACTATCTGCCGATGAATTTGGTTTAAAATATGGAAAAGAAATAGATAAAAGAGAACTGCCTATCTGGAAACTTACCGATTATGAAGGAAAAATCAATGAATCGGCAATGACTAAAGAAGATATTGATTTTATCCGTAAAAATCCCAATTATGTAAAGATAGACTCATCTTCGTGGATGCATATAGTAAACTATACAAAAGGTAATATTTATGAGAAGCTGGATGAACTTGAAAAGGAAGCCCATAAGATAGATTTTCAAGTTTATTTAAAACGGAAGAAAATTCTTCAAAATGCAATTCCTGAAAAAATATCTTATGAAAAAATAAATATTCCTGTTCATTCTTCGATTGCTCAAGAGTTTATAGTCGAACGAAATCCTGATGGTACTTATGTAAACTTACAGGAAGGTTTTATTAAGTGGGCAACAGGAGAAAAAGAGCAGGCGCAAGCTCAAGCAAATAATCTTAAAAATTATACAACTACTTATTATATCGATTATGAATACTCTCCATTAAATAAAAATGATATGCCTGAAAATATAGGCTGGTATGATATTATAAGTTTTATTAACAAGGAGCCTGTAAGGGCTAGGGCCGCGGATGGGATAGAAGAAAAAAAAGCGGCTCAAATAGAAGCTCAAAAAAAGAGAAACACACGCCGTGATACGGCAGAACGCCTTTTTAACAGATATATTCAAGAAGGTGTACCTCCACATTTAAAAGATGAGCTTTGCGATATGTGGAATAGAAGGTTTAACGGGTATGTTAATCCGGATTATACTAAATTCCCTTTATTTGTTGAAGGTATGAATCGGTTTAAAAATGGTGAAGAATTTACTCTTTACGATCAGCAAATAAAAGGCGTTTCTTTTTTATCAAATAAAGGTAACGGTCTTTTGGCATATGATGTCGGAGTCGGAAAAACCGCTTGCGGTATAGTCTTTAATGCAAATCAAATACAGTCAGAAAGAGCAAAAAGGCCTTTAATATGTGTGCCTAAGTCGGTTTATTCAAAATGGGTAAAAGATATAAAAGAGTTGTTTCCGAATATAAAGGTAAACGAGCTAGGAAATTTCAGTAAAGATGTTTTAAAACCTTTTGCTGCCGATGATCATGGTCTTAATATCCCCGAAAAAAGTATTTCTGTTTGTACAATTGAAGCCTTGCAAAAAATTACTTTTATGCAAGAAACTATTGATAATGAAATAGCAGCAGACTTACTTGATGCCCGTTTAAACTTAACCGGAAACGCTCGAACCGACGCTCAAGACAAAGAAAGGGTATATGAAATATTGGGAGGGGCAACACAGGCAAAGGATGATGATTATGTCTTTTGGGAAAAAACCGGTTTTGATTCTATAACTGTGGATGAAGCTCATCGATTTAAGAATTTATTTACAGTTCCTAGAGCAGTTAAAGAAGATGAAAAGCAGACAGCAAATGAATTTGAAGGAATAGGTAGCGGTGTTCCTTCTAAAAGAGCGCAAAAGTTATTTGCAATCACTCAGCTCATTCAAAAAGAAAATGATGGAAGAAATGTATGTCTTCTTACAGCAACTCCCTTTACTAATTCACCTACGGAAGTTTATTCAATGCTTTCATATGTTGCCCGTCAAAAATTAAAAGATATGCATATTTATAATTTAAGTGCTTTTTTAACCGAATTTGCAGAAACTAAAACCGAATGGGTTGTAAAGCCTAAAGGAGATATTCAACCTAAACAGGTTATGAAAAACTTTAAGAATTTAAAGAGTTTGCAAAATCTTTTAACCGAGTATATAGATAAAGTAGATGCTGAAGAAGCTGGAGTTATAAGACCTAAAAAGATACCTCATGTTGTAGAGCTTAAGATGAATGATATTCAAAAGAAAATTATAGAGGCTGAAACGCAAAGAATCCAAAATGCTTCTAAAGATGATCCCGGAGCCGTTCTTGTTGCAATGAATAATATGCGTATGGCTCTTTTATCGCCGGCTTTGGTTAATCCGGTATATGATTTTGAGCTTCCTCCTCCTTCAAAAATTGTTGAAAGCTCTCCTAAACTTACCTTTGTATGTGATTCTATAATTGCTTCTTATAAAAAAGAACCTCAAGGAGGGCAGGTTATGTATATGCCTAGAGGTGTCACGGAATTTTCTCATGTGAAAAACTATCTCGTTTCTCATGGAATACCAAAAGATGCTATAGCTTTGGTAAGTTCTTCTACAACTAATGCTCAAAAAGATAAAATAACCGAAGATTTTAACGATAAAAATAAAAAGCTTAAAATAATAATCGGCAGTGAAACTATAAGCGAAGGGATTGACTTAAACGGAAATTCCTTTGCTCTTTATAATACTATGTTAGGTTGGAATCCCACGGAAAGTATTCAGGTTGAAGGCCGTATTTGGAGGCAGGGTAACGAACAAGGACATGTTCATATAGTATATCCTGTAATGTATGATTCTATTGATTCTCTTATGCTTCAAAAACATGATGAAAAGTCTTCCCGAATAAAGGATTTATGGAGTTACAAAGGAGATAAACTCAATGTTGAGCATATTCATCCTGAAGAATTAAAGTTTGATCTAATTAAGGATCCTATAAAAAAGGCTGATTTTCTAATCGAACAAAGAGTAAGTAGTTTTAAAAGGGATATATCAATTATAAATATGAAAATAAAATCTATAGATGAGATTATTGAAAAAAGAAAGGAATATAAAGAAGAGGCAGCTTATTATGAAGTGAGAAATGATAAGAAAAAATTAACCTTTTTTAAAAATAGATTAGCTTCTCTAGATAAAAAGTGTAAATCTTTTGGAATTACATCTGAAGCTGAGCAATATACAGTAATTGCAAAGCTAAATAAAGAAAAACAAGAATTGGATGTAAAAATTGATGTTATGAAAAATGAAAAAGACAACTTTATTAAAAAATTCATTGCTGAAGCTGAAAAAAGCCAAAAAACATTGCTGCCTATACCGGAAATAGTAAAGGATAATTGCAATAAAATTCTTAACGATTTATGCCCGATGGAAAAACTAAAAAAGCAATATAAAATAAAAAACAATCAATCCAATAAAGTTAAGAAAGTTCCGAATATAGGTCATTCTGTATTTAGGACAGATAAGGTTAGAACTGAAGCCGTGCCGCTTAAAACATATAAACAAGCTCCTTTTGAATTTATGGTTGCAGAAAAAAAATCTGATTTTTTTGGTGTAAAGTCATCTTCAAACACTAAAAAAGAGACCTTATTCTTAAACACAAAGGCTCCCGGTCATAAAAAAATAGAAAATTCAATAGAAAGGTAAAAAAAATCTGCAAGAAAGAGATTTAAGGAGTTTTCTTGCAGATAATTCAGATAATTTTTTTTATGTGTAGTAACATACTTAGTATAACAATTTATAAAAAATTTGTCAATATCTTATATACAATATTGACAAAAAGAAATAAAGAGCGTATACTAATTATAGTGATTGATAAAAATTCCTTTTATCAAAATATATCGCTTTAAGGAGAAAATTATGAGTGATTTAAATGAAAAAGTAGAAAGCAATTCTACACAAGTATTGGGAAAATCGGATCGTATTCCTGTAGAAAGGATTACAACCGATAAGTTTAAGCAGTTATTGGCTACCGATAACCTTCCTTTCTTACCAAACGAAAATGGATTTTGCAATGTAAAATCTGTTAAGACTACCGCAGGTTATGAGCTTCAAGGGGCAAATCAGCTTATTGCAAAAATGTATTTGCATGAAAGAGGTGTAGATAATGATAATATCTTAACCTTTAGACAAGCTCAAAAGGCAAAAACTTCTATTCGGGCCGGAGAAAAAGGTTTTTACCTTTCTTTCTATGATAAGGAGAAAAATAGTAACACGGTAACCCGTTATTTTGCTGAAAGTCAAACTTCCAATCCTGATGTTCTTCCCTATCAGTCGGTAAAGGCCGAGTCAAAAAAAGAAAAACATGTTCAACTCTCATCTGATGCACAAGATTATATCACTAATTATCTCAAATGTGTCAACGAAAACAGAGCTTTTACCGCCTCTCCCGAAGTTGCTGCTGAGTTTAAAGAAAACTTTGCAAAAGAACTTGAAAAATCTCCTATGCAGATTTTCAAAATGGGCGACAGAGCTGCAAAAGAAATCTTTATCGAAACAGACAAAGGTAAAGAATGGCTTAAAACCGAAAAAGGCCAGCAATGGCTTAATACTGAAAACGGTAAAGACTTCTTAAAAGCAAACCCTGATAAGGACATTAATAAGGGAAAAGAAGTGCAAAAATCGGTAAAACCTATCGAGCGCGCTATTGCAGTTGAAAGGTAAGGTTTATTTTTAAGGATGGACTTCATATTTTAATATGAGTCCATCCTTTTTATTACTTTATAAGGAGTAAGTTATGCCTAGTTTAATGGATGGATCAATTAAAACTGTATGGGAGCCTTATAAATATGGTTCTCCTGAAGATTATTATATTACTCAATTCAACTCTCTTTTACAGGAATGTTCAAGTAAGGATATTCTTCCTTTTTTTGACCATACAAAAAAAGATATTCCTGAAAATATGCTTAACCGAAGTATTATGAAAGATATAAATAAAGTTGCCGCCGAATTGCATTCTGCCTCTACAGGAGCAGGAGGGAATACTTATATATTCGGAAAGGATGCTTTAGAACTTAACTTGAGTCTTGATACAACAAAAAATATAAGACCGTTACTTGTATGCGCTGATGGTAAATATTCAAGTATTCAACCGATTTTGCATGAAATGAAAGTTGCAGAATCGGGTGCAAAAACAAAGTATCAATTCATGTATAATCTTGAACAATTTGATGAGCGAAGTCAAAAAATATTAAAAAAAGTAGCTAAAGAATATAATCAGGAAAAAGAAACAAATAAAATTAAAAATGAAATTCAAAAAGATGCTAAAGAATTTTATAAGGATAATTGTAAAAATCCTGATAATCGAAAGAAAATGACCAATCTTTTACAGCAAAATAGAGAAGAAAATAAAAATTTACTTTCTTCGTTTGAAGCTGTCATGATTCATAATTTGGCTCAAAAACATGGCGGGTTTGAACTAATAGGCGATAAATATATTAAGCCGGAAAATGAAATAGTCGCTAAAATGAAAATGCGTGAAGAAATTGACTCCAGTCTTAAGGCTATCGCCGATAATAAATTGAAACCGGATGCCTTAATGCGTTCTGTATTTAAAGGTCAGGAGACAGCTAACTTAATAATGAGTAAAGATGTTTCTTATGACCGTAGCCATGAAAAACACGAAACCATTAAGGCTAAAACTAATACTCATAAACTGGAGTATGGATATGGAAGATAAAAAACCTCGTTTCCAACATGTTTTTTCGGCAAAAATAAGAGAACCGCCTCCTTCGGTTGAAGAAGTTATAGGAGTAAAACTTGTCAATAATGATAATTGTTTTGATTCAGAATCTATAAAAAAATTAGGAGATGTTTTATCTATCTATCGTAATAAAAAAGAAGAGACATTTAGATACTTATTTTTAGATAAAGATTATAAAATAGTCGAACATATAGGAATTTGTTCCCATAGTCTAAATAGCTGTAAAGCTGCTCTTCAGCCAAATAAAAACTTTAAAAGGTTTCCATCAGAAGACCCTTTTTTAGATTTAATTTGTGAACATGTTAAAAAAAATGATTTGAAGATTATTTTAGCACATAATCATCCTTCCGGCAATGTCCAAGAAAGTTCAGAAGATATTTTTCTTACTTCAAAAATCGAGTTAAAAATAAATCAGCTTGGTGGTAAAAATAAGTTTTTAGGTCATATTATTTTAGATCATGGGAAATTTAATTTTTATACACCAAATAAAGGGTGGAATAATGAATATATTATTTTAACCAATAATATGAATATTAATGATAAAGATCCTTTAATAAAGAAAAATATAAAACCTTATTTTAATTATACTTTTAGTTCTCCGTATGAAATTACAATATTACATGATATTGCAAAAAAATTAGATGCCAAAGAAAATTGGAATTTTAAATCTTTTACTCCTTTTTTTTGTGTAAATAATGATAATAAACCTATTGCAGTAAAATTTATTGATAATGAAACAATATTTAATGCTTCACAAGATAAGAAAGCTTTTTTTGATCTAAGAAATTCTCTTACACAAACTGCAAAAAACTTTGGTATTAAAGGATTTATTCCTGTGGTGGTAAATGAAAAGACAACTATACCTATTGATAAAATTGCAAGAAAAGACATTTTTATGGATGTTGTAATTTTAAAAGATAATAATCCTGTTGCATGGAGTATTTCTGCTCAAAATACTGAAACTCATTATCCTCATTTTTTCTCTTTTCCGAGTATTGCAGATGTCGGTTTTGAACAATCTAAAAACTTTAAAAAAACTAATGCTTCTAAAGAAATAAAAAAGAATTTTTTCTATGTTGAAAGATAATTTTTTACATTTTAAAATTAACCACAAGCTACACAAGCTCCACAATCAGTACGGAGTTTTAGGCTCCTCCCTTTCATGTGGATTTGTGCATTTGTGGATAATTTTTTAAAAATATTTACACATCCTCGCTTCGGATTAGAACTCCGTCTTTCCAGAACTCTCGATGTTTAAATCCGTTACTTACTCTTGCAGGACGATTTTCATCGTCTCTTGTAATAACTCCATCGGTTCTGTACTCTATAAAGCCGGGACCTTCTACTGCGGGGTCAGGACTTTCATCTTCAAGGATAAAATTTGTAATCTTACCATCATAGAATCGAATTACATGGTTTTCTATTATCCTTACTCCATATATCAATTTACCGTCTTCGGTAAACTCATCCTTTATAATAGGATTTTTTAACATTTCAATATTAAAATCTTTTAATTCCATTCTCTTTATCTCCTTATGTTGTTATTTTATCATTAAAACGATATAAATTACAAGGTATTTATTTTAACTTTTCGCAAGAAATAAATACTCCATTTTGCCAATGTTCACGAATATTAAGATCGCCGCTTACTACGGCAGGATTTCCATGAAGACGCCCGTGTACCCAATATTCTAACTGTCCATCGTCACATTCAATTGTTCCATGCAAATAACCTTTATTATCAAACTGTAAAATACTTCCGTCTTTTAAAACTACATCATCAGTTAATATAAGGTTATGTTCATCCGTAAGTTGTGTGTTTTGTAAATGCAAAAATCTTGATATGGTATTCATTATTTTCCTCCATTACTTATATAAGTAAGATTTATTTCATCGAATTCTTCAATTTCATCCCTAAGAGAAAGACATTTTCTGTTTACTATGTTTAAAGTATTCTTCAAAAATGCTTCCGTTTCAGGTAAAAAATTAATTTCCTTATTGTTTAAATCGCAGGCTATCTGTCTTGCTGTTTCAGGGGTTATTTTTAATTTTATATCCATCTTTCTTACACTCCCTTTATAAGATGTGATAATAAAATAAATGCCAGTAAGCATCCTAATGCCGATTCAATGATTCTAATTAAAAAAATCAATAAAAGATTTGAAAGTTTTTTAAAAAACTTATCTGTCGATTTTATAATATTCATCATGTCATACTTCATTTTTCTCTCTCCTTATTTTATCAACTGTGTTACATGTCCGCGTAAAAGTCGACGATCATTTTTTTCAGCTCTGCAGACACCGGCACTTTTTTGTGTGATAGCTTTACATAAGCTATCTTTTTGCCTAGGTCTTTCATCTTCATTTTTCATTTATTCACTCCTTAAATTTGGTCTATAGCTATCCCAGTCAAATTCAAAACTTTGACCGGCACATTGCCACCTGTTTATTATTGATCCGTCAAACGTCTCCTTAAGCCAGCTCCATGTAAAATTCCCTGCCAACGCTAAGGGTTTATGACGCTCATATCTTTCTCTGATAATAAAAGATAGATGTTCTATTCTGTCTTTATCAGGCCCTTTTTCTATTTCATCAATGGCTAAAAAAGGAATTGTACATAGTTCTTTAAATATTTCTTCTTCGGAATATTTAGCTTTTGGAGAATAACTTGACTTTATTCTTAAATTAAGCCATTCGTAAGTTGTATACTTACCGCCTAATTCTTTTACCAAGGCACTTAAAAGCTTCGATTTTCCCGTGCCGCTGTTGCCGTAAAATACCAAGCATTTTCTTCCCGGTTTTTTTGCAAATCCTTTAATAGCTTCAAGATGAGCTTTTGCTTTATTTGTAGGAGGAAAAAAGTTATCAAGAGTAGCTTCATAGTGTTCTTCGTATAACCCCATTACTTCTAACTTTCTCATCTTTTCGATAGCAGCTGTCCGACTGGCTTCATTTATCCTTTCACAATAAGGACAAACGGCTTTATCATCAGCTTCTCCCTTAAAAACATCAACTTCTACATTCCCATGACTAGGACAATAAATAATTTTTTTTACCGTCATTTTACTCATAATTTTTTTAGCTAACATTTCTCCTGTCATTTACCCCTCCTAAAACGGTATTGTTTCAAAGCTTTTTACCCAGCTGTTATTATAATCTTTAGTTTTTTTAGACCTTTCTTTTTCCGAAATAAAATCTTCAAGATTAAAATTTTCAGGTAAAAACTTTGATATTATTTTATTTTGGCAGAATCTGTCAAAAGGTAAGACGGCCTTCCACCAAGTCGCTCCTTCACGCTTTAAAGCCAGAACTTTTGCATAGTTTTCACAAGAACTTAATAGAGTTTCTAAACTCACATAAATTTTTTGATCATAAAGCATTGTAATACCTGTAATAAAATCCGATTCTAAAAAGTCTTTAAACTTTGTATTCGGTTTGATATTGCAAGACAAAAAGACTTCATGAATTTTTTTTGTAATAATTAAAAACTCCTTCTCTCTCTCATTTTTTCCTGAAATTAATTCTTGAACTGTAAATTCAAGTTTTTCGGGTAGAGAGAGTAGTTTATGTATGTAATTTATGATGTAGTTTATGTTACTAATAGAAAGTGGGTTT
Organism: Treponema sp. OMZ 799; assembly: GCF_024181365.1. NCBI lineage: Bacteria > Pseudomonadati > Spirochaetota > Spirochaetia > Treponematales > Treponemataceae > Treponema > Treponema sp. OMZ 799. Next base: position 2,109,893 of record NZ_CP051301.1, read on the forward strand.
TGACCACTTTCTTGGAAAGTGGGAATTTCCCACTTTGGAAAGTGGGTTTTCCCCACTTTCGGAATTTCCGACTTTCTGAAATTACCACTTTTGCCATTGGTTTTTTCTTCTATTTCGTCCTGATTATAAGAAGTATCATCAGAAGGTTCTTTATCAGATTTAGGCTTTTCTTCATTATCAGAAGGTGTATCAATCTCTTTATCTTCGGGTTTGTCATCTCCTTCTTTTTCGCAAGTCTCAAGCAAGAACTCTATTAAAGTTTCCTGATTGACTTTATAATGCAATATTGGCGTATTTCCTATTTTTTTTACCATAGTAGTAATCAAATTAAGTTCTTCAAGCTTCTTTTTAATGGCCATAGCCTTATCTTTTTTTATAAAAAGTTCTTCTTCCCATTCCTGATAGGTTTTATAAATCCATCCATCAGGATTAGCTCCTTTCCCTGTCCAATATATGAGTTGACCTAAAAAAAGAGCGGCACAATGGTCTCCTTTTAGCTTTTTAACAAGAAGAGTCGGTACGGTAAGGAGATTGTTTTGTCCGAAGGTGTTTTTTAATAGATTAAAAATAGCTTGCTGTTTCATTTATTCATTCCTCACTTTATGAAGCAAAGAGACCCAGCCTCTTTTTATACAGAGGGGCGTATTCTTCATTTATGTCTATTCCTATCCAGTTCCTGTTAAATAAAGCCGCTACTTCTGCCACAGTACCTGAACCAAAAAACGGATCAAGGATTATATATCCTTCATGGCTTCCAGCTAAAATACAAGGTTGTATCAAAGCCGGAGGGAAAGCCGCAAAATGAGCTTCTGTATATGGTCTAGTGTTGACAGTCCATACATCTCTTTTATTGCGTTTTGTTATATCATAACTGCTGTCCTTTCGATTAAGTCTTTTTTGAGGATGAGAGGATTTTATAGCATCCCTTTTATCATCACGTCTCATATTATATTTAGGATTCATAGCGTTTAATTTACTGTCGTACTCATATATTCTGTTCCGTACAATTCCATGCGGCCGATTTTCAAAAGTACTAGCTTCTTCTTTAATGGCTTCATTATCAAAATAATAGTTTTTGTTTTTTGATAAAAGAAAAATATACTCATGACTTTTTGTGCATCTGTCTTTTACTGCTTCCGGCATGACATTAGGTTTATTCCAAATAATATCCTGTCTTAAATACCGGCCGTCATCCTGCAGAGCAAAGGCAACTCTCCAAGGGACTCCTATCAAATCTTTAGGTTTGAGTTTCCCGGAAAGAGGTGTTTTTTTAATTAGGCCTTGTCGTCTTCCTTTATGGTGTGCATCTTCATATTCTTCTTTAAGTCCATAGTCTATGCCTTTTGCGTTCCTATTCTTGCCGCTTCCTGCATAACTATCTCCGAGATTAAGCCATAAGGTACCGTCATCTTTTAATATCCGCTTTACTTCACGGAATACATTGACTAAGGAATTAACATAATCCTCTACTGAGTCCTCTAATCCTATTTGACCTTCTACTCCATAATCCCGTAAGTTAAAATAAGGAGGGCTTGTAACTACGCATTGAACGAGCTTATCAGGAAGAGAGGGAAGTATATTTCTACAATCGCCTATTAAAAGATTGTTAATCATAATTCATTCCTTTATTATCCTTTTCAGGAATAGGTTTAAACTCTACATGTTCAGCAATTATTTTTACCTTGCTGCATTTTTTACCCTCTAAATCAGTCCATCTATCTTGTTTAAGTCTACCTACAACACGCACACATCTACCCTTGGCTCCGTTTTCATCACATAACTTTGCAAGATGTGCCCATGTTTCTACATCAAAATAGGATGTTTCTTGCATAAACTCATCACCTTTTTTGTAACTCCTATTTGCAGCTATGGAAAAATTACATGTAGCCGTTCCATTTGATGTAATTTTAAAAACAGGTTCCCTAACCATGTTTCCTTCAATGATTACCGAATTTAATGTTTTCATTTTTCTCTCCTTAATTTTATTCTGTCATTTCTTCAAGTTTTGCCTTAAAACGTTTAACTGTTTCATGGCAAGTAGAGTCTGCTTCAATTAGATACTCTTTGATCGAATATGCAAGACTTACTGCTTTATCTGTTTCTCCTGCTATCAGAAAGTCACAGAGATTTTCAAACTCGTCTATAAGGCTTACTCTTGCGGCCCTATACCATGTTGCCTGTTCGGTAGGACTATCAGCATTTAATATTGTTTCTCCTACAATATATTCTGTACTGTCTCCTCCGACTCCAATGTACATTTTGTTTTTTAATTCTTTTAATGTTTTTTCATTAAAAACTACCGGAAATGTTTGTTTCATTTTGTTCACTCCTTATCTTTTATATTTATTGAATTTCTCCTTCGATAAGTTTATCAAAACTATTAAAACGGAATATCCATAGGATCGCCCGTTTTACCGTCAAAGAATTCTTTGACTTGGGTTTTTGCTTTAACAGTTCACACGGGAACGGTTCTATTTCTGCAAAACCTACAGGCTTAAAGCCTAACGGCTTCCATGCAACTGTTGCAGCTTCTATACCGCTGCATACAGATAAGTAGGTCATTACAATTCCCCGCAAGGGCTACCGTCGTCGGCAAAGACATATCTGTTATAAAGATCTTCCGTATTTAATCCGCCAGTCAGTCCACTAATGTAAGTGCGAATTGATTTTTCATCATACGCAACTATAAAAAAAGCAAGAGAGCTTTTTCTACATTTTATCCACCCGCCGTGTTTTTTAATTGCTTCCGTCGCTTTTTCACGCTTTCAAACGGCTTGTACTTCGGTTCGTTGGGCGATTCGATGAGATAGGCGTAACAATACGCATAATTATTACCTACGAACAAGTTATCAGCACCGGTGTTATGTAGTCTGTAAAATGTTTCAACACAATCAGCGTCTTCTTCTACTTTTCTTCGCAAGCCTTTTACCGTATCTGCAAAAATGCACTTACTCCCAATCTTCAACTCATCGGCATTTACCGCCGTATATACTCTTGACTTATCAAATTCCATAAACTATATCTCCTTTTATTTATCCCAATCAGGATGTCTTTTAATCCATAGTTTGATATTCACTTCTTTTGTACAAGCAAGCTCGCAATTAGAAACTTCATAATCTTTTAATACTTCCCTTACAAACTTTTCTGCTGCCTTTTTCATTCTTTCTGTGGGTTCTGTAGCAACGTCATCGAAATAATTAAAATTACAATCCAAAGATTGTAGAAAATCATCTAAAATACAAGTTGCCTCACCTTTTACATCAGGCTCCATTTTTGCAAAACCTGTTAATGTTAAGACTTTCGGTATTTCTCTTTCTTCTTTTTGGATTTTTTTTAAAATTCCCTCAACTGCTTCATTTACGCTTGTATAATATAAACGCTCACTGTCGGCTAAATCCCAATAATCAATCTTTTTCATTTTTCATCTTCTCCTTTTGTTCAAAATCAAGTAATAATTTTTCATCAATAAAATTAAGTTCTATTTCTCCAATGATTCCGATATTATTTTCTTTCCACAAAATAGATTCTATAATCAAAAATATTTTTTTTGTTTTTTATATATTTTTTGTAGATAAAATTATCTATCGTAGATATTATCAAATAATCATTATTATTTAATTTATTCATTAGATGACTAAAAAAAGATTCTTGAAATTTCTTTTGTATATTGGAATCAATTGACTCAATAATATATTGATAATATTCTGTGTAATAGCCTTCAAATATCTTTCGTATTTTATAATCTAAATTTATATTTTCAGTTATATTTTTTGAAGGAGTTTTATGTATTATTTTATTTTCAAATAAAAATTTTTTTAATCCATTCGATAGTAATTTTGAAGAATTTATATATTTTTCAATCTCTTGTTTAGTAAAATTTTCTTTTGCTAAAAAATTTAAAAATTTATTATTTATTTTATTTTTAAAATCCATTGAAGATAAGTTATCTCTTGAACTTATTTTTCCGGATGCTTCAAAAAACATGATAATAAGAACTATAGATTTTATCCCATCTTCAAAATAATCAAGACTTTGTCCTGATGGATAATCTTTTGTCTTTACATTAATTTTTAATATTTCTTCTAAATCTTTAAGATAAACATTGAATACATCATCATTTAATGTAAAACACATATTTGTGTTTTTAAGAGTTCTATATACTTCAATTGCAGAAGAATAAAATTCATATAATACCGATTGAATTCCTCTAACTTTATGCAATTGCAATATGTAGTATACAAATTCTCTTCCTTCAGGAATATGATGGATTTTAGGCCTTAAATATATTTTAGGTGAGTTTTTTACTTTTTTTATATTACAATTATTTCCATAAAGAGTAAAAATAGTAAAATCTGTTTTATACACAATTTTAGTTTTTGTTGAAATAAAATTATGAATATTTTGAAAACTCAAAACATCTTGGATATTTTTCGAAAATATATTTTCTTTTGTTTTTTTATTAAAAAATTCAGATAATTCCAAATTTATCATAAACATATTTTTTTCAATCCACTCTAAAGCTGCAATGAGACGTAAAATTTCTCTTGAGCCATAACCTTGAAAGATTGTAAGATGTGATATTTCAAATTTGTTTTTTTTAATACCTGCAAAATTATTGACTATAAGTTCTTTCATTTTTATTTTCCCCTAATATATTTTAAACTTTCTTTTCTAAAGAATATTTTATGTTTTCTTGTTTGAAACCCTATTTTAGCGTTATTATGATTGTCAAAGTAACAAAAAAAAGAATTACATATAAAACAATCAAATAATCCTGACGAGATCGTCCAAAATATTCTCCTATTTTAAAAATCTTTAAAATAATAGATAACGTCAGTAAAATAATAGAAATAAATAAAAAAATAAAAAACATATCTTCCTCCAGTCGCTAATATATTTTAAAGCTTCTTTACTAAAAAATATTTTATATTTTCTTTTTTGAAAAAAGCTTCAAGCCGTTTGACTTGTTTTTTACTCACTTCCAATTCACAAGTATAGGACTCCACGATTATAGAAACTTCATTTTCTTTTGATGTATTTTGAACGGCATTATAAGCTGCATTGATAGACATCTCTCCATCTTCAACAGCCTTTTTAATTTCTTCCGAAGCTTTATTTTGAATTGTTCTAACCTTTTCAACTTTAGATCTTGAAACTCCTATTTTTTTAGCTGTGATTTCGGCGGATTTACCGGAAGCCTTTTCGTTGGAATCTAAGGCTATCCTTCCTGCCTGTTTTATTTGATCAAGAGTCTGTAATATTTTTAAAAGCTCTCCATCCGATAGATTTCTTCTATCGGTTTGAAGTTTAATAGCATAGGCTAGAGCTTCTTCCAAATCTTTAAAATAATGATAGAATACGGGTATTTCTTTTAATCCTGCCTTTTTTGCAGCAGCAAGTCTATGATGACCATCGACTAAAACCATCCCTTCTTTCCATACATGAATAGGTTGGCTTTTATCGTAAGTATCGGATAATATATTTTCTGTAATTGTATCTACCATATTTCCATTTAACGGAAACAGATTTTTAAATTCGTCTTTTAAATTTATGGTATCTATTGGAACCATAACAGATAGTTCACTTGCTCCTGAATTAGCTATAGAGGCTTTGCCCATGTTGCTTAATGCCGTTAATTTTGCCATTTTTTTATTCTCCTATATTTTTATTTTGAACTTTATATGCCGCCGATAAAGTTTTTCTATAATGTTTCTTTACCGTATACCCATTTTTTAATATATAAATTTGATATTTATACGAAAGTTCCGGTGTATTTACTATTGCAGATTCAATAAAATCTCTTTCAATCATCTTATGCCTATGATTATGCTGTATTGATGTATAGTTTTTCATTGAGAGTTCTCCTTATCTTTTAAGGATTTAATAAGTTTAGCAAACTCTTTTTCATCAAGTTTTATTGATTTTGTTTCTGTGTTATACAAACAAGGAAGAATGTCTCCCTCTTTCAATAAATCATACTCTTCTTTTGTGATATAAATAGTATGATTTTTAATATCTGCAGAACTCTTTATTTCAAAATTAAGATTGTATGTTATTTTATCTTTTTCTCTAACTATTTCTTTTGAAGATATGGAATATGATATTTTTTGTACATATTGACTATCTTCTTTATTTTTTAATATTCCGTCGTTATAAATATGAATAATCTTTATTAGCAAAAGAACAATTACTATACTTACTGCAGCCCCTTTAATAATATAATCTCCAATAGAATGCTCGGCTTCTTTAAACGTGTCACGGATAATGTTAAAAGAGACAAAAGATATAGTTGACAGACCTATAATTTCAATAATATCTATGGCAGTAAATTTCATTTTCTTTCTCCTTTAATTAGCCTCACTTGAGGCTAATTTTTTTCTATTGATATGTTCAATCATCAGTCGGCAGTGTGCGGTACTCTGTTTTTGCTTTTTGCTGCCCATGATAAAACTATATCCGATCGGTACCAGCTCAACGTTTCCGATAATTCCTTGGTCATTAAAATAAATCTCTTGAATAGGATAATATTCTTTACCATATGAAAATTCTTTTACAAGGAGAACAAACTCAGGGAAGCTTGAAGGCATGCTACTATCATACCGAATAGTCATTGTGTTTTTAGCTTTGTTTATCTTCACTGCAACCGGGTACAATTCTTGATTTGCTATAATTTTTTCAAGCAGCTTTTTTGCCTGTTTAGAAATCGGTTTAAGTGAATCTTTTGCAAACTCTTCTTTTAAGGATTTGTATAGTTTTTCATATAGTGTCATAATTTACCCCTAAAATTTTTCAGGACGAATTTCTTCGTCCATAATGACGGAACATAAATCACATACGGATTTATGAAGTTTTAGAGTCTGTCCTTTGTTTTGAATTATTTCGCCGGCATCGGCGAATTTCCTTATGTTTCTAGTGAATGGGAATGTAATATCTAATACTTTTGTTCCGAAAGTTTCATTTTGTTTAAAAAGTTCTTTATACTGGTTTTGTAAACTTTCAGGATTTTCATCATAACGGCTTTCATGGCCGTTAAAAAACAAGAACCATTTATCAAAATGGTCCGTTTCCATTCTGAGCTTTTGCCCTAAAAAAATTGAAGAGTTAAAATCAAACTGAGAGTAATTTATCGGTGTTATAACATAATCGGAAGCGTTCACAGCATTCAGTACGATGTTGTCGTAAGTTGGTGCCGTGTCAATAGTTACTACATCATAGGAATTTTCAAGGCTTGGGATAAGTCTTTTCAAGACATTTACAGACATAGCTCTCAAGTCTACAAGTCTAAGACTGGAGGGGATTATATCAACACCTTTGTTTGTATGGATGGTAAAATCAAGAAGAGATTCACCTTGCAAAGCATAGGCGATGTTTTTTCTTTCACTTTCATTACCATCTTCTAAAAAATAGAATGACATTGAATTATTAATGTCCATGTCTATTGTCAATACTCGCTTTCCAGCTGCTTTTAAAGCCATCGATACTATAATTGCAACCGATGACTTCCCTGTTCCGCCTTTAAGGCTGGAAAATGTTACTACTACCACAAAAAAACTCCATAAATAAAGAAAGGGCACGCAGAACGTCTCTTGGGTTGTCCTACGTGCCGCTTCAGCCGAAAACCGGCCAAAAAAGTAACCCAAGAACCTTTTTTGGATGGTTTTTCTAATGAGAGTTTTTTTCAACTGTTTTTTCTACTTTTGTGGAGTTTTTATTTTGATGGTTTTATAATTTTATATCTGATATAGAGTTAGGGGAAAGGAAAACTTTTATCCGAAAAAAGTGTCTTTCCTCCCCTAATAAGCTTAATCTTCCTTTGTCTTCAATACAGCCAGGAAGGCGGACTGCGGAAGTTCGACGTCGCCTATCATCTTCATGCGCTTTTTTCCTTCCTTTTGCTTTTCGAGGAGTTTTCGCTTTCGGGTAATATCGCCTCCGTAGCATTTGGCTAAAACGTCTTTTCGCAGGGCTGAAATTGTTTCCCTCGCTATTATCTGGCTGCCGATAGCGCCCTGAATCGGGATCTTAAACTGCTGGCGCGGTATTTCGTCTTTAAGCTTTTCACAGACAAGACGAGCCTTGTCGTAGGCACTAGGCTTATAGGCAAGCTGGGCTAGAGCGTCAACAGGTTTTCCGTTGATCAAAATATCTATCTTAGCCAAATCTGTCGGCCTAGTTCCTATAACCTCGTAGTCAAAGGAGGCATAGCCACGGCTTATGCTTTTAAGCCTGTCATAAAAATCGAATAAGACCTCGGCCAAGGGCATCTCATAGGTCATCTCAACCCGTTTTTCATCCAAGTAGGTCATATTGGTCTGCACTCCCCTCTTTTCCATACAAAGCGACATAACGTTTCCAAGATAGGTGGAAGGAGTTATAACCGTTGCTTTTATATAGGGCTCTTCAGCCGAAGCGATAAGCCCCTCATCGGGATAATCGGCAGGGTTGTCGCAAATAATTTCTTCTCCCGTGCGCATCGTCAGTTTATACCGTACCGAGGGGGCCGTAAAAATAACGGCTTGATCGAATTCTCTTTCCAACCTCTCCTGTACGATTTCAAGATGGAGGAGGCCCAAAAAACCGCACCTAAAGCCGTGACCGAGGGCAAGGGATGAATCCTTTTCCCAGGTTAAGCTTGCATCGTTCAGTTTTAATTTTTCAAAGGACTCGCGGAGCTCCTCGTAGTCGTTTGTATCCGTGGGATAAACTGAAGAAAAAACTACAGGCTTTACCTCTTTAAAGCCGGATAAGGGAGTTTTACAGGGAGCGGCAGCATCGGTAATGGTGTCTCCTACTCCTACATCGGAAACGGTTTTAATACCTGCAATTATATAGCCTACCTCTCCTGCCTGCAAGGAATCCTGTTTGACAAGGTCGAGGACAAAGGTTCCTGTTTCTTCTACCTTGTACTCGCCTCCCGTATTCATAAAGCGGATGGTCATTCCCGGTTTTATCATTCCTTCAAAAACACGCACGTGGACTACAACACCCCGATAAGGGTCATAGTGACAATCGAAGATAAGGGCTTGCAAGGGATTTTCCTTTGAACCCTTGGGAGGCGGAAAGGTCGTTACTATAGACTCAAAAAGAGCATCGATATTTTCGCCAGTTTTTGCAGAAACGGCCACAGCCACATCGGAATCAAGCCCAAGATCGTGGTCTATCTGATGCTTTGCGGCGTCCACATCGGCTGCAGGCAGATCTATCTTGTTTATGACGGGGAGAATTTCCAAGTCGTGTTCAAGGGCAAGATACATATTGGAAAGAGTTTGGGACTCAACGCCCTGAGTGGCATCCACTATTAAGATAGCCCCCTCGCAAGAGGCAATTGCACGCGAAACCTCATATGAAAAGTCTACGTGACCGGGAGTATCTACAAAGTTTAAAACATAGTTTTTACCGTCCTTAGCCGTGTAAGGAATGCGGACTGCGTGGCTTTTTATGGTAATACCCCGCTCTCTTTCTATGTCCATATCGTCGGTCATCTGATTGCGATGATAACGCTCATCTATTATTTTAGTCTTTTCAATGAGCCTATCTGACAGGGTCGACTTACCGTGGTCTATGTGAGCTACAATACAAAAATTGCGTATATTTTCAGGATTTAACATAAGGTGTATTATAATGAAAAAAAGCGATTGTGTCAATTTTCGAATTTCACTTGTGTCAATACACCATAGAAATGTTACTTGTCAATTACCCAATCCTTGATTGTCCTTTTTTCTTCATCAAAACTTGAGCCGATTGCTATTATTTTTTTACCGCTTCCGGAGTACTTGCCGGAATAGTTTTTCTCTTTTATTTGCTTTAAAGCATCTTCCGGCGTTCCGTTTGAGGTGAGCTTAAACTCGAAGATATAAACCTTATCTTTGAATTCTACAACGCAGTCGGCCCTTCCTGTTGCACAATGAACCTCAGTTTGCACAAATTGGTTCATAAGAGCAAATACAAGATAAACCGCTGTCTGATAGTTTTGCTCACGCAGGGCTAAATCCTTTTCGGTTAGGTTATCGTAGGGAATGCCTGAAATTATTCCCTTCATATTTTGCATAAAACCGTCTACATCCCCCGCCTCGATTTGTTCGTAAAATTCCCAAATCGATAATCCCGTTTTGTCGGTTCTTATCGGGGTGTAGGCCGGCAGAAGATTATCTAAAAAGCCGTAACGCACCTCGTCATTCGGAAAGCCTAAACGGTAAAGGCGGGAAAAATCGTTATAGTCCTTAATGGTCAAATATCCCGATTGAAACAAAATAGGTAAGGGATTTAAGGTCTCTGCCCTATAGGTCTCTAAACCGGCTTCGTTCATTTTTACGTTTCCGTCAAGGTCGGGAATATTGTAATAAGCTTTTTTTAAGTAGTCGACCAAGAAGGTCGGAGTTCCTGTTGCAAACCAATAGTCCCGCATTTTTCCGTCGGCAAAAACATTTAACAAGCTAAAAGGATTGTACATATTTTTTCCGTCTTCGGAAAATTTATAGCCGTCATATCTTTGTTTTAATTTTCTAAGAGCTTCATCATAGCTCAAGCCGTTTTTTTCGGCAAGGGCTTTAATCTCAGGACGGAAACCGGCTTCAAGCTCCTCTTGCGAAATTCCACAGATTGAAGAATAATCGTGCAAAAGGCTCAAATCACGCAGATTGTTTAAATCGCTAAAGATGCTTACCTTGCTGAACTTTGTAACGCCTGTCAAAAAAGCAAAGCGGATATATTGATCCGCACTTTTGATAACGCCGTAAAAGCCTTTAAGTATTGTGCGGTAGATTTCGTTTAAGGACTCATCCTTCCACATAGTTTGAAGGAGGGGCTTATCGTATTCATCGATGAGAATAACAGCCTGCCTGCCCGTTTTTTCATAGGCAGTCCTTATCAAGTTTTGAAAACGGTCAGGGAAGTCAAGCCCCGTACTTCCGTATATTTTTTCATACTCTTGCAAAAAAGAGCTGAGTCTGTTTAAAAGGCCTTCTTTTGTATCGTAAATACCTATGTTAAAATCCAAGTAAAGTACGGGATACTCCTGCCAGACTTCCCTTTTCTCTTTTTCTTCCTCCTCAAGTTTTTCGATAGCTAAGCCCTTAAAAAGATCTTTTTGACCTAGGAAGTAGGCTTTTAATGTTGAAAGCAAAAGACTTTTCCCGAAACGGCGGGGACGGCTTAAAAAGTGAACACGGCTCTCACTTACCAGTTTCCAAATGAGTTCAGTCTTATCGATATAAACAAAACCTTCTTTTCGTATAACATCAAAGCTTTGAACGCCTATGGGCATTTTTCTTGTATTCATAGAAACAGTATAACATAAAAAAATAAAATTAACAATTAAGGATATATTTTCTTTTAGGATTTTTAAAACCCATTACTTGCACAAAAACTGAAAATATGGCATTATACAAGAGAAATAAAGTTTTATTGGAGTATGCATGAATATTATTTTATTGACCTTGGCCGTATCGCTGGTGTTGTCTCTTTTGTTGGGCCTTTTACTTGGCTTTTTTAAGAAAATATTTTATGTGGAACCGGATAAGACGGCTGCAGCCGTAAGAGAAGCTCTTCCGGGAGCAAACTGCGGTGCCTGCGGTTACCCCGGCTGTGACGGATTTGCTGCAGCAGTTGCGGCAGGCGATGCACCGGTAAACGGATGCCCTGTAGGAGCCGCTCCTGTAGCTCAAGCTATCGGAAAGATAATGGGTGTCGATGCTTCGGCTTCGGCCATGGTAGCGGTTTTAACCTGTCAAGGTTCTCATGATGTATGCAAAAACAAGTGTGACTACATAGGAGTCAAAACCTGTAAGGCTGCAAAGATTTCGATTAACGGAACAAAGGAATGTGATTGGGGATGCATAGGCCTTGGCGACTGCGAACATGCCTGCCCCTTTGATGCCATCCATGTCAAAGAAAACGGACTTCCTGAAGTAGATTACGATAAGTGTACAGGCTGTGCAGTTTGTGTTGCCCAATGTCCGCAGCACATTTTAACCACTGTTCCTATAGATCAAAAGGGAGCCATAGCCCTCTGTTCATGCAAAAACCCGCGTAAGCCCCAGATTATGAAAAACTGTAAGCGAGGCTGCATAAAGTGTATGAAGTGCGAAAAGAACTGTCCTACCGGAGCCATAAAGGTAATAGACGGAATACCCAAGGTAGATTATGCTCTTTGCGATTCATGCAATAAGTGCGTTGAAGGATGCCCGACAAAAGTTCTCATGCTTACAGAAAACAAGATAAAGTTTAACTCTTGCACATCTTGCGAAGGCTGCCAAAGCGCATAAAATGAAAAGCGGAATTGTAACGATAATAGGACGCCCCTCAGCCGGTAAGTCAACTTTCTTAAATACGGCTTCGGGCGAAAAAGTTTCGATTGTATCTTCAATTCCGCAAACCACCCGAAATGCAATCAGGGGTATCGTAAACACCACCAAGGGACAGATAGTTTTTATCGATACCCCCGGCTACCACAAATCCGAAAAAAAACTAAACCTAAAACTTCAAGAAATTGCAAAAACCCGTCTGGAAGAAGGGGATGCCGTCCTATACCTCATAGACCTTTCGAGGGAATTCGGAGAAGAAGAAAAAAACATCTGCTCTCTTTTAAGCTCCTTACAAGAAAAAACAGTAATAGGACTCAACAAGGCCGATCTTGCCGCCTCAAAGGGAGACGGCGCACCAAAAGCTCCGGCATCCTCAAAAATTGACTTTGCAAGAAAGGAAATATCAAAGCTTCTTCCCGATATTCCGCAAGAAAGAATCGTTGAAATTTCGGCCCTAAAGGATGAGGGCATAAACGAAATTCTATTCCTCCTCATAGAACTCCTTCCCGAAGGAGAAGCTCTCTACCCGAAAGACATCTACACCGATCAGGATGTGGTCTTTAGGATTACCGAAATTATAAGGGAACAGGCCATAGCCCACACCAGAGAAGAAATTCCCCACGCCCTCTATGCAGGGGTAGAAGATGCAGAAATGCGTAAAAACGGCAAAGAGCTTTGGGTACGGGCCTTTCTCTATGTCGAAAAAGAGAGCCAGAAGGCCATGCTCATAGGCAAGGGAGCGGCCGTCATCAAAAGCATAAGAGTAAAATCCATGGCCGAAATGCGTAAAATCTTTCCTTATAAGGTTCAGCTGGATCTTCAAGTCCGTGTCAACAAAAACTGGCGCCAAAAAGATAGTATTATACAGAAGATTTCGTATTAGAATTTCCTAATGCTTAAAGTGCCTTACTCCCGTTACCAGCATAGCCATTCCGTGTTTGTTACATTCTTCAATGCTTAAATCGTCTCGGATTGAACCGCCGGGCTGGATTACGGCCTTTATGCCTGCCTTACCGGCTTCTTCGATTGTGTCGGGAAAGGGGAAAAAGGCATCTGAGGCAAGGACAGCATCCTTTACCCGCTCTCCGGCTCTTTCGATGGCTTGGCGGGCGGCATCCACGCGGTTGGGCTGGCCGCAGCCTATGCCGACGGAGCAAAAGCCTTTTTGAGGATTTGAAGCATCTATCGGGGCTGCAAGGAGGATGGCATTGGACTTAACCATGGTGCAGGCCTTCATGGCAAATTGTAAAAGAGACCTTTCAAGGGGTGTTGCCTTCCTTGAAGCTGCGTCCTTATATTCGGTGCTTTCAGGGTCGCCTAAATCTTTTTCCTGCTTTAAAAAGCCTCCCAAGACCGACTTATATTCATAAAGCTCTTTTTCTTGAGGGAAGGGAGCCTCGATGAGGCGTAAGTTTTTTTTGCCAGACAAAAGCTCTTTTGCTTCTTCGGTAAAAAGAGGGGCTATAATACACTCGACAAACAAGGAGCCGAGAGTTTCAAACGAAGCCTTATCGAAGGGGCGGTTTAAGGCGATTATACTTCCAAAGGCTGAAACAGGGTCGCAGTCGATGGCGGCCCTTAGGGCTAAAGAAACTTCCGAATGGGGAGAAGAATATGCGGATTCCTTTGCATCCTCTTTATTTATTTCGGCAAGGCCGCAGGGGGTGAGGTGTTTTACCACAACGGCTGCAGGTTTTGTAAACATAGAAACAGCCCTCCATGCAGCATCGGCATCTAGGATGTTGTTATAGGAAAGCTCCTTTCCCTGTAAGACCCTGCCTCCTAAGGGGCCTGTCTTAGGCTCGTTTGTGTAAAGCCATGCCCTTTGATGAGGGTTTTCCCCGTAACGCAAATCCTGTCCCGGATGGGCACAAAGGGTAAGGGAGGTTTTTTCTTCCATACCGTGGCTAAGCCGGTTTAGCCTGCTAAGCCAAGAAGTTATTGCCGCATCATAGCGGGTACAAAGGTCAAAGGCCTTTATTGCCAATCTTTTGCGTAAAGAAAGAGAAATCTCTCCCGCCTTCTCGATTTCGGAAGAAATTTCGTCATAGTCGGCCGGGTCGCATATAATTGCAACTCGGGAATAGTTTTTTGCGGCCGCCCTTAAAAGAGCGACTCCTCCTATGTCGATGTTTTCGATGCAATCGCTTTCAGTCGAATTTGGGGAGCTTATAGTTTTTTCAAAGGGGTATAGGTTGGCTATCACAATGTCGATTTCGCTAAAGCCCAGGGCCTTGAGCTCTGCCCTATCCTCCTCGGTATCGCGGGCTAAAATGCCGCCGTGAATCATGGGATGAAGGGTCTTAACCCTTCCGCCTAAAATTTCAGGCGAAGAGGTATATTCGGAAACCTCTTTTACCTTAATGCCTGCCTCTTCCAAGGTCTTTGCAGTTCCTCCTGAGGCAATAAAATCATAACCGGCCGCTTTTAAACAAGCCGCAAAATCCTTTAACCCAGTCTTATCCGAAACCGATGCCAATACCAATCCCATAACTTCTTTCCTTTAATGTAAAGTTTTTAATGTTTTTATTACAAGGGCGTGTTCCGCCTCATGTACTCTTTTTTCAAAATCTTCTAATCCCTCATTTTCAAAAATCGAAACTTCTTCGGCAAAAATTACAGGCCCCGAATCGACTCCCTCATCGGGAACAAAGTGGGTCATAATTCCGCACCGCGAAATTTCTCCCTTCATAAAAGCCGCGTACTGCCGCTCTATAGCCTCCGTTCCCGGAAAGGTCCCGGGCAGGGCCGGATGAAGATTTATAAGCCTATCCTTAAATGAAGTTATAAAGCTATCCGTTAAAATTCTCATCCAGCCCAAAAGCAAAACATAGTCCGGTTTAAATTCCTTAACCTTTTCTGCAAGAAGGGCATCATATTCGTTCCGGGATGATCCTTTTTTAAAGGGAAGATAAAGGGGTTTAATTCCTTCCCTTTCGGCACGGGTCAGAGCAAAGGCATCTTTTTTGTTTGATACAACAGCCTCAATCGTATAATCAATGGTACCCTTTTTTATTCCGTCGATTACGGCTTGAAGATTAGACCCATTCCCCGAAACCAGCACCACAAGTTTTTTCTTCATTCCTAATTCCTAATTATTAATTTGCTCCGCAGCAGTGCTTGTATTTTTTTCCGCTGCCGCAAGGACAGGGATCGTTTCTTCCGACCTTGGGAACGGTACGCACAACTTGAGCATTTTCGGGACGGCTACTTGCAGAAAGGGCTGTCTGCCCTCCGCCAGAAAAACTACCCATCGAGTTGTGTTGAGCATTTCCCTGAATGGAACGCATTTGCCGTGAAG
Organism: Treponema sp. OMZ 799; assembly: GCF_024181365.1. Classification (NCBI taxonomy): domain Bacteria; kingdom Pseudomonadati; phylum Spirochaetota; class Spirochaetia; order Treponematales; family Treponemataceae; genus Treponema; species Treponema sp. OMZ 799. The sequence continues at coordinate 2,125,496 of NZ_CP051301.1, forward strand.
CATGGGCTTCTTCTTCCGTGCTGATTTGAACACGGACAAGACGGGAGGCGATTTCGATTCTTATATCGTCAAGCATGGAATAAAAAATATCGAAGCCTTCAAGCTTGTACTCTGTCAAAGGATTTTTTTGGCCGTAGGAGCGAAGATAAACAGCCTCGCGTAAGGATTCCAAATTTTCAAGATGGTCGAGCCATTTTTTGTCGATAGCCTGCAAGTATTGATAGCGGATAAACATGTTTAAGTTTTCCTTACCGGCAAGAGCTTCTTTTTCTTTTAGTTCCTTTGTAAAATGCTCGACAAATTCGTTTATCTCTTCTTCATGATTCTTTTTATCGATGTTTGCAAAATCTTCTTCGGTCAGGGTATAGGCAAACTTTTCCCTAAAGATGTCCTTTATAAGACGGGCTCTCTCTTCCTTTTCGGTCTTTGAGCTTGAACTATACTCATCGAATTTTTCGCTTATAAATTCTTCTAACGTGGCATAAATACGCTCGATGAGGTTTTCGTCTGCAAGGATTGCATTGCGCTGCTCATAGATAAAGGAGCGCTGTTCGTTTAATACGTCGTCATATTCCAGCAAATGTTTTCGAATATCGAAGTTACGGTTTTCCACCTTTGTCTGAGCCTTTTCGATACTCTTATTTATCCAAGGATGCTCTATTGGGTCTCCGGCCTGCATTCCGACCTTGGACATAACATTCTTTAAATTTTCGCCTCCGAAAAGCCTCATGAGGTCGTCATCGAGAGAAAGGAAGAATTTGGAGCGGCCCGGATCTCCCTGACGGCCTGAACGACCTCGAAGCTGGTTATCGATTCGGCGGCTTTCATGACGCTCCGTACCTATTACATAAAGGCCTCCAAGAGATTTTACCTCGTTATAGTCAGCCTGCCATTTTGCATATTCTTCTGCAAGAACCTTTTCGTAATAATCGGGATTGGGATTTGTTCCCGTGCGTTTTTTGGCGCGCATTTCGGGGCTTCCTCCCAGCTTAATGTCGGTACCTCGTCCTGCCATGTTGGTGGCTATGGTAACAGAGCCCTTTGCTCCGGCTTCTGCAATGATGAGGGCTTCTCTCTCGTGATTCTTGGCATTTAAAACCTCGTGCCTTACACCCCTCTTTGTCAAGAGTTTTGAAATAAGCTCGGACTTTTCGATAGAAACAGTACCTACAAGGACGGGCTGCCCCCTCTTATATGCCTCGCTTATTTCGGTACAAAGAGCTTCAAATTTGTCGTTCTCGTTTAAATAGATTACGTCATGCTCGTCCTTTCGGGCAACGGGAAGGTTGGTCGGAATAACTACAACATCGAGGTTATAAATCTTTGTAAACTCTACGGCTTCCGTATCGGCCGTACCGGTCATGCCGGAAAGCTTGTCATACATTCTAAAAAAGTTTTGGAAGGTAATGGTAGCAAGGGTTCTATTCCTTTGAGCTATTTTAATATGCTCCTTAGCTTCGATAGCCTGATGGAGCCCGTCAGAATAACGGCGTCCCTCCAAAACACGGCCCGTAAACTCGTCTACTATCTGTACCTGCCCGTCCTGAACAACATAGTCTACATCTATATGGAAAAGAATATGGGCCCTCACCGACTGGGTAAAATAGTGAATGTACTCAAAGTTTTCTTCATCAAAGAGGTTTCCGCTTTTGATAAGCCCCTGTCTTTGGAGGATGTCCTGAATATGGAGCATACCCGAATCGGTAAAGGAAATGCGCTTACTTTTTTCGTCTACCGTATAGTCCCCGATAACTTCTTCGCCTTCAAGCTCATTAGGATACTCTCCCGTTTCGGGATTTTTTTCGACCTCTTTTAATTGGCCGATAAGGCGGTCAACTTCAAAAAAACGCTGAGTGTCGTCTTCGGCAGCTCCCGAAATAATCAAGGGAGTTCTTGCCTCGTCTATCAAGATAGAGTCGATTTCGTCTACGATTGCAAAGGAAAATTCCCTTTGGGTCTTATCCTTCAGCCTCATCTGCATATTGTCGCGTAGGTAGTCAAAACCGAACTCGTTATTGGTGCCATAGGTTATATCGCAGTTATATTCTATACGGCGGGCATCGTTTTCCATATTGGAAAGGATAACTCCGACACTTACTCCAAGATAAGAATAAACAGGCCTCATCCAGTCGGCATCGCGCTCTGCAAGGTAATCGTTTACCGTTACAATGTGAACGCCCTTTCCGGTCAAGCTGTTTAGGTAGGCAGCGGCAACGCTCATAAGGGTCTTGCCCTCACCCGTCTTCATTTCAACAATCTTTCCCGAATGGAGAACAAGGGAGCCTAAAATCTGAACATCGTAGGGACGCTCGCCCAAGATACGCCTAGCTGCCTCACGCGCAAGGGCAAAGGCTTCAGGTATAAAGGAATTCAAGGATTCGCCTTTTTGATAGCGTTCTCTAAACTCATTCGTTTTTGCCTTAAACTCCTCCTCGGAGAGGGAGAGAGCCCAAGCCTCTTTTTCGTTTATCTTGTGTAAAATCGGAAGCATGGCCTTAATATCCCGCTCATGCTTCGAGCCGAAAAGAATTTTAATTATAGAATCTAACATATTATGTATAATGTATCAAAATTTAAGGAAAAAGAGAAGAGGGAAACGGCTTAAGTTCTTTTGAGATTAAAAATTTTTATAAAATTTCTTTTTTAGATCTTGACAAGTGTTTATATACAGTATATACTGTATATACATTAGGTACCGCTATTTTTTAAAAAGGAGGTAAAGGAAATTCTAAAAATAATTATATCCAATTCATCCCAAGATCCTATATACGAACAAGTATATTCGGCAATAAAAAAGGCAATCCTAAACGGAGAAATAGAAGAAGGAGCCCCCCTCCCCTCCATAAGGACCTTGGCAAAGGACTTGCAAATTTCGGTTATCACAACCAAGAGGGCCTACGATGAATTGGAAAGGGACGGCTTTATAGACTCGGTTCAAGGAAAGGGCTCCTTTGTAGCCTACCAAAATCCTGAAAGGCTTAAAGAAGCCGGAAGGAGCATAGTTGAAGAAAAGATAGCCGAGGCTATAGATGAGGCAAAGAGGCTGAAGATAACGGAAAAAGAATTTGTACAGATAGTAAAGCTTCTTTTTGATGAAGAGTTATAAACAGGAAAAATTTATGGATTATATTTTAAACATAAAAGACTTAAACAAGGATTATAAAACTTTTAGTCTTAAAAACATAAACTTGCAAATCCCCCAAGGGACGGTGATGGGGTTTATAGGAGCAAACGGAGCCGGAAAAACCACAACGATTAAGCTCATCATGCAGCTAATCAAAAAAGATTCGGGGCAAATAGAAATTTTCGGGCAACCGGCCGAAAAAAACTTTAATTCCCTAAAACAAGATATAGGCTTTGTGTATGATGAACCTTGTTTTTATGAGCAATTAAAGATAAGGGATATGACAAAGATTATAGCTTCATTTTACGGCTCTTGGGATTGGGAGGCTTACAAAAATTATCTTTCGCAATTTAAGCTGGATAAAAATCAAAAAATAATGCAGCTTTCAAAGGGAATGAAAACCAAGTACTCCCTTGCCGTCGCCCTATCCCATCATGCGAGACTTATAATTATGGATGAGCCTTCAAGCGGATTAGATCCGATTATAAGGCGGGAACTTTTGGATATTTTTTATGACGTAATAAGCGACGGAAAATCGAGCATCTTTTTTTCGACCCATATTACAAGCGACTTGGAGCGCATTGCAGACTATATCACCTTTATCAAAAACGGAGAAATAGTTTTTTCAAAGAGAAAGGACGATATTTTTTCGGAATACTCTCTGGTAAAAGGAGGTCTTGATGAGCTAAAAGACGGAATAGAAAATAAGCTCATCGGAATACGTAAAACCGGAGTAGGCTTTGAAGCCCTCACAAAAGAAAAACAAGGTCTTCCTTCAAGCATAATAATCGAAAAGCCTTCTTTAGAAGACATCATGTTTTTTTATGAAAAGGCTTCAAATTAAGTTTTTATAGGAGATTCGATAAACAGTTAGGAGAAATTTTATGAGACAATTGATTTTAACACATATAAGAAAAACAAGAGAAAATAAGTTTTTTATGGTGATACTTATCACAATAATAATACTAACTCCCATTATGGTTATGGGAAATAGTAAATACGGTATTTTGGGATTCTTTTTTCCGTTTGTGGTATCTATGCATATTTTTTCTGCTGCTACAAAAATTGAAAGAATAGAAGGCTTTAGAATCGGTGAAGATATCTTATTAAATTCCTTGCCTGTAAGCCGGAAAGAAATAGTTCTCAGCCGATACCTTATTATCTTTTTATTCGGTATGTCGGCAATGCTTCTTTCAGTTTTATCGCAAATAACGGTTTCTGCCGCATTTAAAAGACCTATAGCTATACCTAAAGAAGTTTTTATCATTTTTATAGTTTGCCAATTTATATATAATGTTTTATTTATTCCCTTGGAATACTTTGACAACAAAAAAGCAAATACTATAAAGGGCATTTTATATGGTCTAACTATTTATTTTGTCAGTAAAAAAAATTTAAGTGTACCTTTCGATTACATAATAAATCTTAAGGGGATTGCACCGGCCGTAGTCTTTGCAGGAATAATTATTTTATCTATTTATTATTCGATTTTTTTGAGCATTAAAATATATGAGAAAAAGGAATTTTGATCAAAGTTCCATAAAGAGCAAAGTTTAACCTTCTATTATGACAACGGCGGCGGCGGTAGTTTTTTCGTGGCTTAATGAAAGATGACAAGATTCCCCGCCTTTTTTGTTTAAAGCGTCAAGGGCGGTGCCGGAAAGTTTTAAAAAAGGTCTTCCGGCCTTATCGTTTGCAACGGCTATATCTTTTAGCTCTATCCCGGCCAAGCCTGTTCCAAGAGCTTTTCCTAAGGCTTCTTTTGCAGCAAAGCGGACAGCCAGGGAACGGGCTGCTCCATTTTCCTTCGAAAGCACATATTCAATTTCTTCTTTGCAAAAAAACCTTTCAAGGAGCTTTTTATTGCTCAGCCATTTTTCGAGGCGGGAAACTTCAACTATGTCTATACCGAGACCGAGTATCATAGTTTATTCGGAAGACTTTGTCCTGACTTCAAACTGAATGTTTTTAGGGTTTGCATCTATAAGAGAAAGCTTTCCGGGAATAACGGCTTGAACAGGTAAGCTGTATACACCGGGTTTCGTTATATTGCTGCAGTTTACCCTCAAAACATTTTCAGGCGGAACCCATGAAGCAATAACAGTCTTAGTACCTCTTACAGTAATACTTCCCAAAACGGAATCCGAAACAACTTCAAATTTCTCGTTTAGATTATCAAAATAAAGAGCTATTTCCTCATAAGTTTGTAAACTTACTATTTCGCGTATCTTAATCGAATAGGCAATTCTGGAAGTCCCTATTACGGAAACAAGGGGATTAGAGGCAAACACATCTACATAGCCCGAAAAGCCTGTTTTGCGGTTATCTATTTGTACGCTGTTTGTCAGCATTTCTTCAATTTGCGAAACGGCAGAGTGAGGCCCCTTTATTTCTACTGTAGCAGGATCCACGTCTCTTTCATAAACCTCATAATTTTCTGCCGGAACGCCGCCTAGATTTAAGCGGACATTAACCCTCTTAGATAAACTTTCCTCAAGCGTCAACTTTATATCGGAAGGTTCAACTTCAACTTCAAAATCACTGATACTTGAAGCCAAGCCCTTTAGTTTAGCCTGTATGGGAATGCGGTACTCTCCTGGACTGCTGATTGCAGACAAATCCATATAAGCCATTATATGTTCTTCCCGAATAGGGGCTATAACGGTAGAATCTCCCCAGACCGAAATTTTTACCAGCCTCGGAATATTTACAGCCGGAACCAACTCTCCCGAATTTTCTATAACGAGGGGAGCATAAAAGTATTTTTTTTCTAAAAGGCTGCCCTTATATAACTGCACCAAAACTATGGCAAGGGCAAAACTTATAACCTTTGCAAGCCAGTTTTCCGCTAAGCGGTCAATTATTTTTTTAATTTTCATCTTGTAAGGCCTCCGCTAAATCCAAAGATTCTTCTTGAGCAAAATATTTTTTTATTTCCAAAAGCTGCTCAAGCTGGGCTACAACTTCATCAGCACTTAAATCGTAATAAAGGTGGGAATCATAGGCAAGGCTCAAGGCCCCCGTTTCTTCGGATACGACAAGAACTACTGCATCAGTTTCTTCGGAAACACCTATTGCCGCCCTGTGACGGGTTCCAAAGCTCTTTCTTATATCCTGCTGTTCCGAAAGGGGGAGGAAGCAGCCGGCTGAAACTACCATTCCGTTTTGCACAATTGCAGCTCCGTCATGAAGAGGAGTATCATGCCCGAAAATCGTAACCAGAAGACTTGATGAGAGCCCCGCATTAAGTTTTGTTCCCGTATCGATAATATCCTTTAAATTATTCCGGCGCATAAAAACTACCAACATTCCCCGCCTTTTGTCGGATAAGATTTCGGCAGCAGTAACAACGGAATCTATATGACTGTGGTTTGAGTGCTTTCCGGTTCTGAGCCAGTTGCTCTGCCCTATCTTTAAAAATATTTTACGAAGTTCCGGCTGGAATACGATGGCGACACCTATAACAAGGCCGGGACCTAGGGTATTTAAAATCCATAAAAGGGTTTCAAGCTTAAAAATCATGGCAACGGCATAAATGACCAAAATCGACATTGCACCCTTTATAAGCTGAATTGCCTGAGTTTTTAATAAAATTTGGTAGGCCTTGTACATCAAAAAAGCAAGTAAAAGCACATCAAAAACAGGCCTTAGATATGAAGAATAAAAAGCCGTAATGTTTCTAATAAATTCCATATCCTAATTCTCCTTTACCGGAACAGAGGTCAAAGCCGAAGCGGTATGAGTTTCGGCAAGAAGCAGCTCTGCTGCCTGCACAATGTGTTCTGCCGATACACCTGCTCCTTTAAAAATTTCGGAGCGGGTTCCATGGGGGAAGAACATATCTTCAAAGGCAAGCACCTCGGTTCTTTTATTTTGATATCCGGTTTTACTGCTTTGGTGCCCGGCTTTGTTAATTTGGGACCTTAAAATAAGGGATTCCAAGTGCGAGCTTAAGCTGCCTATCTTCATGCCGTCTTCTACAAAAAGAATGTGTGAATAATCTTTTGTAATATTTAAAAAATATTTTTCGTCTATGGGCTTTGCAAATCTCACATTATATATATCCGTAAACAAGCCCTTATGCGCAAGAATTGCAGAAGCCTCTTTAACTTCATTGTACATCCCTCCGGTACAAGCTATTAAAATGCGGCTCTTATCGGAATTCTTTATCAGTACACCCCGCCCTTTTTCTATGCTTTGAGAAAATTCGGGTATTTCTTTAGGACAATCGGCCTTAGGATATCTTATTGCTATCGGGTTATCCTGAATAAGGGACCAAGAAAGCATTAGATCCAGCTCTTTTTCGGATGCAGGGCAAAGGATTGCCATATTGGGAATGGGGCGAAGCAAGGCTATGTCAAAAAGCCCCTGATGGGTTTCTCCGTCAGCAGGAACGGGGCCCGCTCGGTCTATAGCAAAGACTACAGGCAAGTTTTGTATTGAAGTATCATGTATAACCTGATCTATTGCACGCTGTAAAAAGGTACTGTAAATTGCCGTAACAGGTTTCATCCCGGCAGAGGCCAGGCCTGCTGCAAAGGTAACGGCATGGCCCTCGGCAATACCTACATCAAAAAATCTTTCAGGAAATTTATTATGAAATAGAGAAAGACCGGTTCCCGATTCCATGGCTGCCGTTATGGCAGCTATCTTAGGGTTCTTTTCGGCAGCTTTTACCAAGGACTTTCCAAAGGCTTGAGTAAAGGTAATCGCATCGTTTTTTTCTACCTTTCCGTCGGCAATGTTAAAGGGGCCAATTCCGTGGAAGGCCGAAGGATTTATTTCGGCCAAGGGATAGCCCTTGCCCTTTATAGTTTCAACAAGCATAACAACGGGACTGTTTAATTTTTTTACGTTTTTTAAAACCTTTTCAAGTTCCCTTATGTTATGGCCGTTTATGGGACCTACATATTCAAAACCGAAATCCACAAAGATGTTGTTCTTGTAGAATATCCCCTTCATTCCCCGCTTTAAACGCCAAATTATAGAATTAAGTTTGTTTCCTACAAGGGGAATTGAACCCACAGCCTTGTCAAAAAGGTACTTAAAGCGCTGGTAACCCTCATGAACGGTAAGGCGGCTCAAGTACTCGGAGAAAGCTCCGGTATTTTTGCTTATGGACATTTTATTATCGTTGATTATAACGATTAAATCTTTTTTTAGTTCTCCGGCATTGGAAAGAGCTTCAAAGGCCATCCCGCCGGTCATAGCGCCGTCACCTATAACGGCTATAACCTTACCGCTGTCCTTGTTCAGCCTTTTTCCTTCAAGAATGCCTAGGGCTGCAGAAATCGAAGTTGAGGCATGGCCGGTATTAAAGGCATCATGGATGCTTTCCTCTCTCTTGGGAAAACCTGAAAGACCCTCCCAAAGGCGCAAGGTAGAAAAGCGGGCTTGTCTGCCTGTTATCATCTTATGAGTATAGGCCTGATGACCGACATCCCAGACAATTGCATCATGGGGACTTGAAAAAACCCTGTGGATCGCAAGAGTAAGCTCAATTACCCCCAAATTGCTTGCAAGATGACCGCCGTTGTGTCCTACTACAGTGAGAATTTCTTTTCTTATTTCTACAGCGAGGTCTTTAAGTTCATCATAGGAAAGGAGCTTTATATCCTCGGGGCCTTTTATTTTACTTAATAAGGTTTTCTTTGTCATTCTGTTCCGCTGAAATCTAAAAAAAAGGGGCTTCAAAACTGAGCCCCCCTTCCGTTTAACCGAAAGCTATAGATATTTGAACAATTAGGGGTAGACACTCCTAATTTATTTCTTGTTCTTATGTCGATTCTTTCTAAGCTTCTTCTTTCGTTTATGCGTCGACATCTTCTTTCGTTTTCGTTTTTTTCCGCAAGGCATTCCGGCTCTCCTTAAATAAATAGTATAGGGTCAATAATATTACAAAATGGATAGCTTGTCAATACTAAAGCCCCATTTTTTTAAGGATAATTTAAAATCATCCTATCTTTGATTATTTAACTAATTTGCGCTTATTTAGCTGATAACTTCAAATTTATAACTTTCTTCTTCCTTGTCAAATGTATAATTATAGGTTCTAAGAGCTTCAGCTTCAACTTCCAGTTTAACCGGCCCATAGGTTGTGCTTACGTTCTTATGAAGAACACCCGGCCTTGAAAAAGTAAAGGTAGATTCAATCACATGGGTTCCGGGATTTACATAAAAGCCGCTTTTTAGCTTTTCAGTAAAAAACACAGGCTTTTCTCCGTCAACCGAAAGAATTCTTATAGTGTCGGTGGACATTTTAACCATATTTGCATTATAGTTTATATAAATTTTAACCGCATTCGGGTTTTCCTTGAGCCATTTACCCGTATTTTGCTTTTTTAAATTCATATAAATGATTACGCCTATTATATACACAGCGAAAAAGCCGGCTATGATTATCACATAATTGGAATTTAAATTATTAAAAAAATCAGACATAATAGCCCCCTTATTCAAGGTCTTTTTGATGACTTGTATTTAACTTTGCAACAGTTTCACCCAAGCCGAGCTCTTCTAAAAGCTCCATAAACTTAGTGATGCCTATAAGCTCGCAATCTACCAACTCCTCAGTTCCGCCTTCCTTTGTAAGATAGAGTTTGCAGCTTGTTTCCCCTCTGGAAGTTTTAGTAACTGCACGGATCGAAGTTTTGTCGATGTCATACTTCTCCGTTTTTTTTCCTTTTTTTATAAGCAGGGTACGTCCGTCAAGTTCTATTGTAATTAGATTATTAATAATTATAAACCAAACGTAAGCAGCAAAAACAACGATAAACAATAAAAAACCGGCAACAGTACTTTTTACAAAAAAAGAAGCTATTGCAGTAACAAAAATTGCTGCACCCAATCCAAATAAAAGATTTAAAAATACCCTGTAAGGCCGTGCCTTGTATACACTTTTCATATTTTCCTCCGTGAACGTATTATAATCAATTATTTCTGTAAAGGTCAATATCCTAAAACATAACAATCTTGACATTGACAAGGATTTGAATGTAATATCATAGTATAAATACTTTTATTTTAAGAAGGATGCTATGACAAAACAAAAAGTACCGGCGGCTCCATCTGTGCGGAGACTGCCTTCTTATCTTCAACTTATAAAAAAAGCTGAGGCTGATAAGCTGGAATACATATCTGGAACAGTCATTGCCGAAGAATTGGAACTTGAGCCTATTCAGGTAAGAAAGGACTTGACAATTACCGGAATTGTAGGTAAACCGAAAAAAGGTTATCCCGTTAAACTTCTAATAACGGCTATCGAAAAATTTTTAGGATGGAATAAAGAAAAAAAAGCCTTTGTAATAGGGGCAGGAAGTTTAGGCACGGCTCTTTCAGGCTACCAAGATTTTAAAGAACACGGCCTTGAAATTTGCGCAGCCTTTGATTCCGACAAAAGAAAAATAGGAAAAGAAATTCATGGACTTCCCATATTTGGAATGGATGAATTGGAAAAAAAAGTTAAAGAATATAAACCCGAAATCGCTGTTTTGACTGTTCCTTCAAAATATGCCCAAGAAGCCGCAAATGCTCTTGTAAAAGCCGGTATCAAGGCAATTTGGAATTTTACAAACATCAAAATCAATGTACCCGCCGGGGTTATAGTCCAAAAAGAAGATTTAAGTTCCGGTTATGCAATGCTCGGTGTTATGATGAGCGGCAAAAAATAAAATGCAAAAAAATAAATATCAGGCGGAACTTTTTAAAAACCGACTGCAAAAGAGATTTAAGCATTTATCAAAATGGGCAAGAAGAGAAGGTGTTTTTGCATACAGACTGTATGACAAAGATATTCCTGAAATTCCTCTTGCAGTAGACATCTACTTTGCCGAAGAAAACTGCATAATAAACAGTTCTGCCGAAAAAAAAGCTTTTTTACTGATTTATCTTTACAAGCGGCCCTACGAAAAATCCCAAGAAGAAGAAAAGGAATGGCTTTTAGAAATTGAAGAAGCGGCATCCTCAGTTTTTTCTATTCCTAAAGAAAGAATTTTTACAAAATTGAGGGAAAAGCAAAAGGGAAAAAATCAATACGAAAAAGTTAACTCAAGTAAAAATCTTATGAGTGTAAAAGAAGGAGAATGTTTATTCTACATAAATGTAGAAGACTATTTGGATTCCGGTCTTTTTTTGGATCACCGCCCTGCCCGTTCCATGATTTTTAAAGAAGCAAAAAATAAAAAAGTTTTAAACCTCTTTTCATACACAGGAAGTTTTTCGGTTCATGCGGCAAAGGGCGGCGCTGCTTCAGTAGATTCGGTAGATCTATCCAACACCTACTTAAATTGGGCAAAGGAAAACTTAAAACTAAATAAGCTCTTTGATGAAGAAAAAACTCGGCTTATAAAAAGCGATGTAATCCGATTTTTGGAAAAAGCAATCGAAGAAAAAAAAGAATGGGACTTAATTATCTGCGACCCTCCGACCTTTTCAAATTCAAAAAGTGCGGATGTCTTCGATGTAAATAAGGATTGGCTTAAACTATGCCTTTTATGCCTCGACGTACTTTCAAAAAACGGAAGATTTTATTTTTCGACCAATTCTCAAAAAATAAAATTCGATGAAGCGGAACTGATTAATTCTTCCCCAAAAAAGATAAGGGTAAGGGACATAACAAAGACCTCAATCCCCGAAGACTTTAGAAATCAAAAAATACACAAGATGTGGATGATAGAAGAAGACAAATAGGCAGATCTCTCCACTAATCAAAGAGACCGGGGCTCTATACTAATCGAAAAGACAGGTTTCCCCACTAATCAAAGAGACCGTCTTGCCCATCTCCAAGTCTAGGCGGATTTAACCCCAGATGGTCATAGGCTTTAAGCGTAACCATACGGCCGCGCGGAGTGCGCCGGAGAAGGCCGGACTGGATAAGATAAGGTTCGTAATAATCTTCCAGAGTGTCCTGAGATTCTCCTATCGAGATTGCAAGGGTTTCGGCTCCGACGGGGCCGCCCGAGTAGTTTTCGATAATGGAGCGGAGTATCTGCCTGTCATAGGTTTCAAGACCGAGGCTGTCGATGTTAAGCTGCTTTAAGCCTGCGGCGACTGTCATCTCGTCAATCGCACTCTTGCCTGCAACTTGGGCAAAGTCTCTCATGCGCCGCAACAAACGGTTTGCCACACGCGGAGTTCCGCGTGAACAGCGGGCCAAGGCAAGGGCGGCTTTTTTTTCTATCTTGATTTCGAGGATATAAGCGGAACGGCTTATAATCGAAGCTAGCTCTTCATGGCTGTAAAACTCAAAGCGCTGCACAATTCCGAAGCGGCTTATGAGGGGGCTTGAAACCATCCCTGCCCGCGTGGTAGCCCCGACAAGGGTAAAAGGCGGAATCGGAATGCGCACCGTTCTTGCTCCCGGCCCCTGCCCTATTATCCAGTCGAGTTCATAATCTTCCATTGCGATATAAAGCATCTCTTCGATAGCAGGTTTTAGACGGTGAATCTCGTCTATAAAAAAGACGGAGCGTTCGGTCAGAGTGGTAAGAATACCTGCCAAATCCTTGGGCTTATCGAGGGCAGGAGCTCCCGTAACTTTAAAGTCTACACCGAGCTCGTTGGCCGTAATTTGGGCAAGGGTTGTTTTTCCCAAGCCCGGCGGGCCTATCAAAAAAAGATGATCTAAGCTCTCGCCCCTTTCGCGGGCAGCCTTTATAAAGACGGATAAATTTTCTTTTGCCTTTGTCTGCCCCTGAAAGTCAACAAGAGAGCGGGGACGAAGAGCCCTATCCTTTTCGTCCCCGGCCTGCTCTTCCGGGCGCACTACCTCAAAATCATCGCTCATAATTTTATCGTTTAAAGCGCGGCCTTAAAGATTGCATAAACATCTTCGGCTCTAAGTTCTTGAAAGCCGTAGATAACTCCGTTTTTGCCTCGGTGAGCAACGGCAGCTTCCGCCATTTCTTTTAAATGCTCTTCGCCGATTCCCACTTCTTTTAAGGTCATCGGAATGCCGAGAGATTTAAAAAAGTCTGAAGTACACTCGATTGCTTTTTCGGCCGTTTTATAAACTTCACCTCCCTTAGGAAGACCCCAAACATTTATGCCGTAATCGGCTATCTTTTTTACGGTTTTATCGTTTAAGCACCGGCGCAGCCAATGAGGGGTCAAGATAGCCAAGCCCACTCCGTGAGTGATGTCGTAAAAGGCGCTCAGCTCGTGCTCCATAGGGTGAACCGACCAAGCCGTTTTTTTGCCGTCACTTAAAAGGCCGTTTATAGCCCAAGTGCCTGCCCACATAAGGTTTGAGCGGGCTTCGTAGTTTTCGGGATTTTCAATAGCCAAAGGGCCGTACTCTATACAGGTTTTTAAGATGCTCTCTGCAAACCTGTCTTGAAGATAGGCGCCGTCATTTAGAGTGAAATAACACTCGAAGGTGTGGCTCATAATATCGGCCGTACCTGCGGCTGTCTGATTTTTAGGAACGGAATAGGTGTATTCGGGATCAAGAACCGAAAATTTAGGAAGAAGAGACGGAGCTCCGAAGCCGAGCTTTTCCTTGGTTTTAAGGTTTGAAATAACTGCTCCTCCGTTCATCTCGGAACCGGTCGCAGAAAGGGTAAGGACTGTTCCTATAGGGAGCACGTTTTTAATTTCGGCCTTGCCCGTAATCAGATCCCATGCACTTCCTTCATAGTTTACGCCCGCAGAAACAGCCTTTGAGCAGTCGATGGTGCTTCCCCCTCCGACAGGCAGGATAAAATCCAGCTTATGCTCGCGGACTATTTTTATGCCCTCCTCAACTTCTTCAATACGGGGATTCGGAGAAATACCTGAAAGTTCCTTATAAAAAATTCCGGCTTCATCAAGTTTTTTTACGATTGTGTCATAAAGCCCAATTTTTTTGATACTGCCTCCACCGTAACAAAGGAGAACCCTTTTTCCGTATTTAAGAATCTCAGACGTTAAGTTCTCGATACTGCCCTTACCGAATAAAATTTTAACCGGTACTTCAAATTCAAAATTATACATACTCTACCTCCATAAAAACTTTATGCCCAGTTCATTGAGCGTTCTACCGCTTTTTTCCATCCGGCATAGAGAGAGCTTCTTTTTGCTTCTTCCATGTCCGGCTTAAATTCCCTTTCGATATCCTGTATCCGTTTTATCTCGCCCTGCTCCTTCCAAAAGCCGACTGCAAGGCCTGCAAGATAGGCAGCACCCAAGGCCGTCGTTTCTTTTTCGAAGGGGCGCAACACAGGAACGTTTAAGATATCCGACTGGAACTGCATTAAAAAATTATTTGCGCAGGCCCCGCCGTCAACCTTGAGCGACTTTAAATTTATCTTGGAATCCCTTTCCATAGCATAAAGGACATCCTTTGTTTGATAGGCTATGGCTTCCAAGACCGCACGGACAATATGCTCTCTTTTTGCTCCCCTTGTCAAGCCCAAGAGGGCTCCTCTTGCATACATATCCCAATAGGGTGCACCAAGGCCCGAAAAGGCCGGAACAAAGTAGACCCCGTTCGTATCGTCTACAAGCCCTGCATAGTATTCCGTTTCGTGTGCATTATAGATAAGCTTTAACTCATCCCGCAGCCACTGGACTGCAGCCCCCGCTATAAAGCTGCTTCCCTCCAAAGCATATTTTACACTATTATCTATGCCGAATGCAATAGTCGTAAGAAGCCCGTTTTCAGATTCGATAATTTTTTCTCCCGTATTCATGAGCATAAAGCAGCCCGTACCGTAGGTGTTCTTTGCAGAGCCTTCTTCAAAACAGGCTTGGCCGAAAAGAGCGGCCTGCTGATCCCCCGCAGCTCCCGCAATAGGAATCTTAGCTCCGCCGAAGGTGTGTTCATCGGTATATCCGTAAACATAACTTGAAGGCTTAACCTCAGGCAGCATGGCTTTAGGAATATCAATAGCCTTTAAAAGTTCTTCATCCCATTGCAAGGTGTGAATATTAAAAAGCATTGTGCGGGAAGCGTTTGTGTAATCGGTTACATGCACCTTGCCTCGAGTCAAATTCCAGATAAGCCAGGTGTCGATGTTCCCGAAAAGGAGCTCGCCTTTTTCGGCCATAGACCTTGCCTCAGGCACATTGTCTAAGATCCAATTTATCTTGGTTCCCGAAAAATAAGCATCTATTATCAAGCCGGTTTTTTTTCTGATGGAATCGGAAAGGCCTTTTTCTTTAAGGGCATCGCAGATATCGGCTGTTCTTCGGCATTGCCAAACTATGGCGTTGTAAACGGGGCGGCCCGTGTTTTTATTCCAGACAACGGTTGTTTCTCGCTGATTGGTAATGCCGATTGCGGCAATCTCTTGGGTGGAAACTCCGCTTCTTTCCAAAACCTCGCGGGCTACACCGCTTTGCTTTCCCCATATTTCCATGGCATCATGCTCGACCCAGCCCTGCTTAGGAAAAATTTGAGAAAACTCCTGCTGAGCCGTTGCAAGTTTTTTTCCGCTTTTATCGAACAAGATTGCCCTGCAGCTGGTAGTCCCCTGATCAAAAGCTAATACATATTTTTTCATCTTAGATCCTCCAATCTTCCCTGTTTCATTGCATACACTTCCATACTATCTCCAAGTCTAAACATCTTGCTTATAGACAAAACAATTTTCCAAAGTATTCCGTTCTTTTTAAGATTTTTACACCATTTAAATCTCTCAGGATGGTGCCCTATAGAAACGATTTTTAAAACCTTAAAGCCGTACATACCAAGCTGATCTCTAACCGTTTTAGCATCCCAAATGGAATAGTGGTCTGTAGGACTTTCTGCAAAAAATTTATAAGGCAAAAAGGTTCCGGTAACACCGGAAAGGTTTGGAGTAGAAAAAGCAAAGATTCCGCCCGGCATTAACAGGTCGTTTACTTTTTTTAAAACGGAATCCAAGTCTTGAAAATGTTCGATGACAAACCACATAGTAACGGCTGCAAAACCGTCGTCTTTGATAGGAGTTAAAACCGATTCAAATCCGCTTCCCGTCATTTGCTTTTGGTAGATGTACTCATAAGATGGAGGCAATGAAGGAAAGGCCGAAACAAAGGCCGGAAGTTTTAGCTCATCGGTTACATATTTTACTGCCGCTTCCGAAATATCGGTTCCCACTGCGTACCAGCCCGAATACTTTGCAGCAAGAACAAAGGGACCGTAGGCACAGCCTATATCCAATATTTTCTTTTCGCCGTCAAAAATACTGTATTCTCTTTTGCGGTAAAAAATATCGATATAGAGTTTATCGATAATTTCCATCCGCCGCATTCCCTGTTTTCTTATAGATTCAAAGTCCTCTAAATAAGTCTTGCCGTATTGAGCCTTATACTCATCAAAAAAATAAGTTTTGGTATATTGCTTTGGAGGACTTACTATAAAAGAAATATGATACATACCGCATCGCAGACAATGAGCCATAGTTCGATCCGGAGTTCTGGCTGCAACTTCGGAGGTACTTTCTTCCCCGCATATGGGACACAGGTGTTTTGAACCGAAGGATAAATTTTTTATAAGCGAAGGTAACTCCTTGGATTCGGAATACGGAGTAATAATATTAGGTATCTTAATTCCATGGGAAAAAAGATTAGCAAAGTCTATAACGGAAGGGATTCCAGGAGGAAGAGATGTAAAACCGGCCGCTAAACCTAACTTATAATGATAATCGGTAGGAGAAGCCAAAATCACATAACAGCCTGCGGCCAAGGCTTCAAAAGCCGTAAACCCGTAATGAGTTACAACCAAATCCCATTCATGAAGCCTCTCTTTTAAATTATCAATTCCTGAAAAAACTTTAATTTTTCCTTCACATTGTTTTATATCTTCAAAGCTCAAATTTATATCTATTGCAGAAACATCAAATTTTAAAGAAGCTAGAATTTGCGCAATAGGGAGGGTCATCCTATAAGAATTTTCACCGCCGCAAACTACAAGAACCCTTGTTTTTTTAGGAGTCAAGTGTATCTTTTTATTTTTAATAAATTTGTTGGTTGAAAGCTGCTTTCTCCTATTTACCGGAAGGGATATTAACTCAGGCGAAAAAAGATTAGGAATCCGGTCGGAGATAGAAGCATCTTCAGAAGAGCTTACATTTTTAAGTGAAGGCAATATATCCAAAATAAAATCTGCAAATCCTCGTCCGGTGCCGCCGTCGTCAATTGCTATAACATGCCCTTTATTCTTAAAAAAAGCCATCTCATCTTCAGAAGTTCTAAACCTGTCCAAGACTATCATGGCTGCTTTTTTTGGAAACTCATTTACGATTATATCGGAAGGAATTGAATTTAAAAGAGATTTTGAAAAATTAGGATAATCCGACTCGGGTATATAGATCAAACATCTTAATTTTCCCAAAAGAGATCTAGTCAAATCACATACCCTGTGCAGGTGACCACTTCCGCGGCCCGGAGTAACCGAAGGACAAAAGACCACCAATCTATCGGCATAACTTACAGCCTCAACTATATCGGCAGGCATAAACGGAGACTTTTTTTTATTTGAAATTAAATACTTATAAATTTCTTTTGCCTTTTCATAGTCTTCGGCGGTATCAACGGTAGTACGCAGATCGGGATAATACCACGCAGGCGGAGTCGTCTCTCTAACACATCTATACTTATCGGAATGACCGTAAATTGCAGGAGACACATGCTCATGAGCATATTCATCATCGGTTTCGGAAGCGGCTTTTAAAAGAGAATCGGCTTTGATAATTTCTATTCCGGAGCCGTGCGGAAGGCCTGTGTAAGTAAAATAGTCAGGCTCCCCCAATTCAAAATAACGGCGGATTGAAGCTTCTGCAGCTTGAACAAAGAGAAACGGATTATCGGCCGTAACCCTAATAATAGCTTTTAAAGGTTTATTCGGAAAAGTGGAATTAATAAACCCAACGGCATCACAAAAACGCTTTAACACATCTTCT
Source organism: Treponema sp. OMZ 799 (assembly GCF_024181365.1). NCBI lineage: Bacteria > Pseudomonadati > Spirochaetota > Spirochaetia > Treponematales > Treponemataceae > Treponema > Treponema sp. OMZ 799. Next base: position 2,143,484 of record NZ_CP051301.1, read on the forward strand.
TCAGGACCCTCAATACAAAGATAACCTAAGGATTCGGCTATCGGTTGAAATTCTTTTTTTGAATTGGTATCGCAGGCTAAAATAAAATGTTCGGCAGGCAATTCTCTAACCGAATCCAAAACTCTGTACAAGATAGGCCTGTCACCCAAGTCCAACAAAGCCTTCCTAACCAAGCGCTTGGAACTCAAGCGGGCTTGAACAATTACGGCCGTTCCTTCATATAAACCAATCATATGCTGGGCTCCCATTTACAAATTAAGTCTTGAGGTGATTTTAAAAAACGGTATTTATTTATATGCACCCAATCTTGTACCGCCTTAAAATATTTATAGGCCTTAAAAGGATTTAAACCGGATCTTACCGCATACGAAAAAAATAAATACCAAGGCAGGCTCCCTCCTTTTTTACCTACAAGAGGGGCCAAATTTTTTAAATAAAAATTTATATAAGAATTATCTGCAGAAATATCTTCAAGAGGGGGAGCTCCGGCATATTTCATTTTATATAAATTTGAAATCAGAATCTCCATACCCCATAGATGGGTTCTAAACCCGAAATCCAAATTTTGCCAATAAGGATTCTCTATAGTATAATCAAAGCCTCCTATTTCGATAAATTTTTCTCTATTATAAATACCTGCAAAATCATACATATAGATTGTATGGGTTAAATCTTTTCTGCATAAAAATTGCTCCGTCGAAAAATCCCTGTGAGTAAGAGAGGGAACAATTTGTACCGGAATGAGAGCATTTTTTTCATCGATTAAAACGGGAGCGACACAGATTACGTCCGATTGAGTAAGGGTATCTATCAAACTTGCAGGAAGGGCCGAAGAGGATAAGGCCATATCACTCCATAAGACCATAACATAATCCGAAGAGACTTCCGAAATACCCAAGTTAATCATGTCCCCTGCTGTAACCTCTTCAAGAGGAACTAAAAATTTTACCTCAGGGAATTGAGAGGACAAGGACTCAAGCTCAAACCCTCGGCGGGAGCTGTCTACAAAAACTATGGAGGTAAAACCTAAATCTATCAGGTTTTGAAAAAGAGAAGAAAGATAATATCGGGCTCCTCTGTTTAATACCAAAACGGAAACAGGGGTTTTAAAATCGCCTGAGCTTTTTCCTAAAACCGTATAAGGAATTTTTCGTTCGTTAAAAATTGTAGGTATAGTATTCATCGCAGGATCCACATAAATCTCCGTATCTGCATTCCAAATGCTTTTTATATACCTCGAATGCTTTTTTACGGATTGAATCTAAACTATCCGAAAAAGCATTTCCTAAAATATTATTCCTTTTAATATCTTCTTTACAAAGAGGTACCGAGCCGTCTGTTAAAATATACATATCTCTTTTTAAATGCCAACAAGGATGGCGATTAAAAGGAGATAAATCTGCGACCCTCCTATCTTCAAGCAATTTACAGAAGGTATCGTATTTTTGAATAATTACATTAACACCCAAATTTTTCCAAAAACGGTAAAAGGGTTCAACCTCTATCTCGTTTTCTTTCATACGCATAATTTGAGCCCATACGGCATCGGGGAAAACTTTTTTTAAACCGTCGGTAAAGGTAAGAGCTTGTTTTAGTTTTATGTTTGCCTCATCTTCGGAAAGGCCGTGCACCTTAGCATACATCCCTGAACTTACCGCATCAATAGATACAATCCAATAGACGGGAAGCATTTTATTTTTTCTTTTTGGAGAGGCCTCAATAATTTTTTCGAGACGGTCTATAAATGATGAAGGCCAATATAAGCCGCAAGTTTCAATCAAAACGGATAACTTAGGAAAAGATAAGATTTTTTCGATTACCGAAAGAGTGTCACTGTACATTGAGGGTTCAGCGAAAACCGAAAGAGAAATTACGGCATCATCGGAATATTCTGCAATTTTTTCGACAAGAGAAAAAAGAACCGTCTTATCCATTTCTTTTTTTTCTTCAAGTCCTAACACCTCGTTGGGCTTATATATCGAATTAAGAGGATAAGAAGAATTTATCTCGATACTATAATATGCAGGAAGGGTAAAAAGCTCTTCTTTTTTTTCGTCTATCAGTTCTGCATAGTTTTCGGCATTTATACCTGCAAAACGGCTGCATAAAAGAGCATTGCGTTTTGAGTCGGCGGCAAAGCGGAGACGCAGATGCCGTAAATCGAAAGGAGCTATCATGGTTTCAATATCATAGCTGTTTATTTCTTTTTTTATCGTATCGAAAATAAAAGAACGCTCAAAGGAAGTTTCGTTTTCGGAAAGTTTTGCAAGAATAGGACAAAGCCCCGAGGCGAGAATTTCAGGGATAAGACCTTCCGGGTATCCGTCGGCAAAGCTGTACTCGGCCCTGTATTCCAAATGCCGGTTAAAAAGTTTTTCAGCTGCATTTAAATCGATAAGGGGTTCATCCCCATGCATAAAAAAGACATTTTCAAAACCGGATGATTCGGCTTCTTTTGCGGCCTCTTCAAAAACAGCTTGAGGACTTATTTTTTCCAAGACCTTAACCTTCCACTCTATTCCTAGCTCTTCCGATTTTATATTTTTTAAAATAGAAATAATAGGCTCTTCGCATGAAGCGGAGGTTAAAACAATGATTTTTTTACAATCGGGAAAGGCGGCAGCCGCACGGAAAGAGGCTTCAAAGGGGATTATACCGTTTTCGAGTTTTTTAAACGAATACTCCGAAATATCATAGGCGGATAAAACAGCAAAAGACTTCATAGCTCCTATATCGGCAAAAAAAGGCCTTTATTTTAATTTTTTAGCTGCAGTCAATACTTTTTCTTTGGAAGAATAAAGCTGAACACTTGATCTTTGAATCCAGCCCTTTCCCAAGTTTACCCAAAGAATCTGTTCCTCATCTTCTTTTACGATTTCAAGTCCCTCAACAGGGAAAACATCAAGCTTTCGGGCATGAGAGATGGTTATTCCGTCATCTCCCGGCTTATCTAAAAGCGAAACATAGGTTTCGATTATTAGGGCAAAGCGGTTTGCGTCATTCATAGCCGAATCAGGCGGCAAATTCAAACTTTGTAAAGGATCCTCCCTTGAGCAAGACAAAAAACTTGTAAAAAGAAAAAGAAGAACTGCAAACCGCTTCATAGATTAAAGAAAGATAGCCTTTGAAAATAAAAGATGCAAGGCCGAAGAAACTAAACATACATAGCCGATTATTTCGTCATAATTTTTTATTATGCCGAAAAAGTCGGGTAATGATGTAACGTTTTCGTTAGACTCCAAATATCTTCCCAAAAATACTATTGCACCTGCAAGGCCTGAAACAACAGGTAAAAAATCTCCCAATATTACTATATTGGTTCCGACAGGACTGAGCATCTTTGAAATTGCCGTAAAACCGGAAAATATTGTAAGCAAAAGCAAAAAGGTTGAATCCCTTAAAACGGGATATTTATTTTCGCGGTCGGCAGGCTCATCACCTCTGACAGTCTTGTCAAAAAATACGAGAATAAGCCCCATAATCAAATTTGTTGTGATTGAAAGAAAATAAAAAGGTAACATTTTGTCCTCCGGTACAGTTAGATTATTTTTGAAAACTGCAATAACTGCATTAGATTAAGTTTAAGCCATTTTATATAAAAAATCAAGAGGTGACATTAGTCTTGATTTTTGTTTATAAAACATGTATTATCTTTATGATGAAAATAGAAAAAGATACAACAGTCAGTTTGGAATACACACTGAAAGATGCTAACGGCGAAGTTCTTGATTCGTCCGATGTAATGGGTCCGTTGGAGTACATCCACGGATATAATATGATTATTTCCGGCTTGGAAAAAGCCCTTGAAGGCAAAGAAGAAGGAGCCGAGTTTAAACAAGTTGTTCCTCCTGAAGAAGCCTACGGAGAAGCCTTTGACGATCTGATAGTCGAAACAAACCGCTCTCAGTTCCCTGAAGGTGCAGAGTTGGAAGTAGGACTTGAATTTGAAGCAGGCGAAGGTCATCACACCCGGATTGTAAGAATCACAAAAATAGACGGTGATAAGATTACTATAGATGCAAATCATCCGCTGGCGGGAGAAACCCTTCACTTTGACGTAAAAGTCCTATCGGTAAAAAAGACTACCGAAGAAGAGCTGCAAGCTTTGATTCAGCAAATGTCCGGAGGATGCGGCTGCGGATGCGGTCATGAATATGACGAAGACGCTTGCGGCTGCGGATGCTCAGGTTGCCATTAAAAACGAAAAAGGCAGATTACCTTATTCCCTTGTTCGGAGGATTTTGTTTTTTTCTTTCGGCAATAGAAATAATGATACCCAAGCCGGTTCCTTTTTTTAGAATCGGCTTGGCAAATCTGCCCCTTCTTTTAGGTATAGATATCTTCTCTTTTCCGGCCTTTATGCTTCTTTTGCTTATAAAGGTTTTAGGCCAAGCCCTAATTTCGGGAACTCTTTTTTCGTACATTCTTCTTTTTTCTGCAATCGGAACCTTTTCTTCAGGACTTTTAATGTATTCTATGAGAAAAATTCCGCGGAAAGCCGTCTCATTTATAGGAATCAGCTTGGCAGGAGCCTTTGTTTCAAACAGCCTGCAATTTCTTTTAGCAGTCCTACTCATGTTCGGAAAATCGGCTGTTTATATAATTCCGCCCGTATTTTCTCTGGGGGCCATAACGGCAATTGCTTTAGGCTGGTTTGCCGCCGAATTTGAAGTACAATCCGTCTGGTATCAAAAAGTAAAAGCCGAAAGATTTGATTTTGTTTCTGATAATTCTCAAGCGGTCAGAAAGTATAAGATTAAAGAAGAATCTGAACAAACAAAAAGCAGAGCTTTAAGAGATAGATATCTTAGGATAGGTTCAGGCATAAGCCTTTTTTTAATCTTGCTATTTGTGCCTTTTCTGCCGGTACAAGCTATTGTCATGGGTGCAGCCCTGATTCTTTGTGCAGCCGACAAACAAAAACTTAATTTTTTAAATTTAATCTTTATGTTTACGGCCATTACCGTTTTCAACCTTTTTCCTCCCATGGGAAAGATAATTTTCAGCATAGGCAGTATTGATGTAACCCATCAAGCCCTGTTACGAGGATTTGAAAAAGCCATTGTTTTGACGGGAATGATATACATATCGAAATGGATGCTTAAAGCAAGGATGAATTTTAAAAGCAGGATAGGAAAATCTATCCAAGAAGCATTCGAGGTCTTTTACAAACTATTATCTGTAAAACACGAAATCAAGCCCAAAATGATAATCCCCACAATAGATTCGGTTCTTTTGAGTATAAACAGACTTTAAAATAACCCAAGCAACCGATATAGTTATTCACCTGCAATTTTTATGTTTTTTTTAAAAAAAGTATTGACATAAATTTTAAAAATCTATATAATACCAAAGTCTTGCGGATGTCGTATAACGGCTATTACCCCAGCCTTCCAAGCTGGAGACGTGGGTTCGACTCCCATCATCCGCTTATTTTGTAAAAATAGTTTAAATCAAACCTATTCTATAAACTTAGCTGAAATCTTTAACTCAGAAATACATGTATCATCGTAGTCGATTCCTTTGTAAACATCTTTTATAGTGCACTTTGCCAAAATAAGAGGTAAAATATACTCGTGTTTTCCCTTTAAAACGAGATCAAACGAAAAAACTTGCTCGGTCATTATATCTGAAAGGTTGACTTTTCCCTCATGTAAAATTACAGGGGTTCCATCCACACAATAAAAAAACTGAGTTGCAGCAACAGGAACTTCATATATTGCTATTTTAAGTTCTTTTACCCTGTTATTCTTTTTAAATGTTTGATTGTTTTTACAAAAACAGTTATTCAGCCTGAGCTCCACCCTCACCTTTTTTTCGGTATTTTCGTTTGAAGAATAATCGATAAAGCATGTTGAAGTCACATATTCTTCCTTTCCGGCTCCTTTAGCACCTTCCACCCATGCCGTCGATAAATCGGAATCTGAAATTTTATCGATTTCATAGGTATTTTCAGAGAAACCTTTTTCGATCAAGACAGAACTTCTTCCTGAAAGCCATTTTCCGCTTTGACCTTTTATACCTGCGTCAGTACCGAAAAATTCATTTGCCGTTTTCGAAATTTCATCCGTATACTCGGAAGTGGATGATTCAAATATACTTGCAATTTCTTCTTCCGTTTCTTCTTGAGAGTATAAGCTGAAAACTTCAAACAAAATTATCAAAATAAGAATAATTTTTTTCATTAAAATAGCCTCCGATACTCGTATTATTGTCAAATAAGCAGTTTTGCCAATCCTTCATCTTCTGTTTAAGTTTTTGTTCTACACTTATAGCACAAAGGCGCAATTTATGATATAATTCTTCCCAGTTTTTTTAGCTGCGGAGGATAGAATGCCTAAGATTGAAGTAAATGAAAGCCTTTTTTTTAAGATGCTGGGAGCAAAGCTCGGGACAGAGCCCGAAGCAAAGCACGATTACGATAAACTTGAAGAGATTTTAACGTCAGCCAAGGCAGAACTTGACGAAAAACCCGATACCTCGCTTCCCGAAAAGGAAAGGATTATTAAGATAGAATTAAACGACACAAACCGACCCGACCTTTGGTCTACTGCTGGCCTTACAAGGCTTTTACGCATTCATGCAGGTGGCGAATCAAATACAAAAAACTATCAGAGTTTTCTTTCGTCAAAGGAAAAAACTCAAAGCTCCGCCGAACGTGTAGTTAAGGTTTCGCCCGAACTTAAAGAAATCCGTCCCTTTGCGGCGGGCTTTGTAATTTCGGGTAAGCCGATAGATGAGCTAATGCTTGCAGACATAATTCAAACACAGGAAAAACTTTGCCGCAACTTCGGAAGAAAACGAAAGACCGTTTCGATGGGAGTTTATCGCTCAAAGCTTATAAAATGGCCGATAGAATATACGGCTGTAGATCCCGATAAACAAGAGTTCACTCCGCTCGACATGGAAAAGCCCCTTTCGTGCCGAAAAATCCTAAAGGAACATCCCAAGGGAATCGAGTATGCTCCCTTGCTTGAAGACAAAAAGCTCTTTCCCCTTTTAAAAGATGCAAACGGAGAAGTCCTTTCGATGCCGCCTGTTATAAACAGTGCAAGGATAGGAGCCGTCCAGGCAGGCGATGCCGATCTTTTTGTAGAATTTACAGGTACGGACATGACAAGCATCCTGCTTTCTGCAAATATAGTCGCCTGCGACTTTGCCGACTGCGGATACACAATTCTTCCCGTCAAAATAGAACATCCTTATGAAACCGGATACGGAAAAACCGTCACAACCCCGTTTTATTTTCAGGAAAATGCGCAAACTACAGTAGAAGCCGTCAACAAGCTCTTAGGTTCCTCCTTTAAGGCAGAAGAAATTGCCGAGGCCCTAAAACGCATGGACTCTGAAACCGAAATTTCGGGCAATAAGATTACGCTAAAACCTTCTCCATACCGCAACGACTTTTTACATGAAGTAGACATAATCGAAGACGTGATGATGGGTAAGACAGTGAACTTCTTTACTCCGGAAACGCCCAACGAATTTACAATCGGAAGACTTTTACCTGCAACCATGCTAAGCCGAAAAATAAAGGGCCTTATGATAGGCATGGGATATCAGGAAATGATTTTTAACTATTTGGGATCAAAAAAGGACTATATCGAAAGAATGTGCATCGACGAATCTTCGGTCATCGAGATTTCAAACCCAATGTCCGAAAACTATCAGTTTGTGCGCCCCTCTATTCTACCCTCTCTTTTAAACGCCGAGATGGGCTCGGCAAATGCGGTCTACCCTCATAAAATCTTTGAGACGGGAAAAATTGCCTTTTTTGACGATACCCACTCCACAGGCACAGGTACAGCCCAAAGTTTAGGCTTTTTGACGGCAGAGCAAAACGCCAATTTTAACACGGCAGCAAGCGAGGCGGCTAACCTCTTATACTACCTCGGAATAGAATACAAGGTTTGCGAAACCGATGACCCGCGCTTTATTTCGGGCAGGCAGGCAGGCCTTCTTTATAAGGGAGAACAAATAGGAATATTCGGGGAGGTTCATCCTCAAGTCTTGGAAAACTGGGACATAAACATTCCCTGCTTTGCAGGCGAATTAAACATAGAAAAGATTTTGGAAACTCAAAACTAAACTCTCATGAAAAAGCTGATTAAGGCCGTTAGGACAAGTGCCGACTTTGATCTTAATCTTTTTAATGACCTTAATCTGGGAGTCGAGCTTCAAGATTTTACGGAACCCTGTTTAACCGACTCGGAAATATACTCTCTTTTAAACGAATACGAAAAAAAGCTGCCCGCTTTAAAAGGAATAAAATCCATGCACGGCAGCTTTATCGATTTAAACATAGCCTCTTTTAACCGCGACATAGCCGCTTACAGCAGAAAAATGTACAAGAGGGATCTCTTTTTTGCAAAACTTTTAAACCTCGATTTTTTAATTTTTCATACGCAAATCATGCCTTGGTTTAAAGAAGACTTTAAATTCGATTTGTTTTTAAAAAGCAATGCGGAATTTTTTAATGAGGCCGTAGAAAATTCGGGTTTTAAAGGCTGCGTTGTTTTAGAAAACGTCTGCGAAAAGGACAGCCGCCTCAGTGCAAAACTGATAGAAGCCGTTGCCATGCCTCAGGTAAAATTAAACCTTGATTGGGGGCATGCCTTGGTCTCAGGCGAAAAAATCGAAAGCTGGTTTTCCAATAATCAAAAACACATAGCCTACATGCATCTTCATTCCAATGACGAGAAAAGCGATCTTCACAATCCCGTCTCAAAAGAAGACTTTAATAAGCTTAATACCTTATTAGAAAAATACGGACTAAATTTTCCTATTTGCTTGGAATATTGGGACGTCGATATAAAAAAGGAAATAGAAAGAATAGAGGCATTTTAAAACTAGCGGATTTTAAAATAAGCTCATTTTAAAAATCTACTCTACTTGAAAAACAAAAGAAGCCCGTTTTTGATTTCCGCTTTTATCGAGGGCGGTAATTATAAGCTCAATTTTTCCTGCCGGTAAATTTATCTTTCCCAAATGCATTGTGCCCTCTTTTTGATACAAAAGGGAAAGAGAGGCCTTTTTATTTTGCAAGTAAAGATCCTTACCGTCAGAACTCAAGACCTCAAAGGGAAGGTCAGCTATATTCATTCCATTAATTGAAACCATAATCCTAAAAGGTGCGAGAGGCGGTCCTCCTTTTTCGGCTGAATCAAAGATTGAAGAATAAAGATCATAGGCGCCCTGCCTTATTTTTTTTGACGTTTCCAAATTAATTATCTGCTTATCTCCGTTTATCAAAACGGTATTTTGAATTTGGGGCTCCGTTTTTTCTTCAACGGCAGGCATAAATAAAAGAGGATTGATTAAAACATTATTGCGTGTATCTGCAACCTGAAAAATTAAACTCTTTTCCTCTGTCCATGCCGATTTTCCGGCATATCCCAAAATAGAACCGGCCTCGGTTTCTTTCCTGGAAACAAAAATATCCGTCTCAGAAAGATTGCCGTACACACTTTGCAGTCCCTCATCATCTATAAAAATCATAGCATTTCCCAAGGTGCTTGGAAAAAAGCGAGCGCTGTTTTTATCCTCGATACTTATCACGTGTTTACCGTAACCCGAAGCTCTAACCGTCTCAACCTCTTTAAACACCAAGGAACGGGAAACGGAAGCCGAAGACTCATCTCTTTGAGCAAACAAACGCAAAAGAGAAGGATTTTCTACAGGCCATTCAAAAGAATAAGAGTATAAAAAAGTCATAAAAAATAAAAAGATATAAATATTTTTTTTCATTTAAAGCCCCCGTATATCCAATGCAGTAATCTTATCGTCGGTACCTATGTAAATTTTATTTTCTTTTTGAATTAAAAAGGTATTTCGAGACTTAAATTTGGTTTTTCCCATCATCAAATTTGGAGGATCTATCAACAAAATAGAACATTCATCATCTTTTTGCAGAAGCACTGTAAGTAAGGCATTTTTATTTTGAAAGCCCAAACCTGCAATAAAACCTTCTTCCTTGATAAGAGAAAGAGTTAAGTTTTTACAGTCTATAATTCCTATACCGTCTGCAGATTCAAAAACTGCAAAATGCCCTGATTCATCAAACGAAGCAAAGGCCTGCCTTCTTAAATCTTTTTCAAAATATGAGTGATAGACTATTTTATGCTGATGACCTGAAATATTTATAAGAACAGCCCTTTGCTTATCAAGCCCGCATAAGCAAAGCACCTGTTTTCCATCTTCCGAAATTGCAGCCCCCATTATTGCCTGATAGGTACTGCCCCCGGGATAAAAACTAAAAAGAGTATTCCCATCGGAATCAAGACATACTAAGAGCCCGTCTGAATGACCTATCACACAGCCGGCCTTGGAGGACTGAAAAGCGGTTATAGGAAAGGTATGAGTATAGTGCCACAATTTTTTACCGGTATTGTCATATCGGGAAAGGGAGGAGCCTTCAGGTTCAAACAAAAAAATTCTATCCTTATCGAGGTAAACATAGCCGGGCTTGTCGATACGTAAAAAAGGTTTTTCTAAATCGAATTCTTCAGGCTTATAAATATCCGTAAAAAGAGGCTTTTGAGGATATTTTGTCCAAGCATAAAAAGAAGAACTGAATCTTTCTTCAGCAGTTTCAGCCCTCAAAATTTCTCCGCCTTCCGTAAAATACCCGAATAAATTACCCAAAGAAAAAGCAATGGGCTCTTTTCCGGTAAACCTTTGTTTAAGCTCCTCAGCGGACGCACCAGCCTCTCCGGAATAAATTTGTCCGTTTTGAACTTGCGGTATGGGTGAAGACCACAAAGGCATCAGATAAACATCTTCCCTCATGGGAACAGCAGCTGCAAAGATATATATAACAAGAAGAATTATTACACCGATAAAAATAAATTTATTTTTTCCTTTAAATAACATGGAAAATATGATATACTACTTTTATGGAAATTTCAAGTCAGTTAGAAAATTTATTCAAAACAGCCCTTGAGGCTGCAAAAAAAGCCTACGCGCCCTACTCTAATTTTCATGTGGGCGCAGCTCTTTTGTTGGAAGACGGTTCTATTGTAACAGGCGTAAATGTAGAAAACCGCTCATACGGCCTTACAAACTGTGCGGAGCGCACAGCAATATTTAAGGCGGTTTCTGAAGGAAAAAAGGATTTTAAGGCCATTGCCATCGCAACACCCGATGCGGACTATCCCGTAAGCCCTTGCGGAGCATGCAGACAGGTTATTTCGGAATTCATGGCAGGAGATATACCGGTAATCTTCGGCTCCTCCCTTGATAATGTAGTGCTCACAGATGTCAAAGGAATATACCCCTTCGATGCCCTGCACGAATTAAAAAAATGACCCGTAGACGATTCGAACGTCCGACCTGCTGCTTAGGAGGCAGCCGCTCTATCCAACTGAGCTAACGGATCAGGTAAGAGCCGATAAGGCCCCTGCAAAATACGGGTACAATAATACCCGAAAAGCCCTAAAAGTTCAAGAGGTTGGATGAAAAATGTACATCCTTGTACATTTTTCATCTTAGAGTTTTGCTCCCGCAAAACTCTCGAAGCGTGGAATCACCGGCATCCATGCCGGTTATTGAAATGTACATCCTTAGTCCCTTTCATCTTGGAATTTTAGAGTTTTTGTTTCCTAAATACAAATAACGAAGTACAAAGGTCAAATGTCGAAGAACACCTCGTCATTCGACCCTTACCGTTTTTTTAGTTTTACCTCAGAGCATCGGCTTTTTTGAGCCATTCGTAAAAGTCAAGGCCTGAAACCTCTCCTTCAGGTAAAAAGAGCCGGCCGTCGACCAGGGGAATTACGTCTTCTTCTACGGTACCTATGATTGCATCAAAAAATACTCCGTCTATGGCAACGTCCTGTATAGGGCTTGATTTTCCGCTATAGACATATTGGCGGCTGTATTGGGTGAGGGCTTCATTGTCGTTCCCTATAAGAAGGTGCCACAAAAAAAGAGCTGCATCCTTCCTTGTTGCCGTACCCTTTGAAAGGTTGACCGAATCGTCATACCAGCCTGCTGCCTTTAGCCTGTCTGCGAGCATTGCAGGCCTCCAAAAGGCCGTGCCTGTAATTGCATCGAGGGCATGGGTATTATCCTGAGTCAGGGTTGTCATGTCTATTAGGCTTATCTTAGTTTTGGTTAAAATCTGTGCTGTGCTATTTTTTAAATCGGAATCTACCCTATAGAATTTGCGGCAATACTCCCTCTTTTCACCGTAAAGAAGACCGTACTCCTCATGTAAAAAGTCCAAGGAAGCATCAAAGGCAACAAGGGCCCTGGTATAATCTTCCAAAAGGTAATATACAAAGCCCAACTCAGATTGAAGCCTGTATGCCCTCGGATTTAATTTAATCATAGAAATCAGATAATCCCTCTTGTCTTCAAGCCCTTCGGTTAAACGCGATTTGACAAGATGCACATACTCTTCGTGTGGATTATAGCTTTCGGCGGTTTTAAGCATTCTTTTAGCAGAAGACCTGTCTCTTACAAGCAAAAAATAGTCGGAATAAAGGGCATATACAAGAGCAAGATAGGACCTGTCCGATGACGGAACTGCCAAGAGGGAATTTAGATCTTGTTTTATCTGTAAAATCTTTTCCTGATTATTTTCACGGTACTGCCTGACTATGTTTACCTCAATGTTTTCAATATTACGAATATTATCCTGCGATGAGGTAGTAGAATAAATAGAATCTTTTTGCATTGTAGAACAAGAGACAAAAAGTACCGGAACAAGAAGCACTAAAAACAAATATTTTTTCATTTTGAAACCCCCGTATAAGAGTGAATTCGGTTATCTATGCCGCAGCTTATCAATTCGGGTTTTCCGTTTCCGTCTACATCGATAAGATAGGGAACGCCGGTTCCTGCAACAGGGAAACCGTTTAAGGGCGAAAAGTTAGAATTATAAGCGTATATGGAATTTCCGCCTCCCGAAACAAGCACATCGTCATAGCCGTCCGAATCAATATCGATTAAACTTATAAGATAATCGGCTGCATTTTTTTGCTTTAAAGGAATTTTATCTATTATATTACACTCGGTATCTATCTTATACAAAAAGCCGTTATCCGTAATCAAAAAGAACATTTTTAGGTTTTCGGAATAAACGGGTTGAGTCTTACAAGAAGTATTAAGATCTATGGAATAAACCTCCCCTGCTTTTCCCTGCATAATATCAGAAGGCTTAAGAGAGAACACGCCCTTCTCCGTCAAGACGGCTTCATAGGTATTATTTTTATATAAAATAGGCTGAACAGCCGAAATACCGTCAAGCACCTTGGGATAACCGGAAACAATTTTTCCCTTATCATCAAAAACATACATATAACTGTCAAAAGAACGGGGAATAGCCGTAATAAAATTTCCATACACTGAAGGAGCAGCCCTTAAACGCGTATTCATCTCATCCGAATAATAAAAGGAAGCTGAACTTTCCACATACAAAAGAACGGGCTTATTGGCAACAGGCACAACCATCTTATTCTGTATTATCGATGGCGAAGAATTTAATTTTTCTCCGGTTAAAATCGGGAAGCCGGAGGACACGTTTAAATTATAATCGGTCTTATAAACGCTGCCTCGCGCAGATACGGCCCAAACTGCATTCACAATACCGTTTTTAGTCTCAAGGTTTAAATAGGCCTTATCATCCAGCTTGATCGATTTTAATTGTTTATCCGCCAAATTTAAGGCATAAAGGTTAGGCCCGCTTGTCCAATAAGCAAAGGGAACATTGTTTTCCCCTTTTCCGCAATACAGATAAGAATTCAATTTGGAATTAGTTTCATATGGAAATGCAGGCAGTTCTCCCAAGGAATGGGCTTCGGTTTTTTGAGCATAAACCTCAAATTTAAGGGTCTTTTCTTTTTCAAAGCGTATTGAAACAACCCCTCGGCCGAAGCCTTTCAAAACCGATTGCATCATATCGTTTGATCTTAAAAATAAGGGAATTTGATTTTCAAGATTATAATAAACAAAGACCGAAGTTTCGGGAGAAAAAGCTCTTGTTATGTTTTTCCAGTTTTCGGTTTTTACAAGTAAATTTCCTCTTTTGACGTCATTCAGCATGGACGCAAGAGCCTCCGCACTTTGAGAAAGGTATAGATAACCTCCTTCAATAACATAAAAAGGAGAAGGGAGCTCAGCATTAAAGGCCCTCAAAAGAGCCGTTAAAATATCGGGAAACTCTATACGCGGTATTCTTATACCGTCAACAAGGGCCGAGATATTTCTGTTTACAAAGAATGAGGTATAGATTAATTCGAAGGCCTGTCTGCATAGCTTTTCGTCTTTTAAAGAAACAAAAAAGATTGGAACATCGGATTGCTTTACTTCAAAAACACCTATTTCCTCTCCCATCCACGAAAAAAGCAAATCATCGATGCTCTTATTAAAAACGAATTTAGATGCCTTATTCGCCGAATTATAGGATTGCAATACAGAGGCACCCAAAATATCTTTTCCGTTTTTAAATAAGAAATCGGCATCTCCCATATTTATCAAGCTTATATAATCGGTAGATTTCGGAAGCCTGTTCAATATTCCCGGAATAAAGGCCTGTCTTTGGAGAATAGTATTCAAGCCCTCAGACTCGGTTTCCCATTTGCAAAGACCTGAAAGACTTATGTCCTTATAATCCAAACTGAGATCTATCTTTGCCGCTTCAGTAAATTTAAGAGCCCTCACAACATTATTACTTATCGAATCATCTTTGGGAGTATCTTTCGTAAAATAATTTACATCGCTCAATATGCTCAAAGTCTCGCCTTTTTTTTCTTTGATAAATTTACGCAAGGTTTTAATGTGTTCGTCTTCATTCTTTTTAGACAGGGCCGAAAAGAATAAATCCTTGGATGTAGAAAGTATTATCGAATCCTTGTAGTTTACCGCATATATGCTTTGACCGCCTCCCAAGTCATACTGCCAAAAGCTTATGCCGTTTTCTTCAAGCTGTTTAAGTTCTTTTAAGTCCGAAAACAAGTCGGTCTTAAATCTAAGTATCAAGGGTAAAAGTCTTGTTCCGGCCGAACGGAAGCCCAACTTAGCAAAAATCAAAAAGTTATCGCCCGGGTAGGCCGCTATGTCTAAACTAATATTAGATGCAGAACTGAACCACCATGAGGTCAGCATAGGAGAAGCTCTAAAAGAACGGATAGTTCCCTGTAACTGAGCCGTTTCAGGCGAGCTTAAAACCGAATCAAGGGTCTGCATTGAAAGAGTTTTTTGTAAAAGTTCCCCTGCGGAATCTATATTCACATAGGCGTAATGCCCTTCAGGTATATACTCGATAGGGTTTATACCATCGATTGCAGAATAAATAAAAAAACCGGCAATAGGCAAAATCAATACAAGCAAGATGACTAAAATAGCCATTCCAAGCTTAAAAAACACACCGTGCTTTTTTTTAATTTTTTCATTACTTTTTGAAGTTACTGCTTCATCATTTTTTTCGCTTAAAAAAGTTTCGGTATTATCGCTCATCTAAACTCTCCAAATTTAATTATGTTTAACATTATAGAACTAAAGAAGCAAAAAATCAAGCATGATGAATATAATAAAAAAACGGCTCATCCTTTTGAATGAGCCGTTTTGTGCAAGAGCTTAAAACCAAGTTTACACTTAAAGTTTAAGCATTTCTTGAATAGTATTCAACAACGTTCTGAATGTTTCCTACAGGCTGAATATCCGTAGTAACAGGTAAAATATTTACTGTAGCAGAAAGTTTTTCGTCATCAATTGTGAGCCAAGAACCTCTTGTACTTTGAGAAGTGCTCATATTATGACGGATAAGGGCTTGAATACCTTTTTTATTTTTTGTTGTAATAACATCGTTTACGCTTACGCACATCGAGGGAATGTTTACGGGCTTTCCGTTAATAAAGAAATAAGCATGCGTGACCATTTGTCTGGCCTGTGCACGGCTGATAGCAAAGCCCATTCGATAAATCGTATTATCCAAACGCTGTTCCATCAAGGAAATCATATTATCACCGGTAACACCGGGCATTCGGCTTGCTTTTTTATATAAATTCCTGAACTGACGTTCCGAAATTCCATAAGCAAATCTGAATTTTTGTTTTTCCTTTAATTGTTCACCATAAACAGAAGTCTTGCCCCGTTTTCTTGCGCCGCGTTCTTTTCCGGGACCATTCGGCTTGCGATCCAAAAGCTTGTCGTATTTCGGATTACCATAGATATTAACGCCGAGTCGTCTAACTGTTTTTCCCTTAGGCTGTTTAATCGCCATTCGTCACCTCTTATAACAATAAAATAGATTATTAAGCCTACCAAAATCAGACTGTTTTGTCAAGTAATTAAAAATTATGGAAACAGTAAAATAGGCGGCAAATCCATGCGCCCGACACGATTCGAACGTGCGACCTGCGGATTCGAAGTCCGATGCTCTATCCAGCTGAGCTACAGGCGCAAAAAGATCCAGAGCCTTATAAGCTCCGCAGAGGGTGGGTAGTGGGATTTGAACCCACGACAACCAGAACCACAATCTGGCGCTCTACCCCTGAACTATACCCACCAAGTACGGGGGATATTATGCTAAAAAATACAAAAAATGTCAAGGTCTTTTTTTTATAAAATTAGACAAAGTTCAATTTTAAGCCTTGAAGACTTAAAAAAAATAGTGTATAATTTTACGTATAAATCAAAAGGAGATTTTTATGTCGAATTTAAAAGCAATTGACCTTTTTGAAGCTTATGCTCAAAACAAACTTCCAATGGATCAAGGATACATCGTTTCATCCTTTTTTAAGGAAGATTCGGCCTACAGTGTTTATGAAATAATTTCATATTCAACCGTAAAAGATATTTATATGACAGGGGACGGATTAACCTTCCAAACAAACGGAAAAAAACTTTTCCTATTGGTAGAACCAGCAAACTTCCCGCACAAGGCAACCGAACCTGTGTTTAGAGATAAGAATTTTCAGGTTCCTTTGAGATTTAAAGAATCGAATATTTATACTGCAAAAAATCAATCTACGATTATCTATAGCAAAAAACCGCAAGAAGCTATTTCGGCTTTTACTGTAGTAAAACCGGTGGGTATCAACTTTGCATTCCTCTTTTATCCTCTTCCCGATACATTTAAGTCTATTGAACTTTTCTTTGAAAAAACCTTAAATCAGGAAGCCGTTATCCCCGTAAGCGATGCAAAGAAAGTAGCCAAGGAATTTGCAGCTCTTTGCGAAAAAACCCTTACATGGCCTAAAGAATAAATTTTTAAAGGGGTACCTAGTATTAAAGCAGGTACCTCTTTTGCATGATCCCGCCGGATGGTTTAAGAGCTTTGGTCTTACTCGATGGTGTATTCGATAAAGCCTTCTGCTTTCCGGCTTATAATTTCGCCTATTCCGGCCCTAACTGTCCTGATGTTTTTATAGTTGATATCGGGCATATTTTGACCTGTCAGGGCGTTATGACACAGGGCTATGTCTAGTCCTGAGTCCGTAAAATCGTTTTCAAGATTTTCAAAGTGTTTTACAACATCACCTGCAAAAACAACTTCAATTTCGGCTGTATCGCCCATCTCTTCACAATATCTTTTATAATTTGTTATCTTGTGCCTTAGCTTGTCAATCAAATTAAATTTTTCAATCCTAAATAAAACCTTATAATGCATAGTTCCTTCCTTAAAATAAATTTATAAATCCTCATTCGGTATAGACGGTTCAGGCGGAGGTCTTCTTTTTGAATTATGCTTTTCGATTTCCGCATCCAGGTCTTTAACCTGAGATCTAATCAAAAATGGAGAACCCATGGCAAAGACCCTTCCTTCATCCAGTATATAAAGGGGCAAATTCTCTAAAACCGAAAATTGAGCCTTGGGATAGGTATCCGGAGCGGCGTGAGTTCCGGGGCCTGCACCAAGGGACTTAAAACTTAAAAACAAGCCCTTAGTATTTTCTGCATTTGTATCCGAAGAAATTATGTATTTTCCCGTTTCATAATTGCGTAAGACGCTTCCGGTGTTGGTAACACAGGAATATACAAGGCTGCCGCGCTTTAAAAGACGGGGAAACTCTAAGCCGGTTCCGTCATTTCCTTTAACAACTACCTTTTTATCGTTATACTCAAGGTCATCAAGCCAGTAGCGGAAGCGGATATAATCGTCTCCGGTAAAAAAATAAGCATCTATAGATTCGGGAGCCTCATTAGGATAAAGAAGAATTCCGTCAGGACTGCCCTGCTCTACCCAAAAACCGTCCAAAGGAGATTTTTTATCTTCGAGTGACTTCTCATAATTTTCATCTTTTGTTTCAAAAAGATTATCAGCACTTTCTTTTTTTACCTCATAGGGAATCTTTTTATAAAATGAAGTAAAAAAGAAGTCATCTTGTATACAAACAGGCATTACAACGGCTTTTTTTACATAAGGATATCTTATTCTTAAATAAAATCGGCTTTTAGAATCTTCAACAGTTTCCATTGAGGTAGAAAAATTGCCCATTTTTTCGTAAACGAAGCGGTAATATGGTTTTAAAACTATCCTCATATCCAGAGAAGCCTCATCTTTTTTTGAAAACTCTATAAACCGCCCTCCGTTTTCCCATAGGCCTTGTATAGAAAGCCCTTTTTGAGATAAGGGACTATCGACATTTTCTTGCCCAAAGAGATTAAAGGCTATAAAAAGGCTCAATACAAGGCTAAACTGATGAAAAAATCTTTTTTTCATAGGCCATCCCGTATTAAGACAGCTTAATAAGGCTGTCCGTCAGCCTTAGGTGCTGCAGAATTTTTGCTGAAAAGCACAAGGGCTATCAGGGTTACTACATAGGGGAAAATCTTAAGCCAAATCGGCGGGATTAGGCTTAAAGAGGGTATAACCTGAGAGACGTTTGCGACAGTTCTGGCAAAACCGAAAAAGAAGGTTGCACCTAAGATACCCAAAGGTTTCCATTGTCCGAAGATCAGAGCTGCAAGGGCTAAAAAGCCGAGGCCGTCAACACTTCCGTTAAATTCCCCGGAATAGGTTACAAGGATAACGGCTCCGCCTAAACCTGCCAAGGCCCCGCTTGCACATACGGCAAAATAGCGCATCTTATGAACATTTACACCTGCACTGGCTACAGCTGAGGGATGCTCTCCGCAGGCTCTAAGCCTTAAACCGAATGAAGTCTTGTACAATAAAAACCAAGAAAAAACCAAGATAGCCAAAACCAGCCAAGTGCTCCAATAGCTTTGAGAAAAGAATAAGGGACCTAAAACGGGAATGTTTGCAAGCCCCGGAATATCTTTTCGGATTATACTGCTTATTCGGACGTTTCCCGAACCTAAGATGGCCCTTGCGGTATATACTGTAAGGGCAGCAGCCAGCATATTTATGGCAGTGCCGCTTATAATCTGATCTGCTTTTAAGGTAATTGATGCAAAGGCATGTAAAAGAGAGTATAAGATTCCCATAATTACGGCAGCTAAAAGCCCTATGGGAATAAGAAGCCCTGAGGGCACTAAGCCTTCTAAGAGATTTATGGTAATAGCTGCAGCAAAACTGCCTACAAGCATGAGGCCTTCAAGTCCTAAATTGACTACACCGCTCCTTTCGCTGTAAAGGCCTCCTAAGGAAGTCACTAAAAGAGGAATAGTATATGCTATAACATAAGGAAATATTGAAGTTAATGTATGCCACATAATTAGTCTGCCTCCTTAATATGCTTTTTCTTATTTTTTTGGATTTTAGACCAAAAGCGCTTTAACAATAAACTTGTAGCCGTAAAATAAATGATAACTGCAATAATTGTATCGGCTATTTCGGGCGGAACGGTTGTGTTGGCACTCATAAAGCCTTTTCCTACATGTAGAACACCGAAAAAGAGGGAGCTTAAGGCAACTCCTATCGAATTCCCGGCTCCTAAAAGAGCAACGGCTATACCGTCAAAGCCCTGCGAGGGTAAAACTCCTATCTGCATATTAAGAGAATAGCCCGCATAGTAGGTTAAGCCGGCGAGCCCCGAAAGAGCACCCGCTATCATCATCGAAAAGATAATGTTTCTGTTTACCTTTATGCCTGCATATTCGGCACCGCTCTTATTATAGCCCGCAGCCTTTAACTCAAAACCCAGAGTTGTCTTGTCCAATATTATTTTTACAAGGATCATTCCGAAAATACCTAAAAAGATACCGTAGTTTATGTACTCGCTTCCAAAGAGTTTACTCAGCCATTCAGCCCTCAGGGTATGCTCTATGGCAATTGAGCGGCTTTCGGTTTCGATAAACTCTGCCTTTAGATAACCTTGAACCGAATAATAAACTATCCAATAGGCTATCCAGTTCATCATTATGGTAGAAACTACCTCATGCACATTGAATACGGCCTTTAAAAGTCCGGGAAGGGCCGCCCAAACGGCACCCCCTATCATGGCAGCTATTATTAAAACAATCAATAAAAGAGGACGAGGCATTGAGCTGTTTAAGGCTATAACTGTAGCGCAAAGACCTCCGATAAGCATCTGGCCTGAAGCACCTATATTAAAAAGGCCCGTTTTAAAAGCAAAGCTGACGGATAATCCTACAAAGAGGAGTATTGTAGCTGTTGCAAGGGTATTTCCGATGCGTTCTATGTTCATAAGCCCGCCCCGGAAAAGATAGGAAAAGGCCGAAAAAGGGTTTGTACCCAATACGGCTATAAAAACGGCTCCTGCAATAAGGCCGAGCAAAACAGCAGAAAAACTTATAATAAAATTGTTTTCGGCTATGTTAAAGTCTTTAAAATTAAGGCTTCTTATTTTAAGCTTACTCATTCTTTCCTCCCATACCGGCCATCATAAGCCCTACTTCTTCGGCTGTAGTTTCTTCAGGGCGTACAATTCCGCTTAAAGCCCCCCCTGTGCATGACGGCTATCCTGTCGGAAAGGTTAAAAATTTCGTCAAGCTCAAAGGAAATTAAAAGAACAGCCCTTCCGTTATCCCTGTGTTTTACCAGCTCTTTATGGATGGACTCTATAGCCCCGACATCAAGCCCCCGTGTGGGGTTGACGGCTATTAAAAGAGGAGGATCCAGGGTTATTTCCCTTCCAAGAATAGCCTTTTGCTGATTTCCTCCGCTCAAATCTCCTGCCTTGGATTCGATGCCTGAACCTGAGCGTACATCGAAGGCTTCACTGACCTTTTGAGCAAAGCTTTTTATTTTCTCCATATTTAAAAAGCCGTGCTTTTGGAAAGCTTTTGTGTAATAGGATTTTATGACCATGTTTTCGGCAATAGAATACTGCAAAACAAGGCCGTGCTTTTGTCTGTCTTCAGGTACATGACCCAGACCCGATTCGGCTCTTTTCCGTATAGAAAGGTTTGTAATATCTTTTCCTTCCAAAACTATGCTGCCCGATTCCGAAGGCATGAGGCCTGAAAGAGCATAGACCAATTCGCTTTGTCCGTTTCCGTCTACACCGGCTATGCCTACAATTTCTCCGGCTCTTACATCAAGCGAAAAATTGCTGACTGCAGGAAGTTTTTTTTCTTTTAATACGTTTAAGTTTTTAATTTCGAGAATCGGAGCGCCCGGCTTTGAAGGCCCTTTCGGAACCTTAAAGTCTACAGGCCGGCCTACCATTTTGGAAGCAAGTTCATTTTTGGTTGTAGAAGCCACATCGACAACATCTATGAGTTTTCCTCGTCTTATAATAGTACACTTGTCGGCTGCATCCAAAATTTCCTGCAATTTATGGGTAATAAGGATTATGGCCTTGCCTTCTGCGGCTAGGTTCCGCATAATCTGCATAAGCTCGCTTATTTCCTGAGGAGTCAAAACTGCCGTAGGCTCATCGAAGATGAGAATGTCTGCATTCCTGTAAAGCATTTTTAGGATTTCAACCCTTTGCTGCATACCTACAGTTATGTTGCTTATAACGGCATCGGGTTCAATAAAAAGACCGTATTTATCGCTTAATTCTTTTATACGCTTTTCGGCTTCTTTTTGGTTTAGGATAAAACCGCCTTCTTTACCTAAAATAATGTTTTCGGTTACTGTAAAATTATGGATGAGTTTAAAATGTTGATGCACCATTCCGATACCTAGATCATTTGCATCGTTGGGGCTGTTTATTTTTACCTTATTCCCCTTCACAAAGATTTCTCCCCTGTCGGCATGATAAAGTCCGAAGAGGATACTCATCAGGGTAGACTTACCCGCTCCGTTTTCTCCCAAAATTGCATGAATCTCTCCTTTCTTCACTTGGAGAGTTATATCGTCGTTTGCCACAATTCCGGGAAATTCCTTACGGATATTTCTCATTTCAATAACATAATCAGAATGGGACAATTTGAACTCCTCAAAAAATAAGAAACAGCCCATTTCTCCTGTCAGCTAAAAGCAGGAAAAATGGGCCTAAAATAATTGTTTATTTAAACAAATCTCCTCGAGTTGTACTTACTACAATCTCGCCCTTCTTTATTTTTTGGTAAATCTCATTTACCTTTTGCTGTACATCATCGGAAAGGTTCGGATTTTTTATAGGAATTCCTACACCGTTTTCTTTTGCAGAAAATACTAAGGTTTTACCTCCTTGGAAGGCCCCGTTCAATTCGTCCTTAATCATATCATAGGAAGCCTTATCAAGATACTTCATTGCAGAGG
The DNA here is from genome assembly GCF_024181365.1 of Treponema sp. OMZ 799. Taxonomy (NCBI): domain Bacteria; kingdom Pseudomonadati; phylum Spirochaetota; class Spirochaetia; order Treponematales; family Treponemataceae; genus Treponema; species Treponema sp. OMZ 799. The sequence goes on from NZ_CP051301.1 coordinate 2,166,048, forward strand.
TAAGAATTATTGAAGATCCGTCACCGATAATGCCTTCTGCATATTGATCGACGTCAACACCTACAACCCAAACTTTTTTTCCTGCCTGAGTTCTGGTTTTAGCCTCGTTGATAACGCCTACACCTACACCGCCGGCTGCAGCATGGATTACCGTAACGCCCCTGTCATACATAGAAGCGGCAATCTGCTGACCTGCTGCGATATCGGAAAATCCGCCCTGATATACAAAGTTTTCGGGATAGATTTCAATGTTGGTACCGAGATTTTCGTTTGCATATTTAATGCCCTGCTGCCATCCCCAGTTAAATTTTTGTACTGCAGGGATTTCCATACCGCCTATAAAACCGAAGTTTCCGGTTTTTTGCTGTAAGGCAGCGGCAACACCGGCCAAGAAACCGGCTTCATTTTCTAAAAAGAAAATACCGATTGTGTTAGGTCCGTTTTGGGCATCCCAAGAATCTGCAGGATGGGCATTTCCGTCTACAATTACGAATTTTGCATCCTTGTATTTGGACTGAGCCTTAAAAACGGCTGTCTCAAATTTAAAACCGGGACAAATGATAAATCTATATCCTGAGTCATAGAGGTTGGATATTTCTTTGATATAATCAGCCTCAGTTGTTCCGACAGGTTTTAGATATTTTACCTTTACGCCAAGTTCTTTTTCGGCCTTTTTAATGCCTTCCCATGTTCCTTGGTTAAAAGACTTATCGTCTATAGTTCCGGCATCCGTAACCATACCAACCATTAAAACTTTTTTTCCTTCTTCCTTATTGCAAGAAGCGAGCACGGAAAAAATGAGAAGGAAACCGATCAAAATTTTAACAATCTTCTTCATAAAAACTCCTTTTTTGCCGGTTAATAGTCCAAAATTACCAAACACCTATGGACACAATTAACTAACAAAGCAAGTAAATTATACACTGTTTTTTAATTTATGTCAAATTGTAATAGAGATATTAAAGGAACTTCTAATCTTCATATTCCAGTTGAATATTCATTCTGTCCTTTGAAAGGATGGTTTCGGGGAAGACCTCACGGGCATGATCCAAAAGAACCTTAAGCTCGTTATCGGTGTAACGCGGGCTGTAGTGGATTAGGGCCATCTTTTTAACCTCGGCATCCTTAGCGATTTGGGCTGCCTGAGTACAGGTCATGTGTTTTTTTTCGGCAGCATCTTTTTCCATGCCTTTTTCAAACATGCCCTCACATACAAAAAAGTCGGAGTGCTTTACCTCAACAGCAATCGAGGGCAGATATCTTGTATCGGTTACAAAGCTGAATTTTCTGCCCTTTCTTTTAGGGCCCATAACATCTTCGGGAAGAACAGTTTTTCCGTCGGCAGAGACTACCTCATTTCCGCCTTGAAGCTTGGACCAAAGAGGCCCGCAAGGAACGTTTAAGGCCTTTGCAGCTTCGGGATTAAATTCACCGGGCCGCTCAAACTCTTCAAATGTGTATCCCATGCAGGGCTTTGTATGATCCAGCCAAAAGGAACGGACTTGAAATTCATCGGCAGAATAAACAATCCCCGGCTCTCTTATTTCCTTTACGATAATATCGTAATTGATATACATATCCAAAACTTTCCGGCTGGTTTCCACATATTCGGCAACCTTGGGAGGGCCTATTATGTAAAGAGGTTCTTCCCTGTCAACCTGAGACGAAAGCATGAGAAGCCCCGGAAGACCGGTTATATGATCGGCATGGGTATGGCTTATAAAAATCGCATTGATTCTTTTCCAGCGCAAGTTAAGGCGGCGTAAGGCAACCTGTGTTCCCTCCCCGCAATCGAATAAAAATAAATCGCCCTCACGGCGAAGCAAAACCGATGTTAAATGTCTATATGGAAGCGGCATCATCCCGCCGCAGCCTAAAATAAAAGCTTCAAGATTCATTGGAAGCCGATTATAAGCGATTTTTTACAAAAAAGCAAGGCGTTGCAAGAATTCTGCGGTTAAATAAAATTTTTGTTCGACTAATTACACAATTCGGTCAACGCAGTTTCCAATGCTTGAGAAAAATTTATACCTTTAAGTTCAGCTTTACATTTTAGGCTATATGGTATAGTACAATTTGTACGAACTCTCCTGTTGTCCATCTCAGCTTTTATAAAGTCAGGATAGATAGTAATAGGACAAACTATATCGCCTTGATTTGTTTGTAGGAGTGTAAAATCTTCACGGGGCAATGTACTCCCATCTTTTTCTATTCCGTAGACATGAAGCTCTAAAGCTTCTTTTGCCATAGCTTGTGCATCATAAAAATCTTGACCGCAGCTTACACAGCCTAAAAGGCTAGGAAAATATACACTATAAGCTCCGTTTTCTGCCGGTTCAAAAACTGCCAGATATGTAAGTTTTCTCAATTTAATATCTCCTTTAACCCTGCTTGTTTTAATATACTGTTTAATGTTCCGGCTTTTAAATCTCCCTTATGAAAGGGAATAGTTATTTTGCCGCTTTTTTCATCATGTTTTAACTGATAATGAGAACCTTTTGTTTCACATATATACCAACCGTTTTGTTGAAGCAGTCTAAGTATTTCTTTTGCTGTCATAAGCTATTATACGCATTTTATATACGCATTGTCAAGTATTCGTATAATAAAGAAAATTTAATTTGATTGATTTATAGATATAAAAACCACAATCAAAATCTTTGCGGTCTTTGCGCCCCTTGCGGTTAAATAAACTTTTTCTTTGGTTACACCACAATCTGTAATTTTGCTTTAATGACACTTTATCCCAAAATTTTCAAATTTATCTCCCCCTTCCCCTAATCACCTAGTTATGCTAAAATGCTCAGGATAAAAAACTTTTTCGTTTTATTGAGTTGGAGGGAAGAATGCCGTATATTTTGGGAACAGCGGGACATGTGGATCATGGAAAGACAGCCTTGGTAAAAAGGCTTACAGGTATTGAAACGAGTCACTTACCTGAAGAAAAAAAGCGGGGGATGACAATAGAGCTAGGCTTTGCTTCGCTTGAAGATCCCGTTCACGGCACTGTAGGCATAGTCGATGTTCCCGGCCATGAGCGCTTTATCCGCAACATGGTTGCAGGTACCTGGGGCCTGGATGCGGCTCTTTTAATAGTGGCCGCAGATGACGGCTGGATGCAGATGTCCTCCGATCATTTGCGTGTACTAAAGGCCATGAAGATAGATTCCATCCTTCTTGTAATCACAAAATCGGACCTTGCCGAAAAGGACATGCTTGAGCTTCTTATCGAGGATGCCAATGCCCAATGCGAAAAAATAATCGGAAGGAAACTTCCTGCCGTTGCCGTATCTTCCCTTACAGGAAGCGGAATCGAGGAACTCAAGGCCGAAATTACAAAACTTCTTTCTTCATCAAAAAAGCAAAGTCCCCCTACTCCCTTTTTATATGTTGACAGGGTCTTCGTCCTCAAAGGTATTGGAACCACAGTTACGGGAACATTGAGAGGAAAGGGATTGCATACCGGAGACAATTTACAAATCTATCCCTCAAACGAAGAGTGCAGAATTAAATCGATTCAAAACCATCATAAGGATGTAGAAAAAATAGAGCCCGGAACGAGGACGGCCCTCAACTTAAAGCTGGGCGAAAAAACAAATCTTGAAAGAGGAATGCTCTTAGCCCAAAAAGATTCAAACTTTATTTTAAGCGGAAAGGAACTTTTGGTGCGCATTGATGAGGTCTTTACAAACAAGGAGGGAGGCTTAAAAAATCACGCCGAAATCGAAATAGCCCTCGGAAGCGCCCATGCAATAGGCAGCATTCACTTAAACCAATTCGACAAGAGCTTGGGCCGCCTTTCTTTGAATGAACCCATAGCCTCGGCTTGGAATCAAAGGGCGGTTTTAATCAGGCACGGCGGAAGCGAAATTATAGCCTCGGCCAGGGTGCTCGCAAGTTTTCCGTCCTATAAAAGAATGCAGTTTAAAGAAGCCTTTGAGGTTTACAGGGATAAGGAGCTTCCTTCGATACACAGCTATCAATTTAACATCGAGGGCTTTGTTGAAGATCCTAAGATCAAAACCGAGGAGCTTACCTCGGATAAGAGCGAGGTCGCAGAATACGGCTCTTGGCGTTTTTTAAAAAAACGGCTTGAGTTTTGGGAAAAGAAAATTTTAAAAACTGCTCAGGAAAGTCAGGCTGGCTTTACCCTAGAAGAAGTAGATTTACCCATTCCTCAAAAGGTAAAAACAATCGTCTTTAAAAAACTTTGCGATGAAAAGAAGATAGAAAAAGAAGCCCACATCTATAAATTAAGCGGAAGAACCGGTGATGACCTTTCAAAAAATGCAAAAGATCTTTTGGATGCAGCCTTTAAGGCAGGCTTTGAGGGCATCGAAATAGACAAGATAAAAATTCCTCAAGCCAGAAAAGAAGCCCGCGATCTTATAAAGCTGGGTAAGCTCATCTGCCTTGAAAACTTTTTACACTACCATACGGACTTTTACAAAAAGACAGTAAACTCTCTATTTGCAAAATACAAGCCGGGAGATAAATTTTCGATAGCCGATGCACGGGATGTTACAGGACTTTCACGCAAATACATTCTCCCGATTCTTAACCTTCTCGAAAAAGACGGCAAGTTAAAAAGACAGGAAAACGACAGAATCGTATTGTAAGCAAGCCCTCTATATAAAAGCTCGGCTCGGTTTAAAGGCCTACTCGGTTTCGGCAAGGGCTCGCGAAATACTAAAGGCGTAGTCTCCGATTTTTTCCAGGTTGCGTACCATATCGATATACAAAAGCTCGGCCTTTACGTTTGCACCCTTTTCCAAGCGGGTACGGGCAAGGTGTTTTAAGTTTTGCCTCATGGCATCAATCGATTCTTCCATTTCGTGAGCCATGGCCAGCTGTTCTGCAGCAAGGGGCTTATTTAAGTGTTCATGAACAAAGTGAATAAACTGATTTACAATTCCCATATAAGGTAAAAGTTTATCCATATCGTCCTGACTTATAGGCATCTTTAATTCTATACTTCGGTTGATAAAAAGCCCCAGCTCAAAAATCTGATCGGTCATATTTTCTATGTCGTCTACAATGCCCAGCATAAGGCGCACGTTCTTCCTGTTTTTTTCGGACAAAGAAAGCTGAGAAGTTTTAATAAGATACAATGAAAGCTCTTCCTGCATCTGATCGGTATAATCTTCCTTTTCGGTTAACTGTCTTATAACAAACTCTCTTGAAACATCTTCTTCCTTACTTAAAATAGAACGCAAGAGGCTGAACATTTCTCTAACTATATTGGACATCTTAAGAATTTCAACCTCGGCTCGAAGTACATAGGCCTCGGTATTTTCTTTCATACTTGGAGCCTGAAAGTGGAGAACATAGCGGGCAGGCTCCTCATCTTCCCTCGGTTTAATAAGCCAGCACACAAAATTTGCAATTTGATTTACAAAGGGCAAGGCGACAAGAGTATTTATTACGTTAAAAAGAGTATGGAAAACAGCAATCTTTGTTGTAAGGCTGCTTCCCGGAAAGAGAAGTTCTACAAGGGCCAAAAAGGGAGTAAAAAGAATAAGGGCAAAGATACTGCCGGCAACATTGAATAAAACGTGAACAGCCGCGGCCCGCCGCGCATTTAGTTTTGTTCCTATCGAAGCCAAGACGGCATCTACGGTAGAGCCTACATTACTTCCCAAAACTACAGCCGCAGAAAATTCCCAGCCGACAACACCTGTATGAGCCATCGTCAAAAGAACGGCAGTTGTGGCACTCGATGAGTGAAGAAAAACGGTAAGCAGCAAACCTAGGATAACTCCGATTATGATACTTTGAATTCCTGTCTGCTTAAAAATCGAAAAAAGAGCTATCTGCTCGCCTGAAATATTCGGAACGGCAGAAGCCAAAAAATCCAAACCTGTAAAAAGGAGGCCGAAGCCCATAACGGCCTCGCCCAGATTGTCTTTTTTTAGCTTTTTAAAAAATGTCAAAAAATAGCCTATTCCGAAGGCGGGAATTGCAATACTCGCTATCGAAAACTTAAAACCGATGAGCGAAACTATCCATGCAGTAACGGTAGTACCTATGTTTGCACCGAAGATAACGCCTATAGCCTGTTGAAGACTCAGCATTCCTGCATTGACAAAGGAAACAGTCATAACTGTGGTAGCACCCGAGGATTGAACAATGCCGGTAACAACTATACCTGTCAAAACGGCTAAAAACCTGTTTCCGGTCATAAAATTGAGCGTACGGTGCAAACTCTCTCCGGCACTTTTTTGGATACCGTCGCTCATCATCTTCATTCCGTATAAAATTAAACCTAAACTTCCAAGCATTTGGAATACAAGAGAAACTACAGACATATCAAGGAGTATAACAAAAAGAATAAGAATTTTCAATCCATGCTTGACAAATAGGGCGTATTTTTAATAGACTATACCATAGGAGGCTTACCGATTATGAAGCTCTACAGCAGAAGACAAACCCTCGTATTTTCGCTAATTGCAGCATTTATTTTTGCAAGTGCCGGTTTTTATGCCGGGCTAAAATTTAATTCAAATCAAGATTTTAAAGAAGCACAGGCTGAAGCCCTGACTGAAATTCCTAATCTAACTGTATCGAAAAATGAACCGATAACGATTAATACGTCAAACAATACGGATTACAGCCAAGCCGAAACTCAAAATATTTATGTATACGCTTCCACCAACGAGAGCGTAGTAAACATCACAACGGAAACGATGGGTGTCAACTGGTTTTTTGAGCCCGTACCAGTTGAAGGCGGCTCAGGCTCAGGTTCAATAATAGATGAAAGCGGACTTGTTCTTACAAATACCCATGTTATAGCAAATGCTTCAAAGATATTTATTTCGCTCTATGACGGAAGCCAATATGAAGCTCAAGTTGTAGGTATGGATCCCGAAAACGATTTGGCGGTTTTAAAATTCGATCCGCCTAAGAACATCAAACTTACGGTCATAAAATTCGGAGACTCTGCCAATTTAAAAGTAGGCCAAAGAGTTTTGGCTATAGGAAACCCCTTCGGCTTGGAAAGAACTCTTACGGACGGAATAGTTTCGGCCCTAAAGCGCCCTATTCAAAACGACAAAAACATCATAATCAAAAACATGATTCAAACCGATACGGCTATCAATCCCGGAAATTCAGGCGGACCTCTTTTAGATACTCAGGGGAGAATGATAGGAATAAACACCATGATTTATTCCACATCGGGAAGCTCGGCGGGGGTCGGCTTTGCAGTTCCCGTAAATACGGCTAAAAGAGTTGTCGCAGATATTTTAAAATACGGAAAGGTTATCCGAGGTTCTATCGATGCCGAATTGGTTCAAGTATCGGGAAGACTTGCCTCTTACGCAAAACTGCCTGTTGCTTACGGGCTTCTTGTTTCCGAAGTAAAAAGAGGAAGCAATGCTGCAAAGGCCGATCTTCGCGGAGGAAATGAAGCTGTCCGCTCAGGCATAGGAAGATACAGCTCGGTATTTTACATAGGCGGAGATATAATAGTCGAAATAGCCGGACAAAAGATAAACAATATAACCGATTATTATTCGGTCCTGGAGGATAAAAAGCCGGGAGAAACCGTAGATATTAAGGTTATAAGAGGGAAAAAACTTATAGATCTGCGCTTGACCCTGTCGGAAAGAAATTAAGAGCCGATGATCGATTTAAAAAAACTTTTTAAAAAAATTTCATGGAAGATTAAAGGAGTCTCGGTTTATGCCCTCGTCGGTGAAAGCGGAACGGGTAAGAGCTTCAGAGCAAAGCTGCTTGCCGAAAAATACGGTATAAAGCTCATCATAGATGACGGGCTTTTAATCTGTAACGATAAGATAATTGCAGGCCAATCGGCAAAGAGAGAAAAAACTTTTTTGGCTGCCGTTAAGGTGGCCTTGTTTGATGACAAAAAACACAGGGATGGGGCTGCAAAGGCTTTACAATCCCATAGCTTTAAAAAGATTTTAATATTGGGCACTTCCGAAAAAATGGTAAACAAGATTGCCGCCCGCCTTCAAATTCCTCAGCCTCAAAAAATAATTAAAATAGAAGATATTGCAAGCAGAGAAGAAATCGAAACTGCAATGAGATCGAGGCGGGTTGAAGGTAAACATGTTATACCTGTTCCCTCAATTGAGGTACAGCGTACCTATCCGCAAATATTTTACGACAAGATTCGCCTCTTTTTTAAAAACAAAAAAACGCCCTTTGTAGGAACGGAACAATCAAGGCTCTTTGAAAAGTCCGTAGTCCGTCCGGAATTCTCAAAGGTCGGCACGGTGGAAATATCCGAATCTGCTTTAAGCCAGATGGTATTTCATTGCCTTGAAGAGTATGACAAGGAAATAGTCATAAAAAAACTTATCATCAAAAAAGCAGAGGACGGATACCGCTTGGACTTGACTGTGGATATTCCATTCGGAACCCAGCTGACGGGAAAGATACATCAGCTGCAAAAATATATAATCGAACACATAGAGCGGTACACAGGTATACTTATTATTCAGATAAATATTATTATCGACAAGATAAGAGAGCCTAACCCTTAAAATCCAAACCTATCAAGTAAGTTTCAAAACTTGAACTGCGGCAGGCCTCCGGTTTAAAGGCCCTTGCCGTCTTAAAATATTTCCGCAAGTTGTTTAAGTGGATTTGCTGATCCCCTCCTTGGAATATCTTGACCACAAAGGCCCCGCCTTGTTTGAGCTGTTCTTGGGCATAATAAATTGCAAGCTCTACCAAGCCTGAGGAGCGGGCAGTATCGACGGTCTTGTTGCCTGTAGTTGCGGGGGCTGCATCGCAGATGACAGCATCATAGGGTCCAAGCTCTTTTACCGATTTTATAATCCCCTTATCGAACATATCACCTTGAAAAAAATTAAGACGCTCATCATAGACAGAAGAATCCAAGGGCTTTAAATCTACGGCAGTTACCCTTCCCTCTCTATTTAAAAAGCGAAGAACATAGACAGTCCAGCTTCCGGGAGCAGCACCCAAATCCAAGACCTTATCGCCGGGCGAAAAAAGATTGAATTTTTTATTCATCTCTTCAAGCTTGTACACGGAGCGTGCAGGATAGTTTTCCGAAAAAGCTTTTTTTGACCAATAATCCGGTTCGCTGTATTTATTTTTTGCCATTCGATTTTTCCTTTTTGGATTGAGCTTCTTTTTCTTCCAACATCTGAGCCGTATCTTCTGCAATTTCGGCCGCATATTCATCGAGCTTTCGATGGAGGGTTCTGCGTCCTATCCCCAAGATATCGGCAGTCTTGGACTTATTGTTGTTTTGGTTTGCAAGTGTCTGCAAAATAATTTGCTTTTCGGCTTCGGCCATATTTACACCCATGGGAATGCGGATTGAAGAAGCCTCGGCCTTTTCGCGTAAGGCGGCAGGGAGGTCATCAAAATGAATTACATTATCCGAGCTCATTACGACAGCACTTTGAATGCAGTTTTGAAGCTGCCTGATATTTCCCGGCCACTCATAATTGTAAATTGCAGTTCGTGCACGCGGCTCAAGTGAATCTATTTTTTTATCATTTTCTTCGGCAAAATCTTTGATAAAGGCGGCAGCCAAAAGAGGGATATCCTCTTTACGTTCACGCAAGGGCGGAACATGAATATGCACAACATTCAATCTAAAATAAAGGTCTTCCCTGAAATTTCCTTTTTTTATTTCTTCGATCAGGTCCCTGTTGGTGGCGGCAATTATCCTTGTATCGACACTAAGAGTTTCGGTTCCGCCTACCCTTTCAAACTTTTTTTCTTGGAGAACGCGCAAGAGCTTTACCTGTATCATTTGGTTGACCTCGCCTATCTCATCCAAAAAAAGGGTTCCGCCGTTTGCAATTTCAAAACGGCCTCGGGTACGCTGAACTGCTCCCGTAAAGGCTCCTTTTTCGTGACCGAAAAGTTCCGACTCCAAGAGGCTTTCGGCAAAGGAAGCACAGTGAACCTGTACAAAGGGCTTATCCTTCCGGCTAGAAAGATTATGAATGGCCTGAGCGATCAGCTCTTTTCCGACTCCCGTTTCTCCGGTAATTAAAACGCTTGCCTTTGTGGGAGCCACCTTTTTTATATCCTCAAAAACCTTTTCCATAAGGGGGCTCTTCCCTATGATGTTTTCAAAACTTTGCTTTGTCTCGATGTCATGTAAAAGAGCACGGTTTTGAAGAACAAGGGCGCGATTTTGTAAGGCTCTTTTTGCCAAGAGGAAGAGGCGTTCCAAATCCAATGGCTTGGTTAAAAAATCATAGGCACCCATCCTCATGGCTTCAACGGCCGTCTCTACCGTGCCGTGACCGGTTAACACAATTACGGGAACTCCGGGAGTTTTTGAAATAACCTCACGGAGCACATCTTCGCCGCTAAGCTCGGGCATTTTTAAATCGGTAATTACAAGGTCGACATCTTCTTTTAAGGCAATATCCAACCCTGTTTTTCCGTTGTCGGCCGTGATTACCCCGTAACCTTCATCTTCCAAGGCCATTGCAAGACCTTCACGGATATTTTTTTCGTCATCTATAACCAAAACAGTAAATTTCATTTTATATCCTTTACCGAATCAAAGTCGGAAGTTTTATCGGAAAGTAAAAGCATTGCACCCTTACGTTCTATCGGGAGAGAAAATTTAAAACTTGTTCCCAATCCGTAATCCGAATAAACATTTATATCGCCTCCATGTTCCTTTATAACCTTATAAGTCATGGTGAGCCCCAATCCTGTTCCGTCATGCTTAGTAGTAAAATAAGGCTCAAAGATTTTATGAAGATCTTCAGGCAGGATACCCTGTCCCGAATCCGAAATAATTACAAGAAGAAAATCGTTTTCGCTCTTTGTCGAAATATCCAAAAAACCTCCGTCCGGCATTGCGGATTTTGCGTTTGTCAATACATTCATAAAGGCTTGCCGCAAAAATCTTTCATCGCCTTGAATTTTGGGAAGATCCTTTGAAAAGTTAAGCGAAATGGTTATGCCCTTATCGTTAAACTCGTCAAAAAAGGTTTCGTATAAATTCTTTAAAAGAGCATTTACATCTACCGGAACAAATTCGAATTTTAAAGGACGCACGGCAAATAAAAAATCCACTACGATTTTATTGAGTCTTTCAATTTCTTCTTCGATAACGCCTATATGCTTTTGAGCCTTTTGGTTTATGGACAAATTGCAGGCGGTAAAATTTTTCTTTAAAAGCTGTAAGTGGATGCTGATCGCTGCAAGCGGGTTTTTAATTTCGTGGGCAACGGCGGCGGCAACATTTGTAAGGCTTGCAAGATTTTCAAGGCGGCGGTTTTTAATTTCTTCACTTCTTTTTTCGGTAATGTCCGCAATCATAATTATCGTGCCCTGAATTTTTTTTTCTTTTACCAGGGGAAGAACCGATACTTCAATGTACTTATTTTTACCTTCCGGCATATCTGCCTTAAGGTTAAACTCTTTTGAAGTTTGTCCGCTTTCATTTTCAATTACATAAGAAACAAAGTCCGCAATATCCTGAATCTTTATATGCTCCCATACATTTTTTTCATGGCTTTCGCCAAGCGGAGTGCCTAAAATTCTTTCAGCGGCCCTATTCGATTTTATAATCTTGTTTTCGGAATTTGCAACTATAACGCCGTCGTTTAAAGAATCCATCACGGAGTCCAAAAGAGAATACTCGTTTGCAAGCAGCTTTACAAAGGTGCGGAGCTGGGCCTCATTCATGCTCGGGGATTTTTGTATTCCCCTTCTCATAAACTCTCTCATATAAGCTTTTCCTTAATTCCCTCCGCCAAGTTTTCTAAGGCGGCCTGAGGAGAGATATTAAAAATATCTACAGCGGCTTCTGCATTTTTTATCAAGGCCGTTATTTTAAAATAGGACTCAAGTTCCAAGGCTGAACATTCTTCATTTTCTAGGCCTTTCTGCAAAAAAAACAAAAGGCTGTTTAAAAACAAAACGTAAATAGTATGCGGCTTACACTTATTTAAAAGATTTACAATATTCGGCACCGTACAATTTGAATTGTCGTAATGATTTTCGTTTTTATAATCAGAGACCGAATTATAAAGAGCAGAGGGAAGAATTTTATTTTGCCTGTCTATGAGTAAAAAAATATACTCGTAAAATAAGGAAGCGGCATTTTGAATTGTCCTAAAACTTACGGGTAAAAAACCGTAAAGGTAAGAGCTTAAAAGATTAAATTTTCCGAAAGGTTCGTGGGAAACCTCTCCCTTAAAAACCCTTCTTATAACTTCTTCTTGAGATTTTTCATCACGCTCTTTAAAATTATAGGGCCTTACCCGAGATAAGATGGTAGGCATAATTGCTCCGCGATGAGCGGTAGTCAAAATAAAGATTGCGTATGAAGGCGGCTCTTCCAAAATTTTTAAAAAAGCATTCCGTGCTCCTTCCTGCATCTTATCGGCATTTTCGACAATCAAAACTTTTTTTATTCCCGAAGGCATCAGACGCACCCATGACGAGGCCTTTCTAACCTGATTGATGGGAATCGTATCGTACATGCACTCGTCCTGAAGTTTTGTACTTTTTAAAACAAGGCTTTCCGTAATTTTGCTCAAAGTTTTTTCATCCATGGTTTCGATAGGAACCGAGCATAGATCGGCTAGGATATCTTCAATCTCTGCAATGAGGGGGGCAGCCTTAACAAACCGAGCTTCATCCGTATCCCAAAGACGAGGATCAAATCGGGAGGTAAGTTTTCTGATACTACGCAAAAATAAGTATCGGGAAGAAATAGTTTTTGTCTTTAACAAGGTTTCAGAGGCAGCCTTGATTTCGGGGCTGTGATCTCGTGCACCCAAAATAAGAACATCCGGAGAAATCATCTCTTTTTGCCTCAAGCATGAAGAGCAGCTACATGTCCAGTGCCCCGATTCGGTACATGAAACGGAGCGGGCAAGCTCAAGGGCAGCAGTCAGCTTCCCCGAACATTCGGGCCCCGAAAACAAAATCGAAGGCGGAAGTTTTTTTTGTTCTATATCCCGAATAAGCCTAAGCCCTGCTTCCTGATCTATCAGATTTTCAAACATCACCATCTCCTACCTATAACTGCTTAGTTATATCTAAAATAAACGGAGAAAGTATTTTAGCAAAAATACTTTCGCTTAATATCTTATCAAACGAAATAAAGGTTTGAATATTGATGAGCATTAGGATAACGCCTATCACAATCAATCCCTCGACAAGGCCTAAAAAAAAGCCCAATGACCTGTCCAAATTTTTTAATGACTCGTTTGAAAAAAGGGAGCCTAAAAAAACTTGCACAAGTTTTATAATCAAATAAGCAGACAAAAATAAAATTAAAAAGGCTATAACAGCCGATAAGGATTTTTCTCCAAGAAGCTCGGTAATTACGGGAGTAAGCAATTTATAAAACAAAAATGCTATAAGCCCTCCGACTATTACGGCAGCCTTTGAAAAAAACTCGTCTATAAAACCCGTTACCGTAACCTTGACGGCAAAAAAAGTTAATATAATCAAAAAAACTATATCGGCACTACCTATCTGCATTTAATTATTCTCCATCATTTAATCATCCTCATTCTTTAAAGCTCTCCGTTTTTAGAGGTGAAAAAACTTTTTAAAAAGTCCGAAATTATAACGGCCGGTTTTTCGCCTGCAAGAGCTGCCGAGGCCTTAGCCATGTTTTTAAGCCTATCGTTTCCGCTTCCGTTTTCTTCAAAGCCCAGATCCCGTAAAAGGCTTATAAAAACATCGGGCCTTACATCCTCGCCCAAAAGAATTTCTGCAGCACCCTTTTTCTTAAAGAATTCGGCATTTTCTATTTGATCGCCGCGCGAACTTCCCTTTTCTAGAGGAACCAGGATCATAGGCTTACCTGCAGCAGCCGATTCCCAAACAGTATTGGCGCCGGCCCGCGACACAACAATTGAAGACAGGCTTAAAACATCAGCCATCTCATTTTTTATAAAAGGATAGGGTTTATAATTTTCTGCAAATTGTGGAGAGGAGTTTAAAAGGGCTTCTTTAATTTTTTGCCCCTGATCCATGTTGGCTTCCCCAATCTGATGAACTACAACAAAATGTTTTACAAGGTACTCGATCGAATCTGAAATCAAATCGTTTAATTGCCTTGCACCGAGGCTTCCGCCCAATACAAAGAGGACAGGTTTATCGTTTTTTATGTTTAAAAAGCTGCGTCCTTTTTCGGGACTGCCCGAATAAAAACTTAAGCGGACAGGATTGCCCGTACAGATAACTTTTGAGCGGATAGAAAGCGGAAAAAGATCAGCCGTTTCTTGATATGAAACCATGATGTGATTTGCAAATTTGGAATTAATCTTAGTTGCAAGGCCCGGCGAAAAATCGCACTCGTGAGTGATAACGGGAATCTTTAAAAGCTTTGCCGCAGCGCAGGGAGGCACCGAAACAAAGCCGCCCTTAGAAAAAACAAAAATAGGTTTTAACCTTAAAAGAATAAAAAAAGACTTTATAAAGCCTGCGGCGACCTTAAAAACATCTATAAAATTTTGAAAACTAAAATACCGCCTTAATTTTCCGGCAGGGATCCCCTTAAATTCGAGAACCGAAGGAGCGGCCGAATGAAGAGCCGAAGATTCGACTATTTTGCGGTCAAGGCCCTTAGCAGAGCCTATCCAAACTATCCTACATTCCGAAGAAGAGCTTAACACCTCGGCAACGGCCAGTCCCGGGAAAATATGTCCCCCTGTTCCGCCTCCGGTAAAAACAACACATTTCATAGCCGTAAGTGTATCACAATGACACAATTTTGAAAAGGGGCTGTGTGTAAACTATCAAGAGCAAATCTGTGGATTTTGATTGTGTCCTAAAGAGTCTCTACTTCTTCCCTGCTTAAGCCTGTCCCTTCAACTATTTTGGCAATATCTACACCAAGCCGCTTAAAAGAAGCCGCTGTCTCCCTGGCTTTTTGATATGCACCATCAGCTAAACCTTCTCTTCTGGCATCGGCTCTTTCCGCTTCTAAGAACATCTGATATTTTTCTTTGGACAATTCTCTAGCCATTTGTCTTTCTTCTTCAGTTACCCACAGGAGTGTTTCTTCAGCCATTTTTATCCCCTCCTCTAACTCACATAATTTTTCCAACATTCCGCTTTTTTTATCTTCTTCATACTTAGTTAAAAACCTTATCCAAAAATCTTTTGGGGTATACTCTGTTATGCTCTTTTTCATAGTATAACCTATTAACTTGTTTAATTCAACATAAATATATTGAATTACCGATGTTTTTGACATTTGTACAAGCTCTACATTTTTCGGTATATCACAACCGAAAACGGAAAGACTTATGGCAAAAAACGGATCCGTTTCTTTTGGTTCCATTTTTAAAAAGCGTGAGGCAATACGGAGCAAATACATCTGATTTCGTATCGGGTAATTGTTTTTCCAAAACTGCTGCATCTCAAGATCTATAATGAGACCTGAATCGGTTTTAATCAGAAAATCAAGATGATAAGTTTCTCCATTGGGGGCATCACGGGTAAGCTCGGTATTTAAAATATCGGCTTTTTTAATTTTACCGTAAGAATCTTCCAAAAAGGCATTTAAAAAACCAACAAGAGCCTTGTTTCCTTTTTCTCCTTTTGAAAACATCAATTTGAATACCCAATCAGTTTTGGGATTTAAACATTCTTTTTTTTTCGTCATAAAAGACCTCCATAAAAGACTATTTTGCCGCCTTCACTATTATTGTATATATTTCTTACAGTAAGTAGTAAAAATAAAAAAAATTAATATTTTATTTGACAAACTAAAACTCATTTTTTAATTAATCCCCGCCCCTTCCGATTGACTTTATTTTACGATTACTTCATAATGGCCTTATGCTTAAAGATGATGCTTTAATTTTAAAGACGGGAAATTGGGAGCCTCAAAATAAAAAGAGGCTTGAAAAGCTGATAAGAGAAAAGGCCTTTAACGGAAACTATGCAGTTTTCGACTGGGATTTTACCTCAATTTTTTACGATACGCAGGATAACCTTTTTGTGTACCAGATTGAAAATTTTAAGTTTAATTTAACCCCTCACGAATTTAATCGAACCATAAGGGCAGGAATTCCTCAAGATGTGCTTTTGCCGCATACGGCAAACCTTGAAGGCAGGACCTTAACTGCGGGGGAGCTTTCCGACGATTTAAACGAGAGATACGATTTTTTATATAAAAATTATTCCGGCTTTGGCGGAAAAATGAGCCTTGCAGAAATTACCTTAACCGAAGAGTTTATAGATTTTAAAGCGAAGATGCTGGTTTTGATGCGCGGAGCGGCCTCGCTTTGCGGAGTAGACATCGGCCAATCGGTAAGCACAGGCATGACGATAGAAGAACTTTCAGGCCTCACCGAGACGGCAATAGACCAAGGCTTAAAGGACGAAATAAAAACCTATACCGTAAGATCCTCATCGGTTTTAAAAGGAAGGGCCGGGGAGGTAGAAGGCGGATATAGAAAAGGCTTGCGTATTCAGGAAGAAATGCAAAACCTCTTTTCGGCCTTAAAAGAAAACGGAATCGAGGTCTATATTTGCTCGGCCTCCCAAGAAGACAATGTACGCGTATTTGCCTCCCACCCAAAGTACGGGTATAATCTTGAAAGTAAAAACGTTTTCGGAAGACGAAGACTTCTTGATAAAAATAAAAAGCTTACGGTTATAAACGACACTTCGATCCCTGCAACAAGGCGGGAGGGAAAGGCAGAAGCAATAAAAAAAGTACTTGCCCCCAAACACCAAAACAAGGCTCCCGTTTTAATAGCAGGAGACGGTGACGGAGACTTTTTTATGATGGATGCCTTTAAAGATGAGGCCTTAATCCTAATCTTTAACCGAAGCCCAAAAAAGGAAGCAAAAATATTTCCGCTTTTAATGCAGGGAATTAAAGAAAGAGAAAACCCCGAAACAGGAATAATTGTGCAGCACAGAGATAACGGGAAAGGCCGGTTTATCTCTAAGGCCCCGGACGAGGAAAGGCCCTTAGACAGCCTTCCTGAAAAGTAATTCGATATTTGCTTGGTAAAAAGTTTTTATGGAGGAAAAGATGAAGTTTGACGATTTTTTAGATCTTATGAAAAAGAGGCAAAGCTGCAGAAGCTTTGATTATTCCAAACCTGTCTCAAAGGAAGACTTGGTTTCTATTTTAGAAGCCGGCCGGCTTTCGCCATCGGCCTGTAATTCCCAGCCCTACGAGGTCTTTGTTGCCCAAGGCGAAAACTCAAAAATAATAGCAGAGGCTAAGATGGTTTCATTTAACAAGTTTATTGACGAGTGCAATACTTTTTTGGTAATAGCCGAAGACAATTACAGCCTTCCTGCAAAGATAGGTTCAATGATAAAGAAGGTTGACTTTAAGGCAATAGATATAGGCATCTTAACGGCCAACCTTGTAAATGCAGCCTCAGCCTTAAATTTGGAAACCTGCATCCTCGGCGTCTTTGACGAAAAACGCATCCAAAAACTCATAGACCGAAGAAAAAGAATCCGCCTTGTCATTGCCCTGGGCTATCCCAAAGAAGGATACCCTTTAAGGGAAAAAACAAGAAAAGACTTTGACGATAACATGCACTTTTTAGGCTAGGGCTGATCGGTAGTAAGATTACCGTCAGAACCTACATACCATAATGTAATTCCATTACTCTTTACTTTAAACTTTTTGTAGTTTTTATCAATGGATATATCGCCTTTAAGAACCTTTATGGTATTGCCGGACGGATAGCTTTGAGGATTTATCAAGGCCGCAGTTCCTCCGGCAGGAGTAAGTTCACCCGAAATATTTATAGTCTTATTTGTAGGAAGATATACATCATTGTTTTCATCGACTTTTGCACTGCCCTTCATTGTAAATAAGCCGTTTGCTACATAAACACCCTTACCTACACCGCTAGATTGAGTATTTCCGGTGATAAGGCCTCCATCCATAATAAAGGTTCCGGCGGCTATAAACACTCCGGCTCCCGGACGTGAATAATAGGTTTTATTCTCCTTTATAACGCAGTCAATCATATTAACTGTGCCTTGTGTATAAATTGCACCGCCATCAGTAGTAGATGCGGCACCTTTAAGTGTGAGCCCTTTAAGGGTGAACTCTACTCCGGCGAATACCTTAAATATTTGATGTTCATTTGTATTATACGCTGAACCTGTTCCATAGTTTGCGTTTAAAATATCATTTCCTGAACCTGAAACACCTATGATGGTAAGGACTTTGGTATCTAAAGCCGAAAATCCAGGATCTTTTTTTATCTCAATAAATCCATGATTATCACCGGCATTGGTTGCCTTTATTTCCCCGTCTATATAAATAAAGGCATCATTATGAGCATCAGTTACTGCCTGTTTAAGAATCTTCCATGAATCCGATGACTTAACCAATTGAGCTAAGTTACCCCTGTCATCGACCTTCCAATGTGTATGATTTGCTTTGTCAGATACCTTGAATTTATTGTGAGAAGCCTGAATAGCAGAGCCTTCAAGCACCTTAATAGCATTATTTTTGTTAGGATATTTTTCAGGAGTAATTTTTGCACCAAAGTCTGATATATCATTAGTATTAACCTGTATCGTTACATTCGCTTTTAGATAGACATCATTATCATCATCTATTTTTGCACCGGTTTTCATTTCAAAAGTACCGCCGGCAACATAGAAAGCCTGTCCTTCACCTGAAAGCCCTACAGTATTACCCTTTATATCAGCATTTTCTATTGTTACATTGCCGCCGGCAATATAAATACCGCCTCCTTTCTTTTTGTCAGAATCAGAACTATCTGCTTCACAGGCCGAAATAATAACCTTATCAGAGACCAGGCCCTCAATTTTAAGATTACCTTTGTCATTATAAATACCGCCCCCATTTTCGGCTTGATTTTTTTGTATCTTTACACCTTCTTTTATTGTGCATTCAGCTCCGGCAAAAATAAATATACCTCCACCAAACGAAGATGCAAAATTAAAAACATCACCGCCTATTATAGTTCCCTTATTTATACGACAACCGTCTGGTTGTGTAGAGCTTACATATATGCCGGCCCCATTAACAGCCGTATTAGAATGTATTTTTGTAGTCTGAGTTGAGGTATTACCTATTGTGCATTTTCCGTTTTCATCGACATAGATAGCTCCGCCCATATTTGCATTATTTGAAGTAAATTCACAGTTATCGATTATGGTATTTCCTTTTAAAATATTTACAGCCCCTCCCTTTCCGGCCGCATTTGATCCTGCTTCGTTACCTGTAAATTTACAGTTTTTAGCGGTAAAAGATCCTTCAGAATAAACGGCAGCTCCATGGGTTTTTTTTGAGACAGTGCCGCCGCCATTTTTTAGGGTAAGACCATCAAGAGTAAGATTTCCTGACGGCTCTATCTTAAATATCCTATGCCGAGGTTTTGCGATTTCATCTTTATTTGCATTGAGGACATCGATACCGGAACCTGTCAGGCCTTGTATTGTAAGAGTTCTTTTTACCGTAATTTCACCATAATTGCTATAAGAACTATCAGCCTTAATTTCGCCGTCGATTATGATAAGAATGGGACCGGCAGGATTTTCTACTGCCTCTTTTAGATCTTTCCACGTGTTCGTATTTAAATCTGTAGACGTAATTGTTAGAGTTCCGCCTTCAACAAGCTTAACATACCTTTCCTGGAAATTACCGGGTGTAAAGCCTTCACCTTCTGCTCTAAATGTGATCTTATATAAAACCTCGCCTGATTCGGGTTTGGGTAGACTTATATCTGTGCCGCTTTGAGAACCGCTATTTATATCTGCATAGGGTATGTATGTGCTTCCATTATATTTTTCTATTTTTCCTTTGATGACTGCACCGGTAGTCGTAGTTTCAGCCTTTAATTGTATAGTACCACCGATAATGTTTTTATAAGCAATTGTGTAAGGTAAACTATGAGTAGCTGTTGACGTAATTTCTGTCTGAGTTGTGCCTGTCATATCGTAAAGTTTTGCTGTATCCGGTATGTTGGATGGAGTTGATACAGTCTTTTTAGAAGAAGGAAGACCCTTTTCATCGCAGATGTATAAATTATAAGTTTTCTGCCTGCTGCCCACTACAATATCGGTCTTAAAATAAAGAACTCCTTTTTCTTGAGGAACAGGATCCGAGTCGGAAGAAATCGGCACAACTGCTGTCTTAGAAATAAAATTAGAATTAGTTGTATCAAAGCCGTCACCGGCAGAGTTTAGTTTTATAGCGTATTCGGTATTGTTTATGTTTATCTTTTTAATATCTTTATGAAGTAAATCGCTGCTGCCTATCTTTTCTTTTAATTTATTGGGATCGAAACCGATACAGAGCACATATTTCTCCGGTGAGGCGGCAGTTTTACAGACAGTGATGTTCGTTATATCGGGAGGAGGAGTATTAGAACGCAATTTAAAAGTATGACTGCCGAATTCTCTGCCTTCTTTATTATAAAAAGTTATCGTAGGACTCAAATTTTGTAAACCCCACTCGTATTTTTTTAAAAATTCATCCTTATATGTTAGTTCAAGCGCAACAGAATTTATTTGCTTAAGCTCATAGTCGGTCCCGTGTACAGGAATACCGCCTCCGGTACCTTCAACCTCGCTTTCAAACATAATTATATCGGTATAAGTACCTGTTCCTTCAGGCATTTTTAGACTGTAATTTTGAGGGTTTATAAGTTTTAAGCTTATCTTCTTATCCAAATCCGAAGGTATACATGAATAAGACTCTTTATCCATTAAGGAATTGGGAATTACGGTTTCCTTTACTATTACTGTAGATGCCCAATAGTCAAAAGTTTCAGAAATATCGGTAAGAAATTGTTTACAAGTCGTGAATGTTAAGACAAAGATTATAAATACAAAACCATAAAAAAATTTTCGCAAATCGTCCCCCGATGAAATTCTTTAATAAGTACAAAGAGCTTATAATATAGTAAAGATTTTCTAGTTTGTCAATCGGAAAACTAGCCAATTAAAATTTATCGTTTTCTAAGATGACCGTCATCACTAATAAACCATGCTTGATTATCTTGAGACGGGGCTACCCTTATGTTTGCTACCGCATCGGCCAAGGAGATGCCTGTATTGGGATCTACAAAAACGACTTGTTTACCTTCGACAGTATAATAATCGCTACCGAAGTCGAGATGCAGAGCGTATGCTTTATTATCGCAAACTTTGATGCAGCCTTTGTAATTATCTTCTCCTGCAGGGAAGATAAGCTTAATTTTTCCCGGAATGGCTATGGCCCCCCTTAAATTGAGGTAAGATGCAGGAACTTGCAGGCCTGAGATTGCCCCTCCTACAAGACTTATTACCGGATTATCACTATCTCCTTGGATAATCACATCCTCAAGACTTATATCCCCCGAATCGGATGATACAAGCTTTTTAACCCCGTTTACCCTTACATTTTTTAGTTTAAAACTTCCTTCAGTATCTGCAATCAGGACATAGGTATCATCTTTGCCGTTTTTTATCTCAAGATTTTCAAGAGTAACCAATCCGTCAGATGACAGGACACGGAACATAGTGCCGGTTTTATTGACATTTAATACTGCATCACCCATACCCCTTATGGTACAGGATTTACTTATAATTATTGCATTATTTGAATTCGGCATATATTCCCCTGAAAGATAAAGTATCTGTCCATTTTGCACACTATCCAAGGCAGTTACCAAGGTATTCCAATTATCTGTAGAGCTGCCTCCCGTTAAAAGTTTTTGAAGAAAGCCCCGATCATCGATTATCCATTTTTGCGATCCGCCGCTTGTAGTTTGAGGGCTTACGGTAAATTTGGACACTTGAGAAGCAAGGTTTACACTTGCAACGGATCCAAGCACCTTACGCGGAGAACCGCCAATAGTATAGTCTTTGGGCGTTATGCGGGCAACGTTTTCAGTTGTCAGAGGGCTTGCAATGCTTATAAATTTTTCGGACTTTTCAATGTAGATATCGTTTTTACCCTCTCCGGTGCTTGGCAGCTCAACAGAACCGCTCAATGTAAGAGTACCATCTTCGTAATAAACGGCACCGCCTTTATGACTTCCCTCTACCTCATTGTTTTCGAACTTGCAGTCTTTTATGTGAAGATTGCCCGATTTATGTAAAACGGCCCCTCCATCGGCATTTGATTTTTTACCGTTTTTAAGAGTAAGGCCTTCAAGACGAACATTTTTACCGTTTGCATTTATATTAAAAATGCGGTGAGGATTAGAGCCCAAAGCGCTTGAATTTGCATTTATAGAGTCAACATCCTTTCCGGTTTTACCCCTTATGGTAATATCTTTATTTATCTCAATCTCCCCGTGATTACCGACTCCGCCTGAAGAATTTGGTGCCTTAATTTCGCCTCTTACTATAAGGGTTCCGCCGGCTTCAGTTTTTTCTTCGACGGCTTTTTTTAAGATTCCCCAGACAGGTACATCAGGGGCAGTATCACCGTTTACCCCTCTTATTACCTTATAGTATTTGACAAAGGATTCACTGTCATCAAACCCTGATAAAAATGCGTATGATTCAAGTCTGTAAACAACTTCCTCTGATTTTGCCGATAATTCAACAAAAGTTTCGTTTCCTCCCGATGCGGTAGAATCAGAAAACAATTGAAATCCGGATTCGGTTTTTCTGTAAACATAAGTCTTGATTTGAAGCCCTGCCGCAACAATAAAGTCATGTATATTAACCTTTATTTTAAGCTGTATATCGTTTCCGTATGCGCTGTATATGGGGATAGCATTTTCTTCACTTGAACCGTCAGGCTGTTCGTCATGAGTTCCGTTCAGCAAAGCAGTGCTGTCGGCCGGTTGACCTACAGGAGTGTACACACCGGACTCAAACACATTGTTCATATGATTGGAAAAGCTAATCTTAGGATCCGGAAGTTTAAATTTGTTTGTGGTTTTTGTGCCGGGCAGAGAAAAAAGGCCTTTTTCATCCTTAAGCCATACATTATAGGTTGTCTGAGGGCTATTTGTAGATACCTCCACATCGGTTTTTAAGCAAATTACCCAAGGACCTGCAGGTAGAGGGTCGGGAGACATTCCCGCGGGAACCTGGTCATTTTTTAAGCTATTTGTTTTGCCTAAGGATATTAAAACTTCCGAAGCTTCCGAAATATCAAAGCCGGTATTAGAGCTATTAAATTTAAGAGGATAAGTAGCAGTCTGCTCATTCTCTTTTTTTATGTATATTTCCGAAAGATCTTTATGGAGCAGCTCAGTATTATTGTTTATCTTTTTATCGATACCCTCAGGTTTAAAACACAAAACATAGTAGTCCTTTCCGCTATCAGAATACTTAAGCAGGGCTATGCCTTTCGGTTCAGGAAGTATGCTGTTTGCCCTCAGTTTAGAACTGCGAGAGCCGAATTTTCTTCCTTCTCTATTGTAAAGCGTTATTGAGGCACTTAAATTTTGACTGCTCCATTCAGATTTTTCCAAAAAAGCCTTTTTATATATGAGCCGGACTTCGTTAGTTTGTGTTTGCTTAAACTCGTAATCAATACCGTGTACCGGAACAGCTCCGCTGCTTCCTTGAACACCGTCTTCAAAGACAACTATGTCTGAAGGAGCTCCCAAATCTGCCGGGGTTTTAAAGGTGTAATTTTGAGGATTCACTAGTTTTAAAGTTATGGCTGCATCATCATTGCTTGCCACACAGGGATAACCGTCTATATCATTGGATGATGAGGGCAATACGATATCAATAATATGAGCACTTGAAGACCAATACTCAAGGTCTTTTTCGATATCGGCTACAAACTGCTTACAGCCTGCAAAAAGGATAAATGAAATTCCTGTAATTAAAAATAATTTTTTACGCATTTTTATCCCCATTCAAAATATTAATTTTCAAGGGTAATTTTTTAATTTAACCGCAACGAACGCAAAGGCCGCAAAGATTTTTTTAAACTTTACTTTTAAATTCATTGCAGTTTAATGCCTCTGCCTTTATTATAATCCGTTTTGTCCTATTTTGTAAAGGGGAAGCACGCTATACTTACTGCCGATAAGCGAAAAAGGGGCCAAAAATATTTTTCAATTTATTTACTATATATTGCAAACAATCCCTACAATAATTATGAAAGGGGAATTTTTTCTTCTTTTAAAAAATTATTAGAGGGATTAAATATGGAAAAAATCTTTAAAATTACGCTCCGCAACGACTACGCATTTAAGCGTATATTCGGCACTGAGGAAAACAAAGATGTCTTGCAGGACTTACTGGAATGTATTTTAGATATTCCAACTGAAAATATCGCGGGCTTGGAACTTATGGATAAGGAGTTTCATAAGGATTCAATAAGCGATAAAAGCGGTGTCTTAGACGTAAAACTACGCCTAAAAAACAACACAATTATCGACATCGAAATTCAAAACAGGTGGAACAGTGAATTTGTCCGGCGTACTATATTTTATTGGGCTAAAATGTACACGGAAAACTTAAAAACAGGTGAAGTGTATACAAAACTGCCTAAATGTATTACAATAAACATAGTGGGTGAAGGCTTTGATTTAAACAATCTTATTCACAGCGAGTATAATGTAGTTGAAAAACACTTAAACGATAAGCTTTCCGATGAGCTTGAAATCCACTTTTTAAACCTTGCCAAGATTAAAGAACAGGATAAAAATATTGAGCAGGATGAAAAGAAAAAGAAACTTTATAATTGGCTGAAATTTATTGAAACCGATGACTCGGAGGTGAGAAAGATGTTGGCACAAGAATCGCCTGTGATGGCAAAAGCAAATAAAACGATAGAAGTCATGATGCAAGACCCAAAAGAAAAATGGCTTTATGAAAACCGAATGAAATACGAACATGACAAAGCTTCGTGGAAGTATGTAGGCTATCAAGAGGGTATAGAAGCAGGAATACAACAAGGTCTTGATAAAGGAGCTTACGAAGCCAAACTTGAAACTGCCAAGCTGATGAAGTTGAAAAATTTGGATTTAAGTTTAATAAAAGAAATATCGGGCCTTTCAATTGAAGAAATCGAAAAACTATAGCAAGGCGGCGAAGCGCTAAGGCCTTATAGGTGTGAACCGTCCACCATTATAGGGGTGAACCATCCACCATTATAGGGGTGAACCGTCCACCATTATAAGGGTGGACGGTCTTACCCTATGGGGTAAGACCTGCTTACCTTATGCACACCCTGATCCCGAGCGATGCGAGGCCCTCGTTCCGAGCGGAGGGAGCCTCTCGCATAGAGGCATGCGAGGCCCTCGTTCCGAACGATACGAGGGGCTCGAATAAGGCGATGCGGGCCGCCTGCAATTAAAAGCCGCTAAACTTATTTGCCGTTGTTCCCATCGTAGTTGCATTGCTCCGGTAAGTGCCAAGCTGCCCTGAAGGAACCTTTATGCCGCCTTCTTCCAAAGCGCTACAGCCGGAAAAGGCATTATTAAACGCCGGGGAACCGTTAATGTTGTACGAATTGTAATCACAATAAAGCTTAACGCTTCTCATACTTGAGCAGTTTTCAAAACACTTCTGCATATTCGTAACGCTTTCAGGAATATCGGGACCTATGGCTAAAGCCGTACAGCCGTAAAAACAGTAACTCATATTCTTAACGCTTGCAGGGATAACGGGAGCTTGGGCTAAACTTGTACAATCGGAAAAACAAGCCTCCATACTCGTAACTTTTTTTGCCTGGATAATGGGAGCTTGGATTAAACTTGTGCAGCCTCTAAAACAGTTACTCATATTCGTAACACTTACAGGAATATTGGGAGCTTGGGTTAAACTTGTACAGTCTAAAAAACAGCTGGTCATATTCTTAACGCTTAGAGGGAGAACGGGGACTTTGGTTAAATTGGAACAGCCTCTAAAACAGCTGCCCATATTCTCAACGCCTTTAGGGATACCGGAGACTTCGATTAAACTTGTGCAGCCGTAAAAACAGAAACTCATATCGGTAAGATCCTCTACCCTTTCGGGCAGTATCAATGAAACCTGTTTGTCAGAGTTGTCATTTAAGACCACTCCCAAGTCGCTCGGACTACCCGGAGTAGGTGTGGAGGTTCCTTTTAAGTTTTCATTTGTTAGTCCTGTTACTTTTATAAGGTTTACCTCAGCAGCGGAAGCGTGAGGAGAACCAAGATAGGTACCCAATTTGTCAAAGGGAATTACTGCGGCATCTTTTGTCAATTTACCGGTATTTTTTATTTTCCATTTTTGTATACCGATGTTGAGTATGGGCTCATCTGTTACGGTGAATTTCTCATATCCTGACGCTAACCCCGATCCGGCCAAAACCTGTGTGACAGTGTTATAAGGCTGCGGCGTTATTCGGGCAACTATGCCGCTTTGAGAAAGCGAGCTGTCCATACTGATTTTTGTATTGTTGATAAGATAGACATCGTTTTCCCCCGGTGTGTTTGCAAGAGCACCTGTAGACGGGGTAATCATTGCGTCATCATACATACTAAAATTTCCGTTTACGATATACACGGCCCCTCCGTTTACGGCATTGCAATCTTTTATTGAGGAGTTTCCTTTCATAGTGAAATTACCGCTGCTTGAAATACCGCCTCCATTTCCGGGTACGGCCTTACAGTCTTTAATAATTACATTGTTAATAATGAGAGTTCCTCCATTATTTATACGCACTGCACCTCCGCTTTCTCCCGAGTCAAGCTTTCCGTTTTGAAGTGTAAGATTATTTAGTATCAGCGTGTTAGCGTTTTGTACCAAAAAAATGCGGTTTTGCTCGTTGGCATCGATTGTTCCGCCTCCCTTTATGGTTACAGTTTCGTTTGAATTTCTATTTACTTCAATTTCTCCTCTGTTATTACCGCTTGCAGCAGCCGTTATTGTGGTAGTAACTTTTATTGTGTCTATCTCGGTGTTCTTTACGGCCTCTTTTAGTTCTTTCCATGTTTTAACCGTAATTGTCCTGCCGCGCACCTTATAATAAATCGTTTTTGTAGTTTGAGGCAGTCCTGCGGCAGTTGCCCTTATTACGGCCTTGTAGGTCTCTTCATATGAATCCGTAGGAACAGGAAGGTTGACGGTTATAGGGTTACTAACGGTACTAGAAAATACGGTTTCGTCGGAACCTACTTTTTTGACTTCACATCTTAGCGAGGCTGTTGTTGTACTTGTCGACATTGTAAGTTGTACATTATTTTGACCGCTTTTGGCCGTTATCAAATATGCAGCATTAGAAGTATTTTCGTCACTTAAATCAGGAACACTAGTGGTTCCTGTGGTTGGAACAAGAGTTACCGTAACGGGGGCTATGGTGTTTCCGGGGGTGGATAGTGTAACCTCTCCCGAATAAAGGCCTTTTTTGTCTTTTATCCTAACTTTATAATCGGTTTTTCCTGCCTTTATAGGTGTATCGGTTTTTAGGTACAAGAACCAAGAACCATGAGAAGGATAATCCGGCAGACTTACGCCTTCGACATCGCCAGATGTCAATGCGGTAATACCATCACGCTTGATAAGGCAAAAAGGCTGTGCATCCTGAGATTCAGGAGGATTAAAACCCGTAGTTCCGTTTAGCGTAATTGGGTGTTCAAAGGACGCTCCGTGTCCTTTTTGTATCCATACCTTGTCAACATCGCTATGCAGGCGGTCCGTACCCTCTATTGGATACCCCGGCATATTTGGTACTTCAAATACAAGAACATAAACATTGTCTTTTTTAACGCAGCCTTTATAGTCAGCCTTGAGCGGCGGGGTGTTTACTCTCAGCTTAAAGGAGTGAGTGCCGAAATTTCTTCCGTCTGTACTGTAAAGTTTAATGGAAGGGTTTAAGTCTGCTTTACCGTGTTCATTTTTCTTTAAAAAAGCATCTTTTAAAGTAAGTTTAAGCTCGCCATGTCCGTTTGGACTAAGGGTGTAATCTGTGCCGTGCACGGGGGGGGGGGGGTACCCGGGCCTGAGCCTATTGCTCCGCTTGCAAAAACCGCAATATCCGATGGAGCACCGGGATCTCCGGGAAATTGTAACCTATAATTTTTCGGGTTTATAATCTTGATTAATATTTCTTTATCCCCATCGCTTTTAATACAAGGATAGCCATCAGCGTCCGTACCGGCTGAAGGAATCACGGTATCCGTAACGATGACCGTTGATGCCCAATATTCAAAGTTTTTTTCGATATCGGCTAAAAACTGTTTACACCCTGCCAAAATAACAAGTGAAATTACTGCAATTAATAATAACTTTTTACGCATCTTTTTCCCTCCATTCGCACTTCGTCCTTCACCATTCGCATTTCTTTAAAATTCCCATCCGACAGACAGCGACGGCTGTACTATGTATTTGGGAAAGGCTTTCCTAAACGGAATTATATGATCGACATTTAATTCTATATATAATTTTTTATAAACATAAACCTGCAAGGCTGTACCGAAATTCATTGTCGGACCCCAGTACCAATATGAAGGACTTTTAAACTCGGAAAAAACAAATTGTGAATTTACCATAAATGCAGAGCCGAACCCTATATGGGCGTCAAAGTTAAGTACACGCCTTATAATAGGTTTTACATATACGGCCTGTATAGCGGTTAAAAGCAAGCCGGCCGACAATTTATAATTCGGGTTTTTATTTCTCAAATACATCCCCGATCCGGTCAGATTAAAGCCGAAATTTCCGTAAGAACGTTTTATAGGCACAAGACTGACTCTTAAAATACCGCTTAAAGCGGCAAAATCTTTTCCAAAGTATTTTTTAAAGACCCGATTGCCCGCAAAGCCGTTAAAGGCATAACCTCCTGACAGAAAAATATCTATAGGTTTTTGGAATCTAAAAACAATCGTCTGTTTTGAATCTTGTAATCCGCTGGGGTCTGTAACTACAAATTTATATTCCCCCGGATTGACTCTCAACATATTAAAACTTATTTTTGCCTTAGTTCCGTCGGGACTTATCTCCACAATCTTACCTAAAATCGGCGTTCCGCCTTCTTTTTGAAGGGCAAAGGTTGTCTCTTCCCTAAAATGCTTACCTGAAAGGTTTACAATATTGCTGTAATCCTCATCAAAATATATTGCATCAGGCGAAACGGATGAAGTCTCAGGCTGAAAAGCCAAAAGGATGTCGAAATAGCGGTCTGCACTTACGGTATCAACCTGACCGAGAAGGTTTATAACCTTGACCCTGTATCGGTAATTTCCGTGAGACAAAGAAACTTCAAGAGAATTTTTCTTTAACTTTTTTTTATCTACAATAACCCAGTTGCCGTTTTTTTGTTTTTTTTCAAGTTCAAATTCAAAATGCAAAATTCCCTCTACATTTTCCCAAGAAAGGGTTTGATAAAAAACGGCTTTTTTTCCTTCGGTGCCGATAATATAATTTTTCTTTACTTCATCGTTGCCTAAAGTATTTTGGTTTTTATCTCCGGCATTTTGAGCAAAAAAACTCAAAGGCAACAAAAGCAAAAAACATAAAACCAATAATTTTTTCTTAAATATTCTTTTATCTTCCATAAAGAACTCCCGTTTCATCCGTTTCTAGATTATCCTTTTTTGGTAAATCGATGTCAAAACGCTTTTTTGAAGGATTTCCGGTTTGAAAAACCAATCCGCTTTCTAAACGGCGTTCTGCAACAACTTCTATAAAGAAAGCTCCACGCGATAATCGTTTTAAATCCTTAAATTCATAAACAAGATCTCCCACTCCCGGTTTTGCCTTAATTTCAGTACTTGCAATTACTTTCTTTTTTTCGTTGTATATTTTCATAACATAATGAGTCGCCTTATCAACCGGCTTCCACTTAAAGACTATACTCCGATTTGAAGAAAAGAATGAAATACCTAAAACTTCTTTTTCTCTCGGGAATACGAACTGTGTTTTTGGAAGAGGCGGAATGGGTAAAACCGTAAATGCGGAATATTGTTCCGATGAAATATCGAAACCGTCTTCAGTTTCGGCTTTCACTTTCCAGCGGTATTTTCCGGCCGCTAAAGGAGGAAGCTGAACCTTATACCCTGCATCTTTTAACGTAAACACCGGAGTCCGCACACCGATTTTTTCCAAAATAAATTCGACTCCTACAGGCGGATGAGCCGATGACCATTCGGCCTGAGAAGGATTAAGAGCCGCCTCTATACCGTCAATCTTATCACCCGGTGCAGGTTTTATAAGTACCACAGGCTGCAGATGCTTTGCCGTAAAGGTATGGGCTTGCGAAAGACCGAACATTCGGCTCGAATTTAAGCCGGCATTTGCAAAAGCCTGTATATTCAATATATAGTCCCCGTCTTCAAATTTGTTCATATCGATTTCAATCTCGGTATTTAAAGCAAAAAGGTCTTCATATAAGGGAACGGAATCCGAAGTCCTGTCTGTAAGTTTTACCTGATAATAATCGGCACCTTCAACCGGCTTCCAGCCGAATTTACTTTTATGTTTTGGAACGATTACAATATTTTTCTTTGCATCGCTTAAATCAGGCTTATCGAGAAGAGGTATTACGTTTAGTTTTTTTACCTCGGATATATATTGCTTTCCGTCCAATTCGCTATAAACGCGCCAATACCATTCGCCTTCAGGCAAGCTGACTCCGTCAGTTCCTAAACCCTTAACCGTTTTATTGACCGTAAGTTTTTTAAAATCCTTGGTATTTGAAACCTGAAAAATCTGCTCCGAATCAAAATTAGTCTTCCATGTAAAGAAGGTATCTCCTGTTAAGGCATCAAGTAAATTATAATCATTAGGAGGAAAAACGGAGCGTAAAATAATCTCCGAATCCATGGTTTTAAAAGACGCAACATCGCTTATACCTATCTCATTGTCCTTTGCATCAAGGGAGGCAACCGTCATATAGTAATCGCCGTTAGGCAAGAATTTTGAAGCTTCTTTTAACTCTATATAGCTTGTTATAACGATGTTGTCTATAAGAATATCGGTCATAGCCTTATCACGGGCTATCTTTACCCTGTATTTTGCAGCATCCAAATTAGGTTTCCAAGAAAAGGTAAGACCCTTTCCTTTCGAGGTATCCATAATACTTTTCATGTGAAGAAGCTCCGGCTTTTCGCCCTCTTCGGTTTTTTTGATATAAAAAACCGAAACTGCAGAAGCTTGGGCCGTAAATGAAGAATCGAACCCGTATTTCGGAACTACGCGCCAATACCATGTTCCCTCCGTCAGCTCTGACAAGGTAAAAGATTCGGAGCCGGAATTTTTACTTATTACCGGATTTTTCATTTCCTTATTGTCTGCAATTTCGACAGTGTAGAATGAAGAAAGTTCATTTCCTTCCCACAAAAATCTGATATGGGGAGGATTAGCATTATAAGCAAAGGTCTTTTCCGATTCGGGCAAAAGGGCTGCAGGAGCCGGAGCCTTGATGACCGTAAGTTTTCCCGATAAGGTCTCTTCACTTTCAACGCCCTCCTTGGCCGAGTATAAGCGCCAATAAAGAGCGCCGGAATCATGCTTAAGCGTAAATTCCTTTAAGCCGCTTACATCATATTTTTTTGTATCTATGCTGAAATTGCTTAAAGGCGAGGTTTCAAGAAAAATTTCTTCATCATTGGAAAAGGAAGATTGCCACTTAAATTTAATTTCAAGTCCAAAATTATCCCGCGACTGATTTAAAAGTCTCGTACTTTTACCCGGACTTATCATAACCAGTTTTGCCTTTTTTCCCTGCTGTAAGACAGAGCCGGCTTCTAAAATTTCTTTTTCTCCGGTTTTATCTCCCGTAAAAGAAACGGAGCCTTCTTCTACAGCCAACCGAAGGCTTTCTTCACCTGCCTTTTGAACATGTAAGACTGAACCTTTTTCGATACTGATATCTGCATTATCCGACTTTAAGCGTAGATTATTGTTAGCGGTTTTTGCCGATACCGAACCCGAATTTAGGTTAAGCTCGGATTCTTTGTTTTTTTTACCGAAAATCTGAACCATAGTATTCGAGTCTACTTCAACTACGTTGCTTGCTTCTTCATCCCCCAAAAAATGAATGGTTGCAGAGGCCTCATTAGCCGTTCTTATAGTATCCCCGTCATAAAGATAAGAATTTTGAACGGGACGGTCCCATACTGCCCTGTCTTTGAATTTACGCTGAACGGTTTTGTATTTATAATTAACTATAGCTATCGGTGTATCAAAACGTTCAAAGGTTCTGTTCAGCTCCCTTACAAACAAAAACAAATCAAAAAATATAACCAGCAGGGATACTGCAACCACAGCGAGGTCTAAGAGCTTACTGTTTGTTTTGGGCTTGAATGTTGTATTTCTTTTCGTCTTCATTTAAATCCACCTTATTCAAATCCGGAGTAGGAATTCCCAGTTTTTCTCTAATTTGAGCCAAGCTCTTAGGTCCTTTCTCTCCTGCACCGGGAATACCTGTTTCTTCAGGCATATTTATAACCGCAAACATTCTTAAAGGAGCCGATTTTCCTTTAACCGTAACGGACGGCATTTCTTCAACAAAGACCTTATCTTTTACAAGGTTATAAGTATTTTCGGTAATAAGAATATCCGTACCCAAGGGTTTGTTTAAGGCTTCGGTTCTGGATGCAAGGTTCACGGCATCTCCTATTACCGTGTACTCCATTCTCTTTTTTGAACCTATCTGACCGGCAACAACGGGTCCTGAGTTAATACCGCATCCTATACGGATAATAGGCTTTTTGTCTCCGCCTCTTCCCCTATTAAAGATAATCAGGGCAGCCCTCATCCTTAAAGCAGCCCTTATACAGTTCAAGGCATCTTCTTTCGGACTTCCTGCACTTGTGGGAGCACCCCAAACTGCCATAACCGCATCTCCTATAAATTTGTCTACAACTCCGTGGGTATCGTTTACACATTCTACCATCTGGGTCATATACTCATTTAAGAACTCTACAACCTCATTCGGTTCGAGTTTTTCGGAAATAGCCGTAAAGGAGCGAATGTCCGAGAAGAATATAGTCGTTTCCTTTGTTTCGCCGCCGAGTGCAAGCTCTCCTTTCATGGCAAGCTCTGCAATTTCCTTGTTTATAAAGCGGCCGAAAGAGTCCTTAAGCCTTTCTCTTTCAGCCAAACCCTTGCCCATCCTGACAAAGCTCTTTGTTAAAAGACCTATTTCATCCTTTGTCTTAGCCTTTAGATCAAGCTCATAATTACCCTGCTCGATTTCGCCGGCTGCGGCAGCGAGCACCTTAACAGGCGAACTTATCGATTTTGAGAAAAACCAGATAAGAAGGATTGCAAGCGCTAAAACCGCAACACCCAAGGTAACGTTTTTAAAGGTTGATCTTAATACGGGCTCCAAAACCTTATCGGCCTCGGCCGTGGTAAGAACGGCAAGATCTGCTATCGAAAGTTTTTTATAAGCCCCGAACTGTTTTTTTCCTTCCTTGTCGGTAAAAAGGATCTGCCTGTTCATATCTCCTTTTTCACGCATCTCCAAAAAGAGTTTTGAGTCCCGCACATTAATTCCGTTTTTGGTAAGCTCAAAATCGGGGTGAATTAAAATATCGCCTAGGTTGTTTACAAGATAGGTTGTTTGGAGTTTTCCCGTACCTATGTGCTCGGATAAGGTTTCGGCAGAAAAGAAGACTATCAAGCTCTGGTCCAGGCCTTTCTCTTTGTACGGATAAAAAAGAACAAGTATGGGTTCTCCAAAAAAAGGAGAAGCGTTCACGACCTGACTTATTCCTTTTTCGGCTTGAACTGCCGTTTCCATTTCTGTTTCGATAAACTCGTCTATAACTGAAAACTCAAGCTCACGGGAAAGGAAAAAATTGGTACTAACAAGCTTCCGATAAATGCGCTTATCCATTCTAGCATCTGTAACAGCAATTGCCGCTACCTGAGGGTTTCTTTCAAAATAAAAGTTAGCTGTCTGTTTTGCTATGCCTGATCCGGTTTCAGTCGAGTTAAGGACATCCAAGAATAAAAAAGCATTTGCCTTTATTGAAGACAGCTCTTTTTCTGCGGCCGCTCCGGCTTGAAAATTAACGGTTCTATTACTCTCTTCAGACATGGTCTGAATATCCTCGCCTACAAACCAAGACACAAGTCCCGTTATAGTTCCCAGAGAAAATATAACCAAAATCGAAATAATGGTTATCAGCTTAGCACCAATCGAGAATTTTACCTTCTCATTTAAGCCTTCATTTTTTAACATAAATTTCTCCCAAAATTATCCTATCCATACATTTTATCACAAAAAAACAAAATCTGCAATTGTATACATAAAAAAATTATTGGTCTAAAGCAGATTTTAAAAATTCCGATAATTTATTTAGAAATAAAAGTTTTTATGGAGGAAATAGATGGTTTCAAACAGCTCGCCGCTTCAAGCTCTTTCTCAACTTGCAATGCCTAAGATTTCGGCAGGCGGAAGAGCTTATGTGCCCGTCAAAGCAAGCCAAGTACTCTACTCTCATTTTAAATACGTTTCAGGTTTTGCGCAGGCCCAAGGCCAATCGGGCATGAGCATAGACAAGCTCAGAATCTTAAACTCCATAATCGACCAGCTTGTATCCATGAAAACCAACGAGGCTCAAAAAGCAAGGCTTACGGAATCGGCAGCCGCTCAGCCGGAGTCTGAAATGACCGAAAATCAAATAGACGGGCTTTTAGATTACTACCACAATCAAATCAAAAATACAATGATACAAACGGAAAACATAGGCTACGGAGGTACTCCTCTTCCGGCAGCCGTACTCGACTTGACAGCCTAAGTTTTTTTACGCATAATTGCGTAATGCAACACAAAAGAAGAATCGTTTTTTTTATTTCCTTATTTTTCATAGGTGAGCTCATACACTTAAATGCAGAAAATCTTTTTGTTCAAAAAACAAAATACTTCGATATTATTTACTCTTCAAGCTCCGAAAAAACGGCAGCCCTGATTTCGGAATATGCAGATAATTATGCCGAAGAAATTTCCCAAAAACTAAACCGCAAAATTCCAAAAAGAATGCCCATCTATATTGAGGGAGGAAAGGAGGCCTTAAACGGCTATTATACCTTTTTTCCGTATCGCAGGATTGTTCTTTTTGACACGCTCCCTGAAGAGGGTCTGCTAAGCAATTTAAGCGATATAATTTTAAAAGTTCTCTATCATGAATTAACCCATGCAATTTCGCTTACGTATTTTTTGCCCCTCCTTCCCATGTCCTTTACCGAGGGTGTTGCCGTTTCATATGAAAGTATGGATGAAGGTCAAGGAAGACTAAACGATCCTTTGATAATGCACCATCTAATGCAGGCGAGACTTGACAATGCAAGTCCTTCATGGAAAGAGGCAGCGGGAGCGAGGGATGTTTACCCCGGAGGACTTTGGCCTTATATTTACGGCGGAGCCTTTGCCCAATATCTTCAAAAAATTTACGGGATGGAAACCTATGTAAAATACTGGGCCAATCCTCTTTCTTCTTTTCCTAAAAACAAAACAAAAAAAATTTTTAATAAGGAGCTTGATACGCTTTGGAACAGTTTTTTGGAATCGATTCACTTTCCCGAAAAGGCCCTTAGTCCGCAAAATCCCATTAAGGAGAAATCGGGGTTCAGTCTTATTGCAAGCTCTAAAGACGGCTTTGCCTGTTTTGATTTTACAACAAAAAACGTAATATTTTTTGACGAATCGGGGAAAGAAGAAAAACTTTTTACGGCAGAACCAACTCTTTCTTTTTTAAGCTTTTCGCAAGACGGAAATTTTCTTTTGGTCAGTGATTTAGTGAACTCTCCTCTCGGCGAACACAATAGGGCAAGAATCTTTGACATAGATAAAAAAAAGTTTTCGGATAAGGAGCTTACGTCTTTAAGGTATGCATCCTTTTGCGGCGAAACGCTTTGCGGAATAGAAATAAAAAGTCAGTTTTCGGAGCTTGTTTTAATCGATAAAAAATCTTTCGAAAAAAAAGAAGCCCTATTAAAAGCCGGGCCGGGGCTTCCCTATTCGGCTCTTTACAATCCCGTATTTGCAGGTAAAAACAAAATCGCCCTCATTGCAGCCGACGGCATAAAGCGGGATATCTTGATAATAGACACGGTTTCAAAAAAAATACAAAGGCTGGAGCCCGAAACACCTCTTCCCGCAATAAGGTATTTGCAAAGCAATAATTCCGAAGAAGAACCTGTTTTAAGTTTTTCATGGGCCGATAAAAACAATCTTTACCGATCGGCTTTTGTTAATTTAAAAACAAACGAATTAAAAGTTTTAGAAAAAGATATTTCGGGAGGAACATTTTTTCCGATAGTAAAACAAAAAAATGGAACTAAAGAATATGAAATTATCTATGCCGGAGTTTTTACAAAATACAATTCGCTTTATAAAATAGATTCTTCTTTTTTTACGGAAAGAAAAGCATCTTTAAAAGCCTTTGATATTTCAGATCAAGAAACTAAAACCAAAATTCCCAATACGGATATTTTAACAAAGGATAAATATAATTATTTTTCATGGATACATAAACCCTTTCCTCTGCCCATCATTGATTTTTCGGGACTTTTAAGAGAGAGAAAAGACATACCGATAGGTATAAAATTATATTGGAATGATCCTACAAATCTTTTATATTTTGAAACCCTTTCTCTTTTTTATTTTAAGCCGTTTTTTTATGAAACATCTATTTTATTAAAGGCAGAAACAAGACCGGCCAATATTAAGATTAAATTTTATGATGAAAATAAATTTTTTAAATTTAGAAGAATAGGAAGCACTATAGAAAGCGAATTATTCTTACCCTTAAATTCTTTTTATCACAATGTATCGGGAAGAGCCGGGTTATCTATTGAAGGCTTTAGTTTTTTTAATTCTGCCGATAAAAAGGCAAAAACTCTCTACGAACAAAAATTGGGAAATCCGGTTTTATCGGAAGAACTATCCGCCGTTTATACCTATCAAAAATCGTCTCAAAGATTAAATACAAATTTTTTTACAAAAGATTTTATAATGGTTCAGGCAGCCGGCGGATTAAAACACGGCTTCCATTTTCCTTCAAAAACAAATGCATTTGCACTACAGACTTTCACAGCTTTTAGGCCGCCTCTTGTTCCGATCAAACTGAACTTGAGTTCGTATTTCGGATACAATGCCTTTGCCCTCCCGCACACCGGCGGCTACGGTTTTTTTAGAAGTACTGCCCTAATGGGTATGGCTTCCTATCTTCCGAATATGAGCGAATATGAGAACGTAAAAAAAATTATCCGCCCGGGAAAGATAAATTACGGATTCGGCTTTGAGGGAGAGGTAAATATTTTAAGTTATGATATTCAAACAGGAAGCTCATGGCTTCCCATATTTTTTAACAGGCTAAATATCACAACAGGATACAGAACCGTTTTTAATTTTTTGGACGGAGGAAAAAATAAGGCCGATATTTATCGGTCGATATACGGCAAGTTCTATATGATAATAAGCTCAGCCGCAAACATCGGTATAGAATATGCTCACCCATTAGAAAAAGTAAAGATAGGAAAATTTAAGGCTATTGTAGAGATAAGATTTTAAACCCTGTTCCAACCCCGTAACAGGGCATGGAGTTTATGCACGCCACTCGTCAAGCTGGGCTTGAATGAGGGCCTTACCCTCTTCAAGAATCTTAATCTGTTCTTCCTTTGTTTGAGGGGCATCATAAATTTTTAAAAGTTTAACCCGGTATGCGCCGCCTTTTAAGTTTTTCGCCATCCTCGTCAATGAAGAAATCTTCCAGCCTCCGTCAACGGCGCAAACAGCTACGGGCATGGGAGCTGCATTTAAAAGCCTGCGGAATCCTGCAGCATGGAAGGTTTTTAACTCTCCGTCTTTTGAGCGGGATCCTTCGGGAAAAATAACGGGAATCAGATTATTTTTTACAACATGGTCTGCAAATTTATCTACAGCCTGCATAGCCTGAGTCGGGCTTCCGGTTCTTTTTACCAAACAATGTTTTCCGCTTTTGAGCATGGGAGAAACCAAAGGTACATTGTGCCCCAGCTCTTCCTTTGCAACAAAGCGGAGCCGTGTACCGTTATAATAGTTCATGTGTACCACTATGTCTAAAAGACTTTGGTGATTGGATATAACCAGATATTGTTCAGGAAGACGGTTTGTAAGACTGTAATCTCCTTCAAATTTAAAACCTATATAGTGCTTAAAAACTGCAAAAAGTAAGCGCGGAGCAGGCCTTACAATTACTTCGCTGTTAACCCAATCACAGCCCCGTCTGTAAACGGAATGAAATACACCGATGAGTACAGCCCTCCAAGATAAGATAACCAAACAACATAAAATCGCAATAAGAGCACCCATTTCCTTCTCCTATAAAAACTTTTGATTAATTATACAAAAAATCTTCTATTTTGTTCAATACGGCCCTTGTTTCCGAAAAACATTGAATCGTAGGAGGAATGCTTTGAATAAATATTGAACCGTAGCGTTTTACCAAAATTCGTTTATCCAAGACGGTAACTATGCCTCTGTCGGTATTCGATCTCATAAGACGGCCGAAGCCCTGCCTAAATTGTACAACGGCTTCGGGAACGCTCAGCTGCATAAAAGAATTTCCGCCTGATTTTTCGATTAAGTCTGCACGGGCCTTAAATATGGGCTCCGTCGGAACTGCAAAGGGAAGTTTCACCAATATTACATGGGAAAGGGATTCTCCCGGAACATCCACTCCTGCCCAAAAGGAAGATGTTGCAAAAAGGCAGCTTGTAACATCGTCTTTAAATTCGTATAAGAGCTGCATCCTATCGGCCTCGCCCTGTTTTAAAATTTTTATTCCTTCTGCAATATGCTCTCTCACATACTCGCAAGTTTTTTGAAGAGAATCGTAAGAGGTAAACAAAATAAGGGTCTTGCCTTGGGTTATTTCCAATAAGGCGAGGACGGTCTCGTTTACCGCATCTTGAAAATTATTTTCATCCGGCATCGGGATGTCGGTCGGAATATTGAAGACAACATTTTTTTCATACGGAAAGGGAGAAGGGAAAAAGTCTTTGATGATTCTTTTTTCAGTAAAATTATAAAGACCGTTTCTGTTAAACCAAAAATTAAAATCGTCCCCAATTTTTAAGGTGGCGGAAACACAGATTACGGTTGCCATGGGCATAAAAACCGAACGCCGCATTATCGGAGCAAGGTTTAACGGAGTTTGAATAAAGCGGACGGCCTCCCCTTGCGAAGTTTTTATTTTTTCGAACCAAAAAACATCATTCGGGAATTCGCTCCTCGCTAAAAAGTTTTCCATTACGGAAGCCATTTTTTTTAAGCGGCGCAGGATTACAAGGCCGTCCCTTATACAGCCTTCTTCGTCTTCCTCCCCATCGGCTGCATTAATAAGGTTTTCAAGTTTTATATTAAGGTTGTTTATGTTTTTAAAAAAATTATCTACACAAGATAAGAGCTTTTCCGTTTCACCGCTTGAAGTTTGAGTGAGGCTCTTTGACTGATAGCTTTGAAGAATCTGCAAGGCTTGTTCTTCGAGAACATTAAAGGAAGCAGAGCAAACTTCAAGGAGGTTTATGATTTCGGTAAAGAGTTCAGCCTTTTTGGATATTGAAACTATGCCGCTTAAAATACCGGACTGCTTGCCGCGCCTAAAGCGGTAAAGTAAATTGATTTGCTTGTGCAAGGCAAAGCGGGAAATCTCGCTTGAAAAAAAACTTTGAGCGGCATCTTCGATTCCATGGGCTTCGTCTATTATTATGTTGTCGTAAGAAGGAAGAACTGCCGTCCCCTGATAGCCGAAGCCTTCGGCCCTCACTGAAAGGTCGGCAAACAAAATATGGTGATTTGCAACCAATATTGATGAGTTTTCGGCCTCGCGCTTTAGCTTCATCACAAAGCAGCCCGAAAAATAGGGGCACTTGTTCATCGGGCAATTATCGGGCTCGGAACAAACCGTAGACCAAACCTTTTCCGACGGCATAAAATCAAGATCGGAGCGGCTGCCGTCCTTTGTTTCCGTTGCCCATTCTTTTATCTTTTCGAGTTCTTCCTGCCCTTCAGTAAAAAAATCGTTTTCCCTCAATGCCTGACTCATCCGGCGCAGGCACAAAAAATTATGCCTCCCCTTTACAAGGGTCGCCTTCATATCCTGAAAACCTTTTCCCAAAATTTTCTTTGCAGTGAGGACATCCTTTTCGATGAGCTGCTGCTGCAAGTTTATGGTTCCCGTAGAAATTACAACGCGTTTTTTATTTTGTTTTGCCCACATCATTGCAGGCAAAAGATAGGCAAGGCTCTTTCCTACCCCCGTTCCTGCCTCAAAAACGCCTATAGCCTCTTCATTAAAGCAGCGGCAAATGGACTTTGTTAAGGCAAGTTGAGGTTGGCGGGCTTCATATTTTTCAAAAAAAGAAGCAAGGGGGCCGCCCTCATCCAAAAGAGAAGAAACCTTTTTAGGGTCGAGGGGCTTTATCTCATCAAAATAATCATCGTCAAAGTATTCCATTTATTTAAAAGACCTATCACTCAAGACGCCGATTTTATCATATTTTCCGGCCGATTTCAAGGCCGGATTTTACTATTTATTACAAACTATTTTGATAATAATTATGAAAGGAGAATAATTTTTCTTCGTTCAAATAGTTTTTATGAGAGGTAAGAAATGGAAAAACTTTTTCACATTACCCTCCGAAATGACTATGCATTTAAGCGAGTATTCGGAGTGGAGGAAAACAAGGATGTACTACAGGATTTATTGGAATGTATACTGGATATTCCGCCTGAGAGCATCGCAGCGTTGGAGCTCTTAGATAAGGAGTTTCATAAGGACTCTATAAGCGATAAAAGCGGTATTCTAGATGTAAAATTGAGTCTAAAAAACAATACGATTATTGATATCGAAATACAAAACAGGTGGAACAGCGAGTTTGTTCAGCGTACTATCTTTTACTGGGCTAAAATGTACACCGAAAACTTAAAAACAGGGGAAGTGTATACAAAGTTACCTAAATGTATTACAATAAACATAGTGGGTGAAGGCTTTGATTTAAACAATCTGATTCACAGCGAGTATAATGTAGTTGAAAAACATTTAAACGATAAGCTTTCAGATGAGCTTGAAATCCACTTTTTAAACCTAGCCAAGGTTAAAGAACAAGAAGAACATATTGAATACGATGAAAAGAAAAAGAAACTTTATAATTGGCTTATGTTTATAAAAACAGATAGTCAGGAGGTGCGTGATATGTTGGCACAAGAATCATCAATGATGGCAAAAGCAAATGCGACAATAAACATAATGGAAATGAGTCCCAAAGAAAAATGGCTTTATGAAAACAGAATGAAATATGAACACGATAAAGCTTCGTGGAAACACATCGGTTATCAAGAAGGCGTTACACAGGGTATTCAGAAGGGCTTTGCTGATGGGGCCTACCAAAACAAACTCGAGACAGCTAAACTATTAAAGCAGCTGGGAGATTCAAGCCAAAAGATTGAACAGGTTACAGGACTTAGTAAAGAAGAAATAGAAAAACTGTAGAAAGGCAAAAAAGCTAATGACATTTTGGAATTTAAAGGCAAAACACCCCTTCACAAAAAAGTTCTTCTTAATTTGTCTCATTTTGATTTTTTATTTAAACCTTCTTTTGGCCCAAGAAAATTTATCACAAGGAAAAATAATAATTACGGAAAGAGCCGATTACTCCGTTTATGTTGAAGGAAAATATGCAGGGCTTACTTCCAGAGAAACGCGCCTTTACATGAGCGAAACAAATCTCGGTACCGGAGCCGGCTATCTTTACGAAGGAGAAGCCTTTGTTCTTCAAAAAAGCCGAAAAAACGGACATAAAGCTGCCTTGCCTATAGATTCAATCTTACCTATTTCTTTTAAATTTATTCCGGCACAAGATGAAGAAGATATAGAAAATCCTTACCAGCCGCAAATCTTTACGGAAGATGAAGGCTATCCCCTTTTAAGGAATTTTCCTATTTTGCCCGAAAAAGCTTTTACTCCGGAGGATGTAGGAAAAACATGGAAAGGGAAAAGCACTATTGCCGTAAAACCCAAACCCGAAAAAAATGCTACTCGAATCCCCGTAAACGCCGGTTTTAAGTATAAGGGAAAAACTATTTTTAACGGCAAAAGTGTTAACCATGTAGAAGCAGCCTTCGGCCTGCGGTATAAGGGTACCGATATACTTGGCGATGAAGAACTTATAAGATCGGAAGGCGGAAGAAAGGCAGACATCTACCTTGACGATGCAAAGAGACCCATTTTTATACGCGAAAAAATAGATGAAGAGTTTTTTTATTCCGGCGGAAAAAAAATAAAACACCGAGGCTTTTTGCTTCATTTTTATTCTTACACGGGAAATTCTCCTATTCAAGGTTACTACGCACAAACATCGCCTTCTCAAAATATCCCCTCAAAAGAGAAAAATATTGAAATTACTCCCAATAAGGATTTTGAGGTAAGCAAAACAAAACGGGGCACAATGCTGAAACTTAAAAATCTTCAATTTGAACCTGATAGAGCGGTTCTTTTAAAAGGAGAAGAAGCGAAGCTTGACGAGATTGCAAAAATTTTAAAGGAGTCGGACGGCAGTTTCTTTTTTGTGGAAGGACACACAGCAGATGTCGGCAGACCTGAAGAAGAAAAAATTCTATCCCAAGAAAGGGCTAAGACCGTAATCGAAAAACTTACAGAAAAGGGAATATCTGCGGAAAGGTTTATTTATCAAGGTGCCGGCGGAACAAGGCCTCTTGCTCCGAACGGCACCGAAGAAGGACGCACCCAAAATAGACGCGTCGAAATAACGATTATAGACTAAAGTTTTCTGGGCTTTGTCATGTTTTCGGGTTTTAAAACCTCGTCCAATTTTTCTTTTGAAAGAAGACCTCTTTCCAAAACAAGTTCGTAAACGCTGCGGTTATCTCGCAAGGCTGTCTTTGCAATATCGGAGGAAGCCTCATAACCGATGACGGGGTTTAAGGCCGTAACCAAGCCAATGCTTCGGTGAACGCTCTC
Organism: Treponema sp. OMZ 799; assembly: GCF_024181365.1. NCBI lineage: Bacteria > Pseudomonadati > Spirochaetota > Spirochaetia > Treponematales > Treponemataceae > Treponema > Treponema sp. OMZ 799. The sequence goes on from NZ_CP051301.1 coordinate 2,208,857, forward strand.
CTTGCAATGAGCGTAGTTTCCTACAATGCCTGTAACACATCTCTCTCTCAATGTCTTCATAGCATTTATAAGAAGCTTAATAGATTCGAAAATAGAATAAATCATAACCGGTTCAAAAACGTTGAGCTCGAGCTGGCCCGACTCGGCAGCCAAAACAACGGCAGTATCGTTTCCGATAACCCTGTAGCAAACCTGATTTACAACTTCCGGGATAACGGGGTTTACCTTTCCGGGCATGATAGAAGAACCGGGCTGCATCGGAGGAAGGCTTATATCGTAAAGTCCTGTTCTGGGTCCAGAAGAAAGAAGGCGTAAGTCGCTGCATATCTTTGAAAGTTTTGCAGCAAGGCGTTTTAATTGTGAAGAATAAGTTACAAAGTCGGAGGTGTCGTTTGTGGCGGCAATCATATTCTTTGCAGCCTTTAAGTCGAGCCCCGAAATCTTTGCCAAATGAGAGGTTACCTTAGGCGTATAGTTAGGATCCGAGTTGATGCCTGTTCCGATAGCAGTGGCTCCCATGTTTATGGTGTGAAGATTTTCCCTTGCAAATTGAATCTGAGGAATTTCGCTTTCCAAAGAAGCGGCATAGGATTCAAACTCTTGGCCGAGGGTCATGGGTACGGCATCTTGAAGCTGAGTCCTTCCCATCTTTATATTGTCGCCGAGCTCTTCAGCCTTTTTTCTAAAAGAAGAAACAAGGGCTTTGAGTTCATCGATAAGAGCCGGTGTATTTAGCGAGATACCCAACTTTGCGCCTGTAGGATAGGCGTCGTTTGTGGATTGGGCAAAGTTTACATGATTATTGGGATGACAGGGTGAATAAGTTCCCTTAGCCTTTCCTAAAATTTCGTTTGCACGGTTGGCGATAACTTCGTTTGCGTTCATATTGGTAGAAGTTCCGGCACCGCCTTGAATCATATCGACTACAAATTCCTTGTCGAATTTACCTTCGGCAACTTCTTTGCAAGCCTGAATCATAGCCTTGTAAACTTCATCGCTTAAATAGCCGAGCTCGTGGTTCGCCTCGGCTGCTGCCTGTTTTGTATAAGCAAGCCCCTTAATAAAATCGGGAAAATCACAGAGCCTCAAGCCTGTAATTTGAAAATTTTCAACACTTCGGAAAGTCTGAATGCCGTAATAAGCATCTTCCGGAATATCCAACTCTCCGAGCAAGTCATGTTCCCTTCGCATAAAAAAACTCCTATTCTATTGATAATTGTAAGCATTATAGTACTAAAATCAAAAAGGAACAAGGGGCAATGAAGCGTTTCGGCTATCTATTACCGTAAATCAACCAACCTCAAAATTCCAAAAACTTTCTTTTACAAATTATGCTACATAAAGTCATTTTTTTCTAAAATAATAGTAGAACGGCATATCGAAAAAACTTGTTGTTTTTTCGATATGCCTGACGAGTTTTTCATAAGCCCTTACATTTTAACGGCTTATGAAAAACGTCGCAAATTTTGATTATTAAAAGATAGGAGAGATTTAGCAATGGAAATTTTAAGTTTTTCGTCATTCGGGTATGAAGGAGAATTGATTAAGGTTGAGGCGGATTTAAGGCGGGGCTTGCCGGTTATCGACATAGTGGGGCTCCCCGGTTCTGCCGTAAAGGAAGCGAGGGATAGGATGAGGGCTGCCATCAGGAATTCGGGGCTTGAATTCCCTTTAAACAGGATTTTGATCAATTTAAGCCCTGCCGATCAAAAAAAAGAAGGGAGCGGCTTTGATCTTCCTATTGCAATAGCCGTCTTAACTGCAAAAGAGGCAGCAAACAATTCTGATGCGGCAAAACAGGAAGCTCAAACCATCGTTCCAAAAGGTGAAGAGATGGCCGAAAAGTCCGTGATGATTATGGGCGAGCTTGAGCTTTCAGGCAGGGTAAGGCCTCTGCGCGGGCTCATAGGAGCCATCTCGGCAGCCCGCTCGCAGGGCATCAAATACTTTATCGTTCCGAAAGAAAACGAGGCCGAGGCCCTCATCGAAGAAGGCATCAGCGTATTCGGAGTATCAGACCTAATCGAAGCCCTGGAATTTTTTTACCAAATAGAAAGCGGCCGACTTGCAGAAAGGCCGAGCTGCTTCAAAAAAAAGAACTTTTCCGGTACAGAGGCAGTCCCTCTTTTTGTATGGAGCGATGAAGATAACGATGCACACAAAATAGAAAATTTCGATTTTCAAAAAGACGAAAAAAAAGGGCTCGGCTTGGTCAGGGGCTTTGAGGATATCCGCGGACAGGACAGTCTAATCCGTGCGCTCGAAATAGCGGCGGCAGGAGGACACAATCTCATAGCCTACGGGCCTCCCGGCTGCGGGAAGACTTTATCTCTAAGCCGCTTTCATCTCCTTCTCCCCGACATGGACGAAAAAACGGCAATGGAAACAACCCGCATTTACAGCATCGCAGGGCTTTTGCCCCAATCGGCACCGAACTCCCGCCTTTTAAAAAGACCGCCCTTTAGGATGCCCTCCCAAAATGCAAGTATGGAAGGCATCATCGGCGGGGCAGGAAAATGTATGCCGGGTGAGGTCTCCCTCGCCCACGGCGGAGTTCTTTTTTTGGATGAGGCGGCTCAGTTTAAGGCAAGCGTTTTACAAAGCCTCCGCTCTCCATTGGAAACGGGAAGCGTAACCTTGAGCCGTGCCGGAAGATCAAGTACCTTCCCTGCCCGCTTTCAGCTCCTCCTTGCCGTCAACCCCTGCCCCTGCGGAAACTTCGGGGCAATGGGAAAAATATGTACCTGCCTCCCCTACGAAATCGAAAAATATTGGAAAAAACTCACCGCCCCCCTCTTGGACAGAATCGACATAAGGGTTCCCGTCCTTCCGCCCAAACCTGAAAATATTTTGGCAGAGGCAAAATATTCTACCCAAACGATGAGACAAAAAATAAAGAACGCAAGGCTCATTCAATGGGAAAGATTAAGATTTATAAATAAGGAGAAAAAAGTGCAAAACACAATTTATGAAAACGCAAAACTCTCACCTCAAGAAACGGCAGAAGTTTGCAAAATGAGTGCCGAAGCGGAACGTTTTTTTTCTGCAATCGTAGAAGCAAAAAAACTTTCAGGCCGGGGAAGCCACGCCCTCTTAAAAATATCCCGCACAATAGCCGACATCGAGTCGAGCGAAAATATCTCATTGGCCCATATCGAAGAGGCGGCAGCCTTGAGGCAGTGGATAAAATACCTTCCGGATTTTTTGTAAACGCTTTTAGTGCCTGCCTTGTCAATACTTATTACTTGCCCTTGAAGAAATCCTCTGAATTTTTATATAGTAAAAAATAGTAAATATCATAAAAACCATTAAAAATTGTAAAAAACTATTGACAAAGGGCGGCCTAGGTGCTAGATTAAAATTAAGGAGGTATTTTATGAATATACATAAGCTCATTGAAGTTGTAAATTATATGCTCAAAAAATATGAGTATCGGCTCAATTATACAAAGCTTCTTAAAATGCTCTACCTTGCCGATCGTCAATCCTACGACGATACCGGCTCTCCCATTACGGGCGATACCTATGCAGCCTTAAAAGCCGGGCCTATATTATCAAATACATATAATCTTATCAGTAATAAAGGCAAGCAAAACCATCAAAACCTATGGAATAGCCGTTTTTTAAAAGACGGGTACGATCTCGTGGCTCTAACCGACAAGATACCCTGTAATACACTATCCGACTACGAAAAAGAAGTCTTAGACGGAATCGACTCTAAATTTCATGATTACACATTTACAGACCTTATAGAATACACTCATGCAAACTGCCCCGAATGGACGGATCCTAAAGATTCCGCCCTGCCGATAAGTATTGAATCTATCCTGCAAGCCCTTGGCAAAAGCCCCGATGAGATAGCTTTTCTTATCGAAGAGGAGCTATCCTTTGCTGAAGAAGAAGAAGCTCTTGCTCAACTATCCGAATTAAATGCCTAAAAAAAGAGGATATATCCGATACTCTTCTAAAAAGAATACAAAATGCCTTAAAGCAATCTAAATTTATATCAGCTGAGGTTAAATATCTTTTTCCGTATCTGTAACAATTCAAGTAATAAAACAGATTTATTGAAGTACTTATTATAAGCTTGTCAATACTTTTTACTTGCCCTTGAAGAATTCCGCTTAACTGTGATATAATCCTATTGATTTTACAAATTGCGGAGGACTTTTTATGGATAAAAATGAAGTATTAAATAGAGCAAAAAAATATGTTTCCGAAGAAAAGGAAGTAAAGTTTGCCGATGAGGTTAAATCTTTAATCGAAAAAAACGATGAAAAGGAATTGTATGACCGCTTTTACAGGGACTTGGAATTCGGAACGGCAGGTTTAAGAGGTATCATAGGGGGAGGCACAAACCGCATGAACCCCTTAGTAATAAAAAATGCAACCCAGGGCCTTGCCGATTACTTAATAGAAGCAAAGGCGGACAAGGCTAAGACCGGCTCTTTGAGTGCCGTAATTGCCTACGACTCAAGACGCTTTTCGGATGTGTTTGCAAAAACTGCGGCCCTGATATTCGCGGCAAACAATATCCGCTGCTATCTTTTTTCGAGTTTAAGACCCACGCCTGAACTTTCTTATGCCATAAGGGAACTCGGCTGCGATACGGGAATTGTAGTAACCGCCTCACACAATCCTCCGGAATATAACGGCTACAAGGCTTACTGGTCGGACGGAGCCCAGATTACCCCGCCCCATGATTCAGGCATCATCAAAAAGGTGGGCGAAGTTTCTTCCATTAAAATGACGAGCGAAGATGAAGCTCTTAAAAAGGGCAAGCTCGTAATCATCGATAAAGAAATCGACGAAAAATATTGGGCCATGCTTAAAAATAAAATCAGCCGCCAAGAAATAATTAAGGATATGGCTTCCAAGGTGAAGATAGTTTACACTCCCCTTCACGGAACAGGAGCCGTACATGTCGAAAAGGTTCTGGGCGAAATGGGCTTCAATGTTATAAGCGTTCCCGAACAGCGCGAACCTGACGGGAATTTCCCGACGGTAAGCTATCCCAACCCCGAAGATCCGAAAGCCTTAAAGATGGCTATGGACTTGGCTATAAAGGAAGGAGCCGATATTTTGATGGCCACCGATCCCGATGCCGACCGCTTTGCCTGTGCAGTCAAAAACGCCGCGGGCGAAATGCAGCTTATAAGCGGCAACCAGATGGGAGCCCTCTTTGCAGATTATATCTGTCTCACATTAAAAGAAAAAAATAAGCTCCCCCAAAACGCAGCGATAGTACGCTCCATAGTAACCTCCCCCTTAAGCGATTTAATCGCCGCCAAGTATAATGTTAAGAGCGAAGAATGTCTCACAGGTTTTAAGTGGATCTGCGGTATCGCCGAACGCATGGTAAGCACCGGTTCCCACACCTATCTTTACGGATACGAAGAAAGCTTCGGCTACAATTTCGGAACCGAAATACGGGATAAAGACGGAATTGCCGCATCTGCAATTTGTGCAGAGATGACCCTCTATTGGAGGAGCAAGGGTAAAAGTCTCTTAGACCGATTAAACGAAATCTTTTCGGAATTTGCCTTTTACGGAGAAAAGACCATCAACATGGTATACCCCGGAGCGGAAGGATTGAAGATTATGCAGGACATGATGGTCAGGGTAAGAGAAAGAAACTTGAGCGAAATTGCCGGAGTGAAGGTAAAGACCATAAGGGATATTCAGGAAAGCACGGAGTACTCTCCATTAGAGCCTGCCAAAAAAACTACAGTTTCCTTACCTAAGAGCAATGTTCTTCAATACTATTTGGAAGATGGCTCGATAATCTGCATAAGGCCGAGCGGAACCGAACCCAAGATAAAGATCTACATAATTCATTCCGAGAAGGTTGTTTCTTCTGTTGAAGAAGCCAAAAAACAATCGGATAAAAAGATTGCCGAATTCGAAAAAGAATTTAACGGAGTACTAAACGCATAATGAGCTCTTACGATTGGATTAGCGCCGTATATGATAAGGCTGTTTTTACGGCCTTCGATACCGAAACAACGGGAACGGAGGCCAAGGCTGAAAGAGTGGTCGAAATCGGCTGCGTAAAATTCGATGTCAGGGGAGTTATTGCCCGTTACAATGTTTTGATAGATCCCGAAAAACCCATGCCTCCCGAGGCGGGAAAGGTAAATCAAATAACCGACGAGATGCTCGCAGGTCAGCCCAAATTCGCGGAAGTTCTGCCCGACTTCTTGGACTTTATCCGCAACACTGTTCTCGTTGCCCATAATGCAAACTTCGACATAAACTTTATAAACTGCGAGCTTGAAAGGTGCGGAAAAACAAAGCTTACAAACAAGGTCTTTGACACCCTCACCTTTGCACGGGAAACCCTGCCCGGCTTACAAAGCTATGCCCTTCAAAACCTTGCAGTGCAGTTCGGTGTTCAAGCAATAAATGCCCACCGCGCCGAAGACGATGCCAGAGTCTGTATGGAATTCTTTAAAATAGCCGTAAAGCATTTCTTCGAAAAAAACAAGGACATGCTTGACTATTATAAAAAGGATGTAGACATTTCGGAGTACCTGAGCACCAAGGACCCTGAAACGGACGGCGGAAAACTCGTTCAAAATTTATTTTAAAGCCTCAAAATAAAAAGACATATTTAAAATCAAAAAGCCCCGCTTGGTTTCCTCACAAAGAAATCAATCGGGGCTTTTAATTAACTTATTTTTTCTTTGCTTTTTTTACGAGCTTTTCAAATTCGCTTATCTCGTCGGTAAAAATCTTTATTCCTTCTTTCCAGAAGTCCGGCGTCTCGATATTAAAGCCCGCACTCTTGGTTACCTTTACGGCATCCATCATTCCGGTTTTGCTTAAAATATCCTCATAGACAGAAGTAAACTTTGGTCCTTCCTTCTTGTAGCGGTTATAAAGACCGAGGGCAAAGAGCTGTCCGAAGGCATAGGGGAAGTTATAAAAGCCCAAGCCTGCAGAATAATAATGTCCCTTAACAAGCCACATATAAGGATGAAGCAATTTAGAATCAAGCCCGTTTCCGTAGCTTTTCTTTTGAGCTTCAAGCATAAGACGGCAGCAGTCCTCAGCTGTGAGTTCATGCTTTTCTCTTTCTTCCATAAAGGACCGTTCAAAATAAAAACGAGAAAGGATATCGACCAAGACCTGACATCCGTCTTGAAGGTGAATCTCCAAGAGGGCAGTTTTTTGCTCTTCATTCATCTTTTTGATTTCGCTTTCAAACAAGATGGTTTCGGCAAAGATAGAAGCGGTCTCGGCAAGAGTCATAGGATAGCTTTGATTTATAACGGGCATATTCTTCACAACGTTAAAGTGGAAGGCGTGTCCCAGCTCGTGTGCAAGGGTGCTGACCGAAGAAAAAGAGCCGTCAAAGTTGCAAAGAACTCTCGGTTCCTTTGTTACGGGGAAATGAGTACAATAGGCTCCGCCGACCTTGCCGTTACGGACCTCTCCGTCTATCCAATTTGAATCGAAGGCCTTCTTTGCAAAATCTCCCATGTTCTTTGAAAACGAAGAAAAGTTTTCGATTACCAAGGCCTTTGCTTCTTCCCAAGTATATGTGGGGAATGATTTTGAAACGGGAGCAAAGAGATCATAAAAGGGTAAGTCCTTTTTGCCGAGAAGCATGGCCTTAGCCTTTAAATATTTTCTCCATGAGGGAAGAGAATCTTCGATGGCGGAAATTAAGGAGTCGAGCGTTTTTTGACTTATATTTGCCTGCCTTACGGATTTTTCGATTGTGCCTCCCTTCCAGTTGCGCCTCTTGTTTAAGGTAATGGAAGCTCCCTTTACGCCGTTCAAGGCTGCGGCAACGGGCTTTTCTATCGACTTGCAAAGTTCAAGCTCTTTTTTAAAGGCCTTTTCGCGGACAGCCTCATCCTTGTCATAGGCCATCGCTCTAAGCTGAACCAAGGTCTTTTCTTCTTTAGTTTTTTCATCCCAAACACAGGAAGCCGTCGAAGTCAGCATGCTCTGTAATTTGCTCCAAGCCGAAGAGCCGGAGCGGGCAAGGTCGGCAGCCAAGGCTTCTTCTTCTTCGCTCATTTGTTTCTTTTGCCAAAACAAGGTATCTTCCAAATAAAAGGCTGCATATTTTAAATCCTTGTCGCTTTTGATCAAGGCCTTTACTTCTTTGGAAACGGAAGCCAAGATATTCGAAAAGCGCACACCAAGGGGCGTAAAAGGAACAAATATTTCGGATATGGAATTCATTTCCGAAAGGGCTTCCTTGTTTTCGGTATCGGTTGTATAGACGGCCGAAGCATAGGCATAAAGCGTTTCGGATTCGGCATTAAACTCGTTTAAAATATCCAAAGCCTTTATAAGCCATTTTTTAAAGTCCTTGTCCGAAAAAGCTTTTAAGTGCTTTTCAAACTTGGAAGTCAGTGCAGGAATTTTCTTTTTTGATTCCGCATACTCTTTTGATTTAAAACCGGGATAAATATTTTTTAAATCCCACCTCGGTGCAGTTTTGTTTTGCATTGGTATCTCCTTAAGTCAATTATGATTGTAGCGCTTAAAACTATTTATGTCAATATTAAAAACATAGTCTGCAAAAATAATGGGCAGCTAAATATCCTAAAACCGAAACTGAAATTAAGGTAAAAAGGTTTACGGTGTTGTTGCTTATCAGCTTATAACCTCTTATAAGAACAGCTGAAGGCCCGATATTCTTGTCCCAAATAACTCCGTCAGGTGTTTTATATTTGCGTTGGAAGGCTGCACCTAAATAACTATCTATCAAGGAACCTGCAAAGCCTAAAACTGCTATAAAAATCACTCCTCGGAGCCCGAATTGAGGAAGGGCAAAAAGAGAAAGAAGCACGCTGCCTAAAAGGCCGGCACAAAATCCTGCCCAAGAAACGCCGCCCGAAAGCCCTCTTTCAAGTTTTTTCCCGTTTAATATGTTAAACACTCTTCCTTTCCAAAGCATTCCTAACTCCGAAGAAAAGGTATCGGCATTGGCTGCAGAAAAAACTGCAAATGAAAGAAGTAAGAAAACTTTTTTTTCGGGGAAAAAATAAAAAAGCCAAAGTAATATGCAGGCCGGAAGCGAGTTACATAAAACCTGAATCCAAGACCTTGGTCCATTATCCTCCTGCAATTCTTCAGCCTTGCGTTTGGTTTGATTTTTTAAAAAGCTTACAAAACTTCCTGCAACAAAAAAGCCTATTAAGCTCAAGCCCATCCAAGTCCCTCCTAAAGCGTAAAGAGTCATCGCAGTTATAATAGCTGCAACAATTCCGTCAGGTTTTATTGCACGCGCCTTATAAGCTGCAAATAAAATTAGGACTGAGGCAAGGATATAAATATAAAAACCTAAACTGCCGTAGTGCATTAAAAGAGAAGCAAACAAAGCGGATCCTATAGGAAGAGATAAATTATCGGCACCATTTTTTCCGGTAATTTCGACAAAGGCTGAAAAGAAGGCTGTACACAAAGCAATAAGCACAATACTAAACAAGCTCAATTCCCGGCCTATTTCCGAAGGAGCAAAAACATAAAGACAGGCGGCCGTAATTACAAAAGAAAATATAAGCACAGTAAGAAAACCTACAAGACTTTTCTCCCTTGCAAATGAAAAAGGTTTTATCGATCCCCATTTTTTTCCTGTAAGGGCTGCAAGACCGTCGCCGTAAGCCATAATAAGAATTCCGATAAATGAAAGGCTTTTCCACCCCAAAATAAAACTTGCTCCCGATAAAAAAAATAAACTTACAGCATAGTACACGGTTCCCGGGTTGGTATCGCTCCTTTCCATCGAAGAAAGAAACTTATACTTTAAGTTAAGGCTGTTAATAATGATAAAGGCAAACGGAACAAAAAGCACAGCCCAAAGTTCGGTATGCATAGGAGTTAAAAAGACCCAGTTACCTACCAAAATATGAATAAGTTTTCTCGGCACTTCGGAATCTTTTTTTGTAAACTTTGACACCACTGCCGATAAAAATAAAACAAAGAAAATATAACAAAATGAAATAAGAATAATCAAAATGTTCCGCATTTTAGTTCCTCCTAAAATTATATACGCTGCTTTAGCTCTTTCACTTGAGCAAGTACGGCATTACGCATTTTTTCTGTAGTATAGCATCTTTTTGTAAAGCAATTATATGAAGCCTCTCTGACTGCATCTGCAATTCCCCTGTACATTCTTGCAGCAGCAAAAAGAGGCATGACACAGCTTGGATGAAAATAAGAAAGCCTTTTTCCAAATGAAGCATAGTAATCATCGGCAATCGAAGCGAGCTTTTCCCAAAGCAAAATAAAATTTTGGGGGATAAGGGTTTCGATACATTCCTCAGTACTCTGCCTTGCAAGGTCTTCGAGTTCCTTCTTAGTGATGCCGTATTCCTCCAGCAAGGAAGCCGGAAGATAGAGCTTATTTTTTTCGCGTAGATCCTCTCCTACATCCCGCAAGATATTTGTAATCTGCATTGCTATTCCCAGATCTTCACAAGATTTAACAAAACCATCATCCATTTCCTTATCGCTCTTTACCAAAAAGGGAAGCATCATAAGGCCTACCGAGGAAGCAACAAGACGGCAGTATTCTATAAACTCATCAAAGGTTTTAATGTCATCAGGGGAAAGATCCATACGCTGCCCCTCTATCTGCATTAAAAATCCCTTTAAAGGAATATCGAATTTTTTTACCGTATGTTCAAAGGCAGGCCACCAATCTTCTTGTAAAACAGGATTGTCATTCGGCTTAACTCCCATCCCTTTGGAATATAGGGCACTACCCGATTCCTTGGAATAAAGAAATTTAAGGGCATTTTCAAGATCGAGCAAACTTTTTAATATGTTTTTTTCGCCGCCGTCTATCGGCTTCTTATCGACAAGGTCATCCGCATATCTGCAAAAAGCATAAACGGCAGCGACACCCTTAAACCTTTCAGGCGGAAGATTTGAAAAGGCTTGATAAAAACTCACGGCCCTTTCTTTCATAATCAGCTCCGCCTGCTTATAAGATTTTTGCAAGCGGAACCTTGCTTTAAACTTATTTATCACTAAAGTTGTCCTCGGGATTATCCCGGCGTAACTCTTCTGCACAGATCTTGCCGCTTTGCATAACTATAGGGACACCGGCTCCCGGATGGGTGCTGCTTCCGCAAAAATAAAGGCCCTCGCAGTTTTTTGCCTTTGCCTGAGGTCTTAGATGGTTGCTCTGAGTCAATGTCGGCTGAAGCCCGAAGGTCGCCCCCCTATAGGCGTTAAAGTTTTTTTCAAAATCTTTGGGAGTAAAAACTTTTTCGACCGAGATTGAATTTTTTAAATTTGCAAGGCCCGGCAACTTTGAAAGGGATTCAATAGCTTTTTGCCTGTAATAATCTACAGTTTCTTCGTTCCATTCATATTGGGAAGTTACAATTTCGGAAACAGGAATTAAAAGATAAAAACTCGACTTATCCTTCGGAGCCATTGAAGGATCTACATTAGACGGAATATGAAGATAAACGGACGGATCCTTTATTTTTCTTCCGTCAAAAATACTTTTAAGATTATCGTCGAGATCTTCGGATACTACAAAGGCATGAGCAGGGAGCTCAGGATAGATTCCCTCCACACCCCAATAAAAAACAAGACAGGAACAAGAATAGTCCATCGTATTTATTTTTTCGGGACTATATTTTCCTCTCACCTTTTCATCATCAATTAAATTTGTCATGGCATAGGGAAAGTCTGCATTGCACACAACATAGGGAGCTTCAATTTTTTCTCCGCCTACCAAAAGCCCCTTAACGGTTTTTCCCTCGGTTAATATTTTATCGACCTTGGAATTATAATTTATCTTGCCTCCAAGCTCTTCAAAAAGTCTTGCCATTTGAGAAGCTATCGTATGCATTCCGCCCTTGATAAACCAAACCCCGTATAAAAGCTCGATCATAGGAATTATATTGTAAAGAGAAGGGCCTTTTTTGGGAGAAACTCCTATGTAAAGGGTTTGAAAGCTCAACATTCTGTGTAAATCACTGTCCGGCATAAAGGAAGCCATCATCTTGTCTGCACTGTCAAAGGTCTTTAATTTAAGAGCTTGAAGAAGCATAAACGGATTATATATATCTGACCATTTTCTAAAGGGTCTCGTTATAAAATGATCCAGAGCAATTTGATATCTTTTATAAATTTCGGAAATATATGAAAGAAAACCGCGTGCATTTTCAGGCCCCTTTTGTTCGGTAATCTTCATTAAATCTACAAGATCCGAATTCAGCACATAATGCCGATAGTCCTTAGACTTATCCTTATCTTTAAAGTAAACCTCATACATTGGATCAAGCTTTGTCATAGGAATATAATCATCCGCATTCTTTCCTGCAAGCTCGAAAATTTCTCTATAAACGGAAGGCATCATAACAAGGGTCGGACCTACATCAAAACTGTGCCCATCAGCCTCAATCCTGTGCATCTTTCCGCCGGGCATAGCTCCTTGCTCAAAAATTTCCACCTCATATCCTGCATGCTTTAATCGGATAGCTGCCGAAAGCCCTGCTATACCGGCACCAACTACCAGTACCTTTTTATTCATATAAAACTCCTTTTAGCTAAAAAATATGATGGGATTAAAACAGTTTTTCTAAAAGATAGGCCGAATAATTATCATAGTCTTTATCTAACGAATGACATTGTATCACATTCATGAGATATTTTCAATAATAAAAATAAAAATATTTGTCTACAAACCGGAGAAGATGCCCCTTTGACAATTTTAAAACGGCCGTCTATAATGTAAGTAAATGGAAGAATCAAAGAAAAAGAATGATACCTATACGGAAATCCTCAAAAATGCAAAAACGGAGTTTTTGCAAAAGGGCTTTGAAAAGGCCTCCATGCGCTCCATTGCGGCAATGACGGGTATAACAGCCGGAGCTTTGTACAAACACTTCCCGTCAAAGGCGGCAATCTTTGAGGCTCTCGTACAGCCGCTTATCACGCAAACATTAAGCATTGGTACCGATTTTTCTGAAATCGCAATACATTTATACGAAACCAAAGGCCTTTTCTCAACAAAAGAAGCCATACGCATATCTTTACAGAATTTATGCACTCTGGTGTACAGCCGATTCGATGACTTCCGGCTTTTGTTTAACCGCTCGGCAGGAACAAAGTACGAAAATATCCGTCACGAATTTGTCATGGCGGATGTTGCAGCATGCAAAAAATTCATCAACGACTTAAAAAAAAGAGGTATAAACATCCGCCCCCTAAACGACGACCAGCTTCACTTAATTTACAGCACCGCCTTAACGCCTCTTTTTGAAATCATCACGCATGAATACTCTTATAAAAAAACCCAAGACTTTATGGACATCTTAACCGATGTAATGTATTTTTGCTGGAATAAAATTATGCAGCCTGAAATGTAAATCAACATCCCCGACGCAGAGCGTCGGGGTATTAAACCCTCCGCACAAATAAACAAAAAAAATTAATTTTCCTCTTGACAAATTTTTAGTGTGTAGCTATACTAATGATTAGTAAACAGTGTTTACTAATCATTAACATTAGAAGGGGATTATAAAATGAAACTGGAAAGTTTGCATATATTTTTTAAAAAGATCGGCGAATTTCAATTAAAATACCGTTTTCTCTTACTCATCTTATTAGCAGCCATAACCGTATTTGCTGCAATGGGCTTAAAAAAGTTTAGAGCCTCATCAATGACCGAGGAAGCCTTTGTAAACTTGAACGATCATATGAAAGAACACGAAGACAGGTTTAAAGAGCTTTTTGGAAGTAATGACAGTATAGTTTTACTTATCGAATCCGATGATGTTTTTAAACCTGAAGTCTTAAACATGATTAAAGAGATAGGAAATGAACTTTTAGAGAAGATTCCATATGCGGATTCGGTTACTTCCATAACCGATATCGATATAAGCGTAGGAACGGAAGAAGGAATCGAGATAAAAAATCCTTTTAAAGACGGAATACCTGAAAACTCTTCCGAACTAAAAAAAGCAAAGGATTTTATTTTATCGAGAAAATCAATCGTAAATAAACTTGTTTCAAGTGATGCAAAAGAAACATGGCTGGTTCTTTCTCTTAAAGCAACCCCGAGTAAAGAAGAATGGATGAAAAATTCGGATAAGGAACTTATGTATATCATGGGAGAAACGGCTATCGATATTGTTAATAATCCCAAATATAAAAGCTCAGCCTACACAATAAAACCGGCAGGTCTTCCCTACACCGAAACGGAAGAAAAAATTGTTATGAATGCGGACATAAAGAAATGCGTAAGCCTTAGTTTTATGTGCATGATAATTCTTCTCATTATTTTTGCCCGCTCCCTTAGAGGAACAATTGTGCCTATCATAGCTACAGCAGGTGCAATAGTTTCGGTTTTGGGGCTTATGGGACATCTAAACATTGAAGGAAGTTCTGAAATGCTTTCCGTTCCAATCATCCTTGCAATGGCTCTTTCAGTCGGATATTCAATCCATCTTGTAAATTCTTTTAGAAACAGTTTTTACACGATAGGAAAACGAAAAGAAGCAGTTATCGAGTCCATCGAAAACACGGGCTGGCCGCTCTTTTTTACGGTTGTTACGACAGTTGTTTCGGTTTTATCCTTTTTAACAGTTGACCTAGATCCCATGCACTGGATGGGACTTGCAAGTGCAGCTATGGTCTTTGCCGTTTATGTTTATGTCAGCATCTTAATTCCAATCTTAATGAGTTTCGGAAAAGATTGTACACCTGAACAAAATAAGAGTGCAGCCCGCTATAAAAAACTTGATACTCTTTTTGAAAACTTAGGAATTTCAGTTTTAAAAAGACGAAAACCCATTTTAATTATTTTTGTAATTATAACGGCTATGTGTCTTCCTGCCCTCTTTATGATATATGTAAACATGGACAGTTTTAACTTTATGGGAACCCGCATTCCCTATGTAAAGCGTATTTACGAAATTACACACTCTCAACTTGGAGCTTATTTTAATTACAATGTAATGCTGACCTTTAAAGAAGAAGATGCAGTAAAAAAGCCGGAAAACTTAAAAAAACTGGAAGAATTAAGCCGGCACATAGGCGGTTTTAAATTAACAAAATTAAATAACGGCGTACCGAAAATATTTTCTATTTTGGATATTGTAAAAGACATGAATCAGACAATGCATGCAGACGATCCTGCCTTTTATAAGATACCTGAAGATGAAGAACTTTTGGCCCAGCTCTTATTTTTATACGAAATATCGGGAGGAGAAACTTCCCGTTGGGTTGATGACGAATTCAGAACCCTCCGCATGACCGTCGATGTTGCAGCTTTTGACGGAAACGAACTTGCCGCCAATTTGGAAAGCGTCTATAAAAAATGCGCTGAGCTTTTTCCCGATGCGGATGCCTTCTTAACGGGAGCAGCAGCCCACGCCGCAGAAATAAATAATAAAATAGTATATGGAGAAATATCATCGTTTTTTACTTCTCTTGGAGCAATCGGTATTTTAATGATGATTGTATTCGGAAGTCTTAAAATGGGGCTCATTGGTCTTATCCCCAACATAATGCCTATTATTACAACCGGGGCAATTATGGGCTACTTTAGCATTCCTCTGGATATGATAACAATGGCACTTATGCCCATGATTTTAGGTATAGCAGTAGATGATACCATCCATTTTACAAACCACACAAAATATTTATTTGAAAAAGAAGGAAGATACGAAAAAGCTATTGTCGGCTCGTTTTATTCAATCGGAAAAACACTCGCAATGACAACCATAATTTTATCGGCAACATTTTTAATGTATATGGCAAGTCAGATAGATGCCTTCCTTCGCTTAGGAATCCTAGCAGCAGTAGGCTTATTTTCGGCTCTCATCGCAGATTATTTGATGACACCGATATTGATTTATATTTCAAAACCTTTCGGAAAAGAACGAGATGATACTTCTATCCGAAAGGAAGCATAGAAAAGTTTTTATGGAGGAAAAAGATGAAAAAGATTGTTATGATTTTATTGGCTGCAGTAATTGCATTAGGTTCAGGCTTTGCACAAGAATTGACGGGAAGAGATATTATGCAAAAAGCAAGCAACAGAGAAAAGGCCGTTACGGATTCTTTTAAAATGAGAATGACCCTCATAAACTCAAACGGGAAAAAGAGAGTCCGGGAAGTGACCGCCTATTCGAAAGATTACGGAAAGGAAGAAAAAACCGTCATGGTATTTTTACTTCCGGCAGATGTAAAAGGCACAGGTTATCTTGCATACTCCTATGATGACACTTCAAAAAGCGATGACAGATGGCTTTATATTCCGGCATTAAAAAAAGCTAAGCGCATAAGCGGCTCATCAAGCCAAGATGATTTTATGGGAACGGAATTTACCTATGAAGACATGGGCAGCCGCAAGGTAGACGATTATAAACACAGTCTTTTAGGTGAAGAAAAAATCGATTCCAAAGACTGCTGGAAAATAGAATCGGTTCCGGTAAAAAAATCCATGTACTCAAAATTTATTTCATGGATAGACAAAGAATCTTTTTTAAATGTAAAGGCGGAATTTTATGATGAACAAGGATCGATTTTAAAGGTGCTTACCGTCAGCGGTATCGAAAAAAAAGACGGCTTTTGGACAGGCAATAAAATGGAAATGAATAACCTTCAAAAAAAGCGTAAAACGGTAATTGAAATTTTAAAGCATGAATTCAATAAAGAGATACCCGATTCTTATTTTAGGGTAAACTCTCTTGAGGCGGGAAAAATCAAAAATTAAGAAAATATTAAGGAAAGAAATATGAGAAGAATAAAAAAGAATAGTTTTATTTTAACGGTTGTACTTTTCTTTTTGACAGGATTTTTGTGTTATGCCCAAGAAGAACTACAAGAAAATGAACCCGAAGAGCCTCAAGAAGAAATAATTGAAGAATCAAACGGAATAGAATTTAACTTCGGAGGAAAACTGGAAACAGCCCATGGGCTTAGATGGAATAGCGGAAGGAACAAGGGAGCCGAGTACAGCCTTTCCCGTTCTATCGCTCAAATAAAAGGAGAAGTAGTTGCAGGTTCAGCCTATGCCTTTCTTTCAGCTTCGGCGGAATACAATTACCGCAATCCTTCACGCACGGGCTTTAAACTCAATGAAGCCTATTTCCGCTATTCCGGCGAAATTTGGGATTTGAGTTTCGGAAGGCAGATTATAAGCTGGGGACAGGCAGACGGCTTTAGCCTGACAGATATACTGAGTGCAAAAGATTCTTCCGCCTTTTTAGCCCTTTCTTCCGATGACACAAAACTTGCCTCGGACAGCATCCGCCTAAGATTTTTTCACGACATTTTTACCTTTGAAGTTATAGCAATTCCTTTTTTTACGCCGAACAAATTGCCTCTTTTTAGCTTTGAAGAAGGAGCGAAAGATGCTCTTTTTTGTATAGAGCTTCCCGATGAACACACTGAAGGAGGCCTTACCATTCCTATAAAATACACAAAAACCGAAACCGAAAAGCCCAAGATGTTTACGGACACGGAGGCAGCTGCCCGCCTCTCCTTCTTTTTACCCGGCATAGATTTTTCGCTTTCAGGCTTTTACGGCCGGGATAAGAATCCTAAATTTACGCGAAACGGTAAAATCAATATCCCGACCGAAGTTTTAATAAACTTAAACCAAGAATATTACCGCATAGGAATGGCAGGTCTCGATGCCGCAATACCGGCAGGAGATGTAACCATTAGATTGGAAAGTGCATGGATTGGTAACAGATATTTTAATCCCAAACTTATCTTTGAACAGCCAATACCCAAACACCAGCTTTTAATGCTGGCAGGTCTTGATTGGAATAAAAGCTCGTGGTTTATAAGCGCCCAATATTTTGAAGACCTTATTTTAAACCACAAAGACGATATAGAGAGGCCGATGCACAAGGGTTTTGTAAGTTTAAACATAAGCAAAACTTTTTTGAGGGAAACTCTTAAACTTTCTGCAAGCGGAGCAATCGATATTAATTACGGAAGCACATTCAGCACTTACGCCGTTGATTACTCTCTTACCGACAACATTCATGTAATTTTGGGAGGAGATATTTACACAAAAGGTTACGACGGCAAGGGAGACTTTGCACAATTAAACAAGATAAGCTCTATCTGGATTAAGGGGAGATTTAGCTGGTAATAATTAATTCCGTTTTAACTTAATGAGCACAAGGGCCGCAAGCACAATCAAAACGGCAGCAAAAAATTGGAGGAGAGTCATGTTTTCCTTTAAAAATAAAAGACCTACCGCAAGGCTTGTAACAGGTTCTAATGTGCTCAAAATTGAAGTATATTTCGCCCCAATCTTGGCAACCGCTTTTTGATATAAAAAGGTCGCACCTACCGTTAAAATACAGGAGTAGAAAATAAGCAGACCAAACTGCGGAAGCGTAAAATCAAAAGGAATCCTTTCAGGCTGGGATAGAGAAAAGGCAAAAATCATTAAGCTGCCGAAAAAATTAACATAAAATAAAAGCTTAATAGGATGAATTTTTTTTGTTCTTTCCAAAATAAATGAATACACGCTGTACACAATAGCCGACATAAATGCATATATTATTCCCGGAGCACTTGAAACCTCTTTAAAATCGGCTATAAAAAATAGCCCCATGACTGCGGCCGCAATACAAAGTATCTCATATATTGAAGGCCTTTGTTTTAGCATAAAAGCCGAAGCCGTAAAAATTATAACCGGATATAAAAAATGGATGGATGTAGCACTTCCCGAATTTATATATTTATATGAGGCAAACAAACTTATACTGTTGAGGGTAAAAAACAGAGCAGCTAATAAGACAAGCCGAAATTCTTTTTTATTTAATTTCATATCAATTTTTAAAAATTTTGAATAAATAAAGATAAAAATCAAGGCTAAGGACATCCTGTAAAAACTGGAACCTATGGGGTTTAAACCTAAATCGAATAAAATCTTTGTAAAAAGCGGCATAAGCCCGAATATAAAGGCAGAGGCCGCAGCATCTATAAAACCTGATATTTTAATTTTGGATTCCTCTTAAATACAAAAAAATATGGCATCGTTAACCTTAAAAAAGTTTATCGATGCCGTTGATGTTTGAACAAATATGCCGCTTAACGGTTACAACCAATTTATACGGCATACAATAATTAGCAATTTTTTATACGGGACCGTACCCGATAATTGTAGCTATTATTAGAATTACGGAACAAGCGATATACCAAAGCCCCATAAGCTTCCAAAACCATTTAAACCATTTGCCGTACGATATACCTCCTATAGCTATAGCCGCCATAAGATCGCCTGCTGTAGGTGTGAACAAATTCGTAATACCGTCGCCGAACTGAAATGCCAATACGGCAGTCTGCCGCGTCAGACCTATGACATCCGCCAAGGGAGTCATTATAGGCATACTGATAACCGCCTGACCTGTTCCTGAAGGAATAAAAATATTTATAAAAGACTGTAATACAAACATTCCGACGGCACTGATTTGCAACGGCAGCCCCTGAACCATATTTGAAAAGCCGTAAACTATAACATCTAAAATTTTGCCGTCCATCATTATAACGGTTATAGCTCTTGCAAAGCCTACACAAATGGCAGCATAAACAAGATTTTCCGCACCTTTTACGAAATGCCGCACTGTTTCATTTAAACTGAGTCCGCCGGCCAAACCGCATAAAATTCCCGTTCCCACAAAAACGGCAGCAATTTCGGTCAAATAGAAATGATGAACCACAACCCCATAAACAAGAACAACTATCCCTAGAACAAAGATTGCCAAAGCCAATTTTTGCTTTACGGTAAAGGAAATATCCTTAGACAATAAATCATTTTCCCTATAAGGACTTTTCAAATCTTGCTCATACATAGGACTTAATTTAGGATTTTTTTGAATTTTTCCTGCATAAATGTATATGTATACTATCGTTATCGCCATAAGAACAATAAAAGAAACTATCCTAAGTTCGATACCGCTCAATATAGGAACATCCGCTATTTTTTGTGCAGTGATAATGGTAAAAGGATTTAAAATAGCTCCTATGTAACCGACACCTACACCGCACATACCCAGTGCAACACCTGTAATTGAATCAAATCCTAGGGCAAGGCAAAGCGTTATATGCAAAGGTAAAAAAGCCAAACACTCTTCAAAATTTCCTATTATAGCTCCGCCCAATCCCCAAAATATAAGAATAACCGGAATAATAAGTCTTTCCCTGCCTTTAAGTTTTACCATAGCCATCTTCAACACAGAATCAAGAGCTCCTGTTCCTTTTAAAATGCCGAAAATACCTCCAATTATCAACAAAAAGTTAATTATTTCGGCTGACTCATTTAGCCCTCTGGGGACTGCCTGTAAAATACCCCAAAATGAAACAGGATTCCTTTCAATAGGATGATAGCTGTAAGGGTCAACTACATTTACCCCCTTAGCCGAATCCAACACACGGGTATATTCTCCTGTAGGAAGAACATACGTAAAAATCGATGCAAGGATGAGCAAAACCAGAATGAGAACAATCGCATCGGGTGCTTTTAGCTTAAACCGTTTAACTTTTAAATCCATAAACGAACTCCTTAACTTGATTTATAATCGCGATTATGTTATAATTATAACCGCGGTTATAAAATTTGTCAAGCAAATTATTTTAAATTTTAAAAGGAAATGTTAGATATGAAAGAAAGGAAAAAACAACTTATGACTGAATACATCGCTGTAACAAAAACCTTAATAAACGAATTAGGAATAGAAAAAGTCAGCATAAGAAAAATTGCAGAAAAAATAGGTTATAATACGGCAACCCTTTATAATTACTTTGAAAATCTGGATATCCTCCTTTTATATGCTTCTCTAGGCTATTTAAAAGATTATATAGCAGAACTTAAAGTAAAAACCAAACCTATAAGCGATCCCGTCTTAAAATATATTAGAGTATACGAAGTTTTTAACGGTTTTTCATTTAAAAATCCGGATATCTATTTTAATATGTTCTATGGAATCTATTCGGAAAAACTCCCCAAAATAATAGCCGATTATTACGAAATTTTTCCCGAAGAATTGGGTGAAAAATATCATGACGATATAGACAATATGCTTAAAGAAGGCAATATAATCCGGCGTGATATTGAAATAACAAAAGCCATAGTGAATCAAGGTATACTGTCTCAAAAAAATACGGACTTTCTCATACATACTGTTACAAAGGTACATGCATACTATCTGTACAAAGTAATTATAGATAGAAATATAGATATACAAAAACATTCAAAAGAATTTATGAATTTTCTGGTAGAAACATTAGAACTTATGGGTGTATCTGTTCCCGACAAAAAGGAAATACAAGATACACAATAAAACACTAAAGGCTATAGGAGGTAAAACATGCAAGATGTGTTAAAAGAATTCGAAGCAATATGCAAAATTCCAAGACCGAGTTTTCATGAAGAAAGGATAAGGGATTATTTGTATGATTGGGCAAAACAAAGAAATATCTATGTTGAAAAAGATAACTTTAAAAACGTTTTTATGAAAAAACCGGCAACAAAGGGATATGAAAATTGCAAACCAATAGCACTCCAAGCTCATACCGATATGGTATGCGAAAAAGCCGAAGGAATAAATCACGATTTTTTTAAAGATCCGATTAAATACTACATAGACGGAGATATTGTTTCTACGAGGGAAACGACAACGCTGGGAGCCGATGACGGACTTGGAGTAAGTATCATACTTTCGGTGCTTGCCGATAACACCATTTCACATCCGGAAATTGAAGCAGTATTTACAAGTGCTGAAGAAGAGGATTTTTCCGGAGTAGGAAACTTCGATATGAGTAAATTAAAAAGCCGATTTTTGATAAATTTAGATCATTGCTGCGATAACGAAATAGTAATTTCAGCCGCCGGAGGAATTACATTTACAGCTAATAAAAAAATAGAAAAAATTAAAGTAGATGAAAATTATAAATGCTGTGATATAAAGCTATCAGGGTTGGAGGGAGGACATTCGGGAGAAGATATACACAGGGGAAAAGGAAACAGCAATATATTGCTATTCCGATTTTTAGATGAGCTTGAAAATATAGATTTTTATTTACAAGATATAAAAGGCGGAAATTTCAGACTTGCAATTCCAAGAACAAGCAATGTATCTTTGATGGTTGCAAAAAAAGACTTAAAAACCTTGGAAGATGAAGTTTGCAAATTTAACTCCATCCTGCAAAAAGAATTTCCCGCCATTAAAGACAGCATAAAGATTACTATGGTTGAAAACTCAAATAAAGACAGCTCATGTATAAAACGTGAAATTTTTTCCGATTTAAAAGATTACATTCTGACATCACCTTCGGAAATTCAAATAATGAGTAACGGTTTTGAAAATTTTGTTGATTGTTCTTGCAATTTAGGAGAAATATATATCAAAGATTCCCAGATTATAGTTATTACCGATGTCAGAGCAGGCTATGAATCTCAAAAACAATATATAATAAAAAAACTAAAAAAAATTGCAAACTCTTATAATATGCCTTATACCGTGTGGGGCTCTTATCCCGGTTGGGAATATAAGAGTAATTCAAAACTCGGTCAACTTATCAAAGAGGTGTATGAAGAAAGAGGCGGAAAGAATGTTCATTTTTTAGCTATACATGCAGGTCTTGAATGCAGCTTTTTTGACAGCAAAATTGATAATATGGATATAGTTTCGATAGGTTCCAACGCATGGCACTATCATAGCCCTAAAGAATGTTTTAGTTTAAGCTCTTTGGAGTATTTTTATAAGTGCTTTATTGAAATACTTAAAAAAGCAAAATTTTGATTCAAATAAACAAGTATTGAGTACAATATTTGCTTTGAATTTGTTTTTATCAATTTTTTCATACTTACCTCAAGTTGCATATAAAAATTAACGGATTTACTACAGCCGCCTTTCACGTATTCATCCGTTGCTATATCTTTTTCCTAAAAAAAACTAGAAGATCTGCGAGTAAATCCATTTTCGTTTTCATCGAAAATCCATCGAGACCGCCTTTCAATTTTATTTTATCTCCATTTTTTTTATAAATAATATATTTATTTTTTATTATATCTGCATCACAAAGACTTCGTGCAAAATCTACTTCATCTTTTCTAATAACAACTCTAATAAATACTTTTTTATATGTAAACACATCTTCTTGAAATTCTATCTTCGAAAATACATAATCTATCAAAGCCCATGCATTAATAGATATAATCGTCATCATAACTATCCATATGGATATGCTTATATCTTCTTGAGTCAAAATCGTAATAATTGCAGCATAAAGAAAAAAAATAAGTGTTAAAAAAAATAAACATCTAAGTATAAGTGATTTACGATATACAGTTTTCATAATTATTCTCCATTAGTATCTAAGGGTATAATCTCTTTTGAAACGGTGGGCATCTACTGCGTCGCTGCGCAAAATGAGCTCGACATATACTCTTTCCCCGCCACGGATGGCGGTGGTTTTAGCTTTGAGAGTTTTGCGTATGCAAAACTCTGAGATGAAAAAGGTACAAGGACGTACTTTTTTTATCGGCCTATTTTCAAAAGTCCTGTCAGTGAGGAGGTTTAGTAATAACTTTCTTTTGGCGGACTGTTCAATTTTGTTTATCATTATTATGAAGAAAACAAAATTGAACATCGCGCTTGCTTCGAAGCTGTGCCTATCGGCTTGCTGCACCAATACCGCTCCAATCTTTTTGCTGCATGGGCTTTTTTCAGGCGGTGTTTTTACGCTGTCGCTCCAAAAACCGCATTTGATTAAACACACCGCAAAAAGGATTTTTGCTTCAATCGCTGTCCGAAAGAGATAGTTGGAATGTTTATTGTTAGAATAAATACTCATATTATTTATTTTTGATTTTACCGAACATATCAAGGAAAATTACAACAATCATTAATTCAACAAGAATAAAACACAGCCAAGCAATTACAAGATATGCAATTAATACAGCCTTATATGAAAAAATTTGATCATCCTTGATAGTTTTTATTAAACACGAATCCAATTCCGGATGTATTAATATTCTGACTTGATCTCCAAGTTTTGGTAGTTTACCTCTTATTAAAGGTGGAGATAAAGGAGCCCGATATTTCTTTCCTGTTTCTGCTTTAAAACAATAAACAGAATAAGAAGATTGTGCTCCAAAATCCCTATCAATTAAAATTGCATTTATTTCCTGATTTGCTTTTAAAATTAATTTATTCTCAAGATTGAATTCATTTAATGATGTTAAGAAATAAATAATCAGCCATGGAAATAATACCAAACTCATAGGTAATCCCACAAAAAAAACAGGCCATTTTTTTTTAATATAGTTTACCATTGCATCTCCTTTGGTTCGTCACTATGTATTGGACGAGAAATTATATTTGTTCTCTTTTCTTGTTCAAAAACATCACTATCATTGGATTTACTTTCAAACTTATATGCTGTATAAGCAGAGGATGTGCTTTTCATACCGGTTGCTGCTGCAGATATAAAACCTTTTTTAGTATTAGATCTACAAACATCGAGTATACAATCTATCTTCATTGTATCCGGAACCAAATCTTTTCTTTTTAATGCAGCTGCAATATCGGTATCCAGCTTCATATTCATAAAACTTCCCGTAACTCCGACACCCGTTGAAGCCAAAGTTAAAAAACCGCCGGCTATATCACCATGATAAAAATCTTTTCCCGAATCATAAATTCCCTTACCTGCTTGAGCAATTGTTACAGTTAATTTAGCTCCGGACTTAATTTTTGATATCCCCGCAGGTAAATACGGAATAGAAAGGGCAGCTGCATCCAATCCTAAATCAATAGCAGCACTTTTAAACCCTTCATCATCACCTTGTATTTTTGCAACTCCCATACGGATAAGATCGATACCTACATTAACTGCGTCCCAAATTGTATCAATAGGAATCTCCCCTGATGGATCATTATATTTTACAGGGTTATTATTGCCATAACTAAAAACATGCAAGTTAATTATGTTATAAACTCCTCCATTCGGAAGTTTATCAGTATTTTCACCTGAGTTTGGTATATAATCATTTAGTGCCGGATCCCCGCTCAACCACCTACTATACTTCGGGTCAAGATACCTCGCTCCATAGTAATACAGCCCTGTCTCCTCTTTTGAAAATATGCGGGCATCTCCTGCGTCGCACGGCAAAAAAGTGTCCTCGACGTATACCCGATACGCCTGCGGTACTTTTTTGCCTAACTCCTTGTATCTGCTCCGCCTATTTTCAAAAGTCCTGTCTGTGGGGTTGTTTAGTAATAACTTTCTTTTGGCGGACTGAGAAATGAAGTTGATGGGTAATTTCCAATTGCAATTGAATTTCATAATTCTAAAACCAACCTTTTTTCTTTTTTCCTCTATCTTCTTCAATCAAAAGCCCAGAAATAAATCCTAAAATTATCATACAAACATATGTTATTAATTTGGTTCCTAAAGAAACAATTAAATAACATGCTATGAATCTCAAAATAAATTCAGAAATTTCTTTAATTTTATATATTCGCTCTCTGAAATCTGTATCAGGATCATATATATACAAGTATTTTTTATTAAACGGACGTATTAACCATCTACCTAAGAAAAAAAAAGTAAAAATCAATAAACTACAATTTATTAGAACTAACAATATTTCCATAAATACCTCATCAATAATTTAAATTTTCCGTACATGTAATAATTGGCTTACCATCACTATCTTCTCTTTCACGTTTATATACATTGGTAGTTCGATTCCCAGAATTTATCACACCAGAACTATCACTTACAACTTCTAACTCTGTATTTGTTTCTATTTTCATTCCTGATTCATATTTAAACACATATTTAGAACCTGTATATGAACTAATTCCTGCCAAAATACCATTTATAATTTTCGCTATATTATTGCCATCAATTTGTTTCATTGTAAAAGCAATTAATATGGATGAAATTAAAGTATAACCCATATCTATTCCTACATTCATGTCATTAGCCAATTTTGTACCGGCTTCAGTATCCTTAATCAAAAAAGAAGAATTGATGGAATACTGTTCAAAAATCTTTCCATTATCCATATAACTTGTATAATTTATAGTAGTAGTATACTTATATGCATCAGTTTCTGCATTAGTTACAGTTATTTGAATAAAGGGTTCATCAATAGTGCCTTTACCAGACTGCTTAGTTTCTCTACCATCCGGATCAGTATACTTAACAGGATTATTTCCAGCATAATGATACACATGCAAGTTTACAACATTAAACACGCCTCCCATGCCCGGCAGGTTTTCATTGTGCTTTTTAGCTTCGTCATTTACCGGAGCTTGCGGAATATACTCACCCAGTGCCGGATCCCCTGACAACCACCTACTATACTTAGGATCAAGATATCTAGCACCATAATAGTACAGTCCGGTTTCCTCATCAAGCTCCTTACCCGTAAATCTAAACGGTAACTTGTCCAACCCTGCTGCAACTTCTTCAATCCAAAGTTCGCCATACGGTGTGTACTCTATATGCTCATATTGTTTATCCCTCCAGTCAGTTACAAATTGTGCGCTTCCAAGGTGATCGCTGTGGTAGTAGTATCTCTTTGCCTTTTGTTCGTCGTTGTCGCCTTGGTTTTCCGTATGCGTCATCTCTTTTGAAAATATGCGGGCATCTCCTGCGTCGCTACGCAAAAATAAATGCTCGACGTATACCCGATACGCCTCCGCTTTATTTTTACTAGGCTCCTTGTATCTGCTCCACCTATTTTCAAAAGTCCTGTCTGTGGGGTTGTTTAGTAATAAGCTTTCGCGTAAGCAGCTTTGAGCGGCGGACTGCCGGTATTTGTGTACTATACAATACTATGCAGAGGTACACAAATACCGGCATCGCGCTTTTCAGGGCTCCGCTATCGCTTCGGTATCTTTCCGCAGAAATTACTGCGGAAAGATGTACAGCAAAAGCAATTTGTATAAATTGCTTTTGCTCCCTTACAATCGCTGTCCGAGGGTTGAGATGGTTAAAGTGTGAATAAATGTAAAGTTTTGGGGTCATAGTTTTTATCCTAGCTGTTTGTAAATTCACCTATTCATTCAATTTTTTCACTTTTATCTTAACACTTATTTAAAATGGATATATCCTAATACGGCTCCTGACAGTTTTGAAATTTTTATAACTGGAACTCCGCCATCATAACCAGTGGGCAAGCTACCAATTACATACCATATTTCATCTTTTAAAATTGCTTTCAAGGGGAATTTAGTTTTTACACGTTCACCATAGATATCAATTAGGTAAATCTCTGCCAGCTTGATAGCCATTTCTTTGGTTGCAACAAAACCATTTGCTCTTTCAGCAAGTATTTCAGTTTTAAGATATGCATCATATTCCATTTTACGCTCATCTTTTGCATACATAACACCTAAAACAAAAAAAATAAAAACAAATAAAGTTTTCTTTGTATTCATATATTTCCATCCTATATCTCATTTGTTATAAAGATCATCTTTTTGTATATTTACATTAATTTTATTTAGTCTATCCGGATCCTTTGGATCTGACGGCATATCCGTTCTAATTAAAATATCAGTATCTGAAGATGGGGTGTATTTTCTCAGAGAACCATTTGGCGTAGCTAGATAACTTGGAAGATTAAGCTTTTTAGCATTTGGTATATCACCTATCATTTCACCATTGTCACCCTCAATATTAGAAAATTGATTGTTCTTATAATCAGGATCATACGCAGCATGGGTATGAACTCTTCCGCTCTCTTCGTCGTTTGGATCTAAAGGTTCTGTATAGCTTATAACGCTTTCATTATCACCTATATTTGGAACGGAATAATAATATTTTCCATCCTTATTTTTATATAACGTTGTACCATATTCAACATTGTTTCTTATAGAATCATCATTGTATGTTTTTCCAAAATCTTCCGCTACTGCATCCATAGTGTCAAATAAATCTCCAGCTGCTCTTCCATCTGGATCTAGATACCTAATAGGGTTATTATTTGAGTAATGATACACATGTAAATTTATCGTATTGTATATACCGCCCATTCCGGGTAAGTTTTCATTGTGTTTCTTCGCTTCGTCATTTACAGGAGCTTTGGGGATATAATCGTTTAACGCCGGGTCTTCACTTAACCACCTACAATGCTTATGGTTACAGTATTTTGCTAAAGTTTCACACTTAGCCAGACGTATACTAATAAAATCTAGCATAATTAATCCTATCTTAAAATCCCTCACAATTGCCATTTATATCACTATACATAAACAAAGCGACTTCTCTCTTTTTCAATCTTCTTCCCCTAAAAATATAAGATGTATATTCATTGCTATATTTTTTCCCTTTTAAAAATCCATTTATTTTTTTACCTTTTTTATACAACTGTTTATACCAAAAATCAACATTTTCAATATTATGAGTATTAACACTCAATAGTTCTTTATCATTTCCTCCACATGCCATACTAAATAGAAAATCTATATAGGCATCAGTGCTTATTAATATTACTATACCGAACAAGCACGCACACAGAATACACCCAGCAAAAATCATATTTTTATTTCTCATATTTGTATGTCCTTATACTGCCCCAAGTTATAAACCATACAGGATCGCCTTTTTTATGAACAAAGCTAGGATCAGGTTTTGCATTAGGCATTGGGGCTGCTAAAGCTCCCCCAGTAAAACCTGTTACCGTTACCCCTTTAAAATATTGTGCAAAAGAGTCTGCAATAGTTCTTTTTCCAAAAAATTTCTGGAGAAAATTTAAACTACTTTCTGATGCAGTTTTACAACCAAAAAAATTAATCCTTGCACCATCATTAAAAGCATCCCGATTCATAGAATTTAAATCACCCTCATACAGCAATTCACGTTTTCCTTTTCCTTCACCAGAACCAATAACAAGATGCCTTTCCCCTCCATGCGAAAATACATCCAGTTGGTCAATATTACCAGATGCTAAAAGATCTTTTAACTCCTCAATACTATCAATACTTACAACATTAATAGTATCAGTTTTTGCATTAAATGAAGAGCTCTTTTCAATATCATTTTTTCGAGTATTAGCGGCATCAATAAATGTAGTTCCAACATTCTCATTACCTCCACCTTGGAAACAAGCAATTATTAAATAGTTATCCCACCCATCAGGATCAACATATCTAAGAGGATTATTCATTCCATAATGATAAACATTTAAATTAATTGTATTATAAATTCCACCCGAAGTTGATCTTTGTGGATTAGATATATACTCACCTAATGCAGGATCCCCACTCAACCACCTCGAATATTTCGGATCTAAGTACCGCGCTCCGTAATAGTACAGTCCTGTCTCCTCATCCAGCTCTTTCCCTGTAAACCTGAACGGCAGTTTATCCAATCCTGCAGCTACCTCTTCAATCCACAATTCTCCGTAGGGTGTGTATTCAATGTGTTCGTATTGCCTGCCTTTCCAATCTGTTACGAATTGTGCGCTTCCTAAATGATCGCTGTGGTAGTAGTAACGCTTTGCTTTTTGTTCGTCTTTATCGCCTTGGTTGTCGGTGTGCGTCATTTCTTTTGAAAATATGCGGGCAATTACTGCGTCGCACGGCAAAAAAGTGTCCTCAACGTATACCCGATACGCCTGCGGTACTTTTTTGCCTAACTCCTTGTACTTACCTCGCCTATTTTCAAAAGCCATTGTTTTTCCGCTTCCTACCGTAAGCGGAAAAACCTTCGATAAGTTGTTTTTATTTAATAATAACTTTCTTTTGGCGGACTGCTGACACTTGTGCACTATCATAATTATGTAAAAGTACACAAGTGTCAGCACCGCGCTTTTCAGGGCTCCGCTATCGCTTCGGTATCTTTCCGCAGAAATTACTGCGGAAAGATGTACAGCAAAAGCAATTTTTATAAATTGCTTTTGCTCCCTTTCAATCGCTGTCCGAAAGAGATAGTTGGGCTGTGAATAAAAGTAAAGTTTTGTTTTCATAATAATTTTCTCTTGTGCTAACCAGTTTATCAATTAATATTTTATCTCCACATTTTCTAATTTTTTATTCTTTATGCAAGGCATGATTTTAGTTATTTATACAACTATTTATGACAAGACCTTAGAACTCACTGCAAAGCACCTCCAATACCAAGAAACAGAAGAAAACCAATACAACATAATATGTAAATCACCAAAATTCTTATATCTTCAGGATAAGCTTTCATATAGTCCCATTCAACTGACATCCACCATTTTCCCATTGTTCCGTCCTCAATAAGCCTGTTATAAATATAAAATCGAATTACAACAGCTACTATGAAACATATACCACATAAGATAAATGAAATGGTTGATAAGAGTTGACGGATTAATTGTGTATTCATTTTAACCTCTTTAATAATTCTTCATTAGTGATATAATAAATATCTCCACTTTCATTTATTGTTTTTTTTGCAGCATCATACGTCCCTTTAAAAGGAATGAGACCTTTTAAAAAGTCCTTTACTCCAGCCCAAAAGGATGATTTTTTTTCACTAGATCCAAGTGAAATAGTAATACTTAAAGTAGTTGGTCGTAAATTTTTTAAAACTACCTCTCCTGCTTTTTTAGTCCCTTCTTTTATAACACCTTTAGCAATTCCTCCTACAGTAAGAGCATCTAGTCCAGCATTTACTAAAAATTTACCCATATTCCACCTATCCCTATTTTTTGCATGAGACCTACCTAAATCATAATATAAAGAACCTATAACTTCTCCGGTATCTTGATCTACCACATGGTATCTATCACCGTACCGATTATGGCTATATTCAACCTTTCCAATTAACTTCATACCATTATCATATCCAAACAGTGAAAATACCTGACCAATAAAAGTTTTATCTAATTCATTTAATTCAAATGCATACACTCCATCAATATCCCATTTCTTTCCCATATAATTATGATATGCTAAGTCAAAACCGCTAACTAGTATTATTTCTTCTCCATCCGGATCAGTATACTTCACCGGATTATTCCCTGCATAATGATACACATGAAGATTGACGGTATTAAACACCCCTCCCATTCCGGGCAAGTTCTCATTATGCTTCTTAGCTTCATCATTTATCGGTGCCTTGGGTATATAATCATTCAACGCCGGATCACCGCTTAACCACCTACTATACTTCGGATCAAGGTAACGCGCTCCATAGTAATACAGCCCTGTCTCCTCTTTTGAAAATATGCGGGCATCTCCTGCGTCGCACGGCAAAAAAGTGTCCTCGACGTATACCCGATACGCCTGCGGTACTTTTTTGCCTAACTCCTTGTATCTGCTCCGCCTATTTTCAAAAGTCCTGTCAGTGGGGTTATTTAACAAATCTAAAAGCTTACCCCCCGATGTTTTGCCGAATGGCAAAACTCGAAGCTCAAAGGTGCCTAAGCAGCTTTGAGCGGCGGACTGCTGACACTTGTGTACTATCATAATTATGTAAAAGTACACAAGTGCAGGCACCGCGCTTGCTTCGAAGCTGCGCCTATCGGCTTGCTGCACCAATGCCGCTCCAATCTTTTTGCTGTATTTATCTTCACAGGCAAAGCTCTTCCCTCCGGTCAGAGCTTGCTTTTTGATTACACAAACCGCAAAAAGGATTTTTGCTTCAATCGCTGTCCGAGAAAGGAGATGGTTTAATTGCCTACAATTAAAATAAAAATTCATAATATCTATTCATCTTAAATTTTACCGGACATATCTAAAATAAGTATTATAAGCATAAACATCGAAAAGACAAAAGAAAGTCCTAAAATACTAATACTGTAAAATAAATAATATTTATAGCCTGAAATCTGCTTATATTTTATATCATCTATTAAACATAACTTTATATCATCTGCTATCAATATTACTAACTTGTCTCCAACATCAGGATAGTTAAAAAATTTTGATAACCTAGCATAATATTTAATCCCCTGATCCGTTTTAAACCAATATATATAACCCGCCCTCATCATTATACGATGCTTTTCAATAACAACAGCTTCAACTCTCTTATTTTGTTTTAAAATCAATTTAATTTTCATATTAAATTTATACAAATCAGAAACCTTAGTATATAACAACCATGATGTTATTATTGCAGCTATAGCAAATATCAAAAAAAATGACCATTTATTTTTAATCTTATTTATCATTATAATCTCCATGATACTCAATTTATTTAAAAAAAATATATATAATCCAGATTAACTCAGCTATAAAACATAGACACCCGCTTATAAAATATGAAAATGCATATGCACTTTCATCTCCACGATAATATTTATCTTTCCAAGTAAAATAAAAACTTGGTATAATACAGCCTGTACCTAAAAATACAAATATCATAATATAAATTTTAAATGTTCTGCTATAGAATAATATTAAAAAAGATACAAAGATAATTATACCGCCTATATTAAAAAAAATATCCGCTATCTTTCTATTCATCAATTTTATTCTCCTGCATTAGATTAGAGATTTCGTCTATCACTTTATCTACAACTTGCGATGCCAACTCTGGAGCGATTGCCTCACCAAAATACCCTTCTACAAAATCTTTATATAATTGCTTTCTTAAGCCATCTATAGTCTTTAGTGCACCCTTTCGTCCTTTCATATAATACAAACCATTTTTACCTATTTTTATATTTATTGAGTTGCCTAATTTACTCAATAACTTATCAGTTCCGGAACCAACAAAACGTAAACTAATACTTCCAACAATACCAACACATCCTTTGATATAATTACCATTAAAAAGGTCATCAAAGCCCAGCAGTATATCAGCAGCAGTACCAATAGTTCCCGTAATTGCCGCCAATTCAGGCTGTCCAATAGCTAGGAAGAGCAATGTAGCAGTTCCAGAATTTTCACTTGCAAATTGCAGCGTTTCAATATATATGCTATATCCGCTCTTTACCATTTGATCAATTTTAGCTAAAACCTCATTTGCCATTTCAAATTGAGGATTTAATGGATAATCTAATCGATTCATTGAATAAATTGCTTTATTTAGATTATAATTAAACCATCCTTTAATAAAATTGATTATATCCCGTCCATCCGGATCCACATACTTAACCGGGTTATTTCCCGCATAGTGATACACATGTAAGTTTACCGTGTTGCATACCCCTCCCATTCCCGGCAAGTTTTCATTATGCTTTTTAGCCTCATCGTTGATTGGAGCTTTTGGTATGTAATCATTAAGTGCAGGGTCGCCTGACAGCCACCTACTGTATTTCGGGTCAAGGTACCTCGCTCCATAATAGTAAAGCCCCGTTTCTTCGTCAAGCTCTTTTCCTGTAAATCTAAAGGGAAGTTTATCTAATCCTGCAGCTACCTCTTCTATCCAGAGTTCGCCGTAGGGTGTGTACTCTATGTGTTCATATTGTTTACCTCGCCAATCTGTTACGAATTGTGCGCTTCCTAAATGATCGCTGTGGTAGTAGTAACGCTTTGCTTTTTGTTCATCGTTGTCTCCACTATTATCTGTGTGGGTCATAGCGGTTACAAGCCGTGAGTTACCTACAAATATGTGTTTGTGTACTCTTAAGCCTTGAGGGTTGTTTTGGTCTTGCGTCGGTATGTGTATCGTAAAGAAGTTATTAAAGTATAAGGTTTCGCTTCGCCCCTCGTCTGTGTATTTAAGTGCTCTCTGTCCGTCGTCTCCATAGCGGTAGTGTACGGTAAAGTTTCGGTCACTCGATTTAGTCAGTAAATTCCGTTCATTCCAGGTATAATTTCTTCTATAAGCAAAGAGGTCTTGCGGGTTTGTTTGATCGGTTTCTTTCGGGGCGTCAAGGCCGAAGCCGTAGTCTGTGCCGTATACGTCTTCCTCTTTTGAAAATATGCGGGCATCTCCTGCGTCGCTACGCAAAAATAAATGCTCGACGTATACCCGATACGCCTCCGCTTTATTTTTACTAGGCTCCTTGTATCTGCTCCACCTATTTTCAAAAGTCCTGTCTGTGGGGTTGTTTAGTAATAAGCTTTCGCGTAAGCAGCTTTGAGCGGCGGACTGCCGGTATTTGTGTACTATCAATACTATGCAAAGGTACACAAATACCGGCATCGCGCTTTTCAGGGCTCCGCTATCGCTTCGGTGTCTTTCCGCAGAAATTACTGCGGAAAGATGTACAGCAAAAGCAATTTGTATAAATTGCTTTTGCTCCCTTACAATCGCTGTCCGAGTGAGATAGTTGGGTTGTAAATAAATGCTAAGTTTTACTTTCATAGTTTTTTCTTTTATGTGAACTGTTTATCAATTAGTTCTTAATTTTACCTCTAAGCTTTTTTTCTCATATAATATCATATTTCAATCGGTTACACAATTTATTTTACAGAATCATTTTTTACATCCCTTTTCTTATTATTAAAATCCATCTTGAATACCCATAGTTAGCCAACGCACATTAGAATACTCATTATATTCGGATAACAGCAATAAGGCTTGTTCTTTTAATTCATGTAATTGAGATTCCAATTCATTAGGAAGTAGCGATTCAAAATCTTCTATGTAATGACACTCTATTAACAAATCATTTATTTTCTTATTAAATTTATATTTTTTATGCATACCCACTGGGAGGATGGAATTAACTTCATTTATGGTTATCTTTTTGTTAATGACAGCTTCAAGTGTTCCTAGTATAATAACTAAAAACATTTTCTCATCATACTTTTCATTAGTTATTTCTGTTATTTTCATTTTTATAAGTCTCCTTAAGCATAAATTACTTAATTATCTCGTGCTCCATCCATCTATAACTTTTACATCGAAAACTTTTTTGGATTCACTTTCAAAGTAATGTATAGAAATTTTATTTCCTGCCTTATCATAACCATTCTTAAATACCTTTTTCCAGTTACCTGGTTCAACTTTGCGTAAGTTATCTAGTAACTTACCGTTATTTACTTTATTCACCAGTGTTTGACCTCGAATTGCTTGAAATCCTTTAGGATATTTTGGAGCATCTTTTATTGATTTATAAATATTTTTTATTGTATTGTCAGATTTTGTAACAGCCTTCGTAACATCATAAACATCGTCAACTCTGTTTATAGCTTTTGAAATACCAGTCGCTATATTATCACTATTCTTAACAACTTGCTTTGTAAGACCAACAATTTCATCACTGTGCTTGACAAGTTGTTTAGTTGCTTTACCGCCTTTACCAACGGCATCACCAATGATAGGTATCATAGATGCAAAGCTAAGTCCAGCACTTACATAATCTCCACGACCTAAAGAGATAACACCGTTTATTCCATCAGCGAATTCTCCAACGCCGGGAATAAGACCTATAGCATCAAGACCTCCTTGAACCCAGTCAAGCCAATCTTTTCCGTCGGGGTCTGAATATCTGATCGGATTATTTCCACTATAGTGATATACATTTAGATTAACTGTATTATAAATGCCCCCAGAAGCTCCATCATAATCTTTGGAAATATAATCATTTAACGCCGGATCACCTGACAGCCACCTCGAATACTTCGGATCAAGATACCTCGCTCCATAATAGTACAGCCCCGTTTCTTCGTCAAGCTCCTTACCCGTAAATCTAAACGGTAACTTATCCAACCCTGCAGCAACTTCTTCTACCCACAATTCTCCGTAGGGTGTATATTCTATATGCTCGTATTGTTTACCTCGCCAATCTGTTACAAATTGCGCACTTCCAAGGTGATCGCTGTGGTAGTAGTATCTCTTTGCCTTTTGTTCATCGTTGTCGCCTTGGTTATCCGTGTGGGTCATGGCGGTTACTAATCTTGAATTCCCTACAAATATGTGTTTGTGCACCCTTAACCCTTGAGGGTTGTTTTGGTCTTGTGTTGGTATGTGTATCGTAAAGAAATTATTGAAGTAAAGCGTTTCGCTTCGGCCCTCATCGGTGTATTTAAGAGCCCTCTGTCCGTCTTCGCCATAGCGGTAGTGTACTGTGTAGTTGCGGTCACTCGATTTGGTTAAGAGGTTGCGCTCGTTCCAGGTGTAGTTGCGCCTGTAAGCAAATAGGTCTTGCGGGTTTGATTGTTCCGTTTCTTTAGGAGCGTCAAGCCCGAAGCCGTAGTCGGTGCCGTAGACATCATCTTCTTCAAAATAGGAGTAGGTAAAGGTAAATTCTTCTTCATCGGTAAAGGGCCCGTCTTTTTCTGCCGTTATGTTGCCGTTTGCGTCATAGCGGTAATAACGGTTGCCTGCTTTTATTAAACGGTGTGCATAGGCAGGGTCATACTCGTATTGAAGCGAGTAGTCAAGTTCAGCTTTGGGATACGAGTTCCCTTGAGAGCCGGGTATGTTTGTGGTGCTTAGCTTATTGGTCATGTTACCTATATTGTCAAAGCTGAAGGTTTGTTTATATTTTGCAACACTTACCGGTGTCATACCGAAGCTCTTTTTACCCTTGTATTGGTTGCTTGTTCCTTCTACGCATATCAGCTGGTACAAGCTGTCGTAAGAATATGTTTGTTGTGTTTCGTAGGTAGTTGCGTCGTTTGCATAGCCTAATACATTTCCGACAGGGTCGAATGAGTATTTTATTTTTTGGAAGACGTCTTGGGTTTGTACGTTTTTGGTTTCTATTGTATCGAGCCAGCGCCGCTTTTCATCGTATTTGTATCTTGTTTCTACTCCGTTTCCGTATTTGATGTAGACTCTTTGTGCCTGTTCATCATCTTTTGAAAATATGCGGGCACCTCCTGCGTCGCACGGCAAAAAAGTGTCCTCGACGTATACCCGATACGCCTCCGCTTTATTTTTACTAGGCTCCTTGTATCTGCTCCACCTATTTCCAAAAGGCATGTCAGTGGGGCTGTTTAGTAATAGTTTTGTTTTGGCGGACTGCTGCATTTTGTTTATTATTATCATGAAGAAAACAAAATACAGCACCGCGCTTTTCAGGGCTCCGCTGCCGCTTCGGTATCTTTCCGCAGAAATTACTGCGGAAAGATGTACAGCAAAAGCAATTTTTATAAATTGCTTTTGCTCCCTTGCAATCGCTGTCCGAGAAGATGTGAGGTAGTTTAATTGTTTCAATACACAGTTATTTTTCATATTATTCTAACTCTTTTCCTACAACTATTATCGGTTCATCATACTATTACAATTTACGTCCTACATAACTCCATATTTTACTTATACATAAGTCTGAATATCTTTCTCCTTTGTACACATCAAGAATAGTAATTGTAATTATTTTATCACTTATAAATTCTTTGAAACGTAATACTTGGGGGTTAGGAGTATCTTTTAAATCAAAGAAATACTCCTTTAAAATATTCTTTTGAGTATTACTTAATGTTACCTTTATCTTTTTAGGTCTTGCATTATCCTTATATAAATGAGGCTTATTATAAGAAATAAATCCTGAACAAAGCATTAGAATAACATCATGCTTAGAATCTTCGTATTCAACTCTTTCATCTCTATCATTATAGCCTTTATATAATCTATCAATTATAATGGATTCGTTTATACCATTATTAGGAGCCGCCCAAAGTTCATCTATTTTCTTTGATACAATATTTTTTGCAGAATATTTAATATCACCTTCCATTACCTCCTTTGTTGCATATATTGATTCATCTTTATTTATCCAATCATGCGTATAAAATCCTTCCATATTGTTAAGCATACTAATACCTGATTGATAAACATATCCGTCTTTCTCATAAAAAGCACAAAAATTCTTATTATATAAAAATAAATATGTTTTAGGCTTTTTACTATTAAATATTGTTATAAAAGGAACTCCGCTTTTATATTCCAGCTTATAATCATAAATAGTTTTCTGGTTTGCTTCGTCTTTATCCAAATCATAAAAAAGTACCTTATTATTTTTTAAGAAAGTCATCGATAATGGCGGTGAAATAGCATATGTATAGCCTGCAGGAACTTCTGCTCCATATACCAAGCTACCTAATACAATAAAACATAATGTAATAAAAGACACAATCTTTTTTTTCATTCATTTTCTCCTTAATTTATATTTCATCACGCATAGGAAAAATATTAGGATCCAAAATAGGCAATGAATCCTTTATTATCATTTTAATTTTTGAGCCATATTTATCAAAGTCTCTATCATTAAGTGTTCCTTTATATTCAAAGCCCAATTTTTTGAAAAAGGAATTTATTTTATTAAAATCTTTCATTTTTAGAATTTGACAGCCTAAACCATAGGGCTGTAGCCAAGGCCCTCCTGTTTTTTCTGTAAACTGATCAGGATGTACTAAAAAGCTATCATCTAAACTAGCACCCAGTGCTTCATTTATAATATGCATCGGATTAGTATATGAATTAGACTTTTCAAGTAAATAAATGTTATACTCTCCTTCAGGTAAAGTCATTCCATTATATTGGGGATTTCCATTATTCAAATTAGGATGATCTGCAGTAGATTGAACAGACACAGTAATAATTGCAATATTATATACCCGTACTTCAAATGTTGATTTAAAATATTTATCAACACCCCTCCCCAAGTTACCATTATCTAAATAGCTTCTCTCAATATGTATAACCGTATTTTCTCTAATATTTTCAAAAAAAATTTTTACACTATCCCATAAAGCTTTCCCATCCGGATCCACATACTTAACCGGATTATTTCCCGCATAGTGATACACATGCAGATTGACGGTATTAAACACCCCTCCCATTCCCGGCAAATTCTCGTTGTGTTTCTTCGCTTCGTCATCAATGGGAGCCTTTGGTATGTAATCGTTTAATGCAGGATCCCCGCTTAACCACCGACTATACTTCGGATCCAAGTACCTTGCTCCATAGTAGTATAAACCTGTTTCTTCGTCAAGTTCCTTGCCTGTGAACCTAAACGGTAATTTATCCAATCCTGCTGCTACTTCTTCAATCCATAACTCTCCATAAGGTGTGTATTCTATATGTTCGTATTGTTTACCTTTCCAGTCGGTTACGAATTGCGCACTGCCAAGGTGATCACTGTGGTAGTAATACCGCTTTGCTTTTTGTTCTTCGTTGTCTCCATTGTTATCCGTGTGCGTCATTGCAGTTACTAATCTTGAATTTCCCACAAAGATGTGTTTGTGCACTCGTAAGCCTTGCGGGTTGTTTTGGTCTTGTGTCGGTATGTGTATCGTGAAAAAGTTATTAAAGTATAGCGTTTCGCTTCTTCCCTCGTCAGTGTATTTTAAAGCTCTTTGGCCGTCTTCGCCGTAGCGGTAGTGTACTGTGTAGTTTCTGTCGCTTGATTTGGTTAAGAGGTTTCGCTCGTTCCATGTGTAGTTTCTTCGATAAGCAAATAGGTCTTGAGGGTTTGTTTGCTCGGTTTCTTTAGGTGCGTCAAGACCAAATCCGTAGTCGGCACCGTATACGTCTTCATTTTCAAAGTATGAGTATGTAAATACAAACTCTTCTTCATCTGTGAATGGCCCATCTTTTTCTGCCGTTATATTTCCGTTTGCGTCATAGCGGTAGTATCGGTTGCCTGCTCTTATTAGGCGGTGTGCATAGGCAGGGTCATACTCGTATTGAAGCAAGTAGTCAAGTTCAGCTTTGGGATAGGAGTTTCCTTGGGCACCGGGTATGTTTGTGGTGCTTAGCTTTTCTTTCATGTTGCCTATGCCATCAAAGGCAAAGGTTTGTCTGTACTTTGCAATGCTTACAGGTGTTGTTCCAGAGCTTTTTTTACCCTTGTATTGGTTGCTCGTTCCTTCTACGCTTATCAGTTGGTACAAGTTGTCGTATGTGTAACTCTGACTTGTTTCATACGTGCTTGCGTCATTATTATAACCGAGGACATTTCCAACTGCATCAAAGTTATATTTTATTTTTTGAAAGACATCTTGGGTTTGTACGTTTTTTGTTTCTATCGAGTCAAGCCATCTTCGCTTTTCATCGTACTTATATCTTGTTTCTACGCCGTTTCCATACTTTATATATACCCTTTGCGCGTGTTCGTCATATAGGATTTTATCTACGTAAGAGTATTCAGCCGTTCCCTTTGACGAGGTTTTTACGCCGCTCACTCCCTTTAACTGTCCGCCTTTATCATAGGTGTAGGTTATGGTTTCTCCGTCAGGGTATTTCATACTCTGCATTCGCCCAAGATAGTCCGAGCGGTATTCAAAGCTTGCAGTTTCAGGATTAGTTCCCGCTCCGTAGCGGTTTATGGTTCTTGTTTCGCTTACTACCTCGTTTAAGTTTCCGTAAGTATAGTGCGTTTCTCCCGTTTCATCTTTTTTGTAGACTATTTGCCCCGCTCCATTTTGTCCCGGCGCTCCGTATTTATATTCTATGTCATGGCTAAAAGGATAGTCTGTTTTTAGTATGCGGTCAAAGCCGTCATACTCGTATCTTATTTCGGCTGCCTTGTTTTTTAATACCGAATCCGTTTCTGCTTGCAGCCTTCCTTTCTCATCGTAAATCCATTCTTTTTTGCCGGTGTCTTTGCTTTCTAATGCGGTTCTTCTTCCAAGCAAGTCATAACTTACCGATAAAAGATTATTCTTTGCGTCATATGCTCTAAGCATTTCTCCGAGGACGGAGTATTCGTATCGTGCTTTGGTTAATATAGTATTGTTTTTATCTAAGCGTTCTACTTCCCGTATGTTTCCTCTTGCATCTTTTTTACTTATGCTTACGTTTTCCAATGGGTCGGTTGTTTTTGTTATTTGTAAAGAGCTTTCTATCGAATACTCCGTTTTTTGTTTGTGTCCGTCAGGAAGTGTAGTTAAGATGTTCCTGTCTATATCGTCATACTCGTATTTTGTTCCGTTTCTTATCGTTGTAAAATTATTTAGTTCGTAAAACGCTTCAAGGGCTTGATAAGAGTTTTTACTTGATAGTTCTTGTTCTAAATCTCCTCCGTAAAAGAAGGGCATTCCTTCTTCTATCTTTCGTCCTGCTTCATCATAGTTTATTGCACTTGAAATATTCCAGCCTGTTTGGGTAGAATCGGCTGTTCCGTCGATGTACACTTCCCCTTCTTTTGCTGTATAGCTTATGCGTCCTAAGCCGTCATGGATTACTTCTTTTGAAAATATACGGGCATCTCCTGCGTCGCACGGCAAAAAAGTGTCCTCGACGTATACCCGATACGCCTGCGGTACTTTTTTGCCTAACTCCTTGTATCTGCTCCGCCTATTTTCAAAAGTCCTGTCAGTGGAGTTACTTAGTAAATTTAAAAGTTTAATCCCCGATGTTTTGCCGAATGGCAAAACTCGAAGCTCAAAGGTGCCTAAGCAGCTTTGAGCGGCGGACTGCTGACACTTGTGTACTATCATAATTATGTAAAAGTACACAAATACCGGCATCGCGCTTGCTTCGAAGCTGCGCCTATCGGCTTGCTGCACCAATACCGCTCCAATCTTTTTGCTGTATTTATCTTCACAGGCAAGGCTCTTTCCTCCGGTCAGAGCTTGCTTTTTGTTTAAACACACCGCAAAAAGGATTTCTGCTTCAATCGCTGTCCGAAAGAGATAGTTGGGCTTTGGAAAAATGCAAGGTTTTGGTTTCATAATATTTTTAACACTTAGCTATTTTAACTAAATAGTTTTTGATTTTTCCTCCAAGTTTTTTATTTCAAAAAAAATATATGCCAAAAAAATATTTTCCTCATCAACATATAATAGAGCAGTTGCCTTTACATTAAACCTTTCTTTGTTAATTACCAAAAGCAAATCTTGATCAAAGCTACAGCAATTTTCATTGGGGATATCAAAAGCTGCAACTCCTAC
Source organism: Treponema sp. OMZ 799 (assembly GCF_024181365.1). NCBI lineage: Bacteria > Pseudomonadati > Spirochaetota > Spirochaetia > Treponematales > Treponemataceae > Treponema > Treponema sp. OMZ 799. The sequence continues at coordinate 2,250,546 of NZ_CP051301.1, forward strand.
ATCAAATCCTGAAAACCATACTATTTTTGCTTTATTTTTTTCTATAAACATATCAATATTTTCAAACTGCTTTATAAACTCTCGAGCATTCTTTCCATTACCAAATAAAAAAATTTGCTCTAAAGGCTGTTCTATTTCATTAGTTTTTTTATTTTCAGGTAAAGCGGTACAATCTAAAAATTTTTTAAATACAGCACCACCCCCATTAACGCCATCATAACAAAAAGAAATAGAGACTAATTTTTTATAAAAAATATCTTCATATTCTTCAGCAGATAAATCAAAGATTCTTGTATAAAAATTTGACATAAAATTTTCTATTCGTTTTTTATTATTATCATCCATTTCTATTTCAACACAACCATAGCAAAATAGCTGCAATAGGTGAAAAGATAATAATAAAATTACAAAAAATAGTATTTTTTTCATGTTACAATATCTCCTTTAATGTTTAATTTGAATTTCTTCATTGCGTCTGGCAGAAATTTCTTTATAATGTCTTCTCCACGCTTTCCATGCCTGATATCTACTAGTAGAATTATTCTCTTTTTTCCAATTTTCTTTCCATAATTTTTTGTATTCTTTGAATACAGTTCTTGTAAATGCATTACAATCATTTATCAGAATTTTATATTTTTGTTTTGCATTGTCATTATTATGTCTTCCATCTTCTAGTCTCCCTCCAAACCTTTTCATATCCAAAACATTTTCAACAGCTTGCTTAGTAATGTTATCATCCATATTTGTATATTTTATGATATATTCATCATTTTTTGTTACTTCTCTCTTTAATATTCCTAATTTTTTTCCTAGTTGATGAATTAGTCCATACGAATCTCTAAATGACTTTAAACTGCCATAATCAATTAATGAATGCTTTGCAAAATCAAAATATTTCCCAAGAGCATGTCCCGAATCATATTTTGCATTTAATCCAGCATCTATCTGTCGCATAAGAATTGATGCATTCCCATCCGGATCGGTATACTTCACCGGATTATTCCCAGCATAATGGTACACGTGAAGATTGACGGTATTAAACACGCCGCCCATTCCCGGCAGGTTTTCATTATGTTTCTTTGCTTCATCGTTTATCGGTGCTTTGGGTATATAGTCATTTAACGCCGGATCCCCGCTCAACCATCTACTGTATTTAGGGTCTAAGTACCTCGCCCCGTAATAATACAGCCCGGTCTCTTCGTCAAGCTCCTTACCCGTAAAGCGGAAAGGTAACTTGTCCAACCCCGCAGCAACTTCTTCAACCCAGAGTTCGCCATACGGCGTGTATTCAATATGCTCGTACTGCCTGCCTTTCCAATCTGTTACAAATTGTGCACTTCCAAGGTGGTCTGAATGATAGTAGTACCGCTTTGCCTTTTGCTCATCGTTGTCGCCTTGGTTATCCGTATGTGTCATCGCGGTTACAAGCCTTGAGTTTCCTACGAATATATGTTTGTGTACTCTTAAGCCTTGAGGGTTGTTTTGGTCTTGTGTGGGTATGTGTATCGTAAAGAAGTTATTAAAGTATAAGGTTTCACTTCTTCCCTCATCGGTGTACTTAAGTGCCCTCTGTCCGTCTTCACCATAGCGGTAGTGTACGGTAAAGTTTCGGTCACTTGATTTAGTGAGTAAATTTCTTTCATTCCAAGTGTAATTTCTTCTGTAGGCAAATAGGTCTTGCGGGTTTGACTGTTCCGTTTCTTTAGGTGCGTCAAGCCCGAAGCCGTAGTCGGCACCGTATACGTCTTCATTTTCAAAGTATGAGTATGTAAATACAAACTCTTCTTCATCTGTGAAAGGTCCGTCTTTTTCGGCTGTGATATTACCGTTTGCGTCATAGCGGTAGTATCGGTTGCCGGCTCTTATTAGACGGTGTGCATAGGCAGGGTCATACTCGTAATTTAAGCTATAGTCAAGTTCAGCCTTGGGATAGGAGTTTCCTTGTGCACCGGGTATGTTTGTGGTGCTTAATTTTTCTTTCATGTTTCCTATGCCATCAAAGGCAAAGGTTTGTCTGTATTTTGCAATGCTTACAGGTGTTGTTCCAGAGCTTTTTTTAGCCTTGTATTGGTTACTTGTACCCTCTACGCTTATAAGCTGGTAAAGATTATCGTAAGAGTATGTTTGTTTTGTTTCATAAGTACTTGCATCATTATTATAGCCTAGGACGTTTCCGACAGGGTCGAATGAGTACTTTATTTTTTGAAAGACATCTTGAGTTTGGTTATTTTTAGTTTCTATTGTATCTAACCAACGCCGCTTCTCATCGTACCTGTATCTTGTTTCTACTCCGTTTCCGTAGCGTATGTAAACTCTTTGTGCGTGTTCGTCATAAATGATTTTATCTACGTAAGAGTATTCAGCCGTTCCCTTTGACGAGGTTTTTACGCCGCTCACTCCCTTTAACTGTCCGCCTTTATCATAGGTGTAGGTTATGGTTTCTCCGTCAGGGTATTTCATACTCTGCATTCGCCCAAGATAGTCAGAGCGGTATTCAAAAGAGGCTGTTTCAGGATTAGTTCCCGCTCCATAGCGGTTGATGGTTCGAGTTTCCTTTGTTACTTCATTGAGATAGCCGTACTTATATCTTGTTTCTCCAGTCTCATCTTTTTTGTAGACTATTTGTCCGGCGCCATTTTGTCCGGGAGCTCCATATTTATATTCTATGTCTTGGCTAAAAGGATAATCCGTCTTTATTATGCGGTCAAAGCCGTCATACTCGTATCTTATTTCGGCTGCCTTGTTTTTTAATACCGAATCGGTTTCTGCTTGAAGCCTTCCTTTATCGTCGTATATCCATTCTTTTTTGCCAGTGTCCTTACTTTCTAAACTTATCCGCCGTCCTAGCATATCGTAGTTTACTGCCAATAGGTTGTCTTTAGCATCGTAGGCTTTTAGCATTTCTCCGAGGACAGAGTATTCGTATCGGGCTTTGGTTAATATAGTATTGTTTTTATCTAAGCGTTCTACTTCTTTTATGTTTCCCCGTGCATCTTTTTTGCTTATGCTTACGTTTTCTTTCGGGTCAGTTGCCTTTGTTATTTGTAAAGAAGAGTCTATCGAGTATTCATTTCTTTGTGTGTGCCCGTCAGGTAAAACCGTTAATATGTTTCGGTCTATGTCGTCATATTCGTATTTTGTTCCGTTCCGTATGGTTGTAAAATTGTTAAGCTCATAAAACGCTTCAAGGGCTTCATAAGAATTTTTATTTACCAGTTCTTGTTCTAAGTTCCCTCCGTAAAAGAAGGGCATTCCTTCTTCTATCTTTCGCCCTGCTTCATCATAGTTTATTGCACTTGAAATATTCCAGCCTGTTTGTGTTTGCTCATCGGTTCCGTCGATGTACACTTCCCCTTCTTTTGCTGTATAGCTTATTCTTCCCAGACCGTCATGGAGTACTATTGTTTTCATAACCGCCGTATCGTCGGCTTCGGTGCTTATTTTGTTTTCGGTTACGGTGTACCAAAAGGAATCTTTTGGAGTAATGTATGTGTATTTTGCATAAGGAGTTTTTCCTGGTCCGATGATTTTTTCGGTGTCTTTGTCTCTTTCAAAGTCGTAGGGGCTTCTCACCTCTGTTACCCGTCCAAAGTTGTCGTAACTGTAGGTCATGAAGTTTCCTGCACTGTCTGTTTCTTCTACCTTTACCCCTAAGGCTGTATTCCATTTTATTGTGCTCGTGTAAGATTTATCTCCTTTAGAGCTTATCTCTTTTATTTCGATAGGATATATGCCGTCAAGGTATTTGTATTCCGCTTTTTTACCTGTCGGGCTTGTTACCGCTTTTATGTTTCCTTCCTCTGTCCATTCTATACGGTTTACAAGATATGCTCCATGCGACGTGTATTGTTTTAATTCCGTTAAGGCTCCTGTTCTGCTGTCGTATGCACCCTCCCTTTTACGCAAAAGAGTTCCCGTCTTTCCGTGCAGGACATGTATTTTTTCGGGGTGGGCTTTAAAGTACGCTTCTTCTCTTCCCCCTTTCCAATATGTTATTTCCGCTATGAGGTCATCGTTTGTGTTTGTTACCTCTCCCTTATCGTAAAGTTTTGTAACGTTCCCGTATTTATCGTAGTCGTATTCGCTTTCGGTTTTTATTTCGTTGTAGTTTTCTCGTATTGTGTTAGTTTCTTTTTTTATTCTCGCATGGGGTGCTGTGTCTATCTCGTATTCTTTTATTGAGTATACTCGGTTTCCGTTTCTTATTATTTCACGTTTTACCATACCTTTGCGGTAGTAAGAGTCTGTGTAGTATTCCGTTTCAGTTACAGTGCCTATTGCGTTTTTACTTTTTACGGTTTTAAAGCCGTAGAATTCTTTTTCTATTCTGTTATAATAGCCGTCGTGGTAACTATAATAGGTTGTATACTCTTGGCTGTTGCCTGTTTTACTTTTTAATCCCGATTTTGCAGTTACTTCACTTAATACGTATTTACTTTGGGGAAGCTCTACCGTGTTTCCTACCCTCTCATATTTTAATTCGTAGCTTCCGCCTTGGGGTAACTTTATCTTTTTTAGTAAGCCTACCTTTCCTAAAAGGTTACGCTGGACGTATAGTTTATTATCTCCTCCTATGTTAAACACTCTGTCTATTAATCCGTCCCCGTCTATATCGAATAATCTTAAACTTACCTCACTTTCACTATAGTTTCCGTTACCTCCGCCTGAAAAATTAAATATCAATGAGACTTTAGGAGGGCTCCACACCGGAATACCTACCTGTCCTGAAAGACTTCCGGATATGCCTATGCTTCGGCTTGTGTTAAACTCAAGAGAAGAAGGTATTGCTAATATCTTATCTATTTTTTCCGTTATAAAATCTCCTGCAATTTTTTGCGGCTTATAAGGAATTTGTATTTTCTCCGTTTGTTCTACAACCTTACTTATCATCTCTTTAAAAAATCTTGCATACTCAGGGATTTCAAGTTTTCCAATACAAATGTTTTTTTCTTTAGAGGAAAAACCTCTGCCTGTATTTATTCTTATTTTATAATTTCCATTTTCTGCCGTGCTTAGTTTATCGGGAAGACCGTCGCCGTTTATATCTGTCAATATTTCTTCCGTAGTGCTTCTGCTTATGTTGGCACTTACTCCAAAGCTTGCTCCTCCATAAAAAATGCCAATAGGAGCATTAAATCCGCCTCCTATATTTCCCCCTGCACTTTCTACCTTTCCGGAAGATATATATTCTGTATTCCATCCTCCCGCTTTTTTAAATTCATCTCCTATGTTTAGCCTTGTCTCTGCCCCATTTTTATAATCGGCAAGCCCATCTCCGTTTACATCTAGTAACCCCGCCTCTTGACTTTGATTTCCATTTGAATAATTAACTCCGGCATTTCCGGATATACCGTAGGGGGTATCACCGGATGGGGCTACCGTTACACTTTTTATCTTCCCCTTACTATCTCTTACCGCTTTTAATGAACCTGAAAGGCCTACTGCAGAGCCTACAACTTTTGACGAATTAGTATTTGAACTTAAAGAAGCTCCCGAAAGACCTTTTTCTTTTTCAAACTTTAGATTATCCTGGCCATACTGAACTAAAAGATATCCGTTTTCCGTTTTTAATATGTCAGGATACCCGTCTCCGTTTATATCCATGTAACCTTGTGTTTGTTCACTTGTACCTGAATTAAAGCCTATGCTGCCGCTTAAATGTCCTCCTGACACTCCTATATTTTTGTCAAAACTTTCGCTCTCCGTTTTGCTTAATGCAAACGATACCGCCCCTCCTCCTTCTTCCTTTATCCATGGAAGGTCTTTATAAGAAGGGCCTGTTATTCTGCTTGCATAAATTACATTATTGTCAATATAGGCAGCATAATGTTTTACTTCGCTTTTTATTTCTCCTTCTCTATCAAATCCATTTTTTACATGTGTCGAAATTGAACCTATTAAACTATTATCGCTAAATTCAAAACCTGTATTACTCTCTCTTTCAGGAACCTTTCCATTTTTCGCTGTCAACGCCTTATATGTTTGTACTGAAATATATCCGCCGAGTTTTTCTTTTCCTATTTTTTGATTAACCTCATCTTTTATATCTTTTTCTTCTCCGTTACTTCCCCTATCTTTTTCTACATCTTTTTCAACACCTTCTTTTTCTTTCTCTATATCATCTTTATTTTTGTTTTCATGAGTATTCTGTTTAAGAAGTTCATTTTCACTAAAGGTTTGTTCTCCATATCGTGAATATAATCCGTAGTACCATAGATTTTCTCCTCCATATAGCCTTTCATATCGGCTTATTTTTTCCAAACCTCTTTCACCCTCATATATTCCGCTCTTATAATTTTCATTTCCTTCATATTTTTTTATCCTTTCACGTTCTATAACAAGATCTCCTCCTTTTACTTTGGCGACTTCTATCTCTCCGTTTTTTACAGGATACAAACTGCTTGAAGGATATTCTATTATAAGTTCTACTTTTTCATAATAATAACTTTCCAAATATTCCAAAAAGTTTTTTACTTTTTCTTTTACAAGGTTTTCTCTTTTTGTCTTATACTCTTTTTTTAGCTTATCATACTCAAAGTATGTAAAATCATATTTATCTCCTTCATATAGCTTTAACTTTTTTATTAACTTCTCTTTCTCTTCTGGTGAAATGTCCTTTCTTATTTGGTAGCTTTGATTAGAATCGCCTCCAATCTTTTCAAAATAATCTCTCCCTATTTCTTTTACTTCTTCTTCAGTAAATATACATATTTCTCTTAATCGTCTTTCTCCGGACGGTATGCTTTCTTTTATATATATCTTTCCTTCTTTTCTTACATCAATTAAAGCTTCAATTATTCCGAGTATACTTTCTTCTTCTACATCATCTTTTATCTTATATCCGTCTTCATATCTTTCATATAATTCTTTTATCTTTACATATTTTCCTTTCTTAAAGGCAAGTCTTTCTTTTATTATTTCATATACATCACCGCTCAATCTTTCTATACGGTTTAATCTATACTCCAAATCTTTTTGTATTACTTCCACTATCCCTTTCTCATATTCTTTATCGCTTATTACACACCCTATATTTTTATTAATAAGGTTTATATATAATTCATATCCTGCATCTTCTTTCTTCTTCAATAATACTTTTATGTCTTTAGTTTTCTTATCTAAAATTACTTCAGCTTCCTCATTCTTTATTCCCTGTTCATATAATTTATATTCCCCTTCTTTTTTTATCTTGTATTCTTTCCCTCTTATCCTTCCTATCAATATTTTTTCTTCCGATTCATATCCTCCATTTTCTTCTTTCCTTTCCTTATTCTCTGCTACCTTTAATATATCCCGATAATACTTCTCTCCATTACCATAAAATAAAGGATACCTTAATTTTTCGCTTTTTTCATACCCTGTTAGTTTTTTTAAAGTTTGATTATCTGCCTGTGATATAAATCGATTCATTACATGTTGATTTAAATGTCCGGTCCTGTCTCCTGTGTGTATATACTCTTTAAATCCTCCGTCATATTTTATTATATTTTCAATATCGCTTTTATCCCCGTATTTTTCATACAACTTTTCAAACTCTTCTTTTTTTATTTCACGGCCTATATATCCGTAATATCTTAAAGCAAGTGCTTTTTCGATTGCATTCTCATCTATCAATGAAAGATAATTACTCTTTAAACTCCAAAAAGTTCTTTCTACCTTATGTGTATTCCCTTCTTCATCTTCATATTGTATAGATTCTTCATTTTTATCATATAAATTTATGATTTCTTTTTCAGGCGTGCTATACGTTTTATTTGGAAAAAGGTACTGTATATTTCTTCCAAGTAATTCATCCCTCATGTACTTTTTATATTCAACTCTTATTTCAGCTTCTATTCCCGCCCCTATTTCAACCTTATTTTCTGTTTCACTTACAAAATATATGTACTCACCTCTTTTTACATCCGTTTCAATCTCATAGGTTTTATTCTCCAGGCATTCACAAAGCTTTTCACTGTCTTCTCCTCTTTTACTTCTATACACACATAATTTTGTCTTATCTTTTCTTTTTACATCTATATTTATAAGAACTATTCCGCTTACAGGACTTCTCCATGCCTTTATCCCTTCCTGAAAATAATGAGCCTTTTCCATTTCTTTTTTTTCAGCTTCACTCATTTTTATCTTTGCATTCTTTGCTCCCTTAAAGCCTATTCCCGCTTTAAAGCCTTTCCCTTCATTATTTTCATAATATTTCCCGTTCGATACAAAGTCTATAAAGCCGTCCCTATTTACATCCGTAAACTCTGCCTTATTTTCGCCTAAACTTCCTTGTTTTGTTACTCCGACATTAGCTCCTACCCCGCCGGCATTTATATCGACTCTGCCGCCTATACTCCAACTGCTATCCTCATTTTCACTTAAAAAAGAACCTTCCAATGCACTAAAATCAAAATCTCTTTTTTCTGCATATATCAGTTTACCGTTTTCCTCTCTTATAGCTTCATATAATTTTAATTTTCCTTTCTCCCATCCTACTATATCCGCTAGTCCATCCCCTGTTACATCTACAAAGTTCTTCTTACTGTAACCGCGGCCTACACCCCCTGAACCGGTCATTCCTCCGCTTATCGATACCGAATTTTCTATATTTATTCCAACTCCTACACTGCCCGATCCTCCGCCTGATATATGTACACTCTCCGATATGCTTCCGCTTTTCTCCCATTCTTCCGTATCGCCAAATACTTTTATTCCACCATCCCCTTCGCTCTGTGCATCCTCGTATTCAAACCTGTATGCGTATACTCCTTCTTCCTTTCCGCTTCCTCTTACTTCTATACTCTCTAATAAACTTTCTAAAAATGTGTTTTCTTTATAATTAAATTTATATCTCTTTACTTCCTCTCCTTTAACTTCACTTCTTATCTCTCTTATTCTTTTACTTTCTTTCTTTAAATACTTTCCCCTTCCCTCTACTCTTACATCCTCTCTTCCCTCATACTCTATCTTTATTCGCCTCTCTCTTTCTTTCCCATACACTATTTCCTTTAATACTACTTCCTCTCCTTCTACGCTTTTTCCATTTTCATAGTTATATTCTATTACGTTTCCAAAACTATCCCGTATCTCATCCAAGTAATAGAGGTATTTTCTCCCTTCGCTTCCTCCGCTCCAATTCTTTGCTCCGTATATTTTAACACTTCCGTCTTTTTCTCTTATCTCAAAATAGTTTTCGCTTCCTCTTCCTTCTGCCCACTCATTTTTTATTGCTGCATAACTTTGTTTTCTCTCTTCCTTCCATCCTCCTCCCTCATATCTTACTCTTATCCCGTTTATCAAATACGTGTCTTTGCCGTTATATTCAGGTAAGCCCAATCTTGTATCTATACTTATGCTTTCTATTCCGCTTAAACTAAAGCCTTTGCCCAATACTCCATACCCGCTTCCGCTTGAATAGCTTACCGCCAACTCAGGTGTAAACCCTCTTACTCCGCCGGGTAATTGCAGTTTCATGTTAAACGAGGCACTTCCTTCACTTACCCCCTTTAATCCTTCTATGCTTTCTATCCCCCCTACCGCATCCGCTGCTTTTAGTTCTTTTATGCTGTTTAAGTTTATGTTTACAGGGCCGGGCGATTCAGGTAAGCTTAACGTCCCGTTTATCATATCCGTAAAATGATTTGTGTAAGACTCTATTACCTTTTTTTCTACATCTACGCCCTTCCTTTTTAACGCTTCCCATGCTTTCTTTCTTTTATTATAATAATACGTATATATCTCTTGTGCATATTCTTCTTCTATACGCTCATCATATGCCATTTTTATCAAACATTCTTTTTTAAATTTTTGCCCCTCAGGCTCAAATCTGTATCCGCCTAACCCTGCCGTTACGTTTTTTATTTCTCCATCTTCTACTCTTATTAACCGGCTTATCTTTATTTCAACTTCTTTCTCTAATGCCCCTTTCGGTACTTCAAATCTCACCCCCTCCCCTTCAATTATGCCCCCTTCTTTTCCTATTACCTTGCTTGCCAATAAGATAGAGTTATTTATTTTTATCTGCTCTCCGCTTTCTCCTTCGGCATATAGGTTTAAAGGAAGTACTCCTACCGTCATATATACTATAAACAATATTATCGAAATGCCTTTTTCTTTTATTCCTTCCATTATCTTTTTCATTTACTTTTATCTCCACTCTTTTTATAAGACTTTATTTAAAATCCTTTACTTTACCTTGTATTCTATCCAAACAAAATCATCAGGAAATTTATCCTTCGCTGATACTACTCCTATTAACCCGGCTTCCCCTTCTCCAAGTAAATATTCACTTGAATCGTTTATCGTATATGACGGGCTTCCGGAATAACTTTCATCGTTAAAATATACTTCTATTTTCTTCCCTGCCTTTTTTACACTGATGCTGTTTTCTACACCATAGCCTTTATTTAACTTTTCACTTTGTCTTTTCCACTCTATATCTTTATACAAGCCGTCTACTACATAGCCTACAGAATACTTCCCATCTACATGTATTAAAATCACGAGCATCCTATATTTTTTTGTCCTGCTTCCGTCTTTGTACTATAACATACTAATCCGTATCCTGCTTCACTCGCCCCTTCTTTTTTTACTACTTTTATACTCGGGGCATTTTTATCTATTTCTTCTCCTAAAAATTTCCATAACGTATAACCCCTCACACCCCAATATTTTGTATTGTTTGTTTTTAATATGATCTTTTCCCCTTCCTTTATAAAAAGTTTATCTTCAAATGGATTTGTTCCGCCTCCTTCTTCATTTTCTTCAATCTCATTTCCTTCTTCAAAAATCTCGCTTTCTCCATCCCTTATCCGGTTATAAGGATTAACGCAGCCTGTCAATATAAACACTAAAATTATCATAAATATTTTTCTTAGTTTCTTCATTCTTTATCTCCTTCGATATATTTTTTATATAGCCTTATAAGCCTTTCTTTCTTACTCTTTACTTTCTCTCTTTCTCGATGTATGTACGGCACTATGTAGATGACCATTTCAGTTACAGTTTCAGAACCATTTATATCTTTAAAAGCCAATCCTGCTATCGGTATGTCTCCCAAACCGGGTATTTTCTTTTCGCTTGAATTTTGTTCAACCTGTAATAAGCCGCCTATTATAATCGGCTTGCCGGAAGGAGTTCTCACTTTTGTTTTTACTATTTTTTCCGATGTCGGAGGTAAAACACCGCTTGTCGCTCCTCCTGAGCCCTGTTTTGACACTTGTGCATTTACTTCCATCGTTATCATTCCGTCTCCGGATACATTTCCTTTTATATTAAGTAATAAACCAGATGTTATCTCTCTTACAGAACCATATAAGGGTTTACCGTTTGAATCAAGGGTTTTATCTATATATCTGAATGTATTTGTATTTTGAAATTTTACTTCTTCTCCCGTTATTCCGTTTAATGTCGTATCCGCTAAAACTCTTGCCTTATTTTCAGCTAATTCAAAATTAAGTTTTGCTATAAATTGATAACCGAATTTGCTGACTATATCAAAGTTTATATTAAATATATTGCTCATTATACCTGAAAACTCACTCACAGGCTTTCCATTAGTTTTTTTTACTTCAAGACTTTTCGCCCAGTTTATGTTTTCACTTTTTTCATATTGCACTACCAATAGCTGATACCGTATCTGCGCCTTAGGTCTATCTATCAGCTCCAGCTCTTTTAAAAACTTTTCCCTCTTTATATCGCTCCCTCTAAAAAATATTAAATTGGGATTTCCGGTTACTACTATACTTTCTTTATTTACGGCAGGTGGAAGATGTTTTAACAATTCCTCCGAAGATATATATTTTAATAATATCGCTCTCTCTTCTTTTTCTATATCCAGTATCTTTATATATTCTTCCACTATTTTTTGTTCTTCCTGAGTACATCTTATTATAAATCCGTTTATATCCGCCAATATATTTATTTTTTGTTTTTTCAGTTCTTCAGGCAATGCATCTATAAATTTTTTTACTTCAATATACTTTAATTCATATTTTTCACTTTTTATATCTTTAATTCCTTCTTGCCCATATACCATACATACCGAGAAAAATAAAATAAATAAAACGGACTTCTTTTTCATTATTTCTTTCCTATTCTATTGATAAAAGCCTTAACGTATACGGATAGCATTCTCCACCTGCACTACCGCTTACTACTATATTCCTATCCAACGATACTTTAAATCTTAATTCTCTCTCGTAATCCGTATCATTGGTTATTATGACGGATTTATTTGTTGCAGGTTTTTCGGTGTGTCCATTATAGGGCATTGTTATTATAAAAGGTAAATTAGCTGCATCGTATACTATTGCTACCTTAGCCTTTCTTTTTGCAGGAATTCTTACCTTGTACCAATCCTCATCCTCTAAAACGGTTCCTTCATGCGATCTATAATAATATACATTTCCCTGTATATCGTTTTGCAATAATACGGCCTTTTCTTTTCTGTCGTTGGGTTCATATACATCTTTTACCTGTTTACTGTATATACCCATGTAATGTATATTCCCTAAAAATCTTTTTTTACCTCTAATCTTATCAAGTCTATAGATATATCTTGTATCTTCTTTTAATACTCTATCTTCATATTCCGTCCCTTCTCCATTATACACTTCTTTAAACTTTAATACGTTTTTATCTTCACTTCTCATCAATATGTATTTATCGCACCTTTCATCTTCTTCCCAAATGCATTTTATTACATTTTCTTCGCTAAAAGAATCTACGTTTACATAAAAATTATCAGGATCTCTTTGATCTCTCGATACTATCTCATATACTCCGGTTCCGCACGCTCCATTAAAAATTACAATGACTATTATAAGTAATTTCAATATTTTCCCTTTCATTTTCTTTTATACTCCTTTTTAAAAACTTCAAACTCAACTCCGACCTTTCCTATATATTTACTCATTACATTTTTATAGAATACAAATTCAAATTCATTCGCAAATATTATTTTTATCTTCTCAGTTACTGCGTATTTATAACCGATACCTGTAATAATTCCAACAGCTCCCGATGTATTAACTTTACTATCCGAATATTTATCTTGATATGATACGATGTCTAAACTGTATAAGACTCCGGCTTTGGCGTAAACTCTATGAATATCATAAAAGTTTATGTACATATTTGTATATCCTGCTGCATTTATATTATTTAAATAACTTTTTACGGCCTCTTTGCGGTTTACTCCCAGCCTATAATCCAAAGATAATCCCACCGAAAAATAAACGGGATATGTCTTTATAAAAAACACGCTGTCATCAGGTATTATCTCAAAACTGCCTCCTATTCCGATAGTTCCGCTCATGTATTTTACCCAAGTCTTATTCATAAATGTCCAATACCAAATATCAGGCCCTACATTTATTCTGCTATACTTCTCCACTTCTTCCTGTTTCGGAATATAAAAAATTTCGTGTAAACTATCCAGAACTTTTTTGCTTATGTTCTTTATAAATTTTTCATAATTTTCTATTCCATCTTTTTCATACACGGTAAATATATTTTTCCTTCCCTCGCCGTCAAAAATTCTTAATTCACCTTCGTATGTGTATTCAGTTTTCTTTATCCAGCCATAGATCAAATATTTTATTTTTTCTTCTCTGCATAATTTCAGCGCATCATATGAAGACCTTACCTGTTTTATCTTTTTTCTCGTCTTTATTATTTCTACTCCTAAAAATTCTTTTTGTTCTTCTATGCTCTCACAAATATCGTCTTGCAATTTAGTATCTGTTTCATAGCTCTCCTCTCCTTCATCTACACTCAATAAAGGGGCTATATATACTTGTTCAGCTTCCAATCTTATAAAAATTATTATTACAGCTAATATTAAACTCTTAACTCTGTTCATCGTTTATTGCCTTTTCTCTTTTTATAAAGTTTTCTATTATTTTAAAACTGCTTTCTTCCATTCCGTTTTTTCTTAAGTATTCTATTTCTTCCAATATATAATCATAATTTTCTTTATTCATCTCATTTGAATAAAACAAACTATATACTCCGTAATATCGTGAGCTCAATCTTTCAGGATCACTTTCTTTTATTTCTTTATATATTTTATATGCTGCCGCATATTTTTTTTCTTTTAGCAAATTATACGCTTCCATTTCTTTTTTTTCCAATACACCGTCTGCATATATCAATCTCATCTCTTTTTTTCTGTCTGTTTCATTTATTCTTTTTTGACCTGATAATATATTTTTTAGTTTTACTTGTGTTTCACTGTCTTGAATTTTTAATAGATTTTTAACTTCTTTTACGTCCTTTAATATATTCTCAGTGTTTGTATCGATTTTTGCATTTATTTCATCCCGATTATGTTCTATCTGCCCGATTATATTTTTTTCCGTATGTTCAAGCAATGTAATGATATACTTTAATCTTTCTTCTTGTTCTTTCTTTATTTGAAAAACTACATAAATATTAAAACAAAAAAACACTATAATTATAGCAGATATAACAGAGAATTTTATAATCGTTTTTGATGAGCTTTTACCGTTTTCTTTTTCCATACTATATATTAAACTTATCCTTTAATTTAATTTTTTTAAAAATTCTTTTACGCTTTTATCATCTTTTTCTTTTATTTCTTCCAATAATTGCTCAGCTTCTTTTTTCTTACCTTCTTTATATCTAATCACTGCTTTTAAAAAAAGACCGGCATCCCGATACTCTTCTATCTTTATAGCCCTATCTATAGATTCTTCTGCCCGTCCATATTCTTTTTCATCTATCAAGCTTTCAGCTTCTTTTAATATATCTTCTCCGCTTTCCATCCTTATATGCAATAAGCTCATAGGCTCATAATAAAATACTTCTTCGATTTTCTCATAGCCTTCTTTTTCAAGCTCTATCCTTTGTTCTTTTTTATCCTGTATGTCTGCATATAAAAATTTTAAGATAAATCTGCCCTGCCCGTCCGATACGGCCTTTAGCCACCCGTTTACTTTTACGTTTACTCCTGAAACCCCTTCTTCATTTCCATCATATATCATCCCGTACATAACGCCTGCATCGTCTTTGTATTTCTTGCTCCATACGCTTGAACAGCCGGTTGCAAGGATTAAAGCAGAGAATAATAAACATAAAATCTGTTTAATATTTAATTTTTTCATAAAAGTGATTTTCCTAAAAATAAAAGTATTAAGCCGTCAAATTGAAGGGAGAAAATGATACGCACACAAAACGGCCGATTTGTAAACCTATCATACATATATTAATTTGTCAAGACTTAAATTCTTAAAAAATTATTTTTTTCACTTTTTTGAGATATCAGGTAAATATTATAAACTTGAGTACACCATAAGCTTAATTTCAATTTTCTAGAATTTATTTATAGATTAAGGAATTGATTTTCGTAACAGTTTTACTATAATATATGTTCTACTAAACGGTTATATTTGCTTTTAAAGGAGCTCTAATATGTTTTTTTTAAAATTCGGTTTAAAAGCGAAAGTTTTTTTTGTTTTATGCTTTTTTTTGATTGGAACGGCTGTCTTTGCCTATGATCCTCTTCCCGGGGGGGAAGAAAAACCTACACTGCAATCCCCGGCGGTTGCCGGAGGACAGAACTCGGTTACGGGAGGTCCCTTCGGAGATACGGTACCAGGCAGTTTGGCTGTCAACCCGGCCCTAGGCGGGGCAGAACAAAGGCCGATTCTGGACGCTTCATACTTTTTGATTGCAGGGCTCGGCAAAGAAAAGGGCTTCGGCCACGCAGCCAATGCTGCCCTCCTCTACCCCTTTAGATGGGGAAACATTGCGGGAAGCCTTCACTTTTTAAATGCAGAATTTGATTCCTTAAAACTTGGAACAATGGGAGGCTTACGCTTTTCATATTCAAAGGATTTAACCGAAAAACTTTCAGTAGGCGTAGGCTCTTATGCGGACTTCGGAAAGGACTGGGGGCTGGGCCTTGATATAGGAGCCCTTTATATGTTCGGCGACCTAGGATTTTTAAAAAACTCCAAGCTGGGCGTTTCAATAACGGGCTTAGGCAAAACCTACAATCCCAAGGCAACAGGAATAAAGGGAGGAGCTTCAAGCGGAAGCCCTGCAATAATCACTCCGAGAGCAGGCTTTGCTGCAACCTTGGTCGATATTGACGGCTTCCAACTCGGAATGCACACAGATCTTTCAGCTCCCTTTTTCCAAAATCTTGTCATTAATACCGGACTTCACATGCTCATGGCCGACATGATATCCTTTAAAACAGGCTTTGTAATCAACACACTTGAAGCAATCCATAAAAAACAAAGCTTCATCCCTTCCTTTAACATAGGGGTAAATATAAAAATCAAATCTCAAGGAACAAAGGATTCCTTTTTAAAGAAAAACGGCTGGGAAGAAAACGAAATCCGTCCCGAATTTGCTGCAAAGCCCTTCCATAACGGAATTTGGGCCTTCGGCGGAGGGGTCAACGTTCACTTCGGTCTAAAGGACAACGAAGGACCTAAAATTCAAGCCGAAATGCCCGAAAGCGGCATCCTATATTTTTCTCCCAATAATGACGGAGAAAACGATGCCATGGAAATCCCCTTAAAAATTACGGACAAGCGCTATGTAACGGCTTGGAGCTGCGAAATAAAGGACGAAAAAGGAAACACTGTCCGCACAATTTCCAATAAAATCCCCTTACGCGAAATGAAGGATGCAGCCTCGTTCTTTAAGCTTTTAGGAAAATCCAAAGAAGGCGTTGAAGTGCCCGGCGCCCTCCGCTGGGATGGACGAACCGATTCGGGAGAAACAGCCCCCGACGGCAAGTACAGTTTTATAATAAGAGCGCAGGATGACAACAAAAATAAATCGGAGTCTCAAATTTACACGGCTCATATCGATAAAACGCCTCCTTCTCTTACATTTAATAAACCGCAAACTCAGGATGCCCTCATTTTCAGTCCTGACGGTGACGGAAACAAGGATGTCTTTATCTTTGATAACACAGGTTCAAATGAAGACCTTTGGACGGCAAGTATCAGCAACGCCCAAGGCAAGGTTATAAGAACAATTCAAGTTAAGGATAAGGCTCTTTCTCCCTTAAGCTGGGACGGAAAAGACGATGCAGGAATTTTTGTACCGGACGGAGTTTACAGCTACAAAATAGAATCCATGGACAGGGCAAAAAACAAAACGGTCTCTAATCTTTCAAATATAATTGTAGACACCTACAAACCCTCGATTAACATAAATATCGATAAAAATGCTTTTTCTCCTGCAAGCAAATCGAATAACAAGATAAACTTCATTCCTTCTATTCCGATTACCAAGGGTCTTGAAGAATGGAAGATTGAAGTAAAAAATCAGGCTGGAGCAGCCGTAAAAACATATGCAGGCAGCCCGTCAAAAATCGAGCCTAAAACCTTTGACGGAAAGGACGAGGAAGGAAAGCTCTTGCCGGAAGGCTCGTACAAGGCCTTTATTTCAGCAAGGTATATAAACGGACATGCTCCTTCAACTCAAACACCATCATTCACCTTGGACATTACACCGCCCAAGGCCGAAGCCTCTGCATCTCAAAAGCTCTTTTCTCCCGACGGGGACGGAGAGCTCGATACTCTCATTTTTACTCACAAGGAAGAAAAACCGGGAACATGGATTGCAGAAATATATAGGGCCTCAAGCGAAGACAGCCTTGCAGGCAATACTGCCGATATCCTTGCAGGCAAACCTGCCGGCACACCGATTTTTACAAACAGCTTCGGCGATAAACTCCCGCCTCAATTTGAGTGGAACGGAAGAAAAACCGACGGCAGCTTTGCCGAAGACGGTAAGTACATCTATGTATTAAGGGGAGTTGACGAGGCTCAAAACGAAGCTCTTTCAAATGCCGTACTTGTAGAGCTCAATACCGAAAAAGCCGATATAATTCTTCAATCAAATTATACGGCCTTTTCTCCCAACAACGACGGGGTAAAGGACAGCATAGAATTCTATCCTGTCGTAAAATCAAAAACTAAGGTAGACTCATACGCGGTAAACATTAAAGATTCAAAGGGCAAGCTTATCAAGACCTACAAGGGCAATACCCCTCCAAAGAAAATAACTTGGAACGGTCAAGCTGATGAGAAACCGATAGTACCCAACGGCCTTTACTCTGCCGAATTTGAAGTTGAGCTTGCAAATAAAAACAAGGCAAAATCAATTATTTCGTCGATAATGATAGACACGGTTTATCCCGAAATTCAAATTTCGGCTCCCTATTTGGCCTTTTCTCCTGTAGAAGGAAACAACAAGCCCAACCTTCCCATAGATCAAATTTCTTCTTCCGAAAAAGAATGGACAGGCCGATTTGTCGATTCAAAAAACAAAACGGTAAAAACCCTAAGGTGGAAGGATAAGGCGGATAAGTTTATCTGGGAAGCAGATGACGATACCGGCAATAAGGTGCCTGACGAAAAATACACCTACATAGCCGAAGCCGAAGATGAGGCCGGAAACAAAACCGTCCAAAAACTTGAAGGCATCATTGTAGACCGCCGTCAGGCCAAGGGCTATATAACCGCCGAACATAAGGTATTTTCTCCCACAGGCAACGGAATAAAGGATGTTCAAAACATTTCGGTTCTTACCAATATTGATGCCGAAATCGACAACTGGAATATACAGGTTTCGGATGTGGAAAGCGGAAAGTTTTTTGCCGAATGGAGCTCCAAAAAAGAAGAAAAGCTGCCTAAAAAACTTGTATGGGACGGCAAGAGCGGAAGCTCTAAGGCTCCTGACGGCAGGTACATGGCAACCATGTACATAGAGTACAAAAAAGGCGATATTGTAACGGCCTTTACCGATGCCTTCATCCTTTCAACTCAGGCTCCGAAAATAGATGTCAGTACAAGTCCCAAGTACTTTAGTCCCGACAATGACGGCACCGATGACGATCTATACATAAGTCTAAAAGCCGATTCGAAGGCCGGTATCGAAAACTGGAAGTTTGAAATTGCCGAGCCTGAAGAAAACGGAGGCAAACTTTTCTGGCAAACTTCCGGAAAGGAAAAGATAACAAAGGAACTTATCTGGGACGGCCGCTCTCTTTCAGGCGAAACCGTTCAGTCTGCAACCGACTATCCTTTTACCTTTACCGTGACCGATAAGGTAGGATTAACTTCGGTTTACAGGGGCTATATTCCTGTAGACATCCTTGTTATAAGGGACGGGGATAAACTTAAAATAGCCGTACCTTCGATTATCTTTAGAGCAAATGCGGCCGACTTTAACGGTCTCGATCAGGCAATTGTCGATAAAAATAAGAATATCCTAAAAAGAATTGCCGTTATCCTAAACAAATTCCCCGAATATCAGGTTCAGGTTGAAGGACACGCAAACACGACTACCGGTACCGAAAAAGAAGAAACGGCGGCCCTTCTCCCCTTATCAAAGCTGAGAGCAGACGCTGTGCGTCAATTCCTCATAAAGGAGGGAGTAAGAAGTTCCCGCCTTTCTTCTGTCGGAATGGGAAGCTCAAAACCTGTAGCTTCTTTGAGCGATAGAGACAACTGGTGGAAAAACCGCCGAGTAGAATTTATTTTGATTAAGCAGTAACAAGTAAAACTTAAAACTTTTTAAGTAAAAAAATAAGGCTGTCCTTCCGTCACGGGAGGGCAGCCTTTTTTTAGATTCACAAGAGACCATTTATAAAAGAAAAAGCTTTACACTTTTCACTTTACCAAAAAACAGGAACAGCAGTTTTGATAAACCTGCTCGGCCAAGTCCTCCATAGACTTACCTAAAATTTCTGAAACGGCAGCATAGGTGTATTCTATCAAAAGAGGAGTATTTATCTTTCCCCTAAAAGGAACGGGAGCAAGATAGGGAGCATCGGTTTCAAGCAAGAGCTTATCGGCAGGAATTGCCCTCACAAGCTCGGCAATCCTGTCCTTATCGGCCTGCTTTTTTGCATAGGTTATGTTTCCGGGAAAGGAAATATACCAGCCCCTTTCCAAAAAGGAATAAGCCTCTTTAAGACCGTAGGAATAGCAGTGAATTATCCCCTTGTGATGGCCTATCTCATCAATACATTTTAAGGTATCTTCATAAGCATCCCTTGAATGAACTATGACCGAAAGATTTTTTTCTTTTGCAATTTTTAGCTGTTCTTTAAATAGAAACTCCTCCCCTTCTATGTTGGCAGTTCCTCGTTCATCGGGGTTTAAATTCTCTCCTCTTTTTTCGCAGGCAGGGCCGTTCCAAAAGCGGTCAAGCCCGCATTCTCCAAGGGAGCAATAAAAGGGCTTACCCGGATAAACCTTTTCCGATTCGGCCTTCTGCAAAAAGAGAGTATCGATATCGGCTTTTAAAGCCTTGAGAGATTTTTCAGGCTCGGCAATGCTTGAAGCATGGGGCCAAAGGCCTGCCGCAAAGTGTAAGAATGAGGGCAAATGCAAGGATTCCGTGCAGGACAAAGAAGCAGGCATTTGCCC
Organism: Treponema sp. OMZ 799; assembly: GCF_024181365.1. Classification (NCBI taxonomy): domain Bacteria; kingdom Pseudomonadati; phylum Spirochaetota; class Spirochaetia; order Treponematales; family Treponemataceae; genus Treponema; species Treponema sp. OMZ 799. The sequence continues at coordinate 2,270,954 of NZ_CP051301.1, forward strand.
GGGCATTTTTTCTTCAAAAACTTGCGAAATAAACCTCTGTCTGGGCCCCAGATCTCCGGGCTCTGTACCTATGTCCATAGCAAACCTGAATTTGCGCTCTTCCATTGTATGTAAAAACGAAGGATCGCCTTCATTTCGTTTAAAAATCATAAAAAAATGTGCATGAGAGTCAGAAAACATCTTGACCTCCTTTAAAATTTATGATAGTATACCACATCTGCTGAAGTGGTGGAATAGGTAGACACTAGGGACTTAAAATCCCTTGGCAGTAATGCCGTACGGGTTCAATTCCCGTCTTCAGCACAAGGCCTTAAACCAAAACGGTTTAAGGCTTTTTTTCTAATCTTCTTTTTTTTTCTTCCGATACTGAATATATAAGATTTTAATTCGGGAGGAATTAAATGAAAAAAGCAATCCTTATATTAATTTTGTCCTTAGCTCTTACTCATTTTTTAACCGGACAGGGAGAAATTATAAGCGAGGAAACTTATGCTTCGTACTATGGGGAAGCCTTTAACGGAAGGCCTACCGCAAACGGAGAAATCTTCGATATGAATGCTTACACGGCGGCTCATAAGACCCTTCCCTTCGGTACCCTTGTTGAGGTTACAAACTTAGAAAACGGAAAAAAGGTCATCGTAAGAATAAACGATAGAGGTCCCTTTGTAGGCAACCGCGAAATAGATGTTTCAAAGGCTGCAGCCGCCGCCTTGGATATGTTAGCCCACGGAGTTGTAAGAGTAAGCCTAAAAAAGATAAATCCGAATGATATGGGTTCTTTTACGGATGTTAAAACTAAAGAAGAAACCGGCACGAGAGCAAAGGACTTGGTAAAAACGGAAAAAAAGACTGTACAAGCTCCAAATTATACGGAATTTAATACAAGAAATCAAAACCTTGTTTATATACCTGCCAAGGCTTCGGAAACACCGGGTATTTTATGGAGAATTCAGCTGGGATCATTTAAGCGTGAAGAAAATGCCCTAAGACTTGTCAAAAAATTAAGAAAGATAGGTTTTGAACCTGCTTATGAAAAAACGGAAACAACCACCAGGGTCGTTTTATACGGAATAAGACCTCAGGACCTCGAAAAAGTAAAAAGAGTGCTTGAGCTCAATTCTTTTAACGATTATATATTACGCCAAGAAAGTTGGTAAAACATAGAACCTCCTAAAATAATTTTTCCCGAGCTCCAAAAGGGGTTCGGGTTTTTTATTAAAACTCACCGTAAAAATCTATTTTAGTATATAAAATATAAAGCCTAAATTGATACGGGCATAATGCAGGGAAGCCCCGGCAGACCCTGAAGCAGATACCTCTTTTAATAATCCGGACTTAAGAAAATAAACAAAGGATTTTCCGTTATAAGCCGTTATCGAGGTGTAATCAACAGAAGAAAAAAAAGAAAAAAACTTTGAAAGCTTTTTCTCTGCCGAAAGATATAAATAAAAAGACAGATTTTTCTTTTTAAAAACATCTACAAATTTTAAACCTTCAACACCCCTCATATAATGGAAATCCTCTGCAAAGCCTAGGGCATTAGGACAAAGCTGAGTAGACAAATCAATCTTCCAATATCGTGGAAGCTCAAATCTAAATAGAATTCCTATACTAGGCAAAATAAAGGTTTGGCTGTACCTGATTCCTAGTCCTGTCATAGGAGTTATAGGAGTATCGGGTAAAACCGGACTTGGCGGATTTGTATCAGGAGGATACTTACGATAGCCGTCTACTGCATCCCATGAATTTAAAATATACCTTATTCCTATAGAAGGAGAACAATGGATCTTTATTTTTTTATCCGAATATGTTTTATACACAACAAGAGGTTTCATAAAACCCAGGTTTAAACTTAAATCCAGACCCTTTTTAATATAGGCCTTGTGCTCCGAAAATTTAGTTAACATTGAAGGATCATAGGGATTAAGGTAGTCATAATCAAACATCTTTCCGGAATAAGAAGGAATTATAAATGAAGAAAAAAAGGAAAGGTAAAAGCCGTTTTTAAGTTTAAATTCGGTACAGGCAGTAAGGCCTCCGGCAGGCAAAATAGGCCAATCAAGCTTGCTTTTAATTAGTGAATCACTTCTAAAGACATACTCGAAACCGGAGCCTGCTATCAAAGACGGAGAAACAGAAAAGTTAAATGAGTATCCTCCTTCTTCACCTATGACAGCTTTAGCACTTATAAAAAAAATAAGAAAAATAATTATCAGCCTGTAAAAATCCCTCATACCAAGCATTAGTTTAGTTGGTCTTAGGTTCTATGTCAAGTATTGTTTAAAGCCGGTGTAAATATAAAAAGGAAATTTATAAAGAATTAATAAATTAGTCTGGTAAAATTTTAAAAAGCATTATATAATGTAGGCAGGAGGATGCCTATGGCAAAAGTTCTTTCCATAATATTGGGAGGCGGAAAAGGAACACGTCTTTATCCGCTTACTATGCATCGGTCTAAACCGGCCGTACCTTTCGGAGGTAAACATCGAATTATCGATATTCCTCTTTCGAATTGTATAAATTCCGGTTTTAGGAACATTTATATTATAACACAGTTTAACTCGGCATCTTTGCATATCCATATTGCAAAGGCCTATACCTTCGACAGTTTTTCAAACGGCTTTGTCGAAATTCTTGCAGCCGAACAGACTTTCGATAATACGGGATGGTATGAAGGAACGGCTGACTCTATCAGAAAAAATCTTCATCATTTCAGACATCAAAATCCCTCTCATTATTTGATTCTTGCAGGAGATCAGCTGTACCGCATGGATCTAAAAAAATTTTTAAATTTTCATAAAGAATCGGGATCCGATATTACCGTTGCCTGCACACCCGTAACACGGGAAGATGCTTCAGGTTTCGGAATTATGAAGGTAAACTCGGATTCGGTAATTACCGAGTTTATGGAAAAACCGGGCACCGAAAAAAATATAGACGATTGGAAAATTCCCGGAAAATCTCTTATCAAGCCTGATGATCCGAATAAACAATATCTGGCTTCTATGGGTATCTATATTTTTGGTGCAAAAGTTATGGAAGAATGTTTAGACAGCGATCATACCGACTTCGGAAAAGAAGTAATTCCTGCAGCAATAAACGGGGGATACAAGGTTTCAGCCTTTCCTCATAACGGATATTGGTCAGATATAGGAACAATCAAGTCTTTTTATGATGCAACCCTTGACCTCACCGAAATAAAACCTCAATTCGACTTTTATGATGCCGACAGCCCGATATACACACATAACCGAAACTTACCTCCATCAAAGGTAAACTATGCACATTTAAGCAGGTCTATGTGCAGTGACGGCTGCGTTATCACAAATGCAACCATAAATCATTCTGTCATAGGAGTCCGTTCAATTATAGAATCAGGCAGCTTTGTAGAAGACTCCATCTGTATGGGTGCCGACTATTACGAAACCCATGAAGAAAAAGAAGCCCGCTTAAAAGAAGGAGGGCCTAACTTGGGCATAGGAAATCATTGCCGTATACGCTCTGCAATAATAGACAAAAATGTTCGTATAGGCAATAACGTATCCATAGGTATGGACCAAACACCTCCCGACGGAGACTACGGCTTCTATCATGTTATAGACGGAATATACGTTATAGTAAAAAATTCTATAATACCTGATAATACTTCAATATAAAAATGCGGCGCATCAGTTGGATTCGGTTTTGCATTCGACCGATGCGCTGTAAGCATTTTCATAATCGGTGTTTTCTTTAATGCTGATTATTATGTCATCATCTTCTGCCGAAAAATCTACAAGGGCGGTTTTACCCTTTGAGAACTCTCCGCTTATTATTTTAACCGATAAGGCATCTTCTATCTTATTTTGAAGAAGCCTTCTCATAGGGCGTGCACCGTAAGCCGGATCATATCCCTTATCTGCAAAGAAATCTTCAGCCTCTTTTGAAAGCTCAATATACAGATCTAACTTTGCAATTCTATCTTCAAATTTTTTAAGCTCAAGTTTTAATACTCGTTTGATGTCATCTTTATCGAGAGGTCTAAAAACAAGCATTTCATCAATTCTGTTTATAAACTCAGGCGATAAGAATTTTTTTATTTCGTTAAGAGCACTAGCCTGTATTTCGGAATAGGCCATTACTCCATCTCCCGTGGGATTAAAGCCCAGCCGGTTTTCCTTTATGATGGACTTTGAGCCTGCATTACTGGTCATAATAATAACGGTGTTTTTAAAATTTACAATATGCCCGCGGCTGTCTCTAAGCTCTCCTTCTTCTAAAATCTGCAAAAGAATATTAAAGACATCCGGATGAGCTTTTTCAACCTCGTCCAAAAGCAAAACGGAATAAGGATTGCGTCTTATTTTTTCGGTTAAAAATCCTCCGGAATCAAAACCGACATATCCGGGAGGAGCACCTATAAGTTTGGCAGCATTATGTTTTTCCATATAATCGCTCATATCGACTCTGATTAAGGCCTCTTTTGTGCCGAATAAAAATTCGGCAAGAGTTTTTGCAAGAAGAGTTTTTCCGACACCTGTAGGCCCTAAAAATAAAAATGAACCTATGGGCCTGTCAGGAGATGAAATACCTGCGCGGGACCTTCTGATTGAATTGGATAAAATCGATATGGGTTCATCCTGACCTACAACCGATTTTTTTAATTCCTCTTCAATGTGAAGCATCCGCTCAGCCTCATCTTGGCTTAATTTATTTACGGGAATATCCGTCATCATTGCAACAACCTCTGCTATATCGTTTTCATCGACATAGGATATAGGATGTTGATAAGAAGTCATCCACTTATTTTTAATTTGATATATGTCGTTTTTTAGATCTAAGACTTCATCTCTAATTAAGGCGGCTTTTTCGTAGTTTTGCATCTCAACCATCTCGGCTTTTTCAAGCATTAAAACCTTTATCTTGTCTTCTATTTCAAAAAGCTCGCCGGGTCTTTTGTCAAGGACGGTTTTTTTCATCGCGCCTGCTTCATCCAATACATCAATAGCTTTGTCAGGGAAAAATCTGTCCGGAATATACCGTTTTGCATACTCAATGATCTTTGTTATGGTTTCAGGCTCATAAAGTACATTGTGGTGTTCTTCATACTTATGTTTTATACCGCATATTATATCAAAGGTTTCTTCAGGATTAGGCTCCTTGATTTGGATTAATTGGAAGCGCCGCTCAAGAGCCAAGTCGTTTTTAAAATATCTTCTGTATTCGTCAATTGTTGTAGCCCCGATACATTGTATTTCACCGCGGGCCAGGGCAGGTTTTAAAATATTGGCTGCATCCATAGCCCCCTGTGATCCGCCCGTACCTATGAGGGTGTGAATTTCATCTATAAACAAAATTATATTTTTATTTTCTTTTATCTCATTTATAATTTGCTTTAACCTTTCTTCAAACTGACCTCTGTACTTTGTTCCTGCAATTACCGAGCCTAGGTCTAAAGAGATAATACTTTTGTTTAGCAAATCATGAGGAACGTTTTCATTTATTATGGCAAAGGCCAAACCTTCAACAATGGATGTCTTTCCTATTCCGGGCTCTCCTACAAGGATCGGATTATTTTTTGTTCTTCGGGAAAGAATTTGAATGAGCCTTCTGATTTCTTTTTCGCGGCCTATTATAGGATCCGGGCTGCCGGAGCTGACAATATCGGTTAGGTTTCGCCCGAATTCGGAAAGAGCTGATGGTTTTGATTTAGATACGTCGGCTGTTTTAGATGTCCGGACAGTTTCCATCTGATCCGTTATTTTTAATATCATCATCCTTATATCTTCAGTTAAGATATTATACCTCATAAAGAAATCGGATATTATGGAATTTTCCTCTCTGGCAAGAGCTACAAGAATATGCTCCGTACCGACAACACTTTGCCTCATGGTCCTTGCCTCTATTGTTGCAAGATCTACCAAGGTTTTAATTCTTCGGGAAGGAGGAATTTCACCTATGATCCTATCTCCTGTACGGATAGGAGTGTTTTGTTCTATAAAAAGCTGTAAATTGAGAATATCGATATTTAATTTTTGAAGAATTATGTAGCCTCTGCCTACCTTATTGCGGATTAGGGCAGATAAAATATGCTCGGGTTGAAACAGATCCGCATTAACCCGTCTGGCTTCCTGCTGACCGAAAAGAGTAAGCAGCTTATGAGCATCTTGTGAAAGACCTTGACACATATAACACCTCACATTATAATTCGGACTTTTGAGCAAAGTTCTTGAATGGTACGAGCCCTATATTCTTCTATCGAAAAATCGCTTAAATTTCTATCGGCTAAACCCATATGGCTGTTAAGCAATAAAAAAGCAAGATGTCCCATTTGGGACTTAAAAATCATCGAGTTACATTCTTCATTGGTAATACCGGTAATTAAGCCCATATTTAAGCCGAACTTTATTTTAAAAACTATATCGGCAGCTTCTTTAAAATCCATGAGTTTTGCACTTTGAGCTATTGCAATAGCTCTTCTAAGCATGTCTTCAACTTTCAATGTATTTTCATCCAGAAAATTTTTTCTCTTCTCTCTTTCAATTTCAATGATAGTATTTACACCTGCGATAAAATCCGCCGTTTGAATATCCTCATTATCGCCTGCCGATACGGCACTTGAAATCAAAAAAAGAGCTCCTATGGAATTTTTGGAATTAGGCGAATAGTAGCCGGCAACATTAAGATTACTTTGTTTTGTTAATTCCAAAACCGAGCCCAGACAGTTGGAATAAAGGACACCCGGCAGAGAGCATAAAACCGAAAATTTTACCCCTGTACCGATTTCCATAAGGTTGGAAGTTAAAAAACCTAAGTCCCTATCTTCCGCAAATTTAATTTTTTCCCTCATTTTGACTTCCATAAAGGAGGCCCTTGCATAAACTTCTTCAGGGTCCATTCCGGCAGCAAAAGAAGTTATGTTTACATGATCTTCAAGGTTCAAGCCTATATAAAGAGAACCGTTTTCATGTACTAAAACAGCCTTTTCTATCTTTTCAGGCATATCGGGAAGAAGAATTCCTTTTTCTTCAAGTAATTTGATGGAAAGCGGATCTATTGCTCTAAGTTTTAATTTTTTAAAATAAGCGGAATCACCCAAAGAGCAAAAAAAAGAAAAAACAAGCGAAACAACATCAACCGAGTCGCAAAGACTAATTTTGTTCGGAAACAAAAAACCCGATATATTGCGGGCTATATCACAACGGCTGTATAGGACAATATCGGTGTTGGGACCGTTTTCCGTATACCAGCCATCAAGTCTTGATATCATGGTTTTTCTCCAAAGCTTTGATCTCATCCCTTAAGGCGGCAGCCCTCTCATAATCTTCGATTTCGACAGCTTTTTTTAGTTCTTCACGAAGTTCTTGAGAACTATGAGTTTCAAAAAAGGTTTCAGGGACCTGATCATCCGAGGTAAAGCCCGAATACTTTAGATTTTTCTTCTTTTTTCCCAATATTTCCATAATTTCGGTTTTAAAAAACGAAAAACACTCCGTGCATCCTATAATTTGTTTAGATTCTATGTCTCTAAAACTTAATCCGCATATAGGACATTGCCCCGATTTTTTGCAGTCATCATTGTCGATATCATTAGATCCAAGGAGTTTTGTTATGGAAATATCAATAGTTTCAGAAAACATACCAAACCCGAGCCTTTGTGAGCAAGCCGGACACAGATAAATATTTTTAGTCACACCGTCTGCAACTTGTTCCACAGAAACCGCAGCTTCGTTTAATTTACACATATCGCAAATCATAATTTCCTCATAATTTCTATCGGCTTTTCTTTTCCTGCCCGTACTGCAGGAACCAAACACACTACTACTGATAATATTAACATACAAACGGCTATTATGTAAAGGTCAAAAAAATTTAATTTTACGGGAATATGCTCCAAATAATAGGCCGGGTCCAAAAGGTGAATTTCAAGAGGTTTTCCGCCCCCGTAAAAGAAGACATAAAACAAGTTTTGAAGATAGTTTAAAATCTTCTCTGCATAGGCAAAAATTTCGTTTATATGCAAGGCGGTTAAAATACCTAAGGGCATCCCCAAAATAATCCCGCCTAAACTTGTTAAAAGGCCGGCAAGCAAAAAAGCAAGACTTATGGAGGAAGGATGGGCTCCGGCCGCCTTGAGGATGGCTATCTCCCTTCTTCTTTCCATTACAAGCATAACAATTGCTGAAGAAATATTGGCAGAAGCCACCAAAACTATCAAAAACATGATAAAAAGCAAAATATTCTTTGTAGTTTTAAAGGAGGTAAAGGCAGGGCGATTTAAGTCGGCCCAAGAATATATAGAAAAAGTTTCCGGTAATATTGAGCTTAATTTTAATTGAAGGGCCTGCATCTTATCATCATCAAAGGGATCCTTTGTCGAAACCACTATTGAGGTTAAAGAAGAAGTCATCGGCATAATCTTTAAGCCTTCAGATAGGGGAATAAAAACCCATAGGGCATCCAACTCTTGGTAACCTGAAGATATAAGCCCTGAAATTTTAAATGCACTTACACGGGGAATAGTTTTACCTTTTTCGTTTTTATTTAAGGTTATAATCCTGCATGTATCCCCTACTTTTAAGCCGAGTTTTTCCGCTATCTTAGCTCCCAAAATTGCCGACTTATTATTTTCAAATTCGAGAGAACCGGATATTACTCTTATCAGGTTAAGAGCCTTGATATTTTGAGTAAAAAATTCGGGCTCGACTGCACGGATAGTTCCTCCGCTTCTTCCGTTTTTACCTATAACCAGACCGTTTCCCTGTCTTTCGATCCAAGCATTTTCGATAAAGTTACCCTCATAAAACTCAAGAATTAATGAACGGGCATCCTTCTCCGTTTCGGCATTTTTATAAGTTGATAAGGGCCGCATATCTATGGCTTGAAGGTGTCCGGTTCCAAGCTCTATTGTACGGGAAGTGATTCCCTGAATCATACCGTCAGAGACAACTAAAACGACAATGAGCGGAATTATACTTATGCCTATACCCAAAACGGCACCGAACAAGCTTTTGCGGGCATTGGAAACCGTCTTTCCCGAACCTATGCCTAAAAATCTAAATGCCATTTTTATAAAGACTAAATTTTTCATACTTCTTCCAAATTACCCTTATAAAGTTTATAAGAAATATCCGTCATTGAGGCTATTTTTTGATCGTGGGTAACAAGCACCAAGGTCTTTTTGTGTTTATCGACAACAGAAAATAAAAGGTTTTGAACGGTCTCGGCATTTGCAGGGTCCAAGTTTCCGGTGGGTTCATCTGCAAGAATAAGAGAGGGGCTGTTTATCAAGGAGCGGGCAACTGCAACCCTCTGTCTTTCTCCTCCGGAAAGCTGAGAAGGAAAATGGCCTTTGCGTTCTGCCAACTTTACATCCTCCAAGAGAGAGAGAGCTTTTTCTTTTATTTCTTTTTTAGGCTTTCCTGCAATCAGGGCAGGAAGCATTACGTTTTCAAGAGCGGTAAAATCTTTTAACAAATAATGAAACTGAAAAACCAAACCTAAAAATGAACTTCGGTACTCGGTGAGGGATTTTTCATCGAGGGAATGAACCTTATAAGAGCCTGCCAGGATTTCTCCGCTGTCTGCCGACTCAAGGCCGCCCAAGATATTTAAAAAGGTACTTTTACCCGAACCTGATTCTCCGGTAATCGAAATCTTTTTCCCTTCTTCAATGGAAAAATTAAGCTTATCGAATATAACGAGCTTTTCGCTTGCCGAAGAAAATGTTTTGGTTAAATTGGAAATTAAAACAATATTCCTACTCATAGCGTAATACCTCCGCAGGCTTTAATTTTAATATGCGCCTTGAAGCTGCCATTGCGGCAGCGGATGACGAAAAAATGCCGAATAAAAAAATGAGCAAAATTTCATTAAAAAATATTCTGACAGGAACGGTTTCCATATAAAAATAGACAGGACTGAATACTGCAAAATCCGCATCGGACGAACTTTGAAATAAGATAAATACAAAGGTCAAGACCGAATTGACTATATTTTCTATTAAAGCAAAAATGGAATTTATTTGAACCGAGAGCAAAAGACCCAATAAAAGGCCGGCACTTGCCCCTATCAAACCTATCGTAAATCCGTTTGCAATAAAAAGAGCCTGAATGTGTTTTGAATATGCACCAAGAGATGACAATACGGAAATTTCCTCCCGTCTTTCATAAATTGAACGTCTCATTCCGTTATAGATATTAACCGACACAACCAAGAAAATCAAAAACACCAAAAGCATCATCATATTTTTTTCTATTCTAAGAGCTCCGAAAAAAGCATGATTATAAGAGCGCCATGATTCCGATTTTAAGTTAATCGAGGAAGCATTTAGGGATGATATATAGGCGGCATCATTGTTTTGATTTTGTAGTTTGACGGAGGCATACAGCTTTGATTCTTTTCCGAATAGTTTTTCTCCGCTTTCTAACGATATAAAAGCAAAAGAAGAATCGACCTCATAATATCCGGTCTTAAAAATACCCGTAACAGTTAAGTCTTGATTTTCAGGAAAAAGGCTTGTCTCGGATGAGCCTGAGGCGGCTATAATATTTACGTTATCCCCAACCTTTACGCCAAGCTGGCGGGCCAGCTCATACCCCAAAATAACGGCATCTTCTTTTAAGATGTTAAAGGCCCCATAAGATATTTTTAAGGCCTCACAAAAGCCCTTATCTTTTTGCATTATATCTTCTTCCACTGCGCGGATTAAAACGCCGTGCTGCCTGCCGTAATTTCCCTGCATAAGAGTTTGGGATTCTTGAAAAATAAAAAAGGCTTCATGAAGGTTTAAATTTTCGGCTTTTGTTAAATCTTCTTTTTCGCCGTATAACCTTATATGCCCTGAGCTTACCTGCATAATTGTATCGATATAACCCATTTGAAGACCGTTCATTATTGATAGAATTACAGTCAATACCATTACTCCGAAGGCAATCCCCAATATAGAAAAAAGAGTCGAGATTGAAGAGCGGCCCCTTGTATCCGCAGAGTTAAATCTATGTAAAACAAAAAAAATCCATCTATAATTACGCTTTTTCATCTTATGTTTCTTCCTCTACAACTCCGATTTCTTTTCCGTATTCGAATAAATGGACTATCTTTTTATCCGTCATATACTCGGTGTAAGAAATTTTATTTCCGTTTACAAAATCTGTTTTGGATTTTGTTTTATTTTCAGACCCGTATTCAAATTTTGAAATATATTCAATCCCATCTTTTTTTAAAAAGGATTCAATTAATAAATTATTCTCATTGTAGGTATATATATTTTTTTCAAGTTCATTTTTACCTTCAACATCATAAATAATTTTTTCGGTTTCCATTCTTTTTTTATTATATTTTATTTTGATAAGTTTATCGGATAAAACAACTTCGCAAGATTCGGGATATCCGTCTTTGTAGGTATATGTCTTTTTTTCTATGAGTTTATCTTTTTCATATAAAACGGACATAAGAGGTCTGCCGTCATCATCCAGTTTTTCAAAAAACCATCGATCTTCAAAACAGGCCGTAAGCCCTGAGCTTTGAATGGAGTAAAAACCCTTATCAAGTTCTTCCGGCTCTTTTTCGTTTTCGGATAAATTTTGATTTTCGTTACCGGAAGGTGATTGAGTATGGGCACTTTCTGCTGCCGCAGGAGGCGATTGAACATCGGCACTTTCCGCTGCCGCAGGAGGCGACTGAACATCGGCATTTTCCGTTCCGTCTGCAAAAATAAAAAGAGAAAATAAAATAAAAACAAAAAATAATAGTTTTTTTAAACTCATTTATATTTTTCCGATAAATTCCTTTACATAATTTTCAGCCGAAAAAGGAGATATGTTTTCATACTTTTCGCCGGTTCCGACAAAGAGCATGGGAAGGTTAAGCTCTTTTCCTGCCGTAACGGCAACACCGCCCTTCGCAGTAGAGTCATACTTTGTTAAAAAAACTGCATCTACTCCTATAGCTTCATGAAACACTTCAGCCTGCCTTAGTCCGTTTTGGCCTGTTGTTGCATCCAATACCAATATCTTTTTGTAGCAGCCCTCAGAGGCCTTTGTCTTTGCAATCCTGTCTATTTTTTGAAGTTCTCTTACAAGGTTTTCTTTATTGTGAAGTCTCCCTGCCGTGTCTGCAAGGACGAGGCCGCCTCCTGCAGCAGCCATGGCATCCCCTGCATCAAAGATAACGGCACCGGGATCTCCGCCATGCTGATGAGCAACCACCCTCACATCATTTTTTTCACCATGAAATTTCAGTTGCTCTATGGCAGCTGCTCTAAAGGTATCTCCGGCAGCCAAAATGATGGGAATATCGCATTTTTGTTTATAATAAGAAGCCATCTTTCCTATTGAGGTTGTCTTTCCTACCCCGTTTACACCCAGAACAAGATAAATAGAAACCTTACCCTTCTCAGGTTCTAAGGAGGTTACCTTTACATAGGGTAATAAAATATTATAAAGACCGTTTAAAACATCGCCTTCAGAAACAAGCTTTTCCTTTTTACATAAATCTCTTAAAGAGGCTTCAATTTCGAGAGCTGTTTTTGCTCCTATGTCACCTTCTATCAGGGTATCGGTTAAATCTTCAAAAAAAGATTCATCCGGGCCCTTATATAAACCGAATAGTTTTTTTAATCCGGCAGCAAAACTTTTATTCTTCATTTTTATTCTCCTCATCTTTAATAATAGGTTTATCGGCTATAGACTGATCTCCGGCAGGTTTATCAAGAGCAGTTTCTTCATAAACAGGATCGGAGTAGTTAGGTTTTATCTTTCGGGGTAAGGCCCTATCTGCCTTTACAAGATAGATTATTAACTGTATAAAATAATTAACTCCCAAAGCAATCGTAATTCCCTGAAAAACATTTTGAGTCATGCCCAGCCTGTTTATACGCTCAACCTTGGACTGTTGATAAGGAACCTTACCGCTTTTAAAAGCATATACCTCATCATCCACTCTGGATTTTAAAATCATTGTTATGGGCAAACTTATGTACAAGGCGCCTAAAGACCAATATAAAATTTTCCGTTGAGTTTCTATCGAATCTTTTACATTTTTTTTGTTTAACTTTATTATCATATTTTGAACATTTTGCCGTGAAAAACTATTATTTGAAGGCTCAAGAACTCCGAAGGTATGCACCCCCTTTTCTTCAAATTCAAAAATAGATTTCATTTTAGGGATGGTTATGATTCCGGGTATTCGAATGGAATATTGGGATTTAAAAAATAAATTGGGGGAACCGCTTTTAAGATTAAAACCTATTGTTTCGGTTTTTTCTTTTTTTAAATTAATCTTTAAGGTATAGGCATCTTTATTTTTTAGCTCTATTTTTTTTGCTTCCTCAACATAATCTTGAGCAGAAGCCCCTATTTGATAAAATCCCTCACGCAATGTTATGGGTTTTGAAAAGTCCCGTATAAGCTTACCGTCAATATAAACCTTGGCGTTTTTAGGATTTACCTCAAAGAAGACTTTTACTTCTTTTGTATTTTGAATAATTGTGTATATTTGACGCACCAGCATTTCTACGACTTTTTCAACATCGTCGTATCTTCCGGCCCCTGAAAATTCGTGAACCTTCATTCCGGAAAGTCCTGTATCCAAATAAGCGGTTATAACCATATAACCGGAAATATCTTTTACCGAGCCGTAAATAAGAGCCGATATATTTTCTTTTTTTAAGCTTTCACCTAAGTCGGCATTTTCAGACATCTTGTACAGAGTCTCCCCATATTTCCACAAGCTTATATTTTTAGGCTGACCTGAAGTAAAAAAACGGTTTTCTTCTATTTTGATATCTATACCGGCATCGTAAATACCTTTTTCTTTTTTTAAAATTTCCTCTGTAAGTTTTTTTTCTTTTTCATCTTTTACTTTTTTATCTTCAACGGATAAAAAAAGCTCATCCCTGTCCTTAATAAGTTTTGCCCTTTCTTTTATAAGTTTTAGTTTTTTGTTTGAAGCTTCCATCAAGGCCCGCATTTTTTTTTCTTCAAAGGGTACTATTCTTTTTGAGCCGGTATCCATGTAGATTAAAAACATTTGAGGCACTATCGTTTTATAGCTTTGATAAGAGGAAGGAAGTCCTTCCGTTTTGAATTCGGAAACGGCAATAGTCCAATCGGAATTTTCATCTTCAGTTTTTTGTGCAAACAAAAAAGAAACTATAAAAAAAAAGGCTGATAAAAAAATAAGCTTTTTCAATTTAAAGGAAGAGCTCATAAGCAGTTTATAACTCCTTTTTCGGTAAAGGGGCATAATAAAAAGTCTGAGGCCCCGCAGATAAGAGCCTTTTCTGCAAGACCTTCATCCCCTATAGAAGAAATAACGACAAATTGGGTACCCGGACTTTTTTGTCGAAAAGCGGCAGTATCGGTAAAAAGCTTTGAGTCAAAAAAAACAAGGCGGACATTTTCACTTATTAATGTATGCAAAAGGGAGACTTGAGGCAAAATCTTAATTGTTTCGTTTACATGAGAAAGACATATTGCCCTTATATCGGCTGCTAAAAATTCGGATTTGCATACAATACATATCATAGAGAATCGTCCTCATCAATGCTCATATCTTCAATCTTTGTATTTAAAAAGCTGTTTATAAACTCGTCTATATCTCCGTCCATTACAGCCTGAATATTTCCGGTTTCATACTTGGTTCTATGATCTTTTACCATTGTATAAGGTTGAAAAACATAGGAACGGATCTGATTGCCCCAGGAAATACCTTTTTTTTCGGCGGCAAATTTCATGTTCTCTTTTTCTTTTTGCTCTTCATAATAATTATAAAGCCTTGATTTTAGAACATTCATTGCCGTGGCCTTATTGCTGATTTGGCTCCTTTGACTTTGACAGGCAACAACTATACCTGTGGGAATATGGGTAATGCGGACGGCCGAGTCGGTTTTGTTTACGTGCTGACCTCCGGCACCTCCGGCACGGTAGGTATCGATGCGCAGGTCTTCAGGCCTTATATCGACTTCTATCGTATCATCAAGAACGGGAAAGGCAAACACGGAAGTAAAGGACGTATGTCTCCTGCCGTTGGAATCGAAGGGGCTTATGCGTACCAAGCGATGAATTCCCGTTTCGCTTTTTAAAAGACCGAAGGCAAAATCACCCGAAATCTGAAAGGTAGCGGACTTTATCCCTCCCTCAGCTTCAATCAAATCTATGACTTCGGTTTTAAAGCCGCGGGATTCACACCAGCGCAAATACATACGCACCAGCATACTTGCCCAATCACAGGCCTCCGTTCCCCCGGCTCCGGCATGAACGGTAAGATAGGCATCGTTTTTATCGACCTCACCTGAAAGGAGGCTCAATATACTTAATTTTTTGTATTTTTCGTAAACGGAATTATAGCTTGAGCTGATCTCTTCGGCCAGCTCTTCATTGCCCGACTCATCTGAAAGCTCCATTAAAACTTCCAAATCCGAAACCTCATCCATGAGTTCCTGCCAAGGATAGATTCTGTTTTTAAGGGCCTTTATCTCACCCATGATTTTTTCGGCTTTTTTACTGTCATTCCAAAAATCGGGAGCTAAGGTTATAGCTTCTTTTTCGGCAATCTTTGATTTTACCGCCTCAGGGTCAAAGACGCCCCCAAATATTAGAGATATCGTTTTTTAATTCTTCTAAATTTGATCTATAGTCTTCCATAAGGTTACTTCTCCAATTTTTTTGCAGGCGGGCGCACAAGGACCCTCCTCCACTTTTTTTTATAAAGCGTAGTTATTGCCAATACATCCTGAATAGGATATTGGTAGAGACGGACGATGTCGTAATAATCGGTAACTCGGTCTATATCCTGCTTTAATGTAACAAGTCCTTCGTCATTTATTGTTACCGATTCCCAGCAAGCATGCTGAACCCGTTCAAAGCCGTTGGCCGTTAGAACTTCTGCCAGATGAGAAGCCGATTCCCTTCCTCCCGGATCTATAACAACTGAAACAAACATATACAACAGAATACGACAAAAGACAAACTTTGTCAAACCCCTAAGATAAGTAAAAATCTTTACTTATTATATACTTAAAAAAAAAGGCAAAAATGCCGATAAGTGTGGTATGGAAAATAGAAAAAACTTTGTTGAGGAGCTTTCGGTAATCCTTGAAACAAAAAGGAATGAATTTAACTCTCAAATTCTTCCCAAAGTGAGGGAAAACTACAATATTCAAAGCAGTGCACTCCACGCAATCAGAAGCACTCTTTTAAAAAAACGGGTCATCCATGATGATCCTTATAAATATGACAGTAAAATGACTGAGGTTGAAATTCCCAGCAAAGAGAACTTTGCAGATTCGGAAAAGGCCAGCGTTATAGGTACCCGCTTGGCCCACTATGAAACGATGCTGGAATTTGTCAACAATTACTATCAGTTTAATACCGATTTTTTAACTCCCAAAAGAATTTCCATTCTCCTTGAACTAAACAGTACCTTTATTTGGTCTGACTTTACAAATACATCGAATCATACAAATACGAGGGCCATAGCCGATATAATAAACAACCTTTTAAAAGGACCGGATCAACTATCAAGCAGTCTTTTACGGGACTCTGTTACCCACCTTGCAAAAAGCGAAGCCTATATTAATACCCAGCTTAAAAGCCTTTCTATCTTTCATCGGGAAGAATATAAACTTTTAATACGCAGAGAGATTATACCGTCAGTAAAGATAACCAAGGCCGACTGTGCAAATCCTTCAAATGTATTAAGAGAAATAAAAAAGATTTTCACACTAAAGCTCAAAAAAAAGCCTTTTTATACGGATCTTATAGTCGAAATAATCAGAGAAGATTACGGTGATGACTCGGCCATATTACAGCAGGAGATCTTATCACGACTTGAGGTTAAACCAAAGGAGAGCTCTTTTTCAAATCAAGAAGTAAATCATAGGCCTATTTTAATATCGGGCTTAAAGGTTCTTTCAAATTCGGCTCCTCACTTAAAGGCTGCTCTGGAAAAAATTAAAACTAATCAAGAACTGGTCTATAAGGCTGAAAATACCGTATTTAGAAAAATTGCCGAAATTTTCAGGCAGCTTTTAAAATTAGACCCTCCTGAAAAGTATATAACAATCATCATCACGGATAACATAAATCAAAATACAAAAAAACAAACAATCAACTATTCCGTTTTTGAAAAAGAAGTGCTTCAAAAAATAGCCTTATTCCAAAATATTTTGATGCCGAATTCGGCCGTTAATCAAAAGATAAAAACTATGCCGGATGAGCTTCTCTTTAACAGCCTTTCAAAGTACATAAGTGACAGCAATGAAATGTTAAAACAGCTCGGAGGACTTGACGAATTCTATAAAAACGTAAAACCTGAGCTTAGAAGCAAAATACGAGGCATTAAGATAGAAATTACAACGATTACAAACTCGGTTATAAAGGCAAACCAGTACAGAGCCGAATATCAAGCTCTGGCGGATGAGGTAAGCCATATGAAAAAACTCGGAGTTATCTAAAATATAGTCGGATTGAATAATAATATAAAAAACAATATAATAGGCCTTTATAAAAATTTTCATAGGAGATGGTATGAAAAAAAGGCTTACAACATTATTTTTTATTTTACTATCCTTTTGCTTGTTTTCGCAAGACAATCAATATCGGGAACTTAATATTTCCATAAACTCAGGAATACCCATGCTTCACCCCCATACAGCCTTTGATGCAGGAGAAGCCCAAATCTTAACAGCCCTTTATGAAGGGCTGTTTGTATACGACCCTTACACATTGCAGCCTGTGCCGGGCCTGGCAGAAAAATACACTGTTTCAGGCGGAAGAACATGGCGTTTTACGATTAGAAAGGAAGCCAAATTCGAAAACGGAAAACCAATTACAGCCCAAACCTTTGCCGATTCATGGATCAATCTTTTAAACCCCGCAGGGAATCATCCCTATGCGTCCCTTTTAGACTGCATAGACGGAGCCGCAGACTACCGTAACGGAAAGTTAAAGAATAAAAATCAGGTCGGAATCAAAGCCGAAAGCGAGCATGTTCTTTTGGTTTACACAAATACCGAAATTGAGCACCTCCCCAATATTCTATGTCATCACGCCTTTTCGGCCGTTGAACACTCTCAGCTTGCAGAAGCCTTAAAATTTTCTAACATAGAAAAAATAGAAAAATTAAAAGACAGCTTTAAGCCCGTCTCAAGCGGAGCCTATAAAATAAAGAAATTTTCCGAAAAAGAGCTGATTTTGATAAAAAATGAGAACTATTGGGATAAAGATAAGGTTCAGATTCCGCAAATAAACCTCTTCCTCAATTTAAGCAAGGAAGATGCCGTCAAAAAATTTAACATGGGCGAGATGGATTGGCTTTCGAGAAGCGATGTTATTTCAAAAATAGGGGATCAACGCTGTGTTAACATAGACCCTCTTTTCGCAACGGACTATTTTTTCTTTAAGACTTCATCTCCAAACAGTAAGAATTCCGAGTTTAGAAAGGCCCTTCTTTTAGCTGTTCCATATGAGGAATTACGCAAGGGATATCCCATAAAGGCGGAAACCCTTATTTTTCCCCTTGCGGGCTATCCAAAAATTAAGGGTGTAAATGAGTATAATCTTCAAAAAGCCCAAGAAATCATAAAAAAACTTGATTTAAATGAAGATCAAAAAAAAATTGTGATTAAGATACCGGAGGGCAGCTATTATAAAGAGCCGGCCGGAATTCTATCGGCTGCATGGTCAAAAATCGGTATAAAGACCGAGGTTAAGACCCTCCCTTTCAGCGGTTACTATACGGGCCTAAAATCGAATGATTACGATTTAGGAACGATCACGTGGATAGGAGACTTTGCAGATCCTATCGCCTTTTTGGAAATGTTTCGCCCTGCTTCAAACCTAAACGATTCCGGCTGGAAAAATGCGGAATTTGAAAGGATAATCCTAAAATCCCATTCAGAAAAGGACTTTAAAAAAAGATATGAAATGTTAAGCAAGGCAGAGGAGCTTTTATTGGGAGAAAGTATTGTTCTTCCCATATCCTATGGATTAAGCGTAAATATTATAGACACTTACTCCGTAGGCGGCTGGTATTCAAACGCAATAGATATTCATCCCTTTAAGTTCATAAAATTTATCAAGCCCCGGCCCGTTCCCGGTCTTGTAAAATTAAATAAATAAGCTAAAACCGGCTTTTCCAAAACCGATACCCGTTTTACAAAAAAAATTCATTTTTTTATGAAACAGGTATTGACATTTTTTGCAATTTGTAATATTATCCATCTCATCGGGCGCTTAGCTCAGCTGGTACGAGCGTCTGGTTTACACCCAGAATGTCGGCGGTTCGATCCCGTCAGCGCCCATCTCTTTTCTTTTTACCACCCTTTAACAAATCATAAATATTTTATTAGATTTAATTTTTTAATCTGGCCGTATTTTATAAATTCAGCTTGTTTTAACTTTTTATTTTAGTAAGTGTTTAATCGGCATTGACAGACTTACGCCAATGGCGTATAATAAGATATGAAGATTATAGAAACGCCTGTTTTTACAAAACAAATAAATAAATTACTGGATGAAGATACATATAAAAAATTTAAAGAATATCTAGTATGCAATCCATTAAAAGGTAAATTGATTAAAGGAGGCGCAGGAATACGAAAAATAAGATGGGGTAAAAAGAATACGGGAAAAAGTGGCGGTGTTAGGATTATCTATTTTATAAAAACTGAAACAAAGATATATTTGCTATTTGCTTATTCAAAAAGCGATGCGGAGAATATTACAAAAAAACAAATAAATATGCTGGCAAGTTTTATTAAAGATTTATAGGGAGTTTTTATGTTTAAAAGAAAAAAAATGAGTGATGAGATGTTTACTGAATTACTCCAAAGTGTAAAAGAAGCTGTTTTAATTGAAAAAGGAGAAATCCCCCCTTCAAGGGTTTTTGAAATAGAGCCTTTAGATATTGCTAAAATACGTGATAAGACAAATAAAACGCAAGAAGAATTTGCCGCTATGCTTAATATCAGTATAGGAACCCTACGAAACTGGGAACAAGGACGGCGTAAACCTGACGGAGCGGCCTTATCTCTCCTTAAAATTGTTTCGGCTAATCCGCAATATGTAGAAAGTGTGCTGAAAGGCGGTTAAAAATGTACTTCCTTGTACATTTTTAACCTTAGAGCTTGCGGCAAGCACAAACTCTCAAAGCATAGAACCACGGACATCCGTGTCCGATTATAAACTGTATGTTCTTAGCTCTTTTTAATATTAATTTTAAAAAATTATATCTCTTCCTTCAGTAGTAAGACTGATACCGCCATGAGCAAGACCTGAATCTTTCCGAAAAAAGATAAGCCCTTCCTGCTGCATTTTTTCAAGTTCAGAGCCAATTTCTTCTCTTGAATATTGCCCCAAATATTTACTTATTTTTGAGTCAAAACTGGTCATAGGGATAAAATTATTATTTCCTATATTATTTTTAAACTCACGTATTATTAAAAATATTCCGTCTCTTAGCTTATTATTTACCATAAATATTACCTCTTTATTTAATTTTTTATCTTTGAACATACTCTCAGGGCCGGAATAGTCTTGTGGTAATACAGCTCCGGCGTTAATATTTTCCTGCCAATCCCAGCACCACTCCATTACATTTCCTGCGATGTCGTAAAGGCCATAATAATTAGGCTTTTTCTTTTTAACTTCATGGGTCTTTAGATCCAAATCTCCACCGTCAAGATTTGAATACCAAGCATATTCTATTAACCTATCCTTTTGATTTGTATTAGGCCATATATATTTTTTTCCTCCCTTAGCAGCCCACTCCCATTCTGCCTCCGTCGGAAGCCTAAAGCCGTTCTTACTCATATCTAGTTCAGCCTTATTCCAATCAGCATTATCGGTTGTGGGAATTTGATCAAAGGTAAGAGTATCAAAATCAACAGGACTTCCTCCAACTTTTACCGTATAGCAAGGTTCAAGATTAAGCTTTAGGCTGAGCTTATTACAAAAGGCTATTGCATGGTACCAGTTGATGTTTTCTACAGGACGCCTTTGTTGTACCTCTCCGGATGCAGGATTAGATTTAAAAACACTGGGATTTTTATCCATAACTTTGTTCCATAGCTCCTGCGTTACCTCAGTTTCTCCTATGTTGTAGGCTGAAAGCTGTATATCATGTAATCCATTATTATAGATATACTCTGCTCCCAGCTGATTCCCGGCACCGCTTACAGCCTTTATAGACTTCATCACAAAAGTTACACCTTCCACAGTGTAAGCCTTTCCGGGAGTATTAGGAATTACTTCGGAAGATTGACTTCCGCCTGATTTTCCCTGACCTGTAGGACAACCGGTTAATAAGCCGATAAAAAGTCCTGCAGCCAACAACAATGCAGTAAAACTTACTGCCCGATTTAAGACCTTAGTCTTAAATTTGAAATTAGTCTGTTTCATAACTAATTCTCCTTTTAAATAATTAAATTTATACAAAAAACCGCAAAGCCGAATAAAGCCTACTCTGCGGTTTGTACATTGAGAAAAATAAATATTAAAAGCTTTAATTAGAGATATTCTACTTAATAGCGAAATTGGGGGGGGGGAAACTCAGGCTAATATTTTTTAACACACTAGCCGTGTGCAATAAATTAGAGTGCGAAAGATTTAACTTTAAGCCTAAGTAAGATTTAGCTATCATAGAAACAATATAGTCTAAAATATAAAAAAGATCAAGATGGAAAAATAAGGCAAAATTGTATCATAATAAACTATAAAAATTTTTTGTAGCTTGTGTTAAATACGGCGCCCAGTTTTTTTGCCATAGCTATACTTATAGGGCGGACTCCCCGCTCCATTCCGGAAACATTTTGTACATTGATACAAAGTTTTTCTGCAAGTCCAGCCTGTGTAAGATTGTCACGGTTTCTTAAAAGTTTTAATGTTTTTTGAGGTGTCATATTTTTTTGAATGTTCTTAAACCATTCGGTTTCAGTTACCTCTTCGTATTCGTCATCGTCATCATATTCGACGGTAACATGTTTGTATTGTGTTTTTACGAATGCCAATAAATCGGGCGGAATGTCGCCTTCAATTTTAATAAGGGGCATTTTCACGTGAACCTGCATAGTATACCTCCATTTCAATACCTTTGATTGTTTCTTTCCAACAGGCAATCCAATGATAGGATAGGTGGCAATGATATTTATTTTTGCCTAAAGAACTGAAATTAGGCCAGCATGTTTGCACGGGGCCTGATTCTTTTAAATCCAGTATTAGCTGGGCATATAGTTCTTGTTCTTTTTGCGGCATTTTTGCTACAGCTTTTGTTATCCGCTTTTTTTGGATTATCCTATACATATATAAATTATAATCATTTTTTGATTATATGTCAAGCTGTTTTTTTATTTTTGGTTAATAGCTTTTTTATTTTTGCGGTTTATAATTGGGCATTCCTAATTAGGAATGCTTAATTAGGAATGTGGAATTAAGCCGTTTCGGTTAGGCGTGCGTGGAGCGTTATGCCCATTGATCGAAGTATGTTAAAGACGGTTGAAAATGAGGGGTTGCCCTTTTCGGACAAAGAAGTATAAAGAGCTTCACGGCTTACGCCTATTTGTTTTGCAAGCTGTGTCATGCCTTTTGAACGGGATATTGCTCCAAGTACATTTATAACATCGGCAGGCTCGCCTTCTTCAAGGGCTGTGGATAAATAAATTAGTACGTCTTCGGCTGTTTCTATGTAATCTGCCATATCCCATTTAGTAACTTTCATTTCATACCTCCATAGCTATTTTGTAAGCGTTTTGTATATCTTTTAAATCGGAGTGGTACACTACCCCATTTTTTATAAGCATTTCTGCAAGAGGTCGGGGTTGCGGAAAACAGATAAACGGTCTTGCGGCTTATAGGCTTTTCCCCATTGCTGGACAAAAGGCCGATTTTTTTGTAAAATGAATAGAACTTTAAATGCGGCTTTAAGGAGCATAGAAATAGATGTATAAAAGCGATTTTCCTTTGCTTATGCAAAATCCTAACATTCATTATTTGGATTCGGCGGCAACGGCACAAAGGCCTTTACAAGTTATAGAAGGCGTTAAAGAATATTTTTTACACTCAAACGGAAATGCGGGGCGGGGCTCTCATTCCCTTGCAATAGCTTCTTCCATTTTGGTTGAAGAAACAAGAAAAAAAACGGCCGAATTTATCGGGGCAGATAAAATAGAAAGCATTGTATTTACAAAAAATTCTACAGAGGCTTTAAACATCATCGCCTATTGCTACGGCTTATCGCAGCTTAAAAGCGGAGATGAAATTCTATTGGCTGTATCAAACCATCACGCAAATCTTGTACCTTGGCAGTTTGTTGCAAAACAAACGGGGGCAGCCCTAAAATTTATCTACCTAAATAAAAACGGCACTTTGGACATGAACGACTTTAAGGCAAAACTTTCATCTAAAACGAAGGTTGTTGCCCTTTCAAGCGTGGTAAATGCAACAGGAATTATAAACCCTGTAGAAGAGGTTATAAAACTCGCCCATGAAAACGGAGCCGTTGTTGTAGTCGATGCAGCCCAGTCGATAGCTCATTACAGGCAGAACGTATCGGCCCTTGACTGCGATTTTTTGGTTTTTTCGGGCCATAAGATTTTTTCGGACTTCGGAGCCGGGGTTCTTTACGGGAAAAAAGAGCTATTAGACAAGATGCCGCCTTTTTTATACGGCGGAGATATGATCAATTTTGTTACGGAAGATTCAAGCGAGTTTAAGGAAGCCCCTTATAAATACGAGGGCGGCACCCATGACACTTCCGCCATAGTTTCTCTTAAACACGCAATAGAATATATCGAAAAAATCGGCTATTCCAATATAGAAAAAACCGTAAAAGAATTGGACGATTATGCTCTTTCGGAATTAAAAAAACTGGGCTTTGTTGAAACCTACGGAACCGATGCTCCTGAGCGGGCAGGCATAATCGCCTTTAACGTAAAAGATGTACACTCGCATGACACCTCCTATATCTTAAACGAGTACGGAGTCATGGTAAGAAGCGGACATCATTGTACTCAGCCCCTAATGGCTCACTTAAACATAAACTCCTGCTGCCGTGCAAGTTTTTCTATTTTTAACACAAAAGAAGACATAGACGTTATGATAACGGCATTAAAAAAAGTAAAAAGCGTTTTTTTAAAAGACTAAAAAAGAATATTGATAAGGAAACATAAATGGATATAGATACAATTTATCAGGAAATGATTTTGGAATATTCACGAAAAAAAGAAAACTGCCGGGAACTTTCGGGCGAAGGCGTAAAGATAGAAAGAGGTCATAACCCTTCATGCGGCGATGACCTTACCCTCCTCATCAGGGAAAAAGACGGAATCATCGACGAGGCTTCTTTTTTAGGAAGGGGCTGTGCTATTTCTACGGCTTCTACAAATATGCTAATTGAGCTTATAAAAGGGAAAAAAGCCGAAGAAGGCAAACGCAAGGTAGAAATATTTTTTAAGATGATGAACGGGAAAGAAATTTCTGAAGAAGAAAAGGAAGAGCTGGAAGATGCTCAAATCTTGGAATACTTTGCCCAAATGCCTGCCCGCATAAAATGCGCAACTTTAAGCTGGCACTCAGCCGATGTTCTTTTAAACGAAAAAAAAGGGACAGTGTAAAACAAAGTCCCTTTTTAATAAACAGTAAAACCAAGGCTTATTTTTCGATATCGCTTGATTTTACTTTTACAATATGGCCGGGGCCTGCATCAAAGATGATTATAAAATCTTTTACCTTGATATCGGCATATTTTATTGTAAGTTCGCCGTTTTTATCAAGCTTACCCTTAAATAAAACCTTCTTTTTAGCATCTTTTTCCTTTGGATTTTCAATTCGGATCTCTATACCGGCAGCTGATGAGCCGTCAGAAAAACCGCCTTCACACAGGAAGGAACCGTCTCCGTTATCATAGCAATTAAAGACAGGTGCATGAGCAAACAAAAAAGCTGCTCCCAATACTAAAAAACAAACAAAAATAGCTGTTCTTTTTTTCATCTTTCCTTCTCCTATTAAAATTTTTTATTATAATATCAAATAAGTTCCTCTAAAGTCAATCAGACCTTAGAGGAATATCCATTTATTTTTGTATGAGTCCGCTTAAAATTTTGCGGCAAGAACCTTCAACTCGTTTTGCAATCATTTCGTTTGATGAATTTGCAGGTATGCAAGTCGGTTTTCCTTTAATCTTTGCAAAATCGGCATCGGTCATACCGTACCAAAAATGGAAATGAGATGGACTTCCGCCGGGGTTTGTAAAAGAAATTGTCTTAAACATTCCGGCATCTTTTTTATCCGTAGATACGGCCAAGCCGGGTTTTGCAGCATTTTCGGCAACTCGCTTATAAGCTGCCCTGTAAATTTCTTTTCCGTCCTTATACATTACAAATTCGTTCTTTCCGTTCTCGGTAATAAATTCGACATGAGTGTAAAGGTCGGTTGTCCCGTATACTTTTTTCATTTCGGCAACAATTTCAGCCTTTGTAAAGTCTCCGCCCTTAGGATTTTTTCCGGCAAATTCTTTAATGATTTTGTCGTAAGCAGCATTAACTTCAGCACTTGTATTATCGTAAATTAAGGAGCTGTTCATCCATTTTCCTTCTTTAGCATAAACGGCAAAGGGTGCAGGAAGTTTGGCAGCACTATTTTCTATCGATTTTTTAAAATTTTCCAAAAGTTTTTCATTGCTTGTCGAACCGTCAACATAGGTAGGCCAATAAGAAGGATCGGCTTTTTTTACAAGGGTATCAATATTCGTTCCGCCGAATCTTACATGCCAGTGAACCTGTCCTCCGTCATGGCTATGAGGATGAGTACAGATCATATACTTGGCCATAGTAAGTCCGCGTACATTTTTTACAGCCTCAAATGTTTCCCAAAAAGAACCTTCATAACCGGGCATAGGAACCTTGCCTAGATATTTATATTCGGCAACGATCTCTTTTTGTTTTCCGTCTGCATCAATAACGGTAAAACTTATCTTATTAGTCCCGTCAAATTTTACCCTTGCAAAAGGCGTCTTTCTTCTTCCTTCAATAGCATCTTTGATACCCTCTTGGGTATAATTTGAATTCTTTGATGCAGCTTCTTTGTATAATTCTTTCAAAGAAGGATCATTTTTTACAACATCCACCGAAACCCATTCACCTTTCCAGGCGGCCAACTCCATACCGGGAATAAGTTTTTCAACTTCAGCCTTAGCCGTCTTAGCGGCAGAGGGCATAGACTTACATGCAGTAAATGCTACCGCAACAGCAATCAAAATAAGTGCAATCTTTGCACCGATTTTTTTATTAGACATAACATCTCCTTAAAATAAAATTATGACTAAATGCTGCCGATTTATATTTAAACAATCAGCAGCAATTTCATTTTTAATAACAGAACTATTTTCCGGTTAATGCTGAAAGAGTTCTTTTTGCGGATCTTTCAATACCGCTAGCTCGGATATCGGCAGGAACATCTACCTTGTAACAGGTAGGGGTACCTCTCTGAGCAGCAATATCCTCTTCGGTTGCTCCGTACCACAAATGGAAGTGATAATTAGGAGCACCATGAACAACTACAAAGGATATAAGAGAGAACATTCCGGCATCTTTCTTTTCGGCTTTCATTGTCATATAAGCCTTTGCCTTGCCGGGCGCAACTCTTACATAGTTTGATCTGAAGATTTCTTTCGAACCTTTAAAAACTATAAGCTCATTTTTTCCGTCTTTTATATTAAACTCAAGATGAGTAAAATCTTTTAAACTGTCATCGCTTTTTTGCAATTCTGCAATAATTTCTGCTCTGGTAAAGTCTCCGCCCTTAGGATTTTTTCCTTCAAACTCTTTGATGAGCTTAGCATAGACATCCATAACCTCTTTGCTTGAATTTTCAAAAACAAGGAGACTATTGATCCACCTTCCGTGTTCTGCATAAGACTTAAAGGGAGCTGCATCCGTCCATTTAGGCATAGTTTCAATTGAAGATTCTGCACCCTTTAACATATCGTTCTTTTTTGTTGAGGCCGGAACAAAGGTAGGCCATGATTTTTCTCCGTTTATAAGCCAATCAAAACCGTAGTAGCCGAAACGAACATGCCAATGAACAGGACCATCTCCGTGTTGATGAGGAGGCATAATAATCATATTTTTTAAAGCCTGCAATTCTTTTCCTGGGTTTACCGCTTCAAACGTATACCAAAGTGAACCCTCATGACCGGGAACAGCCTTCGTACCCATGTATTTGTATTCACATACTACATTGGATTTACTACCGTCTTTCTTCTGCATTGTAAGAGTAACCTTATTGGTACCGTTAAATTTCATAGCGGTTACAGAACTTCCATACATATCTTTGACGGCAGCCTTCAAACCGCCTTCAGTATAATAAGGCATTCCTTCAGCAGTCTTCTTATAGGCTGCATTCAATGACTCATCATTCATTACCGTATAAGTAGAAACCCATTTACCTTTCCAAGCTGCAAGTTCTTGTCCTGCTACCAATTTATCGGGACTTACTTCCACTACAGCAGGCATAGACTTACATGCAGTAAATAAAACTGCAAGTGTAACCAATATAAGTGCAATCTTTGCACCCATTCTTTTATTAACCATAAAATAAAACTCCTTTAAGTTAATAAGTTAAATATATCTAACATTTAATTCGAGAGAACCCCGAATTAAAGCAAGTTAGTCTACTTTTTTTCTTCCATAGAACAGCCACAGCATCCGCAACCGCTCTTAGGATTGATGTTTTTTTCTCCGCAGTTGCAGGCCGAAGCCTTACCCTTAAATATCCTGTAATATTTACGGATGAGTAAGATGATAACGCCTGCAACTATGGAAATAGTCAAGACCATTCCTAATGTCATAAGGACATTCCTTATTTTACAGGCATTGCCTCAATCCAGAGTACGGCGTCCTGAGAAAGTTCTTTACCGGCAAATTCTTTTGTATTACCTGCACCAAGAGCTGCAAAGCCCCAGTATCCGGCCTTGTGAGGAACAAAGGAAAAGTTTCCATTTGCATCAGCCAAAATTACTGCAGCAGCATTCTTTGTTTTTGCCTTCTTTTCAAATTTGCTCTTTTTCATGTTTACATCAAAGTTAATGTATTCAACTTCAATTTCTGCATTAGGTACGGGCTTACCCTTTGAATCTAAAACAGTACCTCTAAAAATGCCGCCTACCCAAACATCATATGGTTTTACCAAGGGCATTATTTCGGGATAACCTTCGGCACATCTTGCACTCCAGTCGGTATCAAGTCCGGCCTTATTTATAAATACCTTAGTAACCTGCTGAATATAAATATCTTCAGATCCTCCTTCATAATAAGGATGGGGAACAGCGATAAGAGCCCAGTCTCCGCCTCCTCTAAAACCGTTATCCTTGCTCAAGGTAAGGTCATAAGCAGAAGCCTCACTTTCTAAAGCAGCAAATTTTGTTTTCTTTAAAGAGGGAAGCAAATCCTGTACCTTTTCCTTGTGAACCGAAAAGAATTTTTCAAAACCTTTAATTTCACCGGCCTCGTTTTTACCGATGTCCATTGTGTGACCTGCATCGGCAGGATGGGTAAAAACAATCTTAAAATCAACAGAGTTGCCTTCAACGATTGAAGTCGGGGTATAAATCATTTGGAAGTGAGCAAATGAAGCCATGGCTACAAAGAATAAAAGTAAAACTATTCCTGTAAATTTTTTCATATAAAAACTCCTATACATATTCTAGTCTAAAGACTCATTATCTAAGTTCAAAAAAAGATAGAGTAAAAAGGCACCCCTTAAAACTCACGGATAAATCTTTTTTCGAATTCAAATGTAAATTGACACTGACAATTTATCTTATTTTCAAAAAAAAAGCAAGCCCCCAAAGACAGAACAGCAAACTTTTAATTAAAAATAAAGCGGAGATTAAATAAAGAAAACACGAAAAACGCAAGGTATCAGCTTCGCTTATAGAAAAAGCTGACAATAAAACAGAGTTGTACAATAATGAGTTTTCCGATTTTCCTTCCCTCCGAAGGATTCGTAATACAAATAGGCAGGTCTCCTGACTTATGATTTAAAGTTTATCGCCTTCCCATATTAACAGTGGCTTATGCTTCCAAATAGCTGCATTATGATAAACAAACTCAATTACAGTAGCGGGGGCTGTGCCGGTTTTTCACCGGTTTCCCTTTTAATCTTAAAAATTAATTTAAGAACCTTATTTGTCTATAACCTTCGGGTAATTATAAATATTTCCAAAAAAAAAGCAAGCCCCCAACAAGGCTTATTTATTTGCTATCTATTTATTTTCAGCCTTATCCGAAATCTTTTTAAAGATAGGAGGCCAAGCGAACATAACCACAAAAAGCAAGATTACTATTATAAGGGCTGCAGGCGAAAATCCTTCCTTGGGTTTTGCCTTTTCAGTCTTACCCTCATCGGAGGCTGAAGCTTCGGCTCCCATATCAGCTGCGGATTCTTCTGCAGTATTTTCAATCTTGCTGACCTCAAACCAGATAACGGAGTCTTGAGAAAGCTCTTTTCCTCCGAATTCCTTGTCCTTCCCTACTCCGAGGGCGGCAAAGCCCCAATATCCCGGACAAGGAGGAATAAACTCGAAAACGCCGGTATTATCCGCCATTATCATTCCGGCACCCGATTTTTGCAGTTTGGGTTCTCCGATAAATTTCTTGTTTGCCATATCCACATCGTAGTTCATGTTTTCAAATTCAACCTGAGCATATGGAACAGGATTTCCATCGGAGTCCAAAACAAGGGCACGGATCACACCGCCCTCCCAAATCTCATAGGGCTTTACCAAGGGCAAAATTTCGGGATAACCTTCGGCAACCCTTGACTGCCAATCGGTTGAAAGTCCGGCCTTGTTAATAAAGACCTTAGCTATCTGCTGAATATATCCGTCATCGGCTGCTTCAAAATAAGGATGAGGAACGGCAACTAAAACCCAGTCTCCGCCTCCCTTAAAACCGGCATCCTTATCAAATTCAAGGGTATATGCAAGGGCCTTGCTTTCAGCGGATTCAAATTCTCCCTTTTTTAAAAAGGGCATTAAGTCGGTCTTGTTTTCTTTATGGATGGAATAAAATTCCTTTAATCCTTTTATTTCGCCTGCTTCATTTTTACCTATGTCCATGGTAAGGCCGGAATCAAAGGGATGAGTAAAAGAAATTATAAAATCAACCTTATTATTTGAAGCTTCGATTACTGAAGACGGAGTATAAATAATTTGAAAGTGAGCAAAAAGGCCCAACGCCGTACAGCATAGCAATGCGGAAAAAAATAGCTTTTTCACTTTTTACACCTACCTTTTTTGTTTTTTAAAGAGGAAGACAATCAGTACCGAATTTATTACGGCAAGTACAAGGGCCAAAATTGCCGTAAACGAAGGACCGACACCGGGCATTGCCGAAACGGTATCCATAGGCACCCAACCTGCAGAACCGGAGGCAGCAATAGGTTTTTGAGCCGGAGCGGCATCGCCCGATGATTCGTTTCCTCCTGTCGCTTCAGCAGGAGCGGCCTGACTGCCGAAACCGCCTTCAGGTTCGGGACCGTCTTTTACTATAATGTGACCGGGCCCCGCATCAAAGGTTACCGTATACGGAACATTAGGAATAGGCAGATTGAGTTCGCCTACATCGGGGAATTCTCCTTCCCAGATTTTTTGACCCGTAGCCTTATCCGTAAGATAAAGCTTAACACCGGCTGCCGTAGCACCGTTTGAAAATCCGCCTTGAACATAGATAGTTCCGTCCCCGTTATCTTCAACGGTCAACAGGGGCGAATGTGCAAAAAGCAGCATAGAACACATCATTAAAACAAATACAATGCTTATTTTTTTCATTTATATAACTCCTCTAAAATTTATAATTTAAAACATCAAAAGCCAAATAATCTTCCCAGCTGGAATACAAGGACGGCAACCAGAGAACTGAGCACTACAGGATAGAGAACACTGAACAAGGTCCAGCCTATGCTCTGTGTCTCGGTCTTTGTTGCCATAACGGTAGCAATACAGGGCGGGAAGAGGGCTATCAAAATCATGATGGTAAGCCCGTCTAAGGGGGTCAATCCCGTTTCCTTATCCTGAATGCGGGCTTCCAAAACCTTCCCCGAATCCTCGCTTGCAGACTCGACACTGTAAATAGTACCCAAGGTAGAAACAAGGGCTTCTTTTGCAGCAAAGGAACCTAGAATTGCTATGTTTACCTTCCAGTCAAAACCTGCATATTTTGTGACGGGCTCCATAGCCTTTCCTATGTATCCCAAAATAGAATTTTCCAAGGTTTCTTTTCGTAACTGTACCGAGATCAACTTTAGGTCGGCACTTGCAGGGCGTATAGCCTTTGCTGCGGCAGCGGCCTCAGAATCGACCACAGCTGTTCCTGAAATTTTTATCTTTCCGGTTCTGACAAGGGCAAAGAAGTAAGGATTCAATTTTTGCCAGTAAGCATAAAAGGAAGCCTTTAAAATAGGCTTTTGAAATTCTTGAGCACCCTCGTAAGCTTTATCAAAATCTTTTTTTGCGGCAGAATACATATCAAGGTAGTTTTTAAAAGCACCTACATTGCTGCCGAGCTCTATTTTTCCTTTTAAAGCTATTTTTGTAAATTCGGGATTTTGTAAAAAAAGCCTGTTTACATTTCTTTCTGTTCCCTTAGCTCCTCCGAACCAATTCATGGCATCGTATAAATAGAGCTTTTCGTTTAAACGCTGAAATTCAATAAAACCCTTTTCGGAAGCAAAATATTGGGAATAGGAATTATTTAGCTTTCCTGCAAAGTCCTGAATATAAGCTGCTTTTCTTGCTTCATATTGAGCAGTTTTTTCCGAGCTCAAAGAAGGAAAATTTACGCCTGCCCAGATTATAACTGAAACGGCAACTACAGTCGTTGCAACTTTTTTTATAAAGCTCCATAAGCGTTCAAAGGTGCGTGTTAAAACACCTCTAAGGGTCGGCATATTATAAGCCGGAAGCTCAAGTACAAAGGGTTCAGGCTTGCCATGAACAACATAGAGGCTGAAATATTTTGCAACAATCAGGGCGACTATCAATGTAAAAAAGGAAATTCCTCCTAGAACTATCCATTGGTAGCTTGTAAAAAATATTCCCGTAATTAAAACATAAAAAGGAATCTTTGCCATACAGTTAAGAAGGGGCAAGATAAGAATCGTTACCAATCTTGACTTATCATCTCTGATTGTCCTTGTGGACATAACACCAGGAACAACGCAGCCTCCCATTATAACACCCGAGAGAATCATAGGAAGGGTTGACTGTCCGTGTAAACCGAACTTGCGTAAAATCCTATCCATGATAAAGGCAAGGCGGGCCATGTAGCCGACATCTTCCAAAAAAGCAATGAGAGCAAACAAGCAGAAAAAGATTGGGACATAGTTTAAAATCATTATTGCCCCATCAATTATCCCGCTTAAAAACAAACCTCTTAATGGGCCCTCGTTTATAAGTCCTTCAGGATAAATAAGCTGAGAAACTATTGTTCTGACAAATTTAAATATCGGGAAAACCTTGTCGGTCATCTTATAACCCAAAACTACCGTTATCCAATAGAAAACCAAAACAAGCTCAACCAAAATCAAAAGACCGTAAACCTTGTGGCAAAGCACTTTGTCGATTCTGTCGGTTGAATTTATACTGCCTGAACTGCCTTTAGTATAGATAAGAGCAGCTCCTCCCGTAAAGGCAAAGGCTCCGGCTATACTAAGAATCAAGCGTAGAATGCTATTTGCAAAGATAGGAACCGGCAAAAGCAAAAAGAGGGAATCCAAAATTTCATAGGTTACAAAACAAAGAATAAGGGCGGCAATAACCTCGGTAATCTTTCTTTTAATATTTAAGGACTCGACGGCTTTTTGTTCAAGCTCTTTTTTTGAAACCGCAGCTTCAACGATTTTTTTTGCCGCAGCGGAGCGGGCAAGAGCTATTTCTATTTCAAAGCTGTGCTTATGTTTTTCCTTGTGCTCGGCTTCGATTTCTTTTATAAAAGTTAAAATGGAATCAAAGTTTGTAAAATTTTTACCCTCTTCTTCGATAACTGCGGAGTCCTTTTCGCAAAGCTTAATTGCAAGCCATCTTAAGGGAATAGAAAAAAATTCGTCCTTTGCAGAATCCTTTAATTTTTCGACAATTTTTTCCAAATAGGATTCCATATCCTTACCGTAGGTAAGCATAAAGGGATTTTGAGGTTCGGAGCTTTCAGCCCTTCTTGAAATAAGCTCTTTTAATTCGTTTATCTTTTCTTTTTTCTTAGCCGAACCGGCTATTATCGGAATACCTAAAAGAGAAGAAACTTTATCGACATCGATTTGTAAGCCTGCATTTTTTGCAGAATCCATCTTGTTTAAGTACATAACAATAGGACAGTTCATTTCCAAAAGCTGGAATGTCAGATAAAGATGTCTTTCCAAATTTGAGGCATCGGCAATGTTTACCAAAAGTTCGGGCTTTTCACGGAGGATAAAATTACGGGTTACCCTTTCTTCCGGTGAATAGGAAGTAAGGCTGTAAGTGCCGGGCAAGTCGGTAATAAAAACCGATTGGTCAAGAGCAAAATACTCTCCCGTTTTTTTCTCGACGGTGATACCCGGATAGTTTGCAACATGCTGATGAGCTCCCGTCATCATGTTAAATAGGGTTGACTTACCGGAGTTGGGCTGACCGGCAAAAGCAATATTTATTTTTTCTTTTTTCATATTCTAAACTTCTTTTACAATGATTTTTTTAGCCTCATCCTTGCGGACTGCAACAAGCGAACCGCAGATGGAAATATCAAAGGGATCTAAAAGCGGAGCCTTTCTTACAACCGAAAGTTCAGCTCCGGGAGTAAACCCAAGACTTATAAGCCTTTGCAAAGTCATTCCGCTTATCTCAATATCTTCTATAATTCCTTTTTTTCCTTGTTCCAATTCATCAAGAGTCATTTAAATCTCCAATCTCCTCAATACTATAAACGCACCAAAATTTTAGAAGCAAGATTATAATCTACTGCATATTTTGAACCGTTTACCAAAAGTAAAATAGGCCCTTTTTTATCGGCCTGAGAAGTAACAACGGTTATTTCCGTATTTATATCTATTCCAAAACTGCGAAGGCGGGAAAATTCGGCCCCCGTTCCGTCAAATTTAAGCACGGAAGCCTTATCGCCTTCCTTTAAAATAATTAAGGGTAACAATGTCAGCGACCTCTCACAAAATGTTGCAAGGAGCATACATTATTTTTTTATTTTAATCAAGGCATAAATGAAAAAAACTTAGAAATTCAGTTTCAATCCTTGTACAAATCAGCCTGAGCAGAATAAAGCATCCTATACTCCTCACAAGAAGAAAAAAGCTCGTCATGGGTACCTAAAGCTAAGAGCCTGCCCTCCTTCATAAGGGCAACCCTGTCTACAAGCCTGCACAGGCCCGCCCTATGCGAGATAATTACAGCGGTTTTGTTTTTGATAAGGCTTATAAAGCGTTTTAGCACAAGACTTTCTTCGATAGGATCGAGGGCCGAGGTCGGCTCATCAAGGATTAAAAAATCGGCATTTTTAAAACGGCAGCGGCTTAGGGCAAGTCTTTGCCATTCTCCCCCTGAAAGTTCAGCTCCATTAAAAATACGCCCAAGTCTTCCGTCCAAACCGCCTGTTTTTTCTAAAAGATAATCGGCATCGTTTTCCTTTAAGGCTTCTATAATTTTTACCTCTTCGTTTATCCTGCTCAAATTTGAAATTGCAACATTTTCTCTTAAACTAAAATTATATTGAACAGGCTTTTGAAGGGTAAGAGAAATATTTTTATAAAGAGCATCCTTGTCAAGAAAATTTAAATCGCTACCGTCCCAAAAAACGGAACCCTCGTCCGCCTCGTAAAGTCCTAAAATAATTTTAGAAAGAGTGGTCTTACCCGAACCGTTTTCGCCTATAAGAGCTATTGTTTCTCCTTTTCTAATGGAAAGATTTATATCCTCAATAGCTTTTTTATCTTTATTCGGATATGAAAAAGAAACGTTTTTCAATTCGATGCAGTTTTTTAAACTACAAGCCGAATTATTAAATTCGGCGGCCGATTTTTTAGATTCGGCGGCCGATTCTTTAGATTCGGCAGGAGCTTCTTCGGCTAAATCCAAAAAATCGAAAAAATGTTTTGTGTGGGCGGCATACATTGAAATCGAGCCTAAGGCTTCCAAAAGATTCCGCATACAAAACTGAATCATAGTAAAAGCACCGATGGCCGCTCCAAAGTTTCCGATACTGATTGTTTTGTTTAAGGCAAGATAAAGACAGATAAAAACGGCAATTCCATATCCGAGAGAAGAAAGCATGTCGCAAAACAAAACGGAAAAGGCATCTTTTTTCTTTAACTTCCAAAAGGGATCAAAAACTTCCTTGTTCTTTTTAAGCCATTTTTCTTTTATGTACTCATCGGATCTTGAAATACGTAATTCTTTCCCTGCACTCTTGTCCGTAAAAAGAGACCAAAGATAATCCAGTTTTCTCTCCTCAGGAATTTGAATCGATTTATATTTATACATTTCTTTTCCGCGGATAAGGCGGGTAATAAAATAAGGAATAACCGAAATGACTGCAACAAAGAAAAGCCGCCAATCGAATTTGCTTATTACAAATGTTAAAGAAGCTATTTCGATAAATCGGCAAAAGATATAAATCATACGCATTACAAGATAAGGCACATATTCGTTTTCTATGTTATCCTTAGCATACTTATACATGTTTAAAATATTTGCATCTTCAAATTCGATTAAGCGTAAGCGTGAAGCTTTTTCTGCAATTAAAAGATTGGCATAATTATTCGGTTTTTCATACATTCCGATATTCATTGTGCCGTTATAAACAAGTGCCCATAATTCCTGTAAGACATAAAGGGAGGCAAAACTCAAAGCATAAAGTAAAAGACTTTTTGCTTCAACCCTTTTTTGAGAATAAGCTATAACGGTGTCAATAAAACCGCTTAAAAGAAGAGCTGCAATAGAATGAAACAAGGCTTGCCAAATCTCTTCAATTAAAACAAAAATATGTGAAACGGGACTTACCCCAAAAGTAAATTTAAAAGAACGGTATAGATAATTATTTTTCATAAATTTCCTCTCATAAAACTTTATTAGTGTCAGGCTCAGTCTTATACCAAGAGGCCTGCTCCTTGTACATTTTAAAATAAAGGCCGCTGTTTTTTATAAGTTCATCATGGGAGCCTTTTTCTATTATTCTTCCTTCATCGAGCACAAAAATAATGTCTGCCATTTTTGCACTTGCAAGACGGTGAGAGATAAAAATACAGCCCCGCCCCCTATCGGAAGTACCTATAATTTTTTGAAGATTTTGGTACATTTCTTTTTCGGCTGAAGGATCCAAGGAAGCCGTAGGCTCATCAAAAATTATAAAATTAGTTTTAGCGGCACAAGCTCTTGCAATGGCAAGTTTTTGTTTTTGGCCTCCCGAAAGCTCCGTTCCCGATTCTTCCAATTTTCCAAGATGCTTATCCAGATCATCAAAAACCGGATCATCGGAAATAAGGGCAAGGGATTTTTTTAGGTGTTCATCATCGTTTAAAAATTCGATGCTTCCCAGTGCTGCATTTTCACGCAGGGTCATCTGATAGCTTGCATAATCTTGAAACACAACACTAAACTCCCTGTGAAGAGCATCGCGGGAAAGAGAGTTTATGTTTTTTGAACCTATAAAGATATTTCCGGCTGAAGGCTTATAAAGCCCTGAAATCAGTTTTATCAAACTTGTTTTTCCGCTGCCGTTTTTTCCTACCAAGGCGATGTGAGCCCCCGGTTCAATCCTAAAAGAAATATTTTTTAAAACTTCTTTTTCAGAATTAGGATAATGGAAAGAAACATTTTCAAAAATGATTGCATTTTTTTTATCGAAAATGTTTTGTTCTAAAATGTTTTGTTCTAAAATTTTTTCCTCATGCAGCATCTTTTTATAATGAATATCATGTGGAAGATCCATAAATGTGTACAAAAAGCCGATACTTTTGTTATCATCGATTAAGCCCCAAAAACTTTGAGACATAAATACAAGCAAATAATAGATTTCCGTTATTGAGGCTATAAGACCTGTAAACATTCCTACAGACACTTGTCCTCTTATGATTAACCTAATCAAAACAAAGATTAAAAAAGAAAACCATGCTATCATTATTACGGAAGCAATCCCCATATAACGGTAAGATTTTAGGGTAATCGATATTCTTTCCTTTAATAAAACCTTATATTTATCCTTAAATTTTTTTACGATAAAAGGAATTGCGGAAAATATTTTTAATTCGGGTAAGGCATCCTTATTTGAAAGGAGGGAGCTTAAATCTTCGAGTTCTCTTTCATCAAAAACTTGAGAAGCATAGATAGCTTGGATTTTTTTTGTTGCAATATATTCGTTTATAAAATCCAAAACTAAAAAAACAAAAAAACCGAAACTCAGCCAAGGGGAAACCCTTGCAAATATAAAAACCATTCCAAAAAGTTTTATACTATCACAAAGGAAGGCCCTGCATTCCTTAAAAAGATTTATAACCTTTTTTGCAGGCCGGCTCCTGATTTCCTTTAATGCATCGTGTAATGCAGCATCCTCAAAACATGCAAAATCTATCTTAAGCATCTTGGTTAAAATAGCTTCGGATAAATTATAAGTCAATTTTTTTTCAAGATAGATAAAGGCTATATTGCTTATAAAATTGACATGATTCATAAAAAGAATGGTGAGGGCTAAAACAGCGGCATTCCATAAAACAGAAGACAAAACAACAGACTCTTTTAAAAATAAAATTATAGAATCGATTAGCTTTTGAGTATATAAAACCGTAAAAGGAAGGGTCAGCCCGGTAAAAACCGAAAGAAAAAATAAGACTACAGCCGGAAAGGCTCCGTATTTAAAAACAGTGCAGATGCACTTAATAAAATTCTTTAACATATTGAACTCCTAGACAAAAGAAAAAAGTTTACAACTTAAAAGGCACACCATTACAGCACTCCTCAAAAAACAAGTTTTTAGAAGTTATCTAGTTTTAAAAGAAAGTTAAAATCTGTAATCGGCGGCTATTTTTGTCTATTTATTCAATTTATTTTCCTCTCATTTTATATCTATTAAAAATTACAATCTTTGATACATGTTATCAAAATTTATAAATCATGTCAATGTTTCGCTTATCCACTCTTTTACGGTTTTTTCTTCAGGATCGAAACTTACACCTATAAGAACTATATTTTTATTTTCGGCCTTGTACCTTTCGGCATAGTTTTTTTCTTTGATTTGTTTTAAGGCATCTTCCGCACTTTCCTTTAGCTTAAACTCAAAGATGTAAACAGCCTTTTCTGTTTTTACAAGGCAATCGGTTCTTCCTGTAGATGAAGGAGTTTCCACTTCGACAAACTGTCCCATCAAGGCAAAAACCAAGTAAATGCAAACTTGAAAATTATGCTCCCTCAAGGCGATGCTTTCATTGCTGTCTTTTTTTTCCGTACCGTAGGGGAGGCTTGCCATTATCGACTTTAATCTTTGCATAAACTCATCTACCTTTCCCGCTCTTAAATCCCTTGTAAACTGTACCACATTAAAAGAGGTATCTGTAAAGTTTATATTTGAATATTCGGGTAAAAGATTATACAAAAAACCGTAACGAACTTCCTCATTTGGAAAGCCCAACAAGTACATCTTATATTCTTTATCATAGCCTTTTATCGTTAAGTAACCCGATTGAAACAGTACGGGTATAATCGAATCCACACCGGCCCTGTATTCGGATAAGAATGCTGAATTCATCTCAACATTTCCGTCTAAGTCGGGAATATTGTAGTCCGCTCTTTTTAATTCGTTTACCAAAAAGGTTGGAGTACCTGTTGCAAACCAATAGTCTTCAAATTGTTTTGAAAAAAAGACATTGAGTAGACTGAATGGGTTATACATCGTTTCCGTCCCATAAGAAAAACAATAACCGTCATATCTTTTCTTTAAGGTCAAGACACAATCCTCATAGCTGAGCTCGTTTTTTTCGGCTAGGGTTTCTATTTCTGGGCGGAAGGTTTCTAATAATTCTTTTTGACTTATTCCGCAAATAGCTGAACATTCAGGGTTTATACTTATGTCGTTTAGATTATTTAAATCGCTGAATATGCTTACCTTGCTGAATTTGGTAACTCCCGTTAAAAAGGCAAAGCGTATTGCTTGGTCGGCTGTTTTTATGACTCCGAAAAAACCTTTAAGAATTGTCTTATAGATTTCATTTAAGGCAGCATCCTTCCACATAGTGTGAAGAAGGGGCTTATCATACTCGTCTATAAGGATAACTGCCTGCCTTCCGGTTTTTTTGTATGCACGGTGTATGATGCCGAAAAAGCGTTCTGCAAGAGTATTTTCAGAATTGCTCTTATCATATAATTCTTCCCATCTGCAAAGATGATTATTTAAAACACTTTCAAGGTCTTCCCTTGTTTCATATTTTGCAAGATTAAGGTCCAAATATAAAACGGGATATTCCAGCCAGATTTCTCTTTTTTCTTTTTCCGACTCTTCGAGTTTTTCAATGGCAAGGCCTTTAAACAATTCTTTTTGGCCTAAAAAATAGGCTTCAAGAGTAGAAAGAAAAAGACTTTTCCCAAAACGCCTCGGCCGTCTTAAAAAATAAACTCTGCCCGAAGATGCCAATCTATAAACATATTCGGTTTTATCGACATAGAGATAATTATCATCTCGTAATACCTTAAAACTTTGTACACCTATAGGCAGCTTTCGGCTAAAATCCATCATACTAGTAGTTTAGCATAAGCCATATAGCTTGTCAATTATCCGCCGCTATCGGAATTCATAAAGAAGACTTGACCCTCATCAAAAAAAAGGATAGTATTTGTCTATGAAAAAATTTGAAGAAAGACTGGAAAAACTTGAAAAGATAAGCGATGATATACGCTCCTCCGATATTCCTTTGGAAAAGGCTCTTTCCCTCTTTGAAGAAGGCATAAAGCTTGCCAAAGGGCTCGAAAAAGATATAGAAAAAATGGAAGGAAAGATTGAAGTCTTATTAAACCAGCCCGTACTGCCCGAAGAAGATCCGGAGCTCGACCTGTTTACGATAACGGAAAACGTTTAAGGGAAGCCGGCATGAGAGAATACAAGCCCGTAAAACTCTTATCAAAAGAAACCGCAAGCAAAATAGCCGCCGGAGAAGTTATCGAGCGGCCAGCCTCTGTTGTGCGGGAGCTATTGGATAACTCGATAGATGCGGGTGCCTCTCAAATCATAGTAGAAATAGAAGAAGGCGGAATAAGTACAATAAGGGTAAGCGATGACGGCTGCGGAATGACTAGGGAAGACTTGGAACTTTGTACCCATACCCATTCCACAAGTAAAATAGAAGAGGCTGAAGACCTCCTTCACTTACGGAGCTTGGGCTTTAGAGGTGAAGCCCTTTCATCGGTGCAGGCTGTAAGCTCCCTCGAAATTACCTCCACCCGCGAAGGCCCCGCAGCTTGGAAACTTTCCTTAGGAAAGATTTCTCCTGCACGCCTAAATAAGGGCACAACAGTCGAAGTTAAAAATCTTTTTGAAAACTTCCCTGCCCGAAAAAAATTTTTAAAACGCCCTCAATATGAGGCGGCACAATGCCGTCAGACCTTTGTCGAAAAGGCCATCCCCCACTACAATATCGAAATGCGTTATATAGCGGGCGGAATAAATAAGCTCATTCTTCCGCCTCATTCTTCCTTAAAAGAAAGATGCCTTACAGCTATGAGCCTTAAAGAACCTGAAGAGCTTTTTTACGAGATAAACCAAGAAGGAGACGGCTTTTCTTTTAAAGCTGTTTTAGGAAGCCCCGCGGTTGTCCGATCCGACAAGCGGAATATCTACATCTTTGTAAACGGAAGGCGGATAAACGAGTACGGTCTTGTTCAAGCCGTTTGCTACGCCTCGGAAGGATACTTTCCCAACGGAGGTTTTCCGGCGGCCTTTGTCTTCTTAAATGTAGAACCCGAAAGAGTCGACTTCAATATCCATCCTGCAAAAAGGGAAGCTAAATTCGAAGACTATAAAGAAATTCATCACAGCCTAAGCTCGGCCATCAGCTCTTTTTATAGGCAAAAGACCGTTTCGGATCTTTTAAAGGAAAGCTATGAACCTAAATATACGCCCGATTTAGGCTTCGAAAAAAAAGAATTCGAAGCCGCCGAGTTAAACCAAGCCTACGAAAGAACCTATAAGCAGCCCCAAGTAAATCCTTATTGGCCGCCCTCTCCGATAAGACAAATTGAGGTTTCAGTCTCTCCTTACGGTACATCGCCCGCCTTTCATGGAGTGCAGGCATCCGCTCATGGAGCATCGGCCGCAACCCATGGAGTGCAGACAGCCCCGCAAGATCTTCCAAAATCCGACTTTAAATTTTTAGGTCAATTTTGCGGTACCTTCATAGCCGTCGAAAAAAACAATGCCCTCTATATAATAGACCGGCACGCCGCCCACGAGCGGATCCTCTTTGAAGACTTAAAAGCAAGTTTAGGCCCCTCTCAAGAGCTTTTAATTCCGTACCGCATCGAAACGGAATCGGACAAAGACGATGAAATAATAAGATTAAACCTCCCTGAACTTCAAAAAGCAGGCTTTAATATAAAGGAAGAAAAAAGAGGCCTTTGGATTATAAGGGCAGTTCCCATAAGATGGCACGGTACCGAAAAAGAGCTAAAAGAAGACCTTGCAGGAGCAGGAAAGGACCCGTCCGGACTCATGCACCACATCCTTGCAAGCTCAGCCTGCCGAGCAGCCTGTAAAGACGGAGACATAATCGATCCCGTCTCTGCATACAACATCGCAGTAAAAACCTTCGCCCTCCCCGAACCCCTTTGCCCCCACGGCCGCCCCCTCTACTTTATAATCGACCGCACCGAACTTTTTAAGCGTATAAAGCGGACATAATCCCGTGCTTGTTTTTTCCCAAACCTTGATATATAATGTTTCATAACGGTTTCACCCAAATATTTATTTTAAAGGATGTCAGATAAATTTATGAAAAAAATTCTTATTTTTTTGCTTTGTTTTACTTTATGTTTTAGTGCCTGTAATTTTTTTATGCAAGAGGAGTATGGAGAAGTTATAATCGATCTTGAAGGATCGTCTTCAAGGGCTATAGGAAGCAACGGCCTTCCCGAAATTGCATCCTCGGAACTTTATTTGCAAATAATAGGGGAAACAAGCGGAATAATCGAAAGAAAATTTGAAGCAGGAACCCCTAAGTTTTTTTCTGAAAACTTTCCTATAGGAGAAAAACTAAAAATAAGGGTTCGTTTATCGGTGGTCTCAGCCTCATGGGAGACTTCCGTAAATCATACCGTTACTCAAGGCACAAATAATATCATGTTGAAGCTAAACAAAATAGCCTCTGGTAACAAAAAAATAGCATTTTCAATAGGACATTCAGGAAGCCCAGTAAACCATAAACTCAGATTTGAAAATAGTTCCGATATCGGCATAAATGCTTCGACGCCGATAAGCGGCACTCCCGGCTTTGCCCGCGACTCTAAGGGCAGGCTATACTTTATTTATAAAGATTCTTCGCACTGGAAAATAAAACGCTTTACAAGTGAAGGAGCAGAAGATACAGCCTACAATCATAGTCCGCTCACATCAAGCCTGACAGGAGATGAGGTCGAAATATTTTC
Source organism: Treponema sp. OMZ 799 (assembly GCF_024181365.1). Classification (NCBI taxonomy): domain Bacteria; kingdom Pseudomonadati; phylum Spirochaetota; class Spirochaetia; order Treponematales; family Treponemataceae; genus Treponema; species Treponema sp. OMZ 799. The sequence goes on from NZ_CP051301.1 coordinate 2,313,593, forward strand.
CGATAGGTCAACTGGAGATATCTATATTTTGGATAAAAAAAGCTCAGGGAATAAGCTTTACAAAACTGACGGCACAACCAGCACAAATATAGAACTTCCTTCAAATTTTCAAACCCCATCAGGCGATAAGATCAGCCGGATGGCTATTTATGATAAATTCTGCTTTATCGCCGATGATAACAATAAATTACACTCTTATAATTTTAACGGCACACAAATATCAGGGCATCCAATAAAAAGTTTAGATTTATTTACGAATCTGATTAAAATAAATTCAAGTGATATTCCTGCCGGCAACTTTAAATCCGGAGATATTTTTGTAAACGAGAACAAGCTCTATGTGCTTTTTTCTGCATTTTCAAATGATTTAATAAATGGAGCCTATTCCTTGGGCGGAATTTTAGAATATACATACAACGATGAGGGAAATTTAGAACCGGCAAGAAAATTAGGCTTTTCGCAATCCTTTACCGCAGGAGCGGACAATATTGCCAATATTGACGAAGCTTCAAACTTTTACGGTGCCGCAAAAATAATAGGCTTTGAAGACGAAACAATCTACATAGCCGACGACGGATATAAATTACAAACCGGAACATCACATGCAGAAGTAGAAAAAAACAAAAACAGGATTGCAAGCCTTAACACAGTCTCAGGTGCTTTAAGCTTCGAGCCTACAGACCACACTTGGTTTGAAGAAAAACAGGAAGCAGCTCCGCCGACACCTCCTTCACCGGGAAAGATGATAGTATGGACCAAAAACGGAACAACCGGTTATAATTTTTATGAAGTTACAGATGAAGACCCAAATACATCGGGCAAAACACCTCTGATAACAGGTTCCGGAACTACTTATCCCCTTGATGTATTTTCCTTTGACAAGGACGGCAACTTATATGTGGTATGGAAAGTAGGGTCAACCTATAAGGTAAGGCAATACACAAAAAATTCTGACGGCAGTTTTAATACAAGCTCACCTCACGAACAGCAGTTATATTATAACTCAAGTACTCCGCTCAATCAAAATCAAACGCCAATAGCTATAGCAGTCGATACATCCAATAATACCACAGGGTATTTGATTTATAGCTATAATAACAATAATAGTAATACCCCAATGGAAAAAAATTCATGGACAAAGACAGCGGGTTTTAGTTCCGGCTCATACAAGGAGAGCTATACAATATTACCTGCAAGTTTCTCTGTAATGGCAATGACTGTAAGCTCTGAGGGCTTATTTGTAACAGTAAAAAAAGAACAGGGAACAAATGCAGCTCTCTCGATATGGAAATATGTAGATACATCTTCACCACCCAATAATCAAAAATATGCTCTTACAGACTTAGGATATCATACAAATCCGGGTAATGCCGATGACCTTGCTCCAAATTTTATTAACGACATGTATATTAAAGACGGAGCTTTATATATTTTAACAGCCCAATATAAGGGAAGATTGGATAGTCCATATACAACAAAGGTATCGGTAGGAGGAAGCTTATTAAAGCTGGAAAATTTAAGCGGTAATATACAAACCTCGCCCCTGACAAATCTATGGCCTTCAGGGACTATAGACAAATTGAAGGAGAACTACGCCCCCTACCGCTTTATCAAGACAGGCGATAATCAGATGGTAATAGCCTCCGACGGCTATAAGGGTAATAAAACTGAAACCCCAAAATGTACCCAGCTAAACAAACTGGTGTTTTTCAAAAAAACCGGCAGCTCAGCCCAATGGCAATACGAAACAGTTAAGGATACGGACGCAGAATTTTCAAAAGAGCTTAACTACACAGGCGGACGGTTCAAATGGGAATAGGTATAAGCCCTATTTTAGCTTTATGCAGCTTGCATCAGCAGGCTGCTAACCTCGGCTTGACTATGAGGCCTTAAAAAGGTAAAATAGCTTCATAAAATTTGTTTTTAAGGAGTTTTAAATGAAAGAAATTATCGCAACAAACAAGGCACCCTCAGCTATCGGCCCCTATTCCCAGGGAATTAAGGCAAACGGTTTTGTGTTTACATCGGGACAGATTCCCTTGGATCCTGCTACAGGAGCCTTCCCCGAAGGTATTAAGGCCCAAACACGCCAATCCTTGCTTAACGTAAAGGCCATTTTGGAGCAGGCAGGAACAAGCATCGATAAGGTAATTAAAACCACCGTTTTTTTAAGCGATATGAATAACTTTGCTGCAATGAACGAGGTATATGCAGAAATCTTCGGTTCATCAAACCATCCTGCAAGATCAGCCGTACAGGTTGCCCGCCTTCCTAAAGACGCCCTCGTCGAAATTGAAGTAATAGCCCTTGCATAATTTACTTAAAGTACGGGTTTTTCCTGTACTTCTGGCTTCGGTCCTCTTATTTGCCGCTTGTGCAAACAAAGAGGCCGAACCAGAAACAGTCTCTTTAACGGAAAAAACCGAGGCGGAAACCAAATCGCTAAACATACGCTGGTATTATTTTACTCAAGCTGAAAAATCGGAAACTCCGTGTTTAAAGCAAACGGATTCTCCCGAAAAAGTTCCCAAGCAGGATTTTATGCCGTGGACAGAGGCTCTAAGAGTGTCCGGCCTAGGGCTTATGTATGATCCGCCCCTCTTTCTTGTAAATAAGGCAGGAATTTTACCGGCATTCCCCATTGAAGAGGAACCTAAAATAGAAATCAAAAGCGAATTTTATACAAAAACGGCTGAAGGCTTTTATAAAACAGGCATTGGGAGCCTTTTAAGGCTGTATACAAATACTATTTTCTCATCTGTTCTACCCGATGAAAGCCCTTCAAGCCTCCTTAGGTATAATAGCGTAAATGGAGAGCTTTTAAGCCTTATCCGCCCCGAACATTTTAAACTCACAACCGGTTCACAGCTCTCAGCCTTGGAATTCGATAAAAAATGGTTTGCGGCTTTTAAAACGGAACAAGGTGACCATGTAACATTCGACTATTTTTCTTTTTCTTCTTTTGAAGACTTATTAAAAGGAACTTACTCCGTAATAAGCCAAGAAGAATTTATCAATGCATCTTCTCCTTCTTCCCTCGTTGGAGATAAGGACGGCATAGGAAAAATTTTGAAGATGACCGGAAAAAACATAAAAGCAGAGATATTTTCGGAAGACTTAAATACAAAACAGGTAATTTTTTACCAAAACACCAATAACTCATATGCCGGAGATTTTGAAATTACAGCCTCTGTATGCCAATTTACGCCTGAAAACAATCAAAACCCTTTTAAAGCTGTTCTTTTAGAAACCGGCAGGCTCTTTTATACAGATACTGAAACACAAGAATGGAAGGAAATCTCACTGCCTGCTCTACCCCAAGACTTTATTTATACATACTTTGTAATCAAAAATGATATTATAATTTCGGCCTGGGAAGAACAAAGCTTTTTCGAAACAGGACGCACCGGATTATTGGTATATAAAATCCGGCAATAAATTATATAAAAAAGACAAGAATTTGATATTATCTAGTTGACAAAAATACGAGCTCTCATCTATTATAATCATATAGATATAAACTAATAGTAGTACAAGGGGTTGTTTATGCTTGAAAATCTTGAATTGGAAAAATTCGATAATACCTTAATTTTTAGCGATTCTTACAATGATGACTTTGATGACGACGATTTCGACGATGACTTTGATGATGATTTTGACGATTTCGACGACGATGATGATTTTGACGATGACTTTGACGATTTTGATGATGACGATGACTTTGATGATGATTTCGACGATGACTTTGATGACGAAGACTTTGAATATGATGACGATGATGACTTGGATTACGATGATTTTGATGAATAATATGTAAAAATAAATTTCCCGAATAACCAAGGAGTGGTCCGAATTCTACTCTTTGGTTATAATTTTCTTCTATTAGTTATTGAATTAAACCAAAAGCCGGGGTATAATATTCGGTAATTGATTGTATAAATAAGGCTTTAATGTAACATTTTGCAATTAGTGATGTTTAAAGTTCTATAAATCAATGCTTACTATTTTTACAGTCGTACAATATAAAATTTAAATATTTATATAAGTATATTTAAAGGAAAGAATATTGCAAAAAATTAAAGAAGGCTTTATAAAAACAAGCGAATTGCCTGTTAAAACCTTGACTGCAGAACAAAAGGCAAAACTCAACCTTCGCGGTAATGAACTTTACAATAAAAAGGACATAACTGCTGCAGAAAGGATTTTTATTACAACCGGCTATTCGGACGGCCTCGCAAGAATAGGCGACTACTACGCAAACCAAAATGAACACCTAAAAGCATTAAAATTTTATCATCTGGCTCATAATACCTATAAAGAAGGTATTTTGCTGGATAAGTTGGCGGAAATTATACGTATGCTGATTTAAAAATTCGCAGCGTTTAATTGATTTTAGATGTAAGTACATACATTTATGGAGGATTAATGTCAGACATCAAATATGAAAAAAAATTAGCCAATACGGATATTCCGGATAAGACTACAGAAATTTTTGAAAACAATTTAGATAAAGGAATTTCTGCTCTTGAGGAATCGGATTTTATAACCGGTCCGGCCTTTAGTGAAGACATATTCAGCCCCGAGGATTCAAAACAGGTTGAAATATCGGAACTTTCAAAACAAGCCTACTCTCTTTTGAAAGGAAACAGTATTACCGAAGCAATCAATGTTTTTAAAAAAATATTGGAACTTGATCCTACAAATAATTATGCATTAGTAGGCTTAGGTGATGCAGAGCGTAAAAACAACAAATTCAATGAAGCAATAAAATTTTACAAACAATGTCTTGAATATCATCCCAGTAATAACTATGCTCTTTTCGGCCTTGCTGACTGCTATAAATCCATGAACCAATTTCCAAAAGCTATATCCATATGGGAAGAGTACCTTAAATTTGACGATAAAAACATTACAGTCTTAACTCGGGTTGCCGATGCTTACCGAAAAACCAAGGAATTTGACAAGGCAGAAAAGCTGTATCTAAAAGTATTGGAAAAATCCCCGAAAAACGCTTATGCCCTGATAGGCTTGGGACACCTAAATTATGACTTTAAAAAATATAGGGAAGCACTTGTCTACTGGGAAAAGGTAATGGAATCAAGCGGAGAATTTGTAGACATCCGCATCTTAACATCTATTGGAAACTGCTACCGAAAAATGAAATTATTTGATAGAGGCGTATATTATTTTGAAAGAGCTCTTGAACGTGCTCCCGACAACTTTTACGGACTTTTCGGCTTGGCTGACTGTTACAGAGGTTTAAATCAGCAATATAACTCAATAGTATACTGGAAAAAAATACCTGAACTCGATCCTAACAACAAGGTCATTTTAACACGAATAGGCGATGCCTACCGCAGTATGAATGACTTTGAAAAGGCAAAGGAAAGCTATCAAAAAGCTCTCGATATAGACTTTGATTCATATGCAATGTTAGGTCTTGCAATATTGTGTAAGCTGCAGCAAAAATATGATCAGGCTATTACTACCCTAACCCATCTTAAGGATACCGAAGATACAAACTACAGGGTATATCTTGAACTTGCCCAGTGTTATATAGAAAAAAAAGAAAAACAAAAAGCAATAGAAACTTTAATGGATTTCCAAAAACTTGGAATTAAAAATCAAACAGTTTCGGATCTTCTGTTTGAGCTGACAAAAAATGACCATTAAAAAAAACGAAATATCTCTTTCAGGAATGTTTCCTGAAGAGATTCAAAACTTTTGCGGCTTAAAAGAAAAATTCCGGGCCGAACAAATTTTTCGCTGGATAGCTTCAGGAGTACATAGCTTTGATGACATGACAAATCTGTCATTTGACATGCGCTCTAAACTAAAAAAAGATTTTTCTCTATTTTCAACCAAAATAAAAGAAACTTTAAAAGATAAAGACGGTACAATCAAACTGGCTGTAGAGCTTTATGACGGCTCCGTCATAGAAACCGTCTTACTTACAGATAAAGCAAAAAGAAAAACGGCCTGTGTTTCATGTCAGGCAGGATGCCCAATGAAATGCGCCTTTTGTAAGACCGGGCAGATAGGCTTTTTAAGAAACCTCTCGGCTTCAGAAATCGTAGAACAGTTTTTGCATTTGGAAAGAGAAGCCGGCGCCTTGGATAATATAGTCTTTATGGGTATGGGGGAACCCATGTTAAATTTGAACGAAATAGATAAGGCAATAAAAATTCTTGCTCATCCCAAAGGAAGAAACCTTTCTAAAAGACGCATAACAATTTCGACTTCAGGCCTATGCGAGGGTATCTACGATATGGCAGATAAGGGGCCTGAAGTGCGTCTTGCAGTCTCTCTGACAACAGCTGACGAGGTATTAAGGTCAGAGCTTATGCCTGTCAATAAAACAAACAGCCTTGACGAATTAAAGCAAGCAATAAAATATTTTAATTCAAAATCAAATAAGAGAGTAACATTAGAACTGGCCCTTATGAAGGGGCTTAACACCGATAAAAAGGCAGCTCAGCAGGTTATGGAATTTGCAAAAGGCCTTGAGTGTTTTATAAATTTAATACCTTGGAATCCGGTAGAAGGCTTGAATTTTAAAAGCCCTTCAGAAGCCGAAGTCCGTAATTTTGAAAACTATCTAAAAAAAGCAGGCTTAAACATAAGCACCAGACAAAAACGAGGGCAAAAAATAGGAGGAGCTTGCGGTCAACTGGGATCTACCGCAAGTAAGATCAAACAGGCCCTAATACAAAGAGAAAATCCTGTTTAACTCCTGTATCCTTTCTTCAGGTATAGGAACAATATCGAAAGACGGCTTTGCAAAAAAGTAACCTTGGAACAAGTCGACACCAAAGCGCAGCAATACATCTATCTCATCGATTGTTTCAACACCTTCGGCCAATATTATTATATCTCTCTTCTTTGCATAAGAAACAAGGTTTTCCAATACATTTTGCTTATCAAGGCTCTTATGAACGTCCCTTACTATGGACATATCTATTTTTACCAAATTAGGCGATAGGAATAAAAGGGATGACTCGTTACTATAACCGCTTCCGAAGTCATCGATAGCAACCATTGCATTCCAATTACGGATTCTTTCATTTTTTAGATCATAAAAGTTCGTGTTAAGAGGCTCTGATTCCGTGATTTCCAAAACGATATTTGAAAGATAAGGCTTAAATCTTTCTTCAAATTCAAAGAATTTGGCATCCGATAAAACTTGAGAACTTATGGTATTTAAAAATATCTTCGCATTTTTAGATATCTCTCCTTTTTCGATCTTTTTAACAAAGGTATCCATAGCGCCAAAAAAAGTAAGCTCTTCAAGTTTATGCAGTTTTGACTGTGCTTTAGCAAGACGCAGTATGTCCTCCGGACTTTTAAATTCCGGAGCCGAAGAACGCATCAGCATTTCATATCCGTAAATATCGCCCGTACCGGAAGTAACAATCGGCTGTAGAGCATATTCTATAAGATTCCTTTCAAGCATCTGATTGAGAGCTTCCGTACCATGGATCATTATATAATTTTTTTTATAAACATCCAAGTTAAATTCATGTAAAGAGCCCTTAAACGAGTGTTTTACGTCATACATTGCAAAATCGGCATATCGAATCAAATCGGCTTGATTGTCGGCATCATAAGGATACCAAGCCAAACCGGCAGAAACTCGAAGCCTTGATGTCTCTCCATTAGGAAGGGTTATAGGCGTTTCCTGTATATCCTTCCAAAAAGCGGTCAAAATAAGCTTTATTTCGTCCGACGTCGAAAAGGTGTAAAAGAAGGTATAAAACTCGTCTCCGGAGCGTCTGCAAACAAGACAGCGGTCTTGTTGCAGCATAGCAAGTTTTTTTCCAAACGCCATAAGATGCGTATCGCCATAAGCATGGCCAAAAGAATCGTTTAGATATTTTAGGTTATCAAGGTCCCACATAACAAGGGCACAAATACCTAAATGCTTTTGTTTAAATACTTCGGTTATCTTTCTATCAAAGGCAGCTCTATTATAAAGACCTGTAAGCTCATCATAATTCATTTGAAGTTCAAGTTTTTTGCGGTCTTCAACTTCCTTTGTAATATCTAGTGCTATACCTAAAATTTTGTCGTTTTCCTTCGTCTGCATAAACCTAATCCAACGAACCTTTCCATGAGCCCCTGTCGGTATAGCATAGATAGTCTTTGCATCATCCTTTGTATTTATATAATACTCATAATGATCCAACAATTTATAAAATTCGTCCGTCTTCAAAACGGAATCGCCTGAATATTTTTGAATATTAAAAAGCTTAAACCAAATCGAATTGCAAAAAACCGTCCCCATTAAAATATTGTGTTCAAAAACGCCTATAGGAACTTGAAGTTTTTCTATAATCGTAGATACCCGAGAAGCTGCATTAAAAACACTGGCACTTAATTTTTCTATTGCAACAATTAGAGTATCTATTTCGGTTATATTCATTTTTTCGATATTTACTATCTTTCTAGGATCACTGTTTTGCAGCTTTAATACAACCTTTGTAAACATATTGGAAATATGCTTACTCGACAAGTAAGATCCGGCTAAGAACAAAAAGCCCGATACAAGAACAGACTGCCAAAATATTTTTTTAAGTGTTACCGAAAACGAAAGAATTCCGGCCTCAGGAGCCAAACCTATAAGCACCCATTCTTGATTTTCATACATTCCGTTACGCTGATAAAGATGAAAGGATTCTATGGCCAAACAATATCTCTCTGTAAATATTGAGCCCTTATCAATACTATAAACACTTTTATAATCGGTCCGTTCAACCTCAAAGGCAGGAATATGGCTGGAATTCAAATTACTTGCAATGCTGTTAAAAACTATTGGCAAAAAAGTTCCGGCATCATTACTTATATCATGAACAGCCATACAGTACATTCCCTTTTTAGAAATATCAAGCTCATCAAAGTCTAAAAAGGTCTGAATATACTTTGCCGAAAGATCTATGCCAAGAATTCCGTAAATATTTCCTTTTTCATCCATTATCGGAATAGAGTATGTAATTGCCTCATCACTTAAAGGATCCAGTTTAAATAGAGTATTCCAAAATGCCAGATTTTTGACGGATTCATTCGGATATTTTACGGCAGCTGCAATGGGTGCATTAAAATATCTGTAAACAATATCCCGGCTGTTAGGTGAAATGGTAAAAAAGGGAGACCAATCAACCCCTAAGGCAATATTATTATTTTGCACAACCTCTGCCGGACCTCTCGATATAACTATATCCTCATTGCTTGAAGAATAAGACGAAGGATCTTCATTTCTTATATATAAACCCGGATAAAAAAAGTCGTTTGTTTTTGCAAGAGGGGCGGGAGCATCGATCACCAAAAAGACACCTGTAACATAGTTCCTTCTTATGGTATATATAAGCTGGGGCAGAAGTATATTGAGAATACTGTTTTGCAAGTCAGGATTATCTGCAAGCTGATAAAGCTCAATATTATTACGGGATAATTCTTCTTGAATTACTTTTAAAACCTTTTCATGCAAATCTGTAATTCTTGTCCACCTATTCGACATTTCATTTTCGATCAGTATTTTGCGGTTTAAAACTTTTTCACTTAGAACTCCATAGGCATTATCGCTGGATTTTTTAAGAATGTCTGAGCTTAAAAACATCGACATCATTACAGCTGCCTGAATAACAAATACAAAAAGCATAGGAACCAAAAGCCGTGACAAAATGGAAGTAGAATATTTTCGTTTACCTTTACTTTTTTTCATTATCACTCCAATTATTTTAAATCAAGTAATTTTTTTTCAAGCAGCTTAAGCCAGACGTCAAAGGAATCATCACCAATGAAATCAGTTACAGCTTCTTTATAGCTTTTCCCGGCCTTAATCTTTTCAAGTACCTTAGCCCTATCTTCTTTTGCTTTTTCTTGAAGTAAATCTGCAAGAATATTCCTTGCCTTATCCGAATTCTTAAAAGCCGGCTGAAAATAAAGATCTAAGGATTTCATTGTTTCTATGCTTACCTTAAGCGCATCCTGGACTACAGGTAAAATACATATACCGTCACTGCAAAAAGCAGCAGTTACCTGTTCCGCTTCAAGTTCTTTTTTCTTGACAGGCAGATAACCTGTTGAAACGGCAAATTCGGAATATTTTTGCATATCGGTAAACCATTTTAAAAATAGGACAGAGGCAGTCTCTCTTTTTATGTTGCTTTTTAATACGGCCATACCCGCTCCCTGCTGCACAATGGTTTTACGCTTTGCATTTCTAAAATGAGGAATTGGTAAAACCTCTAAATCGACAGGCTCAAAATTACCCTCAGAATTTATAACCTTTGACGGTAAATAAATTGAGGATGAAGTTGAGGTTACACAAGCAATAATATCACCCGTTTTTAAATCATCGGCCCTAAAACGGCCCTTTGCAGTAAAAAAACCTTTTACAAACGGAATATAATAATTATCCCAGCAAGCACGCAAGGATTTTTTATCCAATACAAAATCAACATCACCGTTTTCCAAAACATTGAAAATACTATGGCCAAGCTCATAAGTACCGGTTAAAATATAGTTACTCAAGGCATCCCGGCCAAAAAAAGGTTTACCGTCATTAGGCTCGGCAGTTAACGAATCAGTCCACTTATAATATAATTCCGCAACCTTTACTAAACCTTCCCAGGTAACTAAATCACGGTACGAAACACCCATAGCCTCTGCAAAAGGTTTCCATGCAGTCTTATTTAAAACAAAAACCTCGGTAGCCTTAGCAACCGGAAATAATTTAATTTCATCTTTTACGCCAAACCCGGAGGAGTATAAAAAACTTTTTACATATTCGTCTTTTTCTTTTTGAGTAAAAAAATCTGCTAAATCCAACAAAAGATCTTGTTTGTTGAAGTCATAGGCTGTATCGGGATAAGCCGAAAAAATATCGGGGGTTTCATCTGCTCCAAGTTTTTGCGAAAGGGCATCTGCCAAGAATGAAGATATTTCGCTTGCATTTCCCGCCCTCCTGATACCTCGGACATAGACTCCGTATTTTGCACCCTCGGAAGCATTAAAATTATCAACTAACCTATCAAACTTTTCTTTTTGAGTTGCACTGTAATAATGCCATATATTTATAGAAATAGGTTCATTTTTATTTAGAACTTTATCGACATCATACTTAACGGTCTTGTCTTTAGATAAAATTCGATTGCATGAACTTATAAGCAAACAAAGAATACAAAAAATGACAAGCTTCAATATTTTCATAAATGCCTCGTGTGCTATATTTTAGCATATCATATTGAGAATTGCAAGTATTATGGAGAAATTAAAGTATTTTTTTTTATGTTTAATAAACGCTATGGATTCTTTTTTATTTTAACATAACCCAATGAAATAAGGCTGCTATAAAGAGGCTTAAAGTTTTTATCGAAGCCGTAAGTTGCTGCAAAGGCTGCGACATAAAACGAATCGGAAGAAGGATTACTTGAAGATTGAACATCATAGTCACCGGGTTTTACGCCAGTAAATTCTTCAGCGTTTTGGCGCAATACCTTGGAAGAACTTCCACCCTCAACAAAAAACTCATTAGGTAATGTAAGCACAGTTTCAATACGGAATCTTACCTTACGGTTGGCGGGAGAGCCTGAAGCAGGAACAAGAGGCCTATCTTGATAGGAGTGTCCCTGATATGTTAACAGCTTATAATTATAAGATGACAAGAGATAATTAACTGAGTTGGCAGGATTTGAATCAGTATATTGGATCATCTTCTCTATTAATTTTTTGCAATCATCTTCAGATTCGTAAATACGGTAATAAACTTCAAAGCCCTTAAAAAAGCCTAGAGCAGCATTCAAATTTTCTTTATCTGAAGTTTCAAACTCAAAATACATCTGAGCTTCATCACTATGTCCCGTAGGGCTGTGAATTAATTTTGGAGGCTCCAAATAATCAATATCGTCTATACCGCAGGAGAAAAAAATAAAAATACTTAAAAAAAATAATAATTTTTTTCCGCGCATATAACCTCTGTTAAGGATAAACCGGCATACACCGAATTTATCCTTAAAATCAATCACTGCTTATCGATTCCTGTAATAACAATTATACGGGATTTTGCAAGAAGAGCCCATTCGTTTTGAGGATATTTTTCCAAAAGCTTATTATAGGAAAGTATGGCATCTTCTTTCTTTTCTAAAGCTTCATACAGGCGGCCGGTATTAAAGATAGCCCTAGGGATGAGGGGAAAATTTGCAACCCTTGAAGCTCTTTCGTAATAAGAAAGGGCCTTTTCTTTATCACCAAGCTCATCGGCACAAGCAGCCGCATTAAAAGATGCAACGCCTTCAACATAAGAACCTTTTACGGCCCCGGCTGCAAGTTCATAGAATTTTAGAGCATCTTCATACATCTTGCGTTGAAAATAAATTTCGGCTATAACCGTATTTGCCCTAAAACCTGCATAAGAAGAAGCATATTTGGAACCAAGGCCTTTTAACTCTTCAATGGCCTTATCTTCAGCTTCCTTTACAGCCTCCGAAACCTTTTTTTCGCTCTGTTCGGCAGTATCTTCAGTCACAGAATTTTTAGCCCGATCTTCCCTCTTAAAATCTTCAAGCTCATAAATAATTTTTTCAACGCTTGTAATCGAAGTTTTCCTGGAATTTTCGGCTGTTACAAACCAAACAACAATACCTGCGACGGCAACCAAAATACAAACCAAAACGCCAAGCACTATTTTTCTATATTGGACTAAAAAATCATTGATTTTTTGTGCCAAATCTTTATTTTCATCTAGAACCATTTTATATCTCCTTAATTTCAAGCTCTTTTATCAATCTCGATAAATATGTACGCTGTATTCCGAGTTTTTCGGCAGCAGCTGTTTGATTCCATTTATGTTCATTTAGAATTTTGACAATAAAAGATTTTTTAAAATCATTTACGGCTGATTTTAAATCCGTATTTGAGTAATTAACCTCAGGCTCAAAAGAAGAGGATTCAATTTTTAAAAGCAAGTCCTTTTCCTCGATATAGGGCGGCTTACCCAAAACACAGGCTCTTTCAACGGCATTTTCAAGCTCCCGAATATTTCCAGGCCAAGAGTAAGCATTTATAAGCTTTTCCGCATCAGGCGAAAAACCTAAAAACGGCTTTTTTACCTCTTTGCTGAATTTCTTCAAAAAGAAATGGGCCAGCTCCGGTATATCCTCCCTCCTGTTTCTAAGAGGCGGAATATATATAGGCAAGACGTTTAAGCGGTAATAAAGATCCGATCTGAATTTTCCCTGCCTTACAAGCTCTTCTATGTTCTTATTTGTAGCCGCAATTATCCGGGTATCAACCGTAAGAGTTTTATTTGACCCTACTCTTTCAAAGGCCATTTCCTGCAAGACCCTTAAAAGTTTTGTCTGCAAGGTTAAAGGGATATCTCCTATTTCGTCCAAAAAAATAGTTCCCTTATCGGAGAGCTCAAACCTGCCCTTTCTATCCGAGATTGCATCCGTAAAGGCTCCTCTTACATGACCGAAAAGTTCGCTTTCAAGCAAGCCTTCGGGTAAGGCTGCGCAGTTCACCCTGATAAAGGGATTATTAACACGCCTCGAATTCAAATGAAGCTGTTCGGCAATCAGCTCTTTTCCGACCCCGCTCTCGCCCAATATGAGTACGGAGGCATCGGAAGCCGCTATATTACGGCACAGTTCAAGCTTTTCATTCATCACCTTACTTTTTGCAATAAAGGTGTGGTAGCCCCTATCCTGCTCCAACTGATCTTGGAGGCAAATAATTTCTTCCCGGGACTTTTTATAGTGCTTTGCATTTTCATAGGCTATAGCCGTCTGTGTAGCAAAAAGCTCCAATACGTTTAAATCGTCTGCATCAAAATCTTTTTCGTCTCTCTTGTTTAAGACTTCAATAACCCCGATACACTCGTCTTTAATACACATAGGCACCGCAATCATATTACGGTTTTTATAACCCGTAACCTTCTGCACGGTAGGATCAAAACGGGGATCGCTTAATACATCATTTATGATAGCACTGCGGTTGTATTTTATAACCCAGCCGGCAATACCGTCCAAGGCAATAACCATCTTTTTTGCTTCAATCCCCTTAGGTCCTATTGCAATTTCAAACCTAAGCCTTTCACCGTCCGGCTCAAGCATCAAAAGAGATGCAGCCTCCCCTTCCACAACATCCATTGCCGATTCTACAATCTTTTCCAAAAGAACACTCAAATCTGAATAGTTTGAGTTTATCAGCAAGCTTGTGTTTATAAGAGTATTAAGCTTATCTCTTTTAATGCTCTCAACCGTGCTCATAGAACGAACAGATTTACTCCGGTTTATTCTTTAAAAGGTCTCCAAGAGTATAAGATGAATCGTCATCTTCTTGTTCGGTTGACATATACTGAGAAATTTCTTCCTGCTGCTGTTTTCGTTTAAAATCTTTAATGGAGAAAGCAGTCTTTTTGTTTCTCGGATTTATTTCGATTACTACAGCCTTGATCTTATCGCCTACAGCATATTTTGCAAGAGCTTCTTCCGGTGTTTCATCCCTGGACTCAACCAAATTTTGTTTATGGATTAAGCCCTCGATGTCCCCGGGAACCTTTACAAATACACCAAAGTCCGTGATTGAGGAAACTTCACCTTCAACAATAGAACCGACCTTATAAGCGGCTCCGAATTTTTCCCACGGATCATCGGTAAGCTGTTTGATACCCAAGCGGATTCTTCTCGACTCGGCATCGCATTCGATAACGATAACTTCGATTTCTTTATCTACTTCAAGCTCGCTGCCCGGATGCTTTACGCGCTTAATCCACGAAATATCGTCTGCGTGTAAAAATCCGTCGATACCTTCTTCAAGTGAAATAAAGGCGCCTGCATTTGTAATTTTAACAACCTTTCGGGTCAAGCGTGTTCCTACAGGGTAACGCTCCTCAATGGTATCCCAAGGATTGTCCGTAACCTGCTTTAGTCCCAAAGAAACTCTTCCGGCCTGAATATCGTAGCCGAGAATCATACATGTTACCTTATCTCCGGGCTTTAAGATATCCTCAGGCTTATTAATCTTCTTAACCCAGCTGAATTCGCTGATGTGAGCCAAACCTTCGATTCCTTCATCCAACTCGATAAAGGCACCGAAATCGGTTGTCTTTGTAACCGTTCCCGTAACAATGTCGTCAACGTGGAACTTGTCTTCAAACTGAAGCCAAGGATCCTGAGTAAAATGCTTTAAGGAGAGGTTTATTCTCTTGTTTTCGGGATCAAGGCGGATTACTTTTAGTTCAATCTCTTCACCCTTCTTTACGAAGTCCTTAGGACGGGTTACATGACCCCAGCTCATATCATTGATATGTAAGAGGCCGTCAAAGCCGCCCAAATCGATAAAGGCACCGAAACTGGTAAAGCTTTTTACCGTACCCTTTACGGTGTCGCCTATCTTTGTATTTTCAAAAAAAGCGTCTCTTTCTTTTTCGGTACGCTCTTCCATATACCTGCGCCTGTTTACAACAATATTTTCACCTGAGCGCGAGTTAAAACTCAACTTTTCGATGTAGAATTTTGATTTTAAACCTACTAAGGTTTCAGGCTTTTCGACTCTGGATACATCTGCCTGGCTTAAAGGCAAAAAGGCAGTCAGTCCGCCGCCGAGCTTTACCTCATAACCGGCCCTAACCTGCTTTAAGATAGTACCTTCAATAGGAGTCTTATCGGCATGAGCCTGTTTAAACTCTTTTTGAAGAATAAGTCTATCGGCCTTAAGTTTTGATACGGACAAATGACCGTTTGAGCCTTCGGTTTTTTCGATAAGAACATTAACCTTATCGTTTACCTTAGGTTCTTCATCAAACTCATCCAAGGGAATATGCCCCTCTGATTTACCGCCTACATCGACAAAAACGGTTCCGTTGTTTACAGCAACAACATAACCTTCTTTAATTGTCCCCGCCTCCGGAGCCTCAAAATTATTTAAGTACTCCTCTTGTAATTGTGCTTGGATGCTTCCATTGGACTCTTTTTCAACATCCTTTACCACTTCCATCTTTTCCATAGATAACCCTTTATTATTGATATTTTCCGACTTTGCTGCCGGCATTATTGCCGACACCTTCGCCAGCATTTTTGCATAAACTTCATTTATATCTAAGTCCGACGTATCTAAATACACGGCATCGGAAGCTATCTTTAAGCTCCCTTCTTTTTTATTTTTATCGACTTCATCTCTTTCGAGGATTGTTTTTTTTATTTCTTCCGGTGAAAGATTGCTTGTCCCCTGATCAAAGCGCCTTTTTGCCCTGGCCTCTGCAGAAGCATCAAGATAAAACTTAATATCGGCATTAGGAAAAACAACGGTTGTCATATCCCGGCCTTCACAAACAGCCCCTGTTTTAGCGGCTTCTTCACGAATTTTCTTATTTAATATACGCCTTATAGGAACTATAGCCGAAAGAGGGGCCACAATGGATTCAACGGCATCACTTCGAAGATGGGCTTCGACATTTTCATTACCCAAGAACATTGCCCCCTTTTTATAAAACAGTTCCGTTTTTTCGGCAAAAGAGGTCCATTTTTCTTCATCGGAAAGATCGGGAGCTTGTCCTCCGCTTCCGTCATCTCCTCCGCCGAAGGAGCGCAGCACAGCCAGAGCCAAGGCTCTATAAAAGCTGCCCGTATTCATAAATGTAATGTTCAAGTGTTCGGCAAGCATCTTTGCAAGGGTACTTTTGCCTGAGCCTGCAGGTCCATCAATCGCTATTATCATATTCTACGATTATACAATTTTTTTAACATTATGTATATACTTTTTTATAAAAAGTATAGTATTTTTTTCTAAAATATATTATTATGTGGGTAATTATGGGAAAGAAAAATACATCTTTAGGCTGTTTTTTTTGGCTTGCATTTATTTTATTGATAGCCCTGCTCTTTTTTATCAACAAAGACAATATTGCCCGGGTTTTTGAAAAAACAAATGCAATAAGCATATTCCAAAAAAAAGAGCCGCCGGAAGAAAAACAAACTGAAGTAGATCTTGAAGGCATTCAAAACGAAATAGAAAAAATAAGAGCGGCAGAAAAAGATGAAGAAAATTCTTCTGAAGAAAAAGCCGAGGCTGAACCGGCAAAACCTGCTGAACAAGATCAAAAAACGGTAAAGAAAACTTCAGAGCCGGAAAAAGCTCAGGCCGATAAACCTAAGGAAGAAAAAAAGCCTGCTCCTAAAGACTCAACCGAAAAAAATGCAAAGACTGAAGCTAAAACTGCCAAAAAAAGCTCTGAAAACAAAAACAAAGATGAATCTAAAAAAGATGTAACTAAGGTTGAACAAAAAAATGAAAAAGCATCCGAAAAACGCAGCTCTAAAATTTACTTGGTCAAAATAGATTCGGACGGTAAATTGGTAAGAAAGGCAGTTATGAGGCAGCTTGTAAAAACGGATTCACCCTTAACCGATGCCATAAACAGCCTCCTACACGGCCCCACAACGGAAGAAGCAAAACAAGGCTTCCGCTCCTTTATACCTCCCGATACAAAACTTTTATCGATTGAGGTGAAAAACGGGGTTGCAGAAGTAAATATAAGCGAAGACTTTCAATTTAACAGATACGGCATAGAAGCCTATCAAGCCCAGCTTGAACAAATAGTTTTCACTGCATGCGAATTCTCAACAGTAAGCTCGGTTCAATTTTTGATCAATGGCAACAAAAAAGAGTACCTCGGAGCCGAGGGTATATGGATAGGCTCCCCCCTATCGGTTAATTCGTTTTTAAGATAATTTTATAAGTCAAGATAATTTTAAACGGTTAAATGTGTACTTAAAGATATGCATTTCAGCTTATAAGCTCGGTTAGGAAAGAGCCTATAAGCTTCAAGTATTTTAAGAGGATTTAAGATTTAGCCCAAGAATACTTGAGCATTGTTGTCGATAGCCAATATGGTTTTACATTCCGAGCATCTAAAACGTCCGGCCTTAGTAGCCTTAAGTTTCTTTGAACATATAGGACAAGCAAATATTTTAGGAAACACTTGCGCATTTGCGGTTGTACTTGAGCTTTGAAAAAATGCTACCGCATCAGACAAGGCATCCTTAATATTAAAAAATTGCGAAAAGCCTAGAAGCTGGAATATTTCATATACCTTCGGCTGAATATCCAATAAAACTATATCCCCGCCTCTTGGTTTTACTGTTTTTAAAAAGGCTGTAAACGAACCTATACCCGTTGAAGAAACGTAGTTTAAAGCTGCACAGTTAAATACAATCTGTATAAAACCGCCGTCTATAATTTTTGCAATGCGCTTTTGAAAAAACGCAGAGTTATAGGTATCAATGTAGCCGTTCAAAAAAACAACCACGCATTTGTCAAGTCCATCTACTCTTTGAAGCCGAATCTTCAAGCTGTCATCTTTTTCATCATCAAAGCCGGCTATAACACTGTTATTACTCATAATTCTCCCGATTTACTTTCAAAATAAAGAAATAATCCAGTATCTCTAACGTGTATTATACCCTTTATTTTAAAAAAAGTCAAACATAAAACAAAAAAATATCTATTTTTCTGTAACTTGTACTTTTAATAATTCAAAGAATACCATACAAGAACAAAGAAATTCTTTTACAGTTACAGTATCGGCTAATATTCATAGGGTTGTAGCTTATTTTCCAAAATTTAAGATTTTTTTTTAATTTCTCTTGACATAAGAGCCGAATGACGGCAATATACAAAAATGAACTTTGAAAAAACAATTATTCTTTGCCGGCCGGAAACAAGCGCAAACATAGGAGCCGTATGCAGGGTTATGGCAAATACCGGCTTTAACGATTTGAGAATTACGGGAAACAAGGAAGATTACGATGAAACGGAGGTCTTAAAACTGGCCCTTCACGCTTCCCACGTGTGGAGAAATGCTCATTTTTATCCTCCTACCATCGAAGGGCTAAAAGAAGCGGCATCGGATTGCTCAACCTTGATAGGAACCAGCAGACGTACCGGCCATAAACGTAAAGATCTGGGCATCAGCCCCGAAGACCTCTGTCTTGACTTAAAAAGATTTTACGGAGGCAGATTAGGCCTTGTTTTCGGGAATGAACGCACAGGTCTTATAGATGAGGAACTCAATATATGCTCTTTTTCCGTTAATATTCCTGCTGAAGAAGCTTTCGGCTCTTATAATCTTTCCCATGCCGTGCTTATTCTTTGCTATTCCCTGTATATAGCAGAAAAGAATAATCCGAACGCGGAAAAAAACATCTACTTAAAAAAGGCCTCAATGAAGATGATTCAAGAAAATTCCGAACAGATATGTAAATATCTTTCGGGGCTGGGCTTATTTAAAAAGGGCGGTAAAAAAATAAACGAGACCTTTTTTACCGAGCTTTTATCCTCTGCAGGGGCCTCAGAATTCGATACAATGCATTTAACTGAAATTTTTAAGAAACTTTTCTTTATGTACAGTTGTTAGTATACAAATTGAGAGTATGCATGGCGTAATAAAAAAATATTTTTTTTATTGCCGATGATACGGTAATGCAGTATATTTAACACGCAATAGCTTAGCTTTTAGGAGGGAGATTATGGTAACTGTTTTATCGGTAGGGGGCTCTATAGTAGCTCCGGATAAACCTGATTTCGATTTTTTAGATAAATTTTCAAAAACTATAAGAACTTGGCTTTCTCAAGACTCATCACGAAAACTCATTATGGTAATCGGAGGAGGCGCTCCTGCCCGGGATTATCAAAACGCATATAGAACAGTTTGTGATCTAAGAAAGGCCCCGGCAAAAAATGATGAGGCAGATTGGATAGGAATAATGGCAACAAGACTGAATGCCCAGCTTGTAAAGGCAGTTTTTGAAGATCTTTGCCCTAATCCCGTGGTGTATGACCCTACGGCAATAGATAAATTCGGCGGACAAATTCTGGTTGCAGCAGGCTGGAAACCAGGTTTTTCGACAGATAATGATGCCGTAGTCCTTGCAGAAAATTTTGGAGGAAAGTTGGTAGTAAACCTTTCAAACATTGCCAAAGTTTATACTGACGATCCCAAAAAAAATCCTGAAGCAAGACCTATAGATTCAATATCTTGGGAAGATTTTATAAAAATAGTCGGGACCGAATGGATTCCGGGAAAAAATACCCCCTTTGATCCCATAGCCAGTCAAAGGGCTCAAAAAGCAGGCTTAAAGGTAATATGTGCGGCAGGCAAGGATATTGAGAATTTGGAAAACATTCTCAATGGTAAAGAATTTAAAGGAACGGTGATAGGCTAGTGGAA
The DNA here is from genome assembly GCF_024181365.1 of Treponema sp. OMZ 799. Classification (NCBI taxonomy): domain Bacteria; kingdom Pseudomonadati; phylum Spirochaetota; class Spirochaetia; order Treponematales; family Treponemataceae; genus Treponema; species Treponema sp. OMZ 799. The sequence goes on from NZ_CP051301.1 coordinate 2,333,820, forward strand.
AATTATTATAATATTCTTAATGTTTCTAATAATGCTGATGAAGACCAAATTAAACACGCATATAGAAATTTGGCTATGAAATATCATCCCGATAAAAATCCGGACAACAAGATAGCCGAAGAAAAATTTAAGCGTATAAGTGAAGCGTACTCCGTGCTTTCCGACCCTCAAAAGCGAAGGGACTATGACTTCAGTATGTCAAGCTCCTTTAACTCATCAGGAAAAACCTATACTTACAGTCAAAACACAAGTCCCTTTGGAGAAGATCTTTTCAGCTCTAAATGGTGGAAAAAGTGGAGAGATGTCCGCAATGAGAATGCAAAGAAAAGAGAAAAGATCAGCCGAAGCGAAGCCTTCAAAATTCTTATACGCGGTATAATACTAACAATAGTCGGTCTATTATTTTTTAAGAGTATTATCTTTTTAGGAATTTTCGGGCTTCTTTTAGCCTTATCCCTTGTTACGGAGGGAGTCCTCCGAATACGGAAAGGCTATATGGCGATATTCGATTAAGGCTTACCTTTAATTGAGAGCTTAGCCCTAAGGTGAGTGCTTATCTTTCTCTGAAGATAATTCGGCCTCTTGTCAAGTCATAGGGGGATAGGGCAACTTTGACCGTATCTCCCGGTACAATTTTAATATAATGCTTTCGCATTTTTCCCGATAAATGAGCCAAAATAACATGACCGTTTTTTAACTCAACCCTAAACATAGTATTGGGAAGAGACTCCTTAACAATACCTTCAACTTCAATTGCTTCTTCCTTAGCCACAAGACCTCCAAAAAAATGAATAAATTCCAAAAAAACATTTGCTTTTTGCTTAATTTAGTCGTATAATTCTAAAGTCTATTAAAAAAATTGTCAACTAGGAGACGTATATGAAAAAGAAGTTTATTGAGGAAATGAAAGAATATTTGCTAAATGAAAGGGACGAAATACTCGCTTCATTGCAGCGGAATGATGAGGAGTATGCAGAAACCTTAGCAAACAGCATTCCCAAAGACTTTGCAGATCTGGCCTCGTATAGTACCGACAGAGATATGCTCGAATTTATCGGCGAAAATAATGTAAAAAAGCTGCAAAAGATTGATTCCGCATTGGAAAGGATAAGAGAGGGCAAGTATGGGAAATGCATTACCTGCAAGGAGCAGATTCCTGAAGACAGACTAAAGGCCCTGCCCTATGCCCTAAAATGCATTCAATGCCAAACCAAATCCGAAAAAAAGATGCGTCCTTAAACACAAAAATAAACCGTGACCGTCTAAAAAGGCCTTGAGCTTAAAGCTTCAAGGCCTTTTAATTTTATTCTTTTAATTTTATTATAGATAACTTATCCGAAAAATCCGCCCGACATCATTTTAGCCTGCAAACCCTTATTTTTTGATACCTTCCTCATCATTTGACGGGTCTTTTCAAATTGCTTTAAAAGCTTGTTTACATCGCCTACAGAGGTTCCGGAACCCTTTGCAATTCGCTTACGGCGGGGCGGGCCTATGATGCGGAAATTATCTCTTTCCTTTAAGGTCATAGATTGGATTATAGCCTTTTGGCGTTTTAAAAGAGAGAGGTCAAGCTTATCCTTATCTATTTGACCTGAAAGCCCCGGAATCATATCGAGCATGGACTCTAGGGGGCCCATCTTTTCGGCCTGCTCCAACTGCATGAGCATATCGGCAAGGCTGAAACTTTCGCTTTGCATCTTTTTTTGAAGCTTCTCTGCCTCTTCTTCGTCATAGAGGGCTTGAGCCTTTTCGACAAGCGAAACAATGTCGCCCATGCCCAAGATACGGCTTGCAATGCGGTCGGGGTAAAAGGCTTCAAAATCTTCGAGCTTTTCGCCTGTTCCTATGTAAAAAATAGGCTTGCCTGTTATGGTCTTTAAAGAAAGAGCTGCACCGCCTCGGGTGTCGGAGTCGAATTTGGTAAGGATTAAACCGGAAAGCCCTACCTGCTCATCGAATTCCTTTGCAACATCAACGGCGCTTTGTCCCGTCATGGAGTCGGCAACAAGGATGGTCTCCATAGGTTTTACGGCCGACTTGATATTGACGATTTCCTTCATCATGTCTTCGTCGATTTGGAGGCGTCCTGCCGTATCGACTATGACCGTATCGTAAAAGTTCTTTTTTGCAAAGGCCAAGGCATTTTTGGCTACCCTTACCGCATCCTTTGTTTCTTCCTTGTAAACAGGCACGCCGATATTTTCTCCCAAAACTGAAAGCTGCTCTACAGCGGCAGGGCGTACAAGGTCGCAGGCAGCGAGCAAGGGCTTTCGGCCCTCATTTTTAAGTTTTAAGGCCAATTTTGCGGCACTTGTAGTCTTTCCTGAGCCTTGAAGACCTAAAAAGAGGATAATCGATTGGGTATCAGGCCCCCTGAGGTCAAGAGCTTTTTTTTCGTCCCCCAAAAAGGAGGTCATCTTATCGTATACGATTTTTGTAAACTGCTGCCCGGGGTCTACGGATTTTAAAACCCTTTCACCCTTGGCTTCTTCGGCTGTGGCATTTATAAAACGGCGTACAACACGCAAGTTTACGTCGGCATCCAAAAGGGCCGTTTTTATTTCTTCGATTGTATCTTCGATATTTTTTTCGGTAATTTTGGATTTACCGCTCAAAGAGCGCAGTATTCCGCCGAATTTTTCGGTAATATTTTCGAGCATATTACTTTGTATCTCCCTTTAGTAAGTTTTCTATTAAGTCAAGAGGTTTTAATTCCTTGTTTAAGATTTTATAAAGCCCCGAACATATGGGCAGCTTTAAATTACGCTTTTCTGCGAGAATGTTCAAGTATTTACAGGCCACTACCCCCTCGGGCAAGTAGCCTATCTTATCTATATTTTTAATGAGATCGTCCAAATTTTCAAAAGAAAGGAGAATCTTTTTTGTTATGATTTCGTTTCCGAAACGGCGGTTTCTGCCGTACTTACTTCGGCAAGTTACATCCAAATCCCCCACTCCGGAAATCGATGTAAAGGTTTCGGGATGGGTAGCCCCCATTGCCCTGCCTATAATCTGAATCTCGTTTAAACCTGCCGCCAAAAGAAGGGATTCGGTATTGTCGCCGAAGATATCGGAGGTTACCGTCAAGGCATCCAAGACACCGAAAGCGACGGCTATAACATTTTTAGCGGCTGCACAAACCTGAACTCCGATTATGTCCAAGCTGGAATAAACAAGCATACTCCTCGATTTTAAAATCTCGCGGCAGCGGATAGAGCACATGGGATTTTGAGAAGCGGCTATAAGACCTGTCAGCTTACCCTCAGCCACCTCTTCTCCATGGCTGGGGCCTGCTACATAGACCAGATGATTTTTATAAAAATCGGGAAGCATTTTTTCTAAAACATCTATTATAAACTGAGGCTCCCCGTTTTCATCCGGAATAAAGCCCTTTGTCAACACTGCTATTGTCGGATAAGGCATTTCACCGTCATCATGGCTGAAAGGAGCAAATTTAAGCAACTCTTCAACTGTTGAGGTTAAATAGAGAGAAGGGCTTGCTAAAAAAATAAAAGAAGCATCCTTGCATACATCCTCCATATCTGTAGAGGCAGAAACAGTCTTAGGCAATTTATGGTTAGGTAAGTATTTTACATTTATTTGGTCCGTGTTTATCGAATCGGCAACGGAAGCACTATGGCTCCAAAGAACAACCCTTTGTCCGTTTTTACCTAGAGAACAGGCAACAGCCGTTCCCCAAGAGCCTGCTCCGATAATGGCAATCTTATCGTTCACAAATTTTCTCCTGTTTTTGAGTTTATCATTTTTTGATAAAAGTTTCAATAAATGGAAATTCAAAAACAAGCTTCTTTTCCGTTCTTTACAATTTGCAGATACTGTGATATATTGGTTTCATGCGTAATAAATTAAACTCAAAGGCATTTTTTTTTGCGGTAATTTTACTCTTCGGCTTGATGTTTTCATGCAAAAAAAATGAAACCTATGAAATGTCTTCCGATGACGTTTCCTTAGCGGAAGTTCTTGTAAGATCTAAGATTATTGTAGGGGTAAATGTATACAATCCGCCCATATGTTTTTACAATAACAACAATGAAATCATAGGCTTTGATGTCGATGTCTTTAAAGAAATAGCCAATATAATGAATATAGAGGCAGAATTCCGTCCTATAGTTCCAAGTGAGGTAAACGAGCTTATCAATTCCGGAGCTATAGACTGTATCGCATCAGGGTTTTCTTATTCGAATGAGAGAAATGAGACCTATGAGCTTACACAAGCTTATTTACGCAATGCAATAGTTCTTTTAACTCTAAGATCAAGGGAAATTAAAACTATCGAAGATCTAAAGGGTAAGAAGATAGGCGGACAAAAAGGAAGTTTAGGGGCAGCCTTGATTAAAAATAATCCCGATATGATGAGTCAAATACATTCAATCAATGACTCATATAATAATATTCCTCAAATTTTGGGAGACTTAAAAACTCTTGGATTAGACGCCTGTGTCGGAGATATTTCAACAATAGCTGGATACCTGAGTAAAGAGCCGGATGTATACAGTCTTGTCGAACAGGCTGTAGCCTTAGACTCTTATGTATATGCCTGTAAAAAAGGAAGTAAGGCTTTAAAAATGGAAATAGAAAGAGTTTTATACGTATTAGAAAAAAAAGGTATTCTTGAAAAAATTTCAAGAAAATGGTTTGATGCGGATTTAGTAATTTTTGGAAAGTAGATAAGGAAAATTTATTATGAAAAAAAATTATAATTATATTTTTAAACTTAGCTTTATCTTTTTATTTGCGGTATTGGTTATGACATCTTGTAAACCTAAGGCCGTCCGCATACAAAAAAAAGAAAACGATATTTCTCTTGCAAAAATTCTAGTAAAAAAAGAATTTATAATAGGTATAAGAGATGATCACCCTCCTTTTTCTTTTCTCAATCTTTTTACGACAAAAATGGAAGGCTATGATATTGAGATAGCTCAAGAACTGTGCAATAAGATGAAGGTAAAACCGATTTTTAAGGCCATTAAGTGGGAGCAAAGAGATAAACTACTTAATGAGGGAGAAATAGACTGTATATGGAGCGCCTTTGCATACAGCAAGGAACGGGACGAAATTTATTCTCTTACCTCACCTTATATAAAGAGTGCTATCATTCTGGTCGTAAAGGATAAATCACCTTACTATTCCATTCAAGACATAAGGGACAAGAAAATAGGAGTTACGGCCTCATCATTTATACAGGAAAGTCTTAAAAAAGCCGAATTTACTCACGGAGCATTTAAAAAGACGGTTATCTTTCAGGGAGCCCAAGAAGCCTTAAATGCTCTTGAAAAGGATGAGGTAGAATGTGTATTATACGACCTTCTTTCAATTAACAGCCTGCAGCAGGCAAGAACAGGATCATACAGAGTTCTTGATGAGGCTATAGCATATGAAGAATATGTTATAGCCTTTAGAAAAAGAGATCTTGCCCTGATGAATGCAGTCGAATCAACCTTAAAAGATATGGCTAAAACCGATTTTTTAGAAAAAACGAGTAAAAAATGGTTCGGCGCTAACATATCCATCATAGGACGCTAAGCCCCTTGAAATATACTTATTTTGTGTAGATGTTGATTATCTCACAAATATAAACGTAATGAAAGTTTTTTTTTGGGTATGAATCTACTATAATTTGAGGATCAATAAATAAATCCATATCGAATTCGCTGCGGTATAGCTTACGGCATGAAAGCACAAGCTTAGCACGCTCAAAGGAGATAACGCCCTCATCAAGCATAACGGGCTTTAAGCCTGTTTCTCTTGCCTTATCGACGTTTCGTCCCGAAACGGATCCGCAAAAAGCCAGAGTGTTCCTAGCCCATGGATCATTTTCGTCAAAAAAAGAAAGAGTTATATAATCTTCTTTATCGATAAATTCGGAAGTATATCTGGTGGGCCTTACATAAACGGTAGCTGTCAGCTTATTCCATAAAAACCCTATAGATCCCCAGCCGGCAGTCATTGTATTCCATTGTTCACGCCCGGTTCCGCATCCTGCAGTCAGTAAAAAACCCTCATTATTCGGACCGGTAATCGATGAAATAGGCTTTATCAATTTATCCAGAACTTCGGCAGTCGCTTTTTGCAGTTTAAATTGTGACATAAATTACCTCCGAATTTATTATATACGATAATCCTTTGATGTGCAAGAAGAAATTTTTCTTCTTTTATATTTTTAAATTTTATGATACAATGCATAAATGAAGAAGTTTTTGTGCATTTTTTTTGTTGCTTTAATACTGTCATGCCGCTCGGCTCGAATAAGAACGATAAGGACCAATCGGGCAGAAGCGGAAATATTTTATAAATCGGAAAAAACCGAAGACGGCTTTTTAGGCTTTCAGACGGATGTAAGCTTTCCTCCGGAAGATGAAAAATTTGATCCTTCAATTTTGCCGAACAGTTTTATTCCCTTTAAGGCTTATAAGGGTCAAGGAACCGTTTATTTTTATACTGAAAATATAAAAAGCTTTTTCTTATATTTAAACGGAAAAAAAATAGATACAAAAAAAATATGCAAAAATAAATATACTCAAATCTACATTGGAGATGATGTAATAAACGGCACCAATAATTTACTTATTACAAATATTGAAGCCGAAAAAAGCTTTGATAAGGATTATACCCTGTCGGTAAAAATCCCCTACCCTTCCATTATCGAAAAAAAAGAAAAATTAAATAATGTAAACTATAGGGCCTTTCAAATAATAGACGACCTTATGAAGGCAGAAATAGAAAACGGGTTTCCATCTGCACAAATTGTAGTGGTAAAGGACGGAAAAATGATAAAAAACTCGGCCTACGGTTATATAAGCACAGTAGACGAGTTCGGTGCTCCTCTGATAAATAAAAAGCCTATTACGGATAAAACCCTTTTCGATTTGGCGAGCAATACCAAGATGTACACGGTAAATTTTGCCTTACAAAAGCTTCTATCCGAAGAAAAAATTTCAATTTACGATAAGGTAAGCAGTTTTTTCCCGGAGTTTAAGGATAAAAAGAGAGCTCTTTTTAAGGGAAAAAGCGAGATCACCATTGAAGACTTATTAAAGCATCAGGCGGGTTTTCCTGCCGGGGCTCAATACTATGTAAACAAAAAGATAACTAAAAAAAAGAAGGCCGATAAAAGACAAAACAAGGAAATTGTTTTAGAGCTTATTTGCAGCACTCCGCTAATATATCCGCCCCGTACGGAGGTCTTATACTCGGATATAGACTATATGCTCTTAGGCTTTATTATAGAAAAGGTAACAGGGCTTCCCTTGGATAAATACGCGGAAGAAAATCTTTATAAGCCCTTAAACCTATCATCGGTTTGCTATGAGCCCTTAAAAAAAGGCTTTACAAAAGAAGATATTACCGCAACCGAAATACGCTCCCCCAAAAGAACAAAGGATTTAAAATTTAAGGATCTAAAATACTTGCCTGTTCACGGAACAGTGCATGATCCTGAGGCCTATAATTCCATGAATCAGGTAAGCGGTCATGCAGGGCTTTTTGCAAATGCAAAAAGTATAGCGGTTCTTGCTCAGGTTATGCTGAACGGCGGAGGATACGAAAACGTCAAACTATTTGATTCAAGCGTTTTGAATTTATTTACCAGTCAGGGAAACTTTTTTTCGCAGGCAGGTTTAGGATGGAGGAGGCAGGGGCTTAATAACAGCTATGCCTGGGCCTTTTCACAGCTTGCAAGCCCAAACACAATAGGCCACACGGGCTGGACGGGAACCTTGACCGTAATCGATCCTAAAGAAGACTTAATAATTATAATCTTTACAAGTGCAAAAAACACCCCTGCCCTTTTCGGAAAAAACTTTCGCGGAAAGTATGAGGGCGATTTTTATCTTGCAAAAAACTATGGAGCCCTTACAACCCTTATTTATTCCGCATTTAAAAATTATGATAATGCTATGCTGGATCAAATGCTTATTGAACTTGCAATAGGCAGAAAAGAAATTATAGATACGATTCCCGAAATCTACGGCAACGAAGGTTCCTACAAAGACCTAAAAGCCCTTATGGAAGGTATAAAAAAACAGTCAAGGAAATCGGCTGCATTGAGAGTTTTTTTAAAAAGCAAAAAAGCAAAAGAGATATTCGAAGAGCTGACCTCAAGGCACTCAAAGAAAAATTTGGCAAAACGCCATTCCGAAGGAAAGGTAAAATGAAAAAGGCCTTTTGTTTATTTTTCTTTTTTAGCCTTACAATCCTTGCCTTTACTAAAGAAAAAACGGACAAGCCGGATTTTAAGCTCGGCATTGAACGAGTAGACGATTTTTCTATTCTTTTTAAAGGAAAAAGAATAGGCTTGATTACCAACCAAACAGGCATAGATTCTTTGGGAAGATCGAGCATCGAAATTCTATATGAAAAAACAAATCTTAAAGCCCTCTTTTCTCCCGAACACGGAATAAGGGGAAACGCAAGGGAGGGCGCAGGAATTTCCAACACGGTAGACAAAAGAACGGAGCTTACCGTTTACAGCCTTTACGGAAAAACAAAGCGGCCTACAAAGGAAATGCTGCAGCAAGTGGATGTTTTATGCTTCGATATTCAGGATGTAGGCGCAAGGTTTTACACATATATTTACACAATGGCCTATGCCATGGAGGCCTGCGCCCGTGACAGAAAGACCTTTGTAGTTTTTGACAGGCCCAATCCCATAAACGGAATAAATGTCGAGGGAAATATCTTGGAAGAGGAATATAGATCCTTTACAGGCTATTTTCCCATTGTGCAGCGTCACGGAATGACTTGCGGGGAATTAGCCTTGATGTTCAATGAGGAATTTAAGATAGGCTGTAATTTAAAAGTAATCCCGATGCAGGACTGGAAGAGGGAAGATTATTTTGAGGACCTCAATTTGATGTGGATTCCGCCCTCGCCCAATATTCCCACACCCGATACAGCCTTGGTCTATTCCGGCTTTTGTATTTTTGAAGGAGTAAATATTTCGGTAGGCCGCGGAACCACAATGCCCTTTAAATACATAGGAGCCCCCTACATAGAGGCTGAAGCCTTGGCAGAAAAACTAAATGCTCTCAACCTTGCCGGAGTATTTTTTAAACCCGCTTATTTTACACCCTCTCTTTCGGTTTATAAGGATGAGCTATGCGAGGGGATTCAGATAATCGTAAAGGATAAAAACAAATTTTTACCCGTAAAGACCGGAATTGCAGTGATGTACAAGATAAAGGAAATGTATCCGGATAAGTTTAAGATAAACAACTACCCCGTAAAACACTGCGGCCTAAATCTATTAACCGGAACGGATAAGCTAAGCACAATGAGCCTTTCCTTAGATGAGTACCTTAAATTTATCGAAAAGGACGAACAAAGGTTTTTAAAGAAGAGGAAAAGGTATTTGATGTACTAAAAAGGGCGAACTAGGAAAAGTTCGAATGCCGAACGACAAACAGCAAAGGTCGAATGATGGGAAGTACGAATGCCGAACGGTAGGAAGTACGAAGTCGTCAGGTGGGTCAAAGGCATAGTCCACCTTTTACTCGCATTGCGTATCGCAAGATACATCACTTTATATATCGAATCATCATCCGGAAAGCTTGATTTATTGCGAGTAACTTTTCTAAAGTTTTTCCACTTCTTCTTTGCTTAGGCCGGTGGCTTTTGAAATAATCTCTAGAGCAAATCCCATTTCAAGTAAGTTTTTTGCCGTTTCGAGTTTATTTTGGTATGAGCCTTCGGCCAAACCTTCTTCCAAACCCGCGGCACGGCCTTCAGCTAATCCCTCTCTTCTAGCTTCATTCCTTTCACATTCGACATACATCTCGTATTTTTCGTTAGAGAGTTCTATTGCCATCCGCCTCTCTTCATCCGTTACCCTAAAGAGTGTTGCTTCTGCCATCCTTATTCCCTCCTCCAATTTACACAATTCTTCCAACATTCCGCTTCTTTTGTCTTTTTCATAGTTGGCTAAAAACCTTATCCAAAAGTCTTTTAGGCTATAATCTTCCAAGCTCTTTTTCATAGTATAAACTATTAGCTCGTTTAATTCAACATAAAGATATTGAATTACAGAGCTCTCAGATACTCTTACAAGTTCTGCATTTTTAGGAACGTCACAGCCGAACACCGAAAGGCTTATTGCGTACAAAAAATCATCTTCTTTAGGCTCGGTCTTTAAAAATCGTGAGGCCATGCGCATCAGGTACATTTGATTTCGCCTTGGGTAATTGGCTTTCCAAAACTGCTGCATTTCAAGGTCTACAAGAAGACCTGTATCGGTCTTAATCAAAAAATCAAGGCGGTAGGTTTCTCCGGCCGGCCTATCCCTGATGAGCTCGGTGTTAAGGATGTCGGCCTTTGTGATTTTACCGTAGGAATCTTCCAAAAAAGCATTAAGAAAGCTTATGAGAGCCTTGTTTCCTTCCTCGCCTTTGGAAAACATCAGCTTGAATACCCAATCGGTCTTGGGGTTTAAAATTTTCTCTTCATTCATAAGAACTCCTATTTTAGGTGTCAGGCAGTATCTTCCTTCCTGCCTTCACATAATTATAGGGTTTTACTTTGAATAAATAGTAAAATTTTTTTAAAAAAATTGGAAAGTTCGAATGATGGAAATATCGAATGTCTGAAAGTACGAATGCCGTACTTCTCACTTCGCCATTTGTCCTTCGCACTTTGAACTTCGCACTTCTCCCTTAAAATATCTGTCTATAACTCTTTAAAAACTTGCTAATCTATGTTATAATACGAACGGCAAGGAGACATAGCTATGAGTACTTCAAACAGAAAATATAAAGACTCGGTCTTCGTCGATTTATTCAGCGAAGATGAAAAGGCAAAAGAAAACTTTTTATCGCTTTATAATGCTCTGCATGGTACTTCTCTTACAGCTGCGGATGCTTTGAAGAACATCCGCTTGGATCAAGTCTTGTACATGACTTTTTATAATGATGTGTCCTACCTTGTAGAAAACAAAATTATAGTTCTAGCGGAGCATCAATCAACTATCAATCCCAACATGCCTTTACGCTGCCTTGAATACATCAGCCGCCTTTACGAAACCTTCTTTGAATCAAAAGAAAAATATAGCCGTAAACTTCTTAATATTCCAACCCCGGAATTCTATGTTTTCTACAATGGGGAAGAACCTTTTCCTTCCGATAAAACACTAAAACTCTCGGAAGCCTTTATAGAAAGCACAGAAAAACCCAACCTTGAATTAACCGTTAAGGTAATAAACATAAACCGGAACAATAGGCATCCTATACTGGAAAACTGCAAAACGATGCAGGAATACACCGTATTTGTAGAAACGGTAAGGAGATGGAAAAAAACTGATTCTCAAAACGGCTTTCAAAAAGCCATTGAGGAATGTATACAAAACAATATTTTGAGAGACTATCTAAAACGCAAGACTAAGGAGGTAATCAACATGTTACTCGCCGAATATGATTATGAAACAGATATAGCCGTACAGCGTGCTGAAGAACGTGAAATAGCCTTTGCCGAGGGTATTGAGCAAGGTATTGAACGAGGTATTGAGCAAGGTATTGAGCAAGGTATTGAACAAGGCTCACACCAAAAAGCCCTTGAAACTGCTGCAGCATTTAAGCGCCTTGGCTTTGACATTGCTAAAATAGCTGAAGGAACGGGTTTAAGCATTCAAGAAGTGAAATCATTATAAGAATAAGCCTTTTTGAAAATAGGCGGAGCAGATTCAAGGCCGATGAAAAATGTACATCCTTGTACATTTTTCATCTTCGAGTTTTGAGCTTTGCTCAAAACATCGTAAAGTTGAAACCACCGCCATCCGTGGCGGCCTCAGGCGTATCGGGTATATGTCGAGGGCACTTTTTTGCCGTGCGACGCAGGAGATGCCCTCGTTTCAAAAAGAGGAGGTAATAAACATGTTATTGGCCGAATATGATTATGAAACCGATATAACCGTACAGCGTGCCGAAGAACATGAAACAGCAAAGCTGATGAAACAAGCAAATTGCGAACTTGATTTTATTATGCAAATGACAAGGCTTTGCAAAGAAGAAATTGAAGCTTTATAAAATTAACCCGCAATAAACCAATTTTGTAATATCCCACGAGGCCGCCTAGTATAGTACTGAAATATGTGCCATATTTTAGCTGTAATAGGTCACCTATTACTAAGGACGAACGATGGAAAGGTCGAATGTCGAACGCTGAAATGACGAATGCCGCACTTCGCACTTTGTACTTTGCAGCCTCATCAGCCAAACGCATAAGAACGTAAAACAGCATTAATTTTTGTTTTATAGCCTTTACCTTGAGCTTTAAACCATTCCAATACATCAGCATCTATTTTAATACTATTTTCATCTTTTTTATGTACTTCATACCATGGTTTGAATTTGGCAAGATCTTCTTTAGATTGTTCGGGGCAATCATCAGCAGGGATAGACTTTGCTTTTCGGATAGTTTGTTTTTCTTCTTCTGTGAGCGGAGTTTTCTTTAAATCATCTAATGTCATAGTTACTATAGTATTCATTTATTTCCTCCTGATTTGCTTTTCGTGCAGATATAAGCCTAATTATATTGTTCTTTCGTTCCGTAAACACAACAAAAAGCACATCTTCAACAAGACCGATCGCATTCCAACGCTGTTCTTCAATAGTTGAATGTTGCTCGTCGTATTTTTCTATACGCTTATTATCGAGAAAAATACGAGCTGCTATTCTGAATGAAATACCGTCATGTTTTTTTATGTTAGTTTCATTTTTAACCTCATCCCATTCAAAAATCATCTCCAGCTCTCTTTTAATTTATAGTATATATGTGATTGCATACATAGTCAAGGTGCCGAAAGTACGAATGATGGGAAGTTCGAATGCCGAACGACGAAGGTCGAACTTCGCACTTTCTACTTCGTCATTTTTTCCACCCGCTTTACATAGTCTTCGCCCCAGTAATCACAAAGAATTTTGTAGGCTTCTTCGCGCAAAGAAGGGGTAACGCGCTCCAGATGATGCAGGTTCATCATGGCGTGATTAAGGCAGAGTTTTTCCAAAGCGGGGGTGAACTCGGCGGCACGGGGACAGTCAAGCGGATGTTCCTGCAAATAATCAAAAATGACGGTAAAAACGGAGGCGGCGGTACAGGCTTTTTCCCAGCGCTCAAGGCTTGTGATTTCGGTATTGGATGTGATACCTGTATCATTAGTGTAATTATACACAAAAGAATCGATGCCGTAGTACGATGGTTTTTTTAAAAGTACAAAAAAATACAAAAGCAAGTCTTCGGCCATAGTACAAAAAGTATGAGGAAGCTCGGCATACACTTCTTGTAAAAGACGGGTACGGAATAGTTTAGCGCATAAAAAACTCGAATGCTCTTTTTTGGTAAGAAAATTTTCCAGGACATCTTCTCCGGAAAGAAAACCCTTATGTATCGACTGCACACTTTTTGAAAAAGCATTGAATTTTTCCGCTGCCTTTTTATCCGACGGGTCCAGCCCCGGAACAAATAAACGCATTTTACCGTGAATAATATCTGCAGCATAGGCAAGGTTTCCGTTGCCTGAAGCAAGCAGGCCTTTGTAAAAGTTCAGTAAAGCTTCGGGAGGCAGGATGTCATCGGAATCTATACAGCATACCCACTCTCCCGATGCGGCCATAGCCCCCGTTCTGCGAGCTTCGACAAGACCCAGGTTTTTGCGGTGTTCCAAAAGCGTAAGGGGAACGCCGAGGGCTTTGAATTTTTTTTTATAGGGTTTGATGATTTTAGGCAGGGCTGAACCGCCGGGACTTCCGTCATTGACGATGAGGATTTCGATGGGAAGGAACCGCGAAGAGCGCAGGGAGCGCAAAGAAGCTTCTTCGGTTAAAAAGAAATCCCCCTCCCGAACCGAACTTTCGTGAAGGGGCTGCTGCTCCAAGATACTGTCCAACAAGGCGGGTAAGGTGCTTTCCGTTCCGTATACCGGAACGGAAAGACTTATAAGAGGGTTATTCACTTAATACCAAATGAAACCGCAGCCCGGACCTTTGTGCTCTAATTCTCTTGAGAATGTAGCATTGGTAGAGATTTCGTTCAATAAGGTGCCGCTTAAACTGAAGGTAAGCACCTTGTTTCTTTGATTACCCGGTTGAATTCCTTGATAAGTATCCTCACCGTAAAAACCGTCGTTTGCGATAACCAATTCTTTGGGCTTTACGGCAATAAAACGGTAGGGAGCATAGCCCTTCTCTTTCTCCGTACCCCTCCACAATTCGGTAGGTTCATTAGACAGATTCCCGGAAGCAGGTCCTAAGTCCAAAAGCCTGCCGCTTACAACAGCTTGCGAGTCGTTTCCATCAATATGATTACCTTCATCTCCCGCCCCCTCGGTTTTATAACTTACGGCATAGAGCCTTCCGTTAAGAATCTGCATAGAATGTATAAACTCTACAACGGGGGATAAGCTGCTGCTATTAGAATATGTATTTATTTCAGACATGTAAGCAAGAGTTCCATCTCTATGATACTTTTTCACAATAAGCTTGTCTGTATCTTTTACCGCAACAAAAAGACCGTCTTTATTTGCCGCCATTGCGGAAACAGTATATGAACCTGATATTTGTATTCCGCCGCCTGCAAAACCTGCATCGTCAGCAGCACTTGCAAAAGCATCGCCCTCCCATTCCAGGCGTTTTATCTTATTATTATCAACATAGTTATAGATACTTATAACCATCGGAAGCGGAGCTGTCTACAGCCATACCGCTTTCAGGCTTAAGATTGCTAAAGGCGTCATTAGTTGTATATTGCAAGTTCCCGGAATAAGCTCCTTCAACCTGAGGATACATACTTATCTTACCATCGTTTTTTACAATATACAGGTTGCCGTCCAAGTCATAACAGAAAACATCTTTATAGATGTTACTTCCTGTAAATTTTTTATCGCCGCTTAGAACTTCATCGCCCCTGTCAATTTGATAGTACTCAAAGCCGGGCCCATTACGCTTCCATACAATCGTCTTGGTATTCGGAGTTCTCCACTCTTTCCATTCCGTATACCACTTTGCGGGGTATGCATCGGTAAAGGTCAGGGCATTGGTGTTCATGTTAAGCACGCCTATACGGTTGCGGTTTTTAACAATACGGGCACCTGCGGGAGTATCTGCGGCATCGAAGCCGTCGTCGGCGATATAGATATTGTCCTCGTCAAAGCCGATTACCTTTACCGCCCCGTAAAAGTTTTTACTGTAGTCGTAATTTTGCAATACACCGTCTGCAAAGACGCGATTTGCTTCCATTCCGATAATCTCCGGATTCCCCTCAAACCGAGGCCCACCGTTTGGATTAGTACCTATCTTCCATTTGAGCACCGCACCGAAGCTGTAAATATTTGCATTAGTCGGACTTATCGTATCATTTACACCTGCAAAAAGCACATATACATAACTGCCGCGGATAAAAATGTCTTTTACTTTAAAGCCGGCATTATCATTTAAATGATAGGTATCGGCTTGAGTGTGGAAAACTCCAGAAGTAGCAGCAACCATACCGCTTTTCCATAAATAAATCATGCTTGAACCTAAGTCTGCCCATGTAAATATGCCCTTATCTGCGGCAAAGGGGACGGATATAACCACTGGCGGAGGGTAACCCGAAGTATAGTTCAGATCTTCATCTATCTCTTTTAAGTCGTGGACCGACAGTCCGTACATTTTCCCCGTTGTATAATCGTTTGCAAGAAAGTCAAGAGATAGCGCGTTATATGCATTTACGTCACCCTCGCTCGTATAGCGTACAACATAGGTATCGCCGGCTTTATATCGTACATACACTCTTCCCAAACTGTCTCGGGCAAAGATATGCCCTTCAGCGGTTGATTGGGGCACAGTAATCGGTTTTCCGTCCATGTAGAGGGTTAAGTCATAATTAACGTCCCCATATGCGGAAACTGTTTTTTTCTGTGTAAACAACAGCTTATTTAAACCTGAAGCTTTTTTGCTTAAGAGGACTATTACCTGATTTCGGCCTGAGGTTACGGTGTGGGTCTTTTTACCTGACCATTGGGAAGAAGCATTAGAGGCCGTAACCGTTATCTCGATCTTTTCGCCTATGGGAACAAGCTCAATTAAGGATTTGGATTCTTCGGCAGCCAGCTCCCGTATTATCGTATAGCCGTTTTCCCTGACTATCTTGATTTTCATATTCGTCGACGAAAGAACAGGAAGCCCATTGGAATCCAAGGCCCTTGCTCCGTCAGGAAGAGTTCCGTCAAAGCTCAAAATAAGCTCGCCGTATTCTTCATTTACAAACAAATTACACGATGATACCGTCAAAACAAGTACCAAAATAAAAAATAATATCTTTTTCATAAAAAACCTCCTCAAAATAAAGGCCGAACGATGGAAAGTTCGAATGCCGAATGACAAATGCCGAACGGCAGGAAGTACGAACTTCGAACTTTGTACTTCGCACTCCTTACTTTGAACTTCGAACTTTGTTTCTTTCATTATACATCAAAAAATTCAAAATACCAAGCAAAATGAAGAAAAAATTACATAAATTTAAAAGCATCAAAGGGATAGCCGTTTCTTAGGATTGGGAGGGAGAATTACCTTTTTAACATTGCAGTGCAGAATTTTTAAGTGCAACATGTTTATAATAGGATTGTAATCCGTCAATATGTTCCATTAAATCAGGCAAAATTTTATGTCCCATCGGGTCAACTATAAAATCAATGCCTTCTCGGCGTGCTAATTTAGCAGCCGGCACAAAATCACTGTCTCCAGTAATAAGAATAATCTGATCAGTCAACTTTTTATATGCAAGAGTAGCAATATCTATACCGATTTTCATGTCTACCCCTTTTTGCCGTAAAACCAAATCAAAATCATTCTCAGTTATATCTGAAATTGATAAACGTTCTGAAAACAGCTTTTTAACCGTATTATTCTTTAAACCATAGTAAGCAGTGCTATCAGCCAATGTCCCCATCCTTAAAGCAACCTTTCTTTGATGAATTAACTGTTCAATAAATTCCACCATCCATTTATTGGTATCGGTTTTTGAAAAATCTATATTCTTTTTAGTTAGAGGATGATATAAGGCTTTTGATATTGGAGGACAGTCATAATAAAATATTCGGTATAATTCGTTCCACTGATATCGGCGTTTTTTCTTTCCATTTTTATCTATAATTTCAAACTTGGAGCGTTCTTTTAGGTGCAGTTTACAATATTTTATTAATTCGGTAACACGCTCATCCGGTCGTTTTTTACCAAAATGATATAAGGCTTGTTTACGGTAAAATCCCCCATCCACTAAAATAGCAGTTCTTTTCATCAAATCTCCTCCCAATATAAAAAAACCTGTAACTCCGGCTTATCCCGAATAAGTGGGAAGCCGTACTATACAGGTTTGTTAAAACAGTACTCATAAAGAGTAACTATAATTATAATATACATTTTTTTTATATTTGTCAAGTAATCTTTTTTACAACTTAGCTACATAAATTCAAATGCATCAAAGGGATAGCCGTTTCTTAGGATTGGGAGGGAGGCGTCAATTTCGGTGTTTGAGGGTACTTTATAGGGCAAATTAAGTTTGAAAATTCGGTTGACGGCCTTGCCGCAAAGTTCTTCTAAGCGAGATTCGGAGCAGCCGGCTTTGCGCAGTTTTTTTAAAAGAATGAGGGAACCTGCAAACCCCGGAATGCCGGAGGCGCCTTTTTTCTTATCTTCAAGGGTATGAGGAGCATGATCGCTTTCAATCCAGTCAACTTCGCCCGAAATGAGAGAATTAAAAACGGCCTCTTGGTCTTCTTTTTCACGCAAGGGAGGATTCATCTTTACAAAAAGGCCCGAGTTTTTATAAGAATCGATATTTAAAAGAGCGTGATGAGCCGCCGCTCCGCAAGAAATATTAAGGCCTTGTCTTTTCGCCTCGGCAACGAGCCTTATTCCTTCTTTTGTACTTATGTGACAAATATGAAGATGTCCTTTAAAACCCGCGGCTTTAATAAGTTCAATTTGATCCTTTATAGATTCTATTTCGGCAATAGGCGGACGGGCAAGGCTGTGAGACCTAGGTTCTTCAATATTGAAAATGGAATTATTCATGAGGCTTTCTTTTTCGCAATGGACAGCTATTAAGCCATCATAACCGAGTCTTGCAAGGGCGGAATAAACCTTTCTTTGATCTTCTTTTTCGACAATTCCCATATTGCCTGTAGAATGCCCTGCAAACATTTTAAAACCGAGGATTTTTGGAAAATGCTCTTTATAGAACAAGGCCATTTTTTCTATCTGCAAATTATCGGCAGTGATGCCGCCGTAAACACCATAAAAAGCAAAAACGCCGGCGGCTTTTATAGAACGCTCGGCAAGCTCAAAACGCTCCAAAACAGCATCTGCATTTGTGAGAGGCGGATTGGTATTCGGCATATCAAAGAAAGCCGTAAAACCTGCAGGACAGGCTAAAGAAAGGGCATGAACGATGGTTTCTTTTTCGGCCAATAGGCCGTCCCTAAGGTGAACATGTGAATCTATCATAAACTTATCTTAAAAACCTAGAAAAACAAAACGGCTTCGCCGTAATCTCCGTCTTTTATTATACTTATTTCAAGCTTATTTTTTCCGTCAAATTCTATGTCGGCCATTTCTATCTTCAAGGCATAGGCCTTTATAGGCTCAACACCCTTGTCGAGTGTTTCGTTAATAACCCTCATAGTAACAATTTCACAAAAATCACCGTTTACTGAAACGGTTATATCGTCGGTGTTCAGCTCCGGAGCTATCGCTTTTTCCTCTCCTAAAAGAAGTTTTGAACTCATAGGTCTAAAATATACCATCATGGTATTATCCGTATCCAAAGAAGGAAAAAATATCAAGCTAAAAATTTCTATTTTTCCCAGCTTAGGATTTATTTCAACATTTTGCCTTAAATCTATATTGTAGCCCCAAAATTCAAGAAAATTTTCATTAAAACCTTTTGACGCAATAAAATAAGGGTATTTTTTTGATTCGGCTTCTAAACAAAAACAACCGGATTCATCAGCTTCACCGCTCGTAATAACCTCAAACCTTTCGGTTAAAAGAGCAACCTTTGCATGGCTTACAGGTTTTTTATTTTTATCCCGAACGCACCCCTTTACAGCACTCATAAAAATTCCCCCTTGGAGTTAAATTATATATCATAAAAGAGTGAGTTGTCAAGCAAATACATAAAACTTATTTACGTTTGTATTTTGAGGCAGATCCGGAAGATTCTCTTTTCTTTTTTGAATCATGCCTTCCTTTTGAGGCCAAACTGCGCTTAGGTCTTTTAGATCCGGAAAAGGCCGGGGCTTCACTTTTTACATCAATGTGCATATGAGGTAAGCCTCTTTTCTTTTTGCAAAGGCGGAGGGCATCATTTGCCGCATTTTTAGGCATTGTAGCCAGAGAAAACTTATCCATAACCTCGATATCGTCTACAAGCCTTTCAGGTATTGAAAGAAGGCGGCTTAACATTTCGGCAAGTTTACGCTTTGTGATGCCGTCTTTTCTTCCTAGTCCTATATAGAGGCGTAAAGAATCTTCATCGCCCGATTTACGTATACGGCCTTCGGAGCGGACGGGCTTAATTGTCTTATAATGCGAGGGAGATAAAAACGAGCCGTACTGCATTTGAAGAATAAAGGCAAGAACCGTTTGAGCATCTCCGTATTCCGTAAGCTTATTGGCAAAGGCAGCAAAGCCTTGTTCGGGCTTTTCTTCGTTCATTCTTTTTTCGATTTGAGCTGCCGTTTCTTTTAAGATACGGGTTCGCTTGATTTCGATGACTTGTTCGATTGAAGGAAGCTTACCCTCTTTTAATTCGCCCCGGGCATGTTT
This sequence comes from Treponema sp. OMZ 799, assembly GCF_024181365.1. Classification (NCBI taxonomy): domain Bacteria; kingdom Pseudomonadati; phylum Spirochaetota; class Spirochaetia; order Treponematales; family Treponemataceae; genus Treponema; species Treponema sp. OMZ 799. The sequence goes on from NZ_CP051301.1 coordinate 2,353,634, forward strand.
GCGCAGGTACTCGATTCTTTTTACCTCGTTAGGGCGGACAAAACTGACTGCAATACCCGCAGCTCCTGCCCTCCCCGTTCTTCCTATTCGGTGTGTATAGGTCGGCCCGTCATAGGGAATTGCATAGTTTACAACGTGCGAGATGCCTTCAATGTCGATACCGCGGGCGGCAACATCGGTTGCAACAAGGATGCGGGTCTTTTTGGACCTAAAGCGCTCCAAAATTTTTTCCCTCTGACTTTGAGGAATGTCCCCGTGGAGGGCGGCAGCTTCGTAGTGCCTTTCGTCAAGTTCTTTTGCAACATCATCGGCATCGATTTTGGTTTGGCAAAATACGAGGCCGTAAAAGTTAGGGCTTGTATCTATAAGGCGGACAAGGGCTTCGGTTTTATCCCCTTCTCTTACTACCCAAAAAAATTGCTCGGTTAAAGAAGCCCTTTCTTCTTGAGGCTCTTCTTCGACAATTTCATAGTCCCCCATAAAGTCGGAGGCAATAGACAAGATCTGCTTGGGCATCGTCGCCGAAAACATTAAAACGCGGGCTTCAGGATTTGCCTTTGAAAAGATATTTTCTATGTCTTCGATAAAGCCCATGTTGAGCATCTCATCGGCTTCATCCAAAATAAAATATTCGATGTCTTCAATTTTTAAGGAACCCCGTTCAAGATGATCCATCACACGGCCGGGGGTTCCCACAACGATTTCGACACCGGTTTTTAAGCTTCTCAGCTGGGGGCCTATCGCAGCTCCTCCGTAAACGGTTGTGATTCGGGGAAACTCTTCGATTCTAAAAGATTCAAGTTCACCTGCTACTTGAACGGCCAGCTCTCTGGTAGGAACCAAAATAAGCGCCCGCACCTTTCCCGTATTTGCGCGCAGTTCCTGCACAAGAGGCAGGCCGAAAGCTGCCGTCTTTCCGGTTCCGGTACGAGCCTTAGCTATAACATTTGCTTCTCCCGAAAGAAGCCTCGGGATTGCCAAAACCTGAATAGGAGTCGGCTCTTCAAACCCCTTGGCTTCAACTGCTTGTAGGACTATATCGTCAAGTCCCAATTCTTTAAAAGTAATTAACATAATCGGAAGATTATATCACATTACTCAAAAATATGCAATTATGGTGCAGGAGGATAAGGAGGCCGTGTATATAAAGATTCTATAGTCACGGTATTATATCTTTTGACTATATAATTATTTATGTCTTTAATTTCATCGTCAGTCAAAGCCCGTTTAAAAATCATGACTTCTGCAATTTGCCCGTAAAAAGGCAAAGACTCATCAGCATTTTTACCGATATATAGATTCTTTAAGGTTCCGCTGCCTTCAACACCTATATGAGTAGCCAATCTTGAAGAAAAATAAGCACTATTGCCCGGCAAAGACCAGGCATAGTCTAATTTACAAGGATCGGTATCTTGATTAGGTCCTAGTGCATAGTCTCTTATTGACCCATTTTCGCCTACAGGATAGCCATAGGCTCTGTTTACAGCAGTTTCACTACCACCTGAAGTACCTCCCGGTGCAGAGTATAGATAGGCTATAGGCGTCTGACCCGTTTTAGTCTCATTACCGTTTACATAAAATCTAACTTGAGGATCATTACCGGAAATATCCACATTAACAAGTATTCCTGCCGAAAAAGCTTTTCCCGATTCGACATCATATGTCATAGATGCGGAAGGACTTCTAATACCCAGTACATAATCCGATTCTATATAAAATCTTTTTATTCTAGTAGGTTTACCTGTATTGGCACCATTGCCGTAAACACCGTCTACAGGATCATACTGAAACGGAATCAAACCTATTGAAGGATAAACGCGCCTGGATCCATTTGAGCCGGTAATAGCTATTTGCTGATTAATATTGTTAGAACAACTAAAAATCAAAAAGGCAGTACTAGCTGTAGCTTCATATAACATCCAGTCATCGTGAGCACAAATTACAGCCAAGCCTTCCTTATTTGCAAAAGTAGCAGAAGGAAGTCCGCTAACTCCCGAAGCGGAATATGTAGGACTATTTCCTTTATATTTATAGGCATGTCTATTATTTCCGGATACATCAGGAAGACAGTTTATTTTACCTTCAGAAATATGCTCCAATCCAATCCTATCAGCCCTTAACCAAAGAACAAGATCTTTTATATCCTTAGGCTGTTTAAATCCGGAACCGGTGAGAGATATAGTATATTTTCTTCCCGTATTTTTATCATCAATGGTAATATCTTTTTCAGACCACACACCTGGTTGCGGAGTAAATTTAATTTCAAGTCCGGCCTTCTCTCCGGGATAGACAAGCTCTGTATTTCCATAATTTTTTTCTAATGTAAAAGGTCCCGGGTCCAGATTCACATCAATATTCTCAAAGCGCAATATAGCCTTACTCATATTTTTAATACTGATAGCCTGAGATTCCGACACGGCAGACTTATAGCCGAAGTCATAACAGTTTTTGTCCAGCTTGTACGGCACAACACAAGAAACATCTTGACCGTTTTTTCTATGCACTATTTCAATAGGCATAATTTCACCTCCGCCGCAAACTGCAATTTTATAAGGAAGAGGGCTTCTGTCATGCTGTATTACGATATTTCCTTCCTTGTATGTAGGCATAGAGGATTCAGGAAATATGAGCTCGAAATCTTTTGAAGAATTAGCAGAAATAACACCCAAAGTCAATCCGGTTTGACCGTCAAAATTAAAGCCGGCAATAGTTGCAAAGGAATCAAGTGAAACGCTGTGGATAGTAATGCGTTCATTACTATTATTTTTTATACGGAATTTCCGCTTAGCTTGTGCGTTCGGCTTATATCCGAAATCGACTCCGGCACCGCCATTAGGCAGGTTACGTTCAATCTCTGTTGGAATAGCAGGAGGATTTGCATCAATGACTTCAACTATTTGAAGACCTATAAAATTTCCATTAAGCCGAATAGAAAATTTCCTTTTGCGATCATTCACGCGATAATCTATTGTAAGACCGGTTTCAACCGATCCTATATCGGCAAGCTTATAACGGACTTCAAAAGCAGTTCTTTCATAAGGACCGATCTTATATTTAAAAAGAGTGTCCCTAATTTCAAATACATCGGTATTTGTAATTTTAGGAAGACCGTCAAATTTTATTTCATGCTCGGTTAAATTTTCAATATGAAGCTCTTCCCATGAACTGTATCCGGCATCACCTATTCCTACCAAAGATAATGTGGATCCGTTTTTAAAGCCTTGTGAAGTAGCATCCTGATATACTATGATTGAGTGTTCAGGCGGAAAAACAGCCTCCTGAATATCCAAATTTGTTTTTATACCGCATGATGAAATCAATACCCCAAGAACTAAAATTATAACACACAAACGTTTCATAGTTAACTCCTTTTGTTTTTGTTAACAAGTACAAGTACTATAATAACTGTAGTCAAACATATACAAAAAATTGACGCCGCAATTAAAACCATTATGATAATTTTATTAGTATTTCTTTTGTTATCTTCAACAATTTCTCCTATATACTTACGCAGCTCGTTATCTGCTTCTATTTTTGCAAGCTCCATCTCCAAACGTTTTTTTTCATATAATTCCCTTTCGCTATAGCGAATTTTCTCCTGCTCTTTCTCCATCTTTTTCATGTTATAAAGAAATTCCTTAAAGATCTTTCGTTGCTCTTCCAGAATCTGTATTTTATCCTCTATAGTTAAAACGCCGGACTCCTTCGGAATTGAAACGGAAGCACTTTCATTTATACCGCTTTCAACTTGAGGCAGTCTATGTTCAACCGGGTTGTTTTTAAGCCAATCAGGAAGAGCAGAAGAGGTTTTCAGTTTTTCTATTGCCTTATCAACCGGAATTTTAGAAAGTTTTTTAATGGAATCGGGAGCATAAGATAATTTTTGTTCAGTATATATAATTTCTTCCCATTTTTTTTCGTTTTCAAGATAAGAAAGCCATGAGGCTACGGCTCTTTTGCAGGCATCTTCAACATCAATAGGTAATTCTTGATCCTTGTAATTGCGTAATACAAAAAGGCTGTTTGTAAATGCCTTATCATACTCTTTTAATAAAATACCCCGATTAATAGATTCAACCATTTTTTCCATAAGCTCAGTGCCGGCAAAGACTTGAACCGTAAAAATCAAGAAAAAAAGGGAACAAAGTATTCGAGTATACGATAAAACTTTTAAGTCCTTTTTTGTCTTACAATTCATTTTTATTCTACCTCAAATCATTTGGGAACATGGAATATTGCATTTACATATATATTCGGAATAAGATTCCAGTCGGCATACTTCTTTGCAGTAAAGGCATATATATCCATGTCGCTTCCTACTCTTAACGACATGATGTGGTTTTTCCAAAATTCATAAGTTGCTCCAATATTCGTATGCATACCAAAACTCATAAAGGGACTGGTAACCGATATGGGAATCCAATTAAATTTAAAAGTTAAGCCTAACTTTTCGATGGGGTGCCAATCTTCAACACTGAGCCCCACAAAGGGACTGCTTATTTTGGTATACAGCATGGACGCTTGTTCACCTCCGCCCTTACCGTAATAGTTTATATAACTATGTCCCGTCGACAAAAAAATAGGCACACCGCCAGCAGCATTGGTCCCTATTGCAAATCGGGATACTACAAAGACTGAAAGATCTTTTCCTGCCATAGCCACAGTAAGCCAATTTAGGTTTAATCCCAGCTTTAATAATACATAAGGATGAACAAAGCCGGCATGAAATCCTAGCAATACACCAATATCGGAATTAGTTTTTTTACGCCCAAAGGCTTTATCGGCAAAGCTGCTGCCGAAAATGCTGAATGAGGGCCCCAAACTTGCATCAAGATAGAAATTTTTTAGGTCAACTTCATATACGGATTTATACAAAGCTTCTTTATCCTTCTCTTTTTGTTCTGCTGCCGTTATTCTAGCCTTTTCATCAGCTTCGGCCTTAGCCTTGGCTTCAGCTTCAGCTTGGATCTGTTTTTTTTGCTCATCAAGCTTTTTTTGATTTTTTTGCATTTCTACAATCGATGAATAGAGATCTTGAGCTTCAACATTATCCTGATTTGATATTAGAACAACTTCAGCAAGATTTTTTGCATAATCCAAATCACCAGAACGAACAGACTGTTTTGCAGCATTAATAATAGTTTTTTCAAATTTTGTTTTTTCACTTGCAGGAGCCGAAAGCAGAAGTTCGCGCACGGCTTTCACATTTTTTGTTTTTAGAGCAGCTTCCAACTTAGAAGACAGAGACTCAGCCGAAAGAGCAATACCTAAAAATGCGACCATGGTTATTAAAAAAAACTTATTTTTCCTCATATCTATATTATAAATCCGAAATTTTATATCTGCAAGTAAAAAAATCGTTTTTTTTAAAATTTATCTATATTTTTTGCTAAAATTTACAGACAATTGACAAGGCCTTAAATTTAGGCTAAACTTATCGCCAATATGAACTACATTGAACTATTAAAAAAATCGGCAGAAAAAACAAACAACTGCACATGTATGGGCTTGGACCCTGTCCTTGAAGCAATTCCAAATAAAACGGGAAATGTAAAAGAAAATCTTGTAAGTTTTTTTAAAGAGCTTTTCGATAAGATGCAGAAAAAGAATTTAATTCCTGCAGCCTTTAAACCGAATATAGGTTATTATTCCGCATTGGATAAACCCAGGGAAAAAGATTTTTCGGGCTCTGAAAGTCTTGCAGAAATTTTAAGCCTAATCGAAAAGCATTTTCCGGGTATTCCGGTAATCCTTGATTCGAAGAGGGGCGATATAGCCCGCTCAAGCCTCAACTATGCTATCGAGGCCTTTGACGGCTGGAAGGCCGATGCCGTAACGATAAGCCCCTACATGGGAAGCGATTCTATTCTTCCTTTTGTATCCGAAAAATATATCGATAAGGGAGCCTATATTTTAAACCGGACAAGCAATCCCGGTGCAAAGGATTTTCAAAATCTTAGAATGAGCCCGGACGGTAAAGAAAATTCGGAGCTTTATATCGAGATTGCAAAAAAAATCGCTTTTTATGCAAACGAATTTCCGGGAACGGGAGCCGTTGTCGGAGCTACGGGAATGGAAGAATTAAAACTCATTGCAGAAATTTATGCAAAAGCTAAAGAAGTTCCTATGCTGATTCCGGGAGTCGGTTCCCAAGGGGGTGATGCAAAAACGGTAATGGAAGTTCTTAAAAATGCAGGCTGCGATTTGACCCTTATAAGAATAAACAGCTCAAGCGGCTTAACCCATCCTTGGAAAAAAACACCGGTACCCGAAAACTATTTGGAGCTTTGCATAAGCAATACCGAAAAACTACTGAGCGAAACTGCAATTAAAAATATCAGTCTTTAGGGGCAATAGAATTTAAGATGGAATCAATGCGGCGTTTTGTGTATCCGCTTATCACATAGGAATTATTTGAAGAAGAATCAAACAAAATAAAATCGCCGCCTTCCATCGGTGTAAAAATTATCTTTATGTTTTCCCCGCTTCCTAAAATTAAATTAAGCTCTTCACTTTTTGCATTATTAAGAGGAAGTGCGGGAAAAATATCTATACATGAAAATTGTTTTAAAAATGTTTGCAGCTCATCAAAGACCTTTTCATTTTTATTTGAACGGATTATGGAACCCTTATTTTTTTTGATAAGCTGGATTGAATTTTTCTCAAACCTGTATTTATAAATTTGTAAGTCAAGCCAGAAATTACTGCTTACGGTTAAAAAAGAGGCTAAAACATCGGGCATAATAAAAATTTTTGTGCGGGCATCTATCCGCACATAGCGGTTTATACCGAGAGTATCGTTTTTTCCGAAAACAAAATCTCCTATTATGGTTTTATCTGAGCGCAAAAGCTGCAACCGCGCAGCATGATCTTCATCCAAGCCGAAATTAAAATATTGTTTGACGGAATCGCTTACAAGCTTAAAATTTTGCCTTGTGCTTAATGCCGAAAAGAGGCGCTCTATTAGGGCCGGCTGAACCTTATATTCTCCTGTTTTAGTACTTAAAATAAACTTATCCTTTTTTTTGATAAGTCTTAACTCGTTGAATCGAGGCGGGAGAGAATTATCGGGAATGGTAAAAATAATTTCATCTATGTGTTCTATATTTTGTTTTAAAACAAGGGAAGTGTTAAAAATATTTGCTTCAGCTTTTGGAATATTTACAAAAAGCAAAACTAAGAGAAAAAAAATATTTACAAAAATCAAACCTTGAGTATATTTTTTTAACTTAAAAAAGTTTTTCACCTTAATCTCCTTTGTTTTATAAACACGTAAAGACCCAAAATAAAAATAAAAAGAGGAAGAAAGATGAGAGAAATTAATCTGGCTCTGAATATAAGGCTTATCAGTTTTTCACTATCTTCAAATTGTTTAAAAGGCGGAGGGGAATGTTTTTTATTTTTTAATAAAAGAAGATTATCTTTTAAAGAAATATATTCTACACAGTTTACCATAAAATCCATATTGTAGGTAGAACCGGTATAGTCTATTGCCCTGCTTATCATATATTCATCGCTTATAACCAAGATGCGGGAAGGCTTTGTTTGGCCTGCAGTAATTACTGAAGGCTTAAAAGACGCATCCTCAAATTTTTTAAAATGATTTTCAAGAGGATCGGTGCTGTAAGAATCGATAAGCGTCAAAGAATTATTGCCGGTAAACACATAGGGAACAAGATTAGGATTTTTATCTAAATCAATATCTATTGAAGAAGGCCAAAAAGAAATTAAAGGACGGTAGGCTGCAAATACCGGATTACCCTGCTTGATTCCGCTCAAAGGAATCTGAATCCAAAAAGGATAATTGATTAACTTTGTTCCCTTATTATCAACCTGAGACATCGTGATGCGGAAGTTATTTACCAAATCGAGGGCCATGTCCGAGTTTATATAAAAGCCGTGATAAGAAAGTACATCCAATAAGAAATCTTTCACCTTAGGTCTTGGCTTCCATGAGCCTTTTACATCAACCTTGTTCCCCGAAACAAAAAAAACAGCCCTGCCCTCTTTTTGTAAAAACATATCTATGGCAGCGGCCGAAGAATGATCTATATAATCGGAGCCTATAACCAAAAGAGGAAGATCCTGAGGTACCGTATCTATGGGCAGTTTTAAGGGCAGAACATTAAAGTCTGCATATTCAAGCCAAGGAATTACATAAGAATAATCGCTTTCAAGCAAGGCCGGATCGGCAATCAAAGAAACGGTTCCGGTTTGAATATTTCCCATAGTCACATCTCTCATACTCAAAATAAATCTTGCAATGTCATACTCAAGAGAATCAACATCATCTACAAAGGGTATTACCCTTGTCTCTCCCATGTATTCAATCATAAGCCCGGAGTAGAGTTTATGAATTACCTTGACGGCATTATCCTGAGCTTCTATTTCGCGGGGAATTATTCCTAGTTTGTTTACCGCTTCAGATGAAAGGCTTGAAGTATCTTTTACCGAAACATCAAAATTTCCTTTTGAGCAGCGTTTATACTCTGAGAGCATATCGTTAAGATATTTTAATGAAGGAAAAAAAACATCTACATTCGGGCTTTTAAACCAAGTTACTTTTACTGAAGCTTCAAGATTAAGCAACAATTCTTTTGTATAAGCCGACAAGGTATAATTTTTTTCTTTTGTCATATCAAATCTAAAATATAATTTTGAAGAAACAAGAGAAATTAAAACGAGCATTAAAACAAAAAGCAGGAATTGAAGTCTATATTCTTTTTTCATCTTGCATCCCTTTGCCTTGTTAAAATAAAAACATTTAACTCGATGCCTAAGGCTATTAAAATAAGATAAAAGATAAGATCCCGGGAATCTAAAAGTCCGCGTGCAGCCGATTCAAAATGAGAACTAAAGGAAAGATAGCCTATAAACCTATTCAGCAATACCGGAAAATTTAAATTTTTTGTTAAAGGATAAATAAGGGTAAAAAACAAAACCGTCAAAAACGAAAGCAAAAAATTGACTTCGGTTTTACTGCTTAATGCAGAAAGACCGAGCGAAATCGAAATAATTCCTGCACCGAATAAAAAAACGGAAAAATAAGAAACGAAAAAAGAACCGGCATCAAAGTAAACCAACGAAAAAACCGAAACAGGTATTATCAAGCTAAAAAAAAGCATAATAAACCAAATTAAAATCAGGCTTAAATATTTTCCCAGTACAACACAACGGATTGAAACAGGCAGAGAAAACAAAAACTTATCGGTAAACTGTTTTTTTTCGTCACTCCATACACTCATCGTCAGCATAGGAACTACAACACAAAGCAAAAAAGGCATATTTAAAAAAAATGTTTTTAAGTCAGATAGACCTGCATTAAACCATGAATCCGAACCGATAAAGGCAATAGCAGCCCCCAAGATAAAAAAAAGAGAGGATGCATAAAGGGAAGAACTCTTATACATCATTTTAAATTCTTTTTTTGCAATAAAAAAAATAAGATTCTTATTCGTTTTTTCTAAATTCATTTTTATTTATCCCTGCAAAAAACTCAAAGGCTTTTTCCAATACGGTATAATTAATTCCGGAATCAAACTCGCAGCCGGCTTCTTGAAGCTGCTCTTTTATTTCTAAAAGATTTCCTATAGCTATTATTTCTCCCTTATTAATCAAAATATGATTGGAGCAAAGCTCTGCCGCCTGTCTTAAATCATGCGTGCAAATCAAGATAGTTTTTTCTTTTGCAATGTGCAGGATTTTTTTTTCAAAATCTTTTACCTGCACCGAATCAAAACCTGAGGCCGGCTCATCTAAAATAATTAAGGGAGGATTATGTAAAACGGCTTGAGCCAAACCGGTACGCTGTTTAAACCCTTTAGACAACCCCTTAATCAATCTATCCCTTACCTCATCTATCTCGCAAAAATCGATTACCTCATTTAAAGCATCTTCCAATTTATCTTTTTTCATTCCGTGCATTTGACCTGCGAAATATAAAAAATCATAAACTGTCATATTCGAATAAAGAGGATTTTGTTCGTATAGAATACCTAAAAGTTTTTTTGCTTCAAACCCCTCAGTTAAGACGGAGTATGAGTCTATAAAGGCATCACCTTCATCAGGAGTATAATAACCTGAGATGCAGTTTATGATACTGCTTTTACCTGCACCGTTTAAACCCAAAAGAGAAGTTATCTCTCCCGTCTTTAATTCAAACGAAATATTCTTGCAGCCTATAACAGGATTTTTTTTGCTTCCGTAATATTTTGCTAAATTTTGAACCTTGAGCATGGCTTATTTTTTCTTAATTCCCAATATGGTCAAATCGTCATACTGCTGATCTTCCCGCACATTTGTATAGTAAAGATATTCGTCGTAGACGGCATTGGGTTTACGATTCCCGCAATAGGTTTGATACTGCCTAAAATGCTTATTTAAGAATAAGTCGATTTTTTTATCTACCTGAACCATATCCTGTTCGGTTGCCTTAGGATCTCGATACATTCGGAATATTTTTTCGACTGACACAAGACCTAAAACAGCATCTTCAATCGAACCTTCAAGATTTGTAAAATCAAAATCAAATTCTTCGTTTTCGATTGGGTTATGCCATTTTTTTAAACTAAAAGAACTGCGGGCAAAAATATTTTCGATAATTTTGCATACGCGGGGCTTACCCAACTCTTCTCCGTCTTGACCTACACTATGAGTTTCATGTTCCTCATCTTTTTCAAGCCCCGGTTCTTCACATAGCACAGGCTCCAGCTTGGAATTTCTAAACAAGCGCTTTGCTTCTTCAATACCGTCAGTGTAAAGGAAAAGAACATCTCCGGGATTAAGTTTTACGGTTTCAACCTTAAAGCCGCCCTTCATATCTATCATAAATGTCGGGAAAACCCCGGCAGCGGAAACTTCGGTTAAAATAACTTCTTTCATTTTCTTGGAAGCGGCATCGTAAATATTTATAACGTTATCGCCTGCATTGCAAAAATGAACATCACCGCTTATCGAATCCATAATACAAAGGGTAAAGGCTGCGAATCGGCCCTTAAATCCGCGAGATTCTATTAAGTCGTTTATTCGAGCTACAACCTGATCTATTTTTAGTCCATCCTTTTTGTAATTCCAATCTCTGAAGTAGTCCAAGAAAAGAGTTGCGACCTCAACCATGATAAGAGCGGCAGGAACTCCCTTACCTGCAACGTCGCACTTTATAATTGCATAATATCGGTCATCAAGCTTTATATAATCGAAATAGTCACCGGATACACCTCGGGCTCCTTCATAGTAGCCGAAAAATTCGACATTATCGTCTACGGTTTTGCCGCAAGTAAGTTTTCTGCCTGCCGAATCCACATCAAGCGGTAAAAACATTTTTTGGATTTCCTTACCCATGGTTAGGTCCTTAGATGCAGCAGCAGCTTCAACAAGACCGTTTGTCATCGCATTGATGGTTGTACCTAAAACTCCTATTTCATCCTTTGTTTTAAGTTTAACATCCTTACCTGCCAGAAGTTCCTTGTCTTCGGTAGCTGCAATCATAGCAACATGCTCTACAAGTTTTTTAATTGGGGCAGTAATAATTGAAGACAAAATATAAGCTCCGACTATACCTGCTGCAAGAGCACCCAATGAGATCAAAAATATAATTTTATACAAAGCTGTAGTCGCTTCATCAATTTGTTCAATCAATCCCCTTGTCGACACCTGAATATATACCATACCTTGAACAAAATTAGATTGCCCGCCCGGCTGCCTGTAAAGAATAGGTTTATAAAAAAGATAGCTTGTAACATCCCTTGAAAGTTTTTTTGAATTAAATTCGGGATAAGAACCTGCACCTTTTATACTCAAGCTGTTAAGCTCGGAAGTAAGTTTTGTTTCCATTTGATTGATGGCAGACTGAATTTCATTTCGGCGCTCTACCGATTTTTTATCCGTACTCAGAGCAATTCCAACTGCCGTATTTGTTAAAGATTGAATTTCATCTGCAAGTTCGCCTACATTGGCTTTTGCTTCTTGGTCAATTTGATCAAGCTTTTTATATACATCTTCCAATTGGAGCAATGATAACTCGGATCTGCCGACAACAAAATCGGGAGTATCTATTTTAGAAAGAATATCGTTATCGTTGGAAGCCCAAACAAAATTATAACCCACTTTTTTATTATCTATATGAACACCGGTTATCGTTGCAAAGGTTGCTTCCTTAAGTGCGGAAACTTGCGAGGGTAAAAAGCCCAGCTCCAATACGTTTTTTGAAGGGAGGTATGCCTTAGCGCCGGAACTCAAACTTTCAAGTAAAACTTGAGTATTTGAAGCCAAGCCTTCGGCCAAAAGTCTTTCCTGTGTTTCAGAAAACCTAAATCCCAAAGGAAGGGCCAAGGTTAAAATAACGGATATTATCAAAGTAGTTGTAAATACAATAAACTTCAACCTTAATCCGCCGCCTCTAACTTTTAATGCAGACAGTTTTTTTTCTTTTCCAAATGTCATAGCACCTCCGCGCAATAAAACAGTTACTTCATGCTTTATTTTTATAGCTTCTTTTATCGAATGAACAACTCCCAATATCGACAAAATCATAACAAGTAAAATAAATAGAACTAAAAAAATAATTAAAAAATAATCGGCAAAATTATAATCGATAGCTGAAAGAAGCCAATTATATTTATATGTATTTCCATAATCACCTAGCTTAATATTTCCTATATCATCAAAAGACATAGTTTTTTTTGCAAAGTAGACTCCGCGGCCTGAGTGCATGAGTCCTACATAATATTTGCCGGGATCCAAATAGTTTATTTTTATATTTGATATAAGCTTATCGCTTAGAATAGAAAAATCTTTTTTTTCTACGGTTAAATCATAAGGAGGTTCTCCATCAGCATCAACATAGAGCGAGGTTACTTCACCTCCGGCAGCAAAGCCCTTACCTACTATCGATAGAGATATAGATCCATCCAGAGATTGAGAAGCATTTATATCTGCAATATAAGTATACGGAATGTATTTATTTAAAGCAAAATATTTTACTGCCGGAGCACCGATATTCCCAAAAGCGTCTACGGCAGAAACAGTCAAAGCATAAAGACCGTTTTCATAATTATTAAATTCTCTTTTATTTAAAACTGAACTTATTTTTGATGTATTTAATTCAGCTTTTAAATTATCTGACAAAACTTTTTGCACAACCTCATCATCTATAAAGGCAGAGTCTGCTTTTTTTAGATATGAAAGAAATTTATCTATATCACCTATATAAGAGAGATTCCATATATAGCCGTTTATAGCCGTTTCGGGCTTTCCATTTATATCCAAATCGGGAGGAGCCCATCGAATATCAAAGGTATTAGATTTTAAAAAACCTTTTTTATCTAAGGCCAGTAAGTCAAAAACAGGAGGTGCAGGAGGAACTATATCTCTTTCATAAGAAACCGTTGTCATCTCAGACCAGTTTCCTGCATAGTCGCAGACTCTTACGCCCAAATACCACAGACCATCCTCTTCGGGTTCATAAACCAAGACTGTTTCATCTTTTAATTTTTTAATTACCGGCTCTACAAATTCGGGAGGGACATCCTTTGACCATTCATATGAATAACCGGCTATACCGGATGAGTCATTGGGAAACCTTATCTTCATTGTAATTTTTTGTTTTCCCTCTGAAGTCTTTGAATCAAAATTCAAAGGCTGAAGCTGAGCCTTTCCGACTTCATAATCGGGTTCAATATGCATTATTTTTGCCGAACGAAGGCCTTCTTGCCATAAGACATGAAGATTACCGTCTACAAAAAACGGATTAACAAAGAGTACGGAACCGTTTATCGATATAACTGAATCAATCAGCCAAGTGTTATCTTCTTTTCGTGCAATAAAAACCGATGATCTGCCGTCATAGCCTTCGGACCATGATATAAGAGGTTTATTGTTATAAGTTATAATCTTAGGACTAAATATGCTTCCATTTTGAGAAGGAAGAACTTCGATAGGAGAAGAAAGTTTCCCTTTATTGTCCAAGACTGCGTAGGCTGTAGAATTTTTTTCGCTGCGGTAAGGAGATTGTTCCCAAACAATTGAAATAGATTTTTCCGCTTGAATATAGGATATATGGGGCCTTTGATTATTAAAATTAAAATCATCCGTTATTCTTACAGGTTCGGACCAAGATTTTCCTCCATCGGAAGAAAAGGAAGAAAAGAGCTGATAAGCACGCCTGTCTCCGCTCTTATCCAAGGCTTGAAAAACCAAAACATCATTTTTTGCAGAAGCTGTATGTGCCGGAAGAAAAATTCTATCCATTTTTTTTGCAAAGTTAAACTCCGAAAAAGACGACCAATTAAGACCGTCCTCAGATGAAGAAGAAAATATAGAGAATTTTTCATCAGCCCCATGCGAAACAAACATAAGATACTTACCGTTTGAAGCAACGGATAGTTGAGGAGAAAGCAAATCGTATATTTCTGTGGTAATATTTTTAACCGTATATGTTTTACCGTAATCGGTACTTTTTAAAATTGTAATAGTATTACGATTTTTTACCAATGCAATTAAAATACTGTCATCATTTCCTACAGCGATAGAAACAATTGACGGAATATCGGCTGTATAAGGGATAGGCGGAATTATTCTTTCATTTATTGTCCATTTGTTATTTACATATACGCCTGCAGAAATATATATCAGCCCTTCACTATCGGAGGATTTAACGGCTTCTTCCCAGACAGATGCGGAAATATTTGCATTTGAAGCGGACTTTAAAAAGTGCCCATTTCGCCCGCTTATAACGGAAGGATTTTCCCAATAAAATTCTTTTGCCGATAAAGAGACCGTAAAAAATAAAAATATCAAGAATATATTTAAAAATTTCCTCATGCGTTTTTTCCCGTTAATCATAGTAATGCATCTATCCTCTTTTTTAATTCTCTAACCTTTGCCGAGTTTCTTGCATTCGGACTTTGCATAAGCTGTTCAACCAATGCAGCAGCTATAACCCTATTTCCTTTTTGTAATTCGGAAACGGCTTGCTGATATTTAGCCTCATCGGCAGCAGAGAGTACCACAACGGCCTCACCTCCCATGGTCATTTGAATTGAGTCCTTTAATTGTATTGCCGCAATATTTTGAGGATCCAACTTAATAGCTGTATCCAATTGCTGAAGGGCAATCGGGAACGAAAGTCTGTCACCGGCTCTATATATTGCCTGAGCCGACTTAGTCAGACTTGCAGATTCGGCTATTGCTTTAAGATTGGGAGGAGGCAGTTTAAGGCCTAAGTAAATTTCAACCTCATTTTTTAATGCAGCAAGCCCCGGAAAGTTTTTATCTATACCGTAGAGGTCCAATAGGTCGCTGTATGATTTTTGAGAATTACGCTTGTACTCGGTTCTGATTGTTTGAACCTTCCGCTTAAATTGCTCATTAAAGTTTACCGGATCGATCAGCTTATCGATTTTTAAATTTAATTGTCCTGCAATTTCATTATACGGGAATATCAATAATACCTGCCGTATATTCTCCTTAGCCTGATTTAAATTATTTAAGGCGGCACGGCGCTGACCCGACTTTATTTTTTGCTCTGCATCCAAATAAAGCTGATTGGCATTATTTAAAAGCTGTATCATTTGAGGATAAAGAGGAGCCGAAGGCGGAATTGTTCTTCCGGTTTTTAAGGTTCCTGCAGTATTTACGATAGCCAGCCAGTTTTCAACTTCTTCGTTAGGTTCAATATTGGTTACTGCCCAACGGCTGCGTGCCGCATTCAACGTTTCTTCAGCCTTTACAAACTCGGTATTAAAATAATCTTTTTTTGCCTTTTCCAAATATGCACGGACGTCTTTAACAACTACGGCGTTTTCTGCATCATTAATTTCTTTGCCGAGCTGTTCGAGCCTTTTATCCGTGGAGCTTCTGTATTCTGCATCTTCTTCAAGCTGTAAAGCATCATTTGTTCTTGTTCGGGACAGCTCTATACTCCTCCTTGCAGCAGAAAAATTACCGGATTTTAAATTTCTTTTTGCTTCCTCAAACCTTAAATCGGCTTCATTTTTTGCCAACTGTATTTTTAAAAGAGTAGATTCAGTTAATGCCAAGTCCGAAGCTATAATACCGGAAAGATCTTTAAGAGATGCGATAGTTTTTTCAATACCGTTTTTGTTTTCTGCAAAAACCTTACTTGATCCGGATATGGAGGAATCCGTATCTTTAATAAAATTATTCAAGATACGAAGATCCAGCTTTATAATCTCCCTTAAGTTTATGAGCTCTTGCCTTGCTTCTCCCGGAGATGTCTTATCGTTATTTTTTTGATTATTTGTAAAGCGGTCATATCTTTGTTTTGTCTCAGCGAAAGCCTCTTTACCGGATCTATTATTTATGATTGCAAGTTCCTCATAACATATAAGACGGGTCTTATCCAAGTTACTTAACAATAAACTATTTTTGGTTTCTAAAGCTTCTTGTTCTTTGCCGAGATCGTTCGCAATGTGAGGTATCGAAGATTCGGATAATTTTTTTACTGATGATATCATCGATTCCAATTCTTGAATCTCGGCTTTGAAAGTTTTAATTTTAGGATTATCAGGATTGCGCAATTCATCAGAGCTTCCGGTGTAGGAAGATGAAAGAGGCTGTATTCTTTCTCTTATGCTTAAAAAACTGCTGTAATATTTTTTTGACGAATCTATGATTTTATTGAGCTCAGCCAGGGAGTTTCTTTTTTTGTCTTGAGAATCAACTATTTTTCCGAATCTTGAGCCGGAACGTGTATTTATAACGGAATAAATTCCGGTCAAGCTCTTTAAATGAAAATCAATTAGGGAGAGATTTTTATCGATGGATATGTCGCTTTCAAAATCAAATGTATCGCATGACTCAAACCATAGTTTTCTAATTTCCAACCAATGCCTGTCTGCCAAAGAATAAAGCGGATCATGAACTCCCGCCTCCATAGCTCCTTCAACACCTTCATATTCTTTTGCAGAATCTCTTCCTAAAGTCAGGCGGTACGCAAAGGGTAAAATAGATTCTTCGGTCTCAATATTCCTTTTCCTTTCGTTTAGATAAATCCGTTTTAAAGATGCACCGGATCTTACTAATGAATCTGTAATACTTCTAAGCTGAGAAGAAGAATTCTTTAAATTGTTTAACTCGCTTTCAAGAGATGATAAGGATGATGAAAAAGCTTTTGCCCTATATTTATTTAAATCCGACATAAATTCGGCATAAGCGTCTTCATATTTTCTTGTGTCGGATTTAACCAGATCAAGTTCTTTTTTCAAAATACTGCTTATTTGGGCATTTTGATCTTCGTTCATTGTATCACCGTCATACATTGAAAAACCTTGAATAAAGGTCTTAGCGGCATCATTATACTTTTTCTCCTGTATTAGCTTGATTCCTTCATTCATCAAATCATTAAATTTTATGCGGTAAATGGCGTAGAATGAGGAGGTTTTGACCTTATTTAAAAAATCTCTAAGCACAGGATCCATATCGGATTCCAAAAGTTCCATCTTATCTATTATGGCAATTCGTTTTAAGTTATTGTTAGGATCTACTTTTAAAAGCTCTATAAGCTCATGGAAGGTTTTTTGAAATTCGGCTTGATTTTTCATTGTTTTTCGGGCAAGGCTTATTCCGCTCTCTATGGATTCAGGCTTGTTTTCAATGACATTGACTATATCCTGCAAGGCCGCAGTATTTTTTGACTCTTCCAAAAGACTTTTAGCCGTTGCATAATCTTCTTCGGCAGATCCCTTTGAAAAGGCAGCAATAGAGAGAAAACATATAAAAATACCCGCAAAAAGCCGTTTTTTATTCAACTTAACAAAAAACTCCTATATCAATTTTCGGCTTTTTACACTTTTTTTTAATAAAAATCTCTAAAAACTGCTTAAAAAAAAACCGAAATTCATATATAATAGTATAAATATGAAGAGAATTTTTCAAGCCGTTTGCATAATTATTTTTCTCATTTTTTCAAAAACAGGGCTTTTTTGTGCAGATATTTCAAATTTTTATTCAGGAGTATCGTCAATTTTCGATATCTTTACACAAAAATTTGAAGGAGAGACAGCCTTCCGTTCCCTTTTGATTCCCTCAGGAGGCCGCTTTGAAGGGCTGGGAGGAGCTTTTACGGCTCTTTCAAACGATATAAGTTTTTTCGATGCAAACCCTGCTGCAAGTGCTCTTTTAAAGGAAACCGAACTAAACGTTTTGCACAATAGCTGGATAGCCGATTCTAAGCTCGAAACGGTAGGCTATACACAAAGAAAAAACCATCTGGGCTGGGGAACATCTCTAAGATGTTTTTATATTCCCTTTACAGAATATGGCCCCCTGGGAGAAAAAAAGGCCTCCGGATATTACAGTGAAACCTTTTTAACCGCAAATATAGCCTATAATTTTTTTGCGGGCTATGATTTTAAAGGTATAAGCCTTGGTGGAAATCTAAAAGCGGGAATAAGGTCTATGCCGCCTTTTTCGGGACAGGAAGAAGCAGCAGATTTAGATCATCCCGAAAAGCAGCATAAAAATGCATCGCAACAAAACGGATATGCAGTCCTTGGCGACTTTGGACTTATGATAAGAGCCAATCTTGCAAAAATTTTTTACAGTGATGAGCCGAATTTTTACTTCGGTCTTAGCTTAAAAAACTTCGGTGCACCCATAAGAGGTGACATACCTCCTTCATATATCTCTCTAGGCTTTGCATATCGACCTGTAGATTTCTTTTTATTCGGAATAGACGTAAATCAGGGGGTGAATGTTGCAAACATAAAAAGCTCAGGACTGCCCTATGGAAGTTTAGGATTTATGTTTTCAATTACAAGGCATTTCAATCTTCTAACGGGTTTCGGTATTAAGGGAGGAAACCCTCGATTCACCTTGGGCGGAGAGGTCAATTTTTCAGGTATTCAAATTTCTGCAAATTATACACTGGACCTGTCCAGTCAGGTTACAAATATCAGCCGTATAAGTGTCGGTGTAAAACTTCTTTTAGGCCAAGATAAACGGGATGAAAGGCTGAACACAATAAAAAAACTCTATGTTCAAGCCTTAAAAGAGTATAACAATAAAAACTATGAAAAGGCTATAGAGCTTTGGCAGGAAATTTTAACGATAGACAAACGCTATGATCCCGCAATAGAAGGTATAGCCAGAGCCGAACAACAGCTTAAACTTTTGGAAGAAATCAAAAAAATCTTATTTCTTGACTAAAAAGCCGGCTTATTTATCGGATGTTTTTTTCTTCCCTGTTTTTGAAGTCTTCTGGATGCCTTCTGCCGTCTCCGATTTGCGGGCCTTAGACTTCTTTTCGGCTTTGACTGTCTTAGGTTCTTTTTCGGCCTTAGTTTTCTTTACGGCTTCTTTTTTCTCTTTTAGAGGAGGATCCTTTTTAACGGTCTTTTTTGTTTCGGCTTTTTTCTTGGAGACTGTAGTCTTTTTCTTGGAAGAAGACTCTTCGCCGTCTTTTTCAGGGAAAATCATTTCGCTCTTCTTCTCTTGAGCCTTTTTAATCAGGGATTTTTTTTCTGTCAATTCTTCGGCAGAAAGAGCCTCTCGTACCGAAAGGCGCACGCCCTGAGCCTTTAAGCCCTTCTCGGCGAAAGAGTCGGCCTTAAATTCTTCTTCGATTTTTTTGACTCTCGGTTTCGGCGCATAGTTGAGCTTAAAAGAAAATTTAGGCTTTGTACTTGCAAAGAGCACCTCAGTGTTGTCGGGAGCAAAAAGATAGTCTCTGTTTAGGATGTAGCCTTCTACCCTCGCCCTCTTTATATAGGCGTACTTCGTCTTGGAATCGCGGTAAATTACCGTAAAGAGCACCTTCGAAAGTTCTTCTTTTTCGGCAAAACCGCAGTACCACATTCCCGTATCGACAAAGACGCGGTCGGGTACATCCATTACTGTATAAACCCCGCTCTTTCTCAAAATAAAGATGCGGTCGTAGGGACTGACACGCAAAATCTCTTTTCCTGTGGTAACGGAGGTGCCGAGATAGCCTGTTTCTTCATCATAGCGGAGGGCGGTGTCCCTTGTTACGGCCTCTTTTACGTCAACCTTTGTAAAGCCGGTAATCTCGGTCTTGCGTTTAAACTCCTCTGCCGGAAGCTTGGCCGCAATTCCGTCCAAAACCGAAATAGCATAGCCTTTTAAGTTCTTCAATAGTTTGGCAATTTCCTTTAAGTGGTTATTTATCTCCCTAACCTCTTCACGGTTCTTGTTTATATCGTAAAGCGATATGCGGCGGATAGGAATTTTAAGCAATTTGTCGACATCATCTTCGGTTACCTCGCGGATTAATTCCTTTTTAAATGGAACAAAGCCCTTGATAACCGCATTGATGACTCCTTCGGCCGTCTTCATCGTTTCAATCTTTTTGTATATGCGCTCTTCTATAAAAATGCGCTCAAGGGTTCGCAGGTGGAGGCGGTCGGTCAGCATGGCTTTTTCGTATTCAAGCTCATCCTTTAAAATTTGCACCAGCTGCTTGGCGTGATATTTTATTATATCGGTTACGGTAATTTGAACCGGAAGATTGTCCTTTATGACCAAGAGGTTACAGGGAATGGACTGCTCGCATTCGGTAAAGGCATAGAGGGCATCCACCACATCGGCCGAGTAAACTCCTCTGGGGAGCTTTAACTCAATCTCGACCTTTTCGCCCGTGTAGTCGCTTATTTCCGAAATTTTAACCTTTCCGGCCTTTGAAGCGGTCTCTATGGAGTTAATCATGCTTTCGGTAGTGCTGCCGAAGGGGAGTTCCCTTATTACTATTCTTTTCTCGTCGGAGGTGTCGAGCTTGGCCCTAACCAAGACCTTGCCCAAGCCGTCCTCGTATTCCGAAACATCGATCAAGCCTCCCGTGGGAAAGTCCGGGAAAAGAGCAAAGGATTTTCCGCTTAAAAAAGCTTTTTCGGCTTCTATTATTTCGAGAATATTATGGGGCAAAATCTTTGTGGACATACCTACGGCAATACCCTCGGCTCCAATCGCAAGCACTACGGGGAGCTTGGCCCTAAAGGCTAAGGGCTCCTTGTTTCTTCCGTCATAGGAAACGGTATAATCGGTTATATGGGGATTATAAAAGATAGTCTTTGCAAATTCGTTTACGCGGCACTCTATGTATCGTGGAGCGGATGCCTCATCGCCTGTAAAAATATTTCCGAAGTTCCCTTGAGTATCTATAAAAAGTTCTTTTGAGGCTAGAACCACGAGGGCGTTTCCTATGGAAGCATCACCGTGAGGGTGGTACTTCATACAATGCCCGATAACGTTTGCCACCTTGTGAAACTTCCCGTCATCCATCTCAAAAAGAGAATGTAAAATTCGCCTTTGAACGGGCTTTAAGCCGTCCTCAAGGTCGGGGATAGCCCTGTCGCGGATAACATAACTTGCATATTCCAAAAAATTCTTATTAAAAAGACTTTCAATATAATCCATCTTTTTCCTCAAAAAAAAGTATTTTAAGATGATACACTAAAAGTAAAAATTTGTCTACAAGAGCGGAAGTTGTTAATAAATCAACGGAGTGTATGTAATTTTTAACTGTCTTCCATTAAAGCGTCTTTACGGGTATAATGCTTTTTGATATCGGCTGTACAAAGAGCGTATAAAGGGAGAAATACATGAAACTATTTTTTAAATACTGCAAAGAAATTTGGAAAGAAAACAAGGCCTTAGTTTCCCTTATCTATTTTTTTACCATTCTTCTTGCCTGCATTGAAATAACCCTCCCCCTCCTTTTTAAATTTTTCATCGATAAAACGAGAGAAGGAATAGGGGGCGGAGCCTTTGCCCTATATATTTTTTTATATACATGCTGTTTATTGGCAGGAAACTTTTTAAATGTTTTTTGGTATCAATTATTGGACAAGGCGGGCGGAATAATCTTATTACGTGTCAGGAATAATATTTTTAAGAGCATCGTAAATGCTCCTTTTCAAAAAATAAGCAATACAGGAAGGGAAAAGATTAAAAATATTTTATTCAATGATACCATGAGCGTTTTTTCAAATCTCACGCTTTTCGGAATCAAGATCTTTTCAAATCTTTTAATGCTTGCTCTATTTTTAATTTTTGTTTCAGTCTTAAACCCCGCCTTGAGCGCTTTACTCCTTCTTATGTCGGGTGCAGGCTTTTTGATTTCTTTAGCGGCAAGAAAAACAATAAAAAAGAATTCGCAAAATGTAAATACAGAACTAAAAAAAACTAACGCCCTTACAAACTACTTTATTGATTCGATAGAACTCTTTAAAACAAACGATTTGGAAGGCTACATTGAAGAAAAACATGAAAAACTGCTTAAAAATTTTATCAAGATTGCCCGTAAGAATGATTTTATCCAAGTCTTTTTAAAAAATCTTTTGACAAACATCAACATGGTTTTTACCCTCCTCGCCCTATCCTTGGTTATAGTTTTAAGTAAAAATACTTCAACAGGAGACTTATTGTTTTTGTTTTTTATCTCGAACATGATATTTTCTTTCAGCACCCAGACCGAGCAACTGATATCGTCCTTTTATGCAAATCTCCCTGCATTTGAGCACATAGAAGAAATACTAAAACTCGGCAAAAAAGATTCGGAAGAAAAATTTTTAAAATGGGAAACATTGCAATCCCTTGCATTCGAAAATTTTTCCTTTTGCTATAATCAGGATAATGATGAAAAACCAAAAACCGCACAAATGCCTGAACCTTTATTAAATAATTTCAATATGACTTTTTATCCGGGAGACAGAGTGAGAATCTGCGGCAAAAACGGAAGCGGAAAGTCCTCTCTTTTAAAACTCTTGGCAGGTCTTCTTGAAGCCGCAAGCGGCTCAATCCTCATCAACGGAAAAAATATAACGGAATACTCATCTCAATTTAAAAAGCATAAAATTCTTTATATAAGTCAGGATGAGTTCATTTTAAATGAAACAATCGAAAAATATTTTGAAGTTATAAAAACGGGCCTTACAGCGAAAGATATCACAAGCTTTTTAAAGACATGGGATTTTTCAAAAACAAAAACCGATGAAGATCTTTTAAATTTTATCCTCGAAGACAATGCAAAAAATATTTCAGGCGGCATGAGAAAAAAACTCCTCGCTCTAAAACTTTTTGCCCGCGCAAAGGAAGCCGATATCATACTCATAGACGAAATAGAAGCCGGAATGGATGTAGAAACCGTTAAACGCTACCGCAGCGAAAGAAAGAAACTTTTAGGAAATTGTCAAGAAAAGATAATTTTTGAGATTGCCCACACCGAAGATGAAGACGATTTTTTCACCCGCCTTCTTAAAATCGGAAAAAACTAGGAATTTACAAACTAACAATAAAAAAAGCCCCCTTGCCTTAGAGGCTTGGGGGCTTTAGTTTAAAAAGCTAAATTAAAAAACGGTTTGCTCGGAAACAGGTGTTTCAAGAGCTTTTAACGCTTTTTCAACAAGGGAGCGGCGGAGTTTTTTCTCATCTGCGTCGTTCATTTTAGGATCACCGAGCGGGTGAGGAATAGCTACGGCCGGCACAATTCTGTTTGCACCAACAGTCTTTGAGATAGGAACAACAGTTGCAATATGTACTACCGGGAGATGTCTCTCGATTTCTTTAACCATCGTTGCACCGCAACGAGTACATGTGCCTCACGTGGAGGTAAGAATTACAGCCTGCACTCCGTCGTTCACAAGCTTTTGAACAAATTCTTCGGCAAATTTCTTTGAGCGCTTTACAGCGGTACCGTTTCCTACCGTTGTATAGTACTTGTCATGAAGCTTTCCGATCTTTCCCTCTTTTTCCATGTCGCGCAAAACGTCTACCGGAAGAACTCGGTTGGGGTTTGCGTTACAATAGGTCGGGTCGTATCCGCCGTGAGCTGTTTCGCTGTCGGCTGATGAAAGAGCGGCCATACCTGCGATTGAGTATTCGCCGTAGTGTGAAGCGTTTGAAGCTTCGATGTGGTCGGGGTTACCCTTGGGCACAACACCGCCTGAGGTTACCAATGCAACCTTTGCCTTGGAAATATCTTTAACGGCAGGCTGAGGAGGTACTCTGTCGAATACGGGCATCGGATATTCCGTTACGAACTCTTCACCCTTAATCTTCTTGATGAGCATGTCAACAGCTCTCTTTGCACCTCTTTCTTCTGCAAAGTAGTTTTGGCGTACGCCTCTGGGTAAGAGACCTTCTTTTTCGGGGCAGCAGATGCACTCGCCTGTTAAAATCTTTTTAGCCAAAGCTCCGATAGCAGGAACGGCTTCTCTCATGCTTACAGCAGAGTTACCTGTCTTGATTGTGTACATAAAGGCTTTGAATACATCATAACCGGGGTTTTCTTCATAGAGACCTGAAATAGCGGGGATACCGAGCTCAAAGGCAACCTTTGCTGCGTTACCGCAAGCCATACCGTATCGTCCGGCGTTAAATCCGGGACCGGCAATAAGCAGGTCTGCTTTTGCATCTGTAAGAACCTTTTTAACAAAGGCCAAGCATTCTTCTTCGTGCTCGTTAAAATAGTTATCACCGCAGATAATGGTCTTGACGATCTTTCCTGCATCTCCCAAGGCACCCTGAATTCCGGCACCGGGACCTGCTGTTCCGTCAATAACCTCCGGTTTGTAGTCAGCCATGTCTTCTCCGCCTTTTCCGGCAAAGAACTGATTGATATAATGAACAATTACTTTACTCATAGCTTAACTCCTTATATTCCTCTTGCGCTAAGATTCCAGAATCCGAGCTCGTTTGTAGCACCGGTAATAACCTGAATTTCAGCTTCGATTGTTCCGTCGGCATGTAAACTTCCTTCCCAAGCACCGGCAATAACGTTTGCTTGTTTTACATCTCCGATGATGGTCTTCATAGGGGGAAGTTTTACAACAGCGTTTGCGTTTCCGTTAGAAACTACTGCATTTCCTAAGGGGTTTGAGTCAGCAAGAGACTGACTTGCACCGTCTTGACCGGCATATTCGTCGGTTACGAGAACGGTCTTGATACCCATTTCTTCGATCTTGCGGCAGTTCATGATCAAGTCGGCATCGGGGTTTCCGAAACCTTCTTCAGAAACGATAACTGCATCGCAGCCGAGCATCTGAACCAACTTTGCTGAAAGGTTAGAAGATCTTTCCTTGTCTGCAAGAGTAACGTTTTCGTTTGTAACGATTACACCCATGAAGTTGATGTCTTTTCCGTGTCTCTTATAGAGCTCATGGATAATGGGGCTGTTCTGGTGAACATAGGTCGGATTTTTATCGCAGGCAGAAACGCAGTTACCGCTTACAATTGCACCGTCCATAACTTCTGTAGGATACATGATTGTGGGAAGAATCTGCTTTACATCGATACCGTAGTAGTAGGTGTCGTGTAAAAGTCCCTGACTCTGGAGCATGTAAACATAACCTACCTTGGGAAGGTTGGGATATTGCTTAGCCTGCTCTACGAAGGGAAGTGTTTCGTAGGTTTCTACAGAAGCGGGTTTTACGTTTTTAGCAGCTTCTCCGAGATATCTGGCTGTTTTTAAGCCCATAAGGCGTAAGGCCTTTTCTTTGATAGCACGGGTAACATCGTCCTGGATCTTGCAATCAACAACGAGGTTAACGGTCTTTGAGAAGGGTGTATATTCGGCACCCGGGCCGCTCATGTCGATGATACCTTCCTGGAAACCTACAACGGTTCCGGTTGTAACTACAGCAGCACCCTTCAATACGTGGGTTTTACCTGCTCCAACAACAGCCTCTTCGCCGGTAAAGAAACCGGGGAAGCAAACTCCGCTGCCTTCTACCTTACATCGGGGTTCAAGAACATCTTTTACAGGGATAATTCGGGTGTTATCGCCGGGCTTTGCAATGTGCAATTCAACACCGGTTACAAGCGGATCTTCCTTGATAAGAGCCTCAAGTTCAGCTTTGTTTACTTCAAGGCATGTTCCATTAACAGCTGTTTTGTTTCCAAATTTCATGTCGTTAATGGGTATAATACCTAATTCAAGTTTCACTTTTGACCTCCTATTATTTTTAGTCAATAGATTGATTACTTTGGCTTCCATTATAACAGGAATTAAGTATATAGTCAATTCTAAAACTTAAATTATAAGGATAAAAATAACTAATTTTTTATCGTTTGGAGTAAACGCAGCCGCAGTAGTCCTGCCTGTAAAGGCCGTATTTTTTACTTAAATTTATGGAATCAAGGTAGCCGTTGCGTTTTTTAAAATCACAGGGAAGCCATTTACAGTTTTCGGTTTCGAGGGAAAGACCTATAGAGTTAAGTTTTTCCGCATTTTTTAGAGGACTTACGGAAAGGGTTGTGGAAAAAAAATCAAAACCTTCTTTTTTAGCCCTTTCGGCAGTTTTTTTCAGCCTTAAAAGGTAGCAGCGCATACATCTTTCACCCCCTTCAGGACAGTCTTCCAAACCCTGGGAAATTTCACGGAATTCTTGCGGGTCATAGGCCTCTTTTATTATTTCTATCCTGTGAGATGAGAGCTTTTCTTCATTATATATGGAAATAAGATGCCTTTGCTCTTGGGCTCTTTTTTCATATTCTTCAGAAGTATCGATATTACTATTATAGTAGAAAATAGTCAGTTTAAAAAAAGGAGCAAGCTTTAAGATAACGGAAGAGCTGCAAGGTGCACAGCAGGAGTGAAGCAATAAGGTCTTATCGTTTGAACCTAAATTTTTTATTGTATCCTGCATCAGCCTGTCATAGTTTATTTTTTGAGCTGTCATTGCGGAATAAGGGTTTTAACTTTTTTAGAAATTTTATCTACATAGCCGGGAAGATCTTTGATTTCCGTTCTGGGAAACCTAAAGCCTATGGCACCGGGATGGCCTCCGCCATCCGTAATATTAAATTCATCTAAAATAGGCCTTACATCAATTCCCTTTACATCTCCGGAAGCTCTTATTCTAAATTGAATTTTATCCGACACTTCAGCCGGGTCAAAGTATGCCGATATACCGACTCCATGAGCCTTCTCTGCTATATCATCTGTAGCCCTCTTTATGACACCCAAAAATTGATTATAA
The DNA here is from genome assembly GCF_024181365.1 of Treponema sp. OMZ 799. NCBI lineage: Bacteria > Pseudomonadati > Spirochaetota > Spirochaetia > Treponematales > Treponemataceae > Treponema > Treponema sp. OMZ 799. The sequence continues at coordinate 2,380,588 of NZ_CP051301.1, forward strand.
TCAATTCCTGAACTTAAGGCTTCAGACTGTTTTTCGTCCAATATTATCGTTCCTATACGCCCGTCATATAAAGCATTCTTCATTATCTCATTGTAAAGTTTGGCATCTTCGTCTGAAAGCTTTTCTATGAGCTCCAATATTTCTTTAACAGAGCTTATATTTCCTGAGCCCTTATTAAATTGCTCACTGAGAATGCCGTTAAATTTCTTTAAAAAGTAATCATAAAAAACCTTATCACGCTTCTTAAAAAGATAGTTCCCCATCTTTGCATCCCCTATCATGCCGGTAAGCATGGCAAGAACTATATTTCGGGAATAAAGATCGGTTATAGCGTATTTTTTAAGAATGTCAGGCTTATGCTCCAGTTTTAAGCACATTTGGCCTATTATTTCGCATGTGCTTGAAGCTCTCATCGTCAGCCGGTACCCCTCATCGCCCGAATATCCTGCATCGGCAGTAAAATGATGATCTATCTCAACCTTAGGAACTGCAGCGTCCTTTAAAAAAACTTCAATATCGTCATTTGAAGCTATCATATCAGGCTTAGGAGTATCCAAAATAACGACAACGTCGGGATTTATGGCCTCAGTCACATCTTTAACAAACAAAGAAATAGAATTGTATCTGCAAATATCCGCAAAAAAAGAAAGATTGTCGGGTACATGATCTTCCAAAAACACATTTACCGTCTTTCCGAATTTACGCAACAACAAGCCGAAGGCCACAACCGAGGATATACAATCCTCATCAGCGTGCTCATGCCCTAAAAGCAAAAATGATGATTTAGTATATATAAGTTCAAAAACCCTTTCCATTACCGCATTTTTTCTAGCAATACTGATAGGTTTTATCTTTTTAACTTCACAATTATTACGACTCATTGCATTATAGTATAACACATTATGTCAAAATATCAAGATTCTTTTTCCTTTTTTTGCAAATATATCGAATTTTTTATAAAAATTCTTACTTTATCACGGAATATTATTAAAAAAATAAAAAATTGCTTGTAAAATATGTATTTTTACAGTACTTTATATGTATGGAACTAAAAAAACAAACTCAAAAGGGCACTATTATTTCCGAGAAATTTATAGAACCGGAAAATTATAGAGTTATTCTTCTTAATGATGATTTTACCCCAATGGATTTTGTTGTGGCCGTCCTTATTTCTATATTTAACAAGTCGGCGGAAGAGGCCGAATCTTTGATGTTTAAGGTTCACAAAACGGGACAAGCCTCTGTTGGTATCTATGTATACGACATAGCAACAACAAAGTGCTTCCAAGTATTAACGGCAGCAAAGAATAATAATTTTCCGCTGCAATGCAAGGTTGAAAAAGTATGAATTTTACGGTAAGTATAACTGTCAGACGCATTTTTCAAGATGCTGTCGAGGATGCAAAAAAACGAAATCACGAATTTGTAACTCCGGAGCACCTGTTGTGGGCTATTATGTTCAATCCTAAGGCCTTAGAGCTTTTTACCCTTTCAGGTTCCGATCTTGGCTATATCCACGATAACCTAAACACCTACCTTGAAAATAAGATTCCGGTAAGAACACAAAATAACCGGGCAGAACCGATTCAAACAGTAGGCCTGCAAAATGTTTTTGAAAGGGCGATTTTAAACTGCAATGCTGCCGAAAAACCGGTTATAGGCATTAACGACATAATCGTGAGCCTTATGGATGAGGAAAAAAATCATTGTTCTTTTTTTATGAAGCAAAGCGGCATAGACCGCCTGAGACTCCTACAGCTGGTAAGCAGCCCCGACTTTTATGATGACGGTAAAACTAAGAGTGCCTATGAACAGACCGAAGATGTCCAAGAAAATCCGGCCTTAAAAGAAGGTTCAACTCCTAATAATGTTGAAGAAAAAAACGCTCCCGAACACGACAAAAACAAGGCACAAAAAACTTATCTTGAAAGGTTTACGGTAAATTTAACCGAAAAAGCCCGCAAGGGCCGCCTTTCTCCCATCATCGGAAGGGAAGAAGAAATAGAAAGAACTATTCAGATTTTATGCCGCAAACAAAAAAACAATCCCATTCATGTGGGAGGAGCAGGGGTCGGAAAAACGGCTATAACCGAAGGGCTTGCTCAAAGAATTACGGCAAACAAGGTTCCCAGTTTTTTAAAGAATGCAAATATTTACAGCTTAAGCCTATCGGATCTCTTGGCCGGAGCCAAATTCAGGGGAGACTTTGAAGAAAGACTAAAAAGAATAGTAATGGAAGTATCGAAGGAAAAAAACGCCATTCTTTTTATAGATGAAATTCATACCGTAGTAAATGCAAACTCAGGCGGAGGCGGAATTGAAGCCCCTGATCTTTTAAAACCTATTTTATCGAATGGAAAGGTTCGCTGTATCGGAGCTACAACCTTTGAAGAATACAATAAGTATTTTACAAAGGATGCAGCCCTTGCAAGGCGTTTCCAAAAAATAGACATTGAAGAGCCGAATGAAGAAGAAGCCGTTAAAATCTTAAAAGGCCTTCGCGAAACTTACGAGAATTTTCATAAGGTTCACTATAGCGATGAGGTTTTGGAGTCGGCAGTCCATCTTTCGGCCCTTCATATCAGGGACAGGTTTTTACCCGACAAGGCCATAGACCTTATAGACGAGGCCGGAGCCCTGATTAAGATAAGAGCCGATAAAGAAAAAAACGAAAATGAAGCTGATGAAAAAAGCCTTGAGGAACGAACTTTGCCGGAGGTAAGCCTTTCCGACATAGACAAGATAGTTGCAAAAACGGCCAAGATTCCGGAACAAAGGGTTTCGGTAAACGAGACGGAAAAGCTTCGGCACTTTGAAGAAATTCTTTCAAAAAAGATCTTCGGCCAAGATACCGCCATTGAGGGTGTTACCAAGGCTGTAAAACGTTCCCGAGCCGGTTTCCGCTCTAAGGATAAGCCTGTTGCAAACTTTTTGTTTGTCGGCCCCACGGGTGTGGGCAAAACCGAGCTGGCTAAGACCCTTGCAGAAGAGCTGGGTATCCCCCTCCTCCGCTTCGATATGAGCGAATATCAGGAAAAGCACACGGTAAGCCGCCTCATAGGTTCACCCCCCGGCTACGTAGGCTTTGAAGAAGGAGGCCTTTTAACCTCTGCCGTACAAAAAAGCCCTAATGCGGTTCTTCTATTGGACGAGATAGAAAAGGCTCATGCAGACATCTATAATATTCTTTTACAGATTATGGACTATGCAACCCTCACGGATAATCAGGGAAGGAAGGCAGCCTTTAACAATATAATTCTTATTATGACAAGCAATGCAGGCTCTTCAAATATAGGAAAACCCTTGATAGGCTTCGGAGGAGAGCGCATTTCGGAATCGGCCGTAGATGAGGCTGTCGAAAAGACCTTTACCCCTGAGTTTAGAAACAGACTTGATGCAATCATAAAATTCGGCCCCCTTACGATGCAGGTTATGAGCCTCATCATCAAAAAGGAAGTAGAAAAAATACGCTCCCAGCTCGCCGAAAAAGAAATTTCTCTTGAGCTTGAAGAAGATGTCATTCCTCTTTTAGCCGAAAAAGGCTATTCGGAAGAATTCGGAGCCCGTAATGCGGCCCGCCTTGTCGAGGACGAATTTGTAACGCCCTTAACCGATATGATTCTTTTCGGAGAAACAAAAAAAGGAAGCTCCGTAAAATGCCGTATCGGGGATAAGACTAAAAAGCCCTATTTGGTTTTGAGCGTAAAATAAAGGGCTTAATACTTAAAAACAATGTTGACGGGTTTTTCTTCATTATCGCTTTTAAGTTCCGGTGAAAAAAATATACTCTTAAAAAGAAGTCAAAAGGATTTTCCTTGGCTTGAAAGCGATGATTTTTTTGATTTTAACAAGGCCTTCGGTGAAGAAGATTATATTCAAAAATCCCAAGATGATGAGATTATATCGGGAGGGAACCTTTCACCCGGCATGATTCTTTCGGCCTATAGACATTCTTTTTTTCCTTGGTTTTCGGAAGAAGACCCTATAATTTGGTTTTCCCCTTCCTTGCGCTTTGTTATAAACAAAGATTCCTTTCATATTCCGTCCCGATTAAAAAGAGAAATAAAAAAAGCCGATTTTAGGATAACGCAAAATACGGCCTTTGATGAAGTTATAGAAAACTGCGCCCTAATAAAAAGAGAGGGACAAAAAGGAACTTGGATCACAGATGACATGCTTCAAGCTTACAGGCTCCTTCATAAATTAGGCTTTGCCCACTCAGTTGAAGCTTGGCAAGGCAGCGAATTGGCAGGCGGCTTTTACGGGCTTTACATAAACGAGGTCTTTATAGGCGAGTCCATGTTCAGCAAGGTAAGCGGAGCTTCCAAAACCGCCTTTGCCCTCTTTTCCCAAGACTTTTTTAAAAACAAAAAAGGCCTTTTAATCGATGCCCAAATCCCTTCCGAAAACATAAGGCGCTTCGGCGGCTTTAAAATACCGCGAAATCGGTATCTGGGAATTTTGAGTTGACACCCCCGACCTCAAATGTTAGAATACTTGTATGCAAATTCAAAAAAGAACGGAAAAGAGTAATTTATTTTTAATTTATTTCGGTACAATCACTTCGCTGATAGGAGATGAGATAGGAAGCGTAGCCCTTTCTATCTGGGTTGCTCTTCAAACCGATAATCCTGTAAATTTCGCCCTTGTTTATTCTGCAGCCAAATTTTCAAGAATTGTTTTTTCGCTCTTTTCGGGTTCAATTGTAGACAGCTTTAACAAAAAAAAGCTTTTATACTTAAGCGACTTGGCTCAATTTGTTTTAAATATTTTTATTCTATTTTTGATTGCGGTAAATTTAGATTTTAACTTAAAGGTATTTTTATTTTGCCTTATAAGTGTTTCGCAAGGCTTTTGTCTAGCAATCTTTAAACCGGCAAGCAGGGCAATTTTACCCGAACTAATAAATAAAGAAAATTTAAAAAAGGCTAATTCGGTTTTGGAAATGAGCAGAAGCTTAATTTCGATGCTTGCCGTTATCTTTGCGGCAGGGCTTGTGATGCTTCTAGGCTGCGAGCTCTGTATTTTGATCAATGCTCTAAGTTTTTTTATATCGGCCCTATCCGAGATTTTTATCCGCTATGATTTTAAAAAGAAAGATGAACAAAAGAAAACCGATTCAAAGTTAAAAAAAATCTTCGACGGGTACCGCTATGTTTTAGGCGAAAAAGAACTTTTAAGTCTAGCCTTGCTGGCTTCATGTTTAAACTTTTTTTGTACACCTATTTTTTCGAATATACTTACCTATCAGTTTAAGACGGTTTTTACTCTTAATTGGCAGACAGGTTTTGCTTTTATAAATAATTTTTTAAAAGACGAAAAATCTTTTTTAACCCTTTTTTCTTCAATTTGTTTTTTCGGCATAGGAATAGGGAATATACTAGGCAGTCTTGCTTCCCAAAAAGTTTCAGGTAAAAATGTAAAATTATTTACTTTGATTTTGCAGTCTCTTTCTTTTTTGATCTTAGGTTTTTATTTTTATTTTTTAAGAGAAAACAACTTTTTATTTAATGTAATTTTACTTGGCAGTATTGTAAGCTTATCGGCCCTATCGGCGGGTTTTAGTATGGGACTCTTTAATGTCCATGTAACAAGCCTTTACCAAAAAAAAGTAGATCCCGAATTTTCAGGAAGATTTTTTGCCTTTAATACCGTGCTGATTCAAATATCTTCGCCGATAGGAATGCTTATCGGAAGCAGCATAGCCGCAACAGGAATTTTTTATCCGGTCTTTCTTTTTGCAGGAGGCTTTTTATGTCTCCTAGCCTTTTTTAATATGACATAACTCGATATAAATATTGTATTTATTCTTTAGTTACATAGTCTATTGCAGCTTCTATTTTACCTAATACTAATTGATTTAGTTTACCTACACGATGTAATAATCGTTTTTTATCAATTACCATTATTTGGTGAATTAATGCTACAGAATCTTTTGGAAGTTTTGATTCATTTTTAGAAATAAATACATTACCAAGATAATCGGATAATAAAGTATTTGATGTAAGAGGAATAACAAGTTTAGTATTTAAACAATTTAAATTTTCTTTATCTGACTGGATAATAATTACAGGTCGTGTAAAGCCCGGTTCACTCCCAAACGGCATACCAAAATCCATCATATAAATATCACCACGTGTCATCTTTAAGATACTCCCATGCTGTTTGAATACTTGCATCACTCATCTTATTCAAGGTATCTTCTTCCGATAAGGCTTTATTTTTAGCTACTTTTTCAGTAAGATAGTCAAGATAATTCACAAGTTCTTGATAATAATACTGAGGTAAAGCTTTTATGCGTTTCTCTAAAATTTCATATGACATTATAAGACCTCCTTACCTATTATAATACTTATAGTGTAACATATAAATCGTAAAAATACTATGGTAGAAAAATTTGCCGCTCATAATACAAGCAAAACTCAAGTTTAAATGAGCGGCGATATTTCAGACACTTATTTTAATACCTTCTTTTTAAAAGTTCTAAATTCAAAGAACAGAAAAACAATTGCACAGGTATTTAAAACGGTCAAAATTATTGGGAGCTTACTCGGTCTTTTGGTTTTGATTCGTTTCGGTTTTGCTGCAGAAGCCTCGGAAGCGGCTTCGGAAGATTCGACTTCTTTTGAAGTTCCTTCTTCTGACATTTCTTCTTCGCTTGCTTCCCAATAGGCAACATGGCCTGCCCCGTCAGAAGCTTCTGCCGACATTACTTTAAGAGAGGGATCAAAGCGGTAAAAACCCTTACCGTCTACTTCACCTTCTTGAATTACATCAAAGCCTCCGTCTGAATAAAGGATAACCTTGGTGCCGGGTGTAAAGCCGCCTCCGTCATACTGTACCTGAAAAACTCCCGGCTCGACTAGCTCCAAAAACATTGCATGAGAAAAAGCTGCAAGGCTTACAACAAATAAAAACAATAATGTTAAAGCATATTTTTTCATAATTTACCTTCTATTAAAAAATCAAATTAATTAAGGAATTTTTTTATAAATTCCTTTTAAACCAGTCGGGTCTCGCCTTCATCATGAGCTTGACGGCAAAGCCGGTAATTACAGCCTCGACCGCCATGACGACGGAGTGAGAAACAAAGAGGGCTATAAAGGTCTCCTTTGCAAAACTTCCTCCCGTCATAAGAAGAACCGACAAAACCAAAACAACAAAGATTACGGAAAGAGCCCCGATAACCATTCCCTTTAAAAGCACATTATCGCTCTTCCAATTATAAAAAATAATTGCCGATAATATCGAAGAAACGGAAAGCATCAAGGTGTTGGCTCCCAGCGTTGTAATCCCGCCGTGCTGGAACAAGAGAGCTTGCAGCAGCAGGGCAGGAAAAAACGCAAGGGGCGATTTACGCCCAAGAATAATCCCTATCAGGCCGCACATAAGCGGATGAACCGAGCTCGGCGGTATCGGAATCATAATTAACGAAATAGCAAAAAAAGTTCCCGCCATAAGACTTATTTTCGGGATATCCTCTTCTTTTGTTCCCTTGACGGCAAGCGCAATTCCTACAGCACTAGCCGCATAACCCACGGCACAAACCGCCGTCGATAATCCTCCATCGGATATATGCATAACATCCTCCCATAAAAACTTTTTGCAGCAAATAGCAATTTGCGAAAAAAGTTTTTTCAAGCGGTTTGTTTATAAACCGCATAAAATAAACGATGTTTTGTGCAAAGCACAAAACTCGGCAGATAAACAGTGAGGCACGATTTGTACCGAGCTGTTTATCAAACCTCCTATACCCTATAACAATAAATGTAAGGCATCTTCAACAGAACGCGGGGCCGGATTTTTATGGCCGAAAAGCCTTGCAAGTTTAGGCATAACTATGCCGGCCTTTTGCAGCACTTCCGTATTATTAAAAACGCTCACAGCATCTCCTCCTGCAATCATCTCTCCCTCGTTCATAACATAAACATTATCGGCCCACTCATAACAAAAATCCTGATCGTGGGTCGAAAAAATAATCGTCTTTCCTTCTTTAGAAAAATCGTCCAAGATAGCTTTAAAGGCAGATTTTACCTTGCTGTCAAGCCCCGAAAAGGGCTCATCGCATACGATGATTTCAGGCTCCATAACAAGGACGCCGGCTATGGCACAAATCTTCTTTTGCCCCAAGCTGAGCTGATAGGGCGAATAATCCTTTAAGTGCTCAATGTTAAGCTTTTTTAAGATACGGTTTACGGCAGCTTCTATTTCTCCCCTATCCATACCTAAGTTCTTTAGACCGAAACCTATGTCCTCGTAGACGCTTGTCAAAAAAAGCTGATGATCGGGATAATCGAACAAGAAGCCCGATTTTTTTCTTATCGAATTTAAACTCTTTTTGGAAACATCCTCTCCCAAGATGCTCACCCTTCCCGTTTGAGGCGAAATCGTTCCATTAAGATGATAAAGAAGGGTTGACTTACCGGAACCGTTTAGACCGACCACGGCAGTCTTTTTTCCTTTTTCAAAATGAGCATTTATATTGTGTATTGCATTCCTTCCGTCGGGATAGGTGTAGGATAAATTTTCGATTAAAACAGCCATGGGATCTCCATAAATCTTTCCATTATTATAAGACTCGCGAAGAGCGAAACAAAGAAGACAAGAAGGCCTATATAGAGGGGCGAGGATATTTTTTCGGGCTTAAATTGGGTTTCGGAGGTAAAGCCCCGAGCCCTCATGGCATTATAAACCTTGTCGCCGTGATCCGCCGCCTTCAAAAAAAAGCCGCCTATCATTTCTCCGTAGGTTGAAACCTTTGAAAAGGTACGGGCATTGTCAAAACAGCGGGCATTCATCGCCTTTGCGGTCTTATCTATATCTGTCCTTACCATAAAGAAATATCTAAAGGTAAGGGAAATAATTTGATTTAAGAAATTGGGAAGGCCGAGCTTCATCACGCCTTCGACCAAATAAAGGTAAGAGTATTTTGAAGAAATAAATGAAATCGTCATCATCGCACACATGAGGCGGAGAATGAGCTTTGCAGAAAAATATCTTTGCTCTATCGGCACATTGTAAAAACCGCGGATAAAAAAGGGAAGGAGCACCATTATCACAAAGGGCAGCACACCCAAAACTGATTTTAAGTTTTTAATTCTTTCAGGCGAAAAAATCAAGATCATGGAAATAACTATAAGAACCCAGAGTATTAAAACTTCTATATGCTTAACGCTCGAAAGATAAAACAAAAAAAAGAAAAGAATGTATAAAGTTATGTGAGGCGCCTTTTTTAACCCATCCATGATTTTAAAGTCCTTGTAAGAAACTCTTTACTTTATAGCACTTTTGTAGGAGAAAGACAAGGGGTTCGGTTAAAATCGGACATCCGTGTCCGATTTTAAGCTTAGAGTTTTGCTTGACAGCAAAACTCTCTAAAAAGCATGGAACCACCGCCGTCCGTGGCAGTTATTGAATCGGACATCCTTGTTTCTCTCCCCTAATTTATAATTTCTCGATTTCTTCAACGGGAAGGCCTGTAACTTGTACAATTTTTTGGATTGGATCTCCAAGCTGCTTTAATAGTTTTGCAGTTTCAAGTTTATTTTGGTATGCACCTTGATCAAACCCCTCTCGATAACCTACATGTTTCCATGAGGCTTTGTCGTGTTCATATTTCATCCGGTTTTCATAGAGCCATTTTTCTTTAGGGCTCATTTCCATTACTTGTATTGCCGCATCGGCTTTTGCAATCATAGGAGATTCTTGTGCCAGCATCTTTCTTACCTCCGGGTCATAGGTTTCAATAAATTTCAGCCAATTATAAAGTTTCTTTTTCTTTTCATCATGCTCAATATTTTCTTGATCTTTAACCTTGGCTAGGTTTAAAAAGTGGATTTCAAGCTCATCGGAAAGCTTATCGTGTAAATGTTTTTCAACTACATTATACTCGCTGTGAATAAGATTGTTTAAATCAAAGCCTTCACCCACTATGTTTATTGTAATACATTTAGGCAGTTTTGTATACACTTCACCTGTTTTTAGATTTTCCGTGTACATTTTGGCCCAATAAAAAATAGTTCGTTGAGCAAACTCACTGTTCCACCTATTCTGAATTTCTATGTCAATAATTGTGTTGTTCTTTAGGCGTAATTTTACGTCTAAAATACCTGTTTTATCGCTTATAGCATCCTTATGAAACTCCTTATCAAGAAGTTCCAAGCAGGCGATGGTCTCAGACGGAATATCCAGTATACATTCCAAAAAATCCTGTAGAATATCTTTGTTCTCTTCAGATCCAAACACCCTCTTAAATGCGTAGTCGTTTCGTAGGGTAATGTTAAAAAGTTTTTCCATTTTTACCTCTTCAATAACTTTTTTAAAAGAAGAAAAATTTCCCCCTTTCATAATTATTGTATGAAGAGTTTGCAATAAATAGTAAAATTTGAAAAAAGAATTTTGGAAAATACGAATGTTGAAAAGTTCGAATGCCGAACGATAGGAAGTACGAATGTCAAGTGCCGAATGTCGAACTTCGTACTTCGCCATTCGCACTTTAACATTCGCTCTTTTTTCTTTCTGCAATTGAAAATTTTTAACCTCTGTGCTATTATATAGCTATGAAAAGTTTAACCCCCTCATTAAAACAGCTTTTAAAAGCTCTTATTATTGTTTTGTCGGTATCGGTTTTTGTTGCCGGTTGTAAAAAAAGTGAACAAACCTTGCAAAATGCAATGGATGATATTGAAAGTGTAAGCTACGGAGCCTTAAAGCGGCTTGAGCCTATTAATGTGATTTTTAAGGAAGAAATAAAGTATCCTGAGAACCTCGAAAAGGCCTGCGTTTTTAATCCCAAGCCCTCAGGCGAATGGAAGATAATCGGTAAAAATCAAATAAGCTTTATCCCCTCATCGGCCTATAATTTTAAGACTGACCTAAACTTAGATTTGGATGTAAGCCTCCTCCTCGAAAACACCGAAAAGAAAAAGACTGTAAGCCTTACCTTCAGTATAGCCCGGCCGGAATTTATTCTTTTATCTGGGGAACTCATTCCTGACGAAAAAAAAGAAAATATTTTTAGATTTGAAGGTATAGGCGAAACGGATATCCCTGAAAGCATCACTTCAATAGAAAAGATGCTTACAGCCGATTTAAAATTGGGAAATACAAAGTCGAACCCGGCAATAAAGGTAAGTCAAGGACCAAATTCCAATCAATATAAGATCATCATAAAAGAAATAAGCAGAAAAAAAGAGGCACAGTATTTAAACATCTCATGGAATTTAGCGGCCCTCGGAGGAGCCGGAGGAGACTCCAGGGGTTTTACTGTTGCTGCCCAGTCTGTTTTTCAGGTAACTTCGTTTTATCAAGAAACAGGAAGCGAGATAAGTGTAAACTTTTCGGATGCTCTCGATCCGTCGCAAGATTTAAGGGGATTTATAAGGCTTGCATCTTCTCCCGAAATTCCTTTTAGATACAGCATCGACGGATACAAGCTTAAAATATTTTCACAGAGCGGAGTCTTTCCCGACAATACAAGGATATCGATTCTGCCGGGAATAAAAAATACAAGAGGAAAAAAGCTTGAGTCGGAAGCGGATTTTGCAATAACTGTTGCCTGGGAAAAGCCTATCATACGCTTTACAAAGACCGGAAACGTTTTACCGCCAAAAGATATGCAGGTAATTGTTTCTACAACAAACATAAACGGACTCATGCTTGAAGCATTTCAAATTTACGATAAGAACATGACGCAATTTCTTCAGGTAAACAGCATAGAAGGAAACCGAGAACTAAACCGTGTAGGAGAACCTGTTTGGAGACAAAGTTTTGATTTTGAATGGAACAACTCGATGAAGAATAAAACTATTCATCGCTCACTCGATATAAGTAAACTGATAAAAAAATTCCCCGGAGGAATGTTCGAGCTTCGTGCGAGCTTTACAAAAAAACACAGTATGTACCAATCTCCTTCAAAGAATAACGAGTTTGCACACCTTCCATTCCCCAAGGACATAAGCGAACTTGAAAATTTTAAAAACATTGAAACAGATTATTGGAACACTTCGGAGATAGAAGACGAGGATAGATACAACTTTTGGCAGCATAGAGAAAACCCGAATCATCCGGCCTTCTACCTCCCTTCTTACAGTAAATACTGTATGGCGACGAAGAAAGTTCTGGTTTCTAACATAGGCCTATCTGCAAAAAAAGACAGAGACGGTAAACTCTATATAAGCGCCGCCGACTTATTGACGGCAGAACCTATGAGCGGAGTCAAGATAAGCTTATTCAACTTTGCTCAAAAAGAATTGGAGTCCGGAAAAACCGACAGCGACGGACTTTTGATGCTCAAAAACGAAAACCAAGCATTCCTTATCAAAGCCGAAAAAAACGGAGATGTCAACTGGCTTCCCCTTAATTCCGATATACTTTCTACAAGTCACTTTCAGGTAGAAGGCGAATCTTCAAAAAAAGGAGTCAAGGGCTATATTTACGGGGAACGCGGAGTTTGGCGGCCGGGCGACGATATTCATCTGGTATTTATCTTACAGGATTTGGAAAAGAACCTCCCCAAAGATTATCCCGTTAAATTCTACCTTGAAGACCCCTTAGGCAAAAAAACGGAGTCCAAGGTCTTTACCTCTTCGGTGGACGGTTTTTATAGAATAGATACTAAAACTAATCCTCAAGACAAGACCGGCACTTGGTATGCAAGGGTTACAGCCGGAGGAAAAACTTGGTCTAAGAGCATAAAGGTTGAAGCCATTGTGCCCAACCGTCTTTTTGTAAATCTTAATCCAAAAGCAAAATATTTTTCGGAAGGATACAATCCGGCTGTAATCGGAGGCGAATGGCTCCACGGAGCTAAGGCCTCAAATCTAAAGGCCGAGATTTCCGCCCGCTATGTCTTAAACAGAAATCCATTTGAAAATTATAAAAACTATAATTTTATAAATCCCGAGCTAAGCGTAAGCCAAGATCAAAATCAAATTTGGGAAGGAAATTTAGACGATTCGGGAAAGGCCGATATAAATCTTTATCTTTCCACGGAAGCTAAATCTCCCGGAAAATTAAAGGCTGTTTTTGAAACAAGGATATACGAACCTTCCGGTGCCTTCTCCATGGAAAACAAGGTCTTCGATTATTCTCCTTATTCCCGCTATGTCGGAATGCAGATTCCTAAAAGCGATGACGAATACCGCGAGATGCTTTATACGGGAAAAGATCAGAGTTTAAATTTTGCGGTTGTAGACCCTGAGGGAAACCCGATAAAAGAAAATGTAAACTTAAATGTTAGCCTTTATAAACTCGAGTGGTATTGGTGGTGGGAAAAAGATGAAGAAACAGCCAACTATACAAACTCAATACATACCCGTCATGTAAGGGACTGGAGCATATCGGCAAAAGACGGAAAGGCAAGGCTGAACATAAAGGTAGACAACGGAAGCTGGGGCCGATATTTGATTATGGTTTCGGATCCGAGCGGCGGACACAGCTCTGCTCAGGTTGTATACTTTGACTGGGAAGGCTGGGCAAGCCGAAGAACAATTGATGAGTCAAGCGATTCAATCATAATGCTCACAACCGACAAAGCAAAATACTATGCAGACGAAACGGCCGAAATTACCTTCCCCGGTTATGAGGGTGCAAGGGCACTCATCACGGTCGAAAAAAACGGCAAGGTTTTAAAACAAGAATGGGTAAAATCTAAGGGGAAGATTTTTTCGTACAAAATAAAACTGGATCCTTCTATGGCACCGAATATCTACGCGCATGTAAGTTTAATACAGGAGCACAGCCAGACAAAAAACAGCCTCCCCATAAGAATGTACGGTATAACACCGGTAATGATAGAAAACAAATTATCCCGCCTAAGTCCCGTCATAAATACGGAACAAAGCTTTGAACCTAACAGCAAGGTTTCGTTTACGGTAAGCGAAGAAAAGGGAAGACCTATGACCTTTACGGTTGCCGTTGTAGACGAGGGATTACTGGGACTTACAGCCTTTTATACGGGCAACCCTTGGGACAGCTTTTATAAAAAAGAATCTTCACAAATTGCCTCTTGGGATATTTACAAGTATGTAATCGGAGCTTATAGCGGAATGATAGAGTCGATTCTTTCGGTAGGAGGCGGAGGCTTTATAGACAATAAGACCTCAAAGAATGCTGAACGCTTTAAACCGATAGTATACTTTTTCGGCCCCTTCGAAATCAAGGCAAAGGAAAAGAAAACAATCGAATTCGATCTTCCTCAATACATCGGAGCCTTGCGCATCATGGCAGTTGCAGGCAAGGACGGAGCCTACGGCATAAAAGAAGAAACCGTAAAGGTAAAAAGCGATCTCATCGTAATGCCGACCCTTCCCCGCACCATGGGCATAGGAGAAACAATAGAGGTTCCCGTAACGGTTTTTAACGGAACCTCTTCCGAAAAAAAAGTAAGGGTAGTTTTAAAAAGCGAGGGAGCCGTAAACTCAAACGAAACAAAAGAAGTCAGCATCCCTGCAAATTCCGATTCTTCCGTTTTCTTTACGGTAAAAACGGATAAGGGAGGCATTGCAAAATTCACTGCGGAAGCTTCAGCCTCAGGCATTTCAAAAACGGCAAAGGCCTTTACGGAAATCGATGTACTTTCCAGAGGAACGCCCTACTCTACGGTTGAGCTTATAAATATCGAAGCCGGAAAGACTTTTGCAAAAACTCTTCCGCTAAAAGGCGAAAACGGAACAAAGAGTTTAAGCGTCGAAATATCCCAAATGCCGGCCCTCGGCCTTGAAAACCGATTGGCCTATCTTTTGGGCTATCCTTACGGCTGCATAGAGCAGATCACTTCCAAGGCCTTCCCGCAATTATACCTGAACACTATAACGGCCTTAGACCAAACCGAAATCGACAAGGCTAAGAGCAATGTAAACTCGGTTCTGGACCGCTACATAAACTATCAGCTTAGGTCGGGCGGATTCAGCTATTGGCCTGACGGAGGATATGAAAGTGCATGGGCTACAAACTACGCAGGACACTTTATGGTAGAAGCCAAAAAGGCAGGTTACGAAGTAAACGACAGTATCTACCAAAGTTGGCTTTCTCATCAAATCGAAACGGCGAAAAACTGGGCAGGAACCTTCGCAGACAGCATGGAAACTCAAGCCTACCGCCTCTACACTCTTGCCCTCGCAGGCAAACCCGAAATAGGAGCTATGAACCGCTTAAAAAATATGGAACAAAGCCTTAATTCCGTATCACGAGCCTTCCTTGCAAACGCTTACAGCCTTGCAGGACACAGCAGCACAGCCAAAGCCATGCTCGAAAAACTATACGAGCCGACAAGTGTTTACAGAAGCACAGGCGGAAACTTCTCGTCGAACATCAGAGACCTCGCCTTAATATTAAATGCCTACACCATGGCCGGAGAAAATGCAAAGACGACAAATCTTATTTCGAAGCTTGCAAAGATTTCTTCAAGCAATGAATGGCTTTCGACACAGGAAACGGCTTGGATTCTTTTAGCCCTCGCTCCTCACTATGCCTTTGACAAGAATAAGAATATAAGCTACGAAATTGTAACTGAAGCAAACGTTATCAAAGATAAATTAAACAATACATCAAAGCTTCATAAGATTCCTGTAAATACCGAAGCGGAAAAAAAGATAGAAATTAAAAATACCGGAAATACGCCAATCTTTGCCGCAATCAACACAGCAGGAAGGCTTAACCCCGGAAGCGAAACACGAATTGAAGAAAACTTAAAACTTGATATTGTCTATAAAAATGAGGACGGGCAGGAAGTTTCTCCTGACAACTTAAAAAAAGGACAGAGGTTTAAGATGAGTGTAAGAGTTCACAATAAGACCCAAGGAGCTCTTGAAAACCTTACCCTTTCAATCCCCATCCCGACAGGCTGGGAGATTACAAACACAAGGCTTGGAGGCGATGACGATACGGATTCGGAAGACAAGCGTAACACAAAACGCCTATACGACTTCCAAGATTTAAGGGACACCCATATTTACACCCACTTTGCCTTGGACGGCTATGGCACAAAGGCCTTTGAGTTTACCGGAACCGTAACTTACGGAGGAGAATACTATATACCGGCAGTCTTTGTCGAGGCAATGTACGATTACGCCTATAGGGCCATCCTCCCAGGCACAAGGGTAAAGGCTTTTGAGTAATATGCACATTGACGAATTTATACAAGCTGCAAAAAAGAACGATGTTGGGCTTATAAAAGCTTATTTACAAAACGGTTTTGATATTAATACTCAGGACAAGGACGGATTTACGGCTGTTATGGAAGCAGCCGAATTCGGCTATAAAGACTTGTTTTGGTTTTTAATCGAAAAAGGAGCAGATGTTTTAATTAAAGCGGATTATAGTTTTTCGATAATTCACGCCGTCGGTTTAGGCGGCGACAAAAAAATGCTTGACTATGTAATCTCAAAAGGTGCCTGCATAGATGAAAAAGTTACAGGCGGAGAACAAGACAGTATGACAATAAAAGATTATGCTCTTTTAGCAAAGAATGAAGAATTAATTACTTACTTAAAATCTTTATAAAACCGGAGAAAATGATGAAAAGCAAACTAATGATTTTATGTTTAAGCTTATTATTGACAGCCTGTGCTCCAAAAGAAAAACAAGAAATCTTTGTTAAAAAGATTGATCATTTTATGCTGACCTGTAAGAAGCCCAAAGAATTATACGACATGCTGGTATATACATTTGATTTACCAGTCTCATGGCAGTACCGCAGTATGGGTAATTTTACAAGCGGGGGAATAGAATTCGGGAACTGTGTATTGGAAGCGATTGACTTTAAAATAGAAGAAGACATTGAGGGAATACTGGGAATGGCCTTTGAACCTGCAATGAAGGTTTCGGATATACAGGACAGGCTAAGAGAAAAAGGATTTAAAGAAACAAATCTTTATTCAAATCAGTATTGGAAAAATCTAATCTGTAATGAGCTGTCTACAGGAGGAACAGTCTTTTTTTGCGAGTATCAAATTCCTGTCAACAGACCGGAAAAAGAACCCGGAGGAAACCTAGGGATTCGATATGTAGAAAAAGTAAAAATAGCATACAGCGATTATACAAAGACCCTCGATTTATGGAGGAAGCTTCTTGTTCCGCACAAAGAAATTAAAGAAGGCTTTTGGGAAATAGAAGCCTCCCCAAATATCGAAATAATCAAAGGCGATTACGACAAGTTTATAAGTTTTGAAGTAAAGGTTAAATCCTTAGAGAAGGCGCGATCCTTTTTATCGGAAAAAGATTTAATCGGTAAAGATACGGGCTCATCGGTTTATACCGACCCCCAAAAAACATACGGAGTTCTATTCGAGTTTACCGAGTGAAGGAGCGAATGTCGAAGTGCAAAGTTCGAACTTCGGCACTATTAAAATATCTGTTATAATTTTTAATAAGAAGAGGATGCCTTATGAAACTTTACGATTTAATTGCAGAAAATTACGAAACAATTTTTCCTCTCGAAAAAGAAAAAGTTGACTTTATTAAAACTTTTTGTAAAAAAGGAAAAATTATCGATGCAGGATGTGCAACGGGAGAGCTTTGTTTTACTCTTTTAAATGAAGGTTTTACACCAACCGGAATAGACCTAAACATAAAAATGATTTCGATTGCACAAAATAAAATAAGACCTTCCGCTTCAAATATAAGATTTGAAGTTGAGGATATGCTCAACATTGTAAAATTCGGGCAACTCAACGCCGTATTCTGTTTCGGCAACACTCTTCCTCACCTAAAAAATAAGAATGAAGTTTTTTTATTTTTTTCTTATATTTATAAAAGCCTTTTAGGAGACGGAGTTTTTATCTTCCAGATATTAAATTACGATAAAATTATTTCAGAACAAAAGGTAAATTTTAAAACAATCGAAAATGGGGATTTTATTTTTAAACGTTCCTATGATTTTGCAGAACAAGAAAGGCTTAAATTTATCATAAACTTTACGGATAAAAAAAATAACGAAAGTCTATCGGATCATACCTTTTTGCTCCCCCTAAAACAGGAATTTTTAAAAGAAAGTTTAAAAAAAGCAGGCTTTAAAAAGATAGGCTGCTATTCTGATTATAATTTTACCCCAAGCGATTTAACGGAATACTCGACAATCTACGCTGCAGAAAAATAAGTGCTTAAGGTATAAAGAAACCGTTAAAAGTTCACCGCAAAACCTTGACCGGAATTGCGGTGATTAAAGAAACAAAAGCTATTTATCTATCCCTACCATGTTAAGAATAAAAGCATATTCAAAGGCTGTGTCCTTAATTCTGTCATAGCGGCCGGTAGCGCCTCCGTGGCCTGAATCCATATTCATGTGGAGGATTAAAATATTATCCCCGGTTTTCTTTGCGCGCAGCTTTGCCGTATATTTTGCAGGCTCGTGGAAAAGAACTTGCGAATCGTTTAAACCGCCTGTTACAAGAATGTGCGGATAATCTTTTGCTTCGATATTGTCATAGGGTGAATATGAAAGCATGTAGTTATAGTACTCCTCCTCGTTCGGGTTGCCCCACTCTTCGTATTCGCCTGTAGTAAGGGGTAAGGAATCGTCGAGCATGGTGGTAACAACGTCTATAAAGGGAACAGCAGCTACAACCGAATGGAAAAGATCAGGACGCATGTTTGTGACGGCTCCCATAAGAAGACCGCCCGCACTTCCGCCCATGATTGCAAGCTTATCCGGCGAAGTATATTTTTGAGAAATCAGGTGCTCGGCACAGGCTATAAAATCGGTAAAGGTATTCTTCTTTTTTAAGAGCTTACCGTCCTCATACCATTGCTCTCCCATGTCGCTTCCGCCCCTGATTTGAGCAACTATGTACACAAAACCCCTTTCGACAAGGCTGTAAACGCTCGGACTAAAATACACATCAGAGCTGTAGCCGTAGCTTCCGTAAGAATATAGAAGAGCCGGAGCTGCGCCATCCTTTGCCAAGCCTTTTTTATAAACGGCAGCCATAGGAACCTTTACTCCGTCTTTTGCCGTTGCCCAAAGTCTCTCTACAGTGTAGTCATCAGGGTTAAAGCCTGACGGAACTTCCTGCTGTTTTAACAAGACCGATTTTCCGCTTACTATATCGTAATCGTACAAGCTGTTGGGGCGGTTTAAGGAGGTGTAGTTATAGCGCACCTTACAAGAAGTGTATTCGGGGTTTGCCCCCAAATAGGCCGTATAAACGGGTTCGGGGAAGGAAATATTTTTGACCTCGCCCGTTTTAAGAGATTTAACTTCAATCTCGATAAGGCCGTTTTTGCGGAGCTCTAACACAAGGTAGTTTTCAAATACGGAAACGGCTTCAATGCGTACATCTTCGTCATGGGCTCTTTCTTCCTTCCATGTAGATTTATCCGAATAAGAAGAAAGAGGAGCGGAATAGATCTTGCCGTTTAGGTTTTGCTTATCCTTCCAGCGGATAAAAAACTTTTCCTTGTGAGGATGAACGGAGTATTCCGTATCCTTAACTCGCGGAAGAAAGCTCTTAAATTCTTCTTCAGGCTTATCGGCGCGTATAAAACGATCTTCGGAAGTTGTAGAACTTGAACTTGAAATAAAAATAAAGTCCCTTGTTTTTGTACCGCTTACATAGCAGGAAAACTTTACATCCTTTTCTTCGTAAACAAGAGTTCCTGCCTCTTCATTAAGGCCTTGGCGTAAGACCTTGCTTGAACGCAGGGTGCTGTCGATTGCGCTGTAAAAAAGAGTTCCGCTGTCAGATGCCCATGCCGCAGAAGCGGCTCCGTCGTAGCTAAAGCCGGTGTCTTTTCCCGTTTCAAGATTGCGCACTTTTAAAGTAAACTCAGCAAAGGAGCCCGTTTCGTTATAAAAATAACAGGCCTTTTTATTATCAGGGCTTACTATATAATCCATAAAAATAAAGGCCTGTTTTCCTTCTGCCATCTTGTTCACATCAAAGATAATTTCTTCATGTGCATCGAGGGAAGCTTTTTTTCTGCAATAGGTTCGGTACTGCTTTCCTTTTTCGACGCGGTTGTAATAATAATATCCGTTTTCAAAAACGGGATAGGTTTCATCGTCTTCTTTTATACGGCCTACAATTTCATCGTAAATACTCTTTTGTAAATCTTTTGAAGAGGCCATTACCGTATCCGTATAAGCATTTTCTGCATTTAGATAATCGATAACATTTTTATCGGTCTTGTCCTTAAGCCAATAATAATTATCGGTTCTCGTCTTTCCAAACTTCTCGAAATTCGTTGCTTTTATTTCCGCCATGGGCGGTTTTCCAAAATCGGATTGCTTCAATTTGTTTCTCCTAAATATAATTTTCTCCATTATAAGCCCTTTCTAACTTTATGTCTACGGCATGTTACGGTCATTCATAAGGATAAAAATAAAAGAATTTTTAGATACTGCAATTTTTATTTTATTGTCAACTTTGAGTTTTTCTGTTATACTAATCTTATGAGTACTGTAAGAAAAATGCCCATAGGCATTCAAAGTTTTGAAAAACTTATAACAAACGGCTTTCTTTATGTAGATAAAACAGAATATGTATGGAATCTGATTAAAAATCCTGCTCCATACTTTTTAAGCCGTCCGCGCCGCTTCGGGAAGAGTCTACTGCTTTCAACTTTAAAGGCCTACTTTCTCGGTCAAAAAGAACTCTTTAAAGGCCTGGCCATCGAAAAACTTGAAGAAGGCGAAAAAGGTAAGCGGGAAATCTGGCAGCAATATCCGGTTTTGTACTTAGACTTTAACATTGCAAAATATGAAACAAGGGAAGACTTGGAAAGCCTTTTAAATAACCATCTTTGCAGATGGGAAGAAGTTTACGAGAGCAAAGATGCCGAAAAAACTTTTAGCGAGCGTTTTTTTGGAGTAATAAACCGCTCTTATGAAAAAACCGGCAAGCAGGCCGTCATCCTAATAGACGAGTACGATAAGCCCCTCCTTCAAACAATGTGGAAGGACGAGGCCTTAAACGAAACATACCGAACGATCCTCAAAGGTTTTTTCGGCGTTATTAAAAGTGCCGATTATGCAATACGCTTTGCCTTTTTAACGGGAGTGACAAAATTCAGTAAGGTAAGCATCTTCAGCGACTTAAATAACTTGAGGGACTTAAGCCTCTTGTCGGATTATTCGGCTGTCTGCGGTATTTCGCAAGAAGAACTTGAAGCAGACTTTAAACCTGAAATTAAAGCCTTGGCAGCAAACAATGACTTGAGCTATGAGGATGCTCTTTCAAAATTAAAACAAAGATATGACGGCTACCTCTTTGCAAGAAAGGGAAGTGCTATGTATAATCCCTTCAGCCTATTAAATGTTTTTGAATCCCGAGAATTTTCAAGTTATTGGTTTGCAACGGGCACCCCTACCTTTTTGGTTGAGTACCTAAAAAAGGCCTATTATCATATTCCCGATTTGGACGGAAATGTTCAGCTTGATGAACATGGGCTTAACGAATACAGAGCCGACCCCATTTTGCCTATTCCCATACTCTTTCAGTCAGGCTATCTTACGATTAAATCCTATGACAGCGAATTTGAGCTTTACCGCTTAGGCTTCCCTAACGATGAGGTCCGCTACGGCTTTTTACATAATTTACTTCCTGCCTATACATCAATCACTTATGATAAGACAGGATTCTCCGTTATGGAATTTACCAAGGCTGTGAGAGAAGGGGATGTAGACTTATTTATGCAAAAGATGAAGGGAATAATTTCAGGGATTCCCTACGACGCCTTAACCGAAAAAGATCTGGCCTTGAGGGAGCAAAACTATCAGACGGCCGTTTACCTTGTGTTCGCTCTTATGAATCAGTTTGTACAAACGGAAGTACACTGTGCAACAGGAAGAGCAGACTGCATTGTTGAATTAAAAGACAGGGTTTATATATTCGAGTTTAAGCTCGGCTCAACGGAAACAGCTGAAGATGCTGCGGCAAAAAATGCCGTAAAACAAATAAAAGAAAAAAACTATGCCGACAAGTATTCGGGCAGCGGAAAGAAGATAATAGCCGTGGGTGCAAGTTTTGATGAAGAAAAAAGGACAATCAAGGATTGGTTGATCGGTAACTTGTAATCATTAAAAGATCCGTTTTAATAAAATATTTAAAAGCATACCTATGGACAAGAATATAAAAAAGATTTTAAAAGCATTGATACCGCCCTTCGTTTCAGGCTTGATAGTTTTATTTTTAATAATTTTTTTTACACCGAAATTTAAAGCCGATTATTCTTTTACCCTTTACAGCTCTGACGGAAAACTATTGGGTGCCTCTGCTGCAAGGGACGGCCAATGGAGATTTCCACAGGGCTCAAAGCTGCCTGAAAAATACAGGGAAGCCCTCCTCACATACGAGGACAAAAACTTTTATTTTCATTTCGGAATAGACCCTCTTTCGGTTTTTAGGGCGGTCAAAGAAAATATAATAAACGGAAAAATAGTTTCGGGGGCTTCGACAATTACGATGCAGACCGCCCGCCTTTCAGAAAAAAATCCGCTTAGGACTTTTAAGCAAAAGCTAAAAGAAAGCTTTTTGTCTCTTTTTTTGGAGCTTTCCTATTCAAAAGAAAATATCCTTAACCTTTACTCTTCGCATGCGCCCTACGGAGGAAACGTTGTAGGGCTTGAAGCCGCTTCGTGGCGGTATTTTGGGAGAGCACCTGACGATTTAACATGGGCAGAAGCGGCCTGCCTTGCAGTTCTTCCAAATCAGCCATCTCTCGTACGCCCGGGAAAAGGAAGCGAAATCTTAAAACAAAAAAGAGACAATCTTTTATACAATCTTTTTTTGCAAAAAAAAATAGATGAAGAAACCTATGTCCTTTCTCTTGCGGAACCCGTTCCCGATAAACCCAAAGCCCTTCCGCAAAAGGCCTACCACTACCTTGAGTTTTCAAAAACACAAAGCTCCAATCAAAAAAACATAAGCAGTCTGGATGCCTCTTTACAGGAAATAGTTTTTGAAATTGCAGATCATCATTTTAAAAGAAATCTTTTAAGCGGAGTTTACAATACGGCCGTTTTAATTTTAGATACCGAAACGGGAAAAACTCTAGCCTATATAGGAAACACAGGGCTTCAAAGTGCGAATGCAAAAAACGAACATGTCGATATGATCTATGCCAGACGGAGTTCCGGGAGCTTACTAAAACCTTTTTTGTTCGCGGCCATGCTCGACGCGGGAATGATTTTACCTGATCAGCTCCTCATCGATATTCCGACAAAGATTGCAGGCTACACGCCTCAAAACAGTAACTACACGTATTCGGGAGCAATCCCTGCCCGAAAGGCTCTTTCATATTCTTTGAACATTCCCTTTATACGGGCCTTACGAGAATTTACCGTACCTGCCTTTTTGGATATTCTAAAGCGGTCGGGCTTTACCACCTTTAACCGCTCTGCCGATGACTACGGCCTTCCCTTAATTTTAGGCGGAGGAGAGATAACGCTTTACGAAATTACAAACACTTACAGGAAGATGATGTTAAGGGCGCAAAACAAGCTTGACGAAAAATTTCCTTTTTCTTCCGCTGCCTCTAGGATCACCATGGATGTCCTCACAGAGGGAAACCGGCCTGAAGAAGAAGCCGTCTGGCAGCTCTATGCAGAAAACCAAAAAATTGCATGGAAAACGGGAACAAGTTACGGAAACAAGGATGCTTGGACCATAGGCATTACGCCTAAATATTCCGTGGGTGTTTGGTGCGGAAACGCCTCAGGCGAGGGAAGGCCTGAAATTACAAGCACAAAACTCGCTGCCCCCATCCTCTTTGAAATTTTTAATATTCTTCCAAAGTCCGAATGGCCCGAACAAGAGTTAAAGGATTTTGAATTTATCAAAACTTGTGCAGATTCGGGCTATCCTGCAGGAGAGTTTTGCAACAGCACAAAAGCGGTTTTAAAACCGAGGGAAAGTCATTGCCAAGGCACCTGCCCTTACTGTAAAAGCGTTTCTTTAAGTCCCGACGGCAAGTTTCAGGTTAAGGCAAACGACATAAACGAATTACCTAAAATAGAAAAAAGGTTTGTCCTTCCGGCTGCAGCGGAATATTTTTATAAGCAGGGTCATCCCGAATATAAGCCCCTCCCCCAATGGCTTCCTAAAAGCACGGCATCAAATAAGGGCGAGTTTGAAATTCTATTTCCCGAAGACGGAACATCGGTTTATATCCCGACAGAGCTTGACGGCTCTCTCGGTGCCTTGGTTGCAGAAGCCGCTCATAAAAATCCTGAGGCGGTAATTTACTGGGATTTGGATGGAGAATATTTAGGAAGCACTAAGACTTATCATCAAATGAAGATTCAGGCTGTAAGGGGGAGGCATGAGCTCACCCTTACAGATAACAGGGGAAATACCCGCAAAAGAATTTTTTACGTCTTAAACGAGAATTAGGAACATTCCAAAAACTATGTTAGTTTTTTTAAATTGACCATTAGTCCTTGAGCATTACTTGAAGCACGACCTCGTCGGTCTTGTGCATTCCCTCGGCCGCGACTACACCGATACCTGCTATGGTTTTTTCGATATCGTCCTTAACTACTCCGTCGCCTCCTGCAAAGAAGTTTCCTTCCATTGCAAGCTCGTGAGAAAATAGGGCCGAGTCCAAGGCAGAAGCGATTTTAGCGGCGCATGACTGCTTGGCTCCGTCACAAAGAATTCCCGATACGGTTCCTAAGGTGTTTGCTATTGTTCCACATATTTGTTCATAAGAGCCGCCCTTCATATAGGTAATAGCAGCAGCACAGGCAGCTCCGGCAGTTACGGCCCCGCAATAAGCAGAGAGTCTTCCGATTCCTGTCTTTTGGTGAATGGCCAAAAGATTGCTTACAATAAGACAGCGGATTAGTCTTTCTTCATTTATCTTATTTTCGCGGGCATATACCACAACAGGAACGGAAACGGCTAAGCCCTGATTTCCGCTTCCCGAATTGGTAATAACCGGATAAGAGCAGCCGCACATACGGGCATCGGAGGCAGCGGCCACTTCGCCTTCAGCCTGAACCTTAACCGAAAAATGATCGCCTTTCCTTTGATTGTATTTTAAAATATTTTTTCCGGTTTCAATGCCGTAAGAATTTTTTAAACCGTCTTCGGAAACACGCATATTATATTCTATCTGCCTGTTTATTATAGGAGCAACTTCATCCACCGGAACAGTATCTGCAAATTCCAAAATATCTTTTACGTTTAAGCAGGACCTATCGGTCAAGGCCCCTGCGGCAGAGTTTAAGCTGTACGGCTTTTCGAAAATAACTTCATCATTCTTTTTAAGAAGGACAATATTGGTATGTTGATGAATTAGCTCGGCAACTCCCGTATCGCCGTTTAGTTTTCCGGTAATCCTTATGTGAAGGCTTGCGGGTGTATCCATGAGCTTAAGCTTAGTGCAGGACTTGGCTAAATACTCGTGAGCCTGTTTTACATGTTCTTCGGTAACATCGGCTAAAACTTCCAAGCCCTTATCGGCATTTCCTCCGATAAGACCTATCAAGGTTGAAGCTTCCATTCCCTTCATTCCGCCGGTATTAGGCACAATAACCGACTTTGCATTTTTAATTATATTTCCGCTGCTTTCAATCAAGATTTCATCGGGGATTCCTCCCATGATTTTACGCAGATTGGCAGCTGTGTAAGCGATTGCTATAGGCTCCGTACACCCAAGGGCAGGAACCAACTCTTCTTTTAGAATTTGAACATACTTTTCTTTTTTTGATTTATCTAAGCTCATACTCTTTCTCCAAATTAAAATTATAACCTTATCTTAACCGGATATTAAAATCATGTCAACATATCGGATAAGGATTACTTATCATCTCCTGTAATTGTTTGGGCCAATCTAAAACCTAAAATATATCCCGGATTTACAGGCACGGCATAACCCCAAGATTTTACTCGGGCAAAGGCCGGCGGATTTCTTGCAGAACCGCTTTTTATAATACGGGGACGGGCACCCATATTATTGATAGGATCTATAAATTCTCCGGGCTGTCTTCTATTATATCTGTCAAAGCACCATTCCCAACAGTTACCGGACATATCGTAGAGGCCGAGCCTGTTAGGTTTTTTTTGACCGATAGGATGAATATCTATAACCTCAGTTATTGCACCTGCATTTAAAAAAGAACTGTTCCCGGAATGCCAGGCATAGTCATCCGCTGCGTTAAAGTCATCGGTACCTGCAAAGCCGAAATTCCAATCGGGAGCGGAAACATCGCCTCCCCTTGCAGCAAATTCCCATTCAGCTTCAGTAGGCAATCGGTATCCGTTATTTTTCATTCTCACTTCAGGATTTTCACTCTTTGTTATCTCAAGAGAATTACGTAAAACCTGTCCGTCATAAAAATAAACAGGATCAAGACCTTCTTTTTCGCTGAGGGCATTACACCAGATTATTGCATCGCTCCATGACATTTTAGTGACGGGATAAAGACCGCATTTTACGGTTTCATAAGGCAGACCAAGAGATTCCGCTTTTTTTCTGACATCAGGAATCTCGTATAAGTCATCAGGACTTGAACCGGAGGTCATAAAAATTCCGGGCTGGCCCATAGACTGAAATACATATTTATGCTTGCTTTCGTTAACAGCCCAATTGTATACCTCGTGCCAAAAGGTAAAAGCAACCTCATATTTTCCTATTTTGTAGGGACTTAAAGTGATGCTCCGCCCTTCCAAAAATACCCCGTCATCTCCCTTGCCTATTACTGTTACGCTCTTCCTTGTAACATTTATCATTGTCTTAAAATTTTCGATTGAATCATAGGGATAGTTTATAATTTTTTCACGGGTAAAAAAAAGCAGACCTCCTATTATTGCCGCGGCAAGAAATAAATAAAATATATTTGTCTTAGCATAAGGATCCATATTTTTAATTTTTTTCAAAAATTGCTTAAAAAAATGCATACATCCTCCAAAAAACGGTGATAAGCTTTATAACATATTAACGGTAAAAAATCAACAAAATAGATTTTAAAGATAAAATAAATTTTATCTTTTTTTTGATTGAAAATTTTATTTTTATGGATTATACTATTTTTATGGGGGATGATTTATGCAGACAATTTATCAAACAATGAGCGATGGGTCGGCCGTTGCAGTTCATCAGTGGCTGCCCAAAAAAAAGCCTAGGGCTGTAATTCATATAGTTCATGGCATGGCAGAACATGCATTAAGATATGCCGACTTTGCCGAAGATGCATGTACACGCGGGTTTACGGTATTTGCATCGGATCATCGAGGGCACGGTAAAACTTGTGGAAATATAATGCTCAAAGGTTATCTTGCCGATAAAGACGGCTTTAAGCGGGTAGTAGAAGATCAAAAAGAGATAAACGAAGAAATTAAAAAGATTTATCCCGATATTCCAATTATAATACTGGGACACTCGTTTGGCTCTTTTATCACACAAAATTATATAGAAAACTACGGTAAAACCGTTAATGCCGCTATCTTAGTTGGAAGTGCAGGCCCGAACCCTATGATGAGCATTGCAGGCCTTGCAGCCGGCTTAAATAAGCTCTTTTCGGGAAGAAAAATACCCTCCAAGTTTATGGATAAACTGAGTTTTGGAGCCTACAATAAGACGGTCGATTCCCCCAAAACAAATTTTGATTGGCTTTCGAGAGATGAAAAAGAAGTACAAAAATATATTGATGATGAATTTTGCGGCTTTGTGTGCACTGTAGGTTTTTACCAAGACCTGATAAAAGGATTAAAACAAACCCACAGGAGCATGGAAATGGCAAAGATTCCTCCTGAGCTGCCCATACTCATTACCTCAGGCGACAGGGATCCTGTTTCTAACCTAGGTAAAAGCGTAAAAAAACTCTATGATATTTATAAGGCCAACGGTATAAGCGACCTTAACTTAAAGCTCTACGAAGGAGCCCGCCATGAAATCTTAAACGAAACAAATAAGGAAGAAGTTAAGGCCGATATCTTTGAATGGATAGAAAAACGGATAGGGTAAAGCCCGATTAAACTTGTTCTTCAGTTTTTTCGGGGTTATCCTTTGTTGTTTTTCTTAAGTTATATTTTTGAATATACTCTTGAGTCTTTTTATAGTCCTTTCTTGCAAGAACCAGATATTTAGGAGCAAGGCCGGCTCCTCCGGCCATTTCGTATCTGTCGATAATGGCTTTAAGCATATCATCGGCTTCAAGCCACTTGTTTTGAGTTATATAGATATGAGCAATTTCATATTCTGCAGCTGTCCTGATAGAGGCATCAGAGCCGTAACGTTTTATTACTATTTTATAATACTCAAGGGCATTTCTTAAATAACCGTTGTCAAGCTCTTCTTGGGCCCTTTGATTTAACTCAATGGGCGTAAGATTTCCGGGAACCGTTTCATCAGTCGGAAGACTTGAACAAGAAAAAAGCATAACTGATGCTGCAGCTAAAGTTATAAAACCGATTAAATTAAAAAAATAGGATCTTGCCTTAATTTTTTTTGTCATTTTTATTCTCCAAATTTTATTTAAAACCTGTGTTAATACGTCCTAAACAAACAATATTACAAAAAGTATCATCTTAAGCTTAATATAAGCGTTTATTCACGGATTACCGTAATCTCGACACGGCGGTTTTTTGCCATATTTTTTTCGTTATTGCTGGGAGCCTTGGGTACTGTACTTCCATAGCCGGCAGTCATTATCCTTGAGCGGTCAATACCCCGCTTAGAAATTTCATCTGCAATTCTTTCCGCCCTTTGAACCGAAAGAATCTTTTCGTCCTCAGGCCTGTTAAGATCTGCCGTATGACCTTCAATTAAAAATTTTGTATAGGGACCCAATTTTAAAAGAGCCTCAGCAATTACATCTATTTTTCCGGTCTCTTCAGGAAGAACATCGGGCATATCTGCAACGAACCTGATATCGTACATCGTTATCTTAATGATATTTTTAGGATTGGAAAGTTCAATTCCTTTTTCCTTACGTTTTTCAAGTAAGAGTTCAATATCATGATAGGCAAAGTAATAGTTTTCATCCGGAGGAGTAAAGGCTTCGGTAACATGGAGCATATCCTCATCACAGATTATGACTATCCGCCCTTCCTCTAAAAGCTTTAAGTTTTCAGGTTTTGACAAAATACGGCTGCTATCTTCCATCGAGATAATCGGATCGGTTCTATTTTGGCCGAAAACTCCTCTCGCTATGATACGCAGGGGCTCGGTACCCACATATTCCCTATAAAGTTCTTCATTAAGACTTGAAGAATATAAAACGATTCCAAGCTTTTTTGCAATTTTAGGATCTACCATATTCTTTTCGTATATCGTAGACATATCTGTATTCCAAATTTTAGGGAAAATACAGGGCTGAAGTTTCTCTTTTGTATACTCCCCATGTACGGGCAGCAAGCCCCTCGCATCGATTAAAATACCCGTATACACCTTGCTGACCGTGGTACTTGGAGGAATCGACGGAGCATAGGGGGTAGAATGTTTTATAAAAAGTTTTGCAATTTCATGCATTTCGGTGCTTGTTTTAATTAGCGCATTTGACAGATCATTTGAAAAATGAGGATTTTTATAGTTCCCTTTTTCGATTATCTTGTTTATGGTGTTTAAGTTTACTTTTTCTTCAGCAAGATAGTTGCCCAAGCGGTGGGAAGAGTCAACTACAACCGAAAGATAGATATCTTTTAAAAGAGAGGGCATGTATTTTTCTATCGTATTAAAAGCCGCATCCCTGTCACCGGGAAGATAAAAGCCGCTTTTATTCATATCAAGTTTTATTAAGGATTCGATTGTGCCCTTTTCCCAATTTTGAACGGAAGAAGATTGGAGAACAGGCTCATAGGCGGTTAAGGCTAAATTAAAAAGGAAGAAAAACAAAAAAAAGCCGCTTAAAGCCTTGGCATTTTTTAAAGCTGTGTTTTTATTTAAAAATTTGTTCATTTGCTTTATCCCCTTGCTTATCAGTTTATTATCGGCACCTTTAGTTTTTGACCTAAGGAAAGCACCGAATTTACTTCTATTCCGTTTTTTGCCGCAAGAGTTTCAACTTGAACATCATGTTTTAAGGCTATTGACCAGAGGGTATCGCCTTTTTGAATTATGTATACACCATTAAATTCAACATTTTGATCGTCTTTTTTACGCCTGTAGGAATTCACCGTTTTTAGAGCAGGTATTTTAAGCACCTGCCCTATCCTAAGAGCCGAAGCCTTGATACCGGGATTATAGTTTATAATCGACTTAATGCTTACACCGTAGTGTCTTGATAAGGCGTAAAGAGTATCTCCCGATCTTATCTTATAGCTGTAGTATTTTATAAGAAGGGTGTTTTTTGCGAGCAAGTCTTGAACGGCCTCCTTATGCTCCATAGGAATCCGCAGGTTATATTTTACATTGGGCGGTGTAATATTAAATTTTAAAGACGGATTAAGGGCCGAAAAAAGATCGGTATCAGCCTTAACTTTTTCTGCAAGTAAGATGATATCCACAGAGCGTTTTATCGGAATAAGCTCGGTGGCTTCATAATCAAGAGCTTCGCCCCAATCAATACCGTATTTTTCGCTGTTCATAAGAATTTCTGCAATAGCTAAAAATTTGGCGACATAGAGGGAGGTTTCCGGTTTTAAGAATTTTTTTTCGGCCAGATACCAATAGTTTCGGCTTCCGGCCTTTTTTATTGCCTTATCCAAGGCCCCTACCCCGCAGTTATAAGCCGCAAGGGCCAAGTACCAGTCATTATAATAATTATAATTCCATTTCAGTTTTTTTACCGCTGCAGCACTTGTTTTCCATGGATCCCGTCTTTCATCCATCCACTCATCAATGTGAATATCATATCCGCCTATACTGTTCCGCATAAATTGCCAAATGCCTACAGCCCCCGATTTTGACACAGCCTTAGGCGAAAAACCCGATTCTATTACCGGTAAAAACAAGAGTTCGGGAGGAAGATTTTCTCTGCGCAATTCTTGAATAATAAAATTGCGGTAAGGCCTCGATCTTTGCATAATGGCCTCCAAGTACCTTAAGCCGTTTTCGGTAAGATACTGATTCCTAAATTTTTCAATTAGGGGATATCTTGGAGGCACAATAACCGTACCGTGGAGCGATTTTTGACGGTTATAAGACAGGGAAATCTTGCTAAACTGTCTGAGCTTAGCTGATTCATCCCTTGTAAAATTTAAAGAGGCTGAATGAATGAAATTAAAACTAAAAAAAATAAAGACTATAAAAAAAAGCCGTATTTTCACTAAATTTTTTCTCCGTAGTAAATACCTGCCCATTCCCATCTTCCGTGAATTTCAGGATCTGCCGGGAAGTTGACCTTTCTAAAATACAGATACCATATTCTTGAATATTGATTCCAACCTGAGGTTTTAAGATAGGCCTCATAGGGTGTAGAGGAAGGGTCAATTTCGGATTCTATCTTTATATAGCTTCCGCGCATAAAATTTCTTAAAGAAAAATCGGGAGAACCGTAAATATCCGAAAGCTCCTGTTTCCACGCCATCGAAAAAAAGTTTACCTTTGAGCGGTACCTTTCCAAGGTATCAAAGTCCTTTCTCTGAATTGCAGACTTAATAATGGCCAAAAGTTCGTCAAGGCTTTCCATGGTCCAGCTCTTTGTTGAAGAGCTGTAGTCTACGATTTTTCGAGCATAGCCGTAATTGTCGGGGATGCCGGGTATAATCAAATCGAAACGTCCCAGTCCTATAAATTTTGAATAGCTTTGAATCGCCAAATGCCATTCTCCGAGCTTTTCGTAATTTTGTGCAAGCATAAAATAAGAATAAGCGGGATCTATGCTGTCATAAAAATTGGAAAGCAAAAGAGAATAATACTCGACAAGGCGTTTTGGATCAGTTGTTATATTTATCAAATTCTTTAAGCTTAAATATTGAATGGACTTTCCCGAAATTTCCATATCCTTATCCAGTTTTATAACTCTTTCAAAAAAATAAGCAGCCGGCTCATTCATTTTTTGTTCCATATATTCGTTTGCCAGCATTAAAAGCCAATAGCCCTTGTAAGTGTCATCAGGGTCGTTTTCTACAAGGGAGCTTAAAAAGACAATTAAAAGTTTATTTTTCTTTTTAACCTTGAGATTTTTTGCTATTCTATCCTTAACGGCAAAGCTCATTTCCTTGCTTTCCGTTTTTTTTAAAACTTCAATAAGAGTTTTTTGCTCGTCTTTTAAGTTATCCATGTCATCATATAAGTAAAAATCGGGATCTTGTTTACAGCTTATAAAAACAAGACAGAGCATGAACATTAAAATAAGTTTATTTTTCATCTGCTTATAATATCATTTTCTCCCTAAAAGTACAATAAGGACTTAAAACCTTGAATACGGGGTCCTTATTTTAAGGCCTTAGCCAAAAGGCTGTCTAAAAGATTTGAAAATTTCTGAATCTCTTTTTTACCGAAAGAGGCGGTTTTTTCCGGAGCGAGGCCGTTGGCCTGAAGCTCATACATAAAATTTCTTGCAGACAGGTAGGTATTTATATTGTCGCGGGTAAAAATTGTTCCCCTGTCGTTTATAACATAAAGCCCCTTATCTACCAAAAGTTTTGCCAAGGGGATATCCCTCGTTATAGCCAAATCTCCCTCAGCCGAGTTTTCGGTTATGTAGAGGTCGGTCGCCTGTTCCGTATTTTCGGTAACAACCATGCTTGCACCCTTAGGCACGGGGATTTCCCTGTTTGCTGCAAAGATCACGGGCAGCTTTAGACGTTCTCCGGCCTTGGCCGTAATTTGTCTTATTCTTACAGGGCACGAGTCGGCATCCACCCAGATTTTCATATTACCTCATTGATTTTTTCTATCATCCGCATAGCGGATTTTTCTATGTCACAAGCTTTTTGGATAAGATCTTGCGAATTTTGTTCCGAAAATTCTTCCTTGTAAAGCTCATCGGTAATTAAAATACCAGTAAGAATGGCAAGTTTTAAAGGATCGGTAACCTTCGAACTTTGCCTCACTTGATCTAAAACATTTAGATAGTGATTGTAAATTCGATTTAGGTATTCATCGGTTTCGTTGGCTTGAATGGCAAAGGAAGTTCCCAATACGTCTATATTTAATTGTCCTTTGCTCATTTTACCTAAAATATATCCATCTGTTTACTTGTATCGGAGGCTTGCCCCAGTACATCATCAAGGTCTTTTTGAAGATTACCGGAACCCGGTTCTTCCGAAACGGGATCTGCTGCAGGAGCTTGTTGTAAAGGGGTTTTAGGAGGAGGTGAAAAAGACTCCGGTTCAGATCCGGCTGAAACAGGGACTGCGGTTTCAAATTCAGAGGCAGAAGGCCTCATTTCGTGTTTTTTTGTATAAGAGGCATCCTCAAACGCACTTAATTGATTAAGTGCGTTGATTATTCCTTCCTCGATCTTAGATTGGTCATCCTTAAAAGTTACTATAAGCTTCTCTAATTCGGAAATCCGCTTGTCTCTAGCTTCAATTTCTTTTTTTAGAGAATCTTTTTCGGTATGAAGGCTTTTTATCATCTGTACAGCCCTTTCTACCTTGTTTTCAAGGAGCCTTACCTGATCGAGATTGAGCATATTAGACTCCTAAAGCCTTTTTTGAAGCTTCTACGACAGCCTTAAAAGCGGAGGGATCTTCGATTGCCATATTTGACAGGGCCTTTCTGTTTAATTGGATTCCGGCCTTGTTCATTCCGGCAATAAAGCGTGAATAGGAAATACCCTCAGCTCTAACGGCTGCATTGATACGGGTAATCCATATCTGCCTCATATCGCTTTTTTTATCTTTTCGTCCTACATAGCTGTGAAGCAAGGCCTTTCGAACTGCATCGCGGGCTGCCTTAAAGTTGGTACCACGGCGGCCTCTAAAGCCCTTGGCTTGCTTCAATATAGCTTTTCTTCTTGTAATTCTTCTATCACTGCTTGTTGATCTTGACATTATAAACTCCTGACTTCTATTTCAAATAAATTAACCGTAGGGCAATAGCTGCTTTCGCATCTTCATGCTGTCAGCCTCTGAAAGAATGGCCGATTTCTTAAGACGGCGTACACGTTTTTGAGATTTTTTAGTCATAATATGACCCTTGTTCATCTGCTTGTATTTTACCTTACCGCTTGCAGTAAGAGAAAATCTCTTTTTAGCAGCTCTTTTGCTCTTCATCTTAGGCATAAGTACCTCCAAAATTTATTATAAGCTTATTTTTTTTGTTTGGGACTCAATGTCATAGACATTGTCCGTCCTTCCATAGCAGGTTTTTTCTCGAGGGTACAGGCTTCTTCACCCCCCAGTTTTTCCAAAACCTTGTTTAAAACTTCATAACCGAGCTCTGTATGAGCAAGTTCGCGTCCCCAAAAACGCACGGTTACCTTTACTTTATCGCCGCCGTCAAGGAATTTTTTGATATGTGCGGATTTAAACTCAAGATCATGGTCGTGTATCTTAGGCTGCATTCTGATTTCTCTCATCATTTGCTGCTTTTGATTTTTCTTGGAGTCACGGAGCTTTTTCTCCATTTGAAATCGATATTTACCGTAATCTATTATTTTGCAAACCGGAGGCTTCGCGGTAGGCGCAACTTCAACAAGGTCAAGTCCGGCTTCTGCGGCCATTTTTACAGCCTCAATAGTGGGAACAATACCTGCTTGTTCGCCATTAGCCCCAATTAACCTAACCTCTCTCACGCGGATTTGATCATTTATCCGCAAACCTTTTACTTCAGCCAACGATTCTCCTTCTGCACCTTCCTTAAGCGTGCGATATAATAAAATTTAGGGTTAATTATATCGAAAATAAAAAAAATAGTCAAGCTCTGAAGATGAAAAAAGTAAAGAGGAAGAATATATCGATTTTATCGGCGGGGTTTAAAAATCAATAATATTTTTCTTCTTTTTTCATTCGTTCATATTCTTCAATAGAGGAGAATTCACTAAAATCGCAAATAATATTAAATATATAAAAATTACCTTTTCCGTCATCATACAATGAAGCAACAAAAGAAATACGAAGTATTTTTTCGTTACATTCTATAAAAATACTCTGAAAATAATCAATAAGCTGGTTATATGGCAGCGATGCATTTATAGCCTCGTGATCAAACCCATAAGGTCTATGCATCTCAGGCTTCTTTTTGTAAATAATATCTCCAAGAGAGAATACTGTAGTCAATGATTTAAAACAAGTAGCCGGGGGTTCCGTGTTAAATAGGTCGCTCTTAAAAATTACTTCTTCTATATCATCAGGAATACAAGAATAAGATCCTATATTGGGATTCTCATAGGCACTGTACGGCTTTTGCATATAAACACTAACCTTGTTTTCATAAAATAATGAAATAAATTTTTCTTCAGTTAATGTTTTGATATTATCAATAACACCTTGCATGTATTGTTCCACTTCTTTCTCTTTCTTTCGAGAAACTCTCTGCTTCCAAAGGATTCCCATTGAAAAAGCATCGCAATAAAAAAGCAATAAAATTATAAATATTATGCCAAATTTACGATCTAATCTCAAATTTTTTACCTCCCCTGCTAGGTATCTCTTTATAATACTATCTTTAATTTTTGTCAACTCACATAAAAATAGCTGCAAAAATACAAGTAAATTTAGTTTCAGTCATAATATGGCTGACACCGCTCTTAACATAACTATATGATGAAGGGAGAAAATTACTGTTGCGCCCTTTAGGTCTAAAAAAATTCCAATCAAGTAAAAAGCTTCTTTCATAAAATTCATCACTTTTTTTGCATGAAAAAATCAAAACAAAAATAATTAATAAAATACATAATTTTTTCATAATTAACCCCCTAATTATTATTACACAAAATATAAAAGCAAACAAGTGTCGTAGCTGCTATTTTATTTAAGTTGCAGATTTTCCATCTAACACAAAATCTGTTAATTTTGTTATTTCTTCATCTATTAAATATGCAAAATTGCTTATAAGATAAATCTAATTCTTTCATATCATACATCCTCAATTTCGTTATTATTTTCTCACTAAAAGAAATACAATAATTAATGCAACTAGAGGAAATAAAATACATGATAATATTGCTGTTATTTTATAAGCAAATCCCAAATCACCATTTTCTGCACGTTTCTTTTGTATACTTGATATGATCCACGCTCCTAAAAACCAAATTATTCCTACAATAAATATTATTAAAATTTTTATAGAACCATAATGATAGTCCATATTACCATAATATATCCTTTTAACTAAAATTATCGTAAAAATAATTAATATTATTGAAGGCAGTATTGTATACCTAAAAATATGGAACCATGTATCAACTGCCGGACTATCAAATACAATATTTTTTATTTTTTTGTTCAATCTTCCTAACCATGAGGCAATTACATATAACAATAAAAGAATATACAATATCACCCAATAAAGTCCGGGCAAGAACGACAAAATTGTAAAAAAATTATCTATGCGGCTTGACATTTATTTTCCCTCCATATTTTTATATCATTAGGTATCTCATATGATAATAAAAATACATGTGTCATCATACACCTCCAATATTTATTTTAAATATTTATAAAATATTCTAACCGCATCATCCATTACATTATTTATAATAAGACTTTCTTCTTTTGTCCATTTAGGAATATATACTTCCTGAGAGTCTTTTTTCAGAGCCGGCGGATTTGTTCCGTAAAACAGTTTATTATATACATCCAATATTACACAATCCACACCATCATCATCACCTATAAACGATTCTTTCAATGTATACGCCATGTCAGATGCAATATTCCAAAAACGCAAAATAAGATTGCAATCTATGTCATTCAGACATATTTTTTCCATAAATGCATCAATATCATACAATACAGCAGCCTCCATCTGAATATCTAAACTATGAATTTTACAAAACGCTCTCATGTCATCTTCACAATAAAACATAATTAGTTTGTCATTTTCATCAATCAAAAACGCATCACGATTATCAGAAAACCATAAACAATAACATGTTTGATTAGACATCTTAAATTCTACTAAACAATATTCAATTTTCGTATTAAATTTCATTTAATATAATCCTAGCTTTTATTATTACACAAAACATAACAGTAAACAAGTATCAGTACCCGGGACAAGGTTTTGTGTTCATAATGTTAATCTTTTTTATATTTGTACCAATAACATATAAAAATCTTTTATTTTGAGTCAACAAATAACGAAATAAAAAAAACAATGGCATATATAAAACCTATAATTACAAATAATACAGTTCTAATTTTTATAGTCTTGACAAGTTTTTTTCTGTATTTTATTATTTTCTCTGTATCATCATCCCTAAATTCCAATGCCTTTTTCTTAATATATGAATCAGGCATTACCCATGTCCAATTCCCCTCATTATTTTTATGATTCCAATATTTACCGTAATAATGTCCTTCTAAAAAAGCAGTTTCTACAAGAGAATTATAATCTAATCCGGGTATTCTTTTTTGATAAAAACCTATAAATATAGATAATATAAAACATGATATAAATAAAAAAATACTCAAAAAAGCGCATAATATTAAAATTGAAGCAGCCATATCACACAATCTCCATATTAATTTTTTTCCATATAAGTCCCTAGAATATTTTTAATATCATACTCTGAAATATTGTAATTATTTGCATAGTTTATATATGATAATTCTTCACAATGAATAACGAAAACAGTAATGATGATAAACAAAAAACTTACAATATTTTTTTTCATTCTTTTAATCTCCTTTTATGGAAAGTGAAAATAATCAGCTAAGTAAAATTTAACACAAATCCGCAAAAAATACCAGAGCTTTGTGTAAATCCAAATGCAAAAATATCTTGTCTCATCGATTGACAAAATTTTTCTTTTCGGGTAGTATGTCGCCTATGTCTAACAATATAGTATACTTAAACTCGGAGCTAAAAGACTACGCTTTTTATACGGAAAATTCAAACGATATTTCGGTTCTTGCAGAGCAGATAAGAACCTACACTTCAAAAAAAAGAACTATCTTGGATCCCCGCACAATAGTATTTTTAAACATTGTGCTTTCACTTATAACTACGGTTTCTTCATCTCTTTCTGCAAATATTTTTATTTTTTTTGTGTCCTTGAGCATTGTCTGCCTTTTTAAAATGTACAAAAAGGCAATAAAATATACCTTAATATTCTTTTTAGCGCTCGCTCTTCCTTTCGGGATAAGAGCCCTGCCCGATCTGCCCATACAATTTTTGATTAACTCCGTTTCCCTCATCGCAATGGGTGTGCAAAAATTTTTACCCTTCCTTATGGCGGCAACGGTAATCTTTAACAAGGTAGATACAAAGAGCCTCGTAAGCTCCCTAAATAAAATGCGGCTTCCTAAGAGTATAATGCTCGGCTTTACGGTTGCAGTGCGTTTTTTACCTACCATAAAAAAAGAGATGATCATAATCACAAACAGCATGAAAATGAGAGGAATCGAACTAGGGGCAAAAAGTATTTTTTTTCATCCTATCAGAAGTCTGGAGTATGCTCTCGTTCCTGTTCTTTTTCGGGCCGTATCTCTTGCGGATGACATGACGGCTGCAGCCCTCGTAAAGGGAGCCGAATCCCCAAAAACTGCTGCAGAGCTTTTTAAAATAAAATTCGAAATAACAGATTACTCCTTTACCCTGATCTCCCTTTTTGTTGTCGGTGCTGCAATAATCTTCGACTTCGATTCCGTATTTACGAGGCTCTTTTAAAGGACGATAAAATGAATACAGCAGTAGAATTAAAAGATGTTTCTTTTATATACGAATCTTCAAAAGACGGAAAAGCAAATTTAAAAAAGACTTCTCTTAATATAAAAAAAGGAGAATTCTTGCTTGTTACCGGCATAAGCGGCTGCGGAAAGTCTACACTGACAAAATGCATCAACGGGCTTATCCCGCGGTTTTGCGAGGGAGAATTTTCAGGTTCCGTTTTTATAAACGAAGAAGATGTTTCAAATTTCAGCATAGATGAAATTTCAAAAGATATAGGCTCGGTTTTTCAATCACCCAAGAGTCAGTTTTTTACCGATGACGTAATTTCGGAGCTCAGCTTTCCTTGCGAAAACTACGGGCTTTCCCGCGATGAAATAATAGAAAGGATTGCCGAGGTTTGTTCTATTTTACACATCGAAAACCTCTTAACCGAAAAACTTGAAAACCTTTCAAACGGACAAAAACAAAAAGCAGCCGTCGCCTCAATTTTAACCTTGCGGCCTAAAATTATAGTTCTTGATGAACCATCGTCCAATCTGGATTTTAACTCCATCCTAATCTTAGCCGATATTTTAAAAATTTTAAAACAAAGAGGCTTTACTATAATTATAGCGGAGCATCGTCTTCATTATCTAAAAGATCTTTTTGACAGAGTTATCTATATAAATGAAGGAAACATACAAGACGAATACACTCGTGAAGAATTTTTAGCTCTTGAAAATGCAGACTTAAATTCGAAAGGCTTAAGAAGTTTGCATCTTTTTAAAAATGAAAATGAAACGGAAGCTATCAACTCTATAACAAATAAAGATTTAAACGGTAAATTTGATTCAAATAAATTTAATTCCTATAAGGAAGGCGAAAAAATTTGCAGTCTTTCCGATATTTCGTTTTCGTTTAAGGACGGAACCGAGATTTTAAACTCGATCAACTTAAACCTTTATAAAAACGACATTGCCGCCCTTACCGGAAAAAACGGAGCAGGAAAAACAACCCTCGCAAAAATCATATCGGGTATTTACCGCCAAAGTTCGGGCTGCATTAAATTCGGAGAAAAAATTTTAAACGAAAAAGAAAGAGTGAGCCGCACAAATTTTGTTCTTCAAGATGTTGAATATCAGCTTTTCGGAGCCGATGTTTTTTCGGAACTTTTGATAGGAAACAAACAGCTTGAAAATGTAAACGAAAAAATAGAAAAAGCCTTAAAGAAACTTAACCTTTACGATTACAAGGATGAGCACCCCTTTTCTCTTTCGATGGGACAAAAGCAAAGGCTTATAATAGCTGCAACCTATGTCAGAGGCTGTCCGCTTACAATTCTTGATGAACCGACAAGCGGCTTGGACTACGGAAACATGATCAGGGTAGGAGAACTTATCGAAGAGATAGCCGAGACTTCTGCAGTGCTTATAATAACCCATGATTTTGAATTTATCTCGAAGATATGCAACAGGTTGATTCTTTTAAAAGATAAAAAAATAGCCTTAGATTCAAGGCTCGAGAAACACGACAAAAAATTGGAAAGTATTTTTTCTACATATTTATAGATTATGGAGGACTTTATGGAAAAGTCAAACAAATTTAAAACAAAGGATTTTGTTTTTATCGGAATAATGACTGTGGTTTATATTGCGGTCTTTATGATCATAGGTTTTGTTACTGCGGCAATAAACCCTTTTTTACATGCCTTTTCCCCGGCAATTTCGGGACTTGTAGTCGGAACAATTTATTTATTCTTGGCTATTAAGGTTCCCAAATTCGGTGTTTTTACTATCAGCCAGCTTTTACTCATCATGGTTGTTTTAATTTTGGGAATGGGATACCTTCCTTGGCTGATAGGTATGTTTATCGGAGCCTTGCTGGCCGACATTGCAGCCAATACCTCGAAGTATAAGAACAAATACACGATAGCCGTTGCAAGCGGTTTTATGTGTTTGGGAAGCGCTTCAGGAGGCGTTATCCCCATTCTCTTTTTCGTAGAGCATTATAAAAAATTCTGCTTTGAAAGAATGCAGATGAATGAAGCTCAGGTTGAACAAAGCGTTGCTGCAAGTGCAGGCTACCTCGGAGTCATCATCTTAATTGCAACCTTTGTCTTGGGATTTGTAGGAGTTCTTATAGGCTCAAAAATTTTAGGAAAACATTTTAAGAATTCAGGAATAAAATAAAGTTAAAATTGCGAAGTGTGAAGTTCAAGTGTCAAAGCACGAAGTACATATGACGAATGACGAAGAGCGAGTGACATTTGAACTTTGTCATTTATCAATCAGCCAGTCTTTAATTGTGCGTTTATCTTCATCAAAGCTTGAACCTATTGCTATTACCTTCTTGCCTGACCCCGAGTACTTGTCTGCGTAGCACTTTTCTTTTATTTGGTTTATAGCATCTTCGGCCGTTCCGTTTGAGGTGAGTTTAAATTCAAAGATATAAACCTTATCGCTGAATTCCACAACGCAGTCAGCTCTCCCTGTTGCACATCGGACTTCAGTATGCACAAACTGGTTCATAAGGGCGAAGACAAGATAGACGGCGGTCTGATAGTTTTGCTCACGAAGGGCAAGATCTTTTTCGGTTAAGCTGTCGTAAGGGATACCGGATATTATTCCCTTTAATTTTTCCATAAAGCCGTCTACATCTCCGGCCTCTATTTGCTCGTAAAATTCCCAAATTGAAAGACCTGTTTTATCGGTTCGTATCGGGGTGTAGGCCGGAAGTAAATTATCCAAAAAGCCGTAACGCACCTCATCATTAGGAAAACCTAAGCGGAAAAGTCTAGAAAAGTCGTTATAGTCTTTGATTGTTAAGTAGCCCGATTGGAACAAAATAGGCAGGGGGTTGATTGCATCCGCTCTGTAAGTTTCCAGGCCTGCCTCGTTCATTTTTACATTTCCATCGAGGTCGGGAATGTTGTAATAGGCTTTTTTAAGATACTCAACCAAAAAGGTCGGCGTGCCTGTAGCAAACCAATAACTTGAAAATTCGCCGGAAGCGAAGACATTCAATAGGCTGAAAGGATTATACATAGCACTACCCTTTCTAGCAAAAAGGTAGCCGTCATATCTTTGTTTTAATTTTGCGAGGGTTTCCTCATAGGTCAAATCATTTTTTTCTGCAAGGTTTTTAATTTCAGGTTGAAAATCCTTTTCAAGTTCTTCTTGGGAAATACCGCAGATGGCAGAGTAATCCGACAAGAGGCTTAAGTCTCTTAAATTATTTAAATCGCTGAATATGCTGACCTTACTGAATTTTGTAACTCCTGTCAAAAAAGCAAAGCGGAGATATTGGTCTGCACTTTTTATTACTCCGAAAAAACCTTTAAGAATTGTGCGGTAGGTTTCGTTTAAGGCTTCATCCTTCCACATAGTTTGAAGAAGGGGCTTATCGTATTCGTCTATGAGGATGACAGCCTGCTTGCCTGTTTTTTCATAAATCTGTTTTAAAAGATTTCTAAAGCGTCCGTCAGGAGATTCCTCCGTTTTTTCTATCTTAAATTCATCCTCCCATTCAGATAAGTGGGCATTAAGAATATCATTCAAAGCCCTAGTGTCGGCGTAGTTTTTTGGATTAAAATCCAAATAGAGAACGGGATACTTTTGCCAGATTTCTCTTTTGTCTTTTTCGCACTCCTCAAGTTTTTCGATAGCCAAACCTTTAAACAGCTCTTTTTGCCCGAGGAAGTAGGCTTTCAAGGTAGAAAGCAAGAGGCTTTTCCCAAAACGGCGCGGCCGGCTTAAAAAGTGAACACGGCTTTCGTTCACCAATTTCCAAATAAATTCCGTTTTATCTATATAAACAAAAGCATCTTTTCGTAGAACTTCAAAACTTTGAACGCCGATAGGCATTTTTCTTTTAGTACTCATAAATATAGTATAACATAATAGGCGGCCTAAAACAAGTTCTTGACCCTGCCCCATCTTTTAACTATAATCCTTTTAAAAAGCTTTTATTGGATTTTTATGGGAGGTCTCATGTAC
Organism: Treponema sp. OMZ 799; assembly: GCF_024181365.1. Taxonomy (NCBI): domain Bacteria; kingdom Pseudomonadati; phylum Spirochaetota; class Spirochaetia; order Treponematales; family Treponemataceae; genus Treponema; species Treponema sp. OMZ 799. The sequence continues at coordinate 2,423,175 of NZ_CP051301.1, forward strand.
ATAAAAAAACTTATCGGAAAAAAATGCTATCTTGCCCCAATGAGAATTGAAGATGCCGAAAAATATGCTGTTTGGGCAAACGATCAGGAAGTGGCCGAATATCTTAACTTTGCTTCTTCTATTATCGGCCTTGAAACCGAACGCCTAATAATCGATAGGATTTCAAAGGAACATAATTACGCAATCGTGGATACTGCAACCGATGAGCTTATAGGAAACATGGGGCTTATGAAGATCAGTCATTTGGATAGAACTGCAGAGCTCGGCATCTTTATCGGTAACAAGGCTTACTGGTCAAAGGGCTACGGCACCGAGGCTATGTGTTTACTTATAAACTATGCCTATCAAAAACTCAACCTGCACAACATAATCTTAAATGTATATTCTTATAATGAAAGAGCTATTAAGGCTTACGAAAAGGTCGGCTTTAAAAAAATAGGAGCAAGGAGAGGAGCCCTGATTCGCAACCGGAAAATGCACGACATAATCTTAATGGATATTATCCCTGAAGATTTTTATGCAAAGCATCCCGAGTTTGAACTATAGGTTATTTATAGTTTTATTTATCCGAAAAAAATTTTTTAGTTATGAAAAAACAAAAACTAAGCGGGGCAGAAGGTTTTGAAAACTACTATCTTTCCATTTTTGGAGAAAGGTGGTCTGCCCTCAAAGCAGCCCTGTTAGAAGAAAACAAGGCGGAAGCCTACAGCGAAAACCTCATACAAAATTACTATCTGGATTATGCAAGCATCCAAGCCGCCAAGGCCATGCCTCTTCTTGAAGAAGGAAGCTGCCTCGACATGTGTGCTGCCCCCGGAGGAAAGACCCTGGTTCTTTTAAGCAGGATTAAGGGAGATGCCGAAATACAGGCAAACGAGCTTTCGGCCGATAGGCGGAACAGGCTTATAAGGGTTCTCGATGAGCACTTAAATGAAGACGACCGAAAACGAATCAAGATTTCCGGCTATGATGCTTCCCGAATGCCCCGCTACGGTCAAGAGCTTTACGAGAGAATTTTACTCGATGCCCCCTGCTCTTCCGAAAGGCATGTGCTTCAAAACGAAAAATATCTTAAACAATGGACGGAAGCCCGCATAAAAAATTTAAGCCAAAGACAATGGGCTCTTTTATCTGCGGCCTTTTTGCTCCTTAAACCTAAGGGCTATTTGATCTATTCGACCTGTGCTCTTGCCGATGAAGAAAACGATTTTTTAATCGAAAAGCTTATAAAAAAATATAAGGAAAGAGTAAGTCTTGAAGAAAAACCTGACAGCCTTGGGCCCATCCTCCCCGAAAAAACAAAATACGGATTCCGTTTTCTTCCCGATAAGGCGGAGGGAGCAGGGCCCATCTATTTTTCACTCATTCAAAAAAATTAAATTTACCTTCTATCCCGCGAAATTAAAATTAAGCGTAAGAGGTTTGCCATTGCAGTAAGGGCTGAGGCCACATAGGTTAAGGCAGCAGCCGACAAAACTTTTTTGGCACCTTTTAGTTCTTCTTGGCTTAAAACGGCATTGTGTTCCAAGACTTTTAAGGCACGCCTTGAAGCATCGATTTCAACCGGCAGGGTTATAAGATAGAATAAAACGGCACAGGCAAAAAGAATTATACCTATGTTGAGAAGCAAATTCATTCCGAAGATAATACCTGCGAGGGCCAAATAGGGGCCGGCACTTGAGCCTATGTTTGCAACAGGCACCAAGGTGCTGCGTAAAACCAGCGGGCCGTATTTTTCCTTGTCCTGAATGGCATGTCCTGTTTCGTGGGCGGCAACACCTACGGCTGCTATCGAGGTCTTATCGTAGACCGGATCCGAAAGGCGTAAAACCTTGTGAGCAGGATCATAGTGGTCGCTTAAACTTCCGCCTACCCTTTCGATATTCACATCGGATATTGCGTTTGATCTAAGCAGGAGGGCGGCAGCTTCCTTGCCTGAAATTTTTCTCATGGTCTGGACCTGAGAGTATTTTGAAAAGGCCGACTTTACCTTAAATTGAGCATACAAGGATAAAAGCAGGGTCGGAACAACCAAAACCAAATAATAATAATCGAAATACATAAACTCCTCCAAAAAAATTTAGAATTTAACCTCAACGAAGATGGGGTCTCTTACACAAAGCAATTCTGAAAGGGGGATATCGACTGTCCCCTTGTTACCGTCTTTAGAAGAATATCCGAAAGGAGTAATCTTGATGCTTTTAATTTTTTTAGGACAGGTAATGGAAACATGGAACTTTGATCTTTTTAAATCGGAAGCAAGCTTATCTCCGTAAGCGGCCTTAATAAGATCTTCATATTCCGCAGTTCCTATAGGCTCTCCCGTTATAGCCGGAGCCATTAAAAGTTCGATATACTCCCTGTCGTCTTCTGAAAGCAGGCTTACAAATTCCTTTATATTATCGGGACCTATGCTCAAAGTCAAAAGACCGGCCTTCATATCGGTTTTTACAAAGGAGGTTTCACTATCCATGTCCTTACTCATGATTTTGATTTTTGCATTTATACCGGCTATCGAATTGGTAGTCATGTTTAAAACTTTTATTCCCTTGGCTTCAAGCTCTTTTTTTATTTCTTCCGTATTAAAGATTGAAGGGCTTTTAGCCTTTTCCTCTTCGGTAAACTGAGCCGCATTTTCGAGAAGGGCATCGATTGTTTTTCCTGTTTGGATATCCAAGGTTACCACAACATCTCCCGACTGCTGAACAAAGATATCGGCCTTAGGCGCACAAGATGTCAAAACAAGACATGCAATCAGCATAAGCATAATGGTTCTAATATATTTCACTTTAACTCTCCTATAAAATATCGATAAACAGTGAGGCAGAATTCCTGCGAGCTGTCTATCGTATCTCCTACTATTTTTATACCATATACAAATATAAAGTACAATAAGCTCAAAAAGTTTCAACTAAAAATATTTTTGAACTTTGCCATTCACCTCCCTCTATCCCAGCGCTGTTATAACAAAACATAGAAATAATGGCTAATTTGGAATTAATTACACATTAAGAATCAAAGCCCGTATTTCCTCATGTAAAAATCTAACCCAAATGATATGCGTTACTCAAGTAAAAATCTAACCGTAGTTATGTAGACCAGCTGTGAGCCATTGAAATAAGTTTGCTCTGTAGCTCTTGTGTTTTATCAATCAGCTGTTGTAAATCTAGTCTGTCCTTCCTACGTCGCAGTTCATCTTTTTCAGCATCGCTTATATCAGAACTCTCCATAAGCCTACGATACGGTGTCTTAGCTTCATCATATTTCTTTATGACCTTTGCGTCTACCCTGTGCTTTGAAATAATCTTCATTGAAGGAAAAAAGAAGTTTACAAGCATGTTATATTGCTCATAAAGGTCAGCCATAACGCTTCGTGTCTCCTCTCCCTCAAATCGATAGTAGCCGACAATGCGTCTTACCACACTGTCATTTTTCTGTTCAACAAAACAATTATCATTCTTTTTATACGATCGGCTTCGAGTAAAGATAACATTATTCGTGTTGCACCATTGCAAAAGCTGCATATTCTTAAACTCGCTTCCGTTGTCGCTATCAATACCTTTCATCTGAAACGGTAAGTTTATTTTCACATCCTCTATCGCTTCTTTTACCCATCGGTGAGCTTTGTTTAAAAGGGCTCTATTTTCCGTCCAACCTGAATGAACATCAGTAAGGGTAAGTGTGCAAATATACTGTCCTTTAGTACTTATACCACAGTTTGCGACAGTGTCAACCTCAAAAAAGCCCGGTTTGCGTTCATCCCAGTCGAAAAAGGTGCGGATTGGAATGAGCTTATTAAGATTCTTTGAAGGCCGTGTTGTTGAAATACCTCGGATAGAATGTTTTGGAATTTCAGGCTTGAGAATCCTACCGACCGTTGCGCTTGATATGCGAGCAAGTTTTGCTTTAAGTTGTTCATCATAACCGAACTTTTGAGCAAAGTAATCGATATTATCACGTATAAAAGGCACGAGCCGTTTTGAACATAGGTACATCGAAAAAATCCATAGCCGGATGACTTGCTCTTGTACGTCTTGACCGTAGTATTTTTCATAGGTTCGCTTTTTTCGTGTCTTTTTAATAACATTCACACTCTTTTTGGCGACGTTGTTAAAATGCGTTATTTTTATGTATGCACTGTTTTTCAGAATGTGAATTGCATACTTTCGGTTGTATTTGGTTGTTGCGACAAACTCATCGAGGATTTTCGTCTTTTGTTTCTTGCACGCAGTGCAGTACCGTTTCACTATTTCCTCAGTCAGCTTCTTTCTCATTTTCATATCTAACCTCATTTTGCCCTTCCTTAGGGCTTCTATTTTAAGTTAGATTTTTACGTGATGAACAGCTTTTTTTTCGGTTAGATTTAACGTGAGGCAATGCGAAGCCTTGCTAAATACTAATTACCATGTTATAATTTAAATATAGCAACTCTTTGGAGGAAGGTATGATTGGCTTTTATATAATTGCAGCGGTGCTTGCGGTTTTCGGTATTTTAATTCACAAGTTTAAATTCTATTTTTTGATTGCGGGTTATAATATGATGAGCAAAGAGGAAAAAGAAGAATACAATGCATCTTCCATAGGTAAGCATGTAGGGCTTAGCCTCTATCTTCTTTCAGGCCTTTCCTTGGCCGTCGGCCTTTTTTTTCGGTTTTTTCAAATGTCCAAACAAACCGAAAAACTTGTAATCGCAGTCTATATAATTCTTACAATGATTGCAGTTTCAATTCTTTTAGTAAAAGAAAATAAAAAAAGACTAAACGAAGTTATTCCCTTTATTGTGTTTATAAATATTGTCGTTTTAATTATTTTGGCTCTAGTTATTTTTGCAGGGTAAACGATATTTGAGCGCTAAAAAAACTTGTCGGATTTTTAGAGATGCTCTTTAAATGTAAAGCACAATTCGCAAGAAAGGGGATGATGGAATGACCAATGGTGCTCCATCTCCCCTTTGTGTGTCTCCGGTTTTATTTTAGATTGAACGGATAGATACCTGTTTTTTTAATAAAGTAAAAATAGCAAAAAACACCGGCGGCTGCAAGCAGCAAGATTAAAACGGCAATCAACAATCCCTCCGCACGAATAAAAATATTTCTGCCTACATTGCCATACATCCCTTTGCCACAGCAAGAGTATTTCAACAAGTCGGACAGAAATGGTAATGATGGGGATTCTTTTTCTCAATCTTCTTGGCCTGCGTCTTCCTTAACATTATAGTTTAATGCAGAGTGTAGCTATATAGTCATTTCCATAACGTGATAATCTATGTCTTTTATCACATGATTCATAAAAATCTATCATAGCGAGACCATTTTTAAGTTGTCCTCTAATCTGAGTTTCTAAGGTATGGCTAAATTCATATCCATATTCCGGATTTATGGTTACTTTGCCTTCCTCTTCAAGCTTTTTTGAATTAAAAGGTATTGAAAACTTTAAAAGTAATTCCTCATCGGGTTTGTCCCATACAATGTCAGCATCATACATGTATATCCAAGGATTCATAAATCCGACCATTAACAGTCCACCCTTTTTCAATACTCGAGAGGCTTCTTTATACATGTTTTCTAAATCTTCTATATATACATTTGAAACCGGATTAAAAATAATATCAAAAGTTTCATTTTCAAATGGAAATGGTTTTGTCATATCGCCTTGAACTGTATTGATTTTTAAGCCTTCTCTTTTAGCAACCATATCATCTCTTTGTAATTGTGATTTAGAAAAATCCATTATGGTTACATCATAACCTTTTATAGCAAAAACCGGACCCTGCTGTCCACCACCGCAAGCTAAACCTAATATCTTTTTTCCGTTGGCTTTTTCAAACCATTCTCTCGGAACTTTTTTCCCAACAGTTAATGCAACAGAAATTGAATTATTTCTAACTTCTTCTAATTCTTCATGTGTCAATGGCTCAGTATAGTCATTTTTTACATTATTCCATCTATCTTCATTTAATTTTATATAATTGTTCATCTTATAATCTCCTCGTAATTTTATATTATTTCGATTTAAGTTGAATATGTTGCCATTACATTTTTCTCACCTCCACAAATTCTAATTTGTTTTACTCGATGTTTGTAATATTATACCATTTTTTTAGCCAATTTGTACAGGTCTAATTCTTGCTTCTTTCCTGTGATAGTTTTCTGTTTTCTTGTTGCAATTTTTCTACTCTCTATGATTTTTAAGATTGATTTCATCTTTATTTCTTTGACTTGTTATTAGCTGATAAAATTCATCTTTGGTTAGATTTTTACTTTCTGTAAAGATACTTTCAAAGACTGCTCCTTTTTCATATATTCTTTTATCTCTCTTTTTTCTTTCTTCCTGTTTCTGTTGACTGATGAGCTTTTTTCTTTTGTTTTGTAACTACTTGATTTCTTCATCTGCCATTAAGATTTTTTCTTCTATGTTTTTTATTTTTTCGTTTCCTCTCTTTTTAATTTTGAGCAAATAAAAAACAGTAAACCTTTCGATTTACTGTTCCTTTAGTTTTTATTAAGTTGTCCCTTAGGAAAAATGGAGTTTGTTGAATGAATTTGACATTTCTACTAAATTAGCACTTATCGCTCATTTATCAAATTATTGTATGGTTTTAACTAAAAAACATACTATTTAGATTAAGTAATTTATACTCCAAACTTATTCCCTTAAAATTTATATTCCATAGAATTTGAAAATTTTACTAACATAAGCATAACCGGAACTTCAACCAAAACACCAACTACAGTTGCCAAAGTTGCCCCAGAGGATAAGCCGAAAAGAGAGATCGCTACTGCTACTGCCAATTCAAAGAAATTAGATGCTCCTATCATACCGCAAGGTGCAGCTATAGAATATGGTAATTTAGCATAATATGCCATCACAAAAGTTATGCCGAAAATAAATAATGTCTGCAAAATAAGCGGTATAGCTATTAAGATAATATTTATTGGTTGAACGATAATTTTCTCACCTTGAAATGAAAAAATAATAATCAACGTTAGTAAAAGACCCACCATAGTATACTTGTCAAAAGCAGGAATAAATTTATTATTTAAATAATTCTCTCCCTGTTTTTTTATAATCAATCCCCTGGTTATAATACTCAAGATTAGAGGAACAACAATAAAGAGTAAAATTGATAAAAATAATGTTTCCCAAGGTATGTTGATATTACCTATCTTTAATAAAAAACTTACTATTGGAATATACGCTATCAAGATGATTAAATCATTGCTAGCTACTTGAACAAGTGTGTATGCACTATCTCCTTTCGTTAATTTGCTCCATACGAACACCATTGCTGTACATGGAGCGGCTCCTAATAATACCGCACCTGCTAAATATTCAGAAGCAAGCTCTTTACTGATAAATCCTTTATATATAATAAAGAAAAATAGACCGGCAATTAAATACATAGTAAACGGTTTTATTATCCAATTCACAAACCATGTAATAAAAAGACCCTTTGGATTTTTACCTATATCTTTGATACTCTTAAAGTCAATCTTTAACATCATAGGATAAATCATAATCCAAAGTAGTATTGTTGTTGGTATTGATACATTATAAAACTCTAATTTCCCCAAAGCATTTGGAACAATTGGAATAAAACGACCAATTAAGACTCCAATAACCATGCAAATTAAAACCCATAATGTTAGATTTTTTTCAAAGAAACTTATATCTTGCTTTTTCAATTATTTTCCCATTCCTTGACTTCTTCAATTAAATCAAGTACCTTTCTTTCAATTTTTTTTATGACGGTTATAAATTCTTCATCTGGTTTTCCTGATGGATCAGCTAACCCCCAATCAGCTTTTTTATAAGTGTACTTTTTCGCCAAAGCTTAAGCAATCTGACTCCTGCAAGAATTGTGCACGCACACAAAGGCTACCTTAATTTTCATAGTATTATCCTCTTGAATTCTTGATAAGCTGAACGCATTCATCCGTAGTTAAAACTTTTCCATAACTTACAACCTTATTATCAATCACAAGTGCAGGTGTGGTCATTACTCCCATAGCTGCAATAAGTGTGAAATCTCTTATGTGTTTTACTTCTTCTTTAATATTTAGGCAGGCTAAAGCTTCTTTTACATTTTCCTCTAAAGAATTGCATTTAGCACATCCTGAACCTAAAACGTAGATTCCTTTTTCTTCAATTTTACTTTCCCCTTGTTCCGATGCCCCGTTACAACAGGCTTTTTTCTTAAATAACATTTTTCTTCCTCCTTAAATAAACAGATTTTGTAATAAATTAAAAATATATCCTACTATTATAATTCCTAACGTTGTTATGCCGATAAAAATATATAAAAGTTTCGGTTTTATTGCCTTTCTTAACATAATCATTGACGGTAAACTCAGTGTAGTTACTCCCATCATAAAAGCTAAAATCGTTCCAAGCATCGCTCCTTTTGAAAGTAAAGCTTCTGCAATTGGTATAGTTCCAAAAATATCAGCATACATTGGTACACCAACTAATGTTGCTAAAACTACACCTAACGGATTATTACCTCCTAGTATTTTTTCTATTAACGTTTCTGGTATCCAATTATGAATAATCGCTCCAATTCCTACTCCAACTAAAATATATGGAAACACTTTTTTAAATGTTTCTACTACTGCATTTTTCGCAAATAGCAATCTTTCTCTCTTCTCAATTTTTGCATCTTCAATTTGAATTCCTCTCGGTGCATTTAATATAAAATCTTCCACTTCACTTTCAAGACCGAGTTTTTCAATTATAATTCCTCCAATAACAGCAATTAAAAGTCCTAATAAAACATACACTATTGCAACCTTAGCTCCGAAAATACTCATAAGCAGTACTAAAGAACCTAAATCAACCATAGGTGATGATATTAAAAAGCTAAATGTAACACCTAACGGAAGTCCGGCTGATGTAAATCCTATAAAAAGAGGAATCGATGAGCAGGAGCAAAATGGTGTAACTGTACCTAATAGTGCAGATATAATGTTTCCCCATATACCTTTAAACTTTGATAATATTTTTTTGCTTCGTTCAGGTGGAAAATAACTTTGAATATACGAAATTATAAAGATTAAGGTACATAATAAAATACCTATTTTTATTACATCATAAATAAAAAAATGCAGTGACGCTCCAAATCTGGAACTTAAATTTACACCTAAAATATTTAATATATGCCCTATTAAATCGTTAAGCCATTTCATTCCTAAAATTTGGTTTTGTATAAATTCACCTATTAACAAAATCATTACATTACCTCCTAACATATCAAATATTTTTGATGTGTTATCTATAAGTTTTTAGTCATCCTACATTGGATGACTAAAAACTTATAGATAATCGTCTAATATTTTTTTTGCTTCTTGTATCCATTTTTCATTAATACTGTAATGCGTCCATTTTCCATCCTGTCTGAAATTTACTATACCTGCTTCACTTAAAATTCTCATATGATAAGATAATCCAGACTGAGTCAAATCAAGTTTTTCAAGTAGTACACAGGCACATTTTTCTTCGTCATGGATTATATCTAGTATTTTTAATCTTTTTGAATCGGAAAGAGCCTTAAACACCCTAGCATTATCTTCATATTTTTTCATAGACAACCTCACATCAAATATTTTTGATGTATTTACTATATACCAAATAAAACAGTTTGTCAACATCAATTCAAAAATATTTGATATGTTTTTTTAATTTCTCTTAGAGTTTATTACCTTAAACAGCTTATCTTGAAAGGTATCCTTGCTCTTTCTATCAAAATATATCTCGCTTACAAAGGTCTTTCCTCTAATCTTTTTTATTAAAATGCCGTCAGGTTTTCGGGACATGGCTCTATCGCTTTTGTAAGTTCATTTTCTGTTTTCCTCTCTTTTTATTTTTGAACAAAGAAAAAACAGTAAACCTTTTTTAGATTTACTGTTTCTGTGATAGTTTTTATTAAGTTGTTAGTTCAACAAACAACCGGGATTTGATTATTTCCATGGACGATTTTTAGCAAGCCATCCTTTCTCTTGCCAATATGTCTTATCTCTCTCATTCCATCCCTTTTTTTGAATAATTCTCATGATATTAAATAAAATCCTTGTTTTTATTGAAGGTCTTACCATTGTATAGTTGCTTTTTATTTTATTCGAGAGAGTTGTTGTTTGGCGGTCAACCTTTGATTTTATCTTCTCGTCAACTCTCTTCCAATCCGTCTCCCAAACTGCAATACCTAATTTATAAGTTTTAGCACATCCCCAAAAGAATGTGCTATCTGCCATATCTTTATTAGCTTTTTTCATTCCTGCCCCAGCAGCTGTTGAAACACAGACAGCTTGTTTTGAAAACATACTTTCACTTGGTCGGTGAACCATCCATCTATAACCATAATGGTCAAGAAACGCTTTCATTGAACCTGTAACATGATATACATATACAGGACTTGCAAGAATAATTATATCCGACTCATCTATGGCATTTGTAATTGGCTGTAATTGTTCGAAATGCGGACACATACTTTCTCCTTTAGTAAAGCAATTCCCACACCCAATACAGAAATGATTAAAATCTTTTGGTAGAAAAAATTCCGATACTTCTCCACCCAATTTATCTGCAAGCATTCTTGAACTATTATATGTTGAACCTTTATGACTTTGACCATGTATAATAACTATTTTCATAAAATCACCACCGTAAATTCAAATTTATTTGTCTATATCGGCTAATATTATAACATTTTTAAGCGATTTTTTTCCACTGCCGGATTTCCCACTTACTCGCTACTATTCCCTCTTAGAATGTATTACCTTAAACTCATGATGACAATTCCGATTTTGCCTTGTTCTACATCGTTTATCATCTGTGTATAGGCTGAGCGGTCAAAGAACCTACCGCTTTCGTCATCGTCGGTATAGTGGCGAATGTTTATCAGCTTTTGCTCTCGCCACCGTCTCTATCTTCATCACCAACTGAAAGGCGGGAGTATAGTGCTGTGATTTTATTATGATATTCTATCATGGCATTATCCTCCTTTTTTGTGTCTATATATCACTCCTGTTTCCGATGTGAAGAATCACTCATAGCTCCACCCCACGATCTTTCTTAAAGGCTGCTTCCATCACATCTGCATCACGGCCCTTGAAGAAAACTAAATACCTTGGTGGATTCTCTGAAATATCCTTCTTCAAGGCAAAATCAATTCCATACTTCTTGGCTGTTCCTTCAAAGTCTTTGATATTGTCAAGGAGCAGTGATTTTCACTACTCCGAAAGTGCATCAATTCGACAAATAAGAGGAAGATGGAATGACGAATGGTGCTCCATCTCCCCTTTGTGTGTTTTCGGTTTTATTTTAGATTGAACGGATAGATACCCGTTTTTTTAATAAGATAAAAATAGCAAAAAACACCGGCGGCTGCAAGCAGCAGGATTAAAACGGCAATAAAAATATTTCTACCCTTTTTCTTTTCGGCGAACGGGTCAAGGTGTGCGAGCCGTGCGTTTTTCGGCAATGATGCCAATTTTGTAAGCGAGCTTCCAAGAGGAATATTGATTTTTGCATGTGCATTAATCGCCCAGCCGTTTGCTTCAAGAATTGGACCGATACTTCGCTTGCGCAATTTCATGGCGGCGAGTATCATCGACGGCCCCGATACAATCAGTATAAGCCCGATGAGTCCTAGAGGGACCCACAAGCCTAAGCCGAATAATGCTTGAAGTAAGCTTCCGATGAGGGTTGAAATTCCGCCTATTGCTGTTCCGATTAAAGCAATCGTCCCGAGATCAAGCTTTTTGTTCGGCAAACTCGCCGCCGCTTCTTTCGGCATATTGACCGTTTTGTCTGCGGCCGTTGCAACGAGGGCATCCGATTTTTCGTTTGCTGCATTTGCCTTTTTTGCGATTTGCTCTTCAATCATGCGGGCTAAATTTTTATACGGTGAGAAAAACGCTTCACGCACACTGACCGGATTGGCAATAACTTTAGTAATAGTTGCATTCCAATCGTTTCCTTCTCTGTCATAAAACAAACCATTCCTTCCAACAACAATATTGTCAGAAGCGCCATTGGTTAAAAGAGCCAAAAGTTTTCGCTTGGCTGTTCCTCGTGTTATATCACAGTAAAGTAAATACGCTCCCGACAAAATATCCAAGGTTGCATGTCGGTCATCTCCGTTTAATTCAAAGCACAAGGTTGTTGCCCTTGTGTCAAAGAATAAAACGCCTGCCTGAAAGGCCGTTTCTCCTCCGGTATAAAAGTTGGAAAAACTGACATAATTTTTTAAAAGTGTAAAAAAGTCTTTTCGAAAGAGCAATAATTTTTTAAGCGATTGGATGTGCTGTTTTTCCTTTTCAAAGGCCAGCCGTTCATTTATTTCCGTGATAATTTCATCTTTTTGATTGAGCTTTGTTTCCAAAAACTGCGGATTGATTTTTGCAGCCTTAATTTCAGCTTGCTTTGAATACACCATAGTAAAGTCGGAAATTTTTTGTGAAATATTTTTCCAATCATTTTCTGTCAGTACCAAAATCTCTCCGCATAAAGGTGAAACAGCATCTGCGTAGAGCTTTTTTATTTCATTTGCCCAAGCCGGGTTTATTTTGCTTTGTGTGTCCAAAAGCATTTCGGTATTCGGCAATGCAATGGGAAGCTCGCGTAATTTTTCGCTGGATGTGTCCAATTCAACAGTAGTGAAGTTTTTAAAAATTTCACTGTAGTCGGTGAGCGGGGTATTGTCCCCGTTGGCGTAGGTCAAAAGTTTACAACGAACAAAAAAGTCATCTATCTTGTTTTTAACGGCTTCAAAAGCGGCAACGGCTTTTAGCATCGATGCGCTTTCTAAACCGGCACTGACGGCTTTTAAATCTTCGGTGTTTTGGAGGCATTGGTTCCTGTCATTAGTAAACATGTCAAAGATGGCTTCACTCGTGCTGTTTATATTTTCTTTTACATACAGTGAAAGCACTTTTTTCAGGCGGAGATCATCGCTGTCATTATCAGATAGTTCTCCGAGTTCATTTGATTTTATAATTTTATTTTCGTTTACAATATCCGCAAGTGAAATTATACTGCCTGTTTTTCCCTGACTTCTTAAAGCCCATTCCGCTGTCTTGGCAATTGCAGTACTTTTTATATCGCCGAGAGAAAGTGTATCACCGTCTTTCATGATGATACCGACATCCTGTAAACTTTCTGCTAAAAAATCGACGGCATCTAAAACTTCCGGAGGGCTGATAAATCCGTCGGCATCCGTATCCAGTATGGCAGCCGTTTCGGGATTAAAGAAAATGCCTTTTGTCGGCATCGCTAATGTAGTCCAAAGCTTTTGATCTAATTGCCTCAGATTAAGAATATCATCGGCAGTTTCAAACACCAACTGAGTTACCCCGCCGAATCTTGCAAATTTCCAAATATGTTTTTTCAAGTTTTCCTCCAATCTAAAAGTTAAAGTAGCACGTCATTGTTTTTTTATCAAGAGGGTATTTATGGTTATGAAAATCGATTTTTAATATTTTTATTAAACCGCCTGTGATGTCAAAAAGCGCAATAAGACACTGTCAACCGACACGGTAAGGATTTACATTTTTCATTAATCTTGCTTTCCATGATATTTGGAGCGCATTTTAATTGACATACAAAAGGCTTATTTATATAATGTCGCATATGAAAGACAAAGGTTTAAGCACAAAGAAAATTCTTGAAAATTGGTACGGAAACCATCTTATAATTGCAGGAGAAAGTTTTATTGTTGGTATTCTTACGGGACTAGCCATTACTGCATTTAGAAAATCCATCGATTTTCTTTCAAATCTTAGGATTGATTTTTATAACAAGGCTGCATACGGGAATTTAGCCCCGGCCACAGGCCCGAACTTAGGCCCGGCCGTTAGCCTTGCCGTTTTGATTTTGGCAGTAATTGCTTTAGGGCTTTTTATGGGCCTTATAATCAAAAAATATCCTATGATCAAGGGAAGCGGAGTGTCGCAAATCAAGGGTAAGTTTATGAAAAAGCTTGACATGACGCCCTGGCCCGAATTACCTTTGAAATTTTTAGGAGGGGTTTTAAACATAAGTGCAGGTCTTTCAGTAGGACGGGAAGGCCCATCCGTTCAAATAGGAGCCTATGTAGGAAGCGCCTTCGAAAAAATCGGCAAAACCTCCCATATAGAAAGGGTCTGCCTGGTAACAAGCGGAGCAGCGGCAGGACTTGCCGCTACCTTCGGGGCTCCCTTTGCAGGTATTGTCTTTGCAATAGAGGATCTTCATCAATATCTAAGCCCCCTCCTTTTAACCTGCGTAATGCTTGGAGCCTTTGCGGGAGACCTTGTCGCCTCGGTATTTTTTAAGCAGGGAGCTATCTTTGATTTTCACGGCCTTCAGCTCTTCCCGATAAAATATTTCGGCTGGCTCCTTTTGATGGGAGCTGCGGCAGCGGTAATAGGACATCTCTTTAAAAAATCGATTTATACTTCTCAAAAGGTTTACAAAAAGCTAAATATTCCTCCCCAATTTGCGCCCCTGATTCCCTATCTTATTTCGGTACCCGTCTGTCTTTTTTTGCCTCTTGCGGCAAGCGGAGGAGATCACCTTATCGAGGCCCTTGCGGAACACAGCTTTCCGCTTTCCATGCTGATTTTGATTCTTGCGGCAAAGATAATCTTTACAGGCCTTTCGGCAGGTTCGGGGGCTATAGGCGGCATCTTTGTTCCCCTCCTTTCATGCGGAGCCTTGACCGGAATTATCTTTTCGAATATTTTGGTTTATTTTAATTTAATCGAAGCCCAATATGCCGTAAACCTAATGGTCTTTGCGATGGCGGCCTTTTTTACTACAGTAATAAAGGCTCCGGTTACAGCAATAGTGCTTCTTGCAGAAACGAGCGGAGACCTTTTCCACCTGGGCGGCTTGGTGCTGACCTCGGCCGCTGCCTACATTACGGCAAACATAATAAAGTCTCCGCCAAATGACGAGGTGCTTTTAAAGCAGATTTTAAACAGCGAAGATTTTTCAAATCAAAAAGAAAAGGAAGAAGATCACGGCAAGCAGGTTTTTGAAGTCTGCGTTTCTCCCGAATCCTTTTTGGACGGAAAGCCGATAAAGGATGTTACATGGCCCGATGAGTGTTTAATCGTAAGCATTGCCCGCGGCGAAGAAGAAATCATCCCAGACGGAAGCACATCTATTTCGGCAGGCGACAGACTGGTGGTCTTAACCCACGGCCGACATGTAGAATCCCATTTGGAGCAAATCGCAGAAATGGCTCAAGTCGAGGAATAAACCGATTTTACTTACCGACACAAAAGCCGGAAAAGACCTTGTCGAGGATATCGTCGGAGCGGACTTCGCCGGTAATTTCTCCTAAAAAGCTTAAGGCTTCTTCAAGGTCTTCTACAAGAAGATCGAGAGGGAAGCCTGAGACAGCGTTTTGATAAGCCGTTTCAAGCACATCCAAGGCCTTTTGAACGGCATCCCTTTGCCTCTCGCTTCCGAGGGAGGCTGCCTTTGAAAAGCCTGACCTGTCGGTGTTTTTTGCTAAAACCGCATAAGCCTTTTCGGACAGGACCTTGATCCCGCTTGACGCCTTCGATGAAATTATAAGGGTCTCTTCAATTTTTTCTTTACTTAAAATTTCTTTTAGCTTTTCTTTCGATTCGGCATCAAGCAGGTCTTCTTTTGTGATAATGGTAATTACGGGAGGCCTTGCATTTTTTATAAAGTCTAAATCATCTTTGTTTAAACTACCCGAAGATAAAATATCTTTAGGATCGCAAAGGTAGAGGATGAGGTCTGCGTTGCGGCTCATCTCCAAGCTCCGCTCTACCCCGATAGCCTCAATGGAATCTTGGGTATAACGAATACCTGCCGTGTCGTAAAGGCTTACAGGGATTCCGTTAAAGTTTAAGGAGGCCTCAAGCCAGTCCCTTGTCGTGCCGTGAATGTCCGAAACTATGGCCCGGTCTTCTTTTAAAAGGGCATTAAAGAGTGAGGATTTTCCGGCATTGGTTTTACCTGCAAGAACTACCTTAGCCCCTTGAATAAAGATCTTTTCCGCGGCCCATGAGCCGGCTAAATTTTTAAGAGGTTCTATCACCTGTAAAATCAGATCGGGCGAAAAGGCTCCTTCTGTAGTCTCCTCGTCTTCAGGGTATTCTATTTCGACATCGGCGGCTGCGATAACCCTTGTGAGATTTTGCTTTATTTCCTCTATCCCCGAAAAAAGATTTCCCGAAAGGCGGCCTGCTGCAAGTTCTATATTTATATCGGTTTTTGAATTGATAATTTCGTTTACGGCCTCTGCACGCGTCAGGTCGGCCTTTCCGTTCGCAAAGGCACGGAAGGTAAACTCTCCGCCCTCGGCAGCCCTAAAACCATTCTCGATTAGTAGGCGGTATATTTTTAAAACGACGGCAGTGCCGCCGTGACAGATAAACTCAACAGCATTTTCTCCCGTAAAGCTCTTAGGCTCCCTATAAACGCAGACCGTAACCTCATCGACTTCTTTTTTTGATTCGGGGTCCAAGATCCAGCCGTGCAGGATAGTGTTACCTTGGGCTTCTTTTAGTTTTTCGGGGCGGGAAAAAATTGCGGAAGCAAGGTCTATCGACCCCTTCCCTGAGGTGCGTACAATTCCGAGGGCGGCAGGACTTAAGGCCGTAGCTATTGCGGCTATCGGATCGTCTAGGGAATATTTACCTGTCTGCATTCTCTCCCCCAGAAAGTTTTAAACGGCAAAAGATTATCGGGGCTAAACCCGAAGCAACAGCTCCAACCGCAAAGAATTCCAAAAAGCGGTA
The DNA here is from genome assembly GCF_024181365.1 of Treponema sp. OMZ 799. Classification (NCBI taxonomy): domain Bacteria; kingdom Pseudomonadati; phylum Spirochaetota; class Spirochaetia; order Treponematales; family Treponemataceae; genus Treponema; species Treponema sp. OMZ 799. The sequence continues at coordinate 2,439,932 of NZ_CP051301.1, forward strand.
GAGCCTGTATTGAGCATAGCTTGAATCTATTTTTAAAAGATAGAAAACCAAAATCGGAATACATGAAAGAGCGGCCCCGATAATAAATCTTAAAAGCTTTTGAAGTGCAGAGCCTGAAGAAGCATCAAAATTATATTTAGAATTTTCCAGGATTCGGATATTTCCAAAAGCAAGCCCAAGGATAACGCCTGCCTCATTTACCTTTTCCTTCGAAATTAAAATGAGTATAAATGAAAAAATAGCCGCAAGCGTAAACCTTATTGATGCATCTTTTTTGAATTTAATACTTTGCGTATTCTCTTCATCGGTATTGTTTGAGAAAGAAAGCCTTGCTTCAACTGCGGGAAGCAAAAACATCAAAGCTAAAAAGATAAAGGCTCCAAGAGCCCAGCCCAAAAGAACATCGGTCGGATAGTGTACTCCGAGATAAACCCTTGAAAAACCTACCAAGAGTGGGAGGATAATTGCCGCTGCTATTTTTAGCTTAGATGAAGCCGACCCCTTTGTTTCGATACTGCTTGATTGGGAATCTTTCGAGAGTTTTTCTCTAAGCGGCTTATAAAACAAAACAGCCGGATATATAAAAGAGCTTATCGAAGAATGTCCCGAAGGGGTTGAAAAACCGCCTATGCTTTTAAGCATGATTTCGGGGGCATGGGTAAAGGGCCTGGGGACTTTTAAGATACGCTTAATTCCTCCGTTAAGCCCTGAGGTAAAGGCGGCGGCGTAGGCCAAATGCAAACCTTTTTTATAATCTATACACCAAAGATAAAGACCTATAATAAAAACTACAAAGCCGTAGGTTGAAGCATCCGTAAAAACTTTTAGGATTTCGGTAAGAACCGGATGTGAAAAATTTTGTACGGCCCTGATTACTTCTATTCCCCATTGGTGCACAGCATGAAGCTCTTTTGAAGCTGCTGTAAGTTCAGTCACTATAAGCCCTCCCCGTCAGGGCGCAGATCCAAGTAGCGGCCCGAATTATTCCAATAAATATACCCCTCATCGATGGAATCCTTAATTCCTAAAATTTGGCGTTTTACATAATTTTCGTCATAGTATTTTTTATCGTAAGAAACCGGAATAAAAAACGCTTGAGCCCATGGACGCACTATTACCTTATTGCGTGCCATCAATTTGTTTCTGTATGAACCTTGATGATAAATTCTATAGGGCCTTTCTTCGGCAGGCTTATAAGCTAAAAAGCTTTGAGAAAAATGGCTGGGATAAAACATAGGACAGATAACATCTACATATTCTGCAAGGAGTTCTACCTCCTGCCCGGTGCGGGCTCCCGTGCGGTACCAGCCGTTTGCCCCGTAAATATCTATAGAAAGAGGAGCCTTGATTCTTTCGCGCGAGTAGGCTAAAAAGGACATTAGGGCACTAACCTTATCCATGCCGTTTTCTTGGGCTGGGTATCGGACATTTGCAAGGTTTAGGCCGTCTGTAGGAAAGCGGATATAGTCAAACTGAATTTCATCAAAGCCGAGCGAGCAAAGCTCTTCGGCTATATCGACATTGTATTTCCAAACGTCTTCATTATAAGGATCGACCCAATGCTCCTGTATAATTTCTTTTTCTCCGTTATAAATATTATAACCCTGCCATGGCTTTCCGGTTTCCTTATCCTTGACGGCGTATTGACCTTCGTTATATCTGTATAAGTTTTTATCTTTAAACACTACAATGCGGGCGATAAGGTAGATATTTTCAGCCTTTGCCTTTTTTATAAGTTTTTCGATATCGAGAGTATATTTTACACCATTATATTTTTTTATATTCTCATTTTTACTTTCATAGCGGACAAAACCCGCTTCATCTTTCATATCGATGACAAGGGCATTGAGTTTATTGTCCTTGATTGTTTTAAGATGCTTTTCAAAAGATTTATCTTCCCGCATCTGATGGGTAGGCGTATAAATTCCTTTTTTACCGTCTGAGATCTTTAAGTAAGGATTGCTTTGATTTTTTTTATCATGCAATAACCAGAGTTCGGATAGGGATAAATTACCGTTAAATGAGGTCAAATTACTCGGCACAAAGGCACACAGATAGTTTGAATTTTTAAGATATTTTTTAACCTTGTCATAATTTTTTAATAATTTTTTAGAAGTGTAAATTTGGGTATTAGGGATAATTAAATTAGTTTCAAATAAACCGCCTTCCATAACTCCGAAAACGGTATTGTCTATTATATTTAAACTATCTACACAAACAAGCTTTTTATCGTTTGCTTCTTTTTCGTTTAAGAGTATAAAGATTTTTTTATTCCAATCAAGCCTGTACATCAAACCTGAAAATGTTTGAGCACAGTAAACTTGAGACTCGTTTGAGATTTGATTAAAAACAATATCGGATACTTCTTCAACCCCTTCGGGGCCTTTTTTTAAACCGCCGCTTATATCGTTCCATACTTTCGAATTTATATCGGGCTGTTTCCATGCCATACCTGCGATGGAGTGGGAAACAAAAACCGTTAAAACTTTTTCGCCCCTTGAGTTAGGCATGTCCAAAACGCTGACAGCCTTTATTCCGTTTACCGAATGATTGGCACCAAGGTCCTCCCAAGTTTTTCCGGAATCCCGTGTCAAGAAAACACGGCTTGAAGTTGCAGTAACAAAGATGTTCGGATTAAAGGGATGAACTTCCAAATCTTTAAGTTGAGGAATTTTTTCTATAAAGGTTTTATTTCCGTTTTTATCTATATTTTTAATTATTTTTTTTGGAAGCTTATCGTTTAGATAGTAAAAATCTTTTAAATTTTTGCTTGCGGCAAGCCCCTTCCCGGTTAAAAAAAGCCATTGATTTCCGGCCTTAGATATCTTTAAAACAGCCGCATCTCTCCAAATCTTCTTTACTCTAAAATTATCTATTCTAAACAAGCCCTCAGAGCTTCCTGCCAAAAAAACATCTTGAGCATAAAGCGGGAGCATAATAATCAACAAAACAAAAGCAAGCCTTAAAGCTCTTTTACCGCAATAAAAAATTTTCATATGTTCATATAATGCCATAAATTGAAGATATATGCAAGCCGGTATTTTGCCGGTCTGACAACCCGGCTCATAAAGCCCTTACATTTTTCTCTAAAATATGGTACAATACGAGAATATTGGAGTTTTATTATGAAGATACATTGTCCTTGCGATAAAAGTTTTGAAATTGAACATCATGCTAAAATAAATTTGGATAAGGAACCTGAAATATTAAAAAAAATAGCCGACGGTTCATATTTGACCTTTAAGTGCCCTCAATGCGGGAGAAAGGTCCGTTCGGAGATAAAGACAAGAATAGAATGGCCTTCAAAAAAGCTTGTTTTACTTTTTGTTCCGGAGGCCGATAGAATAGCCTGTCTTTCCAGCTGCTCGGGATTAAAAGAGATAAACGAAAAAACAAAAAAAGCTGAAAAGATAGAATATGAAAAAGCCGATGAAACCCCGGTTATAGGTTACTCGGAATTGGCTGAGCGGCTTGCCGTTGTTGAAGCAGGTTTAGATCCCCATGCCATGGAAGTTTTAAAATTCTTTATATTGGACAGCGGAAAGGACATAAAAGGAAAAAAGATAAAAATCTTTTTCCACTCGATATGCAATGACGGAAACTTTGAATTTTATGTCTACGGCTTAAAAGAAGACCAAGTAGCGGTTATGAAAATTCCTGTCAGATTGTATGACTCGGTTTGTCAAGATATCAAAAACAATAAAAAGTCTGAAGTCTTTACAGCCGTATATTTGGGGAACTATCTTTCCTACCAAAATATTTTTACCGAAGGAAGGGATTCATAGTTTATGTACAAAAAATATCTTTGTTTATTTTTTGCTTTAATTTTATGTTTTTCTTTAGGGGCTCAAAATCAGGATCTCCCTTGGAGCGAGGTTGCCGAAAATCAAGGACAAGAAACGGGCAATACTGCTCCGGACGAAGGCAACGCCGGCACAGATAAACCTGAATTCCAACAAACGGAAAGCAGTGAAACGGCAAACACAGAGAGCACGGAGCAAGGACAGAAACCGGCAGAAGAAAACGCAAGTACATCACAGCAGGCGCCGCCTGAAACAAGCGCTAATACAAGCCAACAAACTCAACCGGCAGAAAATTCAAACACACCACAGCAATCTCCGCCGGAAGAAAAAAAAATAAACGCCCTTGCCTTTGCTCAGGCTATGACCCTTGCAGTTGCAAACGACAAGGCTCTTTATTCACGCAACACAGCTTCAAGAGCAAACGCCCCTGAAAAAGACAGATTCCGCTCGGCAAAGGTTGTCCACAAATTTTCGGGCGGAGTTACAGAGATAATGAACTCAGGCACCTTGCCGATATTTTTTGCGGCCGGAAAGGACGGCTTTGTTACCAGATATTCCTATCCCAAATTTGAGCCCGATACTTGGCAGCTTTCAAGTATGCCCATACAAAAAATAGCCGTCCATCCTCAGGGAAAACTCGTCGCCGTTTATGAAACAAACGGATTCAGCGTTCACCAAGTTTCCCTTTGGGATTGGGCAAAAAAGAAGGCCCTATTTTCAAAGCGCTTATCCGATTCGGTCGTATCCCTTTCATGGTCGGCAAACGGAACCTACCTCTTCGTAGGCAACCGATCTACCGACGGCATTACCGTATTGGATTCAAAGGGCATCGTACAAAATATTTATCAGGAAGCCCCCGGAATAGTTTTTTTGGCAGCGACAGCATCAACCGAAAGAAGCATTGTAACTTACGGAGAATCGGGCCGCCTCGTTTACACAGATATATCAAAGAAAAAAAAGCTAAAAGAATTCAGAACAGAGAACAAACTTGAAAATCCGAATCTTATAAAAAACTTTACAAGAATTATCGGCTATAAGGACAATAATGTCTATGTAATAGATGCCGTTACCGGTGAAACGGTATCGAAACATCAAGCCCGATATGCCCTCTTCGCTTCTAAAATTCAAGACTCGGTTCCTATTTGGATCGAAAGAACAAGAAGAAAAAATGAATGGTGCATAAGACAGGGAGATGCTTCTTCAAAGGGATTTTATGTGCCGGGGAATTCCAAAATAACGGCAGCCCGCCATATTAAAAATCACATGATAATCGGAACCCGGGACGGTTCGATTTATATGATAGGCTTAAACGAAGACTCTTCGGTTAATCTTGAAAAACCTCTTGCCTACTCCGACTCAAAAATAGATGACATCACAAGTGACGGGAATGTTTTGTACATCCTAAAAGACGGAAAAATCTATGTTCAAAATTCACCTGAAGAAAAACCGGTTTCAATAATAGAAAACCTGAAAACAAATAAGTTTACGTTTTATAACAACGGCTTTTTGCTCTGGTCGGACATAAAAAAGGGAACACCGATATCCCACTACTCCCTTGATACAAAGAGCCTAAAAAAGATTATCACACCTAAGGAAACGGTTATATCGGTTTCGGTTTATAAGAATTTATTTTTATATGTCGAGTCGTTTAACGGAGTTACACTGGTTAATTTTGAAAACGGAAAAAAAGAATTCGTCTATAATGCCCCCGGAATTCAAAATGCGGTTCAAGTAGACGATAGCACAATGCTGATTGCCAAAAGTGCCATAGGCCGCTCTCAAACTCCGGTCTTTATAATAAACACCCTCACGGAAGAAACAAGCCCGATTCCTATGGAAGGAAATTTAGCCTTTTCCCTTGAACAAAACAGCTCGCGCCCTAACAGCCTTGCATGTTTTTTGACAGGGACAAATCCTTCACCTAAAACAGAGCTTCTTCATATAGGCTTAAACCGTAAGAATTTGATAGACAGCACTTTTAAGCCCATCCTTTCTTATAAGGAAGAAGACGTAGATGCTTTTTTGGAAATTTCGGGAAACGACATTTTAACAAACTTAGGGAACAGCTCCCTTGTTCACTACAATACCTCCTCAAAGCAGGGAAAAAGGTTGTCCCGTTCCTATGGATTTCCTAAAGAAGCGATTATCTTAAAAAAATATTTTATAAGTCTCAACTTCGGCGATACCCTATCGTGGTATGAGCGGAAGACCGGGGCTATTTTAAAAACAATAAACATAGAGTAAGAGAAAATTTATGAAAAAATATATTTTATTTTTGATCCTTGCAGCGATAATTTTTACCTCATGTACAAAAACCGAAGAGGACAAGATAGCGGTCATCTGGACGGACAGGGCGGAGTTTGTTTCATACTGTGAGGTTTTTAACAACTCTCAAAACGAGCACAAAATTATTGTAGAATACAAAAAAAATCCGGTCGATGCCCTTATAAATACGGAAGTCCAGCCCGACATAGTTATCGGTGCATGGCTTAAGGGCAAATCCGCCAGAGTAAAGTTTAGAAAGATCAATAATCTTTTCGGAGAAAAAAAAATAAACAAGAACGATTTTTATCCCGAGCTCTTAAACTTGGGAAATATTTCGGGCAATCAATATCTATTGCCTATAAGCTTTAACTTACCGATGATTATTTTTTCCTCGGCAAATAAGTTTAAAACAAAGAGCGACTTTTCAATTTCTCCTGATGAGATAAGAGATTTTTCGATTAAGTTTAACAAGGCAAACAGAGGGACATATACAGCAATGGGCTTTTCACCCCGCTGGTCAGATGACTTTTTATACATGAACACCAAGGGCTTCAATGCCTCCTTTGAAGAAGAAAACGATTTTTTTTCGTGGAGCGATAAGTCTCTTCAAAATGCAATAAACTATATAAGAGATTGGAGCAGCGAGGTAAATACATCAGCAGCAGCCGAAGACGACTTTAAGTTTAAATACCTTTATGATTCGCCCTATGTTTTAGTCAAAAACGGAAAATGTCTTTTTTATTATGCCTCGAGTGAGGAGCTTTTTTCTACACCTCAAAAACGATTGGAAAATATAGATTTTAGGTGGCTTGCCTTTAACGGAAAAACCCCTTTAAAGGACGATATTCTATATGGAGGAATCTGCAGCAAGGCAAAAAACGCTAAGGCCGCAGAAGCTTTTTTTATTTGGTTTTTTCAGGTCAAAACTCAAGAGCAGCTTTTAAATCGAGCCAATGAGATGGATCTTATGATAAGCGCCTTCGGCCTTGCAGGAGGCTTTTCGGCCTTGCGCCAAGTAACGGAAAAACTATTCCCAAGGTATTACCCTCTTTTATTGTCGCATCTCCCTCAAACTCAAAGTTTTTATGCACCCCATATACTGCCGAGCAACTGGCCGATGCTAAAAAAAGAAATTCTAATGCCCTATTTAAAGGATACATGTAATACCTCAATCTATCCTGATTCTATCCCTTCGCTTAATAAAAGGATAGCAGAATGGTACAAAAATCAATAAAAATGCAACCTTATTCCCCTTCAAGTGTCTTACTCATAGCAGGAATTATTTTAGCACGGAGGACTTATGCAGACAATTGATGATCTTGGAAAATACACCTTTCAGGCCTTATTAAGAAATTCGGCCTTAAAATTTTCGAATAGACCCGCTCTTTCATATGTATCAGAACAGCCCATAAGCTACAAAGAATTGGACGAAAAGGTTACCTCTATAAAAACCTTATTACATTCACTGGGAATAAAACCTCTTGATAAGGTAGCAATTTTCAGTACAAGTTCCCCCCAGTGGGCAATTTCATATTTTGCGATAGTTACACTCGGAGCTATTGCCGTACCTCTTTTACCTGATTTTAATGAAAGTGAGGCTTCATCCTGTTTAAAACATTCGGGAGCAAGGGCTGTCTTTGCGGGAGAAAAACTTTTAGCAAAATTAAACAATACGGATGACTTGGATATCATAATCAACATAAGCGATTTTGCAGTAAAAAAAGGAGAGGTAAAAACGGACTCTCCCCTGCCGGATCATGAATGTAAGGAAGAAGACACAGCTTCAATTATTTATACATCTGGAACAACAGGCCGCTCTAAGGGAGTTGTCCTTACACATAAAAACCTTATCTTTACGGCTATCGCAGGTCAACACTGTCAACGTATAAACCAATATGAGGTAGCTCTTTCAATCTTACCCATGTCCCACGTTTATGAGTTTACAATAGGCTTTTTAATGTTCATGCTAAACGGAGCCTGCATATACTACCTTGAAGGACCGCCTATTCCCCGAAATCTGCTTCCTGCCCTTCAAAAGGTAAGGCCTCATTTTATGCTGACCGTTCCTATTGTAATCGAAAAAATATATAAGCAAAAAATTTTGCCTGCCTTTAATGCAAGTCCTCTTATAAAGAAAATTTACGGAACAAGGCTCGGAAGAAAATTATTATGCCGTAAGGCCGGAAAAAAGCTAAAGAAGACCTTCGGCGGCCGTCTTAAATTTTTCGGTATAGGAGGTTCAAAAACGGATCCTATTGTTGAACAGTTTATGATCGATGCAAAGTTTCCATATGCGATAGGTTACGGCCTTACCGAAACCTCTCCCTTGGTAGCCTACTCCGCAGTGTATAAAACTATTCCCGGAGTGATAGGGGTTAATCTTCCCGGAGTCGAAATAAAAATAGGAGATCAAGATCCGCAAACCGGAGTCGGAGAGCTCTTGGTAAAGGGTCCCAATGTAATGCAGGGATACTACAATGCCCCGGACTTAACAAAGGAAGTCTTTACCGAAGACGGATGGTTTAAGACCGGCGATCTCTGCGTTATGGATGATAAGGGAAGGGTCAGCTTAAAGGGTAGATCAAAAAATATGATTTTAGGGGCTGCAGGAGAAAACATCTACCCTGAAGATATAGAATTTGTCTTAAACCAGCATCCTCTTGTATCAGAGGCCCTCGTCGTTGAAGGCGAAAACACATCCTTGGTTGCCTATGTCCGCTTACAGGATGCCATAGGAGATGCCGTGTCAGAGCTTTCCAATGCAATACTACATAAAAGAGAAGAAGTTCTAAACGAGATAAGATTTTTTGTAAACTCGAAAGTAAACAAATTTTCAAAGATAGATAAAATCGAAGTTGTAGAAGAATTCGAAAAAACGGCAAGCCAAAAAATCAAGCGCTATCTTTATTCTCTACGTCATAGAAAATCCCAACCTGAAGAGACAAAAGAAGAAGAATAAAAAAAGCCTCCCCAAAAGGGAGGCTTTTTTGTTTACTACATTTACTAAAATCGGTTTGATACTCCGGTAAAATATTAAGATTCCGGCAATTCCTTTTTTTTACCAAAGATCCGTTTAAAAAAGGCTTTTATTGAACGCCAGAGCCTTACAAAGAATCCGGGATTTTTTAAGCGGTTAAGACGGGTAAAAGCATTTAAAAGCTCCTCATCCGAAAACTGCTGTCTTTGCACATTTTCTTCAATCTCGATATCGAGAGCGAGGCTCTCATCTTCTACAGAAAGAACCCTTGCTTCTATAGTTTTCCAACCCAGTTTTTTTGCTGCTTCCACCCTTCGCTGACCGGCTATAAGCACCTTGTTTTGATCTACAATAATCGGATTTAAAAGCCCGATACGGTTTAGGCTTTCTGCCAGCTCATCAATTTCTATAAATTCTTTTCTGGCTCTTTGCCTTACCCTTATCTCCTCTATGGGAATCTGCATAAGTCCTCCTTGTATCAAAGGATTTATTTTCCATACTCCTTTGACATACTCTCCAGCTTCATCATAACCTCATTTTTAAGTTTTGTCCACTCCTCAGGATTCATTTCGAGTACATTCACTTTATCTTTCGGCATTTCCATAGTTTTTACAATCTTGTTTGTGATAAGCATTTTTGATTCAAGCTCAGCTTCAAGGCTGCCGCCGCCCAGCTCTTCAGGAGTATTTAAGCTTATTTTATAGATACCGAATTCCGCAGTATCGGCAGTCTTATTAAAACTGCCCGAAACAGACATTTCCATTCTTTCCATCGTATTGTCTTTATCCATATCTGCTTCGGTTTGTTCTGCATATACAGGTATCATTTTTGGGAAGCCGAAATTCATTGACACCTTAAAATTATCCGATTGCTTTGTTTTATCTATAAACACGGAATAATTTGCATCAAAAATTACCGATTTTTCATCCATTGAATTTTTATGGCTCAAGCAAATATTTATACTAAAATCAGCCTTGTTTTCATTTGATTCGCCTCTGCTTTTAAATTCCATAACGGCGGAAGAAGGGAGTTTATTTTCAATAACTTCTATACTTGCAGTTAAATTATTTAGAACATAATCATAGTCTCCAATTTCATAGCTTAATTTAGCTGCAGGCTTATTTTCTACAAAAATCGTAAACATATCCTTCGAAATTAATCCGTCTTTTACGCTTATTTCTTCGGTAATACGGAAACCTTCAGGGATAGCCAATTTTTCGGGCGAAATCTCTTCGGAAAACTTATCCATTATTTCTTTTGTAAGAATATTTTCATACATACTCAACATTAACTTAAGCCGGTTATCGTTTTTTAATGCATACCAAATAAGAGAGGGAACTTGTTTTAGCTGTTCATTATTAAAACTAACCATATAACCGGAATCCGTTTTTTTGATGTCGGCATTTTTATAAAGAGATTTTTCTGCCTTGGCATATCTTTTTTGAGAATGTCTGTCAAGCTTCATAGTCATCATGTTTTTTATTTCGTTATATGAAAAATTCATATTAAAAAACGAAAGAAAGTCTTTAGGATAGATGAGAGCTAAAAATTTACCTATGCCGTTTGAGGGCAGATAGAAGGTCTTATCTTGCAGCAAGGGACTTGCAGCCTCAATATTTTTATTTCCCAATTTCATAATCAAAGCAGGAAGCTCAGACATTCCGGGAACCGGACTTTTGATACCATAATAATAAATTATAGCTTTTTCTTTTTGGTCATTGATAAAAGTAAAATTTAAACCGATGTTGTTTTCGATAAGCTTCTCAATACCGGCTGTATTCAAAGGTTTCTTATCAGCCTCGGTTCTCTTAATAGTATTTTTAAAATCCTTAATCCTGGCATCAAAAGTAATTGAACCGTTTTTTTCCAGTTCACTGCTCATAAAATATTCATCTGCAAATTTCTTAATGGATTTTTCGGCTCTCGCCCTCGACTCTTTTTTTAATGCAATAATGTCTCTTTCGTCCTTTTTGCCGCAGGAAATAATAAGGCTCAAGGAAAGGACTCCAATAAGGGTGAATAAAATAAAAGATTTAAAATTTTTCATATAGTACCTCATACGAACAGTATAAAAAATTTAAGAGAACTTGTCAACACTATGTAGCTATATAACCATAAAACTCTAAAATAATTCTTTTTTAAGAAGAAGTTCGGGATCGGCAGGCACTTCATTTATCCGCAGCTCCCAATGAAGGTGGGGGCCTGTAGAAAAACCTGTTGTTCCGATATCGGCTATTTTTTCTCTCATTTTTACAAAAGAGCCTTCTTTTACATGAATCTTGTTGAGGTGATAATAAATGGTGTAAACGGCAGGAGCGTGCTCTATTACAAGGGTCCATCCGGTTACTATTCTGTTTTCGGCAAGCACAACCTTTCCTTTTCCCGGAGCAAAGATCGGAGTTCCTATAGGAGCCGGATAATCTACTCCCCAGTGACGGCTTACCGAGGTTTTTCCGTCAGTATATTTTGAGGTGCGTTTTTCGGCAAATGTTGAGCTTATTCTTTTAGCATCAAAGGGCATTGAAAAGGGGCCCTTAAAATAAAGGCTTTCAAGGTTTTGTACCTTTAAAATTTCTGCAAATCTGTTTCTTTGCTCCGCTTTTTTGGGGCTTTTGTCTTTTAAAATTTTGGTGTTTTTTGCGCTTAAGTTCATTACAAGCTCTTTAAATTCCTTTTCCAAAACCTCAAAGCCCCTGTCTTCTTCAAACAAAGCACCTTCGATTATCAGATGAGTCCGAATCTTCCAGCTTCCGCTTTTCCACCAAACGGCGACAGCAGAAATAACAGCCCATTCTTTTTTCGATTTGTCGATGGGAAAGGCATTGATGGTTTGTACTTTTTTTTCTTCCACATTGTATACACTAATCCAAGCCCTTTCTATCCCGCGCATAGCCTTAAATTTGACGGTAAAAAAAGATCCAAGCTCTCCGCTCTCCGGCATCGAAACAATATAGAGAGGTTTTGCGGATTCGGCATCCTGTTCTTTTTCTGAAACTTCAGCTTTACCCGATGCATAAATATTTAGCAAAAAACAGAAAAAAATAAATACATGGAGCTTTCTTTTTAACATTCATCATCCTTGATTTTAGCTAATCAGTAATTTTAGCTAATCTATTTTTTTTAAATCCCGGATCACCATCTTAGGCGTAACGGATCCGTTAAAGTAATTTTTAGATACATTGAATACTATATCGGCATAGTCCCCAACCTTAAATTCCGTTCCAAGCTTTTCGGCAGCCTTCCAATAAAGAGCATTCCATTTATATTTTCCGCATTCCAAGTTAAAGCGCAGATGAAGAGGTTCAGCCTTGCCTATAATGTTTGCATTTAAAATCTTTACCCTCTTTGTCATAAAGGTCAAGGCCGGAGAATTGCATCCGTAGGGTTCAAATTTATCGACCAAGTTTAAGATTTCCGGTTTTAAATATTCATGAGGAAGTTCGGCATCAATTGTAAGCGTTTCGGAATTTGAATCATTTTCAAATTCCATTGCCCGGGAAAATTGTTTTAAACTTTCCAAAAATTGACGAAGCTTTTCCTGCTCGATGCCGAAACCTGCCGCAAAATCGTGTCCTCCGTAGTCCAAAAAAAGCTCGCTGTAGGGTTCAAGGAAGTCTAAGAGACGGAAGCCTCTGGCTGACCTTATGGAGGCAACCGCACTTCCGTCAGGCATCAGGCAGATGGCAAGGGCCGGGAGCTTAAAGTATTCGGCCAACTTTCCTGCAAGGATGCCGGTAATGCCGCGATGAAATTCCGCGCTGACGGCAACTACCAATTTTTCGTTATAATCCTTTAAGCTTTCAATAGCCAGAGGCAGGGCAACTTCCCAAGCCTTAGCTCCGAGAGCCTTTCGATCCTCATTCATTTGAAATATTTCTTGGGCCTTAGCTGTTCTTTCACCTGAATCTTGAGCAAGAAAAAGCTCGATAGCCGTTTCGGGGCGGCCCATCCTGCCGGCGGCGTTTACCAAGGGCGAGATGTTCCAAGCTATGTCTTCGGTGCCTATGGGTGCTCCTAAGAGTTTTTGCATGGCCATCAGGTCTACAAGTCCGAGTCGGGGTTTTTTGTTTATCTCTTTTAAGCCTTGTTTTACTATGATGCGGTTTTCCCCGGAGAGCTCCATGAGGTCGGCAAGGGTTGAAAGAGCGACCAGCTGAATTTCGGAGGCCTCGCGTTTTCCGTAAAAATTGTTTTTTTGCTGAACAAAGGTTATGAAGATATTTTTAAAGGTTTCAAGTTCCGACCGGTTTTCTTCGTAGTATTTTCCTATAGTAGAAAATTCTTTTAGGCGTAAGAGGCTCATGTCTCCCATCTGCGGAAACTGTTTTGCAACCTCGGGTTGAAAATCAAAAAAATTAAATTCGATTCCGTTCCCGAAGATGTTTTTAAGCTGTTTTTTTTGCAAGGGAGCATCCCAGACAAAGATCTGCTGACCGTTTAAAAAAGAGCCGAGCCTTGTTTCCGAAAAGGAAAGCATCCCCGGAACGATGGTTTCGGTGATTTTTCCGATTTGAACCATGTTTACAAGTTTTACGGCTTCGATCGAATAAGCATCATTTACAGGCCTTACATTTAAAAGGGAAACCTGCTGCTTATAAAAGGGCTGCATTCCGAAGCGGAGGGCGGTAATGAGCTTCCACGCCGTTGCACAGCCCGATAGGTTTTCGTGAGGGTAGCCTGAATCGGGAACCTTACAGTTTATTATTACGGCTGCATCCGGTAAGGTCTCTTGGGGAGTGTGGTGATCGACCACGATTACATCAATGCCTAAACTATTGGCTTTTTCGATTTCCTTAAAATTGGAAATACCGCAGTCCACAGTGATGATAAGAGTTCCGTCATTTGCTGCATGTTTTTCTACGGCTTCAATAGAAAGCCCGTAGCTTTCATCCCCGGTCGGGATGCGCCATGACACATCAAGGCCCAGATCTTTTAGGGCTTCATAAAGAAGGGTTGTGCTTGTAATACCGTCAACATCCCTGTCGCCGAAAATTAAAACCCTCTCGCCTTCTTCCTTTGCATCCAAAATACGGTCTACGGCATCTTCCATGTTCTTAAAGAGGAAGGGACTGTAAAGATAGCGCATGTCCTCTTCCAGATAGAATAGAATATCCTTCCCGTCTATAATTCCTCGGCGCACCAAGATTGCCGAGGTCAGGGGATCACAACCGTATTTTCTTTTTATTTCGTTTACCAGTTCGGGACCGATTTCTTTTTTTTGCCAGTTCATTTTTTTTCTCCGCAGCAGGCTTAAATTTTAAAGATCTTCTTGTTTGATAATTTTAAAAATAAGCTTATCCTTTTGCGGAGCCTTATCGGAATATGCTAAGGCATTTTTCAATAAGGGCATCGAAGCGGAAACGGAAGCCGAATCCTTTCCGTAGACCCTCATTATAAGGTCGTCTTTTTTTACAGAGTCTCCCTTGTGCTTTAAAATTTCGACTCCGGCATCGGGGCATACGGGATCGGTGGTTTTGTTTCTTCCGACTCCGAGGTTTACGCCGGCCATTCCGACCTCAAAGGCATTTATGCTTTCGATAAAGCCGTCCTTCTCGGCCCTCAATTCTTCAAAGAATTTGCTTCGGCGGGTTTTGTACTCGGCCATGAGGGTCTTAGGATTACCGCCCTGAAGTTCTATATTCTGCATAAAAAGCTCCAAGGCCTTGCCTGAGCTTACGGCTTCTTTTGCAAGAACAAGGCCTTCTTCTTCAGTCTTTGCCTTGCCGCCGAGGATGAGCATGTGGGCTGCCAGATGCAGGGTGAGCTCGGTGCTGTCGGCGGGGCCTTGTCCCTTTAGAATATCGATGGTTTCTTCTATTTCCAAAAAGTTTCCGGCCATTGTGCCGAGGGGTTCATTCATATTGGTTATAAGAGCCCTCGCCTTTTTTCCCATCGCCTTAGCCGTGCCTACAAGGCTCACTGCAAGAGCCTCTGCATCGTCCAAGGTCTTCATAAAGGCGCCCTTTCCGCATTTTACATCGAAAACGAGGGCTTCGGAGCCTTCCGCAACTTTTTTCGACAAAATACTCGAAGTAATAAGCGGAACCGATTCGACCGTGGCCGTAACATCGCGCATCGCATAAAGGAGGCGGTCGGCAGGAACAATTTCCTTTGTCTGCCCCGTCATCGCAAAGCCTGTTTTTTCTATAAAGGATCTAAATTCGGCTTCCGTTAAGTTGGTACGGTAACCCGTAACGGCTTCAAGCTTATCGAGGGTTCCGCCCGTATGGCCAAGGGCCCGGCCGCTCATCATGGGAACCTTAATGCCGTTTGCCGCAACAATGGGTGCAAGCGGAAGAGAGAGCTTATCCCCTACCCCTCCGGTAGAGTGTTTATCGACAAAGGGCCCTTCAAGCCCTGAAAGATCCATAACCTTCCCGGAATGAAGCATAACATCGGTAAGGACGGCAGTTTCTTCAAAGGTCATTCCGTTAAAATACACGGCCATAAGCCATGCCGAAATCTGGTATTCGGGGATTTCACCTCTTACATAAGAATTTACAATAAACTCTATCTCTTTGCGGTTTAAGGGTTCAAGATTTTGCCCCTTTATTCCGCGTTTTTTCATAATAATATCTGTTGCTCTCATGTGTTACCTCTCATTTCTGATATTAGTATGAAAAAACATAAATGTCAAGTCTAAAACTTGATTGACTTGATAATTGACAATGAATGATTTATATTGTAAAATATCAAATGTGAAGAATCTATGTAAAACTTGTGGATAAGTAGGGATGAAATTTTACGATATAACCGATAAAAATATTCAGGTCTCTTTTAAAGAAGCCGTACTAAGAGGTTTTAACTCTGAAACGGGGGGAGTTTTTATGCCGGCGGAATTCGGCAAGGTAAGTCAGGCCATGATTTACCGAAATCCTCCGTCTTCTTTTAGGGATATAAGTTTTGAAATTATAAAGAATTTTTGCGGAGACGAAATCCCTGAAGGCGATCTAATGTCGATAATAGCCCAGTTTTATCCTCACAGGCTACCGATAAACCCGATAACGCCCACAACCTACGTTTTAGAGCTATTTCACGGACCTACATGCAACTACAAGGACATCGGGGCCGGTTTTTTAGCCTATCTTTTAGAATATTTTAACAAGGACGAAGATGAAGATATTAACCTCATTGTTGCAGCCTCAGGTGAAAGGGCCTGTGCCGCCGCCTCAGCCGTTTCCCAGGTGAAAGGGGTCAATGCCCTCCTTTTATATCCTCAAGGCTCATTAACGGAAATACAGGAAAACATCCTTTCTTCAATGCCTAAAAATATCTACCCCGTTTGTGTGGAAGGATCCTTTGAAGATTGTGAAAATCTTGTGAATAAGGCAATAAAAGATGAAGATTTACTGAAAAAATTAAAATTGGTCTCGGGAGGAGCCTTAAACATAGCACCTCTTTTACCGCAAACGGCCTTTTTTGTATATGCAGCCCTGACCGTCTTATACCGCAGCGATTACGATAACAAAATTGAAAATCCTTCAATTACAGCTTCAGTGCCTTCAGGAAGTTTTTCATCTCTTACGGCAGCCCTGATTGCAAAAAAAATGGGAACTCCAATAAGCGGCTTTATTTCGGCAGAAAACGAAAATCATGCTCTTTCAGACTGGCTGACCCTTGGAGATTTTGAAAAAAGAACAGCAATAAAAACCAATACGCCGGCCCTGGATATTCCAAATACAATCAACTTTAAACGTATGCTTCAAATCTACGATTTTGAAGAACTAAAAAAACTGATAATTCCTTATTGGCTTGACGGTGCAGGAACCGTGACAGCTGTCAGGTCTTGTCATGAAAGAACAGGTTATATTATCGATCCTTACGGCGGTATGGCTTGGACTGCATGGCAGGATATCTACCACGGAGTCTTAAATTCAGTAAAGAGAAAAAATTCCGAAAGCGGCGAAGAACCGGGAATTCCTTCAAAATATGCAGATGTAGAAACATGGGCATCTTCGATCCGGAGAAACAACATGATAGGCATAATTCTTCAGACCTCTCATCCTGCAAAGTTCCCCGAAATCATGAAACCGGCCATAGGAAGGCCGCCTTCATTACCGGATAGACTTGAAAGCCTGCAATATAGGCCCTTAAAAGCGGTAAATCTCTCTCCCGACTATTACGAATTCAAAGAATGGGCATTATCTCTCTAAAGGCTTAAAAGTAAAAAGAGTGATTCCCTACTGACCCTTATATTCTTCGAGGGAATCGGAAATATGCTCAAGGATTATCCCTGCTTTTTTAAACATTTCGATTGTATCGGCTGAATCGTGATAGCGTTTTTCGGCTACGACACGCACTATTCCGCAGTTAATGATGAGCATGGCGCAAGTACGGCAGGGGGTCATCTTGCAGTAGAGGGTTGCTCCGTCTATGCCGATACCTCGCTTTGCTGCCTGACAGATGGCGTTTTGTTCTGCATGGACGGTTCTCACGCAGTGTTGGGTAATGCTTCCGTCCTCGTGCTGAAGTTTTTTAAATTGGTGACCGACATCATCGCAATGAGGAAGGCCTGTGGGAGCTCCTACATAGCCGGTAACAAGAATTTGGTGATCGCGTGCAATAACACAGCCCGACCTTCCGCGGTCACAGGTAGCTCTTTTTGCAATTGCCCTGCAAACATCCATAAAGTATTCATCCCATGAGGGGCGCTTATATTTTTCTTCATTGTTATTTGTTGCTGCCATAAACTTTTCCCTATAAATAAAGCACCGGTTTGAGCTTTCCAAATCGGTGCTTTTCCGCATTCAAAGAATAGGATTAAAGAATTCCCATTTCTTTGCCGACTTTTTCACAGATTTTTACGGCTCTGTCAAGCTGCTCTGTGGTGTGGCCTGCAGTTACCATACATCGGACTCGGCCGGTTCCCTTGGGAACTGTGGGGAATACGATGGGGCCTGAGAACATACCGTTTTCAAAGAGCTTTTTGGAGAATTCCAAGGTCTTGGCCTCATCTCCGATGATAATCGGGGTGATGGGGGTTTCGCTGCGGCCGATATTGTAGCCGAGCTTTCCTAAGCCCTCTTTAAAGTGCTTGGCATTTGCCCAAAGTTTGTCCGTATGTTCGGTTGATTCCATGAGCATCTTAACGGCTTCTATGGCGGCTCCTACTGCTGCAGGAGGAAGACCTGTCGAGAATAAGAAGGGGCGGCCTCTGTTTTTAAGCCAGTCGATTGTTACCTTCTTTCCTGCAACATAACCGCCTACGACACCGATAGCCTTTGAAAGAGTTCCCATTGCAACGTCAACTCTTCCGTGAAGCTTAAAGTGGTCTACGGTTCCGCGTCCGCTTTCTCCCAAAACACCGCTTGAGTGGGCATCATCAACATAGGTTAGACAATTATATTTTTCTGCAAGAGCAACGATTTCGGGGAGCTTGGCGATATCTCCGTCCATAGAGAAAACTCCGTCGGTTATAATCAAAACGTTGTTGTAGTTGTTTCTTTTTTCTTTTAAAACTCTTTCAAGGTCAGCCATATCCGAGTGTTGGAAAACTGCCTTGTCGGCTTTTGAAAGGCGGGTACCGTCGATGATTGAAGCGTGGTTAAGCTGATCGGAGATGATTAGGTCTCCCTTATCTGTAAGGGCCTGGATAACGCCTGCATTGCAGTTAAAACCCGATTGGAAGGCTAAAACGGCTTCTTCTCTTTTAAATTCGGCTAAGAGTTTTTCCAAGTCGTCATGAATCTTCATGTTACCGATGATGGGGCGTACGGCTCCGGCTCCGGCTCCGTATTTTTCGATTGCTTCGATAGCAGCCTTTTTAAGGCGAGGATGATTGGCAAATCCTAGGTAGTTGTTGGATGAAAGGTTAATAACTTTTTTTCCGTTAATAACACATTCCGCGTCACTCGGACCTTCAAGAGTAACAAGCTCCTTGTATAAGCCCTGCTCTTTTAATTCTTGAACTTTCTTTTGTAAAAATTCCATATCATGGATATTCGACATAGGTTCCCCCTAATAAAATGTTTAAAATTCTTAAAGGTAAATAACTTTAAGATTGAGACATTATTTATCTTTTTGGCGATATTGTCAAGAGCCGTCATCAGCCGATATGCTTGAACAAATTAAAACCTGTTGACAAGGCTATTGATTTTTTTATATCATGCTTTAGAATTTTTTGGTCAGGGATTTTTAAATGCAAAATGAAGTGAGAATTTTATTTGAAGATAATTTTTTTGCCGTGGTTTTAAAAAACTGCGGAGACAATTCCCAGACCTTTTTTAAAAAAGCCTTTAGCGAGAAAAAATATGCCGAGGCCGTAAACCGATTGGATAAGCCTGTAAGCGGCTTGGTTCTAATTTCTTTTTCTCCTCAAATGCATACAAAATTGAATAATCTTTTTAAAGAAAAAAGTGTAAAAAAAGAATATTGGGCAATCTGCAAAAAAAGAGAAGAAGCCAAAACTAAATCCCCCGCAGCCGATTTTAAAATAAACCCTAAGTCTTTGTACAAAAAAGAATTGTGCGAAGCCTATCTTGAGTTTAACACCAAAATACAAAAGGGCTTTGTAACCGAATCAAAACAAAGAGGAAAAAAAGCCTCGCTTTATTGGGAGCTTTCAGGTATCGGCGATAACTATAATTTTTTACGGGTCTTTCCCGAAACAGGCCGCACCCATCAAATCCGCATTCAGCTCGCCCATTTGGGGATGCCAATAAAGGGAGACATCAAATACGGCTTTGAGCGCACCGAAAAATCGGGCGGAATAAGACTCCACGCCTACTCCCTAAATTTCTGCCATCCTCAAACAAAAAAACAAATAGAAATTTCCGCCCTTCCGCCCTCTCCCGATAAGCTATGGTCGGCCTGCATTGAAGCTTGCTTAAAAGCAAAAGAGTTTGACAAATAGATTACAGTTTTTCGATTTCGGATTCGGGAAGGCCGGTTATTTTCTTGAATTTTTTAAAATTTTCCTATGTATTACAAACAATTTCTATAATAATTATGAGAGGGGAAAAATATTCCTTTAAATAATTTATCATGGAGGTTGATATGAAACAAGCATTTAAAATTACCCTGCGAAACGACTACGCCTTTAAGCGTATCTTCGGAGTAGAAGAAAACAAGGATATTCTACAGGATTTTCTGGAATGCATTCTGGATATTCCGTCTGAAAACATCGCAGGTTTGGAACTTTTAGATAAGGAGTTTCATAAGGAGCTTTTAAGTGAAAAATTAGGTGTATTGGATATAAAACTAAGAATAAAAGACGGAACTTTTGTAGATATCGAAATTCAAAACCTTTGGCACCGTGATTTTGCTGAGAGAACTTTGTATTATTGGTCTAAAATGTACAATGGAGGTATAAAGCAAGGTCAAGACTATACAAAACTTCCAAAGTGTATTACAATAAACTTAATAGGGCAAGGTTTTAATAAAAACAAACGTCTCCACAACAAGTATCTTGTTCTGGAAAAAGACACAAAAGAGCCCTTACTTTCAAAGCTTGAGATTCATATACTAAACCTTGAAAAAGCTAAAACCTTAAAAGAATCTCAATGCAAAGATAATAAAACAAAAGGCTTATTAAACTGGCTAAAATTTATCGAAACCGATGATAAGGAGGTAAGAAAGATGTTGGCACAAGAATCACCCATGATGAGAAAGGCAAATACAATGATAGAAATAATTGAAATGAGTCCCAAGGATAGATGGCTCTATGAATCCCGCATGAAATATGAACACGATAAAGCTTCATGTATAAATGAAGGTTATCAACAGGGGCTTGAAGCCGGAATTGAACAAGGCTTTGCTGATGGAGCATATAAAACAAAACTTGAAACAGCCTCTATGTTTAAAAAACTAGGAATAGATATCGAAAAAATAGCTGAAGGAACAGGTCTTAGCAAAGAAGAAATACAAAAATTATAGCAATCACAAATCAAAAAACAATCAAAACATAAAAAAAGCGGACATCTTTTCCCGTAGGAAAAGGATGTCCGCTTATCAGCTAATTTTTATTGGAGCGGCAGCGTAATCGCCCGGCTGTTTAAAAATTCAATTTTTAAATAGCCGAGGCGAGTACTAGGAGCCAATAAAAATTACTCGGCCATACGCTTATACCGATTATACCTCTCCTTAGCGTCTTCCTCTGCGTGCTTGAATAAGACTTCCGCAACATCGGGGAAGGTCTTTTTAAGCGAGGTGTAGCGGACCTCGGAGTTGATGAAGTCTTGGAATGAGCCGGTCGGTTCCTTGCTGTCGAGCTGGAAGGGATTTTTGCCTTCAGCTTTTAAGCGCGGGTCAAAGCGGTATAGGTGCCAATAGCCGGCCTCAACAGCCTTTTTCTCCTGTTCAACGCTTCTTCCCATTCCGGATCTGAGTCCGTGGTTAATACAGGGAGCGTAACAGATAACGATAGAAGGACCGTCATAGCTTTCGGCTTCTTTTATGGCCTTTACAAACTGGCTCATATTGGAACCTATGGCAACCTGAGCTACATAAACATAGCCGTAGGTCATAAGCATTGCACCCAAATCCTTTTTGCGGATTCGTTTTCCGCCTGCCGCAAATTTTGCAACAGCCGCTGTGGGGGTCGACTTTGAGGACTGTCCTCCCGTATTGGAATAAACTTCAGTATCGAATACGAGGATGTTAAAGTCTTCGCCCGAAGCCATGGTGTGATCAAGACCGCCGTAACCGATATCGTAGGCCCATCCGTCTCCTCCGAAGGACCATACACTCTTTTTGACGATAAAGTCCTTCAGCTTGTAGATATATTCCAAGAGCCTGTCAGCCTCGATATTTCCCGTATTATATTTGAAGGTGTGGCTTTCGGGTTGAGGAAGATAATCGGCAGCATCCGTATTCTTTACGGCCGTATTTCTAGGCGGCTGATGAGCATCAAAGAGGGCCTTAATCTTATCGCAGGTCAGGATATTTGCTTCAACATCTTTTTTGTTTTCAATCCATTCTTTAAAGAGCGGAGTAAAATCGGTTCCGACATTGAGCTCGATAAATTTTTTCATATAGTCTTCGGCTTGTTCTCTTAGCTTGCGGGCACCGAGGGCCATTCCGTAGCCGTAGTTTGCATTGTCTTCAAAAAGGGAACTTGCCCAAGTGGGACCCTTACCCTTTTCGTTATAGGTAAAGCCGGCAGTGGGATAAGAACCTCCCCATATCGAAGAACAGCCTGAAGCATTTGCTATCATCATGCGGTCCCCGAAAAGACGGGTAACAAGGGTTGCATAAGCTGTTTCGCCGCAGCCTGCACAAGCTCCGTGGAATTCCAAGAGAGGCTGCTTAAACTGGCTTCCCTTAACCGAGAACTGATCCATAAGACCGTGCTTTGTAGAAACATTGTCAACTGCATAGTCCCAGTTTTTCGCCTGAGCTTCTTCCTCTGCTAAGGGCTTCATAACGAGGGCCTTGTTCTTTGCAGGACAGACATTTGCACAGTTTGAACAGCCTGTGCAGTCCATAACCGAAACCTGCATCCTGTACTCAAGCCCTTCAAGACCCTTTCCGTTGGCCTTTATTGTCTCAAAGCCTTCAGGCTTTGCAGATCTTTCTTTTTCGTCAAGAAGGAAGGGGCGGATTACGGCGTGCGGACATACAAATGAACACTGGTTACACTGAATACAGTTTTCCTTTATCCAATGCGGAACTTCAACAGCAACGCCGCGCTTTTCATATCGGCTTGTGCAGTTAGGCATTCTTCCGTCTTCAACACCCTTAAAGGTACTTACCTTTAGAGCATCGCCTTCCTGCCTGTTGATAGGAATAAGTACATTGCGTACATAGGGCGGAAGATGAGAATTTAAAATAGCAGAATCCTCTGCATTTGCCCAAGCGGCAGGAACGGCAACCATGTGAAGAGAGTTAACTCCCTTTTCTACTGCTGCATAGTTCATGTTTACGATGTCTTCACCCTTTTTACCGTAATCTCTTACTATGGATTTTTTTAAACTGTCAACGGCTTCTTCAATAGGAATAATTTCTGCAAGTTTAAAGAAGGCAGACTGCATTATCATATTGATTCTTCCGCCCAGACCGATATCTTGAGCAATACCTGTAGCGTTTATGGTATAAAACTTAATTTCATTTTTTGCGATAAAGCGTTTCATCTCGCCGGGGAGGTTGGCTTCAAGCTCCTCATCTGACCAGAGACAGTTAAGCAAGAAGGTTCCGCCTTTTTTTAAGCCCTTCAATAAATCGTATTGATGAACATAGGACTGTTTTGAACAAGAAATAAAGTCGGCATCGCTTATAAGGTATGTTGACTTTATCGGCTGCTTTCCGAAGCGGAGGTGAGAAATTGTTACGCCTCCCGATTTTTTACTGTCATAGGCAAAATAGGCCTGGGCATACATACCCGTGCTGTCTCCGATAATCTTGATGGCGCTCTTATTTGCACCGACAGTTCCGTCAGAACCAAAGCCCCAGAATTTACATCTGATTGTTCCGGCAGGTTCGGTTTTAATTTCCTCTAAAACAGGAAGGCTTAAATTGGTAAGATCGTCTTCGATTCCTACAGTAAAGTTATTTTTAGGTGCATCGGCTTTAAGATTATCGAATACGGCCTTTACCATTGAGGGGGTCGTATCCTTAGAAGCCAAGCCGTACCTTCCGCCCACGATTAAGGGCTTATTGGGTACATCAATGTAAGCACCGAGTATATCCAAATGAAGGGGTTCATAAAGAGCGCCTTTTTCCTTTGTTCGGTCAAGAACGGCAATCTTTTTAACCGTCTTCGGCATTACATCAAAAAGATATTTAGGCGAGAAGGGGCGGTAAAGTCTTACCTTAATAAGACCTACCTTTTCTCCCTTAGAAACAAGGTAGTCAACCGTTTCTTCGGCCGTCTCGGTGATAGAACCCATGGCGATAATTACTCGTTCGGCATCGGGTGCTCCGTGATAGTCGAAGGGGCGGTAAGTTCTTCCTGTCAAGGCAGAAATCTGCTTCATATAGTCTGCAACTATTTCTACAACGTCTGTGTAGAATTTATTTGAGGCTTCCGAGGCTTGGAAATAAACATCGGGGTTTTGAGCCGTTCCCTTTGTAAAGGGATGCTCGGGATTCATGGCTGTGGTGCGCCAATCGTTTAAGGCCTTCCAATCAAGCATCTTTGCGAACTCTTCATAATCGATGAGTTCGACATTTTGAAGTTCATGGCTGGTTCTAAACCCGTCAAAAAAGTGGAGGAAGGGAACTCTTCCCTTTATTGCTGCAAGGTGAGCAATACCGCCGAGGTCGATGATTTCCTGAACCGAGCCTGAGGCAAGCATACCGAAACCGGTCTGACGGCAAGCCATAACGTCCTGATGATCGCCGAAAATAGAAAGGGCATGAGACGAAAGGGCTCTGGCCGATACATGCAAAACACCCGGCAAAAGTTCACCGGACATCTTGTACATATTGGGTATCATAAGTAAAAGCCCCTGACTGGCTGTAAAGCTTGAAGCTAAGGCTCCGGCAGAAAGGGCTCCGTGCATTGATCCTGCAGCTCCCGCTTCGGATTCCAATTCCGAAACAAGAACAGTTTGACCGAAAATATTTTTTCTTCCGTTGGCAGCCCATGAGTCAACCAGCTCAGCCATATCTGATGAGGGCGTAATCGGATAAATGGCAGCCACATCGGTAAAGGCATAGGCTACATACGAAGCCGCATTATTACCGGTCATTGTTTGTGTTTTCTTTTGCATACTCTTTTTTCTCCTTAGTATGTAATATGGTTTCCAGCATTTTATCTGCCGGGTCTATAATTCTAATTGAAGTGTATTTTTCCAATTCTTTTTTTATATATGGAAAATGGGTGCAGCCTAATATGAGGCTGTCTATTTTGTATTCATCTATTTCAATTTTTTCAAGATAAGATAAAAAGCCTTTAAGATTTAATAGTTTTACTATTTCAGCCGGACTAAGACCCTTTTCGATGAGTCTGACTATACTAATATTTCCAATCGGAATAGTATTCTTATCTTGGTTATAGCTTTGAATAATCCTGTCTATTGTATAAGCCGATAATCCGTTTGCAGCTAAAATAGCTATATTTTTACAATAGCCAGGTAAATTTTTATATGTATCTAAAGGACTAAAAATTTCGATATTTAAAAGTTTTTTTATTTTTTCATAATCAACGGCAGCACTTAAGGAGTTACAATATATGACGATAATATCAGCTCCTTGGGATAAAGCTTCTTTTGATTTTGTAATAAAAAGTTCCTCAAGAGCTTCTTGTGAAAAATACTGTAAATTTGATTGCTCATCACAGTTACTCGACATAGGAACGGCAATAGCTTCTAAACCGTGCCCTTTTAAAAGTTCTACTCCCATTCGGGTATCAACTGTGGTTCCGGCAAACACAGCTGCTTTCAAAAATCAACAACCTCCATTTTAAATACGGACAGGTGAAAACACCTGTCCGTTTTTAAATTAAGACTTATTTAACAAGTTTATCCAAGGCTTGCTTTAAGTCGGCAATAATATCCTCAGCATCTTCAAGACCTACAGAAAGGCGTACCAAACCTTCGGCAATGTCCGAAGCGGCTCTTTCTTCGGGTGTATAAGGAGAGTGAGTCATACTTGCAGGATGCTGGATGAGGGTTTCGGCATCACCTAAGCTTACTGCAATAGTTGCAAACTTAACGGAATTTATAAGAGTCTTACCTGCTTCCAAACCTCCCTTAACGGTAAAGGCAATCATGGCTCCGCAAAGCTTCATCTGCTTTTTTGCAAGCTCGTATTGCGGGAAGGACTTAAGACCGGGGAAGGCGATGGATTCAACTGCAGGATGTTTTTCCAAGAACTCTGCTACTTTCTGAGCATTGGCACAGTGTTTTTCCATTCGGATATCGAGTGTCTTCATACCGCGGCCGATTAAGTAGGCTTCAAAGGGGCCCAATGTAGAACCTGTCATGTCTTTGACACCTACAAAGCGTACCTGATCGATGAATTCTTTTTTTCCTACAACAAAACCTGCAATAACATCTCCATGTCCGTTTAGGTATTTTGTTGCAGAGTGAAGAACAACGTCTGCACCTAAATCAAGAGGTCTCTGAAGATAGGGTGTCATATAGGTATTGTCTACTATTACCTTACATTCAGGATTATGAGCATGAGCAATTTTGCTTATTTCTGCAATATCGCAAAGATACATGTTAGGGTTAGCAGGTGTTTCCAAATAAACAGCCTTTGTATTCGGTTTTAAGGCTTTTTTAACATTTTCAGGATCACGTGTATCGACAAAGCTTACCTCAACACCGAAGCGTGAAAGACCATGATTTAAAAAAGCAAAGGTACAGCCGTAAAGAGTTTTTCCTGCAACGATGTGATCTCCTGCATTTACAATTGACCAAATACATGAGGTAACGGCACCGATACCGGAGCTTGCAGACATACATGCTTCACCGTTTTCAAGACAGGCAAGTTTTTCCTCAACAACTGTAGTCGTAGGATTGCCTAAGCGGGTATAGATATAACCATCTTCCTCTAAGGCAAATCTGCGGCCGCCCTGCTCTGCAGAGTCAAATGCAAATGTTGAAGTTTGATAAATAGGTGTAGCTAAGGCACCGTATTTGTTCTTGATGCTTCCTGCATGAATCTGTTTTGAAGCAAATCCCAGTTTTTCTAATTCTTTTTTATCCATATCTTCCTCCAAATAAAAGACACATATTGCGATTATTATAAGACATTTATTGTATTAGCGCAAGTATAAAAATCGAAAAATTCAAAAATAACAGCAGGTAAAAAAGAAATTAATCCTTGTTTGATATCATATTTCCGTTTTTATCAAAATTTCTTTCATTGATTATATTTCCGGAATTGTCATATTCTATTTCCGTTTCAAGGTTTCCGTTTTCATAAAACCATTGAGCAAGGCCTTGACGATGACGATCTTTAAAAAATATGGAACATTGAAGATTACCGTTTTGATAAAAGGCCTTATACTCTCCATCAAATTTTCCCATAACAAAAAAAGCCTTTTCTTCGATCTGCCCGTCTTCATAATAAGAAGTGTATTCGCCGTCAAGATAGCCTGATTTTGCGTTTCCGCGGCTTACAAGAACAAGTCCGTCAAAAGAAGAAAATTCTTCCCAAGGACCTTCCATATAACCGTCCCTTATTTCGGCTGTTGTGTGATAAGGATAGTCATCCTTATCATCGATAACGGCTTCACGTGTAATTTTTCCCGTAAAGGGGAGCATGGTTTTTAGTTCATAGATTCTATATAGATTTTCACCTTCTTTTTTTTGATACAAACGGCAAACATCGCTCGAAATAAGAACACCGTTCTCATCGTAGAGTCGGGTATCTCTTAATGAGCCGTCTTTATTATAAAAAAGCCATTTTCCGCAGCGGTAGACCCTGTGTTCAAAAAAAACAGGCAAATCTTTTAAGGGTTTTAAATTACCCTCCATTTCTTTTTGCCCGTCAGGATAATAAAAAACGGAATAGCCGTCTATCACACCGTTCGACCAAACAGCTTCGTGGTGAAGAAGGCCTGTATCTGCGCCGTAATATTTAAATAAACCGTTTTTTATACCGGCAATGGTCTTTCCCTTTGCATTATAATATTCATCATACACACAGACTAGCTCTTCAAAATCTGCCGGAATGTAGTTTTTTTTTACGAATGTTACGCCTCTAGGAATTAAAAGAATAAAGATCGTAATTATAATAGGAGGAACAGCATGAAAAGCAGAACCGGTAAATTTATGAGCCAAAAAAAATGCAGCAACTACAATTATGACAGGAATTAAAAGAATAAAAATTAAGGGAGCTCCAAAACTGACAGGCCCTGTAATTAGGCGGTTTAAAACAATAAACATAACTGCGAGAAAAACCAAATAAAATAAACTGTTTACTAAATAAAATTTAACTATAACACTCATACTTGACTTCATTATGATCTTATTATATCATAGCCTTAGACGAAAGTCTATATTAAATCCAGAGTCATGCTATGTCCAATAAAATAAAATCATACTTATTTGCTTTAATGGCTGTTATTTTTTTTGCCTCCTCTTTTCCGTTTTCACGATTTGCTTTGATGCATTTCGGTCCGGAAGCATTAGGCTTTTTAAGATGTGTTTTAGCAAGTATTGTTCTTTTGATTATAGGAAAATTTAATAATTTACGCCCGCCGTTCAAGGTACGGCATATAGGCCTTTTCTTTTTGTCGGGCGCACTCGGCTTTGCCCTGTATCTTATAGTTTTTAATATGGGGCTTAAAACAATTACTGCCGCAACATCAAGCATTATAATCGCTACAACTCCCATAATGACGGCAGCCGCTGCTTCTCTCATTTACGGAGAAAAAATAAGCAAGATAGGAGTCTTATCAATTATTTCTGCCTTTGGCGGTGTCTTAATTATTATTTTGTGGAAGGGAATCCTATCGATAAACATAGGAGTCCTCTGGACTCTGACAGCTGCCGTTTTTTTCTGCGGTTACAATATCTTAAGCAGAAAGCTCGGAAAGATGGGCTATACCTCAATAGAGATTGTTACCTACAGTATGATTGCCGCAGCCATTATTTTATCTCCTTTTTGTGTAGATGCATATAAACAAATTATTAATGCGGAATTCAAGTATACCGGAAGCCTCATTTATTTAGGAATTTTTACAAGTGCCCTTGGATATTTTTGTTTTAACAAGGGGATAGAAATAGCGGAAAAAACAAGTGATGTTACTAATTTTCTCTTTGGTAATCCTTTGATAGCAAGTATTTTGGGTTATATTGCTCTCGGTGAAACTTTAAATGCAGGCACGGCTATAGGCGGCGTAGTCATTATAGCAAGTATTGTTTTGTTTTCTCTAAAAGGGGCAAAGAAAAATATTTAAAATATTCAAATAAAAACCCGAAACTCATAAAGAATCTCGGGTTTTAGTTTTAGCTTAAACTAAGGCTTAAGCTTTAGTTTAAAAATAAAGACTTACAATCCAATAAGTTATTTTGCTTTAACAGCCTTCCACTCTTCAAAATTCCAAGGATGCTTTTTAATGTATCCGTCTGCAAACGGGAAGAAGATAGAAAGAGTTAATAAAACTGCCAATAAGAGCTGATACCACAATAGGGGTATAACGCCTACCGGGCTTACAAGACCGTTTGTGAACGAGCAGGCTATTAAAAGCTGAGCACCGTAGGGGATTAGTCCCTGCATTACACAGGAGAAGGCATCAAGAAGAGATGCAGACCTTCGCGGGTCAACCTTAAACTCTTCGCACATTTCCTTCGCTATGGGTCCATCGATAATAATTGCAACGGTGTTGTTGGCTGTTGCAGCATCGGTAATAAGGGTTAGGGCACCGATACCGAGCTCGGCTGATTTTCTTCCCTTTACCATACCCTTTATTTTTTGTAAGAGCCATTCCATACCGCCGGCCTGTGTAACCATATAGGCAAGACCTCCGGTTAACATAGAGAGCAAGAATATTTCAAACATTCCGTTAAAGCCGTCATAGATATGATTTGTCCACTGTAAAGGATCAAATGCCCCATAAACCATTCCTATAACACCTGAGAATACAATTCCTCCAAGAAGAACTACAAATACGTTAAGGCCGGCAATGGCAGCAACCAATACGAATATGTAGGGTAAGACTTTAACAATACTGAATTCCAAGGACTCGATTTGGGGAGGAACAGCAGGTCTTCCGAAAATCAAAAGAAGAACTAATGTTATAAGAGCGGCAGGCAAGGCTAAGGCCATGTTTACCCTAAATTTATCTCTCATTTCTACATTTTGGGTTCTTGTAGCTGCAATTGTTGTATCGGAAATAATGGAAAGGTTATCTCCGAACATTGCACCGCCTACCATAGAAGCAATCATGAGAGGCATTGAAATACCGGCTTTCTCTGCAAAACCTACAGCTATAGGACCTACGGCAGCAATAGTTCCAACACTGGTACCTGTTGCGATAGATAAAAAACAGCAGATAATAAACAGACCGGCAGTAACAAAGTTAGCAGGAATTAATGTTAAACCAAGGTTTACCGTAGAGTCAACGCCTCCCATCTGTTTTGAAACAACCGAAAAGGCGCCTGCTAAAATGTAAATAATACACATAGTAATAATGTTTTCATCTCCGCATCCCTTAATCAATGCATCGAATTTTTCATTAATAGAACCTTTGTGCATCAAAAAAGCGGCTATAATACCTACAATAACCGCAATAGGCCCCTTAAAGCCATAAAAACCCATCGGATCGCCTTTTGCAACAAGTGTTACACCTATTCCAAGGTAAACGACAACAAAAATTAAAAAAGGCAACAGAGCTAAACCATTTGGTTTAATTTTGGATTTTTCCATAAAAATATCCTCCATAAAAGTTTTACTCAAAATATATAAGCTGCCTAATAACCCATATATTTTGCATTACTAGATTATCGCATAGCTTATGCCGATTGTCAAGGAAAAAATATAAATTTTAACAAAAAAGTTGACAGCACAATGTCGGAATATCCTTCGGTACAATCCCGATTATTGCAACCATCTATCTTCCGCTGAGTATAAAATTAGGTTTCAACCCTGCCGCTATTGTTTGCTTACTCGGTACAGCCGGAGCCTTGGGAGATGCTGGATCCCCCGCATCAGACTCAACCCTCGGACCTACAGCAGGTCTTAATGCAGACGGCCAGCATGATCACATCTATACAGGTTAAATTTAAGCATATAAACTAAATTCCGGCTGCAAGCCTTTCGGCAGCACGGGTTGCTTCCAAAACCTTTCCCGAAAAAGAACTGTCCCCTATGTTGTAAATCTCAGGTGCTATGTTTGCAGCTTGAGCCGAAAGGTAAAGACTATCATCGGTTTTATTTCCAACGGCAAAAACGATTAAATCGGCATCAAGCTCAAGTCTTTGAGTTTCATTGCCTATTTTTTTTGCAAGAGGATTCGGAATATTTTCAGGCAGGATAGGCTGCCAAGTATTATAGGGATTCGGAACGCCTTTCGAAATATTTTTTTCTACAAGGGCCTTTCCCGAATCAAGCCCTATAAGCTTTGCACAATTTAAAAGTTTAACACCGGCCTTTTGCATATAGTAGATAAGGTAGCCCCTATTAGCCGTACAAACTCCTTTCATAAAATAAGGAAGCATTTCTACTATCGCAACATCCTTTTTGAGCTCATATTTCAGCCAATAGGCTGTTTCACATCCTACAACACCTCCGCCTATTATAACAATCTTTTCAGCATCTTCCGCCTCTTTAGGATTTAAAAGAAGATCTACGGCCTGAATCGTCTTTGCCTTTTCAATTCCCGAAACGGAAAGAGAAATGGGTTTACCTCCGTATGCAAAAATTACGGCATCGAATTTTTTGTTTTTTAAATTTTCCAAATCAACTTCAGTGTTTAAAGAAAGTTTAAAGTTAGGCAGGGCCTTAGCCTTTTCTACCTCTGTTTTAAGATAGTTTAAATAGTTTTCAAAATCGTATTTAATTTTAGGCACACTTCCCGTAATTACGCTGCCGCCTACCCTGTCCGTTTTTTCAAAGAGCTCTACAGTATGACCTCTTTTTGCAGCCTTGGATGCAAACAAGATACCTGCGGGGCCTGCACCGATAACGGCGATATTTTTTTTCACCTCGGCCGCAGGTGCATCAAAGGGAAGCACATCTTCAAAACCGGTGCGCGGGTTGACCGCACATTGGGGATGCCCTCCTAAAACAAATTCGTTAATACAGCCTTCCTGACATCCTATACAGGGCCTGATATCTTCGACCCTTCCTGCATAGGCCTTATTACACCAATCGGCATCGGCCAATAAGGGGCGGGCCAGCATGACCATATCGCAGTCACCGTTTCTTAGTGCGGTTTCGGCAACATCGGGATAGCCTAACTTTCCGACAGCAACCACAGGAACAGGGACTCCGGCATTGGATATAATATTATTGGAAGCGAAATAGGCTTTTACTATTTTTGACACTTCCAGGAAACAGCCGGCAGGCATTCCTCCAGGAGGATGGGGAAGCCACCAGTTATCGTAACATCCCAGATCCACGTCAAAAATATCTACTCCGCATTTTACAAGATTTTTCATATAATCAAGGGTCTCATGAATTGTTCTTCCGTTTTTAAATTTTTTAAGCTGCTTAACCTTCATGCCTTCTTCCCCATAGGTTTCGTTAAGAGCGAGGGAAAGATCTATGCGGTACATGATAGGATAATCGGCACCGGCCCTGTTTCTTATCTCTTTTACAAGATCAAGTCCGAATCTTTGCCAGTCGGCATATTTTCCGATTTTACGGCGGTTAAAGGCCGGGTTGGTCAACTGCTCAAGAAGATAGCCTTCATGGCCGTGAAGATAGATGCCGTCAAGCCCGCACTCCTTGGCATCGGCGGCAGCCTGTCCTGCATTTTTTATAATTTTTCCTAAGGCACGGCCGGAAAGGCGAAGGCTTGGAATTTCGGAAATATAAAAGTTAGGATTACTCGAGGCCGATACGGGAAATCTAAACTTGGTTAAAAGACATTGGGGGTTCCCTACACGGCCCAACCCCGGGGTCAACTGAATAAAGATCTTACTTCCAAAGGCATGGCAGCCCTGAGCCAGATCCCTCCAGCCTACAAGGTTTGTACGTGTTCCGTCGATACGGGGAAAGTAAGAATAATTATGAGGTTCCGTTACCGAGTGATCTATTCCGTGGCTTATGGGTACAAGGCCGGTTGTCAATAAGCCGACACCTCCCTTAGCTCTGGCAAAAAAATATTCGAGCATTTTTTTGTTGGGCCGTCCCGATTCTTCACACATATTTATGTTTCCCATCGGCCCCATTACAACCCGGTTTTTAATTTTTGTTTTGTTTATTAAAATAGGCGAAAATAATTGGGTGTAAGGATAGAGAGCCTTAGTCATTCGGCCTGTTCCCCCTGCCCTGTTTTCAAAATCGCCTTCCATCCATCCGCCGTAAGCGTCCACCATCTTTTTTATTTCGGCATCAAATTTCATAAGTTTCCTCCAAATAGTTTTATACTCTATAGTTTTAAATTGAACCCTTAGTCTTCAATTAAAACTTCACCACCTTCTTTAACTTCGATTCTGCTTCCGCTTTTAACCGCAGATAAAAATTCTTTTCCCAAGTTATCGATTGTAGGAATAGGATTATCGGCAAAGTTTGCTGCAAGGATTACGCCTGCTGCAGCCAATGAATCTATGGGTTCCGAAAAAAGCATACAGGCAGGCTGCCGGCCCATAGAAGCGGCACAGAATATAACCATTCCGCCCGTAGTTGAGCCTATGGTCTGCGGAAGACAAAGAGCCTTCCCTGCTATTTCCTTTTTATACAAGTCCGGATTGTTTTGATCGGAGCAATGAGCCTTCTTATCCCCGAACATCAAAGCTTTTTGAAAGCTTGCAAGGGTATTAAAACCTTGAGAGCTTACAAGGGCCTCTGCCGATACTGTTCCCGGAACAATTACTCTTCCCTTAAATGTTTTCATATTAAACGCCTCCCGTAATTAGATCGGCTATTTCATCGTCCTTATAGTAGACAGCCGTAGTATAGGTTCTAAGTTTATTGGAATTTGTGATAACCGATTTTTTTGCACAAAGCGGGTTATTCATATACATGAGGGGACAGGTTTCAGAAAAAAGAAGACCGAAGGATTTTAATTTTGCATATTCCTCGGTTTTGGAAAATTCCTTTAAAACTCCCCTTGGCGAAGTCATAACCGTCGGTATAGAAATTTTTGATTTGTTATTTTCCTTTAACTTTCTTTCTATAATATTTGTCCATTTAATGAGCTGTTGTTTTGAAAGATGAGGACAGCCTATAAAACAAAGCTCGGGAGCGGCATTTTTATTTTTTCTAATATCAGGATATGAAGCTCTTATCCTCAAAAGCTCGGCTTCGGTAATTTTATAGGTCTCTGCATTTTTACGGATTAAAGA
Source organism: Treponema sp. OMZ 799 (assembly GCF_024181365.1). Classification (NCBI taxonomy): domain Bacteria; kingdom Pseudomonadati; phylum Spirochaetota; class Spirochaetia; order Treponematales; family Treponemataceae; genus Treponema; species Treponema sp. OMZ 799. The sequence continues at coordinate 2,473,822 of NZ_CP051301.1, forward strand.
AGCCCCGGATTCCTTCGCCTCAGGCGTCAGGTTTTCGACATGGTATAAACCGACGGCTCCGTTGGATGCCATGGCGGCTCCCATATCCTTAAAGTAGGCTCTTACCTCCTCATTCAGATCATGTCCTAAAAATTTATCCAAGCCTCGAATGTAGGGCACGTTTTCAACAGCCTTGATTCCTATAGCGCTTCCCAAAAGTTGGGCTTCGGCTAGATTTTCGGTTTCGATCTCGACAATTAAATCGGCCTTACGCCCCTCATCGGTCAATAAGCCGAACTCGGGTACCCAGCCTGCAATAAGCCCGAACATTTCGATGATACCTGAATTGCGATTACACCTCGCTCCCAATACCGAGTTTGCATAATTAACGGCAGAGGATTCGGCCCAGCTTAAGATTTCTCCCTTCTTCGGCGTATTCCCTACCTCATCGAAATAGCAAGTGCAAGTGTAGCCCTCATCTGAAAGAAGCCCCATAGCTTTAAGCTGCTTTTCATATTCTTCCTGCTTGCTGTACATAAACCTAAAAACAAGGCGTTCCAAAAAACTTTTGGGCACCACGTCATCGAGCGGACGCGGGTCTACCGTAAACGGAATCCCTGAAACAGCTTGGGATTGAAGAAGTTCATCCATCAATTTATAAACCGGCTTCATAACTCCTATCCCAAAACTTGTAACAAGATGTCCGTATCTTCCCGTAACTTTCACAAGCCTTTCGGCACCAAAGGCTTCACCATACATGACCAAGGTTTTTAAAACCTTAGCCTGCATCTCTCCTTGAGAACCGTTTAAAATTTCTTCCTGTTCCCGAGTAAGTTGCATACTCAAACCTCCTTAAATTAATTAAGAATAATTATATCATAGTTTTTACGAAACGAAAACATATTTTTTTAAATAGCCTCATCAATCCGCATAAAACTTGATTGATAAATCGTCAATCATCCCGCCGTCTTGAATTCAAAAAGAATCTAAAGTATAATCTAACAAAAGTTTTTGCGGGGGATTATTATGAAGTTAAAAGACCTTGATCTTTATTTTACCGAATTATTAAACATAGATGCCTTTGCGGCTCAGGATTTGTCGCAAAACGGCGTTCAAGTGCAAAACAGCGGAAAAGAAATAAAAAAAATTGCCTTTGCAGTAGATGCCTGTCTTCAATCGATAAAGGAAGCCGCCGAGCGGAAGGCCGATATGCTCTTCGTACACCACGGCCTTTTATGGAGCCGCTCTTTAAGGATTATGGGAAATCATTATCACAGGATAAAAGCTCTTTTAGACAATGACATTGTGCTTTATGCCGTTCACCTTCCCCTCGATGCTCATCCTCTTTACGGGAACAACATCGGGCTTGCCCGCCGCCTTGAGCTTGAAAACTTAAAAGAGTTCGGAATGTACAGGGGTATAAACATAGGTCTTTACGGCAGCCTTCCTGCAAAGCCGGGGTCGGAAGAAGGCTTGGAGATAGACGAGATTGTAAATAAGCTTTTCCCCCAAGGAGAAAAACCTGCAAACATCCTTCCCTTCGGACCTAAAAAGATTAAAACCGTGGGAGTTATTTCGGGAGGAGCCGCTTCGGAAATAGATGATGCCATAGCCTTAGGGCTCGACTTATACATAACGGGCGAAATAGAACACATTACCTATCACAATGCCCTCGAAAACAGGATAAACGTTATTGCAGGCGGCCATTACCAAACGGAAACCGTAGGCGTTCAACTGGTTGCAAAAAAACTTGAACTTGATACAAACCTCGAAACCTGTTTTATAGATATTCCGACAGGCTTTTAAATTTTTAGAATTAGGATGAGTTTAAGCTGAATATGAAAAAAAATAAAAAGCGCATTTTAATTTTAGGAGCAGGGCTAATGCAGGGGCCTGCAATAAGGGCAGCAAAAGAATTGGGCTGTGAAGTTATAGCCGTCGACGGAAACCCGAATGCGGTTTGTGCAAAAGAGGCCGACAAATTTTTTCCGATAGATTTAAAAGACATTCCCTCCCTCATAGACCTTGCAAAAAAGTTAAAAGAAGAAGGCGACCCGGCCGATAGCGGCCTGGACGGAGTCTTTACCGCAGCTACGGACTTTTCGGTATCGGTTGCAGCTCTTGCAGAAAGCTGCTCTCTTCCCGGGCACAGCTTGGAAGCAGCCCGCCGCGCAAGCGATAAGGTCCTGATGAGGAAGTGCTTTGAAAAGCACGGAGTTCCCTCCCCTAAGTTTACCCATATTTTTAAAAACGAAATCGATGAAGCCCTTCAAATCTTAAAACAAAAAGCCATTCCCTTTCCTATTACGGTAAAACCTGCCGACAACATGGGAGCTCGCGGCTGCCGCTTGGTTTACTCCCAAGAGGAGTTAAGACCGGCCTTAGAAGATGCGGTAAATTTTTCGCGGAGCGGAAAGGCCATCGCCGAGGAGTTCATCGACGGTGAAGAGTTTTCGCTTGAAGCCCTCGTTGTAAACGGAGAGATTTTTTTAAACGCCCTCGCAGACAGGCATATTTTTTTCCCGCCCTACTTTGTCGAAATGGGACATACCATTCCGTCGATTAAGGGCAAGGAAGAGTGTGACGAGCTTATAAGAGTTTTTTGTCTGGGAATAAGAGCCTTGGGACTTACAAACGGAGCTGCCAAGGGAGATATTTTTTTACGAAAAGCCGATCCCCAAAAGGGCGGCAAACGGACTGCCTGTGTCGGCGAAATCGCGGCCCGCCTTTCAGGGGGTTACATGTCAGGCTGGACGGTTCCCTATTCTTCGGGCTTTAATGTAACTAAGGCCGCCGTCAAAATCGCCCTAGGCGAACCCGTAGATGAGCTTCCCATAGGTGGTGCCGCCCGGTTTAGTGCAGAACGGGCTTGGATTTCGGTGCCGGGAATAATAAAAAAAATAGAAGGGCTTGAAGAAGCTCAAAGCACAAAAAACGTAAAAGATGTTTTACCACGACTCTTTGAAAATGATGAGGCCGTGTTCCCTAAAAACAATGTAGAAAAATGCGGCAATGTCCTAAGTTCTGCGGAAAGCTATGAGGAAGCAGTCAAGGCAAGCATGGAGGCAGTCCAAAAAATCTTTTTGCGCCTTGAAAAAGCAAACAGCAAAACAAATCTTTTTTTTGAAAAGACAAACCCTTCAATAGCTGAGCAAAATAATTATCCGCCGAACTTTTTTAAATTTCCGCAAAACAAAAGCACAGACAAAATTAAAAACAAAAGCTTCGATAAGCTATTGGAAAATTCTATTTTGATAGAAGAAGATGAAATTCTCTACCCTTCATTTTTTAAAGATTTTTTAAATACGGCCTTTGATGTACACGGCCTTTCTATTCGGGAAGCAATAAAAAAATCGTTTGACCTTGAATCGAAGCTAAAAGAACGGATGCTCAAGACTCAAAAAATAGGAGAGCCCTTAAGCCCTCATCTCGTCTTATGGTGGAAGTACTTTATCCGCGGCAGCCGTCAAGGACTGATTTATTATTTTGACACCGAGCTTTGCGGTTAAAATTACACCGAAATAACAGATACTCCGTCGGATGCTTGGCAGGCAAAAAATGAGGCGGTAAAGCCGGTTTGTTCCGTGTACTCCTTCCCGACCCTTTCGGCAAAGTCTTCAAAGCCGTCCTTGTGAACAATGGCGATGGCACAGCCCGAAAAGCCGGCACCTGTCATCCTTGCACCGATACAGCTTTTTTCTTTTACGGCGGCAAAGAAAAGAGCATCCAGTTCTTTTCCGGTAACCTCGTAATCGTCTTTTAAGGAAAGGTGGGATTGGTTTAGATAATCGCCTAAAAGTTTTAAGTCCTTATTTTTTAAGGCTTCGGCACTCCGCCTTACCCTGTCCATCTCGGTAACGCAATGCCTTACCCTGCGGGCAAATTTTTCTCCCAAATTGGAAGCCAAGCCTTGCTCCAATTTTTTAAAATCGGAAACACTTAGATCGCACAAAAAATTTATATCTTTTTCTTTTTGTAAAAAGGCAAGGGCTTTTTCGCATTCTTCCTTTCTTTCGTTGTATTTAGATTCCGTCAATTTGCGCGGCTTATTTGAATTCATAATTACAATTCGGTAAGGCTCGGTTTCGAGAGGAATGTACTCATACTCCAGTGAGGAAGTGTCTAAAAGCAGGGCCTGATTTTTTTTACCCATAGCTATCGAAAACTGATCCATAATTCCCGATTTAAGGCCTAAAAATTCATTTTCGACACGCCTGCCGGTTTTAGCAAGCTCAACTCCGTTGATTTCAAAATCAAAGGCATGAGAAATAATTTTGCCGAAACAAAGCTCCAAGGCAGCCGAAGAAGATATACCGCTTCCTTGCGGAATGTCGCTTGTGATTAAAAGCTCAAAACCGGTGTCGGCCTTTAAGCCCCTTTCTTTTAAAAACAAAAACATTCCGTTTAAATAATTTGCATAATCTTTTTCTTCATCAAAGGCTAAATTTCCGTCAAGCTCAAATTCAAAAACTTTTTCCGATTTAACCGAGCGGTAAATTATTTTTTTATCCCGCCGTTTACGCAAGGCAATCCTTAAATATAAATTCACCGACGCAGGAAGTACAAGACCTCCGTTATAATCTATGTGTTCGCCTATTATATTTATGCGAGCAGGTGAAGCCGCAAAAATAATTTTTTCTTCCGAATTCCCGTAAAAAGAAATAAAGGCATTTTTTAATTCTTGTAATTGTATATCGTCTGTTAAGTTCAAAGTTTTCTCCTCCTTCATTTTATATATAATGCTTACATGGATGCCGAGAGCATAGTAATTTATATTCTAGTCATTGTTAATTCATGTTGTAAGGCTTTTTCAACGAAACTATTTAATGAAAGATTTAATCTTTTAGCATTGATTGCAATTCGTTTATGAAGTTCCGGTGATATGCGTATGTTGAATTTTCCGGAATATGGTTTCTCGGGTTCTACATTTTCTTCCCGGCACCAGTTGAGGTAATCGTCAACCGAGTCAACAAAGGCTTTTTCTATTTCCGCTACGCTTGTACCTTGAAATGTAATAACATCACGAGTATTTATAACATCTCCATGTAGTATTTTTGCTTCCGGATCGTATTCTATTTTTCCGATATATCCCTTATATTCAATCATTTTTTACTCCTGCGTTTTCTAAAAATCGTCTAACCGAATTAACAGCTCCCTTATCTGTAACTTTTTCAGGGTGGGGTCTATGAAAAACAGCCCGTGTATTATTCAATTTTACCCTTATTCGAGATCCGGCTCCTTCAGAAATTTCCGCACCCAATGAGATAAACAGCCCCTCGATATCAGTCCAAAAAATATCTGACGGAATAGGTTTTTTATATATATTCTCAAATGTTTTTTTATTTTTTGCATTCACCAATTTATAGTACCACTTTTAAGTACTATTGTCAATGTTGTTATATACTTTTTTTGTTTTCGATAAATGGGTAAATTTTAAAGATTCCTACTTCTCGGCATAGATGAGGCTGCTTTGGATGTAGGTTTTTATTTCCAAGCCGTGGCCCCATTTTTTGGCATACTCGTCGGATACCTCTTTTGAGCTTATGTCGATATTTTTAAAGCCGATTTTTTCGAAGGCTGTTTTGATCTGCTCCGCAGACCAGGCTCCTCCCACTCAGGTTTTTACCATATCGGGATCGGATACCCACTCTTGGGGCAGGGCTTTTTTTAAGGTTATATCCGAAACAGCTGTTCTTCCGCCTTTGCGAAGGCAGCGGTAAATCTCGGAATAAACTCCGTATTTATCCGTAGACAGGTTTATTACGCAATTACTCATGATAAGGTCTAAGGAATTATCGGGAAGAGGAATGTTTTCAATCTCGCCCAAAATAAATTCGCAGTTGGTAAAGCCGTTTTTTACGGCGATTTCCGAGGCCCGTCTTATCATGGTTTCGGAGCCGTCAAGCCCGAAGACCTTTCCGTTTTTACCCACTGCCTTTGATGCTATAAAGCAGTCAAGCCCCCGTCCGCAGCCTAGGTCAAGAACGCTTTCGTTTAGGCGAGGCTTGGCCGCCTCTTGAGGATTCCCGCAGCCGAGCCCTAAGTCTGCCTCCTTAGGGATTCCTGCCAGATCTTTAGCGGCATAGCCTATTGAGGCAGTTATCTTTTCGGCTTCTCCGTTTACCGCAAGATTTTCCCTTGCCAAATTTTCGTAATGTTCTTTTACGGCATCCTTAATCGCATTTTTATCGTAAGCACTTTTATCGCAATTGTTTTTATCGCTGATCATTTAAATCTCCTAAGACTTATTTTTTCTTTAGGTATTTTACGCTGTCTAAGGCAACAGCCGCAATGATGATAAAACCCTTAAACACAAACTGCAAGTTGGTGTCTATTCCTAAAAAGGTTAAACAGTAGGTTAAACTTGTAAAGATGATAACGCCTATTACGGCACCGCTTATCTTTCCTATACCTCCGTTAAAGGAGATGCCTCCTACAACGCAGGCAGCAATGGCATCAAGTTCATAGCCCTGTCCCGTTCCTGCACTTGCATTGGCTCTAAAGGCTTCAAGGAAGGAGCCTACACCGTAAAAGACACCTGCCATAATAAAGACTCCCATGGTAACCCTAAAAACGCTTATTCCGCTTACGGCAGCAGCTTCGGCATTTCCGCCTACTGCATACATATTTTTTCCGAAGACGGTCTTATTCCAAATAAACCACGCAATTACAATCGCAACCAAGGCAGGGATTATAAGCTTAGGCAAGGTAATCATCTCGTTATTTACAATGCCCAAAATCCACCTACCACCGAGTAAATCCTTTACCTCGTTATCGATTGAGCCGACAGGGGTTCCGCTCGTGCCGAAAAACAAAAGACCGTAGATAATGAGCTGGGTTGCAAGGGTCGAAATAAAGGGGTGTATTTTAAGGCGGGCAGAAAAGACGCCTGCAAAGGCACTAAATAAAACGCAAAACAAGATTGAAAGACCGAGCGAAAGAATGAGGCGCCAAACCATAGGCATGGCCGTAAAATCCCAAGGGCCGAGGCCGAAAAAGGTTACTATGTTAAGTCCCGGATGTAAAATCAATCCCGTAATAACAGAGCCGAGGGCAACCATTCTTCCTATACTCAAGTCGGTACCCGCCAAAAGGATAAGCCCTGCAACGCCTAGGGCGTAAAACATTCTTGTCGAAGCCTGTTCCAAAATCGTAAAAATATTGGGAAGGGACAGCAGGTTTCCGTTTCCCGATATGGGAGCCACAATTATACAGACAATAAAGAAAACCAAAATTGCAAGATAAAGACCGTTGCTCAACAAAAAGCTTGAGAGCTTAAACTTATAAACATAATCTTTAAAATTTAAAACCATGTTTTCTTTAAGATTTGTTCTTCCGTTTCTTAAAGAAATATTTTTTTGAACATGGTCTATGTAGGCTTGATTTTTTGCTTCCTTAGAGGCGGCAAGGGCATCCCTGTATTTATTTTTTGCCTCAGCCAAGGAAGAGTTAAGCTGAAACTTTAGAACATTGAGCTTTCGGTTAAGCTCGGCAGTGTCCTTTGTTTTTTCAAACTCCTCATGCACCTCTTTTTTTGCAAGTTCATTTTCCTGCATAATTGAAGCGGCTTGAGTTTCATACTCAGCCTTGTACTTCTCCTGCTTTTGATTTTCCGATTTTATAAAATCCTTTATATTATCGTTAAAAAGCTTATTCGAATAGGCTACTGCCTCGGCTGCAAGTTTCTTTTCAGCATCCTTGTTTTCAAGAGCTGTCTTCTTTGCTTCTTCAATTTCTTTTTTATATTCTTCAATAGAAGAAGCCTTTACCTCATCGTCTATCAGGCGGTTCTTTTTAAGGGCATAAATATGATTTTTTAAAGAAGCTATCTTATCGACCCCGTCCTTGCGGAGCTCATGAAGGGCCTTGCCGTACTCGGCAAGTTTTTTGTCTTCGTTAAAAAAACTAAAATCGATTAAATCTACCTTTTCATTGTTTTTATTTTCCATACAACATACTCCTTAAAATAGTTCCTACAAATACTTAGCCGAAAGCCTGAGCAGGGTTTCTTGATCGGTTTCCCTGGTGTTTACGATACCTGCAAGGCGGCGGTTGGACATAACGGCGATGCGGTTTGTGATCCCTAAAATTTCGGGCATCTCGCTCGAAACGACGATTATGGTTTTACCCTCTTTGGCCATCTTGATAATAAGCTGATATATTTCGTACTTGGCCCCTACATCTATACCGCGGGTAGGCTCATCCATCAAAAATACATCGGGAGAGCGCTCAAGCCATTTTCCGATGATGACCTTTTGCTGATTGCCTCCGCTCAAGGCCGAAATACCCTGATCGGCCGAAAGACAGCGTGTCCTCATGGTGTCTATTTCCCTGTTTGCGGCTTCACGCATTTTGCGGTTTGACAAGACACCCATAGTTTTATAGCTATTCAAATTGGTAATTACCGTGTTAAATTCAATTGTGTCCTTGCCGAACATTCCGTTTAATTTTCGTTCCTCTGTCAAAAGGGCAAAGCCGTAAGCCATAGCCTCTTTACTGCTTTTAAAATTAAGATATTTATCGTTAATACTTATGCTTCCCGACTCTATGGTGCGGATTCCGAAGAGGGCTTCCAAAAGCTCGCTCCTTCCGGCTCCTACAAGCCCGTAGAGGCCTAAGATTTCTCCCTTCCTTACGGTAAAGGAAATATCTTCCAAAACGGGAGCATATTTTGTTTTTAAGTTTTCTATTTTTAAAAAGTCTTCTCCGGGAACATTATCCACATCGGGAAAACGCTTATCCAGAGAGCGGCCGACCATGGCCGCAATAATTTCGTTCATATCGGTTTCAGCTATGGGTTTTGAAAGAATCATCTTGCCGTCCCTTAAAACGGCAACCTCATCGCAAACCTCAAAAACCTCATCCATCTTATGCGAAATATAAATAAATGAAACGCCTTTTTTTTGCAAGGCTCTAATTATCGAAAAAAGTTTTTTTACTTCCCTTTCGGTTAAAGAAGAGGTAGGCTCATCCAATACGATGAGCTTTGCATCATAGGAAACAGCCTTTGCTATTTCAACCATCTGCCGCTGCGAAACGGACATGGTGCGCATTATTGTTTTGGGATTGACATTCATATTGAGCGAAGAAAAAAGAGAACTTGCAGATTCAAACATTTTTATTTCGTCAACAACACCTAAGTTGGTCGGATAACGGCCTAAAAATAAATTGTCGGTAACGGTTCTGTCAAGACAAAGATTAAGCTCTTGATGAACCATAGCTACTCCGCTTTCAAGAGCTTCTTTAGGATTTTTAAATTCGATTGATTTATTTAATAAAGAAATGGTACCCTCATCCCGTGTATATATACCGAAAAGGCACTTCATCATGGTGGATTTTCCTGCTCCGTTTTCTCCCATAAGTCCCATTACGGAGCCCGGTTTTACGGTTAAGTTAATACCGTCCAAAACCTTATTTTTTCCGAAAGATTTTGAAAGGTTTTTTATTCCAAGAACTACATCACTCATCCCAAAGATCTCAACTCCTTTTAAAAGCCTCTTATTTAATTTTAAGGCAGGAGAAAAATTCCCCTGCCTTAAAACCATCAAAGATTAACGGCAGTCTTAAATTTAAGACTCATTAATACTTTAACTTGTCGGTGTAATTTGAACCTGAGTTCGTTTTTACCATGTTTACGGCAAAGGCATCAAAGTTGTTCAAGTTTGTAAATTTATCCAAACAGCTTGATTCGTTTTGTCCGTCACCTTGAACGATTGTCAATTCAATGTTCAAAAGGGGAGCATAGTATTTTAATGCAGGCAAGTATGAAGAAGAAAGGAAATTATCGCCTGAGTTATAAATCGTTAAAAGAACCTTCTTTTTGGGAGCATTTGTCTGCTTGATTCCGGCATCGCGTGTTCCGCCGAGGTAGTTCTTGTAGTTAGCCTTTGTAACACCTGAGTTGGCAGCCATAACAGCCTTTACATCAGCCCAGTACTGAACGGGAGCCGAAATTTTATTGCCGTAAGAGTCTGCAGCCGTAATACCCTTTGTGTATACATCAGTTCCCTTTAAACCGTCGAGCAAGTTGCGCAAAACCTGTAAGGTTGCAGTTGCCTGAGCATCAACGTTCTGAGAAACTGTTCCTGTAAGAAGGCCCTTGCCTACAGCTTCGATAGCATCTGCGTTTGCATCATAGCCGAAAATCGGAACACCTGCAGGATAGTTTGAAGCCTGTAAACAGCCCATTGCCATACCGTCATTGTTTGAAACAACCATATCGATCTGATCGGCAAATTTTGTTGCCCATCCGCCCATGGCTTCTGTTGCAGCATTGGCATTCCATGTAGAACCGTCTGTTCCTGTCATGGCCTTTCCTTCAAGCTCGATAACATCAAAGGTTTTACCTGCGATTGTTACGGAACCCTGCTTTGTTTTACCGGGATCGGTGGAACCGGCCCAAGTTCCCAAAGCCTTTCTGATTCCTTCAGTTCTGGCCTTTGAATCGTTGTGTCCTACATCGCCGATACAAAGAACATAACCGATGATGCCGTCTTCATTTCTGTCAAGTGAAGCATCTGCCGAAGCAAGAAAATCGGTGATAAGTTTTCCCTGAACCGCACCGCCGCCTGCGGCATCAAAACCTACATAATAGGTCTTGTCGTTCCAATTCATAGAAGTCATATCGATTTTTCCCGTTGTCGGATCTGAAGGCTGTCTGTTAAAAAATACCAGAGGCTTATCCTTGTTAAGAACTGCATTTCCGTTTCCGCCGCAGCTTACAACAAAAACAGCCGACACAATAAGAAGCCCAAAAAAAACTACTTGTGCAAATTTAGAAAAAGATCTCATAAATACGCACCTCCTAAAATATAATTGAGTGTGAGTATATTATATTTTATAAAATATGTCTATATAGGGTTAAAGCTCTTCCCTAGAAACAATTTTAAAAAACTGCTATAATCCGGCCTATGATTATAGACAATAAATACACCATCCGTCATAAGATCCTAACAGGAAACATAGACGGAAAATGCAGGGCTACACCCATGGAATTTGCTCTTTTAGTTCAGGAATTGGCAGCAGGGCATTACAGTACAACGGGGCTTTCCATCCCTCACTTACAAAGAATGGGAATGACCTGGGTTATAACAAAACAACATTTTGAAATTGCCGAATATCCCCTTTGGATGGATGATCTAATCGTTCAGACTTGGGCACAGCCGTCTAAGGGCTTTTTTTGCTTTAGGGACTGTGCCTTCTTTTATGCCAAAAACGGAAAAAAAACTTCCATTGATGAGGCCTTTGAAGAAAAATTCCGTATTGAAGAAGGGAGAGAAAAGAACTTATCCATCGAAGAAGAATTTAAAGAGCTTAAAAAGCCTATTTTTAGGGCAAGCTCATGTTGGGTAATATTGAACGCTGAAACGGGACAGCCTGTAAAGCCTGACGAAAAAACTATGCGAAATTTAAGTTTCAATGATGAACATCTTGAAGGTAAGGTATTTGCAAAGATTGCCATACCCGAAAAATGGGATATCGAAGAAAATTTCTGCCCCACCCTCTTGGATATAGATATGAATTCCCATGTAAACAATTTGAACTATATAAGGTGGATTCTTTCATACATGGATGCGGACTTTTGCAAGGGAAAACTATTAAAAACCCTTGATACCAACTTCATTTCGTCTGCCATGTATGGTGAAGAGCTTATATGCAGATCAAGCCTTTCTAAAAACGTCTGTATTCACTCCATAGTGAGGGCCAAGGACGGAAGCGAGGTTTTCAAAGCCCGTTCCGAATGGGCTGACGAAAAAGAACTTGCACGTGAACTAAAAGTAAAAGGCTAAACAGAGCAGCACGAATTGAAACTTTGAAAAAAAGCCGCATAAATTATGCGGCTTTTTACTTAAACTAAATTTATTTTACCAAACCGAAACGGGCTCTGGGAAAAAGAATCAGGTTTACGGTTCCCAACATTCTCGAAGAATGAATATAGCGGGGGGCCACATTTGTTACAAACATCATCGACATGGGATCATCTTTATTCAAAGCTTCCAAGTGGTATTGATACTCGTGCCTCATGTCCGTGGAATTAAATCGGTTATCTCCCATCATAAAATAGCAATTTTCAGGGATGTACTCTTCTTCCCCCTTAGGAAATTCATCCATGTTTCTTTGAGATGAGAGGGCCAAATAATACAGGTACTCACCAAGCTCGTTTATAATAGCTTGACGCTCCGCATCCGAAGAAAAGGCAGCCTCGCTCACATTGGCCTTATAAAGTTCCGCGTTCCTTACAAGAAGCCTTCCAAAGGTCAATTTTACAAGAACATTGAGCCGGGCATTTCTCATCTCGTATAAATTGTGGGAATTTTTTTCGGCAGATTTTTTCCATGAGGTTAAAAAGTTTTCAAACCAGGTAAGTCCGCCGTCGGTAGTCAAAATCTTTGAGGCTATTGCCTCGTTATCGCGGGCCATTTGAGTAACAAGATATTGAGCCTTGCTCAAAAAGTCTTTAGCCGAAAAAATCTTATCGGGTTTAGACTTTATTTCCTTCATCTTTTTAACAAGGGTAAGAGCCTCAGCTTCTGCCTCATCGAAATTTACCCTTGCTCTCCAAGCTTCCACAGATTGAAGCCTGTTTAGGTCTTGGGTATTCATTTTTACGTCTTTTACATATTTTAAACTTGACTGCGGAAGTTTGGATAGATCCCAAACGGCGTAGGTACTTTCATCAAAGGCCTTAAAATCCTTTTCGCCGGCTTTCTTTATGTAGAGCACTCCGTCTACAAGCATAAGTTTTTCTCCGCCCACACCTACGATTCTTTTAACCAAGGGATCGGCCTTTATTCTTCCGCTTTCATCCTTGTTGATATTTACCATAGTAAGGGTTAAGTATTGAACCAGCTGGGAAGTAAAAAATTTAAGCTCGTTATTCGGGTCATTCTCATAATGAGGATTGCGGATTATAACCACGTCTCCCCTCTTATAATTATAAATTTGGGGAAAACGGAACGATGAAAGAGGAAAAGTAGGGCCCGAAGCGGCCTTAAAACCTGCAACCCTGTCTCCTATCATAAACTGCTGCACCATGGATTCTGAAGGAATAACATAGAGCTGCAAAACAAAAACGCTAAAAAGTAGGACTATACAGGCAGCCTGCAATATTGCATCAGCCCAATCTAAAATTTCCGAAATAAAAGAGCGCTTTTTTTTAGGTATCTCAGGTAATTCAGGAAAATACTTAGAAAGCCTTTTATCCTTTAATCTAAACAAAAGAATTCTGTTGTAAATAACTAATACAATCCAATAAAGGGCTAAGACAGCATCAAGAGTAGACCTATCCTCTCCGCTTTGAGAAGCCCTGGACATAATAAAGCAGGCCATAAAAATATAGGGCACATATTCCATAGTTTTACGCATTATAAGCATAGTACTTACAGTCTTTTTCTTAAAAAAAGAAAAGGTAGAAAAAGCTTTCCAAAGAGAATAAGCCGAACCCAAGGCCAAAGCCGCACCGGCAAGGCCTGAGCCGTTTTTTATAATTAACAAGATTGAAAATACAAAACTTAAAACCGATTCTGCGTAAAAAAGAACTGACATGAAAACTCCTGATAATTTCTATATTAGCTAACCGCCTAAACAAAGGGCTATAGGCAGCGGATTATATCACTTTTTTGTATTTTGTGCTATAGTTTTGAAAGACCCGTTTTTTATAAATTATCTATTTCTTCTATATTCAGGCCTGTGATTTTACTGATCTCTGTAAAAGGATATTTAAACATCTTCATTAGTTTAGCCATCTCAAGTATTTTTTGATATGCACCGTCAGCAAAACCTTCTTTTTTGCCCTGCAGCATGCCCCGCTCAATTCCTTGTTGAATTCCTTGTTCAATTCCTCGTTGAATTCCCTGTTCAAACCCCTCTGCACGGCCTTCGGCTAAGCCCTCTCTTCTTGCGTCAGCTCTTTCCGCTTCTAAAAGCATTTGATACTTTTCTCGAGATAGTTCTCTAGCGATTTGTCTTTCTTCTTCTGTTACCATCAGGAGTGTTTCCTCTGCCATTCTTATACCCTCCTCTAAATTACATAGTTTTTCCAACATTCCGCTCTTTTTATCGTCTTCATAATTAGCCAAAAATCTTATCCAAAAATCTTTTAGTGTGTATTTTTCCAGTTTCTTTCGTATAGTATAACCTATTAAGTCATTTAATTCAATGTAAAGATACTGAATAACGGAATTTTCAGACATTTTTGCCAGTTTCGCATTTTTAGGCACATTACATCCAAAAACCGAAATACTTATAGCATATAAAGGATCATCCTTTTTAGATTCCAACTTCAAAAAACGAGAAGCCAAACGTAAAAGATACATTTGGTTACGCCTTGGATAGTTGCTTTTCCAAAATTGCTGCATCTCAAGGTTGATAATGAGACCTGAATCGGTTTTAATCAAAAAATCAAGATGATAGGTTTCTCCATTCGGAGCATCCCTAATAAGTTCTGTATTTAAAATATCCGCTTTTTTGATTTTACCGTAAGAATCTTCCAAAAAAGCATTTAAAAAACTTATAAGAGCCTTGTTGCCCTGTTCTCCTTTTGAAAACATTAATTTGAATACCCAATCCGTTTTGGGATTTAAAATTTCCTGTTCCATATTAATTTATGCCTCCATTATTATTGTATATTTTTTATGCAGTATAAAGTAAAATTAAAAAAAACATCTTAAATTTTATCCTATAGATTTTTTTAAGCAAAAGCGGTACAATAATTTTTTTGGAGAAGTAATTATGAAGATGACGCAGATGTATATGCCTACCTTGAGAGAAATCCCGAATGAGGCTGTTGTTGAAAGCCATAAGCTGCTTTTGAGGGCAGGAATGATAAGAAATTTGGCAAACGGGCTTTTTGCCTATCTACCCCTCGGCTTAAAGGCCTTTAGAAAGGTCGAAAAAATTATCAGGGAAGAAATGGATGCAATAGGCTGTCTCGAATTTAAGCCTCCCGTAATCGTTCCGGGCGAAATTTGGCAGGAATCGGGAAGATGGGATTCTATGGGGCCTGAACTTTTGCGCATTAAAAACCGCTTAAACCAAGAGTTGGTAGTAAGCCCCACGGCCGAAGAAGCCTTCACGGCTCTTTTAAAGAACGAATTATCATCTTACAAAAACTATCCGGTCTTAACCTATCAGATTAACACAAAATACCGCGACGAGATCAGGCCCCGCTACGGGCTTATGAGAACCCGCGAATTTACAATGAAGGATGCTTATTCTTTCCATACAAATGACGAAAGCTTAGATGAAGCCTATCTCAGCTTTGAAAAAGCCTATGTAAAGATTTTTAAGCGCTGCGGCCTTACGGTAATAGGAGTTAAAGCCGATTCGGGGGCGATGGGAGGAAGCGGCTCGCAGGAATTTATGGTAGAGTCTTCCGTAGGAGACGACACCCTCCTTCTCTGCCCTTCTTGCGGTTATGCAGCAAATGAAGAAAAGGCTGCCTGCGCACCCGATAAGGAGCAAGGTTCGGCTTCTGCAAGTAATATAGAAGAAATCGACACACCAAACATAAAAACGATAGAAGAACTTAC
Organism: Treponema sp. OMZ 799; assembly: GCF_024181365.1. Taxonomy (NCBI): domain Bacteria; kingdom Pseudomonadati; phylum Spirochaetota; class Spirochaetia; order Treponematales; family Treponemataceae; genus Treponema; species Treponema sp. OMZ 799. The sequence goes on from NZ_CP051301.1 coordinate 2,489,331, forward strand.
GGCCTTTTTAAAAACGGAAAGCTCTTCTTTTATAAAAACCTTGATTTACCGCATAGAAAATTCCGAAGTACTCGGTAATGCAGAAAATAGTAAAAAAAGAGCGAAAGAGAGCGATGAAGAAACTCACCTGGCAGCAGTCTGCATAAGGGGCGATTTGGAAGTAAACGAAGCAAAGTTAAAATTCTCCCTTAAAGCCTCGGAAGCAATCCTTGCAAGCGATGCCGAAGTCGAAGAAGCGACAGGAACGGTTGTAGGCTTTGCAGGCCCCGTAGGCTTAAAAAACATTCCCGTAATTGCCGATGAAAGCGTTATGCTCATGCACGATGCAGTAACCGGAGCCTTAAAAAAAGACAAACACCTTATTCATGTGGAGCCTTCAAGAGATTTTACCCCTGCCCATGTCTTTGACCTCCGCACGGTAAGAGAAGGAGATAAGTGCTCCGTTTGCGGCACTCCTCTTTACACTAAAAAAGGCAATGAACTCGGCCACATCTTTAAGCTGGGCTATAAGTACACCAAGTCGATGAATATGACCTACCTCGATGAAAACGGAAAACAGCAGCATCCCTCGATGGGCTGCTACGGCATAGGGCTTGACCGCCTTACGGCTTCAATCGTCGAAGAACACCACGATGAGGACGGAATAATCTGGCCTATGAGCGTCGCCCCCTTTCAGGTTGCCATAGTTCCCATAAAATACGAGGGCGAAATGCAAAAAGAAGCCGACCGCCTCTATGACGAGTGCAAAAGAAGAGGAATTGAAGTTCTCTTGGATGACCGAAAAGAAAGAACCGGCGTTAAATTTAAGGATATGGATCTCATAGGCATTCCTATAAGGCTCGTAGTCGGCGAAAAAAATCTTCCCAATATCGAATTTAAACTGAGAAGCAGTTCCGAAAACAGCTTGGTCAATAAAGATGAAGTGATGGATTTGGTGGAAAAAAACGTAAAAGAAGAACTTGCAAAATTAAGCTAGAGGCTTTTTAAGATGAAAAAGATTTTAAGTTTAAGCTTTTTACTTTTTTTCCTCCTGACGGCAGCCGGTTTTCGGCTTGCAGCTGAAGAAAAGTCAGCATGGGAGGGTACGGAATCGGGTGATTACGTTATATACCAAGACCTTTCATGGAAAGAAGGCACTTGGGCAGGTTTTTTATATTACAATGACAATGAGATAGGAAGCTTCTTGTGCACCTCAAACGGGAAGGTCTTTGCAAAGGTTCTTTTTAGCGGAGAAATTTTGGATGGGGAATTCGTAATCACAGGCCAAAACAACATTTCGGGTATCAACACGGATCCTGCCTACACCTATGCCGTAAACTATCTTATGGGAATGCTCCCAAAACTATATTCGTGGAAGTCTCAAAACCTGATTGAAAGCCTTGTAATAAAAACGGGCTCCAAAACGGTAAATGAAGAACAATTCGGAGGCGAAAGCGAGGTAAAACTCCACTCTTACATTCCACTCTTTCATGTAAAAGAAATTTTAGATTCCGATAAGAACAAAGCCTTTGAGCTGGTAGAAATGGGAAAAACCGGGGACGAAAAAACTTTTTTTGAGTTTACCCCCAAAGAAGAAACTAAACAGCTTGAGACCAAATTCGTTTTAAACCCTAAGGCAAAAAAAGAGGAAAGAAGCGTTGACGGGGTTAAGCTTTCTTTAGACAGCCAATGGACGCAGATAGCAGACAATACTTTTTTTATGGGAAATGAGGCCTTTTTAAATGTAAACACAATAGACTTAAAAACTATACCCGGAGCAAAAGGCAGGGAGACGGATTTTTTAATAAAATACTTTTCGTCTTCAGGTAAGCTGTCCAAGGTACTTGCAAAAGATACGGAACTCAGCGGTTCAAGCAAGAAATTTAAGGTCATAAACAACGTCTATGATCTTGAAACAAAGAGCATAAAGCACGATATTAAATTGATAATAAAAAGAGAAAATTCAAAATATACTGTAGTAAGTTTGACTGTCGATAAGGCTTCGTACCAAAAATACAAAGATTATTTTGACGGTTTATTTTAAATTCTAAAAAAACTTTATGGAGGTTCAAAATGCAGCAGACTTTAATGGAATATGTTAAAGACCTTTTACCGGAAATTGCAAAACATACTATGAAAAATCCTGCAGTTACACCAGAAAACGTATTACAAAAAGGTAATCCCGCTCTTTCTAAAATTCTTGATGAGATGGTAGACGATCTCGCCCTTGAGAATTCGGAATTTAGGCATCCGGAACATCTGGAAGAATTTTTGGATGAGGTAAACAAGGGTAAAAAGGGAATAATCCTTGCAGAACACTACAGTAATATGGATTACCCTGCTTTTATGCATCTGATGAAAAAAACAGGCCCCAAAGGAACTGAACTGGCAGAAAAGTGCATCGCAATGGCCGGCTTAAAACTTGGAGAAGATAATCCCTATGTTGCAGCCTTTGCAAGTGCCTATGACCGCATTTATATCTATCCCAGCCGATATATCAAATCAATTAAGGACCCGGAAGTTTTGGCAGAAGAATTAAAGAGGAGCAAGATGATAAACCTCGCTTCAATGCGGGCTCTCGAAAAAGCAAAAGAAGAAGGCCGGGTAATTCTTGTATATCCTGCAGGCACAAGATACCGCCCCGGAAATCCCGAAACAAAGAAGGGGGTAAAAGAAATAGATTCTTATATTAAGATGTCCGATATAATGCTCCTGATATCGGCAAATGGAAACTGTCTGCGCATTTCCGATTCCGGAGATATGACAGAAGATACTATCCATAAAGATAGACTCATCTTTGATGCCAGCCCTATCATAAACTGTCAAGAATATAGAGAAAGGGTCAAGGCCGAACATGCAGAACTTACAGGAATAGATAAAAAACAAGCCGTAGTCGATCAGGTAATGGCAGACCTTGAAAAAATGCACGAAGCAAACGAAATCGGAAGACTGAATTAAAAAGTTTTTATAGGAAGGGAAGATTGTGACACATACGTTTTATGTTGAAGTAAGAAGCTACGAGCTTGATGCTTATAATCATGTAAACAATGCAGTTTACCTAAACTATCTGGAATATGCCAGAATGCAGTTTTTAAAAAAAATAGGCTTTGACTATGTAGGGATGATTGAAGAAGGCTACATGCTCTATGTATCACACATAGATATTAAATACAAGCACTCTGCCAAACTTTACGATAAACTGGCCATTGAGGTTACCCATATGGATTTAGGTAAGGTGTCGGGGACTTTTTTACAGGTAGTAAAGAATGAAGAAGGAAAGGTTTGTGCAGAAGCAAAGGTAACCTGGGCCTGTGTCGACAGCACAGGACGGCCTGTTAAAATCCCCGAAAAGTACTTGGTTCCCGGCCTTCAACCTTAAAAATTTAATTTTAATTCTTGACTTAATTTAGGCACGGTATTATATTCTATTCCGTCTTAAAAAATTACCTATGGAGTTTATATGAAGTCTGTATTAAAAACATGTTTATTTATTGCTATCCTTTCATCGATAAATGTTTTTGCGATGGGAGCCAAAGAAATGCCCGATAATGGAAAAAAGAATGTTGCCGTTACCTTCGATGCAATGAAGGAGCTTACTCAGGCTGTTGCAGGGGATAAGGTTAATATTTCGGTTATCATCCCGCCCGGAATGGAGTCTCATGATTTTGAACCTAAGGCCAAGGACCTTGCCTTCTTGTCAAAGGCCGACATCTTGGTATACAACGGCTTAGGCATGGAATTTTGGCTTGAAGATGCTTTAAAAGCCGTCAACAACGGAAAGCTGATTATGGTAGAAGCAAGCGCAGGAATTGAACCGATAAAATCCGGTCACCACCACCATGATGAACACGGCGAAGATTGCGACTGTGAAGCTTGTGCAGGAGAGCACGAACACGGCAAGGGGCATGAGCACTGCCACCACGGAGAATTCGATCCTCATACGTGGCTCAGCCTATCTTCGGCAAAAATTATGGTTAAAAATATCGAAAATACTCTTGCAGCGGCAGATCCGGCAAATGCAAAAAGCTATCATGAAAATGCAAGTAAATATATTTACGGCCTAGATACCCTTTTAAAAGAATATATAGAAAAATTTTCTAAGCTTAAAAACAAACACTTTGTAACGGGGCACGCAGCCTTCGGCTATCTTTGCAGAGACTTTAGCTTGGAGCAAAATTCGGTCACGGATATCTTTAATGAAAACAAGCCTAATCCGAAAGAGCTTGCAAAACTGGTAGACTATTGCAGAGAGCATAAGGTAAGGGTTATCTTTACTGAAGAAGCGGCAAGCCCCCTTGTTTCAAAAACCCTTGCTGCCGAGCTTGGGGCCAAGGTTGAAAAGATTTATACAATCGAAAGCCCCGAGGATAACAAGAGCTATCTTGAACGCATGAAAACGAATTTAATGCGGATCTATGAAAATCTAAAATAAAAAAATCAGGCGGTCTTTTCAATGCAAAAAAGACCGCCTTTATCCTAATTGTTGGAGAATAAATGAGCCATTACTTTAAAAATATATTCAAAATAAAAAGCACCTTTGCTCTAATGTTCTTATCTTTTTTTTGCATATTTTTATCTGTTTGCAGAATTTTTATTGCAGAAAATTATTTTTTACTTTTCTTGGTTTGGAATTTGTTTTTAGCCTTTGTCCCTTGGTTTGTTTCTTCAATATTATACCTGTCAAAAAATAACAAAAAAGTAATTTTTCTTATTTTTTTGCCGGTATGGCTTATTTTTTTTCCTAATGCCCTTTATATAGTAACCGATTTTATACACTTAAAAACGGCAGCCTCATCTATGAGATGGTATGATTTAATTCTTTTATTTTCATATAGCTTTACAGGACTTTTTTACGGCTTTGTAAGTTTAGACTTTATCGAGACAAAGATTAAGGCTCTTTTTAAGTTAAGGTTTCCGCAATTTTTTTCTGTTCTTGTAATCTATATTTCAGCCTTCGGCATCTATCTAGGAAGATTTTTACGCTGGAATTCATGGGATGTTGTAACAAATTTGAGCTCTGTACTATCGGATCTTTTTTTACCCATAAAAAATCCTTTTATCCATGCCCGCACATGGGCCTTTATCCTATTGCTGGGAACGCTTTTTAATCTTCTTTACATATCATACAAGAGTTTTGACGAAAAGAAAATTTAGATTTTTACGGTTATTTCACTTGACAATTACAATAGTTATGATACAATTAAATTAGGAGGGAGATGTGAGCATCCGCCCTTAGGCGGTTCAAAGCACAACTCCCATAAGGGGCATGACTTCATGCCCCTTTTTAGTTTTTAATAAGGCCCGGTAAACCGGACCTCAACTTTTGTTCCTTATTTCTAGTTCTTTAATTCGGCAAGATATGCCAATAAGAACTTCCATACACGTTCTACAGAGGCGATTTCCATGTGTTCATTAGGCGTGTGCACGTCATGCAGATTGGGACCGAAGCTGACAGCGTCAACATTGGGGAGGGTCTTCTTTAAAAGGCCGCATTCAAGCCCTGCGTGTATTGCCGTAATAACCGGTTCCTTTCCGTTAAGTTTTTTGTAAACATTAACGGCCGCATCTCGTACGGGTGAATCGGGGCTGTATTCCCAAGCGGGATATTCCGAAGCTTTTTTGAATTCGGCTCCGCAGCGTTCGGCGAGAATCCTAAGGACATCTACAATTTCATCAAGGGCACTCTTTACGCTGCTTCGTACAGAGGTCGTAAATTTGATTCTTCCGTCGATTGCTTCCAAAACGCCGTTATTTAAACTTGTTTGAACAAGCCCGGGGATCTCCATACTCATGTATTGAACACCGTTGGGGATACCGGCCATAAAGTCTATAATGTTTAGGCTGAGCTCTTTTGTAAACATTTGGCCGGAAGGATTTTGAGCTTCGGCGGCGGCAAGACTTAAAAGTTTATCCACAGCCCTGTACTCGCCCTTAAAATCGGCCGCCATTTTTTCGACAATCTTTAAAACGGCATCCGTATTTTCAACGGCTATTACTGCATAGGCATCCTTTGCAATTGCATTGTGCTTTGAGCCGCCTGAAATTTCTACAATATTGATTTTTTCGTTTTGTTTGATGTTGTACAAAACACGGCCCAAGAGCTTGATTGAGTTTGCCCTCTGCTTGTTTATCTCGATACCTGAGTGCCCTCCGAGAAGACCGCCGACAGTAACTTTTAAGAATTTACCCTTTGCGGCCTCTTTCTTTATATCGAAGAAGACATGAATGTTGGATCCTCCCGCACAGCTTACCAAAAATACGCCTTCTTCTTCCGAGTCGATATTTAAAAGCCGTGTTCCCTGAAGATGCTCATCGGTAAGGGCCATCGCTCCTCCCATTCCGGTTTCTTCTTCGGTCGTAATTAAGACTTCAAGAGGCGGATGGGGAATATCCTTTGAATCGAGAAGGGTAAGAGCGTAGGCTACGGCTATACCGTCGTCTCCGCCGAGGGTGGTCTTATCTGCATAGAGCATTTCGTCTTTTACAACGAATTTAATCGGGTCTTTTAAAAAGTCGTGGTTTGAAGAAGCCTCTTTTTCGCAGACCATGTCCATGTGTCCCTGAATAATAACCGTCGGAGATTTTTCATATCCTGCAGTTCCGCTCTTCTTTATGATAACGTTCATAGCCTTATCTTGATGTACTTCAAGATTTCTATCTTTTGCAAATTTTACAAGAAAATCGCTGACAGCTTTTTCATTTCCGGAACCTCTCGGTACCTGAGAGATCTCGTAGAACCATTTAAATACTTCTTTAGGTTCGGTGTTTTGTAATGGGTTCATTTTTGCCTCCAAATTATTTATGTTTTAGGCTCTTAGTATATTATAAAATACAAAAAAAAACAATATAGAAATTAATATACTTACCATGTGAGTTTAATTGTACTTATATAGGATAGGTTTTGTATATTTTTTGAGGATTTTTTATCATATCATGCAAGCGTTTTTCAATATGTTCCCAATTAAATTTTCCGGCTATTAAGTTTACCGGCTCATCCATAAAGTCTATATCATCAAAATAAGATAAGGCTTTTACAACAGATAGTATATTTACATTTTTATACTTCAATCGATAAAAGTCCAGCATTGCCTCTAATGAATATTTTGTTGATAAAAACGAAATATCAACAAAATCTTTCAACCGAGTACCGTTATCGGTAATTGCCGAAAGTTTCATGGCAATAACATCTTCAAAACTTGCTATCCGTATATTTTCTTCTGTAGACAATGGTTTTAGTAAAGGGTAATCATATTTGATACAATCAATAAATACACCATTTATTTCGCCTTTTAATGTATTATGAGCCTTATACCTCTCAATAAATCCGTATTCTTTTGATAAATGTTTATTAAGGTCTTGTACCGATATATCATTTTGAGTAAATAAATCCAAATCAATACTTTTCCTGTGTCCAAGCCTCAATGCAATGGAAGTGCCGCCAACTAAAAAGAATTGATCTATTTGAGAGTCTTTCATGAGTGTTCTTAATAATTCAAATGCAGTTTTCTCGACAGTGTTCTTTTGCAGCATAAAAAATCTTCCTTTTTTAAATCAAAAAGCAAACAAGACCAGTTCAATTCTTTTGGGGGAAGGTACGGAATTTGTACAACAATATTTTTTACCTTTTCAAAACCGCCGTAAAGTTGAAACATGGCATAATAATCCTCCGGTCTGCCGTATTCCAAGACGCGGGCGACAACAGTTTTTGCCATTATATTCCAATCCCAATCGGGAGCTTTTGTATCATACTCCCAAAGAATTGACTGAGAAATTTTTTCTTTTTTGTGGGTTTCATAATCTGCAAAAAACATATCATACCTCCCGAGTTCCAGTATAGCATATTTTTGTACATTTTTCCACACAGCAACAAAGCAAATAGCCGCAAATAAAAAAAAGATTTAGCTTCAAGTTTCCGATAATCGTTTGCCTGTAAGCTAAAAAGCTGTAAGCCATAAATTAAAAGAATCTTTCATCCAGCCGGCTACATCCATTCCGTAAACGGATTGTAAAATCTCTCCGGTTAAAATATCTTCTTTTTTTCCGAATGAGGCTATCTTTCCGTCCTTCAAAAAAAGGAGCTTATCGGCAAATTGAAGGGCCAGGTTGATATCGTGAAAGACTCCGATGACGGTCTTGTTTTCCGTTTTGCAAATATCTTTTAAAAGATAAATCAGCTCGGTTTGATTTTTTAAGTCCAGATGATTTGTAGGCTCATCCAAAAGAATGAGGCCGGGCTCTTGGGCAAGGGTTCGGGCAAGATAAACCCGCTGAAGCTGACCGCCTGAAAGTTCATCTATTTTCTTTTCGCGCAAGCTCCAAACGTCTACAGCCCTTAAACATTTTTCTACATAGGCCCTGTCGTTTTTTGAAAAAGAACGGAAAGACGAGTTTTCAAGACGGGCATAGCGTCCCATCATAACCGTATCGTAAACGGAATATGAAAAATATATTGAAGAGACTTGGCTTAAAAGAGCGATTTTTTTGGCTATATCCTTATGCTTTATATCTTTTAGATTTTTACCGTCTAAAAGAATTTCTCCCGAATAATCTATAAGACCTGCAAGGCTTTTTAAGAGAGTCGTTTTTCCGCAGCCGTTGGGACCTAAAACGCAAAGGCTTTCGCCCCTTAAAACCGAAAAGGAAATACCGTTTAAAACGGGTGTCTTTGAATATCCTGCATAAAGTGATTTTGCTTCTATCAGCGGATGCTCCATAAGAGTTAAGCCCTCCTCCGGCCTTTAAAGTAGACATAGCAAAAAAACGGAGCACCTGCGAGGGCGGTAATTGCTCCGACCGGAAGCTCTTGGGGCGACAAAATCGTTCTTGCAATCATATCGCAGAGCACCATTCCTGTGCCTCCTATACAAAAGGACATAGGTATAACTATCTTATGCCTTGCTCCGAATAATTTGCGCACAAGATGGGGAGCTATTAAATCTATAAAACCGATTATGCCAACAAAGGAAATTACGGCCCCTGTAAGGGCGGAAACCAAAAACAAAAGACTCCATTTAATTTTTTTTGTATTGACTCCCATGGTTCTAGCCTGTTCCTCTCCGAAGGTAAGCAGATCCATCTCGTGCGAAAGAAAGGTAAGAATCAAGGTGCCGCCCGCACAGATAGGCAGAAGTACATTAAAATTTTTTATGTTCTGGCTTGCAAAGCTCCCCATCTGCCAAAATATGAGCCGTGCCATTCCGTCCCTGTTAAGGGCGATTATGACGGTTATAATTCCGTTTATAAAAAGAGAAAAAACTATACCGGCTAAGATAATCGTCGAGTTTTCAAAATTTCTATCAACTAAGGCTGCAAATTTAACCGAAGTGTAGACTGTAAGGAGGCCTGCAATAGTTCCTGCAAGCGGAAGAGTAAAAGCGGGCATCAGAGGGAGAGTAAGCCCGGTCAAAATTACCAGAGCCGCTCCGAGGGAGGAACCGGATGAAACGCCCATGGTGTAAGAAGAAGCCAAGGCGTTCTTTAAAATGCTTTGCATGACTGCCCCGCTTACAGCCAATGCTCCTCCTGCCAAAAAAGCAACTAAAACTCTGGGCAGCCTTACATTCCAGACAATCGCAACAAAGGTTTCTTGAATACTTAAAATTTCTTTTTGAGCTATTTTTGAAAGGATGATTTTAACGATATCTTGGGGCGGAACAAAGACCGAGCCGACTCCGACACCCAAGATGAGTACAAGGATGCAGGCTGCGATTGAGCCTGCAAGCTTGAATTGAAGTTTCATTATTTATAGATTTCGGGATAGACGGCCTTAGCCATTTCCTTTAAGGCCTTGATAATGTTGTGGTTAGGTCTTGAAGAAGAATTATTGTCAACAGCAAAAACCTGTTTACCCTTTACGGCTTTAAGAGAAGCCCAGCCTGATCTGGCCATTATTTCATCAATGGGGTTACGAATATAGTTTACATTTGTTAAAATGACATCAGGATTCTTTGCCAAAACCATCTCATCCGAAACAGCTACCCAGCTTTTTTGATCGGCAAGGATATTTTGGGCCCCGATAATTTCGATCATCTCATGGATAAAGGTGCCGGTTCCCAAGCTGTACATGTAAGGAGCAGCTCCTATTTCAAAATAAACCTTTTTCTTTTTATCTTGGCCAATAGAAGCGCCCTTCTTTCGGACAGCTTCGATTTCCTTTTTCATGTTTGCAATAATTTTTGCTCCGTTTTTATCTTGTTTTACGACGGCAGCTATGTATGCAATATCAAGATAGATGGCTTCAATACTTGAAGCGGAAGGAATGTTTATAACGCAGATACCCGCATCTGTTAAGGGAGAAAAAGGAGTGTTTCCCTTTGCATTCGACATACCCGAAATAAAAACTACATCCGGTTTTAGGGCGATAAGTTTTTCGGCATCGGGCTTCATCATATCAAAGTATGGAATATCCTGCTTTAAAAGTCCGTCCTTTTGAGTGTTGGTATCGGCTGCAATGATCTTACCTGCTACACCCAAATCGATAAGGATTTCGGTGGTAGACGGAGCCATCGAAACGATTTTTTCAACCTTTGCAGGTAAGGTAATGGAAGCACCGGCCCTGTCCATCGTTAAATCAATCGAGGGAAGGCTTGCTTCTTTTGCTCCTCCTGCAAAAGCCATGGTGCCGGCTGCCAAAATCATGGTCAACACAAAGAAAATTTTCTTAAACTTTTTCATAACTACTCCTTAAAAAAAGTTTTTGAAGGAAGCCTCAGCTTCCTGAAAAAAGTTTTTTCACGCGGTTTGTTTACAAACCGCATAAAATAACCACGACGTTTGTCTGAAAGACAAACTCGAAGATAAACAGAGAGGCACTATTTGTGCCGAACTGTTTATCGAAACTCCTAAACAACTTATTTCCTATTGGCTAAGGCAACGATCCTATTCATCTCGTTATTGATGATCATGTAGCCTTCGTCAACACCCATACCGGGTTTTGCAAGCTGCTGGGCAGCACCGGCTGCAACAGAGCAGTTTACGATAACTTCGGCCGAGCGGTTGGTTTCGTTACATGTACCTCCGCAGTAGGCTCCGACTCCCTTTTCCTTGCAGTAAAGGATGGCTTCGATTGTGTTGTTAATTCCTCCGAGGTCTGGGGTCTTAATCTGAATCATGTGGCCTGCGCGGTTATCTGCAAAGTACTGAATGTCTTCGAGGGTGTTGCACCATTCATCGGCAACAAGCTCTACCTTTACGCCGTTATCGTCAAGGCTCTTTGTAAGAGCTGCAAGCACCTGCATCTGCTTTTCTCTGTCGCCCATATCCATGGGGCCTTCAATTCTAAGTTTAAAAGGAGCGGCAGCTTCTTCCAAGGTTTTAAGATAGGCAGTCATCTTGGGAACATCGTTATTTGTAAAGTCTCCGATTGTGCCGTATACATCAATGTGGAAGATAGGATTGTAGTTCTTGCAGGTTCTCATGGTTTCAACTCTGTTTTTGAGCCACTTAACATATTCCAAAAGTTTTTCACCGTTTTTACCGGTTTTTTCTTCAACATTGTTAAATAGACCGTGGGGGAGAACTTCAGCCTGCTTGATAATCATCTTATCGGCATTTAAGTAGCGGTCATCGCCCGACTGGGTGAAGATCGGGATTCTCTTTATTTTGCAGCCGGTCTTGTATTCGTCTACAACAACCTCGGCCATTGTTATGTGGCGGGCCTTTGCAACTGCATCAAGGATGGCTTGAGAAATACCGTAGCGGAGAGCCGTGTGCATTCTCTTTCCGTTTACTTTATGTTCTTCAAAGGTTTTGGCCATTTCTCTAAAGTTTGTAATTTCTTTTCCTACAAAGAGGGGCTTTATGTCCTTTTCGATTACGGGAATAAAGTCCTTTGCCAAAAAGAGGGGATCGCGTCCGCCTGCTCCGGAATACTGTACGGCAGCACAGTCGCCGTAGGCTACCTGACCGTCTTCAAGAACGAACATAACGGAAATAGCTTCACCTGCCTGTCTGATTGAGGTAAAGCCCTCTGTTACGGGTTTTCCGGTATAGAAAAATCCGTCATGACCTGCGCCCATCTTGATAGCCTTTTGGTCATCAAAATAGAATCCTGTTTTTCCTTCTGCGCAAACAACATCAACAATTTTCATCTTTATACTCCTATAAAAACTTTTTGCAGGAAGCCTCAGCTTCCGAAAAAAGTTTTTTCAAAGCGGTTTGTCTACAAACCGCATACAATAATGCGACGTTTTGTGCATGAGCACAAAACTCGGTCAGATAAACAGTGAGGCAGATGTGCCGAACTGTTTATCGAAACTCCTATATAATCCTACTATAATTTTAGTGTTTAGCCGGTCTTCCGACCAAAACGCCGGAACTTACGGCATAAACGTCATCAACCGACATCTGGAAGTCAACTTCCCTCTTATCGGCCTTGGCCCTCTCTTCAAGTTTTTCCCTGTTAAAGTCGAGAATATCCTTTGTAAAGGGGAGGTTTCCCGGCATCAGGTAGCGGATGCATCCGTCATTGTCGCGGGCAGGCATTACCTTTCCGGCATTGTACTGGGAAGGGGCAAAGGGAATATCGATTACACCGGCTTCAAAGGCCTTGATAGTGCCTTCAACCAGATCTCCATGTCCTATCTCATAGACCCTGTCCATAATACACTTTGTTTCTGCCTTGATAAGCTCAATTTCTTGGGCGAGAATTTTTGAATCGGGATAGCGTTGTCCCTTCAAAAGGTTCAAAACCATCTTAGTAGCCTTGATGCCTCCTGCATTGGCTTCCTTGGTAGGAATACCGAAGGCCTCATGCGGGGTTTTAACGATTACCTTTGTAGCTCCGGAAAGAGCAGCGGTTGTACTTCCCAAAGAAATAAGACCGTAGGCCCTGGACTCATCTGCGGGAAAGCCTCCCATCCATTGGTGGAAAACGGTAGTGATGCACGTATCCTTGTAGCCGAATTTTTTCATATAGTCCTTGGTGATTTCTCTCAAGGAAATTACGGCAGCAACGTCCTGTGTCATGTTTCCGCACATACCGTAGCCTACAGTGATGCTTTTGACACCCTGCTCTGCTGCAAGCAAGGCTTCGATAACGCCTACTGCAATAGCAACCGAGGGAGGCACGAGGGTTCCTGTAAGAGGACCGAAGGGTTCTCTATTTAGGTGAACTCCGTTTTCTTCATAAAAGCCTACCAGGCGGTCGGCATATTGCCAGCACATTATACTATGTTCGATTGAAACGGCCTTTGCATAGGGAACGTTGTAGCTTATTCCTCCGCCTTCATTGGAGGTGTATCCTCCGGCATGGATAATCTCTGAAAGGAGACGGGCATCGGGGGTTCCGTGTCTTGCCTGCAAGGGAAGGTTTACGGCTTCCAAAACTTGGCGGCAGGGACCTACACCCCAGTTTACGGCAGGAAAACCGTTCATTAAAGAGCGGCCGGCCCTCTTTGAAGCCTCAATACCGGCCTCACCCTCTTCATATCTATTTTGGCGCGTATAAGCGTCAATGGTACTCGGTAAAAAGTCGGCACCGCCCTCATCCTGTAAAAACTTTAATAGATTGATGTGTTCATCCAAAAGAGGAACACCGGCACGAGGCTGTGCCGTAGTAATGCCTTCTTTATCGGCTTGTTCAAGTTTAATTGCAAAGTTTTTTTCAGGCGGGATCTTCTTTAGATAATCGATAGACTCTTTTAAGTCAACATCCTTTCCCGTGGGCCATGTTTGGAGAATTTCTTCTCTCATCTCCATAAACTCTCCCTCAGGGATTTTTTTATTTTTCCATCTCATACTCTTGCTCCTAAAGTATAGTGGGGTTATTGTATCACAAAGCCATATAGAGCTTCAAGTGGGGCAAGAGTTTGAGATAAAAACCTTAGAGCTAAAGACTTTCTATTTTTTCGCGGCTTAAGCCGGTTCCCTCAACTATTTTATCGATATCGATTCCAAGCCGTTTAAAAGATGCTGCTGTTTCCAACTTTGCTTGATATGAACCTTCAGCTCGGCCTTCCTCTAAACCCAGCCGCCTAGCCTCATTACGTTCACATTCTACATACATCTCATATTTTTCGTTAGAGAGTTCTATTGCCATTCGCCTCTCTTCATCCGTTACCCTAAAGAGTGTCGCTTCTGCCATTCTTATACCCTCCTCTAATCTGCATAATTCTTCCAACATCCCGCTTTTTTTATCTTCTTCATAGTTGGCTAAAAACCTTATCCAAAAATCTTTTAGATTATACTCTTCAAGCTTCTTTTCATAGTATAAACTATTAGCTCGTTTAATTCAACATAAAGATATTGAATTACAGAGCCTTCAGACATCCTTACAAGCTCTGCGTTTTTGGGAACATCGCAGCCGAAAACCGAAAGGCTTATGGCGTACAAAAAATCGTCTTCCTTAGGCTCTGTCTTTAAAAAGCGCGAAGCCAGCCGCATAAGATACATTTGACTCCGCCTTGGATAGTTGGTTTTCCAAAATTGCTGCATTTCAAGGTCTACAAGAAGGCCTGTGTCGGTTTTAATTAAAAAATCAAGGCGGTAGGTTTCACCCGACGGTCTATCTCTAATGAGCTCGGTGTTTAGGATTTCGGCCTTTGTGATTTTACCGTAAGAATCTTCCAAAAAGGCATTTAAAAAGCTTATCAAAGCCTTGTTGCCTTCTTCGCCTTTGGAAAACATCAGCTTAAATACCCAATCGGTCTTGGGGTTTAAAATAGTTTTTTCATTATTCATACTGACTCCTATATTTCATTGCAGGTATTATCTTCTTACCTGCTTTCATTTAATTATAGGGTTCTAGGTTGAATAAATGGTAAAATTTAAAAAAACTTTTATTTTTTACTTCAAATTTTCCCTTACCCTTATCATCTCGTCGAGGCCGGCAACTTCGATGCTGTCCTCAGGCGGATAGAGGGCTCCTCCGTAATAGATTGCAGGGTTTGCCTTGGTAGAAGGTTCTTCCCTCCTCTTAAGAGCAGCAAAGTGAATTTGATCCGCACCTGTGAGCTTGATTATTTTTGAAGCGTTTTTTTCGGTAATGCCGCCGCCGGGCAAAATTTCGATTCGGCCCTTAGCTCTTTTTATCATTTTGGCAATCAAATCGGCACCCTCATAGGCTGTCGGCTCTTGCCCGCTCGTTAAAACTCTTGTAAAACCTAAAGAAATAAGCTCATCTAAAGCCTTTAGGGGATCGGGAACTACATCTATAGCCCTATGAAAAACCTTGTCCCTGCTTCCTGCAATCTTTATAAGAGCTTCACACCTCTTTGAATCGATGGTTCCGTCCTTTTTTAAAAAGCCGAAAACAAGACCGTCGGCTCCGTTATCTATAAAAAGCTTTGCATCTTCAATCATCGTTTTATATTCATAAGAAGAGTAAAAAAAGCCGGCAGCTCTGGGTCTTACCATAACCATAACATCCAAACTTGTTTCTTTTTTTACCAATTTTAAAGTACCGAGAGACGGAGTTAAGCCTCCCAAAAAAAGAGAAGAATTAAGCTCAATCCTTGAAGCTCCGGCCTTTTCAGCCATCACGGCATCTTCAAAAGAGCCTGCACAAATTTCTATTTTGATTTTTTTCATTTAAATACCCCTATAAAACTGAACTGTTTATCATAACCTCATATTAACAGCCTTTCCTATTTTAAAAAATGAAGAGAAAAAAGTCAACATCCGAGAACAGCTATTGTCAAGAAACAAATAAAAGGGTAAAATGGAAGCTATGAATAATAGCAATAAAACAATCCCTGTTCTTTTAAAAGAATTAAAAGACCTTGAGTCAAAATTGACGGAAGCTTATAAACAGCTTGGAAACAAACTTATCAAAGATACGGCCGATCCGGCTACAGAAGCAAACGGTGTTTCCCTGGAAAATTTTCTTCAATGGCAAAGGCTGCACGATGAAAGAAAGTTTTGTACTGAAAGTGTTTTGGATATAAAAAATAATAATACCCGCCTTTCGGAACTGGACAGTTTTAAAAAACAGATAAAAGACAGACTCTCGGATACAAAAAAAGAAACCGAAAAACTAAAGGGAGATTTTTTACTCAAAATATACAAGGACTTTTTTCCACAGTGCGTAAATCTTTTTGATCCTCTATCTGCCGAAATACGCACAGAGGAAGCAAAAATACAGGAAGCCCAAGAAAGAATTGAAACCTTAAAGGCGGAAAAAAATGAAGCAAACTTTTTTGTCAAGCTCGGCCTCTCGGGCAAGATTTCCTCCCACGAATTAAAGATAAAAAATTCCGAAAAAAAGATTAAAAATATTTTAACAAAATCGGATATAAACATTGAAAATTCTCAAGAGGTAAAAGCCCTCTATGATGAAGATAAGCTTTTACCCGAACTTAAAAAAAGCTACGAAGAAATTTTAAAATTAGGCACCGATTTAAGCGACTCCGAAAACCGCCTTAAAATGATAGATGAGGAGGCCGGCTTTGTTACTCAAAAATTAGCCGATGCTGGAGCAGATAAAAATTCAAAAAAACGCATTGATAATTTTACAAACAGGATAAAAGAAATAGATGAAAAAATAGACCTTATTTCGGAATCTGCAGGTCTAAAATACACGGAAAATTTTTACTCTGTAGAAGGAGATTCGGCTTTAGGAGAAAATCCTTCGGATGAAGCTCTTGGAAAATATGCAGACTATCTAAAAAAAGCCGGTAAATACCGCAAAGAGATAAGCAAGGTAAAATACAATATAGAATTTTGTGAAGTAATGCAAAAAATTAAGGCGGAAGAAAATCATATCCAAAATCTTAACCGCACAATAAAGAATTGTGAAAACTCCATAAAGGAAGCCGAAAAGAAAATCAGCAATTCTGAAGCGGCCATCAAAAACTCACAAGCCAAAATAGCGGACTTGAAAGACTTCGCAGCCGGGCTTGAAGAAAAATTTTCGGGCAAGATCTCTGAAACGGTCTCGGAGGAAGAATAATGGCAACAAAAAAGGCTGTTTACGATGAGTCCAAAATAAAAACCTTAAGCTCCCTTGAACACATCCGTTTGAGAACGGGTATGTACATAGGCCGCTTAGGCGACGGCTCAAATCCCGATGACGGAATTTACATTCTAGTAAAAGAGGTTATCGACAACTCCATAGACGAGTTTATAATGGGAAACGGCTCCCGCATAGATATTCAGCAAGACGGAAACAAGATAACCGTCCGCGACTTCGGGCGGGGCATTCCTTTGGGAAAATTGGTAGAATGTGTTTCGGTTATAAATACGGGCGCAAAGTACAACGATGAGGTCTTTCAGTTTTCCGTCGGATTAAACGGAGTCGGAACAAAGGCCGTAAATGCCCTCTCGGAACATTTTAGGGTTGTCGCCGTAAGGGACGGAAAATACGCGGAAGCAATTTTTGAAAGAGGTAATCTTGTAAGCGAAAAAAAAGGGAACGCAAAGCCCGGCATCAAAAACGGAACCCTTGTCGAATTCGTTCCCGACACAAAAATTTTCGGCGAGTATAAATTTAACTTGGACTTTATCGAAAAACGGATTTGGAACTATGCTTATTTAAACTCAGGCCTTGTTTTAAGTTTTAACGGAAAGCTTTTTAAATCCGAAAACGGCCTTTTGGACTTGCTTGAATCCAATGTCGGCACAAACACCATCTATGAGGTTTGCCGCTACAAGGAAAAGCAGCTTGAGTTTGCATTTTCGCACACAAACAATTACGGCGAAACCTATTATTCCTTTGTAAACGGCCAATACACTTCCGACGGAGGAACCCACCTTTCCGCCTTTAAAGAAGGGCTTCTCAAAGGCATCAACGAATATTTTAGAAAAAGCTATAAGAGCGAGGACGTAAGAGAGGGAACTTGTGCTGCCGTTTCGGTAAAGATTCAAGCTCCGGTATTCGAAAGCCAGACAAAGAACAAACTCGGCAACACCGAGGTGCGCTCCTGGATAGTCAACGATACAAAGTCGGCGGTCGTAGAATGGCTTCAAAAAAATGCGGACTCGGCCGCAAAGCTTGAAAGCAAGATAATTGCCAACGAAAAGCTCCGCACCGAGCTAAACACCGTAAAAAAAGAAGCAAAGGCCGCGGCAAAAAAAATTGCCATAAAGATTCCGAAACTGAAGGACTGCAAATTCCATTTGGGAGACGGAAAATTCGGTGAAGACACCATGATCTTTATCACCGAGGGAGATTCCGCGACAGGAGCCATGGTTTCAAGCAGGGATGTTTTAACTCAGGCAATTTTTTCTCTTCGAGGAAAGCCCGAAAACATGTACGGCAAAAAGCGGGCACAGATATACAAAAATGCCGAGCTTTACAATATGATGATGGCACTCGGCATCGAAAACGACATCGAGGGCTTGCGCTATTCTAAAATCGTAATAGCAACGGATGCCGACAACGACGGCTTTCACATCCGCAATCTGCTTTTAACCTTCTTTTTAAGCTATTTTGAAGAGCTGGTTACCTCAGGCCGCGTATACATCTTGGAAACGCCCCTTTTCAGGGTGCGCACCAAAAAAGAGACATCTTATTGCTATTCCGAAAAGGAAAGGGATGAGGCTGTAAGCCGCTTAGGTTCATCTTCCGAAATTACCCGCTTTAAGGGTTTGGGAGAAATAAGCCCCAAGGAGTTCGGTCAATTTATCGGGGCCGATATAAAGCTCCTCCCCGTAACCGTTCAAACCCTAAAAAAAGTTCCTTCAATCTTGGAATTCTACATGGGCAAGAACACCCCGGAGCGCCGCAAATTTATCATGAAAAATCTTCTGGCCGAGATAGATGCTTAACTACCTCGCCGGCGATTAAAAGACCTGCGATCGAGGGAACCCATGCAGCCGAAGCCGGAGGGTTTTGCTTTATTGTACATTCACTTTTAGAATAAAGCACCTTCAAGTGCTTAACATTCCTTTTTTTTAGCTCGGTGCGCATTACCTTACAAAGAGGGCAGACGCTTGTCTTGTAAATATCTGCAAATTCAAAATCGGAGTTTAGGCGGTTTCCGCAGCCCATTGCCGAAATAAGAGGAACCTCATTTTTTTCGGCCTCAACGGCAAGAAAAATTTTGAGAGCAACCGTGTCCACGGCATCGACTATAAAGTCTAAACCATCAAAAAAATCTTCGCCTAAGACAGTATAAAAAGTATCGGGTAAAATAAAGGAATTGATTGCTGTTACCTTACATGAGGGACTTATATCGGCAATGCGCTCCCTTGCAACTTCGGTTTTAGATTTTCCTATGGTAGAATAGAGGGCATAAAGCTGGCGGTTGATATTGCTTTCCTCTATCTTGTCGCCGTCAATTAGGATGAGTTCCCCTGCCCCATTTTGGGCGGCACCCTTTTGAGACACCTCGTTCCGGGCCACACCGCTTCGGGCAAGAGCCTCGGCAGTATAGCTTCCTACTCCGCCGAGGCCGAAAACAGCAATACGGGTATTTTCTATCTTCTTTAAATTTGATGAACCGATAAGAGGTTCAAACCTCGATAAAAAACTCATGGCAAAAATTCAATTTCTAAAAATCTTAAAAGCCTATCTAATCTTAAATAGAATTCCTAAAATCACAATAGTAATTAAAATTTGAATAATTACAAAGCGGATCAAAACTTGAGTCGGCGACCATTGCAAATTCTTTTTCATGTGGTCATGGAGGGGAAACCTGATGTTTTTAAAAATACGGATTTTAAAAAAGCGGAGCATAACCACCTTTAAAATACCCGTTCCTCCGTTTATGAGGATAACGCCGCTCGTCATCAAAAGGATGAAGGGATTGCGTGAAATAATTACGAGAACTCCGATAAAAAAGCCGAGAGCCCGCGAGCCTGCATCCCCCATGAGAACCTTACTAGGATAGGCATTGTGCCAAAGATAGCCCGTAAGCACTCCACAGAGGGTAAAAATCATAACAGCCCATTTTGCTCCTGTGCTGATATTGGGAACCAAAAGATAGGCCGCAACCTTGATATGACCCAAAACAAAATAAAAAACTATACCCAGAGAAACAAGGGCCAAGAGGATGAGAGTTCCTGAAAGACCGTCCACCCCGTCGGTACAGTTTGTCGTGTTAATCGAAATCCATAAAATAATTATCGAAACGGCAAAGAACACAATAGGAGGCACTTCGACAAGGCTGGAAGTAAAGGGAAGCCAAAAGGAAACTCTTCCCTCAAAATAGATATAAAAAATAACAAGGGCTGTTACAGCCGATAAAATAAAATCCAAGCTGCCCTTTAAATATTCTCCCCAAGATTTTTCGGATTTATCATCCAAAAAGCCTGTCAGCATAACGGCAAAGGTTATCCCCAATATGAGAATCTGAGTAATAGTCGGTTTAATCAATAAAAAAACGCAAACTACAAAGATAGAAATAAAAACTACTCCGCCTCCTGTGGGTTTTCCCACAGCAGCTTCCGGGTTTACGGTAAACTCCCGCCCCCTGTCTTTGGGTAATTTGGAATAAAATTTAGGCAATAATAAGACGGTAATTAAAAAGCCTAAAAACAAGCCTAAAGAAATTAAAACGGCATAGGATTGTAAAAGTCTCATAGGCCCGAAATATGGGCCGAGCAATTCTGCAATATGATATAACATTCGCTTATTATAGCAAATTTTGATGGATTGTGTCTATCTTGTTTATATTGTAAAATTTATGTATATTTGAGCAATGTTAAACTATATAAAGAAAATAATTGCAGGTATTGCCGTCGGCATTGCAAATGTTATACCCGGTGTTTCAGGCGGAACCATAGCCGTCGTCTTCGGGGTTTATTCCGATCTTATAGGGGCAGCAAGCCTTAATGTCAAGACCATTAAGGCTAATTTTAAAACCTACCTCTGCCTTTTCGGAGGTATGGGCCTAGGGATCCTCCTTTTTGCCCGATTTTTTAAACTTGTTTATAAAAAGTTCCCCATACAGACAAACTTCTTTTTTATAGGCTTAATTGTAGGAAGCATCTTTATAATTTTTGACCTTGTACGCGAAAAAGAAAAAGAGAGTTCTTTTACAAAGGCCTCTAAAATCCTTTGGTTTTTTATCGGTTTAAGCCTGATGCTTGCCCTTTACTTTTTTAAGGGAGCCTCCGCTTATTCAGCCTCTGCAATAGAAACCTTAAGCCTCGGCAGTTTTTTGTTCTTATTCCTTGCAGGTTTTGCAGGAGCTGCCGCAATGGTCATTCCCGGCATATCCGGTTCTTTTCTCCTTTTGATAATGGGGGCTTATTACACGGTGATTAAGGCCCTTACCGACCTTAACATTCCTATAATGATTCCTGTAGGCCTAGGAGTCCTTGCAGGCATCATCCTCTCTGCAAGATTAATCGGCTTTTTGATGGAAAGGTTCCCCAAGATAACCTATGCCTTTATTTTAGGCCTCGTTGCGGGCTCAATCAGGCATCTGGTTCCGGACGGCTGACTGCATCCTTCGATGAGGCCGGCGGCGGTCCTCTGTATGCTTGCAGGCTACGGCCTGATAACGGTTTTTGAAAAGATAAACAAAAAATAGTCATTCGACATTTGGTACTTGTCATTTATCACTCGGCATTTACCCTGCCCGATTGACTTAACCGTCAATTAAAGTTATCATACAGCCCCGATGGAGATTTAATATGTCACATAAAAGAGTTTATCAAGTTGACGAAAAAGTTCCTGCGGGGCTTTTCTTACCCTTAAGTATTCAACATACATTTGCAATGTTCGGTGCCTCGGTTTTGGTTCCCATTATCTTCGGAATTGACGCAGGCATAGTTCTATTTATGAACGGGGTCGGCACCCTCTTGTTTATAGCTATAACAAAGGGAAAAGCCCCGGCCTACCTCGGCTCAAGCTTTGCCTTTTTAGGGCCTGCTACCCTGATTATTTCTTCAATAGGCTTTCAATATGCCCAAGGGGCCTTTATAGTAACGGGTCTTCTAGGCTGTCTCATTGCTTTTATAATTTATAAGTTCGGAACCTCATGGATAAACATAATCCTTCCGCCCGCAGCAATGGGCTCTGTGGTTTCCCTCATCGGTTTTGAGCTCACGGGACTCACAGTAAGGGGAGGAACCATCGGGGCAAACATCATGACGGAATCGGCCTCACGGGGAGACATAATAGTCTTTTTTATCACGATAGGGGCAGCCGTTCTGGGCTCCGTTCTTTTTAAGGGCTTTTTATCAACAATTTCCATTTTAATTGCAAGCATTGCAGGCTACATAGCCGCAATCTTTTTCGGTATGGTAGATTTTTCTATAATACGAGAAGCCGGGCTTTTTACGGTTCCTCATTTCCAGTTTCCCAAATTCGACCTTATGGCCGTCATTACAATGCTTCCCGTCTTGCTGGTTATCACAAGCGAGCACATAAGCCATCAGGTAGTAACCTCCAACATAGTAGGAAGAGACCTTTTAAAAGATCCGGGCCTTCACAGGAGTATCTTTGCCGATAACTTTTCGACAGCCCTTTCAGGCCTTGTCGGAGGAGTTCCCACCACAACCTACGGTGAAAACATAGGCGTTATGGCGGTTACAGGTATTTACAGCGTCTATGTAATTGCAGGAGCAGCAATAATTTCGATCTGCATGGCCTTTATAAGCCCCCTTGCAGCCCTGATCCGCACCGTGCCCGGGAATGTCATAGGCGGCATAACCTTCTTGCTCTACGGAATGATAGGAGCCTCAGGCATCCGCCTTTTGGTAGATTCAAAAGTAGATTATTCAAAATCAAAAAACCTCATCCTGACCTCGGTCGTCTTTACCACAGGCTTAAGCGGCCTCAGCATAAAATTCGGCGAAATCGAATTTAAGGGAATGGTACTAGCCTCCCTCGTTGCCGTTATCTTAAGCTTTATCTTCTTTGTCTTTGAAAAACTGGGAGTGCTGGAAGAGTAGAAGATTGAAGGTATTATCAAAAAGTCGGAAAAAAAACATAAACACTTTGTTTTTTTGCTAAAAGCTGCTATACTGAATATATAATCTTAACTTAGGAGAGAAACATGAAAAGAAGACTTATTTTTTCACTTATGGTGCTCGTACTGATATTTTCGGTACAAGGATGTTTTTTGTTGGACCAGTCAACCATGGATACGCCGAAACCGGCCCCGATGACATTGGATGTCGGAAGCCGAATAAACGGTAAAACGATTGTTTGGGTTAACACAAAGGGTGATTCTTGGCGCTTTTTAGCTATCGGAGCACCTTCCAAACCTATACAGTGGGCCAATGATGCAAGCAGATTTTTAAACGATAAAAATATGGCTGCAGATATGGGAAAAGGAAAAGCTAATACCTTATATCTAACAGGTGAATTTAGTTCTCACGCGCACACAGTATCCAATAATGCAGCTCATTATTGCAGATCAGTCGGAGGCTGGCTCCCCTCGCGTGATGAGGCCGAAAAAATTATTCCTTTTGCAAATAAAAACTTTTGGACTTCAACCGCCGAAAAAACATCAAAAGCATTTTATTATGATATAACAACAAGAAGCTTTAAAACGGAATTTAGAAATGAAAGAGACAAGATTGTAACCATACCTGTTTACTACCTTGATTCAAACGGAAATGAGGTTAATCCTTAAAGATTAGACCGCTTGGAATTCCCGAGTATAAGGCTGTTCAAAAAATTTGAACAGCCTTTTTTTAATTCTTCCTAAAATATTTACCAAGTTTACGGTTATAGGAATCGTGCAAATTAAACCTATACTCCCTGAAACAGCCCGCAATATCTCGGCAGATAAGAGTTCCAAGTTTATAATTTCCGTAAAGCCGTTGGAAAAAATTATAAAGAGCAAGAGCACGGGGATAGATGTACTGACATAAGCAAGAACCAGAGTGTTTGACATAGAACCTATAATATCCCTGCCTATATTCATTCCTGATTTTACAAGCTGCTTATTCGAAATCTTAGGACTTACAGAAATTATTTCCCACATTGAAGAAGAAATAGACATGGCGACATCCATAACAGCCCCTAGGGAACCTATCATAATACCTGCAAATAAGAGGCCCTGATAATCTATCTTGCAGTATTGAGGCACAAAGGCCAGCATTTGAGCATCCTCGTTTCCAAGGCCTGAAAGCCTTAAAATTTTTCCTGCAACAAAGGCAAAAAGGCCCGCAATAATAACGCCGCCTATGGTTCCTAAAATAGCCGTATAGGTCTTTTTATTCTTCCCCGAAATTATAAAAAGAGTAATGACCGAGGCAGAGCTGCAAATTATAACAGCCCAAAGCAGCGGTTTATTTTTTAATTTAACCGCGAAGCACGCCAAGGACGCAAAGAATTTGAAAGAGTCTTCGTAAGATATTCTTTTATAATCCTTTGCGGTCTTTGCGTTCCTTGCGGTTTTATTAAACGGTGTGAGAAGATTGTACTGTGTAGGTGATTGTTTTAATTTAACCGCGAAGCGCGCGAAGGACGCCAAGGAATTTGAGGGAGTGTGAGGGCCTTGTCCAAAAAACTGTGTAAATGCTTTCTTTTAATTTATCAAAAAGGAACCCTTTTGTCAAATAGTATAGCAAATTGATTAACGGCAAGAGGCCAATTCCTTATAAGTCTCGTCCACCTTTTACTCGCATTGCGTATCGCAAGATACATCACTTTATATATCGAATCATCGTCCGGAAAGCTTGATTTATTGCGAGTGATTTTTCTTAAGCTGAAGTTTAACGATTCAATCGCATTCGTCGTGTAAATAGCTTTTCGGATTTCTTGGAGGATAATTAAAAAACTCACTTAGCTCATTCCAATTCCTCTGCCAAGCTGCTTTAATCATTGGATACTTGTCATCCCATTTCTTTCCAAAATCTTCAAGAGCTTCAGCGCCGCTTTTTTCATTTATAGCTGAATATACTTCTTTCAAGTCTTTGCATACAGCTTTAAGGTCTTTGTAAGAAACAAATTTGGTAGAGCTTCTAACCATATGAACTATGCAATGCTGTATATGAGTATCCGGAAATACAGCCTTTACCGCTTCAGGAAATCCGGTAAGTCCATCCATACAGGCTATCAGAATATCTTCAGTCCCTCGGTTCTTTATTTCCGTAAGAACTCCCATAAGGCTTTCAGCCTTGTACTGTAAGGAAGTGATTGTACATGTCCGCTTTTCGCAGACTGCGTCTCCAAAATTTTGCTCCCTCAGTATTAGATAGCCAAAGCCCTAATACTTCTTTTTTGCCTTCCCAATTGATTGCCAGAGCTACATATAAGGCTTTATTGACGTTTTTTCCGTCTTGACGGCAATTAACACGTAAAGCATCTAGAAATAAAATAGGGTATGATTTATCTAGCGGACGGTTTTGCCATTCTCTGACATCCATCATTACTGATTCCGTTACATGCGAAATAAGCTCCGCTGAAACATTTACACCATACACTTCCTGTAAGTGCCGCTGAATGTCACGGCAACTCATACCGTATGAATACATCGAAATGATCTGATCGTTGAATAAGGGACTGCGTTTCTCATGTTTTGGTATAATAACAGGCTCAAATGTACTGTTTCTGTCTCGCGGTACATGTATATTGGTAGTACTGTTATCATCCAAAATTACAGTCTTCTCACTATAGCCGTTACGGCTGTTACCCGAATTATCCCCTGCATTATCGTGCTTAAGATAACCAAGATGTTCATCCATTTCTGCCTGCAATACCCGCTCATAGAATCTACTAGTAAGCTGTCTCAAGATTCCATCACATCCGTTAAGTTCTTCTTTTGTCATTCCATGAAAATCGAGTTGGTCAAGCATCAAATCGATTACATCTTTTTCTTTGTTCTTTCTTTTGGCTGTCATAATATTTCTCCTAATATATCATTTTTCAGCCATTTACACAATTTATTTTACAGGGTCTCGTATGTATTCTTCTGTTTCTGGAATTACAATTACTTCTTTCAAAATATAAAACCTCCATATTTGTCTACAAAAAATATTATATAAACTAAATAATATTGTTCTTGTTTATTATTTAAATAAATATTTAAAATTATTTTTCAATACAATTTTTTAATACCTAGGTCATACCCCCTCCTCCAACGCAATTAATTCTATCAAAACACAAAAAGCCCGTACAAAATAAATTTGCACGGGCTTTTAAGTTAAAATAAACGCATGTAAAAACAACAAATAAAAAATCTTCAAGCGTTGTAAATATATAAACCGATTTAATTGTAGAATAAATGTTTAAAGTAAAAAGATAACTTGAATTAATTACATTATTATCCGGCTGTATGAACTGACCCCATAAATTAGGACACCTTTAGGAGGTGTACAGATGGGTAAAACAGAGAAGTATAGTATTGACTTCAAACTACAAGTTGTAGGAAAATATGAACGAGGAACATGCGGCTACAAAAGACTCGCCAGAACATACGGGCTTTCTCGAGATACCGTACGCGATTGGTGTCTAAATCCACGTCTGCATGAAATAACAACTATGACTCGGAAAAAGAAAATTAACAACGAAGAGTGCGACCTTGAATATTATAAAACGGCTGCTCTTTTTTGGGAAACCTATGCAAAGAATATCGAAGCGGAACTTGCAAAACAAGGTAAAAAAAAACTCGTTTTGAAAACGATGGAGGACTGCCTATCAATAGCACCGCACACGAAGATACGGAAATTGTGTAAAGTTGCAGGAGTTTCAAAGTCAACATTCTATTATAACCGGAAGAACGACAGTCAGGCACAGAAGGATGCACAAATCGTAACTTTGCTTAAGAAACTGCCCAAGGAAGTCCTATTACGGCGAGGAAACAAGGCGAAAGCGAATATTATAAGACAAAAATTCGGTGTTCTTGTGAATCACAAGCGCATCGAGCGTATTTGCCGAGCATATGGCCTTCTTGCGAAGAATAGAAGAAGAAAGTTTCCTAAACATTATTACGAGCAGCGCAAGCAAAACAAGCAAAACCTACCTGAGAATATTCTGAATCGTCAATTCTATGCAGCAGAACCGCTTAAAAAACTCTGTACGGATGTATCATATTTTCGTACCACAAAAGGATGGTTGTATCTAAGTCCTGTGCTTGATTTATATAGAAATCAGATTAGTGCATACCACATGTCGACTCATAATGATGAAAAACTGGTTATGGATATGTTGGATAAACTTCCATGCCTTGAACCCGGAGCGCTTCTCCATTCCGATCAAGGCGCAGTATACACTTCCAAAGCATATACAAATCGCCTTAGGGAAAAGAAAATCATTCAAAGTATGAGCCGTAGGGCAACCTGCTGGGATAATGCCTGTATGGAACATTTTTTCGGAACTCTCAAAATAGAAAGCGGATATAACGAGCTAATAAAAATCAGAACTCCGACAGAACAAGAAGTGAGAGCTCTGATTGACAATTTTATAAAATATTACAATAATGAGCGTATTCAAAAGAATCTCGGCTGGCAGCCGCCGGTCGAAAAATATGCTTAAACTGTCCTAAAATGTGGGGCAGTTCACACCCACACGGGGGGGAGCTCTCTGTTTCTTCGGATAAGCTAAAAGCAGAACTCACAATAAAGGATAAACAAAGTATAAAACTTACACTTAAGTTTGTTAGTGTAACAGGTACACAACTTACAATCGATTATGACGGCTCAGTAAAAAGGGTTTTTATCATGAAAAATGGGACATCCATCCCAAAAGGCTCAAAGGTAGATGCAGGCACAGAGATTGTTATTGAAGCAAATTTATCGGCGGGCATGGTTATAGATAAATGTCTGGTAAACGGTAAGCCGGTCTCAGGCGAAATAATGATGGGCTCTCTTATCTATAAGGTAAACAGGGCGGATGCAGACAGCAATAAAACCCTCAAGTTCAGCTTTACCGAAAAAACACCTTCCAAAGGAACCGTTCACTGGGGTACGGAAAGCCCCATGACATGTAAAACAAGAAACCAATACGGTAATTGGATTGAAATAAACAACGGCGGAGAAGTACAAGAAGGTGACCAGCTTAACTTTTATGCCAAACTTCCCCAAGGAAAAGTAGTAGATAAGTGGACGGTAAACGGCCTTGAAGTATCAAGCGGCTCAGATAACAGACCTAACAGATTTCGACTTACCGTAAAACCTGAGCACTTTGTAAACGGTAAGATTACTATAGCTTATACCGCAAAAGGTGCAGTAAAAGGAACCGTTCACTGGGGTACGGAAAATCCCATGACATGTAAAAAATGGAACCAACTCGGCTCAGACACCCCAATAACTAACGGAGGAGAAGTACAAGAAGGTGACGAGCTTAACTTTTATGCCAATCCTCCTCAAGGGCAAATTGTCGATAAGTGGACGGTAAACGGTGTTGTAACAGAAAACCACTCGGGAGGCAATGATCCTAACAGTTTTTGGCTTAACGTAAAACCTGAACACTTTGTAAACGGTAAGATTACTATAGGCTATACAGTAAAAGATCTGGCTCAGACAAAGGTAAACTTTGATGACAACATAAGGTGTTCTGTAAACCGAAATGGAACAGACATTAATGTAGAATCCGGAACAACTATTGTTTATGAGTGGGAATCTCTAGACTTTAAAGCTCTGGGTATGCCTTATTCCGCTGTCAAAGGCTGGAAAATAAATAACGAGGAGCCTCAAGGCTGGAATGGGCAAGAAAACAACCTGTTCGCTTTTACGGTAACAGAAGCATATATCTCACAAGCCTTAGGCGGTGCCATAAGGGTAAGCTGCGAGCTTAAAGAAGGCTTAAAAAGTGCAGCTTTGGACTTTGATTCAGCCAAGATAAAATGCCTACAGAACAGCCAAGGCAACAGCTATGAAATCAATTCGGGCCTAAGAGTTTATGCCGGTATCGGGCTGTCATTTAAAGCCCTTTTATCCAGTTCCGAAGAAATAAAAAGCTGGAAAATCAACGGTATTGAGCAGGAATACAGTGAAAGTACCGAGTTTTACTACACGGTACAAGAATCAGACTTAATCGGAGATAACTTTACCGTAGACATAATGCTTAAATAATTTTTAAGTAATTATCCGGCAAAAAAAGCGGCCTGCACCTAAGTGCAGGCCTTTTTCTTAAACTTATTTCAAAATCGATCCCCCTCTTCTATTAACCACTCCCCGACGGTCTTTTCTTCCGGATCAAAGCTGACGCCTATAAGTACTATTCTTTTGTTTTCGGCCTTGAATCTTTCGGCATAGTTTTTTTCTTTGATTTGTTTTAAGGCGGCTTCGGCACCTTCTTTTAGTTTAAACTCAAATATGTAAATTGCACTGTCTGTTTTTATGACGGCATCGGTTCTGCCGTTAGCAACAGGTATTTCAAGCTCAATAAACTGCCCCAAGAGGGCAAAGACCAAGTATACGCAGACCTGAAAATTATGCTCCCTCAAGACAAGGCTTTCGCCGCTCTCTTTTTTTACGGTATCATAGGGGAGACTTGCCATTATCGACTTTAACCTTTGCATAAACTCTTCTACCCTTCCCGCAATTATATCCCTATAAAATTGGGCTATGCAAAAAGGTCCTTCCGCATAGACTACATTGCAATAATTGGGGAAAAGATTGTATAAAAAACCGTATCTGACTTCATCGTTAGGAAAGCCGAGCCTGTAAAGCTGCAAGAGCTTATCGTAACCCTTAATCGTCAAATAACCTGCCTGAAACAATACGGGGATTTCAGAACCTGCTTCGGCCCTGTAATCGGATAGACCGGCCGAGGTCATCTCCACATTGCCGTCAAGGTTGGGAATGTGATAATCGCTCCGCTTTAAAGAATTTACCAAAAATGTGGGCGTTCCGGTAGCAAACCAATAATATTCAAATTGATTTCCGAAAAATACATTAAGTAAGCTGAAAGGATTATACATTCTTTCAGTATCGGGAGAAAAACAATAGCCGTCATATTTTTGCTGTAAGGTTTTGATACAGGCCTCATAGCTTAATTCGTTGGCTTGGGCCAGGGCTTTTATTTCGGGCTCGAAGGTTTTTAATAATTCGGTATGAGTTATTCCGCAGATGCCTGAAAATTGAGGCGTTAGACTTATATCGTTTAAGTTGTTTAAGTCGCTGAATATGCTGACCTTGCTGAATTTTGTCACCCCCATCAAAAAAGCCATACGTATATATTGGTCGGAACTTTTTAAAACCGAGTAAAAGGATTTTAGAACGGCACGGTACTCGTCGTTCAGACTTTGATTTTCCATAGAGTATAAAAGAGGCTTATCATACTCGTCGATCAGTACAACCGCCTGTTTTCCCGTTTTTTCATAGGCTCTTTTTAAAAGACCTTCAAAGCGTTTTGCAAAATTATCCTCAGCTCTGGATGTACCATATTTTTCTTCCAAATCGGACAAAAACACATTAAAATTGGTATTCAAAGCTTCAATATTGTCATATTTTCCGACATTAAAGTCCAAGTAAAAAACGGGATACTCCTGCCAAATTTCTCTTTTTCCCTTTTCGGCTTCTTCAAGTTTTTCGATTGCGAGGCCCTTAAACAATTCTTTTTTTCCTAAAAAATAAGCTTCCAATGTCGAAAGAAAAAGGCTTTTTCCGAACCTTCTCGGGCGGCTTAAAAAATAAACACGTCCTGTAGAGGCTAATTTATAAATATATTCGGTCTTATCTACATAGAGATAATTATCATCACGCAATACCTTAAAACTCTGTACGCCTATCGGCAGCTTTCTACTAAAATCCATCATGACTAATAGTCTAGCACAAGGCTGATAGCTTGTCAATTATCGGACCTTTTTGCTATAATACCCTCATTATGGAAAATTCACAACTGATTGAGAGCTTTGAAGCTCTTTTTAATGTAATTAAAAGATTAAGAGACCCCGGAGGCTGTCCATGGGATATAGCCCAAACCCCGATGAGTATGCGCCGACCCCTTTTGGAAGAGGCCTATGAGGCCGCCGATGCAATAGAAGAACACAAGGCTTCCGGTAAGGATGCCGAGCATGTAAAAGAAGAACTTGGAGACATCCTTTTAAACGTACTTATGATTTCTTATATGTACGAACAAGAAGGGCTTTTTTCGTCTGCCGATATTATGAAAAATCTTACAGAAAAACTGATAAGAAGGCACCCCCATGTTTTTGGAGAAACCGAGGGCTATGAAGGCCCTGAAAGCGATAAAAAGGCTTCAACTCCCGAATCGGTTTTAAACCAATGGGAAAACATAAAGGAAAAAATCGAAAAACCTAAAACCGAATCGATTTTGGATTCCATTCCTAAAAATTTTCCGCCGATGCTTCGGGCCTTAAAGATTTCGAAAAAAGCTGCAAAGGCAGGCTTTGAGTGGAACGAAATCGGAGGCGTCATCGAAAAAATAAAGGAAGAAACGGCCGAATTTGCCGAAGCCGTTAAATCGGGCTCAGAGTCCGCTATGGAAGACGAGATAGGAGATGTCTTTTTTGTTGCAGTAAACGCTGCCCGATTTTTAAAGATAGATCCCGAAATGGCCCTCATGCATGCAAACAGAAAATTTGAAACCCGTTTTCGATTCGTCGAATCCGAAATGAAAAAAAACGGCTTTGACCTTTTGCCTGAAAATTCTGAAAAAATGGAAGAATTTTGGAATAAGGCTAAGCTTGAAGAAAAAGCTAAAAACTAACACCGCAAAAAAAAGAGTTTTGCCTAAAACGCAAAACTCTTTTTTTTGCTTTTACCGGTTACTATTTTTTCGGTACGATCTTTACAAGCTCAATGTCAAAAATCAAGACTGCATTGCCGGGAATTATAACCGTATTGCCTTGGGCAATTCCCTGCTCTCCATAGGCCAATGCCGGCGGAACATAAAGTCTGAACTTTGCATCCTGGCTCATCAGCTTTAATCCCTCTCTCCAACCCGGAATAACTCTCGATAATTGAATCTTTACGCTTGATCCGCTTTTATATGAATCATCAAAAACCTTTCCGTCTACAAGTTTTCCGATGTAGTTTACTTCAACCTCGTCATTTTCCGAAGGATAGAAATCTTCCTTACCCTTTGAAAGCACCTCATACTGTAAACCTGATTCGGTAACTATAACGCCCTCTTTAGCCTTGTTTTTTTCCAAAAAGGCATTGGCCTCTTCAAGGGCCTTTGCAGCTTTTTCCAGCTGAGCTATTTGAAAGGCTTGGTTTATAATCATCTGAGCATCTTGAATATCTTTTTCATTAAAGTCCTTAGCCATCGCCTCATTATAACCTTTTAAAATATGCTGAGGATTGAGTTTTATACCGTCTTGCTTCACGGTTTGTGCTATAATAACCCCGAATGCATAACCGACTTCATTTTCGGTTACAGATATTTTTTCCGCCTCGGCCGAGGTTTTTTCTGAAGAAGCCTCAGATTCAGCTTTTTTATCCTTACAAGCCGTAAACATAAAAAACAGACAAGCACAGCATAAAATAAGAGTAAAATTTTTAATAAATTTCATAGAATAAATCCTTATAAAAATTGAATGTAGAAGGGTAAGATTACCAATCTTTTAAAAAACAGTCAATAGCTGGACTTTTATAAAAAATATGATATAATTGATATAGTACAATTTAATATAAAGGAGAGTCTCATGGCTTCATTTAAAATAACCTTTCCTGACGGAACTCAAAAAGAATTTGTTCATCCTGTGTCGGCACGTGAGCTGGTGCAATATTTTCCGGCCTCCCCTGCTCCTATAGTAGGCATAAAGGTCAACAATTTAGTACTACCCTTAAATAAAACCATCGATGTACAATCCAAGATAGAGCCGGTAACCTTAACGGACCGTGAGGGCTCAAATTTTTACCGAAGGACACTCTGCCTTATTTTGGCAGCAGCTGCAAAGGAACTCTATCCCGGCTTAAGGCTTTTAATGGGGCACAGTTTGGATTACGGTTATTATTACACCCTCGAAGGAAAAAATTCATCTAAGGTAGACTTTAAGGCTATCAAGGCAAAAATGGATGAGATGGTAGCTCAAGACATGCCTATCGATACCCATTGGCTTTCCTACGAAGAGGCTTTGGAGAAATTCGAACACTCAAATCAGCCTGACACCTATAGGCTTTTAAACTATACCAGCAAGCCCCGCATTTTAATAAACCGTTTAGGCAGCTATGAAGACCTTTATTTTCAGCCCCTCATGGATAGAATAGGAGAGGTTAAGGTCTTTGATGTAATGCCCTATGATAACGGCTTTTTACTCAGGTTTCCGAGGACCTCATGTCCTACAAAACTTTCAGAATTTAAAGACATACCTCATCTTTTTGAAATTTATAAAGAGTATAAACAATGGGGAAAGCTGGTAGGCGTTTCCTCGGTAGGTCAGCTAAACGATTTAATTACTTCAAGAAAAATAAAAGATTATGTCGAGATTACCGAGATACTCCAAAACAATAAACTCGCAGAAATAGCAAAAAAAGTAACGGCTAAAAAAACAGCACGGGTAATCCTGATAGCAGGGCCATCCAGCTCAGGAAAGACTACCTCCGCCAAAAAACTTTCAATGCAGCTTAAGGTCCTTGGTTATGTGCCTAAGGTTATAAGCCTTGATGATTTTTACCTCGGCATAGCCAAAACGCCGAAAAAAGAAGACGGGCGGCCCGACTTTGAATGCGTTGAAGCCTTGGACATTGAGCTTTTAAACGATGTACTCCTCCGCCTTTTTAAGGGCGAAACAGTCGAAATGCCCTCCTACGATTTTAAGGTGAGCAGCCGCCGTCCTGAAGGCAAGATGTTCACTCCCGAACAAAACACCATCTTTATACTTGAAGGAATACATGCTCTAAACGATAAACTTACGGCAAAGATAGACGAGTCATTAAAATTTAAGGTCTACCTTTCAGCCCTGACCCAGCTTAATTTGGATGACCATAACCGCATTCCGACTTCGGACAACAGACTTATAAGACGCATAGTACGGGATGCCCAATTTAGAGGCAGCCCTGCAGCAAGGACAATAGGAATGTGGGGCGATGTAAGAAGCGGAGAATCAAAATATATTTTCCCCTTCCAAGGAAACGCCGATGCAGTCTTCAACACAGCCCTGGACTACGAGCTTTCAGTCTTAAAGGTTTATGCAGAACCTCTTTTAAAGGCTGTAAAGCCGAATCAAAAGGAATACAACGAAGCATCGAGACTATTAACCTTTTTAGGAAACTTTTTACCTCTTCCGGCCGGTTTTGTGCATGGACAATCCATATTGCGAGAATTTATAGGAGACAGCGATTTTTCATACAGCTAGACCTTTTCATACGTAGTGCTAAAGGCAAAAATTCAGCCTCGTAGACTAAAAAAAATATTTATGCTATAATGCTCAAACATATGAGTAAGAAATTTGTTTTTTCCGCAAAAGAAGTTGTCGTTTACCCGGGTCAGGGTGTTGGTACTGTCACCGATATCACCAAAAAAGAGATAGCCGGCGAAGTTATAGACTATTATGTTATTTATCTGGCTGACTCCGATATGACGGTCTTAGTTCCTATTACCGGAATCGATAATCTTGGAATAAGGCGCATAGTAACAAAGACAGAAGCTGAAGCAGCCCTCAAATTCCTGTCTGAAGATTTTGAACCCATCCCCATAGATTGGAAGGCACGCTATCAAATGAATATGGATTTATTTAAAAGCGGAAAAATCTTGGACACAGCCTCTGTTGTACGCTCCCTCTACCAGCGCAGCAAAACAAAGGAGCTTCCCATTCAGGAAAGAAAGCTCTACGACTCAGCCTATAGAATTTTTCAAGACGAAATAGCAGCAGCATTAAAGATGACGAAAACCGAAGTAGAGGCATCCATACACTTACACCTTGAACCGCTCGGCGGCCCGATAGAAAAATTCAAAGATGAATATGATGATGACGATGACGACTTAATCGTAAATGAGGATGAAAGACTTGACGATGACGATATGGATGAAGACGACATAGAAGATTCGGATATGTATGAGGACGATTAAAAGTTTAGGCTTTGCAGCTGTAATAACTGCAGCGGGCAAATCCCAACGGATGAATTTAGACACAAAAAAAGAATATTTAAAATTACCTGAATACGGAGAGGACGTTACGGTTCTCTCCGAATGTCTTTTAAAATTTTTGCAAACAAAGCTGTTTGACGTAATAGTTATCACTGTTCCCTCCAGCGATATTTCAAAAGCCGAAAGTTTAATTTTTAAAGATAAGAGAATAGCAAAAACTCTGCTTGAAAAAAATACAAAAATAATCTTTGCAGCCGGTGCCGATACAAGACAGGCTTCCGTCTTTAAGGCACTTGTTAAACTTGAAGAACTTAAAGAAAAAAACGAAGCCGATTTTAACTTTGTATTAATCCATGACGGGGCCCGCCCCAGGGTCAGTCCTGAGCTTATAAAATTCGTTTCTGATGAGTTAAGCAAAAACGGAGCGGTAATCCCCGGCTATCAAGCCGTTGATACGCAAAAAATAGCCGACAAATCCGGTAAAATAACCCGGCACCTCAAACGCAGTTCCGTATTCTCAGTACAAACTCCGCAAGGATTCGACTTTGAAAAGATATTGGCCGCTCACAAAAAAGCTTCAGGAAACGGGAAAGAGTATACAGACGACAGTGAGATTTACGGAGAATTCGCAGGAGACGTTTTTATTTGCCCGGGAGAAATATCCAACAAAAAAATAACTTTTAAGG
The DNA here is from genome assembly GCF_024181365.1 of Treponema sp. OMZ 799. Lineage (NCBI taxonomy): Bacteria > Pseudomonadati > Spirochaetota > Spirochaetia > Treponematales > Treponemataceae > Treponema > Treponema sp. OMZ 799. The sequence continues at coordinate 2,524,776 of NZ_CP051301.1, forward strand.
AAGATATAAAATGAGAACAGGCCTAGGCTACGACTTACACCGCTTGATCAGAGGAAAAAAACTTATGATAGGCGGAATCCATATTCCTTTTAAAAAAGGTGAAAAAGCCCACTCGGATGGAGATGTCCTCCTTCATGCCATAACCGATGCCCTTCTCGGAGCCTGCGGCATGGGCGACATAGGAGAATTTTTTCCTCCAATCGATAAAAAATGGAAGGATGCAAATTCTGCAGATCTCTTATCGATGGTATGGGAAAAGATAAGTGAGCAAGGATGGGAAATTCAAAATATTGACTGTGTAATAATAATCGAAGAACCAAAAATCCTTCCCTTCCGAGAAGAAATAAGAGCTTCAATAGCAGGAATTTTAAAAATAGAAAAGAAGCAAATTTTTATAAAGGCTAAGACCGGCGAAGGCATAGGAATAATAGGAAGAGGCAAGGCCGTTGCCGCCCTTGCCTCATGCCTTATCTTTTGTCGGCATACTCAAGAATAAGATCTACTTCCCCGAGAGATAAGTTTAAGGCCTTTGCAATCTCGTTGTTTTTCCAGCCTTGTCGGGAAAGTTTTAGTACGTTTTCTTGCACATTTAATGACGGACTTCCGCTTTCGTTCCTTTCGGGTTTTTCTCCCTTAAAGAGGTCTGCCATCAGCTTTAACTGAGCTTCGGATTCGCCTGAAATTTCTTTTAGCCTGGTTTCGGTGGCGGCAAGCCAGCTTCTGGCCTGCTTTAGGTTATCCATCTTGGAATTCAAATCCTCTAATGTAGAATCTACGCTTTCAATCTTCTCGCAAACAGCTTCAGCCCTGCCCTGATTTGACAAAAGAGTCTCAAGGGTTACCTTTATCTTTTCCATTTCAGGAGGAATTACACTTACCTCAGTCTTAAACTGTTTAATATCAGCTTCAAGATCTTTTAGGTTTTCAAAGGCAGAATCAATGCTTTCAAGAGTTTGGTTTAAAACCGCTTCTTTTTTCTCAAGCCTTTCGTAGCGGGTGTTTACATCACCGATACCCTCTTCCAACCGTCTGATTTGCACCTGATATTGCTGTAAATCATCATTTACGGCAGTAAGCTCGATGATTTTTTTGTCCATAGAATCGGAAAGGGTATTAAGCTTTATAAACTCGCCTTCAAGAAGCTCGATATTTTTGCGCTCATTCATAAAGCGGCTGACCTTTTGTTTAGCTTCCTCTTCCAAATGAGTAACCTTCTCATATTGAAGAGTCAAGTCATCCATTGCGTTTCTATAAACTTCAAATTTAGTAACCTCATTTTTAAGAGAAGCAATGTCTTTCTCTAAACCCTCTTTTAGCTCATCAGCTCTTTCAAAGACCTTAGTTTGAGTAATAAAGTCATTTTGTTTTTTATCTATCTCTTCTATGAGCGAATTTAGGCGGTCTGCATCGGCCTGTATCTTTTCGCGGACCTTCTCTTGGGTTTCATCAAGGCGGTTTCTTACTTCGAGAATCATATCATTCATACCCTGTACGGATTGCTCTGCCTCAGAAGCGGCATCATTGATTCTTTTGTTGATTGCCTCATTGAGTTTTTCTGCCTCAATATTAAAGCGGTTCGTTATTTCGGCAGCATGTTCATCAATGGCCTTATTTGCAGCTGCAACCTTGGTATCAACGGAATTAAGCTTAGCTTGAATACCGTTAAAGGCATCTCCGCTCTTTGCTACAAAGTCCTTGTATTGGGCATTGTACTTGGTATCAAGATTTTTAATGGCATTTTCCGTCAAGCCTGCAAAGTTTGTAATCTTCTCATCAAAGAAGGAGCGAGCATCCGTAAACTGCTGATCTGTGCGGCTCTTCCAAGCTTCAAAATCTTTTTTAATTGTCTCAAACTTAGCTTCCGATTCTTCCCGGATTGAAAGGAGCTTTTCTTGCAAGCCCTTTGAGGTATTTTCAAGTTCTGCATTTTGATTGGATATAGCCTCTCGAACCTGATCCTTATATGAAGCAAGCTCAGTCTCAAGCTGCTGCGAGGCCTTTGCTTTTATCTGATTTATATCTGCACGGAAGGATTCTATATATTGCTCTACAGTACCGTCCATTGCAGCAACTCTCGAATTTAAACCTGCTTCAACATCTTTAACCTTGTCATCCAGTTTTGCAAAAAGGGCCTTATATTCTTCGGCGGCCTGACCAAGTCTTACACGCAGTTCTGCCTTATATTTTTCTTCCAAATCCTTTCTTGCAGATTCGTTTTCAGAAGCAAGAAGAGTCATGTTGGCGGAAACATCCTCTTTCCACTGATCAAAACTTAAGTTTATAGCCTCGCTCCTCTTTGCAAGGTCTGCAAAGAAATCGTCTTCAAACATTTTGAGTTTTTCCGAAACGTTTGTATAGGCCTTAGCTTTTAGATCATCGATGCCTGCATCAATAGTCTTCATGCGTTCGCGTATTTTTTCGGAATTATTTGTAAACTCGTTAAAAAAGTTCTGCTGGCTTTGCTTTGCAGCATTTACATAAGAAGAGAATTCGGCCATCATCTCATTTTTGATAAGACCTTGAGATTTTTCGATTTCTTCTTTTAAGCTGTCGACGTTTTCAATAGCCTTTTCAAATTTGGTAAATCTCTCTTCTGTCTGAATCTTAAATTCATTTAATTTTTTATCCGTAAATTTAGAAAGAGAATTTACGTTATCCTGAAAGTTCGCAGCAAGGGAATTAAACTGAGACCTCATTGTAGCTTCCGTTTGGCTCAAATCTGCAGAAAGAGCATCCGAGCGCACCGAAACACTATCCTCAGCATCCTTTAATCTTTCGGATATGGAGTTTATACGTGAAGAAATATTTTCTTCGGTTTGTGAAAAATCAGACTGCATTTGAGCAAGATAGTCCTTTGCCTGAGTTTCCCATTCTGCCCTAAAATCGGAAGCAATCTGTCTTGTTTGACTTAAATTGTCATCCATCTGAGCTTCAATCTCTGCAGCTGTCTCTTCAAATTCTTTGCGGTAGCTTTGAACCCTTTCCGCCGTTTCTTCCTTTAACTTAGCAAAGGCAGCCTCTTGAAGGGCACCGGCCTTGTCTGCAGCAGAGTTATACGCTTCTTTATATAAGTCTTGAAGTTTGATAGCCGTCACTTCCAAGAGCTCGCCGGTATCTCTTTGGGCTGAAGCAAGGCGGTTTTCAACATCATTAATTACAAGCCCCATTTCGTCCAATATTTTGCTCTTATATTCACTTAGTTTTGCATCGGCTTCGGCTGCAAAATTTTGCTTTAATTCCGGAATACTCTCGGTGAGATTATTAAGTTGAGCCCTTGCATTATTGATGGATTTTGCAAGCGAATCGACAAAGTCCGCTTCTCTTGTAATTTCCATTAGATTTTTTTCTGCCAAGGCCGTCATATCCATAAGTTTTTGAATTGTTTGACCTGATTCCGTAATATATCTATCAATATCCCTGATGGCAGCAGACCGTTCTTCTACTGTTTGACTTTGCACTAAAAAATCGGCTCGAAGTTCATCAAGCCGCTTTACCGTCGCAATAGCCTTACTTTGCTGTACCCCTAATTCTGTGGAAAGATCGCTTAAAGTAGAATTTTTTTCGTTTACAAAAGCTTCAAGATCTTCCTTTATTTTATCTCCGTATCTTTTTGCTTTTTCGATGGAGCGGTTATTCTTATCGCTTTGTCTAAAAGCAATAATAATACCCACACAAATTACCAGTGTTATAAGATTGAATAGAATATAACTCATTAAAAATTCCCACCCTTTTTTTTATAATATCAGATTATATCATAAATTTCAATAATTGGCGATAGTTTGAAAAATAAATATCAGGTTTTTCGGTATCTTTTTGAGCAAAAATCTTTTTCAGCAAAATAAATAATCTGCTCTTTATGCAGGCAGTGTACATTCCTGCAGCCTTGGCTCCCGCTACATCATACTTGAGGTTGTTTCCCACATAGAGAATCTTATCGCAAGGCAGATCAAGGGCTTCTGCCAATCTTCTAAAGGGGAGAGGAGAAGGCTTTAAGGCTCCTATAGTCTCTGTCCCGAAAGCGGCATCGCAAAGGGGTAAAATACCCCATACATCATTTTTTTGTTCCGGTAAAAAATCCGAAAGAAGGGCTATTTTAAGTCCTCGGCTTTTAAATTCCTCTATAGATTCCCTTGCAAAAAAATAAGGCCTTATCCTTGCAAAACGCTTTTTCCAGCCGGTATAAATTTCAGCCTCCAAAAAATTTTTAACATCTTCCTTGCTCTTTTCTGCATATTTTGCCAAAATTTCGGCTTGAAAATCAAAAAAATTATCTAAAACTTTATCGGGATTTTTTTCCTGCCATAATCGAATATCTTTGCGGGTCTTATTAAAAGCAGACATAAAATTAAAATTTTTTAAAAGAAAAGGAATTATACGTAAATTAAAGCGCCATGAAGGATAGAGCGTACCGTCAATGTCAAAGGCTATAGCAGAAATACCGTACTTCATAGATACTTATACTATAAAATGAGAAGCTTTGTCTAGGAGGTTGTTTTTAATTGCCGGCCTCCACTAATCATAGTTTCTCCACCTCCTCTTTACTAAGCCCTGTAGCTTTTGAGATTATTTCTAAGGCAAGCCCTATTTCAAGCAAGTTTTTTGCTGTTTCCAACTTTGCTTGATATGAACCTTCAGCTCGGCCCTCGACTAAACCTTCTTCTAAACCTGCGGCACGGCCTTCCTCTAATCCCAGTCTTCTAGCTTCATTCCTTTCACATTCGACATACATCTCGTATTTTTCGTTAGAGAGCTCTATTGCCATTCGCCTCTCTTCATCAGTTACCCTAAAGAGTGTTGCTTCTGCCATTTTTATACCCTCCTCTAATCTGCACAATTCTTCCAACATCCCGCTTTTTTTATCTTCTTCATAGTTGGTTAAAAATCTTATCCAAAAATCTTTTAGATTATACTCTTCTAATCTCTTTTTCATAGTATAAACTATTAGCTTGTTTAATTCAACATAAAGATATTGAATTACAGAACCTTCAGGCATCTTTACAAGCTCTGCATTTTTAGGAACATCGCAGCCGAAAACCGAAAGGCTTATTGCATACAAAAAATCGTCTTCGTTGGGCTCCGATTTTAAAAAACGAGAAGCTAACCGCATAAGGTACATTTGACTCCGCCTGGGATAGTTGGTTTTCCAAAACTGCTGCATTTCAAGGTCTACAAGAAGACCTGTGTCGGTTTTAATCAAAAAATCGAGGCGGTAAGTTTCACCCGACGGCCTGTCCCGAATCAGTTCGGTGTTTAGGATTTCGGCTTTTTTGATTTTACCGTAAGAATCTTCCAAAAAGGCATTAAGAAAGCTTATAAGGGCCTTGTTGCCTTCTTCACCTTTAGAGAACATTAACTTAAAAACCCAATCGGTCTTGGGATTTAAAATTTTTTCTTCATCCATAATAACTCCTTTGCAGGTATTATTTTCTTCCCTGCCTTCACCTAATTATAGGGTTATAAATTAAATAATTAGTAAAATTTAAAAAATAAATATAAACACATCAAAATAGCAGCAAAGTAATGATTGAACAGCATAGCTTTTGCAAAGATAAAACTTTAATGAGGCTGCCCTGCCGATTCAGAATGCCCCCATTGGCTTTTTACAAAAAATTTGATAGATTACCAAAATGAAGATAAGCTTAGAACAAATACAAATTTTTTTCAGGGAAAACTTTACCCTGCCCTTTTTTATGTCTGTTTTGTCCCTCTTGGGAATAATTTTAATTACATACATCTTTTTTAAAATTATAATTAAATCCATAAGAAAATTTACCGAACACAAGGTAAGTCCTGCAATTCAGAACCTTATAACAAAGATTCTCCAATATACCTGTCTGGCAGTTATCTTGATGACAATATTCAAAAAGCTAGGCATAAACATAAATGCCTTTGTCGGAGCTGCCGGTATAGCCGGTGTTGCCATAGGTTTTGCAGCCCAAACCTCGGTATCAAACATAATTTCCGGCTTCTTTGTCCTTGCCGAAAAAGCCTTTAAGGTAGGCGACCGCATCCAGCTTGCAGACATAACGGGAAATGTAGAATCTATCGATTTTATGGCTGTCAGGGTAAAAACCCTTGACGGAAACATAGTGCGTATCCCTAATGAGGTAGTCATAAAGGGAAATCTCATAAACTATTCAAGCCTTCCTATAAGGAGAATTGAAACAAAGATAACCGTTGCATACGGCACCGATATGGAAAAGGTAGAAGCCGTTTTAATGGAAATCCCGAACCGTGTACCCCAAATTTTACAAGACCCCGAACCCTTTGTTTTATGGTCGGTTTATGCAAATTCCGGCATAGAAGTCGCCTTTTATGCTTGGGGATTAAATGAAGATTTTCTTGTAATAAAGAATTCGGTTTTTAAGCTGATAAACGAGCTATTTGAAGAAGCCGAAATCAAGATTCCCTTCCCGCAGATGGATGTCTATATCAATCCCTACTCCAAAGGAGCAAAGTAGCCTATTTCATCCCTTCCGGATCTTTTTAAAAGCTGAACTTCTACTTCTACTGGTAAAAAAGCCCTGCCGAAATCGGTGGACATGGTAGAAGTATATTTCAGCTGATACATTCCCAAGGGCTGTTCTATAATGCCATCAATGATGGGTTTTAAGCCCCTTTCGGCATATATGTATGCGGTCTTACCGCCTGTCTTTTTTGCAAGATAACTCATTTCGGAGGCCGGAGCTCCCTTTTTTAAGCTAATCGGATAAAAATGTATATTGTTATTTTTCATATATGCAGCAAGATCGTTTAAATTATATTGCTTAAAATTATCCGAATTGGGATCGCTGAAATTCAAAAAAAGGACGGCTCTTTTTTGTTCGGCATTTATCAGTTCCCCTACGGCAAGGCGCAAAGCTAGATCGAATTTCCAATCAGGCGAGGCATGAGCCTTTATGCGGTTAGGTAGGGTCACCAAATCGGCAGGAGAGAATTTACCCTCAAGAGAGGGAATAGATGATGCCGAAATAAGACTTATCCTTCCCTTACCCTGCATGGCTTCTGCAATTTCCTTTAAGGCAGCCTCTATCAAGGCTTTTTCCTTTAGGGAACTAGGAGATCTTTCAACAATGACGGCTATGTCGCAGGTTTTATTAAAATATGAAGAACCGGTAAGGGCATAGTCGGCAACAGGTCTATTACCTTCCGTGATGATAAAGTTATCCTGAGTCAAACCGACAATTTGTTTGCCGTCCCGATTTTGAACGCTTACTTCAATCAAAACTTCAGGGAATTTATCGGAGTAGACTTTTTTAATCAACACAAAAAGACCGCCCGCAAGCTCATTTATTCTTGAAGTTATTTCTACCGTTTGATTTTTATGATCTATCAAAAGAAGACTTCCATTTACATCAGGAACAGCTGCCGTAATCTTTGTAGGAACATTTCCCAAGCTCATCAACTCACTCACAGTCGAAAAAGCAATGTCTATAAGATAAACCTTGTTTCCGGCAGAGGCCACCAAATTGCCGTTCCACTCTCTAAGCGACTCTATTTGTTTTAATGTGCCTTCAGGCAAAAGGGATTGTACAAAGTTTCCGGCCGTATCAAAGGTGTAGACGGCACCCTTTACCGCATCGGCAACATAGACAAGTCCGTCAACTACAGCTATTCCGGAAGGAGCCGTAAAGCCCCCGAAAAGACCGCTTTTTGTTCCAAAGGTAAAAAGAGGTTCTCCTGCAGAAGAAAAAACTACAATCCTTGCATTTCCAAAATCGCAAACATAGATATTGCCGTAATCGTCTTCGGCCAAAAACTGAGGGCCGATGAATTCCCCGTTTCCCCTGCCCCTCGTTCCGAAAGATTTTATAAAGGAACCATTTTTATCGAGAAGAGAAAGCCTGTCGGCGGCAAATTCCGAAACCAAGAGATTCCCGTCCGATAAGGCTATAACATCGAAGGGTCTGTCAAAGCCTTGAATGGGACCGCGAGTTCTGTCAAGGATTATACCGTTTACATTAAAATGCAAAAGCTCGTTTGAACCGTAGGCCGTCATCCAAAAAGATCCGTCGGAAACGGCAGCTATCGAAAGAGGCTGACGGAAAAGTTCTACATTTCCGTTCTTCGAGCTAAAAGATGAATTTTCTACATATTTTATGTTATCTGAAGAATGGGGAGTGAGGCTCCTCGATTCTTTTAAAATTTCTATCTTGTTTTTTAAAAGCATTCCGCCGTAGCCTGAGGCTTCAGCAAATTCCCACTGAGTTAAGGCGGCCCCCTCAACCCCGGAGCTGTAATAAGCCTTGCCGAGCCAATCTAAAATTAAGGACTCTCCGGGCAAATACGAAAGGGCTTTTTCGAATAATAGAATAGCTTCGTTAAAGGTTCCGCGGTAATAGGCTTGAACGCCCCGTCTGAATTCTTCGGAAGCGACCCTCTTATCCGACGAGGACGGATTATCGGTAAAACTCTTATCTTGCGAAAAAATAGGAAGAGTAAATAAGATTAAGCTTATAAAAACAATTATACGAAATTTTATAGCGAACTTCATCTTAAGCCTCCCGTGCACCGGCGGTTATCATTTCAAAGTGTTTGAGTATAATCTTATTATCGGGTAATTTTTCCTTTGCTCGAGTAATATAGGAATTAGCCTCCGGCTCAAGGTCCATCTTATGGTAGATTAGGGCCATAGAATCCAAATAAGCCGGATTTTCAGGCTGTTTTTCTACGGCTTTTTTGCAAAGAAGCAAGGAACGGGTCAGATCCCTATCTGTTTCTGCGAGAATGTAGGCCAAACCGTTTAGAGCCGTGCTGTTTTCGGGAGCGGCCTTTAAGGCTTTTTCGTAATAGTCTATAGCCTTTTCGGTTTCATGATGTTCATAATAAACATAGGCTAATGAAGAGTAAACCTGCACCGACTCATAGCCGGCTTCAATAAGTTTTGAAAGTTCAAACTCTGCAAGCCTTGTTCGGCCGGTATTTGCGTAGATAAAGGCTAAAATCAATCTGCATTGATAAACCTTTGCAATATCCTTGCTTGCAGTAACGACCTGTTCAAGATATTCGAGAGCCTGCTCATACTCTGATAGCCGGGAATATATTAGACCTATATAATAGTTTATTTCGATTTTAATAAGAACATCTTCCGTACTTACACTTAAAAAGAAAACTAAAGCTTCTTGGTAGTCTTTTTTGTTATATAGGTTTACACCCTCTTTTAATTCGGAATACATGAAACCCTCCCTTTTTCAAATTATACAGAAAAAAAACTTTTTACACAATAGCAGAGAAGTACACTTAAAAATTCACCTATCTTCAAGCCTTATCAAAAAGTTCTTGCAGAACCTGTGGGCTTAGCCTTATATATCAAAGGCTTAAATCCGAAAATTCTTTCATAGTCTCCAACTTTTTCTATATAAGCTTTTGCATCCTCATCTCTAAGAATAGTATAGGTACAGCCGCCGAAGCCCTTTCCCGTCATTCGTGAACACACAAGGTTGGTTACCGAAGGCTCCATAAACTCAAGGGAGCGCTTAACCAGCCAGTCCAATTCGGGACAAGAAATCTCAAAGCGGTCTCTAAGTCCGTCATGGGAGCGGTTTAAGATACGTGAAAGCATGATATTGTCTTTACGCCTTAGGGCATCCACAGCTTCATCGACACTTAAAGACTCTCTGATAATATAGGTAACCCTTCTGCGAACCGATTCGGGGATATCGATCTCTTCAAGCATTTTTTCGGTCAAATACATCATGTTTTTAGGCATATCAGGCTGTTTTTTTACCAGTTCATAGGCTTCTACACATTCATCCAATCGGGCCGTCAACTCTTCACGGGCAATTATGCGCGGTACGCGGGAATCCGTTAATATGATGGAATGCCCCTCTATGGGGAAAGGATAAATATCCGCAGTTTTTTTTCGATGATCGGTACGCACACAGTGATTGGATTTTGCAAAGAGGGCACATAAAATATCCGCCCTATGAGCATAGGTGTTTAGGTGCTGAACGTTTGCATGTTCAAGAATATCGACCAAGTCGCCTTTGGTAAGTTTGGGAGCAAACATCTTCCTCAATATAAGGGCAGTAGCCGTTTTAAGAGCATTGGGAGTTCCCAATCCCGCATCCGCAGGTATTTCGGATAAAATAGTAAAATTCAAACCGGAAATGTGGTAGCCGAAGTCGTTAAATGCCGAAATAACGGCCTTAACAGCATTGGCCCATCGGTCTTCCCTCTTATACCTGAGACCGGAATAGGATATTTTTTTCCGCTCATTAAGCGAAATTGAAAACAGCCTAAAGTTATTATCGCTGCGTCTCGATGCACAAGCATACAAACAGTGATTAATGCTCATGGAAAGAGTATTTCCTTGAGCAAACCATGTATGCTCACCTAGAAGATGAAAACGCCCCGGGGCGGCAGCACATACTTCAGGCTCATCTCCATATTCGTCAATATGAAATGTAACTATTTTTTGCATAATTATATAATACTCGTTATATTGAAATTTTTCAAGAAAAATGATTAAATAGATATATAAATATGCACTTTTTTTTATCTTTTTTTAGTATTTTTGCATCATCAGCCCTATTTTCTCTCGGAATCCCCAACGAATTCTTAAATTCAGGCTCTCCCTTTGCCGGTTTTGCAGGTTTGATTCTGTTATATTATACATTCCTTAATTGCGGCTCACATAAAAGAGCGGCCCTTTTATACGGATTTTTTGCCGCCTTTGTAAATTTTATGTCAAGCTTTTGGCTTGCCTTTTTTGAAGATTTTGCAATATTTACGCTAGGAGCCAGTACCCTTGCATATTTTTTTATGGCCATGCCCTTCGGTTTTTTACTTTATCATGGTCTTCAAAAAAATAAAAATTTACGCCCGTTCTTCTTCGCCTCAGTTTGGCTCCTCTGGGAAATTTCCAAATCTACAGGTTTTTTAGCCTATCCTTGGGGAACAGCTCCGATGATCTGCTTTAACTTAAAGCCCCTTATTCAGTTTATAGACATAACGGGAGTTTGGGGGCTTTCCTTTATTGTCCCCCTTATTGCAGCCTGCTTAGGTGAAATTTTACAAAGCTATGCCCTTTCGGCAAATTCAGCCGGTTTTCTTAAAAACTTAGACGAAATTAAACGCCCCCTTATTTTTACCTCTTTTTTGGTTTTAATTATCAACATTTACGGGATAAAAATTTTATTCACCGAAATGCAGCCTAAAACCTTTTTAAACACCGTGATAGTCCAGCAAAACACGGATCCTTGGGACAATTCCCGGTTTGAAGAAAATCTAAAAACCTCTCAAAATTTAAGCCGTAAGGCGATCTTACCGGCAGACAAAAAACCGGACCTCATCGTTTGGAGCGAATCATCCCTGATAGCTCCATACAAGGACAATGAGGATTTTTACGGATTTATCCCTTACAGAGATCCTTTTATACGCTTTTTAGCCGAGACAGGCTCTCCCATCTTAGTAGGTTCCCCATATGTAGACGGAGAAAAGCAATATAACTCAGCCTATCTTTTATCTTCTCAAGGAGAAATTATAGACGTTTATTCAAAAATACAGCTCGTACCCTTTGCCGAGTATATTCCCTTTATAGATAATCCTCTTGTTGCCCGTTTTTTTGATAAGCTGGTCGGCTTTTCTTCAGGATGGAATCCGGGAACCGAATACAAAGTATTCAGCATTAAAAATTCCGAAGGTAAACCGATCAGATTTACAGTCCCTATCTGTTTTGAAGATGCTTTTCCTGAAGTATGCCGCAATTTGCACAATTCGGGCAGCGATTTGCTTATAAACATAACAAATGATTCTTGGTCTAAAACAAAGAGTGCCGAGTATCAGCATTTTGTAGTAGCTCACTTTAGAGCCATAGAGCTTAGAACAACCTTGGTGCGCTCAACCAACTCAGGCTACTCTGTAGTTGTAGATCCCAAAGGAAAAATTTTAGCAGATCTTCCCTTATTTGAAGCCGAGTCCCTTTACACTAAAGTTCCCATTTATGAGCATACAAAAACATTTTATGCTTCTTATAAGGATTGGTTTCCTATCGGTATATTTTTAATATTGATTTTTAACATGATATTGGAATTTAATCAAAGACACTTAAAAAAGGAGGGCTAAAACAGCGCTTTTTTTAGCTGCCGCCTTAGCCCAAAAAGGAGGTAAAATTATTTAAGAATGTTGTTATCGTTTAATCTTAGGGGTAACCAGATTGTGACCTTCTCTTATAAAGTCAAACCAAATTTCACCCTTCGTGTTTGAAAGCTCCTCATAAAAGCTTAAAACATCTTTAATATCTTTTCCGTTTACACTTACTATAAGATCGCCGGGCTGCAAGCTCATAACGGCAGCAGGGCTCTTAGGCTGTAAACTTGTTACCAGTACACCGTTTTGACCTTTTTTAAGCTCTAATTGTTTTATAATCTCGTCCGTTAATGGTGAAGGAACAAAGCCCGGCCAAAGTTTAGATGAATCGGCTACGTTTTTTTCATCCCTTTCTTCAATCTTTACCGCAGCGGATATCTCTTTTCCCCTGCGTAAAATCTTAAACGATGAGCTTTCTCCCGGTTTTAAGTCGGCAATAATGCGCAAAATATCGTCAACATTTTTAACCTTTGTTGAATTGACCTCGGTAATATAATCACCGGGTTTGATGCCGCCCTTATCTGCAGGCGAGCCTAAAAACACCTGTCCTGCAAAGGCGCCTTCAATATCCTTTAATTTTAAGCTTTCTCTAAACTTATCGTTTATCTCAAGAAGCTGAACACCGAGCCAGCCGTATTTGATTTCACCGGAATTAATAAAATCGTCAATAGCCTTTTTAAGGTTATTGATAGGAATCGAAAAGGCAAGACCTTGGGAGCCGCCGCTCGATGAAACAATCCAGTTGTTTATGCCTATAACCTCACCGTAAATATTTACGAGGGGGCCTCCTGAGTTGCCTTGATTTATAGCTGCATCGGTTTGGATAAAATCGTTTATGTTATTTCTGTTCGGTCCGCCTGAACGGCCTACCGCACTTACAATACCGCTTGTAACAGTCGATACATAACCCATGGGCGCTCCGATTGCATATGTAAGATCGCCAACCTGTACGGTATTTGAGTCTCCTAAAACGGCAACCCTCAAATCTTTATCATAATCGAAGGAAACAAGGGCAACATCCTTCCTCTGATCGGAACCGACCAATTTACCTTGAACCTTATCCCCGTTATAAAGGATAACCGAGATTGTCTTGGCATTGCCGGTAACGTGCTGGTTTGTTAAAGCATAATAGGTCTTTCCCGTCTTTCTTACGATGACTCCTGAGCCCATGCCTTCGGCTTCATACTCCCTTTCGCCCTGACCTTCTTTTTGATCCTGAGGGCGGTTAAAGAAAAACCAAGGAAAACCGTCTATATTGTTTTGTACCTTTCTTGTTTCGATAACATCAAGGGTGACTACCGAGGGTAAAATCATCGAGGTAAGCTCACGATTTGCTCTTTGAAGGGCTTCAAGGGCAGAAACAGACTCTTTGCTCAGTTCCGTTCTTAGACCGGAATCGGCATATACCGTTGCCGCATTTTCGGGATTGCTTGAACAGCGGGCGGAAAGAAGAAACACCGAAAAAAGTATAATCAATAAAATTCCGGCCGTTGCTGAAAATGGATTTTTTAATTTACGCATACATCTAGCCTCACTTATAATTATGATAATAAAACAAGAGGTTTTAAGTCAAGTTACATAAAAAAAACTATTGAAAATTTGTTTATTACCTTGTTTTTTTTTATATTTGTGATAAAATGGATTTATGACAAAAATTGATAAAAAAAAAGTTGATTGCGCAGTAGCTCTTAGTTATGCTTTAAAGGCAAAGGCGCCGATAATTACGGCATCAGGGAAGGGGCTGACAGCAAAAAAAATCAAAGAGACGGCAGAACGTAACGGAATTAAAATTGTAGAAGATGAACCCTTGGCAAACATTCTTATTCATCACGAGATAGGTTCATGTATTCCGGAGTATACATATAAAGCTGTAGCCGCTATCTTTGCTTTTTTGCTGAAAAAGGATTAACTTAAAAGGGGAATTAAAATGTTAAAGAAAATTAAAACGGCTGAATTAAAGATTGGAGCCCGTTTTTCGGCTCCCGTGTTTTTTGATGACGGGCGAAACATGTTTCTTTTAAGGGGTATGCCGTTAAGCGAAAATGAGTTAAATACTTTAAAAAGGTGGAAAATCCAATATGTAGTTACATCAGGAGAACCCGTACCTGAGGGAGAAACCTTAGACGAAGAAGTAGAAGAGCTTAGTGAAGTAGAAGAACTTGAAGATTTGGATGATGAAGTCGAAGAAGTTCAGGAAGAATATCCCATAAACGGCACTAAACTTAAAAGAACAGAAATAGGAGAGATTTCTGCTGACTGTATTCTAAAACTTACACAAGACCCCCGCTCAATGCAGCTCCATACCGAATATTTGGAAATTATAAAGAGCCTTGAAAAAATATTTGAAAATTTCAAAGCCAGAAAACCGTTGGATAATATGCCTGTAAATTATCACGCAACACAGTTGATAGAACTTGTCAGAAAAAATCCCCCTCTTTGTGTGGGTTTTATATTGGGCACCGAGCTTGAAGAAGATAATTTGGCCAGATCCTCAGTAAATACGGCTATCTTAGCCATAATTTTAAGTGAAGCTCTTGAACTTCCAAAAAATAGAATTAACGAAATAACTATCGCAGCCCTCTTACACGATGTCGGTATGATGAAAATACCTCAAAAAATCCTAAATAAAACCGAAACCTTGACTGATATTGAAAAGCAGGCTGTTGCAGCTCACACTGCCTACGGCTATAAGACAGCCATGAGTGAGCTCATGTATACAAGAGAAATTGCCTTGAGCATTATGCAGCACCATGAAAGGTGGGATGGGAAGGGCCATCCTAACGGTCTTTCCGGAACCGATATCGACATAGGAGCAAGAATTATAACCGTAGCCGATGCCTTTGTTGCGATGATAACGCCTAAGTCATACAGAGATCTAATGCTGGGATATCAAGCCATGAAAAACCTGCTCGCAGATAATGCACGCATTTTTGATCCCGAAATAATAAAGGCTATGATTAGAAGTGTGGGAATTTATCCTATCGGCTCCATTGTTTTAATGAATGATGCTTCTCTTGCCAGAGTAATTAAAAGCTCACCGGAAGCACCGATGCGCCCCTTCATCCGTATCCTGATTGACTCAACAGGAGAGGTTTTAGATGATAATTCGGAGCCCGTAGATTTAAAGAAAAATAAAAATCTTTTTATAGTTCGAGCTATCGATCCAAGGGTTTACAGAAATAAATAATGGATTCTCTTGGCTCAAAAGGAGAAAAACTTATATCCGATTGGCTTACCGATAAGGGCTATCTTATCTTAGAAAAAAATTGGAGAACCCGCACAGGAGAGGTAGATATAATCGCTTTAGATAAAAGCGATCAAAATCTACCCTGCGGGGTCTTAGTTTTTGTAGAAGTAAAAACCTTATTAAAAACCGAACTATCCGATTTGGATCTTATTATCAACAAAAAAAAACAAGAACGGATTATAAAAACAGCTAAATGTTTTCTCCTAAATCATCGAAAATATAATAAGATGTATATAAGATTTGATGTGGTTGTGTTAAGGTCCAACCCTTTTTTGGAACAGCCGTTTGAGATATTACATTTAAAAGATGCCTTTGGAGATTGCTATGACTAGTGTGAATTTATTTCCACATAAAAAAAACACATCAACCCACAATACCGTATTAACGGATGCGGAAATTCATGCAATGGAATTAAAACTTGAAGACCCCGAATATATAAATGCCGCTATTTACCGATTGGCTTCGATCATAACGGAAAGAATTTTGAATGGAGGCTTGGATTACGAAAATATAAATTTAAAGAAGAGGAGCAGAATATGAGCAAAAGAAGGTTTAAGCCGGGCAGAAGCCAAAGATCGGAAAAACGAACGGATGATACAGATTCCAAACGTCCTTTTGACGGCCAAATCAAAAAAAATAAACCATTCCAAGTCCAAAACAGGGAACCTGTTTTTAAAAAAATAGAATATCCTGAATACAAATGCACAAAATGCGGAGAAATAATACAGGATTTAAGCTCTGCAATAGCCGATAAAGAAAGCGGTCTTCCCGTACACTTTGACTGTGTTATCGAATTTTTAAAAAAAGCGGAAAGCCTCAAAGAAGGGGAAGAAATTATTTACATAGGAAACGGAAACTTTGCAGTTGCATATTTTGAAAATCCTAAGATACGTAAAAATTTTAAAATAATAAAACTTATAGAATGGGAAGACAAAAATAAACTCTATCAATGGAAAAAAGATATTGCGGAGCTTACATCAAGCACATAAAAAAAAGCCGGACTTTAGTTCCGGCTTTTTTTTATTTCAATTATAAAAGACAGTTTATTTTAACCTATCTTATCAAATCCGCAATAGGGCACAAGCACTTCAGGTATCTTAATAGAGCCGTCAGCCTGCTGATAGTTTTCCAAGATAGCTATCATAGCTCTGGACATGGCAATGGCTGTTCCGTTTAGGGTATGTAAGAATTTATTTTTACCGTCATCGTCCTTGTATCGTATATTTAGGCGGCGGGCTTGATAGTCGGTACAGTTTGAAGTAGAGGTAACCTCTCCCCATTCTCCCCCGTTTCTTCCGGGCATCCATGCTTCCAGATCCCATTTTCGATAAGCAGGAGCTCCAAGGTCGCCTGTACAAGTATCGACAACCCTAAAGGGGATTTCAAGTCCGGTGAATATTTCTTCTTCTATCATGCGGAGTTCTTCATGGACAGCATCCGATTCTTCCGGTGTACAATAAACAAACATTTCGAGCTTTGAAAACTGGTGCACCCTGTAAAGCCCCTTTGAAAATTGCCCTGCGGCTCCTGCTTCACGCCTAAAGCAATGGGAAATACCGCAGTATTTTAAAGGGAGGTCTTCTTTTTTGATAATCTCATCGGCATGATAGCCTCCCAAAGTAATTTCCGCAGTTGCAACCAAACAAGTACCCTCTCCTTCAAGAGAATATACGTTTGACTCCTCCCCTCTCGGATTAAACCCGATACCGTATAAAATTTCTTCTTTTGCTATATCGGGTGTGATAAAGGGTTTAAATCCGTGTTTTCTTAATATATTAAGCCCGTACATGGTAAGGGCTTGTTCCAAAAATACGGCTTCATTTTTTAGAAAGTAAAATTTAACGCCTGAAACCTTTGTACCGGCTTCAAAGTCGATAAGATCCAAATCTTGACCGAGCTGAACATGATCCTTAGGTTCGAAAGCAAACTTGGGCACTGTGCCGCAGCGTTTTATTTCCAAATTATCGGAATCTTCCTTACCGACAGGAGCTTCGGGATGAGCCATATTCGGAATCTTACTTACAGCCTCGTGTAAGGCTTTTTCAGCCTCAGCTAAATCGGACTCAACTTGGGCAATTTTTTCTTTTATAATCTTCCCCTGATCGACTAATTTTTGTCTTTCTTCGGGACTAAGCTTTTGTTTCATTGATTGGGAATTATCGTTACGTTCTTTTTGCAGGTTCTGCAAGGAGGTAACGAGAGCAGTACGCTTATCATACAGTTCTACAGCCTTATCGGCATCCGCATTCATGTGCCGGTTTTTAATATTTTGTTTTACGGCTTCAAGGTTTTCTTTAATAAATTTGTAATCTAACATGATAAAATTGTACTTTTTATTTTGAATTCTGTCAAGACTTTAGAGCAATTGTACGTTTGAAGCTTGACAAATACCGATTTTTTTAAGATTATTAGTATTGATAATCTTTTATATCTTGGAGGTATTTTATGAACAAAAAAATATTTTTTGTTTGTCTTGTTTTTGCGTTGGTTTTTACAGGGATGCTGACAGCAAAATCAATCGGTTTAAATTTGGAAGCCGGTGCGGCTTATACAAATCATCAATTACACTATTTTGATAATGATACAAGGCATGACGGCTTTAAACATCAGGGGATAAAATCAAAAAGCTTATTCGGATTTAATTTAGGGGTATCTTACCCTCTTCCGAAAAACTGGTCAGTATTTGTAAGCACGGTATTTGCTTTTAACCGTACCTTTGTAAGCGACACAATGCTCGGTGCCGGTTATACGTTTAAACCGGGAAAGGGATTTGACCTCTTTTTGGGAGGAGGTTTAGCATTCGGCGGTTCAGTGTTTAAGTGGTCATCAGGAAATGTAAGTACCACAAATAGATTCTTTAACATAGGGGCCGGAATCAATCTTACGGCTTCATTTATGTTTACCAATAAGATCGGAATGTTTGCAGGTATTTCGAATACATACTATAAACCTGTATCAGGTAAGTGGTCTAACAAAATAGGTGACAGCACGACTTCAGGAGATATTGCATCAAGTCATATGCCTGATTTAGCTAAGTCTATAAGCGGAAGACTCGGTGTAAAAATCAAATTATAAAAAACCTTTGCTCCCAGGTATTGACATTGATGCACTTTTTGCGTATTATGTTGACTCGCATCGGGATGTAGCCTAGGGGCTAAGGCGTCTGGTTTGGGACCAGAAGATCGGGGGTTCAAATCCCTCCATCCCGATCCTTACAGTCTTGGGATCGTAGCTCATCAGGATAGAGCAACTGCCTTCTAAGCAGTAGGTAGGGGGTTCGAGTCCCTCCGGTCCCGGCTTAAGCCGATTAAGAAGTTTTGTGCAAGAACAAAATTACTTAATCGGCTTTTTATTTATAACGGATTTAAAGTAAAATTTTTTAATATTTGATAATAGATTTTATCGATCTTTCTTAATACTTTATGCCGAGCTTTTTCATCTTGCTTTGGAGGGTTCCGGGTTTGAGATTTAAAAGAGCGGCTGCTCCGTCTTTCCCGTAAATTTTTCCGTTTGAGGCAGAAAGAGCTCTTTCGATAATTTCGATTTGAGCCTCATCAAATGATTTAATTTCTTCGGACAAAACCTTATCTTTTTCGGACTCTTTATTGCCGGCGGCTTTTACGGGCTTTTTTTGTACCCCGTTTAAAACATAGGATTCTCTTGTGCCGGGAACTAAGTGCTCGGCAGGAATTTCTCCGCCCTGAGAAAGAATAGCGGCACGCTCCACAACGTTTTTAAGCTCGCGGACATTTCCATGCCAAGGCATAGACATAAGTTTTTCGATAGCAGCCATAGAAAGGCTTGTGTTCTCAAATCCTATTCTTTTGCGTATATCCGAAATAAAGTGCTCAGCTAAAAGAGCTATGTCATCTTCCCTTTCCCTTAATGGCGGAAGCCGTAAAGGAAAAACATCCAGCCTGTAAAGAAGGTCTTCACGGAAGCGGCCCATGGCAACAGCCTCGGCCAAATCGACATTGGTTGCAGCGATTATGCGTACATCAACGGAAACGGGCTTTTCCCCGCCGACACGCTCGAATTTTCCGTCTTGAAGAACACGCAAAAGCTTGGGCTGTAAATCAAAGGGTAAATCCCCGACCTCGTCCAAAAAGAGGGTTCCTCCGTCGGCAAGCTCGAACCTTCCTTTCCTCAAGGCCGCCGCACCCGAAAAGGCCCCCTTCTCGTGCCCGAAGATCTCGCTTTCGGCAAGGCTCTGCACAAGGGCCGAGCAGTTTACGGGCACAAAGGGTTTTTCCGCCCTGTTGGAAAGCCTGTGAATGGTGCGGGCAGCCTGTTCCTTTCCCGTTCCCGTTTCTCCCGAAATTAAAACAGGCACATCCGAGGCCGCAACCAGCTTTATTGAATCCAAAACGGTAGTCCAAGCCCGGGAAGTTCCGACCATGTCCTTAAAAACATTTGTCGACGACCGGAGCAAAACATTTCTTTCAAGCAAGAGGCTTTCGGTTTTTTGAATAAGGGATTGGGATGCATCTGTTTGAACCAAGGCAACGGAAATCAGCTTTGAAATTGTAGAAACAAAGCGGACAATTTCGGGAGTAAACTGGGAGCACATTCTGTGATCCAAGGTCATCATTCCTATAGCATTATCCCCTATGTAGAGGGGAGCTACCAAGCAAGAATGGTTTTCGGGCAGTTCCATTATTTCGTCATAGGTATCGACATGAGGACTTGCCTCATCAAAAAGATAGGCTTTTTTTTCGGATAAAATTTTAGCTATATCCTTTCTGGAATTTAAATTTATGGTAAAATCCTCAAGGAGTTTAGATGAAAGAGGCCCCAAGGCCTTCCTGACCTTTAAAATATTATTATCTTCAAAACGCATTACAACTGCGAGCTCGTAATTGACAAGCTCTCTCAGGGCTTCGAGGATGAGCTCAAGCACCTGCTCGGCAGAGATGGGATTGGTTTTATTTAATACGGGTATAGCCTTATTCATACCCTGCGATTATACCCTCATTATCAATCTTTGTCAAAAGGCTTTATCAACATGATTGAATAAGAAAGAAAATTTGGGTAGAATATCACATACAAGATTTTATGGGGGAATTATGAAAGACGATATTAAAATAAATTTAGAAGAAGTCCATAGACGGATGGAAGCCGCTTGTAAGGCTTGCGGGAGGGACCCTAAAGAGGTGAGACTTCTTATGGCCACAAAGACAGTTACACCAGAACGCATTTTAAAGGCCTTTGAATACGGAGAACTTTTAATCGGAGAAAACAAGGTTCAGGAACTTTGCGAAAAATACGAGGCTCTTTCATCGGTAAGGCATGAAACCCATTTTATAGGCCACCTTCAAACCAATAAGATAAAAGATGTTATAAAATATGCCGACTGCATCGAGTCCGTTGACAGACTCGACTTGGCCGAAAAGTTGAGTAAGAGACTTGAGGCTGAAGGAAAAAGCATAGATATTCTTATTCAGGTAAACACCTCCGAAGAAGAAAGTAAATTCGGGTGTAAGCCTGAAGAAGCGCTCGATCTTACCGAAAAAATTGCAAAACTTCCCTGCTTAAACATAAAAGGCCTTATGACAATAGGTCTTTTTTCCGATGATATGGATAAGGTAAGGCTTTGTTTTAAACTCCTGCAAAAAATCCGCAAGGAGATTACCGAAAAGAAGATTCCGAATGTTTCCATGGAGGCAGTTTCTATGGGCATGACCGGAGATCTTGAAATTGCCATCGAAGAAGGTTCGACCCTGATAAGGGTAGGCACGGCAATTTTCGGTAAAAGAAACTATCCCGATTCCTATTATTGGAACGAAAATGCAAAGGTTGAAGTGTAGACTTTTTTTGGGTTTATGTTTTTTTTCTCTTTTTTACGGCTCTGCCCTTTTTTCTCAAGATATTGAGAATTTAACGAAGGTTCAAAAGAGGGTTGTAAATATAGAAGCCGCCGTTTCTGAGGTGGATGTTTTTATAAGCAGCTATGACGGCGACACAATAGCCTATCGAACGGAGCTCAAATCGGGCACAAAACTTTCGATAGTTGAGCATAAAAAAAAGTTGAGGTTTACAGAGATAAGGCCGGCAAGCGGAAAGCTCTTTATCTATGTTCCGAAAGATTTTTTACTCGAATCGTGCAGAGTTTTAGCATCTCATTCTTCCATAAAGATAGAAGGCATAAAGGCCGTCCATTTTTCGGCTTCGGGGAATTTTAACAAGGCTGAAATTACCGGCTCGCGCTTAAAAAACAGCCTGATTGCACTTTCAAACGGCAGCCTCACATTTAATAACGGCATTGTAAGTGCGGCCGATTTTTGCTTAAACTTTTCAAAGGCAAAAATTGAGATAGCCGAAGAAAAAGAACACTGCAACCTCTTTGTAACCCAACAAAAGTGCGAAAAGTTCATCTATGCAGGGGAAGCATATACCGATAGGCTCTTAGCTCTCTCTCCTCCAAAACCTAAAAAATTTATCTCGATGAGCGCCTCTTTTTCGGACATAGACTTGGGCTTTTCGGCACCCTTAAAAGAGCCGAGAGAAAAATTCGATAAATACGGAGTCAGCGAGTTCGGTCCCAAACTTTCTCCCAATTTGGTAGATAACGAGGCAAATTTTTTACCGAAAACAAGCGTAAGTTTACCCTGATAATTTTTAATTTACCGATTGACAAGTTTTAAACTTTTTGATATACTCAAAACTCTTTTAAGGGCCCATAGCTCAGTTGGTTAGAGCAGCGGACTCATAATCCGCGGGTCGCCGGTTCAAGTCCAGCTGGGCCCACTTTTCCTTTTTTATCAATTTTTATTTCAGAATTATTGAAAAGCGTCTTATCCTATGCTATAATGGTATAGTAGTGTAAGGAGAAATTTCATGTGTAAAAAATTATTTTTTTTTATAAACCTCGTAATTATCCTTTTACTTTCCGGATGTGATCAGTTTGTAGCAGATATAGAAAGAGATTTTGAATATTGGTCATCTACAATTATAATTCAAAGTATAGATATACCTTCTATTGGAACAGACACACAAAACTATCCCTGCATAAAAAGTGATACCGATCAAATCATAAAAATAAAACTTATAAACCCGCAAAATTACACTTTAAAACTTCCCGGAGAACCGGGGGCTCCTCACGACATCATAGTCTTCGGAAACGGAGTAATAGGCTCAGGAACAGGCTCGCCCGTGTACAATACGGATTATACCCTTACTCAACCCAATCCTACAGAACTTATTCTCACTCTAAAGAGCGGCTTTTTACGAAAAAATGAATGCGGTATCGTAGATCTGCACCCTACAATCATTCTTTACAGCAAAGAAGGGAGAAAGTTTTTAACCCGGAGTTTTAAATTAAAAGTGAACTCGCCGGCTCCTGAACTTGACTATATAGGCTGCGGTAAAACAAAAAAAACTGAAGAAGGAAAATATCACTATGTTCTCGTCTTTAAAGTAAAAGACATGCCCGGCTATAATGTTGAATCGGGGAACCTGCCCGGTACTTTCAAGTATGAAAGGCTACATCAAGATGTTCATTATCTATTCGTAGACCACACTAGAATGATAATAGGTATGAATGGTGATTATACGGATTTTGCTCCGCCTATACAGAGTAACTCAGGAATCCGACTTATTAAACACAGTGCAGCAGAAGATTTAGATGATGAAGACATAGTAAATGTATCACCAAAACCTGATTATCCTGACTCACACCAAAATTGGTTCATATACCTAAAAGTTCCTGTACCTCTAAAAGGAGCAAGTAAAACATATCAGATTCAGATTAAAGATGAACGAGGTCTTGGTGCTTCTCCTATAAACATCAGCACGCCTGCAAACAGCCCTTCTGTAACCGTAAATCTTGATACATCAACGGGAACAACTTCGGCAAATTTAAACAACACTAACAGTGCAGCCTCTCCACATGAAATAAACGCAAAGGAAGGAACAAATAATGTAAAGCTTAATCTTTCGACAAGCACTCCGGGGGCTTATATAAATTGCTATATCAAAAAAGGAGTAGGTTTTAGTAATCTTGTAAGCAATCCAAGCGGCATCGATAATGCAACAGTATCTCTTCCTGTTGCAGGATCGTCTATAATCTATCAAGTAGAGATTCAAGTCTCTGCTGCAGGAATGCCTGAAAATACCAAAATAATTTATTATAAGGTTGTCAGTGATAGTGTAACAATATCTTCAACCGATGGCAACGCATGGACTAAGCTTAAAACAGAAGCCGGCAAATCAAGCGGAGTTTCGACTATTTTGATACGCGGAGAAATAGCAGCAGCGAGCGGCAATAATGGGGAAATTTCAATAGGCAGAAACCTCACTATAAAACAAGCAGCTTCTTCTACAGCCGTTCTTAATGCAAATAACCTGTCCCGAATATTTAAGGTTACAAGCGGCAAAACACTCAAATTAGAAAATATTACTCTCAAAAACGGGCAAGCAAGCAGCGGTGATCTAGGAGGAAAAGGAGGAGGAATAGCACTTATTGCAGGCGGAAAGCTGACTATTTCGGGCGACAAAGTAAAACTAGATACAAAGAGTAAAATTTATATCGATGCCGGCTCTGTTATTGAGCTAGAAGGAACTCTATCAGATAATACACCTGTAGCCTGCATTGAACCTGAAATTTACAACTCAAGTACTAAGGTGCTGCAAGGAGATATCACAACAGGATCTCCTAAAAATAAGACCAAATTTAAAGTGGAGTCTCCAACATCCGGACCAAAATATTGGATTATTGCTAATACCGGACACTTAGAAGATTTTAGTACAGCAGCATTGAATGAGGATTCGATAGCAGGGATGGAAGGTTTTATGTCTTCAAACGAACAGACTAAAAGCGGTGCACCATCCTCCATTATTTATAAAACAAATGAAGGAAAATTCGGATACATTACCGTAACTGATATGATTCCAGTTACCGGCATCGGTCTTGTGATGACTTTTAACTATGAAACTTTTAACGGAAGTTCCGGAAATAATAAGAGTATAAGTCGTCTAAAAGGCTTTGATTTAGATACGGGAGATCTAGGAGAACTCACAGACTCCACGGTAGATTTTTCCATAGGCGGAACTACGACTGACTTTACACTCATACCGCTTAATGGCGCAAAATTCTTTATAAAAAACTAAAGCATAGTCTATCGCCTGTCTGCCGGGGAACACCTCGATTGACAAGCAGTCAAGCCTTATGCTAGACTATTAGCTATGATGGATTTTAGTAGAAAACTGCCTATAGGCGTACAGAGTTTTAAGGTATTGCGTGATGATAATTTTCTCTATATTGATAAGACCGAATATGTTTATAGACTGGCTTCTTCAGGCCGTGTCTACTTTTTAAGCCGTCCGCGAAGGTTCGGAAAGAGCCTTTTTCTTTCTACATTGAAAGCCTATTTTTTGGGTCAAAAAGAATTGTTTAAGGGCTTGGCAATCGAAAAGTTTGAAGAAGCCGAAAAAGGAAAAAGAGAAATTTGGCAAGAATATCCCGTATTCTATTTTGATTTTAATGTAGGAAAGTATGCCGATACGGAAGCACTCAATGAAAGGTTAGATTTTTTACTTAAAGATATAGAAAAACAATATGAAATTATCCCCGGCAGTAGAGACAGTTTAGGTTCAAGATTTGAAAGAGCTATAAAAACAGCCTACGAAAAAACAGGCAAGCAGGTTGTCATCTTGGTAGATGAATACGATAAACCTCTTCTTCAAACAATGGGACTAAATGAAGAGCTAAACGCAGAGTACAAGGCTGTCTTAAGAGCCTTTTATTCCGTATTAAAAAGTACCGATCAATAT
The DNA here is from genome assembly GCF_024181365.1 of Treponema sp. OMZ 799. NCBI lineage: Bacteria > Pseudomonadati > Spirochaetota > Spirochaetia > Treponematales > Treponemataceae > Treponema > Treponema sp. OMZ 799. Next base: position 2,549,884 of record NZ_CP051301.1, read on the forward strand.
CTCCGGTTTGCTTTTTTAACCGGAGTTACCAAATTCGGCAAGGTAAGCATATTCAGCGATTTAAACAGTTTAAACGACATAAGTCTCAAACCTGAATATTCGGCTATTTGCGGACTAACTCAAAAAGAGTTAGAGGAAACCTTCCGCCCGGAAATAAAGACCTTAGCTGAAAGAAACGAGTTAAGCTATGAGGATTGTCTTTCAGCTTTAAAGAAAAAATATGACGGTTATTGTTTTTCTTACGGAACCGAAACAATATACAATCCCTTTAGTTTGCTCAATGTTTTTGATGGAAAACAATTTGCAGATTATTGGTTTGCAACGGGAACACCGACCTTTTTGGTAAACGAATTAAAAAGAGAGGACTACAACATTCCCGAATTGGATGGAAATGTGGAAATGATTGAATCCTTTTTGTCGGATTACAGAGTAGGTGCGGACTCGGTTATACCGGTACTCTTTCAGTCGGGCTACTTAACGATTAAGGATTACGATAAAGAATACAGGATGTACAGGCTGGGCTTTCCAAACGAGGAAGTGCGTTACGGCTTTTTGTATAACCTCTTACCCGAATATTCAAATATAAGTTTTATAAAAACATCTTTTAATGTGGTTCAGTTTACAAAAGATTTAAAGGCAGGGAAAGTAGACGGGTTTATGCAAAGGCTAAAGTCGATAATGGCGAGTCTTCCCTACGATACCGTAAAAAAAGAAAGCGGAGAAAGCCTCGCCTTGAGGGAGCATAATTTTCAAGCTTGTGTTTACTTGATTTTTGCACTTATGGGACAGTTTGTCGAAGTAGAAACGCCCTCATCAATGGGTAGAACGGACTGCGTTGTAAAAACCGAAAAGACAATTTATATCTTTGAGTTTAAACTAAAAGAAAATGCGGAAGCGGCCTTAAAACAAATCAAAGAAAAAAACTATGCCGAAAGGTACAAGGCAGATAGCAAAGAAATTATCCTTATCGGCGTAAGCTTTGATCCTGAAGAAGGTACCGTTGACGAGTGGTTAAGCGAAAAACTATAAAAAGCTAAAAAATTTAAAGACTGTAATAAAGCGAAAAAAAGTGCATTATGCTCCCGGCCATCACAAAAAGATGCCAGATGCTGTGAGACCATTTTACCCTCTTCATTGCGTAAAAAATACAGCCGGCAGTGTAAAGAATTCCGCCTATAAGTAAAAACTTAAAGCTTAAAAGGGGCAGCTGTTCTTTTAAGGGCCTTGCCGCAAAGATGATGAGCCAGCCCATGGGAATATAGGTTATAACCGATAGAACCCTCACCCGGCTTCCGAATATCGAGTATAAAACTATGCCTAGAACGGCCATTCCCCAGATAATACCGAAGATGGCCCAGCCGACAGCCCCGTGAAGGGCCGAAAGGCAGTAGGCCGTGTAGGTTCCGGCTATCAAAATATAGATTGAACAGTGGTCGAAAATACCGAATACTTTTTTTGCCTTTAAAGGCAAGGCATGATAGAGGGTTGAAAAAAGGTATAGGATTATTAGGGATGCACCGAAGATTGTAAAACCCACAATATAACCGGCTTTCAAATCCTGCGGAGCATAACGGGCTGCCCTTATAATTAAAAGCACAAGGGCTGCAATCGAAAGACCTGCCCCTATGCCGTGGGTTACTGCATTTGCAATTTCTTCACCTATAGAATATCTGCGTTTAATTTTTTCTTCTTTCATAATTATTTAGACAACTTAAAAGGATTAAAGTTGCCTATTACCTTGCAATTTTTCGCAGTTTTTATTATAATTTACTTGGAAAGAGTGAATAAAATTTACTTTTTTGCCGATAATCAAATCGAAAAAGTTTTGCAGGTTTAAATGAAAAAAAATCACTATTTGTTTGCAGGTATAATCGTTTTTCTCCTAGTACTCGGTACAGCCTATTTCGCGCTAAACGGGTTTGATGTTATTAGTGTGCCTCAAAACTCATTGGATGACGGAATGGGAGGAGGAGATACAAGGCTGCCTACTTTTAGACCTGACAAGGAAATTTCGGATATAACACTCCCCCCGCTTGACTACATAGTATATTCCGTAAAAAAAGGCGACATGGTAGGCGAAATAGCTTCCCGCTACGGGGTAAGTCAGGACGCAATTATAAGCGTAAATAAACTTCGAAATACAAGAACCCTTCAAATAGGCCAGCTCTTAAAAATTCCATCTATGGACGGAATCGTTTATACACCCAAAAAAGGCGACACCCCTGAAAAATTAGCCGATACCTATAAAATTTCGCTGGAAAAACTTGCTCTGGTAAATAATATTTCGGACAACAATATTCTAAAAGCAGGTTCCGTTATCTTTTTGCCTGATGCAAAGCTGGATTGGATAACACTTCAAGAAATCAACGGAGATCTTTTTAAGTCTCCTATACACGGAAGATACAGGGTAACCTCCCGCTATGGCTGGAGAAGGGATCCTTTTACGGGAAAACGCAGCTTTCATAACGGAATAGACCTTGCGACATACCACGGTGCTCCCATCTACGCAGCCCTTCCGGGAACCGTAGCCGCGACGGGCTACAGCAATGTATACGGCAACTATGTTATAATAAGACATCACTCCGGTTATCAAACCCTTTACGGACACATGCATACTATTTTAACTTCACGAGGAAAGTATGTTACACCTCAAAGTAAGATAGGAACCGTAGGAACTACAGGAAGAAGTACCGGCCCCCATGTTCATTTTACGGTATATAAAAACGGAGCAACGATAAACCCCGTGGCCGTATGGAACTAAACCTTCTCTTTTTTTAGATCGAATTTTTTTACAAAAAAATCAAGGTTACGGTAAACAAAGATAGCAGAATAAACGCTCACAAAGACGGCAAAAACAAGAGCAAAGGGAATTACAAAACTAAGCTTAAAATTTTCCGCAGCCCATTTACCTATTCCTGTAAAGGGGATATAGGCAAGACCGACAATCATCAATATGCCGACAAGGGCCCAAGGCAGGATACTTACGGTGGGCAGTTGATATTTTTCGGCCTGCAAATTAAAAAAATCCGGAGCAGCAGCCTGAATCTTTACCATAGTTTTTTCGGTAAGAACCTCATCCGCCTTTGTCCGTAAAGAAGAAGTATATAGATTTGAAGCCTGGGTAAGAGCACGGACTAGGCTGCGGCATTTTTTACACCGCAAAAGATGAAAGGTAACGGTAAAAGGAACCGCCTCATGCTTATCAAGCATCATATAACGGTTAATAGCTTCATTACATGTCATAGGCCAAATTCAATTTAAATAAAACCGGATATTCAGGACTTTCCTCTTGTCCGTAAATCCCTTGATTTTCAAGCTCTGTCTTTAATATTTTTTTTGAGCGGAAAATATGGGATTTAATCGTATTTACAGGGATTCCGGTAACGGACTCTATATCGGCATAGGGCATATCGTAAAAAAAGTAAAGGTCTATACATATTCTGTATTTTTCGGGAAGATCGTTTACAGCCCGCCTGATTGCGTTTTTTACACAGTTTTGAATTTGCCTTTCTTCGGGAGTTAAATCGTTTGTTTTTATCTCAAAATCATCAAAGGCTGAAACGAATTCTCTCTTACGCTTAACGGAATTTATCGCCGAATTATAGGCAATCCTCATAAGCCATGTAGAAAAAGAAGACTCGCCGCGGAATTTGGGCAGGGCCGAAAAGGTTTTAAGCATTATATCCTGTACAAAATCCTCCGCATCGTCATGGTTTTTAAAAAAGCTCATCCCCAAAGAGTAGACACGCTTTTGATACTTTGCAGCAATGAGGCTGAAGGCTTCGGTATTTCCTGCAAGGACGGCTTTACATAAGAGGCGGTCTTGTAAGGCTTCAGGAGATTCTTTTCTGAGGAAACCGGAAAATTTAATCATCTTTAGCCTTCTCCTTCCCGGCCCTTGATGAGATAAAATAGTAGGCCAAAAGACCTATACCGCAGCTTAGGGGAACAAGCCCTCCTAAAAGAACATAACTTACTCCGTCTATTACGGAAAAAAGGGCAGTCAAAACGCTTCCTATCATCAATAAAAGAATTCCGGATATAAGGCAAAACCCCGACAAATTGAATTTTATCGGAATATATGTTTTAGTTTGAATTTGACAGATTATCTGCTTGTTACGCCAAAATAAGTAGAAAAAAATTAAAACGCCGGCCATAAGAATACCGACTATAGGAACAACGGCTATAATAATTTGTGCAGCAGCAACAGGTTGTCCGCTCATTTTAATCCTCCAAAATTTTACCCTTAACAATTTTTATTCCAAAATAACAAAGTCCTTAAAATATATGCGCTTTATACGCGATAAATTCAAGATAGAATTTACCTCGGTCAATACTTCTTTTTTTACCTCATTTTCGGGCATGGTATAAAGTTCATATACGGTTTTTTGCGAAAACCAATCGATAAGGCTTTTTCGGATAGCTTCCTTTTTTTGAACAAGTTCTTCTTCAAAGGCCTTATCCTCAGAATTATACTCCAAAACGGGAAAAACTACAAGGGTTCCGGATGTCTTATCGGCCGTAGGAATCCTAAGCCGCCCCAAGTCGGCATAAAGAGCTTTTTTTCCGCGGATCTCCGAAGGGCTTTTGGGTTTTATAAGCTCACCGGTATCTTTTTTATTAAAAAGAGAAAAAACGGAGCCTGCAATTATAATTACGATTAACGCAAAAAGGAGGTATTTAAGAAAGATATACAGCGTTAAGCCCTTCCGTTTATTCTTACCCATAAAAACCCTCTAAATAGTAAGCTTTTAATTTTTTGCCAAAAAACCGCCCACAGGATATTGGAAGATTCTAAGGTCGAATTCGTGGACAGCCGCAAAAAGGTGATCAAAAATATCGGCCTGAATTTTTTCGTATTCGCCCCAGACCGTAGTTGCCGTAAAAACATAAATCTCCAATGGGATCCCTGTAGCTCCCGGTTCAAGCTGGCGCACCAAAAAAGTCAAATCCTTTCGTAAGGTGTCAAGGCTTTGAAGATATCTGGTAACGTACATTCTAAAGGTTCCGATATTGGTAAGCCTTCTATCGTTTAAGGGATGCTCGGTATCGCTGCCGTATTGGGCACTTATGTCGGAGCTTTCAACCTCGGCAAAATAGGACTTTAAAAGCTCTATCTTCCCTACCCTGCGCCTCAGCTCTTCATCCATAAATTTTACGGAAGAAACATCCAAAAAGATTGAACGCTTGATACGCCTTCCGCCCGTTTCCTGCATACCGCGCCAGTTTTTAAAACCGCTTTGCATAAGGTCGCTTGTAGGCAAAACCGAAATCGTCTTATCCCAGTTTTGAATTTTTATCGTATGTAAGGCGACCTCGGTAACATCCCCGTCGGCATCGTATTTGGGAACCGAAATCCAGTCTCCTCGGCGCACCAAATCGTAGGAAGAAATTTGCAAACTTGCCACAAAGGACAAAATCGTTTCGCGGAAGACCAAAAGAAGAACGGCTGTCATCGCTCCTATTCCGCTTAAGAGGGTTAAGGGAGACTTACCGCTGATTGTTCCCGCAGCAATTATAAAACCTGCAATATAAACAATCAGGATAAAAACCTGAATATAGCTGCGGTAGGGCTTGCCTTCAAACTGAGGGGCATTTTCGGTATAGGCTGTAAGCCCGTCCAAAAGGCCGTGCAAAAGCCTTATGATTATCCAGATTAAAATAATACTTGAAAGCTTTTGCATGACAGCGGCACCGAAGCTAAGCTTTACCGATAAAAAATTAAAGGCAAATATGTAGATAATTAAAGAAATGCGTTCAACATGGATTTCATCAAAGATATAGTCATCCAACTTGCTCTTTGTCTTAGCCGTAAGGCGTGAAATAATCTTTCTTATTGCTCCCGTTGCCGTCTTTTTTAATATTTTGTGAAGAATAAAAGAAAAAGCCAAAACGCTAATCAGCCAAAAAATATCGCTTCGCACAGAATATTCCGAAAGCCACATTTGAAAATTATCCATAATATTTTGCATAGAATACAAAGCCCCTTTAAAAATATCCCTTTGATTTTAATTAAAAAAGCCGACTCTGTAAAGAGCTTTTGAAAACCTAAGTTCTTGATTCAGGTGTACAAACTGTGTTATAGTAGCCCTATGAGAATAGCGATTGTAGACGATGAAAAGCTCATATGCGAGGGCTTAAAATTTATTTTTTCTACCTATCCGGATATTGAAGTTGTTGCAACAGGCAATAACGGAAATGAAGCTTTAAAAATATGTGAAGAAAAAAGGCCTGAGCTCCTCCTCATGGATATAAGAATGCCCGAATGTAACGGAGTGGAAGCCGCAAAAAAAATAAAAAAAGATTTTCCCGATACAAAGATTTTGATTCTCACCACATTTAACGATACGGAATATATTCAAAAAGCCCTTCAATACGGAGCATCCGGCTATCTTTTAAAAGACAGCTCGCCCGACGTAATCTATGACGGAATCAAGGCTGCCATTTCGGGAAACATCGTTATAAACCCTGAAGTCGCAAAAACCATGCTTTTTAAAAACAATGAAGAAACAGAAGAAAGAATTTTAAGGCCCTTGACCGAAATTCAAGACGAGTACGGTTTAAGCCAAAAGGAAGTAGAAATTATAAGGCTCGTTTCTGAAGGGCTTTCCAATAAACAGATTGCCTATAAGCAGGGGCTTTCTGAAGGCACTATCAAAAACAATATTTCGGTAATATTTGATAAGACCTTTGTTTCGGATAGAACACAGCTCGCCGCCTTTGCCTTTAAAAACGGAATTGTGTAAATTCTTGAGCCTCAATTCATAGCCATTTCATTCACATTTCCTCCCCCGCTTGAAAAAAAGCCTTAGTTGGAATATAATTCGCGAATATTATGTACTTTTATTCAATCGGGTACAGTTACTTTGGAGTGCTTAAGGTATGGAAACAAAAGCTTTTTATAAAAAAGAAGTCGGTATAGAAAACTTTATCTTTTTAGGATTGTTTTTTGCCTTCTTTTTCGGTGTCGGCTCTGTTATGGGCGGCGTAAATATGATTAAGACAATGATGGAAACAGGCTTTGATCTTCTTATCAATATCTGTTTGTATCTGATGGCGGTAGCCGTATTGGCCGGAGCCGTCTCAGGTCTTTTTTCGGAATTCGGAACGGTTGCCTTGATCAACAAGATCTTGTACAAGCTGATGAAGCCCTTGTACGATTTACCCGGAGCCTCCTCCCTCGGTATCTTAAACTGTTTTTTATCGGACAACCCTGCAATTTTAACCCTTGCCGATGACGATAATTTTAGGCGCTATTTTAAGCAATACCAGCTTCCTGCCCTTACAAACCTCGGCACTGCCTTCGGAATGGGCTTGATTACCACAACGGCAATGATGGGCTTAAACGTAAAATCGGCAGTCCCGGCAGCCCTAATCGGAAATGTCGGAGCTGTTGCCGGAAGTATAGTTTCGGTCCGCTTGATGATTCATTTTTCAAAAAAACGCTACGGAACAGAGGCTATGGTTTCTACAAGAAGGGTAGACCCAATCCCCGAAAAAATGCGCCCTGTCCGTGAGGGCGGAGCCGGAGCTAGGTTTATTCAGGCTATGCTTGACGGCGGAAAATCGGGGGTCAGCATGGGTATGGCCATAATCCCTGGTGTAGTAATTATCTGTACGATAGTTATAATGCTTACAAACGGCCCGAGTGCAGACGGCACCTACACGGGAGCAGCACGAGAAGGAATCGCCCTCCTTCCATGGATAGGTCAAAAGCTGAGCTTTATCTTAAATCCCCTTTACGGTTTTAGTTCTCCTGAGGCTATTTCTGTCCCGATTACGGCCCTAGGTTCTACGGGAGCCGCCCTCGGCATTGTAAAAGAAATGTCCTTAATGGGAAAAATAAACGCAAACGATATAGCTGTCTTTACCGCCATCTGTATGTGCTGGAGCGGTTATATTTCTACCCATATTGCAATGATGGACGCCCTCGACACAAAGGAGATGACGGGCAAGGCTATTTTAAGCCACACAATAGGCGGCCTCTTTGCAGGCTTTGTCGCCCACCTTATAGCCTTTGTGCTTTAAGATAACTCTTAATAAGACGGCTTCTTAAGATAATGGCAAGCATAATGATTCAAGGGACTACCTCCTCTGCGGGCAAGTCCCTTTTTTGTACAGGCCTTTGCAGAATCTTTAAAAAGAGGGGCTTAAAGGTTGTTCCCTTTAAATCCCAAAACATGTCCTCGATTTTTTTTACTACAGCTGACGGAAAAAAAATAAGCAGCGCCCAAGCCCTTCAAGCCAAGGCCGCCGGCATTGAACCCCGCCCCGAAATGAATCCCATCCTCCTCATCCCTAAAACGGATGTGGGCTCTAAGGTGATAATTTTGGGAGAAGAAAAAAAAGAGATGAAGGCGCGGGAATATTTTGAGTATAAAAAGACCTGCAAACCTATAATTCTGGAAACCTTTCAAAAGCTTGAAAGGGAAAACGATATTGTGGTTATCGAGGGAGCAGGAAGCCCCGCCGAAATAAACCTAAACCAAAACGACATAGTAAACATGGGCATGGCAGAAATGGCCGATGCTCCCGTCCTTTTGATTGCCGACATAGACAGGGGCGGCGTCTTTGCCCAGCTCTACGGGACCGTAATGCTCCTCCCCGAAAAGGACAGGAAGAGAATTAAGGGCATGATCATAAATAAATTCCGCGGAGACAAGAGCCTTTTAGACCCCGGCATAAAGATGATTGAAGAACTCGTAAAGATTCCCGTAATCGCTACAATCCCCTACATGCACTTGGAACTCGCCGATGAGGACAGCCTCATAGACGATGATAAAAAATGCAATACCCAAGGCCAAAGCGAGGCCGAGATCGAAAAAGAACTGGACAAACTCGCTGCCCTCATCGAAGAGAACAGCGATATGGATTTTATTTTTAAGATAGCCGGGATTTAAAGGCGGAATTTAAAAAAGCAGGCCTTAAATAAGGCCTGCTTTAAAACTTCTTTTCTAAGGGCTGGGGGCTGTAGTTGTTAATTTACCATTGGAACCTACATACCAGTTGTATCCATCTTTCTGTGTAACTTTGAATTTTTTAGCTTCATTTGAAAGAACAACGCCGTCTTCAGCTTCCAATACGAGTCTTCCCTCAGAATAATTGGTATCCGGCACTGTAATTCGTGCGATTTGATTTTCAGCTGAGGTCAAGGAACCGGTAAGTATGATTGTAGCACCGTTAATAAGATAAACATCATTTTTCCCTTTTGTATGATCGCCTGAAGGATCTAGTTTTGCATCTCCTGACATTTTAAAAGTTCCGGATACATAGACAGCACCTCCATGAGCTTTATTAGAAACTCCTTTTCCTATGTTGCTTTGAATAATTCCGCTAGTCATTAAAAGCTCAGCATTTTGGCCTATATATACACCCCCTCCCTGATTCGCCACATTATCCTTTATTATTACTCCCGATTTTATTTCAAGAGAGGCATGCTCCTCAAGATCAACAGCTCCTCCATTTCTTTCTTTCTTTGATAACTTTGTTGCATCTCCATTTTGCAATGTAAGACTCTCAAGAATAAGTTTATTATTTTTTTTAACCTTAAATATCTTGCATTTTTTATCGGCGTCAAGAATTGCGGTACCATCCTTACCTCGAATAGTGAGGTTACGTCCTACGGTAATTTTATCGTGGTCACCACTAGCAGTAAGTGTACCATCCACAATAATTACCTCAGCTCCCCCGCTGGTCTTCTCAACCTCACTTTTTAATTCTGACCAACTTGTAACCGTCTTTCCTCCGGTAGTAACCTCTTCCAATTGTCCCGAATTATTTATCTTCCACTTTTTGCCGTCAGTGGAATCGGTAACCTTGAATTTGGAAACTTGAGCCGAAAGATCAACGCCGGAACCTGCTTGTAAGACCTTGATTGTAGAGTTAAATGTAGAAGGATAGTTTACAGGGCTTATTCGAGCTGCAATAGGCTGAGTTAAATTTTCCGAAACCGTAATTACCTTGTTTGCAGGAAGATAGACATCGTTTTTGGATGAATCAACTTTTATCGTGGCAGCACCCGATATCTCAAAGATTCCGCCATTGTAGACAGCACCTCCTAAGGCGGCGGTATTGTTTTCTATTGTTCCGCCCGTCATTATAAGACTGCCGGAAGGAGTAATATTAATTGCTCCTCCTGCACCTACTGAACCGGTCGTTTTATTTCCGCTTATGACAGAGCCGCTCTTAATATTTAAGGTTCCGTCTGTATATACGGCTCCTCCTCCCGTAACGGCTTCCGAGTCCTTTATATCGGCATCGTCGAGAGTTAAAACGGAGCCATTCCCGGCCTTTATAGCTCCGCCTGTATCAAACGCTGTTGAACCTGTGCGTTTACCATTTTGAAGAGTGAGTTTGGTTAAGGTGAGGCTTTTATTTTCTGCTACTTCAAATATTCGATGATTATTGGACTGTGCATCAATTATATCATGAGTTTTTCCGGTCAAGCCTCGGATATTTATGTTTTTATTTACCTCAATTTCTCCATTGTCGCCCACATCATTCGTCGAAAGGATGATACCGTTTATATAAACGGTATCGTTTTCTTTTGCATTGGCTACGGCCGTTTTAAGAATATGCCAGGATGAGTGTCCGGTCCTTACTTCTTTTCTGACCTTATAGTAATAAGTCTTTTCGTCGCTGTCGGCATAATTAGAAGCTTGAGCCTTTAATTTAACCTCATATATTTCATCCACTCCCGGAATAGAATCTAATCTGATTTTTGTTTTATTTTCATCTAGTGCGACACTGCCGGTATCGCCCGTATGACCTGAAGGCGGGGGAGTAGAATTGGACAATTTTACCTCGGCACGTATTGTTACACCGGAAGTGTATGAGTCATGATAAGCTTCAAGAATTACGGTTTCATCAAAGCATGATGAAATAATAACGGGATTATCGGAGCTTGGAGCCGAAGGAGCTAAATCATTTTGGTTGTCGGTATAAACACCTAAAACATTTAACTGCGCCATTGAAGCCTCATATTTGATTTTGGGAATGGGAAGCTTTGCTAAATTGGTTACCCCTGAAGTTTCTTGAGAGTAAAGACCTCTTAAATCTTTTACTCTGATCTTATAATTTAAACTATTTCCGATTTTTGCATCGGTTTTTATGCATAGCATCCATTTTCTAGCATTTGCATCAGGAATAGAGTTAAAGCCGCTTATGCCGTCACCTGTTACATCTCCAGCTGCAAGAGGCGTGATTAATTTATCCGAAGAAAGAAGGTTTCCCTGGGAAGCGCTCACATCGAAGCCGTTATTTGGGCACCTCTAAAAACCTATTTTTTAGTGTACCTATTTATTATTTTAGTAGCTTTTTTATAAATTGTCTAGTGTAAAACTTGGATTCTTTATCTTAGTTCCCTTACTTTTCATTTTATTACCTATATGCTCCCTCATTTTATTTCTTTAGATAGCAATATCGACATAAGTTGTATGTTAAGTTCATCATTATTATCGAAAATGTTGCACGAGCTAATCCTATCGTTCTTACATATATACCTTTCATTGAGTTTGTCATAAAGCCAAATACATGTTCGACTCTCGCCCGTATTTTTGATTTTTTTCTGTTACCGATTTTTTGTTTTTTAGTAAGAGGTTTTCCTCTTGCTCCTCTTTCACAAATTTGTCCTTCTATTCCTTTCGCTTTTAAAACTCTCTCTATTTCTTCTCCTATATAGGCACTATCTGCGTATAATCTTTCATCTTCCTTTTCAACTAAATTTTTTAATTCTTTACTATCATGAACATTGGCTGCTGTTACAGTTGCTTTCAATATAAGCTTACTTTTTTTATCTACTTTTATATGATCTTTATAACCGTAATAATTACGTTTGTGCTTCTTTGTCCACCTCGCATCACAGTCTTTTTGTGATAATTTTGCCTTATTTTTTGCTTCTTGCCATTGTTCAGGGACTTTTCCATTTTTTATTTGTTCATTTTCATCTTTGCTGTTATGCTGTATCGGAGCTTCTACTATTGTCGCATCTATTATCGTACCCTCTTTTCCTATTAAGTTATTTCTAGCTAATTCTTTTCCAAACTTTTCAAATAACTTTTTTGATACTCTCGCTTCAATGAGTTTTTCTTTAAAAAGCCATATTGTTTTTGAATCGGGTACTTTATCTTTTAATTCCAATCCTAAAAATCTCATAAAGGATAGCCGATCGTTTATTTGATATTCCGTTTGATCATCACTTATGTTGTATAATTTTTGTAAGATTATTATTTTAAACATCAGTACATAATCGTATGCAGGTCTTCCGCCTAAACCTTTTGACTCTTTGGTTAATGCTTTTTTTAATAGTGGTTTGAATATTTCCCAATTTATTTTTTCGTTTAATTTTTCAAGACTATCTCCTAACTTGCTTAATACTCTTAAACGATCTTCTTCATCAAATAATCCTTTTTGTTTCATACCTCATTTTATCATCTTTTTAATCTTTTTTAAAGGGGGTTTTTAGAGGTGCCCATTTGTTAATTTTATTAAAATGGGAGCTTTTGTGACACCACCCTCAGTGAAGTGAACCTCAGATATATCTCCGTGAAGATCTATTGATTCTGAAATTCTTTCAAGCTCAAATATCAGAACATAGTACCAATCATTTCCCTCTTGTATTTTCCCTGTAGTAACCCATTCCGGTTTAGGCGGAACTGTGTTAGCTCTAAGTTTATAATTGTAGTTTTGCTCAAACCTCCTGTTATCTTTTTTATTATACAGGTTTATTTTAGGATTGAGATTCGTCTTGCCTTGTTCATTTTTAAGTAAAAATTCTTTTTTGTATTCAAGCCGTATTTTATCGGAACCTATTTGCTCTAAAGAATAATCTATTCCCTGCTCAGGGCTTCCGCCGTTTTTACCTTTTACGTTTTCATCAAAAACGATAATATCATTAGGAGCATCCGAATCATGGGGCATTATAAAATCAAATTTTTGTGGATTATGAAGTTTAAAAATAATTTGTGCATTTTTATTAGAGGGTAAAGAGGAAAACCCTTCACCATCAACTAAACTTCCGGGCGGAATTTCTATATCAATTATGACTGCATTATTTGCCCAATATGAAAAAGTTTCTTCAATTCCGATAATCAGCTGTTGACATGATGTTAAACTAAACAAAATCAAAAAAATCAAAAAGTTAGTTAAAATTTTTTTCATAATACTCCGGTTCTCCTATAGCTTAAAATTCCCAACCTAAAGAAAGAGAGGGTTGAATTACATATTTAGGAAAATCTTTTCTAAACAAAAAAGTATGCTCCAAATTTAATTCAATATATAATTTTTTATAAAGATAAACCTGCACGGCAGTTCCTGCATTAACCGAAGGACACCAAAACCAATATGCAGGACTTTTGATATCGGTTCCCGGATATTCAAATTTTGCCTGAAACATAAATGCACCGCCGCCGCCAAGGTGCAAATCAAAGTTAAGTCTACGTTTAATTATAGGAAACATATATACAAAATTAGCCTGAGGTAAGATAAAACCGGTTTTTAAGATATATGAAGCGGGCTTATTTTTCAACTGCATTAAGGAAAGCCCCAGACTCAAACCGAAATGCCCATATGCTCTTTTTAAAGGCACAAAAGCAAATCTCAAAGAGCCTCCTAATGGGGAAATGTTGGATTTAAAATATTTATAAAGAGTTTCATTTTGAATAAAATAACTGAAAGTATAACCCAGAGAAAGAAAGATATCGATAGGTTTTTGAAATTTAAAATTTATACTTTTTGAATTGTCATAAAGACCGCTGGGATCTTTAGCTGTAAGAACATAGGTCCCGGCCTTTAATTTTGAAAAGTTAAGCTGAATTTTAATTTTCTTACCGGCCTTATCGGAATCAACAACCTCACATTGTACCGGATTTTCGTTATTCCTAGTCAATGTAAATATGGTTTCAGGAAATATATTTTTTCCGGAAACTATAATATAATCTGCTGCAGGTTCATCAAAATATATAGACTCGATGGATAAGGACAGCACTTCGGGCTGATATGCAACACGTACATCAAAATTCCTATATTCACTTGCAAACTCACTCTGATTAAGAAGGTTAATGACTGCTACCCTATAACGATATTTACCAGGTTTTAAAGAAACATTTATCGAATTCTTTTTTAAAGTTTTTTTATCAATTTGAATCCAGTTTCCGGATTGATCTTTTTTTTCAAGTAAGAATTCATAACCCAATATGTCATCTATTGCTTCCCATGACAAGTGTTGATATAAAGAAGAGCCTTCCTTTCCTTCTTCTATAAAATAGCTTTTTTGAATCTTTGAATCATTGTTGCTTGCCTTCGCCGCTTCTTGAGGATATAAATATACAAGTCTGCAAAATAATAAAACTAAAAAAATAAAACAAATTCTATTGACCATACATAACTCCGGTTTCATCAGTAGAAACTTTTTTTGATTGAGGTAGCTCTATCTTAAATTTCCTAACGGCAGCTTTTCCATCCTGAACGATATTAGTGCCTTCAAATTTTTGTTGAGCCCTTACCTCTATATAAAACACACCACGTGACAACAAATTCAATTTAGTAAAATTTAATTCAATATTTCCTGTAACGGTTTGCGGAAGGCTGTCTCTATAAACCGTTTTTGAAGAATTATATATTCTTACAAGGTAGTGATCTGCTTCAGGGATCCTAGTCCAAACAAATTTTATACTTCGATTATTTTTAAAGAAGTCTGCATTCAATGTCGTGTCTTGCTTAGGCGCAAGCATATCCGGAGCCTCCAATAAAGGAATAGGAAGAACCTTAAATGAAGCATCTTTTCGGCTTGAAATATCAAAGCCCTTTGCAGTTTTTGCGATTAGTTTCCATATATATTTACCTGCACCAAGAGGAGGTAATTGAACGGATGTCTCAGGATTTTGTATAGAAAGAACAGGATTCTTTTCTCCCACCTTAATCAAAATTAACCTGGATGTTTCCGGATCTTCAACGGAGGACCATTTTAAAACTTCCGGTTTTAAAACTGCATCCATGCCGCTAATACTCATACCGTCAATAGGATATATAAGTTCAACAGGTTTTAAATGCATTAATTCTATTTTACGGTCAGCTGTATAACCGTATCGTTTACCTGCCGTTTCGTTTAAAGATGCAAAAGCTTGAACACTTATTATATAAGAACCGTTCTCAATAGATTTTATATCAACATCAATTTCGGTTCCGGTAATAAATGAGTTTTCATATACAGGTTTTTGATTTAAACCTTCAGGTGTAATCCTAAACCGGTAATATTCCGCTTCAGGAACCTGCGTCCACTTAAATTTATTTTCTCCCTTGGGCAAAATAATTATTTTATTTTTTAAATCGATAAATTCCGGTTTGGAAAGAGGCGGAACAATAATCAGTTTTTTTACTTCGCTCTTTAAATCATTGTTTTTATTTTTTGTTAAAACACGCCAATACCATTCACCCTTTTCCAAGGAAACACCTTCTACCGAAGAACCATTTACTTTTTTATCGGCTGCAAGTTTCTTAAAATCTTGAGATGACGAAACTTGAAAATAGAGTTCATCCTTTGTATTTGTTTTCCATGTAAACTGCGTATCTTTGCAAAAAGAATCTGCAATAACATAACCGTCCGGAGGAAAGACCGAGCGTATAAAAATTTCTTCTCCGCCTATTTTTATTTTTTCGGGTTTACTTAAGCCCACCGGTATTTCATTTTTATCCAGAGCTGCTATATTCCAGTAATAGCCGGATGAAGGCAGAAGATTTTCAAAATTTTTTATTTCAAAATAGTTTGAAGTTAATACTTTTTCGAACACTATGTTCGACATGCTTTCATCTGTAGAAATGCGAAAATTATATTTTTTTGCTTCCGGTACTGACGGCCAAGAAAAAAAGGCCTTATTCCCTTCAAGCGTTTCGCTCATATTTTGAGAAAGGTCTAAAACTATGGGTTCTTTATTTTTTGTCTTTTGAACATAAAAAACACCTGTCTCGGAAGTTTGAGAAGGAGCACCTTCCGTAATATAATTCGGAACAACACGCCAATACCATTTTCCGTCTTCAATACCGCTAAGGTTTACCGACGAAGCATTTATAAGCCGGCTGAGTTTCGGATTTTCAAAGGAGTCATTATCTGCGAGCTCAATCAAGTAATTTGAAGCAGCAGAATTTCCTTCCCAAGAAAATTTTATTGCAGGTAAATCGTTTACATAAGAAAATTCTTCATTTAAGTTAGGTTCTAGTAGCTTAGGAGGCGGAGCATCGGTAATGCTAAGTTTTCCCTTTGCCGCTGAAACATCTTCCAGCCCCAAAGAAGAAGAATAAAGCCGCCAAAAAATATTTCCCGATGAAACACTCCGCTTTAATTCGCTCAAGCCCTTTACCTGAACTTTTTCGGTATCGGCATTAAAATTCCGTGACGAAGAAATTTCAAAGATCAGGTCTTCCATTTCGGGAAAAGAACTTTGCCATCTAAACAAAACTTCTATGGGTTCCTTATTAAAATTAAAAATCTTCTCGGAAGAAGACGGACTTATCATGGTAATGGAAGGTTTACCTCCTTCAACCAAAACAGTTCCGGCTTTCAAAACTGAAGACTCGATAACCGAATCGGAAGAATCCTCCGCTTGAGCGTTTTCAACTTTAGATACCGAGGCTTCGCCCTTTTCGACTGCAATTTTTATCGGTTCTTCTCCGGATTTTGAAGTGTGAAGCACGGACTCTTTTTCGATAGCAAGCGAAGCATTTCCGGACCTTACAAGCATTTTGGAATCTACGGTTTTTACCGAAACATTTCCTTCACTTATTTGAACTGAAACATCTTTTTCGGCCCTAGGCTTAAAAATCTGAATCATGGTGTTTTCACCGACATTTACCGTACTCTTATCGGTAAAATAAATAACCGCTTCCGAATTCGATGCTGTGCGTATTGTGTCCCCGTTATATACATGAGAATATTGGGCAGGTCTATCCCAAACAGCCCTATCTATAAATTTACGCTGAACACTCTTTTCTTTATAACTTACAATTGCAATTGAAGGCTTATCTCTATTAAGCGTTTTGTTTAAATTCTTCCAAAACAAAAATATGGTAGAACAGGCTATCAATAATGCGATGAGGACAACAAAGATGTCCGCAAATTTATTATCAAGTTTAGGATTGGATCTTGTATTTTTTTTCGTCTTCATTTACATCCACCTTTGAAAAATCGGGGGCAGGTATTCCGAGAACCTTTCTTATTTGTGCCAGATTTTTAGGTCCTTTTAATCCTGCACCGGGAATATTTGTTTCGTTCGGCATATTGATTAAGGCGAAAACTCGTAAGGGTTTTGCTTTTCCCTTAACGGTAACCGAGGGCATTTCTTCAACAACAACATGATCCTTTACCAAATTGTAAGTATGTTCGGTAATAAGAATATCGGTGCCCATGGGTTTATTTAAAGCTTCAACTCTTGAAGCCGTGTTTACCGCATCCCCTATAACAGTGTACTCCATTCTCTCATGCGAGCCTATCTGCCCTGCAACCACTGCCCCGGAATTTATTCCGCAGCCTATTCTGATTATCGGTTTTTTATCTCCTCCGCGGCCCCGATTAAAAAATATAAGAGCTGCACGCATTTTAAGAGCTGCACGAAGACAGTTTAAAGCATCTTCTTTGGGATTCCCTGTAGACGTAGGCGCACCCCAAACCGCCATGATGGCATCTCCTATAAATTTATCTACGGCTCCGTTTGTTTTATTTACGCAATCTACCATCAAGGTCATGTACTCATTTAAAAATTCTACAACCTCAGCCGGATCCATTTTTTCGGAAATCGAAGTAAAAGAACGGATATCCGAAAAGAAAATCGTTGTTTCCTTTGTTTCTCCTCCGAGAGCCAGCTTTCCCTTGGCAGCAAGCTCGGCTATTTCTTTATTTATAAATCGGCCGAAAGAATCTTTAAGCCTTTCTCTTTCGGCGAGGCCCTTACCCATTTCGACAAAGCTTGTAGTCAAAAGACCAAGCTCATCCTTGGTTTTAGCTTTTAAGTCTATTTCGTAATTACCCTGCTTTATTTCGTCTGCCGCAAGGGCTAAACTTTTTACGGGACGGCTTATCGATTTTGAAAAGAACCATACGAAGACTACAGAAAAAGACAAAACAATTATACTGAGATAGATATTCCGCCTTGTGGTATTTTCTACAGGTTCCAAAAGAACATCGGCCGAAGCACTTGTTAAAACCGCAAGATCTCCCAATGAGAGCCTGTTATATGAGCCGAAATATTCTTTTCCGTCCTCATCTTTTACAAGAACCTGTCTGTCATTGTCTCCGTTTTCCCGCATCTGTATAAAGAGAGGAAAATTACTTACATTCGCCTTATTTTTTACAAGATTAAAATCAGGGTGAACAAGCACATCGCCCTCATTATTAACAAGATAGGTTGTCTGCATTGTTCCGGCACCGAAACTTTCCGACAGCTTTTCGGCTGAAAAGAAAACAACCAAGCCCTGAGCTAAACCTTTTTCGGTGTAGGGATAGAAAAAAACCAGCATAGGCATATCGAAAAGCCAAGCAGCGTTTAAAACCTGAGTTATCCCCTTTTCGGTTTGAAGCAAGGAATTCTTTGATTGCTTCAAAAATTCATCTACCAAGTCAAAATCAATATCATTGGAAGCAAAAAAATGAGAGCTTAAAAGTTTGGTTTCAACACCGCTTTCCCTCTTGGAATCCGTAACCAATATTGCAGCTACATAAGGGTTTTTCTGAAAATATAAGGACGAAACCCGGTTTGAAAAAGAGCTTGAACTTTCATTTGTGTTAAGCATATCTAAGAGCAAAGAAGCATTGGCTCTTAATGCCGTCAAATCTTTTTCAGCCGAAGATGCAGCCTGCTTATTTACGGTGCGGTTGTTTTCTTCAGCCGTGAGCTGAACATCCAAGCGGCCGAACCATGTAACTAAAGCCGTAATTCCGCCCAAGGATAGGATGATCAAAATAGATATAATCGTAACCAGTTTTGCACCTATCGAAAACCTTACCTTAGTTTGCCCAGTTTCTTGTCTCATCATTATGGATAACCCCTAATCTATAGTAATTACGAACTTTAAATGTATGCTTATAAATCGGGATATTAACATAATTTATAGTCTTTTTCAAGCGCTGTCCTTTCTAAAGATAAACCAGGGCGCATTCTTTTACCTTTCTTAAACACAAGCCCGAATATCTTTTATCCCTTCTTAAAGATAAGACCGGCCTCTCCCTTGTCAACAAGAATCGTGCTTCCTTCGGGGAATTTACCTTCGAGGACTTCACGGGCGAGTTTGTTTTCAAGCTCGGCCTGTATGGCTCGCTTTAAGGGGCGGGCGCCGAACATCGGGTCATAGCCTATGTCGGCAAGTAAGTCCTTAGCCTTATCCGAAACCTTTAAGCCAAGGCGTCTGGCCTTCAAGCGTTCTGCAACCGATTTAAGCTGAATATCGACAATCTTTCGGATATGCTCCTTTTCGAGCCTGTTAAATGTAAGGATTTCGTCGATGCGGTTTAGGAATTCGGGCCTGAAATTGTCGCGCAAGATTTGGGTTATCTCTTCTTTTA
This sequence comes from Treponema sp. OMZ 799, assembly GCF_024181365.1. Lineage (NCBI taxonomy): Bacteria > Pseudomonadati > Spirochaetota > Spirochaetia > Treponematales > Treponemataceae > Treponema > Treponema sp. OMZ 799. Next base: position 2,569,430 of record NZ_CP051301.1, read on the forward strand.
TGCTTCCCATGTCCTTGGCCGTCAAAATATACTCCGAACCTATATTGCTTGTCATAATTATAATGGTGTTCTTAAAGTCCACCACTCGGCCCTGTCCGTCGGTAAGGCGGCCGTCATCCAGAATCTGTAAAAATACATTAAAGACATCTTGATGGGCCTTTTCGATTTCGTCAAAGAGGATTACGCTGTAGGGCCTGCGCCTTACGGCCTCGGTAAGCTGACCGCCCTCGTCATAGCCTACATAACCGGGAGGAGCTCCGATGAGGCGGCTTACGGAATGTTTTTCCATGTACTCGCTCATGTCTATGCGGGTAAGGGCCTTTTCGTCATTAAATAAAAAGTCTGCCAAGGTGCGGGCCAATTCCGTTTTACCGACACCGGTCGGGCCTATGCATAAAAAGCTTCCCAAGGGACGGTTCATATCCGATAGCCCGGCCTTGTTTCTTCTTATCGCGTCTGATACCACCCTTACAGCCTCATCTTGGCCTACAACCCTCGTTTGAAGAACCTTTTCAAGCTCCAAGAACTTTTGCATCTCGCTTGCAAGCATTTTGGCGACGGGGATGCCTGTCCACATGGAAACTATTCGGGCTATGTCTTCTTCGCATACCTCTTCGCGTAAAAGCTGCCCCTGTTGGCCGGCCTTTTTTTCAAGCTCGGCCGTAACGGCGGCTATCTTTTTTTCGACCTCGGGAATCTTGCCGTATTTAAGCTCGGCGGCCTTGTTTAAGTTTCCTTCGCGGCTGTACTTGGTTTCTTCAATGCGGAGCTGTTCAAGCTCTTCCTTGTATTTGCGCGATTCGTTAATGCGAGATTTTTCGTTTTGCCATTGGGCCTGCATCGCATTCCTCTTGGAAGAAAGCTCTGCCAGCTCTTCTTCAAGTTTTAAAAGCCTTTCCTTTGAGGCCGTATCGTTTTCTTTTCCGATAGAAACTTTTTCGATATTTAGTTGAAGGATTTTGCGTTCAACCTGATCGAGCTCAACGGGCTGGCTTTCTATTTCCATTTTAAGGCGGCTTGCAGCCTCGTCCACAAGGTCGATTGCCTTGTCAGGCAAAAAGCGGCTTGTGATATAGCGGTTGGAAAGGACGGCCGCCGCAATTAGGGCCTCGTCCCTTATGCGCACTCCGTGGTGAACCTCGTACTTTTCCTGTAAACCGCGCAAGATTGCTATCGTGTCTTCGACCGTGGGCTCTGGGCAGTAGACCTGCTGGAAGCGGCGTTCAAGGGCTGCATCTTTTTCGATGTATTTTCGGTATTCGTTTAAGGTGGTAGCTCCTATCGCCCTGAGCTCTCCTCGGGCAAGGGCCGGCTTTAAGAGGTTTGAGGCATCCATCGAGCCCTCGCTTGCCCCTGCACCTACAAGGGTGTGAAGTTCGTCGATAAAGAGGATTACCCTTCCTTCGGATTTTTGCACTTCGGAAATTACGGCCTTTAACCTTTCTTCAAATTCGCCACGGAATTTGGCTCCTGCAACAAGGGCGCCGAGGTCAAGGGATAAAAGCCTCTTTCCTTTTAAGCTGTCGGGCACATCGCCTGAAACTATACGCCTTGCAAGGCCTTCGACTATGGCGGTTTTTCCGACTCCGGGTTCTCCGATTAAAACCGGATTGTTTTTTGTCCTGCGGGAAAGCACCTGCATTACCCGCCTTATTTCTTCATCCCGGCCGATTACCGGGTCTATCTTTTCGTTTTTAGCCAGCTGTGTTAGGTCGCGGCAAAATTTTTCTAAGCTTCTGAATGTAGATTCCGGGTTTTCGCTCGTTACCCTGTTATTTCCCCTCACCTCTTTTAAAGCAGAAAGGAGATTTTTTAAGTTGATACCGCGAGAACGCAGGAGTTCTCCGGTTTCGTCCTTAGACTCACTTAGAGCGAGTAAGAGGTGCTCGGTAGAAACGTATTCGTCCTTTAACTTATCTGCATAGCCTTCTGCATGGGCAAAAACCTTTGCAAGCAGGGGCGAAATATAGGTTTGAGCAGACTGCCCTGTAACACGGGGCTTTCTGTCAAGCATTTTATCGAGTTCATCCAAAAGACTTTCGGGATTGACGCCGATTTTTTCTACCAAGGGAGGAACAATTCCGTCCTCTTGTTCTAAAAGAGCATATAAAAGATGCTCGCTTTCAACCTGACTGTGGTCATCTCTTTGAGCCAGCGATGAAGCTTCTTGAACGGCTTCAGAGGCCTTAACTGTATACTTATCTATATTCATGTATAAAAAATAATAAAAATCGATAAAAAAATCAATGATACGCAAAAATAATGCTAAAATATTAAAGGAATTTGACAAGGCTGACTTGTCATATTTTCAATCATCATATATAATGCCCCGAACGTCTATTTTACATAGACAAATACATTTTCTAGGAGTTCTTCATGGAGAAAAAAAAGAACAAGGAAGTCTCAGGCTTCCTCAAAGGAGTTGAAAGGATCGGAAATAAATTGCCGCATCCTGCTATGATTTTCTTAATTTTAAGTATCATTGTAATCATTGTCTCTGCTCTTGCAGAAGCATTCGGAACCCCTGTTACATACTTTGATGCCCGAAAGGGAAAAGAAGTTACTATAGGAGCCGTTTCGCTTTTAAATCTTGATGGTCTTAGGTACATTTTAAATACCGCTACCAAGAATTTTACAGGCTTTGCTCCCTTGGGAACAGTTTTGGTTGCCATGCTCGGTGTAGGTGTTGCAGAGTGGACAGGACTTATCAATACCTCTCTTAAAAAGCTTCTTTCAGGTGTTCACCCCAGACTTTTAACTGTTGTTGTTGTTTTTGCAGGTATTATGAGCAATATCGCTTCCGACGCAGGTTACGTTGTAGTTATTCCTCTAGGAGCCATCGTATTTGCTAATGCAGGCCGACACCCGATGGCAGGTCTTGCAGCAGCCTTTGCCGGTGTTTCGGGAGGCTTCTCAGCCAACCTCATGCTCGGAACAATTGACCCGCTTTTAACAGGTATCACAACCGAGGCCTTACACAATGCCGGTATGGATATTGCAATTGACCCGACATGTAACTGGTTTTTTATGATTGCTTCTACCTTCATTCTTACAATTGTCGGAACCTTCGTTACGGAAAGAATCGTCGAAAAGAACTTGGGCACATATAACGGATCATACAAACCGGACAACATGCCTATTTCTGACGTTGAAAACAAGGGATTAAAGCTTGCAGGTATTTCTATTTTGATTATGGCCGTTATTTTAATTATTGGTCTATTCGGTCTTCCCAAGCTTCCCGGTCTTGCAGTTTTAAGAGAAATTGACCCCAAAACAGGGGAAAGTTCAATTTCAAACTTTATGCACGGCGGTCTTTTACCGGTAATTCTTTTAATCTTCTTGATTCCGGGTCTTATATATGGTAGAAAAACAGGAAAGATTCATAATTCCCACGACCTTATCAAGGGAATGACTGCAGCAATGAGCTCTATGGGCGGTTACCTCGTATTGAGCTTCTTTGCAGCACAGTTTGTAAACTATTTCGGAAAGACAAACCTCGGAACAATCATTTCTGTAAACGGTGCAAATTTCTTAAAGAGCATCGGCTTTACGGGCTTGCCGCTTATAATCTCCTTCGTTATTATTTCGGCCTTCCTTAACCTCTTTATGGGCTCGGCTTCTGCAAAGTGGGCTATCATGGCTCCTATCTTTGTTCCCATGATGGTAAACTTAGGTCTTTCACCTGCCTTAACACAGGTCGCCTACCGAATCGGAGATTCAAGCACAAACCTCATCACACCCTTGATGAGCTACTTTGCAATGATTGTTGTATTTATGAAAAAATACGATGAAGATTCCGGTCTTGGAACATTGATTTCAACCATGCTGCCCTATTCAATCTGCTTCCTGCTTTCATGGATAGGTCTCATGATTATCTGGTACATCTTCGGTCTGCCCTTAGGCCCCGGAGCATTTATCCATATCTAATCGATTTTTCGGATTAGCTTAAAAAACCCACCCTGCCATCCTTTGGACGGCAGGGCGGTTTTTATATGGTCAATTATAAAATTGCACCTGCGAGTTATGATATATCTTCCAAAAGTTTATAAAGTCAAAATAGTAGCTTTGCATAGCAGAAAAAATGCGAGTCAAATCTTTCTGAGGAATTTTGCCCCTGTTGTGGGCTAGTTTAAAAGAACCGTTCGATAAAACCCAAATTTTTGTATCATTTTTGCTTGGATCACCTTTAGTGACATGAAAATGAATAGGTTCACCGGCTTCATTTGACCAAAAATAAATTTTATAACCTGCAGTACGGAGATATATGGGCATCAAGCACTCTCCAATGCATCAAGATTGCGGAAATCCGTTATCGACCGGTAAATTTGTTTAAGATAATTTTTAAAATATTCATTCTTTTCTAAATCAAAATTAGAATGTATTATTTCTCCTTCATTTGTAAGCAAAATAGATTCGGCTGTTTTGCAATCTTCAAAACATACATCTTTCTCGGTATATGTAATTAAAATTCCATCTTTTTCGCAAAAAACTTTACGGTCCATAATAGCCTCCTACAAGCTATTATACAATAAATAAGCTGACAATGCTATATGGCGCATTGCCTCACGTTAAATCTAACCGAAAAAAAAGCTGTTCATCACGTAAAAATCTAACTTAAAATAGAAGCCCTAAGGAAGGGCAAAATGAGGTTAGATATGAAAATGAGAAAGAAGCTGACTGAGGAAATAGTGAAACGGTACTGCACTGCGTGCAAGAAACAAAAGACGAAAATCCTCGATGAGTTTGTCGCAACAACCAAATACAACCGAAAGTATGCAATTCACATTCTGAAAAACAGTGCATACATAAAAATAACGCATTTTAACAACGTCGCCAAAAAGAGTGTGAATGTTATTAAAAAGACACGAAAAAAGCGAACCTATGAAAAATACTACGGTCAAGACGTACAAGAGCAAGTCATCCGGCTATGGATTTTTTCGATGTACCTATGTTCAAAACGGCTCGTGCCTTTTATACGTGATAATATCGATTACTTTGCTCAAAAGTTCGGTTATGATGAACAACTTAAAGCAAAACTTGCTCGCATATCAAGCGCAACGGTCGGTAGGATTCTCAAGCCTGAAATTCCAAAACATTCTATCCGAGGTATTTCAACAACACGGCCTTCAAAGAATCTTAATAAGCTCATTCCAATCCGCACCTTTTTCGACTGGGATGAACGCAAACCGGGCTTTTTTGAGGTTGACACTGTCGCAAACTGTGGTATAAGTACTAAAGGACAGTATATTTGCACACTTACCCTTACTGATGTTCATTCAGGTTGGACGGAAAATAGAGCCCTTTTAAACAAAGCTCACCGATGGGTAAAAGAAGCGATAGAGGATGTGAAAATAAACTTACCGTTTCAGATGAAAGGTATTGATAGCGACAACGGAAGCGAGTTTAAGAATATGCAGCTTTTGCAATGGTGCAACACGAATAATGTTATCTTTACTCGAAGCCGATCGTATAAAAAGAATGATAATTGTTTTGTTGAACAGAAAAATGACAGTGTGGTAAGACGCATTGTCGGCTACTATCGATTTGAGGGAGAGGAGACACGAAGCGTTATGGCTGACCTTTATGAGCAATATAACATGCTTGTAAACTTCTTTTTTCCTTCAATGAAGATTATTTCAAAGCACAGGGTAGACGCAAAGGTCATAAAGAAATATGATGAAGCTAAGACACCGTATCGTAGGCTTATGGAGAGTTCTGATATAAGCGATGCTGAAAAAGATGAACTGCGACGTAGGAAGGACAGACTAGATTTACAACAGCTGATTGATAAAACACAAGAGCTACAGAGCAAACTTATTTCAATGGCTCACAGCTGGTCTACATAACTACGGTTAGATTTTTACTTGAGTAACGCATATCATTTGGGTTAGATTTTTACATGAGGAAATACGTATGGATATTTGTGCCCGAATCGCAGCATGGGGTTTGGGCGACAGGTAAAGCGGTATGGGAAGGATAAAAAAAAGGCATAAAACGCGTATTTTATCCGTAATTTTTTTACGGCATACTTGATTTTTATTTGATATTTACCGATAATAGTGTTGGATTACCTTTGGAGTATATTATGATCAAATCATTTACTGTGACAAATTTTAAAGCATTTCGAAATAGTGTAACTCTCGATTTTTCGGCAACCGGGAACTATGAGTTCAACACCGAGGCTGTAAAAGGCGGTATTGTAAAGACTGCTGTTATGTACGGTAAAAATGCCGGCGGAAAATCTTCACTTGCCTTAGCTCTATTTGATGTTGTAGGAAATTTGACCGATAATTACACCAATCCCGGCAATTACAAGAATTATCAAAACATGTTTTCACCTGAAGAACCTGTGGAATTTGAGTATACATTCAGTTTTAAAAATACGGATGTAATTTATAAGTATAGAAAAAGCAGTAGTAATATATTTATTCAAGAAACACTTATAATTGACAAGAGAACCGTGATAAACTATGACAGGGCTTCGAGCAGCAAAGACTTTGATGTTTTTCTTTCCGGTACAGAAAACCTAAATAAAGATTTGCCTAATCTTCAAATTTCCGCTTTAAAATGGATTAAAAGTAATAGCGTTCTTGACGATAACATCGAAAATCATCTTTTTAATGAACTCTTTGATTTTGTGAATAAAATGCTTTTATTTTGGTCGTTGGATACCCGCTCTTTTGTTGGTTATACATCAAATGATAATGATAAGATCATTGAGAGAATTATAAAATCTAACCATTTTAAAGAATTGCAATTCTTTTTTCGGGAAGCTGGGTTTACCGATGAACTGGTTTATAGCAACCACTCAGGCAGTGAAGAAATATATGTTAAATACGATGAAAAATTATTGAACTTTTATAGTGCTTGTTCTACAGGAATGCGCTCTCTTTTGCTTGTTTACTATTGGTTGCAAGATGTGCGCAATCCTGCAAGATGTCCTTCATTTATATGTATTGACGAATTCGATGCTTTTTATCACTTTGAACTTTCACGCTTTATCGTAAGGAAATTAAAAGAGCTTGACTGTCAAGTTCTTCTTACCACACATAACACAACACTTTTTACAAACGATTTGTTACGTCCTGATTGTTTTTACATTTGCTCAAAAGAAAAGATTGTCAATGCACATAATGCAACGGAAAAAGAACTCCGCTTAGGTCATAATCTTGAAAAACTGTACAGAGGCGGAACTTTCGGGAAATGATTTTATTTATTTTTGAAGGCGAAAAACGGGAACCTCAAATTTATAAAACAATGCAATACTTGTTTTTCGACTCAGACTCAAAAAATGAAATACTTGTTTCATATTGTAACAATATTTATTCACTCTGCAAAAAGATGAAACAGCATGACAGTTTTAATAATTCGGGCTCCGATATTGTTCAAATATTGAAAGAAGAACTTTCTAAAAATGATGCAGATAATGTGTTAAAAGATATTAAAGACAGCGATATCTTTTCCGAAATATATCTTTTTTTTGACTATGATATACACATGCCGGATAAGATTAATAAAACATCAATTGAAAAGCAAAATAATGATGTTACAGAAATGTTGGAATATTTTGATGATGAAACCGGAAATGGAAAGCTGTATATTAATTATCCCATGATTGAATCAATTCGATATTTTAAAAAGCCATTACCTGATAATGATTATATATATTATACCGTAAATTTAGACAGCAAAAAATCTTTTAAAGAGCTGGCAAATGAGGAATCTTTTTATAAAAATTTTGATTTTGTCAGTTTTAAAATAGATAAAAAAACACTTGAAATAAAAATTCCTGATAATCCTGAAAAAATTCGAAAGCTAAAAAGTAATTGGAATCATATAGAGAATTTAAATGTTAGAAAAGCCAATTATATATGCTTTGAAAATGATGTGCTTCCTAAAGAAAAATCAGAAATAAATCAACTTGCAATATTTAAATCTCAAGTCAGTACGTATGTATTGCCGCAGCAAAAAACAGCAATACTAAATGCTTTTCCGTTATTTTTATATGAATATAAAAAGTTTATAAGCTGAGCACCGATTTAATAATTGAGTGGTAAAATTATAATTTTTTGGAGGATTGTTTTGGCTCAACCGGATTATTTGAATATTCTTAATGAAGAGCAGCTTGCGGCTGTTAAGCATCAGGGTTCTCCTCTTTTGATTCTTGCGGGAGCGGGTTCAGGGAAGACCCGGGTTATCACCACCAAGATTGCATACCTCATTGCCGAGCATAATATCGAACCTGAACGGATCCTCGCCGTAACTTTTACAAACAAGGCCGCCAAAGAAATGTCCGAAAGAGCATCTTATCTGGAGAAAAGAGCAAAGCGGGCAATGATCCGAACCTTTCATTCATTTGGAGCATGGATTTTACGCATGTATGCGGAATGGGCAGGGCTTTCACATAATTTTACAATCTATGATGACGATGACGCCCTTTCTCTTTTGGTACAGGCCTCTCCTGCTCTTACAAAAAATGCGGCCCGCGGCATCATCAAAAAAATTTCGCGGGCAAAGGATTATTGCCTTCTCCCCGGTGATCCGCTCTTGCAGGAAATCGATCCTAACCCTGAGTTTGCAAAAATCTACGGCGAATATCAAAAGAGATTAAAAGAAACAGGAAACGTAGACTTCGGGGATCTTATCATGATTCCCGTTATGCTCTTAAAAGAAAACCCGCAAATCAGAGCCTCTCTTCAAAACCGTTTTTCTGTAATCATGGTCGATGAATATCAGGACTCGAACATAGCCCAATTCGAATTCTTAAAAGTGCTCACGGGAGAAAATACCTACATCTGCGTGGTGGGAGATGACGACCAATCGATCTACCGTTTCCGCGGAGCCGAGGTTCAAAACATATTGACATTTGCCGATACCTTTAAAAACACGAAGATAATAAGGCTCGAAAAAAATTACCGTTCATACTCGGAAATTCTTGCGGTCGCAGACTCCGTCGTAAAAAAGAATACGGGCCGGCTCGGTAAAACCCTCGTCGCCGAAAGAGGCAAGGGGCAAAAGCCTCACATTTATTTTTTACCCAATCAGGAAACCGAAGCGGAACTTTGTGCCCGTCTCATATCGAAGGATGTTGAAAGCGGAGGAGCCTATTCCGACTGGGCTGTCTTGTACAGAACTAACGCCCAATCCTTAAATTTTGAAACGGATTTTTTACACAAAAAAATTCCATATCAGGTTATAGGAACCTTAAAATTTTATGAGCGTGAAGAAATAAAGGATGCCCTCGCTGTCCTTGCCCTTATCTCTAATGGAAGGGATGAGGTAGCCCTGAGGCGCATAATAAATAAGCCCACCCGCGGCGTGGGAGAAATCACCCAAAAAAAACTCATCGATCTCTCAAGAGAACTTATGTTTTCCAAAAAAAGCGATGAGCTGGGACTTGAATCCAAGGACGATTATATATCGGCCATGTCCGCCCTTTTAGATTCGGCTTCCCTCACAAAAAAAGCCAAGGAGGGCTTAAAAAATTTTTTAAACACCATAAAGGAATTACGCAGCATAATAGAAGCGGGCGACATCTTTTTTAAAAAAGAAGAACCTAAGGGTGAAGGCTTGGCACCTTTTATATATGAGATTTTAAAACAATCGGGCTTTGCCGAATACTACGAATCGGTTGACTCGGCTTCAGGCACCCAAAAAACTGCAAACTTAAACGAGCTTGCAAACACGGCCTCTCTTTACGATTTTTCGGTAAAGGGCTTAAACGAATTTTTAGAGCACATCGAACTGGATAGAAGCCTTGCCGACAGCGGCGAGCAAAAAGATTCCGTCAACCTCATCACCATTCACAACACAAAGGGTTTGGAATTTAAAAATGTAATTATCACGGGGCTTGAAACAGGCGTCTTCCCTCGCGATAACGGAAACTTTGATGAGCTTGAAGAAGAACGAAGACTAATGTATGTAGCCTGCACCCGCGCAAAGGATGCCCTCTACATGACAAGCTGCGCCTCGCGCCGCCTTTACGGAAGCCTGACATTTACCCAACCCAGCCGCTTTATCTTCGAAATAGACCAAAGCCTTGTAAATATCTCTGAATCCTCGTCCTCTTATCCAAGTTTTTCAGGTTCATCTTTTTCAGGCGGCTTCGGAAAACAAATCAAGCCTGAAGATTTCGGAACAAAAAAAGAAGAACACCCCCTCCTTTCCGTATGGAAGAAGGGAGAAAAAATATACCATGACGATTACGGCTACGGGGTAATAGTAAAGGCCGATGCTTCAAGCGGAGAACTCGTAGTAAACATCCAATTTGAAACCGGCCTTATAAAACGCTTTATGCCCGAATATCAGGCAAACGATATGACAATAATAAAAGAGTAAGTTCTATTTTTGCAGTCTGTACCATTCGGCGTATTTGGAATTTAGGGCAATCAGTTCTTCATGAGTCCCCGACTCCAATAATTTGCCGTCATCAATTACGTTTATTATGTCGGCATTTTTTACGGTAGAAAGCCTGTGTGCAATTATCAGTGTGGTGCGTCCTTTCTTTAAAACTTCGATTCCTGCATTTATAAGTTTTTCGGTTTCGGTGTCGATGTTTGCAGTAGCCTCATCTAAAATTAAAATTTTAGGATCGCGCACCATGGCTCGGGCAAAGCAGATAATTTGTCTTTCACCTTCCGAAAAGTTTTTTCCGTTTTCGTTTACTTCCGTATCCAAACCCTTTTCTGAGCGTCTTATAAGATTTATACCGCCCACAGCTTTTAAGGCTTTTTCGCAAGCATCTCTAGTTATAAAAGGATCATTTAAACTTATATTGTCAAAAAGGGTTCCGGTAAAAAGATAGGGCTCCTGCAAGACCACTGCAATTTTTGAGCGCAGAGTTTTTAATTCGAGAGAGCGTATATCCTCCCCGTCAATTAAAACTTGCCCGCCGGAGTTTTCATAAAAACCTAAAATCAAATTCATAATTGTAGATTTTCCGCAGCCGGTTTTTCCGACAAATGCCATTGTCTTTCCGTCTTCCGAAGTAAAATCAAGCCCTTTTAAAATGGGAGTATCTTCCCTGTATCCGAACTGGGTGTTTGAAAATTTTATATTCCCCAAGGGAGAGTGAGGAGCGCCGTTTGTTCTTTCATGTTCATAATTGATTATCTCGGAAACTCTTCCTGCCGCAACAAAGGCATTTTTGTAAATGTTCATCTGCATAAACAATTTTAAAAAGACATCGGTTATTTCTTTGTTATAGCTTATAACGATTACAAGAGTACCCACAAGAAAATGAGCTCCCTGAAAATGCAGATAACCGAACACGCCTAAAAGCGCTGCATAAACTAAAGTTCTGATTCTTGCAATAATGTTCCACGAAAAAAGAGCTGAAAGTAAAAGCATTTTACGCTTTGCTTTATATGCCGGAAGATTAAATGTATCGAATTCTTTTTCTATTTTTTCTTCGGCACAAAAGGCCTGCACAGTTTCAATAGAGTTAATGCTTTCGTTAAAAAAACCGCTTAACTCTCCGATTGAGCTCCTGTGATCCCGTGTCGGCTTATCGCTCTTTTTTAAATAGTACCGTGCAAGAAAATAAACAACCGGCAGATACGCAAAGCTCGCTCCGAAAAGATAAGGACTCATAAAAGCCAAGCGGATATATAAAACGATACTCAATAAAACTACACTGAAAACTTCGCCCAAAACCAAAAAGTATAAATCGCCTACTGCATTTACATCGGACGAAAACCGGCTCATTATATTTCCCGAAGTCATTTCATCAAAATGCTTCATCTTTAAATTTAAAAGATGACCGGCCATGTCCATTTGAATATGCTCACAGGCGGTGTTGGCAATTTTTCTGAAAAGCAGGGTTTTTATGTACATCGACAAAAAGAATAAAACGGCTGTTCCCAAAAACAAAAGAGCGTGCCTAAATAAAAAAGCTTTTAAATCGATCATATTTGCAAGGTCGGCATTTATAACGTTTGCCGAAATTACGGGAAGGTATGCAGAGGATGCAATAAAAATGCCTACGGCAATAAAAGCCGCCAAAACATAAGCCTTGCAGTATTTTAAATACGAAAGAAAAAATCTGTAATTTACTTTAAGTTTTTTTGTCTTATCTTCCATCGTTTTTCCCTCCGTCAATTTTGTCAATTTGTAAATAGGAATCTTCTTTTTGTATGAGCTCCGCAGAATGGCTGTGTTGGTACTCAAATTGCTCTGCATACCAGCCGCCGGCTTTTATAAGTTCTTCATGGGTTCCTTGCTGAATAATTTTGCCTTCATCAAGTACAATTATTTTGTCTGCATGTTGAACAGCCGAAAGGCGGTGTGCCGATATAATGCAAATATTAAATGAAGAAGATTTTTTCAAGTTTTCGATAATCTTAACTTCGGTGTCCGCATCAACTGCGGAAATTGCATCATCTAAAATTAAAACTTGCGGTTCTTTAAGAAGGGCGCGGGCAAGAGCTATTCTTTGCCTCTGTCCTCCTGAAAGCATAACGCCCTTTTCTCCTATTTTTGAATCGATTCCGTTTGCAAGTTTTTCGATGTCGCTTTTTACGTCAGCCGTTTCCAAAACTTTTAGTATTTTTTCTTTTTCGATATTCTGTGTATAAAAACAAAGGTTTTCGCAGACGGTTCCCGATAAAAGTTCAGGACGCTGACTTACATAAGCTGTTTTGTTTCTAAAAGAAAAAACATCGCAATCTTTTAAAGGAAGATTGTTTATAAAGATGTTTTCATTTTGAGGATACAGGCTGAAAAACTGTTTTATCAAACTTGTTTTACCGGAACCCGTTTTACCGGTAATTCCTAAAATTTGTCCTTGCGAAACTTCAAGTGAAACATCCTGCAAAACTTTTTTTTCTGAATCGGAATATGCGAAGCTGAAATTTTTAAAAGAGATTTTTTCTACCTTTTCGATTTGAGTTTTTCCGTCCATCGGAGGGAATTCGTTATTATCTTTTATAAGAGCATTTATTCTGTCGATAGCAGCTTCTCCCGATTTTTGCAGCTGCAAATAAAAACCGCTTGCGATTCCGCTCCATGCAATCATTCCGACAAAAACAAAAAATGAAACAAGATTGCCTGAAGTAATTTCGCCTGCATGAACAAGATAACCGCCGTAGCAAAACGCAATTATGATACATAGGTTTGTAATAAAAACCGTACAGGGCTGCAAAAGAGATGTAAGTTTAACTTGAGCATACAAAACCGAAAAATAATTTTTGACAATCGAAGAAAGTTTTTTTAACCTGACTTGTTCGTTCACATAACAGCGTATAAGTTTTATTCCCTCAGCAAGTTCCAAAATACCCTGATTGACCTTGGAAAATTCCGCATAGGATTTACTCGTTCTATCCTTTATTGTTTTACCCAAAGAAAAATAAATAAGAGTTATAAGCGGAATCGGAAGGACGACTGCAACGGTCAGCTTCCACGAAATTAAAACCGACATCATAAAAATTGCAACTCCGGGATAAGCAAAAGAATCCATCATCATTATAAAGCCCAAGGAAAAATAATTTTCCAGCGCAATAACATCGTTTGAAGTCCTTGCCAAAATATCTCCTGAGGTATATTTTTTAAAAAACGGCGGAGTCTTTTTTAAAACCGAAGAAAGTATTTTTTTTCTAAAAAGATAAGAAGCCTTGTTCCCCGAATTATGAATAAAAAACATGAACATGGCAGAAAAGAAATATCCAAGACAAGTGAAAAAAATTATTTTTAGCACGTATGCAATAAGAGAGCTTTGGGTCATCGTAGAATTTTTTAGCTCGTCTACTGCAAGGCCTATGTAGTATCCCGGTACAACAGTCAAAAATTCATCCGAAAGTAAAAACAAACCTCCAAACATTCTTTTAAATCTGATAGATTTAAAAATATCACCTGCTTCTTTTTGTATCTTAAACATAACTTCTCCAACTATTGTAAACTTAACTTTACAAAATAGTATAATACAGCAAGGCTGATATTGTCAATACTTTAGACATTAAAAAAAAGTAATTTAATGGGTAAGTGTCTTAGACATTACCCATTAAATTCTAATTATAAAACATAATTATTTTTTTTCTTCATTTTCAATCATTCCCGACATATCGGCAACACAGTAGGTACATACCAAGTCTCCGGCGACATTGTTCATCGTTTCAAACATATCTAGAATAGGATTGATACCGAGGGCAAGACCTACGATGACAGCTATCTGTGCCGGATCTAAATTCATATTTTGCAAAATAATGAATAAAAGCATCAAGCTTCCGCCCGGAACACCGCCCGCTCCGACTGAGGCAAGAACCGTTGTAATGACCAAAACCAAGAGGGCTGTAAACCCGATATCCGCTCCGAACATATTTGCAGCCAAAACTGCAAACATAGGCAGGTGAACGCATACACCGTCCATGTTTACGGTTGAACCGAGGGGAAGCGAAAACGATGAAAGATTATCGCTTATGTGTAAGGTTTCTTTTGCCGTTCTCAAAGATACGGGAAGAGAGGCTGCAGAGCTTCGGGTAACAAAGGCTGTCAGCATGGGCTCTCGTATCTGCATCATAATCTTAATCGGATTTTTGCGCGTCGAAATTGCAATCATTACAGGGTAAACAACAAACACCATTGCAAGAATACCTATAACAACACCGAGGGTCAGCATTACATAGGGACCGAAAAGTTTTGAACCGTATTGTGCAAAGTTTACGGAAGTCAAACAAAATACACCTATGGGAGAATAAGCCAATATCCAGTCAACCATCTTAAATACGGTTTCTTTACAAGTTTCAACAATATTTAAAAACAGTTTTGCACCTTCCTGCAATTTTACATCATTCTTTTCGGAAATTATTTTTAACGCGATTCCGAAAGCAATGGCAAAAACGATAATAGCTAAGAAGTTACCTTGAGCAAGAGCCTTAAATGGGTTTTGAAACATACCCAAAAATACATCGGCAAGAGAACCTGCGGAAGCCGGAGTAACCTCGGCCGATCCCATACTCATTAAACTTGCCCATTCGGCATGAGAAGTTCCCGATCCCGGATTAAAGGCGAGAGCAAGGAAGGATCCTACAATCGCTGCAAACAGAGAAGTAACAAAATACCAAATTATAACCTTAACGCCTATCTTACCGAATTCCTTTGTCGGTAAAGAAGCCGCACCGGAAATAAGAGACAAAAAGATAACCGGAATAACGATCATCTTTAACATAGATACAAGGATATTTCCAAAAGGCGATACCCAAGTTACATAACCGCCAACATCGACACCTGTTTGCCAAAGGACGATACCGACAACCAAACCAAGGATGAATGCTATAAAAATCATCCATACGAGCTTTTTATTCATTAGCTCCCTCCTAATAAAATTGCGAATTATTTTTATATAATTCAACAAAACTAATAATCATTCTACCATTGAACCCGTCAAACCGCAAGTCTTTTTTTTAAAATTTAATAAAGCATAAATCATTTACTTTTTATCTTTTTTATGTTAGAGTATCAAAGCTATAAATCATTTTGGAGGTCTTTAATGGATTTTAAACGCAATATAGAAAAATATGTTGAGCTTATTTTAAAAGTCGGCCTTAATATACAAAAGGGCGACGGAATTTTTGTGCTTGTAAACGAACACTCAATCGGCATGGTTCGGGAAGTTACAAAGCAGGCTTATAAGATGGGAGCCAAGGATGTTATCTATGATTTTTCGGATGATGAGATGACTCTTGCCCGCTACGCCTACGGCGATGAAAGTATTTTTAAGGAAATGCCCAAATTTAAAATCGACTACATGGAGGCAGCCTATAAAAATAACTATCACCGTCTTGCCATAGTCGCTGACAATCCCGAGCTCTTAAAAAATGCCGATGCAAAAAAAGTCTCGGAATGGAATAAAACAAGGGCCATAGCATCAAAGCCCATAATGAAATATACAATGGAAAACCATGTAAAGTGGTGCGTCGCAGCCCACCCCACTCCGGCTTGGGCAAAATCGGTCTTCCCCGAATTACCCGAAGACCAAGCCCTTGCCAAACTTTGGAAAAAGGTTTTCGATGCAACAAGGGTCAGCATGGACGATCCTGTCGCCGCATGGAAAGAACACGATGCAGCCCTAAAAAAGCATCAAAACTTTTTAAACGAAATGGCCTTTGAAAAACTTTTATACAAGGGCCCGGGAACCGACTTGGAAGTATACCTTACCGAAGGCCACCGCTGGGTAGGCGGTTCAGGCAAGAGCACAAGAGGAGACGTCTTTATGGCCAATATTCCGACCGAAGAAGTTTTCTCGATGCCCCACGCCTTTAAGGTAAACGGAACATTAAAAGCCACAAAACCCTTGGCCGCCAGAGGAAGAATTATCGACGATTTCCGGTTTACCTTTAAGGACGGAAAGGTTGTAGATTTCGATGCCAAGGAAGGAAAGGAAGTGCTTCAATCCCTCTTAGATTCCGATGAAGGAGCAAGCCGACTAGGAGAGGTCGCTCTCGTCGCAGATGATTCCCCCATCAGCAACACGGGAGTTCTTTTTAAAAACACCCTCTTTGACGAAAATGCATCCTGTCACTTTGCAATAGGAAATGCCTACAGCGAAAACATAAAAGGAGGAGCCGAACTTTCAGATGAAGATAAGAAAAAAATAGGAATGAACAATTCTATAATTCATGTAGACTTCATGGTAGGCGGCCCCGAACTTTCGGTTATAGGTGTTAAAAAAGACGGAACTCAACTCCAAATCCTAAAAAACGGAAACTGGGCGATATAAGAAACCGCAAAGCTCGGCACCCTGTCGATGTTTTTTGCGAAGCTAAAAACTCGAAGTCCAAAAATGTACAAGGATATACATTCATCAACCGCCATGGACGGCGGTGGTTCCATGCTTACGAGTTTTTTGCGAAGCTAAAAACTCGAAGTCCAAAAATGTACAAGGATGTACATTTTTGGGCGGCCCTTGAATTTTTCCTTTCTTTTCTATAAAATACTTTTCATCAATTTTGATAAATTCATCAAGTTAGTTGGAGTAAAATATGGCTTATCCTTTTAGTACAATAGAACCTAAGTGGCAGAAGTATTGGGAAGAAAACAAAACCTTTAGAACAGTCGAAGACAAAAACTATCCCAAGGATAGGAGGGTCTATGTTTTGGATATGTTTCCCTATCCTTCGGGAGACGGCCTTCATGTAGGACATCCTGAGGGTTATGTCGCAACGGATATTTACAGCCGTTTTTTACGCATGAGCGGATACAATGTACTCCATCCGATGGGTTTTGACTCCTTCGGTCTACCTGCAGAAAACTATGCAATAAAGACCGGAGTTCATCCTCTTATCACCACCCGAAAAAACATGGACACATTCAGAAAGCAGATAAAGTCCATAGGCTTAAGCTATGACTGGGACAGGGAAATTTCTACAAGTGAAGAATCTTATTATAAGTGGACCCAGTGGATCTTCCTACAATTATTTAAAAAGGGACTCGCCTACGAAAAAGAGGCGCCCATCAACTGGTGCCCTTCATGTTTAACAGGCCTTGCCAATGAGGAAGTAAAGGACGGTAAATGCGATAGGTGCGGAGCTCAAATCCAACGCAAAAACTTGAGGCAGTGGATTTTAAAGATAACCGAATATGCAGACCGCCTCCTAGAGGACTTGGATGAACTCGACTGGCCCGAATCCATAAAAATCATGCAGAAGAACTGGATAGGAAAAAGCACGGGAGCCGAGGTAGATTTTGCTCTCATCGATAAGGACGGAAAAGAAACCGGGCAAAAGATCAAGGTTTATACAACCCGCCCCGACACAATCTTCGGTGCAACCTACATGGTCTTGGCTCCGGAACACGAGCTTGTAAAAAGCATAACAACAAAGGAACAATCAAAAGCCGTTGCCGATTATATAGAGGAGACTGCAAAAAAAAGCGATCTTGAAAGAACCGATCTTGCAAAAAACAAGACCGGCGTTTTTACGGGAGCCTATGCAATCAATCCATTAACAGAGCAAAAAATCCCGGTTTGGATTTCGGACTATATTTTAATCTCTTACGGAACGGGAGCAATTATGGCTGTTCCTGCCCACGATGAAAGGGACTTTGAATTTGCAACTCAGTTCAATTTACCTAAAATCAAGGTAGTAGCCGGAGTAGAAGAATGGGAAGGCGGAAAAAGAGACTTTTCGGAAGAACCCAAGGCTTGTACAACCGAGGACGGCTATTCCGTAAACTCAAAACAATTTGACGGATTAAAAACCGAAGAAGCCAAGACAAAGATAACCGAGCATCTTGAAAATCTCGGTATTGCAAAAAAAGCCGTAAACTATAAGCTCCGCGACTGGATCTTCAGCCGACAGCGCTATTGGGGAGAGCCCATACCCTTGGTACACTGCCCATGCTGCGGCATAGTCCCCATAGACGAGCATGATCTTCCCCTAACACTGCCGAAAGTAGAGAGCTATACACCTACAGGAACAGGAGAAAGCCCCTTGGCTGCAATCGATTCTTGGGTAAACACAAAATGCCCCAAGTGCGGGAAAGCAGCAAAACGAGAAACCAATACCATGCCCCAGTGGGCAGGCTCTTGCTGGTACTACCTCCGATACACAGATCCTCATAACAGCGAAGCCTTTGCCGACAAGGCAAGGCGCGATTACTGGATGCCTGTTGACCTCTATGTCGGAGGAACGGAACATGCAGTTCTTCACCTATTGTATGCAAGATTTTGGCACAAGGTTTTGTATGACTTAGGTCTTGTTTCTACAAAGGAACCCTTTACACGGCTTGTAAATCAGGGAATGATAACCTCCTTTGCCTACATGCGAAAGAACAAGAGCCTTGTTCCGGTCGATAAGGTCAAAAAAATATCCGAAACCGAATTTGAAGACATGGAAACAGGCGAAAAACTTGAGCAGGTAATAGCCAAGATGTCCAAGAGCTTAAAGAACGTTATCAACCCCGACGACATCATAAAGGAATACGGAGCAGACACCTTGCGCCTCTACGAAATGTTCTTAGGCCCATTGGAGGTTTCAAAACCATGGAACACAAGCGGCATCATGGGCGTGTTCAGATTTTTGGAAAAGATCTGGAACCTTTCCGACAGGGAAATATACAAAACTCCCGTCAACGATACCTCGACTCCTGAAACTAAGGCCTTGACCGTTCTCTTAAATAAGACGATTCGAAAGGTAACCGAGGATACAGCCTCTCTTAACTTTAACACGGCCATAAGCCAGATGATGATTTTTATAAATGAGGTTTCAAAGCACAAAAAGATACCCCACTATGTTTGGTATAATTTTGTAAAACTTTTAAACCCCTACGCTCCCCACTTGGCTGAAGAGCTTTGGCAAAAGATGGGGAATGACGAATCGATAGCCTATTCTCACTGGCCCATGTTTGTCGAAAAATTCTGTATCGATCAAACATGCACAGTTGTAGTGCAGGTAAACGGAAAGCTCCGCGGTAAGTTTGAGGCTGAGGCAGGAATCTCTAAAGAGGAATTAGAAAAGCTTGCACTCGCAAATGAGGGAGCAATCCGCAACATTGAAGGCAAGGAGATTAAAAAGATAATTACCGTGCCGGATAAGCTTGTAAATATTGTAGTGCAGTAGGGAAATTATTTAACAGGGGCTATTCTTTTTCGGCATGGATACCGGCTTTTTTTAAAGCATCATTTACAGCCTCTAAAAAAGCCTTACTCGTCAGGGTAGCCCCGGCCACAAGATCCACATCCGTAGAATCTTTTTGTATAACCCTCTTAGGCAGGTACTCAAAAACCGTGTCGCTGTAGCCGGGAGTATCGGCGTATTCAAGCACATCTATATTTTTAATTTCATTTTTTTCTATCGTAACTCTTACGCTTATAGTCCCTATCAAACCTTGAGCTTCGCCTTCAAAAATACCCGAAACAAGATTCTCATTATTTTTTACATAACAAGAAAACAAAAAAACACTCAAAGCAAAAATTGTAAGCGTAAAACAAATCTTTTTATTCATAACCGCTGTGATTATAATATAGAAAACCTAATCTTGTAAAGCACTAAAGACTATCGTCCCAAAAAATATCCTATATCTCCCCAAAGGGCAAAAATAAAAACTATACCGATAAAGGCTATGCCTATAAATTGAACATAGTACAGGACTTTCGGATGAATTTGCCTTCTAAAAATAAATTCGATAAAGGCAAAAAGAATTAAGCCCCCGTCCAAAATAGGAATCGGCAATAAATTCATTATAAAAAGTGAAATTGAAATTATGCTTACAAAGTTTAAGATATCCGAAAGCCCGATTAAAAAACCGGCCTTAAAACCTTGGGAGGCGACATCGCCCAGCATGTGGGTAATGCGAACCGGTCCTGAAACGGCCTGCCTCAAGTCAACGCCTTTAAACAAGAGACTTAAACTTTTAAACGTTAATATAAAACTCTTATGAGTCGAAACAAAGCCGTTCACTATGCTTTTAAAAAATCCGGTTCCGGGGATTTCAACCTTGATGCTCTTTATATTCAGCCCCAGATCTATTCCGTTTTCAGTTCTGATAAGACTCGCGGTTGCTGTGATTTTATTTCCGCTTCTTAAAATCCCTAATTCGGCTGTTTTTTCGTTTATCGCATCCAGGGCACGGTTTAGGTCTACAGTATTGGCAACTTCAATTCCGTTTACCGATACAATAAGATCGTCCTTTTTAAGCCCTGCAAGCTCGGCTGCAGAAGAAGGCTTTACTCCTTCTATTTCAAGAGGAATAAAAGAATAAAAACCTATTATCCCTGCTCCGGTTTTTGGGTCGAGCTTGGGCCTAAGTTTTTTTGTTAAGATTTGGCCATCCCTTTCTATTTTTAAGGTAACCTCTTCCTTTGCTTCCGGCACTATGAGCCGCACAATGTCGGCAAAGGTTTCGGTTTTTTCGCCGTTAATGCTTAAGATCACATCCCCCATTTTTAAATCGGCCTCGCGGGCGGGAGAGTCATCGGCTTCGTTGTAATAATAAACGGGAGCTATCTTGTTAGAACTTGTATAATAGCTTGAACCTATGGCACTTACAATTGCAAGAGCAAGAACTGCACTTATATAGTTTGCAAAGGGGCCGGCAAAGGCAATTATAATCCGCTTAAAAGGATGAACACCGTAAAGCTCTCCTTCCTTTTTAGGAATTGCGGATAAGTTTTCTTCGATGGCCTGCTGAAAGGCTTTTTCGCCCTTCATGCCGCAATAGCCTCCCATGGGAATTGCAGAAATTCTATACTCGGTGTCTCCCTTCTTTTTTTTAAAAAGAACAGGGCCCCAGCCTATCGAAAAACTTTCGACCACAACACCGCACAGTTTTGCGGCAATAAAATGTCCAAGTTCATGGATAAAAACCATGATGCTCAATATAATCAAACCTATTAAAATCTTAATCATAAATTTCCCATCTTAATAAATCTTATTGCAAGAGGAGTTGCGGGCAAGGATCCTTGCCAAGGCAACAGCCCTTGCCCTGTTTTCATAGTCATAAACTTCTTCATAAGAAGAAGGTTTCATAGTCCAATCCGAATTTAAAACCTCTTGGGTAATATCGGCTAAATCGGTAAAGCCTATCTTTCCCTGCATAAAGGCCTCAACGGCTTCTTCATTTGCAACATTAAAGGCTATAGGATAGGCACCGCCTTTTTTAGCCGCTTCAAATCCTAAAGCCAGCATGGGGAAGTCATCGGTTCTGGGAGGCATAAATTCCAGTTTTATGGCTTGAGAAAAATCCAAGGGCTTTAAAAAAGTTTCAGGCATATCGGGAAAACTTAAAGCATTTAAAATAGGATTTTTCATATCGGGAGGAGAGGCTTGAGCAAAGATCTCACCGTTTTTACACTGCACCATCGAATGGATTATACTTTGAGGATGAACCGTAACTTCGATTTTTTCAGGCGGAAAAGAAAAGAGATTTACGGCCTCGATTACTTCCAAGGCCTTGTTTGCAAGAGAGGCTGAATCTATCGTAATCTTTCCGCCCATCTTCCATGTCGGATGCTTTAAGGCATCTTCAAGCTTCATTGTGCCGAGCTTTTCCTTAGGACTGTGCAAAAAAGGGCCGCCTGAGGCGGTTATTATAATCTTTTCGATGTTCTCCTTTTTGTGGGCATTTATAAGCTGAAAAATCGCAGCGTGTTCCGAGTCGACAGGAATTATTGTACTCCCCGACTTTTCGGCATCTTTAAAAATCAGCTCACCAGCCTCTACTATGGTTTCTTTATTGGCAAGACCTAAATCCAAGCCGCTTTTTATGACTTCGACGGAGGCCTTTAAACCGGCCGAACCTGCTATACCGTTAATGACTATATCGGCTTTTGATTTTTCGATCAGCTGCCTTACAGCTTCTACATCTATCTCGTGTTTTAATTTTGAATCCGTTTTTTTTGTAGAAACAAATTGTGTATTTTTAAATTCGGCAAGAAGATTTTTTGCAAATTCTAAATTTGAATGAACGGAAAAACCTGCAAGCTCAAACCTATCGGAAAATCTTCTTATTATTTCTAAAGAGTTTTTTCCGATTGAGCCTCCGGCACCGAGGACAATAACCCGTTTTTTGCCCATTAAAAACCGCCTAATAAGAACATAGAAAAGGTATAGAATACAGGGGCTGCTATAAGCAGGGAGTCAATGCTGTCAAGAATTCCGCCCCTCCCTAAAATTACCTTACCTGAATCCTTTACGTCTGCAGAACGCTTTAAAATAGATTCTATTATGTCTCCGATTATGGAAAATAAGGCCGTAAAAACAGCTATGATTATAAGCTCTCTTAATTTTCCGTTAAATTGTTTATTAAAAAAATAGAATGAAGCAACTGCAGCTGTTATGGAACCTATGAAGCCTCCTATAAAACCTGCAACACTTTTTTTGGGGCTTGCCTTAATAAAACCTCTATTGTTTTTTCCTAGGAGCATACCGAAAAACCATGCAAAGGAGTCGCAGCCGAAGGTCATAAGACAAAACATGATGATGAGGGCGCCTGCATTTGGAAGATTCGCAATTGCGGATAAATAGACAGCCAAGCCCCAAGGATAAATCAGCATAAACATTCCGGTTGCAAGACGGGCAATGCTATTGGTAAAATTTCCTGATAATGAAAATATAATTTCCATAAACATCATTCCCACGATTACGCAGCCGAACACTATAAAGATATAATAGAATGGTACGGCATGTAAGCCTATGAGGTATGATGAAAGAACTAAAATTGCACCGAAAAAAGCAAGTATCTTTTTAGGATAGGCAGGAGACCTTTGGGACAAAATATTATATATCTCATAATTTGCAATAAGGGCTGCAATAAACAATTCGATATGATAAACTAAAAAATTATAATGAGGTAAAAAATAAATTGAAGCTAAAACTAAAGGTGCTCCTACAAAAAATATGATAAGCCTTTCAATAATTTTTTTAATTTTCATTTTATTTCTCCCTTTATTACATTAGGCGTTTCCGTAACGCCTGTTTCTTTTTTTATAATCTTCTATTGCTTCATATAAATTTTCCACCGTCCAATCAGGCCACAAGGTATCCGTAAAATAGAGTTCCGCATAGGCGCTTTGCCAAAGCAAAAAATTACTCAACCGTTTTTCTCCCCCGGTTCTGATAAGCAGGTCCACAGGAGGAATAGAGCCGGTGTCCAATTTTGATGAAAAAGACTCTTCATTTATAGAAGCAAGCTCATCGGAATTCAGTTTCTTTACTGCTCTTATAATTTCATCATGTGCTCCATAATTTATGGCAAGCACAATCGCAGTTCCGGTATAAGCGGAAGTTCTCTCCCTTACCGAATTAATTTCATCTTGAATATCTTGAGGTAGTCCGCTTAAATTGCCTATGTGCTCTATGCGTATATTATTATCGGCATAAAACTTAAGCTCGGCTTTTAAATGCTGCTTAATAAGCCCCATTAAAAAGCCAACCTCCGTTTCCGTTCTTTTCCAGTTTTCGGTAGAAAATATATAAAGTGTTATATAAGGAATCCCCAAATCGGATACGGCCTTTGTTATTCTTTTGACCGTATTAAGACCTTCCTTATGTCCCATAGATCGGGGAAGGCCTCTTTTTTTTGCCCATCTGCCATTGCCGTCCATGACAATGGCGATATGTTTTAAGTCATCGGACATTTAGTTTTCCATTATTTCCTTTTCTTTTGCTTCAAGCACCTTGTTTATTTCGGCAATGTAGGCATCAGTGGATTTTTGGAAGGCATCCTCAGCTGTCTTTAGCTGGTCTTCGCTTATCTTTCCGTCCTTTTGTAATTTTTTTGCCTCATCGATTCCGTCACGTCTGATGTTACGGACCGAAACGCGCGAATTTTCGGCAATGGTCTTTGCCTTTTTTGCAAGGTCCTTTCTTCTTTCCTCGGTCAGCGGCGGAATTGCAATGCGTATAACCTTTCCGTCATTTGTGGGGTTAACCGACAAATCTGCCTGTAAAACGGCCTTTTCAATTTCGACCAATAAGCCCTTATCCCAGGGCTGAATTACTACAAGCCTTGCTTCGGGGATAGAAATATTTGCAAGCTGGTTAAGGGGAGTGGACTCTCCGTAGCAATTTACTCTTATCTTATCAAAAAGAGCAGAAGATGCCCGTCCGGTTCTCAGCATATTGAATTCTTCTTTTAATGCAGCAACCGCTTTTTTCATTTTTTCTTCACAATTCTTTTTAACTTCTTCTATCATAATCTTTGCCTCCGATCTTTGATTTTAACAATTAAGAATTAATGCTGCAAGGAGTCCCCCGCAGCATTAAAAAGGTCTTAACTTACATTCCAAGTCCTAACTGAAAAATTATAAGCTTTGACAAGCTCAAGGAGCCGCCGGCTTCTTTGCCGACCTCTGCCATTTTCTTTGAAACGGAAAGCTTATCATCCTTTACAAAGGCCTGCTCAAGGAAGCAGATTTCGGATAAGTGTTTTGAAATTTTTCCCTTAACGATGCCTTCTTTTACGTTATCGGGCTTATCCAATTCGGCAACCTGGCCTCTAAAGATTTCTTCCTGCTCTTTGATATAAGCTGCATCTACATCTTCTTTTTTAACATAGAGGGGCATAAAGGCGGCAGCATGCAAACAGCAGTCATAAGCAAAATCTTGTACCTCAGTCTTTTCAAAGATTTCAGGCTTATCCGATTTTAAAACCACAATAACACCTGTTTTTTTATCGGAGTGAATATAGCGTGAAAGGTATTCGTCTGCACCGGCCTTTACATTGATTAAGCGTGTAAGGTTCATGTTCTCGCGTACACGGGTAGCCAAATCCAAGAGCTTATCGTTAAGTTCGGGTGTAACCTCAGCAATGTCCTTATCAAAGGCAGTATTTGCAATGTCGTCTCCGACAGCGATAAAGTCTGCATTTTTTGCAACAAAGTCGGTTTCGCAGGTCATTTCGAGCATAACGGCTTTTTTATTGTCGTTTTTGATAACGATAATACCTTCACTTGTTACCCTGTCGGCTCTTTTTTCGACAGCGGCCAAGCCTTTTTCTTTTAAATATTTTTCAGCTTCTTTTGCGTCGCCGTTGCAGTGCTGTAAGGCTTTTTTACATTCCATCATACCTGCACCGGTCTTATCGCGTAATGCTTTTACATCAGATGCTTTAATGTCCATAAAATTCTCCTATAAAAACTTTTTGCAGGAAGTCTCAGCTTCCGAAAAAAAGTTTTTTCAAGCAGTTTGTTTACAAACTGCATAAAATATAACAAAGTTTTGTGCGAAGCACAAAACTCGAAGATAAACAGTGAGGCAGGATTTCTGCCGAACTGTTTATCGAATCTCCTATAAAAACTTTTTGCTCATATTTATTTGTCGTCGTACAAATCCTCATCGTTTACGAGAGAATTTTCATCTTCATCCTCATCACTGCCTGAAGCTTCATCTTTGGGAGTGTAATTGGAATAATCGGTAATTTCTTCTTCTCTGTCCTGATAGGGATCAACGCCTGAATCACCGGATTCTTCATCTTCTTGAAGGTTTTCGATGATTTTAAGACCGTGTTCGTTGTCGGCTTCGATAACTGCATTAGCAATTACGCCAGTAAAAAGCGAAATAGCTCTGATTGCATCATCGTTTCCGGGAATCGGATAATCGATGCCTTCAGGGTTGCAGTTGGTATCTACAACAGCGATGATGGGAATGCCCAATGAGCGGGCTTCTCTGATAGCAATTTCTTCTTTTCGAGTATCGATAATAAAGAGAATTCCGGGGAGGTCCTTCATTTCTTTAATACCGCCCAAGTTTTTTTCGAGTTTTGACTTTTCTTTCTGTAAAGAAGCAATTTCTTTTTTTGTCAAGTTATCGAAAGTTCCGTCAACTTCCATTTTTTCGATTTTCTTAAGACGAGCCAAACTCTTTTTGATTGTGGAAAAGTTTGTGAGCATTCCGCCGAGCCAGCGGTTGTTGATATAGAACATTCCGCATCTTTCAGCTTCTTTTTGAATTGTCTGCTGGGCCTGCTTCTTTGTTCCTACGAATAAAACAGACTTTCCTTCGGATGTTACCTTGCGGACAGCCTCATAGGCTTCACGGATTGCAACGATTGTCTTCTGCAAATCGATGATGTGAATTCCGTTTCTTTCCGAAAAAATGTATTTTTTCATTCTCGGATCCCAGCGTTTTACTTGATGGCCGAAATGTACGCCTGATTCAAGTAAGTTCTTCATGGTTACTACTGCCATGTGTTTCTCCTTTGGAGCTAAAAAGCTCCTGCCTTCTCTATTTCTCGGAACAGACTGCCGGCCGTTAGCGGCCTCAAAAGGCCGGCCACGCCGGACATCCTTCCGGATATTTACCGTAAAAAACGGCATGGGCTTATTATATAGTTTTTTTAAGATTTTGTATAGTGCTTAGACAGGTTAAAAGAGGTTTATAAAGCCTTTTTCGAACAAAAGCTCATACAATTCCCTCACGGGGAGGCCGACTATGCCGGTATAAGAGCCTTCAATTTTGTCGATAAAAAGAGAGGCCTTACCCTGGATTTTATAGCCTCCGGCAGCGTCCTTCCATTCTTTCGTTTTTATATAGGCCGAAATTTCTTCATCGGAAAGAGGTTTAAAAAAAACCTTAGAGATATTTTGTTTTTCGCTTATAAGGCCCGTTTCGCAGTCAAGCAGGCAGATCGCACTCACCACAAAATGGGAGCTTCCTGAGTGGCTTTTAAGCATCATTTCGGCCTCTTTTTCGTTTTTAGGCTTACCGAAGATTATTTTTGTGTTTGGAGCAACAGCATTTTCGGTAAAAATAAGGGTATCTGCCGCAAGAATAAGCTTCTGAGTGCCGGGCCCCTCGTTTTGCTGCAAAACCTTAAAAAGGCTTTGAGCCTTCCCCCTGGCAGTTAAGATGCACTTTTTTACCGGATCTTTTTCATTTATTGAAGACTCATCGAAATTTGAGGTTTTAATACAAAATAAAACACCCAGCGAATCGAGAATCTCTTTTCGTCCGGGTGATGCAGAAGCCAGTATAAGCTCTTTCATTATTTTAGGTAAATTTTAGTTCTTATTTTGTCCTGCCATTATCGATTTTAATACTTCCATAGCCCTGTTTCTTACCGGGGTTATGTAGTTAAAGTTGTTGGCAATTCTCAAAATACTTTCAGTCATAGCTCTCTTATTCTTTACAGAGGGAGCCAATTTTTCATAAGCATTAAGAACTTCAAGAGCTAAGGAACTTTGAGGATTGATAATGTCGAATTTTCGGTTGATAAAGTTTATCATGTCTACAACTTCGTCATTATTATTATAACCTAACTCACCTAAAGATTTAACGGCTTCCATGATTACTATCGGCTCATTATCGGTGTACATAACCGTTAGAAGAGATTTCTTTGCCTGCTCATTTTTAACTTTTCCTAAAAGGCGGCAAGCCTCTCTTCTGACATCAGGATAGTTGTTTGCAACTCTTCCGTTTTCGCGTACAACCGAGGTTAAACCTACAGTCGCAAGGGAATCAAGGGCTTCCTGCAATTCCGGAGTTACCCTTCCTGCATCAATAGCTTCTTCAACTACCTGTAAGGCTACAAACTTAGCATCTCGCCCTTCACTGGTGACCATCTCTTTAAGAATTACGCCCTCCATCGAATTAAGATAGGCCTCTTCAACGGTCATCATAGAATCGGAACTCTTATCCTGTGCAAAGATAAGGGCTGATCCCAAAAATAATATCATCATTATAAAAACTAAAGACTTTCGTCGCATTTCCAATTACCCCCTTAGTTTGGTACATATACCTTCATTTTCAATCATTTTCATCGTAAAGTCAAGTAGTAAACCCTGCTTTTTTTATTTTTAGTTCTATATTTTAGTCAAAATAGTCAAATTTGATGAAAAACATCTAAAAGCCCGTTTTACGGAACTAAAAGCCACCTGCCGTCTATTTTTTCAAATCTATAAAGTATCTTAGAATCTGTTGTCCAAGTTGCGACCTTAGTCGGTGATAAATACTCAAGATCATCAAACTTTTTATTTTGCCTTGAGGGTACAAAAACATAGTAAAAATAATCTTCAATGTTTTTTAACTGCTTTCCTTTTAGATGAGCAGGAAGACCTTCACTGGTCTTTTTCAAAACCTCAGGCTTTGAAAACTCTTTTATATACTCTATTGAAAGCCAGTATCTCCAGCGTCCGTAATCCTTTTTTGCAGTTATCTCGTTAAGTTTTTTTACGACTTCTTCAATTTCGGACTTTGCTATCTCCTTGTCCTTTTTGGTAATAGAAACGCCTTCAAATTGGGCTACAACCTCTTCATCAGCAGATTTTGCTGCTTCGACCTTAGGCTCAACCTTTGGTTCTGCCTTTTCTACAGGCTTTTCAACAACAGCGGGCTTTTGAACTTCCTGAGGTTTTTCTTGCGGTACCGGAGTTTCAACAACAGGCTTTGTTTCAGGTGCAGAAGCACATGAAACCATTAAAATTACAACAAGGCATAGGCCTAAAAAATATAAAGTCTTTTTCATACTATCCATAATACATTTATTTTCGGCTTGAGTCAACTAAAATTTTACCTCTTTATGTAAAATCAAATAAAAAGATTTCTAATGCTTTTTTTCTATATGCCGATACTGGTTCTGAGGAGTAGATTGTTATGGAAAAACATTCAATTGCAGCAGACATAAAAAACATTTTACACGAACAAATCGATTTGATAGATAATATCTATGAATTACAAAAGGCCATGTACCAAGGAGTCTTGGATAGAGACTGGCAGGAAAGTGAAAAAAATCTTAGTTTCTTAAATGAGGCTTCCGTAAAATTTTCAAATTTGGATAAGAAACTATATGGACTTTTACAGGCTGATGAGGATAATTCTATAGAATTCGATTTTTACATTCAAACAAAACAATTTAACTCATCAGATAAAAAAACAATAGATTCTTTATATGAAAAACTAAAAGAAAAAGTTTTTTATTCAAAGATTGAAAATGACGTCTTCTCAAATTATGTTTCACACGCTCAAGCCTTGGTTAAGGGCGTGGTCGATATTATTTCGGAAGAAAGAAACGGTAAGTGTTATACAGCTGAAGGAAAACGGGTTAATACGGAAATAACGAGCCTCGTTTTAAATGAGGTCTTATAGAAACAGGAGGTGCGATAAACAGTTCGGCAGAAATTCAGCCTCACTGTTTATCTACCGAGTTTTGTGCTTTGCACAAAACATCGTGAATATTATATGCGGTTTGTAAACAAACCGCTTGAAAAAACTTTTTTCGCAAATTAATATTTGCTGCAAAAAGTTTTTATGGAGGTATAGATGGCGACATTTGATGCAATAGAATTAGGAAAAAGGAGTTTGTTTGCACACCGGCAGTCGATTCAAACGGCAGGTCATAACATTTCGAACTCATCAACAAAGGGATATACAAGGCAGAGGGTAAACCTTGAAGCCTTTGAGCCCATTTACAGACCCGATTTAACCAGAGCCGAAACTCCGGGACAAATAGGACAGGGCGTTACCATAGGTTCGATTACCAGATTACGGGATGAGCTTTTAGACCAAAGAATAGTCGGAACTACCGATGACCTAGGTTATTGGGAAACAAGAAATTCCTACATAGCACTTTTAGAACAAGTTCATAACGAACCCGAAGATATTTCGGTCAGAAGCCGTATGGATCAATTTTGGGAAGCATGGCAGGAGTTGTCGCTCTACCCTGAGTCGGATGCTGCCCGTCAGGTTGTGCGTACCCGAACAGAAACCTTAACCGATGCCATTCATCACCAGTTTAAAGGCTTGCAGGGCATAAGGGACATGGTTCACGGCGATATAGAAGCGACTGTAAAGCAGGTAAACGACATAACGGGACGTATAGCCAAACTAAACGAAGAAATAGTTAAGGTTAAGGCTATGGGAGACAATCCCAACGATTTAATGGATAAAAGAGACCTTTTAACCGAAAAACTTGCCTCACTCATAGACATTTCCGTAGATAAGAGGGATGAAGACGAAACCTATGTAATTCATACCGCAGGTTTGGAAATAGTACAGGGAAGAACTCACAGAACCTTTGACTTTAAGGCTTCGCTTGAAAACGATAAATATGCCGATGTTGTTTGGTCCGATTCAGGCAACTTGGCTCATTTTGAATCGGGAAAACTGGCAGCCTTGATTGAGCTGAGAGATGTGGATATTCGGGACGAAATCAGAAAACTCGATACCATGACAATGAACTTTGTCGATCTGGTAAACGATGTCCACAGAAATGCCATGAGCCCCAACGGAAAAACAGGCATCGACTTTTTTAAAGAGCAATACTTTATAAACAATACCCTCGGTAACTTTGACAGAAACGGAGACGGAGAAGAGGATTCTTCCTATATTTTTAGAATTACGGGCACAAACATCCTTGATCCTCGAGAACAAATAGGATTGGAAGGAACTTTGACCCTTTCTTCGGGAGACGGCCTTGTGCAGGTTCCCTATTATTCGACGGACATGGTTTCGGACCTTGTAGAAAGAATCAATAGATCCGGTTCCGAGGTGGCGGCCTACCTCGACCAAAACAATAAACTTGTTTTAAAGGGTATGACCAGCTTCGACAAGGAAAACCCCGACTTTGTTATCCGCCATATCGAGGATTCGGGAAGATTTTTGGCAGGCTATTCGGGCGTGCTTTCTCAGGCCGGGCCGGAAGGAGCCTATGACTGGGGAAGGGTAAATGCTGTTGACGTATTGGCCGGAGCCCAATATGTGGTTTCTCCCATAGCCCATCCTTCAGGCTGGATGGAAATGAACCCCGTAATCAAAAGCGATATACAGAATATCGCCGCAGGTTATAAGGGCCCCGAAGGGGTCGCCTATCCGGGAGACAATAGGGCTGCCCTTGCGATAGCCGCAATCAGAAATACGCCTGTTATGGTAGGACGCTCAGCCACCTTTGACGACTTTTTTGCCGACACCGTAACCGAAATCGGTCTAAAAGGCGAGCAGGCAGAAATGAGTCTAAACACACAGATTGCTATCGTAAAAGAATTACACGATATGAGGGATTCCGTGTCGGGTGTAAACATAGACGAAGAACTATCGGATATTATCAAATTCCAGCACGGATATAATGCATCTGCAAGGTTTGTTTCGGTCATCAACGAGATGATCGATACCGTTATAAACAGGTTGGGCGTTTAGCCTTTTTGGAGTAAAATATGATGAAAAGAATTAGTACAAATATTCAGCATACGGACAGCAATTTTTCGATGAGGAATCAGGAATCGAGGCTTCACAATCTGAACAATCAGATTCAGTCTCAACGAAGGATAAACCAGCTTAGAGACGACCCTGTTTCTGCAGGCCACTCGGTAAGGTACAAGTCCTTCCTCGCCCGCCTCGAAAGGTTCGAAAAAAACACAAAAACCTTGCGCGATCAATATATGTCGGCCGAAACCTATATGAATAACTCCCTACAAGTTATTCACCGTTTAAGGGAGCTTTCCGTACAGGGAGCAAACGGAACCTATACTCCGGACGACTTGAAGGACATGGCAGCCGAAGCCGACGAACTTTTAAAAGAACTCGTGCAAAACGGAAACGCCGTCAATTCCGACGGAGTCAGAGTTTTTTCGGGAACCAAGAGCTTTACCGAGCCCTTTGAAACCGTAATGGGGGATGTGGACGGAGCAGGTTCAGCCCTTATAACTCAGGTTAGATATAACGGCACAGTCGATTCAAAAGAAGTTGAAACCGATGAACTTTCTTTTATGAGGGCAGATCAGGCCGGAAACAGGGTATTTTGGGCCGAACAGCAAATTCTTATTTCGGAAACTGATGCAAGCAACTTTGTTATAAAGGAAGACACAAGCATCGAGGTTGACGGTGTTGAAATTCCCTTAATTGCAGGAGACAATGTTCATGCAATTATTTCAAAGATAAACGATTCGGGAGCAGCCGTAAAGGCAAGTCTAGACCCAATTACAAGCGGTTTAAACTTAACAACCACCGATGCACGCCAGCTTTGGCTAAGAGATGCCGAAGGAAGCACGGTTTTATCCGAACTGGGCTTGATAAAGGCCGAACAAAGACCTCCCTATAATTTGGCAAATTCGGTACGCGTTTCGGGAGGCTCTCTTTTTGATGCAGCCATTGCCGTGCGCGATGCCTTTCTTTCGGGCGATCAAGAAGCCTTGGGCGGAAAGATTTTGGGAAGTCTCGATGAGGGTATACATAATCTTACTACAAGGATGGCCGAAACAGGTTCCAAGTATGCAAGAGCAGAGGTCATATTAGCCCGAATCGACACGCAGACTTTAAATGTAACTGCAGCAGAATCCAGGGAAGCTGACCTTGACATTACAAAGGCGATAACCGACTTAAAGATGTTTGAACACACTCATCAAGCTTCTTTAAGCGTATTGGGAAGGCTTTACAGAGATTCTCTTTTAAACTACTTACGATAGGATGGAATTTAAGATGGAAATTAAGACAAAAGCTATGGGGCTTGTTGAAATTCAAGATGAACAGATAATTGAATTGGTTGACGGATTTTACGGATTTGAAGAATTTCATAAATATGCCTTGTTGGATTCCGATAAGGAGCCTTTCTTTTGGGTTCAATCCCTTGATGATCAAAATTTGGCCTTCATCGTTATTGATCCTTTTTTGTTTAGGCCGGATTATGAGCTGGATATAGATGATGAGCTTTTAAAACCTATTGAAGCAGAGTCTCCTACAGACCTCTTGGTTTTTGCCCTTGTTACCATTCCGCCTGCGGGAGGTCCCATTACCGCAAACCTGCAGGGTCCTCTCATCATAAACAAAAAAAATAAAAAGGCTTTTCAGGCTGTCTTAAATGACGGAAAATGGAATACCAAACACGATATTCTTGCCGAATTGAATGCGGCGGGGAGGAACTGATGCTCATACTTTCCCGTAAAACAAACCAAAAAATCCTTATCGGTGACGATATAGAAATCACCATAATCGATATTCGGGGCGATCAGGTAAAAATCGGAGTGGATGCACCGGCTTCGGTCAAGGTTTTTCGTGAAGAAATCTACCAAGAAATCCAAAACGAAAACAAGGCAGCCTTGGTTCGAGATGCCAAGCCGAACTTACCGGAACTTCATCTCAAAAAGAAATAGAAAGTTCTCCATAAATTGCCGTTTTTTTTAAACTTAACCGCAAAGCTCGCGAAGGACGCAAAGGTTTTAAAGGTATCTTTAAGTAAGAAGGTCGCCTTTGCGTCCGCAAGATTTTCCTCCGGGCTTGATTTTTTTTGCCTATACCATTAGAATACCTCCCTATGAAAACAAATAAATTTTTTGCACTCATTTTTGTTTTAGCCTTATTTATCGTAAGCTGTTCAAAAATCAATAATTTTTTTGAGCAAGATAAAAAGGATTTACCCGACCGCACAATAGCTGAAGCAGGACCTCGTGTTATTGCAGGTACCATGTCCATAGTCGAAATTTTGGACGACCTAGGCTATAAAAATGTTGTGGGCGTTCCTTCAAGCCGACATCCCATGCCTGAGCTTTATGCCAAAACCGAAAAAATCGGAAAGCCCATGCAGCCGGATCTCGAAGTTCTCAAAAGATTAAATGCCGACATTTATCTCGCCTCCCTAGGTTCAAAGCCTACCTTGGATAAGCTTTTTCAAAACCAAAACATAAAAACGGAATATGTCGATTTAAATTCCTATGAGGCCTGTTTAAACACAATCAGGCACTTAGGCAAGCTGACATCAAAACAAAAAGAAGCAGAGCACGTAATTCAAACCATCGAAGCGAAAACCCTTGAGGTACGCCGCTCCGTTCACGGCAAAAAAAGCCCCAAGGTATTGATGCTTTTAGGTTCTCCCAAAAAATTGATGATGGGAACAAAACACTGCTATACTGGAAGCCTAATGGAAGTTTTAAAAATTCACAACATCGCAAACGATATCGGTAACTTCGACAAAACCTATGTTCCCATAAACATAGAAGAAATCGTAAAGCATCAGCCCGACGTAATCATAAGATTGACCCACACAAAGGCCGAAGACACAGCCGAAAGCCTTAGAGCCGAGTTTGCAAAAAACGAAATTTGGCAGAAGGTAAAGGCCGTAAAAGAAGACAAAATCTACGACCTTGACAGTAATTTATATACCGTTTCACGAAATATCAGAATAATGAATGCTGTCGAGAATTTAAAAGAAATAATCTACGGAGAAACCGAAAACTAAATTCCAAAAGGTAAAAAAAATGCTGGAAGAACGCCGAAGAAAAATGCTCATCTTTCTCTTTATTTCTTGTGTTCTTCTGGCACTATCCGTTTCGGCCGCAATCTATTTCGGCAGCACAAAGATTCCCGTCAATGAAATAATAAAAATCATATTTTTTAATGAAGCTTCAGATTTTACAATAATTATTTGGGATATAAGAATTCCAAGGATTATTTTAGCCCTCATAGTCGGAGCCAACCTTGCAGCTTCGGGAGCTCTTCTCCAAGCGGTTATTCAAAATCCTTTGGCAGACCCCGGGATAATAGGCATTTCGAGCGGAGCAAAGTTAGGCCTCTTACTGGCCCTCTTGATTTTTCCGCAATTTGTTACGGCAGCCCCCCTCTTTGCATTTATAGGAGCAATGGGTGCGGCAGTCTTGGTTTACCTCTTGGCATGGAAGGGCGGAGTAAAAACCGTCCGACTTATTTTGGCAGGTGTTGCAGTCAACGCTTTTTTTGCGGGAGTTAGCTACCTTATCACAATCTTAAACAGCGACAAGATTCAAAACATAATGCTCTGGCTTAGCGGAAACCTTTCCGGGCGCAGTATGTATGACGTGAAGCTCATCTTGCCCTACTCCCTCATAGGCCTTGCCGCCGCCCTTGCAGCCATACGCCCCGCCAACCTCCTCTTATTCGGAGACGAAAAGGCAGGCAGTTTAGGTTTAAACATCACAAGGAGCCGAATTTTAATTTCGCTTACAGCCTCTTTTTTGGCGGCTATTTCCACCTCCCTTGTCGGGGTCATAAGCTTTGTAGGCCTTGTAATTCCCCACATTGTGCGGCTTATCACAGGCCCCAACTACAAATATCTTTTACCCCTTTCGATATTAAACGGAGGAATATTTTTGCTCATAGCCGACACCTTTGCCCGCACAATAGCGGCCCCGATAGAATTACCGGTCGGTACCCTGATGGCCCTGGTCGGCGGCCCTTTTTTTGTCTATCTTTTAAGGAGGAAGTAAATGGGAGAACAGCCGGCAAATATGCAAAGCCGGCTGTTCAATTACAATAGGAGGAGCTTTATTTACTATGCTTTTCAGCGAAGCTTCTTA
Organism: Treponema sp. OMZ 799; assembly: GCF_024181365.1. NCBI lineage: Bacteria > Pseudomonadati > Spirochaetota > Spirochaetia > Treponematales > Treponemataceae > Treponema > Treponema sp. OMZ 799. The sequence goes on from NZ_CP051301.1 coordinate 2,605,113, forward strand.
CTTGTGCAAGTCTTTTATATCCTATTTCTGGAGCAATAGTGCAATCTGCACCGATAATAACGCCTGTAGTACCGGCTTCTTTTATCAATTTCTCAACGCAGTTTTCAATCTCGATATCCGGGCCTACATCAATAAGGGTACCCCTGTTATTATCAAAGCCGCCCAAAACACAGGCATTTCCAAAGAATTTTTTTCCTTCTGCCAAAGAAAGTTTTTCCGTATTTACAGCCCAGTTATAAACCTTAGCTTTATAATCTTTATAGAAAGATAAATTATTTGTATAATCAGCATAACCGCAGATATGAAGAATGTTATTGTCCCAAAGAGCGTTTATTTTATCAAGAACTTTTTTGTCAGAAGGCAAAACATATTTCTGATGGAATTTTAGATCTGCATCTTGCGACTGAACACTTTGAACACTGTAATAAATTCCGTCAAGTTTTGTATTGTTTTTAAGTTTATCTGCAAGAATAATCAAGTCATCTGCAATTTCTAAGGAAGCATTCAACATAGCATCCGGATCTTCAAAAAAAAGCTTAACAAACAAATCCGGCTGTTTTTTATAACATTCTGTATACAATCTGATATAGTTGAGAGGAGCAAAAATATTGTAAAACGCAGCAACTTCTCCGTCAAAGTGCGCTAAGATTTCATTAACCATATCAATTTGTTTATCGTACCATGGTGAAGAATTTCCTATCGATTTTATCTTTTTAATGTCGGTAATACTATTAATATCGTTTTCCATTATTGACGGATGTCCGAAAAAACCGTCTGACATTATTTTTATCATATCAGGTTTTAGATCGTCATACATTTTTTTTGTACCGTCAATTGTTGCTTGAATAATTCCGTCATCCAACAAACCGCGAAACTGCCTGTATTCATCGGCAAAATGCCACCAAAAACCGACAGGAACCCTTTTAACTTCTTTATTGTTAAAAGCATCCAAAATCAATTTTCTTTTTTCTTTCATTTTTTTCCTCCATCTATTATAAAATTATTTAATGCTTTGAATATCAAATATCCTACATAGGATCCGCCGTCAAGGACGCCGATACTTTTTTCTGCATAATAAGCGGCTCGTCCATGTACCGACTTCATATTACGAGTTGCATCTGAACTTTCTTTTGCAATCAGCTCTGCACCTTTTATAAGGTCTGTATTTGAGATTTTTCCTAAATTTTCACGAATATATTTTTCGGTAGGAACAAGAGTATCGACAATAGTTTTTTCTCCCGGTTTAGCACCTCCCTTGTTCATAATTTCTTCGTTAAATTTTGAAAAACCTGCTGTAAATTCTTCAGGGGTCAATTCTTTTTTTCCTTTAAATTTTTTTCCCATCGCCATTAATCCGAATGATAATATGGTGCCTAAACTTGAAGGAGCTTTTTCGTTAAAAGCCATGGCCGCTTTGAGAATACCAAAACCGATATCTTCTCCGGGATCATCTTTAAAGGCATTAAGTGCAGCATTAAAACCGGCGCTCATAGAAAGGCCCAAATCTCCGTCTCCATTTTGCTGATCAAGTTCAATTAAATAATCCTTTTCATCATCCATGGCTTTTGTTATTTCAGATAATACACTCAGAATTATATCTTTTGTAATCATGTCGACATCCTACTTCTTATTGGCATTAGTATAAAAGGGGGTATTTGCATCATGAAGAAGCAAGGTCTTTAATTCATCATCCAGTTTCATAATTGTGATCGAAAGTCCCGCCATCTCCATGGAAGTTGCAAATTCTCCTATGTGCGGACTTACCGCCTTTACCCCCAATCCACTTAAAATATTAAATAAATCCCGATAGATAATAAATAATTCCTCAAGCGGCGTAGCACCGAGACCGTTAATCATTACGGAAACCTCATCACCACTCGAAAAAGAAAGTTCGGTTGCAATTTTGTCAAAAATCATTTTTGCAACCTCGGCGGAAGTTTTTATCTTTGAAACTTCTATACCTACTTCACCATGAATACCCATTCCTATTTCCATCTCATCTTCATTGATCGAAAATGTAGGTTTACCTACTTCAGGTACTATACATGGAGATAAAGCTATACCCATCGTACGCATGTTATCAAGAGCTCTTTTAGTAACCGAAATAAGTTTTTCGAGGTCATAGCCTTTTACGGCTGCTGCCCCGGCAATTTTATAGGCAAAAACCATTCCGGCAACACCTCGCCTTTTATCCTTTGCCGTAAGCGGTGAAGAAGCAATATCATCCATCACTCTTATTTCTTTAACCTGTATTCCGTCCATTTCGGCCATCGACATAGCCATTTCGAAATTGAGTTTGTCTCCTCCGTAATTTCCGTATAGACACAATACACCCTTACCGAAATCGCATGCCTTTATCATTTCATACATTTTATTTGCAGAAGGAGAAGCAAAAACATTGCCTACAGCACATCCGTCAAGCATTCCGTCGCCTACATAACCGAGAAAGACCGGCAAGTGACCGCTTCCGCCGGCAGTAACTATACCGACCTTATTTTCTTTTTTTGTTTTGTTTACGATGACCCTCTTGTCCCCATTTAGTGCAGAGATCTTATTAGGATAAGCATGTAAAATCCCTTCAATCATCTCATCTACAAAATCTTCAGGTTTATTTAATATTTTTTTCATAGAAGCTCCTTAATCTTTTTTCTGTTTTATTCTAATCTCACATATTGAATCGCCTTTTGCAATTGTTTTTCCGAGTTTAAAATCAAAACCTAAGGTTTCACATATTCCTCTATCACCATCCATAGCAATATCGCATAAAATAGGTAACTCTTCATCAAGTGCTCCTATTTTTTTCCATGCCGATACCAAGGGACAATAGTGAAAGTCTACACTTAAATTTCCTCCGTCACACTTATCTTCCATTTGAAAAATTTGCTTGACATTGTCATTCACAAATTCTTTGTGAAATACTTCGAAATCGCCAGAATGTGTAAACTTATTCATACCATGAAAATTACCGCATTTTTTTATGGCACATCGGGCAAATTCATCCGTTAGACCTCGTTTTCTTGCTTCTTTATATAACAAGTAAAACCATGTTGCCCTATGCTCAAATGCATTTCGCATATCTTCAATATGCTGACTCTTAAATTCGACTTTATTTTTTATCATAACTAATTCCCCCTTATAATAATTAATCTTCAATACAATCTTCCATCATACAGATAAGTTCTTCCAAAATATTGACTTCAGCAGCAAACTTTTCTTTCAATTCATTTTTTTGAGTTTCAATCTCTTTTTCAAGCTTAGCAATAACATCCGTATAATTTGTTGCGCCTTCATTTCGTAATTTTTGAAGTTCCCTTCCGATATTCCACATATCGGCTATAGTTGTTACTTTACCTTTTGCCCATGTAAAAGGTGCAGCTTCTCCGAGAACTTGGTCAACCAATATATCGTAAACACGTTTATCAAAATGATAACCATACCAACAAAGATCGACACCTCTCAAATCTTCATCCATAGCTTTTTCTATGTTACCGGCTTTAAGGCTTTCGATGGCAGAAGTCAAATAGTGAATATTATTTTGATTACGTATATGAATAAAATTATATTGCTCGAACCAATCAATTCCGAATAATTCGTTAACTATTTTAGAAAAAATTCTACCTACTTTTTTATTATACTTTTTTGCTACACTATCTATTTTTGAGAAAGAATCATTTTTTTTCTTTAAAACTACGGCAGTTTCTTTTGCTTTTAGAATTTTTTCACATAATAATTTCGAATCAGCAATAATTTTTCCATCGACTTCATCAAGCATTTTGTCAAATAAAGCCGTAAAATCCAAAGGTCTCACAGGCAGTTTATCGAATTTCTGTAAAATAGTTCCATACAAAATATGAGAAGAAAGAAAAACTTCATCACTATAATCATTTACATCTTTTTGATCCGAACTGGAATGATATGATGGCCAAAAATTAACTCCTTCATAAAAACTTTCTATAGTCGGGATTCCAAGACATGCATACATATAACTTTCAGTCCATGTCCACATCGGACTATAAGTACCGAAAGGATATACATTACCTTCAATGTTTTTACCCAGCTTTTCAATGCCTTCGACCATTTCATATGATGTTCTTACCTTAACAGCAGAGGCCGTTCCATTGATTAAATTTCCATCTAAATTTACCAGCAAAAATCCGTTGTCACCCCACTCGGGATGTTTATGTACAAGCATTGTTGCACCTCGAGCCCAGTCATAACGAGTTCCTTCAATTCCCCATTCTTCCGCCCCGTGTAGACAAATGCGTAAAGTTCTATCCGGTGTATATCCATCTTCAACTAGAGCTTTGCATATACCCATTATACAGCCGATACCGGAGGAATTATCTGCAAAAGCGGTAAAATAAGCATCATAATGGCCAATAAGATATATTACTTCATCAATTTTTCCCGGAATTTCACCTATTATGCAGTTTGTAATTCCATTGTTTACTACATTCACATCTGCATTCAAGATTGCCTCTATTTCTCCTCCTTGAAGTTTTAACTGTTCTTTAAGAAGTTCAGCTTCACGGACAGTCATTGAAAATGCAGGAAGGTCACAGGTCGTAGAAATATCTTGTACACCCAATGTATCTTTCGACCACGAACAATAACCTCCTATTTGAACTACAATAACGCCTTTTGCTTTATTTACTTTAGCTTGAGTGATCGGCCAGTTAACCCACCAATCATCCACCATATTGATATCGATTAGAACATATTTACCTTCAACATCGATATTTTCATAATCGATATCCCTGCCCTTATTAACATAAACAATTTTAATCTTTTCGTTCTCAGCTAAGCACCTGGCTTGAAAACTTGACATCAAAAATTTTCGTGTAATTCCATTTGCCATTTTATATGAAATATCAGCACGTTTAAATTCAAAATTATCTACAACAACAGCTTCTTTGTGCACATTTTTCAAACCTATTCGTTTCATTTCTTCATGAAGAAAATCCCCGGCTGCTATTTCTGCTGTAGAACCTGATGTGCGATATCCTAAATCAGGATTACTCTTAAACGATATAAGTTTTTCCATTAAACCAAGTGTATAGTTTAAATCCAAATGTTTACTGAATTCTGCAATCATATTCTCCTCCTACTAAATTTTTTTTCTTCATAAATAATATTTCCGTCAAATACATTCATAAGTACCTTTGTATCAGGTATCTTCTCTTCATCAATACAGAAAAGATTCTGATCAAGTATTATGATGTCAGCCAATTTTCCCGCTTCTAACGTACCTAATTCATTTTCACGATTTGAAACATAAGCACCTCCAAAAGTATAAGCCCTTAAGGTCTGTGACATTGTTAATTTTTCCGAAGGATTAATACCAGTGGGTTTTCTATCATATCCATGCCGTGTAACTGCGTAATATATAGTTTCAAAAGGATTAAAATCAACAACAGGATAATCAGTGCCCAAGGCAATTATACCTCCGGATTCCAAAATAGATCGGCACGGCCATTCCCATTTGCATCTTTCTTTACCCAGACGTACAATCTTTTCATTTGCATCAAGAGCAAGATGGCGAGGCTGCATTGAAGCCGTAACACCTAACTGCTGAAACCTTGCAATATCGTCAGGATGTATATTCTCGATATGTTCTATCGAATTACGAATACGACTGTTATTATTTATTCTATTGGATTTTTCAAAACAATCCAAAGCAAATCTTACAGACCCGTCGGCAATACAATGAAGTCTCACACCCAAACCGTATTTATTTGCATTAATAATACATTGTTCATAATAGGTTTCCGTATCGTTTATAAATCCTCTAGTACCAGGTCTATCAGAATAAGGCTCAAGCAAATATCCTGTATATGTAGAAGTTACACCGTCTATAACTCCTTTCAAGCCGGTAACTCTAAGTTTATCCGAGTTATACTTTTTTCTAAGTGCATTGATTTCCTGCTGCCCCATATCAAGCCCAATGGATGGGTTCAAATTTATCCTTACAATTAATTCATCAGCTTTATCCATATCTTCCAAAGTATCATATTTTACACCAGGTAAAATTCCTGATACATCACAGAAAGTTGTGATACCTACTCTTGCAAGTCTATGCATCAAATCTCTATTAACTTCTTCACTGATTGAATCCGCAGGTACAAAAGTTTTACTTGAAGCCAAACGAAACCATGCACTCTCTCTCAAAATTCCGCTGGGTTCTCCATTAGGTAAAAGTACAATATTTTTGCCATATTCCAAATCATTTCTGTCTATACCCAATTCATCCAAAGCCTTACTATTCAACCAGCCTGTATGAGCATCGGCGGATGCAAGATATACAGGACGCTCAGGAACAATTTCGTCCAATGACATTTTTGTAGGCAATTCGGCATCATTCCAATTTGCAGGAAACCAACCTTGGCCGATGATGCTGTCATATTCAGGATGAGCATCTGCAAAAGATTTTATCATGGCCACACATTCTTGTTCTGAATGAGAATACAATATATCATTGATAAAATACTTACTGTCATATAAAGCGCCCATGGAATAATGACCATGAGCATCGCAGATACCGGGCATTATGAGACAATCACCAAACTCATATTTTTTTGTGTCAGCTCCGCAATAAGAAAGAATATCAGTCCTATTTCCTACAGCAAGAATTTTATTTTCTTTTATGGCAACTCCGCCCGGAAACGGTAACTTACCGTCTCCGGTAAATACGGCATTACTTAAAAAAATTTTATCTGCGATACTCATATTCCCTGCTACCCAATAATAAATCCGGCAATCACAAAACAGATAGTCGTCAAAATATAACTTATCAAAGCATATGGAAAAGTTCCCAGCATTTGATAATACGGTTTTATTTCAATAGCACCGGAAGTAATCATAATAGCATCGCCCGCGACAAAGGTCGTACTTCCAAGGGTGGCAGCACAAACCAATGCCATACAAGACAGAATAGGATTAACACCCAATGCTACAGCAATAGGAACTACAATAGGAGCAAAAATCATTGAGCCATCCCAGAAGCCTCCGGCAAAAAATACATAGGCCCCGCAAAATGCAAAGACGATTGCAGCAAATATTGATCCGTTTAAAAGAGGTGTAAGAACATCTATAACATAGCCGGTCATACCTGTAACCTTGTTTATTTCAACAAGAGTTAAAGCAAGCGCAATCGTAACATCAACCATCAGCATACTCGCTATACCTTCAAAAGCGTTGGTAAAAATTTCTGTAAGTTTTAATTTCTTTTCAATAAGTATTATCACAACAACAGTTGCAATAGCTCCCATACAGGCAACCATAACATTTTGAGTTATCAATGTTACGGTAACGATAACGACCATAGTAAAGAAAAATTTTAAAGGATTATTTTTGATCATAGTATCAGAACCGGTGGAATCATCTGCATATAATTCTTTACCTTCAAGATTTTCTTCTTTTGAACAAACTATGCCTGTTTTCATGGCTAATTCATTATCTTTTTTTGTAATACCAATTAAAGGAAAAACACCGATGATGATCAAAAAACAAATTAACAACAATATGGCAGGATAAAACAAAAACGGCATGCCGGAAATATAAGCACCTAATCCGGTACCATTTACCGTCACGCCGTTTTCTTCAAATAAACCGGCATAAAAAACTGCCCAGGTCGAAACAGGAATCAAAACACAAACCGGAGCCGCCGTACAGTTTACCAAAAAACCGAATAAAGTACGCGGGATTCGATGTTTATCACAAATCTTCTTCATTGCCGTAGATACAGCCATATTATTTAAATAATCATCAACAAATATAAGCCATCCAAGAATAAATGTGATAATCATAGCTTTCTTGCGGGTATTTGCATATTTTCCTAACCAATTAGCAAATTCAAGAGCATAACCCGATACATCCAACAATTTAATCAAAATACCAAACAAAGAAAGCATAATAATCAAATAGCCGCAGGTTCCGGCAGACCATGCTGTTTGCAATTGATCTAACCACACAGAAGGGAAATTCAGTCCTCCAATAAGGACTGCACCAACAAGAGTTGCTGCCGTAAAAGACAGAATCATCCTCTTAGTCCAAAAAACAAAGACAAACATCACAATTGTGGGAATCAATGAAATAAACCCCAAATTCATAGTTTCCATAAAATAACCTCCTCTAATTATTTTTATAAAATATCACTGATATATTAATAATATATCATATGAATTTGAAAACTGTCAAGCAAAATATGATTAAAATTTGATTATTTTTTAAAATTCTATAAAATTGTCTAAGATATAAATTCAAGCCAGATTAACGCTTGTTCCTATAAGACATAATTGAAATAAATTAAAAATTCTTTTATCAAATGCCTATGAGCTCATTGCATTAGTGATGTAAATTGTGATACACTTATCGGTTGGTGATAAGTTAAAATATTAAAAAAATCTATTTAATTCACCTAGGATAAAAGTATGATAACTAATAAATTAAAACCAATAAGAACCTCCTTAAAGCAGGATGCCTATATAAAGATATATGGCCTCGTAACCGATAATACAATCAAACCGGGAGATATAATCAATCTTTCAGATTTAGAAAAGTATTTAAAAATAAGCAGGGCGCCGATTAGAGATGCACTAATAGAACTTTGCAATGAAAACGTTTTTAAGAGTATTCCGCGATACGGATATGAACTAATCAAGCTCCGACAAGAAGACCTTGTAGAAATGTTAAACTACCGCTTAGTTCTGGAGTGCGGTTTTTTGGAAAAAAACTGGAAAGAAGTTGCGAGCTGCGATCATGAAACATTAAATTATCTATTGGAACATACTAGAAAATTGAGCAACACAAATGCTGTAAGTGAGTGGCAAAATAATTCGGTATTTCATATAGGTTTATTCAAGCTGCATAATAATTCTCATGCCTTATTAAGTTTGGAGCATACAATGAAAAAAATGACCCGTTTTTTTATTCAAAATTACCGAGAAAAATGGGAAGAAATGACAAAAAAGACTTTTAGCTCACACCATGAGAACATAATTTATGCCATAAAAGATAAGGATAAGGCAAAAGCTCTAAAATACTTAAATGAAGATATAGGCGGATTTAAAAGGTAAAATAAATGGGATTAAAAGAAGCAAGAGAACATTTAAGGCAGTTTTCATTGGAAGACAGGATTATAGAATTCGATACCTCAAGTGCAACCGTAGACCTTGCAGCGGAAGCGGTAGGATGTGCACCCGAGTTTATCGTAAAAACCCTAGCCTTTATGGTAAAAGAAGAGCCTATAATCATCCTACTTGCAGGCTCGGCCCGCATAGATAATGCAAAATTCAGAAAGGCCTTTCATTGCAAAACAAAGATGATGAATGAAGAACAGCTTTTAAGTTTTATAGGCCATCCGGCAGGAGGCGTCTGTCCCTTCGGATTAAAGACCGAGGTTCCTGTCTATATTGATGAATCTATAAGAAATCTGGAAACGGTATATCCCGCAGCCGGTACCGAAAATACGGCTGTTCGTATGAATGTAAAAGAACTTGAGAAGGCTTCAAGGGCAGCGGCTTGGGTCAATGTGAGTAAGTAAATAAAATTTTAAAACAGAGTCTGTATCCAAATATTATATTAAGTTGTATATATAATGTAACTTAAAATCAAGCAGGAGGATAAATGAAAAAGAAAATAGCGGCGCTCCTTGTTATTATATTGGCAACAGGTTTTACTCTTATAGGAATATACCGCGGAGAGGTTGCTGTCGTCCTCAAAAAAGCCGTAAATATTTGTACGGAGTGCATAGGAATTGGCTAAACAAAATAAACAAAAAACGCTGAACAAAAAACGTCATGCTATTCAAGTCCTAGGGATGATGGCATTAAACGGAAACCTCACAGGATTTTTAAAGGGGCAAATTTATAAAGGGCCTATGAAAAAGGTCTGCATGCCGGTTTTAAACTGTTACTCATGTCCGGGTGCCCTATTCGGCTGTCCCATAGGTTCGATACAGGCAACGATAGGAAGCAGAAATTTTAACTTTGCATTTTATGTTGTAGGACTCACGGCCCTTTTTGCAATAGCGGCGGGAAGACTTTTTTGCGGATATCTTTGTCCCTTCGGTCTAGTACAAGATCTCTTGGATAAAATTCCATTAAAAAAATTTAAGGTTCCGCAAAAGATAAACAGAATTTTAAAATACCTAAAATACTTTATCCTTGCCTTTTTTGTGTTTGTTTTACCCTTTGCCCTGCAGGACAAGTACGGCTTAAGCGATCCCTACTTTTGTAAATATATTTGCCCATCCGGGATTATCTTTGGAGCTATTCCGCTCATATCGGTAAATCAAGCCCTCACCTCCTCTTTAGGGGCCTTATTCGGACTTAAACTAACTATAACCGTAATAATAGCGATGCTTTCAATAATTTTTTACAGACCCTTTTGCCGCTATTTGTGCCCACTCGGAGCCTTTTTAGGTATTTTCAATCCTATAAGTCTATACCGCCTAAAAATCAACGACAAGTGCATAAAATGTAAAAAATGCGAAAGAACCTGCAAGCTTGACATTCCTACATATAAGAGCCCAAACAGCCCCGAATGTATAAGATGCGGAGAATGTATCAAGGCCTGCCCTGTTCACGCCATCGACCACAGTTTTCTTTTTACGGAAAAACCTACAAACACAGGCCCAATTATAGAAGAAAAGAATAATTTTTCTCAAATCCCTTGATTATTCCATAAAGTCTGAGTATATTTTCGGGTAGAAATTTGAAAATTATTTTATAATATAGGAGTTTACAAATGAAAAAATTACATTTTTATGTGTTAATAGCAATATTTGCAAGCGTATTTTTTATATCTTGCTCGAAAGCAGAAGCAAAAGGTAATGAAGAAGCAAAGACATCTGCAATTACAAGTCAGTCGGAGTCAAAAACTTCAGATGATGCTAAAAACCGGCTTAAATTTTCAACAAAGGACCTTGACGGGAACACGGTTACGGATGAAATTTTCGCCAAATACGATATTACCTTGATAAATATTTGGGGAACATTTTGCGGTCCATGCAGGGCGGAGTTACCCGACTTGGAAGCAGCTTACAAGGCCTATGCCGATAAAAAAGTAAATGTGATAGCCCTTACAGCCGACCTTCAAGAAGGAGATAAAGAAACCTTAGCCTTTGCCAAAGAATTATGGAAGGATGCAGGCTGTTCTTTTCAGGCCCTCATAACTGTCGATAACTTTCTTCCCATCTACCAGCAAATTGCAGGTGTACCTACAAGTTTTATTGTAGACAAAAGCGGAATGCTCATTCCCGGGACCATTCACACAGGAAGATTAAATAAGGCCGGTTTTGAAAAACTTTTTGAAACAGCTTTAAAAACTGTAGGCTCAAAATAAAACATGCCCTTGATTATTGCCGGGGCAGGGCCCGGAAATATAGAACTTTTAACCCAAGAGGCTGTGCGTACAATCAAGGATGCAGATATAGTTGCAGGCTTTGAGCGTATAGCCTCCGATATTCAGCCTATAAGAGATGACGTAAAAGTTCTAAAAACAATTTCGGAAATTCTCGATCTCCCGATAGAATCAAAAAAAGTTTTAGTCCTTGCCTCAGGCGACCCCTGTTTTTTCGGCATTACCGAATTCGTAAAAAAGAAAAACATAAAAATAGAAAAAATTATAACAGGTATTTCTTCAATGCAGTACCTTATGAACAAACTTCAAAAACAATGGCAGGCTCTATCCTTTTACTCCTTTCATGGAAGAGAGGTAGACTTTTCCTCTATGAAGGACAAGGAAAGCTTTTTTATTCTTACCGATAAAACGAACAATCCCGATACAATTTCGGCGCGCTTAAAAGAAGAAGGTTTTAGAGGAAGGCTTTTTGTAGGCTACAATCTTTCATATCCCGATGAGTTGATTGAAGAATATAATATAGGTGATAAGATTATAGTAAAATCTTTTTTAAATACGGTACTTGTTGAAAATGAAAAATATTAAAGACTGCGAATTTATCAGAGGCGAGGTGCCGATGACCAAATTCAATATCAGAAACATTTCTCTTTCCCATCTTCAAATAGAAAAGGGAGATAGATTTTTGGATATCGGAGGCGGCACCGGTTCCGTATCGATTGAAGCGGCCTTGCAGGGAGCGGAAGTTTCAACAGTTGAATTTAACGAAGAGGCCTGCTCCCTGATACTGGAAAATGCAAAAAAATTCGGGGTCAAAATAAATTTGATTTCGGGCAAGGCCCCTGAGGCTCTTTTAAACTCTGAATACGGGTCTGTAAAATTCGACAAGTGTTTTATCGGCGGAAGCGGAGGCGAGCTAAAAAATATTTTTGAGTATCTTGAAGAGCATTTAAAAAAAGGCGGAATAATCTGTGCAAATTTTATTCTTATAAAAAATTTAAACGAATTTTTAGAGCTCCTCCCGAAATACGGATATACCGAAATTGAAGCCCATCTTATTCAAACCGCCTCAATGGGAAAAACAGGCTTATTTAAAAGCGAAAACCCGATTTATATCGTAAGGGCTTGCAAAAAACCGGATACCGAACTAAAAGAACAAGACTGATTAGCTTTAAAAATGCCTTTCCTTTAAAAAGGTGCAAAAACTTGCTATAAAAAAAGCTATCGGTGTGCTTTCAAAAATCAGAGAAAGAATGGGAATGTGCCCTATAGTAAAAAATTTAGTATTTATAAAGCCGAAATATGTGAGCGTATCGGTTAAAATCGAAATATACATCAAAAACACACCAAGCACAAAAAGAATCATTGAGACCTTCTTAGTTTTACTCCATACTATAATTCCGAAAAAAACGGCAGCCGCTCCTAAAAACAATTTTGTGAACAATAGAATAGGATAACCTTCCGATAAAAATTTAACTAAATCATTCATTATTTAATCCTTTATTTTATGTTTGAGCCTTAAGAAAACTCTCAAGCTCGGTGTATACTCTTATTTTCGGCAATATCGACGGAATAGTAAAATAAGGAGACAAAAGAATATGAGAATCCAAGGCAGATTTAAAAAAATCCTCATATTTTTCTTCATCCAACTTTGAGAAAAGATAGGGACCTTCCATATTCCAAAAATTGGAACAAAGCTCCTCTACCCTTCTGCATGACTTTATGTTTTTTGCAAGCTGCTCTTTTTTCTTTTTTCCACGGGCCGAATTTATCAATTCTTCATCCGAAAGTTCTTTTTCTTGTTCTCTCAATTTAATGATTCTTATCAAATCGAAAAAGGCTTTGGCTAAAACTTCCTTTTCGGCTGCAGAAACTGCACAGGACATAATAGGAAGAGGATTTTTAGAAACAAGAATTTTTATCGAGGTGCAAAACGGAGGATTTACAAAAAAGGCAGCTTTGGTCTTTAAATTTTCCGATGAGGGCAAAAAAGGCTTCCAAATATTTTCGCCAATTGAAGATTCGGAAACGGTTGTATTATCTCTCATTTCCAAAAATGAAAGAGCGGAGTTCCATTCCGAAAAAAGGTAAAAATAAGGGTGCTCGGGAAAAAGAGAATTCAAGGCCTTTTTAAGACGATAATCCCCCGAAGAAGGCAAGAAAGCGTTTAAACCCTTATCTATGCTTTGTTTAAAAACCAATGGAGCCTGGTTTTCTCTTCGGCCCAATATCGACATTCCTCCATCCAAGTACATATCCAAGAGTCTTATATTTTTTTCGGTATAAAGGTAAAATCCGCGGGCTCGTTTTATGTTCCCGTACCGGCTTCTTATTTCATCATAAAAATTCATTACTTCTCATTCTCGCAAAAAAAAGCCCTTTATACAAGGGCCTAAGATAAGATTTTTGATAGGCACCATTACTATTTTCCCTATAAAAAATGACTTTCGGCACTTTTATTTTAAGCAAAATCGATTAAAATTGAGGCATATCAATCAACAAACTTCTTATGGAGGCGTTTTATGAAAATATTGGAAGTTAAGGATGTATCAAAAAAATACGGAAAAAAGCAGGTGCTTTCAAACGTTTCTTTTGATATTGAAGAAGGCGATATGTTCGGCCTTATAGGGCCTAACGGTGCCGGAAAATCCACCCTGATAAATATAATAACGGGAATCTTGGACCCTTTAAGCGGTGAGGTGCTTATAGGCGGACACAGTATAAAAAAAAGACCGATAGAGGCAAAGAAACTCATGGGCCTCGTACCACAGGAGCTTGCCTTATCGGAGGATATATCGGCAATCGACAACCTCAATTTTTTTGCAAGCCTTTACGGCCTTTCAGGAAAAATGCTAAAAGAAGCTGTAAACGAGGCCTTGGAAGTAGTCGGCTTAACGGAAAAGAAAAAAGAAAAGGTGAAAAAATTTTCCGGAGGAATGAAAAGAAGGCTCAATCTTGCCGCAGCCATCATGCATAAGCCCCGTCTTTTAATCTTGGATGAGCCTACGGTAGGTATTGACCCCCAATCCAGAAACAATATTTTTGAGTATTTGCGCAAAATAAATTCACAAGACAAGACTACAATTCTTTACACTTCGCATTACATGGAAGAGGTTGAAGAGCTTTGCAAAAATATCTTTGTAATCGATGAGGGCAGAGAGATTGCCTACGGCTCCCTTAATTCCGTAAAGGAAAAGGCCAACGGCACCGTAACCCTCGAAATAAGGGCTGACAATATAAATGAAGAGCTGATGGAAAAAATCCGACTCCTTGACGGAGCCTTAAATGTAGAGCAGGCAGGAGAAAAGCTAAATATCCTCTATGAAAGAGAGAGGGTCAACCTTGATGAGGCTATCAGGATTTTACAAACATCAGGAGCCGTAATCAAAGCCTTACAAATAAATGAGCTTAATTTAGGCGAGGTTTTCTTACAGCTTACCGGAAAAAAATTGCGTGAATAAATTGAGGGGAAAAGATGAAAGCATTTTTAAAGATTACGCTTATAGCGATAAAAGATAACTTTATTACCTTTTTTTTGGTTTACCTTTGTTTGCCTATACTTTTTGTCGGCTACAACGGTTTTTTGCGAAAATCTGATTTTAAGGCCGAAACAAACGAAAAGGCTATTCCGGTTTTTCTAAACGATGAAGACAAATCCGCATTATCGGAACAGCTGACCGGTATTTTAAATTCGGATATCTTAAAAAACTTCATAAAAATTGAAGAGGAACAAAGTGCAAAATACACAATTAAGATTCCTAAAGGCTATCAAAATTCTGTAGAAGAAAACAAAGACTTTGATATTTTAATTATCGGAAAAGAAAAGTCTTCTGCAACAATTATGGTTTTATCAAATATAATTAAAAACATAAGCAGTTCCATCAACGGGAATCATAAAATAACTAAGGCTATTTCGGAATCTTCGCAACCTGAAGATCTTATGAAGCAATATCTTAATATTCAAAAAGAAAGCTCAAAATCTATAGGAAAAATTACTATGCACCCGGCCCTGCAAAGTATGTCAAGCTATGAAGCCTATGCAATAGCCATAAGTATATTGTTATTCTTTATGTTTGTTATGGAGCCTATTACCTTGGCATATAAGAAAAAGCATGTAGGCCTTACCCTGCGTATTAATTCGATACCTAAAAGTTCGACCTATATCTTTAATGCTCAAATAATAAGCACGGCACTAAAAGCTTTTATTGCCATCGTAATTTATATTTTAACTTTTAGATTGTTAAAAGTTTCTTTTATGGGAAATCCTATTCTGCTTTTTATATACGCTTTAAGTTTTTCACTCGTGACAGGAAGCATCGCATGTTCACTTACAACTTTTAACAAAAAGGAAATTATCTATACTATAGTAATAGGTGTATTTTTTATATTTGGAGTTTTAGGAACAGTTCTTTTTACAATTCCAAATGACAATAAAATTTCAAAAATATTTTTAAAATATAATATTTCCAAAATTATAACAACCCCTCTTAAGGATCTTGTTGTGGAAAATTCTCTTGGAGGAATGTTAAGCAGCCTTATTATAATGCTAGCCCTTGGTGCGGCATTTTATATTTTTGGTTTAGTTATGGTAAATTTTAGGAAGACGGAAATTTAAGGGGGCGGATATGAAAAAATTCTTGATTTTATTTTTAGCACAGTTAAAAAGAATATTAAAAAATATATCAAATACAGGAATGCTGATTTTTTTTCCTTTTGCGATGATAATTTTGATTCTTATAATAGGATTTATTCTTAAACCAAAAGAGACTGAGACTTCAAAAAAGAGTACTGAATATACAGTTCAAATGAATGAGACAGCCTATTTTGTAGATGATTCCGGAGATCTTTGGGAAAACTTTTTTTCGGGTTCCGAGTCTACGATTCGTCCTGAAAATAGAGAAAAGGAACTGGAAAAGGCTAAGGAAAAACTTGCAATGGGAAAAATACCGGGCCTTATAATTATACCTAAAGATTTTTCCGAAAAGATTTCAAAAGGAGAAAAACCGGAGCTTGAAATTTTAAAAACGGAAGAAAGCGTTGTTCTTGATAACAGAATTCAAGCCCTGAATTTAAGCATAAATGCTTATCTTTTGGATAACTTTATTAAAAGCTCGGATCTTTCCGGCAAAAAAGGCAGTCTCTTAAACAACAATATAAATGTGGTATTTAAAGCTCAAGATAACGGAAACATCATAAGTCTAGGCTTAAAAATGATGACCTTACTCGTATTGTACATAATACTTTTCGGCTCAAATGCAATTGCTACAGATCTAATAAAATTCAGAGAAACAAAGATGCTTGCACGTGCAATAATAAGCCCCAATTCCGAATTTAAAATAGTGGGAAGTTTTTTATCGGCCTTTGTATTTATTCAGGTAGTAATAAACATGGTTGTTTTTGTTTTTGCGACAATAGTATTTAAACTGGAGATTACAGGGCTTCCCTTGATATTATTAGCTGTTGTTTCAACAAGCTTTTTTGCCCTCTCCATAGCCATTTTAGTCGCGAGAATTTTTAAAAAAGAATCTCAGCTGCCATTAGTATCGAATATGACAAGCCTGATTACAATAGTAATGTTTTTCCTTGCTCTGATTGCTGTCATGCCCTTTGTTTCGCTTCCGCCTGTATTTAAAAATATTTCCATGTTTTCCCCTTTATATTGGCTGATGGAAATGCTTGAAAAAGAAAAACTTTTTCCGAATATATTGATAGTTTGGGCAATGTGTGCCGCAATTTTTACGGCCGGCAGCCGGAAGATAAAAGAGTTTAACAACGAAATCAATTAATTAAAAGGAGGCAGCTTCTGCCTCCTTTTTTGAACACCAATCTTGCAATATCTTAATTATTATAATATAATTAGCCTTATGAAAAATAAGTTTTTTATTTTTATTCATTATTTTTTAATAGCATCAAGCCTTATTCAAATAAGCATAAATGGAGATAAACTTAGCGGAGTTCAATTTTTATTATATCTTTGTTTTATTATTTTATTTAATCTTAGACTTTTCTATATAAATAATAAGACCTTTCTTTTTTTTATTCTTTGCTTAACCGATTGGACTCTTTGTTTATTACTGCATATAACCGGTGCGGACATTCCGTTTCTCCTATTTTTAATTCCTTTGATAGATAGTTTTTACTATAATTCAAAGCCGTATACCTATATCCTCGGCACGGCAGGACTTGCAGTCTCAATATTTTCATTAAGAAATTTTGATGTAGGAACAATGGTAAACTATACGGCTCTTTTTATTTTAAGCGGAGGAGTTTTAGAGTATTTTAAAAACAATCAAAATAAAATTATTTCTTTCCAAAACAAAATAGACGAACTTGATATTCAAAAAGAAGAGCTTTTAAATTCCATTCATGATTTGGAAATATACAATGAGTCGATCGAAGATCTTATGACCTTAAAAGAAAGAAACCGTATATCACGAGAAATCCATGACAGCGTAGGACACGGACTTTCTACAATGATTATTCAGCTTAACGCCCTCTATGCGGCCGCAAAAAACAACAACGATGAGTTACCTCAAAAGATTTTAGATTTAAATTCCTTTGCAAAAAAGAATTTAGAAGAAGTCAGATTTGCTTTGAGAGAATTAAAACCGATAGACTATAACAAATATGAAACAATAATTTTAATTCATAACCTCATAAACGAATTTAAAAAAATGACAAATATCAATGTGCAATTCACCTTTTCAAAAGATATTTGGAGTTTAAACGAAAAACAAAGCCACGCAATATATAAGGCAGTGCAGGAGTTTTTATCCAACTCTGCAAAATACGGCAAGGCTTCAAAAATCATAATTCATTTTTCCTATACAGAGACCTCTCTCATCGTAACCATGAAGGACAACGGTATCGGATGTACCGAAATCAAAAAAGGAATTGGCTTAAAAGCTATCGAAGAAAGAGTAAAAGAAACCGATGGAACGGTTTACTACGAAAGCCTTCCTGCCGTAAAAGGCTTTTTTATGCGGCTGGTGTTTTTTAAAAATAGAACGCTTTAAAATCCGTCAGCCGCCTTCTTTGCCCTCTTAACATTTTTCTTTTTTTTGATATAATTACCTTATGATAACACTTATAACCGGCGGATCAAGAAGCGGAAAATCGGCCTATGCCGAAAAACTTTTAGACGGCATAGACGATGTTGTCTATATAGCAACCGCAGAAATCTATGATGACGAAATGCGGGAAAGAGTAAAAAAGCATATTGCAAGACGCAATCCAAAGTGGTGCACATACGAAGGCTTTTTAAATTTAGAAAAGGCCGTCAAAGAAGAAAAGTACTATTTACTTGACTGCATAACAAATTTAATTTCTCGAATTCTCTTTCAAATAACCGGAGAAAAAGAAAAACCGAACGAAGAGGATATTCAAAAAACAATAGAAGTCTCATTAACGCAAATCAAAAATCTTATTTTAGAAATAAAAAAAATAAACGGCTCCTTAATTCTTGTAACAAATGAGGTAGGATCATCTATTGTACCCATGCACCCGGTATCAAGAGCTTTTTCGGATATTCAGGGAATAGTAAATTCAAAAATTGCCGAACTTGCAGATGAGGTTGTACTCTGCGTTTGCGGTTTACCTATAAAAATAAAATCTTAACTAAAAAAGAGAGTATCAATATGAAAGGATTTATCTTAGCTTTGCAGTTTTTTACACGCATACCCATAAATATAAACGTCGACTTTAACGAAAAAAATATTAAAAGAGCTTTTTATTTTTTCCCTCTTATAGGAGCTCTGATTGCGGGACTAGTGCTTATCCCAATCTATTTTCTTCCGCAAAAATATCTTGAAATATCGGGCTTCCTCAGCTTACTACTATACTTGTTTTTAACAGGCGGTATTCACCTTGACGGAGTTGGAGACACCGTAGACGGTTTTTTTTCTGCAAGAAAAAAAGAAAAAATATTGGAAATTATGCAGGATCCGAGAGTCGGAACGTATGGAACAATAGGCCTCAATGTTTTTTTGCTTCTTAGATACATAAATTATTCTACCATAATGCCCGATGCGGGACTTCTTATATTAGCCGGAATAATTTCGCGGCTTTCAGGTTTGGCGGTTGTAGTTTTTTCAAAACCTGCAAAGGATACGGGGCTCGGCGCCCTCTTTCATAAATCAGCCTCCAAGGCCGGTTTTTTCTTTTGGCTCATAATCGTATGCATCCTTTCGCTTTTTGCACCTGAGATAGCAGCCTTTTCAACAATTCAAGGAAGTTTTATTTTTGCAGAGCGTATAAAATATTTAATCTTTCCTGCAATCGCACTAATTTTAACATTTATCGTAATAAGAATTTCATACAAAAAAATCGGCGGCACCACAGGCGACGTAAACGGTTTTATTGTCGAATTAACGGAACTTGCAGTTTTAAGTACAAGTTTTTTTATCACAGTCCATTTATAAAAATTTTGAAAATAAATTTTTAAGGAAGAGAATATGAAGATAGTTTTGATAAGACACGGAATAACGGTAACAAACAAAAAAAAGATATTCAGCTTGGATGACAGTCCCTTGGCAGAAGAAGCCTATCCCATGCTTGATGAGTTAAAACCTAGGCTAAAAGAATTTGCTTCGTTTAAGGTTTATTCTAGTCCTTTTAAAAGAGCCTTGCAAACAGCCGAGTACCTAGGATTAAAAAATATTCAAACCGATAAACGGCTTCAAGAATATAATTTCGGTATTTTTAAGGGTTTGACCTTTGAAGAGGCTATGGCAAAATATCCTCTTGAAGCAAAAAACTGGATCGAAAAGAACGATACCATAGCCCCTCCTGAGGGCGAAACCTCCTTTGACCATTTTAAAAGAACGGCAGAATTTTTAGACGAAACGGCCTTAAAAGATGAAGACATAATAATCGTAACACACTACGGCACAATAACTATGGCTCTCGCCTGGGCCTTGGATAATTTTTCTTTAAGAAATAAATTTACTCCTAAAAATTCGTCAATCAGCATCTTAGAAGTTCTTTTAGCGGATAGTAAAAATGAGATTTCGTATAAGGGTATTGAAGCAGTTAATGCGTTTTAATCTTATCCAATTGAAAATTTTACAAAACAATGATAGAATAACTTACATTAATTTAATTTTACAGACAGTAATTTATGGGAGTAAATATGAATATAGCAATCATCTACGGCGGAAAATCCAGCGAGCATGAGGTTTCTCTAAAATCGGCATCGTCGATTATAAGGACAATAGATAAAAAACACAAGCTACACCTGATAGGCATTTCAAAAAACGGCGCATGGTATTTACATGATGATGCAGAAAGAGAGCGTATTATAAAAAACGAAAAGGCCGTTTTAAAAATAAAAAAAGATGAGACAAAGAGAGTAACCCTCATTCCGGGAGGAGGTGCAAAAAAAGGCTTAAAAGCAGGAGATGAGTTTTTACCGACCGATGCAGTCTTTGCCGTTTTACACGGAAGATTCGGCGAGGACGGCACAATCCAAGGTCTATTTGAAATGGCAGACATCCCCTATGTAGGGGGCGATGTAATGTCCACAAGCATATCAATGGATAAGGAAAAAACAAAGATGATTTGGGATTATTCGGGCCTACCCATCGTGCCTTACATAGCAATCAAAAAACAGGACTGGGATGATCCGGAAAAGAAAAAGGCACTCTTGGCAAGGGCCGAAAAGGATTTGGAATACCCCCTCTTTATAAAACCATGCAGGGCAGGAAGCTCTGTAGGAGCCGGAATGGTAAAAAACAGAACAGAGCTTTTGGAACAGGCAGAAGAATCTTTTTTATGGGATAATAAAATTTTAATTGAAGCCTGCATCGAAGCCAGAGAGGTAGAATGTTCCGTTACGGGAAACACAAAAACGATAGCCTACATTCCGGGAGAAATAATTCCCACACACAAATTTTATGACTATGATGCAAAGTATACCGATCCGAACGGAGCCGAATTAAAGATTCCGGCCGACTTAACCGAAAGTCAAAGAAAAACAATCAGGGAAACCGCTATCAAGGCCTATGAAGCCTTGGATCTTTCAGGCCTTTCACGAGTAGATTTTTTTATTGACAAAAGAACCGGAAAGATATACTTAAACGAGGTAAACACTATTCCCGGCTTTACCTCAATTTCGATGTTTCCTAAGATGTGCGGAGCTTCAGGCCTTCCATACAATGAGCTTATTATGCACTTGATTGATCTTGCAATCGATAGGTTTAAGACGGACAGAAAACTTAAAACATGCCGTCTATCTTAAATTAAATAAAATAGGCACGATGATAAAAAAGAAAAAAGAAATATTTTTTTTAAATTTAATTTTTATTCTCATATTCTTTTTGATTATTTTTTTGCCGGTAATTTTACCTAAAAATTATCTTGCCGCTTTTAGCTTTAACATAAGTTTTTATATAATTTTTCACATAATGAGTTTTGCCTTATATTCTTTTTATTATAAAAAAGATGAGGCAGCAGTAAAAAAACTTATAAACAGTTTAAAAGAAAATCTTACTGAAGCCTTAACCCTATCTGCAATAAAAGTACCGGTTATTTTAAGCCTGATTTTTTTATTAAGATATTTTTTAAGCCTAAAAACTATTACCGGATATTTTTTATCGGGACTCATCATTTTTATCTTCTTAATTTTTGAGCTTTCCCTTTTTTGGTATCCAGCAATAGTTTGCTTTCAAACTAAAAGTCAGGGAATAATCGCAAACTTAAAAAAAGCCTTTTATCTTTTTTTTGAAGATTCTTTTTTTACATATAAGATAATATTTTTAAGCGCCTTAAAATTATTGATTTCATTACCTGCCCTGTTTATATTTCCGGGAATTACGGGAATTATATTTTACATAGCAGAAAACTATAGATTGATAACGGAGGAAAACAAATGAAAAGACTTTCAGGCATCATCTTACATCCTACATCCCTTCCGAATAATGAAGGAGTAGGTACAATAGGTAAAGAGGCTTTTGCCTTTATAGATTGGTTAAAAAAAACAAGAACAGGAGTTTGGCAGATGCTTCCTATAGGCCCAACAGGTTACGGAGATTCTCCCTATGCATCTTTTTCGGCCTTTGCAGGAAACCCATATCTTATAAGCCTTGAAGCTCTTTATGAAAAAGGCTTTTTAGAAGAGAGAGATTTTAACGAATACAAAAAAACAGTACAAGAAAATACTAATCCTGCAAGAGTAGACTTCGGTTTGATCCATTATCATAAAACAAGGATGCTAAAAAAAGCTGCAGCATTCTTATCACAAAAAATAAAAACGGATTCATCATTAAAAGAAGAACTTGAGAATTTCTATCAAGAAGAAAATTTTTGGCTGGACGGCTATGCCGCCTTTATGACAATTAAAGAAGACTATGAAGAGAGGGCAAATAAAGAAAATCTGCCCCAAGGAATCTGGAGCGGTGTTTGGCCTAAACCTCTTGCCTTAAATAAAGAAAAACCTGTTCAAGAATTTTTAAACGCGCACTCCGAAGAGTATGAAATCCAAAAGATTATACAGTTTTTCTTTTTTTCGCAGTGGAAAAAATTAAAAGAATATGCTGAAGAAAACGGCATACAACTTGTAGGAGACATTCCGATATTTACGGCGATGGATTCGGCCGACGTTTGGCAAAACCAAGCTTTATTTTTGCTGGACAAGGAAGCTAAACCTAAGGCCGTCGCGGGCGTTCCTCCCGATTTTTTCAGTCCGACAGGACAGCTTTGGGGCAACCCTCTTTATGACTGGGCTAAGATGAAAAAAGACGGCTACCTTTGGTGGAAAAGCCGCATACGGCACACCCTAAAACTTTTCGACATAATCAGGTTAGATCACTTCAGGGGCTTTGAAGCCTTTTGGGCAATTCCTCAGGGAGCACAAACAGCCCAAGAAGGAAAATGGGTTAAGGGGCCTGACCATCATTTTTTTGAAGAAGTACAAAAGGATCTGATTTCGTTGGATGAAAAATACAGGACAGAGCTCCCAATTTTATCCGAAGACCTTGGAGTGATAACACCCGAAGTTGCCCGCCTGCGGGATGATTTTAATTTTCCGACGATGAAGATATTACAATTTGCCTTCGACTTAAACGAATTAAAAGGAGAAAAACTGACTAACCCCTATCTGCCTCATAACCACAAAAAAAATTGTGCCGTATATACCGGCTCCCACGATAACGACACCATCATGGGTTGGCTTGAAGGTTCTTCCGAGGAGATGCTGAAATTTATTTATACCTATCTTTACGGAAAAAAAGTGGATGAAAGGATTTGCTCTATTTTACAAACTTTTGAATTTAAAAAAGAATTAGCCTCCGAAATAATCCGCACAACATTTTCTTCCGTCGCCGATTTTGCTGGCGTTCAGATGCAGGATCTTTTATTTTTAAATTCGGAAGCAAGAATGAACGCTCCATCGACTCTGGGTACAAACTGGCAATGGAGGCTGACCGATGATTACGAAAACTGCGATATGACCGAAAAACTTCAACTTTGGAATGTCTTGTACAATAGGGACTGATACGTTAAGATTATTTTACGATTTACAGTTTGGATAATGTACTACTGCTCCGCCTATTTCCAAAAGTCCTGTCAGTGGGACTGTTTAATAATAATTTTCTTTTGGCGGACTGCTGACACTTGTGTACTATCATAATTATGTAAAAGTACACAAGTGTCAGCACCGTGCTTGCTTCGAAGCTGCGCCTATCGGCTTGCTGCACCAATACCGCTCCAATCTTTTTGCTGCATTTGTCTTCACGGGCAAGGATCTTCCCTCCGGTCAGAGCTTGCTTTTTGCTTAAACACACCGCAAAAAGGATTTCTGCTTCAATCGCTGTCCGAGAAAAGAGGTAGGCAGAATGTTTAAATAAATAACTAGTTTTCATTTTCTCCTATTTCTTTTAGTAGTTCTTTTGATTTTTCAGTAAAATACTCGTATAATTTTCTTTGATAATCGTCATGTTTTTTATAATTTAATACTCCATAAAAACATTCATTTATATTTAATGATTTAATTCTCCCAAAAAAGAAAATAAGAAACGGTGAATCAATAATACCTTTTTCATATTCTGATATTTTCTTATTTTTAATAATTAATTCAATTTCAGAAATATATTTATTAAAAATATCTTCATTCAATTCTAATAATACATTACCATAATTGTTATTAAAGTAAAAAATACAATATTTATTCTTTTTTGATGAAGACACAAAGATCAGATGCCAATTAATAGAATTAGGATTTTGATATAAACCAGGTATAATTATTTCATAATATTTATCTATATCATTATTAAATTCCTCTATCAGTATTTTATAATAATTATCCTTAGAATCTATATAAGAAAATTTTTGATACTCATTAGGAATCTCAAAACTTAATGCTAAAATATTAAAATATAGAAAAAATATTAAAGTAAAAAACTTTTTTTTCATCTAATTTTACTCCACATCTCAACACGTTTTTTTGTTTTTTCATAAGTTCTTATTCCTATATCATAACTTGAATATGTATTCCTATGTGACTTACCAAAAAATAGTCTAATTTGATTCTCAATATTAACAGCATTTAACTCTTTTTTTCTATTGAAACGTGATTTCCCACCATTAACCGGAATGTAAGAATTCTTATAATACATCCCTCTCATATTATCATAAGCATGTGTTAACTCATGGGCAATAATCTCTAATGCGCTAAAATTATCCCCTGTTGATTTTTCACTATATGTAAATTCTGGACTTAGATAAATAGTTGAATCAGAAGGGTAGTCTAAAAGGAAATTTTTTTTGTTCATAATTCCACATACAGGAATTTTGAATTCTTCATTAAAGTCTTTTATAGTAACTGTTATCTCCTTATTTTCTCGTATAGCATCAAGCATATCTTTAAATTCTGCAGAAGCAGAGGAAGCCAAATCAAGTAATTTTTCAATTTTTTTTACGTAATTAGGGTCATCGGATGACGAACCATCAATTATTAATATTCTCCCATCCGGATCAATATACTTAATCGGATTATTCCCTGCATAATGATACACATGTAAGTTTACAGTGTTGTATATACCGCCCATTCCCGGCAGGTTTCCATTATGCTTCTTTGCTTCGTCATTTATCGGTACCTTTGGTATGTAATCATTCAGTGCAGGATCACCTGACAGCCACCTCGAATACTTCGGATCCAAGTACCTCGCCTCATAGTAGTACAACCCCGTCTCTTCATCCAGCTCCTTCCCCGTAAACCTAAACGGCAGTTTGTCTATTCCGGGAGCAGTCTCTTCAATCCATAACTCTCCGTATGGTGTATATTCTATATGTTCATACTGTTCGCCTCTGGCATTTGTTATAAACTGTGCACTCTGTAAATGATCTGCATGATAATAATATCTTTTTTCGGTTTGTTCCGTTGTGTCGCCGTTATTATCAGCGTGCGTCATTTCTTTTGAAAATATGCGGGCATCTCCTGCGTCGCTACGCAAAAATAAATGCTCGACGTATACCCGATACGCCTGCGGTACTTTTTTGCCTATCTCCTTGTATCTGCTCCACCTATTTTCAAAAGCCATTGTTTTTCCGCTTCCTACCGTAAGCGGAAAAACCTCCAATAAGTTGTTTTTTAAACAGCTTTGACAGGCGGACTGCTCAATTTTGTTTTTTATCAGTATGAAGAAAACAAAATTGAGCACCGCGCTTTTCAGGGCTCCGCTATCGCTTCGGTATCTTTCCGCAGAAATTACTGCGGAAAGATGTACAGCAAAAGCAATTTTTATAAATTGCTTTTGCTCCCTTACAATCGCTGTCCGAGGGGTGAGATAGTTGGAATGTTTAAATAAATAGCTAGTTTTCATTTTTTTCTATTTCTTTTACTAGTTTTTTTACTTTTGGACACCTCTAAAAACCTATTTTTTAGTGTACCTATTTATTATTTTAGTAGCTTTTTTATAAATTGTCTAGTGTAAAACTTGGATTCTTTATCTTAGTTCCCTTACTTTTCATTTTATTACCTATATGCTCCCTCATTTTATTTCTTTAGATAGCAATATCGACATAAGTTGTATGTTAAGTTCATCATTATTATCGAAAATGTTGCACGAGCTAATCCTATCGTTCTTACATATATACCTTTCATTGAGTTTGTCATAAAGCCAAATACATGTTCGACTCTCGCCCGTA
This sequence comes from Treponema sp. OMZ 799, assembly GCF_024181365.1. Taxonomy (NCBI): domain Bacteria; kingdom Pseudomonadati; phylum Spirochaetota; class Spirochaetia; order Treponematales; family Treponemataceae; genus Treponema; species Treponema sp. OMZ 799. The sequence goes on from NZ_CP051301.1 coordinate 2,631,612, forward strand.
TTTTTGATTTTTTTCTGTTACCGATTTTTTGTTTTTTAGTAAGAGGTTTTCCTCTTGCTCCTCTTTCACAAATTTGTCCTTCTATTCCTTTCGCTTTTAAAACTCTCTCTATTTCTTCTCCTATATAGGCACTATCTGCGTATAATCTTTCATCTTCCTTTTCAACTAAATTTTTTAATTCTTTACTATCATGAACATTGGCTGCTGTTACAGTTGCTTTCAATATAAGCTTACTTTTTTTATCTACTTTTATATGATCTTTATAACCGTAATAATTACGTTTGTGCTTCTTTGTCCACCTCGCATCACAGTCTTTTTGTGATAATTTTGCCTTATTTTTTGCTTCTTGCCATTGTTCAGGGACTTTTCCATTTTTTATTTGTTCATTTTCATCTTTGCTGTTATGCTGTATCGGAGCTTCTACTATTGTCGCATCTATTATCGTACCCTCTTTTCCTATTAAGTTATTTCTAGCTAATTCTTTTCCAAACTTTTCAAATAACTTTTTTGATACTCTCGCTTCAATGAGTTTTTCTTTAAAAAGCCATATTGTTTTTGCATCGGGTACTTTATCTTTTAATTCCAATCCTAAAAATCTCATAAAGGATAGCCGATCGTTTATTTGATATTCCGTTTGATCATCACTTATGTTGTATAATTTTTGTAAGATTATTATTTTAAACATCAGTACATAATCGTATGCAGGTCTTCCGCCTAAACCTTTTGGCTCTTTGGTTAATGCTTTTTTTAATAGTGGTTTGAATATTTCCCAATTTATTTTTTCGTTTAATTTTTCAAGACTATCTCCTAACTTGCTTAATACTCTTAAACGATCTTCTTCATCAAATAATCCTTTTTGTTTCATATCTCTTAAAAATTAAAAATAATATAAGGAGATTTTTTATTATGGCCAAATCGAAAAAACGGTTTTCAATGCGGAACAAGCTTATGATTGTGCTCGGCGCATTGATTTTTGCAGTGGGATTCACTCTTGCCCTTTTAGGAGTACGTACTGCCAGAAAAGCCTTAACCGAAAAAGTTGAGACACATCTAAAAGATAAGGCAACCGATACGGCGGAAATTCTTGATGGACGGGTAAATGCATTCTTTCAATTTTTAGAAGGAATAACTAGAATACCGATATTCCGCGCTCCCGATGCTCCATATCAAGAGAAAATAGCTGCTCTTCAACATGAAGTTATATTCAACAAAGATCTTCACGAAGCAGCACTGATTACTAAAGACGGTTATTTGCTTTCAGACGATGGGCAAAAAATCTCTGTGCAAGACACGGAATGGTTTAAAGCGGCAATACAGGGTAAACGAGCTGTTACCGAACCTTTTATTTCAGTAACTGACGGAAAACTGATCTTAACATTTGCTGTTCCCATCTACGGCAACAATAAAGAAATTATCGGAGTGCTGGGTGCCGTAACTTTGGCCGAATGGCTTTCAGAACAAATTGACGACATAGTTATCGGGGAAACAGGACATTGTTATATTTTGAGTCCAACGGGAAACACAATAGCATATAAAGATTTTGAAAGTGTTAAACGAAAGGAAAATTCACAAAAAATGGTAAAAAACGATAAATCTCTTGTCTCTCTTGCAGAGTTTGAAAAAATTGCAATTGAAAGTGATAAGCCTTCTATCGGTTTTTATGAATACGGCGGAATGAAAAAAATCGCCTCTTATGCCGCGATGAAAACAACAAATTGGAAAATTATTATTGCTGCTCCCATAAGAGAATTTATGGGAACTATTGATAACCTGCGGCTTAAAATGATTATCATAGGATTCTCTATTTTAGCGCTCAGTTTAATTATACTTTTCTTTGTTACCTTAAAAATAATTAAGCCGATAAATGCTGTAGTTAATGCTTTAAAAGACATTGCTCAAGGCGAAGGCGACCTAACAGTCCGTTTACCTTTAGTTGGCAATGATGAAATTACCGACCTATCCGAATACTTTAACCAAACAATAAGTAAAATAGGAGTTTCAATAAAAACCGTAGGGGAAAACACTAACGAAATGACCAACATCGGTTCAGAGCTTGCAAGCAATATGACTGAAACGGCGAGTGCCGTCCATCAAATCAGTGCCAACATTGACAGCGTAAAACAACAGACCTTAACACAAGCTGCCAGCGTTACAGAAACAGCCTCTACCATTGAAGAAATTATTAGAACTATAAGTCAGCTTAACGGCAGTATCGAAAATCAAGCAGCTTCCGTTGCTGAGTCTTCTTCCGCTATTGAGCAAATGGTAGGTAATATTGCTTCTATTACGCAAACCCTAGATAAAACAAATGATGTCATAAAAAATCTTGCTACTGCTACAGCTGACGGAAGAGAAACAATTATCGGTTCTATGAGTGTAACTCAAAAGATAGCCGAAGAGTCGGGCGGCTTGCTTGAAGCTTCAAATGTTATTCAGCACATTGCAAGCCAAACCAATTTGCTCGCAATGAACGCAGCAATCGAAGCCGCCCATGCAGGCGAATCAGGAAAAGGCTTTGCTGTTGTTGCCGACGAAATCCGAAAGCTCGCAGAAGAATCAAGCACTCAGGGCAAAACCATAACTTCAACTCTAAAAGTTCTATCGGGTGAAATTGAAACTCTTTCAACCTCTTCAAAAACAGCAGAAGAAAAATTCAATGCTATTTTCTCCCTTTCGGAGCAAGTAAAAACTATGAGCCAAAACCTGATGGACGCTATGCGCGAACAAGAAAACGGCAGCAAGGAAGTACTGACTGCAATCCGCGACATCAATATGGTAACCAATCAGGTAAACGACGGCTCTGCCGAAATGCTGAAAGGCGGCGAAAACGTAGCCGAGGAAATGCGCAAACTCGATGAGCTTACCCGAGTCATAACGGACAGTATGAACGAAATGGCAGCAGGAGCTATCCAGATAAGCAATGCAGTTCAAGACGTAAACAACATCAGCCAAAAGAACAAGCAAAGCATCGAGAATCTTTCTAAAGAGGTGGGAAAATTTAAGGTTTAAGTTTTACCGTTAACGGTTTTCCTTAAATTTTCTACATTATTAACCTTGCAATTTTTGAAAATATAGTGTATCCTTATTCTGTGATTAAATTTTTAAGCTTTTACGCTTTATATAAAAGGAGTTTTTATGGGATTTACAACGGATAAAATCAGAACCATCGCCGTTGCCGGACACGGTCAATCGGGCAAAACCAGTCTTGTGGAACACTTGCTCTATGTTTCGGGCCTTATCGATAAGGCAGAATCGGTAGACTCGGGAAAAACCGTGACGGACTACAGTCAGGAAGAAATCGATCGAAAAATATCTATTTACTCAACCTTAGTTAACTTACAAAAAGACGATAAGCTCATAAACATTTGGGATACTCCCGGAGCTTCTGATTTTATCGGTGAAGTAATCGCAGCCTTCCGCTCATCCGAAGCAGCTCTCATAGTTTTAGACGGAAGATCGGGCGTACAAATAGAAACAATTAAGTACTGGCGCGACCTTGACAGAAGAAACAAGCCCCGCTTGGTTTTTGCAAATAAGATGGATGAAGGCAGGGCCGACTTCGATAACTGTATAGCCGACGTTAAAAAACAGTTTCAGGTAGACGTTTTCCCGGTAAGCTTTCCCATGGGCTTAGGCGGCGATTTTAAGGGCGTTGTAGACGTTCTTCACGGAAAGGCCTATAAAATCGAAGGCGGAAAAGAAGTAGAAACGGACATTCCTGCAGAATATCAGGATAAGTACAAGGAAGCCCTGGAAGTTTTAGCCGGAGCTGCTGCCGAAGGTGATGAGGAATTACTTGTAAAATTTATAGACGAAGGGGAGCTTTCACCTGAAGAAATCAGCCGAGGTCTTACCCTTGCTATGGCAGATAATAGGATTGTTCCTCTTTTTGCAGGTTCAGCCCTCAATAATTCGGGTCTTACCTCTCTTTTACGCTTTATAAGCGAAATTCTCCCCTCACCGGAAGGTGCCCTCGAAAGAGGAGTTACAAAAGAAGGAGAAGAAATCTCAATCAAACTTGACCCTTCTGCCCCTCTTTCGGCAATCGTAGTAAAAACATCCAACGACCAGTTCTCAGGCAGACTTTCCTATGTAAAGGTTATTACGGGAACCCTCTCAGCCGACTCCGAGGTCTTTAACCTTAGAGAAGAAAAAAAGGAAAGAGTCGGTAAGATTTATAAGATCTTGGGTAAAAAGCTCAGCGAGGTAAAAGAAATTGCCGCAGGAGATGTAGGCGTTTTGGTAAAGCTTGCAAGCACAAAGACAAACGATACCTTGGCTGCCTCTGCCGATGCAGTACCCTTTGTGCGGCTTAGAACACCCGAGCCCATCTACTCTTTGGCCGTTTCGGCAATAGATAAAAAGAATGACGATAAGGTCAGCGAGCAGCTCTTTAGAGCTTGCGAAGAAGATATGACCCTTTCATTCGCATTCAATGCCGAAACAAAGCAAAATGTCCTTTCAGGTATGGGCGACTTACATACAAGCATAGTTTTAGATAAGGTCAAAAATCAGTCCAAGATTGAAATCCAAACCTCAATCCCCCGCATTGCCTATCGAGAAACAATTCAGCGCAAAGCTCAGGCTGAATACACGCACAAAAAACAGTCGGGCGGACACGGACAGTTCGGAAGGGTTGTTTTGGCCATTGAAGCCCTCCCCCGAGGCGAAAAATACAAGTTTACCAACGCAGTTTTCGGAGGAGCCATCTCCAAGGGCTACATACCCGGCGTTGAAAAGGGCGTTATTGAGGCTATGGAAAAAGGCGTTTCTGCAGGCTACCCTGTCGTAGATGTTGCCGTAACCGTTCTCGACGGTAAAGAACACCCCGTAGACTCATCGGAAATGGCCTTCAAGATTGCTGCCCGAAATGCTTTTAAGGATGCAATGCGCAATGCAGGCCCCATCCTCCTTGAGCCAATTATGAACCTAACCGTCTTTGTTGAAAACAGCTACCTAGGAGACATAATGAGCGACCTTTCTTCCCGCCGAGGAAGGATACTGGGACAATCTTCTCCTGCAAGCGGCATCGAAGAAATCAGAGCCCAAGTTCCGCATAAAGAACTTTTGCGCTATGCAATCGACCTCCGCTCGATGACAAGCGGTACGGGTTCTTTTGAAATGTCCTTTGATCACTATGACCCGATTTCGGGCAAAATTGCCGATGAAATCATAGCAGAAGCCAAGGCCTTTATGGAAGAACAAGAAGAATAGGCTAAAGCCTAAACAAAAAAAACTCCACGCCGGACAATCCGATGTGGAGTTTTTTATTTAAATAGTTTTTTAGAACCGGAATGTTTTTATTCGTGCGGAGGGTTTAATACCCCGACGCTTGCGTCGGGGTTGTTGATTACGCTTGCTGAGCTGCTTCTAAAAACTCCTGCATGGGCTTTATCAGATTCCGTGACAGCATACTATTTAACTTTTTAATGTAAATTTACAGCAGTGTTAATTCGGATGTTTTTGTTGCTTTTTGCAGTTCGTCGATGAGGATATAGGCTTGCTTCATTACGAAGGCGAAATTTCGCCCGCTGTATGCTTTTTTATCGTTTTTAATCGGGGCTTTGATCGAAACGACTCGGCTTGTGTCTTCTTTTTTTGCCAATACGATATATTTGTAAGATTCGTAGTTTTCCTTGACATCCTCCGGGTAAATCTTTTTAAATTCCCGCAACCGCTCTATTACTTCTTCCCGTTTACCCATGCAGGTCTTGACACCGGCTTGATCAAGTGCTGCATCGTCGTTTAGTATCAGGCTCTCTACAGAACCGATAATTTCGGGGAAAATGGGCTGAATACTCTGCTCCGCATAAAAACCCATATACTTTGTAGGCGTAAAATATCTGTTTTCTTGGCAGCGGTAGATGCCATAGTCCTTATAAAATGACCAGGCTTCCCGTGCGGGAACAATGACTGCAGTTTTCTGTTCATCGTTTAAATTTACATTCAGTAAGCCTTCTTCTCTAAAGAATGCCTGCAGCTCCGAAAGCAAGAAAATCTCGTGCGGTATCATCGTTACTTCTTCTGTTACCGTGTGCAGTATTTCGTATAAAATGTCAAAATTGCACCAGATGATTTTTGAGCCGGATGTTTTGCGTGCAAGCTCCGTTATGTCTTGAGGACAGGATTCGTCGGGCGTTAAAACGATTAGTTTGGCCTCTTTTGAATTGTTAAGATGCCTTTCAAGCTGAGCTCTATAGACGGTATTTTTTTCGATTTTCGTTTCGATGATATAATCGAGCGATGCAAAAATCCGTGCATCCGGTATGGAGTTGCCGTTTTTATATTGATTTTCGAAAGTAATCATTTTAAAATTACTTTCCCCTTCTATGCCTTGGAAAATAGCCGATAGCGTCGGATTGCTCAGCCGTTCCAAAACCGCCAGTATCGTAGATGTTACTCTGTTTTCGGCGTTATGATATGTTGAAAAAATAGATTTGTTCATAGTATAAAACTCCTTAATTACAAAAAATTTTCGAGCCGCTAAAGCGGCTACTCAGTGCAGTTTCATCTTTGCTTCAAAAAATGTACTGCACCGCATCTACGCATTTGTGCTTTGGCAGGTGCGCCGTTTCGGGCGGCTTACGCTGCGCCCTCCACTGCTTACCCGCCTACGCACAAATGCGTGAACTCAAGGGCACCAAGCCAGGCGGAAGCCAAGACTGATGAACCCGTCGCCAGGACTGATGCCGTTCCGTTCGCCTACAGCGCAGTAGTACGCGTAGTAGCTCCAACCGCCGCCACGCCTGACGCGGTCAGCACCCGACGCGGCCCCTTGAGGATCGATAACCTCTCCTGCTCCTATGCTGCCATACCAGTCAAAACACCATTCCCAAACATTTCCCGACATATCATATAAGCCAAGAGCATTCGGATCTTTACTTTTTACCGCAGCCGTCTTAGTTGTAGCAGGGGTTTGATCTACCCAATCGGTTCCGTTCCACCATTCATCATACACGGCAACTCTTGTAAGTTCATCCCGTAAAGTTTCCCAAGTTTCTCCTGCGGGTAAAGCAAGTCCTGAAAAGCCTATGGGCTTTTTTGCTCCGCTTGCACTGTTTAATTTGGTAAGCCACACATCGCCGTATTGTGCCGCATTTTCAGTATTGCTTCCCTGCCAACGGGCCGCATATTCCCACTCAGCTTCGGTCGGAAGTCTAAAGCCTTTTTTCTTCATATCGGCATAGGCTTTATCGCAAATAAATTCTGTCGATGATCCTTCAACTTTCTTTGTTGCGTCTTTTAATACCGCAGCACCAGAAGCATTGCTTTCGCGGTATACGCATTGCTCATCGGAGCCCAGCTTTATTTGAGTATACGCATTACACCACACTATGCAGTCCCTCCAGCTTATATTCGTTACAGGCTGCTCTTCGTCATTTCCGGTTCCATCACTGCCTTTTCGCCCCTCATTGGCAAATACATACCCATGTTCAGGTTTTACCGCCTCGTCGTAGACTTCTTTCCACAGTTTATACGTTACCTCTGTTTTGCCGAGCTTGTAGGGGCTTAATTTTACCTTCCGGTCTTTAATAAATACACCTTTCCAATAATCTTGAGATCCGGGTAAGGTGTAGTCAGGGTCAACGCCTAGAATACCTTTTGCAGGAGGGGTTATTTTTACAAAGCCGTCGCCTGTATCTTCAAAAGAGCCTACAGCGGGTGGCGTGGGCGGGGTGCCGCCTCCCCCGCCTGACTGCGGGCAGGCTGTAAGGACCATGGCCAATATTGCGGCTATGATGAGTGCCGCGGCTCTTTTCAGTGCACAGAGCCTGCCGCTTGAAGCGGCTGAGCTCTTGTTCAAATTTAATTTTATCATATATTTTCTCCTAAAAAATGATATGCTGTTTATATGTGTGAACTTAGGGCAGACAAACCAGCCGGAAGCCAAGATTGATGTCCCTGATGACAGGACTGCTGCCGTACCGTCCGCCTACAGTGCAGTAGTCCGCGTAGTAGTACCAGCAGCCGCCGCGAAGAACACGGTCAGGACCCGACGCACCACCCGCCGGATCTTGACCGCCCGTAGGTGTTGTGCTGCTGTACCAATCCCAGCACCATTCCCATACGTTCCCGCTCATGTCGTATAAGCCGTAAGCGTTCGGCTGCTTCATTTTCACTTGGTGTGTCTTGTTACCGCTGTTTTCATTATACCACGCATAGTTTACGAGCTGTGCTTTCTCATTCGTTCCCGCCCATTTATAGTCTTTTCCGCCCTTGGCAGCCCATTCCCATTCCGCCTCCGTCGGTAAGCGGAAGCCGTTTTTACTCATGTCCAATACGGCGTTATTCCAATCACTGTTATCCGATGTAGGGATAGCACTAAAATTCAATGTATCGAAGTTTACGCCGGTAACCGTGTAACACGGATCAAGATTGCACAACTTACTCAGCTTATTGCAAAATGCTATACACTGATACCAATTTACATACTCTACCGGCCGCTTTTCCTGCACTTCACCGCTTGTAATATTTGTATCATAGGTGTTACTACCAACCGTTTTATTTCCCGTATTATCAAAAAAACTCGGATTAGTGCCCATCACCGCCTGCCACAGCTCCTGCGTTACTTCGGTCTCTCCTATCCGGTAGGCAGTCAGGCTTACCGTGTGCGGTGCATTGTTGCCGGTGTTATCGGTGTGCCCTACGGTTCCGTTCGTTACGGCGGCTATCTTCTTCATCGTAAAGCTTACCCCGCCTACCGTGTAGGTTTTGTCGGCAGACGGTGCGGGCGGTGTTCCGCCTCCGCCCGAACCGCCCGCGCTGTTGGGACAGCCGGTAAAGATAAGTGCGATGAGCAGCACAAAAGCCGCTCCCAAAAAGGCATGTGCCTTGGCAAATGCCTTGGGCTTGTTGTTTGTAAACTTTGTCATATATTCCTCCTGTCAAAGTTTTTTTTAATGTGTAATGTGTAATTGGTAATTTATCGAATTACCGTTCCGGATACCCTCGAACGCTGCTTCGAGATACTCTCGAACACTGCTTCGAGGATGCGTCGAATTATGCTTCGATGTACCGGCGAATTATGCTGCAACAGTCAACGCTTTATTGAACCTTCCGCTTTTAAGCGTTTTGCCGGACTTGTTGCCTTCCAGTATCTTCGTCCGTACTTCGATGTAGTAGGTACCGGCCGCCAAATCAGCAGGGATTATTGCCATAAGACGCGCGGGTTTGTTTTCGGCGATGACGGCGGCACGCACGGGATTTCCCGTTTCGGGCACAAAGAAGATGCCTTGTGCCGTATCTTTGGCATCAAACTTAAGCCGTGCACCTACCAGCTGTACGACTCCGCCTTTGGTCAGTGTTGTGTTTACCGTACCTGTTACGATGTCGGTAACTTCGGTGATGTAGGGGTCGGTGCTTACGCCTTCGGTTTTTTCGCACTTGACTTTGGTAACCGCATCGCGAAGGAGCGTGCCGGCGGTTATGTTCAAGTTTACCGTGTGCCGTTTTTTGTCGAAGCTGTCATTTGCTCCGTCGAATACGCCCGATATGCTCATCGAGGTGTTCATAAGCGGTGTGTTAACGGCCGAGCCGTCTTTGATAAGGCTCGAGCAGACTTCTCCGTAGACTTGCAGCGTTGCCGCCACATCCGCCCTCGTAAGCGTGGTACCTTTTTCCATCATCAAGTCGATAATCTCGTCAAGAGTGTACGAGCGCACGTCGGCCGCCTGCGCCATGTAGTCATCGGGCGCAGGGGTGAGTAAGTTTTCTCGTAAACAATACTTTAACATCTTGTTCTCCTTATATTTTTTAATTTAACCGCGGAGCACGCCAAGGACGCAAGGTGTTTTAAGAAGGCTTTGTAAGGCATTCTTTTATAATCCTTTGCGAAGTTGAGCGAAGCTCAACGCTTTGCGTTCCTTGCGGTTTTTTAAACGGTGTATGAAAAAAGCCCAAGGACAGGAGGCCGGGCTTTGACTGACGGCTTGTCTTTGGGCGTGGTTTGAGTAATTGATATTTATTTGGGCACAGGAACCCCTCAGCTGTGAAGCTGTGAAGCTGTGAAGCTGTGAAGCTGTGAAGCTGTGAAGCTGTGAAGCTGTGAAGCTGTGAAGCTGTGAAGCTGTGAAGCTGTGAAGCTGTGAAGCTGTGAAGCTGTGAAGCTGTGAAGCTGTGAAGCTGTGAAGCTGTGAAGCTGTGAAGCTGTGAAGCTGTGAAGCTGTGAAGCTGTGAAGCTGTGAAGCTGTGAAGCTGTGAAGCTGTGAAGCTGTGAAGCTGTGAAGCTGTGAAGCTGTGAAGCTGTGAAGCTGTGAAGCTGTGAAGCTGTGAAGCTGTGAAGCTGTGAAGCTGTGAATTTTGCCCGATGCGGTACTTTATGTCAAGAGCTTTTTCAAAACTTTTTGTAATTTTTTTATGAGAATGTTTATAACTGCTGTCCGGGCGTTTCCATATCATTGGTATTTAGTATAAACGGTTTTGCTGCATATTGCAAGGCTTTTAGAATAAAGTTGTTTAATTGGTAATGGGCTTGTCACCGTATCAATTACACATTACCAATTAACCGAATTACAGTTTTTCAATCTCTTCACTGGAGAGGCCTGTCGCCTGCATTATCTTTTGTACAGGGTCACCTAGTTGCTTTAATATACGTGCCGTTTCAAGCTTATTTTGGTATTTGCCGTCGGAAAAACCTTGTTCAATACCGCGCTCAATGCCTTGTTCAATGCCTTCAGCAAATGCTATTCGTCTTTCTTCAGATCTCTGTACTGCGATGTCTGTGTCGTAATCATATTCGGCTACTAACATATTTATTACCTCCCGTGATTTTCTCATTAAATATTCTCTTAATATTCCTTTTTCTATGCATATCTTTACCGCATTGGTAAAGCCTTTTTCAGGGTCGAGCTGTGTTTGCTTTCTTACCTCTTCTACAAAGAGGCTGTATTCCTCTAACGGTTTACAGGCTGCTAGGATTTTGTTTGCTTTGTCCGTGTTTATGTTTAAAACCTGTACCGTCAGCTCCAGCGGAACGTGTTCTGGCTTTGTAATAAAGGCATCGGACAGTTTTAGAACCGTAGTTTCAGGATAGTCTTCTTTGCCGTTATAGAAAACGTAGAATTCCGGCGTGGGTATTTTTGAAAGTTTTCTTAGATACCTGTCGGTCGGTGCTTGCAGTTTTTCATAGAGCCTCGCTATGTATTCTAAAAAGCGTAAGGGCATGTTTTCGTTTATAGTGGACTGATGTTCTGCAATAACGACGATTTTATTGTCTACAAGGCAGGAAACATCGTTGATTATGTTCATATACATGACGTTATCGAGCCTTATATTTTCTACAGGACACGAAAGCTGTAAATTCGTCCCATGCAAAGCGTTGTAAAGCGATAAGAAATTCTCTTTTGCTTTTTCGTCTTCGCTGAATAAATCGACAAAAACCGAGTCTTTGTATTTTCTGTTTGAAGTACTCATAGCCATCCCCTCATTGATTGTATTATAACATAATTACTTTAATTTTGTAAGAGTTGTTTTTTTTATTTAACCGCAGGGGGCGCTAAGAGCGCAAAGGGGTTTAAGGGAGTCTTTGTAAGACATCCTTTTATAATCCTTTGCGAAGTTGAGCGAAGCTCAACGCTCTGCGGGCGTTGCGGTTTTTTGAATCTGCACCGGTTATTTGCAAAAGTGCTCATACTATATAACCGCCGCGGATGGCGGTGGTTCCACGCATGCGATGTTTTGAGCACTGCTCAAAACTCGTGTTGAAAATCGAACAAGGATGTTCAATTTTCATACATTATACCACTCTTACCGCAGTTTTGTAAGGGATGATGACGGGCGGTCTATTACGGTAATAATAGGGGCAGGATCAAACATCTTTCCATCTTATAAAAAGGAACCTCTAAAAAACTGAAGCTCTTAGAGGTTCTTTTTTATAACTACCTACTTCTTAAACCGCTTTACCTTTTTAGTAGTGGTCATTTCAAGCTGCTCAGCAAGATAGGTTGTCTTTGTAATGCGCTGATAGGGTAAAAGCTTCTTATTTACGGTCTCGATGATAGAATCGATTTCCTTTTGAACAGCTGCATCGTCTTCGCTTGTGCCGCGGATCTTGTTTAACTTTTTATAAAGTTCATCAGAGGGATAAACAAGGGCTTCAACTTCCTCGCCTTCCTCAGCCTGATAAGCTACTGCAGTAATCTGCTCAATCTCGTTATAGTAAAGCTGGAACATATTTTCGATTTCTTCGGGGAAGACGTTTTTTCCTCCGGCAGTAACTATGAGGTTTTTAGCCCTTCCGCAAAGGTATAGGTAACCTTCATCATCGAGCCAGCCGAGGTCTCCTGTACTAAACCAGCCGTCCGGCGAAAGCACCTTAGCTGTTTCTTCAGGCATATTGTAGTAGCCTTGCATAACCATCGGCCCCTTTACGGCAACCTCGCCTATTCCCTTTTCATCCGGATCGAGGATTTTCATTTCCATATAAGAAATAAAGTACTGACCGACACTGGCTATCTTAAAATGTTCCTTTGGGTTAAGGGCAACAATGGGAGAGGTCTCTGTCAGACCGTAACCCTGAACAAAGTCGATACCGAACTCGTTATAAGCCCTGCATACATTGGGAGCAAGGGGGCCGCCTCCGCAGATAGCGATACGCACATTTCCTAAGCTGGCCTTGTCCAAAATGCCGTGGAATAGCTTGCTGCCGATATTTACCTTAAATACCTTTTTAAAGAAGTAAGAAACTCCCATCAAGGCCCTGATAATACCGAAAACTACGGCACCCTTAGCCTTTATGCCTTTGAAGATACCTGCAAGCAGTTTATTAAACAAGAGCGGAACGCCCAAAAGCATCGTGATTTTTCCGGCTTTAAGCTCGGCAAGCATCTTTGATACGGCAAGAGTCTTGCCGAAAACCAATTCTGCACCAACCGAAAGAGCTTCGATAAATACCGCAAGCATCGTATACGAGTGATGAAGCGGCAAAAGAGCATAGAATACATCCGTGTGATAAATATTTAAATTAGACTGAGCTATATAGCAGTCGGAAACAAAGTTTTTGTGAGTAAGCATAACACCCTTGGGGTTTCCCGTCGTACCTGAGGTGAAAAGGATGGCAGCCGTATCGCCTTCTTCAGCCTTTGCAAGCTCAGGCGTACCATTGGGTTTTAAGTTATATACATAAATTTCAGGATGTTTTTTACTTAAAGAATAAAGTGAACCCACATAAGCCTCGGTTTTTGCTTTTTCTTCAAAAAAGCCGAATTTTTCCTCATCCACAAAGAACATTTTGGGCTTTGCAGTTTTTAATAAGGTTTCAATCTCTTCATTATGAAGACCGTAGTCTATAGGAATTATTATTCCCCCTGCAAAGAGAGCAGCCAGATATACGACAGCCCATTCGGGGGAGTTTTTCCCTGAAACGGCAACATGATCTCCCTTTGTAACTCCGTTTTCGGTCATCCAATAAGCCAAGTCTCTGATTACCTTTAAACTTTCAGCATATGAAAGGGTAATACGATCGGGTTCAAATACCGTAAAACAATTTCTTTTAGGATACCGTTCTGCGGTAATTTCAAACATTTCAGGGAGGGTCGGCCACTCGCCTTTAAATTTTTTACCTCTCCACTCATCCAAAAAAGCCCAGGGCTTTTTATTAAGATTTGCCATAAGATCTTCCTTTTATAAATAAATTTAGCTAAATTCTCTTATAGTTAGACCCGATAAGAGATAAGAGGTTGCAGAATTTATGAAAAAAATATTTATTTTTATTGTTTTAAGCTTTTTTTTAAACGGATGTATGATCTTTGGGGCTCAACCGCCTGAATCCCCGCGTCTTGATTTTATAAATGCTGCATATAAATATCTAAAAACTCCATATAAATATGCAGGAACCACTAAGGCAGGGATGGATTGTTCAGGCTTTGTATACCGCTCAGCCCTTGACGGCCTTGAAATAACCATACCTCGGAGTACAAGAGGCCTTGCGGACTTTGCAAAACGCATTCCAAACAAAGAGGTTCAACCCGGTGATCTTTTATTTTTTTATACTGTAGGAAATAAATTATCTCATGTAGGAATTTACATAGGAAATAGGCAATTTATCCATGCGGCATCACAGGGCAAACATACAGGCGTAATAATTTCATCCCTTGACGAAAAGTACTGGAAAAAAGCATACCGCTTTGCCGGAAGGTTTTTAGAGCCGGAAGAAATTTTTAATAAATAAAAAGCTCGAAATTAAACAGTTAAATATCAAACACGTCCAATATTATTATGAGCTGCATTCCCTTGTGCGGCTCAAGATTGATATCGAATTCCTGTATCAGAGACTTGGGTTTTGTTTTAAGTTTTCTTATTATCGAAAACTCTTCCTTTGCCAATAGTCTACCCTCAGGTCTCTTATACCCGGAAAAATCATATACGACCTTCGTTATTAGACGCCCCTCGATAACTTGAACTATAACTTTGCCGTCTTCATTTGTAATATATTTTTCTTGGGTACCGTCCGAAAAGAAAACAGTACAGGGAAGGTCCTTAAAAGATATTTGAGCCTTGTCTGTCAGCTGCACATAGGCTCCTGTAGGTTGAATTTGCTTTGTCTTGCATGACAAAAAGCAAAGCATCAAAACTAGAAAAATAAACCCTTTTCTCATCATATCTCCTATTTTAAAATTCCTTTTAATCTCATCTGTTCAAAGACACTGTCCTCTCCCAAAAAATGAGCAATACCTGCAAATACAAAGCTTGTTCCGCCTTCATTAAGATACTGATCAAACTTTTCTGCCCAAACAATATTTCGGGCTTTTAACAAGGCGTCATGAGGTATGCCCTCACTCATCTCTAAAAGAGAACCTATAAAATCTTTTAAGTCCTCGCTATTGTTTTCCAGATAAAGCCTTTTTAATTTGGTCAGGAAGTCAATGGTTTTATCGGCATTTTGTAAATCATCTATAGTTTTTTTAAGATCATAAACTTGTTCTTCAAAACTTCCGGATGATAAGATATCCAGCTGTTCATCGATAGTTTCAAGAGCTTCAATTTTTCTTTCCCCGGCGCGGTTTATAAGATGTATATCTATACCGTTTTGAGGCTCAAGATCAGCCTTTGTATATAGGATTTGGTTTAAAGTTATTGTAAGAATCCACGGATTAAATTTAAAAAGAGGGGCAGCAATACCTTCTCCCAATTCCTGCTTAACAACATTTATTTCATCTTCGGATAAAAAATTAGACAAATCTTTTTCGGGATTAAGATTCATGTTTTGAAGCATTCTTACCTGTAACTTTTCTTGAAGAGAATTCATTTCAGGAAGTCCGCCCAACTCACTTACCAGCCTATCGGCATTATCAAAGGTCTCAAGTATCTTATCTTCCAAGGGATAAAAATCCTTATCGGCCACGTGAATCGTTCCTAAAACATAAATTGAAGCTTCATCTTTTTTTATTTCCCAAAACATCCTTTCCGGATGCTTGATTAAAACGGCCTTAGGTTCCGCCCCGTCTTTTAAGTTAGAGTTCTTTGTGGCACAAGAGCTTAAAAAACAAAAAAGGAATAAAAGGGTCAAAATCCCGGGCAAAAGTTTTTTTATGTTCTTCATTTTTTCTCCAAATTTAAGTCGATTATTTTATACAAAAAGTATATAAAAAATTCGTAAAAAATGCTATACTGCGAGGTACTATGAATGATTTTATTGCTTTATGCGCCGTAGGTGCAGAACCTGTTCTTACGAGGGAATTAAAAATCTTAGGTTTTAAGCCCTATAATAGATTACCCGGAAGGGTGTTTTTTACGTCGGAAGAAAAGGATCCTCTTTTAGCCTTTTTTAAGGCTAATTATTTTTTACGCACGGCAGACAGGGTTTTTATGCTCATAAATACCGCAAAGGCCGAAAATTTTGACGACCTCTTTGATTTGGTCTTTTTGATAGACTGGCATAATTATTTTCCGAGTGATGCCCGCATAACCATCGATAAGGTGCGTACCTATAAATCCAAACTTTCTTCGGAACATGCAGTTCAATCCATCGTGCATAAGGCAGTCTGCGACAAGCTTTGCAAAAAATGGAATATGCACTCCCTTCCCGAAACGGGAACCCGTTTTATGATTCGAATATATATAGAAAGCAACAATGTCTATGTCTGCCTGGACTTATCGGGAGAACCTCTTTACAGGAGGGGCTACCGTCTAAGCGGAGGAGCAGCCCCCATGAGGGAAACCTTGGCTGCGGTTTTAATACGGCTCATGCAATGGAAAAGAAAAATTCCTCTCCACGATGCCTTTTGCGGCTCAGGCACCATCCCGATTGAAGCGGCTTGGTATGCCTATAATATTCCGCCGGGGATCGCCCGTCACTTTGCCTTTGAAAACTTTATCTGTTTTGAAAAAGAAAAAATAGAATCCGTTTTAAAAGAAGAAAAAGAAAAAGCAGCCTCGCAGGTGCGCACCGACTGCCTTGCAAGGATAACCGGCTCGGATATTTCGGAAGAAGCCGTTTCTCTTTCAAAGGCCAATGCCGAAAGGGCCTGTATAATAGCAGGCAGGGAACTTCATGCGGCCGGCATCACCCATCACATAGAACGCCCCGATTTTATTCAATCGGACTTTTCTGAACTGGAAGCCCCATACGAAAGCGGCATCCTTTTGTCCAATCCGCCCTACGGTGAAAGGCTCGGAAGCGAGGAAGAAGCCTTTGAGCTTTACAAGAGGATGGCAGAAATCCCCCGGCACTTCCCTGA
This sequence comes from Treponema sp. OMZ 799, assembly GCF_024181365.1. Classification (NCBI taxonomy): domain Bacteria; kingdom Pseudomonadati; phylum Spirochaetota; class Spirochaetia; order Treponematales; family Treponemataceae; genus Treponema; species Treponema sp. OMZ 799. The sequence continues at coordinate 2,648,288 of NZ_CP051301.1, forward strand.
TTGGAAGCTGGGCTTTATCACAAGCAAAAAAGAATTTGAAAAAATATTTTGTAAGCAAAATAAGGATGCAGTCTTAAAAAAACACGGCCTCCGCGGCGGCAACATGGAAACCGTTTTGTACATTATGGAGTAAATCGAAGGTTTAGCTTACAAAAAAGGGCTGCCTTCCGGCAGCCCCGCATCATATGGAACAGATTTTTATGTAAACCGTTTAAGCAACGTAAATCGTTTACGCAACGTAAACGGCAAGTTTTTGTTTTTCGGCAGGCTTTTTAAGCTGTTGCAAGGCCTTCTTTTCAATCTGGCGGATTCTTTCTTTTGTAAGATTAAAGATAAGCCCTACCTCTTTTAATGAAAGAGGAGCATAACCTCCAAGCCCAAAACGATAGCGGATTATCTCCGCTTCCCTTTCATCAAGGTTTTTAAGCAGCTCGTCTACCTCATCTCTAAGGCTCATGTCCATCGCATACTCTTCAGGCATCTGATGAGTTTCATCCTGTAAAAAGTCGTTTATACTGGAGCTTCCGGGTTCATCAAAAACGGGAGCATCAATCGAAATAGGATCGCGGGCGGCATTCATAATCGTATGAACCATAGAGTTGTTCATATTTAAGATGCCTGCAATTTCATTGAGTTCCTGAGCTTCGTTTCCGGCAAAGTCGATTTCCTTTTTTGCCTTTTCGATTTGAACAAGCTCATTTGCCCTGTTCAAGGGAAGGCGTATCATTCTTGATTTTTCGCAAATAGCCTTTAAGATAGACTGTTTAATCCACCAAACAGCGTAAGAAATAAATTTATAGCCCTTCGAGACATCAAATCTTTCAGCGGCATTCATCAAACCTATGTTTCCCTCACTGATAAGATCCATAAGAGGAAGGCCCTGATTTTGATATTTTTTTGCTACATTTACCACAAAACGCAAGTTTGAATTTACCAGCATATTTTTGGCATATTCATCTCCCTTTTCGGCAAGTTTAGCATATTTTATTTCTTCTTCCGCAGTTAAAAGCGGGATCTGATTTATTTCTTTTAAATAAGTAGCCAACGAATTCTTTTCTGCGTCATAATTGTTTTTTGTCCTGTTATACATAACTTAACTCCTTGTATAAAATCGGGAAGCTTTTTCGGCCTCCGATATATACAAGCAAAAATCATGCTAAGACAAAAATATGCTAAAAAAAATACTTTTAACTTAGAAAAAAAAGGGGTTAATTCCATAAGTTTATAATGAATATATACTTACAGAATTTAATATCTGAGACCGAAAATAATCAAAACCTATTGCCTTTTTGGCTTTTTTTTCTTATATTTTATGGTATTCGGGATAGATGTACTGAAATGACACAACCCGAAATAAAACACAAAAAAGAGTGCCAAAAAGGCACAAAACAGGTTTTTGTGTTCTTTTAATTTTTCAGGAGGTCTTTTGATGAAAGTTAAACCCTTAGGAGACAGAGTTTTAGTAAAACCGGATGCCGTAGAAACAAAAACAGCCGGAGGAATCATCATTCCGGATACAGCTCAAGAAAAAACACAAAGAGGTGTTGTTGCAGCTGTAGGAGACGACAAAGAAAAGATTAAGGTTTCAGTCGGACAAAAAGTTATTCACGACAAATATGCCGGAACTCAAATTCAAATCGACGGTGTAGATCATTTGATTTTAAAATCAAATGATTTGGTTGCTGTTGTAGAATAAGGTTTAGCGTTTTTATCTGACAGATAAAAGCTTATTAAAAAAAGGCGGGTCTTGTTTAAAGCCCCGCCTTTTTTCGTTTTCAGTTTAAAAGAGTTTTATTTTTTCTCTATTGGAATCAATGGAAGTCTTTCAAGCTCAGCATCTTTTCCATATACTGTCTTCAATGCCTTAGCAGCAGCATCAAAATTATCGATTTTTTTGACATCAGTTATATCATAAAACGGAAGAGAACATTTGCAGACAAAATCTCCGATGTAAACGTATTTTACACCTTCAGGGACTTCAAGTCTTCCATTTAAAGGGATAGTTATTCTAAGAGCTTCAGCACCTGCAAAATGGTATTGTAAAGACTCAACATTGATATACCTTTGACCATAAGCAAAAGGCAGCTTTATCATAGCAAATTCAATTTTTTTAGCATCTTCGTCAATCAAACCTAAAATAGGAGTCCTACGGTTTGAAGCTTTAATAGTTATTTTATCCTTTGCATTTCGCGAGTCCTTTGTTTCCAACCTAGAATCAACAGCATACACATAATTTGAAAAGAAATCCGTATTAGGCTCAGGCTTAATTTTTAGCGCAAAAACAATAACAACTTCACTTTTTGCAGGAGGCTTTGGCGGCTTTTTATCGGCTGCAAATACTGTAATATTCACAAATGCAATAAGAAATAATAAAAGGTACTTTCTATTTTTCATTTTCAATCTCCTTTATTCTTTTGTCAATAAAAGCTTCCCACTTAGTATTTTTAAACTTACTCTTCATTTTATTCAAACATTTTAACTCGTACTTGGATTGTTCTTCACGCGGGTAAAGAGAAAGAGAGGCTGTAGAACCGCTAATTATGAAGTCATAAGCCCCGATAAACTGTAACCCGGTTTTCTTGGTAATAAATGTTATATTACCTGCTCTACCCAGACCGGGTGTGAAATTTGTGGTGGTTTTAGTAAACCAGTTACTATAATTCATTTCCAAAAGCTGAAAACTCAAACCTTTATCCATTGGAGGAAAAGCAAAAACTCCGCCTCCAAAAGATTTAGGCAAAAGCAACATAGGCTCTTTTGAAGTATCCATCTGAGCATATGTATGGAAGCCTCCCACATTCAAGTAACCGTATACAAGGCATTCCTTATCTGAATTTACCAAATCTTTTAATTTAACCTGTTCACCGTTGATACCGGCTTCTCCTTCAGTCACACCCTTGCCTCCTAAAGCCAAAAAAAGGCATGAATTAAGGAGCACCATTAAGCCTATACAGCATATAAGCGATGCGGCAATCTTGATAGAATTCTTTTTCAATTCCATAATTAATCTCCTAATATTTATTATATACGCACCGAAATACTTGCGCGAATTCCTATATTTGTTTCTTTTATTTCTTTAATATATGACCTGACAAGGCACTCAATACCGAATGATACGGCTGTAAAACTTACCGGTACAACCTCGATTCCTCCGCCATATTGAAGAAATGGCTCAAAGGGAGGTACAAATATACCCCCGCCTACGAAGGCTTGAGGAGCGATATATAGTGTATCCTTAATATTAAGGGGCAGCTGAAGCCGTAATTCCGGTCCCATTCCGAAACCGATTTTAGGCGGCTTACTAAAAGAAAAATCGGGCAGAATTCTAGGTTTATCGATAATTCCTGAGAAACCTATTTCTAAATATTTAAAGCTATAAAGATACCCTAAGGAGAATCCTGATGTCCAGCCGGTATCCTTTTTTAAACCTGTATAGGCTGCGTATATTCTCATTTTTGTCGGAATCTCTTCGATAGAAATAAAAGAACCGCCGGTACTTTGCTTTTCTTCTTTGGCCTTTTTACCGGTTTTTTCAGAAGGCTTTGCTTCAGGTGCTTCGTTTAAATTAGAGTCTTCAATTTGCCAAAAGTTGAGGTTATTTTTCCAAACGGTAAAAAATTTTGATTTTGCAGCCTCATCATAAAGCACAAACTCATAATTTTTACCGGTCTTTTTTAATCCGGCAATATCAATTTCGTTTTGAGGGTTGTATGAATTGTCCTCGGGATTTATAGAACTATATATTTCATAAGCAAGGGCTGTTCTGATTCCGTTTATTGGGTTTCCAAGTATTGAAGCAGCCAGAATCTCGGTTCTAAAAAGTTTAGGAGCTTTTCGCAAGGCTGTCTTATAGGCATCCAATCCCTCATTTATGGCATAGTCCTCAGAAACATACATTGCAATTTTTCGAAGCCGTTTTAGAATTTCTTCATTTTTTTGCTCTTCTTTATCAATCTTAAAATTTTTACAAGCTTGTGCAAATTCATCTAAAGCTGTTTTTAAATTGTTTTCTGCTAGTTCTCTTCCGCCAGAAACTCTTGCATTGATGAAATTTTTAATTGATGTTGCAGGAATTGCAAAATTGGTAGATTGCCTAAAAACGGCCTTGGCAGAATTTATGCCTATAATCTCATATCCGCTAGGGGAATTTGGAGATTTTATTAAAAGGGGCCCCCCGGAATTTCCGGAATCGATAGGGGCCGAATGCTGAATAAAAAAGGATTTTTTAGGATCAACAGCATTACTAAGCCTTGCCTTTGAATTGGTAACAGTTCCTTTTCCAAGCTGCCAAAGCGGTTTTCCTCCAAGCCCCGGATAACCTGCGGACCAGACATCAGCTCCATCGGAAGGAAGTTTAGCCGCAAAATTTAAAAAAGATTTTACTCTTTTATCGTTAACCTCGGCTATTGCAAGATCCAACTCTTCATCTATTGCTACCACAGGACAATTTTCGATTTTAATCTTTGCACCGTCAATATTTTCAACTTCAAGGGAAAGAGAAGAAGCATAGGCTGCAACATGGTAGTTTGTTAATACATAGGTTTTCTTATTTTGCCCCTGAATAAAGAATCCCGAACCGAAAACACCGTCTTTAGCATTTTCAAAAAGTTCAGCAATATTCGCATAACCGGCCTTTGCAAGCTCATCGGCAGCATCATTCATAAATTGTAAAGTTTTTTCATCATAATTTGGCCTTACAATACATACCACATCCCTTATATCGGCAAAAATAGTTAGGGTCAACAAAAAAAAGGCGATACATATAATTTTGTTTTTCATATAAACCTCCAAAATAAAACAGACTATCGGATAACATCTATAGTCTGTTTTGGTTAAGCTTTATTTTTATTTAATTTTTATTTTACTAAGCTCATTGTGTCCTTAGCAATCATAAGCTCTTCATTTGTAGGAATTATAAGCACCTTAACCTTTGATGAGGCCTTGCTTGCATCGGTGAGTTTTCCCCTTACCTTGTTCTTTTCGGAATCAAGTTCAACGCCGAGGAATTCCAAACCGTGACAGATTTTTTCTCGAAGCTCGATAGAGTTTTCACCTATACCGGCTGTAAATACTAAGGCATCTACTCCGCCGAGCTGAGCTGCATAGGAAGCTATGTATTTTCTAACCCTGTTGCAGAAGACGTCCAAAGCGAGCTGAGCTCTCTTGTTTCCCTGAGAGGCGGCAGCTTCAATATCCCTGAAGTCGCTGCTTACACCGGAAATACCCAAAACGCCGGATTTTTTGTTTAAAACATTGCTCATGTCATCGGCTGAGAGTTTTTCCTTGTTCATAATAAAGGGAAGAATGGCAGGGTCGAGGTCTCCGGAGCGGGTTCCCATTGCTAAACCTTCAAGGGGGGTAAGGCCCATGGAGGTATCTACACATTTTCCGCCCTTGATAGCGGCCAAGCTGGAGCCGTTTCCTAAGTGGCAGGTAATTACCTTAAAATCCGGTGAGGTGTTTTTAAGGGTTTCGGCAGCTTTTTCCGAAACAAAGCGGTGTGATGTTCCGTGGAAGCCGTAGCGGCGTATCTTGTATTTTTCGTAATACTCGTAGGGAAGAGCATAGATATAATTTTCGGCAGGCATTGTCTGATGAAAAGCAGTATCAAAAACACCAACCATAGGCGTATCAGGCATAAGAGCCTTACAGGCTTCAATTCCCATAATATTTGCAGGGTTGTGCAAAGGAGCAAGGTCGATACAAGCTTTGATACCGGCCATTACCCTGTCGTCTAAAAGAACGGACTTATTGAATTCTTCTCCGCCGTGAACTACCCTGTGGCCTACAGCAGTAATCTCATCCATAGATTTTACTACACCATGATTTTTATCGATGAGGGCATCCAAAACAAGCTGAATAGCCTTTTTGTGGTCATCCATTTTTTCTTCAATTAAAACGGCATCCATTCCTTTTTTTTCGTGCTTAATACGTGAACCTTCAATCCCAATTCTTTCGACAAGGCCTTTTACCAAAACATCTTCGTTAGTCATATCGATTAGCTGATACTTTAAAGAAGAGCTTCCGCAGTTGATAACCAATATCTTCATTATATATCTCCTTAAAAATGAAAAGTAATATTATTGAATATAATACCTCAAAATATAATAAAAGTCTATCGATACAAAGGCTTGTTTTTTAATAATTTTTACATTATAATGGAATTTATAATCCTCAATTGATAAAGCATTAGGAGAAATTATGGTCGAAAAAGAAACGAGTAAATCGGCATTTGCAGTTTTTTTGCAAAATAATCTTAATTTTATAATAGCAATAATTGTGTTTTTAATTTTTACGGCCTTCAGCTTTATTAAATTAGGAAGAAACATAGAAAATCAGGTCTACGATGCAATGTTAAGACTTAAACCTGAAATCAAAGAAAAGAGCGAAATTCTTCTTTTAAATGTCGACGACTTTTCTATAGAACAAGTCGGCTCATGGCCTTGGTCGAGGGATGTCTTAGCCGATGTTTTAATCCGCTTAAAGGAGGCCGGCGGTAAGGCTGCCGTTTTCGATATTGAGTACCTGTCCGCAGGAAGGACGGGTGCAAACAACACCTATGTAGAGCATGAATTACCGAAACAATATGCAGCCGTCCGTCAGGAATTCGGAGAATATATAAAAGATTTTTCGGATGCAGTAGCAACCAAAAACATTCCGCTTTCGGAAGTAAAAACGATAGGACAGGATATGTCCGAATATTTTGAATCAAGAATTGATGAGCTTTCCGACTCAATTAAACATAATGTGTTTCGAGATAATGACGCCTATATGGGAGCTGCAACAGGATTTTTCGAAAACGCTTTTTTAACCATAAACGCAGTAAATATAAACATAAGCGGCGAAACAAAGGAGCTAAAAGACTTTGCCTATAACAATTTCTTGTTTACCAATATCGAAGATGAAGCAGGTCTTTTAAAAAAAGAAACATTGGCAAACCGCAGGGCAGCAAATGAAGAGTACGGAATGGCTCCGGCCATTATGCCGATACTCAAACATGCAAGAGGAGCCGGATTTCCGAACGTGGTTATAGACGAAGACGGTGTACGCCGCCGCATTTCGCTTTTAACGGAATATGAAGGCAAGTACATAGGCCAGCTGGTTTTCACACCTATACTTCACATCCTTGAACCGGAAAAAATTATCCGGTCGGGCAGGAAACTCATTTTAAAAAATGCAAAAGACCCGTCGGATTTGGAAAAAAGAAAGGATCTTATAATCCCTCTTGATGAGGATGGAAACCTTTTAATCAACTGGCTAAAAAAACGCTTTGCCGATACCGACAACCCCGAAAACGGCAGTTTTAAAAGTCTATCGGTTTATGCCCTTACCTATGCCGACATAATGGAAAAGAATTTAGTTTCACTTTTGGAAGCCATAAAAAATTTGCAAATCAGAACATCGGAGGGCTATCTTTCTTATCACAGTGCGGTTAGTTCTCTGGAAGATGAATATGCAAGGCTTGGGGAGTGGAAAAAAGAGCTTCTCAATAAATCCAAACAAAATTTTAAAGAATACTTCGCAGCGCGTAATTCCTTTTTTGATCACTACAGCAAATTTTTAAGCGGAGACTTCGATAAAGAAATACACGGTCTTTTTGCAAAAATAAAAGAACAGAGCGGATCAAACCAATATGACGATATAGATGCCTATGTTGCAGAGCTCTTTAAAAATGCAAAAGAAGAATATAAAAACTATTCGGAACACATAAACTATATAAACGGCTTTTGCAACAATGCCTTTGCAATTATAGGTTACAGCGGTGTAGGAACCTCCGATTTAGGTGTTAACCCCTTTTGGAAGTCCTATCCCAATGTAGGTACCCATGCCAATATTTATAATACTATTATGAATGAGGATTTTATAACTCCGATTCCGAAATGGGTTTCAATAATCCTTGCTTTTGTAATAGCAATATTTACGGCCTTTATGCTAAAGAAAATAGAAAGAGGTTTTGTAAAAGTTATTTTAGGAATAGTTTTATTGAGCCTAACTCTTTCCTTAGGAATCCTTTTATTTGTATTCGGAAAGATATACTTACAGCTCTTTCTTCCGGTTATAACGGTAGTTGTAAGCTTTATAGTCATTCTATTACTTAACTTTATTTTTAGCGAAAAAGAAAAGGGGTTTTTAAGAAAGGCTTTCGGTGTTTATCTTTCGGACGATGTTGTAAACGAAATTATTTCCGACCCCGACAAACTCACTCTTGGCGGAGAACAAAAAAGAATTACGGCTCTGTTCACCGACATAAAATCCTTCTCTACCCTTTCGGAAAAAATTACGCCTGAGCATTTAGTTTCGGTTTTAAACGTTTACCTCACACAAATGAGCGATTTAATTCTACATGAAAAAGGCACAATAGATAAATACATTGGAGATGCCATCGTAGCCTTTTTTGGAGCGCCGACAGACTTACCGGATCATGCTTACAGGGCTTGCCTTGCCGCAATCAGGATGAAGCAGGCAGAAAAAGAACTCAATAAGCAGCTTTATGACGCAGGAGACATTCCCATGCCCATCTTTACGCGCATAGGAATAAACACCGGAGAAATGGTTGTAGGAAACATGGGCACCGAAAAAAAGATGAACTACACGATTATGGGAAATGACGTAAACCTTGCAGCCCGTCTTGAAGGTGTAAACAAAAAATACGGCACATGGATATTGGCATCCGAATCTACATGGAACGAAACTAATGATGCTTTCTTAGGCCGCCGCCTCGACCGCGTAAGGGTTGTAGGTATCAATACTCCGGTTCAGCTTTACAATGTTATGGCAGTAAAATCGGAGGCCCCTGCCGAAATGGTAAGGCTCGTAGGCATATTTGAAAATGCGATCGACTTTTACCGGCAAAGGGAATATCAAAAAGCCCTTAACCTTTTTAACAAGTGTTTGGAAGTTGCCCCGGATGATGAGCCTTCAAAGATGTATGTTGAAAGAATGAATATGCTTCTTGCAGATACTGAAACGGCCTCAACTCACAGCGATATCGTAAACATGACAACAAAATAAACCTCTTAGTTTATAAGGACACAAATTATGAAAAACTTAACTCAAGGAAATGAGCTAAAGCAAATAACGCTTTTTTCCTTACCGATGCTTTTAGGCAATATCTTTCAGCAATTATATAATGTGGTTGACAGCATTGTAGTAGGAAAAAACATAGGCGACCATGCCCTTGCCGCCGTAGGAATCTCCTTCCCGGTATGGTTTATTTTTATATCCCTTGTCATAGGCTTTACCATGGCCTGCAATATTTTAATAGCCCAATTTGTAGGAGCAAAAAAATATGAAGAAATAGACAGGGTAATTCAAACAAGTATATTGATCTTGTTTTGGGCAGGTCTTATAGTTACGGTCATAGGAATCTTTTTTGCGCCCTATATTTTAAAGATGATGAACACTCCCTCGGATGTCTTTGAAGAAGCCCTTATTTATCTAAGGCTCATCTTTAGCGGAATGATTTTTTTGTTTATATACAATGCCTTCAATTCAATGCTGAGAGGTTTCGGTGACTCGATGACACCTCTTTATGCCCTGATAATTTCTACCATAATAAACATAGGCCTTGACTGTTTATTTGTCATAGCATTTAAATGGGGAATTGCAGGAGCTGCAATAGCAACAGTGATAGCCCAATTTGTTTCATGCCTTTGGCTCATCCTGTATTCGAGAAAAAAATATGAGGCTTTTAGACTCAACTTTTTTAAGTTAAGGTTCGATAAGCTTATCTGTGTACAGTCCGTCAAAATGGGCTTCCCCTCAGGGATTCAGCAAGCCTTGGTCGGAGGAGGCTTTATGGCCCTCCTTTCGATTGTAAACACCTTCGGCACACAGACGGCAGCAGCTTATTCGGCCGCAGGAAAACTTGACGGTTTTATCGTTATGCCGGCCCTAAATATCGGTGTTGCCCTTTCATCATTTACGGGGCAAAACATAGGAGCCGGAAAATTGGACAGGGTAAAAAGGGGCTTACATGCTTCATTACTCTTAGGTCTCGGAATTACGGTTACGGCTACTACTGCAATAGTTATTTTCGGCAAAAGCGTTATGCATCTTTTTGTAAACAATCCCGAAGTAATCGCATTGGGAGCCCGATACCTGATAATAGTCGCCCCTGCATATTTTTTTAATACGATAACCTTTACCTTGAATGGAGTTGTACGCGGAGCGGGAGAAACGGTTTTCCCGATGATTTCGACCCTGATGGCTATGTGGGTGTTTAGGGTACCGGCAGCAGCTCTTCTTTCAAAATACTTAGGCTCGGACGGAATTTGGTTGGCAGTTTCTATCGGTTCGGCTGCAGGCTGTCTTTTAACCTTCATTTACTATTGTTCGGGAAAATGGAAAAAAAAGGCAGCCAAGATTCTTGATGCAAAAAAATAAGCGGATGATTTGACTTGGCGGATTTTCAATTTTAAATAACAACTATAGATTAATTTTTATTTTAAAGGAAAAAAGATGAAAGAAAAATTATTAAGTTTTTTTTACATTGTTTGCGGAGTTTTGATGATAGCATCAGGCATTCATTTCTTTTTGCTGCCTTCAAAACTGTCTTTGGGCGGAGCAACCGGTATGGCCTTGGTATTGTCAAAATACCTGCCGCTTTCTACAGGGGCACTGCTTGTCGTGGTAAACATTTTTTTGTTTGCCTTGGGCTTTTTAATCATCGGAAACAAATTCGGTCTTAAAACGGTTTGTGCAAGCCTCGGACTTTCAGGAGCCGTATGGCTTTTGGAAATTTTAGTTCCCCTGCAAGGACCGATTGTAAACGATAAATTTTTACAGCTGATAATCGCCGTTATCCTTTACGGCGGCGGCGTAGGTATAGTTTTGAATCAATATGCATCTACCGGAGGAAGCGATATTTTTGCAATGATCTTTCAAAAATATTTCGGCCTCGATTTGGGGAAGGGCTGCTTACTTACGGACTTCACCATCACCGTCTTTGCAGGTTTTGCCTACGGAACCGAAATAGCCTTGTTCTCTCTTGTAGGAGTTATCATAAACGGGCTTGTTATAGATTCGACAATTGACGGCCTTAATGTAAGTAAATACTGTATAATAAACACCGATAAACCCGATGATCTTTGCCGGTTTATGGTAGAACTCGGCCGCTCGGCAAATGTCTACAAGGCAACCGGTGCCTACACAAAGGCAGAGCGCTCCGTTATTCAAACCGTTATGAGCCGCCGGGACTTTGTAAAACTAAAGAGCTATCTAGCCCAAAATGATCCTAAAGCCTTTATGGTTGTAACCAATGCCCATTCCGTATTCGGTTGGCATTGGAGAAGAATAGGAGAATAAAAAAGGTACTGGATTATTTTTGCAAAAGCTGATATATTATTCTCATTCATCAATAGCATCTTAAGGAGTTAAAACTATGCTTAAAGAAATTCGCGGAAAGAGCGCAAAGAACTTGCGCGGAAGAAGCTTTCTAAAATTGTTGGATTTTACTACAGACGAAATCCGCTATTTACTCAACCTTTCAAAAAATTTTAAAGACATGAAAAGGGCAGGAATTCCTCACAGATACCTCGAAGGAAAAAACATCGTTCTTCTTTTTGAAAAAACCTCCACAAGAACACGCTGCTCTTTTGAAGTTGCAGGTTATGACTTAGGGATGGGCGTTACCTACCTTGACCCCAATTCCTCACAGATGGGACACAAAGAATCTATCGAAGACACAGCCCGCGTTTTGGGAAGAATGTATGACGGTATCGAGTACAGAGGTTTCAGCCAAGAGCTTGTAGAAACCTTGGCCGAGTATTCAGGCGTCCCCGTATGGAACGGCTTGACCGACCTTTTCCACCCCACTCAAATGCTTGCAGACCTTCTTACAATCGAAGAAAACTTCGGATATTTGAAGGGGCTAAAATTCACATACATGGGAGATGCCAGAAACAACGTAGCCAACTCCCTCATGATAGCCTGCGTAAAGATGGGAATGCACTTTACTGCATGTTCACCCAAACACCTCTTCCCCACCGAAGACTTGGTAGCTGAAGCAAAGAAGATCGCTGCCGAAACAGGCGGAAGCGTAACCCTCACAGAAAACGTAAATGAGGGAACAAAGGGTGCCCATGTTCTTTATACCGACATTTGGGTATCTATGGGTGAACCCGACAGCGTATGGGAAGAGCGCATTAAGCTTTTAAAGCCCTATCAGGTAAACAAGGCCGCTATGGACAATGCAGACAAGGATGCAATCTTCTTACACTGCCTCCCCTCTTTCCACGACCTAAAGACAACAAAAGGTCAGGAGATTCACAAAAAATTCGGTCTTCCCGAAATGGAAGTAACAAACGAGGTTTTCGAATCTCATAAATCGGTTGTTTTTGACGAAGCCGAAAACCGCATGCATACAATCAAAGCCGTTATGTATGCCACAATGTGCTAATCTCTTAAACTTTATTTACGATGTTTTTCATAAGCCGTTAAAAATCAACAACCCCGACGCAGAGCATCAGGGTATTAAACCCTCCGCACGAATAAAGGCTTATGAAAAACTCGAAGGTTAGCCATAAAAATTTTGACGGCTAACCTGAGACTCTTTCTAAAAAACTTAGGAAGAGTCTTTAATTTTTTTTGGAGGTCAGCCTTGTGATTCTTGAACTTAAAAATATTTCAAAAACTTATCCTTCAGGACGAAGAGCCTTGCAAAGCATTTCTTTTAAAATAGAAGAAGGAGAAATTGCCGCAATAATAGGGCTCTCCGGCGCCGGAAAATCCACGATGCTGCGATGTATAAACCGCTTGGTTGAGCCGGATGAGGGGGAAGTGATTTTTTTGGGAGAAAAAATAAACAGACTCAAAGGAAAAACATTAAGACAATACCGCTCAAAGATAGGAATGATTTTTCAAAACTATAATCTGGTCGAGAGGCTTAATGCCGTCGAAAACGTCCTCCACGGCTGCCTCGGTTCAATTCCGTCCTACCGCGGAGCCTTAGGCCTTTATACCGAAGAAGAAAAAGAAAGAGCCTTTGCCCTTTTAAAGACGGTGGGCATGGAAGACTTTGCCTTTCAAAGATGCAGCGAATTAAGCGGCGGCCAAAAGCAAAGGATAGGCATTGCAAGGGCCCTAATGCAAAACCCGAAACTTTTATTATGCGATGAACCCATAGCCTCCCTCGATCCCCAGTCTGCAGAAATAGTTTTAAACTATATTAAAGAATTTGCAGTAACAAAAAAAATAGCCTGCCTTATAAGTCTTCACCAAATGGAGGCCGCAAAAAAATATGCGGATAGAATAATAGCCTTCAATAGCGGCAAAATAGTTTTTGACGGAAGGCCTGATTCCTTAAATGACGAAATCCTCCATAAAGAAATTTTTACAAATTCTTCTACATGCAGCGGAGAAAAGACTTTATGAAGTTCGATTTAAAAATTCACGCAGAAGAAAAAAGGCATAGAAGGCATTATCATAAAAAAACGGCCTCATACTCTTGGGAAAAAAAGCAGATATTTTTTGCAAGAAAAAAACTAAAAGCAATTTGTATTCTTTTAAGCCTTATTTTAATTTATTACTTTGCGGCGAATATAACGGGCTTTAAAGACCTTAGAGCAATTTTTAAATTTCCGCTTGCGATAGGTTGGCTTATAAAAAACTTTATCCCCGACAGTGAAAGTTTAAAACACACTCCGGTTATAATAAAGACCTTGGGCGAAACCTGCGTGATAGCAGCCTCGGCAACTACGGCAGCGGCCTTTTTTGCAATTGTACTTGCCCTCCTCGGTTCCGAAACCACAGGCATAAATAAACCCTTTAAAATAGGCCTTACCTTGGCAGCTTCTTTTTTAAGAAACATTCCGCTTGTTGCATGGGCCATGCTTTTATTGTTTTCGTTTAAACAAAATAACTTTACCGGCTTTTTAGCCCTCTTTATAATTACCTTCGGGCATCTTGTAAGGGCTTTTAAGGAGATGATAGATGAAACAAGCGAGGAGTCTTTTACAGCCCTGCGTGCTGCAGGCGTTCCGTATTTTCCTGCCCTCTTTAATTCAGTCTTCCCAAGCATAGCACCCGGCCTTGTTTCATGGCTCCTATATACGATCGAAACAAATGTGAGGGACTCGGCCCTCATAGGGATTCTAACCGGAACGGGAATCGGTTTTTTATTTAATCTTTATTTTAAAAGTTTCAGGTATAACAGCGCAGGCCTTATTATTTTTAGCCTGATAATCGTAGTTTTATTCATCGACATTCTTTCAAATAAAATAAGGCGGATTCTTCTATGATTGAACAAGCAAAAAAAATCAGACAGACAAACAAAAAAATAAAGATAAAAAAATTCTCAAAACAAAGGCTTTTAATTTTACTTGTGCTCACCTTTTTATCCTGCCTTACAATCATAACCTTATTTAAAATCGAAAAGCCGGACTACGGAATTCAAAAAGCCTTTTTACAATTTACGGAATATTCAAAAGATTTATTTATTTACCCAAAGCTCTCGCAAAAATATTCTTATGCGGAAATCTTTTTTTCTCTTTTGGTAAGTTTAAGCCTTGCCCTTTTAACTACAGTATTCGGAATTGTGCTTGCCTTCTTTTTAGGAATAGCCGCCTCGGAAAATCTTTCAAACAAGTATCTTGTAAAAATCGTAAGAACCGCAATGTCCCTTATCCGCTCGGTGCCGACCATTATTTGGGTTTTAATTTTTTCGGTAACCGCAAACATCGGAGCGGAAGCCGCCGTCCTCGGTATGAGCTTTCACAGCACGGCCTACCTCGTAAAAGGTTTTTCGGAAAGCTTTGACGGCATAGACAAAAAAACTATCGAAGCCTTAAAAGCCTGCGGGGCAAGCTACATCGAAATTATAAGTCAGGCAGTTCTCCCTGCTTCAATAAACAATTTAATTTCGTGGAGCTTTTTTAGGTTTGAGATTAACTTCGGGAACGCTGTTGCCGTGGGTGCTGCTGCAGGAGCCGGAGGAATAGGTTACGAACTTTTTATGGCAGGCTCCTTAAACTTTAATATGAGTGAGGTCGGCTTTATATCCTATCTTATTTTCGGCACGGCAATTATTTTGGAAGTTACTTCGACCAGGATAAGAAACAAGATCAGGCATTAGGCCTTTAAATTTAACGGGACAGGAAAAATCAAAAAGATTTTTTTCTCCTGACCCGCTAAACATTTTCGTTAAAACTTTTAAGCTAAAAGAACTACTTGGCGTTGTTCTCTGCAATTTTTACAACAAGCTCAATTCCCTTTTCGATCGATTTTGTCGGGATGAGCTCGAAGCGGCCGTGAAAATTATAGCCGCCTGCAAAAAGGTTAGGACAGGGAAGCCCCATAAAAGAAAGGCGGGCTCCGTCTGTTCCTCCCCTTATCGGAACTATATGGGATTCGATACCTACATCGGCCATCGATTTTTTTGCAAGCTCGATTATTTCCATGTGAAGCTCGATTTTTTCTTTCATGTTGTAATAGGAATCTTTCATCTCCATCTTGATTATGTTGCCGTATTTTTTATTTAAAAAATCGACGGCAGCCTTCATCAGCTCTTTTTTATGAAGGAAGCTTTCCATAAAGTGATCGCGGATAATGTAGGACATCTTTGTAAAATCGACGCAGCCTTCGATAGAGGTTAAATGAATAAAACCCTCATAGCCTTCGGTGTATTCCGGCTTTTGCTCTTCGGGAAGCATGTTCTCCAATTCACGCGCTGCAGAAAGAGAGTTAATCATCGTGTTCTTTGCAGAACCGGGATGCACATTCTTTCCCTGAATCTCAATCTTAACGCTTGCAGCATTAAAGTTTTCGTATTCAAGCTCACCCAAGGGGCCGCCGTCTACAGTGTAAGCAAAGTCCGCTCCGAATTTTTTTACATCAAAGAGGTCGGCTCCTCTTCCTATTTCTTCATCGGGGGTAAAGCCGATTTTTATTTCGCCGTGTTTAATTTCGGGATGAGCCAAAAGATATTCTATAGCCCCCATGATAATCGTGATGCCCGCCTTATCGTCGGCACCCAAAAGAGTTGTTCCATCGGTTGTGATAATCTCCTGTCCTTCAAGCTCTTTTAAGAAGGGAAAATCTTTGACAGTCATTGTGTACTCATCGTTGAGTTTAATATCCCCGCCCTTATATACAAAGACCTTAGGATTGACACATTTTCCGTCCAAGTCGGGAGCCGTATCCATGTGGGCGATAAAGCCGATTGCGGGAACCTTTTTATCGGTGTTTGCAGGGAGGGACGAATAAACATAGCCGTGCTTGTCCTGCTCGGCCTTTAAGCCCATATCGGTCAACTCCTTTACAAGATATTTTCCAAGTTCAAGCTGCCCGGGAGTGCTGGGACAACATTCATTTTCTTCGTTGGACTTGGTGTCCATCGAAATATATTTTTTAAATCTTTCAAGATAGTGCATAGAGCCTCCATAAAAGTGTTAAGTTTTTACGAGAAAGAGCCTAACACTTTTGAGGGCTTATGTAAAGGGGGAGACGGCCCAATCCTTGATAGTTCTCTTTTCTTCATCAAAGCTTGAACCCACGGCTATTATCTTTTTACCGCTTCCTGAATATTTATCGGCATAGCCTTTCTCTTTGATTTGCTGTAGAGCATCTTCAGCTGTTCCGTTTGATGCAAGCTTAAACTCGAAGATATAGACCTTGTCTTTAAATTCAATAACACAGTCGGCTCTGCCTGTTGCACAATGAACTTCAGTTTGCACAAATTGGTTCATAAGAGCGAAGACAAGATAAACAGCCGTTTGATAGTTTTGCTCACGTAGGGCAAGATCTTTTTCCGTTAAGTTATCGTACGGAATACCCGAAATTATTCCCCTCATCTTTTGCATAAAACCTTCTACATCTCCGGCCTCGATTTGTTCATAAAATTCCCAAATAGAAAGCCCGGTTTTATCGGTTCTTATCGGGGTATAGGCAGGCAGTAAATTATCCAAAAATCCGTAGCGCACTTCTTCATTCGGAAAACCTAAACGGTAAAGACGAGAAAAATCATTATAGTCTTTAATCGTAAGATAGCCCGCTTGGAAGAGTATGGGCAAGGGATTGAGAGCTTCTGCCCTATAAGTTTCCAAACCGGCCTCGTTCATTTTTACATTTCCGTCAAGGTCGGGAATATTATAATAGGCCTTTTTTAAATATTCCACCAAAAAAGTAGGAGTTCCCGTTGCAAACCAATAATCCCGCATTTTTCCGTCAGCAAAAACATTTAACAAGCTAAAAGGATTATACATATTTTTTCCGTCTTCAGAAAATTTATAGCCGTCATATCTTTGCTTTAATTTTGTAAGAGTTTCCTCATAGCTCAAGTCATTTTTTTCTGCGAGGGCTTCAATTTCAGGGAGGAAGCCTGCTTCAAGTTCTTCTTGGGAAATGCCACATATAGCAGAATAATCGGACAAGAGGCTTAAATCCCGCAGATTGTTTAAATCGCTGAATATGCTTACCTTACTGAACTTTGTAACTCCCGTTAAAAAGGCAAAGCGGACATATTGATCGGAACTTTTAATAACGCCGTAAAAGCCTTTAAGTATTGTGCGGTAGGTTTCGTTTAGGGTTTCATCCTTCCACATTGTTTGAAGGAGAGGTTTATCGTATTCATCTATGAGAACGGCAACCTGCTTACCCGTTTTTTCATAGGCCCGGCGGATAAGGCCTGCAAAGCGGCTTGAAAAAGCGGTTTCGGACTTTTCTGTTCCATATTCTTTTTCCCATAAAGAAAGGTTTACATTTAAAAGCTCTTCCAAGTCCTCCCTTGTTTCGTATTTTGAAAGATTAAAGTCAAGGCAGAACACTGGATACTTCTGCCATATTTCTCTTTTTTCCTTTTCACCCTCTTCAAGCTTTTCGATAGCCAAGCCCTTAAATAGTTCTTTTTGACCGAGGAAATAGGCCTTTAATGTGGAAAGAAGGAGACTTTTCCCGAAGCGGCGCGGACGGCTTAAAAAATGAACACGGCTTGCATTTATTAATTTCCAAACAAGCTCCGTTTTGTCTATGTAGACAAAATTTTCTTTTCTTATAACTTCAAAACTTTGAACGCCGATAGGCATTTTGCGTGTACTCATAAATACAGTATAACAGAAAAATACAAAGTTGGCAATAAAACTATACTCTCAGAAACTTCCTCACAAGAAAATAAACTAACCTTCCCTACATCGAAAACTTTTTTTTCATTTGGCTGAAGATATCGGCGATGCGTTCTTCTTCGGCTTGGGCATCGGGCTCGTGGTATTCGACGAGGTCGGCAGGAATTTCATCCAAAAAGGGAGAGGGAGCGCATTCGGCGATTCCTCCCTGTTTCCGTCTTTGCCTGCAGCTTGTGATAAAAAGTTTTTGTTGGGCTCTGGTGATGGCCACATAGAAAAGGCGGCGCTCCTCTTCGACATCTCCGTCATTTTCTTCAACACTCCGCGCATGGGGAATAAGGCCGTCCTCGGCACCCGCAATAAAAACCACAGGAAACTCCAAGCCCTTTGAAGAATGAATGGTCATAATGTTTACCTCACCCTTATCTTCTTCAGTATCATCGCGGGTTAAAAGGGTAATGCGGTTAAGATAATCGTAAAGGCTTGCGTCCCAATTGTCGGGATTGTTTTCCCAATCGTCCATCGAGTGCAAAAAACTTTCGATATTCATCATTTTAAATTGAGCAGCCTTTTCGCTTTTTTGGTATTCGGCAATAAGGTATTCGTTATAGGCGATGTCGTCCAAAAGTTTTCTAACCTTTTGAGCAAGGCCCTTCCCCGAAAGAAGCTGAGTACGGTGTGCACTTATAAGCTCGGCAAATTCTTTTAAGTCCTCGATGCTCTTTCCCCTCATGTCCTCAGGAGGATTTTCAAGGAGGAGGCGGATTGCACTCCGCATCGAGCAGGCGTTTTCGGTTGCAAGGGCCGAAAGGGTTTCGAGAGTTTTTTTGCCTATACCCCGCCTCGGCGTGTTTATAATGCGCAAGAGGTTTACATCATCGTCAGGGTTTGCAACCACACGCAGATAGCTTATAAGGTCTTTTATTTCCTTACGCTGAAAAAAGCTCGTTCCTCCCGACATTCTATAAGGAATGTTTACTTCCAAAAAGGATTCTTCCAAGGGGCGGCTCAAACTGTTGGCTCTGATTAAAACTCCGAAGTCGGAATATTTAAAGCCTTCCCTTTGCTTTAAGCTTAAAATCATGTCCGAAATAAAGTCGGCTTCAGCAGCTTCGTTTTCGGGAATAAAAATTTCGATGGGCCGGCCCGAATCTTTTTCCGACCAAAGAGCCTTAACCTTGCGGTTTACGTTATGAGAAATTACCCCGTTTGCGGCGGCCAAGATTGTGCCCGTGGAGCGGTAGTTTTGCTCAAGTTTTATTTCAACCATTTCGGGGAAGTCTTTTTCAAAGGTGCGGATATTTTCAAAGCTCGCCCCCCTCCACGAATAAATAGATTGATCGTCATCTCCTACCACGCAGATATTTTTGTCGGCGATTAGCTTCATAAAATTATATTGTTGTGTACTTGTGTCCTGAAATTCGTCAACCATTATATATTGGTATCTTTCGCGGTATTCCGCCAAGACCTCGGGGTGCTCTTTAAATATTTTTATGGGGAGCATTATAAGGTCGTCAAAGTCTACGGCATTGTAAAGTTTAAGCCCTTCCTGATATTCTTTATAAAGAGCCTTGTAAGAATCGTGCTCGTTTGTCCAATCCTTTCTTCCCATTTTGATGTTTGAAAAAAGAATACCTACCTTGTAAACATCCAAGGCATCCGCCGAAAATTTAAGCTCCCTTCCGCATTCTTTAATCAGCTGATTGCGGTCGGTTTCGTCATAAATACTGAAGTTGCTCCTCCAGCCTATTTTGTCGATATGGGCACGCAGGACCTTGACTCCAAAGGCGTGAAAGGTGCTCACGGTCAGGTTTTGAAGTTTTTTACCTGTGAGTTCCTTTACCCGATCCGCCATTTCCTTAGCAGCCTTGTTGGTAAAGGTGAGGGCCAAAATCTGAGACTGAGGAATTCCCTTGTCGAGCATGTGGGCAATTCTAAAAGTGATAACGCGTGTTTTCCCCGAACCGGCTCCCGCAATTATAAGCACGGGCCCGTTAATTGTCGTAACGGCTTTAAACTGTTCGGGATTAAGACCTTCAGTAAATTCATTCATAGGAGGAGTGAGTATATCAAAAAAAGATGGATTTTGCAAGGATATGTTCTAGTTTCTGTTATAATGATTATTGACATAAATTATTTACAGAACTCATTTTTTCTTAGAAAAATTTAAAAAAAAGCACATTGATCCGAAACGATAAATTTTCAATCGTGATCCTTCAGCATTATCATTCCGCTGCCAGCGTTCTTTACCTCCCCACTGAACCCGGTTTCTTTCAAAATATAAACTCATCGAGTCTTTTGGCTGTGTTGATACCATCTCGGCTATATCTTCCTTTCCTTCTTTAAGAGAAAGCCCCGGACCTTCAGAATACATTTCCATTATTTTTTGTGTATACGCAAAAGCTCCGTCTGCTACATCTTTTTCTTCTATCAGTTTTAGATCCTTGTCATTATGATAAGTGTGCAGATCCTTAAGAGAGTTTCCACTGTATATGATCTCAAAGGACTGCCGTTGCTTTAATTCTTTTTGTTCTTCTTTTGTAAGTTTAAATGGCGGATATTCAGCTTTAACCTTATAAAGATAATAAACTAATTCTGAAGATTCATTTTGAACGACAATAAAGTATTCTTTTTTATAGTTTTGTACAAAGCTATAAAAACTCAGATGCGGCAGCGTATAATTATATAAAATATAACATTCCTCATCATTCTTAATTATATTACTATACCAACAAGCCTTCCATTTTAAAGAGCTTTTAATAGTCTTGTGAATCTCTTCATGTGAAGGAATATAGGTAACTCCCGGTGCTATTTTGGGATTATTGGGAGAAAACAATACGATATTGTAAATAAGACCTTCTTTTAAAATTTTTTTAAGATTTTGATTTGTTCCTTCCGGTTTTAATTCCATAAATTACTCTTCTCTTAGTGATAATATATCACTTTTAAGATTGAAAAGTCTAAAAAAAAGTTTAAAAAATCTTTGTGTGATTAATGATGAGTATTTATTATCCATTTTTCAACTTTTGTGATGCGATTGCCCCAAATTCAAGACTTGACAAATTTGACTGTATATGCTAGTCTTGTGCCTATGGTAAAATTAATTTTAAATGGCTTGCACTTTAATTTTTCTCACACCTCAAATTTAACGGATAAAGGTATTAGGAAAATGTTAGCCTAGGTTTACCCCCCCCCTCCTCCCCATTTTCTCTATTAGTTCTAATATCTCTATACTTAGATTACAAAATTCAAAATAAATTTTATTCTTATTTTAAACTTTTAAAAATTTCCTTTTATATTATAATTTTCTCATTTTTTGGTTTTTACAAGGTCTCTGTATTTTTTGCATGGTTTTTCTCAAAAGATAAACTCACAAAAAATTACATTATGCCTTGTTTAAATAAATTTAATTTCGCAGTTCAAAAACTGCAAAAGGAGTTTTAGATGAAACAGAAAAGATTCGTTTCGCGTGTTGTATCTCTCATTTTTTTAATGAGTGTATTAAGCATGGGCAATTTGTTTGCTCAAAAAGCCCCTAAAGAAAGCCCTGCATCCGATTTTAAGTACGACTTAAATAAAGCCGGGGACGGAGTCATAATTTTAGGTTATCGTGGAAAAGGAGGAGATGTTGTAATTCCATCAGAAATTGAGGGCTTACCAGTTCTGGAATTTTCAGCAAATAGCTATGATGGTTTTGCAAATGCTCCAATAACATTTATAGTTTTTCCTGATTCAATAACAATAATTTATGCGGATAAAACTTTTGTTACTAAATCTTTAGGAGGAACCGAGTATAGCTTTGATGAGAATAAGACTTTAAAAAAAGTTGTATTTCCCAAAAAACTAAAAAAAATTCCTGACAGCATGTTTTATCAATGTATTAATTTAAGTGATATAATGTGGCCTGAAGAGTTAGAAATAATAGGAACAAAAGATAGTGGATTTTTAGGTGCCTTTGAAAAAACTGGAGTTAAAGAAATTAAATTCCCTCAAACACTGAAAGAAATAGGGGTTAATTCTTTTTCAGATTGCTGTAAACTTACATCTGTAACATTCCAAGACAATATTGAAATAATTCATAGTAGTGCATTTATGAATACTTCTATAAAAACATTTATCTTACCTGACTCTTTAAAAGAAATAGGGTATGCAGCTTTCAAAAATTGTAAAGAGTTGGAAAGTATAACAATTGGTAATGGTATTGAATTTATAGATGATTATGCTTTTGCAGATTGCAAAAAATTAACTACAGTAAATATACCAGAAAAAAGTATTAGTTATACTAAAAAGCCATGGCTAAGAATGCAAACTTATGACAATTTTTCAGGATGTGATAAACTTGGTCTAAAAGAACGAAAAAAAATAAAAGATACAGGGTACAAAGGAAAATTTTAAATAAACCCTGTGTATCAGATATAAACAAATAACATAGGCTAAATGATGCCGAAAGGAGAATAACACTATGAAAAAATCCAAATGCAAAAAATGCGGTGCAACTTTTTATTATGATGATATGACACCGACAGAAGGATTAAAAGATTTTGCAAAAGACGTAATACCAGGTGCAGGGTTTATTTTTAGAGGTCCTAAGATTTGCCCTGACTGTAAAAGATTAGAAGAGACTAATAATTCAGGAAAGTCTAAAAGTCGTTCAGGAGGAGGATTATTAAATATATCAAACAGCGAATCTCCAGAAAAAATAGCTGAACTTGAAAAGCAGCGAGCCAAACGTGAAGATGCTGTAAAAAGTGACAACGAACGTCAAGATATTTCTAATTTAAATATTGAGGGGAATTCAGATGAAATACAATCTACCTTAAATAACCTTGTAAGTAGAGCGGCAGGACTGAAAGGAGGATTATTTGGAAATGCTCAGGATAAGCAAACTCTCAAAGTTATAAAAGAAAAACTGGAATTTGGTATTATGAAACTTAGATCTATGGGCAATAATAATGAAGCAGATTATTTTCAAAGTAAATTAGATAAAATAAAGTAAGTAAAATGCGTATTTATGTATTCCACACATTATACTTACTAAGTTTTGGTGTGTGGAATATAAATATATAACAAATCTACCTGAGATTTTAAAGCTAGTATCTCTTGTTCCTCCGCCCCTGCCTAAAACATAATATTTAACAATTTTATAGGAGAAAAATTTATGGATAAAATAAAAATTAATATTGTACAAACAATCCTTGCTATTGGTATAAATGTAATTATAGGCTTTGCGTTTTATAACTATGCTCATACGGAATACAAACTTATTTTCGGAATAGCAACAGGAATTTTATTGACTATTATTTCATTTTTAATGATGGGTATCAGTCATCCGAATGCTAAAACAAACCTAAATACAAAAACTGTATCGGGTATATTTTACGTAATTATACTGGTAACAAATTTAATTTTTATGTTTATAAATTTTAAATTACCGATTTTTATTATAATAAACGGGATTATATTCTTGACTTATATGAGCATTTATTCAGCGATACAAAAATCCCGTCAATAAAGAAGGCTTCAAAATAAATGCAGTATGCAAAAAACTCTCTTTATTCACGAACTTAATTCGGATAAAAATTCGAGTACGGGGCAAGTAGTAAAAATGCTATTGGAAAAGCACGGAATTGAACTTATTGTTCCGTCACTCGATATACTAAACCCCGAAAAAACTTTACAGGAAGTTAATTCTTTGATAAGGGAGCAGAATGTTTCTTTGATTATAGGGCATTCGAGGAAAATTATTATTGTAAGCCCAAGCTGATTACATTTTCTGCTGCACCCCAACCTTCAATTTTGCTTTGAGGGCATTTTGTAATTCCTGCGAAAAATTAAGATTGGCAGTTTCGGCAGCTTCTGCAAGCCATTCGGGAATTGTTACATTCTTTCTAAGAGATTTATCTTTCTTTAGATATTTCCTGTCCGTTTTGATGAGTGTAATAAATTCCGCTTCTTTAGGTTTTTTAATATTATAGACCTCTGACGGTATAGGGAGTTTTTCATTATCTTTTAGCATTAAATGTATGCGTCCGGTTAAAGCCTCTTCTGCCATAACAAAAGCTTCTTGCAGTGTATCACCGCAAGTAGCCAATTCAAAATCATAAAAAGCTACGGAATACCCGCCTGTTTCGTCTTTATAAAATATTGCCGGATATAAATACATTTTCTACTCCTTTAAGCCTGCTTGCTTTAAAATACTGTTTATAACTAACTTCGATAAATCTTTGTTACCATGAAATGGAATTGTAACCTTGCCTTTTTTAGTCTTGTGTAAATAGTGATAATGAGACCCTACTGTTGAATCTAAATACCAGCCGTCTTTTTTTATTATTTTTTCCATTTCTTTGAATGTCATAATTTATTATACACATTTATACGTATTCCGTCAAGATTATTTTTCCCCCAAAATTCCCAAATTCAAATCTTACAAATATAAGTTTTAAGGCTTTTTTTGGATGTACAAAGGCAAAGATAAAATTACCTGCTTCGATAGAAAAAATAGCCTATGATGCTTTTAACTGTAAAAGATCGTGGTGTAAAAAGATAATAGTTCCTACCAAAGATGTATATGAAAAGGTCGCTGCATTAAAGTATCCTTTGGAAAGGATTGTCTGTGAGGGCTTCGTTATCGAAGAAGAATAACAAATTGTATTTTGCTTATCGGGGAAGGGTGTAGAGCGTTTCGGTTTTTCTTTAAATACCACCAGCTTTCCACTCTTTTATCGTTCTTTTCCGTTCGTCAAAGCTCGCTCCGATAAGCATAATCGGTTTTCCGCATGAGGCGTATTTACCCGCATAGTTTTTCTCTTTTATCTGTGCGATTGCTTCATCCGGGCTCCCTTTAGCGCCGAGCTTAAATTCAAAAATATAAACGGCCGTTTCAGTCTGCACAATGCAATCCGCTCTGCCTGCGGAGCAATGCACTTCCGTTTCTACAAATTGTCCCATCAAAGCAAACACTAAATATACGGCAGTTTGATAATTTTGCTCACGCAGCTTTGCATCTTTTTTAGTTAAATTGTCATAAGGAATACCTGAGATAATCGCTTTTATCCGTTCCATAAAATCGTCCACATTGCCCTCTCTGATGGCTTTGGTAAATTCCCAAATGGAAATACCGGTATCGCTCAAACGAAGCCCTGTATATGCAGGTATCAAATTCTCCAAAAAACCGTAGCGGACTTCGTCATTAGGAAAACCTAAACGGTATAATCGGGCTTCTGCAATGTATTCTTTTATCGTTAAATATCCTGCCTGAAACAAAATCGGTAGAGGTTCTTTTGCGGCAGCCCGATATGTTTCAAGACCACTTTCATTTAACTCAACTTTGCCGTCCAAATCGGGAATATTGTAATGGGCTTCTTTTAAGTAGTCCACCAAAAAGGTCGGCGTGCCGGTGGCAAACCAGTAATTGCCCGGTTCTTTTTTTGCAAACGCATTGATAAGGCTAAACGGGTTATACACATTTTCACTATCAGGGTGAAAAAGATAGCCGTCATATTTTGCTTTTAATTTTGCGAGCATTGCCTCATGCGTACACGAAAACTTTTCCTCTAATGTTTTTATTTCAGGGGCAAAATTATGTTCCAACTCCGCTTGAGTAATACCGCAGACGGCACCGTAATCTTCTTCCATGCTGATATCACGCAAATTGTTTAAGTCGCTGAAAATACTGATTTTGCTGAACTTGGTAACACCCGTTAAAAATGCAAAGCGGATATATTGGTCTGAACTCTTTAAGACGGAATAAAAGACTTTCAGTGCATTGCGGTATTCTTCATTTAAGGCTTCATCTTTTCCCATAGTTTGAAGAAGCGGTTTATCGTATTCGTCAACAAGCACCACTACCTGTTTTCCTGTTTTTTCATAAGCGGTTTTTAATGCAATTTCAAACCTTGAAGCAAATGAATTTTTTTCCGCATCTTTTATTCCGTATTCATTTTCAATATTTTGTAAAAACAAGTGAAGCCGCTCTTCAAATGCAGTTTTATCGGTGTACTTTCCGACATTAAAATCAAGATAGAAAACGGGATACTCAATCCAGCTTTCGGTATTTGATGCCGCAGCCCGCTCTTCTTCGGCTTTTTCTATATATAAACCCTTAAACAATTCTTTTTGCCCTAAGAAGTACGCCTTGAGAGTAGAAAGAAATAAGCTCTTCCCGAAGCGGCGGGGACGGCTTAGAAAATAAGGCGATGATGTTTGCACCAACTCATTCAAATACCGGGTTTTATCAACATAAAAATAGTTATCGTTCCGCAGTTTTTCAAAACTTTGAACGCCGATGGGCATCTTCCGTAAAAAATCCATATTTTAACCTCCGCTTTCCATAATCTTCCGCTGTTTCCTATAGTTTCTCTTTAAAACTTAAGTCCCTTAATCCAATCTGCTATAATCGGTTCCAGAGTCTTTACATCGAAGCCTAATTTTAATACTTGGACCCTCTCATCTGAGATGCCCCAGTTTTGGTAAGGGTTGTCGTAGTTTTCATCAAAGAAATCGTAGATAAAATTCTCGGCATCGTTTTGCTCGTTACCGAACATCGAAATCTTTTGAACAGCGGACCTTTCAAGCACCTTTCGAATTGAAGGTCTTATGCCTTCAAAAAAGAGGCCTTTGTGAATTTGATATTTATCGCCTCTCATAGTCTTAATCATTTCGGATATGGAGCCTGAAGGATTCGTCTCAAGTTTAGGCCTTTCAAAATAAGAGCTCAAAATCGGATCTTCTTTTTTAGCTTCTGTAAGATTTTCTTTTTTGATTTCGGATTTTTTAACTTCCTCTGCTTTTTTATACTGAACTGTTTCTTTGTTTTGTGCAATATTATCTTTTTGCCCGGCAGCTTCCGAATTTTTTGAAACTTTTTTCAGGCTTTTCTTTTCAGCCTTTTTATTGGGAGTCTTTTTTTCTTTTTTCGGTTTTGCCTTCTCTTTTAAAGGAGCTTCCTTATCAGGAGCCGTATCGGAAAGTTCTGCTTCTTTTTTTACAGGTTCTATCGAAAGTTTTACTCTAGCCCACTCTCTTTGAAGATAAAGGTCTCCGCTTATGCTGTAGTAGTAACCGTTTACAAGGTTCAATAAAACGGCCTGCAAAATTTCTTCATCCTTCCAGCTTCTAAACCTTCCGATTTTTACGGCTTGAAAAATATTAAAATTATTGGTCTTATATTTTCGGCTGTATAATAGAACGATATTTTCAAAGCCTCCGTCAGCATAAACCGGCCAATACTTTAAGGTGTAGGCAATGACCTGATCTTCAACCCGTTTAATATCGGGAGAAATAATTATCGCATCTATTTGTTCTTTTGTAAAAACAATTTTTGAAAAGTCAAAGGTCTTAGGAGGCTTGTATGCAGCCCGTTCTCTTTTTTGACGTGACAAAATTTCAGCCTGTTCATCACGATAAGCCTTTACCGATGAAAGGGTATCGGTAACATAGAGGCGGATAAGCTCTGCCGATTTTTTCATAGCTGCCTGTTTAAAACCTATGATGTCCGCATATCGCGCATATTTTTCGGTAAACGAAATCGAAGCAAACCTGTCGGAAGAAACGGCCGAAACTATTTTTTCACACTCCTGCACAACATTGTAAACATCATTTGTATCAAGATTGGCCGTTCTTTCGGTAATAAACCCTATTACCTGCTTAATCTGCATGATGGTTTTTTGAGCAAGCTGAATTAAATTTGCAGTCAGCAATTCCTGAAACCTATGCGATCTCTGCCTATATGAAGACATCAGTTCATAGCGCATAGAATCATCGGGGTATTTGCGCTTTAGTTTTCCGTTATATAATAAAAGGGCTTCATTTAAATGCCCTGTCTTTCTAAGTTCAAAATATCTTTCAATATCAAGATCATCCGAAAGACTCACTTGCGGATATTCTTGTTTTAAGACTTGTTTTTCAAGTTCTGTTATTTCCATAAAAAGCCGCCGGTTTTAGGCAAAAATTATACCGTAATAATATAGTAAAAAAGGAAAAAAAACAAGAGCAAAGTCTGATTTTAAGCAGGCAAGAATTGAAGCTTGTACACCAGAGCAATTTCTTATCAAAATATCACACCCTTAAATCTACTGACGGAGGCGGATCGAATTTTGGCGGCTCTCCGTACCGGACAAAAACGGAGGCGGCTTCCGAATCGAAAAAACCTGACTCCTTTAAACAAAAAGTAAAAAGCTTTTCCAAATCCTCTTTTTCTTTTTTAGAAAGCTCAGCATCTTCACGCATAAATGTAAACTCTTTATCATGCAAAGAAAAGATCCAAGACTCATCCGCTCCGGACGGTTCTTTTTTAAAATTGCACCTAAGTACCAGAGACTTAAGTTCTTTTAAGCCTATATCCAGCAAGAGGGCTAAGGAGCCTGCTGCCTTGGAAGAATCGAATTCTCTTTCAAAGGGAAGGATAATCCAATGGAGCCCTTCGCCTTTTAAATGGTTTATCATCTCCAAGACCTCATCGTCATTTTTATCTCTGCCGCCGCCGAAAATAGCTGCATAGATTTGCGAAAAAAGCTCATCGGAAAGTTCAAGTCCCTTGCTTTCGATGAGGGAGGCGGCAAAGGCTCCTCTTTCTTTTTCTTTTAAACTTGATTTAGCTGCTTTTTTTTGCAAAAAGTTAAAAATACGGTTTATCGATTTTTCGTCGAGACGAGTTTCAGTTGCGGTAAAAAAGGCGATAATATTTGAGATTAATTCGTTTTGAGGGAGACCCAGTTTAGAAAAGATGTCCTTTGAAGAAGAGGTCTCGCTTCCTTTTTCGGGGAGGAGGAAAACTCTGTCAGAGTCAATGATGACCCGCATTTTAAGGCTGTCGCCTTCTTTGAGAGCACCTGAAACATTCCCCTCAAAAATATGGCCGTTAAAAAAAATACGGGCTGCTCCATCCGTCTTTAAGCTTAAAATTTTGGCATTTACAATGTCGCCGTTTTTTAAGCTCATCGAAGCTGAGTCAGCCCGTCTTGAAGCGGTAAAAAAAAGTTTTGTACCGTCCGTATAAATCACGAAGTCTTTCGCTGATTTAAAATTTTAAACTCAAAACTATGAGTTCTTTTTGGTGATAAGGGTTTTAATCTTAGCGGCCTTACCTACCTTCTCTCTGATATAGTAAAGCTTGGCTCGGCGTACCTTTCCGGGGCGTACCACTTCAACCTTGGCAATTCGAGGTGAATGAAGGGGGAAAACGCGCTCAACGCCTACACCATAAGAATTTTTTCGTACAGTGAATGTTCTTCCGATTCCGGAATTTTTAAAACAGATTACCAAGCCTTCATAAACCTGAATTCGCTCGGTCTTTCCTTCAACGATTTTAAAGTGAACTTTAACCGTATCTCCTACGCGGAAAACGGGAGGGTTTTCAGCCTTTTGCTGAGCTTCAATTTTCATAATAAGATCACTCATTTTCAAACTCCTTAAATATTTTTTCTGCTTCCTTTGTCCACATTCCGCAATTTCTTGCTTTTTCGATAAGTTCGGGCCGGTTTTTAAGCGTCTTTTCGATACGCTTTTTCAGCCTCCACTTATGAATGTTTAGGTGGTGTCCTGAAAGGAGCACTTCGGGAACCTCTCTTCCCTTAAAATTCCTTGGCCTTGTATATTGCGGATACTCAAGCAAAAATCCCGAAAAACTTTCCTCTTCAAGCGACTCACCGGAGATAACTCCGTCTATCAGGCGGTAAACCGCATCGATTATCACCAGGGCAGCAAGCTCGCCTGAGGACATAACGTAGTCGCCGACCGAGATTTCATCATCGACATATTCGTCGATAATTCTCTGATCGATGCCTTCGTATCTTCCGCAGACAAAGACGAGCTCTTCTTCTAAAGAAAGCTCTTTTGCAAGCTCTTGGTTAAAGGGCTTCCCGGAAGGAGTAACATAGATTACTCTTTTAGAAGAAGCATTAACCGAATCCAATGCGAGGCTTAAGGGTTCCGGTAAGAGCAACATTCCGGCTCCCCCGCCGTAAACGATATCATCGCATGAGCGGTGCTTGTCAAAGGCAAAGTCTCTGATGTTCACCAAGTTGCAGCTAATAATTCCCTTTTCTACAGCCTTAGCCATAATCGAAGTTTTAAAAAAAGCTTCGGGTATTTCGGGGAATAAGGTCAGCACATCGAATCTCATTCAAGAATCCAGCGGTGCATGAGCTCCACGGTTTTAGCCTTTAAATCGATTTTTCCGATAAATTCCTTGTTAAAGGGAACATAAAAGCTCGATTCCGCAGCAGCCTCGGAGGTTTTGCCGGCTATTTCTAAGAGGTAACCGCCTCCGCCTTCTGCTACACTTGTTATTTTTCCAACAAGAGTTCCTTCGCATACAAGATCACAATTACAAAGATCATGGACATAAACTTCACCCTCCTCAAGGGGGGCGGCCTTGTCCCTAGGAATAAACAATTCCGAACCCGTCAAGCTCTTGGCGGCTTCGGGGCTGTCTATCCCCTTAAATTTTATGAGAGCATCGGCCTTTCTCAAATTAACTTCTTCAATTTCAAACCAGCCATCTTTATACTTTTGCTCTCTTAATTTTTCCTGCGGGATACTTAAAAAAACTCTGTCAAATCCTAAAAAATGCTCATATTCCCCGGAAAAACTTTCAACTTTTACAAATCCTTCGACCCCGAAGGTGCCACGGATTCGTCCTGTTGCCAGCAAATCCATTATTAGTCTACAATTTCAAGCGAATAACGCTTTCCCGACTTTCCTGCACTTGCGCTCAGCAAGGTTCTGATCGACTTTGCGATTCTTCCCTGCTTTCCGATTACCTTGCCGATGTCGCCGGAGGCTACCTTAAGCTCTATGACAGTACCCTTTTCGTTTTCGCTTTCCGATACCGTTACGGCGGAAGGATCGTCAACAAGGGATTTGGCAATGTATTCTATTAAATCTTTTTGCATTTTGTTTTCCTTTTCACCTGTCAAGTGATTTTACACTTATAGAGTGAATTTTTTTTTGTTAAGTAAGCGTCTAACCGTGTCGGTGGGCTGTGCGCCTTTTCCCAACCAGTTTCTAACCTTATCGGCATCAAAAGAAATCTGATTTTCTGCCGTTTCGATCGGATGATAAATGCCGACTTCATCGATGGTTTTGCCGTTTCTGGGCTCTCTGGCATCCTGAACAACAATTCGATAATAAGGGCGTTTTTTAGTTCCGAGTCTTTTAAGTCTGATCTTTACCACGTAAACCTCCCGGGATTAACCCAAAATTTCAATATAAACCCCGTATTTTAATGAAAACAGGGGTAAGAACGCATAATACTATAAAGAAAAGAATTAGTCAATAGGGAATTCCGCGGATTATGCTACTTCCTGATATCCACCAAATCGGCCCCGTCTATCATGGTTTCGGTAAATTTTCCCATATTTTGCATTGTGAAAATAGCCCCTTCAAGCATCTTAAATATAAGGGGACAGCCGCTTCCCTCGCCCAGCCTCATTTTCATACCGAGAACGGGCTCAAGACCAAGCTCTGCCGTGCATATCTTAGCCCCTTTTTCTTCCGACTTATGAGAAGCAAAAAGGTAATCCCTTACAAGAGGATTTAAGTTTACGGCGCAGAGGGCTGCAAGGCCGGAAATATAACCGTCGATTACGGCAGGAAGTCCGCGGGCAGCAAGGCCTATGTAGCAGCCGCACATTGCAGCGATATCGAAGCCTCCGACCTTAGAAATACAGTCTACTGCATCCCCTTTTTTGGGAGCATTTATTTCGATTGCCTTTTTTACTGTCTTAATCTTAAGCTCATACATAGCCTGTGTTGTAGAAGCACCGCGCCCTACAGTCAGCTCAGGATCTG
Organism: Treponema sp. OMZ 799; assembly: GCF_024181365.1. Classification (NCBI taxonomy): domain Bacteria; kingdom Pseudomonadati; phylum Spirochaetota; class Spirochaetia; order Treponematales; family Treponemataceae; genus Treponema; species Treponema sp. OMZ 799. The sequence goes on from NZ_CP051301.1 coordinate 2,680,135, forward strand.
CCCCGCAAAGACCTGCAAGCACGGCGGCCGTTGTGGTGGTATTGCAAATTCCGAGTTCTCCTATTCCGGCAATATCGAAGCCCTCATCTGCTATTTTAAAGGCCGCCTCTATTCCGGTTTCAATCATGCGGATGCAGTCTTCGCGGCTCATCGCAGGGCATTGAGCTATATTTGCGGTACCGCATTTTATCTTTTTGTTGATGACATCTTTCCGTTCACTCGTTTTTATCATCCCGACATCGTAAACCCTGATGCTGCTTCCTGCCCATTTAGAAATTGCTCCTAAGCCCGTCTTTCCGGTGTGCATAATCTCGGCAAGCAAGAAGGTGGTAATCTGGGGCTGGGAGGTAATTTTCTCCGCATAGACTCCGTTATCGGCACAAAAAACAGCCGTTATTTTTTTATCGATTTTTAGGTTGTCAAGCCCCTTGATTTTCGCAAGCCTGACCGTCATCTCTTCAAGCTCTCCCAAAGAGCCCGGCGGATGAGCAAGGCTGTCCCAAAAAAGCTTAGCCTTCTTCCCCTCTTCTTCCGAAACGGGTTTAATCGAATTCAGCGTGTTTTCTAAAATATTCATAAAAGTACCTCTAAATAAGTTTTTAAGCCGATTTAATTTTTATTGACAAAAATGAGTAATTATACAACTCTACTTATAAAAGAATCTTAAACCGATTTTGCATAAGAATACATTCTTATCGTTTCAAATTCCTTAAAATGTTTATTTTCTTCTTATAGGTACATATACTAACGCAAAACGGAAGTATTTGTCAAGATTTTATATAAACAATAATTTTCAAAAACACAGTCTTACCCCAGCCTATAATAAACAACTGTCAAAATTATTACGGCAAAGGTTGCAGAAACCAAGCTTGTATAAAATATTTCTAAAGAGAAGATTTTTACGATTTCTTTTTTGGTGTAGGCCAAAGAGCGGTAAATCCGGATCTCGTTTTTTCTTTCTAAGACAGTAGTGTAAAAAATAGAAATTAAGGACAAGATTGAAACTGAGCATATCAGTATAAGTAAAATTCTTGAGAAGTCAAAAAAAGAAGCTATCTTGTTATAAGCTATACTTACTCGTTTTTGATGTACTTCATTCACTCTTATTTTTTTATTTTCTTTAAAGGCATTTAAAAGTTCAGTATGCTTTTCTGCGCTTAGATCTGTTTTATATAGTTTAAGGCCGTGTTTGTATAAACCGCCTTTTTTTATTTCAAAAAGATTTGTAAAGCCGTTTATAAAATAAACCGTGTGAGCTTTTTCGTTTACTTTTGTACTGTCGATAAGACCTGTTATTTTAATCTTAGGCAAACGGTATTCTGCCACAAAGAAAAAAGCATTTTCAACCAGACTAAAAACATACTTATCATCAAGCTTGCCTGTATTAAATTGATCTTCCAATCTTTCCCCGCCGATTTTAAGCTCTTTAAGCAAGGCTATTGCACCCGATGAACTCATAAGAACTTCGTCAGCTTTTTTGGGGAAACGTCCGGCAGTTATTATTTTCTTAAAGTAATCGTTAGAGCTTATATCTTCCAGATTTGTATATGAAAGAACAGGCTTTCCAGCTTGAAGACCTTCAATATAATTTGAACCTGCAATTTTTATTCTTGTATTATATGTATAGGAACAATGTTCAATATTGGGAAGCTCTTTGTATTGCATATTTAATTTTTCGACAAGAGTTTCATCACTTAGCTTTTCTTTTACAACATCCAAAACACTTGTTTTGATACCTTCTTGAAGATAGATATCATGCATATAGTTCTTAAAATAATCTGATTCCATAAAAATTGAAAACAATATAGAAAGAAAAATAAGGCCTATGATTATTATGTTCCTGATACTAGCCTTCGCCCGCCCTTTTAAATTTTTCAAAGGTAAGTATCGTGTATTTTTCTTATACGAGTTATTTTTTTTCGGCACACTCAATTTGCTTTTAATTGAATTTCCTGATTCTGCGTTTATATCCTTAGTTATATTTTCATCCTTTAGAATTTGTCCATCTATTAAACTTATAATTCTGTCGCTGTACTCATAAGCGAGTTCTTTATCATGTGTTACGAAGATCACGAGCTTTTCTTTTGAGATATCTTTTAGAATATCCATTATATGGTGTGCATTTTTTTTATCCAAACTTGAAGTCGCTTCATCGGCCAAAATAATATCAACCTCTTTTGCAAGCATTCGGGCAATTGCAAGTCTTTGTCTTTGTCCGCCCGATAATTGTGTAGGTTTCTTTTTTGTAAACTCTCCTATGTTTAAACTTTTTAATATAGAAACGGAATGTTCTTTCCGTTCTTTTATACTACCGGTAATACTGTCAGTCATACCTGCAATAATATTATCTTCACTTGATAAATGGTTTATTAAATTAAAGTCTTGAAACACAAAGGCTATTTTATTTTTTCTGAACTCGTTATAGTCTTCAATTTTTTTATTATTATAAAAAATCTCTCCGGAATCAAAACTACATAAACCGCCGATTATATTTAAAATTGTAGACTTTCCGCCGCCGCTTCTGCCTAAGATACTTACCAAGCCCTTATCGCCGAAAACAATGTTTAAATCTTTAAGAACCCTTTGCTCCAAACCGGCTCTAATCTTATATGACTTATTTATATTTTTTAATTCAAGCATAGTTCCTCCAAACTTTACCTTATAAGTTCATCGATATTAGTTTTTTTAAGCTCAGAGCTTATCGAAATTATAATTATCAAAATGATTATAAGAAAAGCCGCAGAGAGCGAAAAAACATCAAAGTTAAAAAGGCTCTTTAAATTTACTATTCTGCTGCAATCCAATAAGTTAATAAAATACTCGCCCAAAAATAAGCTGATTATCATAAAAAAGAAAACCGATGCAAGGCAGACAAAAAAAGAAATAATTAATCCTTCTTTGATAAACATCTTTTTTAATTCCTTTGTTGTATAACCCAATGAGCGGTAAATGCCGATATCCTTACGTTTAGCCGTAATTAAATTTTTTAAGCCGTTATATGCCGAAAGCACGGCAATAACACCGAGAATAATTAATGTAAAGATTATACTTAATTTATAACCGTAAATATCATCAAGATATGATTTTCTTTCCAGCGAAATATTATCGCTTCCCTTAAAAATGGACTTAAACAAAAGGTAATTAGTGTGCACCTTTTTTCTGGTATCTAAATTTTCATCTATAAATATATCGAAATATGTAAATTTATAAGCAGCTTCAGAAAGATAAATCTTACTTAGATATTTAGTAAATTCTTCTTCCAAAAAATAAATATTTTCATTTACATAGATCGAATCGGAGATTCCTTCTTCCCCTAAATAAAAAGGATAATTTAAATTAATTCCGATATTACGCATAAAGGCGACAAAACCGGACACATCCATATCTTCATTAAATTTTTTCATTTCAAAAAAAAGACCTTCATCAAAATCAGAGATGTATCTTAAGTCATCGATTATACCTACAATCTTTAAATCTTCATCGTAAAAGTCGGAGTCCTTTGGAATCTTCCCTGCAAATTTGCAAACGGTTTTATACGAAATAGGAAGTTCTTTTAAGCGGTTAAATAAATCGCCGGCGGAAATATTTTTAATATCAATAAGATTATCAAAAGTATAAAGCAGTTTAAGTGCATAATATTTGCTGAATAAAATCTCTTTAGGATTTTCAGGAAAGCGTCCTGCAATTATATCTTCCGAAAAGCTCGCCTTATTTTTTTCCTGCATCATATTTATAAAAACGGGTAATTTTTCTTTTTCGACCCTTATACTTGAAGGCAAGCCTAGAGTTAAACCGTAAATTTTTTCTTTAAATTTTCCGTTATAGTCTTCAATGTTTTGAAGCAAGGCGTTTAAACTCATACCAGCACTGCTTAAAGTAATTTTATCGGCCTTGTACTTACCGTAAAGATATTGATCTATTCCATAACTTACAGCCTTAAATGAGCCGATCGAAAATATAAATATTCCTAAAATAATAACTAAAAGTTGTAGCGAATTAAAAAGCTTTAATTTTTCGGATAGAATATTTATATAAAACCTGTTTTTAAAACTTGAATCTTCCGGCTTAATTTTACTTTCCGCTCTGTGTTCAATTTGTGAATCGGATTCAGATTGAGTTTTTTCTTTTATAGATTTTAGTTTTTTATTATCGATAGTTAAAATTTCATCGGCGTATATCCTTGCCAATTCTTCATCATGGCTTACAAAGATAATTGTTTTGCCCTTAAAAACTTCTAAAATTAAATCGCAGATTTCAATCTTTGTTGTTTCGTCCAAACTTCCTGTAGGCTCATCACAAAGCAGGATATCGGTATTTCTTGCCAAAGCTCTTGCAATACTCGCCCGCTGTCTTTCGCCCGTAGAAAGCATAGAAGGTTTTTTATAAATATGTTCGGATAGGCCGACTTTTTTAAGTAAGCTAATTGCAAGCTCTTCTTTATTTTCTATACCGTTATGGAGAGCAATTACGATATTTTTTAATAAATTTTGATGCGGAATTAAATTACTGTCTTGAAAAATAAAGCTGATATTTTCCCGCCTAAATTTATCGTAGTCTTGAATAGTTTCACCCTTATACAAAACCTCACCGGAATAGTTTTTGTCTATGCCTGCAATTATATTTAAAAGACTCGATTTTCCGCAGCCTGAGGGCCCCAAAATAAAACTTATTTTTCCCGAAGCAAAATTATGAGAAAGGTCATCCAAAACAATTTGTTTTTCATCTCCGATAGAATAGCTTTTAGTGATTGATTTTAATTTTATATCGTGCATACCTACATTTTAACATGGTATAGTTTGAGGTGTCAAGTTGATTTTTGGGTAATTTTGGTTATAAAACACGATAAAGCTGTACAAGGTCTTTTTTATTTTTTGTTATAATTTCAGTATCTAAAATTTGAAATCCGCTTTTTATATAAAAATTTATTGCCTTTTCTATTTTTTCGCATTCAATAAAAACAATTTTTCCGCTGGTCAAATTTAAAATATTTTTTACTTGCTTTAAAACAATATCCATTAAATCAGAACCATTAATTGATTTTGATTTTTTATTGAAATTTTTACTAAACTGAGCAATAAGAATCGCAGGTATTTTATAAGAATTAGAATCTTTATCATAATATCCAAAACGGCTAATAATTTTTATTTCTGACTTTGATAGAACCTCTTTTTTCAAAGTTAACATCTTTGTAGCTAATGTAAAATATCCTAAAATGTCGCATCCTTTTTTTGAAGAAACCACAAGATAGGTAGATGAGGTATTAAGTTTTGTTGATTGGACTGCTTTTTCTTTCAAGAATTCTTCAACATCTTTATTTGTTGAAGAAAACACATCCGACATAGATTTAAAAAAAATCTCCCCTCCTTCTGTTGCTAATAGATCAAATAATCTAATAATTTCAAAACTATTTTCTTTTTGCATTTATCAGTTCTATTAGGCGTTCTTGAGAAAGTGTTACAATATTGATATCTTTTAACGGCCTTTGGTTCTCTTGTTCTGAAAATAATTTTACAAAATTACCGGCTTCTTTTTTTGTTTTTATAACAAAAGATTTTGCCAAACTTGATGTAGCCATCTCTCACCTCCATACTATTTAATTATACTATATTTGAATAAAAAATTAAAGCCTCTTGGGATTTTATTGTCCGTAAAAATTAAAAGCACACTTAACCCAATAGTCCTTTAATTTCTTCGGGAGTTAGAGGGCGGTGTTTGCCGGGGGGAAGGTCTGATAGGTACACGCAGCCTATTCTGACGCGTGTAAGTTTTTTTATTTTGATATTAAAAAATTTTAAGACGCGGCGGATTTCGCGGTTTTTGCCTTCAATCAAAACTATGCGCATCTTGTTTTTGGCTAGGCGCTCAGCCGAGAGGGCCTTATAAAAAACGCCTTCAATGCGCACACCCCTTAAAAATTTTTGGAGAACCTCGTCGGGGTATTCAAAAACTGTTAAGACCTCATATTCTTTTTCGATTTCGGAAGAAGGGTGCTCAACCCTTGCAGAAAAATCTCCGTCGTTTGTAAAGATGATTGCCCCGCCCGAAAGCATATCCAAGCGGCCGATATTGTAAAGCCTTTCGGTGTAGATATCTTTTAAGAGGGAGGCAGCGATGAGTCTATCCTTCTCATCGGCAAGGGAACAAACATAGCCTTCAGGCTTGTTCAATAGAATATATCTTTTTTCGGCCTCGGGGAAAATTTGTTTTCCGTCAAAGCAGATTTTTTCCGTACCGGAAACCTTTGTGCCGAGCTCCGTTACAATCTTGCCGTCAACACTTACCCTTCCGTTTAGGATGAGGTTTTCCGAGGCTCGGCGCGAAGCGACTCCGCAGCGGGCTAAATAAACTTGAAGTCTTATTTCTTCCATAAAAATTAAAACACCTTATCGGGCAAGCTCGAATCTTTCTCTTTCGGTTTCATCCAGCTTCGGAAGATCAGCAATGCTGTTAAGCCTAAAAACTTTTAAGAACTCCTTTGTGGTGCCGAACATTGAGGGCTTGCCGGGAACATCCTTTTTGCCGACCTCTTTTATAAGGTCCTTTTCGGCAAGGAGGCGGATCATATTATCGGCGGAAACACCGCGGATAGCTTCAATTTCGGCCCTGGTTACCGGCTGGGAATAAGCAATTATCGAAAGGGTTTCCATGGCGGCACGGGAAAGGCGGCCCTCATTTTTTTTACCGTAGCGGTCTTTTAGGTGCTCCCACAATTCTTTTTTGGGCATTATCACCCAGCCGCCCATCATCTTAGCAAGCTCGATTCCGCTTTGAGGCGCAGCATAGGCTTCCTGCAGGGCCTTGATTGCATCGTTTACGATTTCGGGCGAGAGACCTGATATTTTACAAAGAGCCTCATCGGTTAAGGGGTCGCCTTCCAAATAGAGGATGGCCTCAACCAATGAGATTTCCTTTTCCAAATTATAATTCTGAACCATTATCCTGCTCCCACGGGCGTATTTTTATATCGCCGAACATTCTGTTTTGCCAGATACTCGCCATCTTAAATTTTACGGCTTCTAAAATTGCCATAAAAGCACAGACCACATCCATTAAATTGCCCTTACGCACAATCAAATCGGTAAACATACACTCACCCTTTTGATCCAAAAGTTCGTTCATGAGGGTAATCTTTTCGTTTACCGAAACTTCTTCGTAAAGGTCTAGGATGTGTTCGGCATTATAGTTCGACATAAGTTGTGAAAAGGTTTTTAAAAGATCCCAAGTATCGACCCGCTCCCAAAGTTCTTCTTCTCCAAAAGGAAGGGCGTGCTGAATTTTTTTTCTTTCAAAAAACCATTCCGCTTCGCTTTCTTTTTCTTCCATAAGTTCGGAAAGCTTTTTATATTTTTGATACTCGATGAGCTTATCGACCAGCTCTGAACGCGGGTCTTCAATGTCTTCATCATCAACCGAAACCTCAACCGGCAAAAGCATTCTGCTTTTTATATAAATTAAATTTGCGGCCATCGAATAAAAATCGACAAGGTTATCCAAATCGGGTTCAATTGCATAATCCAGATATTCCAGATATTGCTCGGTTATTTCTGCAATCGGAATATCGTAGATATTTACCTCGTTTTTGTTTATCAAAAAAAGCAGAAGGTCTAAGGGGCCTTCAAAATTATGCACCTTAAATTCCGTATTGGAATAGGTTGTTTCATGTGTATCAATCTGACTTAAAGCTTGTGTACTCATAATGCCGCTCCTCTTTTATTGTTCGGCATTTTAAAAAAAAACTTAAAAAAGACTGTCGTCTGCAGGAACACCAACTACTTCGGCTTTCTTTGTCTTTGAAGCAGCCGGTTTTTCTTCAAAATCATCATCTTCTTCTTTATTGCCTTTCGGAGAAGCTTCTTTTGAACTATCTTCTTTTTTAAGAGCTTCGACAGCCTTTTCTTGAGCTTCCTTTTGCTCCTTAGTTTTTTCTACAAAGCTTGAAACAAAGGGCCTGCCCGGGAAGAGCTTTTCTCTCAATTCTTTTTCGATTTTTTGAGTTATTTCTATATTATCTTCCAAGAATTTAACGGCATTGGGTCTTCCCTGTCCGATTTTATCGTCTCCGTAAGAATACCATGAGCCGCTCTTTCCGATTATCTCTTGTTTTACGGCAGAATCTAAAAGGCTTCCATAGGGACAAACCCCCTTCCCGAAAAGGATTTCCATTTCGACCTTTCTAAAAGGAGGAGCGACCTTGTTTTTTACAACCTTTACGCGGATCTTATTTCCCCATGCTTCATCTTCTCCCTTACTGAGAGTTTCAATCTTGCGTACATCCAATCGGACGGAGGCGTAAAATTTAAGGGCATTTCCGCCGGTAGTGGTTTCGGGGCTTCCGAACATAACGCCTATCTTCATTCGGATTTGGTTGATAAAGATTATCATACAGTTGGACTTGCCGATAATGGCGGTGAGCTTTCGCAAGGCCTGACTCATCAATCGGGCTTGTAAGCCCATGTGAGAGTCTCCCATTTCTCCGGCGATTTCTGCCTGAGGAGTTAGGGCCGCTACAGAGTCAATTACTATTATATCGACGGCACCTGAGCGGACAAGGCTTTCGGCTATTTCGAGGGCTTGCTCTCCCGTATCAGGCTGAGATACCCAAAGCTCATCAATGTTTACACCCAAGGCCTTAGCATATTGGGGATCGAGGGCATGCTCGGCATCGATAAAAGCAGCTATGCCTCCCTGCTTTTGGGCTTCGGCGACGGCATGAAGAGCTATGGTAGTCTTACCCGAAGATTCGGGGCCGAATATTTCGATAATTCTGCCTCGCGGATACCCGCCGATACCGAGAGCCTCATCCAAAAGAATGCTTCCCGAAGGAATTATCTCTATGTTTCCGATAGCGGAATTATTTCCTAACTTCATCAAGGAACCCTGCCCGAATTGTTTTTCAATTTGAAGACGGGCTGCCTCCAGAGCCTTTAACTTATCGTCCGGACTTGTAACCGCCGGTGTTTCAGTCTTTACTTTTGCCACAATGTTCTCCTATAAAAAATTTTTGAAGCAAATATCAATTTGCGAAAAAAGTTTTTCAAGTAGTTTTGCTTTTGCAAAACTACATACAATAATGCGATGTTTTGTGCAAAGCACAAAACTCGAAGATAAACAGTGAGGCTGAATTTCTGCCGAACTGTTTATCGAATCTCCTATAAAAAATTTTCTCATTCTACTAATATTGTATAAATAAAAAAGATTTTTTCTCCCTTTTAAAAAAAATATAAAAAAGTTTTAATTTTTCTTGATCAAATACAGTTCAAAATTAAGAACTGCTAAAAGATTTGTTTATTATATAGAATTTTTAGGCAAAAAGCAAGAAGTCTTAAGCGTTTTAAGTCAACCAAAAAGCTCCGGCCCTCATAAGACAACCGGAGCTTTAAGCAAGGTAGTTTAATTTAGTTCATAGATATTTATAGATTTTACATTCGGTGTTCTTCCATCCTCCGATTTGGGAATCTTTATCTCACCTGCTCTAATCTTATTTAAGATTTCTTCTCTGCCCTTGACATTGGAATCAAAACCTATAATCTTCCAGTTATTGTTTGTCACAGGTTTAATAACACCCTTTGACACATCCTTAACATATTTTACTATCAAGTCTCTTATACGCCCTGCATCTTGCATCTCCATATAAGAATCATAGTAAACATCTTTATCGCTTATAAGGCCAAGTTTTGTCAAAGTGCCGAAACGGTAGTTATTTACAGCCAATTTATAGGTCTTTTTCGGATCGATGGGCTTTCCTTTTATCCTTGCATTTTTAATCCTTTTTTCAGGTGCTTGAGAAATATCGATATCGTAGGTTATACCTTCAAACATATCGTAATTGTAGCCTCTGATATTGGGATTAAATGAAATTGTCACATCACCTTTTTTGGTAGTATTATAATAAGAAGCAGACCACTCCATGTATTTTAAAAGATTTTCACCGCTTATATTTACCCCCATCAAGGTGTTTGCATACTTATAAATGAAGGCTACATCTTTTTTCTTAAAAAGACCTGATTTCAAATTCATCTCAGACCTGAAGGCCGCGGCAGAAGAAACATCAGCCTTCGTATAATACAGCTGAACGGTATTTATAAGATCTATTAAGGCAGTATCCTCCAACTGGATGGTCGGCATGGTAGTAACCTTATCATCACCGGTAATATAATCGACGCGCTTTATAAAGTCCTCGGTTATATTACCTATTACCGTATTTGCATCACTTAAAGAAGTTTGATGAACAAATTTGAATTCTTCTTCCATCTGCTTATTAGATGGAACTTTTTTTGTTTCCCTATTCTCAGCCTTTACAGAAACAACCGTCCACTTATCCTTTTCTTTTTTGACCTTTACTTCTCCTACAGCCAAGGCCCATCCGTAGGCACCGGGTTCTATTATCCAGGTCTTATCCCCGTTCATACCATCCACTATACTTGCATATTTAGCGTGCTCATGCCCTCCGAAAATTATATCGAATTCCGGGATTTGCTTTGCAATTTCAATAACGCCTCCGTTAGAACCGTATTCGGCATTTCGGCCTAGGTGGAAGGCTCCTACCAAGACATCATACTGCCCCTTTAAAGAATCAACAGTGCGGCGCGCAGCATCCAAGGGTTCTTCAAAGCTTAAGCCCTTAAAGTGAGAAGGTGAAGAAGACTCCCACATCGGAATATGGGGCGGAATGAGTCCCACAACAGCAACCCTTACTCCTTCAATTTCCAATAATTGATAGGGCAGGACAAAAAAGCTCTTATCCTTTTCATTCCTGATATTTGCACTTAAGACTGCCCCATTAAAATTACGGATATTCCGTGCAAGAAATTCCTTTTCAAAATTGAATTCGTGGTTACCCAAAACCCAAATGTCATAGTTCATGTAGTTCATTGCCTGAACCATCGGGTGAGTTTCCAAGTCATTAAAAAGTTCGGCATTATTATCCTGAACGGTATCGCCTACATCAATGAGAACAGTGTTTGGATTTTCCTTTCTTAGCTCTTGGACTAAGGTAAATGTTTTAGAAAAACCGGCACCCGGCACCTCTTCACAAACAGCATACTCAAACGGATAAAGCCTGCCGTGAACATCTCCGGTTACACCGAAGGTGAGGGTTACATTTTCCTTTCCCGCTTCACCCTTCCTAATTACCGCATGAGTTAACTTAACCTCATCCGACTGCTTGCCTGTTGCAAGCATTTCCCTCTTTGATCTTACACTGCTATCTTTTACACGGGTCTCCAAACACGAAGTAAAAGAAAAAATGACAAAGATGGAAATTAAAACACACATCAACCTTTTTTTCATAGCATTCCTCCTACTATAAAATTTTTTTTTCGAGAAGTTTTGCTTTTGCAAAACTACATACAATTATGATAAACATAGAAACTTGCTTTTTAAGCCGGAATGTTTATCATATCCCGCTTCTTATTTACGTGGAAGCATTGCCGCAAAAAATGCCGTACAAGGAACGGAAGTGATTATACCCATGCTGCCTGCAAGCCCTTGTACAATATGTATTACAATTTTGGGGATATTTATAAATTGCCTTAAGCTCATACCATATCCCCATATCATCATTATCAGAGGTAAGGATGTCCCTGCAAAGGCCAAGATAAGAGTATTACTCATAGTTCCGGTTATATCTTTACCTACATTTAAGCCGGATTTAAATAATTTCTTTTTTTCGATTGAAGGATCTATTGTCAATATTTCGTGCATTGAAGAAGAGACGGACATGCTTACATCCATTACGGCCCCAAGAGAGGCTATCAAAATAGAAATAAAAAGAAGACCGTTTAATTTCAGATTATAGTCAGGAGCAATATTCAAAAGCTGTTCTCCGCCTTCCATATTCACACCGGAAAGATTTGCCGTATACGAAACTATTATCGAAATAAGCCCTGCTATGCTTATTCCGCAAATGGTTCCGAGTATTGCCGCATAGGTCTTGCGGGAAAAACCGCTTACCAAAATAAAACTTACGAAGGTTACTACTGAAACAAGTAAAATGGAAATAGGAATAGAAGCAAAGCCTGCAAATAAAGCAGGAACTAAAAGGCTCACAATAACGGTGCAGGTAAAGACCAAACCCAATAAGGACTTAAGACCTTGACGCTTCCCAAGGAAGATTAGGGAAAAAGAAAACCCCAAGGCTAAGATATAAATATGAGTATCCCGTTTTTGATTGTACAACCAAATGCTTTCTTTTTCGTCTTGAGTCCTGATTGTGAATACAGCCTTTAGATCCTTATAGGCCCTTGTATTATGCAGAGCACTTAAAGTATTGTAAGTCTCATAAACCTTATTTTTTTTACTGCCGTCCAGAATTTTTACTGAAATTTTTTGTATTCCGCGATAACGTCCGGCAACTATAGGATCCTCAGTAAGATCTTCTTCTAGGACATCTTGAACCACACCCAAAGCAAATTCTTGAGTAAACATAGGCCTTTGCCCTAAACCGGTCCGAATTTGAGGCATAAAGATAAGCAAAAAAATGGTAATCAAAAATATAACTACCGCAAAAATTCTATCACGCATACTCCAATAAAATTATACTATGAGTATATGCGCCTGTCAATGATGAATAGTTTATTTAGCCTTCCAGTTTTTTCATTGCCTTTTTAGGCCAATCGGAGTCATTTAGAAGAGCCCGGCCTACCCCGATTAGATCGGCTTTTCCTTCAGCCAAAATATTTTCGGCAGCTTCGGGGCTTACGATTCCGCCTGTAAGAATTACAGGCACTTGAACCCTTTCTTTTACGGCCTGAGTTATACGGCTGAACCAGCCTTCTTCTTCAAGCTCAGGATTTGTGTAGCCGCAAAAGCCTCCCGAAATATCGAGTAAATCGACTCCGGCTTCCTTAAAAAGAAGACAGGCCTTAACGGAATCTTCAAGGGAACTGCCTCCCGAAATATAGTCGCAAGCCCCTAAACGGACTGCAATTAAAAAATCAGGGTCTGTTATCTTGCGGATTGATTCTATTATTTCTATATGAAGTCTTGTTCTTCCTTCAATGGAAGAGCCGTTATATTTATCTGTCCGTTTATTCATAATAGGAGAAAAAAACTGGTTTAGCAAATAGCCGTGAGCCGAATGTATTTCGACACCGTCAAAATCTGCTTCTTTTGCACGCCTTGCAGCCTGAGCAAAATCGTTTATAACCTTATCTATATCTTTCTGGGTCATAGCACGAGGCAGCTCATAATCAGATGTTTTACGCGGAATCTTAATAGAACTTGAACTTAAAACATCGTATCCTGTTATTTTAGGTTTTGCAGCAGCACCTGCATGAGAAATCTGAGCTATCACTTTTGCTCCATTTTTGTGCAAAACGGAAACAAGCTCTTTAAAACCTTCAATTGTAGAATCATCCGAAATAGAAAGCTGTCCCGGACTGGCCTTACCTTCAGGACTTACATAAGAGTGTTCAGTTATAACAAGACCTATATAAGCCCCTCCGGTTTTTTCATCGTAATAATCGCAAAGGGTTCGGCTTACAATTCCGCCTTCATCAGCCTTTTCGGAAGCCATAGGAGGCATTACCAATTTTGTGTTAAGCTCGATATTTTTAATTTTAAAACTAGAAAACAATAAAGACATATCAAGGCCTCCATAAAAATCAGTGCTATTTAGTATTCTATCACAGTTTTCAAAGAATTGTAAGGCCCTTTATTCCGAACGCTGATAAAGAAGTGTAATAATCAGAAAAATAAGGCTTATGACAGGCAAACTGAAAACTATGAGAGATACATACCGCGGCGTTAAACAAACAAAAAACGCAATTTGCAGTTTAAAAATATATCTGAAAGTCTCCATTATAATATAAGACAAAAACGGACAAAGAGGCGAAAACAAAAAAAGCCTTTTATTTAATCTTCTACCCGGCAATACTCTAAAGCGCCAAGCCAATATAAGAACAAGCAAAGAGACAATCAATAATAAAAGAGGCTCAATCAAGCGGTATAAAACCTCGCTCAAATAGGCTTCTTTTTTTAGACCATATTTCTCCGATATCAAGCTAAAATAGTACAAATCGGATATCTTCATAGTCGATGGTCCGCTTACAGATTTTTCAATTAAAATAAAATCGGGCATGGTCATTGGAAGTAAAATGTTATGAAGATTTTCTCTTGGAAGTTCTCCGGCCAAAACCTTGGGGTAAACATTTTTTTCTTCAGAATATCTGTCAACCGAACAAATCTGAAGCATTAACCTGTTTTTTCCTTCATTGTCTACAACTTCTACAAGTTTTGCATAAGGAATCATTATAGACCATTTTTCGGCATTGGAGACTCCTAAGCGTGTATATACAACATTCATAAGATATATTTCATTACGCAAAGTTGAGCTTCCATGGGAGATGCCGTGTATTTTTATCTCGGAATATTCATAGGTTTGCTCTGCAAGCGTAAAACGTATATCGCCCCGCATTATAAAGTTAGGAATATTTTTAAGTTCATCGGTAAAAAAGACGTTTTTTTCAAGTTCAAGCCGGGATAGACTTAAAAAACGTTCGACCTCAGGATCTTTTTGGTCAGAATTCGAAGCGCGCATAGATGAATCAATTTGTAAGAATGAATAATAAGCCCTTATATAATCTCCACTTTGTAAAGCTTCATAGGCAGCCTTTTTACTTTTATATAAGGCAATAGAGGGAGCATCCTTATATGAAGCCAAACCTTTTTCAACTTCAGCCCAAGCTCGCACTGCAAGGTTTTCTGCATCAACTCTTAAAGGATCCTCATCCCGAAAAGCTTGAACTGCAAGCTTTGCATAATAGTGAGCTGTATAAAAATCAAATGAAAGAGCAGCACGTTCCGCTCTTTTTAAGGCAGCTTCGGCACTCATGTTGTTTATATTATCTTCTGTCTGAATAGTTTTACCTAAAACGGAGCCGGCCGTATCAATAGAATTTTTTTCTTTAGCAATCTTAATCTTTTCATTCAGCTTCATTGCCTCTTCCGACTGAGGCCATATGTTTAAAGCTCTCCCGATATGATCTCCCGCTTGATTGTAGTCGTTTCTTGTATAAGCTTCTTTTGCCAGCTTATTGTATTCTCTGTATGTGAGAGTTTGAGAAACAGAGCGGGATTGGCTTTCCATCAGGATAGGTTTAACCGCTTCAGCTAAAATAACGTATAAGGATAAAACTGCAAGAGAAAAAATAAAGAAATGCTGAAGAAAGCGGATCATATTGGGCGACCGTCTTTCCATTTTTGCAGGTCCGAATTTTCCAAAAATAATAGGATAAGCAAAGATCAATGCGGATGTATAGATAAAAGGAAAATAAAAAATAAACAATAATATCGATTCACGAATTTTCCATGAAAATAAAAACGCCGGAAGTACGGTTTCTTTTATCGGTAAAAAAAATACATAAGCAAAGGAAGCCGGCAGACCAAGTAAAAAGTGAACAAAAAGGTAAGAAAAAAATCTTGAAATTTTATGCATCAATGTCCCCCTCGCTAAAGTCTCCTAAGGTATCGGGAATGAAGGTCTCGAACTCTTCCTTGATCTTATTTGCTTTCTTAGGCTTAATGGCTTTTGGTCCCTTAACTTTAAGCTTCTTTACTTTAGGTACCTTTACCTTTTGCTTTTTTATTTTTTTCGGCATTTTTTTTGCACGCCTTACAAGGAGCAATATCGTTGTATAAGTATAAAGCACTAAGGCTGAAAGACAAAACAAAATAGGCTGTATCCAAAATTTCGGAATTTCAAAAGGCAGCATATCGTCTATGCTCAGGATAAAATAATCAGTTCTTATATAACTGTAAGCGTATAGGATTAAAATCAGTAAAAAAGGAAGGAGGGTAAAATTAACTATCTTCCATTCCGTTATTGTTGTAAATACCCAAAGAGAAAATATAAGAAAAAAAATCGAACCTGAAAAAATAAGATAAGATATGTAAGAAATTTTATACTGTCCATATATATCATACACAAAGGGGCGAACTATGCTGCCGGCTGCCAGCACAAAGGCAGGCTGCTCTATAAAGGCTTCCATGTGCTTATCATCAATTAATACCTTTTCTTTTGAATTAAAGGCTTGATTTATTTTTTCTCCCTGAGAGTATACAAGCGGAATAATTAAGGCAAAAAACAGAGCAAAAGATATAATCAAGGCTAAAAAAGAAAGGCCGTAGTTTTCTGAATGCCGCATCATAAAAACATAGACTGCAAATATCGAAATAATGCAGGCTATGGGAAGTATCAGATAAAGGCAATGCAAAAAGGCAGAGAAAAATATGCCCGGTACATCTCCATACATCAAAGACTGCCAAATTCCAACCGATAAAGAAAAGGCTAAAACAGCTAAAACAAAATTCGAGATAAAAACTACAGGTACAAGCAGCCAATTTTTCATATAAGATTTATTTTATCACAAAATAGGCGATATAACAAGGTGCAAGTAACTCAAATACAAAATTACAGACAAACTTTCCGTTAACTTAACAGCCTCAGCGGCTCTTCTTTTTTATTACTTTTTTTACCCTTGATTTTTCCCCATCCTTCTTTTCGGCCGGCTTTTTTGCATCGCTAAGCTGCTTTACCTTAGCCTTTGCTTTTTCCTTCCTGTTTTTTTCGATAAATTCTATGCACTTATCCAAGCCCTGCAAAAATGTGCGCATTTCATCTTCAAAAACCACAACAGCATGCCGGTCAAAACCTAACCCCTCGGATGCCTTGCTTTCGACAACCTGTAAAAAAACGTCGCCCTTTGTATTTTCTTTAACATTAAAAAAGTAGGTCCGGTTTTCTGCCGAAACCTGAGTTGTAAAAAGTTCACCTCTAATTCCCATAATAATTCTCCTAAGGCTTATATCTCAAGCCTTTATGTTATCAAATCTCCCATAAAAACTTTTTTGTAGACTATGCACCCAGATCTGCACGCCTTACCATTCCGCCCTGCCATTCAACCAAGTATTTTTCATCTTCAAGAGATAAGCCCTTTATATCGGCCATTATTCTGAATATTGGTTCCGTTCCCGAACCCCTCATCCATATAAATGCTATGGGCTCATCTTTCGAGTTATAAAATTGAATCTTAAGACCGCCCTTACCCGAAACGGAAAAGTCCTTTAAGTCTTGAGTCTGTTTTGTTCCATTATTTGAAAAACTGCGGTACCTTACAATACCGAATTTTTCTTTAAGCTCTTCCTTCTTTTGATTCCATTCTTCTTCAAATATCTTTTGATATCGGTCTTTTAAAATTGCATGATCCTCGGTACGGATTTTTAAAACAGCCCTCTCTTCTCCTGTAGGAGTTGTTGTATATTGAGGCAAGGTCTTTAAAATATCCGTCAATGTAAAATCAGGCTTATATTTATCCATTTGTTTTGACTTCTCACACCAAATATGGAATAAGCCCTTTTTCATAAACTCGGTTTTTATTAAAAGCAGCTTTAAAATTGCAAAAATCGTGTTTATAGGATCCCTTACCTTTGCAGGGTGCGTTATGTTTCCTCCGTTGGAACCCTCGCCCAAAATTCGGACATTGTACTTTTTCTCCCGCAGCTCAGCAGCAAGATTAACAACATTGGCCTCACCTACCTCAGCCCTAAAAACTTTAGCATCAAAATAGGCAGCAACTTCTTCAATCCTCAAAGAAGTGGGCCCATTTACGGCAACTGCCTGCCTTTTATTTCCTCTTCCGGAATAGAAAGAATCAGCCAACTCCGCAATTACTGAAAGAGTAAAAACTTCTTGTGCTTCAAGAGGTACAGCCTTATTAAGCTCCTCATTCCAATAGATAATATTTCCCCTGTCGCCGTCGCAGTCGGGCATATAACCCAAAAAACAGTTTTTATCCAATGGACTTGCATCCGGATCCAAGTGAAGATACTCCATCTTTTTTGCACAAAAACCCAGGTTAGCACCCTCAGGTAATATGCCGTGCAAAATATTTCCGGGTTCTTCGTTTATACCGATTAATGCTATTTCGTTATCCCTAAAAAACCGTCTGTCGATGGATGCAGCTCTTGCACTTCCGTTAAAATCGGCCACTATAGAAAAAAGATGACCTTCGTTTTTCGAAGCAGTAACCGCTTTTTTTAGCTTATCAAAAAATTTGTTTTGTATTTTGGGGTCAGCCGAATTTGTAATTACCGCCTTGGAATAATTATAATAAGCCTCCAAGGCTTCTTTTTTTACATAGACAGTCTGCATTCTTATATCTTGTAATTTTTTCAAATTATAATCATGCAGGAATTTTAAAGCTTCATCTTCGGCATTATCTGCTTTAAGACGCTCTTTAAACATGTTGATTAAGGTCTTTGCTTGATCTCCGTCAAGAACTCCCCCGGAGTCCAAGCCGAATTTAAGACCGTTATGTCCTATCGGATTATGGCTTGCAGAAATATAAGCAAAGGCGGCACCTATGGTTCTTGAATAGGCCATGATTTCCGGAGCTGCCGTACAGCCTACAACTTTTAAATTATAAGAAGTTGAAATAAGAGTTTTAATAAACACATCTTCAATAGCAGCACCTGTAGGACGGCTGTCCCGGCCAATTACTATCGTCTTTATTTTAGGAAAATTTATCCTTAAAAATTCTGCAAAGGCCAAGGCTGCATGGGATATTAATATTGAGTCCGCATATTTTATGTCAGGATTTCTATCTTCTTCTTTTCCTGAGTCGGCAAAAACCTTCCTCCATCCTGAAGCAGATAATATCATTTTTGATAATTCATTATTTATACTTATGCTGTTGTTTGTGTCTCTCAATTACAAATACCTCGTGTTTTACCTAAAAATTTTTTAAGTTATTTTTTCTCTCAATACAATCGTATCAACTTCTTCGATTTCTTGAAAATCTCTGGTCATCTTAGAAATATTCAGTTTCTTAGGAACATTTATAAAAAGAACAACCTTGGAATGTTCTTTAGACGATTTTGATGAGCGGACATTTGTAGATACAATGGATGCGGAGTATTCCGATAAAACATTGATTATCTCCGTCATGGGAGGTTTATTTCCGTGAAAATATATTTCCAATAATTTATTTTGCCTTGCAGGGAAAATTTTAAGTTCAAGCCTGTTCACCAGCGAGAGGGTCAGAAGGGATATAACCGTCATCACTATTCCGGCCGTATATAGTCCGCTTCCTATAGCCAAGCCTATACCTGCAATTACCCATATTGAAGCCGCTGTTGTGAGCCCCTTTACATTGGCTCCTATCTTTAAAATAGCACCGGCCCCCAAAAAACCCATGCCAGAAACAACTTGCGCTGCTATTCGGGCCGTATCGCCCTTACCGCTGACTTGAGGAAGCCAGATGGATATTATCATCATACCGCAGGCACCTACACAGATCAAAATATGAGTACGTAAACCGGCTACCTGCCTCTTCCCTGAGCGCTCCATACCTATACAACAACCGAGTAAAAAGCTTAAAAGCAAACGAATTATAATGATTTTGTCTGTTAAAACTCCGGCATCCATAAAACATCCTTGCAAAGGTCATTGTAGGTTTTGAAGTTTTGCCCTGAGGGGGACTTGAACCCCCATGCCGTGAAGCACTAGTACCTGAAACTAGCGTGTCTACCAATTCCACCATCGGGGCAAACAACGCTCTATTATAGCATAAATTAGGATAGCGTGTCAATTATGCGCATTGCCTCACGTTAAATCTAACCGAAAAAAAAGCTGTTCATCACGTAAAAATCTAACTTAAAATAGAAGCCCTAAGGAAGGGCAAAATGAGGTTAGATATGAAAATGAGAAAGAAGCTGACTGAGGAAATAGTGAAACGGTACTGCACTGCGTGCAAGAAACAAAAGACGAAAATCCTCGATGAGTTTGTCGCAACAACCAAATACAACCGAAAGTATGCAATTCACATTCTGAAAAACAGTGCATACATAAAAATAACGCATTTTAACAACGTCGCCAAAAAGAGTGTGAATGTTATTAAAAAGACACGAAAAAAGCGAACCTATGAAAAATACTACGGTCAAGACGTACAAGAGCAAGTCATCCGGCTATGGATTTTTTCGATGTACCTATGTTCAAAACGGCTCGTGCCTTTTATACGTGATAATATCGATTACTTTGCTCAAAAGTTCGGTTATGATGAACAACTTAAAGCAAAACTTGCTCGCATATCAAGCGCAACGGTCGGTAGGATTCTCAAGCCTGAAATTCCAAAACATTCTATCCGAGGTATTTCAACAACACGGCCTTCAAAGAATCTTAATAAGCTCATTCCAATCCGCACCTTTTTCGACTGGGATGAACGCAAACCGGGCTTTTTTGAGGTTGACACTGTCGCAAACTGTGGTATAAGTACTAAAGGACAGTATATTTGCACACTTACCCTTACTGATGTTCATTCAGGTTGGACGGAAAATAGAGCCCTTTTAAACAAAGCTCACCGATGGGTAAAAGAAGCGATAGAGGATGTGAAAATAAACTTACCGTTTCAGATGAAAGGTATTGATAGCGACAACGGAAGCGAGTTTAAGAATATGCAGCTTTTGCAATGGTGCAACACGAATAATGTTATCTTTACTCGAAGCCGATCGTATAAAAAG
Organism: Treponema sp. OMZ 799; assembly: GCF_024181365.1. Lineage (NCBI taxonomy): Bacteria > Pseudomonadati > Spirochaetota > Spirochaetia > Treponematales > Treponemataceae > Treponema > Treponema sp. OMZ 799. Next base: position 2,700,652 of record NZ_CP051301.1, read on the forward strand.
AATGATAATTGTTTTGTTGAACAGAAAAATGACAGTGTGGTAAGACGCATTGTCGGCTACTATCGATTTGAGGGAGAGGAGACACGAAGCGTTATGGCTGACCTTTATGAGCAATATAACATGCTTGTAAACTTCTTTTTTCCTTCAATGAAGATTATTTCAAAGCACAGGGTAGACGCAAAGGTCATAAAGAAATATGATGAAGCTAAGACACCGTATCGTAGGCTTATGGAGAGTTCTGATATAAGCGATGCTGAAAAAGATGAACTGCGACGTAGGAAGGACAGACTAGATTTACAACAGCTGATTGATAAAACACAAGAGCTACAGAGCAAACTTATTTCAATGGCTCACAGCTGGTCTACATAACTACGGTTAGATTTTTACTTGAGTAACGCATATCATTTGGGTTAGATTTTTACATGAGGAAATACGTTATGTTGGAAACTGCGTGTGAATAAACCGCAAGGGACGCAAAGGCCGCGAAGGAATTTTTAATAATAAATATTTTTATCCGGAAATTTTAGTATTTTTTTCAAATAAATCCTACAAATATAATGAGGAGGGTAAATGTGAAAAAATTAGGAGAAAACAAATGGTAAAAAGATTCGAAGAATTAACATTACAGGATGATTTTATGTTTTATAAGGTCATGCAAGATCCGAATTTTTGTAAAAGACTTATTGAAATCATACTATCAGACACAATAGGTAAAATTATCTATATTTCTGTTCAGCATAATATTAAAACCTATGAACAGGCAAAGTCAGTAAGGTTTGATGTTCTTGTGCAAACAGAAGATGGTAAATTTTATGATGTGGAAATGCAGGTAAGCAATGAAAGGAATATACCAAAAAAAATGAGGTTTTATCAAGCTGCTATTGATATTTCGTTTTTGGATAAGGGGAATTCTTATAACGCTTTAAACGACAGCTTTATAATTTTTATCTGCACCTTTGATGCTATAGGTAAAAATATACCTGTTTATACATTTGAAAATATTTGCCTTGAAGATAAAAACACATCTTTACAAGACGGCACAAAAAAAGTTATAATAAATGCGAATGCCTTTGAAAATACTGAAGACAAAGATTTAAAGGACTTTTTAGAATATCTTAAAACAGGTAAAACAAATAATGAATTTACAAGGGGGATAGAAGAAATGATACAAACAGTAAAACAAAATGAACAGGCAAGGCAAGAATATAGGTTATTATCTACTTTTGAAATGGATATCAAGAACAATACAAAAAGGGAAACCGCTAGACTTATGAAAATGGAAAAACTGGATATATCTTTAATTAAGAAGGTTACAGGTCTTTCAGAATCCGAAATTGAAAAACTATAATTTTAATACGTTAGTTGACCCAAGCTTAAAATTATTGTATAGTCAAAACATGAACAAAGCATTAAAAAGATTACAAGAGAGGGGCTTTTTTCAGCAATGCACCGACTTGCAAGCCCTATCAGACAGGATGGACAAGGGGCCGATCAGTTTTTACATAGGAACAGATCCCACAGGACCCAGCTTACACATAGGACACATGGTTCCGATGTTTGCCTTAAAGCATTTATGCCGCGAGGGACACAAGGGCATAGTCTTGATAGGAGGAGGCACAGCCCGCATAGGCGACCCATCGGGCAAGACCGAGATGCGCAAAATGCTTCCGTATGATGAGCTCGATAAAAATGCTGCTTCGATTCAAAGGCAGCTTGAAAAATTTTTAGCCGAAGACTTCGCTCAAGTCCGGTTTGCCGACAATAAGGATTGGATTGCAGACTTAAATTACATCGACTTTTTACGCGATATAGGCTCTCATTTTTCGGTAAACAGGATGCTCAGCTTTGAGGCCTACAAAAAAAGAATGGAAACAGGCCTTTCCTTTTTGGAATTTAACTACCAGCTCTTACAAAGCTACGACTTTTTAATGCTCAATCAAAACTACAATGTAGAGCTCCAATTAGGAGGAGACGACCAATGGGGAAACATGGTTGCAGGAAGCGACCTTATCCGCAGAAAGGTATCTAAGGAAGTTTTTGCCCTCACCGTTCCTCTCATTACAAGGTCTGACGGCCAAAAGATGGGAAAGAGCGAAAAGGGAGCCCTCTTCTTGGATCCGGACATGGTTTCGCCCTACGACTTTTTCCAGTATTGGAGAAATGTTGCCGATGCCGATGTCGAAAAATTCATGCTTCTTTTTACCTTCCTATCTATAGAAGAAATAAAGACTATTTGTGCAGGAGACATAAACAAGGCTAAGGAAAGACTGGCCCTTGAAGTTACAGCCGTCATCCACGGAAAGGAAGAAGCCGAAAAAGCCTTGGAAGGCGCAAGGGCAGCTTTTTCGGGCGGCGGCAATAAAGAAGCCATGCCCACAGCAAATTTAAACCTTGCAAAATTAAACGAAGGAATCGGAGTGCTTGACCTCTTTGCCGAAGCAGGACTTGCCTCAACCAAGAGCGAGGCCCGCCGCCTTGTCGAACAGGGAGGAGCTTTTATAAACGAAGAAAAAATCTCCGACATCAAGGCTTTAATCGGAAAAGATAAACTCGATAAGGACAACGAAATGATTCTGCGTGCCGGAAAAAAACGCTTTATGAGGGTAATTTTCGGCTAAACCGGAAGTATATGTTTTAAAATAAACCTCATCAAAAATAATCTCTCAGTGAGTCTATCTCGCAGGCGGAAAGCTCTCGGTATTCCCCGCTTTTTAAGCTTTTATCCAAAACGATTGAGCCGACTGCAATGCGGCGCAGGTAACAAAGTTCGTTGCCTGCGCTCAAGCACATTTTTTTTACCTGATGAAATTTCCCCTCGGTTATATGCATTAAAAATCCGCTTCTATTGGAACCTGTTTTGTTTTCACATCTTTCAAATTTTGCAGGAAGACATCTGTAGCCGTTTTTTAGAACAATTCCATTTTCAAATTCTTCGCAGTAATTTTTAAATTCCTCGGCGGAGAGTTCGCGGCTTAGTTCCAAATAATAGGTCTTGACTGTTCCCGACTTGGGCGAAGTAATCTTATGGGTAATCTCCCCGTCATCGGTGATAATCAAAAGACCTTCGGTATCTATATCAAGCCGTCCAATGGGAAAAAGCTTCATCTTGTCAAAGGGAGCTTTTATATAATCCATTACGGTCTTATGCACGGGATCGCTTGTCGAGGTTACGCAGCCTTGCGGTTTATTAAACATAAGATAAACATTTGTTCTAAGCACAAGAGGTTCGCCGTCTATGGTTATTTTATTTAGCTCCGTATCCAAAATAAAAGAAGGAGAAACAATACGCACCCCGTCCACACAGCAGTTTTTTTTGCGTATCATTTTTTTTACATCGTTTCTGGAGCCGAGGCCGCTTAGGGCCAATATTCTGTCTAAACGGGTTTTCAAATTTTTTCAAAGCTCCTTAACTTGACCGCGAGGCTTCTTTATTTAAGCTCTTATTTAAAATCGAATCTATAAAATTCTTTATGCCGTTTTCCTTATCCCTAAGAAGGGCGGTAATGCAGGGGCGGCCTATCAAAACCTCTTCAATACCTAAAGATGAAGCAGCTATAAAATCTTCTTTCTTTCGTAAGCCGCCGTCTGCCCAAACCTCTCCCGTGTATTTTTTTATTTCCTTTAAATGGGCATGGGCAAAGGCTGCAACGCTTCCCTTATCGGTTTCGATACGTCCCCCGTGATTTGAAATTACGGCAATGTCGGGCTTCAGCTCTTTTATCACCTCGATATCATAAGAGGTAAAAACACCCTTAACGGCAAAGGGAAGCTTGGCATATTTTTTTAAGGCAGCCAAACCCTTTGCAGTCTTTTTTTCAAGATTAACAAGGTTCCGCATAGTTACTATGTTATAAGCATCCGTATCTACCCCGATAATTTCTGCAACCTCTTTTGAGGCTTCGATCCTTTCAAAAAGCTTCATCTGGGGATAGGGCTTTAAAAAAACGGCTCCTTTTTTTTTGACATCCCGTAAAGCCTCGATCCCCGAAAAAAGTTTTAAATCGGGGTACCCGTCCCCTATGCTCAAGGCAAGGCCGGCCTTAACCGAGGCTCCTATAAGGTCAAAGTAAAATTGCCTTTCGTCCTCATAGCCGATATTTTCTACAGCTCCCGTAATAGGTGCAAGGCGGAGCCTCGGCAGAGGATGGGATTGAGAGGTATAATAGTTTTTCCACTCGGCACAGTTTAAAATAAAGTTAGAGCTTTCAAAGACTCCGCCCATCCCGGGAAGTTCTCCTATACAGCCTCTGCCGTCACAGATCTTGCATAATCGGCACTTATATTTTTTGTTTATACTCATTTTATTTTCTCATTTTACTTTTGCAGATAGCACCAAAAGTTTTTCTTTAATATAAATCTCGGCTTGGACTTTTTTTGCATTACCCGATCCATGTTGAGCAGAAAACCTAAGCTCTCCTCCCGTATAAATACCGGACTGAAGAGAAGACGATAATTTATTTCCATCATCATCCAAAAAGATAAAATTTACTCTTACCAAGGCCCCGTCTTTTTCTTCGCTCTCTTTTAAATTTTCTAAAAATTTAGGATTTTCGCTCAAACGTAAATTTGCCAAAACTCTGTCCTGATAAATAAGGGATTTTAATTCCGTTTTTATTCCATAAATCCTTCCCCTATTTTTATCGGAGCGGGTAACAAAAAAAGCAATGTTGATACTTACCAGAACAACTATAACAAAAAATACTGATCTTAAGCCCCTGTTTTCCGTTACGCTTTTTATAAAGCTTCTTCTTTTTACAAAATCGGGATCGTGCAGCTGTCTGACCTTTTCGGATGCATTTTTAATTCTATCTTCTCTATTATAGCGTGTAAAAACATCACGCGAAGAAGAATCCCTTTTTTCAAACAGATCATCATCACTCATTATTTATCTCCGATAATCTTATCGGCCCTCCACCATACAATTAAGGCCTTATCGTCTCTGGCAAGAAGGGCTGAGATAATTCCTTTGGAAGAAACATGGAAGGTATTATAAAACATTTCTCCGCTTGAAACAATCAAATCTTTTTTATATTTTTTGTGGGATTTTAAATTCATAATCTCAAGAGCATAGCCTTTACTTGTCGGAGTCAACAAATAGCACCAGCCTTTTTCGGTAATGCCTATCATTTCATAAACTTTTTTAAAAGTAATATTTTCGTTTCCCGATACTTCAGTTCCCTCATAGGCATCTATATCCGTTTTTTTATCATACTTACCGGTTTTAATATTTAAAAAATACAAGCAGCTTTTATCGTAACTTACTCCAAGGTTTGCCTTAGTTGCGGCATCCTTTTCTTCAAGATAGTAATCAATCTTGATATATAAATAAAGATCATCAAAATCCGGAATTATCTTATCTATTGAAGAAAATATTTTAACGGAACCTTCATAGGGATTCGGTATAGCATTAAAAAAGATAGGTATCTTATATAAAAGATCGCCCATGCGGTTATACCAATAAATTTTTAAACTCGTCTGTGTCCGGCAAACGACTATTATATCGTTGGAAGAATTTGTATGAATCCCCTCAATAGAAGGAAACGGTGTCCCGCCGAAACCTTCCTGCCCCAGGTAGTCTATAAAATTTCCGTTTTCGTCGAAATGCAGGATTATATCCCTTAGAGCCAAATTCTCCTCATGATCGTACTCGATTCTTTCATCTAAAACCGAATCTACAACAAAGAGGTCCTTAGAAGAGCTTACGGTTAACAGAGCAGGATGGTTAAAGGGATATTTTACGGATCCCCTTGTAGTCGCCTTAACATCCTGAGGATTATTCTGCATAAAGGAAGGTTCCATATTTGACTCGGGATTATAAAAAAAGGTAAGCAAATCTCCGAATGAAGAGAGTTTTAAAATTTTTTGCCCGCCGGAATTTACAATATAGAATATACCTTCCTTCATTAAAATCTGAGTATCGGGGCGTGAGTAGGTACTGTTCAAATTAAAAAGATTTAGCTCATTTTCAAAAAGTCCGTAATTAAGGGTAAACTTTTCTTCTCTTTCAAGCTCTAAAGGAGTTTCGCGTCTACAGCCGAATAAAAGGCCGATAAAAACTACAAGCAATATTTTTTTTATATTTTTCATCTTAAATTTAAACCTCTAAATTTGTAAACTCATTTTGGAATACTCTCCGATGTAACCGCTTCTCATTCTTTGTGCACTTCTTCTGCTGATCGGAAAATAATTTTTAAATTTCCATGAAAGGACGAAGGCCAAAAGATTTTTTTCTAAAATTTCGTTTAAGGGCCGAATATCATCCTTATCGGAAACACAGCAGAGGCCTCCGCTTTCATTTATCAACACGCAAGAACGGTTTTTCAAGGCATCCACAATTTCGCCGCTCATCTCTTCAGCCCGGCTTTCAAAAAACGGAAACAAAAAGATGTTTTCTCCGGCAATCTGAGCAAAATCATCTAAAAAAGCGGGGATGCAGTTATCTATGTTCATTTTTTTTGAAACAAAAAAAGCGGAAGGCATGGAGCTTTGCTCTATAAAGTTAATCTCGGGATATGTATCATATATACGCCTATGTAAATCGGCTTGAAAATCAAAAAGGCCTTCCGTTATATTTCCGGATTTTATATCCATCTTGCAAACGGTAATATTGGTAGTTTTATCGTAAACAGTACATGAGTCTCCTTCACGGCAGCTTGCATAAAAATTAATCAAAGGCTGCAAGGCCTTTCTTTCATACCTCCTGTAAGCAAGGGCAAGGGCCGGAACTTCAGCAAAGATCAAATTACGGCAAAGTTCTTCCAAAGCCTCAGCTTGTTTAAAAGCTTCATCTGCATCAGCACCAAAACAGACCGCCCCATGTTGAGACATTATTATTGCTCCGGCCGGCCTAGTTAAACATTTTACGGTGTTACGGGCGATTTTTTTTGTACCCGAAGAAGCATACTTCGCAACAGGTACGGATTCCCCCAAAATAGAGCTTAACGCCTTGTCCTCCACAGGTATGGAAGAAAAACAGCCCGAAACGGCAGAGGCAAATTTTTGATGTGTATGGATTATAAATTTTATATTTTGATCGGCTTTATAAAGACCTGCATGAACATAGCATTCAGAAGAAGGCTTGATAGGCCCTGAGCTTTCAGGCCTGTTTATTTTAAGAACAACTATGTGTTCGGGCTTTAAGTCTTCATAAGCATAGCCGGAAGGAGTGATAGCAAAAGTATCGGCATCAATACGGACACTTACATTTCCCCATGTACGTACCGTCAAACCGGACGTTAAAAGCCTTTTTCCCGTCTCTATTATAACACTTTTTGCTTTATCAAGGGTCATTCGCTCTAGCTTACAACCTCGTTTATTTCTCTCAATATAGCATTGAAATCTATAGGCTTCCTAAAGAAGGAATCTGCCCCCAGATCTTTCATTTGCTTTTCTAAGGTATCGTCGTCCAATCCGGTTATAACGATTATATAAGGCTGACCGAAGAAGGGGTCTGTCTTTATTTTTTTGCATATTTCCTTACCGTTGACTCCGGGAAGGTCTATATCCAAAATAACAAATCCGGGTTTATGTTTTACAAGCTGGGTCCCTGCATCAAAGCCGTCGAAGGACTTGTATACAGTCAAATTAGGAAGGTTTTTATTAAAAAATGAAGCGACAGCCTCATTTAAAACAACGTCATCATCTATAATTATGATGGAATTCCAATGAGCATCATCCAACGAATCTTGCAACTCAGGAGGAATCTTCATTCCTCTTTCTTTTATAAAGAGGAGCAAGTCTTCATAATATACCCTATATTGTCCGCCCGGCGTATTAAAAGCTTTTAAATAACCGTTTCTAATCCAGTTAATGGCAGTCTGATTTACAACTCCGCATATATTTGCAACCTCAAGGGCGGAGTACATTTTAACTCGTCTTCTATTTTCGCTTTTACCCATAGTATAACAATGAAACAAACCTTAAAAAGAGTCGGTAATGTTTTCAATTCCCTCCAAACATATATTTACAGTGCTAACGGAAAAACCCAGTCTATACATTTTTTGCATCAACCGAGGTTTATCCAATCCATTTATCAGCTGTTTTTCCAAAGCTTTTCGGCAAAGTTCTTCTTCTGAATGCTCCGAAAAAAACTCATTAAGCACATCCTCAACAATTTTAAAGCTCACTCCTCTTAGGGCCAGCTCGGAGGCCAATCTATTACGGCCTTCTTTTTTACTGATAACTCTGGTGTTAAGCCAAGCTACGGCAAACCGCCTGTCATCAAGTAAACCTTTTCCCGTAAGGTAATCGAGTGCCGGATTAATTTCAGAGGCTAAAAAGCCTTTTTTTCTGAGCTTCAAATCCAACTGAAACCGGGAATGTTCAGCTCTGTACAAATAGGCTGCAGCGGCACACTCAGCCTCATAAATTCTTACCGCATTAAGAAGAGCATCAAGCGACTCTTCACTTATAGGGCAACCGCATTCACCAACAAGACCGTCAAAGTCATCTTCATCAAAATAATTAGGCCTTGTTACAAAAGACACTCCTTCAGAATTGATGATTTTCACCAAATCCGAAGAAGTGCTGCATATATCCGCAATAGAAAAAGGATTAACGCTTGCTGAACTGGAATCTTCGTCTTGCACCGCGCTGACCGAATTTTTTTCGTTCAACCATTCGTGAGTCACGTGTAAGCAAGCCGTTAGCCTTTAGGGATGCATGATTTGATGCATCTACCTGAGCTAAAGCTCTTGCAATTCCGTGAGAGCACGCACCGGCTTGGCCTGTAAGACCTCCGCCTCGTACAGTGATGATAATATCATACTTAGATTCACCCGCAGTAACCATTAAGGGTTCTTTTGCTTTTTGGATTTGTTCCGGAGTAGCAAAGTATTCGTTAATGTCTTTATCATTGATCATTAACTTACCTTTACCATCCCGAATGTATACTCGCGCCACTGAAGTTTTTCGTCGGCCTGTTCCCATTCCAATATTTTTCACTTTACTCTCCTTATACTTCAACCGCTATGGGGTTCTGTGCTTGGTGAGGATGTTCGGGGCCTGCATAGACCTTAACATTCGTTAAAAGCTTTCTTCCAAGGGGGCCCTTAGGAAGCATACCTTTAATTGCAATCATCAAGGGCTCAGCCGGTTTTTTAGCGATTAAACCGCTAAAGTTGATGGACTTTAAGCCGCCTACATAACCGGAGTGAGTATAGTACATCTTATCCTTAGCCTTATTTCCTGTTACGGCTACTTTTTCGGCATTAATAATAACGACATAATCACCGATTTCCTGATGAGGTGCAAAACCTACCTTGTGCTTTCCTCTCAGCATAGCTGCAGTCTTAGCAGCAACGCGGCCAAGCGGCTTCCCGGCGGCATCAATAACGTACCAAGAGCGCGGCGCTTCATGTTCTTTTAAAAAAATAGTTTTCATTTAATGTATACCTTCTACAAACAATATATGCAGATAATGTGGGTTCTGATATTATAACTAAATATAGAATAAGTGTCAATAACTTAATGCAATGACAATTACTCGGCTTTATTTTCGGCAGCCTTCATAGCTGCTTCTTCTTTTCTTGCGTCTTGCTTGTCTTTAATATCGGCAATTCCGATAAATACGGAAATAAGGCCGACAAAGGCTGCAAAAATAGGTAAACCGCCTCTTAAAAATAAGAGAATATCCTGTCCCCAAGCCAAGCCCATGGGGAGGGCTGCAATAACCGTAAAAGCGATTAAAACAATACCAATAATAAGTGCTAGCATTTAAAGCCTCCTAATTCTTTTTAATTATTACATATTTAAGCACTTTCGTCAACTAGAGACAAAAAATCAAAACATGGAATAAAGAAACTTGACATATTGATTCTACGGGTTTAAAATATATGTATTAAAATTGTAAAAGGAGAAAAAAATGCCAAATAGTACAAAATCAATAGGTTCAAAAAGAAGAAGTCTTATTCTTAAAATCGGGGGAATTTTTTTTATATCCTTGCTTGTTGCTATAGGAGTTTTAACCGGAATCAGTGTTTATTCGGTCAAATCAACATCTCAAAGTGCAGTTTACAGCAGTGTAATTCATCAACTCGATGGAGACTTGGCAATAATAGAGGCCTATCTTGAAGCAGTTTACGGTAATTTACGTATCAAGGACTCTGTTCTAACAGGAACAAAAAAAACTGTCGATCACGAAATAATAGATATGCTTTCAAAAAAGCTGGGAGCCGAAATTACAATCTTTGCTTATGAAAATAATGAATTCAAACGTATCATTACGACAATTTTTGATGAAACAGGAAGAAGAGCTTTAGGAACAACGCTTAGTCACTCAGAGGCCTATGAAGCAATATCGCGAAGCAAAGAATATAGCGGAAATGCTCTAATCTTAAATAAAGCCTTTATCACAAAATATAAGCCTATAGTTCGGGACGGTAAGATACAATTTGTCCTTTTCTGTGGGACAGAAATTACCGACATCAATAGCGAAATAAGCTCGAAACTTCATTATGCTGTTATCTATACTCTGATAGGCTCAGGTGCTATTTTAGTTACTGTAATACTTATAACCATAAGCCTCCTTCAAGGTCTAATAGTAAGGCCCATCTTAAAAGTTGTTTCAGTATTTAAGCAGGTTGGAGAAGGCGACCTAACTGTCTCCATTCCTCTAATCGGAAATGATGAAATAACGGCTCTGTCGTCCCACTTTAACCAGACAATAGGAAAAATGAGTTCTGCACTCCGCTCTGTACATAATAGTGCCGAAAAAATGGTTCAAACAGGCAGCGAACTTGCAGGAAACATGACCGAAACGGCGAGCGCAATCCATCAAATAAGTGCAAACATAGACGGCGTTAAGCAGCAAACTATAAATCAATCGGCAAGCGTTACGGAAAGCGTTTCAACTGTAGAGCAAATTATCCATACAATCAAACAACTAAATGACAGCATTGAAAATCAGGCAGCCAGCGTCAGCGAATCTTCTGCATCGATAGAAGAAATGGCGGCAAATATTTCTTCTATAACCAAAACACTGGCTAAAACTGATGAAATAGTTAAAAATCTTACAGAGGCCACCGCTGACGGACAAGAAACCATTATACAATCCAACAATCTTTCTCAAAAAATAATAGAAGAATCGGGAAGTCTTTTTGAAGCCTCAAGCGTTATACAGCATATTGCAAGCCAAACAAACCTCTTAGCCATGAATGCGGCAATTGAGGCCGCTCACGCAGGAGAGGCCGGAAAGGGCTTTGCTGTTGTTGCAGATGAAATCAGAAAACTAGCAGAAGAGTCAAGTTCACAGGGTAAAGCAATCACCTCAACTCTAAAAAATTTATCAAATGAAATAGAAATGCTTTCAACTTCATCAAGAACCGTAGAAGATAAATTCAATATTATCTTTAATCTTGCAGAAAATGTAAAAGAAATGAGCAATACCATAATGTCCGCAATGCTGGAACAAGAAAACGGAAGCAAGGAAATTCTAACCGCAATACGGAATATTAATTCGGTAACGGAGAAAGTAAAGGGAGGCTCAGCCGAAATGATCTTAGGCGGAGAAGGCATTGCCGACGAAATGCGGAAACTTGAAAACATGACACGAATGATAAATGACAGTATAAACGAGATGGCATCAGGAGCAACCCAAATAAGCAGGGCTGTAGAAGAAGTTAACGATATAACTCAAAAAAATAAGCAAAATATTGAAGTATTAGCGGGAGAAGTCAACAAATTCAAAATATAAATTGTAAAAAGCAATAAATAATGAGGTAACAGCTTGAACAAATCCTAATATCCGTATAGATTGTCTTCTCTGAAATGACACAAAGATATTTAGGAGCATATCATGAAAGAGAAAAATCAAAAGACAAAGGGATTATCAATCCGGACAAAATTTATCATAGCTTTTACCTCTGCAATTATTGCAATAATACTTTCAATTTGCACGATAATAGGAATACAGGTATATAAAGCAGGCATCAATCAATTTGAGCAGATCATATCGCAACAAGCATCAATTGTTCAGCAAATGTTTGAACTTTTTACAAAAAACAATAAAAACATAGTTACAACTTTAAGTGAAAATCCTAAAATAAAAAATTTAAGAGATAACCTTAGAAACTATAGCTTTGATAAAACAAAGGCACCGGATCCTGAATTATATGATACGGTTTTACAAGAAGAAATAAATTCAATCCTAAAAAATGCTTCAAAGAATTTTCCGGAATTTGATGAAGTTTATTTGGGAACAAAATGGGGTGGGGACTCTACATCAGGAAACGGAGAAGATCCGGGGTATGACCCTCGAACCCGTTCATGGTTTGTTAAAGCCAAAAGTAATCAGGAAAAAGTCATAATTACCCCGGCCTACATTTCCACCAGCGGTAAGGCGGTAATAACCTTTACTAAGGCAATTAAATCTCCCAAAAATGAATTTGTCGGAGCCTTAGGTATAGATATAAGTCTTGATGAATTAACCGGTTTTGTAAATAATATCAAAATAGGAAACACCGGTTATGCAATGCTTATCCAAGATGACGGCATAATTCTAGCAGATCCTGCCCACCCCGAAGTAAATAATAAAAAACTGGAAGACTCGGGAATTCCGGCTTTTAGTATGTTCAAAGAAATGATAGAAGGTTCCATAAAATTAAAAATAGACGGAAAAAACTGGAATGTAAGAATTTTTCATATCGATGAGCTTAACTGGAAGCTGGTTACACTTGTAGAAAGGTATGAGGTAGTTTCTACTTTTGACAAAATCATTCAAAATATGATAGCAATAGGTGCAGGCTTAATTATTCTTTGCCTAATAGGTGTTTTCATTTTTTCAAAACGGCTTTTAGCCTTTTTTAAAAAAATAGGACAAATACTGGAAAAGATTTCTAAAGGAGATCTCTCAGATAGGCTTACATACAAAAAAAGAGATGAGCTGGGCCGGCTGGTAAATTATTTTAATTCCTCTTTGGATAATATAAGCCGCATGATAAGCTCTCTCAGAAAAGAGGCTGACTCAATGAACCAAATTGGAGCAGTTCTTTCTACAAATATGACAGAAACTGCAAGTGCAGTAAAAGAAATAAGCAGCAATGTAGAAAATGTCCGTGAACAAATTTATACACAGTCCGCAAGCCGCAATAAAACGGCTGAGACCATAGAACAAATAATCAAAACAATAAAGGTTTTAAATGAAAGTATCGAGGTGCAAAATTCAAGCATAGGCCGATCTTCTTCATCGATTGAAGAAATGGTAGCAAATATACATTCAATAAGTCAAATACTTGATAAAAACAACAGTTTAATAAAAGATTTACACGAAAAAACTCAAAAAGGAAAAGAAGGTGCAAGAACAGCAAACTCAGTTGTTACAAAAATAGCCGAAAAGTCCGATTCGCTTGTTGAAGCCAGCTTGGTTATCCAAAACATTGCAAGTCAGACCAATCTTTTAGCTATGAATGCCGCTATAGAAGCAGCCCATGCAGGAGAAAGCGGCAAAGGCTTTGCTGTTGTTGCCGACGAAATAAGAAAATTGGCAGAAGAATCAAATGCTCAAGGAAAGCAGATAGGTACGGTTTTAAAAGAATCTATAGAAATAATAAACAACCTTATCATTGCCGGCAGCGGGGCAGAGAAAAATTTTGATGAAGTCTATGAGCTTACCACAAACATTTCCAATCAAGAAGATGTTATAAATCAGGCCATGAAAGAACAATCTATGGGAAGCACCGAAATTCTTGAAGCTATAAGAGACATAACGGATGTTACCGAAAAAGTTAAAAACGGCTCAGCAGAAATGCTTGCAGGAAGCGAAAATGTTGCAAAAGAAATGTCCAAACTGGAAGAGTTGGGCAATATTATCAGCAACAGCGTAAATGAAATGGCAGCAGGATCGGCACAGATAAATAATGCCGTACAAGAAGTAAATCTGATTACACAAAAAAATAAAAACAGCATTCAAAATCTTGTAGACGAGGTACAAAAGTTTAAAATTTAAATATATAATCTTGCATTATTTACAATATGGGTGTAAACTATTTATAAGACATAATCTAAAGTGTATTTTTTAGGAGGAAAAATGAACGATAAAGAATTAGTTGTTGCAAAGCCTGCTGCAAAAAAAGAATTAGTTATGCGGGATGGTGTATCGGAAGATAGGATATTTTCTATTGGAAAAAAACTCCTTATCCTTTTTGCTGCAATCGTTGTTATTTCCGTATCTACTCAGGGAATAATAGGAGCCCTTATGGCAAGAAAAGCAATTCTTCAAAAAATAGAGATACATTTAACCGATAAGGCTACAGATACCGCCGGCATTATAGATTCGATGGTGTATTCTTTTTTGAATTTTGTATCAAGTGCATCCAGGGCTTCAGAGTTAAGAAATATTGATGTCCCATATTCCGAAAAAATAGCCTACTTAAAAAAAGAAGCGGCTTTTAACCCAAGAATATCCGAATTTTCAATAACGGATATAAACGGAAACTGTCACACACTTGACGGACGGGTATTTAATGTAAATGATCGTGAATGGTTTAAAAGAGCTTTAGCAGGAGAACAATTCGTATCGGAGCCGTATAAGTCAAGAACTGACGGAAGTCTTGTAAATACTCTTTCTGTTCCCGTATATGATTATGATAATAAAATAATAGGAGTACTTGCAGCAGATACTCCGGGCACAGAGCTTTCGGACGACATAGATCACATTACAGTCGGAAGAAGCGGCTACTGTTTTATATTGGGCAAAACCGGTAATGCCGTAGCCCACCGCAACAGAGACTTAGTAATCAATCAAGACAATTTCCAAGAAAACGCAAAAACAAATCCGGCATTAGTGTCAATTGCAAACTTTGCAAAACAAGCCATGCAGTCAAAAAAAACCTCCATCGGTTATTATACTTTTAATGGAGAAGAAAATATCGGATCCTATGCTATTATGCAGTCAACAGGCTGGATGGTAGTAATAAGGGCGCCGGTTGACGACTTTATGGACACCGTAAAAAGCCTTCAATATCTTATGGTTGTAACGGGCTTTACACTCTTGGGTGTAGCCTTAGTATCGACATTTATTGTAACACGCCGAATGATCCTGCCTCTGCAAAAAGTTGTTTTGGCTTTAAAAGATATTGCCCAAGGCGAAGGAGATCTCACAGTTCGGCTTCCCGTTGCAAGCAATGATGAGGTTACTTTGCTGTCAAGATATTTTAACCAGACTATCGAAAAGATAGGCAATTCGATAAAATCTGTAGGAACAAATACAAACACCATGCAGTTTATAGGAGATGAACTTGCAAGTAATATGACCCAAACTGCAAGTGCCGTAGAAGAGATTAACTCAAATATCGACAACATAAAAGAGCAGGCTCTAACTCAGGCAGCAAGCGTAACCGAAACGGCAGCAACGGTTGAGCAGATCATCCGTACAATAAAACAGCTTAACAACAGCATCGAGACACAGGCAGCAAGCGTTGCCGAATCCTCTTCATCCATTGAACAAATGGTTGCAAATATTGCATCGATTACACAAACATTGGGTAAGAGCGATAACATTATAAGAGAGCTGGCAGATGCTACAGCAGAAGGAAAAGGCAAGGTTTCTACGGCAAGTGAAGTAACCCAAAAAATAGCTGAAGAATCGGGAAGTTTGATGGAAGCCTCCAATGTTATACAGCATATTGCAAGCCAAACAAACCTCTTGGCGATGAATGCGGCAATTGAAGCAGCCCATGCAGGAGAAGCCGGAAAAGGCTTTGCAGTAGTAGCTGACGAAATAAGGAAGCTTGCAGAAGAATCAAGTGCGCAAGGAAAAACCATTACATCTACCCTTAAAAATCTTTCAGGTGAGATAGACCTATTGGCTGAATCAGCTAAAACCGTTGAAGGAAAATTTAACTCAATTTTTACTCTTGCAGAAAATGTAAAAGAGATGAGTAACAGCATTATGGAAGCAATGAGTGAACAGGAAAACGGCAGTAAAGAAGTCTTAGCTGCAATCCGGAATATCAATACTGTAACACTGGAAGTCAAGCAAGGTTCATCAGAGATGCTAAAAGGAGGAGAAGGTATAGCTCAAGAAATGAGCAAACTTGATGAGCTTACCAGGACAATTACAAACCGGATGAATGAAATGGCATCAGGAGCATTGCAAATAAATCATGCCGTCCAAGAGGTTCAAGGTATAACTCAAAAGAATAAAGAAAGCATAGAAGGCTTGGCTGGTGAGGTAATGAAATTCAAGGTTTAGCATAAAATCATCAAGCAATAAAGTTATAAGTTTGACCCATCCTTAAAAATTTAAGGATGGGTATTTTTTAAAGTCTATTTTCCCGGAAGGGGATTATAGCTCACATTGTAATCATAAACGTCAATCTGTTCATGTTTTTTTACAAAAGAAATTACTTTATAAGTCAGCGGCGTAAAGATAACTTCTATAAAAGTTTTAAAAAGATAGTTTGAAAAAATCATTATGATGAGAACATTTAAACTGTAAAGGCCTAAGAAAGCAATCACAACAAAAACGATGCTGTCCAAAAGCTGTCCTACTAATGTAGAGCCTATTGTTCTAAGCCATAAATACTTGCCCTTTGTTGCTACCTTTAGCTTAGATAAAACCACCGAGTTGGAATACTCGCCGATAAAATAACCGCAAAGGCTGCCCGCAGAAATACGTGGCATCTGCAAAAGAATGTTCTCAAAATCTTTTTGAAATATCCACTCTGCTTCGGCAGGAAGAACGCTTATAAGCCGGATATTTAGACTCATAAGAAGAAGCATAAAAAACCCGGTCCAAATAACCTTTCTTGAAGCCCTATAACCATAGACTTCAGCTAAAACATCTCCAAAAATATAAGAAAAAGGAAAGAGAAGAGTACCTCCGTCAAAAACGAAGGGGCCAAGCTGTACCATCTTTGCCGCAAGAATATTCGACAAAACCAAAACGCCTACAAAGAGTCCGGAAATTACCGGCAAGAAATTCGTTTTCTTAATGGGGTCATTTTCATTTACCCCTTGAGTTAGTTGTGTATTTTCCATGGCCGCGATACTAACACAAAGATAAAAAAAAGTGAATAAGCCCAATTTACTACGATGCAAGAGGAGGCGTTTCAGGATCCGTATCGGGTTCAAATTCAGGATTATGAGAATATTTTTCAAGCATAAGAATTTTAGAAATTGCAGCCGGTAAGGCTTCCCGCATCGGAAGAGGATGGGAAGAACCCTCAGTCATAAAGCATAAAATTCTTGAAGTAAAATCGCTCATTACCGGGGGCAAAGTACCGAATGTATCCATCAAATCATTTTGAGAATATTGCTTAATCTTAGATGCAGAAAGATTCTTATCCATTGAAACAAGATATTTACATGGCCGCCAGCGGACAGAAAAATCTTTGCCTCTATCTCCGGAATAACCGAAAAGACGGCATATCAAACAACGCCCTCCATACACGGTGCAATGATAAGGATTATCAATATCAAAAAGAAGACACCCGTTTTCTTTATCCATAACATTTTCATTAAATTTCCCTTCAAGTATTTGTAAGGCTCTTCCTCTTTGATGAAAAACAAGCCATGACGCAAGATAAAGAGCTTCGACTTCATAAATTTCCGGTTCAAAATGAATACAGCAGGCTCCGCAGCCGTCAATGCATTTGATTGGACACCTAGCCATCCACTCCGCTTCGGCTTCTTCAATTTCCTTATATACCCTATCCAAAAGCAAAATCATTTCGGCAGCCTTTGTGTGTTTAAAACTTTCCGTTTCTTTTTCCATAATAATTTAAGCCTTACATTTTTCAAAAAGGCTCAGATAATACTCCGTGTCTTTTTTTGATTCAATAATTAGGGCATTATCTTCAACAGTTCCCAAAACAGCCTTTCTTTCTTCAGCATTTCGGTATGTTATATCCCTAAAATGATTATTATAATCCTTATTCTTTGTGTAGAATATTTGTTCTTCAATATATTTTCTTATTGCAGCAGCTTTATCTAAGAGAGTATTCCAAAGGATTCTATCTAAACTATTTACCTTCATAATTTTACATAGAACAGCATAAGCATTTTCCGCCTTATCACGGCAATAAGCATCATGGGCTTCATCATAGGATTTGTGGATATCCTGCCATGTATTAAGGTTACCGGCCTTTATATCTTCTTTAATCGAGTCGAGTTTTTTTTCGGGGATTAGCTGCCCCCCAATGTTCACCCAATTAAAATCAAATTCTTCCTGAATCTTAAAGTCCTCAATATTTGTTTTAGCTTTTTCTAAATCTTTATCAAAATATTCGGCAAAGGTTGTAACTCCGTACCATATAAGCATATCCCGATAGGCCTCATAAGATTCGATAGCCTTGATGATTTTTACAGTGCGTTTGGATCTTTCAATATTCTCGCCTTTTACAAAAAGTTTTTTTGCCTCTTCTTTTTTTTCTTTAAGAATTTCATCTATACTTAAAGGAGGTTTTCCGGCTGCAATCCAAGCGGCAGTTATCCATTTTTCAAGAAGAGAGCGGGCATTTAAAATTTCGGCAACAGTGTCGGGGGCAAGATAGTTAGTTTCAATGTGCTGAGTTTTTGTTATCCTTTTATCCCTTTTTAAAAATTTTTTATTATTGCGTTCGATGGCGTACATATTGTACATCCAATAATATGCCGGCATAATTTCAAGTCTGTCTTCATGTGCATCATTTAAAACTAAACTAAACGGAAAAGGAATATCAAGTTCGGCTGGATAATTAGCCTTTGCCAAAATAACAAAGGAAGCAAATCGGCTGTTATGTTTTAGGGTTGTAGACAACCCCGGCCAAAAGCCTCGGCCTGCTATAATCTCGCCGTCGTTTCCTCTTGTGTTGTGATTGGAACCGACCGTAGCTCCCGCCGCCATATTGGACTGTCCCTGAATCATAGCTGCAATCAAAAAAGAGTTATTGTGATGCTGTTCATGGTACGGGAAGATGAGGGCATTTAGAACCTCACAGCATGAAATGGTCGAGTTATCTCCAACTATTGAATGTATCAGCCTTGTGCCGTATTTTAATTCACAGTTATTACCGATAACAAAGCGGACAGCCTTTACTCCATAAAACACTCTGGACCCGAGGCCTATTATACCGTTTACAAGCTCTACACCCTCCCCTATCTGCGAAGGTTCCTCAGCCGTTGATTTTATGGTTAAGTTTTTAAGCTTATTTGCTCCCTTCACATACACTGAAGAACCGAAATTAACGTCTTTGATAATCCGGCAGCTCTTTATTGCAGAATCGGAGCCTACCTCACCGTAATATCCTCTTTTTGAGTCTCTAGAATTTTGAGTTATTTCTTCAAACCTTTTTATAAGCTCAGTTTCATCCCTGTACCTTGCCCATAAAAATGCATCGGCTGTAATCATATCATAAAAAGGAAAGACCTCTCTTCCGCCGGCCTCATTGATCGTGTCTATTGTTACCCTAACCTTTTCATCTTCTCCGTCTTTTACTAAACCTTCTCCGAATTTTGAATGATTGGTCGTACACATTTCATCAATACGGCTCAAAATAACCCTGTCGCCTATTATATAATGTGAAAGATAGGCACAATAATGAATTGCACAGTTCTCACCTATATCGCAAGAAATAACCTTACTGTTTGTTATGCCTACCGGAACAGTAAAATCATGATATTTTAAGTAAAAATTTTGAGTTGAAGCAATCCGGACTAAACCTGCAAAGAGACTATTTGTTATCAAATCGGTATCAAAGGGATCTTCTACAAGAACCTTCGTCCAGTCGGTACTTGAATTTCCGTTTTTGATTAAGCGTTCTATTTCATCTGAGCTTAGCCGCCGGTAATTATGCTCTTTTTTACTTGTCTGGTTAAAGCGTATATAATATTCATCTTTACCGGCCGGCAAATATTTATCATAAATAAAGTCATAGCCGAAATCTTCCGATTTTACGATCTGCATTTTTGCCATAGAAGTCTCCAACTCAATTTTCTAGGACTTTATACCTGCAAAAAAAGGTCTTAGAATTTCTGCAACGGCATAAATAGGCATGGTCTGAATAATAATTTTTCCCGGGCCTGTAACCTTGGTATTAAACAAACCTTCTCCGCCGAAAAGCATATTTTTAACTCCCTTTATCATCTGTATTTCCATTGAGCAGGTATCTTCCATAGCTGCAAGGTAACCTGTATCCAAGATCATAGATTCACCGGCACCCAAGGTATATTCTACTGCGGATCCGTCAATCTCTATAAAGGCAGTTCCGGTACCTGAAAGCTTCTGCATAATAAAGCCTTCTCCCCCAAAAAAACCGGCTCCCAATTTCTTTTGAAAATGGATTGAAAGCTCGACACCTTCCGTAGAAGCCAAAAAAGCAGTTTTTTGAACAATTAACGAAGAGCCTGAGTTTATCTCGACAGCTCTAATTGTTCCAGGGAATCTTGATGCAAAAGAAATTTCGCCTTCAGACTGTGCCGTATACTTGTTTAAAAAGAGACTTTCTCCTGAAAACATCCTGCCTAGGGCCTTTCCCAAGCCTCCTGCAGATGTTTCCATAGAAACGCCTTCACTCATCCATGCCATTCCGCCTGACTGACTTATCATTGTTTCTCCGGCTCTAAGTCTACATATAACAGCCGGAAAGGACTCTCCTATTATTTTGTATTCCATAAAACACTCCTAAAATTAAGATGAATTTAAAACGGCTCCATACGGAGCCGTTTAATTTAGATACTACTTAGACTTCTTTTTAGCCGGCGCGGCCTTTTTTGCTGCTGCAGGCTTTTTGGCCGCAGTTTTTTTAGCTGGGGCCGTCTTTTTTTCGGCCGGCTTAGATGCTGCCGAAGAAGGCTTTCGCGAAACATGAGCTTTAGGCTCAAGTTTTATTCCGGCCTTTTCTGCATTTTCAAGCTCGGCTTGTGCAATCGAAAGCAAGGCAATAGGTACGGAATAGGATGAACATGAAACATAGTTCAGTCCCGCTTCCATACAGAAGCGTACGTTTTCGGGACGGGCACCGTGTTCACCGCAAAGCCCCAGATGTAAATCGGGGCGGGTAAGTTTTCCGCGCTGAATTGCTATTTCGATTAAATCCCTTACCCGGCTGTCAAGAACGGCAAAGGGGTTTCCGTCGATAAGATCGTACATGGTATAGTCAGGCATAAAGCTGTTAAAGTCATCCCTCGAAAGACCTAAGGTTGTCTGAGTCAGGTCATTTG
Organism: Treponema sp. OMZ 799; assembly: GCF_024181365.1. NCBI lineage: Bacteria > Pseudomonadati > Spirochaetota > Spirochaetia > Treponematales > Treponemataceae > Treponema > Treponema sp. OMZ 799. Next base: position 2,721,790 of record NZ_CP051301.1, read on the forward strand.
TTCCGAAAGAGAAGAACTGTGCATATTTTGCAATCTCATCAGCACTTAAGGCTGAGGCAGGAAGCTCGATCATAGTTCCGACCTTATATTCAAGGTCGCCGCCCTTTACGGCAGATTTTACCTCATCGGCAATAGTAGCTATACCTGCATAGGTGTGTCCCTCGATCTTTTTTCCATAAACAATTTGCTTTAATTCCCTAAAGTTCATGATAAGAGGAATCATAATTTCAGGACGGACATCCATTTTTTCCTTTTTAAGCTTGTATGCGGCTTCAAAGATAGCCCTGATCTGCATAGCATAAATTTCGGGATATGTTATTGCAATTCGGCAGCCTCTGTGACCAAGCATGGGGTTGATTTCGGAAAGTTTCTCAATTTCTTCAGCCAGATCTTTTTTGCTTACCTTTTTCTTTTGAGCCGTCAAGTATTTTACAAAGCCGTCAAGCTCAACCTCATTATGAGGAAGGAATTCGTGCAATGGAGCATCCAACAAGCGGATAGTAACCTCCTTGCCGTTCATAGCCTTAAAGATACCGTAGAAATCTTCAGTTTGAACTTTTTGAAGTTTATCAAGAACCTTCTTTCTTTCAACTTCGCTTGGAGCTAAAATCATTTCGCGGAAGGCATTTATTCTCTTTTCATTAAAGAACATATGCTCGGTTCGGCAAAGACCTATACCCTCAGCACCGAACTCCAAGGCTAGCTGGGCATCGCGGGGACTGTCGGCATTGGCCCTTACATGGAAGTTGGATAAGAAGCTCTTTGCAAGGCTTATAAAGTCTAAAAGGCCTGATGTTTCCGGATCAGGTTCAATGAGCTTAGCCTCACCGAAATAAACGGTAGAGTCGCCGTAATAAGGAACATTTAGGGTAATATAGTCGCCTTCATTTATTGTAACGCCATCAATAACGGCTTTTTTTCCTATTATCTTCATATCTGGGCGGACAAGAGATATTTTACCGTACTGTCTGGCAACAACTGAAGCATGGGCCGAGTAACCGCCCTCGTTCGATATAACGCCTGTAGAAACTTCAATTCCCTTTACATCCCCTGCATAGGTTGCAGGCATACAGAGAATACACCTTGTATCCATGCCCTGGAGCTTGGCCGCTCTTTGAGCTTCGATAAGGGAGTCGGCCGTAAAATAGACCCTTCCTACAGCAGCTCCGGGAGCTCCTGCTATACCGCCCTTTGAAGACTTCATTCCCTTTGTGCTCATAATATCGATAACGGGATGCAAAATCTCGTTCAATTGGCCGGGCTTAACGGCGCGAACAACATATTCTGCATCTACAATCTTTCTGTTGTACAAATCAAGTAAAATCTGAACCATTGAGATTGTGCTCTTAGCCTCAACGGATTTTTGTTCGATAAGCCAAAGTCTTCCTGCCTCGATTGTAAAGCGGATATTGCGGATATCCTTTGTATAATCTTCAAGCTGCCATGCAATCTGCTGGAGGTGCTTTAGGTATTCGGGCTTGATGGAGTTTATATCCTTACCTTCTGCATTTACCTCATTGAATTTTTCGGCAAAGAATTGACCCTGCAATTTTTTCTCGCCGTTTACAATATTGCGGCTGAAGAAAGAACCTGAATATGAATCTTTGCCGTAGTTGCCGTAGACCATGGGCTGAATCAAAAGAGCAACATCATGATCGGTATCTTCTTCAAGGGTTAAAAGCCGGCCGATAAGGCGGATAGACTCTTCGAGCTGTACCTTGTAATCATCAAAGAAGCGAGCTGGTAAAAATTTGGCATATTTATCCATTATGGCACCGGGCTTTACATTCATTTTACCTGTATTCATTGTTGATTTGATTTCCTGTAAGGCCTTTTCCAACTCTGAAACCTTCTTTTCGTTTTCTTCCAGCTCCTCTATCTTTAGGACAACGGTTAAAATACCGTTAAGCAAAAAGAGAACCTCATTTGCGGCAAAATCTTCTCCTACATTTTCTTGAAATCCTATTACCGTATCCTTGGTAAGACCGAAGTTATGCAAGGTCGGGTAACTGGTAATAAGCATGTTAGGCGAAATAACTAATTTTAAAAGCAAGGGAGAGTCAGCATCGCCGTATGTCTTTTTTACTTCTGAGCCGAATTTACTTAAATATGGAGATATTTCGGAATATATATTTACATCGCCTATATCCTGCATCACAGAAGCATCGATTATAATACCCGGCAAGATTGGAAGTTTCAGTTCTGCAAATTCGTTTGCCTGTCTTCCTCGGATACCCAATAAATTCTTGTCAACTTTTTTACTGACTGTCTCTTTACTGTTAAAAAAATGTATATTGTTTGAAATTTTCATTTTTTACTCCTTAAAATAGATTTAATACGGTATCCGGAGATCCGCGCAAAAATGCTTCAAACATGGGACTGGCTCCCTGCCTAAAATATTTTGACAACTTTGAAAGGTCGTTTATTTCTTGTGCAGAAACGGAAAATTGGATTGTACTTCCATGTTTAACCTTTCCCCATTTAAATAAGGTATTTATATCTACAATACGCTCTCCGTCATAGTATACCATAACTTCAGCATCTTGATATTTTGCAGTATAACTTCTTATAATTCGCTTCCATGCTTCAACATTTCCGTTATGGAATAGCTCATTTGAAACAGGAACGGAAACAAGCTGCGACATCTTTTTTGGTCCTGTGGATACGGCTGACGGGCGTTCCAAATGTGAGGGAACTGAACTTGCCTGAGCCTTTGCAACAGGAGCAGACGGAGCCGGAGCTTTTTTACCGGGTCTTTTAGCAACAGCTTTCTTAACTTTTACAGTAACAGCTTTTTTTGGTTCAACATATATAAAGGGACCTGCTTTTACGGATGCAGGTACCGAGCAAGCTTTTTTTTCAAATAGTTTATGAATAGCAGAAATAACGGAATCGGCAAGACCTGCATCAACAGTACCCTTGTCTTGTTTTCCTACAAATATTAGAAGAAGCTCATTTTTTCTAAAGCCCTGAATAACTTGGGCAGCCGCAGGGTTTTTAGGATTTATAACAATAAAACCCAGATCCGGATGATCGTAACCGAAGACTAAATCAATACCCGTCCATTTGGCAACCTCAGCAACAAAGGAGGATGCGTCATCCAAAATAAATTTCAAATTTTCAGATACAACTTTATAATTCCATTTATCAAGCAGAGAAACCGAAAGAATAGCCCTAACCTGCTCGGGCTTTATCGTCTGTTCTCTTATCATAAGATTTATCTTGTCCGCAATATTCTCTTTGGGATCACAGTCCTCTAAAATTTCTATAACAGACTGAATATGTTTAACCGAAACATTAAAATCAGTCTTTTTAGCCAGCGGAACAAAAAAATTAGTCATATTAACCATAATTACTCCTTTTTAAGCGAAAGCCCCCGAAACGGGGTTGTTCCAGGGGCTTAATGTTTAATCAGTTAAGCTCTAAAATTCCAAATTAAATTTCTTTAATTCCTGACTTAGCCTTTCGTCGGCCTCGTCCTGCATCAACAGAGCCTGTCTTTTTTGCCTTAACGGCGCCCTTCTTGGGTCCTCTGCGTTTAGCCGGAGAACTTACTGCCTCGGCTGCAGGAGCTTCGATAGCAGGAGTGCTGTTCAGCATATCGATAAACTGCGAACGTCCTGCAATCTCACCGGCTTTGGGATCCTCATCGGAAGTAGCAAAGCTCTGTGCGATATCGGCACGGACTGTGGATCGTCTGCGGCTGAACGAAGCAAATGCTGCGTCGGCAAAGCCCTTTGATACACCGTGCAAGAATTCGTTGAGCACGTTGGCCATTCCGTCCAAGGTAGCCTTCTTTCTCTTGATAGATGTAATATCGATATCAAGCAAGAGACCGGGCTGGATGTGGAAGGGGTTGATTAAATAATCGAATTTGTTGAATTCGGCTTCTAAGAACGAAAGTCTGTCTTCGATAACACGTCTTTCGATAGGATACTGATAATCATATAGATCCTTCATCTTTCTGCGCATGATGATAAGCTTCTTGCGGAGCTTGTCTTTTTCGTAGACATAGGTTCTGTTCATTTTTTCAACTTCAGTTTCGGGGGCCTTAACAAAGGAGATTTCATCCCAAACCTTAGCTGTGTCTTCATATACAGGTTCGCCTGACTGATCCTTGTACTTTCGTTTGATGAATTTCTTGTAATTTGCAGCCAAATCGTTAAAGTCTGTGATCTTTGTCATAAACTTGGATTTGTCGTATGTGGCACGTACTACATCCCACAAGTGCTGAATCTCAGTTTCAAAAGAGCTCATCATTACTTCATAAGCTTGTCGTTCTGCGATCAACTGAGCATTGTCATAGTACTTGAGGCGGATTTGATACCTTTCATCAGGAAGATTAGCGATATCTGTGTCATCATATTCGCGCAAGATAAGTTCACGGGCATTCTTTAAGTTCTCGATGTACTGATATCCCATCTTTGAAGTGTCAAGGATTGAAGTAATCGAGTTGATAGCTGTGTTGAATCCGCGGTTTCTGATGTTTTCGAGGTCGATAATCTTTTTGATGTTTTCTCTGATGTTAAGCTGATCAAAGGTCTCAGGATCGATTTCAGCTCTTAAGTTGTTGATTCTTTCCATAAGCTGCTTGGATACAACATCGTATCTCTTGCTCTTGGGATTCTCAACATCGTCATCAGTAATATCGCCTACCTTGTCGATTTTTGCAAAAACGATCTCGCCGTCAGACAATTCATCCAAGCCCTGATCAATTCGTCGGTCCTTTATCTTTTCAATTTCCTTGTCAATTACATCCATATAGTGATTTGACAAGAGGTCTTTGATAAGATATTCAACCGTTGACTGATACTGGAAGATCGGGCTGATTAGTTCAGTATCAAGAATGTTTACTGAAAGCTTAACATCGGTTACCGTTTTTGGTTTGTAGAGGTTGTCTTTAAATGCACACTTTACGATTGAATATGCGTTTTCACCTCGAACAAAGGCTCCTACGTCCGTCTTCTGTCTTAACAATGAGTTTGTTAAGGTTTCCAAATCATTAACACCGCGCTGTACATGGCCCTGTAAGTGTCCGTACATGTTTACAATCGACTTTTCGATTTCGCCTGTGTTAAACTTGTCAGCACCGCCGACTGCATCAAGAAGGGTTGCGATTTCTTTCGGAGTGTAGCGGTCTAAAACCTTCATTTCTTCCCGATCGATAAAACCTCGAACCTTTTTGAGCATCTCATCTTCAGCCGTTACCATGTATCGGTTGAACATGTTCTGGTAGTTCTGGTTAAAGTAGTTATACAGCTTTTCCTTAACACCGCCCATAACGTCCAATCTTTCGAGGACTTCCTTGGGAAGCTTTGTGGTCAAGTGGTGTAACACTTTATTTGTTTCTTCTTCAATCAGCTGATTTACTTCTTTCTGCTGATCACGGTAATCTTGAGCCAATGAGTTTCTTGAACCGACAGCACTGGGCTTTTCGGGATGGAACACATTAGGGCTCTGTGGTAGATCTAAATTTGCCATTCTTATCTCTCCTTAATTTTAGCAATTTTGTTACATTACAATATACATCACTACTATATAATTATAAACATATTTTGCATAATGTAAAGACTTTTTATTTAAAGTTGATGATTTTTTTTCGAATATGTTATATAATACTGTATATAAAGCACTAAAAAGGAGTATTTATGAAAATTAAAAAGCTTATTTTTATATTTTTGCTTTTAGCAGGAGTTTTATTTAATTTAAATGCCGGCGAAAGAACGATGCCTGTCGATATGATTATAATGATTGACAAGTCATTATCCATGCAGGATCCCGGCAAATTTGATAGTCTAAAACAATGGGTTCTTGACGAATTAATCGGTGAAATTATTATCAACGGCGACTGGATAAGCATTTATCAGTTCTATGAAAGTCCCGAGCATTTGGTTTCAATTGAAGTAAAAAACAAAGAAGACACAGACAGGATAATCAAAACGATAAATAAAATTCGCCCGAACGGAAGATTTACTGATGTAGGAAAGGCTCTCGATAAAATACAGGAAGCCGTAAATGAAAGAGGCGAAAACGGAAGGTATAAGGTTCTTTTTATGCTCACCGATCTTGAACAAGATGCTCCTATAACCTCCAAATACAGCGGTAAACAAAAAAAGTTTTCAAGTCCTTACTTAGTTGAATCAAGAATTATAAAACACGATAATTGGTATGAAATTACTGTTGATATGGGCCTGCAAGACAGGGTTGTAAAAACAAGCAAGGCTCTTTTTTCGGATTTAATAAAAAACGAAGGAAAGGACAGGGTGCAATCTGACGAAAATACAGCCTTAATCAAAAAAGATAATCCGTAACCATAATTGATAATAAGGATTTAAACAAAGTATGCTCAAACGGATAATGTATCTTACTTCAGCCTTTATTGTTTTGGTTTTGTTGAGCTTTTTAATTTACTTAAAGTTTATACGGTCAAACACAAAAACTGAAGAGAAGATTGTTACACAAACAATAATTCCCATAGCTTCTTCACAAATAGATAAAGCAGATAAAAAGACCGAAAATGATTCGCCTAATACGGAGGCAAAAATATTTTTAGAGCTGCTCAATGATGAAGCCTTTGTTGATGCAATTTCAGATGACTTAAATGAAGACGGTGTAGAAGATCAAATTATTGCCGTAAAAAAGCTATTAGATCCTTTTTTGTACCTTATAATTTCAATCCAAAACCCGATAACTCAAAAATGGGACAGAGTTGAAGAAATAAGAACTACAATCACACAGCCTAAGTCTCTTACATTCTACATTATGAATTTGACGGAAGATCCTAAATCCCTCATTTATTCGGGAATGACATCGGACAACAGACAGGTTTTGTCCATACATACCATCAAAAAAGAAAATAACGGTAGTGTTAAGCTTGATCAAATAGCCGACTTACATGCGGATATGCAGATTCAGATAAAGGAAATAGAAACTCAAGAAGAAACTGCATCAAGCCTATCTTCATATCGGGTATACACTTACAACTCCGATCCTTCTGCACCTAATACCTTAAACCAAATTGAAACGGAATATACATGGAATGTAAAAACAAAAAAATATGAAGAAGGCTTCCAAAGGACAATTCCGGGCGAAAAAATAGAGATTCAGCTTTTAAGAAAACTTCAAAGCGGAAATATGGAATCTTTTATCGACTTTTTATCGGGATTATGGTTTCAAGAAGAGGGAAATAGAGAAACAGGCAGAAGCGTATATTTTGACAAAAACGACAGTCATATTATTTTTAATTTAGACAATGTTGAAGAAATATATGAAATAAAAACAACCTTACCCCGAAGATACGGTTTATTTTTTACAACAAACAATAAGTCAATTCCGAATATCGTAAGACGAGTCGAAATAGAAATTAAGGGACTTGACGAAATACAGGTGCGTGTAATAGAAGACGTTTTAAGAATTAAATTCGGAACGGCATCTCTTTGGAATGGAAACTATAAAAAAAATACCAATTTACTTTTGAGTAACACAAACCAAAAGGAAAATAATGCGGAAAAAGCAAAAAAAATTTTATCAAAATCTTCAAATCAGTGGAAATCGATAAATAACACCATTTTAGACCTTTTAGGTAACTCATATACACTTCAGCAGTCTGAAGATATCGAAAAAGGTTATTTTAACATATTAGAAATAAATGAAAGAGTTATCATTCAAATGAAGTCGGAAAAGGATACAAATAAATTTTATCTGCTTGAACTAAGTGAAAAAAACAATGTACAGCGGATGGTTTGGACAAAAATTAAGTTGAGCATAAATGATGTAATACCTACAGGTGATGAGCCTATCATCTTTGAAAGAGAATAAGCATCCCTTTTGACAATGAGAGTAAAAGTCATTATAATAATCTCAGCGTATTTTAGTGTTTTGGAGATTAAATTATGAAAATAAAATTTTTACTTTTTATTGTTTTAATTGTAAATATATCGCTAATTTCATGCGGTATCGAAGTAGAAGTTGAAGATGTTAAAGGCTCAAGACTTGAATATTTAAATTCCGATTCCAACAAAGATTCTATATTGATAATTGATGTCAGATCCTATGATCAATATAAAAAAGGACATCTTTTACACGCTATAAATATACCTGTAAATGAAATAGAAAACCATCTAAAAGAAATAACCGATTGGAAAAACAAACCTATATACTTATATTCCGAAACTAATGATGAAAGCTTTAAAGCGGCAGAGATATTGGCGGAAAATAGATTTTCTCAAATTTACAATGCAGATGGAGTTAATCAATATAACTATAAAACCATCACTTACAACGCTGTACGGGGCATAGTTTTTGAAACAATGCTGAAAGATCCCGATGTTTTAATCCTTGACTGCAGAAACAAATCGTCTTATGATACAGGTCATATAGAAGGCGCCTTGCTATTCCCCATATCGGAAATAAAAAATAATCTTAACAAAATACCTGACAAGAAGAAAAAATTACTTTTGTATTGTAATGTAGGCACAGCTTCTTCAAGAGCTGCTCAAGAACTGTCAGAGCTGGGTTACACGGAAATTTATAACGCTATTGACGGAGTTTTAGAATATCCTTTTAAACTTGTAAAGTAAACAAAGGTAAAATTAACTTTATCCTCTTGAAAGTTTCATTACTTATGTATAAAATGGCGGTATGGGTATAAAATCATTTAAAGGCGGAGTGCATCCGCCCGAGCGAAAGGCGGTCTTACCGAGCGAAAGCGTTATTGAGGTATTGCCGTCAAATAAGTCAGTTTGGATTCCTGTTACACAGGGAGGAATGCCTAATACTCCTCTTGTCAATGTTGGAGATCAGGTAGCGCGCGGACAAAAGATAGCAGAAACGGACAAATTTATGTCTGCGCCTGTTCATTCTTCCGTTTCAGGAAAGGTAAAAAAGATTGAGCCGCATCTGGTAACCGGCAATACAGAAAATCTTTGTTTTTTGATCGAGATAGATGAAGAAAACAGAGAAGAGTTTATGCCGCCCCTTGATCCGTTTACATGTACAAAGGAAGAAGCTCTTAAAAGGGTAAGAGATGCAGGCATTACGGGTATGGGAGGAGCATCGTTTCCTACCCATGTAAAATTAAACCCTCCGCCTAATGCAAAAATCGACTATGTAATTGCAAACGGAGCGGAATGTGAACCCTATCTTTGCACAGATGCTGCCGCAATTTTTACCGATTCAGATGGAATTATCGACGGGCTAGCAATAACCATGAGGATAGTAGGTGCAAAACAAGGAATTATAGCCCTTGAGGACAATAAAAAAGACCTCGTTCCCATCTTGGAAAAAGCAATCTCTAAAATTAAAGCAAATCCTATTGCTGCAGGAGCCTACGATATAAGTGTTCAGCTTTGTAAGACAAAATATCCTCAAGGAGGAGAAAAAACTCTTACGGATGCAGTTGTAAACAGGGAAATCCCCTCCGGCGGCCTTCCCTTTCAAATAGGCTGCGTTATTCAAAACGTAGGAACCTTAAAGGCAATTTCAGAGGCCTTCCGCTTAGGAAAGCCGCTTATCGATAGAGCCTTAACAATAGGCGGCGGAGCCTGCGAAAAACCTTTAAATGTAATAGCTCCCATAGGAACCTGCGTAGGCGACCTAATCCCCGATGTAGTTTCCCTTAAACCCGGAGTTGTAAAAATAATCTCAGGCGGCCCGATGATGGGATTTGCCATGAAAAATGCCGACTTTCCCATTCAAAAAAACACCTCAGGTGTTCTCTTTTTAACTAAGGAAGAGGTTTCCTTAGAGGAAGAAAGCCCCTGTATAGGCTGCGGTAAGTGTATTGACGTATGCAGCTGCCGCCTTTCACCGGTTTTAATCATAAGGGCCTTAAATGCGGGAAACACGGAAGAAGCAATCCGCTGCGGTCTTTTAGACTGCGTAGAATGCGGAACCTGTGCTTACACCTGCCCTGCCCGAATCAAACTTGTTCAGCGGTTTAAGGTGGGCAAGCAGATAGCAAGAGAAGAAAAGCAAAAACGGGAAGCTAAGGCTGCTGCAAAAGCCGCCGCGGAAGCAGAAAAGCAAGCAGCTCAAACAACCGAAGAAGGAGGCAAATAATGGCAGAATCAGATAAAAACGAAATTTTTATGTCTCCGGCACCCCATGTAGTAACACCGGTTAAGACTCAAACCTTGATGCTGGATGTAATTATCGCCCTGCTCCCCCTTACAGCTTACGGAATTTATCTTTTTTCGATACCTGCCTTGGTTCGAATTATCGTTGCCGTACTTTGCTGTGTAGGTTTTGAAACTTTTTTTAGACTTATATGCAATCTTGATGTGAGAGTAAAAGATCTTTCGGCCGTAATAACAGGCCTTTTACTGGCTCTTGTAATTCCGCCCAATCTTCCTATATGGATGCTTATTTTAGGCTGCTTTTTTGCAGTAGTTATAGGCAAAGAATTTTTCGGAGGCCTTGGAGCCAACGTATTTAACCCGGCCTTGGTAGGAAGGGCCTTTATGTTTGCAAGCTTTTCGGGAGCGATGACCAGCTGGATCCAGCCGGGGAATTCTTTCTTTGACGCAATGAGCACTGCAACACCTTTAAAACTAATAAATGCAAAAGAAGGCGTTGCCATAAGCGCTTCAGAAATAGCAAAAACTCTTAATTTAAGCTCTGCAACAGACCTTTATACCCAACTTATTTTGGGAAATCATGCAGGATGTATAGGAGAGACAAGTATTTTGTTAATTCTCCTTGGCTTTGCATACCTCTTCTTTAAAAAGGTTATAGACTGGAGAACCCCGGTAACCATGATGGCAACAGCCGTTGCAATTACTGCCATAGGCGGCATAGATCCGATTTTAACCCTCACTTCGGGAGGTTTAGCCTTCGGAGCTGTTTTTATGGCAACCGATTATGTAACAAGTCCTGTAACACCCAAGGGTAAATTCCTTTTCGGTGCAGGCTGCGGTCTTATAACAGGTCTTATCCGATTATTCTCAGGTATGCCTGAAGGCGTTATGTACAGTATTCTTATAATGAATGCCGTAGTGCCGTTTTTAAACAAACTTATACCCGTAAAATACGGCTATGTAAAACCGCCTAAAAAGAACAAGGAGGCTGCAAAATGAAACAGATGATAAAATTGGCATGCACCCTTTCAGCCTATGCCGTCATAGCATGTTTAGCCCTTGCTGCAGTTTACAGCTTTACAGCTCCGCGAATTGCAGAGGTAAAGGCAGAAAAGACAAACAGGGCTTTAAAGAAAGTCTTCCCTGAAGCTGAAGACTTTAAAGAAATAAGTGCTGAAATACCTCAAACCCTAAACAAAACAAAATTTTTAAATGCCTATGCGGCAATGAAAAACGGTGAAAATGTCGGCATAACTATCACAGCAAACGGACCTACTTATGCCAAAGCCACTATACTCGTAGCCTTTGATCTAAACAAAACAATCCGCAAGATCGAATTCCTTGAGCTTACCGATACACCAAGCTTAGGAAGCAAGGCAGCTGAAGAGCCTTTTAAGGGACAATTTACAGGTAAACCAATAGATTCTCCTTTTGAGGTAAAAGGAGATATAAACGCCATAGGAGGAGCTACAATTACTTCAAAGGGAGTTGCAGCTATTTTAAAAGATGCCTCTTCGGCTGCAATGGAATATATTAACAAAAACAACCCGGGGGAGGGGGAAAATAAATGAAAAACTTAACTATTTTCACAAACGGAATTATAAAGAACAACCCTCTTTTGGTGTTGATGATCGGTCTATGTTCGGCCCTAGCCGTTACAACCAATGTTTTAAATGGTCTTGGAATGGGTATGGCAATGACCTTTGTTATCGTTATGAGCGAGTTAATTATAAGTATTTTTAGAAAATTAATTCCTCAGGATATAAGAATTCCGGTTTTTATTATTGTAATTGCCTCTTTTACAACCATTGTAGACCTTTTGATGCAGGCCTATACACCTGCTCTTTCAGATGCAATGGGACTTTTTATTAAGCTCATAGTTGTAAACTGTATTATCATGGGCCGGGTTGAATCCTTTGCTTCAAAAGAAAACCCCGGAAAATCCGTTTTAGATGCCCTCGGTATGGGAGTCGGATACACAATAGTTCTTGTGCTTATTTCGGCCATAAGAGAAATTCTAGGGTCGGGCGCCTTGGCAGGAAATGTCTTTATACCTGAAGCCTATCATATACGATTTTTTGCAAATGCACCCGGAGGTTTTTTTGTATTCGGTATTATGATTTCCATAAACCTCTTTGCAAAAATGCTTTTAGAAAAACCCAAGAAGAAGATTCAAAGCTCGCCTGCCCCGCAAGCCGGGCCGGAAACCAAAAAAGAGGAGGAGTAAAAAAATGCCTGAAACAATTAGTATTTTTCTTTCTGCGATCCTTGTAAAAAACGTAGTTTTAATGCGCTTTTTAGCCCTTTGTCCCTTTATAGGAATGTCATCCGACGTAAAAAAATCGGTCGGCATGGGCTGGGCAGTACTCTTTGTCACCCTCTTGGCTACAGCCGTAACCTATCCCATATACAATTACGTCTTGATAGGGAACCTTGAATTCCTTCAGACCCTTATCTTTATCCTGGTAATTGCAAGCTTGGTTCAGCTGGTAGAATTCTATCTAAAAAAAGCTGCCCCGGCTCTTTACAGCTCGATGGGTGTATACTTGGCCCTTATTACTACAAACTGCGCCATTCTTGCAGTTACAATAGACGCCATCGATGAAGGCTACACCTTTGTACAAGCCCTCATTCATGCTGCAGGTTCGGCCTTCGGCTTTATGATCTCGCTTTTGCTTTTAGCAGGCTTAAGACAGAGAATAGATAATGCCCCTGTTCCGAAATTCTTAAAGGGAACTCCCATTCTTTTTATAGCAGCAGCCCTCTTATCCATGGCCTTTGAAGGCTTCGCAGGACTGATTTAAAAGATGAAGTACGAATGACGAAGGACAAAGTTCAAATGTCGAAGTATAAAATGCAAATTGCAGCTCGACATTTGAACTTCGGCGCTTGCCCTTTGCCGTTCGGCACTTTAACTTCGCCATTTCTACCATTCAAAAACTGCGTTAAAAGTAACCTTATCTACACATAATTTGTTCTAGTTATTGCTTTGTATCGTGTTTTTAATTAACATATATGGAATTTAGGAGATATCTCATGAAAAAAATAATTTTAATAAGTTTAAGTCTTTTTTTACTTTTAACTAATTGTGATCATAAAACCCTTTCTAAACAAGAAGATATAAATGACGAGTTAAAAAAAGTTATACTTGAAATCAAAAACAAAGAAAACATAACGGCAGGAGAGCTAAGGCAAGAAGACATAAGGGCCTATGGTTTTAATGCCAATGTTTATGCAATAAATTACGAAAAAATCGAAGCTGACAGCGAAAAAAGAGAGGTCTACATTACCGTATCATTAAAAAAAGCCGGAACGGAGTCGGTATCGAAGGTTTTTACTATAAGCGGATTTAAAGCTCCGGAGCAAAACCTAAGTGATCAAGAGCTTATAAACATTGAAGCCGATAAGGTAGTATTAAGTATACCCGATATCGAAAACATAAGCTTTGATGAACTTACAACAGACAAGCTTATTGCATCGGGATATAAAAAACAATATTCTATACAATACATTGCAAAAAAATATAATTCACAAAAAAAAGAAGTAGAAATCACCTTTTATCTTACAAAGAATCATCTAAGATCTAAAATCAGAACCTTTACAATCAGCGGCTTTAAAGAATCCCTCCCTCCTCAAGGGCTTATCGACATAAAAGAAGAATATCTCTTTTCGGCCCTTTCCTTGACCGAAACAAAGATTACCGCCTCAGCCGCTGCAAAAAAAATTAAAGAGGCCTCAAATAAAACCATAGGTAATTTTATTTTTGGAGAAAATACAATTCTTAACTATGACGATAAAAAAGGGATCTTTACGGTTTATATAAAGGGAACATACAAAGAAAAACCGTTCAGCAAAAAAATGAGAATAAGCGGCTTTTCTCATCCTTATGTTAATCCGCCCGAATCGGTTTATAAAAAAGATTTGGATTTTACCGCAGGTATTGAAGAAAATCTTTTAATTGATGACTACATTCAAAGAGCAAATTCCGATATTGAAAATTTCTTTAAAGAAAGCTTATCTTTTATGCTCCATAAAGGAAACAGGCTCATAAACGAGGTAATAGTTTTAGGTGAGCATGATTCATACAGCATGACAGCCGAACTTGAAAAAATAGATAATACCGCTTTAAAAATTATACCTATTTTTAACATAAAATATAAGCTAAAAACCGATACGGATAAAACGGAAAAAGAAGAAATAGAAACTTTCAGTCTGGCCGGGTTTTTACAGCCTGTAAAGTATTTTAGCGAAAATGATGTTTATATTCATATCTTAAATGAATTAAACAAACGTAATGACGTTGTAAAAGTTTATCCTCACCGCTTTGCATCGGAATTTTATGCAAACGCCGTTGTAACAGGCAGGACACCCAAAGAATTATTTAACGATTCGGCAATAGAAAAATACCGAAAACTTTACACTGAAAAAAAACCGAATAAGTATTTAACTTTTGACGGGCTCAATATCGGAATTTCAGAACCTCGAAATGGAGGAATTGAAGTTGATGATTATGAAGGCTCTTTATCATTAACTTATTATGTTGCTTCAAACAAGATAATCGGTGATGCAGATAATATAAATTTTGCATTAAGGCAAAATACCGTAAAAGTAACAGGCTTTAGACAGGTAAATGAAGAAACAATAAAAGATTTATTCGGTTTTTCTATCGTAAAAAGCAATGACAAAGACGGAAACCCGGGAACTCTTAATTCGTGGAGAAAAAAATACATACCGGAAAATATGTATCTCGTGCGGGAACAAGGAAATAAAGGGGAAAATGATTGGCTGACATTCTCCAATACGGCTTTGGACTATGAAAATAACAGCGGTTTTATTTTAAGCCTTAATGGGGATGCAAATTTACATGAACTTTTAGCAAATCCGATCAATAAGTTTTTATCGGTAGGACGAAGCGGTGAGCTGCTCCTTATTACACGCATAAACTTGAAAAAAGAACGCCAAAGTGACTATCTTGAAATAAAAATGAATTTTTTAGGTACCGGAGAACCTATTACCCTTATTAGAAATCCATATATCCCAAGAAATTAGCTTAGAATAAAGTTTTAAATTTGATATTGCTTATAATTCCATATTTTGATATAATCCTCAACACCAATATATTAGAATAATTAAGGAGCCTAAATATATGAAAAAAGCGGAAGCATTGATGAAGTTCATCGACAAGAGCCCCTCAGTTTACCATGCAATCAAAAATGCAGGTGAATTCTTAGAAGCAAAGGGCTTTGTTCATTTAAACAGAGAAGACACCTTTGAGCTAAAACCTCAAGGAAGATATTTTGTAACAAATAACGGAAGTGCCTTGATTGCATGGCAGATGCCTAAGTCAGGTAATGCAGAAAACGGTTTTAGGATTGTAGGAAGCCACAGCGATTCTCCCACCTTCCGCATAAAGCCCAATCCCGAAATTAAGGTAAACAACCATTATTTAAAACTCAACACCGAAGGCTACGGAGGAGTTATCCTTTCAACCTGGTTTGACAGGCCCCTTTCGGCAGCAGGAAGGGTTGTAATAAAAACGGATGATCTTTTAAAGCCCGAAGTTAAACTCATCAACTTCGATAAAAACCTTTTGACAATTCCCAGCCTCGCCATTCACATGAATAGGGAAGTAAACGACGGCTATAAATTCAACAAGCAAAAGGATACCCTCCCCCTAATCGCTTTGATAAACGAAAAGCTTGAAGAAAAGGGCTTTTTGATGAACCTTATAGCCGAAGAAGCAGGCGTAAGTGTGGACAAGATTTTGGACTTTGACCTCTACCTTTATGACAGGCAGCCCGGCTGCTTTGTAGGGGCCAACAACGAGTTCTTTTCGGTAGGAAGAATCGACAACCTCGGAATGGCCTGTGCTTCAATAGATGCCCTAGGCGATGCCCTTCCTTCAAACTTTGTGCAGGTTGCCGCCGTCTTCGATAACGAAGAGGTCGGATCAAGGACAGCCCAGGGAGCGGGCAGCCCCTTCCTCCACGACACCTTACAAAGAATAATAGCTGCAACTTCAAAGGGAAATTCCTTTGAAGAATTGCAAAAAGCCTTGGCTAAGTCCTTTTTGATTTCGGCAGATCAGGCCCATGCCCTTCATCCCAACTATACCGAGAAAAACGATATTACAAACTTCCCCCTGATGAACAAGGGACCTGCCGTTAAGGTAGCCGCTTCCATGAGCTATACAACGGACGGAATATCCGGCGGAATCTTTAAGGATATCTGTGCGAGGGCAGGAGTTCCATGTCAAAACTATGTAAACCGCTCTGACGTTGCAGGAGGCTCGACCATAGGCCCGATTTCTCTTTCTAACCTCAACATAAAGAGCGTCGATATAGGAAACCCCATCCTCGGTATGCATTCCGTACGCGAACTTGGAGGCACCGAAGATCAAGAGTACATTACCAAGGCCTTTGCAGAGTTTTATAAATAGAGCTTTATAAATTAAGAGATTGATGAGTTAAATGTACAGATTTTCCGATTATGATGTAATCGTCGTAGGAGCAGGACACGCAGGCATTGAAGCCGCCTTAGCTTCCGCCCGAATGGGGGAAGCAGTCCTTCTCATTACCCAGACCCTTGACAGTGCAGGCCGCCTTTCATGCAATCCATCGATAGGCGGCATCTCCAAGGGGAACATAGTCCGCGAGATAGACGCCCTTGGCGGCGAAATGGGAAAGCTCGCCGATGCCTCGATGATTCAGTACAGGCTTTTAAACAAGAGCCGGGGCCCTGCAGTACAGGCTCCGCGAGTTCAAGCCGATAAATTCCTTTATTCGCAACTTGCAAAGCACGCGATTGAGCTTGAAAAGAACCTCCATGTTTTCCAGGACACCGTTATCGACATAGTTTCTTCAAATACTCTCATTTCAGGCTATGTAGAAAAGGGAAGCGTTCAGTATGTAAAGACGGAAAGAGGGCGGGAATTTTCAGCTAAGGCCGTAGTCCTTGCAACAGGCACCTTTATGGAAGGGAAGATCTACATAGGCGAGTACGAATCCCCTGACGGGAGGCTCGGAGAACGGGCAGCCCTCGGCCTCGGCCCCGCCCTGGCAAAAAAAGGCTTTACCGTCGGAAGGCTTAAAACGGGAACACCCATGCGTATCCTCCGCCGATCCTTCGACCCTTCCCTTACGGAAGAGCAGGAGGCCGATGAGATTATGCGGCCCTTTTCTTTTGCAAATGCCGAAATACACAGGCCCTATGCAAAGTGTTACATTACCCACACAAACACCGAAACCCACGATATAATAAGGGAAAACCTTCACAGGGCAGCCCTTTTTTCAGGCCGAATAACGGGTACAGGAGCCCGCTACTGCCCTTCCATCGAAGATAAGATTAAAAAGTTCCCCGAAAGGGACCGCCATCATGTCTACATAGAACCGGAGGGCTTAAACACGGAAGAGCTTTATATAAACGGGCTTTCTTCTTCTCTCCCGGAAGATGTTCAGGACAGGATGATAAGAACCATTCCCTGCTTTAAGGATGTAATAATTACACGGCCTGCCTATGCCGTAGACTATGCCTATGTTTCGCCCATTCAGCTTTCATCGGATCTTCAAACCCGCCGTATCGAAGGCCTTTTTTTGGCAGGGCAGATTAACGGAACCTCAGGCTATGAAGAGGCCGGAGGACAGGGCATTATAGCCGGAATAAACGCGGCCCTTTTTTCGCGCTCCCTAAAATTTAAGGATGAAAAATATGTTCCCTTTGTACTCAAAAGGGATGAAGCCTATATAGGCGTTATGATAGATGACCTTGTAACCCAGGGTGTGGATGAACCTTACCGAATGTTTACCGCCCGTGCGGAGTACAGGCTGAACCTCAGGCACGACACAGCCGATGAAAGGCTAACAGAAAGGGCCTACCAAATAGGCCTTCAAACCAAGGAGGCTTCCGGCCGCCTAAAGGAAAAACTTTTACAGAGAGAAAAAATTATTTCCGGCTGGCAGGATATAAAAATTACTAGGGAGCTTGCATCGGAGCACCCTGAGCTTAAAAACCATATAGGGAAGAGCCTTGCCGATGCTCTCCATGACCCTCAAGTGTCCCTTGAATGTATCAGTGAAATAGATAAGAGCTCTCATACTTACAGTGCAGAACTTTTAGAATCGGCCGAGCTTGAAATAAGGTACGAGCACTACATAGCTGTTCAAAACAGGAAGATAGCCAAGGTTAAGCGTATGGAAAACACCAAGATTCCTCCCGATTTTGACTATGACGCCGTCTCAGGCCTTTCTACCGAATCCCGAACCCGCCTAAAAGAAGTCCGCCCCGAAACCATAGGCCAAGCAAGCAGGATTAGGGGGATTAGGCCTTCGGATGTTATGCTTTTGTCTATACTCTTGTAAATTAGGGGAGGGAAGACACTTTTTCGGATAAAAGTTTCTTCACCTCGAAACTTCGTTGGTTGTACCTCCCCTATAACCCCTCCTATCTTCAAAAGAACCGCTTAGGGCTGGGATTGCTACGCCGGCTTGCAATCGCTAAGAACCCGTATATTTAACCAAATTTTTGACATCTTCTTTGGTTGAGGTTAGAAACAAAAGATTTGAGCTAAATTTAAAAGTTCTTATAAAATAAGCTTGCGGGCGTTTTTTGTTCGTGGCTTGAATCTGCTCCGCCTATTTACAAGAGGCTAATTAAAAACCGAGGCGGACATACTGTCCACTCGCGCTGCCAAAGGGGGCATCCCTTTGGAAACCCCTAATATCAAGGAAGTTTATAGCAGGTTCTTTGGTTGAGGTTAGAAACAAAAGAATTAGTAATATTGAGATTGGAACTGTTTATGATGAAGAAGGATTTTTAACAATAAAGCGTTAGTTGGTATAAATAGTTATTATGTCAGCTTCAATATTGATATTTATTTTTTTATGACTAAATTGCCTTCTCCATCTTTAGAATAAAAGAAAAAGGTGTCACCTTTTTTGGTTATTTGGTCATAATTTAGTCCATTAACATTAACAGATTTTTCAATTCATCGGTAATATTTACAATTGTCCCGCCTAAGATCATTTTCTTAGATAATTTTATTAATGCTTTTTCCATTTTTATTCTCGCGGCTTTATCCGTTGTAAATTCTATTTCTTTTACCTTTGTATCGCCTACTGTCCGTCTAATTATTTCCAAACCTGCTGTAGCAAGAGAGTTTTTCTTTATTTTTTGTATAAACCAATTTTTAAAGTCAGGATTTTTAAAAGCAGGCTCCTCTACAAGTGCAGTATAACGGTTGTCAAACTTTTCCAAAAAAACAGGCAGAATTTTATTGATTGCCTTTTCAATCCAGCTAAAAAATTCTTCATCAACTTGTGTATGATTTACATAATGATAAGTATAAGATAAAATTAAATGAGCTATTACATTACCGACATCATAACCTATCGGGCCGTAAAAAGCAAATTCGGGGTCAATTACTTTCATGCCTTTTTCGTTTATAAAAATCGAGCCTGAATGTAAGTCTCCGTGAATAAGAGCTTGAGTTTCTGTCATGAAGGCATATTTTAATTTTGCAACTTCAAGCAATAAGTTCTTATCTTCGTATAGTTCTTCTTGTACAAAGTCTTCCATACCTGTATAGACAATGTTTCTGTTTTTATAATTTATATAAGGCTCGGTAAATACAAGGTCTTCGGAAATTTCGCAAAGATCGGGGTTAACAAATAAAGCCATTCTTTTCTTTTTAGTTTTATTGTCGCCGACCATATCCGTAGTATAAATTAAAGTTTCTACCATAAAATTAGTTATATCATCGACAAAGAGCGGAAAGCTTTTCCCGGCAAGAAGTTCCATTCTCATATTTTTATATTCGCCCACATCTTCCATAGCTATTACTGCCATTTTTTCATCATAAAAATATATCTTGGGAACATACTCGGGGCAGAACTTACCCTGTATTTTTAGAATGCTGTGTTCAATTTTATTTCTGCCTATATCCAAGGGTCTACCGGAAGACCTGAGTAAAATGTCCGCCTGTTTTATAATAAGGGATTTCCCCGTTTTTTTGCTTTTTATTCTAAAAACAAAATTTATATTGCCGTCTCCGATTTCTTCGGAAAACAGCGGTTCGCCTTTATCGAAAAAGTTTACTTTTTCTTTTACATATTCTTTTACCGTATTTGTGTCCAATAAAAAATGTTTATCATACATAGCTACTCCCTAGTTTAATTATAACACAATTAATAAAAAACACTTACGCCTTGTTTTAAATAGCGGTTTAAATCGTATGGTGCAAAAACTCCTTTATCGGTAACAATTGCACTTACTAAATGCGGAGGCGTAATATCAAAGGCAGGATAAAAGGCATCAACCCCTTCCATTGTAACCTGCATTCCTCTAAAACATAAAACTTCGTTTTTATCACGCTCTTCAATAACTACATCATTTCTATTTTTTTTGTCTGCATCTGGAATACCTGTTACAAAGTATGGTACACCATAAGTTTTTGCAATGGTTGCAATTTGTAAAGTACCTATTTTATTTACAATACTTCCATCCATGCATATTGTATCGGCGGCAGAAGTAAAAATATCTACTCCATTATTTTCCATTACCCATGCAGGCATATTATCGGTGATAACCTTAACCTCAAAGCCCATATCATAAAGTACACTTGCAGTAAGCCTTGAGCCTTGTAAATATGGACGAGTTTCCGGTACGAAGAATTTAACACTAAGTCCGCGTTTTTTTATTTCTCTTGCCATGCATCCGACTATAGTTTCTCCAAAACATTGGGTCATTACCGTTGTTTTTGTTTTGGGAAATAGGCTTACTAGATGCTCTGCAATGGTTTGCATAGTTCCGTATCTTCTTTCAAGCGATTGTACTGTCCTATTAAATGCCGCATCTATAGCAGAACATCCGTTTTCCAAAGCTTTTTTTTGTTCCGCTAAGCAGCCTTGAGTTATAAGGGTCATTCTGTTTATGGTAGTCGGTCTGGAATGAGATATAACAAAGGCTGCTTCTTCTAAAAATTTTAACTGTTTTTCTTTTGGCAAGTCCTTACATTGATAGGCGGCAAGAGCCATCCCCATACCGCAAAGGGTATAGGGACCTGCACTTTGTGTAACCATATCTTTTATTGCCTTGGAAACTTCTTGATAAGTACAGCACACTTCAAATCTGACCTCAGAGGGGTATACTCTTCTATCAAGGACTTTTACTTTTCCATTATCATACCATGCAACATTTTCATATTGCAGCATAAATGCTAAGTTTTCATCATTTCTTTTCATTACTATACCCCTCAAAAGTTCAATTTATTTGTTAACAGTTTTAATTTTTGGAAAGCCGGTAATAATTGAAATTATTCCCATTAACAATATCAGCATCGGATACCAAGCATAAGGCACTATTGAAACCGGCGAAATTTTAGCAAAAGCTCCGGCAACTAAAAGCTGTCCGCCGTAAGGAATTAAACCTTGAAAGCCTGATGAGAATATATCCAATAAACCGGCTGTTCTTTTTCGGTCAATTTCGAACTCATCCGAAATATCTTTTGCAATTGGTCCTGCGGTGATTATTGAAATAGTATTATTTGTAGTTGCTATATCCAATAAACTCACTAACGCGGCAATACCCAACTCAGCAGTTTTTTTAGATTTTATCTTCGCCTTCATTGATGACAATAACCACTCTATACCTCCGAAGTGCTCCATCAAAGCAACAACACCGCCCACTACAATAGCAATAATGGCAACATCTTCCATCCAGCCCATACCTCGCTGCAGATAAGCCAAGGATTCTATAAATGTAAAGCTGCCATTTGCATATCCGATTACGAGACCGATTAGTACACCTGCACCCAGTACAAAAAATACATTTAATCCTATCAAAGCCAATACAATAATTGAAACATAAGGAATTATATTTACTAATGAATACTCAAAACTTTCTAATCCCGTTACTTCAACTTTTATAAAAAATAAAATTATAGCGGTTATGATAACAGCAGGTAAGACGATTAAAACGTTTACCTTAAACTTATCTTTCATTGAAACTTCTTGGGTTCTTGTTGCAGCAATTGTTGTATCAGAAATGAATGACAAGTTATCGCCAAACATCGCTCCTCCTACTACAACACCGCAAACCAACGGCAACGATAGCGTTGTATTTTCTGCCAAACCAATAGCAATTGGACACAGAGCACTAATTGTTCCCATTGAAGTTCCCATAGAAAAACTAAGTACACATCCAATAAGAAATAAGCCTGTAAGTAACATATTAGGCGGCAGTAGACTAAGCCCTAAGTTTACGGTTGATTGTACTGCACCGCAAGCGTTGGCTATCGAATAGAATGCACCTGCTAAGATAAAGATGATTACCATAATCATCAAAGTAGGCTCTCCCGCTCCTTTAGAAAATATATCTATTTTCTTGTCAATGCTTAACTTTTCATCTTTCTTGTTTAAGAATAGTGATACGCCGGCTGTTATCATAAAAGCAACTAACAATGGCATGTTATCAAATTTACCTGAAATAATACCTGTACTGCAGTAAATCAGCAAAAACACAATAAGTGGTGTTAATCCCCAAAAATTACCTTTTTTCATTTTTTTCTCCTCTTAATATTTACTAAATTATAAACATAAAAATATTTATAATATCCACATTGTAATTCTAAACCTGTCCATAAGTTTTGAATTTACCAAGCATAGCTTCCATCTCTTCATCAGATAATATAACCGGTGTACCGCTGGCAAGAGTTCGCATATAAAGCTCACAGCAAAATTCTATTTCCTCGGTAATGTTTATAGCGTTAGGCATATCTTTTGCCCCCACTAACATTCCGTGGTTAGCCAAAAGGCAGGCATACCTATTTTCCATGGCTTCCAAAGCGTTTTTTGCCAATTGCGGCGTACCAAATGTTGCATATTTGGCGCATCTAACATTTTTTCCTCCGCCCATCGCAACCAAATAATGCACTGCGGGCAAGTCCATATTCATGCAGGAAACCGCCGCTGCATAGGTTGTATGGGTGTGAAGAACCGCATCTATATCATCTCTATTCTTGTAAAGAATGGAGTGCATGCCATGTTCACTTGAAGGTTTTTTAGTTCCTTCAATAACATTTCCGTTGAGATCCATTAAAACAATGTCTTCAGGTCTTGTATCATGATAGGGAATTCCGGTTGGCGTAATCAGCATTAAATCCTTTTTTACGCGTAAACTAAGATTACCGCCGGTTCCCTTTGTAAGTCCTATGTCCAAGACTTTTTTCCCGTATTCAACAAGTTCTTTTCTCTCTTCTAAAAATTGCATTCCTTTTAATCCTCCGACTTATATTTTTGAAAGAGCATTATCAATATCTTTTATAATGTCCTCCACTGCTTCTATCCCGCAGGATAGCCTGATTAGACCATCGGTAATTCCATTTTTAATACGAGTTTCACGAGGTACAGATTTATGTGTCATACTGGCAGGATGTTGTACCAAGGAGCCGACATCACCAAGACTTACCGCTAAATGAATCATCTTTAAGTTATCACAAAAAGCCCTTCCTGCTTCAATACCGCCTTTTACTTCCAAAGAAATTAAACCGCCAAAACCCTTCATTTGTTTTAAAGCAAGCTCTCGTTGCGGAAAAGATTTTAATCCAGGATATATAACCTTTTCTATTGCCTTATGCCCCTCTAAAAATTCTGCAACCGCCATAGCATTTTTATTATGCCTGTCCATTCTTAAAGGTAAAGTTTGAATACCCCGCTTCATTAAAAATGCGGTAAAAGGAGAAATAAGACCGCCTAGTTTTGTTACAGGCTCATGCAATCCTTTCGTTATAAAATCTTTTTTACCGATTACAGCTCCGGCGATCAAGTCCCCGTGTCCTCCCATATATTTGGTTCCGGAATGCACAACTATATCTGCACCTAACTCTAATGGTCTTTGAAAATAAGGAGTCATAAATGTATTGTCTACAACCAAGGTTATATTGTGAGCCTTGCATATTTTTGCCGCCTGCTCTATATCTGTAAGCCTTAAAGTCGGATTAGCAGGAGTTTCTAAATATAATAGGACCGTATTCTTTTTAATTTGCTTTTCGACATTTTCCAAATTAGAGGTATCCATAAATGTTGTCTCGACACTGTATCTGCTAAATATTTTTTCAAATAACCCGTAAGAGCCTCCATATACAACATCACTACAAATTACATGGTCTCCGGCTTTTAATAATCCGACAGTAGTAGCAGCAATTGCAGCCATTCCGGAAGCAAAAGTTTTACAAGCTTCTCCGCCTTCCAATGCGGCAATTTTTTCTTCCAATTGAATTTGGGTTGGACTGTGGTCTCTTCCGTAAAGGTAGCCAAATATCTCTCCGGAAAAAATCTTACCGGCTTCCTCCGTATCCTTGTAAGTGTAGGTTGATGTTTGATATATTGGCGGAACCAAGGCTCCCGTTAAAGGACAAGGTTCGCTGCCTATATGCACCGCTTTTGTGTTAAAGTCCCAATTTTCTTGTATTAAATTTTCCATAAGGCTCTCCTTATAATTTATATTCATAACTGAGTTTTCTATTGTCTAGAATATTTTTTACTTCTTCCAACACCATTTTACTATGATTTTGTATTGCTTCATAAGTAGCACCGCCCAAGTGCGGCGTTATAAGAACATTATCTAACTCAGTAATAAACGGATGTTTTTCAGAAATAGGTTCCGATTCAAATACATCCAAAGCAGCTCCTGCAATTTCCTTATTTCTTAAAGCTTCTATCAAGGCTTTTTCGTCAATCAAAGAGCCTCTGGCTGTATTCACGATATATGCTGTTTTTTTCATAAGTTTGAAAGCATCAGCATTTATAAAATGCTTGTTTTCCGGTGAAGGTTTAACATGTACACTTATAAAATCACTGTGCTTTAGTAAATAATCAAAATCAACAAATTCCGCAATTCCATCCGCCGCTTTACTGTATTTATCATAAGCCAAAACCTTCATTCCCATAGCATTAGCAATTTTAGAAACTCTCCGCCCAATATCACCGTAACCTATTATACCCAAAGTATTACCGCATAATTGGTTGCCCTTAAAAATAACATAAGGTGTGTCGGCACTAAGAGCCCATGTTACATCTTCTTTTAATCCATCTTTAAGTTTTTTTTCAGATTGTGATTTTTTCGTATACTCGCCTCGTTTTAAAGCAGT
Organism: Treponema sp. OMZ 799; assembly: GCF_024181365.1. Classification (NCBI taxonomy): domain Bacteria; kingdom Pseudomonadati; phylum Spirochaetota; class Spirochaetia; order Treponematales; family Treponemataceae; genus Treponema; species Treponema sp. OMZ 799. The sequence goes on from NZ_CP051301.1 coordinate 2,747,008, forward strand.
ATATGACTGAGCAATTTTTCTGCCTATAGTCATCATAAGTGCAATTGTATACTCCGCTGCACTATCGGAATTTCTTCCGGGGGTAAAAGATACTTTTATACCTTTTGCATTTGCATAGGCAATATCCACATTAACAGGAGATGCTCTGGTACAAATTATATTTTTTGTTTTATCGGCTGAATCTATAACTTTTTTTGTTATTTCATCATAACTGGTAATTATTATATCATAACCGGCAACTATTTTTTGCATTTCATCTTCATTAAAAACTCTAAACTCGGTCTGCCATCCATCTTTTGTTACAGTTCCTAAGGTTGAAAGCTCTTTAACTACATGCTCCGTTAATTCGGCAGTTATCAATATTTTCATTGTTCTTTCTCCGTAATTAAGCTTTTGCTTATATCTCTTATTTGTTTGAGTTCATCCCACATTTCAGCCTGCGATAATCTTAATTTGTAGTATAAATTATACATTTTTTCATATAATTTATGATTTTCTATATTTGGTTTGAAAAGTTTAAAAGTAGAAAAATCTACAAGGTTTGTTTTATCAGGGGCCGTTTTATAATAACAATATAAAGCCGAATATGCAGCCCCTCTTGCAGAAAAAGCTTTTCCGTCTATAACCATTATATTTTTTCCTAATATATCGGATATAATTTGAGGCCACACAGCACTTGAAGCTCCTCCTCCTGAAAGAAAGATTTTATTGTCTTGACTAATTTTATCCCAATCGCTTAAATGTTTTAGACAGTCCAAAATAGAAAAACCAACTCCTTCCATAACAGAGCGAATCATCACACTGATAGATACATTTTGTGATAAGCCTACAAAACTTGCTCTGGCGTTAGGATTGTTAAAAGGCATTCTTTCTCCGCCTTGACTTATAAAAGGCAAATACATTACACCCAAAGCCCCGGGCGGAATTAGCGGAATATTTTTATCCAAGTATTCAAAAAAGGTTTTATCGTCAATATTTGTTTCACAGCCTGTGTCGGTAAAAAATATTTTTTTTATCCAGTTTAAATTACCGGCCCCACTCATAGTAGCCATTACTTCTATTAGTTTAGAATCGATGTAGTGCATTTCAAAGCCTGCAAGAGTGTTTAAAGACGTGTCATTATTTAATATTATACCTGCTGAACTTGTAGTACCGAGAGTAATACTCACATCATTAATGTTCTTTGCTCCGTTACCCATAAATGCGGAAACAAGATCCAACATACCTACAGACACAGGAGTACCTTCCAACAAACCGGTTAACTTTGCAGCTTCCCGACTTACTGTTCCGCCTAAATCAAAAGGTGATTTTAACTCCGGTAATTTATCGATAATATCCGAGATACCCAATAAGGAAAATAATTCTTCTGAATAATTTTTTGTTTTTAAATTTAATAAAGAAGTAGAAGCATCCGTATAATCAGTATATATTTTTCCTGTTAAACAAAATCTAATATAATCTTTACAAAATAAAACATACTGAATATTTTTATAATTTTTAGGATTGGTTGTTTTTAAATAAGTAAGCAAAACACCGGTCGCACCGGAAAACGGAAAAGAACCCGTTATATTTTTTATTTTTTCTCTAATTTTAATATCTTCATTTAATGAATTTACCAAAGAAGCTGCTCTGTTATCATTCCATAAAATAGCATTTTGAAAAGGCTTTTTATTTGCATCTAAAGCAAAAAGGCCTTCACCTTGACCACAAATTCCCACAGCTAAGATATTTCTAGATTGAAGGTTGTGTTTTAAAATGGTATCTTTTATTAAGGTGCAAACGCTATTCCATAATACAGCCATATCCAGTTCTTTGCATCTCCCTTTTGTAATTACTACATTAGGTATCGATTCAGTAAAAAGATGATCCGCACTCTCATTTATACCTATAATTTTTAAGGAAGTTGTTCCTAAATCAATACCTATAAAAACACCCAACTATATTCTCTCCATAAAATTTACATAACTATTCCATTTCAAATGTCCCACATTATATAGCTTATGGGCACCTATAAAAACCGGATTTTAAACCCTTGTTTTATATTTTGGCTTAATTTTTGGTAAATGTCAAGTCTAAAATTTTATAATTATGATAATTTTCATATATAACGATCGAGAAACTTTAAGTGAGGCTTATATGTATCTTTCAAATAAACTTAGGCTCTTATTTTCCAAGCAAGGCCTTTAACAATTCTCTTGCCGTTGTTTCTTCATCGTAGGGCATGGTTCTACCCTTAAAGATGATGGAGTTTTCATGTCCCTTTCCCAGTAGAAGGACTGCATCGTTTTTGACGGCAAGGCTGAAGGCTTTTTTGATGGCTGAGGTGCGGTCGGGGATGATAAAGAGTTCTTCGTTCCGTTTTTTTTCGGGACAGCCTGCTGCTATCATTTCCAAAAGCTCAACGGAATCTTCTCCGCGAGGGTCTTCATCTGCAAGGATTACGATATCGGAATAAAGGGCCGCTATCCTGCCCTGCTCAGGTCTTTTCTTTACATCACGCTCTCCGCCGGAACCGAAAAGGCTTATTACCTTTCCGCCGGATTTTTCTATACGACTCTTTATCGAAGGAAAAATCGTCATAAAGGAAGAAGGAGTGTGGGCATAGTCTATGCGTACTTCAAAATCCTGCCCCTCATCTATGAGCATCATCCTGCCCTTTACGGGTTTTACAAGAGAAAGCTTTTCGATTATGGCTTCGATATCGAGTCCCGTAATTTTTTGAACTGCCAAGATAGAGGCCAAAATATTTTTTACGTTAAAGATTCCGGCAAGTTTTAGCTCGCACCCGTATTCTTTTTTAGAAGAAAAATCGCAAAGGGTAAATTTAATTCCGTTTGACGACTCTTCAATATCCTTTGCAAAAAGACCACCGAACTCTTCAATCTTTTTTAGGTCTTTAGGCTCGGTGCTGAAAGGATATACATTTTTTTGAGTTGCTTCCATAAAATAAGGAGCTGAGGGGTCTTCATAGTTTACTACCCCGAATATCGGCGTACCCTTACCCTCATTTTTATCCAAGGCTCTAAAAAGATTGGCCTTGTCATAGCGGTACTGCTCGATGGTTCCGTGGAATTCCAAGTGCTCCTGAGTTACGTTCATAAAAACACCTGCATCAAAGATCACATCTTCAAGGCGGGCCGTCCTCGGGGAAAGACCGTGTGAGGAAGACTCTACCACAGCGTAACCGCAGCCTGAATCCCTCATTTGAGCAAGCCGCAGCTGGACAATATTCGATTCCGGAGTGGTCTGGTGTTCAGGATTAGGAATTACCTTTCCGTCTATGGAGTATTCGACTGTAGAGAAAAAGCCGGCCTTTTTTCCGCAAAGGTTTAAAAGCTGAAAGATAAAAGAAACCGTGCTGCTCTTGCCCTCGGTTCCGGTAACACCGATTACACCCAGTGCTTTTGAAGGTTCATCATAAAGAAAGGCAGAGACCTTGGACATGGCCTTGCGCACATCATCCACCTGAACAAAGCAAACATCCTTGGCCTTCTCTATGGCTGCAGCACTCGTCTTATCCGCAGCATCGGCGGCTTTTAAATCCCCCTCATAAAAAACACAAACGGCTCCGTTTTCGATTGCAGAATTTATAAATTTTTTTCCGTCGGTATGAATCCCCGGAAGGGCAAAAAAGGCAGCTCCTTTTTTTAAGCCCGTTTTATCATCCACACCGCAAGGCCGAACCTTACGGGAATCATATTCGGTAGAATTTATAAGAGACCTATCGTTTCCAAAATAATTTACAACTTCAACAACCTTGATGCATTCCGCAATCGATTTTACGTATTCCATATTAAAAAGTATAATTGATAAGACTAAAATTATCAAGTCATATTGATATGAAGGCAAAACTTATGTTACAATCTCATTTAGGAATTAATTTATATGGAGTTAAGATTATGAAAAATAAACTACGTATTATATGGCTTTTTATTGCTATTATTTTATTAGGCTCTTGTGAAAGTCTTTTTTCCCAACTTAAAGAAAATAATGTGCAGCAAGCTCCCGCCTCAGGAATTTCTACAAACGGAAAAAATATACTTCCGATTGTAAATGAAATTTTGATGGAACTTAACAGGGTAAGAAGCAATCCTCAAAGATATGCAGAAGAGGAGCTTAAACCCAGACTTAAATACTTTGACGGAAAACTTTACAAGGCTCCCGGAGAAATTCCTATATTAACAAATGAGGGAACAGCTCCTTTAAAAGAATGTATAAATGTTTTAATGAAAACAGAATCTATGGGAACTTTAACGCTTGAAAAGGGTCTAAGTCTTGCAGCCCAATGGCTTGCCGATGACCAGGCTAAGACAGGACAGGCAGGCCATTACGGAAGCGACGGATCTTCTCCCTTCGACCGAATGAACCGTTACGGTAAGTGGCTTATAACGGCCGGAGAAAACTGTGCATACGGACCTAAAACAGGAAGAGAAATTGTAGCACAGCTTTTAATCGATGACGGGGTTCCGGACCGAGGCCACCGCATAAATATCCTCAAAAAAGAATTTAAAAAGGTAGGTATCGGTTATAATGACGGCGGTAAGGCCCCCTACGGTGCCGTAAGCGTTATGGACTTCGCAGGGGACTATGTTTCAAAATAGGCTTTAAGCCTCCTTGCCGACAAGGCACATCCATTCGGCTTCGGCGGCAAGGGTATCACCTACATAGACCTTACCCGCCTGCTTAATCATTCGAGGAGAGATGCGCAAGTTTGTAACTTCCATTCTAACTTTATCGCCCGGCTTAACCTGAGAGCGGAATTTAACCTTATCGACTGTAGCCAAAAAGAATAAAGAGCCTTCTTCAAAAATCTTTTGAAAGCTCAAAGCTGCTCCTCCGGCTTGAGCCATTGTTTCGACAAGGATAACCCCAGGCACTACAGGATATTCGGGAAAGTGTCCCTTAAAAAAGAATTCTTCTTGCGTAAAAACATGCTCGCTCACGCTTCCCTTTTCATCGGCAGATATAATCTCATCCACAAACAAAAAAGGCTTTCGGTGAGGAATCAAACTTTCTATATCTTTTGTAAGACTCATAAATTTCTCCTTATCTTCCATAACTATATAATTACTTGATTGTACACAAAACAAAAGAATTAAACAAGGAGGAGCCTTTTAATAAAAATTCCCTTAGATATTTTCAAAAATTTATCGAAAAAAAGTTATCAATAGTTGACTATTTTTTTCTTTTTTGTATAATGTTACCCATCGATGACAGTTCAGCAGCTTTCTTTGCTGTGATGACTGTTTTTATTTTTACATTTTTTAATAACAGTGTTATTAAAAAATATCACTGTTATCATTGTATGGATTTATGAAAGAAAAAATTTTAGCAGATAAGGAAGACCTAAATACGGCTGCAAAAATTTTAAAAGCAGCCAAAGAAGAATTTCTTGAAAAGGGTTTTATGGGAACCGGAGTCCGTTCCATTGCCGATAAAGCAGGTCTTACAACGGGAGCAATTTATAACCTATTTAAAAACAAAGACGCAATCTTCAAAGCCCTTGTCGGAGAAGTTTTTGATGAGATGCTAAAAGCCTTAAAAAAAGATACATCTCCTTCAGACAGCAAATATAATATGAAGACAAGCGACCTCTCTGTGATTGTTGAAAATTCACGCAAACGTTTTTTATACATGATCGATTTTTTCTTCGAAAACCGGGATGAGATGAAGCTTCTCATTTGCTGCGCAAAAGGAAGTTCTTATGAATATATTTTTGATGAAGCCGCCGCAATGATGGAAAAAGAAACCATACGCTGGTTGGAATATGACGGAGTAAAAATTACAAAAAGAATAAAATTTTTTATTCATGTCATGGCTTCTTCGCATTTCGATAATTTAAAAGAAATATTCTATCATGACTTGACAAAAAAAGAAGCTATAGAATATGTAATGGATTTTAACACCTATCACTGTGCCGGATGGAAATATTATTGGATGGAAAAAGTTAATTCATAATTTACAATTTTTTTGGAGGGGCGTTGAAGCTTCAGACACAAATAGCGTCTTCAGCTTCAACTTGAGTTTTGCGCAAAAGCGCAAAACGTCATATTATTATATGCACTTTCTCATTGCATTACGAAAGTGCGTAAAAATTATATTCGCAATTCTGAAGAATTGCTCATTTAATTTTTTTGGAGGGGCGTTGAAGCTTCAGACACAAATAGCGTCTTCAGCTTCAACTTGAGTTTTGCGCAAAAGCGCAAAACGTCATATTATTATATGCACTTTCTCATTGCATTACGAAAGTGCGTAAAAATTATATTCGCAATTTTGATAAATTGCTCATTTAATTTTTTTGGAGGTTGTTTATGAACAACAAATTGGCTTTAAAGGATCTTATAAATATCGGTATTTTTTCCGTTATTTATTTTGTCGGACTTTTTGTAATCGGTACGCCCTTAGGTTTTTTGGTTATAACCTATTTGACCTTCCCTTTTACAGTAAGCTTAATTTTAGGAATTGCTGTAATGTTTTTGCTTGCAAAGGTACAAAAACCTTTAGGTCTTTTTATATTTGCAGCAATTCCCGGCTGTCTTATGACTCTTATGGGACACACACCGGTAGTTGCAATTCACAGTCTAATCGTCGCAGTCCTTGCAGAAATCGTACGAAAGATACTCGGCTATAACACAGCAAAGGGAAGCATCGTAGGATATTCTATAATGTCGCTGTGGCTCTGCGGTGCGTTTTGGCAAATCTTCCTTTTAAAAGATCAATACTTTGCCCTCACCGAAAAAATGATGAGCACCGAATATGCAAGAGAATTAACAAGTCTCCCGTGGTGGATTATGCCCATACTCTATGTTACTGCTTTTGCAGGAGGAATCCTCGGCGGACTTTTAGGTAAAAAAGTTTTAAAGAAGCACTTTGAAAAGGCAGGGCTTCTGTAAAAGAATTGACATCCGTGTCAATTCTTTTACAACGAGTTTTGCATTATGCAAAACTCGTTACTGCTTAAACCACCGCCATCCATGGCGGAATCTAATTCGGAATTATGGTAAAGGAGGTTTTGATGAAAAAAGACGCATTCTTGGTTCTTGATCCGCGGACAAAAATATTTTTGGTTTTGGCAATGGGAGCCTCGATAACAATTCTTGTTCCTATATATTTAGAAATTTTAAGCGCTGCCCTTTTGGCCTTTTTATTCTTGATGAACGGGCAAGTTAAGTCTGCAATAAAATTGATGGCAGTTTTTTTATTTCTTGCAGCTCTTACCTATTTACCTCAAAATCTTCCCGGTGTTACAACCGTCGTATTGCCGGTCGGTTTTATGGTACGCCGTTTTATGATGCCTATTGTCGCAGGAAATTATCTCATTGCCTCAACTCCTGTAGGACTTTTAATGAATGCCCTCGAAAAATTAAAACTGCCTTACTCAATAGTCATAATCGTAGCGGTTATGTTCCGTTTTTTTCCTACATTAAAAGAAGAATATGGAAATATTAAAAATGCAATGAAGATGCGCGGCATCGGACTTAACGCGGTAAACGTAATCACTAAACCTTTTTTAACGCTTGAATATGTGATGGTTCCCCTTCTATCATCCGCTTCAAGAATCGGAGATGAACTTGCTGCAGCAGGACATACAAAGGGAGTAGATGCTCCTTCTAAAAAAATCCGCTATAAGACTTCCCGTTTTACAGGCGCCGATGTTGTGATTTTTATTTATATCATCGCAGTGTTTATCGCTGCAGCCCTAACAAGGATACATGCATAATGGAAACAGCCGTCAATCTTCAAAACCTTTGTTTTAATTATCATTCTTCGGAAAATACGGATCAATCAAACACGAAAAATTTATCTGCCATAAATGATATTTCAATTTCGGTCAAAAAGGGAGAATGCATTCTGCTTACAGGAATTTCCGGCTGCGGAAAAACCAGTTTACTGCGTACAATAAACGGTTTAATTCCAAACTATTACGAAGGAAAACTTTTAGGTTCCCTTGAAGTTTCAGGAGAACCGATACAGGGAAAACCTATTTACGAGATTTCAAAAAAAGTTTCTACCGTTTTTCAAAATCCGAAATCTCAGTTTTTTAATTTGGATACTACTTCCGAAATTCTTTTCTTCCTTGAAAATATGGGAACACCTTTTGAGGATATGCATGAAAGGCTGACATTTATTTCGGAATTTTTAAATATCAAACATCTTCTCGATCGGAATATTTTTAATCTCTCCGGCGGAGAAAAGCAGATGATCGCTATAGCATCTGCCCTCGCTGCCGATACGGATATTATTGTTCTGGATGAACCTACTTCCAATTTGGATTTATACTATATAGAAAAAATAACTGAAGTTCTTAACCTTTTAAAAAAATCGGGAAAAACTTTAATCATAAGTGAACACCGTCTGTATTTTTTAAAAAACCTTATAGATAGGGCTTTTTTAATAAAAGAAGGCAAAATTGAAAAAGAATTTTCGCAAAAAGAATTCATTTCTCTTTCGGAACAAAATAGAAAAGAACTATTACTTCGCCCCATAATGATGGATAAAAATGTTTTTAATCGTTTAGAAGATTCGGATGATATACAGTCACAATCATCAAACTTTATGACCGTAGAAAATTTATGCTACCGTTTTAAAAAAGAAAAAGATGATTTTCTCCGTGTGAAAAACTTAAAAATGGGATTCGGCAAGGTGATAGCCCTTACCGGAAAAAACGGGCAAGGTAAAAGCACTTTTGCTAAATGTCTTACAGGTTTACTCAAGGCAAAAAAAGATTCCGTTTTGCTGAATGAAAAAAAAATAACGGCAAAACAGAGGCTTGCTCTTTCGTACATGGTATTGCAGGATGTAGGTTATCAGCTTTTTACCGAAAGCGTTGAAGATGAAATAGCTTTAGGAAAAAACAAAACGATTAAACGAGAACAAAACGCCGCAATCGAAAATACGGAAAACCGCACTCCGAGTGTTGAAACAATTTTAAAGTCGATAAATTTAACGAATTTAAAAGATAAGCATCCATTAAGTTTATCGGGAGGACAAAAACAAAGAGTTTCAATCGGAGCTGCCGTCAGTTCAAACTCGCGAATCATCATAATGGATGAACCGACTTCGGGTATGGATTACTTTCACATGAAAGAGACTGCAAAACTAATTAACTCGATACGCTCGCCCGAAACACTTATTTTAATTATCAGTCACGACTTTGAATTTTTAAGTCTTGTTACCGATGAAATAATTTTAATGGAAAAAGGAGCTGTGATTTCTCATTCGGAATTTACAAAAGAAAAAGCCGAAGAGGTCTTTAATTATTTGAAAGATGGGGAAATTAATTAAATGAAATATAAATTAAACAATAGGAGGTTTTAGATTTTTATGGACACATATAAAAGATTGTTTAAATACACGCCTGAAAAAATGCACTGCGTGTATATTTCCATTGTTTGCTCCGCCTTGGGCGTTGCTTGCCAAATGGGAGCATTTTGGTATTTATGGAAGTTTTTACACGCTCTTTTGGTAACAAAAAGCGTTACGGACGGTTCATTTTACGCAACTGTAATTGTTGCACTGATGTTAGGATATTCCGTTGTGTATTTTGCTTCCTTGTGGGCTTCTCACGTGCTGGGATTCCGGCTCGAATCGAATTTACGTAAAGAAGCAATCAAACATTTGATGAATGCATCCTTTGCTTTTTTCGATGTAAACAATTCGGGAAAAATCCGCAAAATCATCGACGACAACGCACAAGAAACACACATGATTGTCGCTCACCTTATTCCCGACAATGTTGCAGCCTTTCTTACTCCGATTTTGATGTTCATCATCATTTTTATGGTGGATATAAAACTCGGCATCTTGCTATTGATTATTGCCGTTATCGGAGCTGTGCAGATGATGTTTATGATGGGCGACAGGCACTTTATGCAAAAGTATCAGGCAGCCTTGGAAAAAATGAACGGCGAAGCGGTTGAGTATGTTCGCGGTATGCAGGTTATAAAAATTTTTAAAAGCACAGTAGAATCATTTAAAGCGTTTTACACAGCAATCACAGAGTATTCCGATTTAGCATACAAATATACGCTCAGCTGTAGAAGACCCTATGTAATGTTTCAAGTACTGTTCAATTTATTTGCAACTTTTACAATACCGGTTGCAATTTATTATATGAATAATGGTGCCGACGGAAGTATAATTATTACAAAAATTATATTTTATATTTGCTTTACAGGAATTTTATTTAGTTCATTTATGCGTGTTATGTATGTCGGTATGTATAATTTTCAAGCTAAAAGCGTCGTAGATAAATTGGAAAATCTTTTTACCGAAATGAGTAAAGATAACATTCAGCACGGAACCGAAGAAAAATTCGATAACTTCGGCATCGAATTTAAAAACGTTTCATTCGGTTACAATGAAGAAAAGATTTTAAACAATGTCAGCTTTAAACTTGAACCGAATAAAACCTATGCTCTTGTCGGCTCTTCCGGCGGAGGAAAATCTACAATTGCAAAACTTATTTCGGGTTTTTATAAAATCAATGAGGGAGAAATTTTAATCGGCGGAAAAAATATCGCTTCATATTCCAAAAATGCACTGATGAAAAATATTGCCTTTGTATTCCAAACTTCTAAACTTTTTAAGACAAGCATTTTTGAAAATGTTAAAATGGGAAATAAAAATGCAAGCGATGAAGAAGTAATGAAGGCCTTGACTCTTGCCCGATGTGATGACATATTGGATAAGTTTAAAGATAGAGAACATACTTTAATCGGCTCAAAAGGCGTTCATTTATCGGGCGGAGAAGTTCAGCGGGTTGCAATCGCAAGAGCTATTTTAAAAAATGCCGATATAATCATATTGGACGAGGCCTCGGCCGCAGCCGATCCCGAAAATGAATACGAAATTCAGCAAGCCTTTTCCAATCTTATGAAAAATAAAACGGTTATCATGATTGCTCACCGTTTAAGTTCAATTAAAAACGTAGATGAGGTCTTGGTTGTTGAAGACGGAAACATAATAGAACGCGGCAGCGACAAGGAGCTTATGACAAAAGACGGAAAATATTGTCAGCTTCAGAAGTTGTATTCTAAGGCAAACGAATGGCGCTTTTGAAAATATGCGGGCAATTACTGCGTCGCACGTCAAAACTAAATGCTCAACGTATAAAAATACGTCTCCGCTTTATTTTTGCCTAACTCCTTGTACTTACCTCGCCTATTTTCAAAAGAGTGAACAGTTAAGGAATTATGAATTAAACAAAGTACAAATGTACCTTTGCAATTATTAAATCGGACGTTGAAGTATTCGGGAAAAACATTACTGATTACTTCAACTTAAAAATACACCTAAACCTAGCGATAAAAGCCGGGGTTCTTAGGGGCCGCGCCCCTAAGCGGTTCTTTTGAAGATAGGAGGGGTCATAGGGGAGGTACAACCAACGAAGTTTCGAGGTGAAGAAAACTTTTATCCGAAAAAGTGTCTTCCCTCCCCTAAAATTGGAGAGTTTAAGAATGATAAAAAGATTACAAAAATTATTTGCAGTTACCGAGCAAGGAGCTCGGGATTTGGTTACGGCATCGATATGGTCAGTTATTTCAAATATTGTATATATCTTGCCCGTATTTTTAACTATGTTTTTTTTACAAGGATACTTTGAAGGCTCATTAAAAGGTGCTTGGTTTTATGCAGGGTTTATAGCAGCAATTGCTGTTGTAATGCATATTTTTTTACGTATAAATTACAATACTCTTTATACCGTCACATTTAAAGAATGCAAAGAATTAAGAGTCGAAATTGCAAACAGACTTAGAGCCTTACCTCTTGCATATTTTTCCAAACATGACATATCGGATTTATCTCAAACTGTTATGGCCGATGTTGCGGTAATAGAACATGCAATAAGTCATGCCATTCCTCAAACTATAGGCCTTGTTATTTACCTTGTAATTGTAGGAATAATGATGATAGCGGCTCATCCGGCATTAGGACTTTGCGTCTTTATTCCCATTATCATTAGTTTTATTTTACTTGTTTTATCAAAAAAGATTCAAATACGCGAAACCACACGGGACTTTCACAAGCAAAGACAGCGTTCCGAATTTTTTCAAGAAGCAATTGAGCTTCAGCAAGAAATTAAAAGCTACGGCCGCACAGATACAGTTGCAGAAAAACTAAACCGCAATGTTGATGAAGCCGAAAGACTTCATCTTTCCGTCGAGGCACATCAAGCAATTCCGCTTAATATCGCCATGGCCGCATTGAAATTTTCTATAGGCGTAACAGTCTTCTTCGGATTAAAAATGTACTTGGCCGGTACAGCATCTCTTCTTTACTTTATAGGTTATATTATTGCAGCAGCCCGTGTCGTTGATGCGGTTGCAGCTGTTGAAGCAAACCTTGCAGAACTTATGTACATTGATTCGCGAGTTAAGCGTATCAATGAACTTAGAGAAACTGAAGTTCAAGAAGGAACTCCTGCAAACTTACAAAAATACGGAATTGAATTTAAGGATGTAGAATTTTCGTATAATGATGGACAAAAAATTATTGACGGTATTTCTTTTACAGCAGAACAAAATCAAGTTACGGCCCTTGTCGGCCCTTCAGGCTGCGGAAAAACAACGGTGCTCCGCTTAGCCTCCCGCCTATACGATTACAACAAGGGACAAATTCTTATCGACGGAAAAGACATTGCAAAAATTGACACCGACAGTCTTTTCGAAAAAATTTCGATTGTATTCCAAGATGTCGGTTTATTTAACACATCGATTATGGAAAACATCCGCGTCGGGAATAAAAATGCAAGCGACGAAGAAGTAAAGGAAGCAGCCCGCCTTGCAAACTGTACGGACTTTATCGAAGCCTTGCCGGAAAGCTGGAATACCTTTGTCGGAGAAAACGGCAGCCGTCTTTCAGGCGGAGAACGCCAGCGTCTTTCAATCGCCCGTGCATTTTTAAAAAATGCCCCGATAATTATTTTGGATGAAATCAGCGCATCCCTAGATGTCGAAAATGAGATGAAGATTCAAGAGAGTTTAAATACGCTCATAAAGAATAAAACCGTCATCATCATTTCACACAGATTAAAATCGGTTGAAAATGCCGATAAGATCATCGTGATGAACGAAGGTAAAATTGAAGCCGAAGGCAAACACTCGGAGCTTTTACAAAAATCGGATTTGTACAGAAGTATGATCGATAAATCTACAGCCACGGAAAAGTGGGTGTACTGAAATAATTAGGTGTGGAGAAGTTAAAGCAAAAAACTTTACTTCTTCATTCCTAATTGAATCTTGTCAAACCTCATCACAAATGTACTATTCCGTTCCTGTAATGTTTCAGCATTTTCTCATCGATTGTATCTATAGCATACTGCAAGTGCTTCAACATCTTGTCCCTGTCGTGAGGAAGTTTGCCTGAGATAGGAGCCGTATTTGAAACCGTGTTCGCATAAATCATGGTTTCGATATTTAGATTTTCGATTAAGGTTTTTTGTTCTTTTAATTTTTCTATTTCAGAAGTTTCAATAAAAAGACCTTTTTGTATTTCATCATAAAGTTCCGATTCGGGGAATACGGTAAGAGCAACGATACTTATACTTATCGGCTTTATTCGGTTATAAATTGCAGCCGTATTTAAGGCAGCACGGTTTCCGTTTCCTTCTCCGGAAAGCCCGTTCAAATATGAAATATGATAGCTTATTCCTGCTTCATCCAATTTATTCAATTCATAAACTATATCTTGAGCCTTGTAGCCCTTGCGCATAAATAAAAGAGTTTCGTCATCACCGGTTTCGGTTCCGATAATAATTTCATCATAACCTAATTCTTTAAGCTCTCGAAGCTCATCCAAACTTTTCGGGCTTATATCCGTTACCCGTGAAAAACAGCCTATCGTTTTAATCATGGGCAGGTATCTATGAATCTTGTCCGCAAGAGCTTTGAGTTTTTCTACCGATAGGGCAAAGGGATTTGCACCGGTTAAAAACATCCGCTTCCCTTGCGGATAGTAAATACTCAACTCCTTTAAATCCGCTTCTATTTCATAGCCGGGTGAAAGGCGGAATTTAAAGGGCAGATCCGAATAAAGAGAACAGAACTTGCACTTATGATGTGTGCAGCCGGCTGTAACCTGTAATAAAGACGATGAGGCCTCATAAGGCGGCCTCCAAATAGTTCCCGTAAAATGCATAACTTCCTCCATAAAAACATATTTAAAATTTATCAAAATTGCAAAGTAATTCTAATATAAGACTTTTACAATTATAAAACAAGTACTATTATTTTTTAGCGTACTTGTTTTTATATAGCTTTTGTGATTTTATAAAACCAAATACTGCGTGTGAAAAATACCGAGAGTACTTCATCAAGATTGTTAGAGGGTTTTCCCGATAAAATGAAAAGCGTATAAGTTTATTACAAAAATTTCTATTTTTGGCCTTGACAACTGAGCATTATGATAGTAGTATATAGTTAAGCTATTTAATCATTAAAGTGCTAAATAAAGGAGGTACAAAATGTCAAATGATTTTATTCTGAAAAATGTATCTAATCTTGAAGACTATCTAATCTCCACTCGAAGGTATCTTCACGAAAATCCGGAAGTTTCGCATAAGGAATATCAAACTTCAACTTTTTTAAAACAAGAAATTAAAAAACTTGAATTTGAAATTATCGAGACTCCCGGTACGGGATTCATTGCAATTTTAGATACGGGAAAAGAAGGTAAGACTGTTGCACTGAGAACAGACATTGACGCTCTACCAATTCAGGAAAATGCTATGAATTTGAGGAAGAAAAAAGTTAGCGTCTCAAAAAATGCCGGGGCTATGCATGCGTGTGCTCATGATGGTCATATGGCTATAATATTAGCTGCCGCAAAAATTCTTAATGAAATGAAGGATTTACTAGCCGGAAAAATAATCTTTATGTTTGAAGAAAGTGAAGAAGCAGGAGGAGGAGCTGAACAAATCATTGAAATTTTAAAAAATTATAAAATTGATGCAATTTACGGAAATCATCTAGTTTCATTTCTAGAAGCTGGAAAAATTTCTGTTGATGCAGGGCCGGTAATGGCAGGTGCAATATTGGTAGACTTTAAAGTTATAGGTAAAGGAGGGCATGGATCAAGACCGGACTTGTCAGTTAGTCCTATTTTCGGTTCTGCAAATGTTTTAAATGCGTTGGCATCCGCTTGGTCAAACCAAATTGATGTAACTAAAACAGTTACACTTGGCTTAGGTTCGATAAATGGAGGCACAGCATTTAATGTTATTCCGGACGAAGTTAAAATTACAGGCTCGTTAAGATTTTACGATTCTGAAGAGGGGGAAAAAGCGATTAACATTATGAAAAACACTTCAAAACATGCGGCAATGTCACAAAACTGTTCAGTAGAGTTTACAGAAGGCGCCAATCAAATAGCAGTCCATCCGGTAATCAATGATATTGAATTATCGAAAATTGCCAGAGACGGCATTAATGAAATTCTACCGGGAGTTTTAATACAGGGTGTGAATTGGTTTGCATCAGAGTCTTTTTCCAAATACAGCTGTTTAGCTCCTATTGTCTTTGCCTTTGTCGGTATAAAAAATTTAGAAGAAGGGATGGGAGCAGAGCATCATAATGAATTTTTTGACATGGATGAAAAAGCATTATATTATGGAACGGCTGCTCAAGTAAAATTTGTTTATGATTATTTAAGAGGGTAACTATTATGACTGAAAAAAATAAAAAAAAATTTAAATTACCGCATTTATTCTTTATCATGATCGGTTTAATTATAATAATGTCTTGTCTAACATATATTATTCCCGCAGGAACATTTTATAAAGATGTAGACGGTAATATAGATGCCGGTAATTTCCAATTTTTGGAAACACAACAACCTGTGAGTTTAATCAAATCTATGTTTATGTTTATGAAAGGATTGGTAAATTCAGGTTTAGTGGTTTGGGTTGTTATGATCAGCGGAGCAAATATGGCTGTAGTTTTAGAAACAAAATCTATAGATAATTTTCTAAATTGGGCAACTTATAAACTGGAAAAACAAAGTACCAAGGTATTAATTCCCGTCTTGTATTTTTTAATATTATATATTGCCGGATTTGCCGGAACGGATGCTTTGATAGCAGTGGTCCCTATAGGTGTTATTTTTGCTAAAAAGTTAAAATTGGATCCCGTCAGCGGATTGGCAGCCACTTTTTTCCCATCGATGATCGGATTCGGTATGGGGCCGACTCTTAAAGTACTGATTCCCCAAACTATGCTAGGAGTGGAATCTCTTTCAGGGTTTGGGCTTCGATTTATTATGATGAATCTTTTCGGAATTATCGGTCTAATGTTTACGATGAGGTACGTTAGAAAAATAGAAAAAGATCCGAATAACTCTATATTAGGAACGGATTGGCTTCAAGAAATTAATAGTGACGAGCAATTTGCAAAAATCGAACTTCCTGTTGGATCTGTAATAGTTTTGATTTTAACAATTTTACAGTATGTTGCTTTGGTAGTATACTCTTTAACGGTAGGTACGAATATCTATGAATTTTTAATCGGATTTTTTATAGTAACTTCCATAATAATCGGCTTCATAGGAGGTTTGTCGGCTGATCAATTAGGCAACTCTTTTGCTAAAGGTTTGGGAGCAATGGCATTTGTTACCTTTGTTATTGGACTTGCTTCTACAATGCAAATGATTATGGTAGAAGGAAAAATATTGGACACAATTGTATATTTTATAACAAAACCACTGATGAACTTAAATAGAGGTATGTCAGTAATTGGAATTACATCAGTTATCACAATATTAAATCCGATAGTACCGTCTGCTACAGCAAAAGCTGCGGTACTAATGCCGATTTTGGAACCAATTGCCAAAACTTTAGGAATAACATCACAAGTTGCAGTGCAAGCTTTTCTATTTGGTGATGCTTTTACAAATATGATTTCACCGGCTCTGGGCTGGACGATGGGAGCTTTGACAATAGCCAAAGTTTCTTATGATAAATGGTTTAAATGGGTAATTAAACCGGTAATAGCCTTAATTCTATTATCTTTTATATCTGTATTTTTACTGGATTTAATAAGCTGGACAGGGATGTAGTTTCTAAATATTAGTTATACTATTCTATGATAAAACAAGTACTATTATTTTTTAGCGTACTTGTTTTTATATAGTTTTTGTGATAAAATCATCATAATATGAAAAAAACGGCAGAAGCTATAAAAAAATGTGAAACGGTTTCGGCAATTCAAAAAATGCTGGGCGGAAAGTGGAAGATTGAAATTCTCTACTATATCGGAATTGAAAAGATTAATCGTTTCGGACAATTGCGCCGCAAGATAGGCGAAATTAACGAGTCTTCTTTGACTAAGCAATTACGCGAACTTGAAGCGGATGGGTTTCTTTTACGGTATGACTATAAAGAAATCCCGCCGCGTGTAGAATATTCTCTAACCGAGATGGGGAAAAGTTTTATGAAGGTCTTAAAGTCCATGCAAAAATGGGGAGAGGAGAATCATGAAAGGATGGAAGCAAGGTGCCGATAGCATATTTTTCCGGAGCCTGCCCGAAAGCAAGATTACTGCAAGACTATGCGAATTCCGAAAATACAAAAATGCGAGGCAGCTGAATAAATAACAAAAAAGTGATAGTATGTATAAAATCATTTAGAACAGAAGAGAGGTAGATATGAAAAAAGATTTAGGAGTACATCCCTTTGTGTTTCCGATGCCGGTGTTGATGGTTGCAACATACAATGAAGACGGCTCTGTCGATGTTATGAATATGGCCTGGGGCGGAATCTGCGATAATAACATGGTCGCATTAAACCTTGACGAATCGCATAAAACTTCAGCCAATATTAAAAACCGGAAGGCCTTTACGCTCAGCGTGGCGGATATTCCGCATATTGAAGCGGCGGATTTTTTCGGAATTGCGAGTGCAAATACCATGCACGATAAATTTGAACGCTCGGGATTGCATGCGGTAAAAAGCAGCCGTGTGGATGCTCCCATCGTAGAAGAATTTCCGTTGACGCTTGAATGTACGGCAGCCGCCATCCAGAATGACCGCTTCGGCTTCCGCGTTGTAGGAGAAATAGTCAATGTCATAGCCGATGAAAAAGTACTCGACGAAAACGGCAAAATAAACCCTGCAAAACTAAACGCCTTTGTATTTGATCAATTTCAGTACGGTTATTATGCAATCGGCGAAAAAGTCGGTCAGGCATGGAAAACGGGAAAAACGTTAATGCCGTAAATGCTTAGGGCATTGCCGCGAGGCGATTCAAATAAAGAAGTAACTTTATCAAATACTAATTGATTCTTAACTGCCAGGCTCTATTTCTTTTATAAAAGCATCTACTTCTTTTGCCCATCTCCGGTATGTTTCCTTTTTTAAGGGAAAATGCGGACCGGGAAAATCCCATAGACACCAGCATATTAATCCGTCGGCGAGATTATATCTTGCATCGCAAGCATAAGCTAAGGGGCCGCCCATACCGGCTCCTCCGAGAAATACTTTCCCGGTAAAGTTTTTTCTCGCATATTCAACTTTTACATTTTTATTCCATTCGGCTATCAGCTCATTTCCGAACCATCTATCCATGTAATTCTTCCAAAAATCAACACCCGTATGCATAGCCCGCCTCCAAAAAAGATTTGCCCGCCTTTTTTACGGTTTATATTCTATCATTTTTAACTGTTTTTGCAAACTCTGTGATTATTATCTATCCGCTAAAAATATAAAACGAGAATTATGATACGTATAAAGGTGTTAAAGCCCATGCAAAAACAAGATGAAAAGAATATATATTCTTAAAATACATAATTAAATTTGACTAAATGCTATGTATTATGTATTTTATATCTCAAGGAAAAGGAAAAACCTATGGAAAGAAAAATAAAAACAGCAGTTACAGGCTTCCCTACACAAGACGGAGCAGGAGTTCATCTTGTACGGGTGTTGGGGCACGGAACAACAAGCGATTTTGATCCCATCTTAATGCTTGATTCTTTTGACAGCACCAATCCAGATGATTACACGGCAGGTTTCCCAATGCACCCTCATAGAGGAATTGAAACAATCAGCTATGTGTACAAGGGAAAAATGCAGCACAAGGACAGCCTTGGTTTTGAAGACACGGTAGGCGACGGCGAAGTACAATGGATGACAGCCGGAAAAGGAATTCTTCATGAAGAAAAGCTGCCTGCAAGCGATCGTCTCCTCGGTGTTCAGCTTTGGCTCAATTTGCCTGCGGCTAAAAAAATGGTACCGCCGGAATACCGCAGCATAAAAAATACGGAAATTAAGGAAATACCTTTTGACGGAGGTTATATACGCTTGCTTGCAGGCTCATATAAAGAACACACAGGCTTTAAAAGCAAGTATCTTCCGCTTAACTATTACGACATTACACTCAATGCAGGTGCCGAAATAACAATCGAAACGGAACATGACGATTCGGTTATGCTGTTTACCCTCCTTTCGGATGCGGTTATAAGCGGTCAGACCGTAAAAGAAAAAACGGCAGTAAAACTGACTGAAGGAAACTCCGTTACGATAAAGGCAGGAACAGATACGGCAAAAGTTTTGTTTGTCGGCTCAAAAACCTTAAACGAATCCATTGCATGGGGAGGTCCCATCGTAATGAATACAAAAGAAGAATTGCAAAAGGCTTTTAGTGATTTGCATAACGGAACATTTATTGATAAATAGGAGAAGGATATGGGAATTATACAATCTTTAGAAAAACGCAGGTCTTATTACAACATTAATAAAAACCTGCCGGTGTCTGCCGCAGAAGCCGGTGCTTTAATAAAAAAAGCGGTAGAATTGGTGCCTGATGCCTTTAATATGAAAAGTGCACGGGTAGTTACAGTATTCGGCGAAAAGCATGATTTATTGTGGGATTCGATATACGAGGTATTCGGCGGCAAAGTTCCGCGTGAAAAAATCGATTCTTTTAAGGCGGGAGCAGGTACGGTTCTGTTCTTTTATGACGAAAAAACCGTAAAGGCTCTGCAAGAAAAATTCGCTTCTTACGCCGCCAATTTCCCCGTATGGGCAAATCAGGCAAACGGAATGCTTCAGCTCGCCGTTTGGACAGCCTTACGGGAAGCAGGCATTGGAGCTTCACTGCAGCACTACAATCCCGTTATTGATGAAAAGGTAAAATCGCTTTTTTCCATTCCGCAGGAATATGTGCTGATTGCTCAAATGCCCTTCGGCGGTATCGGCAGCGAGCCCGACCCGAAAGAAAAAGAAAATATTGATGACAGAGTAACGATTATAGAATAGCATAATCTTATCTTTATACTCATGAACACCTTGCAAAAAAATCATCAGTAATTTTTTACAAGGTGTTCTAATGTCTTTTTTTATAGTATTTATCCCAAGATGGAAATAAAAAGAAGAATATAGAACGAATGAATATGTGATGTTAAAAAAAATATTGTCTGATTAATAAATTTCATTTTATCAAACTAATATACAATTAAATAATTGCAAAGGAAACATAAATAAGGCACAATAAAAAAGTAATAAAATCTTTTTTTAGGATATATATGAATACACAAAAAAAAGCGGCTCAAAAGTTATGGGCTGAAAACAAGTATCTGGTTTTAAGTAAGTCTCAAAAAATATATAAAGAAATACGGGAGTATTTAAAAAAGGATACGGCAAATCCGGATGAGCTTAAACTGTTAATTGATAATGCCCTCAAACTTGATGAAAATAAAAGCGAAATAATAAATACATTACAGCATATATGGGGCTATTTTAAAAACAGTGCAGACGAAGATGAAAAAACACATTTTTTTTATCTAATGTCCCGCTATAAGGAAAATAAAATATATAAAAATGAGGTGTTAAGCTATCTTTCAACATTGTTAAAAAAATATCCTAACAAATATTTGGAAGCTTCCACTATCTTTAATAAAACGGAGGAAAACAATGCGGTTATGGCATGAAGACCTTATAGCAAAACTTCCGGCTCAGCAGCTTCTCGGGCAGCACAGAGAGTGCTGTGCATTACGCGGAAACGGCTGGGGTAAAAAGCATTCGGTAGTGGATTATGTATTTTTATACTCGCCGTACAAACTCTTTCAGTACCATGAACTTATCATGAACGAAATGCATAAAAGAGGGTATAAGGTTTCTGAAGAATGGTTAGATAAAAATTATCGCGGCAAAAAATGTATTCCGTATGAGGATTTAAAAAAAATAAAAAAAACACATCCTATTTACAAAGAACACAATCAGGCATATATGGAAGAATGCATTAACAATTTACTTGGGAAAAGTATTATACTAGATTTCTAAAAAACTTTGATTTTTATAAGATTATTACAATTATCTGCCTATCTTCCAAAGAGAAACGGATTTTTCTTTAATTCTGTCATTAAGCTGATGAGTTACAATAAAAACTTTCTTATCCCTTAAACCTAAAATAAGATCTTCTACCCTTCCTATGTTTTGAGCATCGATATTTGCAAAGGGTTCATCGAAAATTACTACAGGCGTATCGCGCAATAGGGTACGCACAAAACTTAAACGCTTTAATTCTCCGCCTGAAAATTTATTTTCGATGTGCGTAAAGTCCATGTTCAAAGATTCGGCATTTGCAAATTTTTCTAAACCTAATTTTTCCATCAAGGTAAAGATTTTTTCTTCTGCAATATCTTCACCTAAGGTTAAATTGTTTTTTAAACTATCGTCAAAGAAAACGGCTTCTTGAGCTAAAAACGAAATAATCGCGGACCTATTCTTGATGGAACAAATATTTTTTTCATCGAGTAAAACATTTCCTTTTTTGGGTTTTAATAGGCCTAAAAGAATTTTCATTGCAGTGGACTTTCCGCTTCCGCTTTCTCCATAGATAATATGTATTCCGTTGCCAGTAAATTTTTTATTTACATTTTGAAGAACGGGTAATTCGCTGTAAGCATAGCTTACATCATCAAAAGATATATTGCTTGACGAAACCTCGGCTTCAATCTTTTTTTCTTCCGATTCTTTAACCACCAAACTCTTATAACCGTCGAAGATAACCTTGCTCATAATAAAGTGATTAACATACATCGAAATATAATAAACTTGAGATTTCAGCTGTACAATCAAACCGTTAGCCATCATAAATTCGGCAATGCTTAATTCGTTTTTATAAATAAGATAAACACCGTAAAAAACAACGGTAATTATACTTAATTGAGAGGCAAGAGAAGAAAGATTTCGGGATAGGATACTTACGGCTGAAACGGAAAATTGTTTTTTTGCTAACCTTTCTACCGACTTATTTAAGAGATTTTGAAAGCGTCCTTCACTGCCGTAATTTTTTATTACTTCAAAACCTTTTAACCAATCCGAAAATTCCCCCATGTGTCCGTTTAAAATGCTTATGGACTCGGATTGTTTTTTATCCAAAATCTTTTTAAATAGTTGCGGAATAAGAGAGGTTATTAAAACAAAAAATAAACTTACAAGGGCTAATTTTAAATTAATATATAAAAGAAAGCCGGAAGCAAAAATAGTTTCCATAAGAATCTGACCCATTCCGTAGAAGGACTGATAATATAGTCCGTTGAGGGAAGGAAGCTGTTGTTGGTAGTATGAAAGTTTTTTTCCTTCATCAATATTATAAAATTCTTCGTACTCGGCTCTTACCCAAGAATGAAAAAGACCTTGCCTGAGAAACTTTAAGCGGCTTGTTTTAAATCTTCCGAAAAAATAAGAATAAAATCCGTGTCCTCCGGCTCTTACCAGTATTGCAACAAAATATACGGAAATAAAAACAATAACTTTTTGAATATCCTTACTTACGGCGGCATCGGCTATCTTTCCGCCTAGCCATGAAAAAACCGTAACGGCTGCAACCGAAAAGACTAAAAATAGAAGAGCAAAAAATATAAATAATTTTTCAAGATTAGACAGCTTCTTCATATAAGCTCCTTTCATTTGTATCGAATTTATAAATTCGATCAAACAGTTTTTTTGTTTCGGTATCCGCAATGTGCGAAATAATTATTACTGTAGAATCCTTTATAGAAAAAATTAAATTTTTTACCCGCTCAATATTTTCGTTATCGATATTTGCAAGAGGCTCATCGAATATCATAATCGGGCGTTTATGCAAAACGGCTCTTGCAATGCTTATACGCTTTTTTTCTCCGCCCGAAAAACCGTAGGTTTCACCTATGACGGTTTCTTTCAAATACTTATCTTCGGTGTACTTATTTAAACCTACGGAGTTAAGAACATCCTTAACTTTTTCTTCAGTAATTTCCTTATCCAAAAATAAATTATCTAAAAGGTTCATTTTAAAGATATAAGCTTCTTGCTGCTGAATGGAAACCACATCGGAAATATTTTTTATTTTTTGGGGAGCGGTTCCGCCTATCGTAATTGAACCGGAATCGGGAGCGTGCATTCCTAAAAGTAGACGCATTATAGTAGATTTTCCTGAACCCGATTCACCTAAGATCAATATTTTTTCGTTTTGTTTAAATGTAAAATTCGTATTGTTTAAAATCTTTTTTTCATTATACGAAAACGATAGCCCCTTAGCATCAACAGTAAAATCTTTTAATACTTCATCCTCCCCTATTTCAGTTTTAGCATCTATAAATTCAACCATTGCATCACGCACAGGACGGGAAGAAAAGAAAGTTTTTAATAAATTTGCAGTCCAATACATGGGCCGCGACATCATTGCGACTAAGCTCATTATGGTATAAAGCTCTCCGATAGAAAAAACATCCTTGTAAACATAGTATGCACAATAAGCTGTCATAAGCAAATTAACTATAGCAGATACAAAAAAACTCAAAGCCGTTTCAAAGGAGCTTACCTTTACGGCATCCATTTGTTTTTTTCTTAAAAACTCGTTTACTTTATCATATCTGAAAATTATATACTGCTCGCAAGAAAAAACTTTTATAATATCAATTCCTTTTAACCATGTCCTTACAGCCGAAAAATGTTTTTCGACCGCTTCCATCCTTTCCTTTGAAACTTTAGCCAAAATATTTTTTAAAACCGTCGGAACCATAAGAGGAATCATTAATAAGACAACAGTAACAAAAGCAGTCTGTATATTTATTGTTAAAAGCGTTATTATCGTTACAGAAAAAATCAAAACATTATCGGTTAAAGCAGTCCATACATAAAAATACTCTCCGCTTACGGCATCTATCTTATCGGTATAATCTGCACTTATTTTTCCTTCAGGTATGTTGATATACTCTCCCATATTTTTTTTAAGAAGGGCATCAAAATAAGTTTTTCGTAAATCAGCCTCAGCAACAATTACAAGTTTTGATTTTACAAGATCATAAAAATAGGCAAACAAAGCTGCAAAAATCATTGCCCCTAATGACAATAGCATTAGGGTAGACATAGAGTAGGAAGTTTTTCCTAAGGCCGTATCAAGAAGCCGGCCATTCCATATTTGAAGCTTCATTGTACATAACAAATTAATTCCGCCTAAGGCAAAAAAAAGCACAAAATATTTTTTTTGCTTGAATATAAACCTAAACAATTATTACCTCCTTTCGTAAGCATGAGCTAACATTTAAAAGTATAGCATTCTGGATAATTATTGTCAAGAATGAATTAAGATATAGAACAAAATAAGATTAAACTATTTTATTTAAATAATTCTTTTCGCATCTTATGAGGTGTAAGACCGTAAACTTCCCGAAACACTTGTTGAAAATACCCCTCTCCCTTATAGCCGGAAAGACGGGCGATATCTCCAATCAAAAGATTTTCATCCCGTAAAAGCTGCAAGGCTTTTTCCATTTTAAGTCTTTTTACATAAGAATACACCGTCATATTGTAACGCTCCTTAAAGCCCAACATCAGTTTTTGCTGATTTATACCGAAGCGTTTTGATAATTCTTTTATCGAAGGAGGCGAAAGCATTTCGGTTTCCAAAAGTTTACGAATCCCGTCTAAGGCTTTAATATCTGAATCGGAAAGATAAACGGCTGATTTTTTTTTATTCGCATAAACATAATCAAATAAAATTGAAAAGACTTCAAGACATTTTGCCCGAATAAACATATTAAGAGCAATGCCTTCTAATCGGCAATCTTTTACCTGATTACAAATCTCGGTAATTTGAGGAACATAAAGCACTCCGGGGTTTAAAATCTTTGCGGAAGTTTCCCAAAAATCTTCAGGCAGCTTGCAGCCGATTTTATCTTCCATCTCATCAAAAAATAACTGCCTAAAAACAAAGCCGACATTTACCAAACGGACACCTGCACTAAAACGCTTAAAGTCCGAAAAATAAGCGTTATTCACAAAGGCATTAAGACCGTGTTCGCAGGGCAACAGTTCGGAGCTGTCTTTTTCATATATGTCCAGCTCACCTTCATAAAACTGACCGATAGAAACGGTTTTTTCGTTTACATTCTCTAATAAGGTTATGGATTCAAAAAATTCCAAATCTGCAATCGATACCAAGGCTCGATCAAAATCTCCTAAGATTGTAACCGCCCCCTTCCCCAACTTAGGCGGCACCTCATATCTTATAGTTCCCCTATCCTCCGCACGGGTAAAGCCTAACCTTTCCAAATCATTCCAATGTTCTTCCAAACTGCGCATATCTTTCCTCAAAATAAAAACATTCCATTTACTATTATAAACATTCCAAAATAAAGAAAATTACATTGAAAAATTAAAAAATATTCAAACAATAATTCCAATATAAATAAAAACCTATTGACACATAGCGATAAATTACGCATTATACGAGGCAAGGATTTTACACTGATGGAAAACGAAAAACAAAAAGAATTTATATTGAACGAAAACTTGTGGAAGGTTATCTTCGATCTTGCATGGCCTGCAATTATTGCAATGATTTTACTGGGAGCAAACAATGTGCTTGACGGAATCTTCGTAGGTCATTTTGCCGAAGATGGAAGTCTTGCAGGCATCTCGGTCGCAATGCCTCCAATTATAACAATAATAGGTTTAGGAATTCTCGTAGGATCAGGAGCCGGAACTCTTTTAAGTATTGCAATAGGTGCGGAAGATATAAAAGTTCAAAAAAAGATTTTAGGTAATGTCAATTTTTTAGTGCTTATACTCAGCGTGATTGTAATGTCCTTAGGTTTTCTATTTTCGGAACAAACTCTTTTTTTAATGGGAGGAAGAGACAAGGCCTTAATATACGGCGGAGAATATTACCGCACACTTTTATGGGGCACACCGATTTGGATATACGCCATTGCTCTTAATAACCTTATCCGATCGGAAGGCAAGATGAAAACGGCTGCCGCAATTATGGGAATAAGTTTAATTGTAAACGGATGTGCAAACTACATATTAATGGTTGTATTTAATTTCGGCGTAAAGGGAGCAGCCGCCGGAACAAATATAGGCATGGCAGTTCAGGCCGTTATCGGAGCCTTTTATTTTGCAAAGAAAAATACTGATTATCCTGCTTCAGCATTTACAATCAGAATTGAAGGAGAAATTATATCTAAGATTATTTCGATGGGGCTGGCAGGTTTTATAATGCAGTTTATGGGAACAGTTCAGATGCTTTTAGTTTTAAATGTATTAAACCACTACGGATCACAAGAAGACATTGCATTCTATGGAATTGTTACACGTATTTTTTCTTTCCTATTACAACCGCTAGGAGGCTTTATGTTTGCTCTCTCCCCCATAATAGGAATAAACTTCGGAGCAGATAAGATAGAGCGTCTTATTTCAGCCTTTAAAAAATTTGTATTTGCAGCTCTTGTTTTGATAGCTCCATTCTGGATTTTAATGCTGATTTTTCCGCAAGCCGCAATTTCATTGATGATGAAAACAACCGGTATAAGCACTCAAAATATTTCATATTTTAGAATTTATATGGCCCTCCTGCCGGTCATGCCCTTAGTGTTTTTTGCCCTCGCCTTTTTTCCTGCAGTAAACAAAGGAAAGATCAGTGCAATATTGGGAATTTTGCAGCAGATCGTATTTTATCTTCCCGTCATGCTGATTCTTCCTATATTTACCGGCGTTGCAGGCGTATACTACGGAACATTTCTCATTGAAGTTTTAAGCGGTATTCCTGTTTTTATTCTAATAACAAGGGAATTTCGGCTTTTACGGGCAGGCATTACTAAATGGAAAACAACAGCAGAAACCTCCATTAAAGAGTAACCTATTTGCATTAAAGTTATTTATATCGTAAATATGGTAGTTACTGTGTAATGGTTTTTTATAAACAAAACTGAGCCTCAAACCATCCCTACAGTAAAATAAGTGTCTTAAAATATTGAAGGAGTATGCAATGAAAAAAACAAATATGGATATTTACAATCCGCCTAAAAAGATATTGATATTTGATTTATTAACTAACCTTGCGTGGATTTTATCCACAATTTTAACTAACCGTATTGTTGGCAGCTCAGGAAACATTATGAATATTCTGAGTACAAAAGCTTTTGCAGTTATCATGATAACTTCAACTTTTAACCCGATACTAAAATGGAAATTTATTATACCCTCAATAGTAAATTGGAAAGAAAACCCCGTAAAAGCACAAAAAAGTATCTCCTTGTATGTAATGATTGCATTTATTATTCCATTGATGATTGCCCTCTTCGGTCCGTTTTTTACTTCATTGGAATCGGGCCTAATCACCGAAACAAGAACATTCATTTCGTACATGAGTATAACCATGGGAAATATGTTCTTGATGAGCACATTCTTCAGCAGTTTTATGACAAGAGCATTGGAAAGATGGGCAACTTTTTTGCCCTTAGAAGAAAAGCACTTGGATCTTTCTATGACTCGAAGAACAGCCATTGTAAGTATCCTAAGTATTCTCTCAATCGCTTTTTTTACGATAGCTCCGCTGGTTAGAACAAAAACAGACGATATTTATATGCAGCTTTTGACAAAGGTACTTCCGCTTTTTAGCTATGGAATTACTCTTTCAATAATAAATATAGTCCTTATAACTCAGTCTACCAAAAAGAAAATAGCAAGTCTTCAATCGGCAATCAATAATCTATCCTTAGGTAATTATAATCAAGAATTTCTTACAGCAGATTCTCGAGATGAGGCCGCCCTTTTAATAAAAGATTTTAACACTCTTTTAGCGTTTAATAAAGAATTTTTTAATGACGTAAAAAATTCGGGAGAGACTTCGCACAGTATAGCAAATAAACTTTTGTCAAATATGACTACAACAGGAAATGTTGTCGATCAAATAACAGGAAATATTGCTTCAATCAATAACAGCATTCAAAATCAATCATCGGGAGTTTTGCAAACTCAATCCACTCTGGAACAAATTGCAAAAAATCTTGAACAGCTTGACCAAAACATTGCAAATCAATCTTCGGCCGTTACCGAATCCGTTTCTGCAATAGAAGAAATGACCGCAAACATAAAATCCATTACATCGGTTTTAAAAAGTAATTTAGATTCTATGAAAGAATTAAATATTGCAGCCGAAAAGGGAAGAAGATCTATTTCCGAAACAAACGAATTTGTGAAGTCCTTGAGTGAAAAATCGGAGGGACTTTTGGAAACGACTTCTATCATACAAAACATAGCAAGCCAAACGAATCTGCTGGCTATGAATGCCGCCATAGAAGCTGCCCATGCAGGTGAAGCCGGAAGAGGCTTTGCCGTCGTTGCAGATGAAATAAGAAAACTTGCCGAAGAGTCCGGAACTCAGGGAAAAGCAATAACCGGCGTTTTAATGGAATTAAAAAATCAGATAGAAGACGTTACTAAATCATCCTTGATGGGTGAAACACAGTTTATGGAAGTCATGCGTATCCTTAATCTTGTCAATAACAGAAACGATGAAATAATGAACGCCATGAATGAACAAGATGCAGGCAGCATACAGATTCTTCAAGCAATAAAAAATATTATGCAGATAACCTCTGAAGTTAAAAGCGGTTCTGAGGAAATGCTTATAGGAAATACCGAAGCAGGAAAAGAAATGACCAGGCTTGCAGATATTTCCAAAAGCATAAGCAGCAATATGAACGAAATAAATCAAAAATCGGAACTTATTTCAAGCGAAATCGAAAGAGCGATGAACATGACCGAAGAAAACAAAGAAGCAGTCTCCAAAATATTTTCTTATCTGGAACAGCTTGCTTTATAAAACCTAAGTTAATTGCTGCCCAACAGCCTACTTAACTATCTCTTAAAAATCTTCTATAATATAAAAAGTTTTTATGGAGGTAGGATAAACAGCTCGGCAGAAATTCCGCCTCACTGTTTATCTTACGAATTTTGTACACAAGGTACAAAATATCGCATTATTGTATGTTTGTGCTATACAGCACAAACTTGAAAAAACTTTTTTCGAAAATTAATATTTCCTACAAAAAGTTTTTTGGAGGTAGGAATGACGGCGGTTTGGGCGGTACCCTGTATAAAGCTTTTACAAGGCCCCTTGTATGAAAATGAAGGAGACTCCGATGCTTGGAGGCTCTTGATTCAATACCAAGGGGAAATTACATCTTTTTTCGATCAAATAGGAATAAGCGTTTTTATTGAACCTGCAGAAGGCTATGCCTTTTTAGAGCAAAAAGAAGATGAAGAAGGTGCGCCAGAATCGGTGAGGCTGATACGCCGCTATCCTCTTAGCTTTGAAATGTCCATCCTCTGTGTTTTATTGCGGGAAGCCTTAGAACAATTCGATATTTCTCAAAACGATTCTTCTATTTTGGTTTTACCTGAAAGCGAAATCCGCAGTATGCTCTCGGTTTACTTTAAAGAAAAAACCGATCAAACAAAACTCTATAACGAACTTACCAAATATTTGAATCAGGCAGTAGACTTAGGCTTTTTAAAAGAACTGCATCAAGACCAAAACGGAAGAATCGGCGACGATTTAATCGATAGAAAATTTGAAGTACGCAGAATTCTTAGGGCAAAAATCACAACCGAATTCTTATCCGAATTTAAAAAGCGGCTTGAAAATTATAATAGGGAAGAAAAATGATGCAATTTGAATTGATGAGTGAAGAGAATAAAAACGGCTTTTATTTGGATTTTTTTCAAGTGTACAACTGGGGCATCTTCGATTCGAATATCTACACAATGAGATGCAGAAAAAAATCTTCCCTTCTTACAGGCTTAAACGGCTCAGGAAAAACAACCTTAGTCGATGCTTTTTTATCGCTCATTGTTCCGCCGAGGCGCAGGTTTTATAATCAATCGGCAGGAGCCGAAAGCAAAAAAGAAAGAGATGAGGCAAGCTACGTGCTCGGTACTTACGGAAGCAAGAGGGATGAAGAATTCATTTCGAGTACGGCAAAAAATTTGCGTTCAAAGGATAAGTGTTTTTCCATTTTATTGGGCTGCTTTGTATTGGGAGACGATCAGGGACCTGTAACCCTCATGCAGATGAGATTTTTTTCTCAGGCAGGCACCTTGCAAAGAGTTTATTCTATAACAAGAAAAAGGCTTTCTATCGAAGATATTCAAAAAGAAGTCGTAGACCTTACACCTCACAGCAAATGGAAAAAAATCATGGCCGAAAAATTCAATACGGCTTTTTACGGGGATAATTTTTCTTCTTATTCGGAAGCGTTCTCGCAGCTTGCCGGTTTACGTTCAGACAGGGCACTCTATCTTTTTTCGCAAACGGTCGGTTTAAAAGGAGTAGGAAACTTAAACGAGTTTATACGGACGCACATGTTCGAGGGGCAAAACACCGAAGCCGAATTTGAAGGATTGGTAAAACATTATGAAGAGCTTTCACAAATTTATAACGAGATTGAAAAAGCACAAGAACAGATACGGCTTTTAAAAGAAGTTTTGGAAGCAGGCAAAACCTTTGAACTTTGTGAAAAGAAGGATTTGGAATTAAAAGAAATTAAAAACAGCTTACAACTTTGGTACTTAAAAACAGCTCTCGCCTTAATCGAAAAAAGAATGATAGATTTAAACCAAGAAAGGCTGATAATCGAAAACAAGACAACTTTAATAGAAGAAGAAATAAAAAAGATAGACTTCGATCTCGACTCCGTAAAATCGGCAATTCAAAAAAATTCCACTGCAATGCTCATTGCTGCGGCAGAACACAAAATAGATATTAACGAAAGGGAATTAAAAATACGCAGAGAAAAGATAAGGGACTATGAGCGATGTGCCGAAGTTCTTTCTTTGGAAACTCCCCAAACGGAAAAAAAGTTTAATGAAAACTTAAAGCTTTTACCGGAACTAAAAAAAGAACTTACAAAAAAAGAAAACTCCTTATTTAATTCCATTCTTGAACTCAATGTCTTAAATAAAGACACAAAAAATGAACTTACGGAACTTACCGAAGAACTTGAATCCTTGAGCAAGAGGAATACAAATATCCCCTCTCAAAATATCAGAATAAGGGATGAAATATGTGAAGGCATTAATTGTTCTCAACAGGAACTTACCTTTGCAGGAGAACTTTTACAAGTGTTAAAAACCGAATCCCATTGGGAAGGGGCAATAGAAAAGCTTCTCCATTATTTTGCTCTCTGCCTTTTAGTGCCGGAAAATCTTTATTCAAAGGTAAATACCTATGCCGCAAAAAATAATTTAAAAGGAAGACTGGTTTATTTAAAGACGGATAAAAAACCTCAGCTTAAAAATTTTAGACTGCAAAGCAATTCCCTTATTTCCAAACTTGAAATAAACAGAAAGCATGAACTTTCCGATTGGATCGAAAGCTATGTAACCGATAACTTTGATTATATATGCACCGATGATATGCAAGAATTTAATCATGCGGCTAAGGCTGTCACTTCAACTGGTTTAATTAAGGCAAAGATAAGGCATGAAAAAGACGACAGGCCTCAGCGTTCCGGGACTCAATCATTTGTCTTAGGCTGGGACAATATCCAAAAACGAAGAGGGCTTTCCTTTAGATTGGATAAACTCAAAACCGAAATTGAAAAAAACACCGAAAAATTAAATAAATATAAAATAGAACAAGATGAAATAAAGAACAAGCTTATCATCTTGGAAAATTTATTTAAGCTTACTATTTGGGATGAGATCGATGTTCAAAAATATGCTGCAGCCCTTAATGCAAGCCATGAAGAAAAAGCTAAACTATTAAAAGATGATAAGGAACTCAATCAGCTTGAAGAAAGGCTTAAACTTTTAAAAGAGGAGAGACAGTCAAAGGAGGCAGAACTTTCCGAGCTTACACAGGAAAAGGGAAGACTGGAACAGCAGCTTGCAGATATAAACTTAAAACAAGAAAGGATGCAAATTCAATTTAACGAACACTACTCGAATAAAGATAATGAAGAAATAGAAACCTTAGTTTTAAATTTTGAAAAATATTTTAAAATCAACAAGAGCTTTGAAAACTTAGATGTCCTTGACACGGCAAAAGAAAATTTTTCATCCAAACTCGAAAAAGAAACGGAAAAATCGGAGCAAAGTTTAAAAAATACGGAAAGAAAACTGCGCGAAAAGATGTCGGCCCTTACAAATGCCAAGGATGAAATAAAAATAAAGTTTCCTTCATGGAGTGCGGATGTAAGAGATTTGCAGGCTGAATCCGCAGCCCTGCCCGACTTTAAGGCCTTTTATGAAAGGTTAAACCATGACGATTTACCAGCCTGCTTAAAAAAATTCAAACGAAAATTTAACGATAGCGTAAAACAAGATATTACAGACTTTAAAGCACGTTTAGACGGAGGAACACAACAAATTATTGAAGGTATCGGAGAACTTAACAAAAGTTTAAAAACAATTCCTTACAGTAAAAATCCTCCGACCTATATAAAACTTGAACACCGTTTTACAAATGATATTCAAATAAAAGAATTTCAAGGTATCTTACTGGCCGCCATACCCGACTCAGCCTCCGTATTTAATAAAGAAGCTGATTCCGAATTCGAGAATTTTAAAAAAATAAAAATATTGATTTCATATTTAAAAGAGAACGATCAAAGGCGGAAAAAAGTTCTTGATGTCCGCCAATGGTTTATATTTGCGGCAATAGAATATTACCAAAACGATAATACTCAAAAACAATACTATGAAGATTCCGCAAGTTTATCGGGAGGCGAAAAATCCAAACTCACCTATACGATTTTGGCTTCGGCCATAGCCTTTCAATTCGGAATAACAAGCGGTTCACCTCGTTCCCTCCGTTTGGTAATTATAGATGAGGTATTCAGCAAGGTCGATATTGATAATTCCTGTTATGCAATGGAACTTTTTAAGCAGATCGGTTTACAGATGATTTTGGTAACACCTATGGATAAGATAAACATTGTCGAAGATTATATCTCTTCAATGCACATTACCGAAAAGAAAAACGACAATACTTCCCGTCTGCTTGAAATAACAATCGAAAGGTACAAGCAAGAAAAGAGAGATTTAAGTTAAGACAGTTACTTTAAGGGAATAAGATGATAAGTATTGATGAAATAAAGAAAAAAGCCGAAAATAAATTTTTACCGTTTTTACACTCGATTATAGATGAAAAAAATTTCTTTCCTCTCCTCATTCCGTCTGCAAAGGGTTCCGTAAAAGATGCCTTCGATGAAAGAAAACTTGAAGCGGAAAAGCTTTACAAGGACTCAAAGAACGCTAAGGGAATAGGCTATACCGTAGAAACAAAAACCCTTAAAACTCATAAACAAGGAATGCAGACAATAATAGAAAAAATATATTTTGAAACTGAAATCGATTTTATAAGTTTTATAGGAAAAGAAAAAGAAACTGAAAATTTTAAAAAGCATCTTTCCATTGTTAAAAAACAATTTTCAAATTTAAATGCCGAGGATATTCAAAACGATTGGCTAAATAAACATCTGCGTAATCTTATTACCGAGGTTGAAGCCGATTATTGGCAAAACATTTTTCGTTGTGCAATCTGGTTTTTAAATAATCCTAATTGTAATTTGTATCTAAGAGAAATTCCCCTATCGGTACACACAAAATTTATAGAACAAAACACTTCATTGATTTTTTCGGTTTATACAGCCTTAAACAAAAACAAGGATAGCGATAAGATAAACTCAAATGCAGAAATATACAAAAGATGGGGAGCACGCACACTCGAGCCCTTTATAAGATTCCGCAGTTTGGATAAAAATATAAATTTAAAAATTCTAAACGAAGAAATTACAAGCTATGAAGCTCAAATTCCTTTAGGAGCCTTTGCAAAAATAAATTTTAATTCCGTAGAATATATTTT
Organism: Treponema sp. OMZ 799; assembly: GCF_024181365.1. NCBI lineage: Bacteria > Pseudomonadati > Spirochaetota > Spirochaetia > Treponematales > Treponemataceae > Treponema > Treponema sp. OMZ 799. The sequence continues at coordinate 2,781,140 of NZ_CP051301.1, forward strand.
TATTGTTGAAAATTTAATGGTCTATCTTACACTTCCGCCTTTTAGCAAAGCTCTTTGCATTTTCGGTTCAGGTTTCGCTGCCGTAAACTTAAAAGAAAACAAAGCATTAAACGAAAAAAAATTATACTATTTCGGAGATATGGATGAACACGGCTTTGAAATACTTTCAAATGTACGCGGCATTTTTCCAAATGTAAAATCATTTTGCATGGATAAAAAAACTTATGAAACTTTTTCGATCTTTGCAGTAAGGGGAGAAAATTCTCACTCAAAAATTGAAGACCTTAATCTTAATGAAGAAGAATTAATACTTTTTAAGTTTTTGCGAGAAAGAACCGGAAGGCTTGAACAAGAAAAAATATCTCATGCCTTTATCAAAAGCCGTATGGAAGAAATATTTAACAATATAAATGAGGAGGAAAAATGAAAAGTTCGGACAGTGCTTATATATCGGCCATGCTTTCAGAAGATTCGGGCATAAGACTTTTAAGAACAAAAAATGCAGCTCTTACTATTTCCTTCTTATATAAGATTTTTAGAGAAAAGCATATTCAAACAATTTCAGCCGACCGCTTTGAAACCCTGCTCGCAGATTTTTTGAGGGATCAAGAATTCTCAAATACTCATTATGATTTTGATTCGGAAGAACCCGATAACGGAGAATTTCGGCTTGCAATGCAAACCATCGAAAGCCGCTCTCATTTTTTAGCCAATAAATGGTGCTCCGAAAAAATAGGATTTATCAGAAAATATTATAACGAAAATCAAGAATTGATTATAGAATTAAGTGCAGGAGTAGAGCGTCTTTTTACATGGCTTGACAATATGGATTCAAGAACTTTTATCGGAACGGAATCCCGCTTTAAAGACATCCTATATAAATTGCGTGAGCTTTCTGAAAACACAACCCATGACCCGGCCTCTCAAATTGCCGACTTGGAAAAAAAGAAAAAAGAATTACAAGACCGCATAAACCGAATTAAAAAAACCGGTAAGGCCGAAATATACACGCCTGTTCAAATGGTTGAACGCCTCCATGAAATTTCAAGAGCGTCAAGAGAACTTTTATCGGACTTCCGCCAAGTCGAAGAAAACTTTAAATCAATTCTTTCGGATGTTTACAAAAAACAATCTGTAAGTGAAACAAAGGGAGCTGTTCTCGGCTATGCCTTAGATGCATATTTGGAAATGAAAGAAACACCTCAGGGACAAAGCTTTGATTCTTTTTGGGACTTCCTCGCAGCCGATGCAGGTAAAAATGAAATCAACAGCTTGACAGAAAACATAATCGAACAGGTGAGAAATCAAGGCATAGAATGGGAAGACGGTTTTCTTTTTCACTTAAAGCAATATCTTCACGAAGCAGGCGGAAAAATAATAGATACAAACCGCTCCCTTACGCACCGGTTAAATCGGGTTCTTCTTTCTCAAGGAAGACAAGAACACAAACTTCTCACAGAATTAATATCCTTTATAAAGACAAGAGCCTTTGAATTGGCCGGCAGCGATTTTGAATTACGGGAACCTCTTTCGATTGAGACAAGACCCTTTTTATATTTTCCTCAGGCACGCACTTTAAAATTTCCTGAACAAGAGCAAAGTTTTGAACCTATCACAAGTTTTACCGAACAAGAATCGGCAGAGCTTTTGAGGCAAAGCGGAATATTCAATCAGTTTTATGTTGATGAAAATCTTCTTAAAAAAAATATCTTAAACTACCGCAACGAATTTTTACACGGAAGACCTCAATTTTCTCTTGCAGAGCTGACCGAAAAGTTTCCCATTCAAAAAGGCCTATCTGAAGTTGCCGCCTACTTTGCCCTCGCCCCCAAACTCAAACCGGAAGCGCTTATATTGGAAAACACATCCGAACAAATATCCTACACCTTTAACGATAAGACGGTTTTGCTAACCCTGCCTAAGATTGTGTTTGGGTAAAAACTATTTTGAAAAAAATCAAAATAGCTATTGACTTTTCATCCTGCACATATTATAATCTATTTAGATAAAAATCGAAATAGATTGAGAGGTATAACAAGGATGAGTTTTGAAAGTACATTCAAAGCATTGGCAGACCCTGTAAGAAGAGACATTTTGATTTCTTTAAAAGAAAAATCGCTTACGGCAGGTGAAATTGCCGATAAATATGAATTATCAAATTCCACCATCTCATATCATCTATCCTTGTTAAAAAAAGCCGATTTAATAAGTGAAAGAAAATATAAAAATTTTATTTACTACGACATCAATATATCGATTTTTGAAGAAGCAATTATGTGGCTGTCACAGTTTAAAGGAGATAAGAAAAATGACTAAAAGAATAGTATACATGATTATTATATTACTCAGTTTTTCTCCAAGTATTTATTATATAATAAATATTGGAAATGAAAATATAAAAAATTATGATTTATATATACTGCCTATATTAATAATTATTTTTAGCATTGTAATGGAAATTGCAGTAAATACATTATCGAATAATAATAAACTGCCTAAAAAACTATATATTCCAATTGTTTTAAGCACTCCTCTATTATTTGCAATCGCTCAAAGCAGCAAATATATATTTAAAGATTCAATCAGTTCCGGCATTGAAAAATATATTCATATCTTAGCCTCAATGATTATCATAATAATCGGAAACTATTTGCCTAAAACAAAACCAAGCAGATTTGTCGGTTTAAAATTTTTTTGGTTATTGGATAAACCTGTGTTATGGTATAAAACTCATCGCCTTGCCGGATTTTTATGGATAATCACAGGAATTCTTTTGTTGAGTTTTGGAGTATCTGCAAGATGGGAATATCTAATAATTTACTTTTCCCTATTGTATGTTATTCCATTAATATATTCACTATTACTTTTAAACAAAGAAAGGAGATTGTATGAGTAATTTATCTGACAAAAAGCATTTGATTATCGGAAGCTTATTATGTTTAGCTACAACGGTTATTTTTATAGCCTTTGGAAGCAAACTCCCGGAGACGGTTCCCGTATACTGGGATTCAGCAGGAAATGTAAACGGCACCATCGAAAAGGTATATCTGACATTCGGAGCACCGTTTGCATATCTTCTTATCAATCTTATCGGGTTTATAAAATTTCAAAATCAAAAGGGAAATATATGGAAGTACTATATCATACCGGTATCTGCTATTATAATCAGCTTCCTAGTTATTTTCTTGGCAATTTTATAATTAAATTAAACACACTACAACCTCAGTTTAGAGAACTTACTGAGGTTGTAAAAAGAATAACTATGTTGGAAATTAAGAATTTAACAAAAATCTATCATAAAAACCGCATTGCAGTAAATAATATAAACTTAAAAGTTTCTCAAGGCGATATTTATGGTTTTATAGGAACAAACGGCTCCGGGAAAACATCAACAATTAAATCCATTGTAGGAATTCATGATTTTACAGGAGAAATATATGTTAATGGAATTTCCATAAAAGATAATCCTGTAGAATTTAAAAAAAATATAGCATATATACCCGATAACCCGGATATATATGAATATCTTACAGGGCGGCAATATATCAATTTTATAGCAGATTTGTATAGAGTATCTATAAATGAGCGGATACAAAAAACAAAATCATTCAGTGAAATATTTGAAATGAGCTCATTTTTAGATAATACGATATCTTCATATTCTCACGGAATGAAACAAAAGATTGTAATTATTGCAGCCCTTATCCATTCACCAAAATTATTAATAATGGATGAACCCTTTGTAGGTTTGGATCCAAAAGCTTGTTATCTTTTAAAAAAAGAAATGAAAATATTAGTAGAAAGCGGAAATGCAATATTCTTCTCTACACATGTTTTAGAAGTTGCAGAAAAACTATGTAACAAGATAGGAATAATAAATAAAGGCAGATTAATTGTGCAAGGAAACGTAAACACTGTTTTGAGCAAGACCGATTCATTAGAAGAGTATTTTATGGATATTATTAAAAATGAAAAATATAATAATACTTTTTAAAAATTCCGTATTTCGGTACTCAATTTTTACAAATTCGGAAAAAACCAACTATCATTTATTAGGATTTATCGTAATATTTTTTTTGTTATGCCTATATAATATTATTTCGATAAATTCAATAATGAAATTAGGGCTGCATTCTTTTACCCTATCCTATTCGGCAGCAATATCAAGTTTTTTTATTTTTATGATGACTGTGCTAAAAAATAACTCAATGTTTTTTTATAATAAAGATTTTAATATGTTATCGGCTTTACCGATCACACAAAAAGATATTATTATAAGTAAATTTCTAGTACTATATTCTTTAAATCTTATTATCAGTTGCAGCTGTATATTTCCGGCAGTCATTCTTTTAATTTTTAAAAAAATTATCAGCGTCTCTGCCGGAATAATATTTTTACTGTCAGGCTTAACCATTCCGGTGATACCTATGTGTGCAGCTTCTATATTAAGTACTATTATAGAATATTGCAGTGTATTTTTTAAAAGAAAAAATCAAATATCAATTTTATTTTTTTATTTATTGATGACAGGATATTTTATAACCGTATCATTTAATCGCGATCTAGATTCCATTTTATTAGACAATTTACTTCAAACACAATTATATAAAATATTTCCGTTATCCAAATTATTTTATATAGATCAAAATATTTACCTAAAGATTTTACAATTTATAAGTCTTACAATTATTGTAACCATTGTATATATATTTTTTATAGGTAAAAACTATAATAAAATTCATCAAAAACTAAACACTCAAAGCTTTAAAAATAAAAAAACAAAATCTATTTTAAGATCTCCATTTTTTAGTTTATATTTAAAAGAGTTTAACCCTTTTATTACTTCGCCTATTCGTGTATTAAATTGCGGATTAGGTATTATATCTTTATGTGTCTTATGTGTCGGGTGCATGATATTGGGATTTAACAAGATTGAAATATTACTCGGTATTAGAGGTCTTGAACATATTCTTACACAGTACGGTTCATCGGTAATAGGGGCATTTTTTCTTATGAGCTGTACCACATCTTCATCAATATCTTTGGAAGGAAAAAATTTATGGATACTACAAACAGCTCCAATCGGCATATCCCAAATTTTAAATAGTAAAATAGCAGTCAATATGAGTATTCATTTAATAGGATATCTTTTTGCAATGATTGCCATTTTACCGAATATACGGAGCGGTTTTTTACAAATTTTATTAACAGTCTTTGTACCTGTTTTTTATTCCTTTTTTATTTCGGCTGTAGGAATTTTTTTTAACATCAAATATTTAAATCTAAATTGGAATGATGAGATAAGCGTTATAAAGCATAGTCCGGCATCTATTATCACACATCTAATTGCTATAATCACTATTATAATATCAACTTCATTATTTTTTATTATAAATTTTATTTATATAATAATTCCAATATGTCTAAGTTTCGGCATTGTCGGAATTTATTTATATAAAAAAAGCATAAAAACAATATATCTTATTCAAAAATACTGAAAATTAGATTAACCTCGCCCTTGCCTAATATTATAAAAAAAGGTATAATTATTAAAAGGAATTAAGCATGTCTAAAAAATTTATCTTAACCAACGAACAAAGAAAGTATCTGGGTCTAAATCCGATTGAGGCTCACTGGGAAGTAATGGATATAAAGGGCAGCCTCTATTATTTTGACGGAGATACTATCAAAAAAGAAATTTCCGCATCGGACTATGAGGGAGAAGCTTTTTACTATAAAGAAAATGAGCTTGATGTTGAAACGGGAGAAAACAGAACTATTGTTCTTCCCAAGACGGCAAAAGGAAAGCCGAAAAAATTAAACTTTACGGCAACTCAATCATTTAAAGGAATCGGAGTGTATTTTTCATTCGGAAGCGGACATGTGCTTATCGGAAACTACACCACACAAAAAACCTACTATTCGGAAAACTTAAAAGAAAGCAAGGCTTCGGCTCTCAATTCTTGGATTGAAAAATGGATAAAAGAAACATCAAAAGAAGATTTAGCCGATTTGGAAAATTTTAGAAACGAAAAAAGAGCTCACCAAAAATATAAAGAAGGAGATATCTTTGCTTTTAAAATAGGAAGACGGCAATACGGTTTCGGAAAAATTTTAATCGATATTGTTAAGTTAAGAAAAAATCCGGAATTTAAAAAGAATAAAAACTACGGTCTTAACAACCTCATGGGAACCGCTTTAATTGTAAAGGTCTACCATAAAATCAGCACCGGCATAAACATCAATCTTGACGAATTGGAACAATGCCCTTCCCTCCCCGCACAGCCCATAATGGATAACAATATCTATTACGGCGAATACAAAATTATCGGAAACAAAAAAGTTACTTACCAAGACTTAAATGACGCTCCAATATCGACAAGCAAGAGTATAAATCATCAAGACAAGGATATTGCCTATCTCCAATACGGCTTGATATATAAAGAAATGTCTTTAAAAGAATACGCTCTATACAAAGACGAAGAATGGTATCATAAAAATTACCGGGCAGAATCAATAGGCTTTTCTTTAAACATAGAAAAATTGGAAGAATGTATAAAAGCAAAATCAAACGCCCCCCTTTATCCGGCAACCGGCGGCGGCCTAAATAATCCCGCCAACAAAAAAGATAAGAATTCAGTTTTCAAAGCCTTCGGTTTGGACGGTGATTTGGACTATGAGGGAAACTTAAAGCTCGCAAAGGAAAAGTAAAACCTATGATAGAATATTACAAAAAAAGAGCAAAAGAATATGAAGACATATATAAAAAGCCTGAAAGACAAGAGAGTATTCTTGAATACCAAGATTATATTAAAAAACTTTTTCAAAACAGGAATGTGTTAGAGCTTGCCTGCGGAACCGGATTTTGGACGGAAACATTAACCAAGACTGCAAAAACCGTACTTGCAACCGACATTAATAAAGAAGTACTGGAACTTGCAAAACAAAAAATTTTTAAAGCCTGCAAGCCGGAATTTGCAATTTTAGATTATAGAAACTATGAACCTAACAACGAATACAACGGCATATTTATAGGCTTTTTGGCAAGTCATCTGACAAAACCTGAATTTATAAACCTTATCGAAAATCTCATAGAAAAAACTAAAAAGTCTTCTTTAATTTTTTTTATGGACAACCTTTTTGTAGAAGGCGAAAGTACCCCTATATCCAAAACCGATAAAAACGGCAACACCTATCAAATACGAAAACTTAAAGACGGCACCGAGTATGAAATAATGAAAAACTTTTACTCCGAAAAAGAATTTGAAATTTTACTAAAAGGCAAAACTTATAAATATTTTTCCAATAAATATTATTGGTCTATTGAAATTTACACTTAAAGTTCATATTATGTTTTTATGAAATCTAATCACCCTACTCCCGATAGCCTCGAATTTAAAGAGATCACTCCCGATAACTGGAGAATAATCAATTCTCTTTCCATAAAAAAAGAACAAAAAAATTTTGCAGCCTCGAATGTTACCATCCTTGCAAAAGCCTTTGCTTACAGAAAAGAAAATGCAAAAGTTTTCGCCGTCTATTATTCGGATAAACCTGTAGGGCTTATAATGCAGAGAGATTGGATTGACGGCAAAAAAACTATCTGCATTATGGATCAATTTATGATAGATAAAAAAAGTCAAGGAAGGGGTTTAGGAAAAGCAGCTTTAAAAAAATGGCTTTCAATGATAGAAGCAGAAAAAAAATATCCATGTATTCAGCTTTGTTATGTTGAAGGCGATATAGCAGCAAAACGCCTCTATGAAAATTTCGGCTTTTATGAAATCGACAAAGACGAAGATGAGATTATAATGCAGAGGGATATATAAATAAAAATTAATTTAATCTTTGTTCACAATGCTTGACAAAATAGATATTTTTATGCTAAGGTAAGCACATGCAGGATTTTTTGAGTTTATGCTTTTTTAAAATTTTCTCATTAAATGCTTTAAATGAGGTAAAGAACCGCAGTGATCTTATAAATAAAATACTGTGCCATTTTACCCCCCCCCGTGTATCAAAATGACACAGTTTATAAACTAAGTCAAAATCTTTTATATCATTATTTTTTTCTCTTTTGTAATAAACGCATAAGACAATTATGTTATTTTGTCTTGTGTGTTTTTTTATATATTTACCGCCTTGAAATTAAATTTGAAAGTAAATCAAGATTTTTGTTTTACAATTTAGTAAGGCGGTTTAGTAGCTTAGGTTTTTACGGTCAACCTGTACGAAATGACAGCCGGCATTTCTTTACAAAATCCGTCTGTGCAGAACCCTTTCGATTATGGGTTGAACGGGAAAATATAGAAAATAAATTTTTATAAAGGAGAGTTAAACAATGGAAGAATTTATGGATAACCAATATACCATTTCCATAATAGAAGTTATATCTGATGGAAAATTGAACATACATGAATTTGGTGAATATCACTTTAAGGCAAATGTTTACTGTCGAAAACATAATTTTGGAAAATGCGATGTTTATATGATAAAGGATTTACCAACGATACATAAAATGAGTCAGTTTAACTATAACTTTGAGAATCGGACTATAGATGTAATTATGGAAAAATCTGATAACAATTCTTTTACTATCAACGAGATTTTGAGCATAGAAAAAAATCCGCCTAATTAAATAAGGAAAAGTTTTTGTTCATTGTTTGTCATGTAAGATGTAAAAACTGAAATTAATGCCTGCCTTTTAGGTGTTATATATAAATTAAAGAAGCAAACAGTAAATACTGCTTGCGGAGGAGAATAGTATGGAAAATGCAAATGGACCAAAGGAATGTACGCTAAAAATATTAAGCGGCATTGATCATCACGGTGATGGGAACTTTAAAGCATATAGTTTCAATGCAGACATAATCAGATTAAATGGCGAATTGCTGGAAAATGTAAAAGTAGACATTATACATGGTGTATTAAATGACAAAGAACTGGCAAGAATAAGTAAAGGTGCTAATCTAAAAGCCATGGTTTCTGGGTTTTATGATTGCAATACCCCAGTTGGTTGTTCAATAACCAGCACTAATAAAAATTACTTTTTGCATAATATATTGGATTAGTAACATAGTAAATAACTGAAACGATGCCTAGTCTCGTGGCTAGGTATCAAACATACATTTAAACGCAAGTAATAACGGCTGCTTGCAAAGGAGAATTAATATGGGACTTTTTGGTGATTTATTACGTGCTGCTGGTAGTGCTGCATTTGAGGCCATCGATTCAGCTTTGACTGCTCAATATAATGCACATTGGGAAAGTGAGGAAGATAAGGCTGTGTTTTTTAAACTGATGGAAAAATGGAATGATTTCTTTTCAAATCTTGAGATTTCAGACTCTATCAATTTCATAGATACAGGTAAGAAAGTTTTTTGTGCTTCGACCGGACATATTACAAGTCGAGAAATGCCTGTGTATTTGTATGATGATGGAAATAATTTAAAATTTAATTTTGCAAATACTGAAATAAATACAAGAGTGAACGATTATGACTCTATACCTACTCATAGCTATCATTTTTATTATGAATTCACGAGGAACAATATAAACTTCATTATACATTCTGCTATTATACATGACGAGTATATCATTGAACTTGAATCCAGCATACTTGAGAAGAATGTGGCTGTAAGCTTTTCACATGCTGATAATTCTAATTATTTTGCTATTCGAGATGTAATGAAATCGATTGGCTTACCGGAATTAGGTGAAAAAATAAATTTAATCACAGTAAAATTGCACGAAATCGAAAGAAACCGACAAAAAGAACGAGAAAGAGAAGAAGAAGCTAAAGAAAGAGCAAAAAAAGAATTTGAAGAAAAAATACAACAACAAGCCGAGGAAAAACGTATTGCTGAAAAGAAAAAAGAAACTGATGAACTTTTAAGAAAACTTGATGAAATATAAGGAGAGACTTATGTCCGACGAAGAAGAAGAAAAAAGAGTAAGTGAAGAGGAATTAGTAAATACTTATCAAAAACACTTTGATAAGAATCTTGCCTTAAAGTTATTAAAAAAATTACGCAAGTCAACACGCAACAAGTCGAAAATAATTGCAGGTACGGCAGGTGCGATTGTTAGCTCACTAGGTAAATTACTTTCTACACTGGATAATCCTGACATGTCTGTACACTTAAAAGCACTTGTAATCGGAGCTATCGGCTATATTATTTTACCGCTTGATTTAATTCCGGATATGTTGCCTGCAGTCGGTTACGGTGATGACCTTGCAAGTGTTGCAGGCGTAGTCGCAGCTGTTGCTGCTTACAGTGATTTTTCACTTGATGAGTTAGACAAAGAAATAGATGCTGACTCTGTATTAAAAATAACAGGAGAATAAAATATGATATGCCGTTTTTGTGGACAAGAATGTAACGCAGGCTCCAGTCAAAAACTTTGGACAAAATACGGACCTGCTTGTAAAGGAAATTCCTCCGGAAAGCATGTACTTGTCTCTGATGGAGTACATTGCGTTTATTGCGGACATGAGTGTAAGCCCGTGAGTACCGGAATAATTACCAAATTCGGTAAGCAATGTCCTAACTCACCAAGCAAAAAACATTCATTGCAGTGAGAACTAACAGATATAACATTAAAACCTCATAACAATCCGGCTAATTTCTTTCACAGGATCAGCCGGAAAAGTTTAACAGTGTAAGAGGTTGTCCCAAAAACAAAGTTTTTTAAGACAGCCTCGGTTTACGTTACGGCAAAATTGTTACCGTCTTACACCGCTTTTAGATAAAAATCTGTTTCCGCAGTGCGAAGATCTTTGACGGGTACTGCACTCGATGAGAACTGAGTGCAAATACGGATGGCGTATTGTTTATCTTTTTCAAGTTCGGCGGGAACAAAGAATTCCACCAACGAAGGAGTGTTGGTAAAGATGTGTTCCTCTTTTACCTTTATAGGTTCCGAACCGTCTTGAGGTACACAGTATACACCGCAGTCTTCCAATGTACCGAGAATGCGGATTCGGTTTCCCGAAACCCTAAGCGATTTTCCGCAAGTAATAATCTCATTGTCTTGTTGAGTAAACAAATATCTGCTACATATTCCTAAAAGATGTTTTTTTGTCGAAGCCGTGATTAATTATCTTTTCGGAATCCGTTAAACCTCTTGATTCACAATTTTGATCATTTTTGAGTGAAAATAAGTAGGTTTCCATGCCATAGTAAATTTGCTCAGGAGGGATAATAGAAGGAATGCCGATATTTTTTAAAATATAAAAACCATCCGGTAAACCCATATTTTTAATAACCAATTCTGGAAGTTTTATGTTTTCAAACTTTTTTTTATTTATTGCGGTAATAAGAAGGTCTGAGTGATCAACAGAAACTATATCCAAAATTTTTCCTCTATAATTAAAGTCTTCAAAGGTTTTTATAAACTCCATTTTATAAGACTTTAAAATACAGTTCCGAAAATCGGTTTCATCAATTTCCAATTTTAAACCGATCAAGAATAACTTAACACCTGCACGGACTGCAAAAAATTTATTGTATTTAGACGGTTCTTCTTTCCAAAGCCACCAATATCGGCGATAATATTCATGATGTTTGACATGCTCACTCAAAATATTAAAAAAATCTTCACTCCGCAAAGGAATAGAACCTCGTCTATCAAATGTTACACCGTCATCACTATCCGGCTGATGAGCCAAATAATCATAATAATCTTTGTTTTTGTCTATGATTCGCAATAGAAAAGCCTCTTATAAAAATATATATTCAAGTTTATTTTACATTTATTAGTATACACAAAGTGAAAAATATATTAAAAATGTACAGCCTAAAAATATTACTTGGTATTTTTTTTGTTTTTCTCGGAATAAAACAATTCCTTTCAATCAAATCTCTGTGAACAGGAAGAAGGTTACTTTCAATATTTTGAATAAGCCCCATATCGGGATCAGATAAAAACAATGTTCCCAGAATAAAGCACTTTTTATCTGAAGCTAAGCAAGGTATCACTGCAATAACTCTATGGAAATATACAGAAGTCGGTCATAATCAAGATGCACGAAAAGAGGTAAAAGAATTCAACTCAGAATCCGTATTTCCCACCCCTAAACCTGAACGGCTGATGGAGCGTATCATTACCCTTGCAACCTCTCCCAACGACCTCGTGCTTGATTCCTTTCTCGGTTCGGGGACAACCGCTGCCGTGGCCCATAAAATGAGACGGAGGTGGATCAGTATAGAAATGGGAGAGCACACCTACACCCATTGCAAGGTTCGGCTCGATAAGGTTATTTCAGGCGAAGACCAAGGCGCATTTCAAAAGCCGTCAACCGGCAGGGCGGCGGAGGCTACACCTTCTACAAATTAGTCCCCACTCTTATCAACCTCGATTCTTTCGGGCAGCCGATCATTAATGAAACATACAGCCCCGATATGCTCAGTGCCGCCGTTGCCCTGCACGAAGGCTTTACCTACAAGCCCGATACAACCCTCTTTTGGAAGCAGTCCGTTTCAAGCGAAAAATCCTATTTGTTCGTTACTACCCGCCATGTAACCGCCGCTTACCTGCAATCAATTCAAAACACCATGCAGGAAGGAGAATACCTTACCATCGCCTGTACCTCATTCGACTCCGCAGCGGCAAAAGAATATCCCACTATCACCGTCAAAAAAATCCCCCAAATGCTGCTTGAAAAATACGAATTCGGCAAAACCGGCTACAGCCTCAACATCGTTCATCCTCCTGTATATGAAGAAAATGAAGACTCATAGGCAGTTCAAATAAACGGCAAAATGTGATATAATGGTAATATGAAAACTATGACTCTCGATGAAATTAAAAACCTTCCTCCGATTACCGAAAAAAGGTTACAAGAGATTGAAGATTTTAAAACAACAGATTTTTCCGACTGTCCGGAATTGACTGATTTGCAATTAAAAAAATTACAACCGGCATACAGTGCAAAGTCTGAATGGTTTAGCGGTAAAAAAGAAACGATACAAGTAAACATTGATACGGACATTATAGAAGCCCTGAAAGCTCAAGGAAAGGAGTATCAAACTTTCATAAACGCAATTTTAAGAAAAGCCATATTAGGTTAAAAAGAGGATTATAAGAGCGTTGCCTAACCCTTTTCCCGAATACACCACCGACTGCATTGCAGGAATCATGCACTTCATAAAACCTGTTTGATGGGAATCTTCATTGACTACCGCTATAAAAATCCTGAACACTTCGGTTCCGATATCCGCTTTTTTCACTCACCTTACCAAAAACTACACCGCAATTCCTTATAACCTGATTGAAAAAATCATATCTTCATGTTAAAATCTATAATAAAGGCAGGTAATCTCAATATGGAAATAAAACCCAATATGTTAATTGATAACTCGGAAAATGGTGTTTATATGAGAGATATATTAAAAAACTATTTTTCAAATGAGAAAATCAATACGGTAATGATAGCTTCAGGTTATTGGGATTTACCCGGAATGGCCCTTATATATGATGAGCTTAAAAATTTTTTAGAAAAAGATAATAATAAATTACTCCTTTTAATAGGCGAAGACCCTCTTATACGAGCATATCAACAAATAAAACCTAAAATAAAAGATCCTAAATTTCCTGATGACTATATCAAAACTGACCTTGAAAACCTTGAGCTAAAATCCGAATATCAAAAAGTTGCCGAACTTTTATTAGAATATTCTTCAGATGATAATAACCCATCAATAGAAATAAGGATATATAGAAATAAAGATAATCCCAATACAAGATTTTTACATTCAAAATGCTATATTTTTGAAGGAGAAGATACTGCAATAGGAATAATAGGCTCTTCAAATTTTACAGCTAAGGGTTTGGAAAGTAATGAAGAATTAAACTATTTAGAAAATGACTCACGCATTGTTGCCTCCCTTAATATTGCTGTAAAAGCCCCCAAAAGCCATCATGTTTGGTTTTATGAAAAGTGGGAAAAAAGTGAAGCATGGAACAAAATCTTTTTAACTGAAATTTTAAAACCCAGCCCCTTTGGAAAAAAAGTGATAAAAAATATACAAAATAAAATCACTCCTCATGATATTTATATAAAATATTTACAATATTTTTTTGATGAAATAATAGATATTGATAAAATAAAATCATTAGAAGAATTTTTACCAAAAGAAATATCAAAATTGGAATATCAATTTACAGCTGTAAATCAAGCATATTCCATAATGAAATCACATGGAGGCTTTATATTAGCAGATGTTGTAGGGCTCGGCAAAACAATAGTCGCATCTCTAATTATAAAAAAATTTTTAGATGAGGTTTCTTTTAACAACAAAAATAAGAAAGTTTTAATTATCACGCCTCCTGCCATTAAATCTTCTTGGATTGAAACCATAACACTTTTCGATAAAAATGAAAAAAATAATTTTAAAAAGAATATAGATTTTATTACAATAGGAAAAATAGAAAGTATAAACGAGTATGAAACTTTTGAATTTAGAGAGCCTGAACTTTTCAATGAAGAAAATAAAACCGAAGTCATAAAAAATAAAAATTCATATGGACTAATTATTGTTGATGAAAGTCATAATTTTAGAAATGATACAAGCCTTATGTATAAAAACCTTGACGAGTTGATAGGAGAAATAAAGCCTACACCATATATAGGACTATTGTCTGCTACTCCTCAAAATAATTCACCTAACGATTTAAAGAATCAAATATTTTTATTTCAAAGAGAACATCAGAATTGTACTCTACCCGGTATTCCCGGTAGAAAATTAGAAACTTATTTTAATCAAAAGCAAAAAGAATTTATATATTTACGTAAACAGAAAAATAATCAAAAGGCATTAATCAAACTCTCTGCCGATATCAGAGAAAAGGTTTTAATGCCCCTGTTAGTACGTAGAACAAGAACCGATATAAAAGAATGGTATAAGGAAGATGCAAAAAATCTAAATTTTCCTAAAATAGTAGGACCTGTATCTATAAATTATGAAATGTCCGAAAATATGACAAAATTATTTGTCAATACAATGAATATTATTGCAAGCTATGACGAAGAAAAAGAACATTTTGTGTTTAAAGAAAAGAATTTACAATATTACAGATATAGGGCTATCGAATTTTTAGAAGATGAAAAAAATAGAAAATTATATGCAAAACGCTCAAACGTAGATAATGTTTCAAAACGTTTGGCACGGCTTATGCAAATACAATTAGTAAAAAGATTAGAGAGCAGTATTGCAGCCTTCAAAAAATCATTACAAAATTTAAAAATATATACCGATAATATGATTCAAATGTTGTATGACGATAAAGTTTTTATATGCCCTGATTTAGATGTAAATGAGGAAATAAAAAAAGCAGGCAGCTTTCAAGCAGCATATATAAATATCGAAAGAAAGATGAAAAACAAAAAAGGAAATAATAGAGTTTTTTCAAAACAAGATTTTGATCCTAAATTTATAGAATATTTACAACATGATAAAAAGATACTTGAAACACTGTACAATAACTGGACAGAAATTGAATACGATCCTAAACTTGAAGCCTTTAAAAATGCGTTAAATAATACATACTTTGACGGTTATAAGGGAAACAGAATTTATTTTTTTGATCCTAAGAAAAACAATCCTCATTCAGATGAAAAAAAACTAGTAATTTTTACTGAAGCAATAGATACAGCAAATGCAATAGAAAATATTATTAATGGAATAAACAATTCAAGTAATAAAAAAAAATATTCGGTTCTCAAAATAACTTCCGAAAACAGGGAACGGGATAAAGAAAAAATTAAAGAAAATTTTGATGAAAACTATGAAAATAAAAAAAATGATTATAACATTTTAATAACCACTGATGTCTTGGCAGAAGGAATAAATCTACACCGATCAAATACTATCTTAAATTACGATGCTCCTTGGAATGCGACAAGGCTTATGCAAAGAATAGGGCGTGTTAATCGTATAGGCTCAAAGGCCGAATGTGTACATGTATATAATTTTATGCCCACTGCACAAAGCGATAATCTAATACAACTAATAAGCATAGCACATGCAAAACTACAATCTTTTCATTCAATGTTCGGAGAAGACAATCCGGTTTTTACTGATGATGAAGAAATATATTCATTCGGCGAAGCTCCTGAACAAATAGATTTAGTAAAGCTATTGGAAGGAGAAAAAACAGAATCGGAAAAGTATATTGCCGAGCTTCGTGATTTTAAAATTAAAAACCCGCAAGAGTATAATAGAATAAAGGAATTAAAATTTCCTTTGTTTTCTAATTGTCATTCTGATCAACAGCACGATAAATCATCAAAGAAATCTGTCTTTTTTATTGTTCCAAAATCAACTAATACTAGAGCGGGAGGGCAATCTTATTTATATACCGATGGCAATATTGAAGCTATTAATCATGAAATGATGATTGAAATTTTAAAAGCAAACAAAGACAAAGAATCTTATTCTATATCTGAAGAATTTTTATTAAAATCACAAGAAGCTATTGAAAAATATGAAAAATATATAAACAGAATGAAAACTTCTGCCGATGAAAAAAAACTACAAACCGAAACTAAAGGCTATATACAAAAAATGCTGCAAAATTCTTCCAATAAAGAAATAAAAGACCTATTAAAATTATCCAGAGAGTATATAGAAAATGGTAATTTATATGTTCAAAAGAAAATAAAAAAAATATATGAAACATATTGTGAATCATTAAATGCGTCTAACACAAACTATGAATTAATTGAACAAGAAGCTTCCGAACCTGAAAAATATCTTAAACACGCTTTAAATGAGCTAAATCTTTCTTTAAACATAAACGCTCATAAAGGAGAATGTATATTAGGTTTAGAAACATAGAATAAAAAGTCCGTATTTCCTCATGTAAAAATCTAACCCAAATGATATGCATTACTCAAGTAAAAATCTAACCGTAGTTATGTAGACCAGCTGTGAGCCATTGAAATAAGTTTGCTCTGTAGCTCTTGTGTTTTATCAATCAGCTGTTGTAAATCTAGTCTGTCCTTCCTACGTCGCAGTTCATCTTTTTCAGCATCGCTTATATCAGAACTCTCCATAAGCCTACGATACGGTGTCTTAGCTTCATCATATTTCTTTATGACCTTTGCGTCTACCCTGTGCTTTGAAATAATCTTCATTGAAGGAAAAAAGAAGTTTACAAGCATGTTATATTGCTCATAAAGGTCAGCCATAACGCTTCGTGTCTCCTCTCCCTCAAATCGATAGTAGCCGACAATGCGTCTTACCACACTGTCATTTTTCTGTTCAACAAAACAATTATCATTCTTTTTATACGATCGGCTTCGAGTAAAGATAACATTATTCGTGTTGCACCATTGCAAAAGCTGCATATTCTTAAACTCGCTTCCGTTGTCGCTATCAATACCTTTCATCTGAAACGGTAAGTTTATTTTCACATCCTCTATCGCTTCTTTTACCCATCGGTGAGCTTTGTTTAAAAGGGCTCTATTTTCCGTCCAACCTGAATGAACATCAGTAAGGGTAAGTGTGCAAATATACTGTCCTTTAGTACTTATACCACAGTTTGCGACAGTGTCAACCTCAAAAAAGCCCGGTTTGCGTTCATCCCAGTCGAAAAAGGTGCGGATTGGAATGAGCTTATTAAGATTCTTTGAAGGCCGTGTTGTTGAAATACCTCGGATAGAATGTTTTGGAATTTCAGGCTTGAGAATCCTACCGACCGTTGCGCTTGATATGCGAGCAAGTTTTGCTTTAAGTTGTTCATCATAACCGAACTTTTGAGCAAAGTAATCGATATTATCACGTATAAAAGGCACGAGCCGTTTTGAACATAGGTACATCGAAAAAATCCATAGCCGGATGACTTGCTCTTGTACGTCTTGACCGTAGTATTTTTCATAGGTTCGCTTTTTTCGTGTCTTTTTAATAACATTCACACTCTTTTTGGCGACGTTGTTAAAATGCGTTATTTTTATGTATGCACTGTTTTTCAGAATGTGAATTGCATACTTTCGGTTGTATTTGGTTGTTGCGACAAACTCATCGAGGATTTTCGTCTTTTGTTTCTTGCACGCAGTGCAGTACCGTTTCACTATTTCCTCAGTCAGCTTCTTTCTCATTTTCATATCTAACCTCATTTTGCCCTTCCTTAGGGCTTCTATTTTAAGTTAGATTTTTACGTGATGAACAGCTTTTTTTTCGGTTAGATTTAACGTGAGGCAATGCGAAGTCTTGACAAGTGCTGAAAAAAAAGGTACTATTATTTATACAATTTACATGCACTTATAGGGAAAGTTATGTTTAATCAAAATTATCCGGGTTCGGCATTTATAATGCAAAATTTGTTAGTAAAAGTTTTTGGAAAAGCCTATGATGAGTCAAATGAAGACCTTCTTGAAAGCAATCCTGAATATCTCACAGCAGCAAAAGATACAGGTATAGAAAGTATAAATAAAATTGCAAAATTTGATATTGACCGTCCGCTTTTTATTTTTGACATAACGGTATCCGATAAGATCAACCTTTATAAATCAAGAGTAAAAATTCAAAATGTAGTAAGAAGACTCTCTACATCCTATACATCGTACTTAATATTTTTTCATTATGCAAACAACAAAGGAGATTGGAGAATATCCTTTGTAAATAAAGATGACTCATTAGCTTCAACTTCGGCACCCAAACGATATACCTATGTTGTAGGAGAAAACTACTCTTGCCGAACAGTCAAAGAAAGATTTGAAAAGCTTGAAAAAATGGAATCGAAAACGCTGAAATCCGTTATGGATGCTTTTTCGGTTGAAACATTGAGCAATGAATTTTTTGATGAGTACCGTAAAATATATGCTAAATTTGTTGAATTTATAACCGGAAAAAGGTATGAAAAAAAGGCTTCCAAATGGGAAGAAAAGACAGTATCAAAACCGAATCCTCAATTGAAATCCATATTCGAAGGTGATGAAAAAGCTGTAAGAGATTTTGTAAAAAAGATGATGGGACGATTAGTTTTTTTACAGTTTTTACAAAAAAAAGGATGGCTGGGTGTTCCATCAGACAAAGATTGGGGCGACGGTAATAAAAATTATTTGCAAGATCTTTTTACGACCTCAAAAGAGCAAGATAACTTTTTAACAAAAGTATTAGACCCGCTTTTTTTTGAAACATTAAATAATGACCGCAAAGAAAAAGATTATATTATTCAAGAAATACTTGGTAAAAATCAAAAAATACCTTACTTGAATGGAGGTCTTTTTGAAGCCGATAAATTTGATAAATGTAATATAGTTTTTTCGGCAAATTTATTTAAAGAACTATTTGATTTTTTTGCAAGATATAATTTTACTATTGATGAAAATGACCCTAACGAAAAAGAAATTGGTGTAGATCCCGAAATGCTGGGTAGGATTTTTGAAAATTTACTTGAAGATAATAAAGATAAGGGTGCTTTTTATACTCCAAAAGAAATAGTCGAATATATGTGCCGAGAATCTATTATTGCATATTTAATTACTCAAACTAATTTAAAGGAAAAAGATTTAAGGCATTTTGTATTAGATAGCATCTTAAATTTTTCCGATAAAGAACAAAAAGATATTCTAACTAAGCTAAAAAACGTAAAAATTTGCGATCCTGCAGTAGGTTCCGGAGCCTTCCCTATGGGCATTTTAAAAGAACTTTTGCATTGCCGGCTGCTCCTCGAAAAGAATGTAAATGCAAATACAATAAAAAAAGAAATAGTAAAAAACAATATATATGGTGTAGACATTGAAAAAGGCGCGATTGACATAGCCCGTTTACGGTTTTGGCTTTCAATAATTGTTGATGAAGACATTCCTATGCCTCTGCCCAACCTTGACTATAAAATTATGCAAGGAGACAGCCTCATCGAAAGCTATAAAGGAATTGAATTTCCTGATATGATGAACATGACAGAAAAATCTCCTAAAAGAGATATGTTCGGAAATTTAGAAGACCCTGTAGAAGAATTAACCTTTATCCAAAAAGGAACTATAGATACAATCCGAAAAAATATTGCCTTATACTTTAGTACTCATAATCATAATGACAAACACAAATTAAAAAAAGAAATAGAATATAGCATAAGGGATCATATAAAATATAATCTTGCTTTGCGTAAAGAAAAATTACATACCGATTTTGATACAAGAAAAAATAATATCACAACCAAAAAAGACCAAAAGGGTTTAGACGTATTATCTGAAAAAATAAAAACATTAGATGCAATTCATGATGAGCTGGATTCATTTGAATTTGAAAATCAATTATTTTTTCTTTGGCGTATTTTCTTTTTTGATATTTTTAAAGCCGGAGGTTTTGATATTGTTATTGCAAATCCCCCTTATATACAATTACAAGATGATAACGGCAAATTATCCAAATTATATGATTCAGTTGGTTACCAAAGTTTTGATAGAACGGGAGACATATATCAATTATTTTATGAAAAGGGTATTAATCTCCTAAAAGAAAAGGGGCATCTGTGTTATATAACATCAAATAAATGGATGAGGGCAGGCTATGGAGAAGCAACACGTAAATTCTTTGCAGAAAATACTCAACCAAAGATTTTAATAGATCTGGCAGGCGAAAAAGTTTTCAAAAACGCCACAGTTGATGTAAATATCTTACTACTACAAAAAGCCAAATATAACGATGAGACTATTGCAATAACAGGAGATTTAAGCTGCCTAGAAAAAAAGAGCGATTTAAATAGCTGTCAAAATCATGTTAATATAACATTCCCAAAGAATGGAGATAGCTGGATTATTCTTTCGGATATTGAACAAAGTATCAAGAAAAAGATAGAAGCAATTGGAACACCGCTAAAAGAATGGGATATAAAAATTTATAGAGGAATATTAACAGGTTGTAACGAAGCATTTATAATAGATAAAGAGAAACGGGACGAGCTAATAAGAAAATGTCCTCAAAGTGCTGAAATTATACGCCCGATTCTTCGCGGCAGGGATATAAAACGATATTCTTACGAATTTGCAGATTTATATTTGATAAATACCCATAATGGAATACGCGAAAAAAACATTCCTCCTATAGATATTAATGATTATCCTGCAATAAAGGAACATTTAGATCAGTTTTGGGATAAAATATCTGTAAGAGATGATCGTGGTAAAACCCCATATAATTTACGAAATTGTGCATATATGGAGGATTTTTCTAAACCACGTATTGCATATTGTGAAATTGGAAGTGAGATGAATGCATGTTTGCTTGAGCCAGAAATTATGATTAATAATAAATTATATATGGTTTCAGGTAATAATTTAGAATTCTTACTTTTATTTTTTAATTCAAAATTATTTAATAAAATAATTTTAAGGTCTGTGAATTTAACTGGAGGTAAAGGAACTAAATTTTTGCATTCAATATATACAATTAAACCAAATTCTGAAATGCAAAAACAAGCAAAAAAATTATTAATAAATTCATCTGAAAAAGAAAAAAACGAATTCATTAATAACATATATAGTTTGACAAAAACAGAAATAAAATACCTTGATAACATTAAGTAATATATGATTTTTATATCTTTAAAATAAATAAATTCAACCCATAATCATAATTTTACCTCTAAAATTAATAGAGTGGCATATATTAAACTAGAATATTTAAGCACAGTATCAGTGTATCTTTTTTTCAATAAAAGAGATTTCATTTTGTGAAAGAGAATATAAATTATAAATTATTGTATCTACATTTTGTTCTGACTCTTGAATAGCATTTACAGACGCTTCAATTCTCTTTCTTGTTTTATAATCAGGTAATGGTATTTTTAGCGGTTCTATGGCTTGAATACTAATTAGTAAATCACCAGTACCAGTCATAGGAGCATTTTGTAACATATATTTGCACATCTTTGAATTTAATAAAACTGTTAAATATTTTGCATAGCTACCAGTTGCAAAGCATGCACTGTCTAATATTAATAGCCCTGTACTGTCAAATGCAAATTTTAAAACTGATCCAACTCTTTTCCAAATTACTTTCTGCTTAGAAAAATCCTCCCAATAAGCTATACTATCTTGAAGTTCAAACCACTTATTATTTGTTTTCTTTCTGCTGCCTTTATTACCGGATTGTTCTAATCTTTTTTTACCCCAACAGTTTTTTCCATATTTCGATAAATGCACAGTATCTGTTTTTCCAAAATTGAGTAAGTACTCTTTAACAGATGGGTAATCATCGATATTATATTTTTTGCTTGGGAATGTGGTTATTAAATACTTGTCGGCAAAATTATAGGTATATCTTCTAATATCTTTGCCTCTTAATATCGGGCGTATAATTTCAGCAGAATTTGGCGATGCTTCAATCAGTTCTTTTCTTTTTGCACCATCGATAATAAAGGCTTCATTGCACCCTGTCTTTATTCCATAATTTATCTTTATATCCCAGTCTTTCAATGGGGTTCCTATTCTCTCAATTTTTTCTTTTATACCCTGTTCGATGGGATTTAAAATAATCCAAGAGTCTTTTATAGGAAATTTTATTCTTGTACAGCTATTTAAATCGCTGCAAAATTTTAAGTAAAAATCGATTATAAAAAATATTATAAAAATTGATCGTATAATTTACTCAAAAACTGACGGTCTTGTTTTATATTTGCTACAAAACAAAACCGTAATTTAAGCGTATCTATAACTTAGTATTTATTTTCTCTTTTATAAATTTATCTACAGTCATTCTATGAACATCAAAAAGACGGCCAATCGCAGCCTTTGATATTTTTTTGTTTAAGAGCTGTATAATTTCATCTTCTTTTCCGGTAAGTTTTAACATTGAATTTTTTTTACCCTTAGGGCGGCCAAGAACAATACCTTGACTTTTTCTCAGTGCTAAAGCTTCTTTAGTTCTTTGACTTATCAACTGTCTTTCAATTTCGGCAGCTAAAGAAAATGCAAAGGCCAAGACCTTAGAATTAATATTATTTGCAAATTCAAAATTTTCTTTGATCGAAAATATTCTTACTTTTTTTTCAATACAAGAATTTAAAAAGCTCATCACATTTAAAAGGCTTCGTCCTAATCTCGAAAGCTCCGGAACAATCAAAATATCGCTTTCTTTAAGCCGAGAGCCTAAAGTTCCAAGTTTACGGTGTCCAATCGAAATACCGCCTGACATAACCTCTTCAACAAATTCATCAATTGTAATCTGCCTATCATTAGCCCAATTACAAACCTCAAAACGCTGATTTTCCAGTGTTTGCTTCTCTGTACTTACTCGTAAATATGCATATATCATTTTATGCCTCCTATGCAAGGTAAAACATATTTAAGAGTCTTCCGTATCTAAGTGATACCAATAAACAGCAATGGATATAATCTTATTAATTACTTCCTTAATGTAGAAAATATATATAATTTCTGCTGTACAAAATAAATTCTCCAACTTTCCTCGCTTCAATTTTTAAAAAATCAAAAAAAATTCTTATATTATAAGTTGGTAGAATTCTTTTTATGGGAGTAAAAATGACTAAGAATGATAATCTTTACAATGCCTATGACGGAAAAAATAATGCCTTTCATGCCTTAGCAGATAACAGTGCCAGGCAGGCTATTTTTCGCATTGATGATGAATCTTTTGAAAAAAAGATTATTGCTTACAAAAAAGCGGCTTATGAAGAAGGAGCTATTTCCATCGAAACAAAAAAAATATTTGAAAATTGTAATATAATTACTCTCTCTTATCTTGACAGCTGTGGAAATAAAAAGTCTTATGAAAAATATTGTTGGCAGTATGACATCAGTTTTGAAAATGCACATTTTTTTGCAAGCCTGATGGGATCCGAGACTCTACTCTATAAAGACGGAAACAAGATAATTGTTTACAAATCTCAAACCCCGCAGAGCATTATAACCCTCTATCCCGAATCAAATGCTTTTGAAAAATACGGAATAAAGACTATATTTGAAATGATGTTTTGGCTTTTAGGGAGTGCAAAAAATATTGTTTCAATTTCCGTTCCTAAAGCAATTTTTTTACAAAGAGTTCAGTATAAATATCTTCGCGGTGCAGGAATGCGTATTCCTCGAAAATCATATACGGAACTCATGGAAAGTGCACCCTTTATCTATATCAACAACGAAAATCATGAGCACCGTAAAAAAGACTACGCTGAATATATTCCGCCTGAAGAAGATAGGTATAAAACATGCAAAACAAAAAGCCGATGCCGAAGACTTATAAAAAACAGCGGAGTACTTTTTTTGTGTAATAAAGAACAAGTTGATACAATGAAAAAACATCTTGATGAATTGACTGAAGAATGGAATAGCGAATATAAGTCTCTTACATTTCAATTTTTAACCGAAGATGAAAATCCCGAGCAAATAATTTATTCCGGATTTTATGTTTTCTTAGATCATGCAATAAATGGCCGGGAAAACATGCAATCACTATCTGCAGCAGCCCGTAAAGCAGGCATTTCGGTTACACTATATGTACCTTCCAAAGACTCAAAAACCATACAGATAATAAGTACCGAAGATTCAAAACCTATATTCACTCTCAAAATGGAAGACGGATACGAACTCTTGTCTATTCTTGTTCCATTTTTAAAAATAGATGATAAGGGTAAAAGGTTTTGGGATATGAAATATTGCGAGTAAGGTATAAATCAGAATGATGAAGACTTATATTTTTTTCTTATACTGAATTGTAGAACTAAATTTCACATCCCCACAATCATCTCTTTAAAAAGCTCAGGTTTAAGCAAAACAAGCCCGCCATGCCCGAGCTTAGGCAGAATCTTAAAATCTGTTTGGGGGAAATATTTTTTCATATAGCGGATATCCCAAGAGCGAGCTTTTTCTTCAGTCTCGGCATACCAATAATGAATTTTTGTGGAAAGGACGGGAATAGGAAAAGGCATCTTATAATTATTGCAGGAATCAAAACTCCTCCACAGAGTCTTCCGGCTGCTGTGCCGCAAAACTTCAGCTGCGTATTTGATGTCTTCTTCGCTATACTCATCCGTAGAAAAAACTCTTGACAATAATTTTACACCGCCTATCCTTCCTATCATCACCATAAGATAATCGCGCAAGGCAATAAAACGTGTCAGGAGCCAAGGCAGTTCATATGGAGTAATTCCGCCGTCCATTATGCAGTGATCTATTCGTGTTCTTTTCTCCAGCGTTGTCAGTAAGGCTATTGAACCTCCCATAGAGCAGCCGTAGACTGCATAAAGGCCTTCGATTTTTTGTTCCATCATCCATTCATTCAATTCCGAAGCAATTTGTTCAACGCTTGTAAAATCACTTCCTCGATCAAAATCATAGCCGGGCAAGGCAGGAACAATTAAGTGATATCGGTCTTCAAGCAAGGTAATCACTTTCTCAAAATAATCCCATCTTACACAAGAAGGATGAATCAAAAGTATCTTTTCAGTATTTTTACGTCCGAATTCATGAATTGTCATTTGCCCCCCTTATTCAATTTTTTTCAATACAGGATAATTCATTATACCACTATCCGCTTTATATTTCTATATAAATATACATCCTATAAATCCAATTTGACTTTTTACCTTCCTTATGCTAAAATAAACTCATGCAAATAATTGAAGGAACATACAACAAAGCTAGTGTAATGATCGATTCAATCGATTCTGAAACCGAAAAACAAATCAAAACCTTTCTCAATCATAAGGCCTTTGAAGGCACAAACATAGCAATAATGCCGGACTGCCATGCAGGCAAGGGAGCCGTTATCGGTTTTACGATGAATATAGATAAATACATAATCCCAAACATTGTGGGTGTAGATATCGGCTGCGGAATTCTTTCCGCCCGGCTCAATATAAAAAATCCGGATCTTGCAGAGCTGGATAACTTTATCAAAAAAAACATTCCTCATGGAAAAAGCGTCCATCGCTGCATGAAAATAGACAATAAAGAATTTGAAGAAGAAATTATAGAAGAATCAAAAAATGTTAATATGGATGAGGACAGGGCCTTAAAAAGTATAGGTACCTTAGGAGGCGGAAACCATTTTATAGAGCTTGGAAGAGACTCTCAAGGAAGATTATGGCTGACTGTTCATTCAGGAAGCAGAAATCTAGGTCTTCAAATTGCCGTTTTTTATCAAAAAAAAGCACAGCAGCTTTTAGATGAACAGAAACTTCTCACCCCTGAAGATAAAAACTTAGAATACCTATTTACAACAAGTGATGAAGGAAAAGCTTATCTAAGGGCAACCTATTTTGCTCAAAAATATGCAAAAGAAAACCGAAAAAAAATGATAGAACTAATCTCGCAATTTTTAAGTGCAGAAATTGAAGAAACGGTAGAATCAGTTCATAATTTTATAGGTGAAGACGGCATTATTCGAAAGGGGGCGACTTCAGCAGGATTAAATGAAAGACTTATTATTCCCTTTAATATGCGTGACGGATTTGCATTTTGTGTAGGAAAAGGAAATGATAACTACAACCAATCGGCTCCTCATGGGGCAGGAAGAATTATGTCCCGCTCCAAGGCATTTAGTGAGCTTTCACTAAATGCCTTTCAAAAAGAAATGAAAAGTGCCGGAATATTTACTACAACTGCAACAAAAAATACATTGGATGAGGCTCCCTCTGCTTATAAAAATAAGGAAATAATTTTAAAACACATTAAGCCGACTGCCGATGTAAAAGATTTTGTAAAACCGATATATAACTTCAAAGCACCTAATTAGCATACTCCTACAATACCGGGGCAAACATAGTACTGAATTTGGACTTTAGACGAATCCAAAAAGATTGTTTATTTCCATAATCGGCCGTAGCATCTGAGCTTACAGCAAAATCATTTAAAAGCATTTGTTCTATTTCCGATGCAAAGGGTTTATCTGCTATCAAAGCCGTAATCTCAAAATTTAATCTAAAAGATCTGTTATCAAAGTTTACGGTTCCGACAGCCGATAAAGAATCGTCTATGAGCATAACCTTTTGATGCATAAAACCGTTTTCATAAAAATATATTTTTGCACCGTCATCCGCTAATTCATCAAGGTAAGCATTTGCAGCATTAAATACAAACCAATTATCGTACATCCTCGGAGTTAAAATACGAACTTCAATTCCTTTTAACAAGGCTAACCTAAGAGCCGTCATAGTTGCTTCATCAGGAATAAAATAAGGCGTTGCAATCCAAATTCTTTTTCTTGCAGCGTTTAAAAGATTAGTAAAAAATAAACTTGCAGTTTCGTATTTATCTGCCGGCCCCGATGCTAAAACCAATACGTTCTTATCGGAATTATCACCTTTAAAAATATTAGGCTCCCAGTTTAAACCGCTTATAAGTTCTTTACTTGCCCAATGCCAATCAACCAAAAAAGTTGCTTGCGCCGCAATTACTGAAGGCCCTTCAATCATCAAATGAGTATCTCGCCACGGCGTAAAAACGGGATCTTTATCTAAATGGTCATCACCTATGTTGAGCCCGCCTACCCAGGCAGCCTTACCGTCAACAACAACAATCTTCCTATGATTTCTAAAATTAATTTGAAAGCGGTGATCTTGCTGAGTATTAAACGGAAGAACTTTTATTCCATTTACAGAAAAAGAATTTAACCATTCTTTGGATATTCCCCTGCTTCCTAACTCATCATATAAAACATAGACGGCAACACCCTCTTTAGCTTTGCGTAGCAACTGATCTTTAAACTTTGTTCCAATCTCATCATCTTTTAAAATATAAAACTGAAACAAAACATATTCTTCTGCTTTTTCAATTCCTTCCTCAATGCTTTTATATGTTTCCGCTCCGTTTAATAATAAATCGATCTTGTTCCCGTTTAAAAAAGGAGAGAGAGCTAATTTTTTCAGCACTTCATATTCAGGGAAAACATCCGGCGGCTCTACAAAATAAGGTTCCAAGTTTTTCGATATTTCTTTTATCCGGTTTTCAGTAATATCGGAATTAGCCTTCCACTCTTCTGCATAACCGTCAAATCTATTCCGGCCGAATACCCAATAAGCAGGAACGGTTATAACCGGAAAAGAGTTTAATCCTACAGTCCAAGCAATAGCTCCTTGAGAAGTCCGCGATGTTATAATAGCATTCAAGGAGCTAAAAAAGCCGAGAGTATGAAATACTGCCAACACAATAGAAATAAATATTGCTCGTTTTTTATTTTTCTTCTCGCTAATTTTAATTACCTCCGCTCTATATATTGCAGGCTCTTAATTACATTACACAACTCTTTACCGTTTGAACTAAGACTGCCGTAATTGTTAATCAAATTCATTGAATTACCTTCATTCATTAATTCGGGAAAGAATTTTTTATACTGCCCGGCTTCATATAAAAATCCGGGATTAAAATCTGCAGGCTTTGCTTCAGGAGCTCCGCTGTAATACCGCACTGTAAAATTTTTAGACAATTTATTTGTTTCATTATTAAAATAACGTAATTCGGTTTTTCTCCATGTTCTAATATCGTATAGCACAAAATCATTTTGAGCATATACAGTAACAAGCTGACTTTGCTCAGTTATCGTACCGGTGTATAAAATTCCATTTATAGTCTTTGATATATTTTTATTTACAGTTTTAACAGGTCCATATGTTTCTTTAACATTTCCATATTTATCCGAAGGCATAAAAACCAAATCTGCATCTCTGATATCTATAAGATTAAAAATAGAACTCATTCCGCCTCTGATAAAATTTATTTCTATAGTCTCAGGGCCTGACTTTGCCGAAGCAAGCTCGGAAGTTATTGCCCTCCGTATTCTATCTTCATCATTGTAGCTATTATCGGGTCTTACAATAACAAGCCTCACTGTAAGGAGCCGGTTTACTTCTGCAATTTCTCTTGAAGCTATACCCGGAATTATTTTTTCCGCTTTTTGAAAAGAAACTTTTGCATGGCGGAATGCAGTATAGTCTTTTAGTTTTAAATTGTAAGTACCTTCTTCGATATAAAGATAAGCAGCTTTTTCTTTTGCGAGCCTGCCCTTTTCCAAAGCCCCCCTATATCCGGGAACCCATGAGTGAGCAAGCATATAATATTCTGAAGCTTGGAGAAGGTTATCGGGCTTATTTGTATAAGCAAGAGTTTCGGCAGCATTATAGGCTATATCGGCACCTAAAGAATTTATTTCGTTATCCAAATGGCGGGAATATTTTTTTGCACGTTTTAAATCAGCCAAGGCCTTTGAAATATTTTTAGAATTGTTTCCCGACATCTGCACAATACGCAAGGCTTCATTATAAAGAGCTTCTGTTGCTCGCGTATAAGCGGTATCTTTTAGGCTGCTATAATCGCGGGCTTCAAATACTACAAACTCTTTTTTTCCGCGTAAACCTTCGGGATACATTCTTTGAAGAGTATAAACACGGTTGTAAAGAAGCAGCCAATCGGAAATATTATCTGCAATATCGGCATAATATATATCGTTTCTTTCAGCCTTGCTTATCGTATCCATTATAGACCTCTCTGCCTGCGAAACCTCAGTTTTATAAACCCGTATATAGTCATCCGATACATTGCCGTCAATAAGAAGTTCGGCAGCTGATACTGCCCTTTGAACAGGTGTTGAACCGTGAATATACATGCTTGCACATCCGGTCATCAACACAAACAGACTCAATAAAATTAAAGATAAAGAAAATAGTTTAACAGTTTTCATGTATACATTATATTAAAAAAAAGAAAAATAGTATACTACCGATAAAAAATATGATATAATATGAAGATAATGGGGTAAAATATGAGTTATAGTGCATTAGAAAAAGAATTGAAAACACTGCCCGAAGAATACCTTGAATCTGTGGCAGAATATATTGAACTATTAAAGTATAAGATTTCCTTTTTAAATCAAAATCAGCTTTCAAAAAAAATTCCTATTATAGGACTTGCAGAGGGAAAATTCCCCACGCCTGATGACATAAATGCATATGATGACGAAATAATTGATATGTTCGGGGAATACATATGAAAATCTTATTAGATACACATATTTTAATATGGCTGCACCAAAATGATAAAAGACTTTCTCAAAAAGCTAGAAAAATTATACTAAATCCTCAAAATGACATTTTTTATAGCTCAATAAATATTTGGGAAGCTCAACTTAAACATTTAAAATATCCTGATTCTTTTCAATTTTCAGGAGAACATTTGGATAAACTAAGCCTTAAAGCAAATTTATCTTGCCTATATGTAAAACCAAATCATGTAACTGCACTTGGAACACTTACTTATTCTAAAAAGGCACCAAAAATACATAACGATCCATTTGATCGCATATTAATTTGCCAAGCAAAGGTAGAAAATATGTTTCTCATGACTCATGATGCATTGATTCCATATTATGATGAAAATTTTATCATATCCGTGTAATTAATGATTTGGAAATAAAAATAGAACTATATGTGAATCTCAAATCAACAACTCCGACGCAAAGCGTCGGGGTATTAAACCCTCCGCACGAATAAAATATATTAAAAAATTTTAGCTGTAACCATTGACATTACACCAACAAAAGATTATACTATAGCTGTAACAATTATAGTTACAACTATAGTATAAAAATATTGGAGGTTCTAATGAAAAAGATTGCAATTATCGGAGCAAATGGAAAGCAAGGTCAATGCCTCACAAATGAAGCTGTAATGCGGGGCTTTGATGTAACTGCCGTTATCCGTCAGTCTTGCGCTAAAAATGAAAAGGCAAGAGTTCTTCAAAAAGATTTATTTGATTTAAAACCTGAAGATTTGGCAAGCTTTGATGCGGTCATCGATGCCTTTGGCGCGTGGACACCGGAAACTTTTAATCTGCACATCACTTCATTAAGGCATTTATGTGATTGCTTAAAAAACACTAAAACGCGGCTTTTAGTAGTCGGAGGAGCAGCTTGCCTTTACACGGACAAGGAGCATAAAACAATCTTACTTAATGCTCCCAATTTCCCCGAAGAATTCCGGCCCTTAGCACAGGCAGAAACGGATGCTTTTTTTGAATTAAAAGAAAGAAAAGATGTTTTGTGGACTTACTTATCGCCGCCATTGGATTTTAAGGCCGAAGGTGAACGTACCGGAAAATATAAACTTGCAGGTAAAGAGCTCGCTTTCAATTCGCAGGGAGAGAGTACAATAAGCTATGCCGATTATGCCGTTGCTATGATTGATGAAGTAGAAAATGCAAAATTCGTTCAAGATAATTTTTCGGTTGTAAGTTTATAAAAGCTCCATCAGCCGTCCGCCCTATTGTATCTTATATAGTTTTAGTATAAACTATATAAGATCAGGACGGCTTATGCAAATAGGAACAAAATTTTCGGTGTCAATTCATATCCTACTCTGCGTGGAATTCTTTAAAGATAAGTGTAAGGTAACCAGCGATTTTCTTGCCGAAAGTGTAAAGACAAATCCGGTAGTTATACGCAAACTTATGAGTGCGTTAAAAGATGCCGGACTTATAGAAATTACTCAAGGGACAGGCGGTATCGCATTAAAAAAAAATGCAAACCAAATCACCTTCCTCGATATCTTTAATGCAGTAGAATCCGTAAAAGACGGTAAACTTTTTAAAATACATGATACACCTCCAAACGAATGCCCTGTTGCACAAAGAATAAATTTTTTACTTGACGGCTACTTTATAGACGCGCAAACCGCCCTCGAAAAAAAATTAAATTCATTTACCCTGCAAGCCATTTTAAATAAAATAAAAAACATGGAGTACAAATGAAAACAAAAGATATAGAAACGGAAAGACTTATTTTACGCAGCATGACACTTGACGATGCAGATTTTGCAGCAAAGCTTTGGGGTGATCCTGAAAACGGAAAGTATCTTGCAGATGCACCGTATAAAAACGGCGATGAACTTAGAAAGGTAATTTACGATATAGACGAATGGGAAGATGAATATCCTTTTATTGCTGTTTGCAAAAATACGGGCGAACCCGTTGCAACCTGCTGTTTAGGGACGGAAGGACCAAAGGGTCATTGGGGTTTCGGCTATACGGTAAAAAAAGAGTTGTGGGGCAAAGGACTTGCAACCGAGATGGTAAAAGCTTTGATAAATTTTGCGTACTCATTCGGCGTGCGTAATTTTTATTGTACAGTTGCAAAAGAAAATAAGGCCTCGTGCCGAGTGATGGAAAAATGCGGATTAAAAATAAAAGAGACACAAACATTTAAAAAACGCGGTACCGATATGGAATTTGAATCAAATATTTATACAATGAACATGGAGTAAGCTGTACAAATGAAAATTTTAATTTATGGGGCCGGGGTTATAGGCAGTTTATATGCGGTTTATTTTTCAAAAGGAGGCTCTGATGTTTCAATTTATGCAAGGGGAAGCCGTTTGCAGGAGATAAAAGAAAAAGGTCTATCCTATTTTGAAAAAAATAAAATAAAAACTGTAAATGTGAAAGTGCTTGAAAAAGTTTTTGATGATGATATCTACGATTTTATTTTTTTGACCGTCCGTGAAGATAACTTAAAAGAAGCATTGACCGAATTAAAAGAAAACAAGAGTAAAACCATCGTTACAATGGTAAATACCATAAGCCCCTATGCCGAGCTTGAAAAACTTTGCGGAAAAGGAAAAATTCTACCGGCCTTTCCGGGAGCAGGCGGCAGTATTGATGACGGTATCTTGGATGCAGCTCTCACTCCCCGTCTTATTCAGCCTACAACATTCGGGGAAAAAGACGGCAAACACACTGAACGATCAAAACTTCTAGCCTCTCTTTTTAAAAAGAGCAGAATTCCTTATCAGATTGTCCCCGATATGCATAATTGGCAGCTTTCCCATCTTGCAATGGTCGTTCCGCTTGCGGATGCTTATTATAAAAGCGATGAACCTGAAACCGTATACTTAAACAAAAAAATTATGTACGAGGCGGGTAAAACGATGAGGGATAATTTTAGGCTCTTGGCAAAACGGAAAATGCTTTCGCCCAATAAATTTTATCTTGTTACAATTTGTCCTCTTTTTCTTATCGCCTTCATCTTAAAACTAACATATATGAGCGAATTCGGAAATAAGTTTATGTACCGCCATTCAATGAAGGCTCCTAAAGAAATGCAAAAACTAAAAGAAAACCTTAATCTTGTTTTAAAGAATTTATAAAATCTCCTTTATATCCTGAGGCCTATTAGAAGTAATTCCGCTTACTCCTTTTTTGATAAGCTCCGCGGCCTTTTCCTTATCGTCAACAGTCCAGCACCAAGCTTCTTTATTTCTCTTTTTAGTAAAGCATTTATAAGAAGGCTTTAAAATATCAGGTTTACAAAATAACAGTCCCCTGCCCTTTTTTAAAAAGAAGGGAGTATTGGGATGGTTGTCATAGATTAAGGCAGTAGGAATATAGGAACATATCTTTGAAAAATATCTTATTGCAAAGGGATTAAAAGAAGAAACCAAAAATCTATGCGGATTTTCAGGCAGAATTTTTAAAATATCCTGCAAAACCTGATAAGTTTTTTCTACAACACCCTTGTATTTTAAGTTATCTATTTTAATTTCTATATCGACATAGATATCGGAACCTAAAAGCTTAAGCACATTGTACAGCAATGGTAGCCTTTCTCCCTCATATTCTTTTGAAAACCAAAGACCGAAGTCGTATTTTTGTAATTCTTCCCAAGATAAATCTTCAACTTTCAAATCCGGAGCCTCAATAAGCCTTCCATTTTCATAGATTCTTCCGGTGCGCTTAATTGAGGAATCATGAATAACAACAAGTTCTCCGGTCTTGGTTAAATGCACATCCAATTCGACTCCGGGGATACCCATCTCTACAGCCTTCTTAAATGAGGCAATTGTATTTTCGGGCACAAGACTCGGAACACCCCTATGGCCAAACAAAAGAGGCCTTTTTGCATTAGGTAAAATTTCTTTATGCATATTTCTTTTCCTCATAAATGAAATAATTTTTATTTTTACTATAGAGATTATACCAAATATAGGTTATACTGTTAAGTGTATTACATAAGGAGAAACTATGAAACCACAAGACGGATTTAGAAAATACCTTCCGATAACTTTTTTGATCGGAGCAGGTTTTTTTACGATGGGACTTATGGATCCATTGTATGACAGCTATGTAACGATTTTTTTAAGCCGTTATATTCCATTCAAATGGCTTGTCGGAATGTTGATGTCGCTTGATAATGTTTTGGCAATATTATTAATCCCCATCGTTTCGGCATGGTCGGATCGAACACGGACAAAAATAGGAAGGAGAATGCCGTGGATTATAATTTTGCTTCCATTGTCTGCAATTTCTTTTAGCTTTATTCCATATGCAGCAAAAACCTCGTTGGCCTCATTGGTTATAGTTTTAGCTCTATTAAATTTATTTAAACAATCGGTGCGGGGCCCCGTTATCGCCTTAATGCCTGACATTGTTCCTGCCGAATTCCGCTCGCAAGGCAACGGAGTTATAAATACTATGGGAAACATTGCAGCAATAGTGGGAACCTTATTTTTAGCCCGTTTAATGGACGTAGATACAGTCCTGCCCATTATAGGTCACACAAAGGATGTTCTTTCTTTTCCTGCAGCAGGTCTTTTGGTAATCCTTGCAACCCTAATGCTCTTTCTCTTCGTAAAAGAAAAGAATGTTCCGCCTCCCGATTCTCCCGAAAAAGAAGAAGAAAAAAAAGTTCCATTTATACAGGCAATGAAAACCGTATTGGCAGGCAGAAAAATTGAAGGAGAAGAAAAGCCTGATAAGAGCGCCCTCTTTGTTCTTGTTTCGCTTTTTTTATGGTTCCTAGGTTATCAAGGAATGCTGCCCTATATCGCCGAGTACAGCATAAAAAATTTCGGCGTATCAACAGGTCAGGGAGCCTTTGCGGCAGGAATGGTAGGCATAGCCTCAGCCCTATCGGCCATTCCAATGGGCTATGCAGCAAGTAAGTGGGGACGAAAAAGAATGATAAGAATCGCCTTGGTCGTTGTTGCAAGCTTGTGTC
The DNA here is from genome assembly GCF_024181365.1 of Treponema sp. OMZ 799. Taxonomy (NCBI): domain Bacteria; kingdom Pseudomonadati; phylum Spirochaetota; class Spirochaetia; order Treponematales; family Treponemataceae; genus Treponema; species Treponema sp. OMZ 799. The sequence goes on from NZ_CP051301.1 coordinate 2,816,089, forward strand.
TAGCTCAATTCTTTTTAACCGAAATTGCCTCCATCCTAGGACTTGCCGGAGGACAAATAAAATATCTTTTTTGGGGTATGATGTTTATCTTCGGTATTTTTTGGATCTGCATAATAGCAAACTCCTTCCCAATGCTTTGGCAAATGGCGGGCTTTTCACACATAGGTCTTTACACAGGTTTATACTATACCTTTTCTCAAGGAGCTGCAATAATAGCTCCCTTCCTTGCAGGTCTTATAATCGACTTTGCAGGCCACAGAGCAGTCTTTGTATACTGTGCATGTTTTTTCCTTCTTGCCTGGCTTATGATGGGAAGGGTTACTCGCGGCGAAAAGCACGATAAGGTAGAATAAACTTTTATTTAAGATGTTTGAATGTAGGTTTAAGTTTATTATACTTCAATTCGGAAGTCAGCATATCCTTTCACCTGAACTTCTTCGGAACTAAGGCTTTCAACACGGGCATAGGGATGCTCGTGTTTGAGAGCATAAACAAATTCTCCGAGAGTTTCCGTATCGGCTTCTGCAAGAATCTCTACCGAGTAATCTGCACGATTGCACACCCAACCTTTTACTTTAAGGCTCCTTGCAAGAGAACGCGTCCAATAACGGAAGCCCACACCTTGAACCCTGCCCTTGACTATAATATGAAGAGCTATCAAATTTTCTTTATTCATTGGCTGCTATAAGTTTAGAAGAGTCCAAATATTCAAAACCCAGGGCTTTAGCCGGATCTATGGGCTTAATTCCTATACTCTTAGCAAAAGCTATTGCATTCCTACAGCCCAAAATAGTATGCTCAGGAAAATGAGCATCGGAATTACAGATAATTCTTGCCCCCATATCCCAAGCAAGCTCCCAAAACTGCCGGACAGGGTAAATAAACTCATCAGCTCCGGCACGTTCAATCTTTCTTTTAAAAGTGCCGTAACCGTTTATTTCTATAGGCATATCAAGATCAATAGCTGCCTGAATCAAAGCTTTGGAGCAAGCCATGTGATCGGCATCTATCTTTGAAACATTCGCCAAAAAAAGATCGGGGTGAGCCAAAAAATTATAAAGCCCGGATCTCATCCCGTCAATTGTAAAATCTATATATCCGAAAAGTTCTTTTTTTGTAAGATTAGGTGCATATTCCAATACTCCTTCAGAATCATACCAGTGGGAACCCAAAACCAAAAAATCGGATTTCATTTCTCCTCTTAAAAAATCCTTGTACCAGTTCTTATAGCGAGGATGCCACTCGCACTCAAAGCCGAAATATACCGGGAAGGGCGCATCAATAACGGCTTCCTCCACCATGCTCTTATAGAGATTTATCTCATACTCTCCCATACGGCAATAATCCCATGAAGAATCGGGATAGGGGCAATGGTCCGAAAAACCTAGGGCCGAACAGCCGTCCTTTATAGCTTCTTTTACATAATCGACGGGCCTGCCGTCAGCATGTTTACACAAATAAGTATGGGTGTGGAAATTGCTTATTAAGTTGCTTTCTTTCATCAACATAATTTTATTTATTATGGAAGTCTTTGTCAATCGGAGAATATAGCGGCAAACACATCATCGTTTTATCCTCGCAAAAAACGTAGGCTGTTCAACCCGCCTTTCGCCGCTATGCGGCTGCAAGAGGGGTATTCACAGCCTATTTTTTTGCTATTTTATTTAACCCCATGATGCGTTTGCCCTTTTTTGAAAAATGTGCGAAATTTTGTTTAAAATTTCGCACAGAAAGAAGGCAACCGCTTCAGAAACATTCCGGTGCAGTTGCCTTAATAGAAGAATAAAATATAGAATTTTGTGAAAATAAAGTCAAAAATAGTCGGAATTTTGTGATTTTTTTTAATAATTTTTACCGGAATTTTGTGAAAAAATGCTTGAAAAAGGCCGGAATTTTGTGATACAGTTTCTACATAAAACAAAAAATATCATAGAGTGTTAAAAAATGAGACTATGGCACCAAGACCTGATACAAAGACTACCGACACAGCAGCTATTAGGCCAGCACAGAGAATGCTGTGCATTACGAGGAAACGGCTGGGGGAAAAAGCATTCTGTAGTAGACTATGTATTTTTATATTCACCGTACAAACTTTTTCAATACCATAAACTGGTAATGGAAGAGATGCACAAAAGAGGCTATAAGGTTTCAGAAGAATGGTTAGATCAAAATTACAGAGGAAAAAAATGTCCGCCATACGAGGACCTAAAAAAAATCAAAAAGACCTATCCTATTTACAAGGAACATGATGAAAAATATATGCAGGAATGTATCACTAATCTCCATGGAAAAAACATAGAGATATAAAAAAACGCCCGCATCCAAGGCGGGCGTTGTGCAAAAAAGGCTTAATAATTTATTCGGCCGATGCTTCAGCCGGTTTTTCTGCAGATGGTTCGGCAGCCTTTTTATTCTTGATGTTTGCTCTGCATATTTTGCAGATCTTTGATTTTGCACCGTTAATCTCTTGTTCGTATAAAACTTTGATTCCGGTTTTGTTACATACGGGGCATACCCCGCGTCCGCGGTTTTGCTCTGCGCGGATACCCTTACCTCTATGAGCCTTTGACACGGTTGTACCTCCGATTTGATGAACTATCTACTACCTGGTCGGTATTCTTTTTGTGTTCAGATTCACTCTTTGATGATTTAAAGCCTGCTTCTTTTTTGGAAGCTTTCTTGTCATCGGATTTTTTTGAATCATCTTTTTTCTTTGTATCCTTTTCCTTTTTTTCAAAGTCATAGTCTACAAGTTCCAAGATAGCAACATCAGCTGCATCGCCTTCACGGAAGCCGATTTTTAAGATCCGGGTGTAACCGCCGTTTCTGTCTTTCATTCTAGGACCGATATCGCTGAATAGTTTTTTTACAATATCATCATCCCAGATATACTTTGCAGCATGCCTTCGGTTGTTGAACGTATCAACCTTTGAGCGGGTAATCAATTTTTCCGCAGTTCGGCGTACTTCCATCGCTTTTTGTTTTGTTGTCGTAATCCGCTCGTACTTAAATAGCGATGTAACCATATTTCGGTGCAAAGCACGGCGATGTGCAGTTGTACGCGAGAGCGGATTAAAGCCGTTCTTATGCTTCATCTGTTTCTTCCTTCTGTCTTGATACTTTTATCGTATTTTTTAGATGACTGTAATCAGTCATACCCAAGCGCAAATTGTATTCCGCTAACTTAGCATGAATTTCATTCAAAGTCATTCTGCCGACATTGCGCATACTTTCGATCTCATCTTCCGACTTTTGAGCCAACTCGCCGAGAGTTTTAATACCGGCAGAGTCCAAGCAGTTTTTAGCCCGAACGGAAAAATCGAGAGTAGTAATCGAGGTTGTTAAAAGCTGCTTTATTGCCGCTTCTTCATCATCATCTTCATCTTCACCAAGATAATCATTTTCGTTAAAATTAATAAAGATGGAAAAATGATCTTTTGCAATTTTTGCAGCTTCGCCCAAAACATCCTCAGGTCTGACTGTGCTGTCAGTCCAAATTTCAAGGATGAGCTTATCGTAGTCGTTTCTTTGTCCTACTCGGCAAGGTTCAATAGAATAGCTTACCTTTAGAACAGGACCGTAGATTGCGTCCATCGGAATGGTTCCGACAATTTCAATGTATTTTTCATTAACTTCTGCCGGTACATAACCTCGGCCGAAATCTACTTGAACATCAAACGAAACATTAGCACCCTTCATCAATTCCATAACATGGAAAGGTTCGCCTAAAATTTCAAGCTGTCCTTCAACGGCAAAATCTTTGCTGGTTATCGACGCAGGCCCCTTAAATTCAAAATGAAAGTCACCTTGTTCCGATTCATCCGATAAACGGAGGCGGATCTGCTTTAGCTTATTCAAAATTTCCAGCGTATCTTCAGAGACATTCGGAATATTTTCAAACTCACTTGAAATCGTATGGGGTACTCCGTCGGCATCATGCGATGTTATAAGCACTGCCGATATGGCATAACCTTGAATAGAGGATAATAAAATTCTCCTCAAACAATTTCCGATTGTGGTTCCAAAACCTGTCTCAAAAGGGGATGCCGTAAACTTACCATAGCTTTCGGTTGATTCTTGCTGAGCAAATTCCAAGCCTTTCGGCTTCTTAAATCCTTTTAAAAGATTTTTACGGGCCATTCACGTCTCCTTATATTCGGCGCGTCTTCTTGGGACGGCAGCCGTTATGCGGAATGGGAGTTACATCGCTGATTGAGCGAACCTTTAATCCCATTGTTCCAAGCGTTCTGATAGCCGATTCACGGCCGACTCCGGGTCCTTTTACAAAAACATGAACCTCATGCAAGCCGTAGGGCTGGCATTTTTGTACAGCTGTTTCTGCAACGGTCTGAGCCGCAAAGGGTGTTGACTTCTTGGCTCCGGCAAAACCTAAGCCGCCTGAAGATGCCCATGAAAGAACATTTCCCTTTAAGTCGGTTATCGTAATAATTGTGTTATTAAAGGTTGCTTGAATATAAACATTGCCTTCATATATGCTTTTCTTTTCTTTTCTTTTCTTTACAGTAGCCATGTTTTTAATTACCTCCAACCACGATTATTTCTTCTTACCGGCAACGGTCTTCTTCTTACCCTTGCGTGTTCTGGCATTTGTCCTAGTTCTCTGTCCGCGTACCGGGAGACCCTTTCTGTGTCTTTGTCCTCGGTAGCATCCGATATCCTGAAGACGCTTGATATTTAAAGCCACTTCGGTTCGAAGGCGGCCTTCTACCTTGTATTCTCTGTCAATCACTTCACGGATTGCAGCTAATTCGGCTTCATCCAAATCATTCATTTTTTTCATCGGATCAACCTTTGTGGCTTCACAAATTTTGTTTGCCGATGAAGTCGAAATTCCATAAATGTACGTTAATGAAACATTAACATGTTTATTAGGGAGGTCAACTCCCGCAATACGAGCCATTATCCAGTGTCCTCCGTTAACCTTGTCTTTGTTTATGCTTCGGGTTTGTACAGATTATCCGTACTATTCCGTTGCGCTTAATAACCTTGCATTTATCACAAATAGGCTTTACACTTGTTCTAACCTTCATATCCACTCCTTTAAAGAATGTATTTTATATCATTCTTAAAAAAAATTCTATAGGTTCCTTGATCTAATCTTGCCTTTTTTAAGCAAGCCGTCATGATGGTGCATTTTAAGCAATGCTTCAACTTGGCTCATGGTATCCAAGTCAACACCAACCAAAATAAGCAGTGAAGTTCCGCCCATCAACATCGAAATATTTCTGGGGAAACTAAATGCCCACTGAATTACAGTAGGAAGTACCGCAATTGCAGCCAAATAAAGCGAACCGGGCAATATCAACCTGTTTAAAATCTTCTGTAAATATTCTTCAGTTTTGTCGGTTCTGATTCCCGGAATCGATCCGCCGTTTTCCCTTATTTGTTTTGCTATTTCCGTGGGGTTAAGTGCAACCTGTGTATAAAAGTAAGCAAAGAAAACAATCAAAACAACATATAGAATGTTATAGCCCCAGCCGTCTGCACGCAAAAATCTTGCAACTGCAGCCAACCAAGAAACATTCGGACCCCACATCTGTGAAAGCATGAGGGGGAAGGTCAAAAATGACGAAGCAAAAATGATGGGGATAACACCTGAAGGGTTAATCTTGAACGGAATATAGGTATTCTGTCCGCCATACATTTTTCGGCCGATAACGCGCTTTGCATAATGAACCGGTATTTTGCGCTGACCTTGTTGTTCGTAAACAACCAAGGCTATGATTCCGACAAACATTGCAAAAGCAATAATTACGAACACAAGGTTCAATTCGTTAGTGCTTACAAGCTTGATCAATTCCCAAACAGCCTGAGGAAGACGGGCAACGATACCTGCAAAAATCAACATTGAAATACCGTTTCCGATACCTCTTGCAGTAATCTGCTCACCCATCCAAACGGTAATCATGGTACCTGTTGTTACCGTAACCATCGTAATAAACAAGTGTAAAACAGGACTTGAAATTACAACGGCACCCGGAATTGCTCTGGCCCATGTACCGACAGCGGAAGATTGAAGAAGGGCAACAAAAACGGTTATGATTCTTGTCCAAACCTGAATCTTTTTGCGTCCTCCGTCTTCTTCCGCTATTTTTTTAAGGCGCGGGAAAATAATCATGGCAAGCTGCATCAATATCTGAGTCGAAATATAGGGCATTACACCGAGCATAAATACCGAAAAGTTCGAAAATGCTCCTCCGACAAAGAAGTCCATGTGATCTGCAAAAGCATTTCCCTGACCTTGACGGAAATACATTGTAAGAGCCCTAGGATCGATACCGGGGATGGTGAGTACCGAACCTAAGCGGAAAACTGCTAAAACTATGATCGTAAAGAAAATACGGTTTCGTAAATCCTTTATTTTGAACATATTTGCAACTACATTATTAGCCATTTTTTACCGCCTTTTATGCTTCAGACTGAACTATTGTTCCGCCTGCCTTTTCTATTTTTTCCTTAGCTGATGCAGAAATCTTATCTACATCAACCGTCAATTTTTTTGTTATATCTCCTGTTCCCAAAACTTTAACATAAAGAGAACCTTTTCGGAGAAGCCCTTTCTGCATTAAGGACTCTTTGTTTACGGTTTCACCATCGCTGTACTTTGTTTCGAGCATGGTAAGGTTTACAACATAGAATTCCTTTTTAAAAGGATAGTTTGAAAATCCTTTTTTTGCAACACGTCGGTACAAGGGCATCTGACCTCCTTCAAAGCCGGCATAAACCTTGCCGCCTGAACGGGCTTGCTGACCCTTATGTCCCTTTCCGGAGGTTTTACCCCAGCCGGAAGAAGAACCGCGTCCTACAATCTTCTTTTTATGAGTTGCTCCTGCAGGAACAGTTAAATTAAATTCGGACATTAGTTTAACTCCTTAACTTCAACCAAGTGAGCAACGCGTTTTACCATACCTAAGACGGCAGGATTTGCATCATGCTCAACTGTGGAATTAAGCTTTCTTAATCCCAAAGAGCGGATAGTCGAACAAACCGGCTGCTTTTGACCGATTGTACTTTTTACTAATTTTACACTAATTCTCTTTGCCATTTACTTACCCCCATACATCCAAAAGGGTTTTTCCGCGGTTTTTAGCAATCTTTTTGCCGTCCATCAAAAGACTTGCAGCATCAAAGGTTGCCTTAACTACGTTTACTGCGGAGCTTGATCCCAAAGACTTTGAAAGCAAGTCGGTAGCACCGGCAGCTTCCATAATAGCACGGATTGTACCGCCTGCGATAATTCCCGTACCGGAACAAGCAGGGCGCAAAAGAACTTCAGAGCCCTTGAACTTGCCTTGAACCTCATGAGGAATCGTACCGTTTTTAAGCGGAAAGGTTACCATATTGGCTTTTGCCTTTTCGATACTCTTTCTGATAGCATCGCTTACATCATTTGCCTTACCGAAACCGTATCCGACTCGTCCTTTTTGATCGCCGACAACAGTCAGAGCAGAAAAGGAGAACCTGCGTCCGCCCTTTACAACCTTAGCTGTTCGGTTCAATTTAACAAGCTTTTCAACATATTCTTTATCGGTATGCTGGTTATCTCGTTTTGATTCTTTTTGATGACTCATAACCTCTCCTAAAACTTAATTCCTGTTTTTCTTGCACCGTCGGCAACGGCCTTTACAACACCGTGGTAAAGATATCCGTTCCTGTCAAAAACAACAGTGTCAATATTTTTTTCCTTGAGGCGCTTGCCGATTTCTTCACCGACCTTTGCCCCAGATTCAACATTAACCTTAAGCGATCGAAGATCTTCTTCCATCGTAGAAACGGCAGCCAATGTCTTGCCCTCTACATCGTCAATAACCTGAACCGAAATGCGCTTATTGCTTCGGAAAACGGTCATGCGCGGGCGTTCTGCAGTACCGAAAATAGACTTTCGAATGTGCATCTTTCGCTTAAATCTTTTTCTATCTTTATCATTACGTTTTTTGTCCATAATACTACCCTTACTTTACACCGGACTTACCGACTTTTCGCTTGATGATTTCGTCTTCGTAACGAATTCCCTTGCCCTTATAGGGTTCAGGGCCTCTCAACTTTCGTACCTGAGAAGCAAACTGACCGACTGCTTCCTTTGAATTTCCGGAAATAATAACCTTTAACTGATCAACCTTTACTTCAATTCCTTCAGGAATAATAACTGAAAAGTCGTTTGAATAACCTAGGGCCATTACAAGGAGTTTGCCTTGAACTTCAGCTCTATAACCTACACCATTGATTACCAAGGTTTTTGTAAAGCCTGTGCTTACGCCGGTTACCATGTTGCTGAGAAGGCTTCGGTATAAACCGTGATAAGCCCTTGTCTGAAGGGCATCATTTTTTCTTGTTACAAGAACATGGTCGCCTTCAATCTTAAAGTCAACAGCTTCGGTATGATAGCTTTGTGAAAGTTTTCCCTTGGGGCCTTCAACGGTAAAAGTACCGTTTGCAACATTTACTTTTACACCTGCAGGAATAGCAACAGGCATTTTTCCAACTCTTGACATATTGCTCCTCCTACCAAACCTTGCAAATAAGCTCGCCGCCTACTTGGCTTTCGCCGGCAGCTTTTCCGGTAATGATACCCTTTGAAGTCGATACAATAAGAGTACCGTAGCCGTTAAAAACTCTCGGTAAGCTCTTATAACCTAAATATACTCGGCGGCCGGGTGTTGAAACTCTTTCGATTCCGTGAATAACCGAAGATTCTTTATCATCGTATTTTAAGAATACACGGATATTGCTTGCCCCTTCTTGGGTCATCTTTTTAAAGTTTTTAATATACCCTTCCGATTTAAGAATACTGATAATTTCCCATTTCATTTTTGAAGAAGGAACATCAACCGATTCGTGACCGGCGGAAGCAGCATTTCTAATTTTAGTGAGCATGTCTGCTATTGGATCTGAAACACTCATTATCTACCTCCTACCAACTTGACTTTGTAACGCCGGGGATTTGCCCTTCGCTTGCTAATTTTCTAAAACAAACACGGCACATCTTGAATTTTCGCAGATAACCTCTGGGGCGTCCGCAAACCTTACATCTGTTATACTGTCGTGTCGGATACTTCGCTTTTCTGTTAGCTTGATTAATTTTTGCAACTGTAGCCATGAAATCCTCTCTTACTTTCTAAAGGGCATACCAAACTTTGCAAGAAGCGATCTTGCCTCTTGATCAGTCTCGGCAGAAGTTACTACGTTCACATTCAATCCCGAAATACGTTCGATCTTGTCGAAGTCGATTTCGGGGAAGATGATCTGCTCGGTAATACCCACTGAATAGTTTCCGCGACCGTCAAAACCGTTCGGGTTAACTCCGCGGAAATCCTTAACACGCGGCAAAGCAACATTGATAAAGCGATCTAAGAATTCATACATTCTGGCACCGCGTAATGTTACCATTGCCCCAATCTCATTTCCCTCACGAAGTTTAAAGTTTGCTATACTCTTTCTTGCCTTTGTTTTCACAGCTTTTTGACCGGTGATTGTTTCAAGGTCAGTTACTGCAGCATCAAGTAGTTTCCTATTCGTGAGAGCTACACCAACACCCATGCTTACTACGACTTTTTTAAGCCGAGGAATTTGCATAACAGAACTGTAGTTAAATTCCTTTTTAAGCTCGGGCATGATTTGTTCTGTATAGACTTTCTTAAGCCGAGGTACGTAATTACTCATTATAACGTTTCTCCACACTTACGGCAAACTCTTATTTTTTTGCCGTCCTTTATTTCGTATGCAATTCGGGTTTTGCCGCATTTTTTGCATATAATCATAACATTGGATGCAGATATCGGAGCTTCAATTTCTACAATTCCGCCCTGATCCTGCTGGCTTCTTTTGCGCATGGCTTTTTTTATCATATTAAGCCCGCCGACGATAACCTTGTTATCTTCCTGCAAGACCTTTACGACTTCGCCCCGCTTGCCCCTTTCCTTACCGGCAATGATTTCAACACTATCATTGCGGTGAATTTTCATCTTTCCTGCCATAAACTCTCCTTAAAGAACTTCCGGAGCAAGAGAAACTATCTTCATGTAATCATGATCACGAAGTTCTCTGGCTACAGGGCCGAAAATACGTTTTCCCTTAGGGTTTTTATTATCGTCGATGATTACGCAAGCATTATCATCAAAACGAATATAAGTTCCGTCGGGACGACGGTATTCTTTTGAAACACGCACAATAACGGCTTTTTGTACCGCGCCCTTTTTAATAACCGATGTAGGCAAGGCTTCTTTAACTGCCACAACGATTATATCCCCAATACCTGCATATCTGCGTTTTGATCCGCCGATAACCTTAATACATTCGACGAGTTTAGCGCCTGAGTTATCGGCAACGTTTAATCTTGTTTCAACCTGTATCATTTACCTTAACTCCTTGCCTTACTTAGCCCGCTCAATAACTTCAGTAAGCATCCAAGCCTTATCCTTACTGATAGGCTTATGCTCTACAATTCTTACCGTATCGCCGATGTGAGCTGTGTTCTCTTCATCGTGCGCCTTGTATTTTTTACTGCTCGATACGTATTTTTTGTAAAGCTTATGAAGCTTTTTGGTTCGGACTTCAACAACGATGGTTTTTTCCATCTTGTCGCTTGTTACGATTCCGACAAACTCGCGCTTCCCGATTTTTTTTGTGTTTTCTGTTTTTTCCACGGGTTAGCTCCTAATTTGCACCTTCGCCTGCCAATTCTTTTTGGCGGATAAAGGTATTTAACATCGCTATTTCACGACGCATAATTCTCTTTTCAAGAGGGTTATCCAAATGGCCTACCACAGCTTGAAATCTCAAATCCATGTATTTTTGCTTTAGATCATTGCGTTTTGAAACAAGTTCCTTATACGACATTTCTCTGTACTTTGACTTCTTTTTCATTTTAAACGCTCCTTAGTCGGCCTGAATCTGCTCGGCAAACCTTGTCTTAAAGGGAAGCTTGCTTCCTGCCAAGGTCATAGCTTGTTCGGCCAAATTCTTATCAACGCCGGCTAATTCAAAAATAATAGTTCCGGGTTTTACAACCGCTACCCAGTATTCGGGGGCGCCTTTTCCGCCGCCCATTCGAACTTCAGCGGGTTTTTTTGAATATGGTTTATCCGGAAAAACTCGAATCCACAATTTTCCGCCTCGCTTAATCTTACGATTCAAAGCAACACGGGCAGCTTCAATTTGTCTGTTTGTAAGCAAAAAAGGCTCAAGAGAAACTAAGGCGTAATCGCCGAAATCGATGTTGTTGCATCGTGTAGCTTCGCCCTTGATTCTACCGCGCTGAACCTTTCTATGTTTTACACGTTTGGGACTGAATGCCATAATTATTGCCTCCCTGCTTGAGCGGGTTTTTCAGATCGGGGTCTTCTTTGCTTTTTGAGCAAGGCGCCTGCATCTTCTTTTTGTTCTCCGCCAAACATCATTCCGCTGTAAAGCCATACCTTAACACCTATCTTTCCATAGGTTGTATCGGCTTCAGCAAAACCGTAGTCTATATCTGCCCGAAGTGTGTGAAGAGGAACTCGTCCTTCCTTCATTTCTTCGGTTCGCGACATTTCAGCACCGCCTAAGCGTCCTGAAATTCTAACCTTTATTCCTTGAGCACCGGACCTCATCGTATTAAAACAAGCCTGCTTTAATACCTTTCGGAAAGAAGCTCTTCCGGCAAGCTGGCGTGCAACGTTTTGAGCAACTAAAGAAGCCCTTAATTCGGCTCTCTTTACTTCCTTAATCTTAATCTGCACTTTTTTGCCTAGCTTTTTCTGTACAATGGCTCCGATATTTTCGATATTGGCGCCTTTTACACCGATTATAACGCCCGGGCGAGCCGTATGAATCATAATTGTAATCCTCTGGGGATGACGGATGATTTCAACTTCGGCAATGTCGGCATTTTTGCATTCAGGAATTTCCTGAATCATAGCTCGAATTTTTAAATCCTCAAGCAACAAGTCGGCATAATTTCGGGGGCCTGCATACCAGCGAGACGACCAAGTTTTGTTTATACCAAGTCTTAATCCTGTAGGGTTTACTTTCTGTCCCATATCTACTCTCCTGCTCTCTCGTCAACGACAACTGTGATATGACACATTCGCTTTAAGAGAATGTCCGCACGGCCCTTGCCGCGACACCAAATTCTTTTTAGCCTAGGCCCTTCGTCAATCATAATTTCCTTAACAAAGAGCATGTCTTCATCAAGCTGCTTATTTTTGTAAAGAGCATTTGAGGCAGCCGATTTCATTGTCTGAGAAATTAAGACGGCTCCCTTTTGCGGCATATTTTCCAAAATAGCCATTGCTTCCGGATAGGGCTTGTTTTTTACAACATTTGCTACCGGTCTTACCTTGGTAGGTGATGCAATAAGAAATTTAGTTGTTGCTCGATATCCTGTTCTTTCAGTCATCTTCATTCACCTATCTTCCAACCTTCTTGTCAGAGTTTGCATGCTTGCGGAATGTGCGCGTAGGAGCAAACTCTCCAAGTTTATGTCCAACAAGATTCTCGGTTATATAAACCGGAATCCACGTCTTACCGTTATGTACCGAAATAGTGTTACCGACCATTTCAGGTATAATTGTAGAACAGCGGGAATAAGTCTTAATCGGCTTCTTTTTGCCCGATCTGTTCATCTCGTTTACGTTCTTAAAAAGACTCTTTGCAATAAAAGGTCCCTTTTTAACTGATCTTGACACTTTTGCAACCCCCTACTTCTTCTTCTTTCGTCTTGAGACAATGAAGCTATCCGAAGGATTGCGCTTCTTGCGGGTCTTATAACCCTTACAAGGCTGACCCCAAGGAGTAACGGGATGTCGTCCCTTTCCTCGTCCTTCACCGCCTCCGAGGGGGTGATCAATCGGGTTCATAGCCATACCGCGAACGGTGGGTTTAATTCCAAGCCATCTTGATCGACCGGCTTTGCCAAGACTTGTATTCATGTGATCTTCATTGCCGACTTCGCCTATTGTTGCATAACATTTTTTGTTTACCAAGCGAGTTTCTCCGGAAGGCAACTTTATGGTAACATATTCACCTTCTTTTGCAGCAACCAATGCGCCGGCACCTGCCGAACGCGCCATTTGTCCGCCTCTTCCGATTGTAAGCTCAATATTGTGCACGGTAAAGCCGACGGGAATTGCTTCCAAAGGAAGAGCATTTGCAACATCCAATGTAGCCATTTCGCCGCTCATAACTTTTTGACCGATTCTTAAACCCTTGGGAGCGATGATATATCGCTTTTCTCCATCAGCGTAAAAAATCAATGCAATATTTGCACTGCGGTTAGGATCATATTCGATTGTCCTTACAGTGCCCGGAATACCATATTTGTTTCGCTTAAAATCGATTTGTCGGTATTTCTGTTTATGTCCGCCGCCTTGGCCTCGAACTGAAATGCGTCCTCTTGAATCGCGTCCTGCTCTGTTCTTTTTGCCTGTAGTCAAGGACTTTTCAGGCTTTTGAGCTGTAATTTCATCTTTTCGCAAATCAATTCGTCCGCGCAATCCGGGCGTCATCGGCTTATATTCTTTTAGAGCCATTTTGCTATCCCCTTAGCATAAGCACATTAAGGCTTACGCACCTTCAAAAATCTTAATCGTCTCGCCCTTAGCAAGTTTTACGGTTGCCTTTTTCCAAGATGAAGTTTTACCTTCCTTGTAGCGGAGACGTTTAGTCTTTCCTCGAACATTAACAACAGTACAATCGGTAACTTTTACATTGAACAATCTTCGTACTGCTTCCTTTATCTGAATCTTGGTAGCCTTTGGCGCTACTTTGAAAACATATTTGCCCTGCTCGCGAAGTTCTGTGCTTTTTTCGGTAAGAACAGGCGCGATAAGTATATCATTGTATTCCATTATTATTCGGCCTCCTTACATCCGTAAAAATCGGAAAGATTTTTTGCGGCAGATTCAAGCACGATAACTTTTCGGCCGTAGAATAAATCATGGGCTCGAAGGCGGTTATATGCCAAGAATGAAAGATGCGGAATATTGCGTCCTGCTCTTTTTACCAAGGAATCGTCGTCCTTTAGAATAACAACAGTGCGCTCGTCCTTTGCAAAGTTATTTAAAATCTTTACAAGGTCGCGTGTTTTACCGCTTTCTACCGTAAAATCTTCAACAACCACTAACCTGTCGTTCTGAGCTTTAAGGCTCAAAATTGACTTCATAGCCAATCTTTTTGCTTTTTTAGGCATAGAATAGCCGAAATCTCTCGGTTTAGGTCCAAAAATAGTTCCTCCTCCGACTAAAAGAGGGGATTTTTTATCACCGCGTCGTGCGCGTCCTGTACCTTTTTGGCTGTAAGGCTTGGAATTTGAACCGTGAACCTCAGCTCTGCCCTTTGTACAAGCCGTTCCGACTCGTTTATTGGCTAGTTCATTATTGATGGCGTAGTAAATAACATCATCATTTACGGGAAGACCGAACACCTTGTCATCAAGATTAATTGTCCTCAATTCTTTACCATCGACTGAATAGACTTTCTTTTCCATGTCTTCTACCGTCCTTATTTAGCCCGCTTTACTGCGGATTTTAAGAATACAGTTGCATCCTTTTTACCCGGAACAGAACCGCGAACCATTATAACACCCAATTCAGGATCAATCTTTACGATTTGCAAATTTTGAACGGTAACCTTGTCAAAACCCATTCTTCCGGGCATTGTCGTATTTTTAAAAGAACGGCCCGGAGTTGTACAGTGTCCCGTCGAACCTGCTTCACGGTGAAACTTAGAACCATGGCTTGCTCTACCGCCTCCATAGCCCCATCGCTTCATAACACCCTGAAAACCTTTACCTTTTGAAATTGCCGTAATGTCTAAATACGGAACCTTTTCAAAAACCTCTACACCGAGTTTATCACCTACTGCAACTTCTTTGTCAAAATCACGGAATTCCTTTAAAAGTTTTAAAGGCTTAATGTCTCCGCTGAACTGTCCTGCATAGGGTTTACTGGTGTGCTTTTCTTTGAGTTCACCCAAGCCGAGCACTACTGAAGAGTATCCGAACTTTTCCTTGTCCTTTAGTGCAACAACGGTATTGGGTTCTACCTGAATAACTGTAACCGGCATAAGGTGACCGACTTCATTGAAGATTTGGGTCATACCGATTTTTTTTCCAATCAGTCCAATCATTTAATTTCTCCTAAGGTACGCACCCCTGATTAAAGGCCGTCTACCATTAATTAAATCTTATTGTTTAATTTCTACATCAACACCGGCTGAAAGTTCCAATGCCAATAAGGCATTCATAACATCCGCCGAAGGTTCGATAATATCGATTAACCTTTTGTGCGTTCGCATTTCAAACTGCTCACGTGACTTTTTGTTTACGTGGGGTGAGCGAAGCACTGTAAATTTGTTAATCCGAGTGGGAAGCGGGATAGGACCGCAAACCTTTGCGCCTGCTTTTTGAACAGCCTGTACAATAGCCTTTGAACTCTGATCAACCAATTCTACATCGAATCCGCGAAGCTTTACGCGAATCTTTTCCTTTGTCATCATTCCCTCCGAAGAGATGCAAACGGCACTTACAAAAGCGCAAGCGCCGTTTTTTTGCATCATTTATTCGATAACTTCAGTTACCTGACCCGAAGCAATAGTTCGTCCGCCTTCGCGAATAGCGAGTTTAAGACCTTGATCCATAGCTATGGGGTGAATAAGTTCACCGATAATCTTTGTATTATCGCCGGGCTTAACCATGTCTGTTCCTTCAGGAAGGTTTACAGTTCCTGTGATATCGGTTGTTCTGAAATAGAACTGAGGTCTGTAACCTGAGAAGAAGGGACTGTGTCGTCCGCCTTCCTCTTTTGAAAGAACGTAAATCTGAGCTTCAAATTTGGTGTGAGGATGAATTGAACCGGGTTTAGCGAGAACTTGTCCGCGTTCAACTTCTTTCTTTTCAATACCTCTCAAGAGAAGACCTACGTTGTCTCCGGCTTCTCCCTGATCAAGAAGCTTGTTGAACATTTCGATACCCGTAACAACAGTCTTCTTTGTGGGGCGGATACCGACGATTTCAACTTCTTCGTTCATCTTGATGATACCGCGTTCGATTCTTCCTGTAACAACTGTTCCTCGACCCTGAATTGTGAAGATGTCTTCAATGGGGAGAAGGAAGGGTTTTTCGGCATCTCGAACAGGATCCTGGAAGTAGCTGTCCATTGTCTGGAGCAATTCTTCGATACAGGCTGTATCTTCGGCAGGAGCGCCTTCCTGAAGAGCTTTAAAAGCAGACCCCTTAATAATAGGCGTATCTTCAGGGAAGCCGTAAGAAGCCAAGGTGTCTCGAACTTCTTCTTCTACCAACTCTACAAGGTCGGGATCATCAACAAGGTCAATCTTGTTGAGGAATACGATGATTGAAGGTACACCTACCTGTCGGGCAAGAAGCAAGTGCTCTTTTGTCTGGGGCATAACCGAGTCCGGAGCGGAAACTACGAGAACACCGCCGTCCATCTGGGCAGCACCCGTGATCATGTTCTTAACATAGTCAGCGTGGCCGGGGCAGTCGATGTGTGCATAGTGTCTCTTATCGGACTGATATTCCAAGTGTCGGGTATTGATAGTAATACCGCGCTCTTTTTCTTCCGGCGCATTGTCGATCTCGTCATATTTTAGAAGCTTATCACCGTACTTCTTTGCACAATACGTAGTGATCGCTGCCGAAAGAGTGGTCTTACCATGGTCAACGTGACCGATGGTACCAACATTCATGTGAACTTTCGTTCTGTTAAATTTTTCCTTTGCCATGAGATCCTCCTAAAAGACGTAGGCAAGTCTAATATTTCCCGCATTAAAAATGACGAGATTAAAAAGTTAACCGGTCTTTCGTAACCGAAAAACAAGCTTAACAAAGAAACAAACCGGAGAAACATAAAGCAGTGATTAAAATCAGATAAGATTTAAGCATTTTCTCTATTTTATAGAAAGAAAAACGCTTTTTATCCACCGCCCATAGGTTTTCGGACAGCATTCGGACCCACCTGATCACCTTTAAACCGTAACTCCGATGACTGGTTTGGCATCCTGCGAAGTTTTAAAGATTTCTTTCCTTATTTGCTTAAACAAGGACGGCATCCGCCTGCCTAAAAGGCTTTACGGCAATGCAAAACTTCTAAAGAATACCGATCTAAAGCCCTTTTTAGGCCTTAAATCATAATGTAAATATCAGCGTTCTTTATATCATAAAGAATAAAAAATGTCAATAGGAAAATTGTTTTGTTTTGTTTATAAACAAATAGATTCCTGTTTAAAAAAGGCAGCGTACTTAAAACAGCACACTGCCTATACTTAAGTTATAATCCCTTTTTTACGGGTACTCTACATAGAACCAATCTTCATCAGTGTTTGCAGAACCTATAGAATGAGCCACAAGGTTACAGGCATACTTTTGCTGCCAGGCATTACCTTTTAATTTTGCAGCAGCAGCCGTATCATCGTCTTCGTGGCTGTCATTTGTTACAGCATTATTCGGTGACCGTGCCGGATCATCAAGATCCAACCCTGCAGGATTAAGAGGAACACGGTCTATACCTATAACATAGTTTTTAGGCCCTGTAAGAGCACCATAGCCGGTAATTTTTACGTAGTACGTTTTACCATGTTCAGCCTCAAAATAAGCCGTATCAAGAGCACCAGAATCATACCTTAAAATCGGTTGGGCATTTGCAGGGAGATCACCTGAGGCATCAGCCTTGTAAACGGTGATTATAGTATCGGTTTTATCATTACCGCCGTTATAATGAAGATTTTTAACGGTCGAAACAAAGACAAGCTTCTTATTAAACTGGAAGGTAATATTCTTATCGGCATCCCCCATAGTAAAGGTTTCTTTTTTTACCTCACCGAAGAAAGAAGTGTAAACCGAATATGAACGGCCCTTGACCAAGCCCTTAAATATAGCGGGATCATTTCCAAGTCCTGCAACATAGGCTAGAGGAGCCTTGGTAACTTCATCTACAAGAGTAATCTTAGCCGGAACTATATCGTTTGAAATACCGTCATTATTTTGTACGGCAACCTTAACTTCTGCCTCGCTATAAATATCATTAGCCGGAGGTATATTACCGCCTTTTACTGCCCTGGCAGCCTTGTACACATTGACGCGCCCATGTCCTAAGCTGTCGGTAAAACCTGTTGCCCCTTCAATCTTATCGCAAGTTTTTTCAAGCAAGGTTTTAATTTGGTAGGGAGTCAAGTTATGAGCCTTAGGGAAGGAAAGGAGATAGCTTATAAAACCGGTTACAAAGGGGGTAGCCATTGAAGTACCGCTCATAGTTTCATAATCATCATCGCTATAAACACCGCAAGACTTAATACCGTCGCCGGGGGCCGAAACGCTTATCCAAGCCCCCGAATTGCTGAAATGCACCTTTTTGTCCTTGCCGTTAGTAGCCCCTACAGCCAATACGCCCGGGAAGGCGGCAGGATAGGCAGCAGTGTAACGGCCCTCATTTCCCATGGCAATTACGGGAAGAACATTGTTTTGTACAGCATTGGTTAAAACCGCAAAAGCAAATTCAGTACCGTAAGAGCCGCCCAAGCTCATGTTTACAGGAACCGTTTTTTGGGTAATTTGAAAATTTGTACCGTTTAGGTAAGAAGGCAAGGCAGCATTATCTGCCGGAGTTCTGCTTGCCTTAGGTTTGCGCAAAATCGTAACTATTTTCGTAAGGTCAAGCATTGCGCCGTATACCGACCAATTTGTTCCGCTGCCTGCAACTCCAAGCGATTGATATGAGATGAGTTTTGTGTTTTTCCATGCAACGCCTGCAATGCCGGTGCCGTTATTGCCGCGGGCGGCGATAGTGCCCGAACAATGGGTACCGTGTCTGGCCTTATCCCAGTTTTCTCCGATGGGAATTTCGGTAAAGGAGCTTCCATCACCGATATATGTATTCCCTGTACTATCCGTAGCACAGGACTTTGCATATAAGACTATGGAGTCACCGTGTTCATCTTTGAAATCCTTATGCTCCATGTTTATACCGGTATCTATAATACCTGCAACTACGGTTTTATCCCCATACCCGATTTCCTCATATGCCTTTAAAGCCTCGGTTATCGAAAGTCCGTAATCGGAATTGTGAGCTATAGGGTCATTCAGGTAGTTTCCATCCGTAAGCCCGTAGGTTCCTTCACCGGCAGGGTCCACAAGCTGAGTGTTTTGATTATTTACCTTAGTACCGTCAGGCTCTGCAACCTTATAATCATGCTCGGCTGAAAGCACTCCTTCTACCGAAGCTGCAAGGGATAGATTCTTTTTATTGTTTCCTTCTTTATTGAGATACCAGTAGGTAAAACCCGTACCTGTAAGAGAAATATTTCCCTTGACTGCAAAACCCTTTTCTTCAAAAATCACCTTATTGAAGCCGTCTTTTGTCTTAACGATAAAAAAGCCGTCAACTATATCTTCATCCTTGGGTGCATAATTTGCACCATTCGGCAATTCAATTGACGAACCGCTTATATCTTGCGACGTATGCCCGCCGTATACTCCCGAACCGGCATTATACATGCCTAAATTACAGGAAGAAAGGATTAAAGTCATTGCAATTAAAAAGAATAATATTTTTTTCTTCATATCAAACCTCCTATTCCGTTATCACGAAGGTAAATCTGCCGTTTACGGCATTGGAACCGCTTGAACTGTTGTTTCCCATAGACCTAGATTGATTAGACCCATACATTTTAACTATTCTTAAGGCCCTGTCGTCGTCTAGTCTATAAGGATCTTTTCCCCAATCCTGTATATCCCATTGGTAGTTTACACCTGCTTGATATTTCATCGGGGAGCCCGAAACTAAGTTAAATTGTGCTATCTTTAGAAATTTATCGGTAATTGTGATAATGCCTCTAGAAGAGTCAACGGTTATAAGGTCATCAAGGCTGTTAATGCTGTAGTCGGTGTGCAATGGTGTTGCGAGATACTGTTTATATGAAAAGGGCACAGGGTCGTTGCCCGGAGCAAACCCTATAGTATAAATCAGTAAATCGGGGCCGATTGATGAGGTGCCTACGAACCTGTCAAAGACATAGCGGAATTTTGAACCGAAAACAGCTTTTCCTTGTCCGTCGAGGATCAATAGGCCCAAATCGCACCAATCGGCTTCTTCCTTGGTCAGCAGCTTTTTATTGCTTATTGTGCACGAATATGACATATTTGCAGCAGTAGCAACCGAAATCTTTTTACGGTTTTCGGGAGCTTTGAGGGAATAGGTAAAGGCTTCCATAACTTTGCCCGTCAATACGGGAGACTCAAGTATATCCGTTGCGGTAAACGCTTTAATTTTATACTCGTATTCTTTGCCTTCTTCAAGTTCTGAAGATGTATCAAAGCCTTGATGTACACCCAAGCGCGGCCTTGTTTCGGTTTTAGGCCTATCATAGTGAGTTCTGCTTACAAATTTAAAGCCCTCGGTACTACCCTTTTCCCTACGGAATACATCAAAGCCCATAATAGGAACGGGATTGTTTGGAGGAGCATTACCTACAACGCCGAAGACGAAGGCTGCCATATATGAAGAATTGTGTCCTTCAATGGGGTTTAAAGCCTGCGGCATCACTTCGTGTCCGCTGCCTAACTGCACCAGCCCCTGTCCGGGTTCGGTTGAGAATGTATTGTTTGTAAATGGAACCCTTTCTATTATCATAAAAGGATCTTCAAATTTAGCATTCGAAAGGGGAGCTGCAGCAGGGGTTTTATTGAAACTTACGGGAATGTGTTTTTCGACCCTGTTGTTTGCGATATCGTAACCTACTATTATAAGCTCGGTGTCCCCGTTAGGCAATGAAGCATGTTCTATGTTAAAAACATATTCCGACTTAAAAATTCCGTCATTAGGGTCGGAATCGGCAGTATAAGTCCCGTAAATACCGCTTGAACCTGAAGGGACAGCTCCTATTCCGAGCTTTGCCCCAAAGCCGTTCCAAGCAACATTTTCTACAGCACCTACCTCAGAAGTAAATTCTACATAAACTTTTTTTTCCGTATTGCCCATCGTATGGCCGTCAGTTATATCTGCACCTACGGCATTGCCGATTTTAACCTTTTCGATACGAGGAGGAGTAACACCTCTTGTTATCTGCCCATGCTTAAACTGAAATATTGTCAGCTTTTGCTGCAATACTTTATCCACATAATAGTCTTGAATCAGTGAACCGGCCCACTTTCCCTTTTCTCCAGCAAGACTGATGTCATATTTTTTCCCGGAAGTAAGTACCAAGCTTGCTCTTCCATTGGATACAGAAACAGAGGAATAAACTGTATGATTGGTTTCACAGTCAATTACATTTAGCTTTGTACCGTCAACCACAGTTCCTCCAATCGAATCTACAACAAAGATATCTAAAAAGGCAATCCCGTCTTCCGGCCCGAAATGTTGACCTGCTTCATGAAAACAAGATCCAAGCAGCACAGTCAAAACAATAACAACAAATAACGCAAAAGCGTTCCATTTTTTTTGTGACATAAAAGTCCCCCTTATTTATCAAAATAATCTAAAAAATGTCATCCATAAGTAAATATTTTTTATACCAAATAATACCTTAAATCATTTAAAAATTAGATTTATATTTTTTCTTTTTATTATTCCCTTTAACCTCAATAAAGATATCATCATAAGGATCTGCATCCACAGCAACTATCAAATAGGGATGTGTAAAGGCCTGAGTAACTATATCCATAGGCCCCGGAGCCGATACCTCAAAAACAAACTTTATAATCTTACCTGACTTTGTTGCAGACACAGGAATAATGGAATAACCTCCCGTGCTAAAAGGCCCTGCTTCAACTATAACTACTGCCTTTTTGGAAAAATCTATTACTGGAGCCTTTACGGAATCTGCATATAAAATGGAATAAAGCTTATCAAGATCTTCTTGTAACCGAATAATTGATGAAAGACCTTCCTTAAAGTTATTTCCTTGAGCTAAAATTTCATAAGCGATCTCAACAATTTTCAGCGAAGATTTATCGGCTTCTTCAATTTTTTTTAAATCAGAATCAATGCTTCTTTTAAATGTTTTATCGGATTTTGTTGCAGAAATTTCGGAAAATTTCTTAGGCGTAGTTTTACAGCCAAACAAACTTAAAAATATAAATAACAATACAACATGATATTTCATGTAAGAATTGTAACACAATTGATTATATTAAACAAGATTTTTTTTCATATTTTTGGGAATTTTTATAAAAATAATTAAAATTATAGTGTAAATCTTAGTTTTATTATAAAAACGGCGATAAATTATAGCCTTGACATTAACCGGTAAAAGCATTAAAATCGGACGCGACATTTCAAACCTTTCAGGTGCCGAAATTCGGTTAAAAGGGAAGTACGGTGTAATTCCGTCACGGTCCCGCCGCTGTAAGAGAAGAGTCTTTTTAAAATATGTCACTCGAGAGGAATCGGGGAAGGCTTAAAAAGATGATGAAGCTCGAAGTCAGAATACCTGCCTGTAGAGGGCTTAAACCTTGTGCTTTACGAGCGATAAAGTACCGGACGCTTGAAGGAACTTATAGCCTTTTTGTTTTCTCTATAAACTAATAAGATCCCCAAAGTATCTTTGTACCTGCTGCATAAACTCAAGTCTTTTAAGTTTGAAACCGTAAAATTAACACATTTGGGGGGAAGTATGAAAAAAACTTTTTTTTACTCACTACTGCTAGTATCGGCAGTTTCGTTTTTTTTAGGGTGCAGTCCTAAAGAAAATCAATCACAAAATTCCGGCAAAACGATGCCGAAAGCGGATGGACAGTATTATCCTGTAACAATCACGACTTATAACTATGCGGCAGAACCTATCGAGCTTACATTTGAAAAAGCCCCTGAAAAAGTCGCTGCCTTTTACCAAAGCCCGATAGAAACTATGCTTGCACTCGGACTTTCAGACAAACTCATTTTAGCTGTCGGTCTTGATGATCCTGTAAAAGATGAATTTAAAGAAGCTTTTAGCAAAGTAGATTACCGTGACAAACGCCCTACAAAAGAAGAGGTTATCGACATGGAGCCCGATTTTATTTTTGCATGGTCATCTTTATTCGGCGAAAAACGTTATGGGGATGTAAATTTTTGGCATGATAGAGGTACAAAAACCTATATATGGCAAAATTCCGGCTTAAAAAAACAGGATTCTCTCGAAAATGAATATCAGGATATTCTTAACATAGGTAAAATTTTCAATGTAGAAGACAAAGCGCAATCGATTGTCGATAAGATGAAAGGCGAAATTGAGGCAGCAAAAAAACATGTTGAAGGAAAAACAAAAGTAAAGGCTATAATAATTGAGGTAGAAAAAGAAGGGCAATACCGTGTTTATGGAGAAAAAACAATCGGCGGACAAATTGCGATGCAAGTCGGGGCAGACCTTGTGGGCAAAGAAAAAAACGGCATAGGAAAAGAGGAGCTTATAGAGCTTAACCCGGATGTTATATTTACCGTTTATTTTGGAGACTATATTGAAAAAGATCAATCTATAGAAATGCTGACAAAAGATAAGGCCTTACAAAGCATAGCAGCAATTCAAAATAAAAAAGTTTTTCCGATTAATTTAAGTGAGGTTTATGCAAGCGGCATAAGAACCTATGACGGAATAAAGACTATCATTTCAGGTCTATATCCTGACCTATAATATGCAAAACAATAAAACTAAGGTGCTGAAAATAATTTTTATATCTTCAGCACTTCTTTTTCTTTTGGCGGGACTTCTACTCTCAATAATCCTATCGGTAGGATTCGGAGCCGTAAATATAGTGCCCGCCGATATTTTAAAAATCGCTCAATATAAAATCTTCGGAATAGGCAGCCTTGAAGGAGTAAAAAAATCTACTGTAGATATCGTTTGGATTGTAAGGATGCCTAGAATTATCTTAGCCTGCCTTACCGGTATGGGCTTGGCTTTAACGGGGGTTGTAATGCAGGCTATCGTAAAAAACTCGTTGGCAGATCCTTATATATTGGGTATTTCTTCAGGGGCTTCTCTTGGAGCAACCTTGGCTATTGCCCTGGGGATAGGAGCAAGTCTGGGCCCCAATTATGTAGGCTTGTCTGCTTGTTTTTCTGCATTCGGTGCATCTGTAATTGTGATGACAGCTGCAAATATAAACGGCAGAGCCAATTCCGTAAAATTATTAATGGCCGGAATCGCTATAAGTACAATATTTTCGGCATTTTCTTCATTCATAGTTTTTACTACAAAAAACAGAGAAGCTATACGAAGTATTTCTTTTTGGCTGATGGGAGGTTTCGGAGGAGCAAAATGGGAAAATTTAGGCTTATTATCCGTTATCGTATTTTTGAGCATTTTTGCCTTTATGACGCAATACAGAACTCTTAATTTAATGCTCCTGGGCGACAGCGTATCAATTACCTTAGGTAAAGACTTACATATTTACCGCCAAATCTACCTTTTAATGTGTTCTGCAGTTATAGGTTTTTTGGTATATAATGCAGGTATTATAGGCTTTATAGGACTCATAGTACCTCATATTGCAAGAATATTTTGGGGGACTAATCATAAAAACATAATACCGGCTTCAGTATTAATCGGTGCTATCATTCTTGTTTGGGCGGATGTACTTGCCCGATCAATCTCTTCTCTTGGAGAAATCCCTGTAGGAGTAGTCATATCCCTTGTAGGAGCCCCTGTATTTTTATATTTATTGATAAATAAAGAATACGGGTTTGGAGGGAAATCGTAATGCTTCTTGACATTAACACTCTTTCATTTAACTTCGGTGATAAAAATATTTTAAACGGCATTGACCTTGCAATTACGGATAAAGGCATTGTCGGTATAATCGGCCCCAACGGTTCGGGAAAAAGCACCTTGCTCAAATGTATATACCGTGTCCTTAAACCCAAAACAGGAACCATATTTATAGACAACAAGAACATAAATGACTATCCCTTTAGAGAAACGGCGAAAAAGATGGCTGTAGTTGCCCAGCACAACGAAACTCATTTTGACTTTAACGTACTTGAAATGGTTTTAATCGGACGCTCTCCACATAAAAAATTTATGGAGCGTGATTCCGCCGAAGATATAGCACTTGCGTATAAGGCACTCGAACAAGTCGATATGAAAGACTTTGCAGAACGAAATTTTTCAAACCTTTCGGGAGGAGAAAAACAAAGAATTATTTTAGCCCGTGCCTTGGTGCAAAATACCGATTGTCTCATTCTCGATGAACCTACAAACCATCTGGACATAAAACACCAACTGCATTTTATGAGCCTTGCAAAAGATTTAAAAATAACCGTCATATCGGCAATCCATGACCTTAACATAGCTGCAATGTATTGCGACAAAATATATGCACTAAAAGAAGGAAAGATTATCGCCTCAGGCAGCGTAGATGAGGTCATAACGGAAGAAGTAATTAAGGCCTTATATGATGTGGATGCTAAAATTATTTATGATGAAGAAAAAAAGCCTCATGTAATCTTTAAAAGCGTTTAATCCGATTTTTATGATGTAAATCTCTATATCCAACACCTATACACTTTTTTTTACTAATATGATACACTGGCACCCTTATTTCACATAAAAGGAGACTTTATGCGCGCTTTTTTTAAGCTCTCTCCGGTTTTATTGCTTGCAGGTCTGATGATGATTTCGAATATTGAATCATTTTCGACTGCCTTGGGATTTAAACTGGACATTTTAATCATAGCCCCTATTGCCGTAATATATGCGTCCATCGTTGCTATGATAACCGAAAAATTCAAATTCAACGATATTTTAAACTCTGCCGTAGACAATGTTAAAGAAATGCAATTGGTATTTTTTATTCTCATGTTTGCCTATGCCATGGCAGATGCCTTTATGTCTACAGGGGTTGGAGCCTCGATTATTACATTGAGTCTGAACATAGGTATATCGGCAAGAACCGTGGCCCTTGTTGCCTTTTTGGTTTCATCAGTATTGTCGGTTGCCACAGGAACATCATGGGGAACCTTTGCAGCCTGTGCCCCGATTTTCTTGTGGATGACCCATATTTTAAGCGGAAACATGGTTTTAAGCATTGCAGCTATTGCAGGCGG
The DNA here is from genome assembly GCF_024181365.1 of Treponema sp. OMZ 799. Classification (NCBI taxonomy): domain Bacteria; kingdom Pseudomonadati; phylum Spirochaetota; class Spirochaetia; order Treponematales; family Treponemataceae; genus Treponema; species Treponema sp. OMZ 799. The sequence continues at coordinate 2,842,128 of NZ_CP051301.1, forward strand.
CTCCTGCTTCGGCGATAACCTAGGCCTTATCTCGGACACAACAGTCGTAAGCTCCGGTATTCACAGAGTTGAAGTTACCCACCGTATGAAAAATCAAGGGCTTTGGTCTTTAATGTGTTTGGTGCTTGCAGGCAGCCTATTTCTAATTGCGGGCTTGAGCCTCCCGGGAGATGCCGTAAGCCCGCAAAAAGCCATCGAAGCAATTCCCCAAGACGTTTGGGAAAAATTGGCTGAAGAAAAACCTGTTGCAGTAGACCTTCTCCATCAGGTACAAAACGGAGTTCCCGTTTACATGGTAATTCCTCTCATATTGGTTATAGGAATTGCCTTAAAAGGCTACTCTACCCTCCTTTGCTTGGGAGCAGGCATTGTATCATGCTTTATCTTAGGACGCTTTGCAGGAACGGTTTCAGGTCTCCTTGCCTTTTTTGACATAGTATATAACGGCTTTGTAGGAGCCGGCTCATGGGTTATCATAATGATGATGTGGGTTGCAGCCTTCGGCGGCATAATGTCGAAGATGGATGCCTTTAGACCTCTATCAAACCTTGCCGTAAAACTCTCCCGAAACGTAAGACAGCTCATGTTCTGGAACGGCATCATCTCTTTGCTAGGAAACGCAGCCCTTGCCGACGAGATGGCTCAAATAGTTACGGTAGGCCCGATAATCAGAGACATTACGGAAGAAAACGTAGAAGGAGACGAAAAAGATCTTTATTCTTTAAAATTGAGAAACGCAACCTTCTCTTCTGCCCTCGGCATCTTCGGATCCCAGCTGATTCCTTGGCATGTTTATTTAAGCTTTTTTATCGGCATCGCAGGCACGGTATATCCTCTTTACCAATTCAGCCAAACCCAGATAATAAAATATAACTTTATGGCCCATATTTCGGTTGTAACTATTTTATTATTCACCCTCTTCGGAATAGACAGAATCTTCCCCAAATTCGGAATCGCAAGCGAACCTAAGGTAAGGTTAAAGAAAAAATAAGAGCAAACAAAGGCTGCATTGTGAAAAAGCACCGTGCAGCTTTTTTTAATTTCCGGCTATCATTGCTTAAATAAACCTGATTTTTTGTGCTTGCATAACTACAATCGGTAAAACTGACGATTTAGAATTTATGGAGGAGAAATGAGTTTTTTATTTGATGAATTTAAGACTATTTGTTTACATTTAAATAAAGCCGGAATCATACCTACACTAATGGGTTCTTTAGGATTAGAATTTATATCAAAAGAAGATTGGGAGCCGTCAGATATTGATATTCATGTTCCGGGCGATCCAAGAGGATGGGAAGCTCCTGACGAACTTAGAATTTATAATTGGGACAAAATAATGGCGGTTATGAAAGAATTAGGATATAATTTAATAGATGTTCATGAGCATGAATTTCAAAAAACCGGAGTGAGCGTAGAATACGGCACAATTGATGCATTGTATGATTTTGCAGGTATTTATGAATCGGATATAGAACTTATTCAACTAGACGGAATAAAGTTTCGTGTACCAAGTCTAAAACAGTTTTTAGGTATTTATGAAGCATCATCAAAAGATTCATATAGAAACGATAATAATAACAATAAAGACTTCAAGAAGATTTGTTGGCTAAATAGTCATTTATAATTTTTAGTTTACCGCAGGAAAATTGGGCTACAGATAAACCTCTTCTCTATCTGCGGCAATTTCTGCATAGTTATTATTTTCATTTTCTAAATAATAAGAGTCCATTAGATTGTCGGCCCAAAGCTCGCACTGGACCATAACGGTTTGAACTGCGTCATCCATACCTTCGGGCGGATATTTATGCTTCTTTAAAAGTCTTTTAATGAGCATACGCATATGAGCCCGTGCACTTTCTCTTTTCTGCCAATCTACGGCTTTATTTTTACGCAAGGTTTCGGTGAGCTCCTTGGTTATTGCAATCAGCTCTTCATTTTGATAGAAGTCTTTTATGGCCTGAGGCTTGGTGAGGGCATCGTAAAAGGCGGCTTCTTCAGCATTTAAGCCGAGGTCTTGCCCTTCCTTTTCGGCACTTACAATCTGCTTGGCAAGTTTCAGCATCTCGGCTATAACCTCTTCATTTGTGAGAAGCCCGTTTAGGTACGAATTAACGGTTCTCTGCATTATCTCGCTGAATTTTTCGGACTTAACTACATTGGTTCTTCGATAAACTCTTACCTGTTCTGCAATGAGTCTTTTTAATAATTCGACAGCTAAATTTCTTTCTTTCATCTTGGAAATTTCTTCAAGAAACTTGGGAGAAAAAAGAGAGAATTTTTCTTTAATGTCAGAAAAGAGGTTTATAACGCCCTCGCTTTTTATACTCTGCTGTAAAAGAGAATTTATACGCTCATTCATTTCGGGTAAAGAAATCTTTTTTCCGCTTCCCGCATTTGTGAGCCTTGAAAGGAAAACTCTGACAGATTCAAAAAAAGCTGCCTCAAAGCGCAAACTTTCTTCAACTACGGATGAACAAAGGGATAAGGCCTGCCTCATCATAAGAGCTTCTTTTATAAAGATATTTTTTTCTTCTTCTTTTTCTTGAGCAACTATAAAGTTTACGGCACCGCTTATTGTCCTGGCTCTTTCAAGATCGCTGCCCTTCATAAAACTTGAATAATCATATCCATGGAACATATCTTTACATATAGAAAGCTTTTCAAGAAAGGTAGGATAGGCAGCGGTTAAAATGTCGGTATCGCCGTAATTATTTTTATCGCGGTTTGTATAGTCGTTCATAGCCTGCTTTAAGGCACCGGCTATTCCCACATAATCGACGATCAATCCTCCCTCTTTATCTTGAAATACACGATTGACTCTGGCGATAGCCTGCATAAGATTATGTCCTGCCATAAGTTTATATATGTACATAGTCGCAAGGGAAGGAACATCAAAGCCTGTCAGCCACATATCTACTACAATTGCAATTTTTAAGGGACTGTCATTGTCTTTAAATTTTTTAGCCAACTTGTCCCTGTGATTTTTGTTCCCGATAATTTCTCTCCACTCTTCGTCATCGGTATTTGCAGAAGTCATAACAACGGCAACCTTTTCTTCCCAGCCGGGACGAAGTTCCAAGATTCTTTTGTAAATCTTCATAGCTATGGCACGGGTGTAAGCGACTATCATTGCCTTACCTGTAAGCAGATGTTCCCTGTTGTTTTCATAATGGAAGAGTATATCGTTCACTAGGGAGTTTATAGTTTCATCATTGCCTAAGAGCACTTCCATCTTGCCGAGTTCATGCTTACTTTTTTCGATAACTTCTTCATCGGCATCTTTAGTCATGTGATCATATTCTTCATCAATCAGCTGCAAAGTTTTTTTATCAAGTTTAAGTTTTATAACCCTGCTTTCATAGTACACGGGGCGAGTTGCTCCGTCTTCCACTGCCTGAGTCATATCGTAAATATCGATGTAGTCTCCGAATACTTCACGGGTACTCCTGTCAGCGGCAGAAATAGGAGTGCCGGTAAAACCTATATAGCTCGCATTGGGAAGGCTGTTCCGAATAATACGGGCAGTGCCTATAACCCTCTTTGCGACATCTTCTCCGGCCTTATTTTTTATTATTTTAATTTGTTCGGTAAGTCCGTATTGCCCTCGATGAGCTTCATCAGCCATAACAACTATATTCCGCCTTTCTGAAAGAGCATCGGCAGACTCTTCAAATTTTTGCATCGTCGTAAAAATTATTCCGTTTGCTTTTCTTCCGGCAAGAAGTTTCTTTAAGTCTTTTCGGCTTTCAGCCTGTATAGGTTCTTGGCGTAAAAATTCTTTGCACTTAACAAACTGACCGAAAAGCTGATCATCAAGATCATTTCTATCCGTTATAACTACAATTGTCGGACTTTCCAAGACTTCCTGCAATAGGTGCGCATAAAACACCATTGATAAAGATTTTCCGCTGCCTTGGGTATGCCAAAAAACTCCGCCTTTTCCGTCACTGCATGCAGCCTTTTTGGTGGAGAAAACGGCCTTACGAACCGCAAAATATTGGTGGTAGCCTGCAAGAATTTTAAAAGTTTGCAAACCCTCGTTTGAAAAGCAGATAAAGTTTTTTATAATATCAAGCAGCCTTTCTTTTTGAAAAAGGCCTTCAAAAAAAGTATCGAATTGGGCATATTGAGTGTTTTCGTAACTCCCGTCCTTTGTTTTCCATTCCATAAAGCGGTCTTCGCCTGAAGTTATGGTTCCCGCCTTTGAAGTTAACTGATCGCTCATAACGCAGATTGAGTTGTAGATAAACATAGAAGGTATTTCGGTCATGTAATTACGGATTTGGCGGTATGCATCGGAAGCATCGGTCTCTTCCCTTGAAGGAGACTTTAATTCCATCAAAACTAATGGAAGACCGTTTAAAAATAAAATTATATCGGGGCGTTTATTGCTGTTTTCGATAAAGGTCCACTGATTTGCAATTATAAAGGAATTGTTTTGAGGATTTTTATAATCTGCGAGATATACAATTCCCGACCGTGTTTCATTTTTATCAAGATAATGTACAGGTATGCCGTTTTGAAGATAGTCTGTAAAAATTTCATTTTTATGAGCGAGCTCCCCGTTTTCAAAATGCTTTAATTTAAAAAGAGCATTTTGTATAGCCTCCCTTGGCAGCCCGCTGTTTAAGCGGTAAAGACAATCCTCTAAAACCTCATCATATAGCGGACTCGAAAAATTGCGCTCGACATCAGGACCGTAAACATAAGTATATCCCAAATTATTTTTAAACAGCTCAATAATTGAATTTTCATAATCGTTTTCGGTAAATGATGTCGACATATCGGCCTCTACATGTTTTTTCTGCCTTCTATGGCTTTTTTTAGATTATAACCTTTTATCGATGAATTGCCAAGTCAAATAAGACGGTATTATGATAAATGATAATTTAGAGCAGCAAGCACAGGCCATTTTTACAAAAAATTTTATAAATATTTCTCATATTCCTAATGACTGGAAAAAGAAAAGTTTATTGGATATAGCCGATTTTTTAAATGGTTTACCAATGCAAAATTATCGCCCTGTCGAGTCTGAAAAAGGGATTCCTGTTATGAAAATAAAAGAACTTAGACAAGGATTCTGTGATGCTAATAGCGAACAATGTTCACCAAGTATAAATTCAGAATATCTTATACAGGCAGGTGATGTTATTTTTTCATGGTCAGGAAGTTTAATAGTTGATTTTTGGTGTGGGTTAACTTGTGGACTAAATCAACATCTTTTTAAAGTTACTTCAAATAGATATGATAAATGGTTCTATTATTCTTGGATTAAATACCATCTTTATAGTTTTATCAATATAGCTGCAGATAAAGCTACTACACTCGGTCATATTAAAAGAGAGGATTTAGCAAAAGCGGAAGTCATAGTTCCTAATCAAAAGGATTATATAAAATTTGCTAATTTATTGGAGCCAATATATAATTTAATAATAGCAAACCGAATAAGCAATACCATGCTTACATCCCTTCGTGACACCCTTTTACCGAAACTCATGTCGGGAGAGATAGATGTTTCAAATATAAAGGTATAGGATGCATAACCGACAGCCATTTAAGAAAAAATAATTGATTGTCTCTTAAAGTTATTTTTTTATAATAATTCATTAGTATGCTTGATAAAAAGTATCAAATTTGATACAATATATTTAATGAAAATGGATAAAATAGTTGTAGCCAAATTTTTTAAGACCGAAACGGGAAATGAACCTGTTCGTGATTTTCTAAAAGATTTAGCACCGGCTGATCGAAAAACAATAGGAGCGGATATAATGGCAATAGAAATGTCTTGGCCTATTGGATATCCTGCCGTAAGAAAGTTTGATTCAAATTTATGGGAAGTACGTTCGAATATTTCGGATAAAAGAATTAGCAGAGTGTTTTTTACGATAGAATACGGTAACATGATATTGCTTCATGCAATTATAAAGAAAACTCAAAAAACTCCGCAAGAGGATATAGATTTGAGTAAAAAAAGAAGAAATTTAGTATTAGGAAGGCATTATGAATGAGAAGTACATAGGAAGTTCTTTTGAAGATTTTCTTGAAGAAGAAAATATTGAGGTTGAAGTTAGAAATGAAGCTATAAAAAGATTAATTTCATGTGATTTATTGAATGAAATGAAAGCTCAAAATATTAACAAAACAGAAATGGCAAAAAAAATGAACACATCACGAGCCGCATTAGATAGACTTCTTAATCCTAAAAATGATTCGGTTACCTTGGCTACGCTAACAAGAGCTGCTAATGTATTAGGCAAAAAGTTGGTTTTACAATTACAATAGTATATTGAGTTCTTTTAACCAAGGTTTATTTTAAGCGGAACAAATAGTACCGCTTAAAAACACTGCGAGTTTCGGCCTTACTGTCTGCTTGCCGAAACGTCGTTTTATTGTATGCCGTTTCTCGTTTCACTGCGAAATGGCGGTAATTCATCAATCCTCGACTTTTGATAAAGTCTGCGGTTGATGAATTTATAGGAATGTTTTAATTTAACCGCTATTTAAGCCGATAAATTATCATTTATCTAAAAAGAGCTAAGTTAAAATTATGCCGATACCATAGTAATTAAGGAGAAAATAAGAATGAAACAAAGACTTATTAATGACATTACTCAAAAAATGCTGCCTCATTTGAATAATGCTCAGATCGAAAAATTACAAACGGTAATTCAGCATGTTCTTTTTAGTTATGAAGTAAATAAAAAAGAAGAAAACTCGGAAGATGAAAAAATTGATTTTGTAAATCTATTCTTGTCTGCAAAGAGGGTGGAGGGCTGTTCTGAAAAATCCTTAAAATACTATTACTCCACAATTCAATCTATGCTTAATTATATGAAAAAAAATGTAAAAGAAATTGAAACTGAGGACATACGCTCTTATTTAACAGATTATCAATACAAAAACAATTCCGGTAAGGTAACCATAGATAATATTAGACGTATTCTATCAAGTTTTTTTTCTTGGCTTGAAGATGAAGACTATATTTTAAAAAGTCCTGTAAGAAGAATCCATAAGGTTAAAACTGCAACAAATATAAAAGAAACCTACTCCGATGAAGCTCTTGAGCTTATGAGAGACAGCTGCATGGAAAAACGCGACCTAGCCATGATAGACATGCTTGCTTCAACAGGCATGAGGATTGGAGAAATGGTTCTTCTTAACCGGAATGATATAGATTTTAATGAAAGGGAATGCATCGTTTTAGGAAAGGGAAACAAAGAAAGAATAGTATATTTTGATGCAAGAACTAAGATACATTTAAAAGATTATTTACGACATAGAACCGACAATAACCCGGCTCTTTTTGTATCGTTAAGGTCTCCGCACAAACGAATGAACATCGGAGGAATTGAAGTAAGATTAAGGCGGATCGGTAAAAAACTTGGTATCTCTAAGGTTCATCCTCATAAATTCAGGAGGACATTGGCAACAATGGCAATAGATAAGGGAATGCCCATTGAGCAGCTCCAACAGCTTTTAGGGCATAAACGTATAGATACCACCTTGCAATACGCAATGGTAAAACAAAGCAATGTAAAAATTGCACATAGAAAATACATAGGGTAGGAAAATATGAATAAGATTACAACGCTAGAATATATATGCGACATTATAACTGAAAAAATTCCACTTAACAAAATTATAAATGACCATCTCATAAATTTGAATTATATATCTACAGAAAATATGTTACCGAATAAAAACGGAATTATACCATCAAAATCTATTCCTGATATTAAAAGTACTAATAAATACAAAATCAATGATATTTTGGTATCAAATATTAGACCGTATTTTAAAAAAATATGGCTCGCAACACATGATGGAGTTTGCTCCAATGATGTTCTTGTATTTCGAGCTAAAGAAAATTATTATTATGATTTTATTTATTATAATTTAGCGAACGATCGTTTTTTTGACTATGTTATGAAAACTTCTAAGGGTACTAAGATGCCTAGAGGTGATAAATCTGCAATAAACAAATTTGATATACATGATTTTGAATATAAAATTCAGAAAAAACTAACCAAAATACTTAGAGCAATTGATAGTAAAATTGAGATAAATAAGCTCATAAATGATAATTTAGAGCAGCAAGCACAGGCCATTTTTAAAGCATGGTTTGTCGATTTTGAACCGTTTGGCGGTATAATGCCTGATGACTGGAAAGTATATAAACTAGGAGACTTTTTACCTGTTATAACCGGTAAAAAAAATGCTAATGTTTCTTCCTTAAAAGGGAAATATCCTTTTTTTAGTTGCTCCCATGATATAAGCTGGACTGATGAATACTCTTTTGACGGATATGCTATCCTAGTAGCAGGTAATGGTGATTTCAATGTTAAGTGGTATGACGGAAAATTTGAAGCATATCAACGTACTTATGTATTAATTCCGAAGGATCCAAGATATACAAGTTGGTTATATTATGCCGTTAAACATAATTTATCCGACATTACAAGGGCTGCTAGGGGATCCGTTATCAGTTTTATTACAAAAAGTAATCTGGAAGAGTTCAGTTTTGTTGCTCCTAAAAATCTTGAAAAATTTAACCTTATTGATAAATTTATATCTATTAACAAAATAATTGATCATAATATAAAACAAATTTATCTACTAACATCCCTCAGAGACACTCTTTTACCAAAACTCATGTCAGGCGAGATAGATGTTTCAAATATAGAGATATAGTACGCAGAAATAAGATTTTCATTAATTAGCTGAAAAAAGTGGGACGAGGCAAAATGGCTGCCCTGTTAATCAATTATAGATTTATACTGACAATCTAATATTTTATTATTATATTGTACTTGCAAATTTTTTATTTTGTATTATAATGTTATATGGAGGTAAGTATGGCAAGTACATTAGTACAAATTCGAGTTGATGAAAAATTGAAAAATGATGTGACTGCTGTATATGAACAGCTGGGCCTAGATTTATCAACAGCTGTACGTATATTTTTTAAGCGAAGCATTGCTGAAAATGGAATTCCTTTTAGTATGAAGTTGGAAAATACCAAGCAGAATGATATAAAAAAACAAATTCCGCCTGAAATTCTGTCTGCAATGCGTACTATGTCGCAAAGTGCTGCTATAAATGGTGTGGCAGAAATGAACCTTGATGAAATCAATAATGAAATAGAAGCTTCCCGTAAAGGACTATAATATGCCTTTGTATGCTGTCATTGATACAAATGTTCTTGTTTCGGCATTTTTAAAAGAAGATTCTATTCCCCGCTTTGTTATTAACTATATGTATTCAGGTAATATTGTTCCAATCTACAATGAAGATATTATTGCAGAATATTTTGATGTATTGCATCGTCCTAAATTTTGTTTTCCGCCAGAAGCGGTTGATATTGCCGTTAATGAAATTCAAAAAATAGGCTTAAAATTTGATGGTATAAAAGTTTTAGATACAATGCCTGATCAGAAAGATACCGTTTTTTATTCAGTCACATTACATGCTAGGCGTACTTTCGAGACTTATTTAATTACAGGCAATATAAAACATTTTCCCAGAGAAGATTTTGTATTAACGCCTCATCAAATTTTGGATATAATTGAATGTCAAACTTAGTGAAGTTTAAAACCATTTTAAGCCTCGGCTTAAGCCGATAAATTATCATTTATATGCATATTATTCTTTATCTTTTCATCCAATAACCACAGTATTTGAATTATTTTATCTCGCGTTGTAAAATCAATAATATCAATAGGTATATTTCGTAATGATACCAGAGGAATATACCCTTGTGTTGTACCTCTAATAAAAGAATAAATATGTTTTTTTGCTTTAGGAGTCTGTAAATAATAATACAACCACTTAGATTTATTTTGATCATTGCCGCATTGGAATATGCCTACATTTTTACATGCATAATCAACATTAGGCATTGTTTCAATATAAATATTTCCTACTGTGCCTATCATACTGAATAAAATGTCCCACTGCTCAACATTACTTCTTTTTATTATTTTAAGATAATCTTCTTCGGAAATATAATTGGCAGATTGAAAATCTAATGCATATCTTCCTAAATGCTTAGATGTAATAAGTTTTCTTCCAAAATTTGTTCTTTTTGGTGAATCATGAGTACCATCTGTAACAAATTTACAATATTTGTATGCAGGAATAGTTTCCATCTTTATAACACCAACATCTCCACCTTCACATCTCATAGCCGATAGCTCCCAGGTTTTTGCGGATTTCGGTTTCAAGTTCATGGGATTTTGCAAAAAGTTCGGATAGTTCGGAGGTAAGACGCTTCATCTTATCGTCAAAGGGTTCACCGTCATCTTCTTGTTCTTCTACCCCGACATAGCGCCCCGGAGTTAAGATATAGTCTTGTTTTGCTATATCTTCAGTTGAGGCAACTGCGCAAAAGCCCTTAACATCTTCTGTTTTTCCGTTTTGAAAGTCTTCAAAGACCTTGCCGAGCTTTTGAATATCTTCATCGGTAAAGTCTCTGTGGTTTCTGTCAACCATGTAACCCATTTTTCGGGCATCGATAAATAAGGTCTTTCCTTTTTGTTTTTTAATTTTTGAAATAAACCAAAGAGTTACGGGGATTGTAACGCTATAAAAAAGTTGGGTCGGCATAGCTACGATACCTTCAACAAGATCATCTTCTATAATTTTTTTTCTTATTTCTCCCTCCCCGCTCGTTTGAGTTGACAAGGCTCCGTTTGCAAGAACAAGGCCGATTTTTCCGTTAGGGGCAAGATGATAAATCATGTGCTGAATCCAAGCATAGTTTGCATTTCCGGCAGGAGGAACTCCATATTTCCATCTTACATCATCCTTTAGTTTTTCCTGTCCCCAGTTTGACAAATTAAAGGGAGGATTTGCCATAATAAAGTCTGCTCTAAGAGCCGGATGAAGATCATTAAAAAAGGTGTCCGCATGATAGGAGCCGAAGTCTACACCTATTCCGCGAATAGCCATATTCATTTTGGCCATCTTCCATGTGTCGGCATTGCTTTCCTGTCCATATACCGATATGCTGTACCGCTTGCCTGAATGTTCTTTTAAAAATTTTACGGATTGAACAAACATTCCGCCCGAACCGCAGCAGGGGTCATAAACCCGGCAGTTTGAATAAGGCTTTAAAATTTCAACTATCGTTTTTACGATGCTCGCAGGAGTATAAAATTCTCCGCCCTTCTTCCCTTCATAGGCGGCAAACTGGGCTATGCAATATTCATAGGTTCTTCCTAAAAGGTCCTTGCTATCCTCCGTTTCTTCCATATCCATGTTGGTAAAAAGATCTACAACATTGCCCAAAACTCTTTTATCCAAATCGGGGCTCGCGTAGTTTTTAGGCAACACATTTTTAAGACTTTTATTTTCTTCTTCAATAGAATGCATAGCCTTGTCGATTACCAAACCTATTTCGGGAGTGTGGGCCGAAGCAGCAATAACCTTCCATCGGGCTTTTTCGGGTACAAAAAAAATATTCCTTTCGGCATAGGCATCCCTATCATCTTCAAACCCTTCGCCGTCGGCAACAAGCTCTGCATACCGCTTTTCAAAAGCATTGGAAATATAGCGTAAAAAAATTAAACCGATGATGACCTTTCTATACTCAGCGGCAGGAATAAATCCCCAAAGCACACAAGCCGCTTCCCAAATTTGTTTTTCAAAACCTATGTTTGCGTTATTTTTCTTAGCCATTATTTATCCTTCTAAAAGTCGAAAAAAAAACATACTTGATATGTAATTTTATTTTATGAAAACCTATCCCGCTGTAAATAAAAAAAGCGGTGCAGCTACAAGATGCTCCATTTTAAAGAATGGAATCATTTTTGTATAACCGCACCGCCGACTAACACGAAAGAAGCCTATGGTTTAAAACTCATAAGCTCCGAAAGGCATTACAGAAATTTGCAGCCTTTATTTCGGTATTCCGAAATTTCCGCGATAATAGCATCGACGTCCATAACCATTTCCATCATGCTTACCTGCTCTTCATAGACCGCAGGGTCTATTTGGCTCTTAATTTCCGGTTCTGCCACGTGATAGCACAAGAGTCCCAACGAGACTCCAGCCAACGGACCTGCAAAAGTCGGGTCGCCTACTGTAACAGTTTCGCAGGCTAAACCTGAAGATTCGGCTTCTGCACCGCCCAAAAGAACGATTACGTTCTCAGGACCGTATTTTTCAGCTAAATCTTTGACTCGCTTTTGGTTTTCCAAGTCCATTGCTCCTGCGCTTGTTCAGACAAAGCATTCGGTTGCAGCATATACAACCTCAGCACCTGCCGATTCTGCACAGAGCTTAATAGCCTCCCCGGGAACGCCGTCTCGGTCACCAATGATGATGACTTTTTTGGTTTTCAATTCAACCATAGCATCCTCCTAGGATAAAATTTATTGAGGCAGGGAGAACCTGCCCACGGTCTATTAAACCGTATCTTTAAAAAGCCGTCAAAAAAGTTTATCACCTTTCCTCCGGCTTAAAAGATTAAAAATTAAGTAAAATTAGATGTATTTTTTTACCATCTCTTCGATTTGATCGATGGTTAAGTCGCTTCCTGTAACACCGTCTTTTCGCTCTCCGTCAACATAGATGAGCATTGTAGGAAGACCTAAGACCTGCTCTTTCATGGCGACTCGTCTTGCACCGTCAATATTGAATGAGCAAAACTTAGCCTTTCCTGCATGGCGTTCTGCCATTGCATGAACATCAGGCATTAATTGTTTACAAGGGACGCATCCGTCCGACCAAAAATCTACAAAGGTTACACCCTTTGACTGATGAACTTCTTGTTCAAAATTTTCTTTTGTCAATTCAATCATTTTTTTCTCCTATAAAAACTTTTTGTAAACAGTGAGGCCGAATTCCTGCCGAACTGTTTATCGTATCTCCTTATTTTTTCATAGCCATTTTGGCTTTGATATCGTCGATATAGTGACCGGCCCAGATACCTGCAAGGGCACCGTCGGCTGCGGCTGTAACAACCTGGCGAGATTCTTTTTGAATAACATCGCCCACGCCGTAAATGCCGGGTACATTTGTTTCCATTCTTCCGTTTGTGAGGATGTAGCCGTTTTCATCGAGATCTACCAAGCCCTGGATAAAGGCTGTCTGAGGATTGTGTCCGATAAATACGAATACACCTTCAGTATCGAATTTGGAAGTTTCTCCTGTCTTTGTATCCTTTAAGATAACGCTGTCTACAAGGCCTTCTCCGCAAACTTCTTCAACAACGGCATTCCACTTAAAGGCCATCTTGGGATTGGCAAAGGCCTTGTCCTGAATGGACTTAGCAGCTCTAAGTTCATCTCTTCGGTGAACGATAGTTACCTTGTCGGCAAACTTTGTAAGGTACATAGCTTCTTCAACAGCAGAGTCGCCGCCGCCGATAACTACGATTTCGCATTCTTCAAAGAAGGCACCGTCACATGTTGCACAGTATGAAACACCCTTGCCCCAGTGTTCTTTTTCACCCTTACATCCGAGTTCTCTGGCACTTGCACCGGTTGCTACAACAACAGCCAAGCATTCATATTTTACGCCGTCACTTCCGTGAACGATTCGTGTAGGTGAATTGGGAACAAGCTCGATTTTTTCGGCCCTTGCTCTTTTGAACTCAACACCGAATTTCTCGGCATGTTTTTGAAAGGCCTCGGTTAGTGCAGGACCTGAAGATTCGGGGAAACCGGGGTAGTTTTCGATTTCCTCTGTTATGAAGCACTGTCCGCCCTGGTTGGGCTTTTCTTCAAGAATAACAGTCTTTAACTTTGAACGGGCTGCATAAATTCCTGCGGCCATACCGCCGGGACCGCCTCCAATTATAACCAAATCATATTTTTCTGACATAAAGTCCTCCTAAATATTTCCTCACAAATATATCAGGTTTTATCATTTTAATCAAGATGTAATCAGGGCAAACACATCAGAGTCTTATATTCGCAAAAAAATATGCGAAATTTTGTCTAAAATTTCGCACAGAAAAAAGGCAACGGCTTTACTTGAAAATACCTAATAAATGGTATATACTGCCAATAAACTAAGGAGAAAGGCAAAGTAAGCAGACAAAAATGAAAAAAATTTGTTTTTCCGTACTTTTTATGACATTTTTCTTCTCACTCCCTTTTTATGCACAAAAGGTCAGCGAAAAAAAGGATGTAGCCGTATTTGCAACACTCTATGAAGATCTTTATACTTCAAGCGAATTCATTGCCATGATTGATGAAGCAATCATGGATGTTTTTTTTAGCTTAGAAAGGTTTAATATAATAGGCTTAGAATACAGGTTAACTACAGAGGATGCAGATGCCTTTACCGAAGTCATCCTCAAATCCCGTGAAGAAAATGTTTCCATACCTGAGGATGTATTAAGGGGCCTTGAAGCCTTTACAAGAGAAGATTGGGAGAAACTAGTCAACTCTTACTATGTAGCCGTACCGGTAGTCAAAAACATTTCCATCAAAAAAGAAAAATACAATGATCTGTTTTTGGGAGAAATTGACGGATTTTGCGTAAAATTTACAGCTAAATTTACCGTATATTCTCCAAAAGAAGATCTAAAAGAAGAATTTCTTGTAGGAATAGAATCTGCAAGTTACTCTTATGAAAAAGCCTGTAAGGCAGCCGCTTCAAGCTTATCAGATAAACTTGATCTTGAGCTGCGCAAAATAGAAGCATTTAAGATAAAGACAGGTATAATCAAGTCCGAAAAAAACACCATTACATTTGAGCTTGGGAAAAAAATGGGTGTGAAACTTGGAGATGAGTATGTTGTTTTAAACGAGGACGGAAAGAAAGAAACAGGCTTAATTGTTGTTACCAAAACAGAAAACGATTTTTCGGAAGGCTTAATACTTTATTCAAAAAATCCCTTAAAGTTAGGAGATCCTATTAAGGAAGTTCCTCACGGGCCATTTGAATACAGGGCTTATGCCCTAGGAGAAATAGGCGTTTTTTCTCTCGAAAATGGTTTATATGACGCAGGAGGGACTTTCGGCCTTCATATTTCGGGGACAAGAGGATTTTACCGATTTAGACCATGCTTTGGAACTGAGATGACGATTGACACGCATTTCCCAAAACTGCTTTCTTTAGGGGCTCCTATAACAATATTCGCCGGCGCCGAAATAGGAAATACCTACCTTAGACGTTTACAAATCTTGCCTACTGTGCAATTTTATTATACAATGATTATAACCGGTTCTAAAGAAAAGATTCCGCTTCCTGGAGGAGCAGGACTTAGGGCCTTTGTACATGCAAGCTTTCTTGTAACAAAGAATTTTAAAATAGGGGGCGATGCGGGCGTAAAAATAGGTTCAACCTTTCACGATGGGATAGGAGGAATCCTAAGATTTACCGCAGGAGTCGGCTTTACAATAAAATTATAACTTTAGGAGAAATATAATGAGAAAGATTTCACTTTTTTTGTTTTTATCTGTACCCTTATTCTTTTTTTCATGTGCAAGTATTGAAGATGCCTTAGACGTAAAAAGGCCGGCTTACACTGAAACAAAAGAGTATACTTCAATGGGAGAAGATGTTTCTTTTTTGCAGGCAATAAATAAGGCAAAAGTAGGAGCAATCCGTCAAGGAGTCATAGATATTATAGGCCCCGAATCGGAAAAAAACAATTACGAACGAATTAGAGAAGAGCTTTACAATACTGAATATCCAAACAAGTATGTAGTAAATGAAAAAATGGATGTTTTACAAAAGTCAAAAACAGGCGATGTATATATAATCAAGATTAAGATCCCCGTAAAAATGAATGAGGTTTCGGCCGCTCTTTCTGCAGCAGGGATTTTTTCACAAAAAACTTCAAACAATAAAACTATGGATGACTTGGTTTTCGGAGATGGACAATTGAATGAAAACCCCAACTCCGCACAAAAACCTAAGGATGCAGATCTTATTTTAAAAGAAGCCCAAGCTTCCGGCGAAGGCAAAAAAAATCTTCAATTTTTAAATAATTACATAGAAAACATGACCTATATGGTCTTTGATGCAGAAGAAGCAAATGCAGACAGATTTTTACTAAAAGCAGCAGTAGAAACGGGCAATGCCTTTCTTCTAAAACAGGGATACAGGGCAATAGATTCCAAAGAGGTAGAAAAACTAAAAAAAGACCAAGCCGTCATATATCAGGAAAGCAGCGAAGAAGGAATGTCTGCCATTCAGCTGATAGCCCAAAAGCTGAATGCCGATGTCTATATGGAAATTGATGCGGTAACCGAAGGCGGTTATGAGTCAAACGGCTATTACGGTTCGGCTAAAATAACCTTAAAAATATTTAATCCTTCAACAGGCGAACTGTTGGGAGCTGTTCCGTACACAAGTCAAAAAACTTTCAGCCGAGTAAGCAGCTATGATGCCCAATCGAATGCCATCCAATCAGCAGTAAACAAGGCTTTACCTATGGCTATAGACCAGGCAAAGATTCTTTTGGCCAAGGCCTATTCACGCGGTATAAGATATGAAGTTATCATAAACGAAACTCCCGACAGCAAGAGCATGTCCCGCCTTAGAAAGGCTTTAAGCGAAAATCTCAATGATATAAAAACCTTATATCAATCCTCGGCACAAACAAAATACGCCGTTTCATTTTTCGGAACGATTGATGACCTTGAAGCCGTTATTTACGATGCAGCAGATTCCGTCCCGGGATTCGAAAATATAAAATTGGTAATGCTAAGAGGTAAGACCTTAACATTTAAATCGGGCTTTTAAATTGGACGTAAAATACGCCTAATTTTAAAAATATATTTGCATTATTTTAGGAGGCAAGATATGAAAAAAGCAATTAAAATTATGTTCCTTGCATTATTTGCAGTTATAGCCTTATCAGGCTGTGCAAACAAATTAAAACCGCTTGGAACCGTCTCGAGCAAGGTTAAAAAGCCGGAAATGCTCGATCACAAAAACCTTAAATGGGATAAGCCTGTCCCCGGCTGGGTTGCAGAAGAACCCAATGTTATCGAAAGAACGGATGACTATAAGAGCAAGGACGTTTATCTTTTTAAGTTTGAATCACCCAGATCAAAAAGTTTGGAGGGAGCCGAATTATGGACAAGAGATTTTTCAGTCCCTTCCGAAATGGCAAGGATGGTTAAGGTAAGAGTAGAAAGCAAGGCTGCCGCTGCCGCTGCAGGCGATAAGGATAAGATTGAAGGCTACCTTGAAGACATAGTCAAAACGGTTACTTCTACAAAACTTTCCGGCTTTAAGAAAGAAACTGATTATTGGGTTCAGATGAGGTACTTTGACGCCGATGGAAATCCCACTGGAGATGATTATACCTACCTAGTTTTATACAGCATCTCCAAAAAAACCTTGGATAAGCTCATTCAGAACGCAATCAACGGAGCAGACGAGGATAAACCCAAGAGTGAAGAAGAGAAGGTTGTCCGTGAAAGAGTAAGGGAAGCTCTTTCAGAAGGCCTATAAATCTTTTAAATTGCGGAAGAAAGAAAAGCCTTTATTTATAAGCTATAAATTATAAAATTTTCTTTCTTTCGCATTATTCCTTTAAAAAATAAAGAATATGCAGAAAAAAAAACAAATACTAATTTTATTGATTTTAACCTTAACCTTATTCTCTTGTGCAAGTTATAAAAACAAAACCGAGGAACAGTATCCTGCTTGGATAGAGAAGGTACCGGCAGGTGATGAAAATTACGAATACTTTACAGCCTCAGGAACAAACACAGATTTTACCCTTGCAGAAACGGATGCAAAAAATAATCTTATAAATGAAATCATAAGATACTTAGGTGTATCAATAAAAACGGAAACGACGACGACAGCTTTAGGTTCCGTTGAGAATCTTGAAAAAATATTAAAGTCCGAAATTTCTCAGTCTTCAGCTGCTAATATAAAAAAATTAAAAATCAAAAACCGCTATACCGAGAAAGGCAAAGACAGCGTTACCGTTTATCTTTTGGCCGAATACGATAAGCATGAGCTTCGTAAAGAACGAAACCGCTTATTAAAAATTGCAGAAGAAAAAATCTTATCGGTGAGCGAACCTGAAAAACAAGCCCATGAATTTTTTGAAGACAAAAAATATTACTCTGCAACCCTTTATTATATTAAAGCAGCCTCTGCAGCATTTAACTCGCAAATAGAAAACTATGACATAAAATATAGAAACAATATTTCAAAAGCAAAAGAGAGCTTAAAAAAAATTAAACTTAATGTACAAAAAGCAAACCTTGAAGATCCTTCAAACGAATTTTTAATTCCCATCGATATAGGAAGCCTTGAAGAAGGAGTTCCCTTATTGATAAGCTACAAAACAAAAATAAAAAATACTACATCCATAATAATCGAAGGTGTTGAAACGGATCAAAACGGAACTGCACATTTTATTTTACATGATGAAAAAATTGAAAACAAAAGCCGGATAAGAATAGAATTGGATATTTCCGAAATAAAACAAATCCTCGGATCAAAAGATTTTGATGAATATAAAGAAGCTGTCAGAGATCTTCAGCAAATTGTTTTTAAACAAGTGATAAATTTTGAATTTAAAAAACATGACAATAAAATAAAAAACGAAAAAAAAGGAACAGTTTCGCTTTTTATAGAACAGGCTGATATTAAAAGCTCAATTACCGAAGAAAAAACTTCCGATATTTTAGAAGATATGAATTTTAAAACCATGTCTGCAAAAAACGAAAACCAATCTACGGATTTTTTTATTCACGCAAGGATAGAAACAGACGAAGTCTCAAAGGCTGCCGATGGATTTTTAGTGAGGCTTAATGCACATATAGAAATAAAAAATCTGCGCACACAAGAAATCCTTTATAAAAAACATATAAGCAAAAGAGGTGCAGGCTTTACCGAAAAAGAAGCTCATAGATCGGCCTCAGTTGCTATTGCAAAGGCAATAGCTTTAGCCTTTAGTGAAATTGTAGAATAGAGCGGCTGACAAAGTCCTGTATTTATTGTATACTGCTGTGTATAAATTTTTTTAGGGAGAAACAATTGACAAGTCCTGTTTGGCTTTTTATGGGGCCTGAAATCGGAGAAAGAAACACCGCTGTCGACACAGTGTTAAAAACTCTTTCAAAGCAATACGGTGATATTGAAACGCATACCGTCTATGCAGGAGATACAGGCATGGGCAGTATAATTTCACTATTACAAAACGCATCTCTTTTTTCTTCGGCAAAGCTCCTCATATTAAAATCGGCAGAGCTTATCAAAAAGAAAGAAGACATCGATCTGCTTACAGACTGGATTCAATCCGTTTCAAAAAAAGAAAATACAAACGATTCTTTTTTAATTTTAGTTTCCGACGAAACATCTGTTGCAAAAAAAATAAGCGATACGGTTTCTAAAACTCAACAAAAAATATTTTGGGAACTTTTTGAAAACAAAAAACAAGAGTGGATAAGATCTTTTCTTTTTAGAGAAGGCATTGAGATTGAAGATGAAGCTGTAGATGAACTTTTGGAATTAGTAGAAAATAATACCGACGCTTTAAAAACCGCCTGCTCTCACTTGGTACTCTACTTTCAAAAAGGCTCACATCTTATGCAGGAAGATATCGAAAAACTTTTTGCGCACAATAAAGAAGAAACGCCTTTCAGTCTTTTTAATGCCCTAACAATGGGAAGCCTTGAAACAGCCTTGTCCATAAGTCAAAAGATAATACTTTCAAAAAATTCTTCACCGGTTCAAATTATTGCAGGCTTAAGCTATTGTTTTAGGCGCTTACAGGATTGGCACAAAATACATCGGGATAATGAATACTTGGATGATTTTGCTTTAAAGCGTTTCGGTTTTTCGGGAAAGACTGCACTAGCTCAATACCGAAGAGCTGCAAAACTATGGAATGAGGTTCAGTGCGTAAAAATAATTGCTCTCTTATCGGAAACGGATTTGGAGTTAAGATCCTTAGGAGCAAGCCTCCAAAACATCGTTATGGATATGTGCCTATATGAAATAGCTTGTAAGTCCGGAAATAAAATAGAGCAGTATACCTTGGATAATATTTAAAACCGGCTTATGTCAGATTGTACAAATTATCTTCAAGTAAATTATAAAAACAAGAATGATGAAACTCCGAAGAAAATTGTTCGGGAGTAAAAATCTGTCTTGCTTTTTGAATAATTACCGGAACTTCAGATTGTGAAAGAGGCAAAGATCTTCCTAAAAGCAAGTTATCGAATTCCTTATTCCTTATAAGTTTATCTGATGCAAAAAACAATCTCATATCTGATAATATATTCTTTTGGATAAGAATCAAAAATAAAAATGAGGCCGTATCGCTTCCTATATATCCGGGAGTGCCGAGCCTTGTATAAAAACTCTTTGTCCATGTTTCGTTGGGAATTCTAATCCGGCTGATAATATATTTTTCTTGTCTTTTTTCGGCATAACTCTTATCAATATACCTTGCAAAGGGCACCCATTCAATATCTTCGGCTGTTCTGATTTCCAGCTTTGCATCAAGAGCGAGCATAGGTAAAAAAGTTCCTGCAAGAGGGTTTGCCGTTGCTATGTTGCCGCCTATTGTTGCAAGAGAGCGTATGGCATTATTTGCAATTTTTTCTATCGAATAATATAAGGAAGGCGGAATATTTTTTTTACCTAGATCCAATATATCATTTAATGTAACGGCGGCACCGAACTCGAAATAGCGCTCGGTTTTTGAAATAACTTTTAATTCGGGTAAAAAATTCAAATCCAAAATCTGTTCAGGTAAATCAAGTATCTCTTCAGTCTGATGGTTTAAAAAACCTGTCGCGCCTGCAATAGGTTTTATATTTGAAATATTTTTTAAGATAGCCTGCATTTCCTGCATATGACGTACCCTATAAACAATACTATTTTTAGTTAATTCAATCATAAGCTCTATTTTCTCCGTTGATTTTTACCTATTTTTTCAATAGCCGAAAATAAATCTTCAAAGCTTGTACATCGGCACATCGTACTCGAATAATATTTTCTTACAATCTCTTCTGCATCAGAGGAACTAATATCTATATTGGAATTTAAAATTGCATATGTAAAAAATATTTTTCCTGCATCGCAAAAGCCGCACATATCGACACCGGCCTGATCAAAACCTGTTGCAATTATTTTATATTCTTCGGTTGTTTTAAAATATTCCAAGGTTATTATATTTTTTCCTTCAACATTAAATACAGGAACAAAACATGCAGGTACGGGTTTATCGTTCATTAAAACGGTGCACGAACCGCACTGACCGCTTAGGCATGAACTTTTTAAGCTTAAAAGATTAAACTCCCTTCTCAGCACCGATAAAAGCCTTTCATTTGCAGTAGCATCAATTTGAACTGCGGTTTTATTTAAATTAAAACTAATCTTCATCTACAGCCTCGCTTTTTGTAACGGCATTAAAAATATCTTCAGTAAAGACAGGTAAAAAATCTATACGTTCGTGGTTAAGCATAATTTGGTTCAGTGCAGAAATATAGGCTGCAGGTACAAGACTTTCAGCTAATTCTCCCAGACCTCTGGTTTTTAATTCGCTGTCTAAAATAAAATCTCTTATAGGAGGAATCGCCCCTGTTGCAATTATTTTATAATTTGAGGGAAGTAAATTATTTTCTCTAATATCTTCTACAGAAATATTTGAGACGGCATTTGCAATTGTCTTATGAATATTTCTATGCACCATTTTTTTTGAATATATTTTTCCGGGATCACAGGCAAACCAAATACCTCTTACATTAATTTGATAGGTACTCGGATCAAGTTCAAGCTCAATAACACAGGCCCCGGGAGTTTCGGAAATAAAGGGATGACCTGTTAAGCTTTCGTTATCCCAGTCTTTAGAACGTGAAAGCTTGTAGGTTCTGCTTACGGTAATAGGAAGAGGCTTTCTAAATCTTTGATTTTTTATTCCCGTACAGCATTTTGCAATAAGGTCAGGCAAGATGCTGATACCGCAGGATGCAGTTGAAGCTCCTGTGGGAATCATTTCATCGGTTGAAGCTCCTAAAAAAACAATTTGATTTTCTTCAACTTCCAATTCTTTTGCAATTTGTTTTTTTAAAATACGCTTTAAGCCCTCTGAGGTAGGTTCGGCCTTAACCAAGACCTTATCGTCCTTTGTCAAAGTTATTTCAGCACTATAATTCATTCCCGATTTTACAAGAATGTGTAAGCCGTTATATTGACAACCTACAGCAATTCCTATACCTCTCCAGTTTCCGTCATAACGGTTTTTACGGCCCTTATTCATCAATCGATAAGCATAAAACTTTCTATAAAAATCACTGGTGTTGCAAACAGCCTTTAAGATATTTTCAAAAATAAAATTTTCTTCTTTTTTTATTCCCGTAATTGTTTTTTGCCCTACTTTCAAATTATTTTGAAGTCTAAATTGAATGGGACATAAATCCAGCTGATTGATTATCTCACTGATATGTTTTTCCAATGCAGATATTACATAAGAATCTCCCCAGCCTGAAAATAAACCCGTCAAACCTTTTTCGGTTTTTATTGCGACGGCACTAATCATATAAACGGGAAGATGATAAATACCGGCAGCAGTTACAACCATCTGCTTAAGCATTTGAGTTATAAAAGGATTAAATGAACCAGCATCCACAATTATCGAAACATCCATAGCCGTAATTTTTCCCAATTCGGAAACGGAAGTTTTATGCTGAATCATAACGACAGGAGTCTTCGCCGTATATAGAAAATCTTCTTGACGGGAAAATTCAATCACTATATTTTTTTTTGTCAAAAAAGATGCAACGGAAACTTGTGCAGCAAGTAATGAAGGAAACCAAATTCTTCCGTCAAGAGATTCTGCTTCTGCATGTGAAACTACATTTATCTTTTCTTTCGGCACGTTTAAAACATTACAAACGGAAGTTAAGACCTGATAAGGCCACTGTGTTGCAAGATGAACTTCAAGCCTGTCATCAACCCAATTTGTTTTAACGCAGGCAGTTTCAGCATGATAGTGATATCTTTGTTTAAAAGAAAAAGTAGAATAAACCACTTGTGAGCTTTTTTCAAACACTTCTTCAGCATTTCCAGAACTTAAACTTTCCCGAGAAATTATAGGATAATCAAAATAATTTTTTTCTTCTTCCTCAAAGGTAAATTGAGCTTTGGGACGTGAAAGGCCTTGAGTTTTGATTTGAAAAAGATTTGAAAGTTCTAAAAGCTTTTTTTTATCAGGACCGGTCAAAATTCCTACAGCCTGGCCGGCATACTCTATTTTCTCGTCAGCAAAAACAGACATCTCCGTTTTTAAAAAACTGATTGAATTTTTTCCTACAATATCCTTTGCAGAAAAAAAAGAAAAACCTTCAGGTAATTCGGGAATTTCTATATCTAAAATTTTAGCATCTGTATCGGAAGATCGTATAAGACAAGCCCATTCTTGATTTTCAAATTCCAAATCGGAAACAAAAGTTTTATCCATAAATTAACGCCTATTTAATTTTGCAAGTTTAATTGTTGTTTCAATAACATAATCGGCATCATCTTCACTCATTGAAGGATAGAAGGGTAAACTTAAACTTTGCAAATATTTTTTATTCGATTCCGGAAAATCGGAACTATCTAAACCGTATCTTTCTTTTATATAGGACATTTCAAAATGAGGTATAAAATGCATCGAAATGCCCAAACCTCTTTCTTGTAGGGCTTGACCGAACTCGTCTCTGCCTATTTTTAAAGTATCTAGGTTCAACCTTAAAATATAAAGATGCCACGCATTGCCTTCTCCATCGGGTGGAAGAATAAAAGAATCGTTCCCTGCAAATGCAGCATTATATTTTTCGGCAATTTTTTTACGCTGTTCAAAAAAACTTTGAGCCTTTTTAAGCTGAACCCTTCCTATTGCAGAAAGAATATCCGGCAGGTTACACTTCCAACCCTCAGCCGTAACATCGTACTTCCATGAGGCCTTTGTGTCTGTGTACCGGTCCCAGATGGTGCGGTTTATACCGTGAGAACGCATGAGCCTTATACGCTCTGCAATTTTATCATCATTGGTACAGATCATTCCGCCTTCGCCCGTCGTAATTGTCTTTGTTGCATAAAAAGAAAAAACGCCGCAGGTTCCGAAAGTACCGGCATAGCCTTCTTTTGTCTTTGAAGGAAAAGCATGAGCCGCATCTTCTATCACGGCAACGGAATATTTTTTTGCAAGATCATTTATAGCCTTCATATTGCAAACATTTCCCGCAATATGAATTGGAACAATAGCCTTCACACTCTTATCTTTTTTTAATATATTTTCAATTTTTTCAGGGTCGATACTGTAAGAGTCTTTTTCTATATCGGCATAAACTACATCACCGCCTAAGTGTAGGGCTGAGGTTGCCGTCGAAATAAAGGTATAAGGACTAGTCAAGATTTTAGTTCCGCTCTTTATACCGCAGGCATCCATTGCAAGCATAAGCCCGTTTGAAGCCGAGTTGACGGCAAGAGCGGCCTTACTTCCGGTAAAAGCGGCAAACTCTTTTTCAAACTCAAGAGTTTCTTTTCCAGTAGTAAGCCATCCTGAACGGAGCACCCTTATCAGAGCTTGTTCTTCTTCATCAGAAAAGGAAGGAGTAAAAAAAGGAATCGTTTTTTTAACCGGAGCATCTTGCATAAATCTTAGTCCTTTGCCTCATAAAATCAGCAGCAAAGTATACTAAAATTTTAAGAATTATGCAATAAGACACCTTTTTCGCGGTTAAGCATGCTCCATCAAAAGTTTGTCTTTTCCCCTAATTTTTTTATTTCTTCCAAGCAGGTTCCAAGAGCACTTTTGCCGGGAAGATTATAAATATCCGGAGCAGTACCGAATTCATCAGAACAATAACCTTCCTCATTTAAACCATACAGGCCATCAAACTTTATCAATAAACCGCTGTTGGGAAGAACAATATACGCAGGTGATTTACCGTTTGTTCCGGCTCCACCTGTATTGGTCCCGACCACAGTAGCAAAACCTGTTGCTTTGCACACATAAGCAAATCTATCCGCTTCAGAGTATACACCGCCATCAACAAGAAGCCAAAATTTTTTATCTTCACAGGGTTCATATCCCATGATAGGACGAAAAGAAATTACATCTTTTAATTTATAAGTTTTATCATTTTTTATAGTGCTGCTGTTTTTTATATTAGGAATCTCATCCTTTTCGATCTTTTCTATCCCCATATAATTTATATCCAAATAAGTATCCGTATATTTATTTTCGTTATAAAGGCCATAAAAAAATATATTCATATCTTTCGTTATATGCGGAGATATTATCGCTTCATAATTTTCTGAACGGCCGCCTCCATTATTTCGTATATCTATTATTATATGTTTATAGTTTGCCGTTTCAATAAAAAAATCTTCTAAAGTTTTTAGATACGTTTGTTGTTTTTCTACTCCCGTTGTAAAAAAAGATTTGATTTCTATATATGCAATACGGCCGGTCTCGATAATCTGTATAAACGGCTTTGAATATGTACGTGTTCCTATTAACGGAGCAATCCTATCACTAGAGGTTCTCGCATACACCATATAGTCTTTATCACTAATAGCATCTGCCTGATATATATGATAATAAAAGTTATCTATCAAAGTCTCTTTCTTAATAAATGGATTTTGAGCTGAATCATTTTTAAGTATTGTTTTATAATTAAAATAATAATTGAAGTAATAATCAAAATAATCGGAAGGATAAAGATGCCCCAGATATTTATTTCCCGTAATTTTTCTGCACAAATCTTTATAAAAAAAATAATAAGAATATTGCATCATGGGATCAGATAAGTATTTATATCCTTCTTGCCGTATTTGTTCCAAATCCACACCTTTGCGCTCACATACTTCAGTAAAAGGATAGCCGTTATAAATAAAATTCCAGAAATATTCATAATCAGCCTTCATTTTTTCTTCAGAAATAAAACCAAATACAGTGTCATTTTTCTTTGATACAATAAGAGCTGTTATAACAAACACCAAAACAAGAACAGATACTACAGTTCGGAATATTAATTTTTTCATAATATTTATTTTACCTCCTTTACCGAATTCTATTTTAATTATATCACAACTCTGCAATAAATCAAGGGCTTTATAAAAATAAACCGCAGAGAACGCCAAGACCGCAAAGACTAATTAAAATATTGCTTATAAAAGCTACCTTAAAATTCCTTTGCGCCCTTCGCGAAGTTGAGCATAAGCTCAACGCTTTGCGGTTAAATTGAAAAGTGAAACAAATACATTCCTAGTTATTTTTTTCGCTTTAAGATAACTTTTTTATCTTCCCGTATAACAGTGATAGAATCAAAATCTAAAGATTCAATCACAGATAAAAAAACATCATAACCTTTTTCATAACCCAGTTTTTCAATACACTCTTTAAAAGACACTCCGTTGACTTCAATAATTTTATCACTGCTTTTAATATCCGTTATATTTATAAGAGGATTTTCATTATTTTCCCATTTTAACCATAGAGCATTTAATTTACGATACGAAACAACTTCTTTAATTTTATGTTCTTTGAAATCAGAAGTAAAATTGTCCGGTTTAAAAATATACACCGAATTATTGTAATAATCAAAAACCCAATCCAATTTGGATATAAATACAATACCTGCTATTATTTTTTCAGAATTAAATATAACTTTTTTAGATAATTTATATGTCTGATACACAATATCATTAATAAGAATGTTATTTATCTTAATTCCTTTTTGCGATCGGCATAATTTACCATCAATTTTAACAGAAGAAATAATAGTATCATACTTAGATTCAATATTCTTTACAACAACCGAATCAGTAAAAGTTATTCTATTATCGATATCCAAAAAGATACCTTCTGCACCGGAATCTACAAGTAACTTATATTTTTTATTTTCAATTTCGACAGGCATTAAACTTTTTCTGTCTATTTTTAATTTCTCGTATTTTGAATATTCTTTATCATTGAAAATTGATCGGGGGATAAGATATCCTTTTCCTTTTGAATAATTTAAGTTTAAAATACATTTTTGTAAAATATCGGTACCGATTATTCCGTGAATATTTTTTAACATAAAATCATCAAGCTCACCGATAACAAATTGTAATTTTCCGAAATTAAAACTTCCTATTCTTAATACATCTTTTGATTTCCATCTACCTCCAAGACTAATACCGCTCCCGGAAAATGTCTTAATAACCGTAGGAAATAAAAAACTTTTACCGATTTTATTTGCAAATTCTTCTGAGAGAACCGAGAAATCACATCCTGTATCTATCATAAAGTTACAAGATACATTACCAAGTTTTGCCGGAACAACTATCCTAGCCATAGGCCGTATTTCAAATTCAAATACTTCTACTTGGTTATCAATATTTTCTTCAATGGAGACCTTACATGAAAATAAAATCAAACCAAGTAAAAAAAATAAAAACTTTAGGTAAAACTTTATCATTCTATTTTCCTAACTTTCTTATTTCTTCCAAACAGGTCTCTAAGGCATCCTTACCGGGAAGATTATAAATATCTGGAGCAGTTCCCACTTCGTCTGTGCAATAGCCATCGTCGGTTAGACCATATATAAAATCAAACTTTATCAATAAGCCGCTGTTGGGGAGAGCAATGTACGTAGGCGATTCACCATTTGTTCCGGCACCTCCCGTATTGGTACCGATCACTGTAGCAAATCCTGTTTTTTTACACACATAAGCAAAACGATCTGCTCCTGAGTATACATCACTGCTTATAAGAAGCCAAAACTTTTTATCATCACAAGGTTTATATCCCTTAGCAGAACGAGAAAAAATTATATTTTTTAATATATAAGCCTTATCGTTTTTTATAGTACCGCAGTTTTCTATATTTGGAACTTCATTCTTTTTTATTTTTTTTACATCGTTATAGTTCAAAAACATACCTAAATAAATATCAGTATATTTATTTTCATTATAAAGACCATAAAAAACTATTGTCAGATTTTCCTTTATATTGGGAGATATTATTGCTTCATAATTTTCAATATATCCGCCTCCGTTATCTTGTATATCTATTATTATGTGTTTATAATTTGCCGTTTCAATAAAAAAATCTTCCAAGACTTTTATATACTCTTGCTTTTCTTTCCCTTCCGTTATAAGAAAAGAATTGATTTTTATGTATGCAATATAATCAGTATTTATTATCTTTGTATATGGTTTTGAGTACTTACGAGTCCCCATCAACGGAGGATTTATATTTTTAAAATCATCTGCATATAGCATATTGTTTTTCTCGGCAAAAGCACCTGTTTTAGGCATTGAAGCATAAAAATTATCTATCAAAGCTTCTTGTTCACGCAATGGAAACTGAGCTGTAGTCTGCTTAAATATTTTCTTATAATCAAAATAATCTGAAGGATAAAGATGGCCTATATATCTATTTCCTGTAATTTTTCTGCATAAATCACCATAGAAAGAATAATATCCATGTTGCATCATAGGATCCGATAAATATCTATATCCCGCTTGTTGTATTTCTTTTAAATCTATACCTTTTCGTTCACACACTTCACTAAAAGGATAGCCGTTGTAAATAAAATCCCAAAAATATTCATAATCAGCCTTCATTTTTTCAGCAGAAATAAAACCGGATATTGTATCATTTTTTTTTGATACACTAAGAGCTATTGCAACAAACACGGAAACAAAAATAGATACTATAGTTCGGAATATTAGTTTTTTCTTTTTCATTGTAGGATGCCGATAAAAAGGACTACACAACCTAAAAAACGTCATGCAGTCCTTTCGTTGAATCATATTACCTTACTGATTGGAATATGAATTACCTCCGCCTCCTGATGGAGGTGGTGGAGGTGTCGGTCTTTGAGCTCCAGGATTATCACCATCTATTACCATATCTGAAGCACCTCCTCCCCCCTCAACCATTACCATCTCTGTTTCAGACACTATCTGAAACCCATTGTTCAATAAATC
The DNA here is from genome assembly GCF_024181365.1 of Treponema sp. OMZ 799. Taxonomy (NCBI): domain Bacteria; kingdom Pseudomonadati; phylum Spirochaetota; class Spirochaetia; order Treponematales; family Treponemataceae; genus Treponema; species Treponema sp. OMZ 799. Next base: position 2,871,039 of record NZ_CP051301.1, read on the forward strand.
TTTCATAAAACGACTCCTTCGTTTAGGTTTTTACACCTAAACTCAAATATTTTTAGTCTTTTAAAAAGACCTTAATTTGAGTGTACCATACTTTTGCAATATGTCAAGTGTTTTTTACATAAATTTATAATTTTTTTATTTTAATTTTTTTACTTTATTACTAATTTTTATTAGCACTTTGACTTAAGCCATAAAAGGGGAGTGAAAGTGTTATGCCTGCACTACAAAAAAAAGAAGGTTTAGCCGGATAGTCTAATCTGAAACCTGTCTTAGCTGAAAAAGCCTTAAAAATAAGTGGAAATTTCCAATCGCAAAATGGAGACATCTCCGCCATTATTGAAAATTCAAGACCGGACATAAATCTATATTTATAAGTATTAGATTCTGTAAGCCAATTTATTCTAGCAAACACTGCTAAGCGAAATATTTTATATAGATTATTAAATGTGTTATATGAAAATTCAGCATTTATAAAAAACAGATTGGTTTTCCCTAATTGTTGATTTGATTCTATTTCTAAAGGCGAGAAAGAAAATGCTACCCCTGTGTCAGCATCTGATAGGTTTATATCAAATAAAGTTCCAGAACCATATAGGATTTGTGAATCTTTTGAAAAACTTCCTGCAATGTTGATGTGTCCAAAATCCCACGAGGGAGCAAAATCGAAAGCAAAAAGCAAATCAGCACAGCAAAAAATATAAATCAATACACTCATAGCTAATATTTTTTTTGTGATAATTTTTTTAGATTGAATAACTTTCATTTTCTTTCCTTAATTTAATAGTTTAGTAACTAAAACCTATAGAAAATCTAATAGAATGAACTGAAAAAGAACCTCCTCCGCCTGAAACTTTAACAAATGAGCCGTTTCCAAATTCTAAATCCCAACCATTTCCTTATCTCTCCTCAAAACGCATTATAACACTATTCGCATATTATGTTAAGCAGAAAAGATTTATTTGTTAAGTATTTTTTATAAATACCAATAACTCTTTTTTATTAATTTTTATAAAAAGAAAAAACTATCCCAGATTTGTTATCAGGAGTAATTTTATAATATTTTCCGCTACACATTATTTCAGCAGGTTGCTCCTCTGCAACAACTTTAGCTATAATAGAGTCATAAAATACCAATGATTGATCAAACATCTCACCCGCCTTAAAAAACATTATTCCTTTTTCAAATAGTGAATCATTATTTACACCTTGCCTATGAATTTTAATTATAGAATCATTTTGATGATGATATACAGAATGTTGACGTATAAGTTCTATCCGCACTTTTCCTGATAATATATAAATCGGTAGTTTATTTTTAGCTGCATGTTTACTATTCATTGTTGAGCAAGAAAATATAAATACACACAGTAAAATGACTAGAATCTTATTTTTCATTTAAACTCCTTATTTGCAAGTATTTTTCGAAACCATACTAAAATTTTAAGAATTATGCAATAAGACACCTTTTTCGCGGTTAAGCTTGACCCCGAAAATAAACCGCAAGAAACGCCAAGAGTTGAGCTAAAGCTCAACTTCGCAAATGGAAAAGATTATTAAGAAAAACCGCAGGTTTGTCTTAATGATAATTCATACCGCTATATTAGGGGAGAAGAAAAACTTTTGCTCCATCAAAAGTTTGTCTTTTCCCCTAATTTTTTTATCTCTTCCAAACAGGTCTCTAAGGCATCCTTACCAGGTAGATTATAAATATCGGGAGCAGTGCCGAATTCATCCGTGCAATAACCGCCATCGGTTAGACCATATATAAAATCAAACTTTATCAATAAACCGCTGTTGGGAAGAACGATGTACATAGGCCATAAACCGTTATTTCCGGCTCCTTTTGTATTAGTCCCAACAACTGTAGCAAAACCCGTTTTTTTACACACATAAGTAAAACGATCTGCTGCTGAATATACACCATCGCTTACTAAAAGCCAAAATTTTTTATCTTCACAAGGCTTATAATCTAAAATATAAGAAGGTTCAATTACATCTTCCAATTTATAAGCCTTATCATTTTTTACGGTACCGCAGTTTTCTATATTCGGAACTTCACGTTTTTCTATCTTTTTTATATCTCTATAATCTTTAAAAAACATTTCCAAATAAGGATTCGTATATTTATTTTCGTTATAAAGCCCATAAGAGACTATTGTCAGATTTTCCTTTATATTTGGAGATATTATTTCTTCGTAGTTATCGGCGTACCCGCCTCCGTTATTTTGTATGTCTATAATAATATGTTTGTAATCGGCAGTTTCAATAAAAAAATCTTTTAAATCTCTAAGATATTGATGTTCTATCTCCCGGTTTACTATTAAAAATGAGTCCAATTTTACATAAGCTATTTTACCCGGTTCTATTATGCGTTTTAAAAACCCCGTATAAATATCACATGAATAACAAGGAAGTTCATCATTAAAAAAATCACAATAGAATATATTTTTCTCAGCTTCAATACTTGATCTTCCGCCTATCAGCTTAGAATAAAAACCGTCTATAAGTGAAACCTTAGTAATAAACGGACCTCCTATCATTGATGTCTTAAATACATATTTGTAATCATATTTATCCACAGCATATAAATGGCCGATTGATTTTCCTATCGTTATTTGTCTGCACAGTCTATCATAAAAGGCAAGATAAGCATTTTCAGAGGCCAGACCCGATAAGGACTCATAATTTTTTATTTTCATTTTCTTTAAATCGGCACCATTACGCTCACATACTTCACTAAAGGGATAGCCTTTATAAATAAAATCCCAAAAATATTCATAATCGGATAGCATTTTTTTATAAGAAATAAATCTGACTTCATCGCCATTTGTATAATCCGAACATGAAAAAGAAAAAATAAAAATAAATATTAAAATAAATAAAAATTGTTTTTTCATATCGATAATTTCCCCTCACAATTCAAATCATAGAATTGTGAGGGGGTGTCCTAGAATTAGAGTTCCTATCTCATCTCAACCCAATTTACATCACCACATCCGCCGCCATTAGAAGGAGGTGGAGGCGGTGTTGGTCTTTGAGCTCCAGGATTATCACCATCTATTACCATATCTGAAGCACCTGCACCGCCCTCAACCATTAACATCTCTGTTTCAGATACTATCTGAAACCCATTGTTCAATAAATCTTTCATAAAACGACTCCTTCGTTTAGGTTTTTACACCTAAACTCAAATATTTTTAGTCTTTTAAAAAGACCTTAATTTAATTTTAACATACTTTTGTAATATGTCAAGTCTTTTTGCATAAATTTGCAATTTTTTTAAAAGATTTCAAAAATCAGGTCTTTAAGTTTTTTCAATTTTAAAAGTTTTTGGTGGTAATGGCTTACGGTGTATTCCAATAAATTAAGGTTTGTTATAACTCCATCTTTATAAAGCTTTTTATATTCTTCATTTAATTCAAGATAAAGATTTAAATTCTCAGAAAGAATATGTAAATCTTCTTTTAGATTTTTTATTCGTAATGTTTTAGCCTTATTTTTAATTTCTTTTTTTTCTTTTAAAGTTTTAAGTTTATTTTTTGCATAAGATATTTTTAAATCGATTAAATCTATTTCTTTTTTTTGTGTAAAAGTATAGTCGGGAGTCCAAGAAAAGGATATAAATAATTCAGGCAGCCATTCAGTTTTTTTAAGGCTTTGCCATGAGGATGTATAAGAGGAAAACCTGTTTTTTAAGGGATTAGGATCAACCGAAAAGCCTATACTAAAACGGGGAGCATTTTTAATATGGGCTTGCTCCTTTTCCGAGTTTAATAAAAATATTTCATATTCGGTATTTTGTATATCAAAAATATACGAATCAAAAAAAACGGTTTCCAAAAAATCAATAAGAGAAGAAGAATCTTTTTCATTCATTAAAGAGTACTCATAATTATAATTTAAGACAAACTCTTCCTTTAATCTATTTAAAGAATTTAGATTTAGATCGTATTCCTGCTTTGCTTCAATCATCTTTTGTTTTACTTTTAATAATTCACTTTTTTTAAATCTTTCTTTTTTAAACTCAGCTTCGGCTGCAGAATATTGTTCTGCTGCATAAAGATAATTATTTTTTAAGTATTCCGATTCTGCACTTAAAACTTCGATATTTAAAGCCGATTTTAAAAATGTTTTAATAAAATCGGCATAGAGTGCAAATCTTTTTTCTTTAACCGAGCTTTTTAAAAAGTTTATTTTTTTTGCTTCATTTAAAAACCCGAAACTATATTTAGTTATAGGCTGAGTAAATTGAATCGCAAAAGAAGGAGTATGTTTAAATTCTTTACTTTGTAATAAGTTCTCATAATTAAAATTAAATGAAAATAAAATATTTCCGGCTGAGGGCAAGGCTTGATTTAACAATAGAGAATACTTACCGCTAAAAACATCAGCATATTTTTTCTTAATTAATGAATTTGTATTAGTAAGTTCTACAGGAATATTTTTCCATGCAAATAGCTTTGGAAAGTCAAAAGAAAGAGAGGGTATCCATTTTGTTTTTTCTTTATATTCCAAAAGCTCTATTTTTTTTAATTCGATATCGTTTAAGGATGCTGATAAAGAATATGAAAGCCGTTCATTAAAAAATTCTTCCCAATCACGGCTTTCAGTAAAAAGTAAATATGGGAAAATCAAAAACAACAATATTAAACCGATACGCTTCATTTAACAAAATCCAGTTTTTCTAAAATAAATTTTATAATTGTTTTACGTTTTATTATAATATGGGCTTCGGTACTCATTCCGGGCTTTAACTTAACTTCCTTTTGCTCATTATTTTTTAAAGAAGAAGAAAGGATATCGGCATCGACTAAAAAAAATGAGGGAGTATTTTGATTATTAAAGCTGTCATTGGAAATATTTGTAATTATACCCTTTAATACACCGTATTCGGAAGGCGGCAGTGCCGTAAATTTTAAATTTACTTCCATACCGATTTTTAATTCGGCTATATCCTTATCGGATATTATCAACTCAGCTTTTAATTCTTCTATCATATCCGGAATGATACGGAGTATTTCCGTACCTGAAAATATATAGTCTCCTTCATTTATTCTAATTAATTCTTCTACTGTGCCGTTAAGAGGAGATGTTATTTTACTTTCGTATATTTCTTTATTAAGACGGGTTAAAGTTTTTTTAGCAGATTCAAGTTTTTGTATAAGTAGATTTTTTTCGGTTTCTATGTTTATTATTTCTTGCGCACTAAAAGTTTTATAATCCAGTTCTGCAATCTTAAATTTATCTAAAAGCGAACTTAACGATTTTTTTGTTTTCATCGAAGAAGGCAATCCTTTTTCGTGAGCATATTCTTCTTTTGCCTCTTCATAAAAGATTCTTAACTTTTCTTTTTTTGCAAAATATATTTCGGCTCTGGCCTTAGCTATGGCTTGTTCCAAAGGAATATTATTTTTATCCGAATGAACAGCCTTTTCGTATAAAAGGAGATTATTAATTTCTTTGTTTAACCGATGTATTTCGTTTTCGGTATTAGTCTTATCTTCTTCAATATCGGCAGTTTCTAAAATCAAAAGAATATCCCCTTTCTTTATTTTAGAACCGGATTGAAATTTCTTTGATTTTACCGTGCCGGAATAAGCCGCCTTGCCTATTGAAGTATTTGTTTTTAACCGTAAGACACCGGCCGCCTTTACCGTCTGATCCATTTCTGCAAAACATATCCATAAAATAGTAATCATAAAGACGGATAAAATTATATAAATAAAGCAGGTATAAACTATCGGAAGCCTGTACTCAAAAAAAAGAATTCTATTTTTAATCGTTTCCAAATCCTTTACTTTCATAGAACATCTCCATTCCACAGCTTATAGTATAAGCCTTTTTTTTCTAAAAGAGATGAGTGATTGCCTTCTTCGGCAATTGTACCGTTTTGCATTACAAAAATTTTATCGCAATTTTTTACGGTTGTAAGTCTATGCGCAATCATAAGAGTGGTTATTTTTTTTGTTTTTATGTTTTCGATTATGCCGTGAATTTGTTTTTCGGATATTGTATCAAGATTACTTGTAGCTTCATCAAAGATTAAAAGGTCAGGATCCGATATAAGGGCGCGGGCAAGAGCTATGCGCTGTCTTTCTCCGCCCGAAAGACTTGCACCTCTTTCTGCAAGAATGGTATTATATCTTTCAGGCAGGTTTTCTACAAAAGAGTGTACTCCCGTTTCCATAGAAACCCTTATAATATCTTCAATAGAAGCATTGTCATCATGAAGAGAAATATTTTGTGCAATGGTTCCGGAAAATAAAAAGATATCTTGCGGCACATAGCCTATTTTTGCACGGAGAGCTTTTGTATCTATATCTTCAATATTATGTCCGTCAATTTTTATTGAGCCTGATTCAGGCGAATAAAATTTTAAAAGCAGTTTAATAAGGCTTGTTTTTCCCGAACCTGATGCTCCGACAAAGCCTATACTTTCTCCTGCATTTATGTTTAAAGATATCTTATTTAAAACAGGCTTACGCGTTCCATATCTAAAAATCAGGTCTTTGATTTCGATGTTACCTAAAATTTTTTCAGGTTTTATCCAACGTCCTTCATCTGCTATTTCCTTTTTTAAATCGAAAATTTCTCCCAAGCGGCTTCCTGCAACAAAGGCTTCCTGCAAACTAGGCTGCAATGTTAAAAGCCTTTGAAGAGGACTTGTAAAAAAGCCCAAAAGAGCATTGAATGAGATGAGCTGTCCTACGGTAAATTGATCTTTTAAAATTAAATAAGTCCCTACAAAAAAAATAATGTTGGAACTCCAACCCGTCAAAATAGAATTTAAAAAAGACTGAATATTGCTTAAAACTCCAAGCCTATAGTTTATTTTTACGGCCTTCACCTCTCTTTTTTCATATTCATCATAAACTGAATCTTCTGCATTAAGAGCTTTTAATGAGGCCGCCCCTGAAACGGCTTCAACCAAGTATGACTGTACTTCGGATAATTGTCCCATAAGTTCACGGTAGGCCTTTGCAAATTTTTTTGAAAAAAGCCATATTATAATAGAAGATAATGGCACGGTAATAAGACCTATCCAAAAAAGAAAGGGAGATTTAAAATAAAGGACTACACCTGCAATAATTACCATACAAGAATCAATGACAACCGAAACGGCTGTTCCGGAAAGGGCAGAACGGACCTTTTGAGCATCATTTATGCGGGAAAGAATTTCGCCCGTTTTTCTTGCATCGAAAAATTTTATAGGAAGAGAAAACACATGCTTAAAATATGCAAAGATAAGATGATAATCCATCTTTAATGAAAAAAACAAAATAACATGAGAACGCACCGCAGAAAGTCCTGACGAAAAAAGAGTTAAAACAATTATTCCTATAGAAAGACTTGTAAGAGATGTAAAAGCTTTTGAATAAACTACATCATCTATTATGTATCTAAAATAAAGGGAACTTATAATACCGAAAAAGGTCAATAAAAAAGATGCTATTATAACTTGAATTATTTCGTGGATATAGGGTTTTAAAAGTGGAGCAAAGCGTTCAAAAAAACCTTTGGTATTATCCTGTATTTTAAACTCGGCTGAGGGACTAAGAAAAACAGTATACCCCGTCCATGCTTTTACAAACTCGTCAATATCAATTTTTTTCTTTTCCCCGGAAGGATCGTATATTGTAAGCTTTTTGTTTTTTATTTTTTTTACAACAACAAAATGAAAAAATTCTCTTTTTTCTTCACATTTTTTTATATGTACAATAAAGGGAAGGGGCAGGTCTTGAGTTAGGGCTTCCTTATCGCCTTTTAAAACTTGAACCGAAAAGCCCATAGCCTCACCCGCTTTTACAAGTCCCGCAAGATTTGTACCGTGTGTATCGGTTCCGGCAATTTCACGGATCGATGTTACAGAGTATTTTGCTTTGTAATGGGATGCAACCATAGCAAGACAAGCCGCCCCGCAATCCGTCCCGTCAAATTGCCTGATAAGTTTCATCCGCCGTTAATTTTTACCTTCTAACTTTCGTATCTCTTCCAAACAGGTCTCTAAGGCATCCTTACCGGGGAGATTATAAATATCGGGGGCTATGCCTACTTCGTCTACACAATAGCCTTCCGAATTTAATCCATACAAGGGATCGAATTTTATAAGTAGTCCGCTTTTCGGAAGCATCATATAAATCGGTGAATGTCGGCCGTTATGTCCTAAGCCTCCTGTATTAGAGCCTACAAGGGTCGCAAACCCCGAAGCCTTACACAAACCCGCAAGGCTATCAGCGGCCGAGGCTGTTTTTCCGCTTATCAATAACCAATATCTCCTATCCTTGGGCGGAGCATAGCCGGGAGCCAGCTCTTGAAAACTGGCAGCATCTTCTTCATAAAGAGCTATAGTATTTTTTTTAGTATTTGCATTTTCTATATTGGGCACTTCTTTTATATCTATTTGATTGTTTTTAAATGAAGGATTAAGCTCGGTATATTTGTTTTTAGAGCATAAAAAATATATTTTTTGCCGGATATTTCTGCCAATATTATTATAACTCAAAATATCACTGTCATAACATTCCGCACTTCCTCCACCGTTATGGGATACATCTATTATTATATGTTTATATTTTTCGGTATCTAAGAAAAACTTTTTCATATCCTTCTTATACTGTATATACTCTTTTGCGTATCCTCCCGCCCAAAAAGAGTCAATTCTTACATAAGCTATCTTACCTTCTTCGATTATTTTTATATCGACCTTAACCATTCTTGCACCGCTGCCGATTAAAGAATTAACGGAATACGAAGGCTTAACTCTATAAAAAGAGTTCATTAAATCTACATCGTATAACTTAAAATAGGAATCGGAAACAGTCATACAATATTCATAATCTCTCATAGATGCAGGATAAAGATGACCTGTAAAATAGCGGGAAGTGATATCTTCACAAAGTTTTGCATAAAAAGATATATATGTGTTTTGACTATATCTAGGAGATGAAGATTTTATTTCTTTGTAACCTTCTTCTTTTATTTTTTTTAAATCGGCCCCTTTTCTTTCGCATACTTCGGTAAAAGGATATTCGTTATAAATAAAATCCCAAAAAGTTTCATAATCGGTTTCGGAGTCTTCAAGACTTATAAAACCTGATATTTTATACCGGTTTTTTGAGATAACAATTGTACATATTACAAAGGCGGCTAAGAATAAACATTTTATAACTGTAAATATACGAGATTTTTTCACAAAGCGCTCCTAATTAATAGCCGATTTAATATTAAATCGGCTATCTTTTAATAATAACTTATTTAACTGTGACCACAGCTTGAACCAGATCCACCGCCGGGAATAGGATCAGGTTTTTTCGGTTTTCCACCGCCTTCATCAGGCAATGGACATAAAGGATCTTTACCTTTTTGCGGCCCATTATCACCTACACCGCCTTCAACCATTAACATCTCTGTTTCAGACACTATCTGAAACCCATTGTTCAATAAATCTTTCATAAAACAACTCCTTCGTTTAGGCTCCTACACCTAAATTCAAATATTTTTAGTCTTTTAAAAAGACCTTAATTTAATCTTAACATACTTTTGTAATCTGTCAAGTGTTTATTTTAGAAGTTTACAATTTTATTTATTTTTAATAACCCGTAAGGAACGCAAAGGGAAAAGATTATTAAGAAAAACCGCAGGTTTGTCTTAATGATAATCCATACCGCTATATTAGGGGAGAAGAAAAACTTTTGCTCCATCAAAAGTTTTTCTTCTCCCCTAATTCGTTTTTTCCCCTAACTTTCTTATTTCCTCCAAACAGGTCTCCAAGGCATCTTTACCGGGGAGATTATAAATATCGGGAGCTGTGCCTACTTCGGAATTACATGAACCATCCGGATTTAGACCATAAAACATATCATATTTTATAATTAACCCGCTATCAGGTAATTTTAAGAATACGGGATGAAAACCTTGTAATCCATCACCCCCTGTATTGTAGCCTACTACTGTTGCAAATTTCGTTTGCCTACAAAAAGATGCAAACCTATCTGATGCAGAAAAAGAATTTGAATCAACCAAAACCCAAAATTTGCCTTCAAAATTATAACTTGAATTTATAGGATTTAGTTTATAGAACACTGTGTAAAAAATGTTAAATTCTTCTTTATCATCTTGATTAATTTTAGGTAAATCCAAAATTTCATTTTTACTAATTGAAATTTCAAGTTCCTGTTTTTCTTGGTTAAAAAAATAAGGAATATATTTATCAGAAAATTTAGTATATCTATACATTACAAAAGCCTTGTAGATTTTATTTTCTTTTAAAAACGGATAAATAATAAAATCCTCACAATTGCTCATAGATCCGCCCATATTATTTTGAACATCAATAATTATATGTTTATAATTTTTTATGCAAATCTCCTTCCATACATCATGAAATTTTTCCCAATCAAAATCATCTGAATTCATAAATGTAGGAATTTTTATATAAAATATTTCATTCTCTTTAAGAGGTTTAAATTCAAATTTTTCAATAGTGTTTGAATAAGGTTTATTGCAAAACATTTTAGAACTTGTAAAATTCTTATATAAAACAGTTTCATATTCAATCAAACCTTTATCATAAAATTTAATTATATTTTCATCTTCTTGAATAGGTTTAACTAATTCATAATCATCATACTCGGGTAACCACGTTTTTATATCATAGTAATACATAGTATAGTTTAAAGGATAAAAATGTCCATAATACTTATGTCCGGTTATTTGAGCAATAAGATATTTATAAAATTTATAATACTGAAATTCGTTTTTTATACTCTCCAGATTATTTTTATATATCTGTTCGATATTTTCTAAATCAATACCATTTCTAATACATACATTTTTATAAGGATAAGCTTCGTAAATAAATTTCCAAAAATATTCATACTCTTTTTCCATTTGGCTAAGCGACATAAATTTATTATCTCGACTTTCCATCTTTTTTGAACAAGAGAATAGTAAGTTAATAACAAGAAAGATACCTAAAATTTTTTTAATCATAAAGAGTTACTATACGCAAAAAAATATCTTTAACAGCAATAAAAACTAATATTAACGATATAACATCCATGGAGTAATTGGTAATACCCCACCTATAGTATCTGGACCAAAACGTTCTTCAGGAAAACGAGTGAGATCCCAAGTCTTTTTCTGCTTTTTTTTACGTCCAATTCTCCCACCACCTTCATCAGGCAATGGACATGAAGGATCTTTACCTTTTTGCGGCCCATTATCACCTGCACCGCCCTCAACCATTACCATCTCCGTTTCAGACACAGGCTGAAACCCTTTTCTTAATAAATTGTTCATGTAAACTCCTTTGTTTAGGCTCCTACACCTAAACTCAAATTTAGTATTATGTTAAGTATAGCATACTTTATTTATTTGTCAAGTGATGTTTACAAATATTTATAATATTTTTTTTCGTTTTTATTTATTTATTTTTAATAACCCGTAAGGAACGCAAAGGGAAAAGATTATTAAGAAAACCGTAGGTTTGTCTTAATGATAATCCATACCTCTAAATTAGTGGAGAAGAAAAACTTTTGCTCCATCAAAAGTTTGTCTTTTCCCCTAATTTTCTTATTTCTTCCAAGCAAGTCTCTAAGGCATCTTTTCCGGGGAGATTATAAATATCGGGGGCGGTGCCGAATTCGTCTGTGCAATATCCTTCAGAATTTAATCCGTACAATAGATCGAATTTTATAAGGAGTCCGCTTTTCGGGAGCATCATGTGAATAGGAGAATAGAAACCGTTATGTCCCAAGCCTCCCGTATTAGAGCCTACAAGGGTCGCAAACCCTGAAGCCTTACACAAACCTGCAAGCCTATCAGCGGCCGAGGCTGTTTTTCCGCTTATCAATAACCAATATCTCCTATCCTTGGGCGGAGCATATCCGGGAGACAACTCTTGAAAACTGGCAGCATCTTCTTCATAAAGAGCTATAGTATTTTTTTTTGTATTTGCATTTTTTATATTGGGAACTTCTTTTATATCTATTTGATTGTTTTTAAATGAAGGATTAAGCTCTGTATATTTGTTTTTTGAGCATAAAAAATATATTTTTTGCCGGATATTTCTGCCAATATTATTATAACTCAAAATATCACTGTCATAACATTCAACACTTCCCCCGCCGTTATGAGATACATCTATTATTATATGTTTATATTTTTCGGTATCCAAGAAAAACTTTTTCATATCCTTTTTATACTGTACATACTCTTTTGCATATCCTCTTTTCCGAAAAGAATCTATCCTTACATAAGCTATCTTACCCTCCTCGATTATTTTTATATCGGCCTTAACCATTCTTGCACCGCTGCCTATTAAAGAATTAACGGTATAATAAGGCTTAGCACTATAAAAAGAGTTCATTAAATCTACATCATATAACTTAAAATAGGAATCGGAAGAAGCCATACCATATTCATAATCTCTCATAGATACAGGATAAAGATGACCTGTAAAATAACGGGAAGTGATATCTTCACAAAGTTTTGCATAAAAAGATATATATGAGTTTTGACTATCTATGGGGGCTGAATATTCAATTTTTTTATGTCCTTCGTCCTTTATTTTTTTTAAATCGGCTCCTTTTCTTTCACATACTTCGGTAAAAGGATATTCGGTGTAGATAAAATCCCAAAAAGCTTCGTAATCAGCGATGCAATCTTCAAAAGAAATAAAACCCGATTTGAATGAATTAAAACTAAACTCTCCATTTTCCTCTTTTTTTGATAAATATATAGAAAATGCAAAAAAAGAAATTACTAGAACAACTAAAGCACAAATAAAAAAAAATTCTACTTTCTTTTTAGCATCAGGTTTCATAAAAATTCTCCTTAATATGATAATTGTTAATCGTTGAGACAGAAATCCATCTCAACGATTAACAATTATCATACATTAAAATTTTGTAGGTCACCACTGCCTCCGCCGGAACCAGGATCTGGTTCTTTCGGTTCTTTCGGTTTTCCTCCGCCTTCATCAGGAAATGGACATAAAGGATCTTTACCTTTTTGCGGCCCATTATCACCTGCACCGCCCTCAACCATCAGCATCTCTGTTTCAGACACAGGCTGAAAACCCATTGTTCAATAAGTCTTTCATAAAAACTCCTTTGTTTAGGCTCCTACACCTAAATTCAAATATTTTTAGTCTTTTAAAAAGACCTTAATTTAATCTTAACATACTTTTGTAATCTGTCAAGTGTTTATTTTAGAAGTTTACAATTTTATTTATTTTTAATAACCCGTAAGGAACGCAAAGGGAAAAGATTATTAAGAAAAACCGCAGGTTTGTCTTAATGATAATCCATACCGCTATATTAGGGGAGAAGAAAAACTTTTGCTCCATCAAAAGTTTTTCTTCTCCCCTAAAAATTTCTTTGCGCACTTCGCGTGCTTGGCGGTTAAATTAAACGGTAAAAAACTAGTTTTTATTTTCCAATCTTTTGATTTCTTCCAAACAGGTCTCCAAGGCATCTTTACCGGGGAGATTATAAATATCGGGAGCTGTGCCTACTTCGGAATTACATGAACCATCGGAATTAAGACCGTACAAAATATCGCTTTGGATAAGAAGGGAACTATTGGGTAGTTTTAAATAAAAGCGGCTGCTGTTAAGACCGTTTCCTGAAGTATTTTCTCCAATCACATTCCCAAACTTTGTCTGCTTTGCAAATGATGCAAATTCATCAGCCGCAGATTCGGCGGCCGATCCTATCAATAACCAAATCTTTCCTGAAAAATTAATAGAAGGCTGCAAGGGTTTAATAATTTTTGTATAACTGCATATAGAATCAAAATTTTCTTTATCGGGTTTATTTTTGCTGCTAAAACTAAAAGAATCGAAATTTCTATTGGGTTCAAGTTTACTGGAATGAAAATCTTTTATAAAAGCCTTTGTAAATTTATTATTACTATTATAAGCAACCTCCCAGCAAAACTCCTGCTCTTTTTTAATTAAGGGAGAAACAATACAATCTTGCCAAAGGCGTCTAACACCCCCTCTATTTTCCCGCAGGTCTATGATTAAATTTTCATAATCTTGAAATGAAGTTAAAATTGAATTCAGTCTTTTTTTATATGCTTCTTTAATTTCATTAGTATACATATAAAAGCTTTTTATATTTAAATAGGCAATTTTTTTATCTTCAATAATTTTTGTTTCAAAATAAGATTGAAGACCATTCTCCTCTTCCAAATCAATAGTAGGCTTTAAGTTTAAATCATATTTTTTTAATATCTCTTCCGAACGATTTTGCTCTATTGCAGAGTTCATTCTCATAAGAAGTAAATAATAAAACGAATTTACTTTTACATCATTATCATATACATTAGTATTTTGTACTCTATATGTATCCGAATTTAATGAATATACATCATATACATCAAGATGCCCAATATGTTTATTATTTTGTATTTTAGAAAGCAAACTCATATAGAATAAATAACACTCCAATTCATCTTTTATATCGGGTAACTTTTTAAAATAATCTTTTTTTATTTTTTCTAAATCAGTTCCGGCTCTTATACAAACATTTTTAAAAGGATAACCGTTTTCTATAAAATCCCAAACAAAGGCGTAATCTTCTTCCAATTCTTTTTTTGACATATAAGAATTTTTATATTTTTGCTCATCTGCTTCGGAGTATTTTGAAAATAAAATAAAAAAAGCGGCAGTTCCAATAATCAAAACAGCAATAACAATTCGAAAGATAATTTTTTTCATCTTAAACTCCTGCTTGCAAACACCTTTCAAAAGCATACTAAAATTTTACAAATTACGCAACAAGACATCTTTTTCGCGGTTTTATTAAACAGTAAAATTAGTTTTCCGTGGTGGTTATAAATATCATCTTTATAAGTATAACACAGCTCAAATATATGTCAAAGTTTATCTTAAAAGCTCTTTTTCCTCTAAAAACTTGCGCATCTTTTCTTTGTTGCGGAAGTCATCTTTGTTTTCTTCACTATAAAAACAAAACGGATGCAGGGTATTTAAAATTTCGTTTAAGATTTTAGAATCGAATTCTTTTTTATCGCGGAGACGCATAATTTTTTCGTAATCGGTTTTTTCAAGATATTCGGTTGATGACCAAAGAGGTTCTTCCAAACGCTCCCCTTCTCTGGGGCCGATTATTTCTATCTTAATATCCTTCTCAGGTTCAAAGCCCATGTAGCTTATCAACTGTTTTGCCGTCTCATAAATATTTACAGGTTCCCCCATATCAAGAAGATAGGACTCGCCCGATTTGCCGACACCTCCGGTCTGCAATACCAAGGAACAAGCTTCGGGGATTGTCATAAAAAAGCGGATCATCTTTTTATCGGTTACGGTAACGGGACCTCCGTTTTGTATTTGCTCTACAAATAAGGGAAAGATAGAACCTCTTGAACCCAAAACATTTCCGAAGCGGACAAACATGTAGGCCGAATCTTTTTTTTCTTTTACGGTTTCGGCAGCCTGCAATACCAATTTTTCGCTTAATAGTTTTGAAACGCCGTAAACCGAAACAGGCTCAACAGCCTTATCCGTCGAAATTAAAACAAAACGCTTTACGCCGAATTCGATACAGGCATCCAAAAGATTCTTTGTTCCGAAAACATTGTTTTCTATAACGGCAACAGGATTTTCTTCCATCAACGGAACATGTTTATAAGCTGCAGTATGAAAAACCGCATCGCATTTTAATTGCTTGATGATGTAGCGCATATACTCGCGGTCTTTTAATTCCCCGATTACAGGAACAATTGTAGCTTTGTCGCCGACACCGCCTGCCTGTAATATTTTAAGCTCTTTATAAATTTGATAAATGGAATTCTCTCCGTGTCCGAAAAGATAGAGGCGCTCAGCACCGCCTGATAAAAGCTGCCGGCAAAGCTCGCTTCCGATAGAACCTCCGGCACCCGTAATTAAAACACGCTTGCCTCTGAGGTATGCCAAACTTTTTTTTAAAGAAATTGTGACGGGAGTGCGAGTAAGTAAGTCCTGCGGGTCTATCTCGCGGGCCTGCACCAAATGCGCCGAACCGTCAATGATTTGAGAAATTGCAGGTAACAACTTTATTTTTGAAAACCCTGCCGATTTTAAAAGCTCATATATTTCCCGCAAACGTTCGGAGCGTATACTGGGAATTGCAATCAGAGCCACATCTCCTGCATCTATTCTTATTAAATGAACCGTTTCACTTATGGGACCGAATACCGGGATTCCATCAATCTTGGTTCCGATTTTTTTAGAATCATCGTCCAAGAATGCGGCAACCTTACCGAATATTTTTTTTGCCGAAATTTCATGCGCAATCATAGTTCCGGCAAGACCTGCGCCTACTATATATATAGAGGATTTTTGCTTATTAGGACGGTCCATTTTTTTCTTCCTTCTTTATTGTTTCAAATCCTAAGTCGATAGAAAAAGCAGTCTGACACATATCCAGACAAACGGTAGCTCTTCCCTTCCTCTTATTCACTCTTACAATATAACCTTCAAGTCCGCTTAAAGGACCTTCAATAACTTTTATTCTATCATTTTCATCAAATACGACTTGTGAAATTTTCGCAACCCCTCCAAAAGAAATAAATTGATTAAGGATTTCCAAATCTCTTCCTTCTAAAGATCTGGGTTCTTGATTATTAGGTAAAAATCTATAAAAGCCTTTACACTTTCTAATATGCTGATACAACTCTTTTGAAATCTCATCAGCACCTATAAACAAATACCCAGCAAAAACAGGCAGCTGCTTCTCCGTTACCTTACCGGACTTTCTTATCTTTAAAATTCTTTGAGGAAAAACTATAGAATAAGATAGTTCTTTAAATTTATTTTTAAATTCCGCATCTTCGATAAAATTCTTTTCTTTACCTGTACTGACCTGAACTACATAATAATCCATATTTGAGTGATTATATCATAAAATCCGCATTAAATAAAGTACTGCCTCTAATTTAAGTTTTACCGATTAAGTCGTACCGTATAAATTGCAAGCGGTATTACCCTTACATAACACAGGATTACTTGTTTTTTTCAATCGCCTGTGCTATATTTTGGTTCAAGACTTTAACACGACTGGGGAAAATAATGGAAGAAGAAAAAAAAGCGGTTTCAATTTTTAGAATCGCTTTAGCGGCCGGAGAGCTTTTAATAAAAAACGGAGCCGAGATGAATAGAACCGAAGAGACTATTTTAAGGATCTGTGCTTCGCGAGGTTTTACAGATATAGCCGTTTTTATAAGTCCTACCGTAATAATGATAGGTGACGACAAAAAAGAAGGCACTACGTATATTAAAAATATAAAGAGCCGCGGCAGCAATATAAAAAAGATTTCATTGGTAAACGAATTTTCAAGAAACTTTACGCAAGGTAAAGTATCCGAAAATGATGCTTTAGATATTTTAAAAAAGATTGACACAGAAAAAGGTTATCCCTATTGGCTTATCTTGACGACGGCCGGAATAGGCTGCGGAGTTTTCTCTGTTCTCCTTGGCGGTACGGTAAACGATTTTATCGTTACCTTTCTTGCAACCTTTGCTGCCGTATTTTTAAATGA
Organism: Treponema sp. OMZ 799; assembly: GCF_024181365.1. NCBI lineage: Bacteria > Pseudomonadati > Spirochaetota > Spirochaetia > Treponematales > Treponemataceae > Treponema > Treponema sp. OMZ 799. Next base: position 2,888,586 of record NZ_CP051301.1, read on the forward strand.
TAGGATTACCCGGTTTTCCAAAACGGTATTTTTAGGGAACTTTGTTGCAGGTTTTTTTGTAGGGATAATAACCATTCTCTTTTATCATGTAGGCTTTGTAAAAAATCTCGATATGATAATAGTCGGAGCCGTTTTGTCTTTAGTACCGGGAGTAGCATTTACATCGGGTATACGGGATTTTATTTTGGGAGATTTAATTTCGGGAATAGCCCGTACCTGTGAGGCTGTACTCATCGCAGTCGCAATCGCCTTCGGTATAGGTTCCGTTCTTTTCGCTTACTCTCTTCTTGGAGGAATATAATGCCGCTCTACATACATGCAATAGCATCTTTTATAGCAAGTTTTTGTTTTTGTTTTTTGTTTTCGGTTCCGAAACAAAATACGGTTTTAAGCGCCCTCTGCGGAAGCATCTCTTGGACGGTCTTAATATTTTTTCAGAATATGGGTGTCAATTATATATTTGCAACCTTGGCAGGAGCCTTAGCAGTAGGTCTCTTAGCTGATTGGTTTGCCGTCCTTCAAAAGACTCCGGTTACATGCTTTATCGTTATAGGCACAATTCCATTGGTTCCCGGCTTTAAGGTTTATAAGACCATGCTCTTTTTCGTCACTGACAGGTTAGAAAAAGGGGTAAGCGAAGGAGTTCAAGCCGCTTTTATCGCCGTAGCCATATCAATAGGCTTAATTATTTCTACATCGGCAACCCGTCTTATTAGAACCATAAAGAAAAAAGCGGCAGACAAAAAAACAAGAAAATAAATTTTATTATTGAAACCTCTTGTTTTGTATAAAAAAAAGAAGTACATTTTTTTCGAGAGGAATTAGATATGAAAAACAAAAAGATTATATTGCCGGTGAGTCTTGTATTTTCGATAGTTTTATTTTTATCGTGTACAAAGGCTCAGGCAGAACAAAAACTATCTATCGGAGGAAAAGGAATGATTAGAGAGATATATCTTGCAGGCGGATGCTTTTGGGGCGTTGAAGGATATTTTAGACAAATACCCGGAGTAAAAGAAACGGACACGGGCTATGCAAACGGTAAGAGCGATTCTGCAAACTACAAGGGACTGCACAGCAGTGACCACGCCGAAACAGTAAAAATAGTTTATGATGCATCTGTAGTAAGTTTGCAGGAGTTACTTGCACACTATTTTAGAGTAATCGACCCTACATCCTTAAACAAACAGGGAAACGATGCAGGCCGTCAGTACAGGACAGGCATCTACTATGTAGATGATTCTATGGTTAAAGAAATACAAAGCTTTGTAAAGTTTATGCAAAAAAAATATTCAAGGCCGATTGTTGTTGAGGTAGAAAAACTGCGTCATTTTATTCTTGCAGAAGATTATCATCAAGACTATCTTGAAAAAAATCCCGGCGGCTATTGCCACATAGACTTAACCCTTGCTTTAAAACCGCTCTATGACGAGAGTAAATTTAAACTGCCGTCAAAAGAAGAATTAAAAAAATCTTTAACGACAATACAGTTTTCCGTTACTCAAGAAAAAGCGACCGAAAGACCTTTTACAAGCGAGTACGATAAATTCGATGCTGAAGGAATTTATGTCGACATCACAACAGGGAAGCCTCTTTTTTCTTCATTAAACAAATACGATGCAGGCTGCGGCTGGCCCTCATTTACAAAGCCTATTACCACTCAAGCCCTTGACTATTTGGAAGACAGAAGTTACGGTATGGACCGTATCGAAGTTGTTTCAAAAACCGGAGAAGCACACCTCGGCCATGTATTCGATGACGGACCTGCCGATGCGGGCGGTTTAAGATACTGCATTAACGGCGCTGCCCTGCGCTTTATACCTTACGATAAAATGGAAAAAGAAGGTTACGGAGATTATCTCCCCTATGTAAAACCTACAGGCAATTTTTAAAACCGCTTGTAAAAAAAATTATTAAATATCTAAAATAAAAAAACGGTTTAACTCAAATGAGGTTAAACCGTTTTTTATTTTCTGTCCGTTAATTTATGAATTCTACAGGCTCGGTACGTGTTTTAGGTTCGGGATGTTCAGCAGGATAACCTATAGCGGATATTCCGCAGACAACATGATTTTTAGGAATATTAAAAGAATCTAAAACGCGCCTTATTTCGGGCGAATTACATTTTTCCCTCAGCTGATTTATCCAAACCGACCCCAGCCCTAAGGCATGGGCTGCAAGATAAATATTTTGAATTGCAACCGAAGAATCGCAGTAGCCGAAGCGGTCATCCTCTTCAAAACTTATGAGTATCAACGCATCACAGTCATAGATTCGATAATTCGGAATATCAAGCACGGAAGAAACAGCCTTTGCAAGTTCCTGTATTTTCTCCCTATTATGCACAACGGTAAATTTTCTCATCTGCCTGTTTTTACCCGTCGGAGAAGCCTTAGCACATTCTACAATTGTTTTAAGCTTTTCGTCTTCGACCCTGTCTGCCGTAAACTTACGCACACTCACACGGGTGAGCATGTTCTTAATAACCTCATTCATATTCCACTCCTTAGTTTAGATTGCTGCCAATTTCGGTTCCTTAAAAATCGACACGGCCCAATAGCACAAGAAAAATCTAAAGGATTTATTTGTAACCATATCGACATCCATTATAACGCTTAAAAGAAGAGCCGTGTTCATGCCTAAAAATTCTTCGGCCAAATCCAAAAACCATTTTATAAATTCGGTATCGTTTGAAGCCTCGCTTATAAATGTTAAAATTATCTTTTTAAATTCAAGATCAGAATTTTTTCTTTTTGCAAAGGCTTCATCCAGCATGTCGGTAAAAATAGCTCCCGTATCTCTCGCTTCGTTTTTAAAGCGGTCATAAGCAAAATAAAAACCGCCCTCCACATTCATCATCGAAGCCAAACTTAAATAAGCCTCATCTTCTACCAAGGAAGGAAGTCCCTCCCTGCGGAGCAAGTCGATTATAAAAGGAATAGAATTTACCGACCTATAAGTTTCCATAGCCTTAATGCCTGCAAGCAGAATTTTAGGATTTTGTGTTCCCGATAGGATTTGATAAATTTTAAATTGAGAAGCCTCATCTTTAAGGCGGGCAAGAGCAACCATCGCCTCTCCGGCCAAAAGATAGTCTTCACTTTCAATGGCTTTTCTCAAAGGTTCGACAGCTTGGTAAACATTAAAATGGGCAAGGGTTTTAGCAGCAAGAGCGGCCGTAGTAAATTCTCCCTTATTCAATTCTTCTAAAAGAGATTCCCTATTTTTTGCCGAAAGTTTTTCTAAGGAATTTAGCGACTTCATTGCAGAATATCTTATCGAAAAACGGGGAGACTTCATATATTGATTTAACTTGTCGGCCGATTCTTGAGAAGCTGTTGCCGTAAGTTCATGCAAAATTTTTTCTTCCGTTTGAAGGCTTTCACTCGAATCCAGTTTATATAAAAGGTTTAAAGCCTTCATGTCGCGCGGCGAAAAAATAACTGCAAGAGCATCTTTTACAAGGCGGCCTCCAAGATTTAAAAGCCTAATCTGAAAAATCATTCCGAAAAGGATGCAGATTATAACGCCCGAAAAAAATAAACGGTACATACTCAAATTGGAAAAGCCTGAGGTTTGGAGCATATCCAAAATGCGGCCGCCCAAGATTGAACCAAGAGCTCCTGTAATACCCATAACAAAAAAATTAAGCATACTCAAATCCATCAAGGATTTTGACGGAACTATTCCGAAGAAGTAGGCCTGAGATGCATCCATTTGAGCGGAAAAGCCCATGTTGGTTATCATCGAAAACAGAATTAAAAATATAAATGCGATAAGCTGCATTTCTCTCGCAGGAGCTACAATTGCAGGAAAAAGAGCTGCAACACTGAGTGCCGTAAAAATAACATACATCGGCTTTGCTCCCATCCTGTCTATTAAAAGGCGCATTAAAAGCCCGACCAAAAGGGAACCCATAGTTGAAGCAAGAGAAAAGATAATTACAAAATTATCGGGTATACCATAAACCGATCTTCCATAAACAATTATAAAGGGACGGGCCAAACTTATTCCGAACTGAATTATAAAAAACGAAAAAATATAGAGCGCAAAATTTTTATCGCCAAAGGCTTCCTTTGCAGCAGCAAAAAAAGAACCCTTTTGCAGGTTTTGGTTTCCTTTCTTTAGCTTTCGTATTTCCTTTCGGCTTCTTCCTTCTGCCCTAGCCTGCTTTACAGCCTCCATTCTTCTTTCAAAATCGGGATCGGGAAGTTTAAGCAAAAGGGCCGAGGCTGCAAAGCCCGTAATAATTCCTATTATTGCGGTTATATTATATGTAGAAACTATATCGATTCCGAGTCTTGGAGAAAACCATAAAAAGACGGTTAAAAATATTATGGCTGCAAGTGCAGCCGTATTGTTTGTCAATGAGATTTTGACTATATAAGAATTTCGATCCTTACCGGGAGCCAAAAGGCTTATAACCGGATTGTTTGCAACTATTCCGGCACCGCGAAAAAAATTAAAAAGGGCTACTGCAAGTAAGAGCATAAAGATGGCTGCTTCATTTTCGCCTCTAAAATAAAAGAACGGAATAAACAAGATGGGTAAAAGCGAGCTGTTTCGCAAAAACCAAGTATAAGCAAAGGTTTTTACAATTGTAAAACGCCGAGCCATAAGCTTGCCTAAAGGAATTGTAAAATAGCACATGTACATAAAGGCTGTAAGCAAACCTATGACGGTACTGTTAGCTTTTAGAGCAAGAGCATAAAGAGTGATTGTGTTTCCTGTAACGAGAGCAAATGAAAACGAGTTGATTCCATTGTACGCACTAAAAACGCTGCGGCCCTGTTTAATTCTAAAATTAGATAATTGTTCTTCCATCACAGGTATTTTAATCTATTTTTTTAAAACAAACAAGTATTCCGAAACATGAATGTTTCTATTGTTAAGATTTCGGCTTCCACGAAAAGTATTGTATTTTATTTCGACGGTTTTTAATTCTCCGTATTTTTGCAGCATCCCGGTCATATCTTCAAAAGAAATAAAGCCCTCCGAATTATAAGAAATAACTGCATACTTCGAATCAAGAGATGATATAATTTCTTCCATAGATTTTAAAGCCAGATAAGGTTTATTAAAGGCGGAGCGCTTCCAGTCTTGGGTAATTCCGCTTACCTTGCTTATAGGAACATCGAGTTTATTTTTAAGAATTAAATTAAGCATAAAATAATTTGAACCGTAGGGGTGTTGGTTATAAGGCGGATCGATATAAGCGATATCTATTTTCTTTATTTTTTTTGAAAGCTCTACAGCGTCCGTTGTAAAAAATTCAAGTTCGGAATTAAAATTACTAAAGACGGGTTCTTTTAATTCCACCTCGCCTAAGATTCTTGTTAGGGCATTTTTTCCGCTGGCGCCGAAGCAGCCTATCCCCGTATTTTTGTCCTTATAAAAACCCTTAAATACACCGCTCGTATTTACGTGAATTGAAGCTTCGGTAATTAAGGGGACCAAAAAAAATCTCTTTAAATTTTCTTCCGGTACAATTTTATCGATAAGATTTCTATAGGTATCGATTAAAAGAGCATTCTGATGTGTATAAAAAACTCTTTCTCCTTTTTCGATTTTGTTGTCATCCTTGGGAGCGTAGTTTTCGGTAATTATGCCCGGGATTTTTTTATCTGAACAAGAAGAGATAATTTCTTTTCTTAATTGATCGCAAAGTTTTTTAGGATATTCTTCTTTGTTTGTAAGATAACATGAGTTTATCACATACGAATAATTTTCCAAATCATTAACGATTATTTTTAAAGCATATTTTTTTAACATGCGTGCAACTATACCGGAGCCTGAAAAAAGATCCGCACAGATAAGTTTTTCCTTGTTTAAGCTTTTTGAAATAAGCTTCACCTCTTCCTCTATTTTATCTATCAGAGTTCTTTTATTTCCGAGATACGTAATTATCTGTGTGGTAAGAAAGTCCTTATTTTCTTCTTGCTGCTCTTTCATAGGTTCAATGCGTCTTTTTAAAGAAAACTTATATTACTACAAAGATGAGAAACTTACAAGGAGATAGAGAGGAGAATCACGCAAACACTTAAAAAAATAAAAACATAAATGAGAAAAAAATCGATATAATAAAATTCACCATATTCAAACTATAGACAAATCTCATAAAACAAGTTACAATCAAAAGGGTCATTAAAATATAAATTTTAGTAACCAAGAATTAAATTAGGAGGTCGCTCTGATGATAGCTTTATACATTGCTCTGGTCATAACGGTTATTATTTTATTTTCTATAGCCGTTGTAGTTCCGGAACAGGAAAGTTATGTTATTGAAAGGCTTGGAAAATATTCGCGGACTCTTACTGCGGGTTTCCATATCTTAACCCCATTTATAGACAGAGTTGCTTATAAGCAAAACCTAAAGGAAGAAGCCTTGGATGTAGATCCGCAAGTTTGTATCACAGCAGATAACGTTCAGGTACAGGTAGACGGAATTCTCTACCTCAAGATTTTTGATCCGGTTAAGGCCAGCTACGGAATAGACAATTACCGCTATGCCGTTGCTCAGCTTGCAAAGACAACTATGCGAAGCGAAATAGGAAAGCTGGAACTTGATAGAACCTTTTGCGGAAGAGAAGGCCTAAACGACAATATTGTAAAGGCTTTAGACGAGGCTTCCGACAACTGGGGCATAAAGGTTACCCGTTACGAAATACGGGATATCACTCCTACCCGCACAATCCTCGAAGCCATGGAAAGGCAAATGAGGGCCGAACGCGAAAAGCGGGCTAATATTCTTTCGAGTGAAGGAAAACAGCAATCCCGCATAAATATTTCTTTGGGTAAAAAGCAGGAAGCCATAAACAAGGCTATGGGCGAAAAACAACGAAGGATCAATCTCGCTGAAGGACGCTCAAAGGCTATCGAGATAACGAGTAATGCGACAGCCGAAGGTTTGCGTTTAATTGCAGATGCCCTTTCTCAGCCGGGAGGAAGAACGGCTATGGGTATCCGCCTTGCCGAAAACTATATTCAAAGGTTTGAACACATTATCAAAAAATCCAATGTTTCGGTTTACCCCGAAAACATTGCAGGTCTTGCAGCCTTTACCGACATTATTAAAAATGCCGGTAAGGAAATAAAGACACCGGAGGGAGGTAGAAATGCTTAATTTTATAATCCCGATTGTTATTGCAGCAATCATAGCCATAGTTTTTATTGTTGCCCTTTTTAGAAGCATCCGCATTGTTCCTCATAAGGTAGCTTTAATTGTAGAGCGCTTAGGAAAATACCACACAACCTTGGATGCCGGTTTCCACATCCTATTTCCATTTTTGGATAGGGTGAAATATAAGCAGAATTTAAAGGAGCAAGCGATAGATGTTCCGGCTCAAGACTGCTTTACAAAGGACAACGTTCAAGTACGTATCGACGGCATCCTCTACCTTCAAGTATTCGATCCCATTAAGGCAAGCTACGGTATACGGGATTACCGCTATGCAACCATCTTGCTTGCACAGACAACCATGCGTTCGGTGGTAGGACAGCTTGATTTGGATGACACCTTCGAAGCACGCGAGCAGATAAACGCTCAGGTCGTAAAGGCTGTAGATGAGGCCTCGGATCCTTGGGGCGTAAAGGTTACACGCTACGAAATTCAAAACATAAGAGTTTCCGATTCTATCATGGATGCAATGGAAAACCAGATGAAGGCCGAACGCGAAAAGCGGGCCGAAATAGCCCATTCTGTCGGAGAGATGGAAACGGTTATTAACCTTTCAAGAGCCGCTTACGAAGAAGCCGTAAACATAAGCGAAGGCGAAAAAGAAAGAATGATAAACGAAGCGGAGGGGCAAGCCCGCGAAATCGTTGCCGTTGCCGAAGCAACAGCCGAGGGTATTAAAAAGATTGCCGCTTCTACCCAAATCCAAGGCGGTATGGAAGCTGCAAAGCTTACCGTTTCTCAAGAATGGATAAGTGCTCTAAGCTCTATAGATGAAAAAACAAAGATAATTATGTCGGCAGATCTTACAGATATAAAGAAAATGACCATAGACATGGCCGAAGAAATAATCCAATAATTTTTATGCACTGTGGGACTTCTCGCAGTGCATTTTCTTTTTACCTGCAAAATTTTATAATAGTTTTATGGGGGCAATATGTTCAATCTAAAAAAAATCGGTTTTGTTTTTTTTGCATTAATTTTTATACTATCCTGCTCAAAGAAGCAGATTGAATTTAGCGGAAAATATTTAACCTATACAAATACACAAGAAGGTTATGAAATAGACTATCCTTCAGAAATTTTAAAACCTGTCGATGGAGCTCCTTCAGAACAAGTTTTTATAAGCAATGACGGAGAGGTGAGACTATCGGTTTCCGTTTCGGATATAGAAGAATCCGGTCCTGAATTTATTTTTAAAACAGCCGACACTTATGAAAAAAAAGAAGCTCAAAAATTTACTGTAAGCGATAAAAATATGGGACGCGACGGCTTTATTTTAAAAGGTTATTCAAAGGACAAAATGTTTTATTGTCAGGCTCTTTCGATAAATGAAAAGTTTTATACAATCAGGTTTGAATATAACAAAAAAGACTATGATACTTATAGGGATATTTTAACCCATATAGTAGACTCTTTTGAACTGACATCGGCCTCCCTTGCTCAAGAAAAGACAGAAGATGCAGCATTGAAAGAAGCAGCGGCTGCCGGCAATAAAAATTCTTATGATGAAGGAAAGCTTATTTCTTTTGCTTTTTCATTTTTATCGAATGTGTATTGGGAAAACAATTTTAATCTTCTTTTAAAAAATTCAAGCCCCAAATTAGCCGATTTTGTACATCCGGAATATGGAGTAAGACGTTTTTATAATCCCGGAACAACTGTCAGGCTTTTTTCGGCAGAAGAAAACTTCGGCTTTGATGAAAGCACCGACTTTTCTACAATCCCCTCAGCAAATAAGTTCGGAGGTTCAATACCCTTTTATGAAAAAATGCCCAAAGGAGGCTTTTGTGAAGAGTCAAATGATAAAGACGGTGTATATTGTGCCATCGTACAAGAGCTTCCTACAGCCGTTGATCCTGCAAGTTTTGAAAGCGATGAAATAAAGAACTTAAAAATAGAACTCCCCAATGACTATAAGGCAATTTTAAAAATCCTTATTTTAGATGAAGGCTTTATCAAAAAGACCTTTTACTTTTTCGATATTGAAGATAAGTGGTTCTTGTTCTTTGTAGATGATTGTGACTGCTCGGCGTAGTTTAAGCCAAAAATATTTCAAAATTTTCTTGACTTTTACGATAAAAATTTTTATTTTAAGTCTGTAAGAGCCTGAACAATTCACACCGTATTGATAAGGCGGATTGCAATTATTTTTTGGAGGCCCAACATGAATGTTAGAGTTGAAGATTCTGCAAGAGATAAGATCAAAGCAAAAAATACAGACTCGGTTTATTGTGCACTTCAAATGTGCGCATCTTGAGGGGGCACGAGGTTAGAACCGACCGTGTATGTCGGAGTGCCCAATAATCTAGGTAATTTCGATAAATTAGAGGACAATGGAATTACCGTTTACGTTAAAAAGGGAACACCCTCTGTTAACGGAACCTTAACGATTACAGTCGGATCATTTTTATGGTTCGAAAAATTAATGGTTGAAGGAATGATTTAAATAAGAAAGCCGATAAGATAAAATCTTATCGGCTTTCTTTATTGCTGGCTAAATTCTATTCTTCTTTGAGACCTTCCTAATTTTGAAAAGTAAGTTCCTATCGTAAAATAAAGAAATAGGAATAAAAAGAGCATTCCGATGCTTTTCCAGTCAATCGATAAATTAACTTGAGTAAATTCGTTTGCGCTTATGTAATAATATGTCGGGAAAAGCCGGGAGATATTTACAATAAAATCGGGAAGCAATTCCTGCTCCACAAAGACTCCGGAAATAAAAGCCAGGGAGAGAGGAAGAACTGAACCAACTATCCCCATAACCGAACCCTTCTTTAAAAAAGAATTAAACATAAAGGTGAGGCTCAAAATAACAGCCGTATAAATTAAAGCATTAAATATATAGAATAGAAGAGGAATGTTATCAAGTCTTGTTATATTTGTAATAACGGCAAAGCCTATTAAAATTGAAAGAATTGCAACTACTACAGTTAATTGAGCCAAAAAGTTTTCACAAACAAAGCGCAAGGTAGAAAGGGGCGAGATATTATTCCTCATCTTTAAGCGCTCATTATTAAGCTCGAACATTGCCCAGCCTACCGAATTAAGAATAACCGAAAAAACTATCCAGCCCAAAAAGTTAAAAAAGATTTTAAACCAAATATTTACCGAAATGTTTTTTTGAAAATTAACCTTATTCACCTTTGTGTTTACTTTCAAAGCATCTTCTATTTTTTGAAAATCAAAATTTCCTTGAGCTTTTTTTACGCTTGCGGCAAAAGCCAAATACATGTTCACCTGAAGATCTATATAAAAGCCGGATTTTTTTCTGTCATCTTTAAAACTTATTACGGACTGTTTACCTTTCATCACATTTTCTTCCATGTTTTCATTTATTATAAGCCCCGCATGTATTCTCTGCAAGGAAATGTCTTTTTTAAGTTCCCGTAAAATTTCTTCATTAGTCTTGTTTTTTTCGCCTATGATAGAAACATTATGTTTTGACTGTAAATAAGAGATTAAATGCTTTGATAGTTCAGAGCCGTCCCGGTCAATTATGTTTACGGTTAGAGGAGTTTCTGCAAATTCGCTTACCTGAGAGTTTTGAGATTTTAATGTCATAAAACTTATAAACAAAAAGATAACAACATAAATCATGGTACTCACTTTTCTTGTCCAAACCAATCTTAAAAAGTTTTTATAAACTGTCATATTGCACCTTCCTTGAATTAATAAATGAAAGCGATAAAAAAATGATAATACCTATTGTGTAGACGATAAAAAATTTGGATATTGCATTATATTCTCCCAAAATATTTATATTGTAAAGATTGGTTGTAAAAATCGCTATAGGATTTACCGTTCCTAAAATAGGTATTGCATTTTCAAGCGATATTTTTATTTCAGGGTTCATCATTCCTGATAGAAAGGCTAAAAATAGACTTGCAAAAACACAGATCATACTTTTCGATCGGATATCTCCTATAGAAGTAGAACCTATAAATAAGCCGGCTGCTGATCCAAAAATATTTGCATAAACCAAGAGTAAAAGAGTAATCTTAAGATCGGTAATAAAGGGTATCTTTAAAACAAAGAGCACAAAGGAAATATATATGAGATTGGCCGTAAGATTAAAAGTGAGATAAAATACAATTCCTGCAAGATAAGAATAAAAGCGCTTAATAGGCGTTGTACAGATTCTTGAGCCAAGCTTTGAAATATTCCCTTGGATTTTTACGGCAATATCCAGTGAGCCGAACATTGTATAAAGCGAAACCATTGCTAAAAGAGAATAGAACAAGATAATCATCAAACTCATTTTTTCATTTTTACTTTCTATATAATTGTTACCGTGTTCAAAAGAATTGATTGGAATCTCTAAAGCTTCAATTTGTTTTATTTGATCTATAACCGTTTTTGTTATTGTCTGAGATAATCCGTCTTCGCTTAGCCTTAAAGATTGATCGGTTTCAACAAAGGCCTTTATTTTTTTTGTACGGAGCATCTCGTTTGCATCACTTTCGTCTATTATGCTTGTATTGAACATTCCTGTAAATTGAAGAGTATGGTAAATGGGATTATTTTTTTCGATACCTATTGCTATCTTATCCGTATCATAATTACCCACGGCGGAAAATACTGCAAAAAAAAGTGAGGACAGGAGAATAGGATATATAAGAGTCCAAAACATTCCGTCTAAAGAATGAAGCATATCTATGCCATAATATTTTATTTCGCGTAAAAAGAATTTCATCAGTCTCTTAACTCCTTTCCCGTAAGCTCCAAGAAAATGTCGTTTAAACTGGGTAATTCCGAATATAACTTGGTATAAGCCAAGTTGTTATTGTTTATAAATAAGATAAGTTCATTTAAGTTGTTAATCGAATTTTCAAAACTGATTAAAAATTCGTTTCCGTTTTTGCTAACTTCCAAAACGTGAGGGATTTTTTTTAGATCTTCCTGGAGGTTATCCTTAGTTTCGACAAATTCGACAACCATTTTTTCACTTGTGCGGATCAGCTTGTGCAATTCTTCCAAAGTTCCGTTCGCAATATCTCGTCCTTCATCCATTATGATGATTCTGTCGCAAAGCTCTTCTACCTCTTCAAGATAATGGGTAGTGTACACAATGGTACTTCCTTTTTTTGCAAGTTCCTTTATTCCTGAAAGAATGAAGTTGCGGCTTTGAGCATCGACGGCAACTGTAGGCTCATCCAAAAAAATCAGCTCAGGCCTATGAGCTATGCCGCAGGCAATGTTAAGGCGGCGCAAAAGCCCCCCTGAAAGTTTTTTTGCACGGAAAGAAGCATAATTATTTAAGCCTACAAAATCGATCGCCTCATCGACCAGCTTTTTTCTCTCCGCAGCATTGCTTACATAAAGGCCGCAAAAATAATCTATATTTTGTCTTACGGTAAAATTATAGAAAACCGAAACCTCTTGAGGAACAAGGCCTATCCTTTTTTTGATATGGAGGGCATTGGGCTTCATCTCTTCACCGAAAATATTGATTTCGCCCTTCCCGTGTTTTAAAAGAGAAAGCATACAGTTTATGGCTGTAGTTTTTCCGCATCCGTTCGGCCCCAAAAGACCGAGAATTTCACCTTCTTTAACTTCCATGTTAAAATGATCAAGTGCCGTTTTTTCGTTGTACCTTTTTACAAGATTTTTTACCGTTAAAATCATAATTACCCCCTATAAATATAGATTATACCTTATTTTTAGAATTTTAAAAGTAAAAATTGTCATTTTTTTTGAGGTTTAAATATGACATTTGTCATATTAAATTGATGATTGATGTCTTTATTGAAGATAAATTTAAAAAGCCGTTTTCTAAGTTATCTTAAAAAACGGCTCATTATAGTTCTTAATAATTAATTAAAGCTCTTTCGCCATGCGGCAGGATTACCGGGGCCTACCCATTTATTAAGTTGGAATCCGTTTTGGAGACTCAATGTAATAAATTTCTTTGCTCGTCTTACGGCTTCATACGGTTCAAGGCCGACACCCAGACCTGCAGCAATAGCTGCGGCTGTTGTGCAGCCTGCTCCATGTGTCCACTTTGTGTCGATAAGACCGCCTTCCACTTTTAGGAATTGTTCTCCATCATAAAAAATATCTACAGCCGACTGCTCGCCTTCCAGCTTGGCTCCTCCCTTAATAAAGACATAGGGAACGCCCATTCCGTGAATAATTTTACAGGCTTCTTTTATTTCTTCGATTGTAGAAGGCGTCGGCATTTTGGCAATTTGTCCGGCTTCAAAGAGGTTCGGCGTAATCAGTTTTGCCAAAGGTAAAAGTTTTTCGATGATGAGATTGTTAAGTTCAGGGTTTAAAGCAAGGTCTCCGCCCTTACAAACCATTACGGGGTCGAGAACATAGTTTTCGACATTATATTTTTTGAGATATTCGGCAGAAAGTTCAACTGCATAGTTTGTTGCAAGCATTCCCGTTTTAGCGGCGTTTACACCTATGCCCTTAAAAATTGTTTCAAGCTGGGCTCTTATTGTCTTCTCATCAAGGGGGAAAACTTCATGTCCCCATTCCTTGTCGGGATTCATTGTTGCAATTACCGTAACGGCCGCCATTCCGTATACACCGTATTCCTGAAAAGTTTTTAAGTCGGCCTCTAAACCGGCTCCTCCGGAAGCATCCGATCCGGCAATTGTTGCAAGTTTTATCATATGTCAATCTCCTAATAGTTTATCTTCTATATGCTGGGATTATATCATTTTTTTTGAACTTTGTCTTGCGGTTAAAAAATTCAATTAACTTTCTTTAAATTCAAAAACCTTATCGCAGAGAGCAAAGGATTTTTTGCGGTGAGTTATAAAAAGAATAATTGAATGAGGGAATGCCTTACGCAAGGTTTCAATAGTCCGCCTTTCCCTTAGCTCATCAAGACCCGAAAGAGCTTCATCCAATATGATGATTTTAGGTTCTTCTTTAAGGGCAAAAAGTCTTAATAAAACAACCCTTTGCTTTTGGCCTAACGAAATATTTGCTCCTTCAGTTTCCAATTCTGTTTCAAGAGAAAGATTATCGCTTTCATCAAAAATAGAATCAAAGACTTCTTTTGTAATATTTGCATTTTCCGTAAGTTCAGCATTTTCTTTAACAGTACCTTGAAAAATTATCGACTTATCGTTTATGTAAAAAATATTTCCGTTAAGAGAATCAGGGTCTAAGCTTTTCACTTCCTTCCCTCCAATATACAGGCCGGCCGTTTCGGAATATAAAAGACCTGAAAGAATTTTTAAGGCTGTACTTTTACCCAATCCGGAGGGGGCGGAAATGCCGTAAAATCCCGAAGTAGAAATATCTATATCGGTTTTAATGTTGATGTCCTTACTTTCAAACGAATGTTTTATATCCTTTAATAAAAGTGAATTAAAATCGACAGCCTTATCATGCCCTGCCAAATCTGCGGCAAATTCCTTTTTTATCTCATCAACCAGTTTCTTTTTTTCATTTGAATTTAAAATTGCCATACGCAAGTCGGCAAGGTTTTGTACGGGTTCGATAAAATGCCCGACATACATATAAAATGAAATTGTAGAACCCAATGTGATTTTACCGTATTTCATTAATATAAAACCGGCAACCAAATTTATAAGAGGCAAGGATGTGTATAAAAATCCGTTTATATCCCTATAAAGCCTCTGATAAAACTCTTCCGATTTTTCCACTGTCAGCATATCTCTTCTTACCTTCGTTAAGGAGGTTTTTATTTTCTTTTCGGCAGAAAAAATTTTTATATCCGAAAAACCCTTTAAGGCTTCGCCTAAGTGTAAAAGAAATTTTTCGGAAGTTAAAGAACTTTCTTTCGAATACTTTATAATGTTTTTTCTTACAAAGCAGCCTATAAGATAAATCAGCGGAATAAAAAGAGAGGTTAAAAGTAAAAGCTGCCAATTTAAATATAAAAGAACACCGGAAGCCAATACAAACATCATAATGTTGTTGACAAGCATTACGGGACTTATCCCATAAAGAGAGCCTAATTTATAAGGTTCATTTGCGATACGGTTTAAAAGTTTTTCGTTATTAAAGGTACCTGCCAAATTAGACTTTGCACTTAAAAACTCGTCAAAAAGAATTTCGGTCTCGGAGGCGGCAACAATATTTTTTGCCGTATTAAAATTATAGTTCCAAATAAAATTAAAAATTTTTTGAACAAAGATAACGATAAAACAAATTGTTATTGTTCTAAATACTTCGGGTGAAAACCCCTTGCTTAAACTATCTATTATTTGTCCTAAGAGCAAAGGAATCGCCGCAGAACATGCAAGCGGAATAATGGAAAGCAAAACAATTTTAGCATGTAATTTAAAATAACATTTTTTATACAACATGAACAGTTTCTCCTATAAAAACTCGCCGAATAAACAATGAGGCAGAATTTCTGCCGAGTTGTTTATCATAACTCCTTACTTATTATACAATATATATATGCGGTCAAGTCTTTTTTAAAGTATTCCCGGTCTCTTTACCGATTCTATTATGCCGCCGCCGATAATATAATCCCTGTCATAAAAAACTGCGGCCTGTCCTTCGGCGACGGCTTTTTCGGGCTCTAGAAATTCTACCTTAAATTTTCCTGTAGGTTTAAGATCTTCAGTTTTTAGCGGAATTAATTTTGCTTTTTTCTTTTGTTGGCGGTAGCGTGTTTTTACCTCGATATCTATTTCCTTATATATTAGTTTTTTTGAGATTATATTTACATTTGAAGCGATGAGGCTTTCGGCAAAGAGTTCTTCGTCCTTACCTACAGTAACAGTGTTTGTTTGTGCATCTTTTTTTACGACATAGACGGGATAGCCCATCGCGATAGCAAGCCCGCGCCTTTGGCCTATCGTGTAATATTGAAGGCCCTTGTGCCTGCCTATTTCTTTTCCTTGCGTGTCTACAAATTTGCCTTCTTTAAAAGAATCTTTTGCAAGGGCATTTATTACCCTCGTGTAATCATCATCGGGAACAAAGCAGATGTCTTGGCTGTCGGGGCGGTGAGCATTTATAAGCCCCGCCTCTTCGGCCATACATCTCACTTTTTCTTTTGTAAAATCTCCCAACGGAAAAATAGAACGGGAAAGCTGCTTTTGATTAAGAAGAGCTAAAAAGTAGCTTTGATCTTTTTGGCTGTCTTTAGCCTGTTTTAGTAAAAATCTTTCCTCGCCTTCAATTTCGGTTTTTTCTATTTTTGCATAATGGCCTGTTGCAATCTTATCAAAGCCGTCCTTTAAGGCTTGCTCCAAAAAAAGGCCGAATTTAATTTTGCTGTTGCATATAAAGCAGGGATTCGGCGTTCTTCCTTCTTTGTACTCTTCAACAAAATAGTCGATGATTGCAGTTTTAAAAGTTTCACGCATATCGTACACCATGTGTTTTATACCGAGTTTTGCGGCAACTTTTTTTGCATCTTCAATATCATCGGTCTGCTCCTTATAAATGCCGGATAGTTTCGGCAGAAGCTTCATCGTAACTCCTGTAACCTCATAGCCCTGATCGATTAATAGTTTTGCTGCAACGGCGGAATCAACGCCTCCGCTTAAACCGGCAAGCACCTTCATCAAGCTTTAATCCCTCTTAAAATTTCTTCGGGGTTTAAAATCATGGCACATCCCGCCTCAGCTAATTCTCTTTCGAGGAGGATGCGGTTTTCTATCTGTTTTATACCGGTAATTTCAGGCGTTTTTGCAGAACCGATTATCCGTCTGTTTAATTCGGTACCGCAAAAAGAAACTGCATCTATTTTTATTTTTTCGATATAATCGTCAATAAAAATTTCATTTTTATACATCGGGTCTTTTATATTCTTAATAAGAAATTCTTTTGCAAAAATAGAAAAGAATTTAAGCAGATCTTTTTTTGCATTTTCAATCCAAAGTAAAAATGAAGCCTTTTTATTTTCATCATCAAAGATAAACGAGTACTTTGCATACCCTTCAGCGAATATAAAATGAGCAAGCACATTTCCAAGGTCATAGGCTATCGGTCCGTAAAATGCGAATTCAGGATCGATTATTTTTATCTTTGTTTTTTCATTTTCGATTTTTACAAAGATAGAACCGGAATGTAAATCCCCATGAATAAGCCCTTGCGGGTAATTATTGAATTTTTCTTTTAAGGCCGCAACTTTTGCAATGAGCTTTGAGTCTTCATAAAACTTTTTTTTAAGCCAATCGGCATTTTCGGGCAGGAAAATATTTCTTCCCCTCACACCCTTATAGGGATGAGTAAAGACTAAGTCTTGAGTAATCTTACAAAGATCGGGATTATAAAATTTAAAAGCTGCTTGACATTTTTTTTGATAGCCCAAACCTAAATCGGTAGAGGGTAGGGATGTGTCTACAATAAAACCTGCAATTAATTTTTCGAGTCCGTAAAATATTTTACCGGCCATCAGCTCCTTTCTTAAATTGGAATAAGAACCTATGTCCTCCATTATGATTGCGGCCATCACGGGATCGGCATAAATTACTTTCGGCGAAAAATCTGGAGCACATTCATTATACAGTTTTAAAACTCCGGCTTCCCGTGCGCTTCTATCCGGATTTAAATATCCGTCGGGGCGCACCCTCGTTTGAACATCGGCTTGTTTTAAAATAAGGGATTTTTTTGTGCCCTTTTCGAAAATTCGGTAGACGTAGTTTATATTGCCGTCTCCTATTTCTTCATAAACTAAATTTTCATTTGCATCGAAAAAATTGCTGTGCTCAAAGACATAATCGATGATATCATCGCCTTCCATTTTATAATGGGAACTAAACCGCATTCTGCCTCCATATTTTAGGAATACTTTTTTTTAATAATGAAGACCTATACCGATAAAAATTTCGGAAACGGGCCCGCCGTCACGCTTTGCATAGCCTTTTCTATTTTTTATTTCTCTTAGATCATGCCCATAGCTTATACGCGCATAAATACTTCTCATTTTTATCGGATACATTATTATTTCTAAACCGCCCGAATACCAGCCGTATTTAGGATTATAATAAGTGTTTGATTCGGTATCATGTACCAAGGCCATATCTAAAAATGGAGATATATGTAACTCAAATCCGAAAAAGCGGGTCCATTCAATTCCGGTAATTTCTTCCCATTTAAAAACTCCGATTTTTACAGGTACGTCAAAGTTAAAACTAATAGCCGTATCTGTAGAAATCCGTTTATTTAAAATACCGCGCAAAATTTCTCCGCCCCTGTTTGACTTTTTAGTAAATAGGTTATAATGGAAATCAAGCCGGCCGTACAGTCCTACCCTATCCAAGAAAGAATAAAAGCCCTTTGTTTCGAGTTCAAAAGAAACATCTACATTTCCCTTTCTATATGTATTATAAGTATACGTATTGCTTAAATCTAAATTAAAACCCTGCCGGAAATTATTTATCCAGTTCACTCTTCCCATATCAAAACTATGGGCCCAATTAATATTTAATCCTTTTCTATTCTCATCGATAATTTTTGTGAACTTCCAATTACCGTTTATACCAAAAGAAGGAGTCCATGTGATTGTACCTAAGGTCTGATTTTTATATATGTCAAAAGACAAAGATGTATAAAAACCGTTTGTAAGATAATAATTTTTTTCTGACGGAGATGCATAAACATTTATACCCTGAGTTATACCTGCCGTTAAAGTAATCCAATCAACACCCGGTTTATATGAAGCATTTAGCCCAGTACCAAAGTTAAATCCGAAATTTTTATCCTGATCTATATTCATTCCTGCATTAGTGCTCCAAAGAAGCTTCACCGGATTAATATAAAAGGGCAGAGCAAAATTTGATCCTAGTGAAAAAGAAGATTTTCCATCATTGTTACGGTTATATATTAAGTCCATTGTAAGAGGCTCAAGAGAACCTAAAAAATTAAAATCTTTTAACTTAATTTTAAACTCAAGCCCTTTGTTCGAATCAAAGCTCGGATAAGGCAAGGCTATGATATTCCATGTATCTTTAACATATATTTTAAGCTTTACAGGAGTAATATTATTTTGAGACTCCAAAAAATCGAAAGTAATTTCATGGGACTCTATTGTCCTCATATTAGTGAATTCCGAATTCAGTTCTGCTATATATAAATCAAATTCTTCTTTAGAGGTAAACACTCGATTTGTATCCACAGGAACTTTAGCCGATAGGGGTTTCACCTTAGTAAAACCTTTTATGATGTATTCAACACTTTCAATCTTATAAGCCGTAACAGCAACCGGCTTACCGGCTTCGAGTTTTTCATCAGTGTTTTGAGTATAAAGATTAGTTACAAAAAGGCAGCATAGTGCAGCCGTTAAAAAAAATCGTTTGTGCATTTTATTCCACCATAATATTATTTAGGCAGTCTTATAGTACATATAAAACTGCCTTGATTTTAATTTTAGTTTGTTAATTTTAGTTTGGAATCATCTTCAATTATTTTTTGAGCATTTGATTCCATATAAGATCTGACTGCGCCTGCTATTTCCTTATCGTAAAGCGAAAAGATTCTTGCAGCGAGGAGGGCGGCATTTTTAGGCTCCAACACCAGGGCAGGAGAAATGCCTGATGGCATCCTAAGAGAAGAATAAATGTCTGCCCCTGCAAAGCTGTCGGAAGAAGGAGGACAGGCAATTGTCGCACCCTTTACAAAGCCGTCCACAAAACCTGAAAGAGCATTGCTTCTTCCGGCAATTGTAATATATAGTTTCGGCCTATCGAGAGCCTCATATTCTTTTAGCATAGAAACAACATGCTCTGCCGTTTTATGAGCCGAGCCGATTCTTATAGCATACTCTATTCCAAAAACCTTTAACTCTGAGGCTATTTTTTCTGCATGGCTCATATCCGAGGACGAGCCCATAAGTATTATTACGAGAGGTTTCACATCAGACCTGCCTTTTTTAAGTTTTTTGCTATGCGCTCTTCGGCCGGATATTCTCCCGGAACAAATTTCGATTTTGTCAACTTTTCGTAGGCCGTAATATAAAGCTGAATAGCCTCGTTCCAGACATCTTCATCAAGTTCCGGTATTTCGCCGTCGCCTCGGTAGCCCTTTGCGGCGTAGGCCATTCTTACAAATTCCTTATCGAAGTTTTCGGGCTCCTTACCTTCCTTTAGTCTTTGCTCATAAGTGTCGAGCTTCCAATAGCGTGAAGAATCCGGGGTATGAACCTCATCTATCAAAAGAATATTATTATCCTTATCTACACCGAATTCGTATTTTGTATCAACCAAAATTAAGCCTGCTTCTTTTGCACTTTTTTGGCCGCGCTCAAAAAGGGCAAGAGCTGCCTTTTGCACAGAGTTCCACTGCTCTTTTGACAGATAGCCCTGCGAAACTACCTCATCGCAGGTAAGCCTTTCATCGTGACCCGTGGGACCGCCCTTTGTAGTGGGTGTAATAATCGGTTTAGGAAGAGCCTGATTTTTTGTCAAGCCTTCAGGAAAATCGTACCCGTAAATGTTTCTTTCGCCTAAGGAATACCTATACCATAGAGCCGTTGAAGTTACACCCGTAATGTATCCCCTCACTATTACCTCTATGGGAAGGGGCTTAACCTCCGTTACGAGAATGCAGTTAGGATCCGGACAAGAAATTATGTGATTTTTGATTATATCCTTGGTATTTTCAAACCACCAAAGAGAAAGCTGGTTTAAAACCTGCCCCTTATACGGAAGAGCTGTTAAAACCCTGTCAAAGGCAGAAATTCTATCGGTTGTTACAATCAAGCGCTTGCCTGCTTCAGGTGAATACCAGTCCCTGACCTTTCCGGTTTGTTTTGAAGGAAGAGGTAAATTAGATTCTCTAAAAGCTGCATTTCGTGAAATCATTTTAAACTCCTTAGGATAAATTTTTACCCGCCAAGTATATATGAAGATTTATAAATTTTCAAGTATCCGCACAATTTACAATTTTTCCGATAGAAGAAAATTATATTTTTACCTATAATGAGGCAGACTTCAATTAAATAAAAGAGGATATAGTTGTGAAAAAAATAGCGGTGGTAAGCGGAGGCTCAAGCGGTATAGGCCTTGAGATTACAAAGGCCTTGGTTCTAAAAAATTATTTTGTATACACCATGAGCCGCAGAGAATTTTTAAGCTTGCAGGAAGATAAAGTTAAGCATATTTCACTTGATATTACGGATGAAGAAAAACTGACAAGGGCCTTTGCCGATATTTGGGAAAAGGAAGGAAGGATTGATTTAGCCGTCTGTGCCTCAGGATTCGGCATTTCGGGAGCTGTGGAATTTACAAGTCTCGAAGATGCAAAAAGACAGATGGATGTAAATTTTTTCGGTGCTTTTTTATTTATAAGGGCTGCAGCCTCGTATATGAGACCTCAGTCTTTCGGAAAGATATTTGTGATCACCTCTATAGCAGGAGAAATTGCCATCCCCTTTCAGGCCTTTTATTCGGCATCGAAGGCTGCTTTAGGAAAACTCTTAGAAGCTTTTAGAGCGGAACTTCAACCCTTCGGTGTAGACTGTGCCTTGATAATGCCCGGAGACGTTGCTACCCCCTTCACGGCTGCGAGGGACAAATCAAATGCCGGAGACGATATTTATGATGGGAGAATCTCAAAAAGCGTTTCCAAAATGGAAAAGGACGAGCAAAAAGGAATGAACCCCGAAAGATTAGGAAAATTCGTTGTCTCCCTCGCCGAAAAGCGGAAAATCGGATTTTTTTATCCTTATGATTGGACTTACGCCTTCTTGCTGCTTTTGTATAGAATTTTACCCCGCAGATTAGGCCTTTTTATAGTAAAAAAGCTATATGCCTAATAAGGTGCTATCAAGGCCCGATGAGTGAATAACCTGTAAAGCAGCTTTTAGGTAAAGAAATCGTTTTAGGCCCTGATAGCACAATTATTTAAAATGTCATTACTTTTTCTTCAATAAGCACCTCCTCTCTTGCCGCAGCCTTATCGCCCGAATTTTTAAAGACGGGCTTAAATTCTACATGTTCTGCAACGACCTTTACCTTGCTGTAATTTTTCCCATCCGTACCAACCCACCTGTCCTGCTTAATTCTGCCGACAACACGGACTCCCCTGCCCTTAGCCCCGTTTTGTTCGCATAATTTTGCAAGACTTGCCCATGTTTCTACATCAAAATATGAAGTTTCCTGCACAAATTCATTATCTTTTTTGTAGTTTCGGTTTGAAGCAATAGCAAAGGTACATAAGGCAGTCCCATTTGCCGTAGTTTTTAAAACAGGTTCCCGAACCATGTTTCCTTCAATAATTAGCGAGTTTAATGATTTCATTTCATACCTCCAAAAATCAAAAAATAACTTTAATTTGAACACTTGTTCAAGAATTTTACTAAAGCTTAAGGCGGCGCCGCTCCCTTGCTTTCAACTAATTATAGGCTTGTAAACGCAATTTTTAGTAAAATTTCAGAAAAAAAGTTTTATAAAATTCAACATAAAAAAAACTATTTTTTAAAAGTTTACCTCTTATTGACTGAATATGTAAAAATATGGTATTGTGTTTCACTATATTTATATTTTAAATTACTTTAAAAAGGATGGGTTTTATGAATTTTATGCCTTTATTACAAGGAGCAGCTCCGGGCGGTTTCGGCTCCTTCGGTTTTTTAATACCAATGCTCTTGGTTTTCGTTATTTTTTATTTTTTGCTTATACGCCCGCAAAAAAAAGAACAGCAAAAAACAGAAAGAATGATCTCTCAGCTTCAAAAGGGAGATAAGATAATCACTATCGGCGGTATTCATGGTGTTGTGAGTTCTACAAAAGAAAAGACCATTATCATAAAAGTTGATGATAACTGCAAAATCGAAATTAACCGTTCTGCAGTAGGAGCCGTTTTAAAAGATGAGCCTCCCAAGCCCGATTTCGGCGGGGAAGGAGAAAAGAAAAGATCTTTATTCGGAAAAAAATCAAATGACTCCGAAAGCAACGATAGCGCCTCACAAAACGAATCAAAATAAAACAATTTGCGGTTTTAAATTTTAAACTTAGAACCGCAAAGGGAGATAAATAATGAGCAAAAGATTTAGATTTATCGTTGTTCTTCTTGTCATTGCCTTGTGCTTTGTTTTCTTACACCCTACCCTTAAATGGTATTTTTGGACAAATCAAGAAGATAAGGCATTAGCCTTGGCATCAAGAGAAAAGATTAAAGATTATTCCGAAAACATGGCAAGAGCTGATGTGGACAAACTTATAGAAATGGCTGCTTCAAATTCAACAGAGCCTCTTTCGGAAAAATATGATCCTATCATTAAAGAAGCTAAGGCCCGTAGAAAGGCCTTAGGTATGGAAATTCCCTCTCAATGGACAGCTCAAGATGTGGCAGCAAGTTTTAAGCTTTCCTCAAAGGAAAAGTTCATTCCTGTAGCCCAGCCTATCTTAGAAACTGCGTATAGGGATTCGATTTTAGGTATAAAAAAATATCAAACAAATGCCGTAAAATTAGGACTTGACCTTTCAGGCGGTATGCTGGTTATTATCAAAGCCGACTTGGATGCAGCTATTTCTGCAGACGGAGCAAGCAGCGAGACCATAGCCGACTCAAAGAAGGCCGCCATGACTTTAGCCATGGACACCCTCAGAAGCCGAATAGACAAGTTCGGCCTTACAGACCCTGTAATTAGACGCCAAGGAGATGATCGAATCTATATTGAAATGCCGGGAGCGGCCGATGCAGATAAGATAAACTCCATTATCATGGGACGCGGTATTTTGGCTTTTCATATAGTGGATGATGAGGCAACACAGGCCTTTAGAGAGTACTACCGAAACAATCCGGGAAAAACCTTTGATGCAGAATACAATCTTTTAAACCCCGGAATTATCCCTGAGGACTGCATGGTTCTGGGCGTATATCATAAAGATGCCTACGGCATAGACGAAAGAGACGACAGAGAGCCCTTCCTAGTTGTAAAAAAACAGGCAGGTCTTGAAGGAAAGCATCTTGTAAGCGTAGACACCTCAGCAGATCAAAGATCCAATAATCCTTTAGTAAACTTCTCACTTGATGCCGAAGGAGCAAAGATATTTGCAGAATTGACGGCAAACAATGTCGGAAAAAGACTCGCCATAGTTTCGGACAATAAGATAAAGTCTGCCCCCAACCTCAAAGAACCTATAACGGGAGGAGCAGGAAGTATAAGCGGAATGTCTGCAACAGAGGCAAATAACCTTAAAACGGTTTTAAGAACTGCATGGCTAAATGTTCCTCTCCAGCTTGAAACACAGCAGGTTGTAGGAGCCAGCTTAGGAGACGAAAAGATTAACGAAGGTATTATGGCCTTACAGTGGGGCTTAATAGCCGTTTTGATCTTCATGCTTGTATTCTATAAAGAAGCGGGTATCAACGCTTGTATTGCCCAAATTTTAAACCTTTATATAATGTTCAGTATTCTTTCAGCCTTTAACCTAACTCTTACCTTGCCCAGCATTGCCGGTATGATTTTGACCATAGGTATGGCTGTTGACGCTAACGTTGTTGTTTTTGAAAGAATAAAAGAAGAACTTAAACTCGGTAAAACAAGGGAAGCCGCTATAAATGCAGGATTTGAACATGCATTTTCTGCAATTATGGACTCCAACATTACAACATTTATTGCAGCCTTCTTCTTATCCATCCTAGGAACAGGACCGATAAAGGGCTTTGCATACAGCTTAGCTATAGGCGTTGTTTCTTCAGTATTTACCGCCTTGTTTGTTTCGCGCTTAATATTCGACTTCGGAACTCAAACTCTAAAATTAAATAAGATTCATATCAGCTGGAGGAAGTTAGAAAATGAAAAAAGTAATTAGTTTTTCAAAATTTTTTGTTCCGGGCGTAATTATCAGTATAGGGCTTATGACCTTTGGAATTATAGGCTATTTCACCAAAGGAATAAATTTTGGTATTGACTTTCAGGCCGGTTTTATTGAAAAGATCAAGATTGCACCTACGGCAGTAGAGCTTTCCTATGAAGGGCCTTTAACAGTTTCCTTTTCACAAGGTATATCCGACATTTCAATTACGACCACATCTCTGGATGCAGAAAACAAATCTTACGTATTTAAGTTTGCCGATAATCCGACTCTTAAAGACTTTGCTGACGGTATTGCTTCTATCGAAGGTCTAAAGGTTAAAATAAATGCATCTGCAAACACACTGCTCAAAGACTTGTTTACGGATTCGGAATCCTCACCCCGTCTTTCTCAAGAAATTTTTAGACTCCATTATTTGGATAAAAATCTTAAACCAATAAGCACTGATGAGGTGCGCCACGCTCTTTCTTCCATTCCTTCGGTTTCAGTTCAGCAATTGGGAACACCTGAAGACAGGTATTTTCAGATAAGACTAGCAGATGACGGAAAATACGAAAATGCAAACAAAGAGCTGCGCTCAATTATAACCTCTGCTTTAAATGCTGCCTACGGCACTGAAAACATTGCAGTTATGGGAACAGACTTTGTAGGTTCGCGCTTTTCTTCTTCATTGGCCAAACAGGCAATTTTACTTGTGGGCGGTGCCTTGGTCTTAATCTTTGTTTATGCAATGTTCCGCTTCCAGTGGAATTTTTCTGTAGCTGCTATCTTAGCCCTGCTTCACGATACAATGGTAATGGTTATGTTCATCTCATGGACTCAGATGGAATTTAATTCGACGACCATAGCTGCAATCCTTACGATTATCGGTTACTCGATAAACGATACAATCGTTATCTTTGACCGTATCCGTGAAAAGATTCATCTTGAGCCAAGGCTTGAATGTAACGAAGTTTTGGATAAGGCTTTAACTGAAGTATTTACCAGAACAATTATTACAACAATGACGACAATGGTTGCAGTTGTAGCTCTTTATGTGTTTACAACCGATGCCATGAAGGACTTTGCCTTAGCCCTAATTGTAGGTCTTATAAGCGGTACCTATTCGTCAATTTATATTGCATCATATTTTATCGCTGCAACGTCAAAGGGTAAAAAAGCCGGAGAGATGATTACCAGAGGCAAAAAGGCCCCAGGCGAGCTTTCAGGAGCAGTTATCTAAACGGATAAATAATTCTTAATATTTATTAAAAGATTTTAAGCAAGCGGCCGATTTTAAAATCGGCCGCTTTTTTTATGACTTGCCGGCTATTTCTTTTAAGGCCTCGGCAGCTTGCTTGATTTCTTCAAAGGTATTAAACGAAGAAAAGCTGAATCGTACTATGCCCTGCTCTTCGGTGCCCAAAGCCTTGTGTACCAAGGGAGCACAGTGGGCTCCCGGGCGGCTTGCAATACCGTAATCCTCATCGAGGAGGCGGCTTATTTCGCCCGACGGGATGGAGCCTATGTTTAGGCCTACAACAGGCCCCGTTTTTTCGCTCCAAGGGGTTCCGTATATTTTGATATTGGGAATGTTTTTTATTTCTTCGATAAAGCTTAATTTCAAATCGGCCAATTTTTTTTGAATGGAATCAATGCCTGTTTTTAAAACATAGGAGGCGCCGGCATTTAAGCCCATAAAGGAGGGAACATTCATGGTTCCGGCTTCAAAGATGTCTGGCATTTCGGAAGGGTGAGCCTTATCAAAAGAATGAACCCCGCTTCCCCCCGAAAAGACGGGAGCAAAATCGAAGGCGCCGTTTACGACAATTCCGCCCGTCCCTTGAGGCCCGTAAAGCCCCTTATGCCCCGTAAAGCAAAAGATACTTTGCCCGTATTTTGAAACATCTATAGGAATAGTCCCCGCACTTTGAGAAGCATCCACAATCATGATTAGTCCGTGTTTTTTGCATATGGAATGAACCCGGTCCAAATCACAGATTGAGCCTATGACGTTTGAGCAGTGGTTTACTATAATCGCCTTGGTGTGCTCTTCGATTTCTTTTTCGATTAGATCATAACGCAAAAAGCCTTCTTCGATGGGAATAACCGAAAGGTGAGCCCCTTCTTTTTCAAGCTGATAAAGGGGGCGCAAAACCGAGTTATGCTCAAGGGCGGTGGTTATGATGTGGGTATCCTTTTCTTTGCCTAAAAATAAGCTTTTTATTACAAGGTTTAAGGCGGAAGTAGCATTTTGGCAGAAGGCAACATTTAAGGTTTTTTTTATGTTAAAAAGCCTTGCAAGGGTCTGCCTTGTTTTAAAAAGCTCCGTGAGGGCTGCATGGGCCGAAGAGTGAGCTCCTCTGCCCGGATTCCCGAACTTGTTTGAAGCAAGCCCGCGAAAAACTTCTTGAGCCACGCTTTCGGGCTTTTGAAGAGTGGTTGCACTATTGTCAAGATAGATCATATTTTTCCACAATCCTCTCACCTTTTTCTGTTTTTAATAGATAGGTTCCCGTGTAGGGAATCTCGGCCTCGGCTAGGAGGCGAGCGGCTTCTTTTATTCCGCCTTCATTTACCCTTAGAACAAGTCCGCAGCCCGCAGAAATCTCAGGCGGCAGCGGAATAAGCCTCGCCTCAGTCAGCCCCCCGTCCTCCGAGGCTCTTCCGCCTGAAGTTACGGCTTCAGCCGCTATCGCATGATGAGAAGACGAAAACGAAAAAATGCCGTAGGTTTTCAAAATCTTTTAACCTCGATATCTTCTTAAATTATAATTTGAAGCTTAGGGACGCACTACAAAATGGGTACGCATAATTTCGGTGATGCGGTACATATTTGTGGGAGAACCGACCTGAAGCTTTTCTTTAAGCCCGTAAAAGTCAAGACATAGTCCGCAAGAAAGAACCTCACAGCCTTGAGAAGCAAGAGCCTTTAGGTCGTTTACGGTTTTTTCGTTTTCTGTTGTAAGCCTTACTCCCGAATTATAACAGATAACGAACTTGGGAAGCACATCCTGTTCTGTGAGAGCATAGATAAAGCCTTCTAAAAGTTTTTTTCCGAAGCCTTCATCTCCCGATCCCATCTGATCCGAGTTTATAACAACGGCATATTCACCGCTTGAAGTTTGAGGCACCGCAACAGGATTTAAACTTACACCCTCCGCGGCCTTTAAAAGAACGGTAAACTCTTTTTCATTTGTCTTGTTTACTTCAACCCCTATACCGAGCTGAGCTGCCATCTTCGAAAGGTTTTGAGTTGCAACCTCATTATCCACCTTAACCAAAATATTTTCTTTCCCCGTATTTTCTCTTACAGCCTTTTTTGCCATAATAACGGGAATAGGACAAGCCTGTCCCATAGCATTTACTTCTATCATAATGACCTCACAATATATTAAATTTTTAGATATATTATCATAAATGATTATAATTAGTCAATGAATGAGGGTTAGGGAAAAGTTGAATTAGAAACTTATATTTTACTTTCATAATAGCGGGATAATTTTGAAATGATGATATCCTCAAAATTTCTTCTACCGTCAATAATTGTATGTATTATTGCAGCATCACTTAAAATTTCATATACAATTCTATAATATCCTTGAATAAGTTCCCTGTATTGCAAAATACCCTGTTTTTCAAGTTCAAGAATACTATTTATATTATTGCTCTGACGGCATTTTTTTACGCATACACATAAGTCTTTATTTCTTCCAGCTGGGGAGCAAGTTCCAATTTGGCATTCCGAATATCTATGTCATTCTGCAATGACATAAAATATCCGTCGGACATTCCGAAAAATTTTGCAAGACGCAAAGATGTATCTACGGTAATTCTCCTGCGGTTATGGAGAATATCCTGAATTCGGGAAGTTGGAACATTTATTTCTTTTGCAACTTTATAGGCAGAAAGACCAAGAGGAATGAAAAATTCTTCATTAAGGATTTCTCCCATTGTAGGTGTTTCAATATAATCAGACATAGTTTGCTCCTAGTGGTAATCCACAATTTCTACATCATAATAATGCCCGTCTTTTTCGGTAAAACAGACACGCCATTGGTTATTTATACGGATTGAATGCTGACCTTTTCTGTTTCCAACAAGAAGTTCCAGATGATTGCTAGGCGGCATTCGTAAATCTTCCAGACATTTTGCGTTATCCAACATCATCAGTTTACGCAAGGCAACTTTCTGTATTGTAGTAGGAAGCCGTCTAGAAAACTTTTGATTGTAGATAAGTTCCGTATCTTTATCCGCAAAACTCTTTATCATAGTCATATTATATACGTTTTGCGTGTATATGTCAAGCAGATAATAGTTTAGTAAGCAGTGAAAAGCTGCATACTACCGCTGCCTGTCGCTATAACATTATTTCTTTTTTTATTGTAAGCGCATATATCGCTTCAATTTCATCATTATGAATTTTTCTACTTAAATAGCACAAAAAATTATAGTTAATATTTTCATTTATTTTAAATATTTTAAGTTCATCAATGACAGCAAGAAAATATTTATTTATATTATCATAATCATCTGAATTTAAGCCTGCCAAAATATATATGTTTTTAGATTCAATTTTTTTATCTAATAAATAAAAAGCAAAATTTACGCATTCATACCATTTATTTTGAAGCTTAGCAGCGGAATAATTTTCTTTGGCAATATTTTCTATTTCTCTCAATTCCAGTTTTAATACCTTCCTTTCATACTAAGACTATGGTTTGTGAGCATAACATTCGCTTAACCTACAAACGGATTTGTCCTAGTTGTCAGCGTTGAAGCGAGTGTTAGGTTATTTCTTCAATCAAGTCAAAATATTTTGTTGGCGTAAAAATTAATGGCTTATCAATTTTTAGATCTTCAAAATCTTTGTCTCCGGTAATCAAAATATCGGAATCAGATAAAATTGCAGATACAAGAATCGGTAAATCTTTTATGTCCCGAATTTTTGGATAGTGATCTTCATCAATTTTCTCAGAACTTTTAAATTCTTCATAACTAATTCCATCAAAAAAAACACTCAACAGTTCTTTTTTCAACGGAAATTTCTTTTCAAAAACTTCTTCGCATTCTTCCCTTGTGTACGAAGAAATTATCACCGTATGCTTTGAAAGCAAATGGGAAAAAACTCTAGCTGTTTTACCATTAGGAAAAAGTATCGCAGAAATAACGATATTTGTATCTACGAAAACTCTCAACGCGCTTTCCTTAATTCCTTGATATAAGTAATAACATCATCTTCTGTTTGAAAGCCTGCTTTTTCTGCTTCTCCTTGCATTTGAGCTTGAATATTTGACAAACTTATTTGAGACGCGTTCGTAATATAAACCTTTCCTCTATTCTCCTTAAAAAAAACTTTATCACCGGTTTTTAACCCAAGCAGATTTCTTATCGTAATAGGAATTGTAATCTGACCTTTTGAAGTTACTTTTGCAAGTTCCATAAAACACCTCCTTACTTTCCTTACTTATACTATAATAAAATTAGGTACTTGCTGTCAATAACTTTTATTAAATATTTAATATTTTTATCTCCCGGCAAGCGTTTAGCTTGTTAACCTAACATTCGCTTAACCTGCATTTGCGGCTTGTCCATGTTGCCAGCGTTAAAGCGGGTGTTATGCTATCTGTTTACATCTTGGGATTTTCTCCAAATCATTTACGAGTTTTTGTTCTGCTTCTCTTAAATCCAATTCATTCTGCATATTAAGCCAGAACTTGGAAGTCGTTCCAAAATATTTAGAAAACCTTAAAGACATTTCAACAGTTATTTTTCTTTTTCCGTGTACTAAATCCAAAATTGAACTGGAAGAAACACCTAAATCTTTTGCAAGTCTATAAGGAGTAATATTTAAAGGCTTGAGGAACTCTTCTACTAAAATTTCACCTACTGTCGGTAATTCAAATCTTTTATCCATGGCGACCCTCCATTTAGTGGTAATCCACAATTTGTACTTCATAAGCTTCATTGTTTAAAAACTTAAACTGTATTCTCCACTGTTTATTTATTCTTATAGAACAATAATCTTTTAAACCTCCAAGAAGATGCTCAAATTTATTTCCCGGAGGTATTCTTAAATCATCTTCTTTTTTCAGCTGAATTAATTATCAATAATTTGGCGAAAGCTCTCTTATGTATTTCAGGCGGGAGCTTAGATGATTTGTTACCCTTCCATATTTTTTCTGTTTCTGAATCTGCAAATGATTTAATCATAATTATATTATCTGTTATTAAGATATATCTGTTAAGTAGCTATATATTTTGAAAGTACCAATAATATATTCATTATTAAATATTTTTTATTTATAACTTCTTAAATTACCACGCATCCGGCGTGTGAGCATAACATTCGCTTAACCTAACATTTGCGGCTTGACCATGTTGTCAGCGTTAAAGCGGGTATTAGACACTATTTTCTTTATTCAATTCTTCTACCGGTGGAGATAGTTTAAGTTCTTCCATTTTATTTTTCACAAAATCATAAACTGTCTTCATATCTGAAATAGCTTTTGCAACATGTGATTCTTCTATATTTAATTCTTGGGGGTAACGGATTTTTACGCCATAAGGTGTAAGCGCATCAACCGAATTCAAAATATTTTCGGAAAAAGTTACAAACTCTGAAAGTTCATCTGTAAGTAAACCTAAATCATGAGTTTTTTGCAACTCTCCGTCATAGGCAATAATTAGTGCCTTTAGCATTTTTTCTGCAGCCTGCCGGCAATGATAACAAATTATCTCAAGCGGCTTTGGATACTGAATTCCATTTAGATGATTTGCAGCAAGAACATCCATATCAGCATAACGAATCCATTCTTTTACGTCAATTTCATTTTTCATACAATACTACGCCCTCACGGTGCACAATATTTTCAAGCGTCTTTCGGGTTTTTCTTTCTTCAAAACCCGAAACCGAGCCGACAACTATATCGACTGAACGGCGCTTCAAACCACGCAAAGAACGGTAAGCCTCCTGAGAAACTGAGAGTCTGTCTGTAACAGAATCTGACATTACAAGATAAAAATCATAGTCACTATCATCCTTTTCTTCATTTCGTGCAAAAGAACCAAAAAGGTATATTTTTTGTGGGTTTACGATTTTTTGAATCCGTTCGGCAATAGTACGGATTTCATCTGTTATCATCTTTTACTCCTAACAACTTTATTATATCACAACACCCTATTTTTGTATATAAATTAAATAAATTTTTACTATAAAAGGCTAAAGTTTCGTTCTCATCAATAAATAATTATTATAATTACTATGACCGTCCAAAGGAGTTTTAAAGTCTTTAGATAAAAATTTATTTTTACTTATCCAAATGTAGATACTATAACAAAACTTTATTCCATGCAAACGGGCTTGTCCTGAATGTCAGGTTGAAGCGGGTGTTAGAGAATCTTCATATTCCCAAAATATTGGACAATGGTCACTTATATGTTTATCTATTTTTAAATCTTTAATCATATCCCAAGGAATAATTGTAAATGCTTTTGTTTTATCTATATACTCAATTGGAGCGAAAATATAGTCTATATGGTTTGGTCTCAGCCTATTGTATAGATGATAACTTGTATATTCCATTTCTTTTCCATGTTCGATTTTATTATTATAATGATAAATGCTATATATATTTTTTTGATTAAGCACTCTTACTAAATCTGAGTGTTTCCACCATGCATCATATTTTTGATCATCCCATTTAGTGTTACTATTAAAATCGCCAAGTATTATTGGCTTTTTATCCAAAAAATCTCTATTCATTTCGAGATAAAAATAAAGTTGCCCGGTATAATCCAACACACTATTACGATCACCTTTTGTCCAAACAGCAATAAAAAATTGATCATTCGATATAAACGGAATAAATTCATCAAGTCTAATATTGTTATATTTATTTATTTTATTATCAGCAATTATTTTTATTTCATACTTACTATAAATACCTATTCCTTTTGAATCTGATAAACCTTCCCAATGGTTATAATTATACTCTTCAAGCTTTTGATTATTACCAGACTCAGGAATAACCAAAATATCTGAATCAAATTGAGCTATGTATTTATATTTATTGGCAATATTCTCACAACAATTCCATGTTATTATCTTCATTATTTGGTCTCCATGAAAGTATGTCTGCTCTCGTACTATACCTTAAAAAAATTTACTCCCCAAGCATCTAATCTGTTTTGAGTATAATTAAAGTCTTCCCCTACCTCTTCCTCTTCTTCGTCAAGGCTCCCTTAAAGGCTATTTCCAAGACTTCTTCGACATGCCTTACGGGGTGGAAGCTTATGCCCTTTTTAATATGGTCGGGGATTTCGTCCAAGTCCCTTGTGTTAGCCTGCGGAATGATGACGTCCTTTATTCCGTTGCGGCGGGCGGCTATGGTTTTTTCTTTTAGGCCGCCTATGGCAAGGACTTGGCCGGTGAGTGAAAGCTCTCCCGTCATTGCAAGTTTCGGCTTGATTGTTTTACCCGAAAAAAGAGATAAAAGAGCCGTGGCCATGGTGATACCTGCGGAAGGTCCGTCCTTGGGAGTCGCCCCTTCGGGTAGGTGAAGGTGAATTATATTTTTGTCGAACCAGTCGGCATTTTTTATCTTATGTTTTACGGCAAACATTCTTGTCCAAGAAAGAGCTATACCGGCAGATTCTTTCATAACGTTTCCGGCCTGGCCCGTAAGTTTAAAGCCTCCCTTTCCGGCCATCGATGCCGTTTCTATCAAAAGAGTATCTCCTCCCATCGAAGTCCAAGCAAGACCAATCGAGGTACCGGGAACATCGGCCTTTTTGATATCGTCATCGCGAAATATAACCTTGCCGAGCATCTTTTCAATATCGGCTTTTGTTACTGTCAGCTTTTCGTCTTCCTTTCTTTTACCGTTTACAATTTCGGTTGCGACCTTGCGGTGAATCTTATCAAGCTTCTTTTCAAAGTTGCGCACTCCGGCTTCCCTCGCATAAGAGTTGGCAATATAAAGGAGCATCTCCTGACTGTAGACCGCCTGATTTTTTTTGAGGCCGTGCTTTTCAAGACTCTTCGGAATAAGGTGTTTTTTTGCTATCTGTACCTTTTCGGCATCGATGTAGCCCGAAAGCTTTATTACCTCGGCCCTGTCCAAAAGAGGACGTGGAATGGAATCGAGGGTGTTAGCCGTGAGGATAAAAACTATGTTGGAAAGGTCAAAGGGCAAATCCAAATAGTGATCTCTAAAGTTTATATTTTGCTCGGGATCTAAAACTTCAAGGAGGGCACTTGAGGGGTCGCCCTGATAGCTTTGCCCCATCTTATCGACCTCGTCAATCATAAAGACCGGAGAATTGGTTTTTACTATCTTTAAGCCCTGAAGGATTTTACCGGGCATGGCACCGATGTAGGTTCTTCGGTGTCCCTTTATTTCGGCCTCATCCCTCATGCCTCCGACCGAAAACCTAAAGAAGGGCTTCGACATGGCACGGGCGATAGACATTCCGACACTCGTTTTACCTACGCCGGGCGGGCCGAGTAAAAGGATGATAGAACCCTTGGTGTCTTTTTTAAGTTTGCGTACTGAAAGGTATTCTATTATTCGGGTCTTTACGTCTTCAAGCCCGTAGTGATCCTTATTTAAAATCTTTTGAGCCTTTGCAATATCGTATTCCTCCGGCTCAGAATTCTTCCACGGAAGGGAAAGAATGGTTTCCAAGTAATTGCGGGTAACTATGTATTCGGAGGAATAGGGATCGAGCATCTTAAACTTTTCGAACTCGGAATCCACCACCTCTTTTACCTCGCCCGTAAACTGAAATTCTTCTATCCTCTTTGCAAAATTTTCTTCTTCATTGGTCTTAGGGTCAGATGTGAGCCCAAGCTCTTCTTTGATTGACTTTAGCTCTTCCCTTAAAAAATAGTCGCGCTGATTTTTCTCGACCCGCATGTTGAGGTCTTCCTGAATCTTGCGCTGAACCTGTAAAAGTTCTTGTTCTTTTTTAATGTGAACAAAGACCTCTTCCATCCTCTTTTTTACGTTTAGGGTTTCAAGAATTTTTTGCTGGTCTTCTTTTTGAATGTTTAAGATGCTTGCAATAAAGTCGGCTATTTTTCCGGGATGGTCAATGTTAATCATATTGAGCCGCATCTCTTCGGAGAATAAGGGATTGTTTTCGGAAAGCTGCTTCATCTCGCTTATGAGGGCTCGGGTAAGAGCTTCCACCTCGTGGCTTTTTTCTTCTTCATCATCCAGATACTGAACGGCTACAACTATCGGATTTGTATCGTTGACCGTTTTGCGTATCTTAAAGCGCTTTTGCGTTGCGATAAAAACATTGAGTCCGCCGTCGGGCAGATTTATCTTGCGCACAATTTTGGCGGCACAGCCCACCTTGTACAAGTCCTTGGCTTGAGGATTTTCTATATTGTTTTTAAGAAGGGTAAGCCCTATAAAGCCGTCGCCCGCATAAGCATCTTCAATCGATCTTATGTCTTCGGGTGCATTAATTAAAAGCGGCGTAAAAATGCCGGGAAAAATGGGCCTGCCGCTCAAGGGAATAATATTCAGCTTTTGCGGCAGCAAACTTTCAATCGGAACAATTTCTTTTTTATCACTCATTCTCTAAATATCTCAATATTTGAAAAAAAAGTCAATCGGAAAAGGAGTTATTCCGTTATCTCATCCAAGCTCACCCTAAACTCTTCCAAAAGCTTTTCTCTGATTGCTTCATCGTCAATTCGGTTAAAGACAGGTTTAAAGGCGGCTTCGATTATAAGTTTTTTGGCACTCAGCTCGTCAAAGCCGCGGGTCATAAGGTAGTAAAGCTTTGCCTTGTTTACGGCCTCAAAGCTCGCAGCGTGCTCGCCGATAACATCATCCTCATCGCAAAAGATGGTCGGGATTGTAGAGCCGACGGTAGTCTTATCCAGCATAATCGTGTTGTCCGAAAAGCGGGCAATGGACTTTGAGCAGCCCCTGTTTAAAAAGATATTGCCCCGGAACATCTTGTGAGCCTTGTTTTTTAAGGCTCCTTTTGCGGTAATTGCGCCGAGGGAGTTTTTTCCGTTGACGATAAAATTTTGCTCCAAGTCGATGCGCCTTGTCTTATCTGCAAAGTAAAGGGGGTATATTTGAACCTCGGCCCACTCCTCCGGCATATAGGTAGAAGTTGACGCTCCGTTTATCTTTGCTCCAAGCTGAATATCGTAAAGAGTAACTTTAGCCTTCTCCATCGCATAAAGCTTTACGGTTTCAAAGTTGATGCCGCAATGGCTCAAATTTTGCACCTTTATAAATTCCGTTTGAGAGTTTTTTCCGGCAACAACGCTTAATAAGCCGTTTCTAAAAATATCGGCCTTTGAGCAGTCGTAGGCCTTCACATCATGGTAAAAAAAGATTTTGGCCCTTGCTCCTTCTTCAACTACAATGAGATTTTGATCATAAAGAACATTGTTAGCCTGATCCATTGTAAAATTGATGAGGACATTAGCAACATAATCCTTATCTTCCGATTTTTTTACCCTTACATAAATACCCGAATTCCTTTTATCCTTTACCTCTTGAACATAATTATCCCCGAGGCCGCAATTTTTTTCGCGCCTTGTTTTTGTAAAGTCAAAGAAGTTTTCTATATCTTCCGATGGGGCGGTTTTTAAAAATTGCTCAATCGGCATTTGCTCTATACTTTTATCTTCGGCCCGGCAGTTTAAGTTGCAAAAAGGCTTTGTAGGAACATCCGCTTTTGTATAGTCAAGCCGTTTAAAATAAGTTCTGTCACTCATATCTATCCTATTGTTCCTTCTAATTCGATTGTAATAAGGTTATTCAATTCAACGGCATATTCCAGAGGGAGCTCCTTCGAGATGGGTTCGACAAAGCCCTTGATGATTAGGGATTTTGCGGCGGCCTCATCCAAGCCTCTTTGCATAAGGTAGAATACCATCGATTCGCTTATCCTTCCTATTTTTGCCTCATGGCCTATGTCCACATCATCGGTATGAGCTTCGATAATCGGAATCGTGTCGGAGCGGGATTTATCGTCGAGCATTAGGGATTCGCATTCAGCTAAAGCCTTAGCCCCCGCTGCATTTGCTCCTATATACAAAAGTCCGCGGTAGTTTGCCTCTCCTCCGTTTTTTGCGATGGAGCGGGAGCGCATTTCCGAAACGGTGTTTTTTCCGATATGGACGGTCTTTGTTCCCGTATCGAGGCACTGTCCTTCCGAAGCAAAGGTAACCCCTGTAAACTCCGAGCGGGAGCGGTCTCCCTTTAGGATGCTCATCGGGTAGAGCATCGTAACCCTTGAACCGAAGGAACCTGAAACCCATTCAATAGCTCCGTCTTCTTCGACTATGGCCCTCTTGGTGTTTAGGTTGTATAGGTTTCTCGACCAGTTTTCGATGGTAGAATAACGCAAGGTTGCTTTTTTGCCTACATAAAGCTCGACGGCTCCTGCATGGAGGGCATTTTTATAGTACTTTGGAGCGCTGCATCCTTCTATAAAGTGGAGGTAGGCTCCTTCTTCTACAACTATGAGGGTGTGCTCAAACTGACCCGACTGTTGGGCATTCAATCTAAAATAGGATTGAAGCGGAAGCTCGACCCTTACCCCCTTGGGAACATAGACAAAGGAACCTCCCGACCAAACAGCTCCGTGGAGGGCTGCAAACTTATGGTCATTCGGCTTTATAAGCTGCATAAAATGTTTTTTTACTATATCTTCGTACTTGTGTACGGCGGTTTCCATATCCAAGTAGACCACGCCCTGCTTTTCCAAGTCTTCTTTTAGGCTGTGATAAACAACTTCCGAGTCATACTGGGCACCAACTCCTGCGAGGGAGTTGCGTTCTGCCTCAGGTATACCCAGCCTGTCAAAGGTCTTCTTGATTTCCTCGGGAACATCATCCCATGTTTCAGCCAAGGGCTTTGTATCGGAAACAATGTAGTGGATAATCTCCTGAATATCCAAGTCGGAAATATCCGCTCCCCAGTCCGGCATGGGTCGGGCATTAAAATATGCGAGGGATTTAAGGCGCAAGTCCAGCATCCAATCGGGCTCTTTTTTGCGTTCGGAGATTTTTTTTACGACTTCTTCGTTTAAGCCGAGCCCTGTCGAGTATTTATAATCGATGCTGTCCTTTATGTCATAGATTCCGCGTTCTATGTCCGAAACAAAGGTACGCTTTCTTTCTTGAAAGAGAGTTGTCTCCTCTGTTTCTTTATCTGTGTTTTGGTTTATAGGCTTACTCATAGGCTTTCTTTTATGTTTTCGTAACCGTTCTTTTCGATATATTCTACCAGTTCAAGACGGCCTGTTTTTACAATGCTGCCGTCAACAAGGATGTGAACAAAGTCAGGTCTTATATAATCTAAAACTTTATTATGATGGGTAATAATCAAAATTCCCATATCGGGGGTGCGTATTTTGGAAACGCCTTCAAAGACGATCTTTGTAGCGTCTATATCCAGCCCCGAATCCGTCTCATCAAGGATTGCGAGTTTCGGGTTTAAAATAGCAAGCTGTAATATTTCGTTTTTCTTTTTTTCTCCGCCCGAAAAACCGACATTTAAGCTTCGGTTTGCATAGGCAGGATTAATCTTAAGCTGCTTCATCGTGTCCGATAAAAGCTTGTGAAATTTTATCATGGGTATTTTTTCGCCCGTTACAGCCTCTTTTGAGGCACGCAAAAACTCTTCAATCTTTAAGCCCGGCACCTCTTCAGGGATCTGAAAAGAAAGAAAAATACCTTTACGGGCCCGCTCATATACGGGAACATCGTTTATAAGTTCATCTTCAAAAAAGATTTTGCCTTCATCAATTGTGTATCTTGGATTTCCTACTATGGCCGCCGCCAAGGTAGACTTCCCGGCTCCGTTGGGGCCCATGACTACATGAACCTCACCCTTGTTTATACTCAAATTAAGGTTTTTAAGAATCTGCTTCTCATCAACCGACATTTGAAGTCCTTGTATATCTAATAGTTTCATCAAAACTCCTATAATCGTCCATATAATATACCAATTTGAGGGGTAATATTCAATAAGAAATAGAATAAAATTAATAGAAGCTTCTTATCGTATGGACAAATTTATTTAAAACTGCTAAAATATCACATCATAAAAATGTGAGGAGTTTTTTTATGGCAAACGAAAAAAAGATTGGGCTTTTGCCCAAACTCGGTATCGGTATTGCGGCCGGTATTTTGCTCGGACTCTTTGTCCCCGCATCTGTTATGGCCGTCATCAACACAATTAAGGCAATCTTAGGTTCGGTTATCTTCTTTATCGTACCTCTGGTTATCTTCGGCTTCATTGCTCCTGCAATCTGCGGCTTAAAGCACAATGCAGGAAAAATGCTTGGAACCTTTTTAGGTTTATCTTATATGTCTGCTGTAGGTGCATCAATATTCTCTGCTATTGTGGGATATATTTTGATTCCATTTTTGCACGTACCCAGTTCTATGAGTTCATTGGCTGACATTCCGAAAACAGCCTTCGTTTTATCTATTCCCCCTCTGATGCCTGTTATGACAGCTTTAATTATGGCAATTCTTGTCGGCATTTCCGTATTATGGACAAAGGCCGAAACCGTCGAAAAGGTTTTAGTAGAATTCCAAAAAATGATTTTGGAAATTGTAAACCGCATAGTTGTACCTATTCTGCCTTTCTTCATAGCAACTACCTTTGCAGAACTCGCATACAGCGGAAGCTTAACAAAGCAGCTTCCGGTATTTTTAAAGGTTATCATAATCGTTTTAATAGGGCACTTTATCTGGCTTACCCTCCTTTACCTTATCGGAGGAGCTGTTTCAAAGAAGAACCCCTTAGACGTTATCAAACACTACGGTCCAGCTTATACTACAGCTGTAGGAACTATGTCAAGTGCGGCAACCCTTCCTGTAGCCTTGCGCTGTGCCCATAAGTCCGATGCTCTTCCTTCAGAAGTTGCAGACTTTGCAATTCCGCTCGGTGCTACAACACATCTTTGCGGTTCGGTTTTAACCGAAACCTTCTTCTGTATGACTATAGCTCAAATGCTTTACGGCTCTCTTCCTTCTTTCGGAACAATGATTTTATTCTCATTCTTATTCGGTGTATTTGCAGTAGGAGCTCCCGGCGTACCCGGAGGAACGGTTATGGCCTCATTGGGACTTGTTTTAAGCGTTTTAGGTTTTGACAGCACAGGAACGGGCTTACTCATAGCTATCTTTGCTCTTCAGGACAGTTTCGGTACTGCATGTAACGTAACAGGCGACGGAGCCTTGGCCTTGATTCTCAGAGGTATTTTCTATAAACCTGACGGAACCCTAAAAAAACAAGCCTAAATTAAACCTGTTCGGCAACATAGTTATCGAACAAGCCGATTATCGGCTGATTTTTAGCTTAGAAACCCTCTTCGGTTTAAAATCGGAGAGGGTTTTAATTTACGGCAAAACAAATTACTGTCATACCGCCATATTCGCCGATAATATGTTTACCTTATAGGACTTCTATTTCTTTTTTGCTTAGGCCCGATATTGTGCAAATATCACTAATCTGGTAATTCATATCTTTCATCAGTTTTGCTGTTTCGATAGCTTTTTGGTAAGAACCGTCAGAAAAGCCTTGTTCAATTCCTTCGGCAAAGGCTATTTCTCGCTCTTCTGCACTGTACAGCTATATCTGTTTCATAATCATATTCTGCCGGTAACATATTGATTACCAAACATCTTTACAGCGCTTCTACTTCTAATTCGGAGAGCCCTGTAACTTGTGTAATTTTCTGAATTGAATCTCCAAACTGTTTTAATAACCTTGCCGTTTCGATAGCTTTTTGGTAAGAGCCCTGTTCAAGACCTTGTGTAATACCTTGTTTGATTCCAATCATCAGACTTTCTTGTCTTTGTACTGCAATATCCGTATCATAATCATATTCTGCTATCAACATATTTATTACCTCCCGTGATTTTCTCGTCAAGTATTCTTTTAAGATTCCTTTTTCTATACATATCTTTACTGCATTGGTAAAGCCGTTTTCATGGTCAAGCTGCGTTTGCTTTCTTACCTCTTCTACAAATAGGCTGTATTCTTCAAGCGGTTTGCATGCTGTTAGAACTTTGTTTGCCTTATCGGTATTGATGTTTAAAACCTGCACTGTCAACTCCAAAGGTATCTGTTCAGGTCTCGTAATAAAGGCATCGGAGAGTTTTAGCGTTGCAGTTTCAGGATAATCGTCTGTGCCGTTATAAAATACATAAAACTCCGGTGTCGGTATTTTTGACAACTTTTTTAAATACCTGTCGGTCGGTGCTTGAAGTTTTTCATACAGTCTTGCTGTATATTGTAAAAAGCGTAAGGGCATATTTTCATTGATTATGGATTGGTGCTCAGCCAATACGATGATTTTACCGTCTACAAGGCAGGATACATCATTGATT
The DNA here is from genome assembly GCF_024181365.1 of Treponema sp. OMZ 799. Taxonomy (NCBI): domain Bacteria; kingdom Pseudomonadati; phylum Spirochaetota; class Spirochaetia; order Treponematales; family Treponemataceae; genus Treponema; species Treponema sp. OMZ 799. The sequence continues at coordinate 2,929,840 of NZ_CP051301.1, forward strand.
ATGTTCATGTACATAACATTATCAAGCCTTATGTTTTCTACAGGACAAAATAATTGTAAATTTGTACCGTGCAAGGCATTATAAAGCGATAAAAAGTTTTCTTTAGCCTTTTCATCTTCTGCGAAAAGATCAACGAATACCGAATCTTTATATTTTCTGTTTGCCGTACTCATAACTCTGCCCTCTAGTTTATATTCCGCCATGGACGGCGGTGGTTTCATACATTATAGCATAGATTAACTGATTTTAAAAGGGTATAAATTTTTATTGCAAAATTGATTTCCTTGGCCTTAGGACAGGGCAAACGCATCATGAGGGTAAATAAAATAGCAAAAAAATAGGCTGTGAATACCCCTCTTGCAGCCGCATAGCGGCGAAAGGCGGGTTGAACAGCCTATTTTTTTGCGAAGATAAAACTATGATGCGTTTGCCCTGAGCCTTATACTCCCTCTCTTGACCTTGATACACGGATAATCTATACTTAACACCTATGGAAAGACTAATATTTACCTTTAATATTGCACAGCTTGTCCTATTCGGCGTAGGCTTAATTTGTTTTGTAGTATTGTTTTTTGTTCCGGCCGGATACGGTAAGATGATAAATAAAAAATGGGGCTTTTCTTTTAACAATAAGCTCGGCTGGTTTTTAATGGAAGTTCCTACTCTTATAACAATGATAGTGCTCATGTCCGTCTGGGCTAAACCTGAAAATTTTGTGAGAATTATAATAGGTCTTTTTTTTGTACTGCACTATGCTCAACGAGTTTTTATATTTCCTTTTTTACTTAAGGGCAAAAGTAAGATGCCCCTCCTCATAGTTTTGATGGGAATTACATTTAATACCATAAATGCCTTTTTAATCGGAGCATGGCTTTTTTACCTTTCACCCAAAACCATGTATCCTATCTCTTGGCTTTATGATCCTCGTTTTATAATCGGAGTTCTTGTCTTTTTACTGGGAATGGCTATCAATATAGATTCGGACAGGTATATCCGATCATTACGAAAACCGGGAGATAGTGCACACTATTTTCCGCATAAAAGGATGTACCGCTATGTTTCGAGTGCAAATTATTTCGGCGAAATCTTGGAGTGGTTCGGCTTTGCCCTCCTGTCATGGAGTTTTGTAGGCCTCCTATTTGCATTTTGGACCTGTGCCAACCTCATTCCAAGAGCCTATATCATAAACAAAAGATACCGGGAAGAATTCCCCGAAGAATTTACGGCTCTAAAACCTAAGAGGGTATTTCCTTTTATATTTTAGCCGATAGGGGTAAAATTATGAAAAAAAAATATACGTTTTTTCTTTTAATTATTCTCTCCTTTCTTTTTTTTAAAGTATCGGCTCAAACCCTTGATGCCCATTGGACCTTGGTTTTTGCAGGTAAGAATATAACGGTTCCCGTTTTTTGGAACGGAAACATTTACACTGCAGGGGACGATAAGGCTTTAAACTGCATTACCTCACAAGGCACCTTTTTATGGCGCAGAAACACTAAAGGCTTCCCCGGCAAGTTTTTATCGGTTTCTCAAGCAGGAATAGTCTTCATGGTGAACGCAGAAGGAAATATTGAAGCCTTTTCCTCTCAAGGAATGCCTCTTTGGACCTATCCTTTAAAGAAAAAACCGATTTTTCCTATTCACACTGCACGGGATGGACGTATTTTTATAATCCAAGAAGATAATATAATTTGTCTTACCTCCGGAGGAAAATTAAAATGGTCTTTGCCCCTTGTTTCGGCTCCAGTCTTTCAACCTGCAGAAACAGGTTCAAAAGATATAGTTTTGATTTTAAAATCGGGAGATTTCTTGCGCATTTCTATCTTCGGATCGGTTGTAGAGCAGCATAGGCTTAAAAAGACCGTTTCGGCCATAGGAGAAGCCCCTGACGGATATATACTTGCATGTACGGACGGCTCGATTTCCTATTATAAAACGGGAGGCGGATCTGAAGCCCTTTGGCAAAGCATTGAACCTGAAATATGTAAAAATGTTTTTTATAAGGGCGGAAAAGTTCTTTACATGTTTGAAAGCGGCAAGCTGATTTTTAAAGATCTAAAAACAAATGAACTTATATGGGAAGAAAAAACTTCGGGTAATTTTTCGGGCGGAGTTAATTGCTATGCAATCTCTAACGAATTCAATATTACTGCAAAAGGATTCGGCTGTCTTATCACCGACACAGGGCGCATTAAATGGGAAAAAAAGATACCTGAGACTCTCTTTTTTCCCATTATAACCGAAAACGGACTCTTGGTCGGGATAACAAACGAAATTTTAAACGCCTACAGGGTCGAAACCAAGCTTTTACGCAAGGGAACAAAACGCGAGGCTCCTGAAAATTTTTATTCTATAATACAAAAAGACGACAAGGGAAAGGAAGATTTACCTTTTTTTGTGGAATATGCTACTGCGGCAGAACTTTTAGATGTTATACAAAAAGAGATAGAAGACGGAACGGTAGGCGAAAAAGAGCCCCGCTATGCCTTCCGGCTAAAAACCATATTAGAAAATAAGCGGAAGGCCTCGTATTTTTCGCAAGATTTTAACTCGTTTGACAGGTCAAGGGCTGCCGAGCTTTTAGGAAGGCTTGGCTCCTATGAGTATCGGGATATTCTTTTGGGTGCAATGTATAAAATAGATAATCCCGATGTTCTTGCCGGGATTTTAAGGGGCTTGGAGCATCTTGCCTACGACCCCGACGGGCGGACAATGGACGGAATCCGCTTTGTCATGGGAAGGGCAAAATACGATGACATAAACCTTATGGCCGCAGTTTGCGATTGTTTGACTGCCTTGATGAGGTTCGGTTCCAATGAGACAGCATCTGCTGCAATTTCAAATATTTTTTACATTATTAAGGGCCCTTATTCCAATATTATTCAAAATTATGCAAGACAAAAAATCAAAAATATAGTAAAATAGAAAGAACGGAGGATTTACTTATGAGAAGGCTATTAGTTTTTTCGTTTTTTTTAATTATGGTAGTTTTTTCGGGGTTTGCAATTGAAGTTGACAAGCCTGAAATTGATTCTGTAAAAAACAAGACTATAGAATTTATTAACTACACCGGACCTCATGATGTGGTAGATAGTGCTGACACAATTAGAGGAATAGGATCGAATCTTGCAGGAGCCGTAAAAAGCGGACGTGCAGGCGATATGAATAGATATGCAATTATTCATTGTGTTGATCCTGCAATAAAAGAAGGTCTTGATGCAGATATTTTCATTATCGGGAAAAATGCCGGTGTTGATCATATTAACAACGTCAGGCTGATAATTGCAGGATATTTGAAAGCCGCTTACGGATATTCCGATAAGGATGCCGCAACCCTTGCACACTTTGTTACAATATATAATGCCGTCTACCGCGGAAATATGGATTTTTTTAATCAAAAATACAAGCCTATTGTTACAAAGAATTTAACAAAAGAAAAAGCCGGTATCGCCTTACGTTACGATGAATGGCCGGGACAAACCCAAATAGTTATTCCTCTAACGGATCAAAAATATACGGGAACAATAAGCACCGTAGACACTACTTCAATCTCGGATAAAAAGGTTGTCGAAAAAATGCGTGAAGATAAGGGCAAGGACCTTGAAAAACGCAAAGACATGGTAGACCTAAAAGAAAGAGAAAGTGAAGAAGCCGCTAAGCGTGCAGAGCTTGCAAAAAAAGAAGCCGTAAAGCAGCAAAAAGAAGCCGATAAGCAAAAGAAAGAAGCCGATACAAAGCAAAAAGAAGCTGCAAAGCAAAAGAAAGAAACAGAGCAAAAACAAAAAGAGGCTAAAAAAGCTGAAGAGAAGGCAGTAAAAACAGGTAAACCTGAAGATAAAAAAATAGCCGAAGAAAAGAAAAAAGAGGCTGAAAAGTCTCAAAAAGAGACCGAAAAGAAGACAGAAGAGGCTAAAAAGGCTAAGGAAACTGCCGAAGAAAAGCAAAAAAAAGCTGATGAGGCCAAAAAAGAAGTAAAAGAAGAAGAAAAGATGGCCGAAAAAAAGACTGAAGAAGCTCAAACTGACAGAAAGGACATTGCTTCAGATACACAAAAAATTATCGAAGAAAAGAAGGCAGAGAAAAAGGCTGAAGGCGATGCTGCCATTGCCTCATCAATTCCCGGCTATGGTTTAAAGGTTGTAGACGACTCAAAGATGCTTTCTGAACTTGTTCTTTTAGACCTTAAAACCGAAGAAGAGCTTAGAACCTCGGGTATCAACACAATCAGAGGAAGAAACCTGCATATTGTAGGCAAAAACCTTATGGCAATTGCAGGCACTAAATCAGGAAATGCAGTTATAGCTTTGGTTCTTATCGATGCAAAATCTTTAGAGATTGTTAAACAAAGTCAAGAGAATATTGCAGCAGAGAGCGTTTTAGTTAAAAATGAGGCAGACTATTATGCCGTAATCGATAATAACGGAAAATACCTCATCGGACGCTATAACGATAAACTTGAACTCCAAGCCAAGTCGGCAGTTGAAGTATTACCTTACACACCTATAACAGTTAGCGACAGGGGATTATTGGTCCAAGACAGTAAGAACGCTATTAGATTATTAAAGTTAACCGATTTAACCAATATAGTCGTTTCTGAATAAGAAAAAAATAAGGAGGTTATGTTATGGTAAACGAAAACAAAAAGTATGAGATCTTAGGCATGCCCCTCATACTATTCGTTATTGTTGCAGCCGTTGTAATTGCTGCAACCTGGTGGAACAAGCTGCCGGGTGGAATGATAGGAGCCCTTCTCTTGATGATGGTGCTTGGCGAAGTGCTAAACATTATCGGAGACAATACTCCTATAGTAAAGACATTCTTCGGCGGAGGACCAATCGTAATTATATTCGCCTCAAGCGCCCTCGCTTATTATCATATCTTGCCTGAAGGTATCCTAAAAAATATTTCGACCTTTATGAAGGGAGGAGGCTTTTTAGACTTTTACATTGCAGCCCTTATTACAGGCTCAATCCTAGGAATGGATAGAAAACTTTTAATTAAGGCAGCTATACGCTATTTCCCGTGCATCATAGGCTCTGTTGCTGTAGCCTTACTCTTTGTTGCTATAGGAGCTCCGCTTTTTGGAATGAAAGCAACCGAAGCCATTGCTCACATTGGTATTCCCATAATGGGAGGAGGAATGGGAGCCGGAGCCGTACCTATTTCGCAAGTTTTTGCTTCTGCATTAAAAATTCCTGCAGAGCAAATCCTTTCTAAACTTGTCCCGGCTGTTGCCTTGGGTAATGCTCTTGCCATAGTCGCAGGCGGAATGCTTAACAAGCTCGGAAAAATTAAACCGGCTTGGACAGGAAACGGTCAACTTCTTGCAAGCGGAACATTCGAAGTTCCAAGCGATGAAGCAATGCAAAAGAATTTTTCTTTGCAAGAATTCGGAATCGCCATAGTAATTGCAACAGCCTTCTTTACCTGGGGAAATATAGTATCCAACCTATTTAAACTTGTAGGTTTAAATATTCATACCTATGCTTGGATGATTATCAGCGTTGCTGTTGTAAAAGCTGCAAACATCTTACCTAAGACATTTGAAAACGCTTGTGCCTTATGGTATAAATTTGTTGCAAAGAATTTTACCGCAGCCCTCTTGGTAGGTATCGGTATAGGTTATACAAACCTCGGTGACATTATCGGAGCTTTCAGTCTCGCATATGTAGTACTCGTACTATTGGTTGTAATAGGTGCAATAATCGGCTCCGGAGTTATAGGAAAATTTGTAGGCTTTTATCCGATTGAAGCTGCGATCACTGCGGGTCTTTGTATGGCAAACATGGGAGGAACAGGAGATGTTGCCGTTCTTACAGCTTCAAAGCGAATGGAGCTGATGCCCTTTGCTCAGATATCGTCCCGCTTGGGAGGGGCCTTTATAATCTTGCTGGCCTCATTCTTGGTTCCGCTATTTTTCGGCGGCTAAGCATAAGACTTTTATAGAATAAATAAAAAACCTCCTAGTCTTTACGGATTCGGAGGTTTTTCTTATTGTTTTTGTTATCTTTGATTTTTATTGTGATAGCTTTTAAGAAGTTCTTCCGTAAGGTTCACCTATCAAAAGCTCGCAAACCTGCTTGGTTTTTTCATCAGCATCTTCTTTTTTGCCTCCGGCTTCCAATCTGTTTAACTCTTCAAGGATAATTTTATGGTTTTCGGGGCTTACATTAAATTTAAGGCCGAAGAAGATACCGAAAAGAATCATAAACAAAGGCATTATTATAAAAGAAATTTTGACACCTCTTAAGGTGCTTTCCTTTTGCTGTGGTTTTTGGACCTGCCCTATACCTGAATATTTAAAATCTATTTTATCCAACAAAACTTTTAAATCATACAAATCGGTCTTAGTATAAAAATCTTTCGGTTCTATTTTTTTATAAACAGCTCCCGATTTTATATAAGAAGCCTCAAGCAAGAATTTTTCATCGATCTTTTCAAAGTCTTTTTTATCAAAAGAAGAAAGTAAACTTTCAAAAACAGCTTCGGGTATCTCATCAAAGTTACCTTTTACTTTTTTGTCGATAGAGCTGATAATCTCATCAGTGTTTCGGCTCATGTATTTTAAATGAAAATTTCCGTCTTCCAGCAAAGAATAATACTTGTTTATTTTTTCGAAATTTTCATTATTTTTTACGGCCAAGTCTTGAGCTTCTTTAAATTGCTTTTGAGTCAAAACCGAGGGGACGGGATTTTTATAACCTATGCCGCTTAAAACAAAGCCTATTGTGGTCATTATCACCAAGCCTAAAAACAACTTCCGGGTAAGAGTCATAGCCGCCGAATAAGTTCCGGCACGGTTTTCTCCGCTCATAAGCTTATCTATGTCGGCCAAAAAAGGAAGCAGCTGATGAGGAATCAAATTGTTTGCCGAAATTCCGACACCCATAAATACCATGTTCAATATTAAAAAAAACGAATTTGTTTGAGGCGTATGAAGAGACATAAGAACTATAGAAACAGCAAAGATGATTAGGGCTGCAACATAGACAGGCTTGTGTCCTCTCTTGTTTATTATGCGGTTATGAATCGGCAGGGTTGCCATCATGGTCAGCAAAAGAGCACCTTGGGCTATTACAAAAACGCTTCCGCGGTTTAAATAATCTACAATGTAGAAGAGAACTAAAGACATTACTATATCCAAGGCTCCATAGGAGCATACATACATAGCAATATGAATTCTACAAGACTTGCTTTTAAAAAGAGACAAAAAGTTTTTTATAAATTTAGCTTCGGATTTTTTTTGAGGTTTTTCTTCAGGCAGTTCCCATGTTTCAAAATAAAGAGGAATCCACGGAAGGGCAAAGATGAGGGCAAAGACTATACTCATCACAAAATAGCCCATCATACTGCCGTGAAAGGCATCGATAATAGGCTGAGCCAAAAGTCCGCCTAAAAGGGTAGCTATAAAAGAAAACATAAGGCGGGAACCGTTGAGTTTATTTCTTTCGGAAAAGTCCTTAGTTATTTCGGCTGAAAGAGCCGCATAAGGTATGTACGAAACAGTAGAAACCGTAAAGAAGATAATGTAGGCTACCGTATAAAAGATAAATTTTCCGGCCTGACTTTCGATCCCGGTCGGAAACCAAATTATGATAAAGGAAAGAGCAATCGGAACAATCGAGACCAAAAACCACACCCTTCTTTTACCGAAGCGGTTTTGCGGTGTATTATCGGCTATATAGCCCATCATAGGATCCGATATAGCATCCCAAAACTTTCCGATTGCAGGAATAAGCCCTGCAAGTACCGGATGAAGTCCTATTACATTTACCAGATAATACATTGCAAATGTAGTAACGATAAAAAAACATCCTCCGCCGTATAAATCGGCAGCCCCATAGGCGAGATAAGTCCGCCAAGTCATCTTTCTTTGCTTGTTTAACATAAGGACTATTATACAATAGCTTTTAAGGGAATTCAAGCATAGTATTACAGATTAAGGGGTTCAGGTTTATATAAGATGATTCAAAAAAATACGGGCCCTACACTAGACAATTTATAAAAAAGCCACTAGAATAATAAACAGGTATTAAAATTTATTTTTAAAAACATCCCATATTTTAAGGAGTCGTAAATGAAGAAAGGATTTGTATTTATACTGCTGTTAATATCATTGTCAGCGGTAAAAGTTTTTGGCGATGACGGTATGAGAATAAAAATCGATAATTATGAAATTACCGTCCCATCAGGCTGGATGGCACAGAGAATCGATTCGGCTACAGTATTTATGTTGTATTCGCCAATCGAGGAAAATGATGACTTTCAAGAAAATGCTAATTTAGCGGTTGAAAAATTACCCACAAAGTATACGGTAAAAAAATATTTGGAAACAGGAAGAGAAGCTCTAAAAATCGTGTACGGCGATTTTAAATTGATAGAGGAAGGAAAAAATTACCATATAATATCGGGAAATATAAATGGTATACTTGTAACCCAAATACAGTTTGTTGAAATGAAAGGAAATGAAGCATATGTTTTAACATTTACTTCCAATCCTAATAATTTTAATCGATATCTTGAAATATTTAAAACCATATATAAAAGCTTTAAGTATTAGTAAATTGGAATCCCCCCGCCGGATAATCCGATGGGGGGATTTTTATTAGCCGCACGGATGTAACGCCATGGGCGGCAGTGGTTCCACGCAGCAACGAAGTTTGAGGCGAAGCCTCAAACTTCGCCGTCCGGCAAGGCACAAGGAACTACCTTGCCATACAATTACTTCTTTTGTGCAGTTTCGATATAGCCGTTCATCGCCTGCCGTATAGCATAAGCCAGCACGGGATTTGCGGTACCGTTGCCGTATACCGTACCGTTTTCAATACCGGAACTATTCGTGCCGGTTACGGAATTCTTGATAACACCTCCGGAAGTTTTCCATACGCCGACGTTGATATTGTCCTGCTGGACACGGCTGGCAGTCGGCACAACCGAAACCTCCCACTTACCGGTAAAGTAGCCGGTATCATCGGTACCCTGGGCCGAGCCGGATACGCCCGTTTCCGTATCCACAAGATAGGCAAGTTTGGAGCGTCCCGCGGAAGCCGAGTAGTAGCCTATATAGGGTACCGGCTTACCGGCCGCCGTATATGCGACATCCAAAGTAATATGAGTTCCGGCTATGCCGTAAGAATCAACCGTAGAGGTTTGGAAACTCGCAGCATTATAGCTTGCCAAATAAGCGTACTTCAAATCAGCCGTATCCGAGTCAAAGGCTGCAATATGTATACCGCCGGCCTTATCGACGGCAATCTTGCAGTATTCGCCCACATTCATCTTATTGAAAACATCTATAGGTTTTTTCCAAGTTCCGCTGCCGTTGCCGCTTTGAGAAGCGTGGTTTCCGTTTTGCGGATCGGTTTTATAGGTGTATTTAAGCTTTCGGTTCGTTTCGTCAAACCAAATTAAGACGGCCGTATCCGCCGCCGCCGTGGTACCCGACACAACACCTAGTGACAAATAGGTTCCCGTAGCGTTACCCGTATTAACAACGGCGGAACTGCTTTTATATTCTCCTGCAACGATACTTACATTGGCTTGGCTGTACGGCTGTACTGCTCGTTTCGATGCTTCATCTACAAACTGCCCGAATCGGGTCGGACTGGGATTTTCATTGTTTGCAGGCGGGCTTGTATATGTCAATGAATCCGCAATAGTGCCGTACTTAAACCGTATTTGATCGTTTATGCCGTCATAATAGGCAAGATAAACCCGTGTTTCATTAGCAGTACGTTTTGCCGCCGCAAGAGAGGGGTGCTGGATACGGGTTTTATCGAGTATGGCACCTCCTGATCCATTCATATCGTCAACTTGCCCGATAGATTCCAATCGTAAGGATTGTTGTCCGTTATAATTGGCACCCTGATCCGAAACACTGCCGGTTCCCCATTGACTTGTAAAATAAGCAAATTTACCGCCTTGATTACCGCCCGAGTTTATATCCCGTCCTACAGCTACACCGTGTGACTTTCCTACACTGTCGTATACAAACTCCACATTACCATAGTCGTCATAGTTTCTTTGCCACTTTGTATACGAATTGCTTGTTCCGTTACTCATACTGAAAAAGTCGGGGCCGTTGGCAAAGGCAAAGCCTATCATGCCGTTTGAAGGATTGATACGCATAACGGGTTCGGTTATAACACCGCGGCCGGGCAAAGCAGCTTTACTGTTAAACTGCCAGACATCAAGGAAAAGGTCATCCGTCAGCTTATCGTTACTGGCGGTTTTCTTTGCCTTGTTGTATGGCTTCTCGTTATTGTTGATATTGTTGACGGCCTTAACTGCACTTCCTCCTGAAGGAGTTACGGTAAGCTCAAGAGCACCGCTTTTTGCACCGGCATCAAGAGTCAAAGACCACGGAGATCCTGTATCGGTCAAAGTTCCGGAGGAAACGCCTCCCACCGTTACGGCAGCACCGGTAAGGTTAAAGCCCTGTATCTCTATTTTTTCCTTATCCTCTACCGGATAGCGGCCCGTTGCTGTCCGTGCATACAAGTCGGGATCGTTTCCGCCGAGTTTTGAAAGAGCTGTTTTTATGCCGGTTACATAGGGCACCACATTTACGCTCATCGCCGGCTTATTAAAGGAAGGTTCATCGCCCGCATACCCTACAGGATAGAGGTAATAAGACATCAATGTATCATCTGTAGCAGGATTGGCTACTGTAGGAAGAAGTACATCTTTCCACTCAACAACCGAGCCGTTTACCGATGTTATAGGAAGCAAATATGAAGCATCGGCATCGGTTGAACCGGTCTTACCAACAATACGGATAAATTGTCCGGGCACGGCCTTATCACCAGGAGCAAGGGTAAGAGACTGAACCGTTCGTGCCTGGGCATTTTTTTTCGTAAGACTACCTACAACTGTATTGCCGCTTACTACTGTACCGCTGTGGTATGCCTTAAGTAAAATCTGCTTGTTGTTTCCCGGTGTTCCGGTTATCCAGCTATACTCCCATGACACCCAGTGACCGTTTACGTCTAGTCTCGTATCTTTAACCTTTAAATCAGTCAGGGAGGTCCAGCTTCCGGCAGCATACTCTGCTTTTTTTTCCGATCCGTCCACAGTAAGTGTAAGCTTGGTAAGCTTGGTCGGATGATAGGCTGTTCCTCTGATAACAACCTGTCCCGAAACATCGCTTTCTCCTGCACCGGATGAAACTTTTGCAATCTCAATATGCCCCTTATCCCGGCTGTTTGATACCAGGCTGTTTTCGTTCTCTCCATTCCAATAGAAAGGAGAAACAAAGGCAGAAGGCTTGCGGGTATCCTTTGTTTTTACGTTAAATGTTACCTTAAGAGTTAATTTTCGCCCTGTATCCTCAACTGAAGCACTATCCGTTAGAACAATAACGAATTTTTGATTATCACCATCCTGTATTGCAGCATTTCCAAAATCTACGTTCTCAAAATTAATCGCATCGTTAAGCTCAGGATTCGAATTTGAAGAGCTGAGAGTTCCGGTTTTAACCGGCGCTCCTGACTGATTACCCGAGCTATCAGCCTTATAAAGTTTATAACTGCGTGCTCCATAACCGCCAAGTAATTCAAACTTAATTTGAGACTTATCTGCATTTTTAATAGTAAATTCACTTGCTATATCAATAGTTTGACTGTAATTTTTTACTTCATCTATGTATGAATCATCACCATTCTTTGTCACTGTTTCAATCAAGCCGGAGCTCACATTATTAGAATAAGAATTGCTGCCGTTTAGATCCGTACTAAAGCTTACATTCGTTAGCTTTAAGGGCTTGTTACGCACATATATGGGACATGAATATTCATCACCCTTATTACCGGCATCATCGGTTGCATTAAGTTTTAAGCTATACATACCGTCATTGATATTTTTAGTTTCTATACTATGCTTAAAACTTACAAAGTCTCCGATTTCAGCATCAAATTTATTAATATCTGCCATAGATGTATCGCCAAACTTAACTGAAAGGGTCTTTGTTTTAGATCCGCTGTCATAGGCAAAACCCTGCAGTTGGTAATTGCTGCCATCTTTATCGAAAACAATGGGATTTTGCTCAATCAGTATACAGTTCGCTGAATCTGCAAAAATACCTGTACTTGCAAAGGTTACTTTTGCATGACTTCCATCTACCTCTATATTAGTTATTTTAACAGCCTTAGCCGATCCATCCTTTGTTTCAGCAAATAAGACAAGGTTACCTATATTCTTTTTAAGCCTTGCAACAGCCTGTGTTATATTTTCAGAACCTTGAAGACTTACCGAAACACCTGAAGCTGAGGTAGCGGTAAATACAGCCTTTTTAAATTTACCGGCAGCCGTTCCGAATACTGCAGACGGAAGACTATTATCATATCTAAGAACTATAGTATAAGATACCGGAACGGAGGAACCATCGTTACGGGCATCTATAGCCGAAATATCAAACTGAATATTTCCTGCCTTTTTTGTGTAATGAGATGTTTTGATAGGAATTGTAAAAGCGTAGCCAGGTAAACCTCCTACAGTAACAATATCTCCGTTATCATTAATATTTCCCTCAGTAAACCAGCCTAAAGTATTGCTTGTATCAAGACTTTGATATCCGGCCGGCAATGTCGGCGGTGATTCGGCTTTAATGTTGGGCTTTATACCGGCACTATGCCTTACAGCACCTTTTATTTTAAATAAATCACCTTTTACCCAAACCGAATTCTGAACGTACGTTTCTTCAATATAATCAGGAGGAGGAGCATTATTCGGCACTAATTGCTTTATACCGGTAAATTGGGCAACATCCGTATTTATTGTAAAGCTAACTATAGAAGTCCAATCTCCGATTAGTCCGTCGCTATTTTCTGCCTTTACGCGTAAAAATACTTCCTTTTTATCGGCTCCGGCTAAAATATCTGTTTTCACTTCGGATGGGAGAATATGGTTCCAATAATACACATCAGCATTACCCGAGTCAGGATAAATTTGAACTCCGGTTGCTGATCCGTAGTTTTGGTTATTTAAAGACCAAGCTGTATTTGCTTCAAGCTCAGCCCGAGTTTTTCCCAACTGTAAATAAATCTTTTTGACGGTTTTACCTGAAGCAGGGTTTGCAACATGGGCACTTCCGCTTATTAATATATCGCCTCCAAGGGCATCACCATTTTTTGGTGAAACCAGCTCGGCGAAGGGTGTACCTCCGGCAGGGTCAAACTTCACACTAAATTGAGAAGAAGTAACCTCATTGCCCGCCTTGTCTGATGCCTGTAATACTATAGGAATACTATAAATGCTGCTGCCTAATCCGGGAGCTGAAACACCGCTAAAGGTTTGATATTTTGCTATATCCGGAATTACTATAGTCCATGCTCCGCCTGAATAAATTATTTTGCTTAATTCCTCACTGTTATGCACATGAGATGTTAGAAAACCTGAGTTACCGATTTTATATTTTACAGTCATTTCATTAACGCCTGAGGTAATTACATTTCCGGAAGCCGATTCATCAACTATGTTGCCCATCAGCTTTACTTCTTTGAAAAAGATGTTTTGTAAATCCGGAGATGACTGCGTTACCTTCGGCGCTGTAAAATCAACTACTATAGGATTAGGCCATTCGGTTACTGTACCTGAATTAGACTCAACATAAAGCTTAAAATTGGGATTTCCTTCAACATGAGCAAGATCAACATCGTTTATTGTCCATTCCTCATAGTCTCCGGAAACACCTGTTTTTGTTCCGTTTTTTTCTACACCGCCGCCTATCGAAACTTTTACGGTTTTAATTCCAAAAGCATTTTTTGCGAAAATCCTGAAAGAAGCTTGTTTATTTGCATAGTTACCGATAACGGTATTTTGTTTTACTAAGGTTATGGGTGACGCCTCAACATATGTTGCCCCCAACGAAAACCTTACATCATCGAATTTAATCTGCGGAGCATCGGTATTTACCTCATAAGGACCGAATTCTTTATCGGTTTTATTTCCTGCTTTGTCATATACGCTTACAAGTACATAGTTTTCTTGTTTTTGCCGGAAACTTACAATAGCCTCCCATTTGTACTCAGTCAAACCTGTTTCCGGAGGAATTAATCTTGCGGGTGTTTCATCTGCTTCATAGTTAATATTGCCTCCGATTTTTGCCCCTATCTTATAGGTTACTTTATCTATACCTGAACCCATAAGATCACTGCCTATCGGCATATCCGCTGCTGTTCCTTTAAATGTACGGGACCAAGTACTGAATACAGTTTGAAGGGGGTCTAGCAATGAAGGTTCTTTAGGGTTTGTCCTGTCAAGTACAAAACTAACCTGCCCAACCGCAAACACTGAATTTGTACTGCGAGCTCGAAAATGAATATGACGCCTACCTTCTGAAAGTCCAGCCACCTTAACTTTACCTTTATATATATTGGTTGCCCCGACTTGAGTTAACAAAAAATCAGTATCCGTAGGCGTCTCTGCATCTGCGGGCGAATCAATCTTATAGTAGACCGAACCGCCTGCAAGATTTTCAACAGCACAGCTTATATCAACATCTCCATTCTGATATTCATTAGGTTGATGGGGAAACATATATGGAGCTCCGGCCGCTTTAAAATCAACAATAAGCAAACCATTTGATGGTTTATTTTTATCATTATATGGTGTAAAATCTGAGTTTCCTTTTACATCGTGCCCTTCAACATTAATCCTATAAAGTCCCGGCTCAATGTCTCCAGGAAGAGGCTTAGTTATTTTTATAAGTCCTCCGCTTTGCGTAACTCCCGAAAAATCAGGGCTTGGTACTGTAGCATCAAAAAATGGAGACTGCGAGGTATAATTACCGTTTTTTAAATCTGTAACAGTATTACCCTTGCAAAGAATAACTTTTAATTCGCTTCCTGCATAGTCTGTACCGGCAACAAGAGCATTCTTGTCCATATTCGGATATAACTCAACAGTTAAGGAAGAAGAAGAACCGAACAACATTGGAGCCGGAAGAGGAGCCGGATTAGTTGATCCTTCAGGGAAGATTACCGGATGAGCTCCGATAACCTTAAACCCGGGAGACTTATCCGGATTTAAAGAGAATACGCTTTTATTTTTTGAAGGTTTTACTTGTTTATTTAATAAAATATTTCGGATACTTTCACTTTCAGATTTTCTTAAATCATATATAGCTTGTTCGTGAGATGTCCCCCCGTCTTTTCCCTTTTTACCGGAGAAATAATCGCTTATTACCTTTGCCGTATATTTATTTAAATCAACAGAGCCTTCTATTTCATTTTTTACGTAATAAAAATCTGATTCGTTTCCTTTATTGTCTACGCTTCCGTTATACATACGGGCGTTATCCTGCAATTTTATATCGGCTCTTATTGGTTTATCTATATTTACCCCGTTATTTATCAAATCTGAATAGTATTGGTCGGGATAAGCTGCCATAACAATATCAACAGAATTTTCTTTGTTCTGTTTTGTTATGGATAAATCATCTCTCACCTTTAATGTAATCAAACTCAATTCATGCATATCACCTGCCGAACCTTCTATTTTCATAACTGCACCATATTGGTCTACAGTAGGGTAAGGGTCTTCATCGATCGCCACTAATGACGGTCTTGAAACAATAAATACAGGAGGAGTATTATCTATCTTATAAGTTTTATTTAGCATTGTAATTTTATCATTCTTGTCTTTGATAGTAACGGTAATCTCATACTCCCCATCAGGTATGGGATAAATCTTTACCAAGGGATGACCATCTTCAGTACCGGTAGACTCGTTATTTATCGCTATTTCCCAAGTTACGTTTCCGCTGCCGCTTGCAGTAACATGCCCGGGAAACGGGCCTTTCTGTATTCCAGGGTTTTCTTTATTTTTAAACATAACCGATACAGATTTGACTTCTTCATCGTCAAAGGCGGTCCCTTTTATAATAAAGCTGCCCCGGATAGGCGTTTCTCCTGTTTCAGGATAGGTTATTCTTCCCTCAGGCGGTAAGACGTCTACCGTAGTTCCCAACGAAACAAGAGGTTTACATGTCAGTAACATTATCACCGTAAATAAACTTAATACTAAAAAACTTAAAAATTTTTTGTTCTTTTTCATTCATTTCCTCCTAAATTAAAATATATCAAACCTTAAGCCGACAGATATATTAGGAATTACAGATCTTATCGCAGACGTTTTTCCCTTAGAATCTACATCAGTAGGTACAAACCACAATTGTCCTTCTGTAAATAAGGATATAGCGCTGAAATACTTTTGCTTATGAAATTTAACTCTAGGAAACTCAAGCTGCATAAGCAAAGCTGACAATACTTGAGGACGGCCGCTCTGGGTTTGCGTAAACAATCCAAACTGTGCACCCAAGGCCACATCCAAATATAACCACTTCCAATCAGGTCCAAAATAATATCCAAAAGGCAGCTCATATACGTTTGCCAATAGCTTTAACGATATTATATGCCCTCCATATCTCATCTTATGGTTACCGCCATATAGCAGATTAAACTGACTTTGTAAAAACTGCCCATAATGAAGCTGGAGTTTTACGTTATCATCAAAAAAGCTTAAACCTAAGCCTATATCCCATAAGGCCGCTCCCCAAAACGCACCTTCAACATGCAAGCCTTGAATAAACTTTGGTACTCCATAACTAGCCTTATCTCCCTTCCTTAAAAGAGCTTCTACAGTTGACAGCTCTATGTCATCTGAAGATAAGCCGCTAAACTCTATTGCTCCATTGTACCGGCCTCCCTCACCGGGCGATATCAAGGTAACTTTTGGAGCTGTCTTATCTATCTTTATTATTGTCCTACAAACCGCTACCTCTCTATTTTCCATAACGGCCCTTAACAATAAAAAGTGATTTCCTTCTGCCATATCCTCTGTTTCAAGCCTGTACTTCCAATTAGCAGCCGACTTAACAGGAGCAAAGGTTTTTCCGTTGTCAAAACTGATTTCTACATACTTAACGCGCTTTGCTTTAAAAGCTCTTTTATCCTCAGATGTAGAACCCTTTGAGTAGACACGGGTCTTTTCTTCTTCGGATACTGTATAACCGGCTCTTCCTCTAAGGTAGGGCCTTTCTATTGCAAAGTCTCCCATCGCAAAATTGTCTATGGTGATCCACGGCCCCTCTGCGCCATAATTTATCTTATGTACCTCAGAATTAAGCGGTCCGGCACCTGCACGGTTTGCCCTTAACTCAAGGCTATGCTCTCCATTTACGAGCTTTTCACTGTCTAATTTAAAACAAACATAACCCGTTTTAGATACAGAAACCCTTTCAACTTCTTTTCCGTCTATATATAAAGCGGCCTCTTCTACACCATTATCAGCCATCAGCCTTCCATATACATTGAACTCGCCTCTTACCGTTTCGCCGTTTAAAGGATACAATAACTCTATCTTGTTTTTATCCTTCTTTCTATACACATCAAAGTTGATAGAAGCCTCATTAGTATTATTGGCCTTATCTACTCCGCTTATCTCAAGATTATACCTTCCTTCAGGCAATGAGCTTATATCTATATCTTTTGAAAGAATTATATCTTTTTCAAGCTTGATCTCGGATAGCTTTTGAGGCACCGATTTTCCGTCAAGGCTCTTTATTTTTAACATTACTCCTTCAAGAGAAACATTATCATAAACTTGACCTGATACAAAAAGGTTGTTATCCAATTTTGAACCGGCTAAGGGATATTCAAGTTTTAATATAGGAGGCGTGTTATCTATGTTTATCAATGTCGAGTATAAAAATACTTGCTCATAATTATCTGTCGCCTTTACAAAAACTACATGGGTTCCGTCATTTATTATATGGGTATTTATACGGTATTGCCATTTTTCTCTGCCTTCTGCAAGGTTATAGGTCTGCCCGTTATCAAAGGATACTTCAACCTTCTTGATTCCGTTTTTATCCAATGCACTTCCGGATATTACGCTTACCCCTTGCACTGTGTCAGTTATAAGAGGGTAAGAAACTGCAACCTGAGGTACATCGAGAGACACTCTGATTTTTCTGGTTACAGGCTGGCTTGTTACTCCGTAAATATCCTCAGCATACATGGTTATCTCATGTTCATTATCCGTAAGCTCGCTTAGTAAAATAGGTATAGAAAAGCTGTTTTTTATATCCATCGATTTATAAGCACCCTTATCTATCCTATAATGGATCTTTGCTGCCTCATCGTCATCATATACCATACCGGATATTTCAAAGTCTTTTATTATTATTTCGTTTTCATTCGGTAAATGTAAGTCTACCCGTGGGGCATCTTCGCTATTGTCTATTTCAAAACTATAACTATTAAAACTTCTTGAATTGCCTGCAAGGTCAGTAAACTTAAACAGCATATTCTTACTCAAGGGCTCTTTTGCACTGCCTATTATAAGATTCGGTAAGGAGCTATATTCAAAGCTCTGCCATTCGGCACCCTTACTTGCTCCCTTATACTCAGACTTTACTCCGGCAAACCTATCGCTTACCTTAAAAGCCGAGTATATTGAACCGTTTACCTTTTCTCCGCCTTCCGGCAAAATCATAACAACCTCAGGAGCTTCGCTGTCCTTATAAAACAGTCTTCTCTCATAGCTTTCTCTTCCGGCTGCATCTGTTGCCTTTACGGTAACAACAATGGGACCGTCCGCCTGTCCGCTTATATTTATCTTCTCGTTAAATGAGTTAGATAACTTTACATAAGGAGAACCGCTTCCTAAGCTATATTCAACTTTTGTAATTCCAACCGAATCTTCAGCATTACCCTTTAAATTTATAGAACTTGTCACAAAAGAAGCTGCTTCGCTCATTTCAAGATTTATATTAGGAGAACTCTTATCAAAAAGAATATCTACTAAAGGGCTTGTAAAAACTACACCCTCACTATCGGTTATCTTTACTCCGATTCCTTTATATACGCCCTCTTCTTTTATCCTTAATCTTATTAATTCTCCTTCTTGCTCTGCTTCAATATTTTTACCGCCTATTACTTCTAAACTCTCTATGACCATTCCGTCCCGAGGCTGGTAAATCCCTTCCAAGGCTTTATCGTTTATCAATACTATTTGATTGCTCTCATTTATCTTGCCTTTAGACCACACAAAGTTTTCTTCACCGCCTGCTCCCGATGCATTTAAAACTCGGATAACCAGAGTCTGTTTGCTAACCTTATCATTAATGTCTGTTGCCGTAACAGACACTGTATATATACCCGGCTGCGATTTTCCGCTTATATTTGTCTTTATCACATAATCGGTTTGTCCGGTCTTTAAAGGTAAAACGGATTCTTCTTCTCCGTTAAAGCCTGCACTTATATATTTTAACCCGGAAGCCGATTTTACATGGACAGAAGTAGAATTCTTTGTTTGTGCCGTATATACAGGGATGATTGTCTGCCCGTTATCAAAAGCGATTACAGGCTCCTTCCCTTCTACGCTGAACTTTACACTTAAAGGATTTCCTTTAATGCCTTTTTTATTAACCGCATAAATAGTCAATGTATGAGTTCCTGCACTCAATCCGCTTTCTACAGCTGCAAAACCTGCATCGGAGGCGTCTATTATTTTTTCTTCCCCCTTGTCTATCTTGTATCTTACCTCACTTGGTCCATATAAGTCATAAATTGCTCCTGAGATATAGAGATCTCCCGAAACCTTTCCATCAAGGACAGGGCTTAGCATTTCGATTACGGGCTTTCCCTTATTTTGATCTATGTAAAATGTCTTTTTTGCTCTTACTATGTTTCCGGCTATATCTTTTGCGGTTATTTCGACAACAGCACTTTTAGCTCCGCTCTTACTAACATCGAACTCTTTTATCCAATAATTATTACCCGCAGTAAGCTCAAAACTGCCTTCTTCTCCATTACACTTCCAAGAAAGGCTTGATAAACCTGCCGAATCACCAGCCTTCCCTGCAACAGAAAATACCGGAGCAGCAGGACTGTCGTCCTCAGGATAGATAAATTCTACGATAGGGGCTGTGTTATCGACAAACAACAAAAATGTGTGTATGCCTATACTTCCTTGCTTATCTATTGCCTTAAACCAAATTACCTTAGGCCCGTCTTCCAGCGTTTTTGTGTTTAATTTTAATGAAAACGTTGATTGCTTTGTTTTTTTGTTATACGCTAACTTTACTTCTTCAAAGTTCTCTCCATGGTTCAATGAATATAGCAGTCTTTCTATACCGTTACCGTCTTCTACCGTTCCGTCAATTGTTATCTTACCTGAAACAAGTTCTCCTATACTCTTATTGCCTATCTCAGTAATCGGCGACAGCCGATTTATGTAAAATCTGTTTTTTACTGATTTTCCCTTTACGCCGTTAATGTCTACGCCCCAGGCCTCTATAGTGTGAGTTCCTTCTTCAAAATTTTCAGTGTTTATATAGTATGACCAAAATTCTTTCCCCTTGGCCCGGTATATATTTTCTCCGCCGTCTATGCGTAACTCTACATACTCTACAGCATCATCGTCTACGCAGGTTCCTATTATGTTTAAGTTACCTGATACTACTGCTTCAGTTTTAGGATTACTTATGTTTACTATCGGTAAGTCTGAATTAGGGTCTACATACATATTAAAAGGACCTACATAACCCTCATTACCGGCTATATCTACAGCCTTTATCAATACATTGTATTTTCCTTTTTTCTTAGCCGATATATCTATCGATTGCTGCCAGCTTTCCGTGTTGGTCATCTGTACACTGTCTATATCTTTTGATCCTCCTGCATATAGCAAACTCAAAGAGCTAAACATTATCAATAAATACATTGTTATTTTTTTCATAAAATACTCCTAAACTAATTCAATAATTTAACCGATAGCTTATCGGCTAAAGCAGCTGAAATCTTTAATATATCTAAATTAAAATGAAAAAATGATAGGGATGGATATATTTATAATACAATATACACACAAAATGTCAATAATATCAAGTAATTTTTAATATTTTTTTATAATTATATGTCTTCCCTATTTTTTAATAATAGGGTAGAATAGCGAGAATATGAAGCTTAAATTTATAGGACAAACCACAGCACAAAGGCGAGAGCTTATTTTAACCGCTTCACCTATCAAAACATTAATCATCCTTTCTTTACCGGCTCTTATGATGGCTATGCTGCAAGCTATGATGCCTTTTACTGACGGTCTCTTTATAAACAGACTTACCGACCATGTAACGGCAAGTGCAGTCAGCTTTTCCCAGCCTATTATCTTCATTGTCCTAGCGCTTGGTCAAGGCTTAAGCGTTGGAGCTACAGCAATTATCGGACAGCTCAACGGGCGCGGAAACATAGATGAAAGCAAAAAAATTGCCACGCAGATTTTCGTATTTGCCTTTTTGTTGGGATTGGTTTCAATTCCCGTTTTATTTATACTGGGAACGGTAATAAGCTATACGCTCAAAAGTGAAATAGCTCCGCTGGTTTTTAGGTATATTTCGCTTTATTGTCTTGTAATGCCTCTCAGCTTTATGGAAGCTATATACAACGGTATAAAAAATGCCAACGGAAAGCCGGAAGCTCCCTTTATAAGAATGATCATAATGCTTATCATAAAAATCATAGGCAACTTTATCTTTTTATATATTTTTAGAATGAAAATAGACGGCTGTGTTCTCGCCTCTCTTTTAGCCAATATTGTAGTCGCAGCGTGGATGTTCTACGATCTTTTTTTGAAACCAACACCCGATAAACTAACTTTAAAACAATTTAAATTCTCCTCTCCTGCGATATACGAATTATTACGGGTCGGCTTCCCGGCAATGCTCAATTATGCCTTTATATATGTAGGCTTTTTTTTAATAAACAGAGAAATGGAGCCTTACGGCGCAGTAATCTTAAATGGTCAAAGTATTGCAAACAATATATCTACAATTTGTTTCAATATACCCGGCTGCTTTAGCGCTGCAGTTACAACTATGGTAAGTATGAATATAGGCTCCGAAAATCCCCAAAAAGCAAAGCGGTCCTGCCTTTTAGGCTGTATCACAAGTGCAATAAGCGGAGCAGTCCTTATAGCTATCATAGTGCCGTCTTCAGCCTATCTTGTATCAATGTTTAAGCCCGAAATGCCCCAAATAGGGGAAATCGCAGTAAAGGCCCTGCACATTTACACCTACTCGGTAATAGGATTCGGTATATGTATGACAATTCAGGGAGCCTTTATCGGCCTCGGAAAAACCAAGGTTCCGTTAATGTTGGGTATTTTGCGTATCTGGCTTTTGCGCTACATATTTATAATTACAACCGAAAAATATCTTTCCTATTACTCGATATACTGGGGAAATCTTTTTTCGAACATAACGGCCGGTCTGATTGCCGTAATTTTAATCCTAAACACCAAATGGGTGTCGGGAATAAAAAAATAGACCTCATTGAAAAAAAACGGCAATAGGTGTAAAATCCTCGTTGATTAAAAAAACTTTTTGGAGGTTTCTTTATGAAAAATATAAAGATTGATTTTGATGTTTTGGAAATGATGGTTTTCTTTTGGGAAAGCGTAGCTTCAAAGGATAAGATGGGAGATGATTACTTTGTAAGCATTGCCGAAAAGCCGCAGATGGAAGTTGTTTACAACGGGGACTTTTCTAAGGATTCTGTCCGCAGGGTTATGTCTGCAATTTCCAACAGGGAAAGACTTAACGACCGCACGATGAGCGAGAGCCGCTTTTGGAATAACAATATGTGGATTTTGGAAGACTTACAGACCATGCACAATATGATGGCTCCGATTAAGACATTAAACCTTACAGAGCTTACCGAAAAATATAAGGCTTCGGCAAAATTCGATGAGATCGAACTCATTTTTATTCCGGCCCATGCAGAAGAATTCTACATAAAGGAAAATAAAATATATATTAACTTTTTTAAACTTATTCCGAATTATGAAGACCCGAAGGATATTAAGATTTCGGGCCTTCCTTTAAAAGAATATGTAATTAAAAAGATCGAAGATTTATTGCACTAAGAGCATGGCAAAAAAGGGTTGCGGCTTGGGCGACGTTTAAGCTTTCCACATTGCCGCTTCCCTTTATTTTTACAAGGTGCGAGCAAAGCTTTTTAGCTTCCTCGCTTATTCCCCTTTCTTCATTTCCTAGAACAATTACGCAAGCCTCATCCCTTTCGATCAATCTTCCCATGTCGGCTATTTCGTGGTGGGCTTTTAAGTCGGTTCCTATACATGTGAGCCTTCCGCGGCACTGACGCAAAAACCAAGCCGTTGACGAAACCTTAAAAATGTTCACAAATTCCATTCCGCCTTGAGCTACCCTGTAAGCCGAGGTAGTAATCGAAGCCTGTTTATCTTCCTTTGTTAAAACTATGTTTTCTATACCGAAAAAGGCAGCACTCCTTATTATCGCACCGAGGTTGTTTGCATTTCCTATTTCATCGAGCATCAAAACCTGAGCCCTATTTTGAGCCCAAATGTTTATCGTTTCATGTTCCAATACAGGGATCTCGGGCTCAAAAATCATCGCCGTTACCCCCTGATGATGAACCGATTCGGAGAGCCTTTCCAGCTCATCATCGGAGACTATTCTATATAATCTCTTATTGGAAGCCAAATACTTACAAACCTCGCCGAACTGTTTTGCTCTTTTTTCCGAAAAAAACAGGCGTGAGATTTTTTCGGGATGATGTTTTGCCAAGGCTAGACAGCTTTCAAAGCCGCAAACCGGCAATTCTTTTTCAAATTTCTTACCCATGTGTTCATCATACACCAAAAGCAGAATATATGGAAGCGGACTCTTTTTTTGACCTTGCATAGATTTTTTATTTTTGTTAGAATGAGGGCCTTATGAAAAAAGCATGTATTTTTGATTTGGACGGAACCTTAACCAATTCTCTTTACTCGATAGCTCATTTTTTAAATACGGAAACGGCCAAGCACGGCATACCGGCTGTCGATCCTGAAGAATTTAAAATTTTAACCGGCAACGGAGCAAGAAAGCTCGTACAAAGAGTGCTTGAACGCTCAGGAAAAAATGACAAAGAATTGGAAGAAAAAATCCTTACAGGTTATAATGCAGCCTATGATGCCGACCCTGTTTATCTTTGTGAAGCCTACCCCGGAATCAAAGAGCTTTTAGCCGGCCTAATCAAAAACGGAATTTCGGTAAACGTGCTTTCAAATAAACCCCACTCGACGACAGAAAAGGTTGTTAAAACCATCTTCGGCGAAAACACCTTTTCGTGTATCCTTGGTGCCAGGGATTCCGTAGCCCTGAAGCCTGACCCCGCAGGCGTCTATGAAATTTTAAAAATGCTTAATCTCGAAAAAAAAGATTTTCTTTACATAGGAGACACGGCAACGGATGTTCAAACCGGAAAAAATGCAGGTCTTTTTACTATCGGCGTTTTATGGGGTTTTAGAAAGCGTCCCGAATTGGAAAACGCAGGAGCTGATGCAATAATTTCAAGTCCTGAAGAAATCCTAAGGCTTGCCTTAGCCTAAGCCTGTAATCCGGTTTTAATTTCTATAGGCCGGACTCTGCTTACATGCCCAACACAAGAGCAACCCCTGCACAAACCAGAGGAATCAGTATATTATCAAAATCTTTTAGAGGGAGGGCTTCCGTTCCTGCAGCGATGCCGGCAATAAACAAGCTTTTTACAAGACTCAGACTTATTGCGAAGGTAGAAATAAAAACCGCCGTAAAACAGGCTATGCTTCCTGCTATGGTTTTATCCTTGGAAATATTTAAGTGATGCCTTCCCCAAAATTTTCCTACAAGGCTTGCAAGGCCGTCGCCTAGGGCCAAGGCCATAATTCCTATACTTGCATCCTTAAACGGAAAGATAAGAAGAGTGCTGATAACCCCGGCCGAAAGAGTTACGGGCCCTAACACAAATTTTCCCTTATCCCGTTCTCTTGCTGCAAAGCCCGTAATGCTTGAAACCATAAAAATTTGATGGCCCCTTAACCTTAAAATTTCAAAGACTATATAAAGACATGTTATTACGGACAAGGCTATAACTGTCGGATAAAAAAAGTATCTTGCAAAGAGGGGAACAAGGGCTGCACAAAGATGAATAGCTTTGCGGAAGGTTTCTTTTACCAGATCCTCTACCCTTGCATTTTGAGAAAGCTTTTTATACCGTAGATTTCTTAAAAAACTCATAAACTAAAACATCCCTGCACACAAAACTGCGGCTATCTTAAAATAGATAATCAAACTTACAGTGTCTACAATGGTTGTAATTAAGGGCCCTGCCATAATTGCGGGGTCGAGCTTTAATTTTTTTGCCATAATAGGGAGAAGACCTCCCGTAATCTTTGCGATAGTTACGGTTGCAACGAGGGTGGCTCCCACAGTAAGGGCTATCATAGGGTTCTTTCCTCCGAGGAAAACCGATTTTAAAAAACTAAAAATACCTAAGATAAGACCTACCAAAACGGCGATACCCAGTTCTTTAAAAAATACCTTTTTCCAATCCTTTAAGTCGATTTCTCCTGTGGCCAAACCTCGGATAATGAGGGTGGAAGACTGATTTCCCGAATTTCCTCCCGTATCCATCAGCATGGGAATAAAGGCCGTCAAAATAGTCATAGAGGCAAGTAAATGGTTATAGCGTTCGATTATGGTTCCCGTAAAGGTTTCGGATACCATGAGCAAAAGAAGCCAGCCTATTCTATGCTTTGCAAGTTTAAAAATTCCGGTTTCGAGGTAGGTTTCTTCGTTGGGCTGCATACCGGCCATCCTCTGGAAGTCCTCGGTAGCCTCCTGCTCCATAACATCCATTATGTCGTCAACGGTAATAATGCCGATGAGCCGGTTTTCGTTATCGACAACAGGGAGGGCCAAAAAGCCGTACTTTTTAAAAGTGAAGGCAACCTTTTCTTGATCGTCATGGGTGTTCACGCAGATATACTCTTTATTAAAAATCTGCTCAATCTTTTTGTCCCCATCGGCGAGTACCAATTCTTTTAAAGAAATAAAGCCTTCAAGAATGCGATTTCGGTCGGTAACATAGCAGGTGTAAATGGTTTCACTTTCCAAACCTATCTTGCGGATGTAGGCAAGGGCCTGCTCAACGGTCATTCCTTTTTTTAAGCCTACGTACTCGATGGTCATAAGGCTTCCCGCCGAATCTTTGGGATATTTTAAAAACTGATTTATGAGCATCCGCTCTTCACTGCCCGTATTTTTTAGGATTTTTTTTACGACATTTGCAGGCATCTCTTCAACAATATCTACCATATCGTCCAAGAAGATTTCATCCAAGATGGAAACCAGCTCCCTGTCTGTAGCGGCAGCTATAAATTTACTTTGCTGTTCTGTAGGAAGGAGGGTAAAAACTTCGGCGGCCATGCTCTTAGGCAGCATTCTGAACATAAGAATGGCATTTTGTGCCGATTCGGCCTCAAGAAATTCGGCTATATCTACCTCGTTTAAATCGGCCAAAAGCCTTTGTACTTCAATATACCGTTTTTCGGATAATAAATATTCGATTTGTTCAAACTTATTTTCTTCCAATTCCATAAGATACCCTCCGAACGATATAATTCTTGAGAGTATATCACATTTTTAAGAAAAAATATAGGGGAGGAAAAAAAGCTTATACAGCTATTCGAGTTTTTTATATTAAATTAGTCAACAATTTTTTAAATTTTACCATTTATTACAAACTTTTTATACAATAATTATGAAAGGGGAAAATTTTTCTTCTTTTAAAAAACTATTAGAGAGATTAAACATGGAAAAACTATTTAAAATCACTCTCCGTAACGACTATGCCTTTAAACGAGTGTTCGGAGTAGAGGAAAACAAAGACATTCTTCAAGATTTTCTGGAATGTATTTTGGACATTCCACCTGAAACCATCGCAGGCTTGGAACTTCTGGATAAGGAGTTTCATAGGGATTCGATAACCGATAAAACGGGTGTTTTAGATGTAAAACTACGCCTAAAAAACAATACCATTATCGATATAGAAATTCAAAACAGGTGGAACAGTGAGTTTGCTCAAAGAACTATCTTTTATTGGGCTAAAATGTATACGGAAAACTTAAAAACAGGTGAAGTGTATACAAAATTGCCTAAATGTATTACAATAAACATAGTGGGTGAAGGTTTTAATTTGAACAATCTGATTCACAGTGAGTATAATGTAGTAGAGAAGCACTTGAACGACAAACTTTCTGATGAACTTGAAATCCACTTTTTAAACTTAGCCAAGATTGAAGAACAAGAAAATATTGAACAGGATGAAAAGAAAAAAAAACTTTATAACTGGTTGAAGTTTATTGAAACCGATGATAGGGAGGTCCGTAATATGTTAGCCCAAGAATCACCGATGATGGCAAAAGCAAATACAACTATTGAAATAATGGAAATGAGCCCGAAAGAAAAATGGCTTTATGAAAACCGAATGAAATACGAACATGACAAGGCTTCTTGGAAACATGTTGGTTATCAAGAGGGGATTGAACAAGGAGCCTACCAAAAAGCTCTTGAAACAGCGGCTGCTTTTAAAAAACTTGGAATTGATATTGATAAAATAGCCCAAGGAACAGGTTTAAGCATTCAGGAAATCCAAGCCCTATAAAAATCGGCGTTTTTAAAATGAACTTATATGGCAGGTTTAAGCCCAATGGCCCTATCCCCAAAAGCCGTTGTTTGCAAGGAGAACGGCTAAGGCGGAAGTAAGAGCAGTTTCGGTGCGTAAGATGCGTTTTCCCATCGAGTAAGAAACAAAGCCTTCGGCTAAAAATGATTCCCGCTCGTTTTGAGTCCAGCCCCTCTCGCTTCCTATTGCTATAGTTAAATCTTCCCCTTCCTGCATCTTAAACGTAGAAAGTGATGGAAAGGCTCCTATGTCGAGAAGAACCTTGCTCCCCTTGAACGAGGAGTTTTTTATATCTTTTAAAGCTTCTTTTACAGAATTGCAAAAATAAAATTTAGGCATCAGGGTTTGGCCTGCTTGCGAGATTCCGTCGATAATGTATTTTTTTATTTCTTCGGAACTTGAAAGGTTCGACCTTAAATAGGAACGCTCTCCCAATTCCGTTCCGCATAGTATGATTTCTGCAAAACCCAAACTAGCCGCATCCCGCAAGATGCGCCTCAACTGAATGGGTCGTGGAAAGCCCAAGATTATTTTTATCGGCGGAAGAGGCAGCGGTTTTCTTTCAATTTTATCGGCATCTGTGTTATCATCAATTTTACCGGCACCCTTATCGGCCCTGCTTTTGACGGATGCATTCGGAGAAAAAGAAAAAACTATTTTTTCTTCGGAAAGGTGAGAGATAAGAGCCTTTCCTATGTTTCCGTTTATAAGACCGGCCTTAAAAACATCGCCTTCCTTTAGATGCAAGACCTTTTTTATGTGCTGATAGCGTTCATCGTTTTTATAAAAAACACAGCTCCCATCTTCGGCATTTTGAAAAAATCTTTCTTCATTTAAATCGGATAAATCGGAGTTTACGCAATAAGATTGTACGCAATCATCGTCTAAAAAATCATCAGCCGAAAACAAAACAATATTCATCTATCTCTTCCTAAATTAAGATGAGCTTCCGGCACAATAATCCAGTTCGGCTTCGGTAAGAATCGAATAGTCATAGCCCTGTTCGGCCAAAAACTTTTGACGCTTTTCGGCAAATCCCTCTTCTATGGTTTGGCGGGTTACGATACTGTAAAAATGAGAATCGCATTCCTTAGGCCGCAAGATTCTGCCCAAGCGCTGTGCCTCTTCTTGGCGGCTCCCGAACACACCGGACACCTGAATAGCAACCGAGGCATCAGGCAGGTCGATGGCGAAGTTTGCAACCTTAGAGACCACCAAAACATTTATCTCCCCCTTTCTAAATGCATCATACAAAACCTCCCTTTCGGCATTTGTATTTTTCCCGGTAATAAGGGGCGCCTCTATTTCTTTTGCAATTGTCTCAAGTTGGGAAAGGTACTGCCCGATTATAAGGGTTTGATTTTCCTTATGCTTGGCCAAAAGTTTTTTGACTACTTCGAGCTTTGCAGGATTTTCACTTGCAATGCGGTGCTTTTCTCGCGTTGTACCCACAGCGTACTCTATCTCCTTTGAAGGAGCAATGTTTACACGGATTTCGGTACAATAAGCCCTTGCTATCCAGCCCTTTTGCTCCAGGTCCTTCCACGGCACATCGAAGCGCTTAGGCCCGACAAGACTGAACACATCGCCTTCACAGCCGTCTTCCCTCACAAGGGTTGCAGTAAGCCCGAGCCTTCTTATAACTTGAAGCTCGGCCGTAATTCTAAAAACGGGAGCGGGCAATAGGTGAACCTCGTCATAGATTATAAGCCCCCAAGCCCTTTCCCTAAAAATTTTAAAATGAGGAAAGGCCGCATCGGTGCTAGGTCTCCAAGTGAGTACCTGATAGGTGGCTATCGTAATAGGCCTTATCTCCTTTACCTCACCGGTATATAAACCTATATCTTCTTCGCTTATATTTGTCTTATCCAAAAGCTCCCGCCTCCACTGGTAAACGGCAGCCACATTGGGAGTAAGAATAAGGGTGCTTGTTTTAAGAAGACTCATCGTGAGCATTCCGACTATAGTTTTTCCTGAACCGCAGGGAAGAACAATAGTACCGAAGCCCGTTCCTGCCGACTTATCTCCCACAAAGGAAGAAGCCGCATCCCTTTGATAATCTCTGATTTCGAATTCGGCCCCGCTCGAAGTTTTTTCTTTTAGAGAAATATCTAAGGGCTCGCCGTCGCGGAGGGGAAACTCATCTTTCACGGGCCAGCCCTGTTTTAAAAGAGCCTGCTTTACCGTTCCCCTGTTTAAAAGAGAAATTAAAAAAGAGTTTTCTTCATCCGGGTCTTCTATTAGATATTTTGAAAGAAGCTTACTGCTTTTTAGTTCTTTAAAAATAAGAGCGTTTTCAGTCTTTAGCCGCAAGAATTCCGCCTCAACAGTTTCGAGATTTGCAGCGCCGGTTTCTTTTTCTTCTATAATGTCAGTATTGTCCTCTTGAGGCTTTTCGAGAGGGAGAAGCTTTATCTTCCCGTAACGGCCCATCGTCTCTTTCATCCAAACCAAGATCGATTCGGGAACCTTAAAGCGGGAAAAACTGGTGAGAGTTTTCATAATAGAATCGGCTGAAAGCCCGACCCCTGCCGCATTCCAAAGCGAGAGGGGAGTCAGCCTGTAAGTGTGAAGATGTTCAGGCGACTTTTCAAGCTCTGCAAAGGGTATAAGGGCAAAGCGGGCCTCATCTGCCTCCGGGTCGTGAATGTCCAAAAGAATGGAGCGGTCTCCTTGAATTATAAGCGGTTTCGATTCTTGCATAGCCTGACATTATACACGTTTAAAGAGGACAGTTCAAGTTAGGGGAAATGAAGAAGAGCGATCGACCCTATAATGCTTTTACTTCTTCAATGCTTAAGCCCGATATTGTACAAATATCGGTAATCGGATAATTCATCCCCTTCATCAACTTTGCCGTTTCAAGTTTGGTTTGATAAGAGCCTCGCTCAATTCCTTGTTGTATTCCAATCATCAGGCTTTCTTCTCGTTGTACTGCTATATCTGTTTCGTAATCATATTCGGCCAGCAACATATTTATTACCTCCTTGGTCTTGCGTTTTAGATAATCACGCAAAATATTATTTTGTATACATTCATCGATGGCTTTTTGAAAGCCGTTTTGAGGGTCTTCTTTTTTCCATCTGCGCACCGTTTCCACAAATACGGTGTATTCATACATCGTCTTGCAGTTTTCCAATAAAGGATGGCGGTTTTGTTGGTTGATATTTATTACTTTAACGGTTAATTCAAGACTAGGCAATGAAGATTTTTCGATAAAAGCATCCGATAGTTTCAGAGTTTTATCGGAAGGATAAGTTTCTTCTCCGTTATAAAAAACATAAAACTCCGGTGTCGGAATATTTAGGAGTTTACGGCTGTATTTTTCCTTTGATTCAAAGAGAGTTTCATACAGGCGTCCGATATATTCAAGACACCGCAAAGGCATATTAGGATTGATAGTAGATTGATGTTCCGCGAGCACTATTATTTTGTTATCGACCAGATAAGACACATCGTTATAGAAGGCCATATAGAGAACCTGATCCAATCGGATATTTTTCAAATCTTCAGTAGCCGTAAGCGAAGTACCGTGCAAGGCATTATAGAGCGACAAAAAGTTTTCCTTGGCCTTTTCGTCTTCTGCAAAAAGGTCAACGAATACCGAATCTTTATAGCTGCGTTTATGCTTAGACATTTTCTTGCGCCTCCTCGCCCATTATTATAACATAAATTATTAAAATTGACAAAGGGCAAAGTACGAAGTTCGGCATTTCCCCTTTTCCAAAATAAATTAAAAAACTTTCCCGAAAAGTTGTTATTCCCAAAAACTTGGGTTATAATGTATAGTATGAACGGCAAAATAAACCGCTTAAACAGTATAATAAAGGGTTCTCAAAAAAGTTTGGAAAAGTCGGCAAAACTACTTGACAAAGCCGAATTCGCCCCCATAATTACTCAGCACTCAGCGCACTTTTAAATAAACCGCAAAGATCGCCAAGATCGCAAAGAATTATAAAGGAATTTACAACATCTCCCTCAAATTTCTTTGCGTCCTTCGCGCCCTTAGCGGTTAAATTAAAAAACACGCAAAATAGGCAAACCCCGCCAAGAATAATTAATGCACATCTAAAACCATCTCTCTTAAATATCTTTGCGCCCTTGGCGGTTAAATTACACAATTATAAGGAGGTTTCTTATGAAACACACAAACAAAAGCCAAAAATGCTTTAAAAGTTGGGCGGCAGTCCTCACACTTGCCGCATCGTTATTGATTATCGGGCTCTTTACAGCCTGCCCCAACGCCGCAGGAGGGGGTGGAGGCTCAATTACGCCTGTTACACCCGGCAAGGCTGTTCTTACCGTAGACACTGATAATAAAACAATAAAAATTACGGTAATAACCTCCGGCGGAAGCAAGGTAACGGTAGAAGGTGCGGACAAAACAAGCATAAACAGCGGTGAAGAAACCGAACTTACGGCAATAGCGGCGGATAACAAAATCACCTTAAAAAACGCCGTAATTACAGAGCTTAAATGCGGCGGGAACAAGCTTACCGCCCTTGACATACAGGAACTTTCCGACTTGCAAGCCCTGAGGTGCTATCAGAACCAATTAACGGAGCTTAATGTAGACAATGTGACTAAATTATCGTACCTGGACTGCGACGAAAACCAATTAACGGCACTTAAAGTAGACAAGTTAACCGAACTGACAGACCTGTCCTGCGTCGACAACCGATTAACAGAGTTAAGCGTAGACAAGTTAATCAAATTGCAGAAACTGTCCTGCGGCGGAAACCAATTAACGGCACTTAAGGTAGACAAGTTAACTGAACTGAAATATCTGAACTGCTACGCTAATCAACTGGATGCCGCCGCCATGACCGCCATACTGAAAGATCTGCCCGCACGGCAGGCAATCGACGGCGCCGAATGTTTTCTTTTCAGCGAAGACCCGAGCGATAACGAGGGAAACTACAAATTCGACGGCACCGTTCCGGCAGACTTGAGAATAGCCTTTGAAAAAGCCCGTGACGAAAAACACTGGACACTCAAAAAATACAACAGTGCAAGCATCAGTGAAGAAATTGTACTGCCTATTATATCAAACGCGGCAATTCTTATCGTAGACCCAAGTAAACCGACAATCACTGTTACGGTAGTATGCACGAGCGGTTCAATAGAAGTAGAGGGCGCGGACAAAACCGATATACCAAGCGGTGTGCCAACCGCCTTGACCGCAACCGGCTCGCAGATTATCTTAAAAAACAACTCTATTACGGAGCTTAAATGCTTTAACAACAAGCTTACCGCCCTTGATGTACGGGGCCTTTCCGGCTTACAAAAGCTGGTCCGCGACAAAAATCAACTGACAAGTCTTGATCTGCAAAACTTAGCCGAATTACGGTCTGTTGTCTGCTTCGAAAATAAATTAACAAGTCTTAATGTGCAAAATGCGGTTAAATTGGAGAAGCTATTCTGTAGAAATAACGAATTGCAAAGCCTTTTAATTCAAAACACTCCTAAGTTAAAGGAATTCACATGCAACGAAAATAAACTTAATGCGGCCGCTTTTACCGGCATTTTAACCAATCTGCCTACCCGTGCAGCGGGTGATGGAGCAAAAGGCACTCTTTTTAAAACATCTTCGAATGAACACAACTATGATTTCACCGATCCCCTTCCCGCAGATTTAAGAGATACTTTTTACAAGGCCCGCGACACAAAAAAGTGGAAGTTAATCAAGAAAGATTCGGGAAGTGTTAAAAGCCCTATCATCTTGCCGCCTCCTCCGCCTCTTTTATATGTACCGGTAGACTATGCCGATTTGGAAAACTACCTTAACACGGAACCGGCGGCTACAGACGGTGTCTACTACATCGAAATAACCGGAACCATACCGGCTGCCGCCTTTAAGGGCGATAGCTCCGGTCCGGGAGCACTCGGGCAAAAGATACAGAATGCATCCCCTAAAAAAATAGACCTTAAACTGCCCGAAACGGTTGCAGGTCTTGTAAGTATGGAAAGCTGTTTTAGAGACTGTACCGATCTTGTATCGCTTGCGAATATCCCCGCAAATGTTACGAATATGAGTAATTGTTTTTCAGGCTGCACAAGTTTAATTAAAGGCCCCGATATTCCTGAAGGCGTTAATGATATGTCTTACTGCTTTAAAGGTTGTTCTTCTCTAAAAAAAGTAAAACTTAACTGCCCTTACAATGCCTCAGGAATAAACTTTGCCGCTGTCTTTTTCAACTGTAATGCTTTAGAAATAGGCGGCATACAGGTAAAGACTGCACACTATGACGCATACACAACCTACAGCGCCCTTGAGAAGATGAAAGTACCGCCTGTCGGCAATCAAACCGAACAAAAAAAGAAGTTCAGCACATTTTAGGGCATAACAGCCATACGCCTTATGCGAGCCTCTCGCATAAGGCTATGCGGCAGGCTAGAATATAGCTATTCCATCAGCGGCTTCGTTTATCGAGGCATAGGTTTTAAGAGAAGTAAAAACTATTGCGGCGTTGCCCAAGAGCTCGGCGTCGGCTATTTGCAGCACCTTAAATTCTCTGCCCGTAATTTCGGCCTTTAGTTCCCGCCAAAGTTTGTTATTGGCCTGCCCGCCCGAGAGTGTATACACAGGGCGAAAGCCTGCGGCCTTTTCAAGCAAATCCATTCCCTCTTTTACCTTAAAAGCAAGAGCCTCGATGATAGCCCTTCCTTCCGCTTCATTTTCTTTATAGGACTCGATAGTATTTATACTGTGCACAAAGGCATCAAAGTCCATAAAACTCCCCCCGTGCTTTTTTATATATTCGTAAAAAAGGCTGCCCGAATCCTCTATTATGTACGAAAGATTCCAAAGGTCAGGAATGGGAGAAGGAAGAAGGCGTAAGCCTTTCAGTTTGGAGCTTTCAGGAGGAGCTTCGATACAGATATTTATTCCCTCGCTTGAACCGGCCCTGTCGCAGGCCCTTCCCGGCTTCAAGGTGTTTGTGCCGATGAGGGCTGCTATAAAATCGGGAGGCCCTGCAAAAACCGGGATATTACGGTAAAGGCCGCAATGCTCGCCTAGCGGAACAAAGGGTGGGATCTTTTTTTTGGGTATTGATAAGGCCTTTAGCTCTTCATCCGACCAATAAGCGGATACATATCTCTTTTCGGGTAAAACGGTCACCGCATTTTTTGTAAGCTTATAAATTAAATATTCGGGGCCCGATAAAATATATTTTGCATTATCGAATATTTCCGGGTAAGAGTTTCGGAATAAATCCAGGCGCGGCAAAAAAATGGACTTACCGTAAAGAAGATTTTTCTCCTTGGCGTTTCCGTCAGAGGCTTCGGGAGAAGCCTTGTTCCACAAAAGCAAAAAATCCCTGCTTCCGCTTTTGTCTGATACGGCAACCAAGCTCGGCCCATTCCCCGAAATGCAGATACCGCAAATCTTAATGCCTTTTATTTCCGCAAAGTCGGAAAACTGTTTAAAAAGGTTTTCAAAAGAAACAAGCCATGTTTCGGCTTCAAGGTTTTGAGGAAAAAATAAGCGGCCTTGAGTATGAACCTTGCCGTCTTCGGCTATGAGGGCTCCTTTGAGGGAGGAAGTTCCTATGTCAAAGACGGCAGCACAAAAATTATTTTTTAGGCATTGACGCATTTTTAAGCAATTTTTCGATAATATCCCTGTTATCGAGGAGGCTCGAAAGCGAGAGATTTTCGTGAAGCCGCGTGATAACTTGAGCAAAGAGCCCCGACACATCGGTTTCGATATACCATTCTTTTTGTTTTAACTCGGTGTGGTAAACGGCGTTTGTACCTATAACCCTGTAAAAAAGCCCCTTGGAATAGGCCTCATCAAATTGCTGAATGGCATCTCCCGTAAAGAAGGGAAGACTTACTGCGGCTATAACCTTTTTTGCTCCCTTGCTCTTCAAGAATTCCATAGCCTTTAAAAGAGTTCCTCCCGTACCCAACATGTCGTCTGCGAGGAAGGCGTTTTTTCCTTCAACATCGCCCAAAAGTTTAATGCTTACAATATTCGACTGTTTGGCATTTTGGGTAACGACGGAATAATCCCTTTCCTTATATATCATGGCGAGGGGTTTTTGCAAGCCCGACGAATAGAATTTGTTTCGGTCAACAGCCCCGGAATCGGGAGAAACGACTACAAATTGTTCTTCCGAGTCGGCACTCAAATCGAGTATTCTCGTAAGCTCACGGATAATCTGATAGCTTGCATGAAGGTTTTGTAAGCGCGCGGAATGGAAGGAATTTTCAATTTCACGGGAGTGAATATCGAGGGTTATAATCTGCTCTACATCGAGGTCTTCATAAATATGGCCGAGTAAGCTGGCTGTTAAGCCTTCCCTTCCCTTCTTTTTATGCTGGCGGCTGTAAGGATAAACCGGAAGAACCAAGGATATTCTTCCTGCACCTGCATGGCGCACTGCATCTATGGTTACAATGAGGGACATGAGGTGATCGTTTACCGAAAAAACTACCTTGTTTTTTCCTTCATTGATGGTAATTTCCTGCTTGTTTTCAACATCCTGAAAAATATAAACATCTTTTCCGCGGATTGTTTCAAGGAGTTCCGTTTTAAACTCCCCATTCATAAAATATGTAAAACGGGCATCTACCTTAAATTTAGGTACATGGATTTTATTTGTATCTTTGTTTACCGACATTCTGCCTGCAAACAAATCGTTATAAAAGTTAAACTTTTGAATCATATCCTCAGCGGAGGTATTGTACCTCTTTGCAAGTTTTTCGCTTTGCTGGTACAACTTACGGGCATAGATATGCTTTAAGTTTTTAATCGTCAAATTTGCAAATTCCTCTCCTCCCGGACAAGCGATAATTGCGAGGTTGTTCGATTCAAGATAATTCATTTTGCCTCCAAAAAGAACATAAAAAAATTTTACTCGGCTTACTTTATCACTTGTTGAGGAAAATTACAATAGGGGGAAGATGCGGCTATTTTTGATAAACGGAAACTCTGTTTCTTCCCGATTCTTTCGCCGCGTAAAGAGCTGTATCGGCAAATTTTAAAAGTTCAGATGCGGATATTTTTTCATCATAAGAAGCAAGACCTATTGAACATGAAACGCGCAGTTCCGGGTGTTCTTGAAAAGTCAGGGCATTAACCTCAGCACAAACTTTTTTGCATTGGAGCTCGGCTCTTTCCATAATTCCTCTTATGATAAATGAAAACTCATCGCCGCCGTACCGGATTAAAATATCATCGGTGTCAAAATTATGTTTAAAAACTTCGACAATGGCTAATAAAACCTTGTCGCAAAAAACAGCTCCGTAATCTTTATTAAGCTGCCCGAAATGATCAACATCGACCATGGCAAAATTTACTCCCAGATGCTGGCGGACACATCGCTTAAGAAGCCCTTCGAAAGATTCGTCCAGATACCTTCTGTTATAAAGCCCCGTAAACTCATCCGTAATGGCTCGTTTTTTTGCATCATCACCCCATCTGATTATCTGGGAAAGAAGACCGTCAGTTTTGCTTAAACGGCTTCCCGTAATTTTAAGCATATTATACAAAACCGTTGAAGCGATTTTCGGCTGGTCTATAATAAGAGAAGAAAAATCTTGGGACTTTAAAACAAGACAAGAGGTCGGTTCTACCGCCTTACAGGTCGCCGAGCGGTGCTCTTGTTCAAGCATAGCCATCTCACCGAAAAAGTCTCCTGCTCCAAGGCAGACAAGCTCGATCTCTTTTCCTTCGGATTTTACCGAAACCGAAATATAACCTTTTACAATGATAAAAAGTTCATTACCCGATTCTCCTTCATAAACCAAGGCCTGTCCTGCCTCAAATTCGGAATAAAACATGGCTTCGGCCAAAACCTGAATCTCCGGTATAGAAAGATGAGCGAAAAGCCGAGCTGTCTGTAATATTTCAAGCCATTTTTGTTTCGAGCTATTCATTTATGTCCTCCTCAAAAAGAATGAGAGAACCGCCTCGGGATCTTCCTATAAGCGGAATTTCGGAACACTGCTTTATAAAATCGGCTTGATCTATCTTAGTATCGGGATAGAGCAATACGCCCAGACTCATGCTTAGCTTAAAATGTTTTTGCAGCACGGGAGAAATATCCAAATTTTCAAGCTCTGCCTTTATCTTTTCGGCTAAACTTGCAGCTCCGTCACGCCCTAACTCGGGAGTTAAAACGGCGAATTCGTTTCCCTGATATCGGATTAAAACCGAATCGGTATCTAAAAACCGGCTCAGGTGATTACCGATAAAGGTAAGACACGCATCTCCTTTTTCGTGGCCGTAGGTGTCGTTAATAGCCTTAAAATTATCCGGCTTCATCATGATAAGAGAAAAAGAGCTTTTCATAAAATTTTTAATATTTTCTTCAAGATAAGCTTTATTTAAAAGTCCGGTCAATTTATCTCCGTAAACCTGTTTTTGTAATTCCTGCATGATTGGGGAGTTTTCTTTTATTAGCGAGTTCGCCTTTCGGGTTCTTCTTGAAACCATAACCAGATAGGACTTTAATAATTGGGCATAGGTTATAGGATTATTTTTAAAAACTTCTTCCATAGGAATTCCGTCTTTAGGAAAAGAAAGAATGACAGAATCTTCATTTGCAGAAGCGATAGCCTTTTGTTCTTCCGCGGTAAGCATAGCCGTTTCACCGAACATTTCTCCTTTTACAAATTCGGCAAGAACCGACTTATCTTCAGGAGATACAATGATAACATTTCCTTCTACAATAATATAAAAACGGTCGCCTTTTGTATCCTGCCTAAAAATAACATCACCTTTCTGATAGCTGTCTATACCGGCATTATCGGCTATGTCTTTTAAGTAAACTTCATCCCAGCCTGCAAAAAGAGGAGTATTACTTAAAGTCTCCATCTTCTGTCTATCACTAATCATGCATACCACCTGAAAGAATTATAGCACATTTTCGGCAAAAGAAAAACACATATTGAAAAAAAATCGGGAAAGAACTAAAAAAAACTTATTCATAAAGCAGCTCATCCAAATCTTTTTTAAAGGTTTGTTTTATATTTTTCTTTTCTTTAAAGCGCCTTTTTGCCGACTTGGATTTTTCTTCCTTCCTTGTTAAGAATTTTTCCTGCCGTTTTTCCCGTCTTATTTTTCTTCTATCCTCTTTTAATAATTGCAGGTAGAGTTCATACCTGTTTTTATCCAGTAAGCCCGTTTTAAGAGCTTCTAAAACGGCACAGCCTTTTTCGCATGTATGCGTACAGTCGCTAAAAAGACACTTGGATTTTAGCTCGGTAATATCGGCAAAAGAATTTTCCCCGCTGTCCGAATCCCAGATACCCAGAACCTTCATGCCGGGAGTATCCATTATAACGCCCGAATCTTCTCCTAAAGAAATTATCTGACGGTTCGTTGTAGTATGAACGCCCTTATCTATCTTTTTATTTGTTTCGTTTGTGCGTAAAATTTCTTTCCCGGTTAAGCTGTTTACAAGGCTCGATTTTCCAACGCCGGAAGAACCGATCAGCACCGAAGTCTTTCCCTTTTTAAAATAATGCTTTATATTTTTTAAACTTTCAGGTTCAAAAATACTTATGCAATAAACTTTTAAATGGGGATAAATCTTTTTTATTAAATTTTCGGCATCTCCCCTTGTTTCGGATAAGTCCGCCTTAGTTAAAAGCAAAACGGTTTCGATATTTTGCAGGGCAAAAACATATCTAGCCAAACGGTTTAAATTAAAATCCTTATTTAAGGACATACATATAAAAACTGTATCAATATTGGCAGCAATAATTTGTTCAAGCTCAATGCCTGACCTAGGGTCTGTCCTCGAAATCTTATTTTTGCGCTCATATAAAAAATCTATAAGTACAATAAAAGAATTTTCTTTAGATTCAAAACCGATCCAGTCTCCTACCGTAGGATAAGTACCGGATACCTCGCATTCTTTTTTAAAAGAGCCTTTTAAACGGGCTTCTTTTTCACCGTCTTTACATATTATTTTATAAGTATTCCCGGCAAAAAAAATAATACGTCCAACCTCTTTTTCAATTTTTTTATCCTTAAAAAAATCTTCAAACCCGAAATTTAAAATTGTTTCCATAATGTTTCCTTATACATAGAGAATTATTTTCTCCCGGAACATACATCACAAAAAATTCGGATTTAAAAATTTGCAAACTTGAGCAAAAATAAAAATTAAGCAAGTGAATTTAAGGTGAGAATCTTTATAAATAAAATTGATTTGATAAAATGCGGTTTATAAAGAGCTTCCGGGAGTAAGATCTTTGCCGCTTGTTAAAAGTAATACTATAGTCATAGAGCACCTCCCATAAATTTTAAAATTTGATATTCGGATACTAGCGTAAAATATAAATTTTGTCAAGAAGCTATTTTCATAAACATCTTGCCCCATTTTAGATTTTTGCGTATTTCCGCATTTTTCTAAAATAGAATTATACCATATATTGTTATAAAGAGCAATACCAATTTATCTAAAAAACATCCTAATATCGGCTGTGCAAAAATTAAGCGGCACCGGATAAGAGTCTTAACCGCTGCCGCTTCTCAAGCTGAGAGTTTTAAACTCTTAAGCTCCTATAATTCCTATTGCTCCCAACACAATTAAAAGTTGGGCAATAATATAGGTTTTCATAATAATAAAGCGGGTCGCGATTCTGCTTCCCAAAAAATATTGGGATGCAACAAAGGTATCAGATATTACAAAGAAAAGACTGCCTATCGCTACCAGTATGAGTCCTACCACAGGATTTGCAAATGCAAATACTATAAAAACCCAGCTCATCGATGAAATTATAAGCCCGTAAAGAACCACAATGGGTTTAAGACCTTTTAATTGTTTTTTTGTTATCATTACGGCATAAATAATTGCAGTTAAAAAAATAACTGCTGAAACAATTCCGGGAATAAGGGGAATAGAATCAACCTTAACACCGAGTATTGCAAAAACTATATAGCAGATTTGAGTAATCGCAAAAAATAAGATTCCAAGAGCAAAATTTTGTTTTTCTCTATCAAAAAGAAGAGCAACATCCCCAAAAAAGCTGGATATCAGAGCAATAATTATTAAAATGTGTAAAATAGAGAAGTTTTGAACATTAACAAAAGTGAAAGCCAAAAAGAATAAAAGCAAAGACGGCATCAGCATAAACTTTGTAATATCTGCCCATTTTTGTTTTTGCTTAAAACACTTAATCAAATGGATTGTCGAAATAACAACAAACAAAACGATAGTTGCTATACACCAAGGATCTAAACATTGATTATACATAATATACCTCCAAAAATATACCTACATAATAATCATATACCGAAATCATCAAAAAAGCAAGATATTTTTATTATTAACATAAATTATTGACAATTTTTAGAATTTAAGTTGACGATTACGCTTTTCTATGCTATTCTGTAAAAGACGGTAGTGTTACCTTAGTTAATAGGTAAAAATTTATAACATCAGTTTACATGGAAGAATAATATGCAGATTTTTGATACTCATGCTCATCTCGGCTTGATATATTCTGATCCGATTGAGCAGTTGCGTGTTGTACAAGAAGCCAGACAAGGCTCTGTAACAAGGATAGTAAGTATATGTAACAGTCTCCACGATTTTTCAAAGGTGTACGAAACTCTAAGATTTTCACCTGCGGTATACCATGCCGTAGGCGTATCTCCTTCTGAAGTTACATCTCCCGGAAAGGACTGGCAAAAAATAATCGAAGAAAGCTTAAAATTACCAAATGTCATTGCCGTAGGAGAGATAGGTCTTGATTATTGCAAAAAATACGGCGATAAGCGCTCTCAGATTGAGCTTTTTATAGCTCAGCTTGATATTGCTTCAAAAGCGGGATTTCCTGTAATTATCCATAACAGAGAAGCCGGAAAGGATCTCCTTGATATATTAAAGGAAAGAATCCCTAAAGAGGGCGGAGTTTTGCATTGTTACTCCGAAGACGATATTTATGCAAAAGAAGCTTTAAAGCTTCCTCTATACTTCTCCTTTGCAGGAAATTTGACTTACCGCAATGCTAGAAACTTGCACGATACGGTATTGGCTCTTCCTCTCGACCGCATCGTAGTTGAATCCGAAAGCCCATTTATGCCGCCTTCGGTATACCGGGGACAAAGAAACATGCCGGCCAATACTATTGAAACCGTAAAGTTTATGGCGGAAATGCTTTCGATGGATATTGAAGAACTTGCCGACCAGCTATGGAAAAACAGCTGTAAGCTATTCAGGCTGCCGGAATAAGATGGCAAAAACACCGCTTTACAAGCCCGTCTCAATAGGCGGGCTTCTTTTATCTGGAAACATATTTTTGGCCCCTGTTGCAGGCTACTCTGACAAGGCCTTCCGCTCAATCTGCGTGGACTGCGGTGCCGATTTTACATACACCGAAATGGTCTCCTCAGAGGCCCTTGTGAGAGATTCCGATAAAACCGAGAGCCTAATCGGAAGAGCCCCTAACGAAAAGGCCTATGCCGTGCAGATTTTCGGCTCAAACCCCGAATACATGGCAAAAACAGCAATTATAATCGCCGAAAAATATTCTCCCGAATGTATCGACATAAATTCGGGCTGCCCTATGGCAAAGATTACCAAAAATGGAGCCGGCTCGGCCCTGATGACGGACATCCCGCTTTTATACAAAATTGTAAAGGCAGTAAATGATGCAATGGCTCCATATAAGATACCCGTAACGCTAAAAATAAGGTCGGGCTTTACCGCCGATAAACTCAACTGGAAAGAAGCTGCTTCAGCCGCAATTGATGCCGGGGTTAAAATGCTCACCCTCCATCCGCGCACCCGTGCACAGGTGTATTCGGGGAAGGCCGATTGGAACATCCTTGCAGAGCTTGTTCAATTTGCGAAGCCTTATCAAATTCCTATTTTTGGATCGGGAGATCTTTTTTCGCCTGAGGATGCCAAAAAAATGCTTGAAGAAACCGGCTGCACCGGCATAATGTTTGCCCGCGGGGCTATGGGAAACCCCTTTATCTTTACCCAAACAAGGGAGCTTTTGACCAAGGGGGCATACGGAGAAATAAGCACCGAACAAAAAATCCGCACCGGCTTTAGAGAGCTTGTCTTTTTATGCGATGAAAAGGGAGAAGAAAAAGGCTGCCGCGAAATGCGTAAACGCTTCGCCGCATACACCAAGGGCATACCTGACGGCTCTCGCCTCCGCCAAGAATTGGTACAAGCCTCAACAATCGAGGAGTATAAAGCTATAATTCAAAGTGCTTTTAATATTTCTTGCTTTTAAATAAAAATGTCTGAAACATTGAAACAATTAAAAAATATTCTCTTACAAAATTGCAGTAATTGTGATATAATACAATCAATGAGGGGATGGCTATGAGTACTTCAAACAGAAAATACAAAGACTCGGTTTTTGTCGACCGTCAACGACTGTACATCCGTGTACAGTCGTTGACTTCGAGTTTTGAGCAAAGCTCAAAACATCGCATTTGCGTGGAACCACCGCCATCCGTGGCGGTTATATAGTATGAGCACTTTTGCAAATAGGCGGAGCAGATGCAAGGAGTTAGGCAAAAAAGTACCGCAGGCGTATCGGGTATACGTCGAGGACACTTTTTTGCCGTGCGACGCAGCAGATGCCCGCATATTTGCAAAAGAAAATTTCTTATCTCTTTACAACGCCTTGCACGGTACACACCTTCCGCTTTCGTCTCCGGTTGAAAATATAAGACTCGATAATGTTATGTACATGAATATAATCAATGACGTTTCCTGCCTTATAGACGGTAAAATCATCGTGCTGGCAGAACATCAATCCTCTATAAATGAAAATATGCCTCTACGATTTTTACAATATATAGCTAGGCTCTATGAAAAACTGCAAGCACCGACAGACAGGTATTTAAGAAAGCTGTCTAAAATACCTACGCCTGAGTTTTATGTCTTTTACAACGGCACGGAAGACTATCCCGAAACTACGGTTCTAAAACTATCCGATGCGTTTATCACAAAACCTGAACAAGTGCCGCTGGAGTTGACGGTGCGGGTTCTCAATATCAACACAGACAAAGCAAATAAAGTCTTAGCAGCCTGCAAACCGCTTGAAGAATACAGCCTCTTTGTAGAAGAGGTAAGAAAACAAACACAACTCGACCCAGAAAGCGGCTTTACCAATGCGGTAAAGATATGTATAGAAAAAGGAATCTTAAAAGAATATTTACAGAGAAAATCACGGGAGGTAATCAATATGCTAGTAGCCGAATACGATTATGATACGGACATCGCAGTACAAAGAGAAGAAAGTCTAAGGATTGGCATACAACAGGGAATACAACAAGGTTTTTCTGACGGCTCATACAAAACAAAGCTTGAAACGGCAAAGCTGATGAAAGGTATGAATTATCCAATCAATGATATTTGTACAATATCAGGGCTTTCCGTTGAAGAAATAAAAGCTCTATAAGAGTCAGCCTTTTTGCAAATAGGCGGAGTAGATTCAAAAAAAACACGAAGCCCGCAAAGTAAAACCATGCTATACCGTACACTTAATAACAGAGAAACTCACCCATAGCAGTTACAAACAATTCTCAAACTGAACCGTTATCGTAAAAGTGAAGTAAAACATCGCATGACAAAATCACCGTACACCCTGTACGGCGCGTAAAACCAGCGGCGGACAGGACGTCCGCCCAAAACACATCGCACGAGTTTTTGCGTATGCAAAAACTCGAAGCTGAAAAATGTACACGGATGTACATTTTTCAGCAGGTAACCAAAGTTCTTT
Source organism: Treponema sp. OMZ 799 (assembly GCF_024181365.1). Classification (NCBI taxonomy): domain Bacteria; kingdom Pseudomonadati; phylum Spirochaetota; class Spirochaetia; order Treponematales; family Treponemataceae; genus Treponema; species Treponema sp. OMZ 799. The sequence continues at coordinate 2,974,083 of NZ_CP051301.1, forward strand.
TTTGGTAACCTTGGTTCTTTTTACCCGTACAAGCTCTTTTTTATGGATAATATACTAAAATTGTACTATTATGATGGACAATTATTAATTGGGTAATTGGACAATTCGATTAAAATTGAAAAACAAACAACTTTTTATGGAGGTTTTCAAAATGAAAACAAACAACTCAAAAACTAAGACAAAAGCCTTTTTGGGAGCCGCTTTTATGCTGCTCATCGCACTTATCTTTACAGCCTGCCCGCAAAGGGCAAAGCCGAAGCCTAAGCACGCCATCACTTTCAGCGTGGACGGAGCAAATGGCAAGCTCACCGCAAAGGTAGACGGAGGCGATATAGCCTCAGGCAAAGAGGTGGAAGAAGGCAAGGCGGTAATATTCACGGCAACAGCTAACGACGGCTACAGAGTGAAAGGCTGGACGCTAGACGGCTCAGCCGTAAACGGCACAAACACGGAATACAAGCTCAAGGTGAGCAAGCCTGCAACAGTCAAAGTGAGCTTTGAAGCAATACCGCCGACCAAGTACACTGTAACACTCACTCAAACGGAGCACGGCAAAGTAACAGCCTCGCCTGAAATACCTGAAGATAAACAAGTGGCTGAGGACACTGAAATCACCTTCACGGCAAAGACTGACGACGGCTACAAAGTTGACAAGTGGACGGTAACGCCTGCCGAAGCACTACAAGCAGGAACAGGAGCGGACGGAAGCGAGAGTGCAAAAGTGAAAATCACTGCCGACACAACGGTAAGCGTGAGCTTTATTAAAAAAACCTACGCCATCACCTTTAGCGTGGAAGGCGGCACTGGTGGCACGCTTGAAGCAAAAGTTGACGGAAAAGAAATCAGCTCAGGCGACATGGTTGAACACGGCAAAGAGGTAGAATTCACACCTAAAGAGGAGAAAGGCTATAGGGTGAAAAAATGGACGCTTGACGGCGAGAACATAGGTGGCATGGCGTATTTCACGCTCGGAGTAAGCCAAGCTGCAACAGTTACCGTGAGCTTTGAGCCAAACCCTGTCGAAGGAGGCGCTGTACTCATCTTGAGCCCCGACAAGCTCACCATCAAAGTCAGAGCGGTAACGGAGGACGGCTCTGCTATAACGGTAGAAGGTTGCAACGAGACAACACTCGAAAATGGTAAATACACAGAACTACATGCAAAGGGGACAAAGGTCATCCTCAAAGGCAACATCACCGGGCTTAGCTGCGACGGCAATAACCTCACCAGCCTAAACGTGCAAGGCTTGACCGCATTGCAAAAGCTTTCCTGTTCCGCAAATAAGCTCACTGAGCTTAACGTGCAAGGCTTAACCGCTTTGCAAGAGCTGTGGTGCTCAGGTAATCAGCTACCTGAGCTCAACGTGCAAGGCTTGACCGCATTGCAAAAGCTTGAGTGCAGGGAAAATCAGCTCACTGAGCTTAACGTGCAGGGCTTGACCGCATTGCAAAAGCTTGAGTGCTGGAAAAATCAGCTCACTGAGCTTAACGTGCAAGGCTGCGCCGCATTGCAAAAGCTTGGTTGCTACAGCAACCAGCTTAACGCCAAAGCAATGACGGAGTTATTAAACGCATTGCCAGCTCGTACTGCAGGCGATGATGCAAAGGCGTGGCTTTACACTGAGGAAACAGACAAACCCGAAGGCAACTGCAAAGACTTCAGCCAGCCCGCCGAGTTGAAAGCAGCCCTTGACGATGCAAAGAGCAGGAACTGGAAGCTAAAGAAAATAAATGAAAGCGGAATCTTGAAAGACATTTAATATTACACCCCAGCCCACACCCCAGCAACAACTGGGGGTCTCGGGGGTGTCCCCTTTGGCAGACGGAAAAGGAAGGAGGGGTTTGGGGAGGAAGGTTCTGCCAGCGGAGCTTCGAGGCAAACCTGTTCTGTCGGGGTGTCCTTCCTCCCCAAAAACAGTTGGGGGTCTAAGGGGATACCTCCCCTTAAAAAACATTTTTAGGAGGAAGCTATGCTGAAATACTCGCTTCGCGAAAACTTACTCACCCCTGCGCCCGATGACTACATGGCGCAGGCGGCCGACGTGCGCTAGTACACTCTTGACGAGATTATCGACTTGATGATGGAAAAAGGCTCAACCCTTACACGGGCGGATGTGGCGGCAACGCTGCAAGTCTACGGAGAGGTATGCTCGCTGCTTATCAAAGACGGCTGTGCGCTCAATACCCCGCTTATGAACACCGCTTTAAGCATCTCAGGCGTGTTCAACGGCGCAAACGACAGCTTTGATAAAAAACGGCACACGGTCAACTTGAACATAACTGCGGGCACGCTCCTTCGCGATGTACTTTCCAAAATCAAATGCGAAAAAACCGAAGCCGCCGGCACCGACCCGTATATCACGGAAGTTACCGACGTCGTATCGGGCAAGGTAAACGAAGTACTTACCAAAGGCGGGGTCGTCCGGCTGGTAGGAAACCGCCTTAAATTCGATGCAAAAGACGCGGCTCAAGGCATCTTCTTTGTACCCGAAACGGGAGAAGCGGTACGGGCAACAGTAATAGCCGAAAACAAACCCGCCCGCCTCATGGCCATCATCCCCACCGGCCTTAAAGCCGGCACCTACTACATAGAGGTAAGGACAAAAATAGATATGGGCGGTAAAAAACTGAAAACGCTCAAAACCGGACGGTTTGCCAAACCGCTTACCGTTACCGCATAAAAACATAGCCGGTCTACCGGCATAATGGTAGGCAGTCTACCAACATAATGGTAGACACCCTACCGGCATAATGGTGGGCAGTCTACCAACATAATGGTAGCCGGTCTACCAATGTAATGACAAAGTCCTTTTGGATTGGGACAATTCAAATTAGGGGAGGTACAGCCGGCGGAGCTTCGAGGCTAAGACACTTTTTCGGATAAAAGTTTCTTTCCCTCCCCTTAAAACAAACACACAACTTTTTATGGAGGTTTTCAAAATGAAAACAAACAACTCAAAAACTAAGACAAAAGCCTTTTTGGGAGCCGCTTTTATGCTGCTCATCGCACTTATCTTTACAGCCTGCCCGCAAAAGGCAAAGCCTAAGGCAGAGGAACCGCCGGCACCGTCTGAGTACACACCCATTGCGTTTGCAAAACTTGCAGACTACCTGCAAAAACTGCCTCCAGGCGATACCGAACAAAAAATTCGCACAGGCTTTAAAGAGCTCGTCTTTTTATGCGATGAAAAGGGAGAAGAAAAAGGCTGTCGCGAAATGCGTAAACGCTTCGCCGCATACACTAAGGGCATACCTGACGGCTCTCGCCTCCGCCAAGAATTGGTACAAGCCTCAACAATCGAGGAGTATAAAGCTATAATTCAAAATTATTTTAATCCAAAAACTTTATAGAAAAACTTCCGTTTCCGCCTTTTATATGTAAGGTGTTTTTTGCATTTTGATTTCCGACAGTAAAAATGGACTCTCCATTAATTTTTATATTTGAGCGGGAGGCGTCTTCAAAAAAAACACCGTAGTTGTTTCTTGAATCTTTAATATCCAAATTAACGGAACCTATAGACCTTTCAATTGAACAGGCTCCTTTTAATATGCCGGAAAAATCGAATTTTCCTATACTAAGATTAATAGCAGCATCTTTTAAAATACAGTTATCTAAATATGTACTCCCATTGCTTGTCTCAATAAACGCCTTATCTGCTAGAACATTTTTTATTTTTGTATTGCCGACGGAAAATTTCATTTTTAACATATTTGCAGTAAAGTTTTTAAGCTCAATATTCCCTACTGAACCGTTTATATCGAACTCGTCTATTTTGTTTGAATTTTGTAAATCCATATCTACATGGCCTATGCCGCTTTCAATTTTTACCTTACCTTCAAAAGTTCCTTTAAAATTAAAACCTCCGTTTATTGAAAGTCCGGGATTTTTAAAATTACCGTTTTCCACAGTAATTGAACCTACTGAAGTTTTTAAAGCCGTTTTATTTTCTACCGATATATTTTCTATTCGGGTGTCTCCTACACTCGTTTCTATTTTACAATCATCACACAAAATATTTTTCATTTCAAGAAAACCTATGCTTCCTTCCACATCAAGATTTTTACATTTAACATCGGAAACCTTGACTTGATTTATTCCTGCGTTTAGTGCAAATGAAGTACAAGATATCCCCGTAATCTCGGATCCGCCAATGTTCGAGTTCACAATCAGACTACCGATGGAAGCTGAAGCAGGGATGACAAGATCAATATACGCAATAATCCTGTCTTTCTTTTTTCCTGATCTTCTATTTTTCGGTCTGATTTCTTCTTCGGTAATTACAAGTTCGGAAGAAGATCTTTTCACTTTTACGGCATGTTCCGGTAAGCCTTTTATACTGTAATGCAGGGAAGCCGCCGATACATGGGTATGGATAGTTAATTTTGCATTGCAATTTTCTACTTTAATTATTTTAGGAATTTTATCTAACGGAACATCCGAACCTATTACGTTATCAAGCCATTTTTCATTATAACACACTCCCGGATCATCAAGATTATCTTCATCAAATGCCCCGTTACAAAACAGCTTTAAACCTGAAATGCCGATTAAAGAAACAGCAATAAAAAAAATAATTATCCTTTTTTTCATACAATCCTCCTTAAAACAGATAATTTTAAAGACTCTGTTATTAGTCTAAGCTATTTTTCACAGTTTGTCCAGTATAAAAATCGCTTCTTTACCTTCAATTGACATAAGATGATTTCTTCTATATACTTATGGGCATCTCTAAAAACTCGGTTAGATTTTTAGAGATGCCCGACGAGTTTTTAATAAGTCCTTATGTAATAATGACCTATTAAAAACATCGCAAATAAGATTAAGGAAAACCTCTAAAAAGCTGAAGTTTTTAGAGGTTCCCTTATTTTTGTAAAAAATTCGGAAACTTCTGTTTCCTCAATATCTTAGGAGTACTTATGTCAGACACATGCACAGTAAAAGCACTGCCTTTGGTTCCGTTTAAGGAAATGCCTTATACGCGGCCGGATATGAAGGCGATTGAAAAGGGCTTTGCCGATGCCCTATCTAAATTTAAGGCAGCAGCTTCAGTAAAAGAACAAATCGAAGCTATCGATATGGTGCAGACCATAAACCGCGAGTACAGCACTATGGCTTCACTGGCCTCTGTCAGGCACACCATCGATACAAGGGACGAATTCTACGATAAAGAAAACGATTTTTATGATGAAGCAGGGCCTCTTTTTAGTAAGCTTTCAAACGAATTCGGCGCAGAAATGGTCAAGTCCAAATTCAGAGCCGAGCTCGAAAAAGAATTCGGTCATCAGGTTTTTGATTTAACAGATCTATCCTTAAAGGTATTCAGCCCCGAAATTATGGACGACCTCATGGCCGAAAACAAGCTTACCAGTAAATACAGTAAACTCATCGCCTCTGCCCAGATCGAATTCCAAGGCGAAAAACGAACCCTTTCACAGTTAAGTCCCTTTATGCAGGACATGGACAGGGAGGTAAGAAAGGCAGCTGCAAAAGCCTATTACGGTTTTTTTGAAGAAAACGAAGCCGAATTCGATTCAATCTATGATGAGCTTGTAAAGATACGCACAAAGATAGCCAAAAAACTCGGCTACAAGAACTTTGTTCAGCTTGCCTATGACCGACTCGGAAGAACCGAGTACAATGCCGAAATGGTTGCAAAATACCGAAAGCAGATTTATGAGCTTGTTGTTCCGATTGCCCAAGACTTAAAAAAGCGCCAAAGCAAGAGATTAAAGCTCGATAAGGTCTATTATTACGATACGGGTCTCAAATACCTTACGGGAAATGCCGTTCCGCAAGGCGAGCCTGATTGGATTGTTGAGCAGGCAAAGAAAATGTACAACGAGCTTTCGCCGGAAACAAGCGAGTTCTTTACAATGATGACAGGCTACGGCCTTATGGACTTGCTTTCAACCAAGGGAAAAGCAGGCGGAGGCTATTGCACGGGTTTCCCCATGTACAAGGTTCCCTTTATCTTTGCAAACTTTAACAAGACCCAGCACGATGTCGAGGTTATGACCCACGAAGCAGGCCATGCCTTCCAAGCCTATCAAAGCAGGGATGCCCGTCTTCTCGAATACGGATGGCCCACCCTTGAAGCTTGCGAAATTCACTCGATGAGTATGGAATTTTTCACATGGCCCTGGATGGAGCTTTTCTTTAAGCACCAGACAGAAAAGTTTAAGTTTACCCATCTTTCAGGCGCCTTCGAATTCCTCCCCTACGGAGCCACAGTAGACGAATTCCAGCACTGGGTATATGAAAACCCCGAAACAACTCCTGCCGAAAGAAAGGCGGAATGGCATAAGATAGAACTAAAGTACAATCCCTCAATCGATTATGCCGATAACGACTACCTTAACCGAGGCGGCTTTTGGGTAAAGCAAGGGCACATCTTTGCTTCTCCTTTCTATTATATAGATTACACCTTGGCCCAAGTTTGCGCCCTGCAGTTTTGGGTAAAGGCCAATGCCGACCGCAAAACGGCATGGGAAGATTATTTACGCCTTTGCAAGGCAGGCGGAAGCCTCCCCTTCTTGGAGCTTTTAAAACTTGCAAACCTAAAAAACCCCTTTGAAGAAGACTGCATCGCTTCGGTAACCCCCGAATGCGAAAAATGGCTCAATTCGATAGACGATTCAAAACTGTAGCAGCACAAATGAAGCCCCAGCCTGTCGCCGCATTTGATGACAAGGCATTAAATGAGGCGACGCATCCAAAGCCGTTCCTATCGATAAATTATTGGTTTTGTAAGACGACCCCTGTACCGAAAAGAATATGACATAATTGTTATTATGAGAAGTTCTTTGGAAAAAAAGATGTTTGTATTGATAATGAGATTCCTTTTGAACTGCCGGCAAAATGGCAATGGACAAAATTAGGACGAATTTGCGATAAGCTTGTAGATGGAGATCATAATCCGCCTAAAGGTATCGAAGAAAAAACAGAATATATAATGGTTTCTTCAAGAAATATTAATCATAACACAGTAGAAGATTTAGAAAATGTCAGATATTTAACGAAAGAGATGTTTGATTCAGAAAATTTGAGGACCAATGCTACAACGGGTGATATACTTTTCACATCCGTAGGTTCATTAGGAAGAAGTTGCATTTATGACGGCAGAATGAATATCTGCTTTCAACGGAGTGTTTCCATTCTTAACACCAAGGTTTACAACAAATATGTGAAATTCTTTTTTGACAGTAATTTTTATCAAAATTATGTAGCTGAACATGCTACCGGTACTGCTCAAATGGGATTTTATTTACAAGAAATGGCAGAATCTTTTATTGCTATTCCTCCAATTTCAGAGCAAAAAAGAATTGTTACTAGAATTGAAGAAATATTTTATGTTTTAGATAATATTCAAAGCAATCTTGTCTAATTTTTTCATTAACTTATTGATGGTTCTACATATTTTGATCTGTTCATTTAACGGTGGAATTGGAATAAGAGTTTCTGCAATAAATTCTTTTCCAATCCTTTGTTGTCCTACAGCACCGGTGAAATTATTGATTCCTTCCTTTATGAAAGTATCTGTTTTTATAAACCAAAATACATATTCATTGAAAATATATTCATTGTTTGTTCGTAATATATGTAATTCTGTTGTTCCGGCCCCATATTTGTTCTTTAAGTTCTTAAAAATCACAGATTTTCTATTTTCAAAACAAGGTGTAATCTTTGCAATTCCAATATCATTATCCGCAAAATGACTAAATCCTGATTTTACAGTTTCCCATCTTTGCAATTCATAGGTAAAATTGTTATTAAACTCGGAATCAATTAAAGTCATTGGCACAAAAGAAATTTCTAAAGTATTATCCAATTTATTCTTAGGATTTATTTCACATATTGAAGAAATTTTTTGCCAGCACCAACCCTCCGGTAAATCAAACGGTATTTCGATCTGTTCTTCTGCCCCCTCGAACTTCTCATAATAACAAGAAATCACATTACAAGTATACTCTCTGGTAAGCGAGAGATCGCTAATCTTGTTTATTGGGAGGTCGTTATGGAAAACGGCACAAGTTTTGAAGAGTATTTAAAGAAAAGCAATCTTTCTCAGAATACTCTTACATCGTATTTATGGACAGTTAAATACTACACAGAACATTATGATTCTGTCAGTAAGGAAAATCTGCTTGCATACAAAGGCTATTTGATTGAGTTTTTTAAACCGAAAACGGTGAATTTAAGGATTCAGGGAATTAACAAGTATTTGCAGTTTATACATAAAGATCAGCTGCAGTTAAAATTTGTAAAAGTTCAGCAGAAGAACTTCCTTGAAAATGTTATCAGTAACGCCGACTATCAATTTTTGAAATCGAGCCTTAAAAGAGACGGAAATCGAGAATGGTATTTTGTCGTGTGGTTCCTCGCAGCTACAGGGGCGCGAGTCAGCGAGCTTATTCAGATAAAAGTTGAGCATGTTAAGTTGGGATATTTTGATCTATATTCAAAGGGCGGAAAACTCAGGCGGCTCTATATTCCAAAAATTTTGAAAGAAGAAGCCATGCAATGGTTGGAATCAATCAGGCGTGAATCCGGCTATCTGTTTCTAAATCGTTTTGAAAAGCATATCACTACCCGAGGAATTGCGCAGCAGCTAAAGAATTATGCCAAAAAATACGGAATAAATGAAAAAGTTGTCTATCCGCATTCATTCCGGCACCGCTATGCAAAGAATTTTCTTGAAAAGTTCAATGATATTTCTCTTCTTGCCGATTTGATGGGGCATGAAAGTATCGAAACAACGCGCATTTATTTACGCCGCACCGCAAGCGAACAGCGGGAACTGGTTGATAGCATTGTAACATGGTAAAAATTGAAACTGTCCAGAAATTTCAGTTTTTGGACAGTCTTCTTACTTTAAACGGCCCATCTTTTGAAAAACCATATCGGCAATTCTAAGTAATAATTCTTATAGCAAACACCTTACTGCAACTGAATTTGCCTCTGTTGCTAACTTGGAAGCGAATGTTATTCATAGCTAATCTCTTTCAGTTTTTTAATAGTATCTTGATCTTTTCTCCATACATCCATTGAACCAAAACTATTTTGTTAGTGTAGTCGTGATAAAATCAAGCTGAGCAAACAGTTCTTCAATTTTGGCAACGATTCGTTTTTGTTCGGCGAGTGGGGGGAGAGGAAGAAAGAATTCGATTAGAATGTTTTTCGGGAGTTCTTTTTGGTTGGTAGATCCGGTTGCGGCCTTATTAATTTTATTTTGCAGATGCTCAGATGTAAAAATAGCATATATATACTTTTGATATATGTATGCTTTATAACATCTCACAATGGATATATGTGAGTCAGGGACAATAAAAGGATATTTTCCCAGAATTCCTATATCAAAGATACCAACTCTCCCAATAGTACCTGTTCCCGTAGAGTTTATTACAATATCTTCGTGTTGCAGATGATATTCATTAGTCCATTTTGATAATGAATTTGGATCTAAAAAAAGAACCTTGTCTAATCGTATACTATCCCATTGATTACATTTTTGTGCCAAAACCGGATATTGACTTTCTTTTGTGTAAACCGGTGTTTTCCCTCTGGATAAGAATTCAGAAATCTCCCCCAATCTACACCACGCCCAGCCCTCCGGTACGGTAAACGGAATTTCATCAGAAATATTTTCCTCGCGGCCATCGGTATATTTTTGATAATAACAATTATCAGTAGAATTTTTATAAATATACGAATCATTCTTGCCGCGTTTTATCTCTCCGGAAGCGATTTTAGCTTCTTTTTCAGCATGGAGTTTTTCCAGCATAACACTTGCAGGTTCATCGTCAGGATCTTGCGGAACAAGCTTCCCTCGGATTGCAAGATCGAGGATTTTTGACTTTGCCTGTTTGACGGCTGTCTGTAAGTCGGCTTTATTTTGTTCCAGCAGGTCGATTTGTGCAAAGATTGCTTCTATATTTGTAATTATACGCTTCTGCTCTAAGAGTGGAGGAAGGGGAAATAAAACTTGCTTTACCGTATCAGCCTTTAAATTTTTGACAGTTGAACCTGCGGCAACCAAAGAAAATGAGTTGTAAATATACTTAGAACTTAGAGCATAATACAAGAAATCTTTTAGAAGATACTTTATTATATCAGCAAAAACAAGCCAGCCGTCATGTATGCAGCCATCTATTTTTAAAATATAAGGCCGACCGAAACTCATAGAATTTGTTAGTAGGAAGTCCCCTGCATGAACAAAACGAGAATGTTTTTTACCTTCGGGTTTGATTTTTTCTTTTGCAGAAATTATATATTTACTTTCCGGAACCGTATCACCTATCTTTATCCAATTTATACCATTTTTTTTGTCAGTAATGAAGTCTTCAATAGGTCGCGGTGAGCCACCTCTCGCAATATCTGCCACTACCCCCAACCTACACCACGCCCAGCCCTCCGGCACGGCAAACGGGATTTCGTCCTCGATATCCTTTACTCTGCCGTCTGCGAACTTCTCATAGTGTCTGTTATCATCACCGAAAAAAATATACGAATCATTTTTACCGCGTTTTATCTCTCCGGAAGCGATTTTTTTCTCTTTTTCTGCACGGATTTTTTCAAGGAGTATGGCTGCACTCTCATCGGTCGGATCTTGCTTTACCAGCTTTCCGTGAATTGCGAGGTCTAAAATTTTTTGACGTAATGCATTTGTGTTCACGTTATAATCTCCCTGTAACAGCCATTATCAGCTGCCGCTCATTTCAAGCGAGGTTTTATATTCTTCTATCTGCTCGCTCAAATTCCGTATATGGTGCGAAAACATAAAATGTAAGAACTCCGCAGGATCATCCTTGTCTTGTGAAGAAGAAAGACTTTGAATATATTCCGCTTTGTTTTCTTTTTTGATTATTGCAGGAACTAGCCCCGCTTCATATTGGATAACATTCATTAAGAGCCGGCTCATCCGTCCGTTTCCATCCGCCCACGGATGAATGTGAACAAGTTTATAATGAGCGAGAAAGCTAAAAGCGTATTGAGCTTCTATATCTTTTTCTGCAATGCTTTTTCGTTCCGCATTAAGCCAACTACAAAATTCTTCCAGTTTTTGCGGAAGCTTCTGCCACGCCATATAGCTTTTTCCGCCTCGTCCTGCACTGACATTTACCAGTCTGAGTTCTCCTTTTGCAGAAGAAAATGTTCCGCCGATTGTATTGTATACAGTGCCGGTATTTTTCATTACTAGAGCTGAAAGTTCACAAAGAATTTCCGGTGTGATTTGCGTATACTGTTTTGCAAGCTCAAAACTTTTTTCGTATGCAGCTTTTAGGTCAAGATTCATTAGCTGTTCGTGAATCGGTTTATTTGCACTTATCCCTTCGTCAAAGAGAAGCTGATTTTCAATTTCCGTTACGGTAGAACCTTCTATTGCCGTTGAATGTGTGATAATCGAATATAAATAGAATTTATCATAATCAAGCTGCTGAGAAATTTGCAGCTTGTTGTATTCGTTTATAACTTCTGAAAGTTTATTAAAGTTTTGTTCTTCGTTCCGATTTATCATTCTTCAATTCCTTCAATCAGTTTGGAAAGCTCGGTAACCGCTGCGGCAATGTTTGCGCTTTTGGTTTGAATGGTTTGCATAAGCTCGGCGAGTGAACAGTCCACTGTATCGGAACCGTCTTTTATCCATTTTAAGTCGAGGCTGGTCTTTTCATCTTTTAAGATTTCTTCAACCGGAAACTTGCGCCATCTGCCGTTCGGATTTTCGGGCGACCACGTTTCTTTGCGGTCTTCGAGATGTCCTGCACAATAGAGCGATTCAAATTCGGTAAAGTCTTCTTTTTTTAACGGATTTGTTTTTCCGAATGAACGCATATTGCTGCGTAAATCATACACCCATACGGTTTTTGTGTTATCTTCATCAGTTTTACCGCGAGTAAAAAAGAGTACATTCGTCTTTACACCCTGTGCATAAAAAATACCGGTCGGCAAGCGTAAAATCGTATGCAGATTACATTTATTCATCAAGTCTCGGCGGATTTTTTGACCGGTATTGTCTTCAAAAAGTACGTTGTCCGGCAATACAACAGCAGCGCGGGCTGTGCCGGTTGTCTTTAGCGAACGGTAAATATGCTGCAAAAAATTCAACTGCTTGTTACTGGTGGTATAGGTAAAGTCATCGCGAGTTGTGCGCTCTCCGCCCTTTTTTGTTCCGAATGGAGGATTCGTAAGCACCACGTCGTAGCCGGTCATTGCCTTACCGCTTTCGCTCAACGTATCACCGAGTACGATTTTCCCTTCGATATTATGGAGCATTGCATTCATAAGCGCCAAACGATGGGTTTCATGTACCAGTTCTCCGCCGGTAAAAGCTTCTTTGAGTTGGAATGCAGCTTCTTTTTCGGTCAAGTCGCAGTAGTCGTCGGTAAGGCTTTTTACATATCGATCTGCGCTAATCATAAAACCGAACGTTCCGCACGCAGGATCGTTGCAACGCTCTCCTACCTGTGGAGAGGTAAGGCGTGTCATCATATCAATTAAAACGCGAGGAGTAAAGTATTGCCCCGCCCCGCTTTTCTTTTCGTTCGCATTCTTTTCGAGCAGCCCTTCATAAAGGTTTCCAAGTCCTTCCTCTTTTGCGGAATACCAGTCGAGCTCATCGATAGACTTAATAATTTTTTCAAGGTTTTTCGGCTCATCGATGTTGGAACTAGCCCCCTGATAAATCTCACGTACCCGCCCCTTTGTGTTTTCACCAAGGTATGACAGCAGCTCTTTGTAGAACTTCTTCAGCTCAATTCCGCTGTAAGAAACAAGTTTATCCCAGCGATAGTTTTTCGGAAGCGTATTTTCGGCTTTTGTCTCCTTTGCCATTTTTAAGAACAGGATATAGGTCAGCTCCGTAACATACTGATGATAGGTAATTCCGTCATCACGTAAAATATTGCAAAGATTCCACAGTTTTGAAACGATTTCTTGATTTGTCATATTGTCTACTCCGCCTATGCTGCTTTGTCTTCATAAAGATACGTATTCAGTTCACGCACGATTGCAGTGAGTGCTCCTGAAAAAATCTTGTTTATTTTTGAAAACCCGCCTTGTGCACGCCATGCACTAAATTCATCGAAGGTTTGAACATTTAAAACCGATTCGTTGATAAGATACTTTTCTATGCGCTCAATCCATTTCTTTTCGCTTGCGGTAAAATTATAAGCTTTGCACAGTTTTTTAACGGCATTGCAGATTCTCTCTTCGTGCGAAATGAGGGGACTTCCGATAGCATATCGGCGAATAAATGTAATAATATCCGCAGCGCATTCTTCCTTTGTAAGCTGCGTGATGGCTGTATTGAGCTGCATTGAATTAAAACCGTTCGCATCGAGCGTCATGCTTACATTCCGCAGGTCTTTAAGGGTAAGGTCGGCGGGACGGGTACAGATTATTTCCAACGCTTCGATCTTATCGCGGTTCGTTTTTATATATTCAGAAAAACTTTCCAGATAATCCTCCGGCTCTTGCCCCTTTCCATATCCCCGTGTTATTTCGTGAAATTCGTCCGGCTTATCGCTGACAATCACATAGCGGGCATTTTCTCCGGATTCCTTGAATGCGTTAAAGGCCGCTCGTTTTTCCAAGAACAAATCCCTACACGATTCTTCACTGTGAGTTCTCATTTCTTTCGCCGCGGCAATAAAACTTTCTACGCTGTCGTAATTCGCTGTAACAGTAAAAAAGTTTGATTGATGTTGATCCATACGGCGTTTTGCGCGTTGGAGTTTTGCAATAATCTGATCATTTATATACGCGATATGGTCGCTGTCGGTTACCGTTTTATAGCCCTCTAACAGTTCATCAAACGTTACGCTTGGATTTGATACGGTAGGTTTCATCGAAGAAACTTCATTCAGATAGCCGTATAAATCAACTGTGTCATAAATCTCAAAATGGGTTTTATTTATTTTGGGACACAGGCGAGTGGCACGACCAAGCATTTGTTCGTAAAGAATACGGGATTTTATACGGCGCATAAAGACAATCTTTGTAATTTCCGGCACATCAATTCCGGTAGAAAGCAAATCTACAGTTACGACAATCGTAGGATAATGCTCATTCTTAAAACGCTTGATTGCATCCTGTACGCGCTTTCTGTCTCCTATTGCGTACGTGATTTTTTCTATCGCTGCAGCAGTGATATCATGTGCTTTATATATCTGACGCAGTTGTTCGACAATCTCATCTGCATGGCAGTCGCTTACGGCAAAGATAATTGTTTTTTCGTCGCTTTCAGGATCTATGTATTTTGAAAGCTCGGTAAGTACCGTCTTGTTAAAAGCGGGGGTAAGCACATTTTTGTTGAAGTCTTCTACATCAAAATCAAGCTCATCTGCAAGCTCCTCAGGATTTAAAAGTTCTTTTGTAACGGGATTATAGCGGGCAAGCTTTTCTCCTTTTTGATGATGAATGCCGTGCTGATTTAGTTCCGTTTTGATGCTGTAAGGTGCATCGTAATCTACGAGATAACCGTCTATCACTGCTTCGCGGTATGAATATGTGAATACGGGATTTCCAAAAATCTGCGTGGTGTGCAGAGCCGGCGTCGCAGTCAGCCCTATTCTGACCGCATCAAAGTATTCAATCACTTTTTTGTATTTGCTGATAAAGTCATTTTGATCACGATACAAAAGTTCGGCTTCGCTTAACTCTCGATCAAGCGTATATCCGCGGTGCGCTTCATCAATAATGATACAGTCAAAGTCTCCAGATGAAGGAATACGGTCTTTCTCTTCGCTCATGATGCGGGAAATCATTCCCTGCACGGTAGCAACTTGTACGCGCGTCTCCGTTGCAATATCTATATCATCAAGCGTGTTGATATTGTAAATTGTATTCAACGGCTGCAGGTCTTCAAGTTTTACATCGTTAAACACATCTTGCACCTGTTCGCCCAAAGCCGTGCGGTCTACCAAAAAGAGAATACGGCGTAAGCGGTTGGTTTTTAAGAAGCGGTAGATCATACCTAAGACCGTTCGCGTCTTGCCCGTGCCTGTTGCCATTGCAAGCAGAATCTGCCGCTGCCCGCTCACAACTGCCTGTTCGACAGCCTCAACAGCCGAAAGCTGATAGTGGCGGAGATTCAATCCGTCTGGGTCGCGCAAAAAATCGTACGGTAAATTTTCGAGAGCACGGTCGGCTTCATCAATATTCTGACGGGATTTGGCAAGCAAGTCTTCGGGACTGTACCATCCTTGCAGCGCACGCGGAATATTGCTGCTTTTCCGTAAATCATGGAACCAAATCCCCGACTCGGTTTCCAGCTGCTTTAAATAAGGCCGCCCGTTTGTAGCAAACACAAAGGGCACTTTATAATTATGCCAAACGCCCATACAGAACTTTTCATCTTCAGCTTTTATATTCCGGGCATATTCATGACATTGATTGTCTATGACTGCGTGAATGTTTTTTGCATACGGTTTTGCTTCTACAATGCCGATAAGCAGTTCGCCGACGAATAACGCATAGTCTGCATGAGCAGTTGTTCCCTTTTCCGATGCGACCGGCCATTCCGCAATCGCCAGTCTTTTACCATTTTGCGGCCAGACACCTTTTGCGTAACGCAAGTTTTCCGTATCCGCTTCCCAGCCGACTTTTCTCAGCTGTTCGTCAATAATTGCACGGGTTTCCGCTTCGGTCAGTTTTGTCTTTGCAATTGCTTGAGCAGATGTATCTTGACGCTCCTGTTTGGAACGGGAGCTTTGCGGCGTAAGAGTGAGCGCCTTCTCTCGGATTTTGCGTTCTTTTTTTATTTCCGCTTCAAGTTCCTGAAGCCTTTTGTCACGCTCCGCTATCAGGGCATCTTTTTCCGCAATGGTTGCTTCTGCATGTACAAGCTCGATTTTCTGTTCTTCAATTTTCTTTTCCTGATTTCGAACCAGTGGCATTATATTGATTTTTCGCTTCGTCAGTTCTGGTTTGATAAACGGCTGCGCTGTAAATGAGCTGTCACCGTAGGTCTGCATAAACCAAACCGCAATATGGTGGGCAAAACGGAGTACTAAAAGTGCTTCTTGCTCGTTAGCATCGTTTTCATGCGCAGAATTATTCCGTTTGATACGGACTTGATTAATCCATTGGTTTACATCATACGGAATAAGCCCCTCATTTTTGAGGATTCTTGTACGGTTAAAATGATTGTTTTCTTTTACATCTATTGGCTCCGGGATATGTTCGATACGCATCATTTCGCGAACCATCAGTTCTACAAATAAGCCGGATTTATTCTTACTTGATGCAGGATCCGAATATACATAGCGTTCTGCAAATTCCATTGTTTGAGCAAAATCAGGCCAATACATCTGTAAAAAAGTAAAATTACCCATAATTAACTTCTCATATCCCAAAACTATAGGAACAATTATAACACTATTTTAGTTATTTTAATAGTACCTTATAATGCTTAAAAGGCAACCGCTGAATGGCCGTAGCGTATTTTAGTTTTGGGGATGTTTCAAAAGTTTGTTACTTTTTTACCACCTATTGCATAAACTGCACTTTAAGTAATATACTGGTAAAAAAATAGGAGTTGTTTATGATAAACATTATAAAAATAGAAAACAAAGACGAAAAAGCAAAAATTGTCGAAGAAGTTTTGACGGATTTACCGGAATGGTTCGGCTTGCCTGAAAGCACAAAAGAGTATATCAATGATTCAAAAGAATTGGATTTATGGGCAGCAAAGGAAAATGATAAAATTATCGGGTTTATAACATTAACCGAATCAAGCCCAGATTGTGCTGATGTGCATTGCATGGGAGTAAAAAAAATATATCACAATAAGGGAATCGGCACATTATTATTTAATGAGCTGAAAAAATTTGCTTCAACTAAATATGATTATATACAGGTAAAAACGGTAGATGAAGGACATTATAAAGAATATGACCAAACAATAGCCTTTTATAAAAAACAAGGATTTAAAAAATTAGAAGTTTTTCCCACACTCTGGGATGAATGGAATCCTTGCTTGGTAATGATCCAAAAATTATAAAACATCAAAAGTATTATCGGATAATTTTAGTATTTTATCATTACATTGTACTTGCAAAAAAATTATTTTATATTATAATATTATTAGGGGGTAAGTATGGCAAGTACATTAGTTCAAATTAGGGTTGATGAGAAACTGAAAGATGATGTGACTGCTGTTTATGAGCAGTTAGGATTAGACTTATCCACAGCCGTACGTATATTTTTTAAGCGTAGTGTTGCTGAAAATGGGATTCCTTTTAATATGAAACTGGAAAATACCAAACAAACTTTAATAAAAAAAGAAATCCCTCCGGACATTCTTTCAGCAATGCAATCTATGTCTAAAAGTGCAGCAATTTATGGCGTTTCCGAAATGAGCATTGAGGAAATTAATAATGAAATCGATGCAGCACGAAAAGGAAAATAGAGTGCCGCTGTACGCCGTAATTGATACAAATGTTCTTGTTTCTGCATTTTTAAAAGAAAATTCTATTCCTCGTTTTGTGATTAACTATATGTATGCAGGCAAAATCATCCCAATTTATAATGAAGAAATTATAAGCGAATATTTTGCTGTGTTGTCCCGTCCAAAATTTTGCTTTCCTAAGGAAGCTGTCAATATTGCGGTTAATGCAATACAAAAAATAGGCTTAAAAATGGATGGGATAAATGTTTTAGATCCTATGCCTGACCCAAAAGACATTGTTTTTTATGCTGTTACACTAAGTGCTAGAAAAAATTTTGAAACTTATTTGATCACCGGTAATATAAAACACTTTCCTATGGAAACCTTTGTTGTAACACCGCGTCAAATTTTAGATTTACTTGAGAAACCAATTTAGTAACAAAGGAGCTTCACGGCGTGTACATAACCGATAACGAAACAAAAAAGGCCTTGCTTATTTTTACGGATATCTTATCAAATCCGGCAAAAACGAATATAAGCCGTTCATCCTTGCATGAAAAGAGTGCTGAGGCTCTAAAAGAAATAGAAGAAAAGGAGCTAAAAAGCCTCGTTAAAACCATATTTTTAAAGCCCCTATCTTCTCTCCGCTTTAGAGTTGCAAAGGAAAATCCTGCGACTCTTGTAGGTTCGGGGCAACTTGAAAAAGTTGCTCAAGCTATCGAAGATGAAGGAGCCGATCTTGTCGTCTTTAACAGTGCTATAAGCCCCCGCATTCAGCGAAACCTTGAAGCAGCCCTCAACACTTGCGTTATCGACCGCTCCGAGGTAATTATCCAAATATTTGCAGACAGGGCTCAAACAAGGGAAGCCGTCTTGCAGGCAGACCTTGCCCGTTTGGAGTACTCTATGCCCCGCCTTACCAGACGATGGACCGGCTTAGCCCAGCAGAGGGGAGGTGCAAAGGGAACAAGGGGAGCTTCCCGCGGTGCCGGCGAAAAAAAGCTGGAGCTTGACAGAAGAACCTTAAAAACCGGAATTGCCAAGCTCAAAAAAGAGGTAGAAAGGGTAAGGCTTCAAAGAAAGGAACAGAGGAAGACCCGCTTACAGGGAGACAAAAAAATAGGGGCGATTGTAGGCTACACAAACGCCGGAAAATCCTCCCTTTTAAAAAAACTTTCGGGAACCGAAATTTTTACCGAAGATAAACTCTTTGCCACCCTCGATGCCGAAACCAGAAAAGTTTTTTTACAAACAGGTGAAAAAAATATTCAGGTTCTATTAACCGATACTGTAGGCTTTGTAAGTAATCTGCCCCATCAACTGATTGATGCCTTCCGCTCAACTTTGGAAGAAGCTGTCCTTGCAGACTTTTTAATAATAGTCTGCGATGCCTCCCATCCTGCAATGACGGAATGCCTTGAAGTTACAAGACAGGTCTTGGATGAACTTTCATGCAAGGAAAGACCTGCCATAATCGCAATAAACAAAATAGATGAAGTCTTTGATGAGGGTGAAATTTTAAGATTAAAGGAGCGTTACCCGGAAGCTGTCGAAATTTCGGTTAAAACAGGAAAGGGGCTTGACCTTCTAAAGAAAAAAATGACCGATATAATTATTCTTAATAAATAACAGATAATTATTAAAATACACTTGACACAGTATTAGGTTTACTGATATAATCCTCGTATGTTATGGGGATATAGCTCAATTGGTAGAGCGCTTGCATGGCATGCAAGAGGTCAGGGGTTCAATTCCCCTTATCTCCAATACTAAAAGTTGGTACACTTCTGACGTATTGATTTAATAAGGCGGCTAATCGGTGGATTCGACAACTGAAATAGATCTTGACGAGCTTCTCAAAGATGTAGTAATGCCTTCAGGCAGCGCAGCACAAGCACCGCCAACCCCCGGTGGTTTTGATTTCGATATAAATCAACCGAATCCTTTTCCCAGTATAAAGGCCGGCGGGTTAAGCAAGGAGACTATGCTGTCAATGGCGCCTGAAGCCAGAGGAGAAGCAAAACGAGATCCTAGCGAACCGGATCTTACCCTAACTCATTTTGAAAAAGTTGAAAAATTTTTTGCAGATACCCCGCATACTTTATTTGATACGGCAGAATTTTACAAGATAGTTTTAAAAGGTGAAGGAGAAAACGCCCAACGCCTTCATGCATCCCTAACTAAATTTTTAACGGCTACAGATCCTAAAGACAGAAGCGTATTCAGACAACAGGTTGAATCATCCTATTGGAACCTTGTTTCCGATATGGTCATGAAAATTGCATCCGGAAAATCTTCAAAAGAAAAACAATACGCGATAAGATACGGCCTTGTTCTCCCCACTCTTTTAACAACGGCACAAAAAGATATGTTTGCAAAAATAATAGACGAAAACCCCTATTGCGAAGCTGTCTATTATTTGGATGAATGGTTTAGAGAAATAGGAAGCGGTAAAATCAATCCTTCAGCAACAGATGAAGTCAGGGTTCCAAAAAGAGACGATAACTCACGATTTAACCAGCTTTTAGAAAAGGCCAAGGGAAAACTGCAAACGGCCGACAATTTATTAAGAGCAAAATCCGAAGAAATCAGCAGATTTGAAGACTCCATAAAACAACAAATCGATAATATGTTCTCTCATGATATGCTGGCTAACTTCTCAAATGTTAAATCACCTTACAGCGAATCACAAAAACAGCAGATATTGCAAATAAATGAAAGGCTAAAAAAACTCCTCAATTTTGACAAAGAACTGCAAAACTGTATTTCCGACTATAAAGAGGCTGATGCAGATGTACGCAGCTTAAGGGAAAAGGCCGATGCTTCAGGCGGAATTACGACAAATATGTCCGGGGCCGAAGGCGAATTTGATACCGTAAAGCAAATGGCTAAGATGACATGCGGAAGAAAAGGCAATCACTTTCCAATCTTATCCCGTGAATATCTTAGGAGCTCTTCAAAAGAATTAGGTACCCGTGAAAATATTTTAAGGGAAATGAAGTGGCTTGAAGACATAGATGTTCAAGCTTACTGCCGTCAATATAAAAATCAATTAAACCGGATACCTCCCTTTGTTATCTTGGTTCCAACCTATGGCGATATAGGCTTTTGCTGGGAGCCCTTTGATAGGTATAACCGTGTAACAAGCCGAGGAAGAATCGTAATTCCTATGTACCCGAAAAGCTTAAGGGTGTCGCTCCTAATGGCCACAGCCGACTTGCGCTGGCAGGTTGCTAAAGAAAAAGCCTCATACTACTGGATGGAAGAAGGCTTAACAGGAAACTATTACCAATGGTTTCAAAACCAAAAACTAAAAGGCGATATAAAGGAATACTTTATACAGGATTATATAACTTGGATGATTAAGGAAAGTGAAGGCATCCAAAAATTAGATAAAGAAGTTAGGGAAGTATTTTGGCGATACATGCCCTTTGCCGATTCAATTAAGGCAAAACTCAAAGACAGGGCCTTGGTATATCAAGAGCTTTGCCAAAGAGATATAAACCGCCAAATGTCGGATGGGTATT
The DNA here is from genome assembly GCF_024181365.1 of Treponema sp. OMZ 799. NCBI lineage: Bacteria > Pseudomonadati > Spirochaetota > Spirochaetia > Treponematales > Treponemataceae > Treponema > Treponema sp. OMZ 799. Next base: position 2,994,996 of record NZ_CP051301.1, read on the forward strand.
AAACTATGAAAAAACAATTATTTTTATTTGCCAGTAAATTATGCCCCGATTGCGGGCCTGCAAAGGAATATTTAGAAAGAAAAGGAGTAAAGTTCCGTTATTTTGACATTACTGAAGACTTAGGTTATCTAAAGTTTTTGTTAAAATATCGGGATGAACGGGCTGAATTTGCTCAGCTCAAAAAGGAGGGGAAGATCGGCATCCCATGCTTGATGGTCGGAGACGGCGAAGAGTTTGTATTCGACATTGAAGGAGCAGACCTGTCAAAATGGTCTTAACCCTGACCGGCCTTCTTTTTTTAAGTCAGGTATCTTAAGCCGATTGGTATTTAGGTTAAGCCTAAATACAATCTAGCAGGACGTGAGAGGACACGTCCTGCTTTTTTTATGCAAAATTGATTACCTTAATACGGTTAAAGGGTTAATTAACTTCCCGTTTTTATATACGGAAAAATGAACATGGGGACCTGTAGATCTTCCCGTATTTCCTACAGTTCCGATAATTCCGCCCTGATTTAAAATTTGGCCCCGCCTTACCTTTATCGTATGCATATGTCCGTACATTGACTGATAGCCGCCCGAATGGGTTACAATGACATAATTACCATAAACGGCAGAATAGCCTGTATAAGAAACCTTACCGTCAAGGGTCAGTTTAATAGGTGTGCCCGTAGGAGCCGCAATATCGATACCTGTGTGAAAACTCTTTCTTCCGGTAAAAGGATCTCTTCTATAGCCGAATGGCGAAGTAAGCCTTCCTATTATGGGATAAATAAAAAGTTCTCCCAAGGCCTTTTTAAGCTCAAAGGAGCTCATCGTTGCACCCGGAATAAAGAGCTTTTGACCTATGCTTACCGTCTGATTTTCAAGGTCATTTGCATCCAAGATTGCATTAATAGGCAGGTTAAATTTACCGGCAATAGAACTCAAAGAATCGCCCTTTACAGCCGTATAAATAAGCCCGTCAATCGAAGGAATAATCAGTTTTTGCCCTATCCTTAACCTTTTTGCGCTGCTTATACCATTAACGGAAAGAAGGGTTCCCAAATTTTTAAGGCCGACTTTTTGAATAATACCGCTTACCGTATCCCCTTTTGAAACCATATATTCTTCAAAATCGACTGCGGTAATAAAATCCGGTACATCCGCAGGGGAAAAAGAAGAGTCTTCTGCAGTTTCTTGATGAGTCCCCCCCCCTCCCTTTGATAAATCGGAAGAAGGCATGGCATATTGACGCATTGCATTTACAGATGAAGGCTCTTCCCAAAATGAGATAGATCTTATCGATGAAAGGCCCCAATTCAATTTTAAAATCGGAAAATAAAAAAAGATAAGACCTGCTGCAAGCATGGCTAAGAGAACAAAGACAATCAAAGACTCTTCTCTAGAACTAAGCTTAACTTTCTTTGCCTTAACCTCATTTTCGGATAAACCGAATAAAATTTTTTGCGGATTAACGGCAGAGTAGATTCTAACCGTCTCTGCATGAGAAAAAGCCGGTTTCCTTTTTTTTTCTTGCCTATATTTATTGTTATGATGCACCGCATCCGAATAAGTTATGATATCCATATTCAGTATATCGGCAGAAAAAAATATGGTTTTAGACCAAATTAGATAAGAAAAGGGCTTAAACCTTATAAAGGTCTTAAGCCCTTTGTTAAAAACTATAATGGAATGAAGATTATCTTAGCATACCGTACAAGTTTTTCGGATTTTCCAAAACAGGAACGAGCTCCTGAGGTACGCCTACATTTTCATCCTTAGCTATATCATACATCAGACGGAGAATTGAAAAGTCTTCAAGGGCAAAACCTACAGAGTCAAAAATGGTAATTTCGTCCGGTTTGCGGTTAATGGGTTTACCTGTTTTGATTACATTCCAAATTTCGGTAACCTTAAAGCTTTCGTCCATGTGTTGAATTTCACCCTCAATTCGGCTTTGAGGTTCAAATTCTACATAAACGTCTCCCATAGATAGAACCTTTGAGTCAAGCTCGGTTTTACCCGGACAGTCCCCGCCTACACCGTTTATGTGCATACCGGGCTCAACCATATCGGGAGTAATAATAATGGCATTCTTCTTATCGGCTGTAACCGTCGTGATAATATCTACTCCCTTACAGGCTTCCCGTGTGCTATTACACTTAATAAGCTTTAAGCCCTTTACATCCTTAAGATTGTCCATGAGCTTATCGGTTGCGGCAGGATCAACATCATAACAATAAATTTCTTCTACTCCCAAAATATGATGAAACCCCAGAGCTTGGAATTCACTTTGACAGCCGTTTCCTATAAGGGCCATTTTTTTCGGATTAGGTTTTGCAAGATACTTTGCAGCCATTACCGAGGTCGCGGCAGTTCTGACTGCCGTTGTTAAAGTCAATTCGCTCAAAAGAAGGGGAAATCCTGTACAAACTTCAGCTAAAACTCCTATAGCCATAACGGTTAAAAAATTGTGCTTAGGATTTTCCGGATGACCATTTACGTACTTAAAAGAATAGGTTTTGGAATCCCCTATGGGCATGAGTTCAATAACTCCGATAGGACTGTGATGAGCCATCCTTGGAACCTTATCAAAATCGTTCCATCTTTTATAATCTTCTTCCAAATAAGGAACAAGCCTCTTAATAACAGTTTCGGCACCGACAGATTTAAGATACTTTGCCATTGTAGGCAAATCGATATACTTCGTTTTCAACATAAGCCTCCATGTGTTGATTATATACCAATATGTTAGCTCATTTTATAGCTTTTGTCTAGTTTAAAGTTTGTAGTTTTACGAATAAATTTTAGAATAATAAGGTCGCGTTATAATCAAGCGGCTAAAAATTGAAGAGCGCTTACAAGATAAGACCTTGTAAGCGGTTTATTTTATATCTAAGACTTAGTTTTATTCTTCAACAAAGGCGTACTTTAGGTTGTAAGTTCCGGGATAGAACTGTTTAACTCCTTTTAATTTTTTTTGCATAAAGATATTGTAGGTCTGGTTTGCATAAGGAGCAATTCCGCATTCTTCAGTCAATAAAATCATTTCCGCTTTTTTAAAACATTCCAACTGTTCATCAAAATCGGAGCTTTTTTTTGCCCTTTGCACCAAATCAACATACTCCTTATTTTCCCAGCCTATCGGAACAATTTTGTTTCCGGGTAAAAAAAGGTCCAAATATCTGGCAGGTGTATCAATGCCGCCTCCCCACGATTTAAAGCCGACTTGATAGTCCAAGCTCTTATTCCGTTTTTTAAAAACCGTTCCCTCGATTTTATCAAGCTCTACATTTACTCCAAGTACGCTTGAAAGACGGTTTTGCAGATATTCATTGAATTTAGAACTTTCATGTGATGGGAACATTATCGAAATCGTTATCTTTGAAGGATCATCCCCAAGCCCCAGCTCTTTTAAACCTTCAATAAAATGAGCTTTAGGATCAGGTACTTTTTTTATCAATTCTTGAATAGGCTCGCCTGCAAGACTTCGGTAATTTTTACCTTCAAGCTCGGTTGCAATCGAGACAAAGCCGTAAGCCGGCTTATAGATATCGTCAAACAAGTCCGTGCAAATTTCTTTGCGCTCAAGACTTGCCGAAAGAGCTTGACGAATTTTTTTATTTGAAAATAACTTATCCTTTTGGTTCATAAAAATATATTGAACGCGGCTGTCAACTCCGTGTATTTCGGCAAAGCGGTTTTCTTTCTTTAGCTTGTTTATCCAGCTTATGGAATAAGCATTTGCAATATCGATGCTTCCGTTTAAAAGTTCGCCGAGGCCGGCATTTTCTTCATTTATTATTTTAAATGTAAGAGCATCTATTTTTACCCTTTCGGCATTCCAAAATTTTTCGTTTTTAACAAGCTCTATCTTGCTGTTGTGCACCCAGCTTTTTACCTTAAAGGCCCCGCTGCAAATTATTTTTTCGGCCTCACTGCCGTAGGATAATCCGAATTGGTTTATAATATCTTCCCTCTGGGGAGGAATTTTTGCAGCAAATTCATGAAGGTTTTTTATGGGATTTTCAGTTACAATTTGAAGAGTTTTTTCGTCAAGCGCCTTGATGCCTATTTCGGAATAATCCAGTTTTCCTTTTAAAATTGCTTGAGCATTTTTAATATAGTCGTAGTACATTGCCATGGGAGAGGCAGATTCGGCATTGATGATACGGCGAATACTGTACACAAAATCTTCAGCCCTTATCTTTACGCCGTCAGACCAATAAGCTTCACGCAATTTGAAGGTCCATTCGGTATAATCGTCATTATGCGTCCAAGACTCGGCAAGAGCAGGAAGGATCTTTCTTTCCCCATTATCTTCGGTTAAGATATCGGTAAGGTTTTCGTTTATGTAGTCCAGTACTACAAAAGAGTACCTATCCGAAGCCTTTGCAGCATCCAAAATACTCGGTTCTGCACCCAATGAGGCCGTAACAACTTTAGGCCCCCCAATATTTTTATTTCCCCCGCAGGCAAAAAAAAGCAGCACCAGCGCTGCAAGAAAAATAATTTTTATAGTCTTCATTTAAACCTCAGATTACACTATAACAAATTTCAGATGATTCTTCCAGCGGGTAAAATAGAACAGCAAGATGATATAAGACGTTTAAAACCCTATAAAAAAGATTCAAATAGTTTACCGAAGAGGAGTCCCCAGCCGTCAACCATAACAAAGAGAATCAATTTAAACGGCATAGAAATCTGAATAGGAGGCAGCATTATCATACCCATAGACATGAGTATGCTTGCCACAATCATATCTATTATAATAAAGGGCAGGTACAAAAATATACCTATCTGAAAAGCGATTGTAAGTTCATGCAGGATAAAGGCTGCAATCAAAATATGCGTCGGAACATCTGCAAGGGTATTCGGTTTCGGCAGCTTAGACATGGCCATAAAGGTACGGATATGGGTAGGATTTTTTTGCATTTGTTTGTACATAAAATACCGCATAGGTTTTTCCGCCTCTTTATAGGCTTCTTCAATTCCGATTTGTCCCTCACTCATAGGCTTATAGGAATTATTGTAGATCTGGGTAAAGGTCGGCCACATTATAAACATGGTCAAAAAGAAGGCTATTCCGTTTAAAACCTGAGTAGGCGGTACTTGCTGCAAAGATAAGGCCCTTTTAACAAAGTCTAAAACAATGCTTAAACGCAAAAAGCTCGTCATCAATAACAAGATGCTTGGAGCTATCGAAATAAGGGTAATAAAAATCAAAAGCTGAACGGAGAAGGCCACATCCTTATTTGTCGAAGGCTCCCTTATAGAAAAATCGATAAAGGGAATTCGCCCTGCCTGCCTGTTAGGATCGGCATCAGTCCTTCCCGCTGTAGTACCGCCGGGAAAATTCCCTTGCGAGAATACTTGAACCGGAATAAAAAGAATCATGCCGAAAAAGATTAGAATTAAAAGATTTCTTTTCATTCTCTTTCCTCCGGCATCTGAGTTTGTGCAGCCTTGTTCAGCCTTTCTCTTTGTGCTTCAAAAAAGTTTGCGTCAATACTGTTGTTTTTCGTACCCTTAAAAACCGACGTCAGCATAGAAGCAAAGTCTTGCTTGGGAGAAGAACTTCGCCTCTCGGCGTCCAAATTCATAGTATCGACAAGGGTCTTATCTTCCACCTCTCCTATCATATTTATCGAAGAATCCGTAACCCCTACAAGGTAGGCTTTTTCGCCCAAGGTAACTACATGAATACTTTTTCCTTGAGCAAGATTAATCGAGGCAACACTTTTTAGATAAGGACTATCAGAAGAAAAAGATAGTGAAGACTTTTTTAAAAATTTCAGCACAACATAGGCCAAAATACATACTATAACTAAGGATATAAGTACTCTCAACAGGTTTGAAACAGGGGATTGAGCTCTTTCTGCAACATTTAAATCAAAAGCATTTTCATTTCCGGCAGATGCAGAGTTACCCTCATTCGTGTCAATATTCTCTTTTGTGCCTGCATCCAATAAAATACCCGACTCCGGAGGCAAAGAAGAATCTTCTTTAGAAGCTCCGTCTGTTTCTGCAAACAAGGCTATCGAAAATAGAAAAAAAAGAACAAAAAACAGCTTTTTTCCCAAGCTCATTAAAGGCCCCCACCCGATTTTAATTCTATATATCCGAAATACGCTCTGCCGGAGATAAAATTTCGGTAATACGGACACCGAAACTTTCTTCTATAACTACAACCTCGCCCTTGGCTATAGGTTTGTGGTTTACAAGAACATCGACAGGTTCACCGGCAAGCTTATCAAGCTCAATAATGTGCCCCTCACCCATTCCGAGGATTTCTTTAATCATTCGCTTTGTGCGCCCTAATTCTACGGTCATTTCCATGTAGACGTCCATGATAAGACCGATATTACCCTGCTCTTCCTGACTTACAAAACCCTGAAGGGGCGGAAATTGAACAGGCTGAACATTAGCGCCCATTCCCATTTGAGGCATCATGCCCATATTATTCATAGCCTGCATACTTCCTCCTTGCTGAGGCGATCCTTGGGCCATACCGGAACCGAACATTTGCTGTGCAGGGCCTCCTGCTTGCATAGCCCCCATCTGCATACCGCCCATCATTCCGTTTTGCATTGCGCCCATATTTTGCATACCTCCCATTGCGGCCATGCCCTGCATTCCGGCATCGCCTCCCATTCCTTGCATTGAAGGATCAGGACCTGCAATTGTTGAAGCTATTTTATCGACAACATCTTCAGGAAGAATCTCCCATAATTGGTATGCTGAGTCATCAAGCTGTACATTATACGTGACACTTATAAAGCTGCGCTGAGGCAATCTCATCATAGCCTTAGGAACATGTGAAGATTCTGCCGGAGCAGATGAAACGCCGGTAAGCCCGGCACGCTCAAGGTAACTAAGTTCCGTACCGACATATTGAGCTATTGTCTCGCTTATAACCGAAAGGGCCATATCGTCTATTTCTACGCTGTCTTCATGGTTAACCAAGCTGACTATTTTTTTTGCAAGCTCAGGACTCATCATAAAGGCATGATCACCTGTCATAGATCCTGAAAAATCAATGAGGGTCGCAACCGCCATTTCGGAAACCCTTCTTAAAAAGGTCTCCCTATCTGAAAGCTCGATAACCGGCTCCGAAATAGCGACACTTTTACCGGTCATAGACTCCAAATTAGAAGATAGCCCCGGAATATTTTCTTTTATAAATTGAAGCAAGGCTGTTTTTTTAAAACTAGCCAAATCATCGCCTGCACCTGCAGCAGGGGCCGGTGCAATTCCGCCTCCGCCTACTCCCGATAACAAGGCATCTATTTCATCTTGAGAAATTGAACCATCACTCATACAACTCATCTCCTTCCGATGTTAATTCTTCGAATTCATCACCGCTAATATCTTCTATTTTTTCCAAAATCTGAACTGCTAATTTTTTACCCTTTACACCGGGCTGGCAGGAGAATTTAGGCCTGCTTCCTACTGTGAGTTTAAAGGGATCCCCTACCCTTACGTTGGGTAAGCGTACAACGTCTCCGGCTCTCAAATTAAGAACGTCCCTGATTGAAACATCTAAAGAGCCTACCTCTGCAACCATGTCAACTTCAACCGATGAGAGTTTATCCTTAATAGCGGCCGCATACTGACCTGTCGATGCCCTCCTAACCGAAGAAAACCAAAACTGCGTCGATAGTTTTGAGATAATCGGTTCAAGGGTAATATAAGGAAGACAGATATTCATCATTCCTTCTTCTTCACCGACCTTGGTTTCCAAGGTTACCAAAAGAACCATTTCTGAGGGGGTTACAATCTGAACAAACTGAGGGTTGGTATCTATGTTTCCCAAGCGTGGACGTAAATCGACTACTGTAGTCCAAGCTTCTCTCATATTTGCAAGAATACGGACTATAACGCCCTCCATAACAGAGCTTTCTATTTCGGTCAGTTCTCTTTGAACCTTTGAACCCTGTCCCTTACCGCCGAACAAGCGGTCTATAATCGAAAAGGTAACCGAGGGGTCTATCTCCAAAAGGGCACTAGCCCTTAAAGGATCCATGTTTATAATCGCCAATGTTGTCGGCGTAGGTATTGATCTTATAAATTCTTCATACGTAAGCTGTTCTACAGTTGCTACGTGAACATGAGCCATGCTTCGCAGCTGAGCCGAAAGAGAGGTGGTTGTAAGACGGGCAAAGGTTTCATGCATCATCTGTACCGTCCTCATCTGCTCCTTAGAAAATTTGTCGGGACGTTTAAAGTCGTAAATTTTTATTTTACGGGTATCGTTAACGGCACGAAAATCTTCTGTATCCGTATCTCCTGAGCTTATTGCGGTGAGAAGCTGATCTATTTCATCCTGCGAAAGAACTTCTGTCATGGCTCTCCTATCCTTTATTGTTCAACAATATCGTATTGCGTAAATCGAACATCCTTTATTTTATTTTTTGTAAGTACATTATCGTTTATTTCGTGTTTTATTTCAATCTTTATTTTTTCTTCCTGCCTTAATTCAGCTGTAGTCTTGCTTTTAAAGTAAGAGCGTAAAAAGTCTATTATTTCAACCTTTCTTGCAGAAAGCTCCTGAGGTGTCGACTTATCGTTGTTGGTATAGCCCAAGGCGACATCAACTATCAATGTTGCAGGAATTCTATCTGCCGTATGTACTTTCAAAATACCTATTGCCTGATACCATTGTAGTACATCCCTTGTTTCACGGTATTCTTCAGAAACAGGAGATATTGAATGCGAGGAGCCTCGTTTATCCCTTATGTTCATTGTAATAACTACAACGGTAACAATGAAAATTAGAGCAACCAATACAATAGCAACCCACTTTATCAGCATGGGTATAAGACCTGCACCTCTTTTTTTGGTATCTACTGATGAAGTCATGTTTTCCTGAATATCATCGTCATCCATTAAGTCATTATCAGCCATAATTTTCTCCTTACTATTATAATCGGCACAATTTTATTTTTACTAAAAGTGTGCATCATCAAGAATAATTATATCAACCCGCCTATTGTAGGCCCTTCCTTCTGCCGTATCATTTGAAAAGATAGGGCGGGTATCTGCATAACCTGCTACCGAAAATCTGGATTCTTGAGCTCCAAAGTCTGTAAGGCTGTGCAAAATATTTATTGCTCTTGCAGATGAAAGCTCCCAATTGCTTTTCCATACGGTAGGATCCGTTACTCCGGAATCGGTATGCCCCTCAACCCTAAACCTATAGGAAGCCAAATCTTGAGAAGATAAAAATTGAGCAAGGTTTAAAAGAGTATCTCTGGATTCGGCAATATTTAGATCTGCACTTCCGGGGTAAAAGAAAACGTCCGATGCCAGGCTTATTACTATTCCCCTCTCATCGCTTGTAACTGCAATCTTATTTGTTTTTATTTCGGGAGCAAAAAGAGAAACAGCCTTTTTTAAGGCACTTGCGAGCATCTTTCCTTTTTCCATTGAAGGCATGGAGCTTATGGTGTTACCGAGGTCTGAAAGCCGGCCTGCAGAAACCGACTTACCTCCTCCCGTAGGATCGCCGCTTATTGATGCAGAAAGAGCCAATAGCTGAGTTACATCAACCTCGGACGGCTCAAAAAGCATTACGAAGAAGCAAAGCATGAGGGTAACCATATCTGCATAAGTGGTAAGCCATCCGCTTCCTGCGGCAGCCGCTCCGTGTTTCTTTTTCCTTGCCATTTTAATCCTTTAAGACTTCAGCTTCTATTGCCTTTCTGTCGGAAGGCGTCAAATATGTAACAAGCCTTTGAGCCAAAATTCTAGGGTTATCTCCGGCTTGAATTCCCAAAACCCCTTCTATAATCATCTCTTTTGATTTTACTTCCATATTGTTTTGGTACATAAGTTTTGTTGCTATAGGAACCAATAACCAGTTTTGCATAAGAGAACCGTAAAAGGTAGTAACAAGAGCCGTAGCCATGTTAGGACCTAGGGCGCTCTTATCATCCAAGTTCAACAACATACCTATAAGACCTATAACCGTTCCCAACATACCGAAACCGGGCGCAAGCGTAGCCCAAGCGTTTACCAGCGAAATCCATGTATTATGACGTTCTTCCATTTGGTTAAGCTCGTTTTCCATAAGAGAGCGGATAGCTTCACCGTCAATACCGTCAACTACGTTCCGTAAACCCGAACGCATAAAGGGATCTTCAAAGTCTTCAATTTCTTCTTCCAAAGCAAGAAGGCCTGCACGGCGGCTTTTTTCGGAAAGAGCGACAAAGCGCTGTACTAAGGCTTTTTCTCCGTAATCGGTTACCTTAAAAACCCTTGCAACAACCTTGAAAATTCCTATTGTATAAGATAAAGGATAGGTTAAAAAAAGACACATGTAGGAGCCGCCCATCGTAATGAACATTGAAGCCGGGTGAATAAGACCTCCGGCCGAACCGCCGAGGATGGCACCGAATGCTACAACTGCTATACCTCCGAATATTCCTATAAACGACGCTATATCCATATATTCCCCTTTTTGCTTCTGCTACAACTCATTTTTAAATACGCCGATTTTACGGCGGTACGCGACTATAGCTTCCAAAATTTCTTCAGGACTTTCCTTAATTACATAGTACTTTCCTGAAAGCATTTGCAAAGTAACATCGGGATTACACTCTATCGTTTCGATTTGATGAGGATTTATCCAATACTTTGTTCCGTTTAGCCGCGTTACCTGTACCATAAATAATACCCTAGATTATACCATACTATCGTTTCAAGTTCAAGACTGTTTCAAGCATTGTATCTGAAGTTTGTATTGTTTTAGCACCTGCTTGAAAACCTTTTTGAGTTACGATCATATCTACAAATTGGTCGGTTAGGTCTACATTACTCATTTCGAGGGTTCCGCCTATCAGATAACCCTTTCCGACAGTGCCCGATGTAGAAATATTGGCAACGCCCGAGTTATTGGATTGAACATAGGTATTCTGACCGGCTTTTTCGAGACCGCCCTGATTGGTAAAACTTGCCATAGCAATTTGCCCCAGCTCCTGTCTTACACCGTTTGAATAAACGCCGGTTATCACACCACTTTGGTCAATTCTAAAGTTTTCAAGGTAGCCCATACCGTAACCATCCTGCTGGTAAGCCTTTGTACTGCTCTGCTGAGAAAACTGTGTTATGGTATTTATTGAAGTTCCTATTTCCCCCAAATTTACATCCAAGGTCTGTCTTGTCGGAGCACCGCCTTCTTCAGGGTTTGCTCCCACAACATTGAAAGAAACTTGCACGGAAACCTTACCTGCCGGACCGCTTACATTTCCGGCCGTATCTGTAACGGAAGCCAGATGTCCGTTATTATCAAAACGGACTATAAAGCTGTTTTCAACACCATCGGTTGTTCCCATTCCGGCTCTTGTTGCTGTAGCTTCTGCATTTGTCGGATCAACATTTACGGTCGCCTGCCAAGCGTTGACCTCTCCGGGAACTCTTGCAAAATCGATTTGAAGCTCATGGGCTTCACCGAAGCTATCATAAATTTTAAATTCGGTAGACCATGTAGATTCCAAAATCTGTGCTCTGTTTGCTCCTTCCGGCAATTCCGGCAATCGCTTATCAAGGTTACAAGCATAATCTACGCTTGTAGTTGCCTTTGCATCTATTTTTTGGCCTATAGGAATAATAAGATCTTCGGTTTGACCTGAAGTGTTGATAAGCCTAAAACCATCGGTTTCCTCTGCCATCCAACCTTGCACTCTCATTCCGTTTGCAGGGTTTACCAAGGTTCCTTCTCTGTCTAAACCGAAAGCACCGGCTCTTGTATAAAAAGATTTTTCTCCGTCTTTAAGAATAAAAAAGCCGTTTCCCTGGATTGCAAGGTCGGTGTTAACACCTGTTGTCTGCAAGGCTCCCTGCGTAAAGATTGTGTCGATACTTGCAACCATCATACCCAAGCCGACTTCTTTAGGGTTTACACCTCCAAGTTCCTCGGTAGGACGGGCTGCGCCGCTTAATTGCTGTGAAATTAAATCTTGGAAGTTTACTCTTCCTCTTTTAAAACCTGTTGTATTTACGTTAGCTACGTTATTTCCGATAACGTCCATTCTTGTTTGGTGGTTTTGCATTCCGGTAACACCCGAAAATAATGATCTCATCATAATTATTGCCTCCTAATTGTTTTCTGCATAAACCGTTTTAACGGCAGACCAGTTGTACCAGTTTCCGTTTACCATAACTTCAGGATTTATACCGCGTGTTGCGGCCGAAATATATCCTGAAACTTTAGAAGAACCTAAATCAAGGTCGACTTTTTTGCCGACGGCGTTTACAGCCGATGAGCCTGTCATAAGCTCGTTTAAGGCGGCAAAGTTTTTATTCATATTGGTCATCTGCTCAAGGGATGAAAATTGAGCCATTTGCCCGATAAATTGAGTGTCTTCCATCGGAGATGTAGGGTCCTGATGGGTCAACTGAGCAATTAAAAGCTGAAGAAATTCGTCTTTTCCAAGCTGCTGCTTAGGAACCCTCGTTTCTGCAAAATTTTGCTTATTTAAGGTGTCAACCTGAAGGCTTAAAAGAGCCTTTTCCTCAGGACTCATCTCGGATTTAAAATCCTTCATCATTTCCGCTTGTTCAATAGCGGTGTTTACAACGCTTCTATTAATATTATTTACTTGCATAAGATTCCCCTTTAAGCCAAAAGATCTACAGTTGAACCATAAACGTAACTGTAGGTACTCAGATTATCGGCCGTTTTTTCAAGCTGCCTTAAATCTTGTTCCGGATTTTTATAGGCAAAGCCCGAAAAGGATTCAAAACCTTCGGCAAAGCCTTCTTGACCCGAAGCTCCCGACCAATCTAAATTAAATTCGGCAAATTCAAAGCCGTTTTCTTTAAATTCTTTAGCCAAATTATCCAAATTTTTTTCAAAGGCTTCGTAGGCTTCTTTAGAGGCAACAGTTACTGTTCCGGTAACCCTTTTCCCCTCACTCAGCTCCAAATTGATTTTTACGGCTCCCAGATTTTCAGGCCTTAGATGCAGCCTTATTTCTCCTGCATTATTGTCTCGAAGAACTATTTTTCCGGCTTGTACAAAGTCTGCTGCCGACTCTCTTATTTCCTGACTCAGCATAGCTGAAAAAGTTTGGGGAGTCTTTTGAGCCTCGCTTCCATTTTGAGTGTTTTGAAGATCGCCGCCCTGAGCCGTATTTTGAGGCTTACCGCTAAAATCGATTACCATATCGACGGAATTATCGGTTTCCACCCTCGATTCGGAACCTGCCGTATGAATAGCAGCATCCGATTGAACTGAAGGCATCGAGCGTAAGTCTTCTACAGAAACCTTAGGTCTAGACTTGGAAACCGGCTTTTTGTTTAAGCTTTCCTTCACAGCCTCACTTTGAGGAGCTATCTTTTTTGATAAATCTTTTTTATCGGCCTTGGATAAGGATACCAACTTTCCTGCCTGTTCAGCCTTTTCTTCGTCAAGGCACTGAGCTTTTTTCTTTCCCGCCTTGTCCAACTTTTTTAAAGCTTCATCGGAAAGAAGAGTAAGATTTTCATCTTCTTTTACATCTTGAGGCAAAAAGTCCTTAATTTCACCCTTAAAATCTTCATTGAGAATTTTAAGATTTAATTCAGGCATATCTTTTTGTGTCTTTTCAGCCTGCAAGTGTTCCGAGTTCAGCTTTTGAATTCCGTTCGTAGGCTTTTTTAGTAAATCCTTGGGCTCTTTTAAATAAGCTTCTTTGGAATTAGGCAGATTATCGGTTTCGGCAGCATTCAAACTCTTGGCGTTACGGGCCGAGTCTTTAGCCGAGAATTCCGTATCTTGCCTTCCTGCTTCCTTTTGAAGCGATGAATCCCTCATTTTATCTTCCCTAAGGCGGGCATCTTCAAATCGGGCTTCATCAATCTCCTTGCTTCCATCCTTGGCGGCGGCAATCATCTTTTTGATCATTGCCAGGAATGAATCTCCGTTTCTTACAGGTTCCGTATCAGCTCTTTTAATGTCCCCAGGTTCTTCTCTTTCCGGCTCTTTTACCGGCAAAGCCTGCATACGAACATCAAGTGCTTGCATATGAACCTCCTATGTGTTTCTTCTATTGTTACTTCATTAAATTTTCGGCTTGTTTTTAAGGCAGGTTTAGGAAAAAAAGAGAGTTTAAAGCTAAAGGGCGAAGTGAAAAGTGTGAAGTTCGACATTCGACATTCGAACTTTCCCTCGTTCGACCTTTGTCATTTGACATTCTAACTTTTCAAATTTTACTATTTATTCAACCTAGAATCCTATAATTATGTGAAGGCAGGGAAGAAAATAACGCCTTCAAAGGAGTTTGTATGAACAATGAAAAAACTATTTTAAACCCCAAGACCGATTGGGTATTTAAGCTGATGTTTTCAAAAGGCGAGGAAGGAAACAAGGCTCTTATAAGTTTTCTCAATGCTTTTTTAGAAGATTCTTACGGTAAAATCAAAAAGGCCGAAATCCTAAATACCGAGCTCATCCGCGACAGACCGTCGGGTGAAACCTACCGCCTAGACTTTTTAATTAAAACCGACACAGGCCTTCTTGTAGATCTTGAAATGCAACAGTTTTGGAAAGCCAACTATCCCAGACGGAGTCAAATGTACCTTATGCGTTTAGCTTCTCGTTTTTTAAAGACGGAGCCTAAAGAAGACGACTTTTTGTATGCAATAAGCCTTTCGGTTTTTGGCTGCGATGTTCCTAAAAACGCCGAGCTTGTCAGAATGTCTGAAGGTTCGGTAATTCAATATCTTTATGTTGAATTAAACGAGCTAATAGTTTATACTATGAAAAAGAAACTTGAAGAGTATAACCTAAAAGATTTTTGGATAAGGTTTTTAGCCAACTATGAAGAAGATAAAAAAAGCGGGATGTTGGAAGAATTATGCAGATTAGAGGAGGGTATAAGAATGGCAGAAGCGACACTCTTTAGGGTAACGGATGAAGAGAGGCGAATGGCAATAGAACTCTCTAATGAAAAATACAAGATGTATGTAGAATGTGAAAGGAATGAAGCCAGAAGAGAGGGATTAGCTGAGGGCCGGACAACAGGTTTGGCTGAGGGTTCTCATCAAAAAGCCCTTGAAACAGCAAAAAATTTACTTGAGATGGGATTATCACACAATAATATTGCAAAAGCAACAGGCCTTTCAGTTAAAGAAGTAGAACAACTCTAATTTGACCATGAAATAAAGGTATCTAAAATCTTGTAGATTTTAGATACCTTCTCAAACCATAATAAAAAAATCTTTTAATCCTCTCTTGTTTTAAGAATAATCAAAAATGTATATATGAGGCCGAGAGCCAAAAGGATGTGGCCTATTCCGGCTATGCCTGAAAGGGCTGCATCTTGGGCCTTTGATGTGTAATTATTTCCTAAAACGGTAATAATACCTCTCAAAAGCATGAGGACCACAGTAATAAGAAGCCCCGTATTCCAAAAATAATTAGCTCTTCTGACACAGGCAAGTTTTTTTTCGTCAAGAGCCGGAACCTGTTTAAATGCAAGATAGGCAGCCAGGGAAAGGACAACCCCTAAAACCAAAACATGGGCATGCATCAGACTTAGATATGAAACCCCGTCAAAGCCATTGAATTTTGTAAATTCCCTAAAAAAGACACCGGCGGCCAAACCTAAAATCAAGTACACAAAAGAATTTTCCAAGATACTTCTTAGGTTGAATTTGGGTATAAAATGCTTAAATCCTACATATACAATTCCCACATAGGCCACAGTCTTGGGCATCATAAGAGAGCCGACAACAGGCACGGTTTTTGAAAACAATACAACCGGTAAATAGAATAAAAAACTCAAGGCAGTTAATAAGGCCATGTGCTCCAAGCCGGGGGTTTTTCTAGCTTGGTAAAAGAAATAAATCAAAACAGCACCGAGAGCAGCAAAGGGGATATTACGGATTATGCTCCAAGTATAGCTTGCATCGGCCATACCCCACTCATTTTGAGGCATAAGGGTGAGTATCAACCTTATGAGTGCCAAACCGTATATAAGCATATCCTTTGTCCTGCTGCTTGTATTGGTTTTTATCTTATAATAATGATAGAACATAAGATAAAAAATAGTCATTGTAATGGAGGTTATTAAAACTCCGATTGAGAGGTAGAAGGCATTTGCCTCAAAACCGCCCTTGTGCCACATAGAAATTACACGGGGAAGAAGGTGAAATGAATCCCCGGCACCTAAAAGAAGAGCCATAAGCCCAAACAGCTTTGCTGTTCTATCCTTTTGTAACAAAAGCTTTATGCTTAGAGCCATAACCAGAGCCAAATAGCTCAAATCAAAAACAGATTCAACAATGTACATAAAAACTCCTTGATGACACACTGTCATTATTTATAAACAATATAATGACAAACCGTCATTTTGTCAAGAGGTTTTTGAATTTATTTTGAAAAATATTAAGGCAATATACTAAAAACTAAAAATATTATATACTTGTAGATATAATAAACCAAAAATGGTTTTGAAAAATGTGCGAAATTTTGTTTAAAATTTCGTACAGAAGGAAAGCTTAAATGGAAACACAGCAAATTTTACAAAATTTTTTTGAGGCGGAAAATAAGCGGGACTGGGCAGCATATAAAAAATTTTTACATCCTGAAGTTGTATGGCAGTTATTCAATAACGGATCCCAGAATATTAAAGGGACTGATGAATATATGCAGTTTATAAAAAATGCCTATAAAAATACGGATATAAAATTTACCTGCAAGGACATGAAAATTTCTAACTCGGGCAACCGCATAGCTGCCTGTTTAATAAATGACAAAGGAACCATATCTATCGATATTTTTGATTTTAAAGATAATCTCATATATCGGGAATATGAATTTATATTGGATTAAAAAATGGGAGGCAAAAATGAAAAAAATATTAGCATTGGTTTTGACCATTTTTATTGTATTTATATCGTGTCAAAAAAATAAACCCTTATTTTCAAACATGAGCGATGAGGAAAGTTTAGAAGAAGTAAAAACCGCTTTAAATGCAAATTTGGACAGCAAAAATGTAGAAGCCTTTATAAATGGAGTTATCGACTATAACGAAACCATAGAAAAAGTTAGTTTAAGAGGCAAATTTGAAAAAGACAAGCCGGAGTATGATCTGGAAAAAATCTATGAATTGTGGCCGGCAAAAAAAGGAGACTTTATAGGCACAAATTGCAGAATAAATACCTTTATGCTTTTAAAAAGCAATATTGAAATCAGAGAAGGAAAAATTGATGACTCTTTACTGTTTATGGACAAAGATGCCATCAGCACAGGAAAAATCTTTAATGATCAAGACACTCAAAAATTTAAAAGACTTTTTTCAAAGGTAAAAACCGAAAACACTAAGGATATCCGCATTCATGCTCAAAAGATGAAAGAGCATTTTTCAAATATAAAATTCGATAAAAATGCAAAAATGCTTTCGGTTGTCCTGCACGATAATTTTGACGGTGATTTTCTTTTTATAGGCCATGCAGGTGTATTAGTCAAAAACAAGGGCAAATTTTTGTTTGTAGAAAAACTTTCTTTTGATGAACCTTTTCAAGCAATAAAATTCAATATAAAAGAAGATTGCTATAATTATTTGTTTTTAAAATATAAACACTACCATGACGAAACTACGGCAAAACCTTTTATCATGGAAAATGATGAGCTTATAGAATTGGCTCTGTATTAAGGAACTTTTTTAGTAAAATTTCATACATTTTCTTGCAATATCGGAATTTCTAGTATATAATCTTAGAGTACCCAATAGATAAAAAAAGATTGATTTGTCTTTTACTCATAGACAAATGCGGAACCAATCCGGTAATTATTTAGGTGAATTTAAGGAGGTTTGATTTATGGATGCTTTAATTTTAACAGGCAGCCCATTATCCTTGGAAGATGTATACTCTGTCGCTTACAATAAGCGGCAGGTAAAAATTTCCGATGATGCGGAAGACAGGGTAAAAAAAGCCCGCCAAATCTTATTTGATATGGCAGCCGAAGGAAAACCTGTTTACGGTCTCAATCGAGGAGTAGGCTGGAACAAGGATAAAGAATTTGATGAGGATTTTTTTGCTGCCTATAACCGCAACCTTTTAAACAGCCATTGTTTAGGAGTAAAACCCTATCACCCTGATGAACAGGTAAGAGCTATCTTGCTATTAAGATTAAACAAAGCACTAACAGGACACACAGGAATTTCGGCAGAGCTTTTACACCATTACAGAGATTTTCTGAATTTTGGAATTCATCCGAGAATCCCCATGAGGTCTTCAATCGGGGAAGGAGATATAACGACCCTCTCCCACATAGGCCTTGCCTTTATCGGGGAGGAAGATGTTTCTTTTAACGGAGAAATAATGAATTCCAAGATTGCAATGGAAAAAGTAGGACTTACGCCCGCAAAACTAGGCCCCAAGGACGGTTTGAGCATAGTCTCCTGCAATGCACAAGGTGAAGCAATGACCGCCATTGTCTTAAAAGAAATAGAAGATTTGGTTTATATGTCCAACCTGATATTTTGTTTAAGCCTTGAAGGACTTAACGGAGTTGTTCAATCATTAAGAGAAGATGTAAATGCCGTCAGAGGAATCAAGGGGCAAATAAAAGCAGCCAAAATGTGCAGAGACTTTTTAAAGGGCAGTTTTTTACATGATCCCGATCCTGAAAGAGCCTTACAAGACCCCTTGAGCTTTAGGTGTGCTCATTCGGTCAACGGAACAATGTATGATGCAATGGATTATGTCAAAGAACAATTACTTACTACAATGAACACAACAGACGATAATCCATGTATAATAATCGATGAACATTCCTCCTTTGTAAGTGCAAACTTTGAGATCACATCCCTAGCAATCGGAGTCGAAATGCTTGCCACAGCTTTAAGTCACTTATCCAAGACTTCTTGTTACAGAATGATAAAGCTTGCAGATCCGAATTTTACCAAACTAAACAGGTTTTTAACACCTCAAGATGTAAAAACTATTGCTTTCGGTACAATTCAAAAAACCTTTACAATGTTGGACACACAAAACAGAGGTTTGGCAAATCCGTCATCGATGGATTTTTATTCTCTGGCAGGAACCATTGAAGACCACGCAAGTAATTTACCCTTGGCATGTTATAAAATATTTCAAATGCTTGATAATATACGTTATATTATCGGAATTGAAGCTATGCATGCAGCACAGGCAATCGACTTGCGAGGAAATAAAAAGTTGGGCGAAGGAACAAAAAAAGCATATTCTCTTATACGAGAAGTCTTACCCTTCTACAATGAAGACAGAAATATAAGCCGTGACATCGAAACAATGTACGAGTTTATAAAATCAAAAAAACTATTAAATATCTAAGGAGCATTTTATGAATGATAACGCAAAAAAAGAAATAAGATGGTCGGTTTTTATTCCGGCATTTTCGTTTGTACTCATTGCCGCTATTATCGGTATAGTAAACAATGAAGCACTTACCAGCCTTTCAAATAAATTCTTTGCATGGTCTCTGGAAAGTTTCGGCTGGTTATATCAAATTACGGTAATGGCCGTATTTATCATTACCTGTGTAATAATGTTTTCAAAACTCGGAAGCGTCAGAATCGGCGGTAAAGATGCAAAACCGAAATATTCTTTCGGCACATGGTTTGCTATGACCCTTACGGGAGGTGTTGCAACAGGAATCGTAACATGGGGTGTAAACGAGCCCATTATCTATTTGGGAAATGTATGGGGAGAACTAGATGCAATAGGTATTCAGCCGGGAACCGCAGAAGCAGCCCGCTTTGCAATGGGAAGATGTTTTTATAACTGGACCTTTATACCCTATGCTATTTATGCCCTTGCTGGTGTTGTTGTAGCTTACATATATTTTAACAAAAAAGAACAATTAAACGTAACCTCAACCTTACAGCCCTTGTTCGGAGACAAAATTAAAAAAGGAGTTGCATCAAGCATAATCGATACCCTTTCAATGCTTGCAATCGCAATCGGTCTTTGTACGGCTCTTACAATGTGTATAACATTGATAATAACCGGTCTAAATGCTTCATACGGCGTATCAAACAGTTTGACAATGTTCATAGTAGTAGGAGTTTTAATTGTTGCAATGTTTACACTTTCTTCCTATGTAGGTCTTGATAAGGGATTAAAGAAACTTGCCGGCATTAACGCATACTTCTATTACGGCTTGCTCATCCTCTTACTTGTAACAGGCCCGACCCTTTACATTTTGCGGAATACTACAGCAGGTATGGCAGAATGGCTCCACAACTTCTGGAGATGGGGCTTGGATCCTATCGATATCGGAGGAGCACCTCTTACACGATCTTGGACTCTTTTTGACTTTGCATTCTGGGTAGCTTATGCACCGGTAACGGGAATCTTCTTAGGACAGATTTCTTACGGAAGAACTATCAGAGAATGTTTAATTGTAAACCTTGTTCTTCCCGCAGTATTCGGTATTGTTTGGTTCGGAGTATGGGGAAGCACAGCCTTAAATATGCAGTTAACAGGTCAGGTTGACTTGGTAGGCGTAATTCAAAATTCAAATGCGGTTATGGGATTATTTGAATTTATAAAGAACATTCCTCTTGCAGCCATACTTGTTCCGGTAAACCTCTTTGTAATTTTGATATCGTTTGTAACAGCAGCCGATGCAACAGCAAACAATGTTGCATCTATGTGTATCAAAAATATCCCTATCGGTTCCGAAGCTCCCAGATACTTAAAGGTTCTTTGGGGTGTTATCATCGGTGTCGTTGCCATAGTTATGGCAGCCTTCGGCGGTGGCGAACAAGGTGTTGCAGGCGTTAAGTCTTTAGCGGCAGCAGGCGGTTTTGTCGTATTATTCATTTTCATTCTACAGGTAATATCGGCAATCAAGATGTTCTTTGTGGACAAAATCGTAGAATAAGATAATCAGCGGGTCTTTATTGACCCGCTTTTTCATATGATAAAGATAATAGAAGAAGCCCGCAGTTTGGTTCTAAAAAATATTCCTTTTATAGCGGCAACAATAATTTTTAAACACGGTTCAGCCCCCAGAGAAGTCGGAGCTACAATGCTCGTTACCGAAGACGGCAGATATGCAGGAACAATAGGCGGAGGAAGTCAAGAGTATGAGGTTTCAAATCATGCGGTTGAGTTATTAAAAAATAAAAAATCGGAAAATGTCAAGTATGAAGTTTCAAAAATGACAGCTGCAAATCTTGGAATGGTATGCGGAGGCTATAACACCATTCATTATCAATACATTGATGTAAACAATAAAAAAATACTTGAATACTTAGATAAAATAATTGAATCGGTTGAAGATAATGATGTATATTTAGTATACAATCTAAAAGAGGATTTAGGAATTTCGATTGAAATAAACGGAAAGCTATATCCTTTTACCGGCGTAAATGATACATACAAAGAAGAAGACTTATTTAAAATCAAAATAAAAAATCCGATGAAGGTTTTTGTTTTCGGCGGAGGCCACATAGCAAAAGCGGCTGCAAATTTGTTTAAATTTTTAAACCTTGATGTAACGGTTATCGATGACAGAAAAGACTTTATAAGCGAAAAAGATTTTCCCGGCATAAAAAAAATTATTATGGACTTTTCCGAAATTGACTGCATCGATATAAGAAAGAGCGACTATGTTTGTATAATGACACGGGGCCATCAACATGATATCACGGTATTGGAAAGCGTCTTAAAAAAAGAGCCTTATTATATAGGCGTTGTCGGAAACAAATATAAGGCAGTTTCTTATAAAGAGCATTTTGCAAATACCTCTTTGGAAAATATCTACAACGAAAAAGTTCACCTGCCTGTCGGTATAAAAATTTCAGCCTTGACTCCTGAAGAAATTGCAGTCAGCATTGCAGGCGAAATAATTCAAAGCTACAGGAATAACAAATAAAATTTTGTTTTAACAAGCTCACAAAATCGGGAGAACGATACAATGAAAATTTCTGCAATAATATTGGCAAGCGGATTTTCAAAAAGAATGCCGCAAAATAAATTAAAACTGCCCATAAACGGAAAACAAATATTCCAATACATAGTAGACAGCATTTCTCAAATTGAATTTACACAAAAAATGGTTATAACCAATGATGCCGAAATTTCATTTTATGCTTCACAAAAAAATATTTTAGCTGTTCCGAATGCAAGAGCGGAAGAAGGCAAATCCGCAGCCATAAAAAAAGGAGTTGAAAATTCGGGAAAAGCAGAGGCTTATATGTTCTTTACGGCAGACCAGCCTTTTTTAAAAATTTCTACAATAAAAAATCTTTTAGAACTATACAGCAAAAACAAGGAGTACATTATCTACTCTAAGTACGGAGATGACAGGGGCTCTCCGGTAATCATCCCTTCAAAATACAGGCAAGACTTATTAAAACTTGAAAAAGATAAGGGAGGAGCTTCTTTAATAAATGAGGATAATTCAAAATTCTTAATAGTTGAAAACACAATCGAAGGCTTTGATATTGATGATATGGAAACTTATGAAAAAATTATTAAAATGAGGCTTTAATAAATTTCAGATTTTACGGATTTTTTAAGATATTATAATAATTTAAAAATTAGTGTATAATGGAAGGTGAGGTTTTAAATGAAGATAAACACAATTATTAACGGCCGTCCTATTGAGGCGGAGGTAGATGAAAAAATGAGGCTCATCGATTTTTTACGGGATGAGGTAAATCTAACCGGAACAAAAGAAGGCTGCTCTGAAGGAGAATGCGGTGCCTGCACCGTAATTATGGATAAAAGAGCCGTTACATCCTGTACCGTTTTAGCCGGACAAATTGACGGCTGTGAAATCTTAACTATTGAAGGCCTTGCACAAAACGGAGAACTTGATATTCTACAAAAAAAATTTATTGAATACGGTGCCGTACAATGCGGATTTTGCACTCCGGGTTTTATCATGAGTGCAAAAGCTCTTATGATGAATAATAAAAATCCAAGCCTCCATGAAATAAAACGAGCCATAGAAGGAAACATCTGCCGATGTACCGGCTATATTAAAATTATTGAAGCCATAGAAGCGGCAATAAAGGAGGCAAACTAATGTTCTATTCTCCTAAAGAAGAAAAAGAATTGTTAAACATTTTAAAAAATATAGACGATTCCACTTTTATAATTGCAGGCGGAACCGACTTGGTCATTCACTTAAAAAACAATAAGATTACAGATTACAGCATTATCGATATAACAAAGATAAAAGAATTTAAAACTGTTTATGAAACAAAGTACTTCTTACATATCGGAGCTCTTTTAACCATGAGCGAAATTTGTGAAAACACTATGATAAAAGAAAAATGTAAGGCCCTATATCAGGCTGCTTATGAATTAGGCTCCACCATAATTAGAAACCGTGCAACACTAGGCGGAAATATTTGTAACGCCTCCCAATCAGCAGATTGCAGTTTAGCACTGTTCTGTTATGGAGCTTCCGTAAAAATTCTTCATTGCAGCGGAGAAGAAAGAATAATTCCCATCGATAAATTTATAATAGGAAGAGAAAAAACAATTCTAACAAAAAATGAGGTTGTTACCGAAATTCTAATTCCTCAAAAAAACAGAGTGAGTGCGTTTAAAAAAGTCGGGGCACGGAAAGCCGTCACGATTTCTAAGGTGAGCTGTGCAGTAGAATACACACCCGATATTGATTTACTGACAAATGTAAGAGCCTACTTAGGAGCTGTAGGAATAAAACCCGTAGAAGCCGTTAACATTGAAACATACCTTGAAGGAAAAAATATTTCAAATATTAATCTTCAAGAATTACAAAATATTGCACATAACGAAATAGAAAATGCAATCCCTACCCGCTCTTCAAGATTTTACAAAAAGACGGCGGTCGAAGGATTGATTGAAGACCTGATTAAAAGTTTAAAAGAAGATGAGGTTTGTTATGAATAAATATAAATACATCGGTAAAAGATTTCAGCGGGAAGACAGCCTTGAAAGGGTAACAGGCACAACAAAATTTTTAGCGGATATAAAACGCTATAATATGCTTTACGGTAAATTAATCCTAAGCGAAAAACCTCATGCAGAAATAAGTTTTGATTTTGATGAAGCATTAAAGGTAAAAGGAATTTATCGAATTCTTACTTACAAAGATATTCCGAAAGTTCCTTATAACTGTATGGAATGGTTTACAGGAATAGCTGCACACCGTGACGAATATATTTTAAATGACAAGGCCCGCTTTGTAGGCGACAGAATAGCCTTAGTTTTAGGCGAAACCAAAAGATCTGTTGAAGAAGCCGTAAAAAAAGTAGCCGTACACTATAAGGAACTGCCGGTTATAACAAGCATTGAAGAAGCCGCTCAAGACAAAATAATCCTTAAAAGAGAATCCAACCTGGCCTACGAAAAGAAAATATCCTGCGGTGATTTTGAAAAGGCAGCAGCTGAAGCTGATTACATAGTAGAAGACATCGGTTCTACACCCCGCACTCACCACCTTGCAATAGAACCTCACATCGCCTTGGCAGAATTTGACGACTTCGGAAATTTGATAATACACAGTCCGGGTCAAATCGTTTTTGCAGTACAAATGCACATGGCCCGTATCTTACAAATTCCTTATTCTAAGATAAGGGTAATTAAGACAAACATGGGAGGCTCTTTCGGCGGAAAACAACAGCCCCTATTGGAATTTACGGCGGGAGCAGCAGCATGGATTTGTAAACGCCCCGTGCTTGTCTACATGGACAGAGAACAAAGCATAATAGGAACATTTTCGCGGAATCCTACTCAGGTAAAAATCAGAACAGCCGTAAAAAAAGACGGCACTATATTGGGTAGAAAGGTTGAAACCCTAATCGACGGCGGAGCCTATGACACAAATAATACAAGCATAACAAATGCCTATGCAAAAAAACTTTTTAGGCTTTATAAAATTTATAATCAGGAATTCCACGGCAGAGCATATTATACAAACGGAATCCCCGGAGGAGCTTGCCGCGCTTACGGGGGGCCGCAATCCCATGCCGTTTCAGAAATCAATATAACAAATACCGCAAAAAAATTGGGAATGGATCCTTGCGAATTTCGCCTTAAAAATTTGGTTGATCCATATGATGATGACCCTGTAGGAGGACCGAATTTAGGAAAGGCAGCCGTCAAAGAATGTATCATTAAAGGAATGGAAGCCTTTGATTGGAAAAATAAATACAACAACATACACAAACAAAATACCGAGCGTTATGCTTACGGAGTAGGAGTTGCCTGTGCCACACACGGAAACGGCTATCTGGGTGCATTCCCCGATTTTATAAATACCGAAATGATATTAAACCCCGACGGTTCCGTTTTTGTAAAAATTGCGGTACACGAGCAGGGCTGCGGAACAATCGACTCCTTAAAGCTTATAGCGGCAGAAGCCCTTGATATCGATCCGTCTGCAATTACAATGCCTGAAGCGGACACCTCAATAACTCCTTATGATGCAGCAGGAACACAGGCAAGCCGCGTAACCTTTGTTGCAGGCGGAGCCCTAATTGAAGCCGGAGAATTATTAAAGGCAAAACTTTTCGATACTTTAAATAAGGTAGAAAACATTCCCCTTGAAGATATGTACACTGATTCCGGTATCGTAAAAATTAAAAACTCAGAGAAAAGCTACACTTACGGCGAAATTGCAACGATGCGCGAAAAAAAATTATCCGATCAAACTTCTGTTTATGTGCACCACGAACAAAAAACAAACCCTGCAGCCTTTGCTGCCTGCTTTGCCGAAGTTAAGGTCGACAAAAAAACGGGTCTCGTAGAAATAACAGATTTGCTCGCAATTCACGACATAGGAAAAGCCATAAACCCCTTATTGGCAGAAGGGCAGATTCACGGCGGCTGTCAATTTATTTTAGGCATGGCCCTTTCGGAAGAAATTATAAGAAACAAGGAAGGCTATATAAAAAACAGCACTCTTTCAAAATACCATGTTTTAAATGTTCAGGATATGCCGAACGTAAAAACGCTTCTCATTGAGAGCGAAGACGAAAAAGCTCCCTATGGTCTAAAAAGCGTAGGCGAAATTTCGGCCGTTGCACCGGGGCCGGCAGCAATGAATGCAATAAATCATGCATTGGGAACAAACATTACCGACTACCCAGCAACACCCGAAAGAATTATTGAAGAGATTACAAAACTATCTTAAAAAATGAGGCTTTATATAGACAAAGGGTTTATCATCTACATATTTTAAATGGATTTGTGAAGCCTCATTTTTTTTATAAATGAGATTGAGCACTCTTGTTATTTTCTCGTCAAAAGAACTATCGGCCCGTTCTATTACCTCAAAAATTGTATTTTGATGAATACAGTAAACAATATCGGAATATTGAATTGCAAGAGCCGGATTATGAATAGAAAAGATTATGGTCTTTTTTTCTTCCTTGCATAGTTTACATATAATTTCCATGAGTTTATGCTCATTATAAAAATCAAGATTTGACGTAGGCTCATCTAAGAGCATGATAGGAGCATTTTGAATTATACCGCGAGCAAGCAAGATCAGACGGGCTTCACCCGAACTTAAATGGGTATAAGGCCGATCTGCAAAATCTTTTAATCGTAATTTTTCAAGCACATAGTCCGTAAATTCCCAATCTTCTTTTGAAGGAGCTTTTATTTCCGATTGATAAGGGTTTCTTCCCATCACCGCAAAATCTCTTACAGTGTAAGCAAAGACAGGACGGTGCTCTTGCGGAATATACGAAACATAGCGTGCAAATTCTTTCCGTGTTAATGATTTTGAATCTTTTTGCAATACCGACAGTGTTCCGCTTACAGGTTTTTCCAAACCGGCTAATAATCGTAAAAGGGTGGTTTTTCCCGCACCGTTTGCTCCTATCAAACTTATAATCTTATGCTGCGGAATTTTTTGAGATATGTTTTTAAGGACTTGAGTTTTTCCTCTTGAGGCAAAAACATTATTAAGCTCAAAAGCCGTATTCATAGCCTACCCTTTTTTTAGCCGACATAAAACTTGCAAGCCCAACAGCTCCAATAAATGCCGTTATAATGCTTATAGGAATTTCGCCTCCTGTAATGGAACGGGCAAAGGTATCTGCAGCAAGCAAAAGAGATGCTCCGCATATAAACGAAAAAGGAACAAGCTTATCGTTATTATTCCCAAAAAGAAGTCTTACGATATGAGGAGCGATTAAGCCTATCCAACTTATTATTCCGGCAGCAGAAACAACAACGGCAACCAATAAGGTAGCAGCCCCTATAAAAAGCAGCCGCATTTTTTTTACCGATACGCCGAGGCTTGCAGCTTCTTCATCTCCCAAGGATAGAATATTTAACTGTCTTCGGTATAAAAAAATAAAGCCGCATCCTAAAAATACAATCGGCAAAAACACAATAAAATTCCGCCATGTAATAATATTAAAACAGCCCATCAGCCAAAACTCAAGAGCGGGCAATTCATTCATCGGGTCAGCCGTATATTTAATAATCGAAACACAAGAACCTGCTATTGCATTTATAATAATACCTGCAAGAATAAGCCTTATAAGAGAATGTTCTCCTCCTATATGGGAAATTTGTAAAACCAAAATAACTGCAATTATGCCTCCTGCAAAGGCAAATGTTTGAACAATAAAAGGACTTGCATGAAAAACAACTATTGCAAGGGCAGCACCAAGCGACGCACCGGAAGAAACACCTATAATATCGGGAGAGGCAAGAGGATTTCTAAAAAGGCTTTGCAAACTTGTACCGCTTAAAGCCAAAGCTCCTCCTGCAATAAATACAAATATAGTTCTGGGAAGCCGTATATTTATAAAAACATTATAGGCAGAATTAGAATACTTTCCGCCTAACGGGATAAGTATTTTAAATATTTCTGAAAACGAAATAAAATACCTCCCCCAACTAAGCGAAAAGAATACCGCAGCAATCGGAATAATAATTAAAAATATCTTATATTTTTGTTTCACTCTACATTCAAGGATTTTAAATCTTTTTCTTTACCGAAAAATTCCTTATAAAATGCTTTTACCTTTGTTTCAAGATAATTTTCAGGTATCTTACCGGGATGCAATTTATCTGCAAGCCAAATGATACCTAAGCACGAACTCGGAATAGGAGAATCCCACTCATCAACTGATGAAGGAAAAGTGTAGATTTTTCCTGCGTCCACAGCAGGGATTCCCTTCCATTCAGTTTTAGAAGTCAGCGCCACTGCTTTTTTTGCACCGGCGGCCATAACAACAACTTGAGGTGCATATTTATGTACTTGCTCAAGAGAAACCTTTGTCCAGTAGGTGTCCCTTATATCTTCCGTAACCAATTTACCGCCTGCTGCTTTGATAAGCTCAGCTTGAAACATTTTAGGGCTTAACGCATTTAAAGCATCGGAGCGGCTGTTCATATAAACGGAAACAGGGGCTTCACCTTTTATAAAACCTGCTACATCATTTAAAATTTCATTATAAAATTTAAGAAGTTTATCGGCTTCGATATTTTTACCTGTTGCTTTGCCCAGCATTTCTACATAGCTGAAAAAGTTTTCCATAGTTTCAGGTTCGACAACCAAGGCAGGCACGCCCAATACTTCTATTTGAGGCAATTGATCAGCCGCCTTAAACGGCACAAGGATGAGATCGGGATTTACCGAAGCAAGAGCTTCAAGGTTCAAAGCCTTTGCAGAACCGCAAACAGGTTTTTCCGCTAATTCGGGGGCAAATTCTTTTATAAAGGGTCTTACCCCGCCCTTACCGCCGTCGCCTGAAACGATGATATCCCTACAGCCTATTGCAAGAGCTGTGTTACTTAAAATATAAAAAGGAGTAACAAGACGAGAGGGCTTTTTTTGTATCAGAACCTTACGGCCTCGATGATCGGTAACTTTTGCAAAGACCTCTGTGCCTGAGTTTTCACGGTTTCCTCCGGCCCATAACTGAAAGCCGAAAACTGCAAGCATTAAAATAGCAGCAAATTTAAATTTTTGTTTCATAAATATTTCTCCTAAAATTTAATTTATATCTTTAGCAAATATTATCAATCTAATCACTCCCCACCTTTAAGCCCATTTTTCATCCACATTATTTGTTTTTGAAAGAGCTTCATAAATTCTTCCGCTTCCCAGTTTTCGATAAAGGAACGGGATATAAGGTTATGAACAATGGCCTTGGTGAATTCTATAAGTTCCTTTATATCTTCATGGGTCGAAAGGGAAAGAGATGTCTTTTTAAGATTTGAAAAATATATCTTTTCCATCTCGGCAACTTTTTCGGTTTGGAGGTTTTCCTTCCTGTATTCAAGCCAAGCCTTATCCAAGTCGGGAGTCCAATAAAGAAAACGGTTCCTGTATAAATTGCGTTTGGACGGCTTATAAAGCTCCTTTGAAAGAATTTCCCCATATCTTAAAAGGGCATTAAAAAAATCGTTATCGTTTTCTCTCAAGGCTCCTTGAAAAAGAGCATGGACATCCATGTTTTCGGAGCTCAAAATCGTAAAAAAACATTCTTCCAAATTTTCAAAATACTGATAAAAACTCCCTCTGGCTATACCCAGAGTATTTACGATATCCGAAACGCTTGCCCGGAAAAGAGGTTTTTCTTCAAACTCTCTTTTACAAATTTCAAGGATTCTTTGCTGTTTTTCTTGAGGTAAATTTAAAAAAGTTTTTTTCGGCATTGCCAATCAGTGTAATATAAAAGTAAAAATTATTCAAGGCAGAGAAAAAAATTAATCAAATTTATCTGAAATTACATTTTTTAATAATATAACTATTTCATACACATAGAAAAAAATTGAAATTTATGATATACTAATAAAAAATAGGGGAAATATTGTGTTATACAGTAGTCTTGAAAAAAAATTAAAGTTGCTTCCGCAAACAGCTCTTGAAGAAATTTCTTCTTATGTGGATTATATTTTATTTAAATTTACTACATTAGAAAAAAATTCCGGATCAAAAAGTCAAAAAAAAGGTTTTGGCTGCTTAAAAGATATTCCTTGCAAAATGTCTCCAGATTTTGATGAGCCTATTGAAGAATTCGCGGAGTATATGTGATGTATTTATTGGATACTCATGCAATAATTTGGTATGTAATAGGAAGCAATGAGCTTTCTATTACTGTAAGAAATTTGATGGAAGCAAAAAGATGTTTTTTCAGTTTCGTATCGTTATGGGAAATCGCGATAAAACAAGCAAAAGGAACTCTTGATTTTGAAATTAATATTTCTCAATTAAAAACTGTTCTGGAGAATGAGGAATTTATTTATCTTAATCCTACGGAATATGATGTGGAACGAATAAAAAAGTTACCTGATATTCATAAAGATCCGTTTGATAGACTGCTTATTGCACAAGCTATGGAAAATAACCTAACTATAATAACAAGAGATTTAAAAATTCCTTTGTATGAAGTAAAGACTATTTGGTAAAATAAAATGATAGGGAGATAAGGATGTTAGCATAAAACTCATCATCTCGAAATTCCGCAGCAAAAGGTCTATTATAAATGCAATGAGGTAATCTATGAAAATATTATACGAAAAAACACCGCTTTTTGATGAAGGCTTTTTAAAAGTCTCGGATATACACAGTATTTATTATGCACAATACGGCAACCCCAAGGGAAGACCCGTAGTTTTTTTACACGGAGGGCCTGGAGGCGGCTGCATTCCTGTTGCAAGCCAATACTTTGATCCCGAATTTTACCGAATAGTCTTATTTGACCAGAGGGGAGCAGGAAAAAGTTTACCGCCTTGCGAGATGAAAGAAAATAAATCCGAAAATCTGGTTGAGGATATAGAAAAACTTCGCGGACACTTAGCTATTGACAAATGGATGGTCTTCGGAGGAAGCTGGGGAAGCACCCTTGCCCTAATCTACGCAATTGCCCATCCCGATAAGGTAGTCTCCTTAATTTTACGAGGCATCTTTTTAGGAACACAACAAGAAATAGACTGGATATATGAAGAAGGCGGAGCATCCAAATTCTTCCCTGAAGATTTTGAAGCCTACCAACATTTTATACCGCAGGAAGAAAGAAGCTCATTGGTAAGGGCTTATTCAAAACGCCTATTCGGCGAAGATAAAAAACTTGCACTTGAAGCCGCCCATAGGTGGAGCCGCTGGGAGTCGGCCCTAGTTCGCCTCTTCCCCGGTGTCTATGATATGAGCGATGAAGAAGCCCTGGCTATGGCCAAGGCAGAATGTCATTACTTTTTACACAAGTGCTTTTTTAAAGACGACAACTACATCCTAAACAACTGCGATAAGATTAAAGACATCCCCTCTACTATCGTGCAAGGAAGGTACGATATGGACTGTCCTCCATTTTCCGCTTATAAACTACATAAAAAATTACCTAAATCGAATTTGAACATAGTCCTATTCGGAGGGCACTCCAGTGTGGAGCCGGGGCTGGTAGACGGCCTTGTAATGGCAGCAGAAGATCATAAAAAATTCTTTTAATTTATTATGAATTCTTACTTAAAAAACGAACATAAAACCTTTGAAGGTCCCTACGACATAAAAGCCTATAATGACAAAAATATGATAGGTTTTAACCGAGTTTATAAAAAAACCTTGGATGACAACAAAGAGGACAAGAGCCTTTCAAATGCGGAAAATATAAGAGGCGAAGTTACAGTCTATATACCTAAAAAGAAAGGAAAATATCCTCTTATTTTGGTCAGTCATGGCTGGGCTAATTATAAATACGGCTTTTTGCCTATCGGGCACTACATTGCATCATATGGATATGCTGCAGCCCTTTTTACTTCAAAGAAAAAAATACACCCAAAGGATTGGCTTCCAACCTATACTGCTGTACAAAACTTGATGAAGGAAAAAAATGAAGACCCGGCCCACGGTTTATTCAATTCAATCGATATAAAAAACATAGGTATCGTAGCCCATTCAATGAGCGGCCCTGCATCTTTTTATTATGCGAGCCTTATGCCCGAGGTCAAGGCTATAAGCGCAATTATCCTTACAATGGAGCATCTCCGTTTGTCGAAATTTTGGGAAGCTCCAATGAGGAACTAGGCGACGAATTCCCAAAAATTAAAAGCGCCGTTTTATTCTTAACCTCGGAAGTTGATAGGACGGCTTATCCCGAAAAAACCTACAAGTTTTTTAAAAACTTAAATAAAGAAGTCCCTGCATGTTTTCTTTCATTTAAAAATATAAAGCATAACGCAGCCCTGGACATTTATAAGACCCCGCTGTCAGGAGGATATGATGAAGAAGCATTTCAACTTTATGCCCGCCTTTCGGTGTTATGGTTCGATGCATTTTTAAAAGGTAAAAAAGAAAGTTTAAAAAATTTTCAAATAAATGACGCTCTTTTTCAAGATATCAAGGAACAGCTTTATACCGAAAAAGATAGAGAGCACGAAGACTATCCAAGTTATGATTCACGTAATTTAGAATAAAAAAAGCTGCCTATAAAGGCAGCTTTTTACTTTAATCGTTATCGGACCAATCAATCACGAGGAGCATATTCATAAGACTCATCATCATCCTTAATCTCCGTATCATAGGGCATGATGACAGCTGCTATTATATAAACAATAACTCCGGAACCCACAAATAAGGCAAATAAAATCCATAGGAGTCTTATTAAAACAGGATCAACACCCAGATACTCGGCAAGCCCTGCACAAACTCCCAAAATTTTTTTATCCCGTGATGATTTGTATAATCTCTTTTTCATCTTTTCCTCTTAACCATCGTAAATTTATTTGACTTCAGCCTTGGCACTTACGGTTCTATTCCTCTCTTCCCAAGGTGAAGACACCCTGTTTGTATCGGACACAACAAAGAAACAGGCAATTATCTTATCAAACCATTCCGAGTTGGAATCATCCTTGCGTAAGATATAGCGGCATTCTTTTCCGTCTTTTGAAAAAGCCCTGCACCCGTTTACAGGATTTCCCGATGCATCTATCATTGAACCTGAATCCTTATAGTATTTTTCGCCCGGCACATCGAACCAAAAATAGCCGTTTTTTATACGTTCATCATTTACCGAAAAGAAAATTTCTATTGAGTTTTCATCCTTTGAAACCGATTTGATTACAGGGACCGAAAGAGCGGCTATCTCATTTTTTGATGAAGATTGAGGAACTATCATTTTTATCTCTTCTTTCGTTGCTTCAACATCAGCTACGCTGCCTTCTTCATCTTTAGCTTCGATAATCTTATCTTGAGCTTTTTTTTCAAAACCGGTGATATCCAGAACCTGCGCATACTTATTGCCGTTTCTATCCGTAAGAGTGAATTTCCACTTTCCTAGAGCAACGGAACCGGCTCCTTCCCCGCATTGAAGGCGTTTTACAGAAGCTATCTTAGCCTTGTCATCAATTTCGGTTATCTTTTCAAGTTGAGAAGAGTTTAATACCCACATATCTACAGGGGATTCAACCAATAGTTTTTGCACATCACTTGTATTAAAAGATCCTTCATAATTGATAAAAAAGCTTATAAACATCTCACCGTTATCTTTAAGCGTTCCGTTCCATATTGAAGTATCCAATCTTTCTATCATCCATGTAACCGAATTAACGGATATCTGTCCGGGCCCTGACGGAGCATCAGAAGCCTGTTTCGGAGTCGATTTACAGCCTAACACAAGAGCCGTGCATAAAATTGCGATAAATATTTTCGAGTAGAGTTTTTGCATTTTCAATTCCTCCTTTGTCTATTATACACTGATAATTGTAAAAAGACAACTACAAGATCCGATAATTTTAGCTCTTTATATTGAGCGACCTTTGCTCTTCATTGATAAACTGATGGGTATAAAGCTCGTAATAATGGCCTTTTTTCTCCATCAGCTCATCGTGGCTGCCGCATTCAATCATCTTTCCGTCCTCAACAACTATTATCTTATCTGCATTTCTTATTGTCGATAATCTATGGGCAACAACAAAGGAGGTACGCCCCGATAAAACGGTTGTGATGGCCTTTTGAATTTTTTGCTCGGTTTCGGTATCGATAGAAGAAGTAGCTTCATCCAAAACGAAGAGGCGAGGATTTCTTACCAAGGTGCGGGCAAAAGAAATAAGCTGCTTTTGGCCCGTGGAAAGAAGGCTTCCGCCCTCGCCGACCTCCGTGTCATAACCCTTTTCCATTTTTACTATAAAATCATGGGCATCGACAAGTTTTGCGGCTTCGATAATTTCTTCATCGCTTGCATCCAATTTTCCGTACCTGATATTTTCTGCAATCGTTCCCGAAAAAAGATGGGGAGACTGAAGCACATAGCCTAGGTTTTCGTGAATCCAGCTTTCCGGCATATCGGTATAGTCTATGCCGTCCACAAGGATACGGCCACTCTTAGGCTCATAAAACCGGCAAAAAAGATTGACGATGGTGGATTTTCCGGCTCCCGTAGCTCCGACCAAGGCTATGGTCTGCCCCTCTTCAACCTTTAGGTCAAAACCGCTTAACACCGGTTCTCCCTCCTTATACCAAAAAGAAACATCCTCAAATTTTACACTTCCGTTAATAGAAGGCCTTTTTTCGTCTGTGGGACAAAGGGCGGTGCCGTATTTTTTGATCACTTCTTCCTTGTCCTTAATCTCGGACTCCTCTTCAAGAAGCCCGAAGATGCGTTCGGCGGCTGCCTGAGCCGAAATAAATTCTGCAAAGAGGTCGGCTGCTTCCGCCAAGGGAGCGTTAAACTGCGTAACATAAGAAAAAAATGCAACGAGTAAGCCTATTGTGATGGCACCCGAAACAACAGACATTCCTCCATAAATGACCATGAGGGCTGTGCCTACAGCACCGATTAGTTGAACGGTCGGCATAAGAACAGAAGAAATTAAGATACCCCTGATAGAGGCGGTTTTCATCTCTTCGGTTTTAGACACAAACTCCTTTGCATTTAATTCTTCTCTCACAAGGGTCTTGGTTGTTTTAGCACCTTGGATATCTTCATTGTAGGAGGCCGTCAACTGAGAATTTATCTTACGCACCCGTCTTTGGGCTTTTAAAATTTTTCCCCGCAGATAGATACTGAAAATGACGATTATGGGGAGGGTCATTAAGCCTATGAGGGCGAGACTCGGGCTGTCGCCAAACATCACAACTATCACAGTCATCATCATACAAAAGCCCCAAAAGAGATCGGTTACTCCCCATGCAACAATGCCTGACAATTTGTTTATATCGGAAGACATTCTCGACATAAGCCAGCCGACGGCATTTTTATCGTAAAATGAAAGGGAAAGGGACTGCAATTTTGTAAAACACTTTGTTCTAAGGCGGTGACACATTTTTATTTCCAAATGGCCTACAAATTTTATAAATAAAAAGGTAGCAGCCGCCGAAATCAACAAGAATACTCCCGTAAAAATAATTACGGCATTAAAATTACTTAAATCCCGCCCCTTTACAAAGGTGTCTATTACATATTTAGTCATCTTGGGCTGTACAACATCCAAGGCCCCTATAAAACCGCCCAAAAGAACACCCGGCACCAGCAGTTCCTTAAAATAACCAAATTCTTTTACGACCTTCTTCCAAACTCCGCTTTTAAATTTTTCGTTATTTTTATCTATATCAAAATCTTCCATAAATTTTACTTCCTTATCGTACTACCGCACTTTGAATATCGTAAATTCTCTTGTATAAACCTTCTTGGGCTATCAGCTGTTCATGGGTTCCTTCTTGGCTTATCTTTCCGTCTTCTAAAACTATTATATTGTCTGCATCGCAAATAGTTGAAATTCTATGCGAAATTATAATCATAGTTTTATTTCCCTTTTCTTCTTTTAATGCGGAACGGATGCTTATGTCCGTTTGGGTATCTACAGCCGAAAGAGAATCATCAAAGATGAGCACGGGAGAATCTTTGATGAGGGTTCTGGCTATTGCAAGCCTTTGTTTTTGGCCTCCCGATAAGGAAACGCCCCGCTCGCCGACCAAGGTTTCATAGCCTTTTTCAAACTTATTTATTTCATCGTCCAATGAAGCTACCTTTGAGTAGTGACGGGCAGAAGAATCGGAAACATCGGGTACTGCCAATTTAAGGTTTTCCATAATAGTTCTGCCGTACAAAAAAGGCTCCTGTAATATCAGCCCTACCTGCGACCTTATCCAGCCCTTGTCGATAGTGTTTAATTCTCTTCCGTCCATTTTGATGGAACCCGAATCATACTCATAAAGCCGGGCAAGCAAATGCACAAGGGAGCTTTTTCCCGAGCCTGTCGGTCCCAGAATAGCAAGGGTCTGCCCGCTTTTGACACTAAAAGAAACATTGTCGAGTATCTTTTGGTTTTGTGTTTCAGGATATGAAAACGAAACGGAATCAAAAACTATGTTTCCCTTAATTTCGGGTTTTTCGTTTGTCGGAAAAATATCTTCAGCCTTTTCATTTAAAATAGTTTCAATACGGTTTGCCGAAACAAAGGATTTTCCTATATTGCTTATGATTCGGCCTAAGCGACGGACAGGCCAGATTAACATTCCCGTATAAGAGATGAATGCGACTAGATCGCCGGCCGTTATCTCATTACGGTAGGCAAGCATACTTCCATAAATGATTATTCCGAAAACTTGGGCTATCGAAAGAAAATCGGAAAAAGCCCAAAAGGCGGCAAAGCTGTTGTTTATCTTTAAATTTTGATTTCGGTATCTTTCACTACGCTTAATGAATTTTTCTATTTCGTATTGATGGCGGGTAAAAGCCTTTACGACACGGATGCCCGTTAAATTTTCTTGCACGGCTGTAGTCATCGAGGCTTCATACTCTGTCGCCTTTTTAAACTGTCTTTGAATTCTTTTAAAGAATATAACCGACGAAAAAAATGTTAAAGGCATAATGCAAAAAGAGATAAGCATTAGCTTTGTGTTTAATTGGGCCATCAGGTAAATAGTATAAATTATCAAAAACACGGCACTTATAGTGTCCATTATCTGGGAATAAAGAGCCAAACGGATGGTTTCGACATCGGAGGTACATCGCTGGATCAAGTCTCCCGTTTCCGCCTTTGAATGATAAGAATAAGGAAGAAGCTGGATATGATTGTACAGCCTGTTTCTAAGAGTCTTTATTGAACGTTCGGTTGCGACACTGGCTATATTTATTCGGCCGAATGTAAAAAGCCCTCTAACCAGAGAAAAGGTAACTACCAGTGAGGCCATTGCAACTAGCCCGCTTGTTCCGTTTAAGTGATCTTTAAACAAGGCAACCAATCGGGATATTAAGCCTGAAGGCAGGGGAGCGCCGCCTATTACCGAGTCTATTGTAATTCGGATTAACTGTGGCTGCATAGCAACAATTACTTGTGAAAAAAGCGTAAAAATAAGGGCAAGCACATAAAGCCGGCTTTGTCCTTTTGCATATGATAGAAGTCTTTTTAAATTTTGCATACTCTAATTCCTAACCGCTCATTTTAACACAAAAAAAAAATTTATGCTATACAAAAGTTGAAAAACTTGACGGGCTTACCCGCATTATAACGGACAGCATGAATGAAACGGCTGTCGGAGAGCTTCTAAAATTTAAGGTTTAGACAATTTAGTCCAAAAAGCCTTATTGACATTTTTTTGATTTGGTGATATATTCTTGTCCTGTCATTCCCCGGTTGTGTAATGGTAGCACCGCAGATTCTGGTTCTGCTTGTGGGGGTTCGAATCCTCCCTGGGGAATTTTTCTATATCATATTTGGTCCCTTCGTCTATCGGTTAGGACATGAGATTCTCAATCTTAAAAGACGGGTTCGATTCCCGTAGGGACCGATTTAACCGTATAAAAATATCTTATAAGTCTTGCCAATACCCTATAGAATTTTTAAAAATTTACGATAATATATAAAGATATGGAAAGAAGTCTGTCAACATTTGATCAATTAGTAAAATCATTATCCACAGAAGAAACGCAAAGTTTACTCGAAAGCATTCAGCGCAGTATGGAAGAATTCAGCGGTGAAGCACAACCGGAAGAAAGGGACAGCCTTTCGGAGAGAATAAGAGAACACCAAAGTGCAGGCATATCAAGCGAGCCCTTTTTGATACGTTTATGGCTTTCCATAAGATCCTTCTTACGCTCCATCCCTTTAAAAGTAATATATAATGAAGAACTTTTAAAGAGAATGGCAAAAAACCTTAAAAGATCGGCCGGCGCATATATTAATATACATCAAAATATCTATACAGGCGTATTTTACACGGAATTAAAAAATTTACGAAAAACACAATTGTTTTTTACCTCTCTTCTTTCCGCATATGACTCTGGGAAGGGCTCTTTCTATATGCTGGTAAGCTCCTTTGTTGCTCCCGCAACATATGAGAGACTTATGAAAGAAACAAATCCTTTTTCAATTAAGATAGGCTCGGAAGTTTCCTCAAACATAAGAACAGGCTTTTTAAGAAAAATAGATTCGGTTTTTTCAAATTTAACCGATGAAGAAAAAAGTGAAATGTACCAATGTGCGCAGGCCATAGAATGGATGAAGTCCTTTTGTTCTCTGGCCTTGGATAAGACCCTGTTAAGGTTTAATGTAATCTCGGATTCAAACGCTACCTGCCAGGCCCTTACAATACAGCCCGAAATGGAGGTCCTTTCATCGATTCTTTATTCCAAAAAAAATATACCTCATAATCTTCTGCAAGCCTTATTTTTAATGCATGCTCAGGAAACAATAATAGATGATGACAGCAGGATGGTAAGAGAAGCTGACGAATTTATAAAAGATGCAATTGAAGCCCTCGGTGCAATAAGAATATTTTTAAAACAAGTCCCTCTTCTCGACATTACCCGCTACATCAAAAAGGATATCAATTGGATGCCGTATAAACTGACAGGCGGAGAAGATTGGTTTATTTACTTTAAGCAGGCTTGGTATGAGCGCTTCAATCAAAAATGGTCAACTTGGTCATATGAACAAAAAAAGTTTAACATTAAAGTGCAGATGATTAACCTCTTAAAAGTAGGAGACTTAGAATCCATGAAGTTTTGTCCATGGCGGAACTTATGGGTAGAATGTAAGTTCAAAAAAGAACTTCCTTTTTTATTCTTAAAAACATTTTTTTATGCCTTTTATAACGAAAGACTATCTGAAACCCTAAAAACAATCCTGGTAGAAGGCAACTTTTACCGGCATGAAAATTTAAACGAGTACACAACCTCATACAATGTACTTGAACACCGCAAGGGAGAATTTGAAAAGTTTGAAAACCGCCTATCGCCTACAGGAGACATAGGTTCAACATTTGCAAAAATACGTGCAGAAAAAACTGCAACTTTAAAAAATAAAAATCAAATTGAGGGCTTGATGCATACGGTAGAGTCTGAAGCAAAGCAGCTTATAACCTCCAGTATTGACGCTCTAAAATCGATTGAACTGATTTTAACGGGAATCCTTGGGGGCGGAAAAACAAGCTTATACGCAACTATTACTAACTGGGCAGTGATAGCCGGAGTTAACAATAGCCGTTTCCGTGAGGAAGTTGCTGCCGTAAAGGAACAAATACATACAAGCATAAACCTCCTCTCCTTAGCGGAAAAGCTTGAGGCCGAAGCCAGATAAGTTATACAAACCTAAAGTAGGTAAACATTACACCCAAGGATCCTATGAAGGCTCCCAGTAAAAAGCGCACAAGAATTAAAACTATTAAACATACGATAATCTGTTTTCTCAGACTCATAAATTTTCCGCCGGATAATTTATGAACTCTAACAAAAACAGGGGACAAAAACCTATCGAGCATATCAGCAAAATTACCTTGGCGGTAGTTTTCGGAAAAATCAAGAACCAGCCTGATTATCAATATGATAATAAAGAAATTGAGCAAGAAAGAAAAAAACGACCAAACTATACCCACAAGGTTTAGTACAATCCTTAATACAGAAAAAGTTTTTGTATCTGCAATCTGAAAAAGTATATTAGCAAAAAGAGACAAAATACCGATAGCCAAAATAGGAGAAAAATCCACCATTCCGATTTGAGTAAATTTAAATCTTCTAAACCGGCTTAAATAAGGATTACAAATTTCATAAAGAAAGCCGCCTCTTGAATGGGAACCGAACCATGAAAGAAAAATATAAATAATACAAAGATAAGAATAAATCTTTACTACAAAACCCAATGTGTTAAAAAGTGATGCTATCATATAAACCTCTCTACCTATATATTTTAAATTTAATCCTTTTTTTATTCAAGCCAAATTTGCTCAACCCCAAACTGCATGCTTAACTCTTCAATAAATTCAGGAGTTGAAGGAATTCTAATTTGAGGCGATGCCTTAATTATATAAGCCTTATCCTCATCTTTTGCGTGAATATAAACATCGCAATTCCCTGAGCGCTCATACAAAAAATCCTTTAAG
This sequence comes from Treponema sp. OMZ 799, assembly GCF_024181365.1. Lineage (NCBI taxonomy): Bacteria > Pseudomonadati > Spirochaetota > Spirochaetia > Treponematales > Treponemataceae > Treponema > Treponema sp. OMZ 799. Next base: position 3,035,238 of record NZ_CP051301.1, read on the forward strand.
CCGGTCAATTCCTTTGCCGACGTTATATTTTCATCAAGCTCAATATGAACCTCGCTTAAAGCCTTTTGCTGTAATTTATCAATTTCCAAAACATCGTCCACCAAGAAGGAATGGGATTCTCCGTCACTGTTGTCGATAGACCCTGCAAAACCGCATACGGTTTCAGGCAAAAGGACAGCTCTGTACTTTTCCCAAGTTTTCGGAAAGAAGACTAAATCGATTGTTCCGTTTAAGTCTTCAAAAGCGCCGAAGCCCATCATTGCGCCTTTTTTTGTTTGATGCTGCCTGACACCTGTAAGCATACCCACAAGAACATATCTCTTTTTTGAGGTAGCGCGGGCAAGATGCGAAATATCCAAAGTGGCCGAATTATCTATCACCTTGCGGTACTCATCCAAGGGGTGCCCTGAAATATAAAAGCCCATCAATTCTTTTTCGAGCCGGAGTTTTTCCTTTTTGGGGAACTCTTCGATTTTTTCAAAAACAAAGTCCGAAAACTCTTTTATGCCGGAGCCTTCAAAAAGGCTGCCCTGTCCCGTGCTCATGTTTTCCTTCTTTTGAGAAACATAGGCAACTGCACCGTCTAAGTTTACCATCAAGGTAGAGCGCTCCTGCCCCAAACCGTCAAAGCAGCCGGTTTTAATCATAACTTCAAGGTTACGCTTGTTTTGAGTATGAAGATCGTTCCTCTCCAAAAAATCGATAAAGGACTTATACCTTCCGTTTTTTTCGCGCTCTTCTGCAAGCTCATGGGCAGCCTGCATTCCGACACCCTTTATACCCAAAAGACCGAAAATAATATTCCCGTCGGGTGAAACGCTAAAATAAGGATCGGAAGAATTGACATGGGGCGGAAGAATTTTAAGCCCCATCTTTTCGGCTTCGGCAATATATTCGGGAAGTTTATCGGTCGAGGTAATTTCGTTGGTTAAGTTAGCAGCCATAAATTCTGCAGGAAAATGAGCCTTTAAATAAGCCGTCTGAAAGGCTAAAACCGAATAGGCTGCTGCATGACTCTTGTTAAAACCATAGCCTGCAAAGGGAATAAGGATTTCAAAGATTCTATCTGCATCTTCCTTACTAAAACCTTTCGCTTCTGCACCCTTAATAAATTTCTCTTTTTCGGTTTTCATAACCTCGATTTTTTTCTTTCCCATAGCACGGCGGAGAATATCGGCTTGGCCGAGGGAGTAGCCAGCTATTCTTTGGGCAACCTGCATAACCTGTTCCTGATAAACGATAACGCCGTAGGTTTCGGCTAGGATGTCTTCAAGGCATGGGTCAGGATATTTTATTTTTGAATTATCGAATTTTGATTCGATAAACTGATTGATATAATCCATAGGCCCGGGACGGTACAAGGCGTTTAAAGCGATTAAGTCTTCCATTTTTGAAGGCTTTGCCCGCTTTAAAATATTTTGCATACCCTGACTTTCAAACTGAAATACTGCAGCAGCCAATCCATCACTAAGCATTTTAAAAGTTTCCTTATCGGAATAGTCTATATCGGCGACAGAGAATTTTTCCCACTCTTTTCCTCTTTTATGGATAAGGTCTTCGGTATGTTTTATAAGGGTTAAGGTTTTTAAGCCTAAGAAGTCCATCTTTACAAGACCGCAGTTTTCAATTAAGTCCATTGTAAACTGTGTCGCAACCTTTCCCGTCTTTGAGTCCTTATAAAGCGGAACATAATCGGTTAAGACCGTTTTACCTATAACTATGCCTGCCGCATGAAGGCTGGAGTTGCGGTTTCTGCCTTCAAGAGCTATGCTTATTTCAAAAAGCTCTTTGTATTGCGGGTCTTCGGCCATTTCTTTTAATTCGGGAACTACATCAACAGCATATTTTAAGGTAACCTCTTTTACACCGTCAGTTAGGGGCTTGGGAGGTATGAGCTTTGTAATGGCGTTTACATCGGCAAGCGGAATATTTAAAACCCGCCCCACATCTTTTACTACGGCCTTGGGCTTTAAGGTTCCGAAGGTAATGATTTGACCAACGTTTTCATCTCCGTATTTTTGACGAACATACTCTATTACCTCCTGCCGTCTTTCGAAGCAAAAGTCTACGTCGAAGTCGGGCATCGAAACTCTTTCGGGATTTAAAAAGCGCTCAAAAAGTAGATTGTACTTTAGGGGATCTATATCTGTAATCCTCAAAGAGTATGCAAGGATTGAGCCCGCTCCGGAGCCGCGCCCCGGACCTACAGGGACGCCGTTATTTTTTGCCCAATTTATAAAATCCCAAACAATTAAAAAATAGCCGACAAAGTCCATCTTTATAACTATATCGAGCTCGTAGTTAAGCCTTTCCTTGATTTCATCGGTAATAACCGGATAACGCTTTTTTAAGCCTTCTTCAGCCAAGTGCCGGATATAGTCTTCTTTTGAGCTGAAGTCTTCAGGGATTTTGTATATCGGAAGAATGGGACCGGGCTGGGGAATTTCCAGATTGCACATTTCGGCAATGCGGACAGTGTTCAAAATTGCTTCGGGATATTCGGGGAAGAGCTTAGCCATTTCTTCTCCCGACTTAAAATAAAATTCGCTTCCCTCAAACTGCATGCGGTTGGTATCGGTTCTGAGTTTTTTCATTCCGATACACATCAAGATATCTTGAGCTATATAATCTTTTTGTTCTATATAGTGAATGTCGTTGGTTAGAACCAAGGGAACGCCGACCTTGCGGGCCATTTCAATTAAAAGCTTGGAAGCCTTTTTTTCTTCCTTTAGCCCATGGTCTTGAAGCTCTATAAAATAGTTTTCGGCACCGAAAATTTCACGGTATTTGCGTACATGGGACTCGGCCTTTTCCTTTTCTCCGTTTAGTAAAAGAACAGGAAGCTCTCCTGCAAGACAGGCCGACAAGCATATAAGCCCTTCGGAGTGCTGTGCCAAAATTTCATCGTCTATGCGGGGCTTATAATACATGCCCTCGGTATATCCTCTGGAACAAAGAAACATTAAGTTGCGGTAACCGGTTTCGTTCTTTGCCAATAAAATCAGGTGATAGTATTTTTTTCCGCCCGGAGTTTCTTTTTTTTCAAATCGGCTTTCGGGAGCAACATAGAACTCGCAGCCGATTATGGGCTTTATATTTTTTTCTTTACAGGCATTATAAAAATTTATAACGCCGAACATATTGCCGTGATCGGTCAAAGCAAGGGCAGTCTGCCCCAGCTGCTCGGCCTTTGCCGCAAGCCCTTTAACCGAAGCGGCTCCGTCCAAAAGAGAAAAATCCGAATGAACATGAAGATGAACAAAATCGACAGCCATAAGGCTTTAAGACTACCACAAAAGGCTCTTTTTTGCAAGGCTTGGAGAAAAGAAAAACAGGCCAAGCTGTCAATCAAAATAAAAATTAAGGCTCTTTGACTCTTTGCTGAAGGCTCTGCCTTAGTCTTCAGCTATCAAATCCGCGGATCGAATTCCCAAACTAATTTGCTGTGTGACCGTTAGCATTAAATGTACCTCCACTGTTGTACACTGCTTGAGTACTTCCGCCGTTATTTATTATTCGGCCGCTTAGCCAGTCTACTCGTCCACCGGCAATAGCTATGGCCGTTCCATGACAGGTAGTACCGGAAACTTGACTATGACCTGATATTGTAGGACTAACGCCATCGTCTGCACCGTTTTCCCCTATGGTAAGTTTTGAACTGCCGGTAAGATATATACCTGCACCGTAACAAGTTACAGTTTTATTATCATTTCTTTTTGTATAAGAGTTATTTTTAATCTGAGTATTTCCTTTTATAACCGTAGTCGAGCTATTCCCAAGATATAAACCGCAGCCCTGAAGCTCAGTCGTGGCTGTGGATGTTGTTGTGCTGCAATCTATTTTATTATTGCTTATTGAGCCTCCGATTATAAAAACCTTTACAGATGCATTTTCTATCATAATACCGGCTCCCATGTGTTGTACAGGCCCGGCAGCAGCATTAACCGTGTTATAGTCTACTTTCGTATTTACCAATGTCAAGCTGCCTGTAGTGTAAGCTTTAACATATATACCAGCTCCACCTTTTCCGTCTACATCATTATGTTTACCTTTTGTGATGGTTAAGTTTTTCAATTTGAGCTTAATGTTGGACTTTTCCATAACGAAAACACGATGCTTATTATCTGCGCCTATGGTAGTACCGCTGCTGCTGCCGATTATTGTTAGGGTTTTATTAGGACCAGAAACAGTCAGTTCACTACTATCTGATCCGGCTGTTATAGTACCGGGGCCTAATTTAATTACAGCACCTGACGGAGCATTCGTGATAGCGTTTTGAAGCTGAGCCCAATTAGTAATTGATGAGGAATTATATATCTTACTCAATACGGCAACATCAACCTCATGGTCAAGGTTGATGATATATCCGTTGTTGTAAAGTTCGAATTTTTCTATATCTTCCTCTTTGAGAGTATAACCACTGCCTTCAATAATCGGCTTATTTTTAAGCTCGTCTATACCAGCAGCATCTATTTTTATGTTTATAGGATTAGTGATATCCTGTTCTCCGGTTATATAAAACTTTGAATAGGAATCGGTAGAACTCGGCTTTATATATATTTGATTACCGGAATCAACCGTCATTCTGTCTTTTATGTACAATTTACTGTTGTCGTATAAATATATGTCTTTGCCTTTAGGTGATGTATTATTGCTTATCTTACATCCTCCTTCAAAATTTATGGTACTAGAGCGGCCATGTATAGCACCGCCTTCTACGGTGGCCGTATTATTGCTGATTATACATCCTCCTTTAAAATTTATAGGACCTTGGCCGCAGTTTATAGCTCCTCCTCTGTCAGCTTTTCCGTTTGTAAGTGTTATATCTTTTAGGTTAAGAGTCAGCCGCCGGCTTGACATATAAAAAATGCGGTTTTTACGGTCTGCATCAATAGCTGCATTATTTATGCCTTTTATGCTTACCGTTCTAGATGCAGATCCAGACTGTATGATAATTTCTCCCTTGTTATTATCGGGACTATCTGAAGCCTTTATTGTACCATCGATGGTTATTGAATCCCGTTTGTTTACAGCTTTTTTAAGAATTCCCCATACAGGTATATTGGGATTTGTTGCTTTTATTGTGTTAAAAACCTTGTAATAGTAGGTTATTTTTTTACTTGGAGTAAAGCCGCCGCCTTCTGCCCAAAGTTCAAGTTTATAATCCGCTCCGGACTCATTTGCAGTAAGCTCTATATCCGAAGCATATTGCACCGGAATGCCGTTCAGCTCGGCCCTTATTACAACTCCGGGGCCATAAGTGCCGAAAGCCTCCAATGTTACCGTATCGTTGTATGCCGTATAAATTTTTATCGGGTTTAACGCGGTGGAATTTGTCTCATTTATCTTTGTAATTATATCGCGTCCGGTCGAGTAAATACCTGAGGTTATATAATTGTCAGGATCATGTACATAGGTAAACTTAATTATAGGATGGGGCAGCTGTGTCCCTGATGTTACCGTATTGGATTCAAGACCTTTTTTATCCTTTAATCGGATTGTATAGTTTACTGCGGCACCTGTATCTACTACAACATCGGTTTTATACCGGATTGTCCAAAGGTTGGATACGTCAGAAGGCATAGCATTGCCGTCCAGCGTTGATAAACCACCGTTCCCTATAAAAGTACTATTAGTACCAACGCCCGAAGAAGTTAAGACGAGCTCATGCGGTTGCTCGGGCTCATTCCCTTTGCGTATTAATAGTTTTAATTTATTGTTGGAACCTTCATAACCGTCGCCGTGTAAAAATAAGCCGTTTACTTTTGTACCAATGCCTTCAGCCTTAAAGCATAAAACATAGTATGACGGACTTCCGGTTGTTTTTACTAAGTCTATTTTCTCGAGATTGGGAGGAGGAGTGTTTACCCTCAGCTTAAAGCTGTGAGTTAAAAATTTTCTGCCTTCTTTGCTGTAAATGGTAATTGAAGGGTTTAGGTCTGCCTTACCCCATTCGTTTTTTTGTAAAAAAGCTTTTTTTAATGTCAGATTAAGTTGGCCGGCACCATTTTGGCTAAGAGTATAATCCGTGTTGTACTCGGGGGGGGGGGTACCGGCACCTGAGCCGATTACTCCGCTTCCAAAAGTTATTATGTCGGCAGGAGCTCCCGGATCCGTAGGCATTTTAAATTCATATTTTAACGCATTTACTATTTTTATTGTTATGAGTTTATCGTTTTCGCTCGAAAGGCAGGGATAGCCTTCGCTATCTATTCCCGCATAGGGGATTGCCGTATCCGTAACGATAATTGTAGATGCCCAATATTCAAAATCTTTTTCAATATCTCTCAAAAACTGATCACAGCCGGCCAATATAACAAATAAAATTCCTACAAGTAAAAATAACTTTTTCCGCATTTTGTTACCTCTCCATTTTCAGAAACCGAATGTCAAATTTTTATGCCCTATCGCCGGATCCCAATTAAATATGATACTCTACTATAATTATAAAGCATAATACTGCAAAAGTATATAAAAAACATGGTATAAATACAAAAAAATATAATTATTTTGGGTTTCCGG